>NZ_CP047202.1 GCF_030408715.1 Corynebacterium confusum | reverse complement strand
ACCGTTGCCTTTTATTCTCGTTGACGGATAGGGACAGTTAGAAGTCAAAAGCGCGCCGGAGGACGCGCGGATTGCCGAAATTACAGTTTTCCACGGGGTTAATCACAATGGGATTTTGTGGTCAACCTCGGTCTCCACAGAAGTTTTCACAGGTGTGAAAGATCAGTTTATCCACAGCCTATACGATAGGGTGTGGATAAACTCCACTCGGGTGTTTAGTGGTTGTGACCTCGGGAAACTCCGTAAGTCTCAACTATCGATTAAGGTTTATCCACACCCGAGTGCTTTCTGTGGAATATCGATTCTTCATTGATACCCCTTCGATCGCGGCGCTGTCTAGCGGACGATTTTGCCCCTTCGCGTGTCGCTTCCCGGCGTGGGTGTCACGGTGATGGCACAATCCCAGTAAGACTGGCAAATCTATGGCCTTAGCTGGGCGAAACAACATCTTTGTAATTTCGGGTACCCCTGTGTGTCGATTTGTTTCGAGGTGGGTTCGTCACGTAGTCTGTCAGGGTCTATCGCAACTTTATGGTTGCGCGTAAATGCATAACTCGCGCGGGGATCGCGCGCTTTGGTTGCGCTTTACGGAATCTAATCGTCGTGGAGGCGAGGGTTTATGCTCTCCGCCTCCACACCCAAATTTCAAGGAGTTTTACCGTGGCAAAGGGAAAGCGGACGTTCCAGCCGAACAACCGTCGTCGTGCACGCAAGCACGGCTTCCGTACTCGTATGAACACCCGTGCAGGTCGCGCCATCGTGGCCGCACGTCGCAAGAAGGGTCGCGCTAAGCTGACCGCTTAAAACAACAGTGCTCCCTAAACCCCATAAGCTCACCTCGCCGACGCAATTTCGTCGGACCATCAAGGGCGGGCGCCGGGCTGGGTCACGCACCCTCGTGGTGCATGTCTTAGACACTTCTCACCAGCGTGACGAGATCGCGGTCACAGGTCCGCGTTTCGGGCTGGTGGTCTCGAAAGCCGTCGGGAACGCCGTGGTTCGCCACCGCACCTCCCGGCGGCTTCGCCATGTGTGCCTCGGACTGCGAGACGAACTGCCCGGGCACTACGACGTGGTAATCCGCACCCTGCCCGCCAGTGGTAGTGCTACGAGCGCCCAGCTGGACGCCGACCTGCGGAAGGCCTTGGCCCGCGCATGTCGTACCTAAATAGCTCCGGGGAAGAAATCCCGGCTGCTCGTGGCGTAGCGAAGCCGTTGGTTGCTATGGTGCGCTTCTACCAAAAACATTTATCAGGCCTTAAACTGGTTTCGACCTGTCGTTTCGAACCGACCTGCAGCGCTTATGCACTGGAAGCTATTTCGGTGCATGGGGCCGTGCGTGGCACCGGGATGGCACTGGCGCGCTTGGCAAAGTGTGGCCCGTGGCATCCCGGCGGGTTTGATCCAGTAAAGAAGAAAACTTAGGAATTCGTTTCAGTGCTTAATATCATCTACTGGCCTATTTCGGCCGTCCTGTGGTTCTGGCACTGGCTGCTGAGCTTCGTGCTCGACCCAGCGGCCGGTATCACCTGGATCCTGGCGATTGTTCTGCTGACGTGGACCTTGAAGGCGATCATGGTTAAGCCGGCCATCACGCAGATCAGGTCCTCGCGCCGCATGCAGGAGATCCAGCCGAAGATGCAGGAGATCCGCAGCAAATACGCCAACGACAAGACCAAGGCTGCCGAAGAGATGCAGAAGGTCTACAAGGAGTCGGGCGTCAAGCCGGTGGCCGGCTGTCTGCCGATGTTGGCCCAGATCCCGATGTTCATCGGCCTGTTCCACGTTCTGCGCTCCTTCGACCGCACCGTCTCCGTGGCGGGCGGCCTGGGCCACACCGCCGGCGAGCCGATGACGGTGGAGCAAAACCGCCAGACCGCGAACTACATCTTCAGCCCCGAGCTGGTCCAGCAGTTCCTGGACGCGAAAATCTTCGGCGTTCCGCTGGTGGCCAACCTGCGGGTGAACTCCCCGGTCCTCGAGGACGTCACCGTCGGCCAGGCGGCCGTTATCATCGTGCCGCTGATTGCCATCATTGCGACCCTGACCCACTTCAACGCGCGCATGAGCTTGAACCGCCAGGAGAAGCGTCGCCAGTCCGGCAAGGTCAACGCGCCGCAGGGCGATAACGCGGAGATGATGCAGCAGCAGATGGCCGTGATGAACAAGATGATGCTCTGGGTTATGCCGGGCATGCTGGTCTTCTCCGGCTTCATCTGGCCTATTGGTCTGTTGTTCTACATGCTGGCCAACACCGTCTGGACCTTCGTCCAGACCCGCACCATCTACGCCAAGATGGACGCTGAGGAAGAAGCCGAGGAAGAGGCCAAGCGCGAACTCAAGCGCACCACGGCCCCCAAGCCGGGTGCTCGCAAGAAGGACAACCGCAGCAAGAAGCAGCGCCGCCAGGGCTAGCTCTTCGGCTAGTTTCCCAGGAGTACACCACAAGAAAACGGAGAATAGAGTGTCCCAACTGGACCCGTCTGTAGTATTCGGTTCCCGCCTGCCGCTGGCGCAGGCCTACCACGACTCGCTCGCTACGGACGGGTCCACTCGTGGTTTTATCGGCCCCCGCGAGGTCCCACGCCTTTGGGACCGCCACCTGCTCAACTGCGCCGTGGTCGAGGGGCTCATTGCTGCCGATGCCCGCGTCGTCGACGTCGGCTCCGGCGCCGGCCTGCCGGGCATCCCGCTGGCCATCGCGCGCCCGGATCTGCAACTGGATCTGGTCGAGCCCCTCCTCAAGCGCTACAACTACCTTAACGAGGTAGTGGACCTGCTGGGCCTGGACAACGTCACCGTCTGGCGCGGCCGCGCCGAGGAAGGCCCCATTAAGAAGGCAGTGAGCGGCTGCGACGTGGTAACCTCCCGCGCGGTGGCGCCGCTGGGCAAGCTGGCCAAGTGGTCCCTGCCGCTGGTGCGCAAGGGCGGCGAGATGATCGCCTTAAAGGGCGAGTCGGTGCGCGACGAGCTTGATCGGGATGCCGCGGATATTAAGCGGGCCGGTGGCGGTAAAGCCGAGGTCACTACGGTGCGGGGAACCACCGTCATCCGTGTCCCGCGCGTGAACTAGAGTAGTGGGCATGACTACTCCCCGGCTTATCACCATCGCCAACCAAAAAGGCGGTGTCGGCAAGACTACCAGCGCCGTGAACCTCGCCGCCGCACTGGCGGATTCGGGGCACAAGGTGTTGGTGGTCGACTTGGACCCGCAGGGCAACGCCTCTACCGCTGTCGGGGCGGCGCACAACTCTGGTACGGACTCCAGCTACGAGGTGCTGCTGGGCGATTGCCGCGCGGAACAGGCCATGCAGAAATGCCCGGACGTGGACAACCTCTACTGCATCCCCGCCACCATCGACCTGGCCGGGGCGGAGATCGAGATGGTCTCTCTGGTGCGGCGCGAATTCCGCCTGTACGACGCCCTGCACAAGGGCTTTTTGGACGAGCACGAATTCGACTACGTCTTCATCGACTGCCCGCCCTCGCTGGGCCTGCTCACCATCAACGCGATGACGTGTGCGGAAGAAGTCATCATCCCCATTCAGTGCGAGTACTACGCCTTGGAGGGCGTGGGCCAACTGCTGGGTAATATCTCCATGATCCGGGAGCACCTGAACGAGGATCTGCACATCTCGGGCGTGCTGTTGACCATGTTCGACGCCCGCACGAACCTGGCCGAGCAGGTCGCTGACGAGGTCCGCGATCAGTTCGGCGCCGTCGTTCTGGGCAACGTCATCCCGCGTTCCATCCGGGTCTCGGAAGCGCCGGGCTACGGCAAGACCGTCGTGGACTATGATCCGTCCTCGACCGGCGCGCGCGCCTACGTGGCGGCCGCCCGGGAACTCGACGAGCGGGGCGACTACCGCCCCCACCCCACCACGGGCGCCATTGGGGTAAGCCCGGAAATTTTCGCGGAATTGGAGGAAGGCTAAAACCATGGCGGACAAGAAAGCAGGAGCACCCAAGGCGAGCAAGGCACCGAAGGCGCAGCACGGCGGCCTTGGCCGCGGTCTGGCGGCGCTCATCCCGTCCGGGCCGGACGCGCCGACCCGCAAACCGCGCCTGGGGGATTCCGCGGCAGAAGTCATCCTGGGCAACGCCACCTCGCGCACGCCCGCTGACGGCTCCGCTGAGGGCGGTTCCGAGAGCAAGCGCGTGAAGGGCGCTCCCACCATCCAGTCCGGGAACACCGGCAAGAAGAAGCAGCCGAAGCCGGCCGCTATCGGGGCCACCTACCGCGAGGTGCCCGTGGGCGACATCCTGCCCAACCCGAAGCAGCCGCGTACGGTCTTCGATGAGGACGAGCTCAAGGAGCTGGTCCACTCGATCAAGGAATTCGGTCTCCTGCAGCCCATCGTGGTGCGGCCGTCGGAAGAGGGCGGTTTCGAGCTCATCATGGGTGAGCGCCGCTGGCGCGCCTCCGCCAAGGCGGGCCTGGCCACGGTCCCGGCCATCGTGCGGGACACTACCGACGACAGCATGCTGCGCGACGCCCTGCTGGAAAACATCCACCGCGTGCAGCTCAACCCGCTGGAAGAGGCCAACGCCTACCAGCAGCTGCTGGAGGAATTCGGGGTCACGCAGAACGAGCTAGCCGACCGCCTGGGCCGCTCCCGCCCGCAGGTGACCAACATGCTGCGCCTTCTGCGCCTGCCGGTGGCTGTGCAAAAGCGGGTGGCAGCCGGGGTGCTCAGCTCCGGCCACGCCCGCGCCCTGCTGGGTCTGGATTCGGCCGAGGCGATGGAAGAAATCGCCAACCGCATCGTGGCCGAGGGTCTGTCCGTGCGCGCCACTGAGGAGGCCGTGACGCTCTACAAGCGCCAGGGTAAGGCCGATCAGCCGGCTAAGCGCCAGGCGCCGGTGCAGCCGCAGTACTTCACCGACTCGGCCGAGCGGCTGTCCGATCGTTTCGACACGAAGGTCACGGTGACCATGGGCAAGCGCAAGGGCAAGATGGTCGTGGAATTCGGCGACCAGGAAGACTTCGAGCGCATCATGTCCCTCATCGAGGGCGAGAAGAACTAGCCGCGGCTTCCCGGGCACAACAAAAGCCAGCGTCGAGACTCTCGACGCTGGCTTTAGTGTTTACCGTGGCTTTTTAAGTCCTAGGACTGCTCGGCCTCGAGCAGCTCGGCGAACTTGTAAGTGCCGGTGGCCAGATTGTCCTCGTCCATGAGGTAGAGGCGCTTGACGGCCACGACGATGGCCTCGGCGATGTCGTCGCGCTTGGCGGGATCGGTGAGGATCTCCGTGTCGTGCGGGTTGGTCAAGTAGCCCAGCACCACCTGCACGACGGGCATCTGGGTAAAGCGCAGCAGCTCCCAGGTGCGGCCGTGGTTGCGGCAGTTGGTCAGGTTCGTGCGCGCCACGATTTCGCGCTGGATGAAACCGGAAAGGGTCTCCCCGATGAGCGAGGAGTTGCCGGACTCAGAGCCGAAGTAGAACGTTGCCACGCCGTTGGCCTTCTCATTGGCGTAGGAGTCACAAGCCAGAGAGATGACCAAGTCCGCGTCGAAGGCGTTGGCCATCTCGGAGCGTTCCTTGATCGACGGATCGTGCATCCGCGGGCGGGAGAGGATGGTCTCCATCCCGGCGGCAATCATGCGGCCCTCGACGCGCTGGGCGAGATCCCAGATAAGCTCCTCCTCGGTGATGTCGCCGTAGCGTCCGGTCACGGTCCGGCCCTTGCGGGAGCCGCCGAGGCCCGGATCGATCACCACGCGCTTGCCGCTCAGCTTCGGGCCCGCGTTGCGCACGCGCTCGCGCTCCTGGATGTTGTGCGCCGAGCCGCCGGTGATCCGGCGGCCCAGCAGGCTCAGTGCCCGGAGGGTGACCGGTCCGCACACGCCGTCGGCCTGTAGGCCGCTGTTGAGCTGGTAATCAGCCAGCGCGTCGTGGGTGTACTGGCCGAAGTGCCCGTCCACGCGGTTGTGGTAAAAGCCAAGCTCTTCCAGCTGGGATTGGAGCTGCGAGACGTCGTCTCCGACCAGCTCACTGCTCTGCTGGAACTGCAGGACACGGGTGCCGAGGGAATAGGACGCCAGGCGCATCTCCCGCAGCGTCATGTCATCAATGCGACCGGAGGGGATGATCCCTCGCGACTGCTGGAAAGCCTTGATCGCTTCCGCCAACTCAGCATCAAAGTACTTGTCTTGCTCCGAGTAGCTCTGCTTCTTCCAGGCGCTTACCTCGCCGGAGTACTGAGTCAGCTGGCCGAGACGAGCCAGGTTCGCGCGTGCCTCAGCGACGCGCACGCTGGTGTCGCCCACACTTAAAACGCGATTCACATTCATTCCTTCATCCTTCAAGCATCCCTGAACCACGGTTAAAGGTGGTTGTTGATCTTGGACAGAATGTCTTCCTTGCTGCGCAGACCAGCAAATTCCTCGACCTTCTCGCCGTTGTTAAAGATCAGCACCGACGGCAGGGACATGATCTGGAACATGGCCGCCAGGTTGCGCTGCTCCTCGACGTTGACCTTCACGACGCCGACCTTGTCGCCCAGTTCTTCTGCGATCTCGTCCAACAGCGGGGAGAGCTTCTTGCAGGGACCGCACCAGTCCGCCCAGAAATCGACGACGACCGGCTTACCGGCCTCGATAACCTCGGAACGGAAGTTATCAGTGGTCACTTCTTTGACATTGCTCATAATAATTTAACGATTCTCCGCGAGGAAATGTTCCGCATCGATCGCCGCGCGGCAACCGGAGCCGGCGGCGGTGATGGCTTGCCGGTAGTGGTCATCGACCAAGTCGCCGCAGGCGAAGACGCCCGGCAGGTTGGTCTGGGTGCCTGGGTGGGTCACGGTGACGTAGCCGGCTTCGTTGAGGTCGACCTGGCCCTCGAGGAAGGCCGAGCGCGGGTCGTGGCCGATGGCCACGAACATGGCGGTGACGTCGAGGTTCTTGGTCTCCCCCGTCACCGCGTCGCGCAGCTCGAGGCCGCTGACCTTGCCGTCTTCTTCGAGAACGCGCTCGACGGTCTGGTTGAGCTCCCACTTAATCTGCGGGTTCTGCTGCGCGCGCTCCAGCATGATCTTGGAGGCGCGGAAGTTCTCGGAACGGTGCACGATGGTCACGGTCTCCGCGAACTTGGTCAGGAAGGTCGCCTCCTCCATGGCGGAGTCGCCGCCGCCGATGACCGCGATGTTGTGGCCCTTGAAGAAGAAACCGTCGCAGGTCGCGCAGGTGGACACGCCGCGGCCGGTCAGCTCCTGCTCACCGGGCACGCTCAAGTGGCGCGGGGCGGCGCCGGTCGCCAGGATGACGGTGCGGGCCTCGAAGATCTCGTCGCCGACGTGCAGCTTCTTAATCTCGCCGTCGAGCTCCACGGAGTCGACGACCTCCATGCGCAGGTCAGCGCCGAAGCGGGTGGCCTGAGCGCGCATTTCCTCCATGAGGTCCGGGCCCATGATGCCCTTCTGGAAGCCGGGGTAGTTTTCTACCTCGGTGGTGTTCATCAGCTCGCCGCCGTATTCGAAACCTTCGAAGACGATGGGGTTTAACTCCGCGCGGGCCGCATACAGCGCCGCGGTGTAGCCGGCCGGGCCGGATCCAACGATGGCGACATTGTGAACGGTCATGTGTGTGTAACTCCCCTTGATTCAAATCGAGTCGCTTAACGCCCCAGATTCTACTCGGTCTAGGGAAAACTCCCGCATCGACAGCACGGGCCTGCGGGAAGTTGATACACAACCTTAACCATTCGTCGGTTTCTCACGACGAAAAAGAGATGGCTTCCTTGAGCACACCTTTGGCCCGGGCGCGTCGGGACTTGATGGTCCCAGGCGCTACGCCCTGGTGGCGAGCGACCTCGGCCACGTCGAAGCCGGCGACGTCGATCAGCCACAGCGCCACCCGCTGATCCGGGCGCAGCAGGCGCAGGGCGGCGCTGAGCGTCAACCGGAGGTCCACGTCCCGGTCGTCGGTGCAGGCCAGCAAGTGGTTGTAGTCCCCCTCCACTACCCCAGCGTCCAGTGAATAATTCTCCCGGTTGGAGCGGTGATTGAGGAAGTCGTAGCCGGAGTTCATCACCAGCCGGTGCAGCCAGGTACCCAGGCGGGCCTCCCGCCGGTAGGTGTGCAGCTTCCGGCTGGCGCGCAGCAGCGCCTCCTGCACGATGTCTTGGGCGTCCGTGTCGTTGTGCGTGTACCGCCGCGCCACGGTGGTCAGGCGCGAGCGGTGGCGCTCCACGATGGCGGAAAAGGCCTTGCCGTCTCCCCCGATATACGCGTCGACGAGCTCCTGATCGGTCTTGTCGCGCCCCGTGGTGGCAGTGCTGTTTGCGCTGCTTGTCTTGTCTGCGTGTTTTTCGTGGTCAGTTTTATGGCTGGATAGAGTCTCCCCCGAGCCCATCGCTTGAAACACCCCCGAGCTTTAAAAAGTGATGGTGACTCCTATTCCACCTTATTTTTGGGATCTGCGCCACTCGGGGAGACGAAGTTTTCTCAGGGAGGTGCTCCTAGCGCTGGGCCGGCGAGGCCTGCACCGCCTGCCGGCGGCGCAGCTCGTCCTGGCATTCGGTCAGCACGCGGGCCAGCGCGCGCGGGGGCTGGCTGCTCTCGAGGAAGGCCGTGGTGGCCGCGTCACTGCCCGGCAGGTACGGGTAGAGGCCGCGGACGAGCCGGTTGGCGATCTCGATGGGGTGGGCTTCCCAGAGGTGCGAGAGCTTATCGAAATAGGCCTGGGCGAAGGGCTCGCGCAGGGCCTTCGAGCGCGGGGCGTTGAAGGCGGCCAACAGGGAGTCGACCTGGGCGTTGGAGAACTTCTCCGGGGTGGTCACCAGGTCGAAGACTTCGCGCTTGGTGGCGGCGTCCGGGGTGGAATGGCGCGCGCCGAGGGCGGCTGCGGCGCCGGTCAGCGTGGCATCGTTAGCCTGCTCCGCCGCCAGATCCTCGGCGCTGAAGGCGCCGCGGGCGCGCAGGGCCTTGACCAGGGACCAGCGCACATCCGGATCGAGGCGCAGTCCGGCAAGCTGTCCGTTCAACAGCTCCTTCAGGCGCGCGATGGGGGCGTCGCCGGGCGCGGCGGCCAGGGCGGCAATCGTGCTGCGGGTCAGGATGAGCTGCTCGTCGGAGCCGGGCGCGGCCCGGTGGACGAGGTCCCAGAGCCGGTCCGCGAAGTCGGTGCGGGCCGGGTCCTGCTCGGCCTCCGGCAGAAAGCAGTTGATCGCGTAGTGCGCGTTGTTCAGCGCGGTGGCCAGCAGGGTCGCGTTGGTCTCCGCGGCGGCATGCCGGGTGACCGTCTCCACGTAATGGCTGACTGGCCAGGCGCCGTCGCGGGTCATGTTCCACATCCCGGTCCAGATCACCGCCCGGGTCAGATCGCTGTCGATCTCGGACAGGCGGGTGCGGATGGTCTTCAGGGAGCGGGCGTCGAAGCCCACCTTGGCGTAGGCGTGGTCTGAGTCGTTGACCACCACCAGCGCGGGCAGGTCCAGCCCGGCGGCCGCGGGGATCTCTGTGACTCCAGCGCCCGCGGCGATATCGACGTCGAAGGTGGCCTGCTTGCGCAAGTGCTCGTCCAGCAGCGTCACGTCCAGGCGGTGCGGGCGGGTGGATTCCGGGTCCGCGCTTAAAACGTAGAGGTGCTCGATAGCCGCGGTGCCGGTGACCTTGGGGCGCAGGCTGTCGATGCCGGTGGTGCGCAGCCAGTGCCGCGCCCACTCCGGCAGGTCGCGGTCGGTGTGCCCGGCCAGGGCGTTCAGGAAGTCGTCGAAGGTGGCGGCGGCGAAGGCGTGGGCGGCGAAGTAGTCCCGCGCGCCGGCGTAGAAGGCCTCGCGGCCGACGTAGTGGACCAGCTGCTTCAAGACCGCGGCGCCCTTGGCGTAGGTGATGCCGTCGAAGTTCTGGCGGGCGGCGTCCGCGTCCGGGATCTCCGCCTTGATGGGGTGCGTGGTGCGCAGCTGGTCCTGCTGGCAGGCCCAGTTCTTGCGGCTGCCGGCGAAATTCGCCCAGGCCTCCGTGTAGGCCGTGGCCTCCACCGAGGAATCCGCGCCCATGAACTCGGCGAAGGACTCCTTCAGCCACAGATCGTCCCACCAGCGCGGGGTCACCAGGTCGCCGAACCACATGTGCGACATCTCGTGGAGGATGGTGTTCGCGCGCCCGGCGTGCTGGGCGCGAGTGGCCTGCGAGCGGAAGAGGTACTTCTCCGTGAAGGTGACCAGGCCCGGGTTTTCCATGGCGCCCAGGTTGTATTCCGGCACGAAGATGGAGTCGTACTTGCCCCACGGGTACGGGTATCCGTAGTGCGCGTGGAAGAACCCCAGGCCCTGCTGGGTCAGCTCGAGGATCTCGGCGTCGAGGTAGTCCGCCATGGAGGCGCGGGCGAAGGCGCGCAGCTGGATCGGCTGGGCGCCTTCGCGCTCCGGGGTCCAGCTATCTTCGACCACGCGGTAGGGCCCGGCCGCGAAGGCGGTCAGGTACGTCGACAGCGGCGGCGTCGGCGCGAAGGTGCAGGTCACGCAGTCCTCGCCGCAGTCGGTGCGGCTGACCTCTGGCTGGTTGGACAGGATCTGCCAGGCCTCCGGGGCCGTGATGTGGACGGTGAAGGCGGCCTTCAGGTCCGGCTGGTCGAAGCACGGGAAGATGCGGCGGGCGTCCGAAGGCTCCAGGTGGGAGTAGATATAGACGGCATCGTCCGCCGTGTCGACCATGCGGTGCAGGCCCTGCCCCGTTCGGGAATAGCGGCTCTGGCCATGGACCTCGAGGCGCACGGCCTGGCCGACCGGTACGTCGTCGACGGTCAACCAGCCGTCGGCGAAGGCAAACGGGCACGGCTGGCCGTCGAGGGTGACGCTATCGACGCTGGCGCCCAGGTAGTCCAGGAAGACGTGCGGGTCAGCGGTGGAAAACTCCACGACGACGTGCACGCCGAAGGTCGCCTGGGTGGCCGCGGCACTCAGATCCAGGTGCAGATCGTAGGAGTGTACCCGCAGGTTCTCGCTGCGGTGGCGCGCCGCCTCCTGGGTGAGGGTGGCGGGTTCGGGCACGGAGGCAGTCTGGGAAGTCATAGCCACCACAGTAGCGCCTGAAAGCGCCGGAAACCCCGGAATCGGCGTCGCAAAGTCTGCGAGCCGACCCCGGGGTCTGGGTCTTGCTGGAAGGAGGCGAGCGCCTTACTGCTTGATAGCGGAGGCCTCCATCTCCAGCTTGATTTCCTCGGAGACCAGCACGCCGCCGGTGACGGAGCCGTTGCCGGACTCGTCCATCTTGAACTCGGTGAACTTGCCACGGACCTTGGTCACCATGGCGTGGCGGGCGACGAAGCCGATGGTGGTGTGGGCCGGGTCCAGAATGAAGTTAACGGCTAAACTAACCGCTAGCTGCGGGAATCCGCCGGGGCCGCAGCGGAAGATAGCCTACTGCGGCACTCCGGCGACACGGATATCGGCCAGGGTGGCCTTCTTGTTCTTCGGAAGTTCGCTGACCCAGACGAGCAGGCCGTCGTAGAACTCCGGCTTCTCCTTCAGATTCAGCGAGGTGCGCGAGCCCTGCAGGGGTTCGCTGGCCAGCTGCGGCAGCTCCTCCGGTTGCGGGTTCGTGGGATCGAAGGTCTCCGAATCCACCGCGTAGATTTCCACCGTTGCCTGGGAGCTACCCGACTGATCGATGATGACGTCGCGCAGCTGCACCGGATCCTCAAGGCTTAAGACCACACCGGTCTCCGCCTTGTCGGTGGACCAGCGCGTGGACTTGTCGCCGTCGATGAGTTCTTTGGCGTCCTTGTTCGCCGGCACGGTGTCGGCCGATTTGGCGTCGAGGAGCAGCGGCGGGCCCGAAAGCAGGGTCGGCTCGGCCTGCTTGACGGCCTCGGTGTTGATGGGCGCGTTCTCGGTGTTGTTGCCCAAGATCGACATTACCCAGGTGGTCAGGGCCGCCATGAGCACCACGAAGATAGTGGCCAGCACGCCGATGAGCAGTACGCCGGAGCCGGAGTAGCCGCGCCCGCCGAAGCCGGCGGTCGGTTCCGGGGCCTCCTCCGGGGTATCGTCCGGCAGCTGGCTGACCGGCAGGGCCTCGTCGCCTTCCGGATCGTCCGGGGCGAAGTCGTAGAGGCGGCGGGCGATGCCGGCCAGGGTCTTGCCCTGCGCGGTGGCCAGCGCCTCCTGCTTGTCTTCCTTGTCGTCCGCGTCCGCGGCGTCGAGTTCGCGGTAGGCTTGCTCCACCTCGCCGGCGACCTCCTCTCCGGAGAGCCCGGCATCGGCGGTGATATCGCGCAGCACCTTCGGCGTGGGCGAGGTCGACTCGACCAGCATGTCGAGCGCGGAACTCAGGCTCTCGCGGTCGGTGGACTCCGCGGCGTCGCTCAGCACCGCCGGGAAGGCCAGCACGGCCACGCCGTCGGTGGAGATCCGGATGCGGTCGCGGTGATCCAGGCCCATGAGTACGCCGGCCTCGTGGGCGGTGGCGGCGTCCTCGACCATGTAGCCCATCGCGTGGGCGACCGCGTGCGGGTCCAGCCCGTCGGAGGCGGCGACCGTCTTCAGCTCGGTGCCGGCGACCCAGTCGGCCACCACCAGGCAGCCGGAGCGGTAGGACAACACCTCGATATTCGGCGCCACCGAGGTCAGGCCGAGCTCGCCCAGCTTGCGGGTGTTGCGGGCCACCGCGGCGGAGCGGCGCGCGGCCTGGCCCGGGTTCGCCGGCGCGAACGGCGCCTGGTTGGTGGTGTCCACGAAGGTCAGCGCCACCGTCCGGCCGGTGGACTGCTCGCGCGCCTGCCAGAAGCGGGCCCCGGCCACGGAGCCGTGGTCCTTGAGCAGGCGGAAGCGGCCGTCGGAGACCGGCGCGCCCGGGACCAGCCGGGGGCCGCGGACAATGCCGGCCGACATGGGCGGCGGGACCGGCGAGGAGTTGAAGGAGTCCTGCGTGAACACGGATTGGATCTCCTGTAGCTCCGGCTCCTCGACCTCGATGGCCTGGGAGTTGTCGACCTTGATGAAGCGTGCCATGCCTGGGATGCGGTGCAAGGCCCGGCCCAGGTTCTGGACCTCGGGCAGGCCGGAGCGGGACAGCACCAGGCCGGTGATGATGACGAAGAGCAGCCCGAAGACGATAACGCGCAGCAGGTAGAAGATGGACGGCATGGGATCCGGCAGCACCAGGCCCACCAGCCAGTTCGCGGCCATCGTGAGGGCGACTCCCGCCACGCCGGAAATCGTGGCCCACACGATCGTGCGGCTGAGCTCCTTGCCGCCCAGGGAGCCCAGCTTGCGCTTGAGCAGGAACGCGCCGATGACCGCGCCGGAGATGAAGCCGAAGCCGTTGGCGGTACCCAGCAGGATGACCACGTGCTCCGGGGTGCTGGCCACCAGCGGCGCCAGCAGGGTCAGCACCACCTTCGTGAAGGTAATGCCGGCGATGATAAACGTCGGGGTCCAGGCTTCCTCGCGGGCGTAGAAGACGCGCAGGTGCAGCAGCACCAGAGCATAAGGGATCAGTGTGAAGGCGGAGAAACTAATGGTCAGGCCGAGCTGCTCGGCGCTGTCGGCGCCGTAGGAACCGTACTGGAAAAGAGCGCGCGCGATCGGCGTGCCGAAGGCCGTCATGAAGATGACGATCGGGATGAGCGCGATGAAGGTCAGCTTGGAGCTCAGCGTCAGGTCCCGGACCACGCCGTCGACGTCGCCGTCGGCCGCGTCGCGCGACAGCCTGGGCATGATGGCGGTCAGCAGCGTGACGCCGATGATGCCGTAGGGCACCTGCAGCAGCAGCCAGGCGTTCTGGTAGACCAGCGGCGCGCCGGCATCGGCGTGCGCGGCCACCCGGGAGGTGACCACGTAGCCGGCCTGGGAGATGGCCACGTAGGCGATGATGGCCACCGCCATGCTGCCGAATTGCTTGATGCGGTCGTCTAGGCCCCACATCGGCCGCATGTTGATGCCGGCCTTTTTCAGGTACGGCAGCAGGATCAGCGCCTGCACCACCACACCCGTGGTGGTGCCCAAGCCCAGCAGGATGACGTGCGGGTCGGTCACCGGGCTGGGCGCGTCCGGGTGCAGGCTGCCCGGCAGGAGGCGGTACATCAACAGCACCGAGATAGAGATGATGTTGTTGACCACCGGCGCCCACGCGCCCGGGCCGAAGATATTCTTCGTGTTCAGGACCGCCTGGGACAGCGCGAAGAGCCCATAGAAGAAGATCTGCGGCAGCAGGAAGTAGGCAAAGGAGATCGCCTGGATCGAGTTCGCCTTGGAATCTTCGGGCAGCATCAACTCCGTCAGCAGCGGAGCAAACAGCACCGAGAGCAGCGTGACCACGCCGAGCAGGCTAAAGGCCAGTGTGAACAGCCGGCGGATGAAGACCTCGCCGCGGTCGGAATCCTCCTTCTCCGCGCGCACCAGCACCGGAACCACCAGCGAGGTCAGCACCGCGCCCAGGACGATCTCGGTGACGAGGTTCGGGATCTGGTTGGCGGAGCTGAACGCCGTGCCGACGGCGGCGCCCAGGGTGGCGCCGATGAGCATCTGGCGGAGGAAGCCGGTGATACGCGACAGCAGCGTGGCGATGGCCATCGTGCCGGTCGCGCGCACGACGTCGCGGTCGCTGGTGGATTGCTCGGCGTTCTTGCCGCGCAGATCCGACTTGTCCTCCACCGGCTCCGCGGCCGGCACGTTCACCGGCTCGCGGCGGGTGGGCACGGGAGCCGGCGGCGACGCCGAAACGATCCGCTCGCGGAGACCGGCGGGTTTCGGTCCTTCGTGCCTGGATTCTGATTCAGCCTCGCGGCCCTGCTGGTTGGTCATAGAAAAACTTAAGCTCTTTTACGTCTCTGATTTCTTCTTGCGCCCGACCTTAAAAAGAAGGGCCAAACCTACTGCGAGTGCAGCGGCGATGCCGATGCCATAGACACTGAGGATACCGGCTCGGGTCTGCACGGCGATACTTATCGGCTGCGAGATCATGTCGGATTCCGGGGTGGCCAGCCACAGCTCCATACGGATGCGGTCGGTCTGCTCGGGCAGATCAGCGGTCATGTTCACCGTAATAGAGCCGGTGGCGGGGATCCGAACCCGCTCCGGCGTGTTCAGGCGGGCGTTATCCGGGCCCTGGTACTCCAGCGTGGCCTCCACCGGCAGTGGCAGGCCGTTTTCCGCCACGATGAGCAGCGGCGAGGACTCCGAGACGCGCGTGTAGACGTTGCCAGGCGGTAGCAGCGTGACCGAGGAGCGCAGCTCCTGCAGGGTGTTGGAGTTGGCATCCAGGCGCCGGATGGAGGCTTCTTCCGACTCCTGGGTGGTCGGCAGGCTGGTTCGCCGGGTGGCCGAAAGCGCCGTGAGCAGGTCGTGGCGCAGCGGCTGGGTAAAGCCGTAGCGCGTCAGCGCGATATGCGGATCGTTGACCATGATCTTGGTCAGCTCGTCGGCGTACTTCGCCTGCTGCTTGATGCGCCCGGTCTGGGTGGCATCGAAAGCAGCCGGGTCTACGTAGGGGCTGCCGGCCGGCAGGCCCTGCTCCGCCGCCTCGCTGGTTTCCAGCGGCAACGCAGCAACCGGCTTTGGTTGGGCGGTGTGATCCCCCAGCACGGCCTCGCCCGCGGCGAGCACCTGGTCGGCGGTGGCCGGCTCCAGGGTGGCGGGCAGCACGGCCAGGGTGTCGTCTTCCTGGGCGCCCAGCCGGAGGGCGGCGGCAGCGCTCAAGTCCCGCGCGAGGACGGAGTCCACCCGGTAGTCGTAGCGCAGCTCCGGGTTGGAATAGGCCGTGGTCTGCGGCCGCGTGCCGGTCTGGGCCAGCAGGCTACCCAGGGAGGCGTCGAAGGAAAGCGCCTGGCCTTCCCAGATGCTGTTGTCAGCCACGACGGCGGGCCGGCCGAGGTCCTCGGTGACGTAGCCCTTGCTGCCCACCAGGGCGTTGCTGGCCAGCGGGTGGCCGGCCAAGCGCTCGATGATCTCGGCGCCGTGCGCGAAGGCCTCGTGGTCGAGCCAGGCGTTGTCCACGCTGCGCACGGCCAAAGGATCCGCGTCTGCCCAAGGCATGGCCATGACGCAGTCGAGCTGCTTGATCTTGGCCAGCCACTGGCTGGCGGCCCTACTGCCCTGCCCGGACTCGCCGCGGTAGTCCGCGTCATCGTTAAACCACGAATCACGCAGGCGCTTGGTCTGGTGCGCCACCGAGGGCCGGGAATCATGGACGGTGTAGCCGTCTTCCATACGCTCGACCACGCTGAGCAGCGCCGGGTCCAGCGCCGCGCAGGCCGCGCCCTGTAGGTCGTGGGACAGGTAGCTATCCACCAGGCGATCCAGCCGTCCCCCGGGCGACAGGGACTGCGCCAAGTGATCGGAGTCCAGAATCAGCGATTGCCCGCCGGTATCCCCAGGCACGATGTCCACCGTGTCAGTAATCGGATAAATAACGGACAGGTCGTGGGGCTCGAAGTCGTCTGCGTCTTCGGCCGCGGGGTCTTCGGCCACGTCGCTTGGCGACTCCTCCCCCGGCTTCGGCGCGAGATCCAGCAGGGTGCGGTCCTCCGACAGGCTGACCGGTTCCCCGTCGCGGGTGCCGGTCAGGGTGTAGAGCAACGGGTAGATACCGGCTTCGGTCATGGCCAAAGAGCCTTCGCCCTCCAGCCCGGTGGGGATCGTCAGGCTGACCTCCCGGGTCTCCCCGGGGCCCAGGGTCCCGGGGTTGGCGCTGGCGCCGAAATACGGAAAGGAGCCTTGGGCTAGCTGCGTGCGGGCCTCGGCGGTGGTGGCCACCGCATCCCCGCGTCGGGTGGTGACCTGCAGGTCCTCCACGGCCTGATCGGTCGGGTTGTGGATCCGGAAGCGCACGGTCAGCGCGTCGCCCACCTGGACCGGGCTGGCCTCGATGAGCTCGAGGTCGAGCTGGTCCGGCTGGCGCGCCTGGCCCCAGGCGGCGGATTCAGCGTCCTGCGCGGTCGCGTCGGGGGTGGCCGCCGGGCCGCCGATGCTGATTCCGAGCGCCACGGCCAGGCAGGCGGTCGTACCGACGGTCAGGCGGCGGAGTCGGCGTCCCATCACCGCGGCGTGGCCTTCCCGGCAGCTGCCTCCTGACGGGCCATGTCCGGCAGGATGTCGTGGGCAATGCGGGCCAGCTTGCGCTCGTCCGCGTAGGCCAAATGCTCGATGAGTTCGGAGACGGGGATCCATGCCACCTCGGTGACCTCTGGGTCCTCGTCGTTGAGGATGCCGTCGGCGAAGCGCAGCAGGTGGTGGTGCACCGTCTTGTGGATGCGCACCCCGTCGGAGACGAACCAATAATCAATAGTGCCTAGATCGGCGAAGACCTCGCCGCGCACGCCGGTTTCCTCCCAAACTTCGCGCTCGGCGGTGGTGTGCCGCGGCTCCCCGGGCTCCACGTGGCCCTTCGGCATGGACCACAGCAGGCGGCCGCGGCGGTCGAGCCGGCCGATCAGCGCCACGTAGATGCGGGTGAGATCCACCTCGCCGCCGTCGTGGACGGCCTCGGCGAGGCCGGAGACCACCAGCCCGCCGGCCGAGGTCTCGTCCCGGGTGGTCATGTGGCTGGCCGCCGCCTGGCGCCGGGAGTTGTTGCCGCCGCGTCCGCCGCGGGACTTGGCATGGGTGCGGGTATTATTGCCGCCCTTGCGGGCGTTGTTCGCGCGCCCGCCGCGGCGCGACTTGGCCCCGCCGCGCCGGCGCGAACGACCGCGACCTCCGCGACGCGAGGAGCCGGAACCGCTCCCGCCTGCCGTGGCAGCCGCAGGCTCGCCGCCGGGCGCGGCGTTGGTGTTGCTGGCCTTCGGGCTGGCCTCGTTGTGGTTAGTCATCCTGGTTAATCGTAGTAGACTAACGTGCGTGAATTTTCAGGACACTCAGCTAATTGGCGTTATGGCGCGGGCAGAATCCGAGATTGCCCAACTCAGTGACCTGTTGAGCGGGCTCGTGGAGCGCTTCGCTAAGCGCGGCTTTCCGCTCTACCTGGTAGGTGGTTCCGTCCGGGACGCCCTCCTGGGGCGCCTGGGCAATGACCTCGACTTCACCACCCCGGCCCGCCCTGACGTCGTCCAGGAGATTTTGGAAGACTACGCCGAGAAGGTCTGGGACACCGGCATCGCCTTCGGCACCGTCTCCGCGGTCTACCGCGGACAGCAGATCGAAATCACCACCTTCCGCGCGGACTCCTACGACGGCGACTCGCGCAACCCGGAAGTCGTCTACGGTGACACCCTGGCCGGGGACCTGGTCCGCCGCGATTTCAAGATCAACGCCATGGCGGTCGAGCTCAAGGCCGACGGCGGCCGCGAATTCCACGATCCGCTGGGCGGCCTGGAGGATCTCGTCGCCGGAATCATCGACACCCCGGACGCGCCGGAGATCTCCTTCCACGACGATCCGCTGCGCATGCTGCGCGCCGCCCGCTTTGCCTCCCAGCTGGAATTCCACGTCGCCGACCGGGTCTTCGGCGCCATGCAGGACATGGCCGGCGAGATCCGGCGCATCACCGTCGAGCGCATCCGCGTCGAGTTGGACAAGCTGGTCGGTGGCACTGCGCCGTGGGTGGGCATCGACCTGCTTGTCGATACCGGGATCGCCGAGATCGTCATCCCCGAGATCCCCGCCATGCGCATGGCCCCAGACGAGCACGCCCAGCACAAGGACGTCTACGCCCATTCCCTGCAGGTCATGCGGCAGGCGATGGATCAGGAGGAGGACGGACCCGACCTGGTCCTGCGCTGGGCGGCGCTGCTGCACGACTGCGGCAAGCCGGATACCCGGGACACCACCGGCGGCAAGGTGACCTTCCACCACCACGAGGTGGTCGGCGCGAAGCTGGTGCGTAAGCGTCTGCGCGCGCTGAAATTCCCGAAGGCCATGACCCAGGACATCGCGCAGCTGGTCTACCTGCACATGCGCTTCCACGGCTTCGGCGAGGGGCAGTGGACGGATTCCGCCGTGCGCCGCTACGTCACCGACGCCGGCGCGCTGCTGCCGCGCCTGCACAAGCTGGTGCGTGCGGACTGCACCACGCGCAACGAGCGCAAGGCACGCCGCCTGCAGCGCACCTACGATCACCTGGAGGAACGCATCCAGGAGATCCAGGAAAAGGAAGACCTGGCCCGCGTGCGCCCGGACCTAGACGGCAACGAGATCATGGAGATCCTGGGGCTGAAGCCGGGGCCCGAGGTGGGCCGCGCCTGGTCGTTTTTGAAGGAACTGCGCCTCGAGCAGGGCCCGCTGCCCCGCGAGGAAGCAATTGCAAAGCTACGTGCTTGGTGGGAGTCTGGTAGTTAATGTACGCGGACCGACTATTTAATGCCCTCGAACGCAACGACCCGGGGCCCGGCCAACTGCTGGTAGCCGCCCCGGGCATGTTCTCTGCCGAGTTTGCCCGCTCGGTCATCCTGCTCATCCAGCACGACGACTACCTGACCTTCGGCGTGAACCTGACGACCCGCAGTGAGCTGGCGGTCTTCAACGTGCTGCCGGAGTACCTACCGGTGGTCGCCAAGCCGCAGGCCCTCTACATCGGCGGCCCGCTCAACCAGCAGTCCGTGGTGGGCTTGGGCATGACCAAGCAGGGCGTACGCTTCGAGGATCACCCGCAGCTCAGCCGCCTGGCCCCGCGGCTGGCGCACGTGGATATGCGCGCCGACCCGGAGTTTCTGGCGCAGACTCTGGACGGGATGCGGCTGTTTGCCGGCTACGCCGAGTGGGCCCCAGGCCAGCTGCAGCAGGAGATCGACCGCGGCGACTGGTTCGTCGCCCCGGCGCTGGCCCAGGACGTGTTGACTCCCGGCCCGGCTGATCTGTGGGCGGACGTCATGAAGCGCCAGCCGATGCCGCTGCCGCTGTATTCCACCTTCCCCGCCGACTTGGACGATAACTAGAATATTTCTCCGCCTTTTTGGGTGCCGGCGGGCCCGCCGCCGCTACGATAGGCGCATGCACGCTGATGTTCGTCAGGGATTGAAGGACACCTGGGCCGTAGCCTTGGGCCTGGTTCCCCTGGGCCTGGCCTTCGGTGTCCTGATCGTCCAAACCGGCTTCGACTGGTGGTGGGCGCCTATCTTTTCCATCGCCATTTACGCCGGCTCCATGGAGTTTTTGGCCATCAGCATGGTCACCTCCGGGGTAGGTCCCGTCTCCGCGGCGCTGACCGGATTCATGGTCAACTTCCGCCACATCTTCTACGGGTTAAGCTTCCCCCGGCACCGCGTCTCTTCGGTGGGCGGGAAGGTCTACTCCACCTACGCGCTGACGGACGAGACCTACGCGATCGTCTCGGCACTGCCCCACGACTCCGCCCTGACCGGGCGGCGCATTCTCACCATCCAGCTCTTCGCCCAGTTCCTCTGGGTCGGCGGCGGCGTGGTGGGCGCGCTGGCAGGCCAGGCTATCCCGGACAACGTGCAGGGGATGGAATTCGCGCTGGTGGCCCTCTTTGTGGTGCTGGCGCTGGACTCCTTCCGCAACAACCCGGACTTTTCCCTGCCAGCGGTCGCCGCCTTGCTAGGCGTCCTGGCCGTGGTGATAACCCCCAACCAGGTGCTCATGGTGGCCTTGATCGCCTATTTCCTTTTCCTGCTGGCGCGCGTGTATTCCCCGCGCTTTGACGAACTCATCGAGTGGCGCCGCGGGCCGGGAGGTGAACGCTAATGCCAGCTGGCGTGAGCCTAACTGCGATCCTGGCCGTGCTCATTCCCGTCTGCGTCGTCACGGTCCTGCTGCGGCAGATTCCCTTTAGCTTCGTTCGGGCGCTGCGCGGCAGCGATCTGGTCGGAGTGCTGGGCCGGACGATGCCGGTCGGCGTGATGGTGGTCTTGGTTGTCTACACCATCGTCGGGCAATCTGCGGCCCCGGGCGGCATTCTGGCCGCCCTGCTGAGCGCGGCCGTCACTGCCGGCCTGCACCTGTGGCGGCGCGAGTCCGGGCTGTCCATCCTGGGCGGCACCGCTGTCTACATGGTGCTGGTGAACTTCGTCTTTTAGAGTCCCGGATAGCGCAGCTGCGCCTCGACCCAGAGGGACTCGAAGTCCGCCGCGGCGAGGTACTCAGTGTCGATGTCCGGGTAGGACGCGTAGGTGTCCGGGTGCGGCACGATGCTGTTGGGCTTGTCGATGCTACCGACGCGCTTGGCCCCGCTGACCGCGCCGGCGATCTGCCCGTCCGGGGTCTGTGCGATCAGCCGGTGGATGCGGCAGCTGCGGGCGTCGAGCTGCTGCATCTCCGCCACGTGGATGGCCGTGCCGGCGCCGGGGATGCTCAGCGTGGTCTTGACGTAGAGCAGCGCCTTCTCGGGGCCGTAGTTCTCTGCGGAAGTCATGGCATCCAAGTTTAGTGCCTAGCCTTCCCGGTGTTTAACGCGCCTCGGCCGCGGGGTCTTGCCGGGCGTAGCGGGCGGCCAGCCACGAGCAGACCATCAGCTGGACCTGGTGGTAGATCATCAGCGGTAGGATGAGCAGCCCCAGCTGCCCGCCGCCGGTGGCGAAGATGACCGAGGCCATCGGCAGGCCGGTGGCCAGCGACTTCTTCGATCCGCAGAACTCGATGGCGATGACGTCGGGGCGCGCGAAACCCAGCCGCGCGCTCACCCAGCGGGTCAGCCACAACACGGCGCTGACTAGCACGACCGCGAAGATGATGAGGAAAAGCAGCTGGCCCACCCCGATATCGGACCAGATCCCACCGACCACGCCGGAGGAAAAGGCGGAGTAGACCACCATCGCGATGGAGCCGCGGTCGACCACCTTGGTGGCCTTGTGGGCCGCGAAGTTCTTCACCCAGCGGCGAGTCAGCTGCCCCAGGACGAAGGGCAGGAGCAGCAGGAGGGAAATCTCCAGAAAGACCGAGGAGTCGATGTGGATGCCGTGCCCGGCGCCCATGCACAGCATCACCAGCAGCGGGGTGAGGATGACTCCGGCGAGGTTGGATAGCGAGGCGGAGACGATGGACCCCGCCACGTTGCCGCGCGCGATGGAGGTGAAGGCAACCGAGGACTGCACAGTGGATGGGACCAGCGTCAGGTAGAGGATGCCCAGGTAGAGCTCGTCGCCCACGGCGAAGGACAGGGGCCGCAGCGCCATGCCGATGAGCGGGTACAGCACGAAGGTGGCCGCCAGGATGGTCAAGTGGAGCCGCCAGTGCTGCAGGCCGGCGAGCGCCTCCCGGGTGGATAGCCGGGCGCCGTAGAGGAAGAAGAGCAGCGCGATCGCGATGTTGGTGAGTACCGCGAAGACCTCGGCAAACTGTCCCCGGGCGGGCAAGACGATCGCGATCATCACCGCCGTGATGATCAGGACGATGAGCGGGTCTAGTCGGCGCAGTGCGTTGAGCATGTACCGCAGTTTACGCCCCGCCTCCCCCTCGGCGGCGGGGTTTCACGTGAAACCTTAGACGGTCTTTACGGTGGTGCCGTCGTCTTCCACGGAGATCTCTTCTAGCGGATCGCGGCCGGGCCCGGAGACGACCGAGCCGTCGGTGATGTCGTACTCGGTGTAGTGGGAGGTGCAGATGACGTGGGAGCCCTCCACCTCGGTGATGGGGTTGCCCTGGTGGGGGCAGGTTTGCGAGTAGGCCTTGAAGAGCCCCTCCTCCGGCTGGGCGAAAATCACGTTGTCGACGATGACGGCGGAGCCGACCGGGATCTCGGTGGCGGCGATCTCCGCCGAGGCCTGCTTGCCGCAGGCGGCGAGGTAGGCGCCAGCGAAGGTGGTGGCCGTCCCGATCAGGAACATGCGACGCGAACACTTCATAGTCATGCCCCCTACTCTATCCCTCGGCCGGCGGGGAGACTATTTACGGCAGGCTATCCTTGCGTCGGCTCGGGCCCCACGCGGGCAACGCGAGAGACAAAATCACCCACCACAATCATTACGTCACAGTGACAATAGTGGTGGGTGCTGCGGGTCGAGCGCGCGGCGGGCTATTTGGCCGGGGATCGGCTACTGATCCGCGCGGTTGGCTGCCTGGCGGACGGCGTCGAGATCGATCTGCGCGGGCGCGGCTTCCGCCGGGCTGTCGCTACCGCAGCCGCCGGAGCCGCAGTTGCAGCTGTCGCCGCACCCCTCGTCGGCGTTGTTGGCCTGATCCCACAGGAACGCCGAACGCGCGCCCAGGTTGGCGCCCACCGACAGGGTAATGACGGCGATGATGGCGGTCGCCACCGGGATGAGCCACATCCAGCCGGTCGCGGTCAGGGCGACGATCCCGCCGAAGGCGAGCGCCACTCCCCCGAGGAACCAGACGGGGCCGGCGACGGCGTGCGCGGCATCCCAGGCCTCGCGGGACTTGCGGACCTCCTCGACGCGCAGGCCCACCACCGAGTTGCCCGGTAGTTTGCGGGCGGTGGCGAGGGCTCCGACCACGATCAAGACCGCGGCGAGGATGAGGATGACAATACCGAGAACGACCATGCCTCATATCCTAACCCGCTAGGCTGGGCGAGCAGCAATTGTCGGCGGGTACAGTTAGCTATCCCCCCTTCCGGCAGGGCATACCCGTTGGGTAAACTTTAATTCAGGTCGGTCTATAGAAAATATTTGGTGATTGGCCCGCTGTCTTTGAAAGTCTCATCCTGCGCACCGACGAACCGCCGGTGCGAAGGATATAAAAATAGTTAGTGACATCATGAATTTGAAAACACTGAGCCAGAACCTGTTGTTTCGGATCGCCGTAGCCATCGTGCTGGGCATCGGCTTAAGCTTTGTCGCGCCGGAATGGCTGGGCCGGGTCTTTGCCACCTTCAACGGGCTTTTCGGCAATTTCCTTAACTTCTTCATCCCCGTCCTGATCTTCGCGCTTATCGCCCCCGCCATCGCCGCGCTCGGCCGCGGTGCCGCCAAGTGGCTCGGGGTCACCGCCGGCATTGCTTGGGGCTCGACCATCATCGCGGGCCTTCTGGCCTACGGCGTTTCCCTGCTGGTCTACCCGTGGATGCTGGCCGGCCAGACCATCAACACGAACGTCTCTGATATCGATGCGGGCGCGCTGGAGCCCTACTTCGAGGTAGAGATGCCCGCGCCCATCGAGGTCATGACCGCCCTCCTGCTGTCGTTCTGCATCGGCGTGGCCATGACCCAAGTCAAGTCCGACAACCTGTACAACGTCACCAAAGAGCTTGAGAACGTAGTGGTCAAGGTCATCTGGGGCTTTGTCATCCCGCTGCTGCCGTTCTATATCTTCGGCATGTTCCTGGATCTGGGCATGAATGGCAACCTCGTCGACGTGCTCGTCGCCTTCGGCAAGGTCCTGCTGCTGTCCGTCGCCATGACGCTGGTCTACCTGGTTATCCAGTACCTGATCGCCGGCGCGATCACCGGCAAGAACCCGTTCAAGGCGCTGAAGAATATGCTGCCGGCCTACGCCACCGCGCTCGGTACCTCCTCCTCCGCCGCCACCATCCCGGTGACGCTGGAAAACGCGCTGAAGAACAATATCTCCAAGCCGGTCGCCAGCTTCGTGGTCCCGCTGGGCGCGACCATCCACATCGCAGGCTCGATGATCAAGCTGATGCTTTACGCCTTCGCCATCATCTACCTGACGGGCATGGACGTCAGCTTCGGCGCGGCCATGGGCTTCATGGTCCTGCTGTCGATCACCATGATTGCCGCCCCGGGCGTGCCGGGCGGTGCGGTCATGGTTGCCGTCGGCCTGCTGAGCCAGAACATGGGCTTCGACGACAACCTCGTCGCCCTGATGATCGCCGCCTACATCGCCGTCGACTCCGTGGGCACCGCGGCCAACGTCACGGGCGACGGTGCCATCGCGATGATCGTGGACAAGTTCGCCCGCGGCAAGATCAACGCGGAGGGCGAGCCCGCTAACGCCGAGGCCGCCCGCCCGGTCGCCCAGGAGGAGCGCCCGTAGCCCGCGTGCCTCAGCCCAAAACTCTGACGGCGAGTCCGGCAGCACCGCGCTGGTCTACCTCAAGTCCGCGGAACCGCTGGACCTGCCCGCCCTTAAGGAGGCGACGTCCCAGTGGGGTGAGGCGCTCATCCCCAGTGAGGATGGCACCGCCGCGGAAGAACTCAGCCGCGACTTCCCGGATCAGTCGGCCACCCCACCGGTGGTGGCCACCCAGGACGTGGACCGCACGCAGGAGCAGCTTGAGCAACTGGGCGCTAGCGGCCGCGAACAAGGCAGCGTCGATGGTTGGACCCTTCTGCAGGTCAGCGGCGCCGACTTCGTCGAGCTGCGCGGCGAGCTGGACGGGGCGCTCGTGGGCGGCCCGGATGCGGAGCTTGCCGACGTGGAGACCGCAGCGGCCGAGGACCGGCAGGTTATTTTCCCCCTCGTGCTGGTGCTGATCTTCGCCGCTCTCGTGGTCATGCTGCGGGCCTTGGTGGCCCCGGCCATCATGATCGCCTCCGTCCTGCTGACCAATATCGCGGCGCTGGGCCTGGGCTGGTGGGTCTCCCACTACGTGCTGGGCGAGCGCTTCTGGTGGCCGGCCCGCCCAGCAAAGAACGCGGGCGGGAAGTCCCCTGCTTCTTCTGCTGCTGACGATGCTGATGGTCGTGCTCGGCCAGTCGGTGGCCGCAGCGACTAAGAAATGACAAGACCGCCGGTCCTTCTCGGGCCGGCGATCTTTGTGCCTTCTTGCCAGTACTGGCTTGTCGGTGCCGCGGGCCTGTTTTTAGCGGCGGGTGGCCGCCTTCATCGCGGAGACGTACTCGTTAAGTTTGGCATCGAGTGCTGCTCGGTCGGTCACGCGGGCCGGCGAGTGCTCGTCGTCCGGATCGGTGCGCTCGACGTACTCGTTGATGATCTGGGTGATGGCGGAGCCCGTGATGGCGCCGGAGGCCCCGGCGGCGATGGCATCCCGGACGTGCTCCGGCTGGGAGATGCCGAAGCCGAGCAGGACCGGCGGGCCGTCGTGGCGCGCGACGTTGTTCACGACCTCTTTGAGCCCCAGCGTCTCGGAGGAGCGTTCGGTACCGGTCACGCCGTCGCGGGAGATGGCGTAGATATAGCCCTTGGACAGGGCCGCTACGCCGGCCAGGGTGGCATCGGTAGCGCGAGCCGGGGCGATGAAGATGGGATCGATGCCGGCCTTCTTTGCGGACTCGGCAAACGGCTCGCCCTCCCGCACCGGAACGTCCGGCAGCAGAATGGAATCCGCGCCAGCGTCGTGGAACTCCGCGTAGAACTTGTCGCGGCCGCGGGTGAAGGCGACGTTGCCGTAGATGAGCATGCCGATGGGCAGCTCGGGGAATTCGGCGCGGACGGTTCGGATGATTTCCAGGGCCTGATCCACGGTGGCGCCGCCGTCGAGGGCGCGGATGTGGGAGGCCTGGATGGTCGGGCCGTCCGCGACCGGATCGGAGAACGGCACGCCCAGCTCGAGCGCGTCGGCGCCGGCGCCTACCACCGCGCGGATGGTGTCCAGGCAGTCCTCGGCGTTCGGGTCGCTGAGCATAATGAAGGGGACGAAGGCCCCCTCGTTGAGCTCTGCGAGGGCGGAAAACATCTTTGCGTAGCGGTTGTCGGTCATGGTTAGTCCTCCTGGTTCAGTTGCAGTTCGGGGTGGGCACTTAAGGTCGCGCGCACGTGATCGATGTCCTTGTCGCCGCGGCCGGACAGGGAGACGAGGATGCTGATGTCCTCGTCCTTGCGCTTGAGTGCGTACGCCAGGGCGTGGGAGGACTCGAGGGCCGGGATGATGCCCTCCTTCTGACTCAGTAGCTGGAAGGCGTGCAGGGCTTCGGCGTCGGTGATTCCGACGTACTTCGCGCGTCCGGTGGCGGACAGGTAGGCGTGCTGCGGGCCGACGCCCGGGTAGTCCAGGCCGGCGGAGATGGAATAGGATTCCTCGACCTGACCGTCCGCGTTGCGCATCAGGTAGCTGCGGGCGCCGTGGAGGATGCCCACGGTGCCGTTGTTGATGGTCGCGCCGTGGTGGCCGGAGTCCAGGCCCTCGCCGCTGGGCTCGGCGCCGACGAGCTCCACGCCTTCCTCATCGATGAAGTCGGCGAACATGCCGATGGCGTTGGAGCCGCCGCCCACGCAGGCCACCACGAGGTCGGGCAGGCCGCCGGTGCGCTCGAGCATCTGGGCCTTCGCCTCGGTGGAGATGACCCGGTGGAATTCGCGCACGATCGTCGGGAACGGGTGCGGGCCCGCCGCGGTGCCCAACAGATAGTGGGACTCGTGGAAGGTGGCGGTCCAATCGCGTAGGGCCTCGTTCACGGCGTCCTTGAGGGTGCCGGAGCCGGTGTCGATCGGGACGACCTTCGCGCCCATGAGCTCCATGCGGTAGACGTTGGGCTGCTGGCGCTGGACGTCCTTGGCGCCCATGTAGACCACGCACTCGAGGTCAAGCAGCGCGCAGGCCAGAGCCGTAGCGGTGCCGTGCTGGCCGGCGCCGGTCTCCGCGATGATGCGGGTCTTGCCCATGCGCTTTGCCAGCAGTGCCTGGCCGATAACCTGGTTGGTCTTGTGGGCGCCACCGTGGACGAGGTCTTCGCGCTTGAGGAAGATCCGGGCCTTGCCGCCGAGCTTGGGCACCTCGGTCAGCGGGGTCGGGCGGCCCAGGTAGTCCTTGAGATAGCCGGCCAGCTCCTTGTGGAACTCCGGGTCGTCCATCGCCTCAACGAAGGCGGCCTCGAGCTGGTCGAGGGCCGGGATTAGGGACTCGGGCACGAACTGCCCGCCGAACTCCCCGAAATAGGCCGGGAGGATCGTCTTCTTGGTTTCACGTGAAACTTCCGCCATGGGAATCTCCTTGTGTCTTGTGTGTTTCTGTGCGGTGGTCTGGGTTTAGTGGTTTGCGGGGGTTGCATCGGTGTTGGCGCGAATTACCCGGAAGGCGCGGGCGATCAGCCCGGTGTCCTTGGCTCCCGGCTGGGGCTCGAGCCCGGAGTTCAGGTCCAGCCCGCGGGTGCCAACCTCGAGCGCGCCCGCCAGGTTGGTGTGGTCGATGCCGCCGGCGAGCAGGCTGCGTTCCTTTGTCGCGTCGGGCACGTCCGACCATCGGAAGGTCTGGCCGGTGCCGCCGTGGCCGGAGTCGAGGACCAGGAGGTCGGCCTCGCGGGAGAGGTCTTCGGCGAGGGCGGCGTGCTCGGGGTCGGTCATGGCGACGGCGCGCCAGACCTCCGCTCCCCCGGCGTGCTCCCGGGCCTTGGCGATGAGCGCCCGCTCGGCGTCCAGGCTGCCCTGGTACGGCGCCTGCACCTGGATGGCGTGGACGCCGGGGAGGGCGAGTTCGGCGAAGTTGTCTTCGCGGCGGCTGACGGCCACGTAGCGGAGGCCCGGCTCGGCGGTGATGATCTTTTCCGCGGTTTCACGTGAAACATTGCGGGGGCTGGCCTCCTCGAAGATGAGGCCGCCGTAGCAGGCGCCGGCGGCGCGGGCCGCCTGGGCGTGCTCCGGGGCGGTGAGGCCGCAGACCTTGTGGGTGCCGTAGACCAGCTCGCGGGCCGCGCGGTCGACGTCCGGCTGCGAGGACAGCTGGGAGCCGACCAGGAAGGCGTTGGCGTGCGCGCCCAAGCGGCGGACCGTGGCATGGTCGCGGATGCCAGACTCGGAGACCACGACCTTGCCCGGGGATACCAGGCTGGCCAGCCGCTCCGTGCGGCTCAGGTCGATGCTCAGGTCGTGGAGGTTCCGGTTGTTGATGCCGATGATGTCGACGCCGAAGTTCTCCGCGCGCTGGACCTCCTCCGGGGTGATCGCCTCGGTGAGCACGTCGAGTCCGAGCTCGTCCGCGAGCGCCTTGAGTTCGGCGAATTCTTCGTCGTTGACGATCGACATCATGAGCAGGATGGCGTCCGCCCCGTAGTAGCGGGCGGCGTAGACCTGGATGGGATCGACGATGAAGTCCTTGCAGAGCACCGGTAGGCGCGTGGACAGGGAGACGGTTTGCAGGTGGTCGTAGTCCCCGCCGAAGTGGTCGGGCTCGCACAGCACCGAGATGCCCGCGGCGTAGCGGGAGTAGATGCGGGCCATGTCCCCGGGGTGGTAGTCCGAGCGGATGAGCCCCAGCGACGGCGAGGAGGACTTGCACTCCATGATGAAGCGGTTGGTGCCCTTGAGGGACCTGTAGAGCGAGCGCTCGGAGCGCGGCAGCGCGGAAAAATCCACGTGGGCGAGGCGCTTGCGGATTTCCGGCAGGTGCGTCCGGCGGTTTGCCACGATGTTTTCCAGCACCGTGGGCAGCGCCCCGGAAGGGTTCGCAGAAGAGGAATTATTGGGCATAGTTGACCTCCTCGTGCTTGGCCAACCATGCGTTGACCTCGCCGGAGGTAATGAGCTGCTGGGCGCGGGCCACGCCGTCGGCGATGGTCTCGTCGTGGCCGTCCAGGTAGAACATGGCGCCCGTGGTGGCCGCGATGGCGTCGAAGTGGGCCTCGCTCCCCTGCCCCGCGAAGACGGCGCGGATGGCGGCTGCGTTGTCCTTGCCCTCGCCGCCAACCAGGTCGGCCAGCTGGTGGCGGCCGATGCCCATGTCCTCCGGCGTGATCTCGTAGTGGGTGATCTCCCCGTCGCGCAGCTCCCAGACCAGCGTGGTGCCGTGGGTGGCGATCTCGTCGGTGCCGGCGCCGTGGACCACCAAGCCGCGGCTGCGGCCGAGCTCCTGAAAGACCTCGGCGATGAGCTGGCCTTGGTCGGGGTTGGCAATGCCCATGATCTGGAGCTCCGGGCGGGCCGGCGAGAGCAGCGGACCCATGGTGTTAAAGAGCGTGGACACGCCCAACGCCTTGCGCACCGGCTGCACGTGCGCGACGGCCGGGTTGTAGGCCGGGGCGAAGAGGAAGGTGAAGCCGGAGGCCTCGAACTGGCGCACGGCGCGCGGGGCGTCGAGGTCGAGCGGGATATTCAGCGCCTCCAGCACGTCCGCGGAGCCCGACTTGGAGGAGACCGAGCGGTTGCCGTGCTTGACCATCTTCACTCCCCCGGCGGCGGCGGCCAGTGACGCCGCGGTGGTGATGTTAATCGTGTTGGCGCCGTCGCCGCCCGTGCCGGCGGTGTCCATGAGGCCCTCGCCCGTGATCGGGAACGGGTAGCCCACCTTGAGGAAGGCCTTGGCCGCGCCGGCCACGTCCGCGAAGGTCTCGCCGCGGGTGCGGATGTGCGTCAGAAGTGCGGCGATCTGGATGTCGTCGTAGTCACCGACCGCCAAGGGGGCGAAGGTCTCCATGGCCTCCTCCACCGTCGGATCGTAGTTGTCGAGGAACTGTTGCAGAATCTTGCGGGATTCGTTGTTTGCCATGTGCTGGACTCCTTGAGGGATAGTTCTAAGTCTTTAGGGGGTGGTTGCTTTGAGTCAGCATCGCCCTAGTTGGGGCTGAGCCGAGCGATGCACCGCTCGAGGATGAGTGGGCCGGTCGGACTCAGGATGGACTCCGGGTGGAACTGCAGGCCCAGGATGGTGCCGTCTGCGTTATCGGCGGCCATGGCGACCGGCCCGATGGCGGTCTCCGTGGTCGCCAGGGCCCGCAGCGGTTCCGGGAGATTTCGGCAGCCCAGGGAGTGGTAGCGCGCGACCGGTACGGCCGCCGGGTCCGGGTCGGTGCCCAGCCCGGCGAAGAGCTCGCTGGCAATACCTTCCTCGGTCAGCTGCATGGGAACCGACTGGCCGTGGACGGGGCCGCAGCGCTCGACGTCGCTGCCGAAGTGCTCGCACAGGGCCTGGAAGCCTAGGCAGATGCCCAGCAACGGGATGCGGCCGGCGGCGCGCTCGACGAATTCCATGAGGTTGCCCGCCTCGCGCGGGTGGCCCGGCCCCGGCGAGAGGCAGAGGACGTCCGGTTGGATCTCCAGGACCGCGTCGACGTCCACGGTGTTGCGGAAGACGTGCACGTCGTAGGCGCGCAACGCGTCGGTCAGGTTGTAGACAAAGGAATCGTGGTTGTCGATGACGGCCACGGTGGGGCGCTTGTCGCTCATCGGATAACCTCCAATTCAGCGTGGTGGGCGGTGGCGATGGCCTTCAGCACGGCGAAGGCCTTGTGGACGGTCTCATCGGCCTCGGCCTGGGGCGAGGAGTCCCGCACCACTCCGGCGCCGGCCTGGACGATGGCGCGCGAGCCGCGGATGAAGGCGGAACGAATGGCAATGCAGTTGTCCATCACCCTGTCGCCGCGGAGGTAGCCCACTGCCCCGCCGTAGGAACCGCGCCGGGTCCCCTCCGCGTTGCGGAGCAACTCCGTGGCCTTGAGCTTCGGCGCGCCCGAGAGCGTGCCCATGTTCATGCACGCGCGGTAGGCATCCAGGGCGTCGAGGTCTTCGTCCAGCTGGCCCGTCACGCGGGAGACCAGGTGCATCACGCGGGAGTAGCGGTCCACCTGCATCAGCGCGGAGACCTTCCGGGTCCCCGGCACACAGACACGCGCCAGGTCGTTGCGGGCCAGGTCGACCAGCATGGTGTGCTCCGCCAGCTCCTTGGAGTCCGTGCGCAGGTCCAGCTCGTTGCGGACGTCTAGCACCTCGTTGAGGCTGCCGTCCGGGTTCAGCCCGCGGGGGCGAGTGCCGGCGATGGGATAGAGCTGCAGCTCGTGGGTCTCCGGGTCGTACTTCAAGTTGGACTCCGGGGAGGCGCCGATGAGCTCGTAGTCGCTGCCGCGCACGTAGAACATATAGGGCGAGGGGTTCGCCGCGCGCAGTTCGCGGTATGCGGCGAAGGCGTCCGGGCAGGGGATGCTAAAGGCCCGGGCCGGCACGACCTGGTAGACATCGCCGGCGTGAACGTGGTCCTTCATCTGCTCGACGATGTCCCGGAACTCCTCGTCGGTTCGGTCCGCTCGCGCCTGGAACGTGGTGTTGGGCGCCCCCACCGTGGAGTTGTCCCGCGGTAGGCTATCCCTAGTGCCATCGACTCGGCGCACCAGCTCGCCCAGCTGCTGCTCGACCTGGCCCTCATCAACACCCAACACGTGCAGGTGAGCTTCGCCCGCCTGGTGGTCGACGTGCAGCAACTCCTGGGCCACTATGAATTCGTAGTCCGGGTAGGTGTTGGCGCCGTTCGCGACGGCGGGCAGCTCTTCGAAGCCGGCGAGGTAGTCGAAGGCGAAGCCGCCCGCAACGAAGGGAAGCATTCCGTCGCCGTAGCCGGCGTCCGCCTGCAGGGCCCGGAGGACGGAGACCGTTGATTCCTCGCGCAGGCGCTCCCGCTCGTCGATGGCCGTGGAACGGCTAAAGCGGAACGTGGTCTGAGCAGCGGGCTCGTCTACTAAACGGTGGGAAAACTGCTCCTTCAGGCGCGAGACGATCTGCTTGCCTGCCGCGGTGAGGGCGGTGGCGGTGACTTCATCCTCCTGGCAGACCACCTTGGCGGCGGCGGTGAGGACGGCCAGGGAATTGAGGCTGTCCTTGGATTGGATGTCTGCTGATTCCAGCAGCAGGCTGTCGTGGGGCGTGCTGAGCTCTTGAAACACGGCCGCCGTGTCGCCGTGAAAAGCCAGCGTCTGGCTGGCGGTTACTAGCGTCATTGAAGACCTCTCTTGCGGGTCGAAGGTGTGGGAGCGGTGGGTATTTAGCTTTACCGCGAGCAAGAGAGGTGCAGAAACACCACTAGGCCCGCGCTAAGCGGACCTAGGACATGACTAGAAGCTGGTGGTCCGCTACGTTAAGCGAGCCACCACCACTGGGCGTTAAGTGTGTTCTGCTTCATGAAACCTATATTAATGTAGAAACTCCGGATGGTGGGAGCGAATCGGGAGATTTATTCATTACGGGCAGGGTCCCGGGACTCCGCCGGCCGTAGCCGCCACAGATGCACGGTCACGCAACTGGCGATGATGATGAACACTACCCAAACGATGGGCTTGCTGATTAAAGCGGCGGAGACGAGGATGCCGATCCACATGATGCTGAGCGTGCGGATCTTGTGGCGGATACTCATCTGGCCCGACTCGTAGTTGCGGAGGTAGGCGCCGAAGACCCGGTGGTTGTAGAGGTAGGCGTGGAAGCGCTCGGAACTGCGGGCGAAGCAGAACGCGCTCAACAAGAGGAAGGGCGTCGTTGGCAGAAGGGGCAGCACCACCCCGATCGCTGCCAGGGCCACGCTTACCCAACCGAGCCCAATGAGTAACGCCTTCCGCATAGGTGCCACCCTAGCGGATGTCCTCCCCGCCCACCATTTGCCAAACGTGGGATCAGAATCGCAACACAGCGGTACCCGACGTTACCAAGGGATAACGTCACAGTGACTATAAGGACGCGAGTGAGTGTCCATCCCCGATTCGCTTCGGAAGGTGTGATCGGGGCCGCATTTTTCTAGATAAGTGTAGAGTGGCGATCAGAAGGGAACCTCAATTAGTAGTTTAGGAGTGGGACATGGCAGTTAATGTGGAAGAGCTTCTCAGTCGCGTACCGAAGGGTCTGTTGATCTGTGGGGAGTGGCGCGACTCTAGCGACGGTTCCACCTATGAGGTGGAAAACCCCGCCACTAAGGAAGTTATCGCCACAATGGCCTCCGGCTCCTCGGCAGACGCCCTGGCGGCTTTAAACTCCGCGTGCTCCGTCCAAGACCAGTGGGCAGCAACGTCCCCGCGGGAGCGCGCCGACATTTTGCGCCGCGCCTTCGAACTCGTTCACGAGCGCGCGGAAGACTTCGCCACCTTGATGACTCTGGAGATGGGCAAGCCTTTGGCCGAGTCCCGCGGCGAGGTTACCTACGGCGCGGAGTACCTGCGCTGGTTTAGCGAGGAAGCCGTGCGCGATTACGGCCACTCCTCTCCCGTCCCGGAGGGCACGCTGCGCATGATTACCCGCCGCAAGCCGGTGGGGCCCTGCCTGCTAATTACCCCGTGGAATTTCCCGCTGGCCATGGCGACCCGTAAGGTCGCGCCCGCCGTGGCCGCCGGCTGCACGATGGTGCTCAAGCCGGCCAAGCTCACCCCGCTGACCGCGCAGTACTTCGCCAAGACCATGGAGGACGCCGGACTGCCCGCGGGTGTGCTCAACGTGGTTTCCGGGCAGTCCGCTTCCGCGATTTCCAACCCCCTGCTTGCCGATGCCCGCCTGCGGAAGGTTTCCTTCACCGGCTCAACCGCAGTCGGCCGCTCGCTGCTCAAGTCGGCCTCCAACAACGTGCTGCGCACCTCGATGGAGCTCGGCGGCAACGCCCCCTTCATCGTCTTTGAGGACGCCGATATCGACCAGGCCGTCGAGGGCGCCATGGGCGCCAAGATGCGGAACATGGGCGAAGCCTGCACCGCCGCCAACCGCTTCTTCGTCCACGAATCCGTCGCCGAGGAATTCACCCGCAAGCTGGCCAAGCGGATGGGCCAGCTGAAGATCGGCAACGGCTTGGACGAAAAGACGACCTGCGGTCCGGTGATTGAGGAAAAGGCTCTCGAGAACCTGGAAAAGCTCGTCGAGGACGCCGTTTCCAAGGGCGCGACCGTGGAAACGGATCAGCGCGCCGTGAAGAAGCCGGGCTACTTCTTCCGCCCCACCGTCCTGAGCAACGTCTCCAGTCGTGCCCGCGTGATGCGCGAGGAAATCTTCGGGCCGATTGTCCCCATCATGACCTTCCGCTCGGAGGCCGAGGTCATCGAGCTGGCCAACGGCACCGAGTATGGTCTAGCCTCCTACGTCTACTCTGAGGATCCCGACCGTCTCTGGCGCCTTGCCGACGGCCTGGAATTCGGTCTGATGGGTTTTAACTCCGGCGTCATCTCCAACGCCGCCGCTCCCTTCGGCGGTGTGAAGCAGTCCGGCCTGGGCCGCGAAGGCGGCGCGGAGGGCATCGAGGAGTACACCGAGGTTCAGTACCTGGGCATCCGCGACCCCTACGCAAGCCAGGCCTAGCCAGGACCCTGCCTAGCTCCTTGGGAAAAGCAAAAACCGGGGTGGATGGTCGATATCCACCCCGGTTAAGTCTGCTGTGGGTCGGTCCCTAGGCTCGCGGATCGATGCTCGCTTTGACCCGACTTAGGGCGGCGACCATCAGAGTACCGATGGACAGCGCAGTCAGAACTCCCAAAATTCCTGGGTAGCCGAAGTCGTTGACCTCGATGGTGAACCAGACGCTGCAGGCTACTGCCGCTACCATCCACAAGATGATCATGGCGATTAGGGAGCGGAGCAAGAACACGGCCGGTGATCGCCCGCCCCGGGTCAGGCAGAACCAGGTGCAGATGGCAAGAAAGACTGTGAAACTGAGCCCGCAGACCGTAAAGCAGACGGAATAAGGTATGCCGGCCCGCGGATTACCGGTAACCTCGGTGAGCCAAGGGGCGACGGTGGAAACTGTCGCGGCTGTGCCTAAGCAAGTACACAAAAGAGCCAGGGCCGCTGTTATCGGCAAAACAACTCTTTTGACGACGCTCAAAGTCGACCTCCAAAATTACTGGTTGGGATTCGTATTTTGCGGGTGTTTAGGGGGTGATAGGCGTCAATGAGGGAATTATAGTTAAACACTGTGCGAGGCGCAGTGGGGCTAATGGAGTCCTCCTCGCGATTTGCGAAATGCAATGTTCCACGTGAAACATTCGCGTTCGGGGGAGAAATGTCCTTGCCGGGTTCACCGGGTGCGCATAGGATTGCGTTAACCGGCCAGGAGAATATCGCGCCCTACAGTCAGTGGCAGAACCTGACCTTTGATCCCCCGATGGTGATGTTCTCTGCGAACCACTACCCCGACGGGCGTCGCAAGGACACGGTCATTAATGCTGAGCGCACCGGATGGTTTGTCTGGAACATGGCCACCTATCCCCTCCGCGAAGAGATCAACAAGTCCGCGATGGCGCTCGAGGCGAACGAGAGCGAGTGGGACCACCTCGATGTCACCAAGGTCTACGCGGACAACTACCCCATCCCATGGTCAAGGAATCCCCGGTCCACTTCGAGTGCCGCTACCTGTCCACGCAACGGCTCATGGGGAACTCTAACCAGGGCAACATCGACGTCGTATTCGCGCGGGTCGAGAAGATTCACATCGATGACGATTACCTGACTGAGGATGGGCTGCTCGATATCCTCAAGGCCGAGCCGATCGCCCGAATGGGCTACTTCGACTACACGGTAGTCCGCGAGAAGTTCGAGATGCGCGTCCCGGGCGCCTCGGCGGAAGCCCGGCAGGGCCTGGAAGGTGCCGCCAACTAACCCCATAGTTTCACGTGAAACCATGGGTGTGTGACCTGTGCAATACTGGAGCCCAAGTTCTTGACCCTCCGACCCTCTCCCAGGAGTTCTCATGACCACAGTGCACAACTACACAGACCTCCTGCCCCACGTCGACTCGGGCACGGGGCGTGAAATCATCAACCCGGCGACCGAAGAGGTCGTCGGCGTCGCGCCCGTCGGAACCGTGGACGACGTCGACGTCGCGGTGAATAAGGCCCGCGCGGTGCAGAAAGACTTCGACCGGCTAGGGGATGCCGCCCGCTGCGACCTTTTGCTCAAGGCCGCTGACGCCATCGAGCAGCACGCGGAGGTGCTCGCGGAGCTACTCTCCCGCGAGCAAGGCAAGCCGCTCAGCGGGCCGAACGCACGCTTTGAGGTCGGTGCCTGTTCCGCGTGGCTGCGCGCCACGGCGTCGTTCGAATCCCCGGATTACACCGCGGTGGATGACGACATCACGGCCACCGTGCACTACCGCCCCCTGGGCGTGGTGGGAGCTATCGGCCCGTGGAACTGGCCCATGATGATCACCATCTGGCAGGTCGCTCCGGCCCTGCGGATGGGCAACGCGGTTGTTGTGAAGCCTTCCGAATACACGCCGCTGTCTGTGCTGGCGTTGATGAAGATTATCAACGATGTGCTGCCCGACGGCGTCCTCCAGGTGGTCACCGGCGACGGGGAGGTCGGCGCGGCGATGTCCACCCACGCGGGGATCGACAAGATCATGTTCACCGGATCGACCGCCACGGGGCGCAAGATCGTTGAATCCTCTGCGGCCAACCTGACGCGCCTGACGCTGGAGCTGGGCGGTAACGATGCCGGCATCGTCCTGGATGATGCGGACATCGACGCTATTGCCGGGGATCTCTTCTGGGGCGCGTTCATCAATACCGGCCAGACCTGCGCGGCGATGAAGCGTCTCTACGTGCCGGCGGCGCAATACGACGACGTGGTCGCGGCGCTGATTGAGGTAGTGAAGAACTCCCCCATGGGCGTTGGTCTCGAGGAGGACAACGTCCTCGGTCCGCTGCAGAACAAGCAGCAATTCGAGATCGTCGATCGCTTGGTCAAAGAGGCAAAGAAGGGCGGCGCCACGGTACTGCTCGGCGGCGAGCCGGACTACGGCGCGCCGGGTTACTTCTACCCCGCCACGTTGGTCGGGGACATCGACCCGGATAGCCCGCTCGTGGTGGAAGAACAGTTTGGCCCCGTGCTGCCAATCATCGCTTACGAGGACGAGGAGTGGGCCATCGAGCAGGCGAACAAGCTGGATGTCGGGCTGGGGTCGTCAGTCTGGTCCAGCGACCGCGAGCGTGCGCGCCGCGTGGCTGCCCGGCTGGAGGCCGGAACCACGTGGATCAACGGCCACGGCGGGGTGGATCCCCGTGTGCCCTTCGGCGGCATTAAGTCCTCCGGCTACGGGGTGGAATTCGGCGCGGAGGGGCTGAAGGGCCTGGCCTACCCGCACATCATCAACGGCTAAAGGCCAAAGCCGGCCGGGGAGATAATTCACCGCAGCGCAACGTGGAGAGAACCTGGTATTAACCTCCGGGGACTTGGATGGTCAGACATGGTGTCGCGGCTCTGAGTCCAGAGCCCGCACTGCAAGTCCCTATCCTCTTTATCTTCTAAGCACAGGAGTTTGCGCATGAATCTCTTCGGTTTCTTCCACCGCTACCGTCCCTCCCGCCGCCCGCGCGCCGCGGCCGCTATCGCGGGCGTGGCGACTGTCGGTCTGGCGCTGACTGCCTGCTCCGAACCGGCTGAAAGCGGCAACGGCGGAGGCGACTCCGCGGCCGAGGGTGACCAGGTGACCCTGACGGTCTACACCTCCGAGCCGGAAGACAAGGTCGATGAAATTAACGCGGCATTCGAGGAGGCAAACCCGGACATCTCCGTAGAGGTCTACCGCGCGGGTACGGGCGACCTGAATGCCCGTATCGAATCCGAAAAGTCCTCCGGCGAAATCGAGGCCGACGTCCTGTGGGCGGCAGATTCTGCTACCTTCGACCAGTACGTCGCGAGCGACGACCTGAGCCAGCTCCAGGCCGTGGACACCTCAAGTCTCATCGACGAGGCCGTCTCGGACGACGGCTACTACGTCGGCACCCGCATCATCCCGACGGTGATCGCCTACAACACCGACGTCATCGACGAGGCTGACGCCCCGCAGTCGTGGGCCGATTTGGTCGACCCGGAGTATCGCGACAAGATCGTTCTGCCGAACCCGGCTGTCTCCGGCGCAGCGGCCTTCAACGCCTCGGTCTGGAAGAACGACGAGCAGCTCGGCGAAGACTGGATCAACCAGCTGGGCGAAAACTCCCCGATGGTGGCGGAGTCTAACGGCCCCACCTCCCAGGAGATCGCCTCCGGCTCGCGCCCGGTGGGCATTGTCGTGGACTACCTGGTCCGCGACCTGGCCGCCCAAGGCTCGCCCATCGCCACTGCCTACCCGAGCGAGGGCGCACCCTACATCACGGAGCCGGCCGGCGTCTTCGCCGATAGTGAGCAGCAGGAGGCCGCCGAGAAGTACATTAACTTCCTGCTGTCCGAGGAAGGCCAGAAGCTGGCGGTGGAGCAGTCCTACCTGCCGGTCCGTGAGGACGTCGGCGTGCCGGAGGACACCCCGGCCCTGGATGAGATTGAGCTTATGACTCCGGATCTGGACACCGTGACCGAAGACAAGGATGCGGCGGTTAAGGTCTTCCAGGACGCGATGAACTAGAGCCTTGGCAAGCACACTTACGCGAAACACTCAGCTAAGCGCTAAGTCTAGGCAGGCTTCCGGCGCGGCCGCCAGTGCCACGTCCCTGTTGTCCGGGGTCTCCCTCGCCCGTTTCGGCACCTGGCTCGTGGTCGCCGGTCTTTTCGTCATCCCGCTGTCTCTGGTCGTGGCCCTAGCCTTGGGTGGCAACCAGTGGCCCTTGTTGCTGGACAGCGGGCTGGGACAGGCGGCGTGGAATTCGTTTTTCACCACCTTGCTCTCCGCGGTGGGTGCGGTCGTCGTGGGTACCGCCATGGCGCTGGTGCTGGACCGCACCGACGCGGCGGGCACGCGGTGGCTGCGGTTGCTGTTGCTCTCCCCGCTGCTGGTCCCGCCGTTTATCGGGGCGATTGCCTGGATGCAGCTGTTCGGGCCCGCACAGGGCCTCAACCGCCTCTTCGGCACTGAGGTCTGGAATGTCTACGGCGCGGACGGCGTGACGGTCCTGATGCTGGTCCACTCCTACCCGATGGTCTACATCATCGTCGCGGCGGCGCTGCGGGGGCTTCCAGCGGACCTGGAGCAGGCGGCCCGGGTCTCCGGGGCGGGCCCGTTTACGGTCTTCTGGACCGTCACGCTCCCGTTGCTGCGGCCCGCGTTGCTGTCGGCGTTTACGCTGACCGCGGTCTCCAACCTGGCCGACTTCGGTATCCCGGCCATTTTGGGCTCGCCGCAGGGCTTCGAGACGCTGGCGACGATGATGTACCGCTTCATGGACTCGGGCACTGTCTCGAATCCCCTCCAGGTGGTCTCCACGCTGGGCGTGGTGCTGCTCCTGCTGGGCATCAGCGCGGTGATCGCCGAGCACGTTGTGTCCCTGCGGGCGGCGACGACGCTGCAGGCCACGGGCGAACCTGCGCACTTCGGGCTGGGGGCTCTGCGCCCGGTGGTCACTGTGATCGCGTGGTTGATGGCGCTGGTGATTGCCGTGGGCCCGCTGGCGGGGCTGGCGTATCGAGCCCTGCTGCCCGCGCCGGGCGTGCCGTTTACGACGGAGAATATCTCCCTGGACAATTTCACCAACGCGGTGTCTAACCCGCGGGTTATTGACGGCTTCCAAAACTCGCTCTTCCTCGCGCTGAGTGCCGCCGTTTTGTGCGGGATCATCGGCTGGGCAGTCGGCCTGGTGGTGACCCGTACCCGCCTGTGGGGAAATACCGCTTTGACGCTCGTGGTGCTCCTGCCGACGGCACTGCCCGGCATGATCGTGGGCATCGCCTGGCTGATCTTCGGCCGGTACACCGGCATCTACAACACGATCTGGGTCATCCTGGGCGCGTACGTCTGTGCCTTCACCGCCCTGGTCCTGCAAGCAGTGCGGGCTCCCCTGCGGACCACTCCCCTGGCCGTGGAGGAAGCCGCGCGGATGTCCGGCGCCGGGCAGGTGCTGGCGTTGCTGTCTACGACGGGTGCTATGGCGATCCCCGCCGCCATCTCCGGGGCGGTGCTCGTGGCGGTGACCGCGGTCCGCGAGCTAACCGTGTCGATTCTGCTCATCGCGCCGGGCACCACCACCCTGGGCGTCCAGGTCTTCAACCTGCAGCAAGCCGGGGCTTATAACGAGGCGGCGGCGCTGTCGCTGTTGTTTAGCGTGGTGGGCATCGTCGCCCTCGCGCTGTCCGCCCGGTCTCCCGCGAAAGGAAAATAAGAAACAGTGTCATTTCTGGAATTACAAGACGTGACCGTCGATTTCCCCGACGGCACTCGGGGCCTGGACTCGGTGAGCCTAACGGTCGAGGAAGGCGAATTCGTCGCGCTTGTCGGCCCGTCCGGGTCGGGCAAGACCACGCTGCTGCGCACGATTGCCGGGTTCGTGCACCCCACTGCGGGCGTGCTCCGCGTGGCAGGCGAGGATCTGGCGGGACTGCCCCCGGAGAAGCGCCGCATGGGTATGGTCTTCCAGCAGCACGCGGTCTGGCCGCACATGAGTGTCGCGGACAACGTGGGCTACCCGCTGAAGATGGCCGGCGTCCCTGCGGCCCAGCGCCGCGAGCGTATCCACGAGGCGCTGGCGATGGTCGGGCTGGAGGGCATGACCAAGCGCAAGCCCTCTACCCTCTCCGGCGGGCAGCAGCAGCGAGTGGCGCTGGCCCGCGCGGTGGTGGCGAACCCGAGCGTGCTACTTCTTGACGAGGCGCTGTCGGCCCTCGATGAGCCGCTGCGCGATAAGCTACGCCGCGATCTAACGGCCCTGGTGCGCACCCAGGGGCTCACGGCGGTCCACGTCACCCACGACCGCGCTGAGGCCCTGGCGGTCGCCGATCGCATTGTGGTCCTGGCCGACGGACGCATCCAGCAGGTAGCCACGGCCCCGGAACTGCTCTCCTCCCCTGCCAGCCCCGCGGTGGCGCGGTTTATCTCCGACGCCACGGTGCTGGATGGGCACCTGCGCGGGCACCGGGTGGATTGCCAGGCGCTCGGCACCGGCTGGGAGGAATTCGCCTGGGCGGCGCAGCCAGCTCCGGCAGCGGGACACGATGCCCCGCGCGAGGGCACGGCGGTAGAAATCGTCATCCTGCCCCGCACCGTGGAGGTCACCGCGCCGGGCCAGCCGGGGGCGGTCGATGCCACGCTGACCTCCGTGCTCTTCGAGACCACGGCCTACTCGGTCACGGCTCAGGCAGGCTCCGGGCACACCTTCCGCGCTAGCGTGGGCCTTGAGCACCACCCCAAGGTCGGCGACGCCATCGGGCTAAAGATCAGCCGGCCGATGGTCTACCCGGCAACCTGACGACCCGCTCATAGGTGCTTTCGGACAAAAGGGTTTCGAGCACTTTCAACGCCCCGGCGCGCTGCTCATCGTTGAGGTCGTTGAGGTTGAGCCCGTTGCGTTCCACGAAGGTCACCGGGAAGTTGGACCAGGCGGTCGAGCGGGATGGTCAGGGTGGCGGCAGCCAGGAGGGCGGCCACTTTCGTGCGGAGTCTGTGTGATGTCATGAACTCGAGACTAAGCCGCCCGGGTGCCAAGGCCGTGGGGGTTCCGGGGCAGTAAACCGAAAGTTTCCTGTGGGGTTGCTGTACGTCTCGGCCCTTCCGAAACCCTGTGAACTGCCTATTCGCCGTCCGAGGGGTCGAAGCCTCCGTCCACGCGCCAGGTGCGGGTGGTGTGCAGGGAGACGCTCGCCTCGGGGTCCTCGACGTCTGAGACGCGGTAGTAGCGCATCTCCACGTCGTCGGCGCGCAGCTGCGCGACCGCGTAGCCGTGGGCGTCGTAGTCGAGGTGGTTGACGTTGGGGTTCGCGTCCTTGATGGCGCTTTCCACTAGCAGCGAGGTCGAGTTGTCCTCCGCGTGGTAGATGCCGGTGTACTCGGTCAGGATTTCGTCGACGTTCGGCGCAGAGATAGACGTGGTCACCATCTCGCAGGCGACCTCCTTGTCGCCGGTGTAGATGGAGTTGGCCCACTCGGAGTGGATATCGCCGGTGACGAAGAAGTTGTGGCGGCCGCGCTTCCCCAAAAGCTCGAGCAGCTTGTCGCGGTCGTGGGTGTATCCGTCCCACTGGTCGGAGTTAAGCGCGATACCGGAGCGGGAGGCCTTCATCGCCTGGATTGCTTCTTCGGCCTCGCGGTTGCCCGGCATGGTCAGCAGGCGCATGGGCGACATCATGACCGAGTTGCCCAGCACCATCCAGCGCGCCGGGGAGGTCTCCACGACGTCGGTCAGCCAGGCGAATTGCTCGCTGCCGAGCATCGTGCGGTCCGGGCTGGCGAAGTTGGCGGCGGTGGTCTCCGCGTCGCGGTAGCTGCGCAGATCCATCAGCGTCAGCTCCATGAGATCGCCGAACTGGAAGCTGCGGTAGAGGTGGCCTTCCTTCGAGGTGCCGGCCTTGCGCAGCGGCATCCACTCGAAGTAGGCCTGCAGGGCCTGGTCGCGGCGGCTGGCCCACTGGCCCTCGGCGAAGCCGTCGGTGTGGTTTTCCGCACCCTCGCGCCAGGCGTTGTTTGCGGACTCATGGTCATCCCAGGTTACGACCCACGGGGCGGAGGCGTGAGCGGCCTGCAGGTGGGCATCGGTGCGGTACCGCCCGTAGCGCATGCGGTAGTCCTCGAGGGTCGTGATCTCCCACGTCGGGTGGTGCGGGCGGACGATGCCGGACTTGCCCACGTACTCGCCCGTGCCGTACTCGTAGATGTAATCGCCGAGGAAGACGACGAGGTCGAGCTCGCCGGACCAGCCGCGCTCGGCCATGTCGCGGTAGGCGCAGAAGAAGCCGGACTCGTAGTTCGCACACGATGCCACAGCGAAGGTCAGCTGGTCCGGGCTGTCCCCGTGGGCGGGTGCGGTCTTGGTGCGGCCCACCAGGGACTCGGCCCCGGCGTGCGGGCCGTCGGCAACGCGGAAGCGGTAGTAATACTCGGTGGCCGGGCTCAGGTCGTGCGGCTCGGCGTGGATGGTGTGATCGCTATCCGGGCTGGTGGTCTCCGTGCCGCGGGCGACGATGTCGCCGAACTCCGGGCTGGTGGACACCTCCCAGTCGACGCGGGTGGGCTCGCCCAATCCGGAGCCGGGCAGCGAGTCACGATCCGGGGTAATGCGGGTCCATAACACCACGGAGCTCGGCAGCGGGCCGCCGCTGGCCACCCCGTGCAAGAACGGCAGGCTGGCACCGGAATCCTGGGTATAAAGATCTAACGGGGAGGTCGGCTGGTCTTGGGCAAAAGCGGGGGCCGCGGCGATGCCGGCTGCGGTGAGCGAGGCGGCGGTCAGTGCCGTGCGGCGAGAGAAACGGGTTGTCTTCATGGCTGACAAACTAGCCCAGTCCCGGGCCGCTCGCTGGGAGAATAAGAGCTGGTAGTTGAGTCTTAAGTAGAAGTTATTCCCTGAGTAATCTGACTTTAACATGGCATTTACCTGTATTTGTTTCCATGTGCCTAACGTTTTGCTCAAGCCGGGTGGTTTACGCAGGCGACCGAAGATTCTTCCTCGTGACCGCCCGGCTCTAAAGCTGTAAAACAACTCGCCCACAACTCTGCTTTTGGGTCTGCCGCACGGATCACTTGGTACTGCACTCCCGACACCAATGAATAACTGCAGTGTCATCCGGTCTCGCGGTAGGGCCGTCTGACCAGGAAGAAGCCCATGATTAAAGCTCGCCTCAACCGCTCATTCGTGGCGCTTGGTTGCGCCTTGTCTGTCACTCTTGCCTCCGGCGCCGTCGTCCCGACCACCGCCCAGGCGCAGGAATCCCCGATTTACCGCCAGGTCCTGCAGCCGGGCGCGGATGAAACCTCCGTCATCGTCTCCTGGCGCACCAACCACCGAGGCGAGGAAAAGCTCAAGGTCTACCCGACCGGGCAGGAAGACCAGGCGAAGGAATTCGACGCCAAGGAAAAGAACGCCGGCCGCATCCTCTACCTGTCCAACTATGCGACGGCCACCGGCCTGGCGGAAGACACCGAGTACACCTACGTGGTGGGCTCCGACGAGGGCGGCTGGTCCGCCCCGCACACGTTCAACACCGGTTCCCACGGCGAGGACTGGTCCTTTGTCACGATTAGCGACGCGCAGATCGGCGTGGACGCGAAGATCGAGGAACAAACCGAGCAGTGGAACAAGACCATCAACAAGGCGATCGGTGACGTACCGGACTCGCAGCTCATCTGGTCCCTGGGCGACCAGATTGAGGGCTGGGGCGCTCCCCTAGCCCAGTACGACGGCTTCTTCAGCCCAGATGTCATCCGGCAGGTTCCGCTCAGTGCTATCCCGGGCAACCACGAGGGCTACCCCTCCGCGATTGCTTTCGGTGACTACGACGAGCACTTCATCAACCCCAACCAGGCCCCGGACCTGCGCAACTCCTGGTTTGAGCGCAACAACGTGCTCTTCATCAATCTGGACTCCAACGCAAGCCAAGAGGACGACATTGAGCGCCACAAGCGCTTCCTCAAGGACACCATCGACAACCGAGGCGCCTTCAACGACTGGGTAATCGTAGGCATGCACCACTCCCTGTACTCGCAGGCCACCCACTACACCGACACCGACGTGGGACGCCTGCGCGACGGCCTGGCGGATACCTTCTCTGAGCTCGGCGTCGACGTGGTGCTGTCGGGCCACGACCACATCTACACCCGCACCCACCTGATGAACGGCAATCAGCCGGTCTCTGAAGGCCTGGGCAAGCGCAATGACAAGCTTTCCCCGAACGACAACGAGGTCCTCTACCTGACCACCACCAGCGCCGGCGGCGGCAAGTTCTACGATTTCCAGGACGTCAATGGCGAAAAGCAGCCGAACGCCCGCATGGAACACGTCCCGCAGGAACTGGTGCACGACTCCACCGCCTACTGGCGCCAAGACTACACCCCGGATTATCTGCGGGTGGACGTGACCGGCGAGGAACTCCGCCTGACCACCTACGACGAGCCCACCGGTGCGCTCGTCGACCGTGTCACCCTAGAGAACCGCGACCGCGCCCTGGTCGATCCGCGCGAGGAACAGCCAGAACCGACCGAAGAGCCGTCGGCCGAGCCTTCTGAAAAGCCGACCACCGAGCCGGGCGAACCGGAAGAGTCCACTGAGCCGAGCAAGCCGTCTGAGCCGGCGAAGCCGAGCAAGGAACCGAACAAGGAAGGCAGCAGCGGCAGCAGCAATGGCCAGCTCCGGTAGCTCGAGCAGCAGCAACGGTAGCTCCGCTAGCTCGCAAGGCTCTTCCAACGTGTTCTGGGGCTTTAGCCTGGTCGCAGCCGTGCTGGGTGCGCTCGGCTTGGGCAGCTGGGCCGTCTGGAAGTATGTACCGCACCTGATGATGAAGCCGGTCAAGAACTTCTTCGACCGTATCTTTGGCTAGGCCCTAAACTTAGCCGGCACGCCAAGAGCTGCGCGACGCTGAGATGTTCAGCGTTCGCACGGCTCTTTGTCACTAAGAATTGGGCAAAGTTTCCGTATGGTGATGACAGCGTTTCGGCTTGCTCAGATTCCTTCAGGATTCGGGCCTAGATAACTGGCCACGACTTAACCTAAACTGACACCGCTAACCTGCGGCGACTACACTAAGTGCCTATGACTAACCCGAGTGATTCCACGGATACTACCGCGCACCGCTATACGCCGGAACTGGCTAACCAGATTGAGAAGACCTGGCAGCAGTACTGGGCAGATAATGGCATTTTTAACGCGCCGAACCCGGCCGGCGACCTGGCTACGGATGGCGAGTTGCCGGCGGAAAAGCTCAACGTGCAGGACATGTTCCCCTACCCCTCCGGGGCAGGGCTGCACGTGGGCCACCCGCTGGGTTATATCGCTACGGACACCTTCGCCCGCTACAACAGAATGCTGGGCAAGAACGTGCTGCACACTCTGGGTTATGATGCCTTCGGCCTGCCGGCTGAACAGTACGCCATCCAGACAGGCACGCACCCGCGGACGACCACGATGGCCAACATCGACAACATGCGTCGGCAGCTGGGCGCCCTGGGCCTGGGCCACGACCCGCGTCGCAGCGTGGCCACCACGGACCCGGAGTTTTACAAGTGGACGCAGTGGATCTTCCTGCAGATTTACAACGCCTGGTTCGATGAGGCGCAGGGCAAGGCCCGCCCGATTTCGGAGCTGATCCAGGAGCTGGAGGCGAACAAGCGCACCACCAAGGACGGGCGCTACTACGAGGAGCTCACCGCGGCGGAGAAGGCCGAGGCGGTGGACGAGTTCCGCCTGGTCTACTTGTCGAATTCCACGGTGAACTGGTGCCCGGGCCTGGGCACCGTGCTGGCCAACGAGGAGGTGACCGCGGACGGCAAGTCCGAGCGCGGTAACTTCCCGGTCTTCCGCAAGAACCTGAAGCAGTGGATGATGCGCATTACCGCGTACTCGGACCGGCTGCTCGATGACTTGGAGCTGTTGGACTGGCCGGAGAAGGTCAAGGCCATGCAGCGCAACTGGATTGGCCGCTCCCGGGGCGCGGACGTGAACTTCACCGCGGAGGGCCAGGAGATCACCGTCTTTACCACCCGCCCGGACACCCTGTTCGGCGCGGAATACGTGGTGCTGGCGCCGGAGCACGAGCTGGTCGACCACCTGCTCTCCCCCATCCCTTACGACGACGACATCGATGAGCGCTGGACCTACGGCCACGATGACCCGAAGGAGGCTGTGGAGGCCTACCGCGAGGACATCGCTGCGAAGTCCGACCTGGAGCGCCAGGAAAACAAGGACAAGACCGGCGTCTTCCTGGGTACCTATGCCACCAACCCCGTCTCCGGGAAGCAGGTCCCGATCTTCATCGCGGACTACGTCCTGATCGGCTATGGCACCGGCGCCATCATGGCGGTCCCGGCCCACGACACCCGTGACTACGAGTTCGCGCAGACCTTCGGCCTGCCGATCACGGAGGTCGTCAGCGGCGGCGACGTCAGCACCGAGGCGTGGACCGAGGACGGCACCCTGGTCAATTCGGCTAACGATGCCGGGCTGGATCTCAACGGCCTGGACAAGAAGGCCGCCATCGCCCGCACCATTGCCTGGCTGGAAGAGACCGGCAAGGGCGCGGAGAAGATCCAGTACAAGCTGCGCGACTGGCTGTTTGCCCGCCAGCGCTACTGGGGCGAGCCCTTCCCGATTGTCTACGACGCGGACGGCCACGCCCACGCCCTGCCGGAGTCCATGCTGCCGGTCGAGCTGCCGGAGGTAGAGGACTACGCGCCGGTCTCCTTCGATCCGGAGGATCGCAACTCGGAGCCGCAGCCGCCGCTGGCCAAGGCCCGTGAGTGGGTCGAGGTCGAGCTGGACTTGGGCGACGGCCCGCAGACCTACTACCGCGACACCAACGTCATGCCGCAGTGGGCCGGGTCCTCCTGGTACCAGCTGCGTTACGTGGATCCGACCAACGACGAGCAGTTCTGCGACCTCGAGAACGAGCGCTACTGGACCGGCCCGCGTCCGCAGGAGCACGGCGCGAATGATCCGGGCGGCGTCGACCTGTACGTCGGCGGCGTGGAGCACGCCGTGCTGCACCTGTTGTACTCCCGTTTCTGGCACAAGGTGCTCTACGACTTGGGCTTTGTCAGCTCCAAGGAGCCGTACCGCCGCCTGTTCAACCAGGGCTATATCCAGGCCTATGCCTACACTGATTCCCGAGGCGTCTACGTCCCGGCCGCCGAGGTCGAGGGGAAGGACGGCAAGTTTTACTACAACGGCGAAGAGGTCAACCAGGAATACGGCAAGATGGGCAAGTCCCTGAAGAACGCCGTCGCCCCGGATGACATCTGCCGCGACTTTGGCGCGGATACCCTGCGCGTCTATGAGATGTCGATGGGCCCGCTGGACACCTCCCGCCCGTGGGCCACCAAGGACGTGGTGGGTGCGCAGCGCTTCCTGCAGCGCCTGTGGCGCCTGGCCGTCAACGAGGAGACGGGTGAGCTGGCGGCTACCGATGCCGCCCCGACCGAGGACGACTTGAAGGCCCTGCACCGCACCATCGCGGGCGTGCGGGACGACTACGAGAACCTGCGCCTGAACACCGTCGTGGCCAAGCTGATCGAGTACGTCAACTACCTGACCAAGGCCTACTCGAACGGCGCGCCGCGGCAGGCCGTTGAGCCCATCGCCCAGATGGTCTCCCCGGTCGCCCCGCACATCGCGGAGGAGATCTGGCGCCGCTTTGGCCACGCAGAGACCATCACCTTCGAGCCCTTCCCAACCTACGAGGACAGGTACCTGGTAGACGACGAGATCGAGGTTCCGGTCCAGATCAACGGCAAGGTCAAGTCCCGCATCCATGTTGCTGTCGATGCCGACCAGGACACCGTTCTGGCCGCCGCCTCCGCCGACGCGAAGATCGCGGATCTGATTAGCGGCAAGAACGTGGTCAAGCAGATCTACGTGCCGGGCCGCATGGTCAACCTGGTCGTGAAATAGTCACGCGACAGCGCTCGGGGCGGGCGGATACTTTCTTTTGGGGTAGTCCGCCCGAAAACCCGCGGTGAGGTGGGGTGATTTCACTGCGGGATGGTCGCTGAGGCCGCTCGGGGGGTATAGGGGAATTATTTAGGGCAGGATCTCCTAAAAAAATTTTGATGCCAGCCATCGGAGGACTAAGGTAAACTTGTCCTTGCTTACCTGCTTATTTCTGTGAAAGGAATCTAGCTCATCATGAAGAAAATCCTGGTCGCTGTCGCGGCGACTGCGCTGGTGTTCGGCGCAGCGGGCTGTTCTAGCGACTCCGCTGACAACGGCTCGAATGGAGCTTCACAAGTTCAAAAAGAAAGCCAGAAGGCGGAGAACTCGGCCCTGACGGTTCACGACGCCGCCGGACGCACCGTCGAGTTTGCGGAACAGCCGGAGCGCATCATCCTGGCGGAAGGCCGCAACACCTTCGTCACCTCGATTCTGCAAGACGACCCGTTCGAAAACGTCGTTGCCTTTGGCTCGGACCTGACCAAGGCCGCGCCAAAGTTCGAAGAAAAGCTCTACGAGTTGAGCCCCGCGGCCAAGGACCTGCCGGAGATCGGCAACATCGCCAAGGGCGACGTGACCGTGGAAAACCTGCTGGCGCAGGCCCCGGACGTCGTGGTCATGTCTCTGGACCACAAGGACGGCGCGGAAAAGACCGGCTTCCTGGACGATCTGGATAAGGCCGGCATCACCTACGTCTTCACCGACTTCCGCCAGAAGCCGCTGGAGAACACCACCACCTCCGTCAAGCTGCTAGGCGACCTGCTGGGTAAGACCGAGCAGGCCGAGAAGTTCAACGACTTCTACGAGGGCAAGGTCAAGGAAATCACCGACCGCGTTGCCGACGTCAAGGACGAGGACCGTCCGGAGGCGCTGGTTTGGACCGCGGCCGGCATGATGGACTGCTGCTCCGTCTCCGCGGACAAGAACTTCGGTTCCCTGCTGGACGCGCTGCACGCCAAGAACCTGGGCGAGGACATCACCTCGGCCGAGAACAACACCCTGACCGCTGAAAAGATGATTGAGATGCAGCCGGAGAACCTCATTGTCACCGGCGGCGAGTGGTCCGATGAGACGGACAAGACCCCGGACGTTCGCCACGTCCAGCTGGGCTACCAGTCCAGCCCGGATAAGGCCCAGGAAACTCTGGACGGCCCGCTGGAGACCCCGGTCCTAGACCTGCTGGAGGCGCCGAAGAACGACAAGTACTTCGCCGTCTACCACCAGTTCTACGACAACCCGTTCAACGTCTTCGCCCTGGAGGCCTTCGCGAAGTGGCTCTACCCGGATAAGTTCGAGGACATGGACGCGGCCAAGGACTTCGAGGATTTCCACAAGGACTGGCTGCCGTTCGATTACTCCGGCGCCTTCTTTGCTCAGAATGGGGATAAATAACCGGCGATGGCGTTAATGCAAACAACAGACCCAGACCGTCTCCGTCAGGTTCAGCCTGCTGCGGGCGAGGAGAACGCGGAGCTAAAGCAACTGGCCATCAAGGACTACCGATCGCGGGGGCGCCGGAAGGTGGTGGCCATCGTCGGGCTGTTCTTGCTCGCCTTCGTGGCCTTCGTCGTGGCGACCGTCGTCGGCCCCATCGACTTGGGCATCCGTGATCTCTTCCTCGCGCTGACCGGCTCCGACGGGGTAGATCAGCGCACCCACACGGTGCTCTGGCAGCTGCGCCTGCCCGCCTCCGTCATGGCCCTCCTGGTCGGCGCGGCCCTCGGCCTGTCCGGCGCGTTCATGCAGACCATCCTGGATAATCCCCTGGCCGAGCCTTTCACCCTGGGAATTTCCGCGGCGGCGGCTTTCGGCGCGGCCTTTTCCATCGTGATGGGCTGGACCATCCTGGCCAACCCGCAGTTCAACCTCGCGCTGCTGACCTCCGTCTCGGCGCTGCTGGCGGTCGTCGTCGTGGCCGCGGCATCCCTCTGGCGGGGCGCCGGTGCGGAGGTCATGATCTTGCTGGGCATCGCTCTGTCCTTCTTCTTCCAGGCACTGCTGTCGTTGATGCAATACGGCGCTTCCACGGAAGCTTTGCAACAGATCGTATTCTGGACCATGGGTTCCATGCAGCGGGCCAACTGGACCTCCAATGGCATCATCGGCGTGGTCCTGCTCCTGGCCCTCCCCTACGCGGCCGCCAGCGCGTGGAAGCTCACGGCGCTGCGCCTGGGCGACGACCGGGCGGCATCGTTGGGCGTCAACGTCAAGGCCCTGCGGATTGCGACCCTGGTGGTCGCCTCGGTCTTGGCCGCCGCGGCGGTGGCCTTCGCCGGGATCATCGGCTTCATCGGCCTGGTGGGCCCGCACATCGCTCGCATGCTGGTGGGTGAGGACCAGGCCTTCTTCCTGCCCGCCTCGGTAGCCTCCGGCGCGGTCCTGATGACCGTGGCTTATGCGGTCTCCATCTCGATCGTGCCCGGCGTCGCCATCCCGATCGGCATCATCACCGCGCTGGTGGGCGTGCCCTTCTTCGTTTTCCTCATCTTCTCGCGGCGGAAGGGAAGGAGCTAGCCATGGCAATCACGGTTGACAACCTCAGCTTCCGCTACGGCAGGCACATCATCTTGGATGGCATATCCTTCGGGCCGCTGAAGGAGGGCCGGGTGACCGGCCTGCTGGGCCCGAACGCCGCCGGCAAGTCCACGCTGCTCAACACCATCGCCGGGCTCAAGCAGCCGGCGGGAGGCCGCGTGCACCTGACCCGGGGCGAGACCGAGCTGAGCAAGAAGGAACGGCGCACCGCCATCGGTTACGTGCCCCAGGACATCCTGTCGACGGCCTCGCTGACCGCATTTGAAAGCCTCATGGTCACCGCCCGGCGCAGCCACCGCCCCGGGGTCGAACCGGTGCAGGCCAGCGCTGACACCCTGGAGCTGCTCGGCATCACCTACCTGGCCGACCGCCTGGTCTCCCAGATGTCCGGCGGCCAGCGCCAGCTGGTCAGCGTCGCGCAGGTCTTGGTGGGCAACCCCGACATCCTGTTGTTGGACGAGCCCACCTCCGCGCTGGACCTGCGCCACCAGATCAAGCTGCTCAAGGTGGTACGCAGCACCGTAGCCAACAGCGCGCGCCAGGCCGTCGTGGCCATCCACGACGTGAACCTGGCGGCCCGCTATTGCGACGACCTGCTGGTCATCAAGGGCGGCAAGGCCCTGGCCCACGGCACCCCGACCGAGGTGCTCACGCCGGAACTCATCGCCCAAGTCTACGGCATCGAGGCCACCATCCTGGACGACGCCGGCACCCCGGTCATCTGCCCAGTGTCGGCCTAAGCCTCCCGCCGGGCCTGACGGCATCGCGTGGGCCGAAGGATATATTTTCTACTCCACGATGGGCACCTCGCGCCCCAACGGGACCCAGGAGGGGACCATTCCTCCCCAGACGGAACCATCAACCGTGTGGATACCGAAACCACCGAGTCCACGGCCGTCGCCCACCTGGATACCCCGGCCACCGGCATCGTCTTCGTCTAACCAGCCGACCCACGAGGAGGCCGGCTGGGCCGCGGGGGCAGTGAAAGTTTTCAATCGATCTTGTTCCTTTTGCAGAAAAGCACAAACTTAGTCAATTAAGGTTTTGTGTTTTTCGAAAAGCGACAAGATCTTTTGCTAATCTCATGCCATGACGTGGCCGCACCTGGAGTATGAGACTCGTCCTTGGGCCCCGACGCTAGACCGAGGACTCTCGCGGCGGCGTGCGCGGGAATACCGCAGTGCCCTCGTCCCGCGGATCGCGGAAAGTACGCCGTCCCTGGACACTGCTACCTGGGCGTTGCTTGATGCCGCGACTATCGCGGTGGCGAAATTCGAAGCGGTACACGCGCATGGCGTGGTCCCCTTCGCGCCCCTGCTTCTGCGATCGGAGTCGATGGCATCCAGTCGGATTGAGAACCTGACGTCCTCGGCCCGCAAGGTTCTGGAGGCGGAGCTTACCGCCGCTGGCAGCCCAAACGCTCGGCTCATCGTGGCGAATACCCGCTTGATGCGGGAAGCGATCGAAGAAGACTCACCTAGTACGGATGCCATCCGCGCCATGCACCGGGTGTTGCTCCGTGAGGATGCGCCGGAAATCGCCGGCGAGCTCCGCACCGAGCCGGTATGGATCGGCGGGCGGGAAGACTCGCCCCGTGATGCGCTGTTCGTCCCTCCCCACCAAGATCAGGTGAAAGAACTCCTGGGGGATCTGGAGGCCTTCATGGCCCGCACGGATATCCCGGCGCTCGCCCATGCGGCATTGGCTCATGCCCAATTTGAGACCATCCACCCCTTCGCCGACGGCAATGGGCGTACCGGCCGGGCGCTCGTCCACGTCATGTTGAAAAAGCACGGGCTATCCCGGGGCACTGCGCTGCCCGTCTCGGCCGGGCTGCTGGCGCAGACGACAACCTATTTTGCCGCCCTCGATGACTACCGGGCGGGCAAGGTGGAGCCCATCGTGAAGCTCTTTGCGGAGGCAGCGGTACAGGCGGCTGAGCAGGGCACCTGGTTGGCCCGCCAGCTGGAGGAGATTCAACAGGAATGGAAAGCCCGGCTGAACGCACGCGGAGATGCCCTGGCCTGGGACGTGCTCCCGCTGCTGTTGCGGCGTCCGGTCCTGACCGCGAGCGCGGTAGCCGAAGAGCTACATACATCATCGCCTAACGCCCGCAATGCGCTGGACCGACTGTCCAAAGACGGGATCGTCGTGGCCGCCAACCTGGACAAAAGGACACGAGCGTGGCGCTCGCCGGAGGTGCTCGAGGTCCTGGACGAGTTCGCGGAGGCGGCGGGCCGCCGCAGCGACGCGTGGGACTAGAACGCCGGATGCGCGGTGCTTGACTGCGGGATTAGCGAGCCAGGGCGGTCTCCCAGAAACCGGCGGAAGCCAACATGCAGGCCGCGCCGAAGAAAACCTGGTCTTCTTCCGGAACTTTCCCGGTCAGCAGCAGCGGGAGGTTGCCCGCCGGGGTGGCTAGGGCAGCGACCACGAAATCGTTGCCGGTCAGCTGGTTGGTGCGCTTCTGCGCGCTGCGGATGACCCCGCCGAGGCGGGCGAAGGGGTTGACGTTGCCTGGGTGGAAATCGCGGTAGAAACGCTCGGTCGACGGCGAATAGAGCATGGACGGCTCGGCGGCATCGTAGGCGTCCTTCGACTCGCGCCAGCTTTCCACCGAGTCGTACAACGTGTAGTCGGTGCCGGCCGCGGCCATGCGCAGCTCGGTGGCGCGCAGCTTACGCCCGCCCGCGGGGTTGCCGGCGGGCAGGGAGAAAGCCTCGTCCGAGGCGGCGGCGAACTGGTTGAAGACTTCCCCGCCGCCGGCGCGGCGCAGCTCCACCAGCGACAGGTAGGGGCTGACACGGTAGGTGGACGCGTCGACCGTGTTGTCGGAGCGGAAGCCCGGCAGGGTGGCCCACTCGCCTTCGTACTGCAGCGCGGTCATGCGCGCGCCGGAGGGATCCTGGTAGGTCATGGCGGCGTCGAAGCCGTCTACCGGGATGGTCCGCTGCCCCGGGGCCTCCTGGATGAGCTCCAGCAGCTCGTCGAAATCACCGAATTCGAAGCCCAGGGCGGCATAGACCTGGGCCATGGCCTCCTCGCCCATTAGAGCTCCACGACCGTGCGGCCGTGGCGGGTACCGGCCAGCAGGGCCGCGCCCGCGTCGGCGACCTTATCGATGCCGATGGTCGTCGTCAGGCTGTCGAGCACCTTCGCCGGCAGCTTGTCCGCCAGCAGGTCCCAGGCGCGCTGGCGGTAGTCCAGCGGGGCGTCGACGGAGTTCACGCCGGCCAGGATGACGTTGCGCAGGATGAACGGCAGCACGGTGGTCTCCAGCTTGGGGCTGGCGGCCATGCCCGTTGAGGCGACCACGCCGCCCCAGGTCACCTGGGCCAAGACGTTGGCCAGCACGTGGGAGCCGGCGGTATCCACCGCGCCGGCAAAGCGGGCCTTCTGCAGCGGCTTGCCGGCTTCCGCGAACTCCGCGCGGTCCAGCACCTCGTCTGCGCCGAGGCTGCGCAGATAGTCGCCGTGTTCTGCCACGCGGCCGGTCAGGGCCGTGACGGAAAAGCCCAGCTGCTTGAGCAGCACGACCGCAATAGAGCCCACGCCGCCGGTAGCACCCGTGACCAGGATCCGCGGCGAATCCTCCGGAGAAAGACCGTGGTCCAGCAGGGAGTTCACGCAGAGCGCGGCCGTGTAGCCGGCGGTGCCGATGGCCGCGGCCTGGGCTAGGCTGAAGGCCTCCGGGACGGCGACGGTCGCCTCGGCGCGCACGCGCTGGCGGTCGGTGTAGCCGCCGTGGCGGAACTCGCCCAGGCCGTCGCCGTTGCAGACGACCTGGTCGCCCGGGTTGAAGCGCTCCGAGTCCGACTCTTCCACGGTGCCGACCACGTCGATGCCGGGAACCAGCGGGTTGGTGCGCATCACGCCCTTGTCCCCGTTAAGGGCCATGGCGTCCTTGTAGTTCAGGGAAGAGTGGCTGACTGCGACTACGACGTCACCCTCGGTGTTGACCGAGTCCTGCTCGGACTCCTGCGAGTGTTGGACGGAGCCGTCATCGTTGCGAGTTACCCAAATAGTCATGTCCGCAATGTTATGCGCCCCACGGCTAACCAGCAATGTTATAACCGACACCCTCGGGCAAGACTCAGGTTCCTACCAGTGTCTCCCCTCCCGATTAGCAGGGCGGAAGGCTACGGTAGAGGACATGTCAGCCAACTACCGCCTCGCCGTCGCCGAGCCCACCGCCGCTCAGCCGCGTCGTGCTGGGCGCGGGCGGATGGCCCTCAGTTTCGCCGTCATCCTCGCGATGGTGGGGTTGGTGACCCTGGCCAAGCCGTGGATCGAAATCCCTGGCCTTATTAACGGCTCGGCGCACGCGATCCGCAGCCTGGACCTGCAGTTCCTAGACGGCTGGGAGACCCCGCCCATCTGGTACGGGCCGTACACCAATACCTTCGGCAATATCTTGTTGTTCGTGCCGGTGGGCGCCGCCTTCTACGCCCTGACCCGCGGCACCGGCCGCGCGGTGCTGCTGGGCCTGGCCACCAGCCTGAGCATCGAGGTCATCCAGTACATCTTCGCCCTCGGCTACAGCGACGTCGACGATCTGCTGTTCAACACCATCGGCGCGGCGCTCGGCGGCATTTGGTTCGCCCGCTGCGACCACGCGGCCCGCACCCGCCTCCTGCGGCGCCTGACGCTGATAGCCGCCATCGTCGCCGCGATGATGCTCGCCGCCCTGGGCTTTACCTTCCTGCGCGGTTAGGCGCGGACGATCTCCTCGACCGCGGCGGCGGTCTGCTTAGCGAACGGTGAGACCCCCGTGATGGTGGCCGAGCCGGGGCCGGTCCAGCTGCCATAACCCACCAGGAAAAGGCTGGGCACCTGGGCCTTGCCCTCGGCGACGAGGTGTCGGATGGGCCCCAGGGCCGGGCGGAAACCCGTGCACCAGATGAGGTGGTCGTGGTCGAGCTCGTCCAGCCGCCCGAAGATGGGCTGGGCGACCAAGCGCCCGGCATCGCGGGCCTCCTTGACGGGCGGGACCATGACGATATCGCCGAGGGAAGACTCTGAACCCGGATCGGGGCGGCCCTCCTTCTGGGCCAGCAGCCGCGCGCGGCTGCGGTGGAAGAGATCCCGGCCGTCGATGTCGTCCGGCATCCAGCGCGGCGGCCGGTGCGTAAACCACTCCACCTCGGCCGCAGTGTCCAGCAGGTCCGCGGCGATCTGGGCGCCGGAATTGGCCCCGCCCACCACGGCCACGCGCGCACCGGCAAAGGGGGAAGAACCCGGGTACCACGCCGAATGCCACTGCTTGCCGCGGAAGTGCCCGGGGTAGAACGGGATAAACGGGCTGGTCCACGTGCCGGTCGCGGCCACGACGGTGCGGGCGGCAACGGTCGGGGCATCGCCGCCGCGGAGGGCCACCACGAAGTGATCCCTGCCGTCCTTACTGTGGTTATCGGCGTGGTGGTCGACCCGCGTGACGGTGACCGGCCGGATAACCGGCAGGTCGTAGCGCTTTTCGTAGGCACGCAGGTAGTCCACCACGTGGCTGGCTGGCGGGTAGCCGGGGTAGGCGGGCATCGGCATGCCCGGCAGGTTGGAGGCCGTCGCCGGGCTGAACAGGCGCAGCGAATCCCAGGTGTGCTGCCACGCCCCGCCCGGGGCGGGCTCGGCGTCGAGGATGCGGAAATCGAGGCCGCGCTTGCGCAGGTAGTAGCCGCAGGCGAGCCCGGATTGCCCGCCGCCGATAACGAGACAATCCAGCATCAGATGAGCTTCAATTCCTGTGCCCGGTGGATGGCCGCGGTGCGGGTGTCCACGCCCAGCTTCTGATAGATGTGAATCAGGTGCGTTTTCACCGTCGCCACGGAGATAAACAGCTGGTTGGCCAGCTCCTTGTTGGACACGCCCGTGGCCAGCACGCGCAGGATTTCAATCTCCCGGGCCGACAGCGCCTGCTGCCCCCGGCCCAGCCGGTCGGCGAGCATCCCGGCGACCTCCGGGGACAGCGTGCGGCGCCCGGCGGCCGTGTCCAGCACCGCCTGGTGGAGCTCCTCTTCCGGCGAATCTTTCAGCAGGTAGCCGCGGGCGCCGGCCTCTAGGGCCGCGACGATATCGGCCTCCGTGTCATAGGTGGTTAGGATGAGCACCGGCGGACCACCGCGCTCCACCACCCGCTGGGTGGCCGTGATGCCGTCCATGCCGGGCATCTGGATATCGCAGACGATGACCTCGACCTGCGGGTCTAAGTCATCGACCGCGGAGCCGTCCGCGCCCTCGGTCACGACCTCGATGTCGTCGAAGCTGTCCAAAATGGCGCGCAGGCCCGCACGGACCACGGGGTGATCATCAATCAGCATCACTGCCACCATGGTGCTCGTCCTCCTCGTCTACTCGTGCGTCCGCGTCCGGACCGCTCCTACTGTGTGCCCGTTTCTGCCGCGCCGGGGCCGGGTCCAGAAACCTAGCCGGGGCGCTGGGATTCGGCCGCGTGTTGGCTGGTCAGGGGAATGCTGACCGCCAGGGCGGTGCCGGCGGCGCCGGTGGATTCTAGGCTCAGGCTACCTCCTAAGTCCTCCACGCGGCGGGCCAGCCCACGCAGCCCATAGCCGAAGTGGCCGTTCGCACCGTCGCCGTCATCGACGACGTCGACGGTCACGGCGTCGGTAAACAACCCCAGGGTGACCACGGCGCGGGAGGCGTGGGCGTGCTTGACCACGTTGTTGAGGCCTTCCTGCACGCAGCGCAGGGCGGCGGAGAAGACCGGCTCCGGCAGCGCGGCGGCCTGGCCGTGGGTGTGCAGTTCAAAGGTGGTGGGCTCCCCCAACGCCTTGCCGCGGCGCCGCATCCGCGCCAGCACCTCGGCGGCGGCCTCCGGGAGGGGGCGAGCGGACTCCGGCGCCGTCAGATCGCGGACGAAGCGCCGGGCCTCGGCCAGGTTCTCACGGGCCACGGACTCGATGGTGGACAGGCCCTCCTGGGCGCTGTCCGGGGCCTGCGCGCGGGTCGCACGGGCCAGCAGCACGATGGAATTCAGTCCCTGGGCCACGGTGTCGTGGATTTCCCGGGACAGGCGCTCGCGCTCTTCCAGCCGGCCGGCCTGGTGTTCCGCGGCGGCGAGCTCCTCGCGCGTGGCCCGTAGCTGCTCGGCCACCTTCCGATGGTGATCCGCCTCCCGCGCCAAGGCCCGGTAGGAGTAGTAGATAGCCACCGCGAACAGGGTGCCGATGGCCGGCCCGATGGCCGCGGCCACCGTCCAATCCGCCGGGTGGAGCCAGGCCGGCACGAAGGCTGCCACCGCCCACGCGCCCGCCACGGCCACTAGGCCGGGCACCGTGGGCAGCAGGTGCAGGTACAAAAAGGCCAGCGGGAATTCCAGCCACAAAAAGTCCGGCGTGTGCACGACCAGCCCGAGCCACAGCACGGTCACCAGCACCAACCAGGCATACCGGGTGACCCAGCGCAGCGGCACGCCCCGCTTTTCCTGCCAGGTGCCGGCGACGTAGACCACGGCCAAAACCCCGGCCAGCAGGACGGCCCGGTAGTCCAAACGCCCGTCCACGCCGGCGCGCAGCACGCCGAAGCCCAGCAGGAAGGCGAACATGACGTGCAGGCCCACGCGTAACCCACTCAATACGGAGTCGAAACCAAACTTCACAGCGATCCACGCTAGTCGGGCGGGAGGTTGATTTTCATCAACCAGGCGGTTGACTGGCAAATCAACCGCCGCCCCGATTACTTTCTGAGCTTGGAAAACCATGATGAAAGTATGTTCTTAGCACTTCGAGATATCGCCTATGCCCGCGGCCGGTTCGCGCTGATGACCGCAGTCGTCGGGCTCATTACTCTATTGCTCGTCATGCTGAGTGGACTTACCGGCGGCCTCAGCAAGCAAAACACCTCCGCCCTGGAGGCGCTCGACCCGGCCGGCGTGGTCTTCAGTAGCGACGAGCCCTCGTTCAGCGACTCCCAGATCGACCGGGACTTCGCCGCCGACTACCCCGGCGCCACCGCCCTAGGAGTAAGCCAGACCCGGATCGCCGCCGGCGACGAGGCCGGGACCGTCGCAGTGATGGGCCTGCCCGAAGGCAGCCTCGTCCCCGGCACGGAGACCCCGGTGAAATCCGGGCAGCTGCAACTGTCCGAGACGGCCGCCGAGGACGTCGCCGCCTCCGCCGGGGAGATGATCCAGGTAGGCGGGGAGGACGCTCGGGTCGCCGGGACCGTCCCGGACGAGTTCTACTCCCACTCCCCCGTTGCCTGGACCACCACGGAGACCTGGCGGGAGATCTCGCACGCCCCGCAGGACGTCGTCGGCACTGTCCTTTTGACCGAGGACGCCGACGCGCCGGGCGCAGTCTCCCTGAAGGACGCACTCGGCGGGTTGGCCAGCTACCAGTCGGAGCGCGGCTCGCTGCTGACCATGCAGGGCTTCCTCTACGCCATCTCCGCGCTGGTGACCGTCGCCTTCCTGACCGTGTGGACCATCCAGCGCACCCGCGACCTGTCCATCCTTCGCGCGCTCGGCGCCGACGGTTCCTACCTGCGCCGCGACGCGCTCGGCCAGGCCGCCGTGGTCCTGGGGCTGGGCACGGTCCTCGGCGCCGTCGTGGGCTGGGGGCTGGGCGAAGCCGCCGCCCAGGCGCTGCCGTTCGAACTGTCCATCAACACCGTGCTGGTGCCCGCCGTCGGCATCTGGCTGCTCGGCCTGGCGGGGGCGGCGCTGGCTACCCGCAAGGTCTCCCGTACCGATCCGATGCTGGCTCTAGGAGGGGCTGCCTAAGATGACTTACCCACTTGATCTACGCAATATCACCGTCACCTACCCCGATGGTCCCACCGTGACCACTGCCCTCGACGCCGCGGACCTGCAGGTTCCGGCCGGCCAGGCCACCGCGCTCGTCGGCGAGTCCGGCTCCGGCAAGTCCACCCTGCTGTCGGTGGGCGGCGGCCTGGTGGTCCCGGATAGCGGGAGTGTGTGCGTCGCCGGCACCGATCTCACCGATGCCCCGGACAAGCTGCGCTCTCAAACCCGCCGCAACCACATCGGCATCATCTTCCAACAGGCCAACCTCATTGCCTCCCTGACGGTGCGCGAGCAGCTCGAGATCGTCGATCACATCAGCGGGCGCAAGCGCCGCTCGCACCACGCCGACGAGCTCCTCGAGCAGGTCGGCCTGGGCGGCCTGGGCGGACGCCGCATGCAGCAGCTGTCCGGCGGCCAGCGCCAGCGCGTCAATATCGCCCGCGCCCTGATGGCCGACCCGGAGGTCCTGCTGGCGGATGAGCCGACCAGTGCCCTGGACTCCAAGCTCAGCCAGCAGATCATGGACCTTTTGATTCGGCTTACCCGCGAGCGCGATCTCGCCACGGTGGTGGTTACCCACGATCGGGGCCTGGCCGCCGAGTGCGACGCCGTAGTGGAGGTCAATGACGGAAAGGTTAAGGAGACGATAGTAACCTAGTTCGGGTCATGTTAAAACGCCCGCGTAAAGCACGTGTAGTCCCCACCGAGTATTCCCGGATGCCGCAGTGGGGACCTGCGCATATCACCATGCTGGCCGTCACGGTCGCCGCCTGCGGCGTGTTCATCGTGGCCGCGCGGCGCGTGCGCGGCACCAGCAAGGAATCCTTCCTGCGGAAGATGGCCGGCTGGGTCATGCTCGTCGCCGGCACCGCCTGGACGATTATCTCCCTGGACCCGAAGCAGTTCGACGTTCGGGAGTCGCTGCCGCTGCACCTGTGCGACGTCCTGCGGCCGGTGCTGGCCCTAGGTCTCATCACGGAAAACGAGCGGGCGCTAAACCTCACGTATTTCTGGGGGATTATCCTCAACCCGCAGGCGATCATCACCCCGGACGTGATCTACTACTTCGAGCCGAAGTGGCTGCGCTTTGCCACCTACTGGTTCTTCCACATCACTGCGCTGGCCACTCCCCTGGCGCTCACCTTCGGCCTGGGTTACCGCCCGACGTGGGCCGGGTACCGCTCCGTCGTGGCCACCACCCCGGTCTGGATGGCCACCGCTATGCTGGTCAACCGCTTTACTGACGGCAACTACGGTTTCTTGAACCACCCGCCGGGCAGCCGCTCCATCATCGACTACCTGGGCCCGTGGCCTTTCTACATCGTCTCCGAGATCCTCGCGGTGGGCGCGGCCTGGGCCGCGATGACCGCGCCGTGGCAGCTGCCCAATCTGCGCCGCCGCACCCGGCCTATCGGCCCGAAGGGCCTGGTCCGCAAGCTACTGGCGCGCAAGTAGACGCGCGATAGCCGCGGGGATGGCGGCGGCTATCTGTCCCGCGGTGGCTACCGATACCCCGTACTCCGTCGTCGCCGCGATCTCCGCGGCGTGGATGTGGATGGTCACCGCGTGGGTGATGGCTTCCATGCTCATGCCCTCCAGCGCCACTTGCGCGCCGAGTATTCCGCTGAGCACGTCGCCGGAGCCGGCCGTGGCGGCCAGCGAATGGCCCGCGTTGATGCCGACCGGGGTGGTGCCGGCGCTTTCCGGGCCCACGACGGTGGTGATCCGGCCCTTGTGCAGCACCCAGCAGTCCAATGCCGCGGCGAGAGCGTCCTGCGCCTCTAGGCGCCCGGCGGGCTTTTCGCCCCCGACGCAGCCGACGTAGAGGGCGTCGAATTCCGCGGCGTGCGGGGTCAGCAGGACGGCCGGGTGCGCGCGGACCAGGCTGTGCAGGCGCGGGCTTTCGGCCAGCTGGCGCAGGCCATCGGCGTCGATGACCACCGCGCACTCGGGGCGCTGCAGCACCGCCTCCAGCTCCTTTGCGGCCGCCTCTGCCCTACCGGGGCCGACCACCCAGCTATCGACGCGGGCGTCGGTACCGGTGGCCGAGACTATCTCCGGGAAGCGCTGCGTGGCGCCGGGGTTGTTGAGGACCTGGACCATGGATGGTGTCGTGCGTAGGGCGCCGGCCGCGGCGAGCACCCCGGCGCCCGGGTAGCGCTGGCTGCCGGCGCAGATGCCGGTCACCCCGCCGCTGTACTTGTGGGAGTGGATCCCGGGGCGGGGATCCGGGATGGGGCCGGTGGTTTCTGCAGGGTACAGAAATGGCGAGTCCCAAACATAGCCGCTGCCCACGGTGGGTTCGGCCGCCAAATAGGCGTCCGGGATGTGCCGGGCGAGCGCCTCGGCGAAGCCGGGCACTTCGCCGACGACGACCTCGCCGCACTCGGCCGCCACGGCCTGGCCCAGCCGCCCGCCGCCGAAGGTGACGGTGACGTCGGCGCAGACCGCGGTGTCCGCGGCCACTCCCGAGTCGGCGTCCACCCCGGTGGGCATGTCGACGGAGAGGACCTGCGCGTCGGCCAGCAGGCAGTGCACGTCCGCGTCCAGGCCGCGGGCCGAACCCAGCCCGGCGACCGCATCGATGACCAGGTCGAACTGCCCCGTTTCCGGGGCCTTGTCGGCGATGGTGACGCCGGCCTCCCGTGCGGCGGTCAGGGCTCGCGGATGGGCGGAGCCGGTGACCAGCAGGGCCTCGACCGAGCGGCCGAGCTGCGCTAACAGGGCGCCGGCGTAGAGGCCGTCGCCGCCGTTGCCCCCGGGTCCGGCCAGCACCAGGATGCGCCCGGAGGCCGACATCGCCGCCGCGGTGCGGGCGACGGCCTGGGCGGCGGCGCGCATGACGTGGTCCGGCTCGGGCTCGGCGGCGAGCAGTTCCTTCTCGGCGGCGCGGACAGCGGCAGTGCTATAGGTGGCTAACATGCCTCCAGCCTAGGCTGGCTGGCAGCTCGGGCACCAGAAAAGATTGCGGGATTCCAGCGCGCGCTCGGCAATCGGGGTGCCGCACACGTAGCAGCCCAGGCCGGCCCGGCGGTAGACATAGACCTCTCCCCCGTGATCGTCCTGGCGCGGATCGCGTCCCATCGCCTCCGGGGTGTGCTCGTCGCGGACGGTGTCGATCCGGCCGCGCTCCACGCCTACCTGCATGAGGAAGACCAGATCCGCCCAGAGGGCATCGAAAGCCGCACGGTCTAGCTCCTGGCCGGGAAGGAAAGGGCTAATGCCCTGCCGGAAAAGGGCCTCTGCGCGGTAGATATTGCCCACCCCGGCGAACAGGTGCTGATCCATCAGCAGCGAGGCAATGCTGCGTCGGGAGCGGTGCACCTTCTCCCAGACGGCCTCGGGATTCGCGTCCGCCCGCAGCGGGTCCTCCCCCACCTTGGTCAGGCGGGCGGCGTAGTCCTCCTCGGTGATAAGCCGGCAGAACTGCGGGCCGCGCAGATTGGCCGCCAGCTCGTCGGTGGCGATCCGCAGCCGGATCTGGCCCCAGACGTCTTCTGTCGGCTCGAAGCGCAGGGAGCCGATAAGGCCCAGGTGGATGTAGACGATGTGCTCCGGCTGCGGCGCGTCGAAGTGCACGAAGAGGTGCTTGCCGAAGGTCTCGGCCTGGTCGATTTCGCGCCCTTCCAGCTGCGCGGCCTCGGCGGCGAAGCGGCCCTGGGGGCTGGTGACCTGCAGCGTGCGGTGCCGGAAATCCCGGTTGAGGCGGTTGGCTAGACGGTGGATGACGTGACCTTCGGGCATAGTTTCCCAGTCTAGTCGGCAGGGCACGCGCGGCCGCCGGTCGCGGCTGGTGACGGACGCCGTCCGAGAGGGTTGACGTCGGGTACGGGCGTGACGGTTGTTGGGTAAGAGCGGCAACCGTCGGATGCTATTCTTGGAGAGAGGCGAACGGCGCCGCTTACCCATATTCCTTTCCGTGGCTGGCGGCGCCGTTTGATATATCCGGGTCTCCCCCATCGTAAAGAATCTCCCTCCCAGCGCAAAGCAGATGACAAATTTTTCGGGACTCGTTATAGGCTGACTAGGATTTCTATGACTTTTAGGTCGGGGTTGCGTAGACTGTAGCGGCGTACATAAATCGATAAGACGGCAGTAACGCCGCCCATGCTGATGGAGCAAGAAGGGCCATTTATGACGCACGCACTTGGACTCGACCGCGAAAAATACATCCAACTCCAGTCCGAACACATCAGTGCCCGGCGGCGTGACATCGGGGGAAAGCTTTACCTCGAGATGGGCGGCAAGCTTTTTGACGATATGCACGCCTCCCGCGTGCTGCCCGGGTTCACCCCGGACAACAAGATTGCCATGCTGGAGCACATCCGGGATGAGGTGGAAATCCTCATCTGCATTAACGCCAAGGATATCGCCCGCCAGAAGGTGCGTGCGGACCTGGGCATCCTCTACGAAGACGACCTGCTGCGCCTGGTCGACGTCTTCCGCGAGCGCGGTTTCTTGGTAAACAACGTGGTGATGACCCAGCTGGAGGACGGTAACGGCCCGGCCGAAGCCTTCATCGACAAGCTGGAGCGCTTGGGGCTTAAGGTCGCTCGGCACCACATCATTCCCGGTTACCCGACCGACACGGACCTGATCGTCTCCGAGGAGGGGCTGGGGCGCAACGAATTCGCCGAGACCACCCGGGACCTCGTGGTGGTCACTGCGCCGGGGCCGGGCTCCGGCAAGCTGGCCACCGCGTTGAGCCAGATTTACCATGAGCACCAGCGCGGCGTGCAGGCCGGCTACGCCAAGTTCGAGACCTTCCCCATCTGGAACCTGCCGCTCGAGCACCCGGTCAACCTAGCCTACGAGGCCGCGACCGTGGACCTGAACGACTCGAATATTATCGATCACTTCCACCTGTCGGCCTACGGGGAATCCACGGTGAATTACAACCGCGACGTGGAGGCCTTCCCGCTGCTCAAGTCGCTGCTGGAGCGCCTGACGGGTCAGACCCCCTACCAGTCCCCCACGGATATGGGCGTCAACATGGCCGGCCTGTGCATTACTGACGACGCCGTCTGCTGCGCCGCCTCCCAGCAGGAGATCATCCGCCGCTACTTCAAGGCCCTGGTCGAAGAAGCTCGCGAGGGCCTGGATTCCATCCAGTCCGACCGCGCCGCGGTCATCATGGCCAAGGCCGGCATCCGCGTCGAGGACCGCCCGGTAGTCGAGCCGGCGCGCCGGCGCGCCCAGGAGACCGGCGACCCGGCCTCCGCGCTGGAGCTGGCCGACGGCACCATCATCACCGGCCGCACCTCCGGGCTACTGGGCTGCTCGGCGGCGATGCTGCTCAACGCGCTCAAGCACCTAGCCGGCATCGACGACGAGATCCACCTGCTGTCCCCGGAGGCCATCGAGCCGATTCAGACGCTCAAGACCAAGCACCTGGGCTCCCGCAACCCGCGCCTGCACACCGACGAGGTGCTCATCGCCCTGTCCACGTCCGCGGCGAAGGACGAGAACGCCCGCCGCGCCCTCGAGCACATCAAGGAGCTGACCGGTTGCGACGTCCACACCACCACCATCCTGGGCTCGGTTGACGAAGGTATCTTCCGCAACCTGGGCGTCCTGGTGACCTCGGACCCGGTTTTCGCCCGTAAGAAGGGCCTGTACCACAAGCGCTAAGCTGCAGGTCAACAATTCGGATTTTGCCGGTGCCCCGCCTAAAATTCAAAGGCGTGAGCATCGGCAAAATTCTCCTTTACTACTGCTTTACCCCGCTCAAGGACCCGCAGGCCATCATGCTGTGGCAGCGGGATTTGTGCGAATCCCTGGGGCTTAAAGGCCGCATCCTGGTCTCCGAGCACGGGATCAACGGCACTGTGGGCGGGGACATGAACGCCTGCAAGCGCTACGTGCGCAAGACCCGCGACTACCCCGGCTTCCAAAAGATGGCCTTCAAGTGGTCGGAGGGCTCCGCAGACGACTTCCCGCGGCTGTCGGTGAAGGTGCGAGACGAGATCGTGGCCTTCGGCGCGCCGGAGGAACTGCAGGTCGACGAGGACGGCGTCGTGGGCGGCGGGGTCCACCTGCGCCCGGAACAGGTCAACGAGCTGGTCGCCGAGCGGGGCGACGACGTCGTCTTTTTCGACGGCCGTAACGCTATGGAAGCCGAGATCGGTAAGTTCAAGGGCGCGGTGGTGCCGGACGTGAACACCACGCACGACTTCATCAAGGAGCTCGAGTCCGGCAAATACGACTGGATGAAGGACCGGCCCGTCGTGTCCTATTGCACCGGCGGCATTCGCTGCGAGGTCCTCTCCGCCCTGATGAAAAACCGCGGTTTCAACGAGGTCTACCAAATCGATGGCGGGATCGTGCGCTACGGGGAGAAATACGGCAACGACGGCCTGTGGGAAGGATCGATGTACGTCTTCGACAAGCGCATGCACCACGAATTCGGCATCGGCACCGAGGATCCCGGCTTTATCCAGCTGGGCCACTGCGTGCACTGCGGGGCCGGAACGAACACCTTCCACAACTGCATCAACGAGGACACCTGCCGGCGCCAGGTCCTCATCTGCGATCACTGCGCCCAGCACACCGAGACCCAGCACTGCGGCCGGCCCGACTGCGCGGCTGCCGCCGCTCGCGCCGCGGAGAACGCGGACAACTAGCACCGACCCAGCCATCGCGTACCCGCGCTCCCCGCGGTGAGACTTTCTTAATTTAGCGCCCCGCGGGTGGGGACGGGGAAGCATCCGGCGGGCCAGTGGTGCCCGGATCTACCCCCACGGCGTGGTCCTCGGGGGTACAAATCGTCGCCCCTGGTGGATAAGGCTGGGGGAGTTATCCACAGTTATCTGTAGAATTCCTTCTCACCTCTACTTTCGCCGTCGAAGTATCCACCGAGCGCTGTGGATAACTTCCCGATTTTCTGAACTGCGGTTTTAATAAGCACAGGTCACGGGTCTTTCAAAGGTGTGAATTCTTTAAGGAAAACCGTGAATAACTTTCCTACCTGCGGCGACGGGGAGTCACATTCGCGCTGTATATTTTTTGTAACAGTCCGCGCCCGGCGGAAGTTATCCACAGGAAGGGGAGGTTTATCCACAGTCATTCACAGTTCGGCTCGTGATTGCGGGAGTCGCGGTTGCCGGCGGGGTGGGGAAAACGGGGGGAGAAGGGGAAGATGTTCTGAGAGTGGGCATGCAAAAAGGCCCTGGGAGCGGAATCCCACCTCACATAGGATTGCCGGCCCCAAGGCCTTAAAGCTGCTGTTGTCTTTGGGTCTATGGTTTGACCGTCGAGCGCCTAATTAGGCAGCTACGACCGAGAAGTTCACCTTGCCGAGAACGTCAGCGTGCAGCTGGAGCTCGACCTGGTAGTTGCCGGTCTTCTTGACCAGGCCCTTGGGCATCTTGACGATGCGCTTGTCCAGGTTCGGGCCGCCAGCCTTCTTCACGGCGTTGACGATGTCCTCAGCGTTCACGGAGCCGAAGAGCTTGCCCTTCTCGGAGGTCTTAACCTCAACCGTGACGTCGTTGAGCTGTTCAAGCTGATCGCGGATCTCACGAGCGTGGTCCAGGTCGCGGATTGCGCGGGCTTCCTGGGCGCGCTTGATGCCCTCGATCTGCTTTTCTGCGCCGCGGGTGGCAACGATGGCCAGGCCGCGCGGCAGCAGGTAGTTACGTCCGTAGCCGTTCTTAACCTCAACAATTTCGCCGGGGGCGCCGAGGTTCTCAACGGCAGCGGTGAGGATCAGCTTCATGATCCCTGCCTTTCAATTGAGTCGTTTATTCGATGATTACTGCGCACTTAGTTAGAACGGGGGTTCATCATCAGCGCCGGAGAAGCCTCCGGCCTGCGGTGCAGAATTCCACGGATCGTTGTCCTGCGCGGACTGCTGGTTGCCGCCAAAGCCACCCTGGCTGAAACCGCCCTGGTTGCCCTGGTTGCCGCCGAAGCCGCCTTGGTTTCCGCCCTGATTGGAGCCGAAGTTGTTGGAACCCGAGTTGCTTCCGCCCTGGTTATTGCCAAAGTTGCCGCTGCCGCCCTCACGCGGGTTACGGTGAACCTGGGCCTTGGCGTACTTCAACGAGGGGCCAACCTCATCAACGTCAATCTCGAAGACGGTGCGGTTGTCACCGTCACGGGTCTGGAAACTGCGGGCCTTCAGGCGGCCGTTGACAATAACGCGCATGCCCTTGGTCAGGGTCTCTGCGACGTTTTCAGCCATGTTGCGCCAGGCGTTGCAGGTCAAGAACATAGCTTCGCCGTCTTCCCATTGCTGTTGCTGCGCATTGAAGTAACGCGGGGTAGAGGCCACCCGGAAATTAGCTACGGGTGCGCCAGACGGGGTGAAACGCAATTCCGGATCGGCGACGATATTGCCTACTACGGTGATTGGGGTGTCTCCCTGTGCCATGTTCTTAAACTCCTTTTCGTGGAAACTGTAGTTTTTACAAACCCCAGTATCCGCTATTTAGCGTCTGTGCGCAGAACCTTGGTACGCAGAATGGCGTCGTTCAGGTTCAAACGGCGATCGAGCTCGAGTACCGAGTGGGACTCGCACTCTAGGTTGACGACGGCGTAGATGCCCTCTTCCTTCTTGTTGATGGGGTAGGCCAAGCGACGCTTGGTCCAGACATCGACGTTTTCAACCTTGCCGCCGTCCTTGCGGACGGAGTCGAGGAACTTGTCTAGGGACGGGGTTACGGTGCGCTCATCCTGGCTAGGATCCAGAATGATCATTACTTCGTAGTGACGCACGGACCTCATCACCTCCTATGGTCTAGTAAATGGTTTTCGGCCACATCACCTTTGCGGATGTGGCAGGAGGGTACGTTGCGTCAAGCAACCCCACCACAGTACCGCATTCGGGGCCCAAAACTGAAATCTAGCCGCCCTGGGTAGCGGCGAAAAACACCGCGCTGCCGGCGGGCACGAGCGTGAGGAAAACCAGCGCCAATAGGCCCAGGACGATGGGCGCGGTGCGCTGGCCCTTCTGCTGGTAGAGGTAGTAGGCCGTGCCAACACTGGCGAAGCCAATGACGATAGAGATAATGCCAATAATGGTGATAAGCATGATTAGTGCACCGGTTGCAGGGGATCGGAATACGGACGGTCGGGGTGGCTGCGGCGGACGGCATCGTCGGCGCTGCCGCGCATCTGCCGCAGCACCAGCACGACCATGGCCATGATGAGGCCGTCGCGCGCCAGGATGGCGGCGTCCAGCAGCTCGTGGGGGATGCCGCCGTTCTCGGCGCCCAGCATGTGCCACATCAGAAGAGGCCAGACGGCGAACTCGGCCCAGGCCCACGCGGTAACCAGCCGCCAGCGCGGCACGGCCAGCACCGCCGGGATGAGTAGCCACAGCGAGTACTGCGGCGACCACACCTTGTTGACCAACAAGAACGCGGCCACGATGAGGAAGATGAGCTCGGCCACCCGCGGGGTGTGGGAAGCCTTCAGGCCCACGACCAGGATGGACAGGCAGAGGGCGGCGAAGAGCCCGAAGGAGATTACATTGAGCACGCCGGGGGAGAGGTTGAACGCGGTGTTGCGGGCCAGCAGCGCGTAGACGGTGGTCCACTCCCAGGACCGCTCCGAGTTGAGCCGGAAGAATTCGCCCCACGCCGCCGGGTAGGCTAGCGCCACCGGCAGGTTGACCGCCAGCCAGGTCACGGCCGCAGTCCCCAGCATCAGGCTGAACGGGCGCCACGACTTCGTGCGGATGGCCAGCACCAGGTAGGCGCCCAGGATGTAGAGCGGCCAGAGCTTGACCGCGGTGCCTATGCCGATCCAGAACCCAGCCCAGCCCGGCCGGGAGCGCTGGAAGGCGAAAACGGCGGTGACCATGCAGAAGATGGAGGGGATGTCCCAGTTCGTGAAGGCGTGGACGATAACCAGCGGGCTGGCTGCGATGAGCAGCGTGTCCCAGAAGCGGTTGCCCACCAGCCGCATCACGAGCGTGATGGCCGCGACCCAGAGGATGGACATGGTGAGGGCGGTCAGCGCGAAATACCAGCCGGCGGCCGGGATGCCCGCCCAGACCACCAGCGGGTGGGTCGCGCGCGCCACGGCCGCGATTGCGCCTTGAAAGAGTCCAGCCAGCACCGGGTATTCCATGTAGCGGTTAACGCCGTCCTCAACCCAGGAGAAGGCGTAAGGGAAACCGCCCTGGTCGAGGCCGCGCCCGGCGAAGAGCGGCACGATGTCGTTGTAGCAGGCGGAGGTGTAGTGCCGGTTGCCGGACCAGTTGAGCTGCACCGCACCGTGCTCGTCCCGGACGCCGCCCGCGCAGTTGGCCTTGGCCAGAAACCCGAGGGTGAGGAAGACCCACGCGACCGCGATGACGGCGCGTGTCGGGGTCATCCAGTGCGGGCGCGGGCGGGCAAAGCGCCCGGCCGGACCGCCCAGGAAGTCGACGATGCCCCGCGCCATCGGCTCCGCGCTCAGCGCCACCCAGGAGCGCCGGCGGTCATAGCTAACGGGGGTCGCGAGGTCGGGGCCTGCCTGCGGGGCCGGGGCGGTGTCGTCCATGTGTCTTAGTACTCCTCCGCCTCGGCGCTTAGCCCAGGATGTCGGCTAAGCCGCCCTGGGGATCTTCGAGGAAGTCTTCCAGCGAGGGGTTGCCATCGCCGCCGCCGTTACCGCCGCCATTGCCGCCGCCGTTTCCACCGGACGGGGCGTTGCCTCCGCCCCTGCCGGGGTTCTCATTCTGGTTGCGGCTCGGCTCGGCCGGGGCCGGCTGCGAGGGCTGTTCTTCCTCGCCCTCGGCCGGGGCTTCTTCGACGCCCTCCGAGTCGGTCGGGGCGTAGGTGTCCTCCATCGGGGCGTAGTAGGTCGCGCCGCCGCCGGCGCCGCCGGTCCCATAGCGCACGGGCGCGGCCTGCGGGAAGGTCTCGTAGTCGGCCTCGGCCAGCGAGGTGTCCAGGATGGACTTCCAGATCTGGGTCGGGGCGCCGGCGCCGTACATGTTGCCGCCGTAGGCGTTGAAGATGGCGTCGGTGTTCTCCGCGGTACCGACCCACACGGCGGTGGCCAGCTGCGGGGTAGCACCCACCATCCAGGTGTCCTTGTTGTAGCCGGTGTCGCCCAGCTGGGCGGTACCGGTCTTGGAGGCGGACTCACGCCCGCCCGCCAGGGCGCCGTTCGACCAAGCGGCCACCGGGCGCATGGCGTCGATGACGTTGTTGGCTACCTGCTGGCCGACGCGGCGCTCGCCCTTGTCCGTCGGGTGCTCGTAGAGAACCTCGCCGCTGATGGTCTCGACCTTCTCGACGAAGTGCGGGTTGTGCCACACGCCCTGGTTGGCCAGGGTGGCCATGGCGACGGCCATGTCCATCGGGCGGGACTGGTACTGGCCCAGAACGATGCCTTCGTAGGGCTGCTTGCCGTTCTCGGTCAGGGTCTTCTCAATCCCGGGCAGGGAGCGGGCCACACCCAGGGCGTGGGCCATGTCCGCGGTTTCCTGCGTGGTGTTCTTCAGGTCCTCCTGCAGGCGAATGAAGGAGGTGTTGTAGGACTTCTTGGTCGCCTCGCGTAGGGAGCAGACCCCACAGCCGCTGCCGTTGACGTTGTTGACCACCTGCGAGCCGGGCAGCTGGTACGGGGCCGAGGAGTAGTTGGTATCCAGCGAGATACCCTGCTGGAGGCCGGCCGCCAGGGCCATGATCTTGAACGTCGAGCCGGTCTGCAGCGGCGCGTTGGCGTAGTCCCAGCCGTGCTCCTCGTGGCCGCCGAAGTAGCCGCGGATAGCGCCGGTAGACGGCTCGATGGTCACCGCCGCCGCGCGGGCGTCGTCCTGTAGCGGGGCCAGGTTGGTGTCCACGGCGTCGATGCCGGCGTTTTGAACGTTCATGTCGATGGTCGTGGTGATCCGCAGGCCCCGGGTGTTGACGTCTTCCTCGGTGATGCCGACCTCGCCCAGCTCCCGGATGACCTGGTTCTTGATGTGGCCGTTGGCGCCGGGGGCCTCCGTGTAGGCGGAGTACTCGCCCTGCTCGCGGGTCTGCGGCATCTGCATACCGGCGCGCTCCGCGGCGTCGAGCTCGCCCATGTCGACCAGGCCGTCCATGACGTAGTTCCAGCGGGCCTGTGCCGCGTTCTCATCCACCGCCGGGTCCAGGGCGCTGGGCGCCTGGATGACGCCGGCCAGCAGGGCAGACTCCTCGATCGTCAGGTCCTCGACGTTCTTGTCGAAGTAGGCGTTGGAGGCGGCCTGGATGCCGTAGGCGTTGCGGCCGAAGTAGACGGTGTTGAGGTAGGCGTTAAGGATGTCTTCCTTGGACCACTCGTTGGTCATCTTGATCGAATAGACGAGCTCGCGCGCCTTGCGCACGTAGGAACGCTCGTCGCCGACCAGGGTGTTCTTCACGTACTGCTGCGTGATGGTGGAACCGCCGCCCGCGGAGGAGTTGCCGGTGATTTCACCGAGCACGGCGCGGGCGAAACCGCTCAGGGAGAAACCGGAGTTGGTCCAGAACTCGCGATCCTCGGCTGCTAGGGCAGCGTTTTCGGTGTGATCCGGGATCTCGTCGAGCTTGACCTGGCTGCGGTTGCCCTCCGGGGGCACGATGCGCGCCAGCTGCGTCGACGAGTCGTTGGCGTAGATATAGGAGATCTGGTTGTTAGTCAGCTCCTCCGGCTCCGGGACGTCGTACTGCGCGTAGGCGTACGCGAAAATCGCCAGGGGAAGGAAGACGATTACGCCGACGACCGCGAGGACGATCCACGGCCAACGGCGCTTGTTTTTCGCCTGGCCAGCGGAGGCTGGTTTAGCCGCGCCCTGGTCATCGCGGGTGCGGGATCCACTATTGTCAGTCACTGCGACCTTAGCCCTTACTTAACTTGTAAACCTAGACTTCAATATTCGCAGCTTACCGGCTAGTGGGGCCCGCAGAAAACTAACACGCACAACTCACAGTTTCGGTCAAGCTGTGCGGTGCCGGGCTTCTGCCGTTTCCAGCAGGTAATTCCACCGACACGCCGTGCATACCTCCACGGTATGCACGGTGAATTCCAAGCCTTCCGCCGCGAACTCGGCAATCTCGCTCAGCCGCCGCGCGCTGCCGGCCCGGCGCCCCAAACTATCCCCGTAGACCCAACGGGTCAGCCGCATGCTCTCCGCCCCGCAGACCGGGCAGGCCTTGGGCAGGTCGACCCCGTGGTGCTGGGCGGCGGCCCGCAGTAGGAAATCGGCGTCGCAGACCTCCTCGCGCAGGATCCTTCCTGCCCGCAGATCGCGGATGCACTGGGCGCGCTCCCACTGGTGGGAGACCGCCTGGGTGAACACGAGTCCGGCCATCAACTGTCCCTTCCTGTCTCAAAGCCCCGGCGCCAGGAAACGGAAATCTATCGTCCCGGCGGCCGGTGGCGCCCCAATCTAGTGGGTTTTGCGCCATCTTGATCGATCCACTTGCTGTCCTGCCCACAACCGCGCTGGGCCGCGGCCTAGGCTCGGCGAGGTGAACCGGCGGCACCCTGCCGCCTTTGAACTTCAGTCACATTTTTCAGCCGAACCAAGGAGCTAGACCCGATCGTGAATGGAAAAGTCAAAGTCGCCATCGTGGGCGTCGGCAACTGCGCCACCTCCCTCATTCAAGGCGTGGAGTACTACCGTAACGCCGCCGAGGACGAGAAAATTCCCGGCCTCATGCACGCGCGGCTAGGCGACTACCACGTCGGCGACATCGAATTCGTCGCTGCCTTCGACGTGGATGCCACCAAGGTGGGCGCGGATCTGGCCGCCGCCACCCGCGCCTCCCGCAACTGCACCATCACCATCGCCGAGGTCCCGGACCTGGGGGTTAGCGTCCAACGCGGCCCCACCCTGGACGGGCTGGGCACGCACTACCTGGACAGTATCGAGGAATCTGCCGAGCCGGCCGTCGACGTCGCTCAGGCCCTGCGCGAGGCCGGGGCGGAGGTGCTGGTCAGCTACCTGCCTGTGGGGTCGGAGGAGGCCGACAAGTTCTACGCCCAGGCGGCTATCGATGCCGGCTGTGCCTTCGTCAACGCCCTGCCCGTGTTCATCGCCTCCGACCCGGAGTGGGCCAAGAAATTCACCGACGCGGGTGTGCCCATCGTCGGCGACGACATCAAGTCGCAGGTGGGCGCCACCATCACCCACCGCGTCATGGCCAAGCTCTTTGAGGACCGTGGCGTGCGCCTGGATCGCACCATGCAGCTCAACGTCGGCGGCAACATGGACTTCAAGAACATGCTGGACCGCAACCGCCTGGAATCCAAGAAGATCTCCAAGACGCAGGCGGTGACCTCCAACCTGCAGTCCGGCCCGCTGGCCGGCAAGAAGGAGAACCGGAACGTCCACATCGGCCCGTCGGACTACGTGGAGTGGCTGGACGATCGCAAGTGGGCCTACGTCCGCCTGGAAGGCTCCGCCTTCGGCGAGGTCCCGCTCAACCTGGAATACAAGCTGGAGGTCTGGGATTCGCCGAATTCCGCCGGCATCATCATCGACGCGGTGCGCGCGGCCAAGATCGCCCTCGACCGCGGCCTGGGCGGGCCGATCCTGCCGGCCAGCTCCTACCTGATGAAGTCCCCGCCGCAGCAGCTGCCGGACGATATCGCGCGTGCTCAGCTGGAGGAGTTCATCCGCGGCGGGCAGTCCTAGCCGGGCAAGCGGGCCTCCGGCGGGAGCGGGAAGGTGTTAACGTTTGCTGTACAAAACCGCTAAACTTAGGTTTCATGAATGAATCTAGCCCCGCTGAAAAGCCCCAAGAGTTCCCGTCCAGCGCGGAGGAGGCTTTCGCTGTCGCTGCGAAGATTCAACCGGCCCTGAACAAGCTGATGGTGATTTTCCAGCGCACGACCGAAGGATCGAGCCTGACCACCTCGCAGGTCTCCATCATGAACCAGCTCAAGGAGCGGGGGCCGTCCCGCGTCAGCCAGATTGCACAGGCGGAGCTCATCCGCATGCCCACCGCCTCGAACGCGCTGTACCAGCTGGAGCGGCGCGGGCTAGTCAAGCGCATGCGCGACGAAAGCGACCGCCGCGGCGTCCTGGTCGCGCTCACCCCGGAAGGAGACCGGGAGCTCGAGGAGGTCTCGAGCCAGCGCGCGCACGCTCTGGCGGAGATTCTGCGCTGGCTGGACAAGGACGGCCTCCAGACTGCCGAGGAGGTCGGCGGCCTGATTAACCAGCTGGCGGAGATCTACCGGCCCAACCGGGATTAGGTAATAGGGGAGCGACATTTATAAAATGGTCAGACAGCAATCCCCCGTAATGAATTAGGTTCATGCCCACAGACAACCTCCCTGACGATCTCGCCGAAGTAGCAGAATTGCCGCAGACCATGCGCATTTTGGTCTCGTGGACGCCGAGCTACTCCGGCACCGAGGCGATCGATTTTGCCGCCTGGTTGTCGCGGACCATGCCGGTCAAGGTGCGGGTTTTGTCTACTCTTTTGCAGCCCTGGGCGGCCACGCCTTTGTTCAAGCTGGGCAAGAAATACAAGAAATACTTCCGCAAGGAAGCCGAGGCCTGCCGCGCCGAGGTGGAAAAGGCCTTGGCGGCCGCAGGGCTGGATGAATCCTGCTGGGACGATGAGGTCTCGTGGCTGTCCAACGGCTCGTCCAAGCCGCAGCTCATCACGGAGGCGGCGAACGATTTCGCGGCGGACATGATTCTGCTCGGCCCCAACCAGGCAGCGCCGAAGGGCCGCTTCATGGCCGGCTCCACCGCGGATACCCTGCTGCACTATTCGCCCGTGCCGGTCGGGCTGGCGCCGAAGGAGGTCAAGCTCTCCAAGCACGGGGTGACACGCGTGAACTTCGCCTTCACCGAAGAGGGCGGGCAGAAGGACGATCCGGCGCTGGGGCGCGCGGCGGAGATGGCCGACAAATGGGGAGTGCCGCTGCGCATCCTCGCCTTTTCCCCGTCCGGCATCATCCACGCCCCCTTCGACAATCACCGCGATGTCGCCGACGAGCTGACCAACCAGTGGCGCGAGCAATCGCTGGCGCTGCTGGACGTCGCCCGCGACTGGGTCATCGAGCGCTACCCGGAGCTGGACGTGCGCACCGACATCGGCATCGGCAGTGGCTGGCGCGGTGCGGTCGATGCTCTGAAGTGGAAGAAGGGCGATTTCATGGTGATGGGGTCTAACCCGATGGGCCCGATCGCCCGGGTATTTATCGGCTCCACCGCCACGGAACTCCTGCCGCACATGCGCGTGCCGGTCTTGGTCTATCCGGCTGGTCACTAAGCGGCTAGCGGCTGGGCTACACTAGGGCCCACTATGTCCTATCATTGGCGGTCACATAATTCGCGCAGCTTCGAGCACCCGGAAAACGATCTGTCTACAGACGCCGATTTCAGCAACGTGCCTCGGCCGGAGCCGCACAACTTCGACGAGCTCGCGGACGAGCCGGACCCGGCCGTGATCGCCCAGAAGAACGAGCAGTCCAGCCGCCAGGCCCTGTGGTACGTCGGGGCGGTACTGGTGGCCTCTTTCGCGGTGGCCTTCGTCCTCGGCATCATCATGCGGCTGATAGGCGGATCCCTGTGCGAGGCCGGGGAGGCCACCTGGCTGTGCAGCCCCGGCCAGCAGATCTTCTGGGGCTTCGCCGTGCTCGTGGTGCCAGTCTTCGGCATGCTGGGCGGCGGGGCCATCCTGGTGCGCAAATACCGCGGCTATATCCGCTGGCGGCCGTGGATGGGGGTAATGTGGGTGCTCATCCCCAACTGCATGATCTGGATCTTTACCGGCCTCCAGTACGTCATCGTGGCGACCATGTAGGCGCCGGCCAAGGGCGTCCCGCCAGGGATTCCAGGACAAAGGCAAAAGAGCAGGAAGAGGCCCGGAAGGGGCAGTGCCTGAGCCAGTGTCTGCGGTGGCGGTTAAACTGAGTTGACCGCGCTGACAGAGATGACTGAGATTACCGACACTAAAGAGACTACCGAGACTACTGCGGACATTATTTTCTGAAGGGGAGCAAGACGACCATGGCGGCTGAGGCGAACGCGAGTTTCGACAGCTTTGACGACGGGTACATCCCGCCGGAACCACCGGACGAGGGCGGCTACCGCAGCTATTCCCGTCCGGCCAAGCGTGGCGGCCGGGAGGATTTCAACCAGCTGGCGGAGTACCGGCACCCGCCAGCCAACAAGGACGCCGAGCAGGGCGTTCTGGGCTCCATGCTGCTCAACCCCAGCACGCTCATCGAGGTCATCGAGGAGCTGGACCCAGAGGACTTCTACTACCCGGCGCACAGCATCATCTACCACGCCATGCTGGACCTGTACTCGGAGAACAAGCGGATCGACCCGGTCATCCTGGCCTCCCGGCTGGACCGCTCGCACGATCTGGAGCGCGTCGGCGGCGCGCCATACCTGCACACGCTGCTGTCCAGCGTGCCGACCGCTGCTAACGCGCGCTACTACGCCGAAATCGTGGCGGAGAAGGCCGTGCTGCGCCGCCTGGTGGACGCCGGCACCCGCGTGGTGGAGCTCGGCTTCGAGGGCACCGAAGACCAGGAGCTGGAGGGGCTGCTGGACAGCGCCCAGCAGCAGGTATTCGCGGTCGCGCAGAAGAAGACCGCGGAGGACTACCACGTCCTGGGCGATCTGATTACGCCCACCATCGATGAGCTCACGGAGCTGCAAAACGGCGGCCAGGAAACCGGCGTGCCGACCGGCTTCTACGACCTGGACAAGCTCACCCACGGCCTGCGCGCCGGGCAGATGATCATCATCGCGGCCCGCCCGGGTGTCGGTAAGTCGACGCTGGCCATGGACTTCATGCGCTCGGCCTCCCTGGCCCACGGCCGCACCTCCGTCATCTTCTCTCTGGAGATGTCCGCGTCCGAGATCGTCATGCGCTTGCTCTCTGCCGAGTCCGAGGTCAAGCTGTCGGACATGCGCGGCGGCAACGTCAGTGGTGATGACTGGACCAAAATCAATGACACCCTGAACCGCATTCAGGACGCGCCGCTGTTTATCGATGACTCACCGAACCTGACGATGATGGAGATCCGCACCAAGGCCCGCCGCCTCAAGCAGCAGCATGGCCTGGATCTTATCGTGCTGGACTACCTGCAGCTGATGTCCTCGGGCAAGAAAGTCGAGTCCCGCCAGCAAGAGGTCAGTGAGTTCTCCCGCTCCCTGAAGCTTTTGGCCAAGGAGCTAGAAGTGCCCGTCATCGCCATCTCCCAGCTGAACCGTGGCCCGGAGGCCCGTACCGACAAGCGCCCGCAGCTGGCCGACCTGCGTGAGTCCGGCTCCCTTGAGCAGGACGCGGATATGGTCATGCTGCTCTACCGCCCGGACTCCCAGGACCGCGATAACGAGCGCGCCGGCGAGGCCGACATCATCCTGGCCAAGCACCGTGGCGGCCCCATCGGCGACGTCGGCGTCGCCCACCAGCTGCACTACTCCCGGTTCGTCAACATGGGGCACGGATAGGCACCGGCCAAGTCGACCACCTTGTCCGCGTCGCCCAGGCGCGGGCCCAGGGCCACCAGCACGACGAAAACCGCGGTCAGGGCGAAGGAGAGCCCCCGCCAGGCGGGGTAGGCCCTACGGCCGCAGGCGCGCGCAATCAGCGCGCCTATGAGCGCCCCCAGGGTGTTAAACAATAAATCATCGATGTCGGTCCGCCCCAGCGCACCCAGGTACTGGACCACCTCGACGGCCAGGCTCACCGCGAAGCCCCACGCGGTCACCCGGCTAACGCTGGGTACCAGGATGAAGGCCAGCACCCCGAAGGGGACGAAGAACGCCGTGTTGCCGGCGTACTCGAAAAGCGGGGCAAACCACGTGGAGCCGGCGAATTCGTCGAAGGGGACCAGGTGCAGCTCCCGCACCCGCTGGCGCGCCGGGTCCCAGAGATAGCCGATCTGGTAGAAGGGCTTAAGGGTAGTGATGGCCACCATCACGGCGAGGTAGCACACGAGCGACAACCAGTTACGCATGGAATCCAGTAAAGCACGTTTTCCCGATTAAGTCCGGACCGGGTGGACGGTGGTGGCGGCTAGTTGGCCAGTTCCTTGTTTGCTTGTTCCGGCAGGGCCCAGGCCGCCGCAGCGGCGATGGCGAAGGAGACTGCGAAAAGGACAAAGAGCCAGGGCGCTCCGGCGGCGGCCACGATGGGTGGCACGATGAGCGGGGCGGCGATGGAGGCCAGCCGGCCGAAGCCGGCGGCCGCCCCCGTGCCGCGGCCGCGCAGGCGGGTGGGGTAGAGCTCCGGGCCGATGGCGTAGAGCGCGCCCCAGGCGCCCAGGTTGAAAAACGACAGCAGGCAGCCGGCGAGGATGATGAGCACCTCGGTGCTGGCCCAGCCGTAGAGACCGGCGGCAAGCGCGGATCCCACCAGGAAGACGGTGAGGGTGGCCCGCCGCCCCCAGACCTCAATGAGCCAGGCGGCCGCGGCGTAACCGGGCAGCTGCGCCAGGGTGATAATTAGCGTGAAGCTGAAGGACTTCACCAGGCCGAAACCGTCGGCCACCAGCAGGGAGGGGATCCAGATGAACGCGCCGTAGTAGGACAGGTTGACGCAGAACCACACGGTCCAGAAGGCCGCGGTGCGCCGGCGCAGGCGCGGCGAGAACAAGGACTCTTTCTCATCCTCCGGGGCCGTTTCCACCGCGGCGGGCGGCGCGGTTTCTACGGTGGCGCCGGATTTTTCGGCGGAGTCTTCGAAGGAGCGGACGATCTCCTCGGCTTCCGAGTGGCGGCCGCGGGCCTCCAGGAAGCGCACGGATTCCGGAAGTCCCAGGCGCACGTAGGCGGCGTAGGCGGCGGGGACCATGCCGATGAGGAGGGCCCAGCGCCAGCCGGAGTCGGAGGCGCCGACGACGAAGGTGCCGATGACGGCGGCGGCGATCCAGCCCAGCGCCCAGAAGGCCTCGAGGATCACCACCAACCGGCCGCGGATGCGCCGCGGCGAGAACTCCGAGACGAGCGTGGAGGCCACGGGCAGCTCGGCGCCCAGTCCCAAGCCGATGATGAAGCGCAGGACGATGAGCACCGCCAGCCCCGTTGCCATGGCGGAGGCGCCCGTAGCCAGGCCGTAGACGAGCAGGGTGGCGGCGAAGACTTGGCGGCGGCCCAGCTTGTCGGCGAGAAGCCCGCCGACGGAGGCGCCGATGGCCATGCCGATAAAGCCGGCCGAGGCCAGCCAGGAGGTCTGGGTGCTGCTCAGGTCCCAGTGCAGGGCTAGTGCGGCCATGATGAAGGAAATCAGCCCGACGTCCATCGCGTCGAGCGCCCAGCCGAGCCCGGAGCCAAGGATGAGCCGGCGGTGTTTAGGGGTCACCGGCAGGCGGTCTAGGCGTTGGTTGCGGGTGAGGGAAGCAGGAGTGATAGGGGTCATGGAAACTTAACTGTAGGACCTGCCCCCGTCCGAATCCAGAGTTTTATGCTCCTGCCCAGGATTTTTCTTTCCTCCTACCCCCGGATAGTGCTGCTAAAACTGCGCAGCCGCAGGGAACTGCTGACCACGAAGACGGAGCTTAGCGCCATCGCCAGCCCAGCGAAAAGCGGATTGAGCAGGCCGAAGGCGGCCACGGGGATGAGCACTACGTTGTAGGCAAAGGCCCAAAACAGGTTCCCCTGGATGGTGCGCAGCGTGCGGCGCGACAGGCGGATCGCATCCACCGCGGCGCGCAGGTCGCTGTTCATCAGGGTGATGTCGGAGGCCTCGATGGCCACGTCCGTGCCCGCGCCCATGGCCAGGCCCAGGTCGGCCTGCGCCAGGGCGGCGGCGTCGTTGATCCCGTCGCCGACCATCGCCACGTTGCGCCCGCCTTCCTGCAGCCGCCGGATGACCGCCACTTTGTCTTCCGGCATAACACCTGCGGTCACGTCCGCGCTATCGATGCCGACCTGCGCGGCCACGGCCTTCGCCGCGCCCTCGTTGTCACCGGTGAGCAGGTGCGGGCGCAGGCCCAGCTGGCGCAGCTGCGCGATGGCCGCGGCCGAGGTGTCCTTGACGGTGTCGCGCACGTCGATGACCCCTATTGCCTCCTCGTCGCGGGTCACGACCACGGCGGTGCCGCCGGCTTCCTCCGCCCGGGCAAAGGCGCTGGCCAGGCTCTGGGCATCGGAAAGCTGCGCGGCCGGGCGGCCGACGCGGATGGTGTGGCCGGCGACCTGGGCCTGCGCGCCCTGCCCGGCCACGGTGGTGAAGTCGGTAGCAGTCGGGACGGCCGAGTCGGTCTCCGCGGCGGCGCAGATCGCGCGAGCGATGGGGTGCTCGGAGCCGGCCTCCACGGCCGCGGCCAAGCCGAGGACCTCTGCCTGGCTGGCGGTGCCGTCGGCGCTGAAGACCTGGGCCACCCGCATGGCGCCCTCGGTGACGGTGCCGGTCTTGTCCAGCACGATGGTGTCGACCTGCTTGGTCGACTCCAGGATCTCCGGGCCCTTAATGAGCAGGCCCAGCTGGGCGCCGCGCCCGGTGCCCACCAGCATGGCGGTGGGGGTGGCCAGGCCCATGGCGCAGGGGCAGGCGATGATGAGCACGGAGACCGCGGCGACGAAGGCCGCAGCCACGCCGCCGAAGAAGAGGTGGACCACGAGGGTCAGCGCGGAGACAGCCAGCACCACGGGGACGAAAACCTGCGCGATGCGGTCGACCAGCCGCTGCACCGGGGCCTTGGAGGCCTGCGCGGCGGTGACCAGCTCGGCCATCTGCTGCAGGGTCGTGTCCTTGCCGACGCGCGTGGCCTTGACCTCCAGGCGCCCGGAGGAGTTGATGGTCGCTCCCGTGACCGTCGAGCCCTCGGTGACCTCGACGGGCAGGGACTCGCCCGTGAGCATGGATTCGTCGACCGCGGAACTGCCCGCGATGACCACGCCGTCGGTGGCGATCTTCTCGCCGGGCCGGACGACGAAGATATCGCCCTCGGCCAGCTCCTCGATGGGCACGCGCACCTCCTTACCGTCGCGCAGGACCGTGGCGTCTTTTGCCCCGAGGGTCAGCAGCTCGTTGAGGGCCGCGGAGGATTGGCCCTTGGCGCGGGTCTCGAACCAGCGGCCCAGCAGCAGGAAGGTGATGACCATGCCCACCGACTCGAAGTAGATGTGGTCCATCTCGGCGTGGTTGGAGCTAAACGTCATGTGCATGGTCATGCCGGGCATGCCGGCGTTGCCGAAGAACATGACGTACAGCGACCAGAAATAGGCCGCGGAGGTGCCCAAGGAGATGAGCGTGTCCATGGTGAACGCGCCGTGCTTGAGGTTCGCCCAGGCGGCGGTGTGGAAGGGGGTGCCGCCGACCACGTAGACCACCGTGGCCAGGATGGCGGCGGCCCATTGCCAGTGCATGAACTGCCAGGCCGGCACCATGGAGACGACCATGACGGGCGCGGACAGCACCGCCGCCCAGATAGTCCGGCGGGCCAGCTGCCGGGCCTCGTCGTCGCGGGCCGCGGACAGCGCGTCCGTGGGGGAATCACCCGCCGCGCCACCGGTGCTGTTGTCGCCGGCGTCGGAGAGATCGAAGGCGTCGTAGCCGGCGGCCCGGACGACATCGATGAGCGACTGTGGCGTGGATAGTTCCGGGTCGAAGTCGATAGCGGCGGTCTCCGTGGCGAAATTGACCTGGGCGTCAACGCCCTCGACCTTGTTGAGCTTGCGCTGCACCCGCGAGGAGCAGGAGGTACAGGTCATCCCCGTGACGCCGAGATCAAGGTGGGTGGTGTCAGCGGAGCGGGCAAGATCGGGGGCGGTCATTTACTTCACCTGGTATCCGGCCTCGGTCACGGCGGCGGCGACCTGCTCGTCGCTGAAGTCCTCGCCCGTGACGGTGAGCGTGCCGGTGGTGTGATCGGCGTTAGCCTCGGTCACGCCGGCAATCTCGCTGACCTCTTCCTGCACGGAGAGCTCGCAGTGCCCGCAGGTCATGCCTTCAACGGTGTAGTTCTTGGTAGCCATGGTGGCTCCTTTCCTCGGTTGCTTTTCACCCCTCATGCTATACCCCCAGGGGGTATCTGGCAAGGGCGGGTTTTCCCAAGATTGACCCGGCAGAGTCCACACCGGAAGAAACGGAATAAAGGCGCGTCCGGTACCGTTGTGGCCAACGTACCCGTACCGCGAAACTAAGGAGAACGTTACAGATGGCGACCATCGATGTGACCGAAGATAGCTTTGAGAAGACCGTTACCGAAGAGGGTATCGTCCTCGTGGACGCCTGGGCCGATTGGTGCGGCCCGTGCAAGCGCTTTGCCCCGATTTACGAGGAGGCTTCGGAAAAGCACACCGATCTCACTTTCGCCAAGCTGGACACCGAGGCCAACCAGGGACTGGCTGCCGCCCTGCAGATCCAGTCCATCCCGACCCTGATGATTTTCCGTGATTCCATCATGGTCTTCCGCGAGGCAGGCGCCCTGCCGCCGGCCGCCCTGGAGGACCTGATTGAGCAGGTCAAGGGTCTCGACATGGACGAAGTCCGTGAGCAAGTTGCAGAGCAGAACGCCCAGGCAGACGCCGAGAACAACTAGGGCTTTCGCAGCTTTCACCCCACGCTTTCCCGCGAGTAACGCTAAACTCGCGAGAAAGCGATTTTTATGCTCGATGTACCCGAGGAGTGACTTAAAAGCTATGGCTAATCCGTTCAGCAAGGGCTGGAAGTACCTGATGAGTTCCCTCGATCAGAAGATTGATGAGAACGCTGATCCCAAGGTCCAGATCCAGCAGGCCGTCGAGGGGGCCAAGAAGCAGCACCAGGAAATCTCCGACCAGGCCGCGGAGATCATTGGCAACCGCAACAAGCTGGAAATGCAGCTGAACCGCCTGGTCAAGACCCGGGAAGAGTACCAGGACCAGACCAAGCGTGCGCTGGATCTGGCGGACAAGGCTACCGCGGAAGGCGATAGCCAAAAGGCGCAAGAGTACAACGATGCCGCTGAGGTCCTGGCCTCCCAGCTGGTCTCCGCCGAAAGCGAGCTGGAGAACCTGAAGACCCAGCACGCGGCTGCCGAGCAGGCCGCGGAGCAGGCGCAGCGCCAGCAGAAGGAGTCCGCCGCCCGCCTGAAGGAACAACTGGCCCAAGTGGACCAGCTGATGGCCCAGGCCGACCAGGCAGAAATGCAGGAAAAGAACTCCGAGGCGCTGAACTCCATGAACGAGCTGGCCCCAGACGGGGACACCCCGACCCTGGATTCGGTGCGGGCCAAGATTGAAAAGCGCTACACCGATGCCCTCGGCGCGCAGGAGCTCTACCAGGACTCCGCCGGTGCACACATGCAGGAAATCGCCGCCAGCGGCACGGACATGAAGGCGGCCGCCCGCCTGGACGAGATCCGCGCTTCGATGAACAGCAACAAGCAGGTCGAGTCTGGCGCGGATGCCACCGCCGAGCGGGAATCCGGCAAGGAGGGCGAGGCCGACTCCGCAGAGTCCACCGACTCCGCGAAGGACTAAGCCCTAGCGAAAGCTAGTTATCGCGGCGGATGTTGATGAGGACGCCGCGAATCCCCGAGTGGAAGCCATCGCGCAGATTGACGCGCTGGCTTTCACTCAACGTGTATTCGTGCAGCGTCTCGCACGCGAACTGCAGCAGCGGGCGGTCGATTTCCGGGGGAAGCCCGCCGCCTGAGAGCAGGTGGGCCTGGTCGCGCTGCTCCCCGTTGGCGGCATTGTCGAACCACCACGACGCGTACTGCTGGCCCACGTCGAACGGGGTCTGGAATCCGGCGGAAGTCCACACCTCCTCTGGGAGCGGCACGTAGCGGGAGCGCAGCTTCCGCCGCGGCGCCATCATGGACGGCTTCGGGGCCGGCTTCTTGTTTTCGGGCTTCTTGTTGGCGGACAGCTGGTCCCCGGGCTTCGGGGCGCCTGGCTTGGGGGCGGGGGCGCCGGCCGGTGCCTGGGCTTGATCCAGCTTGGGGTCCGGCTGCGGTTTGACCGCGTCGCCGCCGAGCTCCTTTTCGACCCGCGAGTCTTCCTCCGGCGGCAGCGGTGCGTCGGCCTGCTCCGGCTCGGCATCTGCTCCCTCGGTACAAGGGTCGGTGCTGTCCTCGGTCGAGCTGGTGTCCCGGACGGCGGGCGGCAGCGGGCCCTCGAGGACCTGCAATTCCATCGCGTCGGCGAAGTCTTCGCGCGGGTCCAGGATGGTGGTCGAGTCGCAGGCGTGGCGCAGGGCGGAGGACATGGAGTCCCAGCCGAAGCCGTAGAGGTGGACGCGCACGCCGTTTTCCGTTGCTTCCTGGACGCCGGGGATCATGTCCGCGTCGCCGGAGACCAGCACGAAATCCGTGAACTGGCGGCCATAGCCGGCGATGACCATGTCGGCTACCAAGCGGGTGTCGACGGCCTTTTGCGTGCGGCGTTCGCCCCACTCGATGAGCTGGCCCGTCCGCAGCTGCACGCCGTCGCAGGTGCGCAGCGCGCGCTGGTAGCGGTGGGGGCCGGTGTCCGGGATGCCGTCGTACCAGTTTTGGCGGTGGACGGGGTTGCCAACCTGGTTTTCAATCATGGACCCGAGGGTGGATACCACCTCGGGAAGGTCGATTTCTAGCTGTGCGCGAGCTCCAATTTCCCAGGAGTTGTAAAAGCTAGCCAACAAATACGAGGTGTCGACGAATACAACTGTGCGTTCAAGCATGGCTCCTAAAATCCGTTTCTCTTTGTTCTAACTAAATTTCGGTACCTCCCAGTCTGCCTCATTCACGTGCTAACGTCGATCTCCTTTTTCAAAACTGCAGGTGGAGGCATGGAATCTGGAAGTTAGCGCCAGAATTTTGCCCCAGGGGTTGTGGAAAACGGACGCTTCGATATAGGTTAGTCATGTGAGTAACTAACCGATTAACTAACTAACCAACCTTCAACAACGAAAACACGACAGATCCTGAGGTGGACATGGATAACGCGACCCAACCGTTGTTCCGGCAGATCGCCACATTGGTCGAGGACTCCATCGTGGACGGCACGCTGGCGGAAGGCGCGCAAGCGCCCTCGACCAACGAGCTGGCCGCTTTCCACAACATCAACCCGGCTACCGCCCGCAAGGGCCTGACCGTGCTGGTTGACCTCGGGATCCTGGAAAAGCACCGCGGGATCGGCATGTTCGTGGCGGGCGGAGCAACCGAACTCATTCGCAAGCGACGCCGCGGGGACTTCGCCGCGGAGTATGTTGCCCCGCTCATTGATGAGGCAGTGCGGCTCGGCTACGACCGCGAGGGTCTCCTCGACCTCATCGTGCGCGTGGCCGAAAGCCGAGGCCTCTACCACTAGACCCGCAGAACCCAAAGGAGTATGACGATGATTACGACCTCCGAGTTCACCTTCGAGCCCGGCCTAACCCATGGTCTGGTGGGCCGCAACGGCATTGGCAAAACCACGTTGCTGCGCCGGATCGCGGGCCACCTCCCCTCCGAGGGTGTGCGGGTGGACGGGCAAACGCCTTTCGACAACCCAGCCGTGCTGGACAAGACCATTCTCATGGGGATCGATACCCCGCTCATCGACGGCTGGAATACGCGCAAGCTCATGACCATTGGTAAAGCTCGCTGGCACACCTGGGATGCCCACCGTGCCGAGGAGTTGATTGCGCGCTTTGACCTGCCGAGCACGAACTACGCGAACCTGTCGCGCGGCCAGAAGTCGGCCCTCGGCATCGTCTTCGCGGTGGCCTCGGGCTGCGAGAACATGCTTCTCGACGAGCCCTACCTGGGCCTCGATGCGCGCAACCAGGAGGTCTTCTATGAGATCCTACAGGAAGAGCATGGGCGAACAATCATTGTCTCCACCCACCATCTCGACGACTTGGCTGCCTACCTGGATACCGTCTCCCTGATGGGCGAGAACCCGGTTACGGGCCGGGTCGAGGAGATCTTGGAAGGCGTACTCGAGCTCACCGGCAATCCGGAACAGCTCGACCGGGCCCTGTCGCGCCTGGACGTGCCCGTCCTGGAGCGCCACGAAGGAAAGCTCGGTTCCAAGGCGCTTGTCGATGCCCGCCCGAACCTCACCGACGCCGTCTTCGAGCAGGCCCGGGAGCTCGGGCTGCGCGCCAGCGAGGTCACACTCGCCCGCGCCGTGGCGGCCCTGGCCCAGGTGGGAGGCGAGCACAATGCCTAACCGATTCCGTCTTCTTTGGACAATTAGTGCGAAATGGAAGCTTGTCGCCTACGGAGTTCTCTTCCTGTTTTGGGGAGCAGCCCTGCTTCCGAACGCGAGTGTTTGGGAATCGGTACTCGTTAGTGCCAATATCGCGGTGTCGGCGTCGCTAACGGTCCCCGAATTCGCGCCGTTCCAATTGTTGGGGCTGCCGGCCCGCGAGTGGCAGAAGCTTCGCAAAGTCCATGCCGGTTTCTTTCTGCTGCCGGCTGGCATCTCAGCTCTGGTCGCCCAATGGTGGATTGCCCTGCCGACCGTCGCGATCGTCGGTTTGATCTGGTTCAGACCTGGCGAACCGGAGCGAAAGTCTTTGTCGGAACGCCTACCGGAAACGGAGGGGCGGACCGACAATGGGATTTTCCCGGGCACGCCGGCGGCACAAATTGTCTATCGGCCCTTGGTTCGCAGCTGGCTTACGGTCTGGGCGGTAGCGGGTCTGGTAGTCATCACCCTCGGCATCATCGACCACTTTTGGAGCTGGACGAACCCTATTGCGGTGGCGGCAGGGGTCACCGGAGTACAGGTGCCGATCGTGATGGACACCGTCCGGCAGACCTGGCGGGACAATCTCGCCTTCGGTGGCACGCGCCGGTCTTGGGCAAATGCCGTATGGCTGACCGGCTGGTTGAGCGTAGCGTTGGCGTTGTTCTTGGGAGGCCTGGAATTTCTCCTCGGTTACAGCGATATCTGGCAGGTGGTTTTTGTGGCTTCCTGGATTGCGCCCATTGCCGTCACGCTAGAACTGATCTCCAAAAAGAACTGGTGGGCGTTCGCCGCGGTCTTGGTCATGCTTTCCGTAAGCATTGCCGCCTGGGTGAAGTTCCCCGGATGGGGAGTGGCGCTGCACGGCTTTCCCCTCGCGGCCTACTTAATCGCTTGGGGCCTGTTCCGGGTCTCCGCTGTCGGCGCTAGCCTGGGCGGCGGAATAGTGTGCAAACTGGGTCTCGAAAAAGCGGTTTAAAAAGCGGTACTGCCTGGCGATTTGTGGAATCTAATACCGGTGTGTAAATTCATATGGGTCAGCGCGACCGACAGCGCCCCTCCTTGAGACAAAGTCCAAGGCAGCGAGGCGGTAGGAAAACGGCCCTGACAAAAATCTTTTCAAAGCTCTTAAATGAGCACGTGCTTTTTGTGTGTGTTTGTTTGGGTGCCAGTGATGTTTGAGAACTCAATAGTGTGCCAATGTACTTTTTGCATTTGTGTGGATGGTTGTGTTGGTGTGTGCCGGATGGCGCTTTCAGTTGGGGTGTCATTGAAATATAATTGTTTCTTTCTGGCTGCATTGATGTGATTGTTCATGTTTTGTGAATTTTTCATTTTTTCTTTGTAGTAATTCTTTTTTGGTCAGTATGCAGCGCATGGTTTGTGTGTTGTGTGTTGGTTTTGTTTGTTAGGTTTGGGCTTTTCACGAGCCTTTTTGTGGAGAGTTTGATCCTGGCTCAGGACGAACGCTGGCGGCGTGCTTAACACATGCAAGTCGAACGGAAAGGCTTCAGCTTGCTGGAGTACTCGAGTGGCGAACGGGTGAGTAACACGTGGGTGATCTGCCCTGCACTTCGGGATAAGCCTGGGAAACTGGGTCTAATACCGGATAGGACCGCACTTTGGTGTGTGTGGTGGAAAGTTTTTTCGGTGTAGGATGAGCCCGCGGCCTATCAGCTTGTTGGTGGGGTAATGGCCTACCAAGGCGGCGACGGGTAGCCGGCCTGAGAGGGTGGACGGCCACATTGGGACTGAGATACGGCCCAGACTCCTACGGGAGGCAGCAGTGGGGAATATTGCACAATGGGCGGAAGCCTGATGCAGCGACGCCGCGTGGGGGATGACGGCCTTCGGGTTGTAAACTCCTTTCGCCAGGGACGAAGCGTTTTGTGACGGTACCTGGATAAGAAGCACCGGCTAACTACGTGCCAGCAGCCGCGGTAATACGTAGGGTGCGAGCGTTGTCCGGAATTACTGGGCGTAAAGAGCTCGTAGGTGGTTTGTCGCGTCGTCTGTGAAATTCCGGGGCTTAACTCCGGGCGTGCAGGCGATACGGGCAGGCTTGAGTACTGTAGGGGTAACTGGAATTCCTGGTGTAGCGGTGAAATGCGCAGATATCAGGAGGAACACCGATGGCGAAGGCAGGTTACTGGGCAGTTACTGACGCTGAGGAGCGAAAGCATGGGTAGCGAACAGGATTAGATACCCTGGTAGTCCATGCCGTAAACGGTGGGCGCTAGGTGTGAGACCCTTCCACGGGTTTTGTGCCGTAGCTAACGCATTAAGCGCCCCGCCTGGGGAGTACGGCCGCAAGGCTAAAACTCAAAGGAATTGACGGGGGCCCGCACAAGCGGCGGAGCATGTGGATTAATTCGATGCAACGCGAAGAACCTTACCTGGGCTTGACATATTTAGGTTCGCGGCAGAGATGTCGTTTCCCTTTGTGGCCTTTATACAGGTGGTGCATGGTTGTCGTCAGCTCGTGTCGTGAGATGTTGGGTTAAGTCCCGCAACGAGCGCAACCCTTGTCTTATGTTGCCAGCATTTGGTTGGGGACTCATGAGAGACTGCCGGGGTTAACTCGGAGGAAGGTGGGGATGACGTCAAATCATCATGCCCCTTATGTCCAGGGCTTCACACATGCTACAATGGTCAATACAATGCGTTGCGACACTGTGAGGTGGAGCTAATCGCTTAAAGTTGGCCTTAGTTCGGATTGGGGTCTGCAACTCGACCCCATGAAGTCGGAGTCGCTAGTAATCGCAGATCAGCAATGCTGCGGTGAATACGTTCCCGGGCCTTGTACACACCGCCCGTCACGTCATGAAAGTTGGTAACACCCGAAGGCGGTGGCCCAAACGTGTTAGGGAGCCGTCGAAGGTGGGATCGGCGATTGGGACGAAGTCGTAACAAGGTAGCCGTACCGGAAGGTGCGGCTGGATCACCTCCTTTCTAAGGAGTTTTCATTTATTGGCCCACGGTTGTGGGTGTTGGTGGCTGATGTGTCTGTGTATGGCACTGTCATCATTTGTTTAATCGGGTGGACGCATGCCCCCAGTGAATGAGGCTGGGTGCAATCATTCTTTTTCGCAAATGCTTATATTCCATGTGTTGGTTTGTTTTGGGTATGTTGGTGCATTGTTGGGTGTCTGGGGCATTAGTGTTGTCCTGGTGCTAACACACGACTAGCAGTTGGCCATGGTGTGGTTGGTTGTGGTGTGTGTTGGGTGTTGTGTGAGAACTGTATAGTGGACGCGAGCATGTACTGCATGTGAGCAACTGTTGTGGTTGTTTGTGTGTGGTGTGATGTGATTTCTTGTTTTTCTTAATTTTTGTGTGTTCACCCGCCATGAGGGCAGTCTTTGTGGGCTGTGTTTGTGGTGGTGTGTGTTCGTTGTGTGAAGGGCGCATGGTGGATGCCTTGGTATTGTGTGCCGATGAAGGACGTGTCAGGCTGCGTTAAGCCTCGGGGAGTTGTCAAGTAAGCGTTGATCCGAGGATGTCCGAATGGGGAAACCTGCCACTCGTTGTGGGGTGGTACCTGCCCATGAATTCATAGTGGGTGTGGGGGTTACGCGGGGAAGTGAAACATCTCAGTACCCGTAGGAGAGGAAAATAATAATGATTCTGCTAGTAGCGGCGAGCGAACGTGGATGAGGCTAAACCGTGTGTGTGTGATACTTGGTAGGGGTTGCGCATGCGGTGTTGTGGGGTTTCAACGTTGAAGTGTCTACCAGTGCTTCGTTGTGGTGTGTGTGTTAGCTGAATTGGCTTGGAATGGTCAACCGGAGTAGGTGAGAGTCCTGTAGGTGAAGGCATACTTGTCATGATTGTTGTTGTCCCCGAGTAGCAACGGGCTCGTGGAATCTGTTGTGAATCTGCCGGGACCACCCGGTAAGCCTAAATACGTGCAATAACCGATAGTGTATTGAGTACCGTGAGGGAATGGTGAAAAGTACCCCGGGAGGGGAGTGAAATAGTTCCTGAAACCATGTGCTTACAATCCGTCAGAGCACTTGTTTGTGTGTGATGGCGTGCCTTTTGAAGAATGAGCCTGCGAGTCAGCGGCATGTCGCGAGGTTAACCCGTGTGGGGTAGCCGTAGGGAAACCGAATCCTAATGGGGTGTTGTCAGTGGCATGTCCTGGACCCGAAGCGGGGTGATCTACCCATGGCCAGTGTGAAGCAGCTGTAAGAGGTTGTGGAGGCGCGAACCCACGTAGGTTGAAAACTGCGGGGATGAGTTGTGGGTAGGGGTGAAAGGCCAATCAAACTCCGTGATAGCTGGTTCTCCCCGAAATGCATTTAGGTGCAGCGTTACGTTTTAAGCCTAGTGGAGGTAGAGCTACTGGTTGGTTGAGCGGGACTACAATCTTAGCAACATCAGCCAAACTCCGAATGCCGCTAGTGTGTGCGTGGCAGTGAGACTGTGGGGGATAAGCTTCATAGTCGAGAGGGAAACAGCCCAGATCGCCGGTTAAGGCCCCTAAGGGTATGCTAAGTGGAAAAGGATGTGGGATCGCGAAGACAGCCAGGAGGTTGGCTTAGAAGCAGCCATCCTTGAAAGAGTGCGTAATAGCTCACTGGTCGAGTGGTTCTGCGCCGACAATGTAGTGGGGCTCAAGCATACCGCCGAAGCCGCGGCAACAATGTTTTGTTGGGTAGGGGAGCGTCGTGCACGTGTGGAAGCAGTATCGTAAGGCGCTGTGGAGTGTGTGCGAGTGAGAATGCAGGCATGAGTAACGAATTGGTAGGTGAGAATCCTACCCGCCGGATGACTAAGGGTTCCTGGGTCAAGTTCGTCTTCCCAGGGTGAGTCGGGACCTAAGGCGAGGCCGACAGGCGTAGTCGATGGATAACCAGTTGATATTCTGGTACCCGTATATCCGCGCCCAATGGTAAAGCAGTGATACTAACCACCCATATCGCCATGTACTCGCCCTTTCGAGGGCATTGTCGTGGTTGATATGCGTGGGGCCTGAACTGTGGTCCAAGCGATGGGGTGACACAGGTTGGTAGCCATGCCACTTATTGGATTGTTGGTGTAAGCGTGCAGACTGTGGTGTAGGTTAAATCCGCACCATGTATGGTCGAGGCGTGATGCGTAGCCCGTGAGGGTGAAGTTGGTGATCCTGTACTGTCGAGAAAAGCCTCTAGTGAGTGGGTGTACGGCCCGTACCCTAAACCGACACAGGTAGTCAGGTTGAGTATACTAAGGCGTTCGGGTGAACTGTGGTTAAGGAATTCGGCAAAATGCCCCCGTAACTTCGGGAGAAGGGGGGCCACTGCTGGTGCCATACTCTTTGCGGTGTGTGTGCTGGTGGTGGTCGCAGAGAATAGAGGGGTCCGACTGTTTATCAAAAACACAGGTCCATGCGAAGACGTGAAGTTGATGTATATGGACTGACGCCTGCCCGGTGCTGGAAGGTTAAGAGGACCTGTTAGGAACCTTTGGTTCCGAAGCGGAGAATTTAAGCCCCAGTAAACGGCGGTGGTAACTATAACCATCCTAAGGTAGCGAAATTCCTTGTCGGGTAAGTTCCGACCTGCACGAATGGCGTAACGAGACCTCTGCTGTCTCAACCACAGGCCCGGTGAAATTGCATTACGAGTAAAGATGCTCGTTACGCGCGGCAGGACGAAAAGACCCCGGGACCTTCACTATAGCTTGGTATTGGTATTTACTATCGTTTGTGTAGGATAGGTGGGAGACTGTGAAGCTATCACGCTAGTGGTGGTGGAGTCGTTGGTGAAATACCACTCTGATGGTAGTGAATGCCTGAACCTTGGCCCATGATCTGGGTTGGGGACAGTGCCTGGTGGGTAGTTTAACTGGGGCGGTTGCCTCCCAAAATGTAACGGAGGCGCCCAAAGGTTCCCTCAGCCTGGTTGGCAATCAGGTGGTGAGTGTAAGTGCACAAGGGAGCTTGACTGTGAGAGTGACGGCTCGAGCAGGGACGAAAGTCGGGACTAGTGATCCGGCACCTACTTGTGGATGTGGTGTCGCTCAACGGATAAAAGGTACCCCGGGGATAACAGGCTGATCTTCCCCAAGAGTCCATATCGACGGGATGGTTTGGCACCTCGATGTCGGCTCGTCGCATCCTGGGGCTGGAGTAGGTCCCAAGGGTTGGGCTGTTCGCCCATTAAAGCGGCACGCGAGCTGGGTTCAGAACGTCGTGAGACAGTTCGGTCTCTATCCGCCGCGCGCGTTGAAACTTGAAGAAGGCTGTCCCTAGTACGAGAGGACCGGGACGGACGTACCTCTAGTGTGCCAGTTGTCACGCCAGTGGCAGGGCTGGTTGGCTACGTACGGGAGGGATAACCGCTGAAAGCATCTAAGCGGGAAGCCTGTTTTAAGATGAGGTTTCATTATTAGGCCCCCGGAAGACTACCGGGTTGATAGGCCAGACCTGGGCGCATCGTAAGATGTGGAGGCTACTGGTACTAATCGGCCAAACAACCAACACCACACAAACTATTGTGTGGAACAAAACAAAACACAAGATATCGTCACTTTGTCGTGTTCGCGTCCACTATGCAGTATCTGACACAACACCCCGGACCAGACACCACATGTGTGTCCCGGATGTTTGTCGGTGGTCAATAGCGGCAGGGAAACGCCCGGACCCATTCCGAACCCGGAAGCTAAGCCTGCGTCGCGCCGATGGTACTGCAACCGGGAGGTTGTGGGAGAGTAGGTTACCGCCGACACCAAACAACAACATAAAATTCAATAACCAAGAAAACACCCGGTAGAAGCCATAAGCAAGGTTTCTACCGGGTGCTGTCGTATTCGCGGATGCTGCCAATACCCGCGTTGCCAATACCCGCTGTGTGCCCAGTGCATGTGGATGCTTTAAGGGGCTAAGTATTCGTGGTGGGCCTGGTCGCCTTATGAGATTCGTACGTCGATCGGAGTGGTCTCGAAGGTGCGCTCGATGCCGTCGAGCGGGTCGGTGAAGCTGAGCTGTGTGGCGGTCAGGTGCATGGGGACGCGGAAGTCCTCGGCGTCCTCCGAGAGGATGTCCGGGTAGATGGGATCGCCCAGGATGGGTGCGCCGGCGGACCATAGATGGAGCCTGAGCTGGTGCGTTTTGCCGGTGGTGGGCACTAGCGTATAACGCGTCAATGGTGGCTGCGACCCATGGACGGCTTCGACGCCTAGCTTGTTGGTGATGAGCTCGGCTTTGACGACGTGGGTTTCGGCGTTGGGCTCGCCTTCTACGATTCGCCCCTGGATTTCGCCTGGGGTCTTCTCCAGCCGGCTGCGCCAGACGGTGCCTGCTTGTATTCCAACGTCGGGGGCGATGGCTTGGTAGACCTTGTGGACCTTCCGCTCGGCGAACATGGTCTGGTAGGCCCCGCGGATCTCGCGGCGTTTGGTGAATAACAAGATCCCTGAGGTGAGCCGGTCCAGGCGGTGGGCGGGGGCGAGCTCGTCAATCCCGGTCGTGCGGCGCAGCTGGACCGTCGCGGTCTGTACGATGTGGCGGGCGCGGGGCATCGTCGCCATGAACGGTGGCTTGTTGGCCACCAGGAGGTTGTCGTCCTCGTAGACGACGGGGATGTCGTAGGGGATGGGCTCTTCTTGAGCCGGCATGCGGTAGAAGTAGACGTCTTGGCCGGCGCGGAGGATAGAGCGCGGACTGAGCACCGTGCCATCGCGGAGCACGACGGCGTGGTCGTCGAAGCGGCGCTGGAGCGCGGTGGCATCGTCAGCTGGGTGGCGGTGGCGCTGGCTGGTGATGACGTGGGCGAGGAAGTCCCATGCCGTGATGCCACTTTCCGGTACCCGCACGCGGGTGGGGTTTAGTCCATTTTGTATCCCTAACGGGCTGTATCCCTTCCGATGATGGGCTATCCTTTGTGACATGGACTTTGATGCACTCCTCGCGCCGGCTCTGGAATTTTCCTCCAATGGTATCGGAGCCGTTCTCCGCGACATATTGGTGGGTTTGTACACCTTCTTGTTCCCGGCTAATTCCGACGCTGCTCATATCATCGACTAGTTCGGGGTTAGCCGCGCGTGTAAGTTGTTATAACCGGCTATAATTGGTTGTGTAAGGCCCACCGGAGAAAGGACTAAAGATAATGGCTAAAGAAGACATTGTTGTCGTTGCAGTAGATGGTTCTGAGGCTTCCCACAACGCCGTTCGGTGGGCGGCCAACACCGCCACCAAGCGTGGAATCCCGCTGCGGATTGCCTCCAGCTACACCATGCCGCAGTTCCTCTACGCCGAGGGCATGGTTCCGCCGAAGGAGCTTTACGACGACCTGCAGAACGAGACCCTGGAAAAGATCGAGGAAGCCCGCGCTATCGCGCACGAGTCCTTCCCCGACCTGAAGATCGGCCACACCGTGGCTGAGGGTTCCCCCATCGACATGCTGCTGGAGATGTCGCACGACGTCACCATGATCGTCATGGGCTCCCGCGGCATGGGCGGCCTGTCCGGCATGGTGATGGGCTCTGTCTCCGCTTCCGTGGTCTCCCACGCTGCCTGCCCGGTGGTTGTCGTGCGCGATGACAACGCCGTCAACGAGGCCAACAAGTACGGCCCAGTCGTCGTCGGTGTGGATGGCTCCGAGGTCTCCCAGAAGGCCACCGAGTACGCCTTCCAGGAAGCCAACGCCCGCTCCTCCGAGCTGGTCGCCGTGCACACCTGGATGGACATGCAGGTCCAGGCTTCCCTGGCCGGTCTGTCCGCCGCACAGGCCGAGTGGGCAGACGTGGAAAAGGAGCAGGGCGAGCTGCTGGCTGAGCGCCTGTCCTCCTTCCAGGAGAAGTACCCGGACGTGCCGGTCAAGAAAATCATCGCGCGTGACCGCCCAGTCCGCGCCCTGTCGGACAACTCCGAGGGTGCCCAGTTGCTGGTCGTCGGCTCCCACGGCCGCGGCGGCTTCAAGGGCATGCTGCTCGGCTCGACCTCCCGCGCGCTGCTGCAGTCCGCGCCGTGCCCGATGATGGTCGTGCGCCCCGACTCCGAGTAGTCTGAGTAGTCGCCCTAGGCGAAAGCTATTAAGCCATAGTTGCCCGAAATTATGACAGGGCATCTGTGGCTTTTGCTGTTTTAACGGGCACAATGGGAAGTAGGCGGGCGACAGTGTAGGCCCGCCCACGGTAAATTACTAAGTCAAGCGTTCTTTTGGAAGGAATATTATGGGACTGGGGCTAAGCTTTTTCATGTCCATCATCGTAGGTATCATTGCCGGCTGGCTGGCAGAAAAGATTATGAAGAAGGATCACGGGCTGGTCACTAACCTGATCGTCGGTGTCATTGGTGGTCTGATTGGTGGCGGCATCCTGTCGCTTATCAACCAGGGCAACCCGAGCAACATCTTCCTGCAGATTATTACGGCTACCGCCGGTGCCTGCATCCTGCTGTGGATCGTCGGCATGATCCGCGGGGGCAGCAAGAAGGAATAATCTAAATTCGCATACAAACCGGTTCGTCTATATTGTGTAGATGAACCGGTTTTTTGTTTGTGGAAAGGATAGCCGTGGCAGAAAAGAAATCGCGTCGGAACCGTCCGAGCCCGCGCAATCGACTTCTCGACTCCGCCACCCGCCTGTTTACTACGGAAGGTATTCGGGTCATCGGAATCGACCGAATCCTCCGGGAGGCGGACGTCGCCAAGGCATCCCTGTACTCCCTCTTCGGTTCCAAGGACGCGCTCGTTATCGCCTACCTGGAAAACCTCGACGAGCAGTACCGCGCCGAGTGGAACGAACGGACCGCTAACGCGAAGGACCCGCAGGAGAAGATCCTGGCCTTCTACGACATGGCCATCGAGCAGGAACCGGCCAAGGAATTCCGCGGCTCCCACTTCCTCAACGCCGCCGGCGAGTACCCGCGTCCGGAAACGGAGTCCGAGCACGGCATCGTCGCGGCCTGTCTGGAGCACCGCCGCTGGATGCATTCCACCATGACCGCCCTGCTCAATGAGAAGAACGGCTACCCCTCGGACGCGCAGGCCAGCCAGCTGCTCATCTTCCTCGACGGCGGGCTCGCCGGGGCCCGTTTGGAGCGCGACGTCACCCCGCTCAAGACCGCCCGCGACCTGGCCCAGGAGATGCTCTCGGCCCCGCCGGCGGACTACTCCATCTAAGGCTTTGTCTCGCTAGGCCCCTTCCCGGGGGCCTTTTTCTATGTCTTCCTCGGGGGCTGGGGAGGCCTCGGCGGCTTCGCCTTCCACCGTTTCCCCTGCGTTGGCTGCCGATGCCCCCTGCTGTCTGCCGACTTCCTTCCGAGCGGCGCGGCGCTCCGCCATGAGCTCGCGGCTGGCCTGCTGCTGCATCTTGCGCCGGGCCTGCTTCTTTCCCTTTTCTTCCTTCTTCTCGGCGCGGCTCAGCTTGTTCTTCCGGTTGGCCCGGAAGTCTTTCCAGCTCTGGCGGCGCAGCTCGTGGACGTCGGTGCCCAGCGGCATCCGGCGCCGCAGGAAGACCTCGAAGACCAGCGTCTGGCACAGGGTGAACAGGTTCGTGCAGGCCCAGTACAAGATGATGGCCACCGGGATCGGGCCGGTCATTGCCAGGTGCCAGAGCATAAACGGCACGAACGGGATGATGATCACAACGAAGTAGAACATGCGCCGCGGCACCTTCTGGTCGAACTGCGTGGTCAAGAACGCGCGGTAGCCGGTGATCACCATGTTCACGGTGGTAAAGATGAGGGCGGCGACCAGCCACGGCATGATGACGTGGCGGACCTCTTCGCCGGTGATGCCGAGTTCCGCGGCCCAGTCGTGCGGCATCGAGACGAAGGCCGGCAGCGGGATGCCCATGAACGTCGTCTCGCGGAAGGCCTCGACCTCCGCGGCGCTGAGCAGACCCACGGTGTCGCCCGTCGAGGGCCGCGCCATGCGCAGTACCACCTGGTACAGGCCCAGGAAGAAGGGCATCATGATAAGCGGCGGGATACAGCCGATGAGCGGCCGGTAGTTGAACTTCTTGTTCAGCTCCTCGGTCTCAACCTGGAGAGCCTTGTACTCCTCGATGGTCGTGGCTTCCTCGGTGCGGCGCTCGATGTCGCGCTTGGCCGGGCGCATGAGCGCGCCGGTGCGGCCCATCTTCACCGAGGACCAGGACAGCGGCGCGATCAGCCCCCGGATGGTGAGGACGAGCAGCACGATGGAGACCAACCACGCGGTCTGGTCATCAAGGAAGCTGTGGGTGATGAAGTGCCACAGCTTCATGATTCCGGACACGGGGTACATGAAGATAGTCAGCATGCGCGCAGGCCTTTCCGCAGTCTCTGGTGAATGAGGCAGATCCAGCCTACAGGCGCTACACTATTGCGCATGAATCACACGCGCCTCAGTTGGCAGCAGGTTATGGGAGAAATCTTTATGACCGTCGGGGTGCTGCTGCTGTTGTTCGCCTTTTATGAGGCCTATTGGACCAACCTGAAGTCCGCCGAGCTCCAGGACGAGGCTAACCAGAACCTGGAGCAGCGCTGGAACGAACGGACCAACCCGCGCGGCAAGCTCCACCCGGAGCTGGGCGAGGCCTTTGCCCGGATGTACATCCCCAGCTTCGCTTCCGACTACCACTTCGCCATCCTGGAAGGCACCGACGAGGACGACCTGCTCAAGGGTCCGGGGCGCTACGTCGATAGCCAGATGCCGGGCGAGAACGGAAACTTCGCCGTCGCCGGCCACCGCGTGGGCAAGGGCGCGCCCTTCAACGACCTGGGCAAGCTGGAAACCTGCGACTCCATCGTCATCGAAACCCAAGGCGAGTGGGTGACCTACCGGGTCTTGCCCATCGACGGGCAGCCGGCGGACTGCTTCACGCCGGAACAACAGGAAAAGATCTATGGCGGCCCTTATGCCGGGGCGCCCGGCCGCCACATCACGCTGCCCGGGGACATCGGCGTTATCGCTCCCATCCCTGGGATGGCCGCCGGCGGGCCGGAGCCCAGCGAGGCTCTGCTGACGCTGACCACCTGCCACCCGCAGTTCTCCAACGCGGAGCGAATGATCGTGCACGCGATGAAAGTAGACTCGAGCCCAACGCGCCCGGCCGCGATGGAGGAGGAATAGAAACCATGTACCGAGCACTCTGGAACCTCTTGCCGGGCCCTACCCCCGTGAAGGTGCTGCTGGCTATCGCCATCGCCGTGGGCGTGTTCTTCCTCCTCATGGAGGTCGTCTTCCCGGCCATCTCCCCGTTGATGCCGTACAACGACGTCTCTGTCTAGGCCCGCCTCGCAGCCTAGAGCCCGAGGTTGGTGATCGCTTCTCGGGCGATGGACTCGGCTTTGATGGTCTGCAGCTGGTTGGTCCAGACTGCCACCGCGTGGTTGTCCTTCTGCACCGCGAAGACCGCCTGGTCGCCCAGGATCCCGCGGCCGCCGGACCAGCCGTCGAACTCGGCGAGCTCCGTGGCATCGACGGGCGCGGCCCAGTCCACGACGTCCATGGCGGCGTCGCGGTCGGGCATCTCGCGGATGATGACGGTGGCCTGCGGGTCCTCCGGGTAGGACCAGAAGATGCAGGCAGGCGTGCTAAACCGGGGATCGATGGCCTGATCGGTCAGGCGCTGGCCGTTGGTTTCCGCCAGCCACTGGCCGTCCAGGTAAGGGCACTCGCCGGGCTCGGTCGCCTCGGCCGTGGTCTCCACCGGCAGGCCGTCGCCGGGCTGCTCGGCCGCTGCGTTTTCCGGGGCGGTGTCGTTGCTGTCGGCCGGCTGCTCGGCGGCGGGCTGGGCCGAGTTGTCGCTTTCGGGTGCGTCGCTGGACTCGCTGCTGCAGGCCGCGAGGCCAAGCGCTACGACGAGCACGGCGGGAAGTAGGCTTTTGGGCATGAGTACCAGTCTAGAGCACCCGTCCGCGGAGAACCTGAGCGATGCGGATGTCCTGCGCAACGGCATCCACATCCTCACCGCCACCTTGCTGGTGATCGCCATCTTCGCCTCCGTGCGGATGCCGCTGGGGGACGCCGCCGCGAACCTTGTGCTGCTGTCTGCCTTCGCCGCCGTCTACTTCGCCGGCTCCATCTACATGCACCTCTGGCTGTTTACGGTCAAGCTTTTGTGGCTGGCCGCGCTGACCGCCCTGTGGGTGCTGGACCTGACCATCGCCCCGGCGGGCATCTACCTGGTCTTTAGCCTGTTCTTCCTCTATCTGCGCGTGCTGTCGATGTTCTGGGGCGTCATCATGGTGATAGTCGCCGGGGTGATCTCCGTGGTCGTGCAGATCCCGGACGGCCTGACCTTCGGCGGCGTGATGGGCCCGGGGGTCTCCGCGGTGGTCACCATCGCCATTTACTACGCCTTCGACACGCTCCACCGCATCAACCTGGAGCGCGAGGAGCTCATCGCCGAGCTCGTCGAGACCCGCGCGCAGCTGGCCCAGACGGAGCGCGAGGCCGGTATCAGCGCGGAGCGCCAGCGCATCGCCCACGAAATCCACGACACGCTGGCCCAGGGGCTGTCCTCCATCCAGATGCTGCTGCACGCCGCGCAGCGCGACATCGCTAGCGAGGACCCAGTCCGCGCCAGCCAGCGCATGGACTTGGCGCGCTCGACCGCGGCCGAGAACCTCAAGGAGGCCCGCGCCATGATCGCCGCGCTGCAGCCGGCCGGCCTGTCGGAGACCTCCCTGGCGGGCGCGCTCACGCGCATGGCGGAGGGCTACGCCGCCACCGGCGAGCTGGAGATGGAGGTCGAAACCGACGGCGAGCCCCGCCAGCTGCCGATGAAGGTCGAGGCCGCGCTGCTGCGCATCGCCCAGGGCGCGGCGGGCAACGTCGTCAAGCACGCGCACGCGAGCCGGGCGCGCGTGACCGTGACCTACGAGGACGACGAGGTCCGCTTAGACGTGGTGGACAACGGGCGCGGCTTCGACCCGGAGGAAGTCCGCGACCGGCCCGCCGGGCTGGGGCACATCGGGCTCAGCGCCCTGCAGCGCCGCGCGGAGGAGCTCGGCGGGACGATCTCGGTGGAATCCACGCCTGGGTGCGGCACGGCTGTATCTGTTAGCGTTCCCTTGGTAGATTAAACTTTCGGAGGATACGTGTTTCCACAAAAAGGAGAGGCTCCACGTGATTAGGGTTCTGCTAGCTGACGACCACGAAATCGTCCGACTAGGGCTGCGCGCCGTGCTAGAGGAGGCCGACGACATCGAGGTAGTCGGGGAGGTGGCCACGGCCGAGGCCGCGATCTCGGCGGCCCAGGCCGGCGGCATCGACGTGCTGCTGATGGACCTGCGCTTTGGCGCGGGCGTGGAAGGCACCCGGGTGATGGGCGGGGCGGAGGCCACCGCTGCTATCCGCTCCCACATGGAGCACCCGCCGAAGGTGCTGGTCGTGACCAATTACGACACGGACGCGGACATCCTAGGCGCCATCGAAGCCGGCGCCTTGGGCTACCTGCTCAAGGACGCCCCGCCGGCGGAGCTGCTCGCCGCGGTGCGCTCGGCCGCGGACGGGGACTCGGCCCTGTCGCCCATGGTCGCCGACCGCCTGATGACGCGCGTGCGCACGCCGCGCACCTCGCTGACCCCGCGCGAGCTGGAGGTGCTCAAGCTGGTGGCCGCCGGCGCCTCGAACCGCCAGATCGGCCAGGACCTCATGCTCTCGGAGGCCACCGTGAAGTCCCACCTGGTGCACATCTACGACAAGCTGGGCGTGCGATCGCGCACCTCGGCCGTCGCCGCCGCCCGCGAGCAGGGCGTGCTCTAGCCCGCGGTCCCGCGCCCCGCGCCGCCTACTTCGGCGCGGACAAAGCTCAACCCCGGTCCGGCAGGTAGATGCTGGGATCCGGGGTTGTGCTGTGGGCTTAGGGACGCCGCGTTCTAGGCGGTGGTGAGGCGCTGCTGGATGTCGTAGGTGATGCCGTCGATGTCGGTGTTGATCGACGAGTGCGCGCGGCGGCGCTGATCGGCGGTCATGAATTCCGCGTTGTCGGTGGCCGCGTCGAGCTCGTCGAGGCGGTCGCGCACGTCGCGCTTGAAACCGGCCGGCAGGTCGGTACCCTCCAGTGAGTTGCGGATGCCCTGGGTGCGGGCCTTCAGGGAGGCGCCGTGGCCGGCAAAGGAGGCGAGCTGGTCGCGGGAGACGCCGGCCTTTTTAGCCTGGCGCTTCTCGTTGTTTTCGCGCAGGGCCACCAGGCCGCGGTAGGCCAGCGGCAGCAGCAGCGGGACGGCCACGCGGGCGGCGCCGGCGTAGCGCTTGACATTGTCGGAGTTAAAGCGGCCGGCCTTGAGCTTCTCCAGCTCCTGCTTGGCCATCTTTTCCTCGTGCTTGCGGCGCTTCTTCAGGCCCTTTTCTTCCGACTTCAGCAAGTTCTTTTCCTGCTTGGCCAGCAGCTTCTGCTGGCGGCGCTCCGCCTTGGAGGCCTCCTTGACCTCGGCCCGGGCGCGGGCCTTGGCGGCCTTGGCTTCTGCCTTGGCTTGGGCGCGGAGCTTACGAGCTTTCTTGAGCAGGCTCATGACGTTAGTCCTCACTGTGGTTGAAGGTCGTTGTCTTGGGAACTATTTGTTTGCAGTGTAGTGCTGCATTCAACATTACCTGTCCTAGTCTATTAAGCTCGGACGGGTGAGCGATTGGTTGACGGCGTCGGATCTGGTGGGGTGCCAGTACCGGCGGGTTCAGGCCCGGCGCTTCCCCGAAATCCCCGCCCCTGCCTCCGCCGCCGCGCGGGCCGACAGGCTGCGCGCCGCCCGCGAGGCCGTCGCCGAACAGCTGCCCCAGCAGGGCAAAAAGGTCCGCCGCAAGGACTTAGGGCCCCTGCCGGCTGACGATGCCTCCCAGCGCGCCGCCGCCACCCAGCGCGCGCTTAGCGGCGCGCACACCCACATCACCGGCGGCGTGCTCATCGCCGAGGGAGTAGCGGTCAACGTGGACCTCTTGTTGCGCACCCCGGACGGGGTCGTCCCAGTGCTGGTCTCCAACCACCGCGTGGCGCGGAAGAAGCCCGGCAAGACCCTGCCGGGCGTGCCCACCCATCGCCTCGGGCTCAGCCGCCCCCTGCCGCTGCCGTACCAGGCACGCCACCACGTGGCCGACGGCTATCGGCTGGCGCTCGCGGAGCGGGCCCTCGGCGAGCAGTACGCGGGTCGGGCCGGGATCATCGGCCAGGACCGCCAGCTGACCTTCTTCACCGAAACGCAGCGCTACCAGGCCGCGCTGGATACCGCCCTGGCCCGCCCGCTGCCCCAGGCGCCGCGCCGGGTCAAAGAATGCGCCAGCTGCCGCTTCTGGCCCGTCTGCGAGCCGGAGCTGACTGCCGTCGACGACATCAGCCTGTTCTTGCCCGGTGACAAGGCCGACCCGTACCGGGAGCAGGGCATCGACAGCGTCCAGGCGCTTATCGATGCTGACTACTACCCGGCCTCCCAGCTGGCCGCAGCGTGGCGGGAGGGGATAACGCTGCTGGCCCGCGACGCGCCCGCCATCCCCCGCGCCGACGTGGAGGTCGACGTGGACATGGAGGCCTACCTGGACCAGGGAGCCTACCTCTGGGGTGCGTGGTATGCCGGCGAATACTACCCCTTCGTGACCTGGGAGCCGCTGGGCGGGCGCGCCGAGGCCCGCAACTTCGCCGCGTTCTGGGACTGGCTGATGGGCATCCGGGCTCGCGCCCATGCGGCGGGCCAGACCTTTGCGGCCTATTGCTACTCCGCGCACGGCGAGAATCACTGGATACGCATGTCCGCCAAGCGCTTCGGTCAGCCCGCGTTGGCCGAGGTGGAAAGCTTCCTTTCCTCGCCCGAGTGGGTCGACTTGTTCGCCCACGTCAGGGCCCATTTCCTTGGGCCGTCCGGGTTGGGGCTCAAGGTGGTGGCCCCGCACGCGGGTTTTCACTGGCGGCAGGGTGATTTCGCCGGCGAGGAATCCGTGGCCGCGCGCCGGGCGGCGTTGCGCGGGGATACCGCCGTGCGCGAGGCGTTGCTGACGTATAACGAGGACGATGTGCAGGCTACCCGCGCGGTCCGTGACTGGATGAGCGCGGGCGCGCCGGGCGTTAGATACCTCCAAAAACCGCCAGCAGCAGCGCCAGGGTCACCAGACCGGCGGTGATCTGCCCCCACTGGGATTCGGTCTCCGGAGCTGGGCCCTCCGCCTGCTTCATCAGGACGGCCTTCTGCGCCTTGACCGCGCGGATCATGAACACGGGGAAGGCGGCCAGCGGGATGATGCACAGGACCGAAGAAAAGACCGCTAGCCAGGACTTTTCCGTAATCAGCCAGACGATGAGGCCGCCGTTAATCAGCGTGGAGCGGAACAGGCCGCCGCGGTTCATTTCCTTCAGGCCGGCGCGTACGGCCGAGGGGCCGCCACCCATCGTTGTGGGCATGATGTAGCTGAGTACGCCGATGAGCAGTTGGCCGGCGAAGCCGATGAGCAGCGGCAGCGTCGGCAGCGGCTCTGGGTTGCCGCTGATAAAGACCTGGACGGCCAGGTAGACGATGGTCAGCGCCAGCCACGTCACCGCCGCCAGCACGGAGACCGCCGGGTAGCTGACCCGGTCGCGCGGCTCGGCTAGCACGGCGCCGACGTTGCGTAGCCACTGCTGGAGGCTGGCCAGCCAGCCGGCGGCGTAGACCACCAGGCCCGCACCGGTTAGCCACGCGAGGCTGCTGAGCGCGCCCGCGATGGTCACGGCGGTGCCCACCGCGAGGAGGGCAAGCGTCGGGTTCATCCGCGTGGTGATGCCCTTGGTCCGCCACATGGTGGGGAAAAGCACCGTCAGGCTGGCCGCGGCGGCCAGGCCGATGAAACCGCCGATATTGGTCACCACGTGCGCGGTCAGCAAGCGCCCGTACCAGGGCTCGGACAGGCCCATGGACAAGATGGCGCCGAAGAAGGCGCCGACGGGCAGGCACAGCGCCGAGCCGACATAGCCCAGGATGATGGGGCGGAAGCGCTTGGCGCTATCGACCCCGCGCCACTGCTGGGTCAGGCTGGCGCCATGCCAGAGCAGCATGGCGCCGACGATGAGCGCGCCCAGCTGCGTGAGGATAAAGTGCAGGTTCCAGATGTCGTCGAGGGCCTGGCCGATGATGGCCAGAACCACGCCCGCGTTGAGGATGTAGATCCGCCGCAGTTGGTTGGGGCGGGCCGAGTCGGGCAGCCGGGCCTGGACGAATTTCTCGGTCAGGTACTGCGACCAGACGACGATGTTGTTGGTCACCACGCCCAGCGTGAACAGGTGGATGAGCACCCAGCGGTAGTTGGGGATGAGGGTGTGCACCGCCCCGGCCAGGATGAAGATCATCATCCACAGCGTGATTGGTTTGCTGGCGCGCCGGTGCCAGGTCTTCCCCGACCACTTCTTGTTGGGTATTTTCTCCATAATTTCCCTAGTTTATCCCACCGCGCGCCGCTTCAGCGTTGCGGCGATGGCGATAAGGATCACGGAAACCAGCACGTAGAAGCCCACGAAGATGGCCCAGCTGAACGCCCCGAACAGCGTTCCCGCGAAAGCGCCCAGCACCGAGGAGCCGAAGTAATAGCAGAAGACGTACATGCTGGAGGCCTCCGCCCGGTCGTGGTTAGCCACGGCGCCGACCCAGCCGCTGGCCGTGGAGTGGGCGGCGAAAAAGCCCACGGTCAGCAGCAGCATGCCAGCAATCGTTGCCACCAGGGGCCCGAGCGTGAGCGCGATGCCGACGCCGAAGAGCACGCACGCGCCCAGCAGGGTGGTCCCCCGGCCGTGCTCGGCGGCCAGCTTGCCGGCCTGGGCAGACGACCAGGTGCCGAAGAGATACAGCAGGAAGACGAAGCTGACCAGCGCCTGCGGCAGTCCGAAGGTCTCGATGAGCCGGAAAGAAATGAAGTTGTAAATGGAGACGAAAGAGCCCATCGCCAGCAGGGCGACCAGGAAGAGCAGGCCGAGTTCCTTGGTCCGCCAGTGCTCGAGCATGGCGGCGAATTCGCGCCGGGGATTGAGCGTTTTGGCTGTGAAGTTGTGCTGCTTGGGCAGCAGGAACGCCGCCGCGACGGCGAAGAGGAAGGACACCAGCGTGGAACCGGCCAGTGCCCAGTGCCACGAGGTCAGCTCCAGCAGGCCGGAGGGGATAAGGCGCCCCATCAGGCCGCCGATGGAGGTGCCGGCGATATACAGGCCCATCGCCCGCGGCAGCGCGCGGGCGTTCAGCTCTTCCGAGAGCCAGGCCATCGCCACCGCAGGAGCTCCCGCCATGAGGGCGCCCTGGACGGCGCGCAGCCCAATCAGTAGCGCGGGGCTGGACGCCCACGGCACCGCGAAGCCAACCAGCGTGGCCGCCAGGCAGGAGACCAGGAGGATCCGCCCGCGGCCGAAGCGTTCGGAGACGATGGAGGCGGGTACGACGCAGACCGCCAGCGCGCCCGTCGCCGCGGAGACTGTCAGCGCGGCCGCCGTGGAGCTCAAGCCCACCTCGCTGACCAGCTCCGGCAGGATGGCCTGGGTGGAATACAGGCAGGAAAAGACTGCCAGCCCGACGCAGAGCATGGCGATGGTAGCGCGGGTATTTCGGGGCATGGCTCTCAGCATATCCTCAGCATGCCCGCGCGGGGGCTATGTGTAAAATGTGGGAAATGGCAGGACTTGATACACTTTGTGCATGAATGTGGATGACCTGCGCGGTTTCATCGCCACCGCGGAGACCGGCGCCGTCGGGGCGGCCGCCGACCGGTTAGGAATTAGCCAGCCCACCCTCAGCCGGCGCATCCAACGGGTGGAAAGGGCCGTTGACGCGAGCCTCTTCGACCGCGCCGGCCACCGCGTGGTGCTCAACAGCCGCGGTGCGGGCTTCCTGCCCCACGCGCGCACAGCCCTGGCGGAGCTTTCCCGCGGGGCCGCGGAGGTCGCCCGCCTGATGGACCCCGACCGGGGCACGGTGCGCCTGGATTTCATGCACTCGCTGGGAACCTGGATGGTCCCCGACCTCTTGCGCACTTACCGCGCGCGCTACCCGAACGTCGAGTTCCAGCTGCACCAAGGGGCCGCCCGAGAGCTGGTCGACCGCGTCCTAGCCGGCGAAGCCGACCTCGCGCTCGTGGGACCGCGCCCGCTCAATGCCGCCCCACACGCGCTGAGCTGGGCGGTGCTCGAGCGCCAGCGCCTAGGCATTGCCGTGCCCGCCGAGCACTGGGCGGGAACCGCCGATACCGTCACGATGGCGCAGTTTGACGGCGAGCCCTTTATCGGCATGCTGCCGGGCTACGGGACCCGCATGCTGCTGGACGACCTCGCCGCCGCGGCCGGCGTCACCCCGCGCTTCGTCTTCGAGTCGATGGAGCTGACCACCGTCGCGGGACTCGTCGAATCCGGCCTGGGCAGCGCCCTATTGCCGCTGGAAGACCCGTACCTGCAAGCTCGCAACGTAATCCCGTTGGACCCGCCGGCGTACCGCGAGCTCGGCCTGGTATGGCGCCCCGGGGACGACGCCCCGGCCGTCGCCCAGTTCCGCGACTTCGTCTGCCAGGCTGGGTGCTAGCGGAGGCTGACAGGCGGAGCTAATCCGGGATGAAAAGGTCCTCGATCGTGCAGTCGAAGAAGGCTGCCAGCTGGAACGCTAACGGCAGCGACGGATCGTAGCGACCTTTTTCCAGGCTGATGACCGTCTGGCGGGATACGCCTAAGGCGTCGGCCAGTTTTTGTTGGGATAGGTTGTGTGTAGCGCGGTACTCGCGTAGCCGGTTGTTCATAGCGCTTAGGACTCGCGTCGCTTGTGGAGCAGGTACGAAACCCAGAAAACAACCGCTAGGAACGTGCCTAGACCGATGGTTAACCAGGAGGCGGAGACCTGGAAATCCCAGAATACCGAGACCACTCCGAGCGCGCCTACTGCCCACAGGCAGACGTGGAAAGTGCTTTGGGCTGCCTGGTCGTACCAGCGAGACTCGATTGACTCCTCCGGCTGGGCCGGCGCCCCCGCGATGGTTGAGCGGTCTACCAACACAGCCCACCATGCGACGAACCCCACCGGGAACAGGCACGCGGCGTATATCACGACGGCCAACCCGGCGGATACTCCCGTGTGATCCGTCAGTGCGGTCAGAACCGCGCCAACTATGACCGCGGTCATCGCACCAGCCGCAGCGGAGGTCAACATCAGCTTGCGCTGGCTGCCGCCGGAACGCATCCGGCCGAGGCGTGTTTTCGTTTCCATGGTTTACCCCTTTCCTGGCCTGAGTGGCATCGCCGGCTTGCTTCGGCTTCTGGCCTTGCTCTGGCCGCGCTTTAGTCAAGTCTGCTTTACGTCTATGAGCATATGTTAAGCATGCTTTACTGTCAAGGGGGCTTTGCTATGTCAACCCATCGGCCTTTGCGCCTGAAGGCGAACGGTGCCCTGGGGATACGCGCAGACTCGGTGGTAGAAGCCGATTTTTCCGCACATCCCGCGGGATCGAGAAAGGGCCGAGCCCCGCGCGGGGCCGGCCCTTTAGTGAGGAACGCTGGAAAGCGCTAAGTTGCTTCTCTTACTTCTCAGCGGCAGCCAGGCGCTCGGCGACGTCGTCCCAGTTGACGACGTTCCAGAAGGCCTTGACGTAGTCGGCCTTCACGTTCTTGTACTGCAGGTAGTATGCGTGCTCCCACATATCTAGCATCAGCAGCGGGGTGAAGTTAACGGAAACGTTGCCCTGCTGGTCGGTCAGCTGCTCGATGATGAGCTTGCCGGCGATGTGGTCGTAACCCAGCACGGCCCAGCCGGAGCCCTGCAGGCTGGTAGCAGCGCCAGCGAAGTGAGCCTGGAACTTCTCGAAGGAGCCGAAGTCGCGCTCGATGGCCTCAGCCAGCTCGCCGGTCGGCTGGCCGCCGCCGTTCGGGGACATGTTCTTCCAGAAGATGGAGTGGTTGGTGTGGCCACCCAGGTTGAAAGCCAGGTTCTTGGACAGGGCGCGGATGCGGTCCGCGTTAGCCTCGCCGTTGCGCTCGGCCTCGAGAGCTTCGAGAGCAGCGTTAGCACCCTGCACGTAGGTGTTGTGGTGCTTGTCGTGGTGCAGCTGCATAATCTCGGTGGAGATGTGCGGCTCCAGAGCGTCGTAGTCGTACGGCAGGTCGGGAAGTTCGTAAACAGCCATGATTAAATTCCTTTCGTTGGGTACGGGCCCCATAATAGGCTGGTTTGTAGATTTCGCAACGAAATTCTTGCAAAAATCTATAAACCCGCAGTACAACGTCAAAATTATCCGTTGAAATTGCCCTGAAATAAATCCGGAAAGGAACTAAACCATGTCATGGTTGTTTGGACCGGCGCCGAAGATTGTTGACGCACAAGAAACCCTGCCGGGTCGCGCTGAGCCGGTGCTTCCCGTACCACAGCCGCACGCCGTCCTCGGCACGCCGATTACCGGCCCGTGGAAGGAGGGGCAGCGCTCCCTCCTGCTGGGCATCGGCTGCTTCTGGGGCGTAGAGAAGATGTACTGGGAAACCGACGGGGTGGAGTCCACCTCGGTCGGTTACGCCGGCGGTAATACCCCGAACCCGACCTACTACGAGGTCTGCCGCGGCCTGACCAACCACGCCGAGGTCGTCGAGGTCACCTACGACCCGCAGCGGGTCAGCCTGGAAGACTTAGTGGTCAAGGCCTTGGAGGCCCACGACCCTACGCAGGGCTACCGCCAGGGCAACGACGTCGGCACCCAGTACCGCTCCGCGTTCTACCCGCGCACGCAGGAGGACAGGGAGGTCATCGAGAAGCTGGTAGAGCGTTACGCGGACAAGCTCGCCGACGCCGGCTTCGGCGAGACCACCACCGAGGTAAAGCTGCTTGGGGATACCCCGTCCGGTCAGTACTACCTAGCCGAGGACGAGCACCAGCAGTACCTGGCCAAGAACCCGAACGGCTACTGCCCGCACCACAGCACCGGCGTCAAGTGCGGCTAGCGCGCTTCAACGCGGGGGCGAAGACTTAGGCGTCGCGGCGGAGGAATTCCTCCATCCGGCGCGCGCGGCTAGGCGTGAGCGCCACGCGGGACTGCGAGCCCAGCACGCTGTCCCAGTACCAGAACATCTCAGAAAAATAGTTGTGCCCGTGCCCGCCCGGCACGTTGAGGGAGTTGACCTGGTCAAGCCCGATCTGCCAGAAGGTGATAAACGGCGCCCAGAACATCTCTTTGAAGGTGTCGGCGTACGCCGTGTCCGGCTGCGGCTCGTGGATCCACCCCGGCCGCCGGAAGGCCAGCGCCTTGTCCCACCACACGATGGCGTCGGAAGCGTGCTGGGCGATGAGCACGCGCGGGCGCTGCCAGGTCTGCGGGTAGCTGTGGCCGAAGGCGTCGTGGCGGGTGTGCGGGGTGGCGGCGGCGAAACGGATGTGCCTGCCGCCGTCGATGACGGGCACGCGCTCCAGGGAGCCGGGGTCGCGCTGGAGCTCGGAGGTAAACCGGGTCATGCGCGGCGGGCCGGAAAAGACCGCGCCCTCGCAGGCGGCGAGCAGATCCTCCACGGACTCGAAGTTGTCCAGGATGGCGTAGGCCCCCAGGGACTCGCCGGCGAAGTAGAGCCGCGGGCGGTCGCCCTCCGGCAGGTCTTCCAGGTGGTGCTTGACCGCCGTGATGAGCTCCCAGGCGGCCCGCACGGGCCCGTCCGGATTCACCACGTAGGAAAACACGCTGGCCAGCACGTCGTACTGAAGCGTGACCGTGGCGCAGTTGCCGCGGGTGAGGAACTCATAAGAGCAGGTGGACCAGTTGTTGAGCCAGCCGGAGCCGGCGGGCATCTGGATGACAATCGTGTTGCGCCAGAACGCGCCGGTGCGCTCCATCTCCGCGATGACCTGGCGGGCGGCGTTGCGGATGGAACGGCCCGGCACCAGCCCGGCGTAGATGCGGATCGGCTCGTGGGCGCGCTCGCAGTCCATCGCTGCCTTGATGTCGTCCGCGCGCGGCCCGCTGGACAGGAATGAACGTCCCTGCAGCCCGACCGCCGTCCACGGCTCGTAGGACCACGGCGAGCCGGAGCGCTCCGGCTCCCAGGGCATCGTGGAGCCGGGGAAGACCGTCCGGTTGAGCCCCTGGGCGCGGGCGGTCACGTTGCGGATCCAGGTCTTAAACAGCACACGGTTGGACAAGACGAAGACCACTGCCGCCAGGCCGGCCGCACCCAGCGGCCAGGCCACCAGCGCTGGAAGCCAGCGCCGCAGCCCCTTGGACAGCTGGTCGACGGAGGCCTGCACCGCCTCGCCCAGAAGCAGTAGGCTGCCGTAGCCCAGGGTGCCCACGACGGTGCCGGTCAGCGCCTGGGCTGGGCCGCGGTCGTTGTCCTTGTCCACCAGAGCCGCCTGCTTGCGCTGGTTGCGCACCGACAGCGCGGTCATACCCGCCGTCACCGCCGCCAGCCCCAACGCGATCCGGTGCCGGTACTGGTAGGTCAGCCGGTCCTGCGGGCGCTTGCCGATAGAACGCAGGAATTCCTTCGCCACATAAGCCGCGGTCGCCCCCGCCCAGTGCCCGGCCGCCTGCCCGATGGCCACGTTCGCGGCGGTCACCCACCACGGCCGCGGCAGCAGCGAGGGCGAAATGGCCGCCCACGTGGCCAGTTCCGCGCCTAGGATCCCGCCGGCCATGTTCTGCGGCAGTCGGCGCCGCCCGGTCATACGCACCCCCGGCGTGAGATCATTTAACACCTCGAGCGAGAAGATGCCCGCGCGCAGCGCACCGCTAGTGAAGCGGTAACCCGTGCGCCGGAGGAAGCGTTTCATGCCTGCCATCATTGCAGAACCTCGGCCCCTCTGCAGGAAAGCCGGAACGGGGTTAGAGTGTGAAAGGTCGGCTCCAGAGAACTAACCGGGCGGCAGAAGAAAAGAGGTGGCTTGCGCGCGTGGATATCGTGGCTCACCGCGGGTATTCCGGCAAATACCCGGAAAATTCCGAAGCGTCCTTCGCGGCGGCGCTGCGGTTGGATATCTGGGGCATCGAATGCGACGTGCGCCTGACCCAGGACGGCTACGTGGTGGTCATCCACGACGCCAAGCTGGACCGGACCGCGGACCGCACGGGCGTGATTTCCCGCATGAAGTGGGCGGAGGTCGCCCGCGCCGACATCGGCGGCGGGCAGCGGCCGCTGCTCCTCGATGAACTGCTCGAGCTGGTCCGTGCCACCGACCGGCACCTCTACATCGAGACCAAGCACCCCGGCACTCCGGGCGACGTGCTGGAAGAGCAGGTCGTGCTGCGCCTGCGGTACGCTGGCATGCTGGATGATCCGCGCATCCACGTCATTTCTTTCTCGCGCCGGGCGATCGGCCGCATGCGGCAGCTGGCGCCGCAGGTGGATCGCATCTACCTGCGCCGCGACTGGGAGCGCCACGTCAACCGGCGGGACATGCTGCTGCCGGACGCGACGGGGCTGGGCATGTCGCTCATGCGCGCCAAGCTGCAGCCCTCGGCTATCGGGGCGCACGGGCTGCCGACCTACCTGTGGACCGTGGACCGGCAGGCCGATATTAAGTGGGCGTGGGCCAACGGCGTGGACGTGCTGGCCACGAACCAACCGGAAGTCGCCCTCCATGCCATTAAGTACTAAACGCCAGGTATCTTAGGGGGCATGGCTAAAAAGAAGAAGAAAAAGGAAGATCTGCCGAAGGGCATGTCCCGCCGGCAGGCCAAGCTCGCCGCCCGCGCGGCCGAGCGCGCTGCCCTAGAGAAGGACCCGCGCCCCTTCGGCGGGCTGCAGGCGGAGGCCACCCTGGTGGCCATGCAGGAGTTCGTCCCCTCGGCGTACGCGAAGCTGCCGGTCAAGGGCATCGATCGCGACGTCTACCTGGCCACGGTGCTGCCCGGCGCATCGGCCGCCCTCATCCGCGACGACGAGTACGGCGGGGCCGCCTTCGTGGCCCTGCAGGTCCAGTCGCACACCCACAACCCGGGCCGCGACCTGGCCTTCGCCCTGAACTGGGTGAAAAACCACGGCGCGGGCGAGACCCTCGAGTCCACGGCCGCGGACGGCACGGAGCCGCAGCTGAGCGAGCTTATCGATGCCTCCGCGGACGTAGACGTCGAGGTCTTCCAGGACTTTTCCTGGTGGATCCCCGAGGGCGCTCCCAGCAACCCGGCCGTCCAGCAGTCCCTGCAGGCCGCCAACCAGTCCGTGGTGGCAACCCACCCGGTCGGCGCCGATATTAGCGGCACCGCCTTCTGGTCCGCCGGCGGGGACAAGTCCTATATTCGCTGGGTCCGCCCCACCGAGGACGAGTCCGCCTTCCTCAACGCGATCGCCCGCGTGGCCGCCCGTGAGGAGATGAACCTCGGCGAGGGCACCAAGTTCGCCGGCGTCTTCCGCACCCACGGCGTCATCGCCCCGGTCTTCGACCTGCCGGCTGATGCCGACCCGGCCTCCTTCGAATCCGAACTTCAGCGCGTCGACGCCGCCCTGGAATCCGAAATCCCTAACGATGCCCAGCTGAGCCCCGACGAGCGCAAGCAGCTGCAGAACCTGAAGTCCCGTCAGGTCACCCTGCGCTAACGCAGCGAGTCGAAGAGCTGTTGGGCCTGCGCGTCGTCCCACAGGACCACGTTGCCGACCTCGGTGTCCATGAAGCCGCCGATGGGGATGGTCTGGGTCTCCACGCCGGTGCCCATGGCCAGCGCCACGCGGGCCAGGTGCCAGACGTGCTCGTCCTCGCCCACGATGAAGGACGAGGCCGTGTGGTTGACCAGCGAGACCGTCCTAAACGGGTTGATTAGCGTGGCCGGCGAGGTGATCTTGTCCAGCAGCGCGGCGAAGAATTCGCGCTGGCGGGCCACGCGGTCCAGGTCGCCCATGGCGCTGGCGCGGGTGCGCACGTAGCCCAGGGCGGTCGGGCCATCAAGCTTCTGGCAGCCGGGCTGGACGTCCAGGTTGGCCAGCGGGTCGTTGATGGGCTCGGCCACGCAGATGTCTACGCCGCCGACGGAGTCGACCACGTTGGCCAGCCCGCCCATGCCGATCTCGGCATAGTGGTCGATGTGCAGGCCCGTGGCGCCCTCGACGGTTTCGGTCAGCAGCTGCGGGCCGCCGTAGGTGAAGGCGGCGTTGACCTTGTCTTGGCCGAAGCCCGGCACGGAGACATAAGAGTCGCGCGGGATGGAGATCAGTTGCGCCTTCCCGCTGGACGGGATGTGCAGCAGCATGATGGTGTCCGTACGGCCCACCCCGACGTCGCCGCCGGTGCCTAGTTCCGCCTGCTGTTCCTCGGTGAGGCCTTGGCGCGAATCCGAGCCGACCAGCAGCCAGTTGGTGCCGGCGGTCTTGGCCACCTGCTGCTCGGGCATGGCTTCCACGCGGGTCAGCCGCGTGTCGGCCCACAGCATCAGCACCAGGCTGGCCACCACCACGATGGCCAGCACCCAGCCGGCGCAGCCCAGGCAGCCCTTGACCGGGCTGGTGCGCTTGCGGCGCCGGTGCGGACGATGCCCCTCCGGCGGCGCCGGCACCCGGTAGCGGCGCGGGGCCTCCGGCTGCGGCGGGTAGTCCTGGCGGTGTTCTTGGCGGTACTGCTGCTGGTAGTGCGGCTGTGCGTAGGCCGGCAGGGGTGTCTGGCGCGGTGGCTGTTGCTGCGCCTGCTGCTTGGGTTGCGCCGGGGGAACCTGCCGCGGTGGCGGCGTTTGCCGTGGCGGCGTTTGCCGCGGGGGCTTTTGCCGTGGCGGGGCGGCGTGCGAGGCGGCCTGCGAGCCCGCGGGCCGCTTGTGGATGGGCCGGCCGTAGCGGTCTTTCAGGATGCGACCGTCCGCCCCGCGCACGAAGTCATCGCCGGCGCGGCGGGATTCCCGGTCATGGTCGCGTCCTGAATAATTCATGCGCTATAGCCTACAAGGCGCCCGCCCCCAGACCTAGCCCAACAAACCGAAAAGCGACGGATCCCCGAGTAGGGAATAGCCGATAAACGCTACGGCATCGATGAGAAAATGCGCGATGACAAGGGGTGCAACCTTGCCGGTGCGGTGGTAATAGTACCCAAAGACCACGCCCATGATCAGGTTGCCGAAACCGGCGGAAATCCCCTGGTAGAGGTGGTAGGAACCGCGCAGAATAGAAGTCGCGGCCAGCACGGCGGGCAGCTTCCAGCCCAGCTGTTTCAGCCGGGTCATCAGCCAGGCCACCACGACGATTTCCTCGCCGAAGGCGTTCGCCGCCGACCACAGCAGTAGTACCGGGGCTTCCACCAGCGGGTGGGAAAACTCCGCGGGCACGATCACCTTGGACAGCCCTAGGTGCACCGCCGCGACGTAGAGGGCCAGGCCCGGCAGGCCAATCAGCGCGGCCAGCCCCGCCCCGCGCAGACTATCCCCGCCTACGCTCAGCGATGCCCGCCGCACCGGCGCCGGGCCCACCCGCAGCAGGTAGAGCGCTAGGGCGCCGTAGGCAAAGAGCACGCCGGCCGAGCACAGCTGCAGGCCGACGTCGAGCCACGCGATGACGGACTGGGAGGAATTCAGCGTCACCGACTGCCCGGAAAGCGGCGCCGGATCCAGCAGCGAATCCACCAGGCGCAGCAGCGAGCGCACGCCGGAGACACCAAAAGACAGCGCCAAGACGATGATGACCTCGGCCACCAGCGCGCGCCGGGCGGTGGCCGCCGGCGTCGTCAGTGGCGGCGTCATGGGTGGAGGAGGTGGGCTAGGGCGAGGAGTTCGGCATCGGCAAGCGTGATGCCGCCGAGCTGCACGCCGACGGGCGGGTGGTTGGGCACCTGCCAGGGCAGGCTAATCGCCGGCAGGTGCGCGACGTTAAACAGTGAACCCCACGGCGACCAGCGGGTCTGCTCCGCGAAATTCTCCGCGTGCGGCAGGCGGTTAAACGCGCCGATGCGCGGCGGATCGAAGGCCAGCATGGGCGTGAGCAGGACATCGACGGCCCAGTAGCCGGACAACAGCTGCGGCAGCTGGGCGGCGTGTTGGTGGGCGCGGTCGACCTCCGCGTCGCTGAAGCCGCGCCCCAGCTGGCGGATCCACTCGGCGTAGCCCTCCTGCGGGCCCAGGCCCGCCATCCGGGAGGAGAAGATGCGGGTAAAGGCGGCGAAGGTCTCCTCCGAATGCGGGTAGGGCGAGACCTCGATGAGCTCAAAGCCGGCGGCCTTGAGTGCTGCGGCCGCCTCGGCGACCGCGCGCAGGATGTGGTCGGCTACCCGCACGCCGGCGAACAGCGGCTGGGTCAGCACGCCGACGCGCCAGCGGCCGGGCGTTTTCAGCGGCAGGTCGTGGAGCAGGGCGGTATCGGCGACCGAGCGGGTGATAAAACCGGGCACGCCCAGCTCCGTGCCGGACTGCTTGAAGCCGACGGCCCCGCACGCGGCGGCCGGCACGCGGATAGACCCGCCGCCGTCGCTGGCCTGGGCCGCACGCACCAGCCCGCGGGCGACCTGGATGGCCGCCCCGCCGGAGGACCCGCCCGGGGTGCAGCCGGGGTAGCGGGGGTTGTCCGGGTGCGGCAGGTCCACCGGCTCCGTATCCACGCGCAGCCCCAGCTCCGGAGCGGCGGACTTGCCCACGATGTCGGCGCCGGCCGCCTCCAGCTCCGCGATGAAGGGATCGGTCTCGGCGGCCAGGTAGGTGCGCTTGGCCGAGCCGAGCGTAGTGGGCATCCCGGCCACGTCGTTGAGGTCCTTCGCGCTTAACACCCAGCCGCTCAACCGACCGGGGCGCAGCTGCTGCGGGTGGGCGAGGCGCTCGTGGTCGATATAGGTAAAGCCGTGCTCGCGGGGGCCGAGCCCGGCCAGGTCCGCGGCTAATTGCGCGTGGGAGAATTCCATAGGTCTACAGCCTAACCGGCTAGGCTAGAGCGCATGACGATGAAGGTTGCATTCCTAGGACCGGCGGGTACCTTTACCGAGGCCGCGCTGGGCGAGCTCACGGCCGGCAGCGAGGTCGAGCCGGTCGCCGTTGATTCCCCCCACGCCGCCTGCGCCTTAGTCCGCACCGGCGGGGCCGAGCGCGCCTGCGTGGCCATCGAGAATTCCGTGGACGGCGCGGTGACCGCGACCTTCGATGCCGTCGTCGAGGGCTCCCCGCTGCAGATCTACCGCGAGGTCGACATCCCGGTGGTCTTTTCCATCGTGACGCGGCCCGGGGTGGAGCTGGCCGCGTGCCGCACGTTTAGCACCCACCTGGTGGCCTACCGGCAGGTGCGCGGCTGGCTGCGCGAGAACCTGCCGGAGGTGGACTTCCAGCCCGCGAGCTCGAACGCCGCGGCGGCGCAGGCCGTGGCCGCCGGCGACGTCGACTGCGCGGCCGTGCCCGCCCGGGCCGCCGAGCTCTTCGGCCTGCACACCCACGCTGCCGAGGTCGCAGACGTGGCCGGGGCCGCCACCCGCTTCGTGTTGGTTGGCCCGCCGGGGCGGCCGGCCCCGCGCACCGGGCACGACCGGACCAGCGTCATTTTCACCCTGCCCAACCGGCCCGGCACCCTGGTTGGCGCCCTGCAGGAGTTCGCACACCGCGGGGTGGACATGACACGCATCGAGTCGCGGCCGACCCGCCGGAAGATGGGCACGTACCGCTTCTACGTGGACCTGTACGGCCACATCGACGACCGCCCCGTCGCCGAGGCCCTGCGCGCGTTGTGGTTGCGCTGCGAGAAGATCGTCTTCCTGGGATCCTGGCCCGCCGGGCAGGCCGATGCCCCGCGCCCACGATGCCGGATCTCACCGCCGCCGATGCCTGGGTCCGCGCCCTGCAAACCGGGGCATAAGACCCTAAAGTAGGCAGGTATGAGCGGTAGAATCATCCTGCTTCGGCACGGCCAGACCTTATCTAATATCAACCGGCGCCTCGACACCCGCCCGCCGGGCGCGGAGCTGTCCGAACGGGGCCGCTACCAGGCCCAGGACGCCGGCCGGGAGCTGGCGGGCATCGTCGGCGCGGAACGCCTGGGGCCGGTGTATTGCTCCGTGGCTCTGCGCGCCCAGCAGACCGCGCAGCTGGCCATGCGCGCCTTTGAGGTGGAGGCCGACCTGCCCGAGTTCTCCATCGCCGTGGACGTGGTGCCTGGCCTGCACGAGATCTTCGTCGGCGACTTCGAGATGGACAACAGTGAGGACGCCCACCGCAGCTTCCAGGTCGCCCTGCGCGGCTGGATCGACGGCGATCCCGCGGCCTGCCTGCCCAGCGGCGAGACCTACCCGGACGTCGACGGCCGCTACCGCCCAGTCCTCGAGGACCTGGCCGCCCAGCTCGCCGATGCCGAATCCGCAGGCGCCGAAAAAGACGCCATCGTCGTCTCCCACGGCGCGGCCATCCGCGTGATGACCCGGCACGCCGCCGGCATCGATGCCGATTTCGCCTTCACCGGCTACCTACCGAACTGCCGTTACACCGTCCTCGAGCCGCGCGGCGAGGACTTCGGCCACTGGACCGCCACCCAGTGGGCGGACACCGACCTGGTCTAGCCCCAGCCGAGGCGGTGGAGGTCTTCTTCCTCGATGCCGAAATAATGGCCCAGCTCGTGGAAGACAGTGACCTCCACCTCGTGGGCTAGTTCTTCCTCGCTGTTGCAGTAGTCCTGGAGCGCGCCGCGGTAGATGAAGATGGCGTCCGGAAGGAAGCCGGTGTGGTCGTGGGTGCGCTCGGTCAGGGCCACACCCTCGTAGAGGCCCAGCGTGTAGGGGTCGTCCTCGTGGTAATCGCGCACGAGGATGACCAGGTTGCGCATGCGACGCGCGAATTCCTCGGGGATTTTATCCAGCGCGTCGTCGACTAGCTCGTCGAAGCGCTCCTCGCTGACGGCGTACATTCTTCCAGCTTTTACTGCGCCGGCGCCGGTGCCGGGGTGGAGGCGCCGGCGTCCTCGCGGCGCGGATTGCGCTTGGGCTGCTCCTTGGGCGGCTGGCCATCGATGAGCAAGGCGTCGCGGCCGTCGCGGGCGGAACCGGTGATCTCCGAGAACCCGGCCTGGTCATTGGGGTGCATCAGCGCGCAGTTAACCGAAGACGTCCCGCCGTTCCAGGAGGCCTCCGAGATGGAGCCCCAGTACGGCTGCAGTGTGGACTGGTAGAGGGCCTCCTCGCTGCCCAGGTACTCGATGGCGGCATCGGTGCAGGTCTTTTCGAGGAAGCTGTTCTGGTCCTCGTCGGCGGGGTAGGAGTCCGAGAACTGGGACGACAGGTCCACGATCTGGGTGGTCTCCAGCTGGTGCGGATCCGCGCAGTCGACGGTGTGCAGCACCTGGTTGTCGTCGATGTAGCGGCACTCGCCCGGCTTAGCGATGTTGGCCTGATCCACCTCGGCGACCTTGCCCTTGGTCTCCAGCGGGGTGCCCCGCTCGTCGGTGGTCTGCAGGCCGCAGAGCATGGTGCGGTCGCCCTCGTCCCACGCGGCCTTCGGCGGCAGGATGGGGGCGATGGAAAAACGCCCGGACGGGTCGTACTGGCCGTCCAAGTATTGCAGCACGGCGCCGTGGCAGAGCTCCTCGCGCAGCTTGGCCTGGCGCTCGATGTCGGGCCGCGGGGCCGACTCACCGAACTCGCTGGTGGGGTAGATGCTCAGGTCCTCGCGGGAGGCGACCTCGAAGCGGTGCTCCTCGCCGCAGTCGGTCTGCTCGAAGTTGGTGACCTCGCCGGAGCCGCTGAAGTTCCACGTCACGCAGGAGCCCTTGTCGGCGGTAGTAAAGGTCGGGGCGGGGCCCGCGGTTTCGGAGCCGGCCTCGCCGCCGGTCCCGCCGCCACCGGCCTGGGACGCAGAGTCCTGGGAATTGCTAACGACCTCGTAGGAGCCCACGAAAACCGCCGCGATGAGCGCAGCGCACAGCGCGATCTGGATGGCGGCGGCGGAACGCCAAGTCTTCACAGTGCTCATAAGGATTGCCAGTTTACCTTCCCGTTAAGGTTCGAGCGCACGGACCACGCGGGTGGTAAGCCGATAGCGGTCGGTGCGGTAGACCGAGGAACACCACTCGACGGGCTTATCCCGCGAGCGCGACTGCCGGATGATGTGTAGCAGCGGGGTGCCGAGATCGACTTCGAGGAGGTCGGCGACCTCGGCATCGGCGGCAATGGCGGTGACGGTCTGGTCGGCCTCGGTGATGGGGACGTCGAAGTCGGTGTCGAGGATGTTGTAGACGGAGTTATAGACGTCGTTTTCCAGCAGGTTGGGCACGTAGGCCGCGTTGTACCAGCCGTCGTCGATGGAATAGGGCTCGCCGTCGCCCAGCCGCAGGCGGCGAAGGTGGGTGTGTGGCACGTGTGGCTCGGTGCCGAAGAACTCGGCCACCTCATCGGGGGCGGCGGTGCGCCCGGACAGCAGGATCTTCGACGAGGCCGTCACGTCCTGGGCGCCCATCTCGTCGGAAAAGGACGCCAGGTGCAGCCGGGAGACCAGCGGGTTGGGGGCGACGAAGGTGCCCTTGCCGCGGACGCGGCGAAGCCGGCCGGCGGCCACCAGGTCGCCGATGGCCCGCCGCACGGTGATGCGCGAGACCCCGTAGGTCTCCTCGAGCAGGCGCTCGCCGGGGAGCAAATCCCCCGGTTTCAGTGTGGTCCGGCAGACCTCGTCCAGGATGTCGCGCAGCTGCGCGTGCTTGGGGATGGGCCCGTCCACGATGTTCCGCGGTGGCAGGTGCGGATGGCTGGTCATATTTCCCATCGTAAGGCCCTGGTTATGACCACCGCAAGCAAATGGGATTTTGGTGTCGAGTTGGGGATACAAACCATAGGGTCGTGGGGTAGGATTAAATGCGTGATTGATCTAAAATTCCTCCGCGAAAACCCAGACGTCGTCCGTGCCTCTCAGGTCACCCGAGGTGAGGATCCCGCGCTTGTCGATGCCCTCCTGGCCGCCGACGAGCGCCGCCGCTCCGCCATCTCCCGGGCCGATGACCTGCGCTCCGAGCAAAAGGCCTTCGGCAAGAAGATCGGCCAGGCTTCCCCGGAGGAGCGCCCCGCGCTGCTGGAAGGCTCCAACGAGCTCAAGGCCAAGGTCAAGGCCGCCGAAGACGAGCAGAAGGCGGCCGAGGAGAAGGTCAACGAGCTGCAGTACCAGCTGTCCAACGTCGTCGAGGGCGCTCCCGCCGGCGGCGAGGACGACTTCGTGGTGCTCGAACACGTCGGCGAGGTCCCGACCTTCGACTTCGAGCCCAAAGATCACCTGGACCTGGGCGAGTCCCTCGGGCTCATCGACACCACCCGCGGCACCAAGGTCGGCGGCGCCCGCTTCTACTACCTCACCGGCGACGGCGCCTTCCTGCAGCTGGGTATGATGATGCTGGCGGCCCAGAAGGCCCGCGAGCACGGCTTCCAGCTGATGATCCCGCCGGTTCTGGTCCGCCCCGAAATCATGGCCGGCACCGGCTTTTTGGGCGCGCACTCGGACGAGATCTATTACCTCGAGCGCGACGATCTCTACCTGGTCGGCACCTCCGAGGTGGCCCTGGCCGGCTACCACAAGGACGAAATCATTGACCTTTCCGACGGCCCCATCCGCTACGCCGGCTGGTCGTCCTGCTTCCGCCGCGAGGCCGGCTCCTACGGCAAGGACACCCGCGGCATCCTGCGCGTGCACCAGTTCGACAAGCTGGAGATGTTCGTCTACTGCAAGCCGGAAGAGGCTGAGCAGCAGCATCAGAAACTGCTGAACATGGAGCGCGAGATGCTCGCGGCCGTCGAGGTGCCCTACCGCATCATCGACGTCGCCGGCGGCGACCTGGGCTCCTCGGCCGCCCGCAAGTTCGACACCGAGGCCTGGATCCCCACCCAGGACACCTTCCGCGAGCTGACCTCGACCTCGAACTGCACCACCTTCCAGGGCCGTCGCCTGCAGACCCGCTACCGCGACGACAGTGGTAAGGCTCGCATCGCCGCGACGCTCAACGGCACGTTGGCTACCACCCGCTGGCTCGTGGCCATCCTGGAAAACCACCAGCAGGCCGACGGCTCCGTCGTCGTGCCCGAGGCCCTGCGCCCGTTTGTGGGCAAGGACGTTCTCGAGCCCAAGAAGTAAAGTCCCGGAAAGACGCCACCCGATGACCAAGTATGAGCTGCGCTCCGGGATGTTCCGGATCCCGGAAGGCACCGAGCACACGCGGCTGCACGCCGAAGCCGCGGAGGCGATGTACCAGGGCATCGTCAGCCTAGGCCGCCACGTCCTGCACTGGCAGGGCGTAGTCACCACCGTGGAAGGGATGGAAAACATCCCGGCCTACGGCGGCGCCCTGCTGGCGATGAACCACACCGGCTACTACGATTTCATCTTCGGATCCATGCCGGCCCACCTGCGCGGACGCCGCCTGGTGCGGTTTATGGCGAAGAAGGAAATCTTCGACGTACCCGTCGTGGGGCGTTTCATACGCGGGATGAAGCACGTGCCCGTCGACCGCGCCCGCGGCGCCGGTGCCGTCGATGCCGCCGTCGAGCGCCTCAACGCCGGACACCTGGTCGGCATCTTCCCGGAGGCGACCATCTCGCGCTCGTTCGAACTCAAGGAGTTCAAAAACGGCGCGGCCCGCATCGCCGCGGCCGCCGAGGTTCCGCTGATCCCGATGATCTGCTGGGGCTCCCAGCGCATCTGGACCAAGGGCGGGAAGAAGAACCTGGGCCGCAACCACCTGCCGGTGCACGTCAAGGTCGGCGCGCCCATCGAGGTCACCGGCGACGTCGCCGCCGACATGGACCGGCTCAAATCCGCCATGCAGGCCCTGCTGGACCAGGTGCGCGCGGACTACGACCGCGACCACGGCCCCTTCGAGGACGGCCTGGCGTGGCGTCCGGCCGCTAACGGCGGGGTCGCGCCCACCCTGGCCGAAGCCGACCGCATGGACGCCGCGGACAAGGCCGAAAAGGCCCGCAAGCGCAAGCAGAAGGCCGAGCGCAAAACCGCCAAGGAGCTGCGCAAGGCCGACGACAAGCTGGCCAAGAAAGCCAACCGACAGCTGCGGCGGCTGTCCCGCCTAGGCCGCAAAGAGCAGGCCTAGTTGTGATCTCCGCCCCGCATTTTATCGCCAGCGACATTGACGGCACCTTCATCGATCCCGCGCACCGGGTGACCGCCCGCACCCGCGACGTCGTGGTCCGCGCCATCGAGTCCGGCGCCCACTTCGCCCTGGCCACCGGCCGGCCCTACCGCTGGATAGCGCCGGTCCTCGAGCAACTGCCCGTCCGGCCGTTGTGCGTGACCTCCAACGGCGCGGTGGTCTACGACTCCCTGGCCGACCGCGTCGTACGCGCCGAGGAATTGGCGCCGGCGGTGATGGCGGGCATCGTCGAGTGCGCCGAGGAGGTGCTGGGATCTATCGCCGTGGCCGCCGAGCGCGCCGGGACCTCGGCGGCCGATCCGACCGAAGACATGTACGTCGTCGACGCCCCGTTTGCCGCCCGCACCGACTACCCCGGCTTCGGCGTGGTCGACCGCGCCGAGGTCGTCGCCGAGCCCGCGGTCAAGCTCATCGTCCGCAACCTGGACATGACCTCGGCGCAGATGTACGCCCGCCTGGCCCCGCTTGTCGATGCCACCGACGCCCACGTCACCTATTCCATGCCCGATGGGCTCCTCGAAATCGCCGCCCCCGGCGTGACCAAGGAACGCGGCGTGTCCTACCTGGCCGAACACTACGGAGTGGCGGCCAGCGAGGTCATCGCCTTCGGGGATATGCCCAACGACATCGAGATGTTGCGCTGGGCCGGCTGCGGGGTGGCCATGGGCAACGCGCACGACGACGTCAAAGAAGCCGCCGACATCGTTACCGAAACCAACGGTCAGGCGGGTGTTGCCCGCGTACTGGAAAGGTGGTTCTAGCCCATGACGTATATCGCCGCCATTGACCAAGGGACCACCTCCACCCGGTGCGTCATCGTGGACGTCAACGGCAAGATTTGTGGGTCGGCGCAGTACGAGCATCGGCAGCTGATGCCCCAGCAAGGCTGGGTCGAGCACGATGCCCGGGAGATCTGGCGGAACACGCGCCGGGCGGTTTCGGCGGCGCTGGTCGACGTCGACATCGCCGCCAGCGACATCGATGCCCTGGGGATCACCAACCAGCGCGAAACCGCCGTGGTTTGGGAGAAGGAGACCGGCCAGCCCATTTACCGGGCCATCGTCTGGCAGGACACCCGCACCGCCAACCGCTTCGACGATCCCGACAAGTGGCTGCGCAAGACCGGCGTGCTGGCCAACTCCTACCCGGCCGGGCCGAAGATCGCGTGGATTCTGGACCACGTCGACGGGGCGCGCGAGCGGGCCGAGGCGGGCGAGCTGTTGGCCGGGACCATCGATAGCTGGTTGCTGTGGAACCTGACCGCCGGGCGCGTGCACGCGACCGACGTGACCAACGCCTCGCGCACCCTGCTCATGGATTTAGACACCCTGGACTGGGACGACGAGCTGTGCGAGGCCATCGGCGTGCCGCGGTGCATCCTGCCGGAGATCCGGGCCTCCATCGGGGATTTCGGTACCGTTCGCCACCGCGGCACGCTCATGGACGTGCCCATTACGGGCGTGCTGGGGGACCAGCAATCCGCCCTGTTCGGGCAGGCCGGGTTTTCCGCCGGGCACGCGAAAAACACCTACGGGACGGGGCTATTTTTGCTGCTCAATACCGGTGCGGAGCGCAAATACTCCCAGCACGGCATGCTGACCACCGTGGCCTACCAGTGCGCGGGCAGCGACCCGGTCTACGCGCTGGAGGGCTCGGTCGCTGTGGGCGGCTCGCTCATCCAGTGGCTGAGGGACCAGCTAGGGATCATCCCGGACGCCGCCAGCTCGGAGGAGATCGCGGCCGACGATAACGGCGGGGTCTACATCGTGCCGGCGTTTTCAGGGCTGTTCGCGCCGCGCTGGCGCCCCGATGCACGCGGCGTCATCGTGGGGCTTACCCGTTTCGCCGACCGGACCCACATCACCCGCGCCGCCTTGGAGGCGACGTGTTTCCAGACCCGCGAGGTCGTCGAGGCAATGGTCCAAGACTCCGGGGTGGACATCGAGGAGCTGCGCGTAGACGGCGGGATGGTGGAAAACGAGCTGCTGATGCAGCTGCAGTCCGACATCCTCGGCGCGACCGTGGTGCGGCCACAGGAAATTGAAACCACCGCGCTGGGTGCCGCCTTCGCCGCCGGCCTGGGCTGCGGGACGTGGTCGAGCTTGGACGAGCTCGAATCGCTGGTGCACGTGGATACCTGCTGGGAGCCGCAGATGGATGCCGGCACCCGCGACCAGCTCTTTTCCCGCTGGAACGAGGCTGTCGAGCGCACCCTGGGCTGGGAGGACTAGCCGTTCCGGTTGCGGGGTGGTGGGGTCTGCCTTAGTGTGTGGGGCATGACATCGGGGGATTGTTTTTCTAGGTTCGTGGCTGCCGTGACCCAGCCCGGAATCGAGATCGTGGAGGGCGCTTGGCACGCCGATTGGGATGCCGAGCGCGCGGCCGCCGGCTCCGGCCGCGACGAGTTGGAGCGCCTCTTCGACCTGGCAGGGGTGTTTTTCGGCCCGGTCAGGCACGCCGGCCGCCAGCGCCGGGTGCGCGCGAATGCCGCCCGCCACGGGCACTGCCTGCCCGTGCTCGACGTACTGCGCGGGGTGCTGCGGCGGGTGAAGAACAAAAACGATGCCTGGCGCATCATGGAAGAACTATCCGCCCAGCCGGTTGATGCCAAGGAGATGGCCGCGACTGCGCGGCGTAAAATCCAGGAGGCCCACCCCGCCCCGGCGCCGCAGCCAGGGGTGATCTATCGGCGTTCGGCTGAGGGGTTGTGGTCGATGCGTCTTATCGCCGATGCCGGCCTCGTCGCCGATATTAAAGCCCAGGTGCGCACCGTCGAGGATGCCCGCGCGGTCTTCACCGGCGGTCACGGCACCGGTGATGGTGCTGGCGAAGGTGCCGGTGCTGCCGCTGGTGCCGGTAGTAGACCTCGCGGCGGGGTGCGCGCGTCGGTTATCACGAACGTGGTCCTTAACCTTCAGGATTTCGGCCACCTGGTCGGCGGTAGGGATGCCGCGGATATTACCGTGCAACTGACCAATGGCGCGGTAATCAGTGGTGCCGAGTTGGTGACTCGGGCGTTTGAGCAGGTTGGCTACGTGGGGGTTTTCGACCCGGTGGCCGGGCCGGTTAATTGTTACCGGGATGAGCGTTTGGCCTCGTGGAAGCAGCGGCGCTTGGCGTTGATGGAGCATCCGGTGTGTGCTTGGCCGGAGTGTTTGGCCGGTGCGGATGAGTGCCAGGTCCATCACCTGCAGTCGTGGGAGTCGGGTGGGCCGACGAATGCGGCGAACCTGGCGACGTTGTGTCCGCACCATAATGGGGCCAACGAGGACGGGCCCGGGCCGGCGCAGAGCAGGGGCCGAATGGCGAGGGTTGGTGGCCGGGTGGTGTGGATACCGCCCGAACGCGTGCCGGCCTAGCGCGCCGGCGGCCCACCCAGCAGCCAGCCCGGCTGCCACTTTGGCAACGGCAAAACAAGCCAGCGGCCGTTCGGACGACAAGGCTCGGCACACACCAAGAACACGCGAAGAGGCGTCCACGGTTTTAAGACCGTGAACGCCCATTCAGCGTGCCTGCCGGAGGCTACTCGTTGGTGTGGAGCTGAACCTGCTGGGTATCCGGGTCGTAGGTGATGTAGCCACCTTCGAAGTCGACGCGGACGGCCTTGCCACCGATGGAGTACTGGTTCGTGGTCGGCATACCCAGCTGCTGGGCATTGTCGCCCTCGGACCAGGCCTTGGCGATTTCACCCACCAGGGCATAGGCCTGCGAGTTATCGCCCGAGGAGAGCACGACGCCGTTCTCGAAGAGCTGGTAGAACGTGTCCTGATCCAGCACCTCGAGTCCGCCCTGCGGCAGGCCCAGCAGGGGACCGAAGGCGTTGAGTATGGAACCCCACGACTGCTGCAGCGCCGGGTCGCCCAGGAAGCTGACGACCTTCGAGATGATCTCGGGCACCTGGCCCAGGGTCAGGCCCTCGACGACCTCCTGGTCCTTGTTCGGCACGGTCAGGGCGCCGGAGGTAATCGCCAGGCCAGTGACGGCGGCGGCGATGGTGGCGGCGGCCTGGATGTCGGCGGTCGACATCGAGGAACCGCCCACGGCGTATTCGAGCGGCGCGCCGGTATCGCCCGCGCCCCCGTTACCGCCGTTGCCGGAATTACCGGAATTGCCCGAATTGTTGGTGGACGGGGCAGGCGTCGATGGCTGGTAACTGCCGCCGCTCTTGACGGCCTCGTACTTCTTGTGCGCGTTGGAGCGGATCTGGGGCCAGTACTTCTTTGTGTTGTTGCCCGGGCACTCGGTGTTGTGCAGGTCGTTGTGGCCGTGGAAGGCGGGCACGTTGGCGGTGGTGCCGGCGGCGAACTTGGAGCCGCTGAAGCCACCGGAGTACAGGCCGACGGACTTGCCGGCCGGATCGAAACCGGAGATGGCGGCCTTCCAGCCGGCGATATCGGAGACGGAATTGAGCATCGCCTGGGTCGGTTCGGCGGTGGAGTAGTTGCCGATCATCGAAATGCCCCAGGTATTCGAGTTGAAGCCGCCGACGTGGGCGCCCTGGACGGCCTTGTCCAGCCCGCCGTAGCGGCCCTCGTAGATGGTGCCATACTTGTCGACCAGCGCGTTGTATCCGATGTCGCACCAGCCCAGCGTCTGGGCGTGGTAGCTAAAGATGCCGCGGACCTGGGCGGCTGCCTGGGCACGGGTGTAGTTGTTGCTACCCGCGGTGTGGTGCAGAGTCAGCGCCTTGACGCGGTCGTCGTAGGTCGGGCCCTGGCAGCGGATGCCCTCGTTGGCACCCCAACCGGCGCGGGAAACCACCTGCGGTGCGCCGTTGGAAGCGAAGGCAGTCGGCTCGATGCCGCCTTCCTGCGCGTTGCCGTCGATGAAGACGGCGTTCAGATCTGCGGCATCGATGCCCGCGGACTGGTCGACCGTCTCGGCGACGGGAGCAATATCGCCGTAGTTGGTCGGCAGCGGGCTCGTGGTTTCCTTGGCCGGCGCCTCAGAGCCCTTTTCCTCGTCGTTTTCCGCGGACGGGGCGGGGTTGGCCTGGCCGCCGGCCTCGGCGACTTCCTCCTCGGACGGGGCACCGAGGTTGACGTTGCCGACGGAGACCTGGACGGCCTGGGTCTCGCCGATGAAGATGAGCTCTGTGCCGTTGGTGCCGCCGGTCTCGATGCCCAGCGGCTCGGCGTCGTACCACTCGCCCCAGGTGCCATCGGCAAGCTGCGGGCGCACGAAGGCTGCGAGATCCTTGTCGCCGCCTTCCCAGGTCAGCGCGAACTGGGAGAAGGGCTCATCCTGGTGGAACTCCTTCACTGCGCGGGGGCCACCCTCGCCGCCTTGGGCGGCAATGGCCGGGTCGTCGACGACGACGGTCTCGCCGTCGCCGAAGTTCGCCTGGCTGGTGGTGGTCTCGATGGGCCCGTTACCCGCAGATTGGGTATTCAGGATGTCGTTGCCGGCAAAAACTGCGGCAGCAACCACAGACACCGAAGCGATAATAGCCACCACCGGGGTGGCCCACTTCGACTGCGTGGGGACAAGTCGACGTCGTAGTTGCACTGGTAATTCTCCCTAAAATTGTGGTGCCTGCCGGGCCTAGGGGGTGGCGGCAAGCATCAGTCAGATCTGAGTCCGCAGTAAAGCATAGTAAACAATTGAGAAAAATGATACCCGAGAGACAAATGTGACGAGTGGGAACAGTGCGGCGCGCCGTTTTCCCGTGTGGCAGACCTGCCGAGCCGGCGGGGCTCCTTTAGGCTAGGAGGCATGACTGACTATGACCTCATTATCGTTGGATCCGGCTTCTTTGGCCTGACAATCGCGGAACGAGCGGCCTCGCAGCTGGGCAAGAAGGTGCTCATCGTCGAGCGCCGCAACCACCTGGGCGGCAACGCCTACTCGGAGCGGGAGCCGGAGACCGGCATCGAGGTGCATAAGTACGGCGCCCACCTGTTTCACACCTCCAACAAGCGCGTGTGGGACTACGTCAACCAGTTCACCGACTTCACCGACTACCAGCACCGCGTGTTCGCCATGCACGACGGCACCGCCTATCAGTTCCCGATGGGCCTGGGCCTTATCAACCAGTTCTTCGGCCGCTACTACAGCCCCGACGAGGCTCGCCAGCTCATCCAGGACCAGGCCGGCGAGTTCGACCCGAAGGAAGCGAAGAACCTCGAGGAGAAGGCGATCTCGCTCATCGGCCGCCCGCTGTACGAGGCCTTCATCAAGGACTACACCGCCAAGCAGTGGCAGACCGACCCGAAGAACCTGCCGGCGGCGAATATCACCCGCCTGCCGGTGCGCTACACCTTCAATAACCGCTACTTCAACGACACCTACGAGGGCCTGCCGGTCGACGGTTACACCGCCTGGCTGGAGAACATGGCCGCCCACGAGCTCATTGAGGTGCGCCTGGACACCGACTGGTTCGACGTGCGCGACGAGCTGCGCGCGGCCAACCCGGACGCGCCGGTCGTCTACACCGGCCCGCTGGATCGCTACTTCGACTACGTCGAGGGCGATCTGGGCTGGCGCACCCTGGACTTCGACATGGAGGTCCTGAATACCGGCGACTTCCAGGGCACCCCGGTGATGAACTACAACGACGCCGACGTGGACTACACCCGCATCCACGAGTTCCGTCACTTCCACCCCGAGCGCGGCGATGCCTACCCCAAGGACAAGACCGTCATCATGAAGGAATACTCGCGCTTCGCCGACAAGGGCGACGAGCCCTACTACCCGATCAACACCCCCGAGGATCGGAGCAAGCTGGAGGCCTACCGCAAGCTCGCCGCGGCCGAGGCCCGCGAGAACAAGGTGCTCTTCGGCGGGCGCCTAGGCACCTACCAGTACCTGGACATGCACATGGCCATCGGCTCGGCGCTGTCGATGTTCGACAACAAAATCGCGCCCTACTTCAACGACGGCAAGCCGTTGGAGCAGGAGCGCGGCCACTAGGAGACTAGCGGCGGTTAGAGGGCGGGGGACTGGCCGGCATCGTCCTGCCCGCTGACGCGGTAGAGGTGCTCGTTGACGAATTCGCCCACACCCCAGCGGGCCAGCTCGCGGCCGTAGCCGGAGCGGTTGATGCCGCCGAAGGGCAGGCCCGCGGCGGTCACGGCGTGCTCGTTGACGAAGGTCATGCCGTCGTTAAGACGGGCGGCCACGGCGCTGGCCTGCTCCAGGTCGGTGGACCACACGGAGCTGGACAGGCCGTAGTCGGAGTCGTTGGCGATCGCGATGGCCTCTTCGACGTCGCGGGCGGCATCGTCGAGGCGGGGGAATTCTTTTTCGGAGCGTCCGGTGTTCGGGTTCTCTAATGCAAATGTGCTTATATGTCCCTGTATAGTGCGGGCCGCAGGCTTCTTCAAGGGGACTAGGATGGCATCATGGATGCGATTAATCACCCTCCCGTCAACGGCGAGGACAAGCCGGTGGTGCCCGTCTTCTTCGTTTCGGACTCGACGGGTATCACCTCGGAGGCCATGGGTAACGCGCTGCTCGTGCAGTTCCCGCACCTGACTTTTACGCGCACCACGGTGCCGTTTTTGGGCAGCCTGGAGGCCGCGCGCGAGCTGGTGGCCCGGCTGGATAGGCAGGTCGCCGCTGGGCGTACGCCGCTGGTCTTTTCGACCGCGGTCGACGACGAGATCCGCGACTGCATTTTGAGCTCGAAGGCCACGGTCATCGACCTGCTGAGCGCCTACCTGGGCAGCGTCGAGCGGGCCCTGGGCACGACCAGCGTGCGGCGGGCCAAGCAGCTGCACACCCTGGCCGACAGCCAGCGCTATAACAGCCGTATGCAGGCCATCGAGTTCGCCATCGAGCACGACGACGGGCAGTCCCTGCGCGCGCTGGAGCAGGCCGACATCATCCTGCTGGCGCCGTCGCGCTGCGGAAAGACGCCGACGTCGATGTACCTGGCGCTGCAGCACGGCCTGTTCGCGGCGAACTACCCCCTGGTGGACGAGGACTTCGAGTCCACCACCCTGCCGCGCCCGGTGCGCAAGTACCAGGACCGACTCTTCGGGATCGTCACCAGCACGGAGCGCCTGTGCCAAGTGCGCAACGAGCGCCGGCCGAATTCGCGCTACGCCTCCCGCCAGCAGGTCAGCTTCGAGCTGCGCAGCGCGAAAGCGATGATGAATGCTAATGGGGTTCCGTACGTGGATTCTTCGACAAAATCTGTTGAAGAAATGTCGGCGATGATCCTGCAGCACCTATCCATAACGAGCGGTCGCTAGTGTGATTTTTACCCCTGCGATTTCCGCCCACGCGGGCCCACCCGGCGACTACAATGCTTGCCATCACTTACCCCGTTTAATACTAAGGATGCCTGAATATGAGCGATAATATTCGCTGGTTCTCCGAACTCGGAATGAACGACGTCGAGCAAGTGGGCGGCAAGAATGCCTCCCTGGGAGAGATGGTTTCCAACCTCGCCCGCCTCAACGTCAACGTCCCCGACGGCTTTGCCACCACGGCGGACGCCTACCGCGCTTTCCTGACGGAAACGCACCTGGACGAGCGGATCTCGAAGCTGCTCGAGGGTCTGGACACGGAGGATACGCGCCAGCTGGAGGCCGCCGGCAAGGCGATCCGCGCGGAGATTCTGGACACCCCGCTGCCGGAGGGTATCGAGCGCGATATCCGCGCTGCCTACGACAAACTGGCCGCCGAGTCCGGCGATAAGGCCAGCTTCGCGGTGCGCTCCTCGGCCACGGCGGAGGACCTGCCGGAGGCCAGCTTCGCGGGCCAGCAGGAGACCTTCCTGAACATCCAGGGCATCGACGCGGTCCTGGTGGCCATCCGCGAGGTTTTCGCCAGCCTCTACAACGACCGTGCGATTGCCTACCGCGTCCACCACGGCTTCGACCACGACGCGGTCGCGCTGAGTGCGGGCGTGCAGAAGATGGTGCGCTCGGACATCGGTAGCTCCGGCGTCATGTTCACTATGGACACCGAGTCCGGCTTCGACCAAGTCGTCTTCGTCACCAGCGCCTACGGCCTGGGCGAGGGCGTGGTCCAGGGAGCGGTCAACCCGGACGAGTTCTACGCCTACAAGCCGGCCTTGCGCGACGGCAAGCGCGCGGTGATCTCCCGCTCGCTGGGCGCGAAGGCGACCAAGATGGTCTACACCGACGACGCCAGCGTCGGCCGCACCACCGAGTTCGTCGACGCCCCGGAGGCCGACCGCGCGCGTTTTTCCCTGCAGGACGAGCAGGTAGAAGAGCTGGCCCGACAGGCGCTCATCATCGAGGACCACTACGGCCGCCCGATGGACATCGAGTGGGGCCTAGACGGCGAGGACGGCCAGCTCTACATCCTGCAGGCCCGCCCGGAGACCGTGCAGTCCCGCCGCGGCTCCGTGCTGCAGAGCTTCAGCCTGGAAAAGCGCGGCACCGTCGTGGCGGAGGGCCGCGCCATCGGCCAGAAGATTGGCGCCGGCAAGGTGCGCGTCTTCGACTCGCTGGAGCAGATGCACGGCTTTAACCCGGGCGAGGTCCTAGTCGCGGACATGACGGACCCGGACTGGGAACCGATCATGAAGCGCGCCTCGGCGATTGTCACCAACCGCGGCGGCCGCACCTGTCACGCGGCGATCATCGCCCGCGAGCTGGGTATCCCGGCCGTCGTCGGCACCGGCGATGCCACCGAGGTCCTGGCCGAGGGCAGCGAGGTCACCGTCTCCTGTGCGGAGGGCGATACCGGCTATGTCTACGACGGCTCGCTGGACTTTGAGGTCACCGAGACCGACGTCGATCAGGTCCCGGAGATTGGCCCGAAGATCATGATGAACGTCGGCACGCCGGAGCAGGCCTTCTCCTTCTCCCGCCTTCCCAACGACGGCGTGGGCCTGGCGCGCCTGGAGTTCATTGTTAACCGGCAGATCGGCATCCACCCGCGCGCGCTGCTGGACTACCCCCACTTGGACGAGGAACTGAAGTCCGAGGTGGAGCTTCTGACCGGCGCTTATGATTCGCCGCGCGACTTCTTCGTCCAGCGCGTGGCCGAGGGCGTGGCCACCATTGCGGCAGCGTTCGCCCCGAACCCGGTCATTCTGCGTATGTCGGATTTCAAGTCCAACGAGTACGCCAACCTGCTGGGCGGCCACCTCTACGAGCCGCACGAGGAAAACCCGATGCTGGGCTACCGCGGCGCCTCGCGGTACGTCTCCGAGGAGTTCGCGGAGTGCTTCGCCATGGAGTGCGAGGCGATGAAGATTGTGCGCGAGGAGATGGGCCTGGAAAACGTCAAGATCATGATCCCGTTCGTGCGCACGCCGGATGAGGCGCGCCGGGTGACCGAGGCCCTAGCCGCCAACGGCCTGCGCCGCGGCGAGAACGGTCTGGAGCTCATCATGATGTGCGAGGTTCCGTCCAACGCGCTCATCCCGGAGCAGTTCCTGGAGTACTTCGACGGCTTCTCCATCGGCTCGAACGACCTGACCCAGCTCACGCTGGGCCTGGACCGCGACTCGGGTGTGGTCTCGCATGACTTCGACGAGCGAAACCCGGCGGTCAAGGTGCTGCTGGGTCGGGCCATCGAGGCCTGCCGGAAGCAGGGCAAGTACATCGGAATCTGCGGCCAAGGCCCCAGCGACCACCCGGATCTGGCGGACTGGCTGGTCGAGCAGGGGATTAGCTCGCTGTCGTTGAACCCGGACACCGTGGTCGATACCTGGCTGCGCCTGGCGGAAAAGAAGTAGCCGGCACGCGGCATCGTGGGCGCCGTCGTTTCGAAAGGGAAGCGGCGGCGCTTTCGCGATCCCACCCGCTAAACACTTGGTTGAGGCCCATCGTTTGCAATCGCCCAGCGATCTGCTAAGGTTAACGGTAGGTTAACTTTGAGGAAACAAAAGGTTCACTCGAGTGGTTGAAGATAATGAAACTTCGCCGTAATAACAAGAAATCAGGTGAATAGCGATGATGAATAATAACCGAGTTTTTGACACCCTGCGCAAGGACCTGCACGCAGCTTTCGGGCATGCGCACAGCGCCGAGGCGATTGATGCCAAGCTGGATGAGGTCATCGCCAAGCACTCCGAGCGTGCTGTCTTGGAAGAGTTCGTCCCGGTCCTGGTGGAGCGGGAAGTCATGGAGTACTTCGGCGAGCACCGCATTCACGTGCGCTTTGCCGCCGGTACCGACCACGCCCTGGCGGAGGCCGCCGTGGAGCTGACCAAGAAGCACGCCGGCGACGCCCTGCTGGTGGATGCGGCCGTGTCCCACCCGGAAAACGAGGACGCCAGCCACATGGGCCACGTCCTGGCCGAGCGGGGTCTCAGCGAGGGCCAGCCGCGCCACTTCGACGATGCCCGGACGGTCACCATGCCGGACTTCATCGTCTACCTGGGCCGCGACGTCGTCCGCGACGAGGCGGGCAAGGACGTCAAGATCTGGGACATCCTGCCGGCCGTAACGGTCGAGCAGACCCGTGAGCTGGCCGACGATCTGGAAGCCCGCGTGCTCTACATGTTGGGCAAGCTGGGCATCGACCCGGTGAACGAAAAGGTTGCCGTCGAGGCCTAAGGCGCACCCGAAACCGATCAAAACCCTGCTCCGTCCCGGTTATCCCGGGGTGGCGGCGGGGTTTTTGTGCGCCTGCCGCATCCGGGCGGGCGGCTGTGAATTCGGACCCATGACCGTGTGTGAGAACGTGCTGGGCGCCTGGGGGCACTACCCTTACTCGCTAGAAGAGTGTAAAAAACGTTTGGAGAAAAAGAAGCCATCGTGACTTACCCCCAGGAATATGAAGCAGTGCAACGCGTCTTGCTGCCCAAGCGCGGCGAGCCGAATGACGTGCGCATGCTCTACCTCATTGAATCTCCGCAGAACCGCCAGCGCCTGAGCTGGCACGACCGCACCACCCTGACCATTCCGGCCGGCGAGGAGGTCTCCTTCGAGACCTACTTCAACGCCTTCCCGGCGTCCTACTGGCGCCGCTGGTCGCAGCTGGACTCTATCGTCCTGTCGCTGCACGTCAAAGGCCAGGCGAATGTCTCGGTGTACCGCTCCAAGGAAAACGGGCAGCGCATCGGCGTGGCCAACCACCTGGTCGAGGACGGCGAGCACCACTTCGAGCTGCCGCTGAAGAACTTCGAGGACGGCGGCTGGCTGTGGTTCGACGTCACCGCCGAGACCGAAACCGAGCTCTCCCAGGTCGCCTGGTGCGCCCCGCACGCCCCGGGCGAGCAGGTGCTGCCTGACGGCACCACCCAGCCGGCCGCGGACAAGCGCGTGGCCGTGGGCATCCCAACCTTCAACCGCCCGACCGACGCGGTGGCGGCACTGCAGGCGCTGGCCGAGGACCCGGTCGTCGACGGCATCATCGACTACGTGCTCATGCCGGACCAGGGCAACCAGCACCCGGCGGATGAGCCGGGCTACGACGCGGCCGTCGCCCACTTCGGCGAGCGCTTCCGCGAGTTCCGCCAGGGCAACCTGGGCGGCTCCGGCGGGTATTCCCGCATCATGTTCGAGGCCATCGAAAACACCGACTCGCCGTTCATCCTCTACATGGACGACGACATCGCCATCGAGCCCGACTCCATCCTGCGCGCGGTGCAGGCGGCCCGCTACGCCGCACGCCCCATCATCGTCGGTGGCCAGATGCTCAACCTGCAGGAGCGCAGCCAGCTGCGCACCACCGGCGAGCAGGTCAACAAGTCCGACTTCATGTGGGGCCCGGCCCCGCACGCGGTCTACGACCACGACTTCGCTAGGTACCCGCTCTCAGCTATTGGCGATGCCCAGTCGCACAAGGAACCCAACAAGTACGACTCGCGTGCCCTGCACCGTCGCGTCGACGTGGAATACAACGGCTGGTGGATGTGCCTGTTTCCGCGCGTGGTGGCTGAAAAGATGGGCCAGCCGCTGCCGCTGTTTATCAAGTGGGACGACACCGAGTACTCCCTGCGCGCCGGGCGCGCTGGCTTCCCGACTGTGACCTGGCCGGGCGCGGCAATCTGGCACATGGCCTGGGCGGACAAGGACGACGCCATCGACTGGCAGGCCTATTTCCACCTGCGCAACCGCCTGATCGTGGCGGCCATCTACCACGACGGCGATCCGCGCGGTATCACCCGCTCCATCTTCAAGTCCACGCTCAAGCACACCATGTGCATGGAGTACTCCACCATGGCCATTCAGCTGGAGGCCATGCGGGACTTTTTGGCCGGCCCGGACCAGCTCTTCGACATCCTGGAGTCCTCCCTGCCGCGGATCAACAAGATCCGCTCGCAGTACTCCGACGCGCAGATCCTGCCCTCGGCGGCCGAGCTTCCGGCCCCGACGGGCGCGCCGGGCGTGCCGACCCGCAACATCGGCGGCCGCCTGGGCAAGATCAAGAAGCTGCCCTGGCTGTTCAAGAGCATCAAGCACCTGGCCAGCAAGGAAGACCCGGCACACCACGCGGCGCCGCAGCTAAACCTGACGCCGGAGGAGGCACGCTGGTTCACGCTGTCGCGCCTGGACTCGGCGACGGTCTCGACCGCCGGCGGCACCGGCGTGGCCTTCCGCAAGCGCGACCGCGAGCTGGCCCAAGACCTGGTGGGGCAGACCCGCGAGCTGCTCAAGGAGATCGAGAACCACTTCGACGAACTGCGCGCCACCTACCGCGCCGCCCTGCCGGCGCTGACCAGCCGTGAATCCTGGAGGAAGATCTTTGAGTAGCATTTCTCAGCTCAACGATGCCGAGTCGCACGTCCTCAAAGCCATCCAGGACGTCGCCTTCGACGTGCCCGGCGTTCTGCCGACCGCGCGGGGCCTGAGCCACTTCGGCGAGCACGCGCTCGGCTGGATGGCGCTGTCCGCGATGGCGGCGGGCATCGATAAGCCCCGGCGCCGCCAGTGGGCCGGGGTGGGCGTGGCGGCCTTTGGCTCGCACGCGGCATCGGTAGTGATTAAGCGCGTGGTGCGCCGGCGCCGCCCGGACTACAGCTACGTGCGGGTCGGGGTGGCAACGCCGTCGCGCCTGTCCTTCCCGTCCTCGCACTCGACGTCGACGGCGGCCTTCCTCGTGGCGGCTGCCCGTGTGACTGGCAAGCGTAGCTTCTGGCTGGGCGTGCCGGTGATGATGGCGTCGCGTATGGTGCTGGGGGTGCATTATCCCTCTGATACTGCCGTGGGCGCCCTGCTGGGGGCCACCACGGCGCAGGTTGTAAGCCGGCTGGAAAGGAAAACCGCATGAGCGCCCATCCGCACGATGACGGCAACCAGAGCTTCTTTCACTCGGAGCCTCACACCTCCGGCGTAGACACGGGCCGGAAGCGCAAGCCGCCGAAGAACCTCGCCGACGGCATGGTCAAGGCCCTGCGCCCCAAACAGTGGGTCAAAAACGTGCTCGTGCTGGCCGCCCCGGCCGCCGCGGGCGCGGACGCGCTGTTCCACGGCCGCGTGCTGTTGGACGTCCTGCTGGCCTTCGTGGTCTTCTGCATGGGTGCGTCGTCCATCTACCTCATCAACGACGCCCGCGACGTCGAGGCCGACCGCGCGCACCCGACCAAGCGCTTCCGGCCGATTGCCGCCGGCGTGCTGCCGGTGCAGCTGGCCTACGTCATGGCGGCGGTGCTCATCGTCGGCGCCATCGGCCTGTCGCTGCTGGCCACCGCGGGCGTGGAGCTGGCGCTGGTCATCGCGGTCTATATCGCGCTGCAGCTGGGCTACTGCTTCGGCTGGAAGCACATGCCGGTGATCGACATCGCGCTGGTCTCCTCCGGCTTCATGCTGCGTACCATGGCCGGCGGTGTCGCCGCGGGCATCGAGCTGTCCCAGTGGTTCCTGCTGGTCGCCGCGTTCGGTTCGCTGTTCATGGCCTCCGGCAAGCGCTACTCGGAGATCCTGCTGGCGGAGAACACCGGCGCGAAGATCCGCAAGTCGCTGGAAGGCTATACACCTACCTACCTGCGCTTCGTGTGGACCCTGGCGGCCACGGCCGTGGTGATGTCCTACACGCTGTGGGGCTTCGAGCTGTCCAGCCAGGCCGATGGCGTGGCCGGTATCTGGTACCAAGTCTCGATGGTGCCGTTTACCATCGCTATCCTGCGTTACGCCGCGGACGTCGACCGCGGCCACGGCGGCGCGCCGGACGAGATCGCGCTGGAGGACCGCGTCCTGCAGATCCTGGCGCTGCTCTGGCTGGCTTGTATTGCCATGGCGGTCTATGTTTTCCCGATGATCTAATTCGGGGGACAACTGGTAACCTGCTCTGTTATGCAAAAAATCGGTAGTCCCCGCGCGGCCCACCTCTCAGTGGTGGGCAGCAGTGTCGCTATCGGGGCGATTACCTTCTTCGCGGCGTGGCAGCGCCGGTGGATTGCCGACGACGGCCTCATCGTCCTGCGCACCGTCCGCAACCTTTTGGCCGGTAACGGGCCGGTCTTCAACGCGGGGGAGCGCGTGGAGGCCAACACCTCCACGCTGTGGCAGTACCTGATCTACCTGGGCCGCCTGGTCACTGGCGCCCAGCTGGAGGAAATCGCGATGTGGCTGGCCATCGCGCTGTCCGTGGCCGCCCTGGTGGTCGGCACGTGGGCCACGGCGCAGGTGCACAACACCGGCGGGCGGCACGCCACGCGCGCGGTGGTGCTGCCCGCCGGCGCGCTGGTCTACCTAGCGCTGCCACCGGCCCGGGACTTTTTCACCTCCGGGCTGGAGTGGGGCCTGTCCATCTTCTACCTCGCGGTCCTGTGGTGGCTGCTGACCCGCTGGGTGCGCGGGGCCAACCCTTACCTGGTGGCCTTCTGGGCCGGCCTGTCCTGGCTGGTGCGCCCGGAGCTGGCGCTCTACGGCGGGCTGACCGGCATCGTCCTGCTGGTGACCCACCGCCGCCCGGCGCACTGGGCGGGCATCCTGGGTGTGGCCCTGCCCCTGCCGCTGGCCTATCAGGTTTTCCGCATGGGCTACTACGGCCTACTGACCCCGCACACGGCCGTGGCCAAGTCGGCTGCCGATGCCGCCTGGGGCGCCGGCTTCAACTACCTCGGCGACTTCGTCGGCCCTTACTGGCTCTGGCTGCCTCTGCTGGTATTGCTGGCGCTGGCGGTCTACCAATTCCGCGGCGATGCGCACTTTTCCGCGGTGCGCAGCCAGCCCGTCGTCGTCGGCCTGCTGCTCGTCTGCGCGTTGATCCACCTGCTCTACGTGCTGCGCGTGGGCGGCGATTTCATGCACGGGCGCATGCTCTTGCTGCCGTTCTTCGCGCTGCTGCTGCCGGTCTTCGTGCTGCCGGTGCGGGATTACTGGGCCGCGGCCGGCGTGGCGGGGATTGCGGTCTGGGCCGCGGTGGTGGCCTGGCGCGGGCACCCGGTGGACTGGAAAATCTACGAGGGCGAGCTCTCCATCATCGACGAGCGCGACTACTGGACCTACGCCACCAAGCGGGAACCCGGAAACCCGCCGAAGGACGCGGAAGACTACCGGAAGATGCGCCTGCTGCGCGGCTTCGATGACGCCATTGACGGGCTGCAGCGCGGCGACGCGCTGGCCATCCGCTACCTCGACGGCGACTCCGTCGAAGACAACGCCTGGACGACCGCGGGGCGCGATGATAACCGCCACGACCCGCCGACGCTGTACCTCATCAACATGGGCATGTCCTCGATGTATTCGCCGCTGGACGTGCGCGTGCTGGACAACATCGGGTTGGCCACGCCGCTGGCGGCGCGGCAGCCGCGGATCGAGGACGGGCGCATCGGCCACGACAAGTCCCTGCCGCTTAGCTGGCGGGCCGCGGACTCCGCGGTGGACATCGATGAGCTGCCCGCGTGGTACGACAAGGACGAGGTGGCTAAGAACCGCCGGGCCCTCGAGCACCCGGATTTCCAGCAGCTTTTCGCGACCTACCGCGGCCCGTTGGATGCCGGAAGGTTCTTCGAAAACATCAAGTTCTCGCTGACCGACGGGCGGACGCTGCAGTTTACAGATAACGCACAGGACTACCTCAAGTAGTCCCCAGTCAGCTGCCGGAATGAGACAAATTGACAGCAATCGTCTAGAATCTCAGGCACTGTTATAAAATCGTGATTGTTAACGCAACTCCGCTTGCGATCGATACGTACTGAAGGAACCCTTCAGTAAAAACTGAAACAAAAAGTACACAAGCAAGGAGAGACATGACACTGACGTCTTTCGCCTCCCGCGCGTCCCGCCGGGTCACCGCAGTGGTCGCGGCCATCCTTATGGTCGTCACCATGCTCGCCGTGGCTGGCCCGCAGCGGGCCGAAGCCGCCCCGCGTGACTACCTGCGTGCCGACGCCACCGGTCACTGCGACTGGGACCGCGTGGGCTGGTGGGTCCAGCGCTGCGACGTGTGGTCCCAGTCCATGGGCCGCAACATCCCGGTCCAGATCCAGCCGGCCAAGCGCGGCGGCAACGCCGGCCTCTACCTGCTGGACGGCCTGCGCGCGACCGACCGCACCAACGCCTGGGTCAACGACGTGAACGCGGCGAAGACCTACGAGCCGCACAACATCACCCTGGTCATGCCGGTGGGAGGCCAGTCCTCCTTCTACGCCGACTGGGAAGGTCCGGCCACCTACGACCTGACCAACCCGGTCAACTACAAGTGGGAGACCTTCCTGACCCAGGAGCTGCCCGGCTACCTGGAGCGCAACTTCGGCGTTGCCCGCAACAACAACTCCATCGCGGGCCTGTCCATGGGCGCTACTTCATCCATCGTTTTGGCGAGCAAGCACCCGAACCAGTTCCGTCAGGCCATGTCCTTCTCCGGCTACCTGACCACCACGCTGCCGGGCGCCCAGACCTTCATGCGCCTGGCCATGCTGGACGCCGGCGGCTTTAACATCAACGCCATGTACGGCACCCTGATCAGCCCGCGCCGCTTCGCGAACGACCCGTTCCACCTGACCTCCGGCCTGCGCGGCAAGGACGTCTACGTCTCCGCCGCCTCCGGTATCCCGGGCCCGGGCGATGAGAAGTACCTGCCGCAGCACCGGGCATCGGGGGCGGCCCTGGAGGCCTTCTCCATGGTCTCGACCCGCCTGTACGAGCTCAAGGCCCGCGCCGACGGCGTCAAGCTGACCACGGACTACCCGAACGTCGGCCTGCACAACTGGAACCAGTTCGGCCGCCAGCTGGATAAGACCAAGCCGCGCGTCCTCAACGTGATGAACGCTTGGTAAGCCGGTCCTAGACCCGCACCAGAACTACACCAAATCCCCGTGCTAGTGAACTAGCCCTAGCGCGGGGATTTTGGTATTTCGGGATCAGAATGTGACTTTGGGCGTGTCGGCTAGGAAAAGTCTCAAGTTGAACTTAAACTTGAGCGCACAACAACCCAGGTACGTGCTCCGGAGGAGGGGAACCTTCGGATTGCGTGAGTTTCCGGGTGCGCTAGCCGTGTTTTCGGCGGGCGCTGCCTCGTTGGCTCTTTTGGCTGGGACTCCATCGCTGTCTGTCTACTAGTCGAACGTCAAGGATACCTCCATGCGCACATCCGCTCCGAAGCCCTCCCCGCGCCAGGCGCGCAACACGTACCAGACTCGTACCCGCCGCGGGCTGGCCGCCGCGGCCTTGCCCACGGCGCTGGCCGTCGGCATCGCCCTGCTGCCTAACGCCACCGCCCAGCAGGGCCTGGGAGATCTCAGCTCCTCCTCGTCTGGGTCGAGCCTGTCGGATTCTTTCGCCCCCTCGGCGCCGCCGAAGCGTACCCCGGTTGACACCACCTACCCGGACGTCGAAGGCCTGCCGGAGGGCGTGGACATCGAGCGCGTGGAGTACCTGACCAACCGCCACCTGATGGTCTACATCAAGTCCGCGGCCATGCCGGACAAGCTGCAGAAGGTCCAGATCCAGCTGGCGCGTGACTGGTACTCCAACCCGGAGGCCACCTTCCCGGAAGTCTGGGCCCTGGACGGCCTGCGCGCCCGCGACGACGAGTCCGGCTGGACCATCGAGACCAACATCCTGAACCAGTACGCCGACCGCAACGTGAACCTGATCATGCCGGTGGGCGGCGAGTCCTCCTTCTATGCCGACTGGCAGCGCCCAGACAACGGCACCCACTACCAGTGGGAGACCTTCCTGACCCAAGAGCTGGTGCCGATCCTGGACAACGAGTACCGCTCCAACCACAAGCGCGCCGTGACGGGTATCTCCATGGGCGGTACCGCCGCGGTCAACCTGGCCGAGCGCAACCCGCACCTGTTCGACTTCGTGGGCTCCTTCTCCGGCTACCTTGACACCACCAGCAGCGGCATGCCGGCCGCCATCCGCGCCGCGCAGATGGACGCCGGCGGGTACAACTCGGACGCCATGTGGGGCCCGCCGGGCTCCCAGGACTGGATCGACCACGACCCGAAGCTGGGCATCGAAAACCTGAAGGACATGAAGGTCTACATCTCCGCCGGCTCCGGCAAGGACGACTTCGGCAACCCCGAGTCCGTCGCCAAGGGCCCGGCGAACATGGCCGGTATCGGCCTGGAGGCCATCTCGCGCATGTCCGGCGGAACCTTCATGACCTACGCCAAGCGCGCCGGCGTGGAGCCGGAGGCGCACTTCCGCCCGTCCGGCGTCCACAGCTGGGAATACTGGCAGTTCGAGATGCAGCAGGCCTGGCCGTCCATCGCGGACGCCCTGGCCATCCCCAAGGAAGACCGCGGGGCGGACTGCCAAGCCATCGGTGCCATCGGTGAGGCCACTAGGTCCGGCACCATCGGCGAGTGCGTCAACAACGAATACGACGCCGGCGATAACGGCAAGGCCCAGGACTTCAGCGCGGGCACCGCGTACTGGTCCCCGGAGACCGGCGCCAAAGCGCTGGTTGGCCGCATCAACGCGCGTTATAGCGAGATGGGTGGCCCGGGCTCCTGGCTGGGCTTCCCGCTGACCAACGAGGTAAAGACCCCGGATCAGCGCGGCCGCTTCGTCCACTTTGAGAACGGCTCCATCTACTGGACCGCCAAGACCGGCGCTTATGCCATCCCGAAGGACATGGTCGAGGCCTGGGGCAAGAACGGCTGGGAAGGCGGGGATCTTAAGTACCCGACCTCCGCGCCGCAGGAGGTCAACGGTGGCTTCCAGCAGGAGTTCGAGAACGGCGTCCTGACCCGTAACCCGGATAACTCCCACCACATCGTCCACGGCGCCATCGGCGCCAAGTACAAGGAGATGGGCGGCGCGACCACCGGTTTGGGCTTCCCGACCAGCGACGAGATCAAGATCAAGGGCGGCGCCTTCCAGGAGTTCGAGCACGGCAACATCTACTGGTCCCCGAAGACCGGCGCGCACTTCATCATGCATGGCAAGCTTTTCGATGCCTGGGGCGATCGCGGCTTCGAGCAGGGCGAGATGGGCTACCCGACCTCCGACACGGAGCAGATCCCGGCCGGCGGCCTGACCCAGAAGTTCCAGAAGGGCACTCTGAGCGAGATCTTCGGCCGCGTGCAGAAGTCCTAAACGCCAGCCGGAAGGAGTACTATCAGCGCCATGCGAAAATTGATTGCGGGTCTGGCCGCGGCGGCATCGTTGGGCCTGGCGGCCTGCGGTTCCGCCACCGTAGACAACGATAACGAGGCCGAGGCCCCGACCTCGGTGGCGCCGCTGGAGCGCGGCTCGGAGTCCGAGTCGGCATCCGCCTCCGAGTCGGAGTCGGCCGAAAGCAGCACCAAGGATTCCGCCCCGGCGCCAGCCGGCGACCGCGCCCCGGAGGACCGCGGGGCGGAGGAAATCTCCGAAATCCCCTCCCCGGAAGCTGACGCGTCTGCGGGCGATGCCGAGTTCTTCGGCGCGGTAGGCGAGCGCGACATCGACGCGGCCGGCGTGGAAACGCAGCTGGTCTCCGCCGCGCAGCGGGTCTGCGTGGAAGAAGAACCCATCACCCTGAACGCGGTTGCCGGCCAGCTCATCGAGCAGGGCCGCACGGAGCTGGATTACGAAGAGCTGACCCGGTTCCTGGCCGACGAAGCGCGATCCGCCTACTGCTAGACGAGACAGGCACAACACATGAAAAAGACCCTTGCTGCGGTAGCAGTAGTGATCCTGCTGGTGATCCTGGGCGCCTCCGCGGTGCGCTATTTCAACAGCACCTCCTCGAGTAACCTGTCGGAGCCGCCGGCCACGCAGCCCGGCGAGGACGAGCCGGCCGCCCCGGAGCAGCCGGACTGGTGCCCGCGGGTCGAGGTCATCTCCGCCCCCGGCACCTGGGAATCCAAGGCGGACGACGATCCCATCAACCCGACCGCCAACCCGCGCTCTTTCATGCTGTCGATTTCCCAGCCGCTGCAGCAGGCCTACGCCCCGCAGGACGTGAAGGTGTGGACCCTGCCGTACACCGCGCAGTTTAAGAACATCAACTCCCAGGAGGAGATGTCCTACGACGACTCCCGCCAGGAGGGCACCTCCACCTTGGAGGGCGAGCTGCGCACCATGCACGAGACCTGCCCGGCGACGAAGTTTGTCATGGCCGGTTTCTCCCAGGGTGCGGTCATCTTGGGCGACGTCGCCGACCAGATCGGCGCGGGCACGGGCGCGGTCCCGGCCGAGTCGGTGGCCGGTGTGGCCCTTATCGCCGACGGCCGTCGCGAGCCCGGCGTGGGTATCAACCCGGGCGTCGAGGTTAACGGCATCGGCGCGGAGATTGCCCTGGAGCCTATCAGCAAGCTGGTCCAGCCCATCGTGCCGGGCGCGACCATGCGCGGCGCGCGCCCCAACGGCTTCGGCGAGCTGGCAGACCGGACCTTCCAGATCTGCGCGCCGGACGACTCCATCTGCGATGCTCCGCGCGATGCCGCCAACGGCCTGGAGCGCGCCCGCGATCTCATCGCCGCCAACGGCGTGCACGCGCAGTACGCCTCCAACCCGCACGTGGTCGAAGGCACGACCGCCAACGACTGGGTGGTCGGCTGGGCCCGCGGAATCATCGACGGCATCTAAAACCGGCCGCCCGCGGTGTAACACGGCGGCCGCCTCGTCTGATAATTTTAGTAGCAAAATAAAGCGAATCGGATTTCAAGGAGCGTTACTGACATGGACTTACACGCCGCCATGGGCCAGTTCTTCAACGACCAGGGGGAGATCACCCTCGCGCCGCAGCTGACCCTCGCCGGGCTCGCGGAATTGCTCTACCAGGGCGATCTGCAGACCGGCGGCGGTGACCGGAAGGTCCTGCGTTTCTGGGACTACTCCGAAAGCCGGGACGGTCAACTGGTGACCTATTCGCGCCAGGAGGTCAACACCCGCATCAAGTCCGTGGCGGCCCGCCTGCAGCAGGTCGGCAAGCTGGGCGACCGGGTAGCCATCCTGGCCGGCAACTCCCCGGAGTATCTCTTCGGCTTCCTGGGCAGCCTGTACGCCGGCATGACGCCCATCCCGCTCTACGATCCGAACGAGCCGGGCCACGCGGACCACCTGAAGGCGGTCTTCGCCGACGCCCAGCCGAAGCTGGTGCTGACCAACCGGGCATCGGCGGCCGCGGTGCGCAAGCACTTTGCCGACCTGCCCTCCCGGGAGCGCCCGCGCGTACTTTCCGTCGACTCGCTGCCGGACAGCCTTGCGGCGTCCTACCAGAACCCGGCGTCGACCCTGGAGGGCCAGCAGCAGCTGGCGATGTCCACGGTCATGCCCCTGGACCAGACCGCCTTCCTGCAGTACACCTCCGGCTCCACCCGTACCCCGGCCGGCGTGATCCTGACCAACCGCTCCATTCTGACCAACGTGTTGCAGATCTTCCGCGCCGCGCAGCTGAAGATGCCGCTGCGCCTGGTCACCTGGCTGCCGTTGCACCACGACATGGGCATCATCCTCACGGTCTTCGTGACCATCTTGGGCCTGCCTTTCGAGCTGATGTCCCCGCGCGATTTCATCCAGCAGCCGAAGCGCTGGGTGGGCCAGCTCAACCGCAAGCCAATCGACGACAAGCTGCAGGCCACCTACGGCGTGGTCCCGAACTTCGCGCTCGAGCTGGCCGCGCGCTACGGCGCCCCGGCCGACGGCGAGGAGCTGGACCTGTCCCACATCGACGGCCTCATCGTCGGCTCGGAGCCGGTCACCGAGTCCGCTGTGGACAGCTTCCTGAACACCTTCGAGCCCTACGGCTTCAAGCGCGCTGCGCTGCGCCCGTCCTACGGCCTGGCGGAGGCCTCCCTCCTGGTGAGCACCCCGCAGACCGACGAGCGCCCGCTGATTACCCACTTCGACCGCGCCGCGCTGGCCGAGGGCCGCGCCGAGGTGGGAGAGGCCTCCGAAAAGACCGTGGCCTTTGCCTCCGTCGGCCAGGTGGTGCAGCCGCAGTACCTGACCATCGTCGACCCGGAGACCCGGGCCGAGGTCGCCGACGGCGTCATCGGCGAGCTGTGGGCCCACGGCGAGAACATGGCCGCCGGCTACCTGGAGCGCGACGAGGACACCGCCGCGACCTTCCACAACACCCTGGGCGAGCGCATGGCGGCTACCCGCGTGGCCGGCGCCCCGGACGACGATCGCTGGATGGCCTCTGGCGACCTGGGGACTATCCTGGACGGCCACCTCTACATCACCGGCCGCCTGAAGGACCTCATCGTCGTGGCCGGCCGCAACCACTACCCGCAGGACATCGAGTCCACCGTCCAGGAGGCCAGCGAGCACGTGCGCCCGGACTCCGTGGCGGCGTTCTCCGTCGAGGGCGCGGACACCGAGCAGCTGGTGCTGCTGGTCGAGCGCGTCGATACGGCCGAGCCCTCCGGCGACGCCGCCGCGGCCGAGGCCATCCGCTCGGCAGTCTCCGCCCACCACGGCCTGACCCCGGACGACATCGTCTTTAAGCAGGCCCACGAGATCAACCGGACCTCCTCGGGCAAGATCGCACGCCGCGTGGCTAAGAAGCACTACCTGGCCCAGCGCGGCTAAATCCTGGCGGGGCTTGGCCAAAGCTCTGCACATCCGCCTGGCAGGCGCTTGCCACTAACGTTTTGGGGCCCGAATTCGATAGCCTAAGGTGGAGCATTTTCACCAAAGACGATTATTCTTTGTGATCCCCTTAATGAACGTAAGCGAAAGAAAGCATGGCGTATGACCGTAGAGCAGTTGCGTGATTGGATCCGTAATTGGGTAGCCCAGACCACGGGCGTTCCCGCGGAGGAAATTACCGACTCTAAGCCGCTGGAAAACTTCGGCCTGTCCTCCCGCGACGCCGTGGTGCTGTCAGGCGAGCTGGAAAACCTGGTGGGCGTGGATCTCGACCCCACGGTCGCCTACGAATACCCGACCATCGCCCAGCTGGCCGACCGCCTGATTAACGGCCCGGCCCAGCCGGCGGCGCCGGCGTCCGCCCCGCGCCGGATCAACCCGGCCGGCGGCCACGAGGACATCGCCGTGATCGGCCTGGCCGGCCGCTTCCCGGACGCTAAGAACGCGGACGAGTTCTGGGACATGCTGGTCGAAGGCCGCGGAGCGACGGGCCCGCTGCCCATCGGCCGCTGGTCCGACTACGCCGCCGATCCGGTGATGACCCAGAGGATGGCCGAGCAGAACCTCGCCGGCGGCTATATCGATGACATCGCCGGCTTTGACGCGGAATTCTTCGGTCTGTCCCCGGTGGAGGCCACCAACATGGACCCGCAGCAGCGCATCCTGCTGGAGCTGGTCTGGGAGGCGCTCGAGGACGCGCACCTGCCGGCCAACGAGCTGCGCGGGACCGCCACCGGCGTCTACATGGGCTCGTCGAACAATGACTACGGGATGCTGATCACCGCCGACCCGGCGGAGGCGCACCCGTACGCGCTGACCGGCACCTCCTCGGCGATCATCTCCAACCGGATCTCCTACGCGCTGGACCTGCGCGGGCCCTCGGTCAACGTGGACACCGCCTGCTCGTCCTCGCTGGTCTCCGTCCACCAGGCCGTGCGCGGCCTGCGCGAGGGCGACGCCGACGTCGCCGTGGCCGGCGGCATCAACATCATGGCTTCCCCGTTCGTGTCCACCGCCTTTGGCGAACTCGGCGTCATCTCGCCCACGGGCTGCATCCACGCCTTCTCCGACGACGCGGACGGCTTCGTGCGCGCGGACGCCGGCGGCGTACTGGTGCTCAAGCGGCTTAGCGATGCCGAGGCCGCCGGCGACAAGATCCTCGCCGTCATCAAGGGCTCGGCCATCAACTCCGACGGCCACTCCAACGGCCTGACCGCCCCGAACCCAGAGGCGCAGGTCGACGTGCTGCACCGCGCCTACGCCGACGCCGAGGTCGATCCGGCCACGGTCGACTACGTCGAGGCCCACGGTACGGGCACCATCCTGGGCGACCCCATCGAGGCCACCGCCCTGGGCGAGGTGCTGGGCGCCCACCGCGGCGCGGAGAACCCCACGCTGCTGGGCTCGGCCAAGTCCAATATCGGCCACTCCGAGTCCGCCGCGGGCGTGGTGGGCCTTATCAAGGTCATCCAGGCCATGCGCCACGACACCCTCCCGCCGAGCATCAACTTCTCCGCGCCGAACCGCTACATCGACTTCGACGCGGAAAAGCTCGAGGTCGTCGAGGACCCCCGCGAGTGGCCCGAGTACTCCGGCCACAAGCTGGCCGGCGTGTCCGGCTTCGGCTTTGGCGGCACCAACGCCCACGTCGTGCTCAGCGACTACCAGGGTAGCCCGCAGCAGCGCGCCGCCCAGGTCGCCACCGACGCCGCTATCGACGCCGCCGACGATGCCACCGCTGCCACCGTCAGCCTGCCGGTCTCCGGCCTGCTGCCGTCGCGCCGGGCCCAGGCGGCAGCCACGCTGGCCGATTTCATCGAGGACCAGCAGCTGGGCACCGCGGATCTCTTCGCGCTGGCCCGCTCCCTGGCCGGGCGCAACCACGCCCGCTCCCGCGCGGTGGTCAACGCCACCAACCCGGAGGAAGCCATCTCCCGCCTGCGGCAGGTCGCCGCCGGCAAGATCTCGGTCGGGGTCACCGCCGCGGACTCCCCGTCGGTGCCGGGCCCGGTCTTCGTCTACTCCGGCTTCGGCTCCCAGCACCGCAAGATGGTCAAGGACCTCATCGCCGTCTCCCCGGACTTTGTGGCCCGGCTGGAGGAGCTGGACCAGATCGTGGACTTCGAGTCCGGCTGGTCCATCCTGGACATCGTCCGCGACGACGAGCAGACCTACAACACCGAGACCGCCCAGGTGGCTATCACCGCGATCCAGATTGCGCTGACGGATCTGCTGGCCAGCTTCGGCGCCCGCCCGGCCGGCGTTATCGGCATGTCGATGGGCGAAATCGCCGCAGCCTACGCCGCCGGCGGTATCAGCGCTGACGACGCCATGCTGATCGCCTGCCACCGCGCCCGTCTCATGGGCGAGGGCGAGGCCCAGCTGACCGAGGAAGCGCAGGGCGCGATGGCCGTCGTCGAGCTGACCGCGGACGACATCGCGGCCCTGGACGGTAACATCGAGCCGGCCGTCTACACCGGCCCAGGCATGACCACCGTGGGTGGGCCGCGCCAGGAGGTCCTGGACCTGGTGGAAAAGCTCGAGGGCGAGGGCAAGTTCGCCCGCGCGCTCAACGTCAAGGGCGCCGGGCACACCTCGGCCGTGGACCCGATCCTCGGCGAGCTCGCCGGCGACATCGCGGGCATTACCGCCCGCCCGCTGCACACCACGCTGTTCAGCTCCGTCGACCGCGGCGAGGTCTACCGCCCGGGTTCCACCGTCCACGACGAGGACTACTGGCTGCGCATGACCCGCCAGCCGGTCTTCCTGGAGGACGCCACTCGCGCGGCCTTTGCCGCCGGCCACACCCAGCTGGTGGAGATCGCCCCGAACCCGGTGGCGCTGATGGGCATGATGTCTACCGCCTTCGCCGTCGGCAAGGCGGACGCGCAGCTGCTCTACGCGCTCAAGCGCAAGGTCGATCCGAGCGCGTCCCTGCTGGACCTGCTGGCTAAGCTCTACGTCGCCGGCGCGCCGGTGGATTACCGCGCCGCCTTCGGCGACGGGCCCGTGCGCGACGCGCCGCACACCCACTTCAAGCGCCAGCGCTATTGGACCCACGCCCGCCCGTCCTCCGGGGTCACCGGCCTGCCGGGCACGCGCGTGAACCTCCCGGAGGGCAAGACCGCCTTTTCCACCAACGCCGATCAGGCCCCGAGCGCCCTGGCGCTGCTGGAGGCGGCTATCGATGCCGTGTCCCCGGGCGCCCACCTCGTCGCTGTGGAAGAACTCGGCGCGCTGCCCGCCCAGGGCGAGGTCACCACCATGGTGACCAAGTCGCTCGGCGGCGTGGCCGTCGCGGCCTATGCCGTCAGCGACGGTGAGACGACCCTGGTGGCGGAAGGCTTCGCCACCTCCCTGGACCTGGGGACCAAGGCCGTGCCCGGCGTGGCCGACCTGCCGGATTACGCCCCGCTGGCTGACGCCACGGTCCAGACCGGCGACGCCGACATCGAGGCCGTGCGCTGGGACCCGGCCACGGAGTCCGTGGAGGACCGCCTGGCGGCTATCGTCTCGGAGTCCATGGGCTACGACGTGACCGACCTGCCGCGCGAGCTGCCGCTAATCGATCTCGGCCTGGACTCGCTAATGGGCATGCGCATCAAGAACCGCGTGGAAAACGACTTCCAGATCCCGCCGCTGCAGGTCCAGGCGCTGCGCGATGCCTCCCTGGCCGACGTCATCGACATGGTCACCGCCGCCGTCGAAGGCCGCGAGACCGACGGCGTTGAGACCACGCCGGCCGCAACCGACAACACCGCAAAGTCGGAAACGGATGCTGAAGCCGACGAGACCGCAGACGCCGAGGCCGCCACTGGCACCGGCGTGGGCGTGGCCCCGCGCGACGCCTCCGAGCGAATGGTCTTCGGCACTTGGGCGTCGATCACCGGGAAAGCGGCGGCCGGCGTGACCAGCCCGCTGCCGGAGCTGACCGAGGAGCAGGCCACCCAGATCGCTGAGCGGCTTTCCGAGCGCGCCGGCGTCGAGGTCACGGCCGCGGCCGTGCGCGAGGCCGAAACGCTGGAGCCGCTGGCGGACCTGGTCCGCGAGGGCCTGGAGACCGAGGTCGAGGGCAATATCCGCGTGCTGCGGGAGGCCGACGGCCCGGCCGTGTTCATGTTCCACCCGGCCGGCGGGACCACGGTGGTCTACCAGCCACTGGTGCGCCGCCTGCCCGAGGACGTCGCCGTCTACGGCGTCGAGCGCCTCGAGGGCAGCCTGGAAGACCGCGCGCAGGCCTACATCGCCGACATCGTCAAGTACGCCCGCGGTCGCAAGGTCGTCCTCGGCGGCTGGTCGTTCGGCGGCGCGCTGGCCTACGAGGTCGCGCACCAGCTGCGCAACAAGGACGTGGAGGTCGCGTTCATCGCGCTGCTAGATACCACCCAGCCCTCCGATCCGGCACCGGACACCCTGGAAGAGACTAAGGCCCGCTGGGAGCGCTACGCCGCTTTTGCGGAAAAGACCTACGGGCTGGAGTTCCCGGTGCCCTACGAGCTGTTGGAAACCGCCGGCGAGGACGCTGTGATGGATATGCTCGCGCAGTTCCTGGCCACCACGGACGCCTCGGAGCATGGCCTGGCGGCCGGCGTGCTGGAGCACCAGCGCGCCTCCTTCGTGGACAACCAGATCCTGGGCAAGCTGGACATGCGCCGCTGGGAGGACGTCGACGTGCCGGTGCTGCTGTTCCGCTCGGAGCGCATGCACGACGGCGCGATCGAGCTCGAACCGCGCTACGCCGAGATTGACCCGGACGGCGGTTGGGGCGCTATCGTGGAGGATCTAGAGATCGTCCAGCTGCCCGGCGACCACCTAGCCGTGCCGGACGAGCCCGCAATCGGCATTGTGGGCAAGCACATCGAGGATTGGATCGAGGTAAAGATTCGTGGCAACCACCGCTGAGAAACTCGCGGATCTGCGCGCCCGGCTGGACAAGGCCCAGGACCCGGGCAGCGAGCGCTCCCGCGCCCGCCGCGATGAGTCCGGCCGCACCACCCCGCGCAAGCGCATCGAGGAACTGCTTGACGAAGGCTCCTTCGTGGAGACCGGCGCCCTGGGCAAAACCCCGGGGGACCCGGACGCCATCTACTCCGACGGCGTGGTTACCGGCTACGGCCGCATCAACGGCCGACAGGTGTGCATCTACGCGCACGACAAGACCGTCTACGGCGGCTCGGTGGGCGTGACCTTTGGTAAGAAGGTCACCGAGGTCATGGACATGGCCATCAAGATCGGCTGCCCGGTCATCGGCATCCAGGACTCGGGCGGCGCCCGCATTCAGGACGCGGTGACCTCCCTGGCCATGTACTCGGAGATCGCCCGCCGCCAGCTGCCGCTGTCCGGCCGCAGCCCGCAGATCTCCATCATGCTGGGCAAGTCCGCCGGCGGCGCGGTCTACGCCCCGGTGACCACCGACTTCGTCATCGCCGTCGACGGCGAGGCGGAAATGTATGTCACCGGCCCGAACGTCATCCGGGAGGTCACCGGTGAGGACGTGACCTCCGCGGAGCTGGGCAGTGCCCGCCAGCAGGAGCAAAACGGCAACGTCTCCGCCGTGGTTGAGTCGGAGGACGAGGCCTTCGACTTGGTCCGCGACCTGCTGGACCACCTGCCGCTGACCTGTTACGACCCGGCGCCCCTCTTCGCCGCCCCCAGCGACGAGGAGGTCGCCGAGGACGACGAGCTCAACGCGTTTATGCCCGACGACACCAACGCCGGCTACGACATGGAGGAGCTCCTGCGCCAGCTGGGCGACGATGACGAGCTCATCGAGCTGCAGGAGAACTTCGCGCCGAACATGATCACCGCCTTCGGGCGGATCGACGGCCAGGCCGTCGGGTTCGTGGCGAACAACCCCATGCATCTGGCCGGCTGTATTGACGCCGATGCCGCGGACAAGGGCGCGCGTTTCATCCGTATCTGCGACGCCTACAACATCCCGCTGGTCTTCGTGGTCGACACGCCCGGCTACCTGCCGGGCGTGGACCAGGAAAAGGCCGGCCTGATTCACCGCGGCGCGAAGTTCGCCTTCGCCGTGGTGGAGGCAACCGTCCCGAAGGTCTCGCTGATTGTCCGCAAGGCCTACGGCGGCGCCTACGCCGTCATGGGCTCGAAGAACCTGACCGGCGACATCAACCTGGCGTGGCCGACCGCGCAGATCGCCGTGATGGGCGCGGCCGCGGCCGTGGTCATGATCGCCGGCAAGCAGCTGGAGGCCGCCGAGACCCCGGAGCAGCGCGCGATGACTAAGAAGATGTTCATGGACTTCTACGACGAGACCATGACCGCGCCTTACGTGGCCGCCGAACGCGGCTACCTGGACGCGATGATCCAGCCGAACCAGTCGCGGCTGGCCCTGCGCCAAGCCCTGCGCCAGCTGGCCACCAAGGACGTGCGGGACCTGCCGAAGAAGCACACCATCGCCCCGATGTAACGAAACCGGCCGTCGGGGACGATATGTCTAAAGTAATCTCCGGCACCCGTGGCCGGCTCGCCGAGTAATAGTGGAGGAAACATGCTTCTGAGCAGCGCTTTGGACATCGTCAGCGAGATCGTCGGTCTGGTCATTGCCATCGGCAACCAGCTGGAACACACCTTCGGCTAATGTCCTGCCGAAAGGCCAAAGGCCGGCGCTGCGCCCTTCCCAGGGTTCGCAGCGCCGGCCTATTTTTCGTATTAACGCCCGGTTAGCGACGCGGCGGGCGGGTAGCGGTCCGGGTTCGCCGCTGGGCGTTGAGCTCGGCGACCTCGGCGCGGCGGGCGCGGAAGGCGGCGATGGCGCGCCAACCGAACATCAGCAGGGCGGACATGATGGAGGCGACCAGCAGGAAGCTGTAGTGCGGCAGCTGGCTGTTGACGATGGACCACAGGATCATGCCGCCGACGATGGTGGAGCACCACACGATGGCGCCCTCGACCCAGCGACCGGGCGAGGCTTTGATGCTGGTGATGAAGACCCAGCCCAGCAGTGCGCCCACGGCCCAGGGCCAGAAGGCGGCCAGCAGCCCGGTGAAGGTGAAAGGCGGGTGGGCGATTCGCGCGAAGAGCGCGAAGAGCATGATGGCGACGATATCAAGCAGCGGTGCGGGACGCATCGGCGTGATCCTTTCGGTTGAGGGCGTCATAGGTCAGTCCATTTCGAGCATAGTGCCAGAAGTAGACGATCCAGCCGATGACGGTGATGAGGGCAAAAGAAATCAGGCGGTAGACTACGGCGGTGCCGGTGGCATCGATAGCCGTCATGCCGGTGGCCACCAGCGTGGCAATGATGGCGGCCTCGACCGTGCCGAGCCCGGCCGGGGTGACCTGTGCGGAGCCGGCTAGCTTGGCGGTCAGGTAGGTCAGGGCGACGCCGGCTAGGGTGGTCTGGTCCTCCCCGGCGTGCAGGGCCGGGACGTCCCCGGTGATAGCCCACACGCATGCCCACAGGGAGGCCATGTCCAGCAGCCGGTTGGCCAGGGAATACCCGGCGACCTGTGCGAACTGCCAGCGGTTCAGGTGGACCTCGGAGAGGTTGCGCACCTGCTTGATGAGCGCGTCGCGCTTGCCGCCGCGCAGGAGTTTCTGCCGGGACAGCCAGCGCTCAATCGTGCGCGGGTGGTTGGATATCCAGAAGACCAGACCGCACAGCGCCACCACCGCCGTGAGGGTCAGCAGCAGGGAGAGCACCTGCATCTGGGCGTTGAGGAAGACCACCCCGCCCAGGCCGATGAGCACCAGCCACATGGTGGACACGGCCGAGGACAGCACGAAGAACCAGCCGGCCAGGGCGACGGAGGCACCCCAGCCGCGCTGGACGTGGAAGGTGAGGATGGCGGAAAACGCCGGCCCGGCCGGCAGGGTGGTGGACCAGGCGTTGGAGGCCAGCGTGATGGCGGTGGTCTCCTTCAGCGGGACGGGCACGCCGCCGGCCCGGATGAGCAGGCGCATGACTTCCGCCATGGCGACGATGGCGCCGAGGGAGGCGACTACCACCAGCCCCACGGCGAGAGGGTCGGCGGTGCGCAGCCGTCGGAACCCGTCCTGGAGGAAGTCCAGCTCATCGCGAAAGACCCAGATGAGCACCGCGAGAATCACAAGCGCGGCGCCCCACTGCAGCCATTTCTTCAACGCCTAGTTCCTTCCCTGGTCCTTGTTTAGTCTTTTCATTAGCTCGCTAAACGGTATCAGGGAATCATCGGTGGACGTGTTGCGGTTGCCCCGCGCCGGATAATCGCGGTCATCGTCCACGGCCGGCTGGGCCGCGGGCTCCTCTTGTGGTGCCGACTCGCGCTCGTAGTCGGTGGAGTCATCGGCATCGGTAGCCAGGACGGCCGCGGATTGGGCCGGCATCTCCTCCCAGTGGCCTTCCTCCCGCGGGGTGCGCTGCGGGGCAGCTGCGGGTGCCGGTGTCGCGGCGGCCGGCTCCTTGCCGTGGCCGAGCTTCTCGTAGGCGCGGTGGATGAACTGCGGGGCCCACCAGTTGTCCTCGCGCAGCAGGTGCATGACGGCCGGCACCAGGAGCATGCGCACGATGGTCGCGTCGATGAACAGTGCGAAGATCATGCCGAAGGCGATGTACTTCATCATCACGATGTCGGAGAAGCCGAACGCGCCGGCCACCACGATCATGATGAGTGCAGCAGCGGTGATGATCCCGCCGGTGTGCGCGGTGCCGTAGGAGATGGCCTCGTCCGTGGTCGCGCCCTTCTTGCGGGCCTCGACCATGCGGGAGACCAGGAAGACCTCGTAGTCGGTGGACAGGCCGTAGATGATGGCGATGATGAGCACCAGGATCGGGCTCATCAGCGGGCCCGGCGTGAAGTTGAGCAGGTCCGCGCCGACGCCGCTGACGAACATGGCCGTCAGGATGCCCAGGGTCGCGCCTAGGGTCAGCAGCGTCATGATGATGGCCTTGGCGGGCAGGACCACCGAGCCGAAGACCAGGGCCATGAGGATGAAGGTGGCCACGACGATGTAGATAGCCATCCACGGCAGCTTGTCGAAGAGGGCGTCGAGGGACTCGACTTCCATCGCAGGCGTGCCGCCGACGTACAGGTTCACGCCCTCCGGGGCGTCGACGGCCTCGAGCTGGTGGACGATGTCCGCGTAGTCGTCGCGGTCCTGGATACCGGCGGAGAGCACCGTGATGCCGTCCTTGGTGGCCGTGGACGGGCTCATCGGCTCAGTTAGGCCCTCCATGTCGCGCACCTGGAGGTAGACGTCGGCTAGTTGCTGGTTATCGGCGCCCTCGACCACCAGCTTGACCGGCTCGGTGCGGAAGGTGGGGAATTCCTCGTTGAAGGTGTCCTGGGCTACACGGGTGTCCTGGCTGGGCGGCAGGTAGGTCTCGTTGATGCCGCCGAAGGCGATGTTGATCAGCGGGATGGTCAGCGCGATGAGCAGGGCGCAGATCCCTACGGTCATCAGCTTGGCCCGGTCCATGGCCCACGCCGGCAGCTTGTACCACCAGGTGTCCTCCAGGCGGCGGGCGGTGCGCTTGGTGCGCCGGATGGACCACTTGTCGATGTTCTTGCCCAGCAGGCCGAACAGCGACGGCAGCACGGTCACGGACAGCAGCGCGGCCAGGCCCACGGCGGAAATCGAGCCGTAGGCCACGGATTTCAGGAAGGCCTGCGGGAAGATGAAGAGGCCGGACAGGGCCACGGCGACCATGGCCGCGGAGAAGACCACCGTCTGGCCGGCGGTGGCGGTGGTAATCGCCACGGCGTCTTGGGTGCTGCGGCCGCGATCGAGCTCCTCGCGGAAGCGGGAGACCATAAACAGGCCGTAGTCGATGGCCAAGCCTAGGCCCAGCAGCGTGACGACCGCCTGAGCGAAGACGTTGACCTGCAGGAAACCGGCCAGGATCGACAAAATGCCCAGCGATCCGAGGATGGACAAGCCACCGACGATAAGCGGCATGAACGCCGCTACGACGGAGCCGAAGACCACTAGCAGCAACAGGCCGACCAGCGGCAGGGCGGCCTTCTCCGCGCGGGAGATGTCGTTGGACATGCCGTCGTCCAGGGCATCGGCCACCGCGGTCGCGCCGGCGACCTGCACGGGCAGGTCGGTCTCGTGCAGCGCCGGCTCGATGGTGCGGAAGTCCTTGAGCGTTTGCTCCGCGTCCCCCTTGAGCCCGATGGCGGTAAAGGCATAAGTCCCGTCCTCGTTGATGAAATTCGGGTTTTTCTTGTCGAAGTAGCCGTTGAGGTGGGAAATCTGGTCCGGGTACTGTGCCTTGATGTCGGCGAAGTACTGCTGGGCGGCGTCGAAGTTCTCATCCGGGTTTTCCACCATGACGATGACGTCGCCGTTGTTGTCGCGCCCGAAAGTGGTTTGCTCGAGCTCGGCGGCCACGGTGGAGGCCGCGCCCGGGTCCTCCCAGCCTTCCTGGCTCATGCGGTCTTCCAGCCGGATGCCGAAGATAGCGAACAGAGCCAGGATCAGCGCGATCAGGATAACGGGGATGAGCTTGCGGTGGGCATAAGAAAAACGGCCCCAGCTATAAAACATGCGGCTCCTAGCGTTCGTCGAGCAAGGCAGAAAGCGGGCGGAAAGGCTGCAGCCAGGCGCCGCCATCGGGCAGGTTGTCCAGGTTGACTCGGGGCAGTGGCTCGCGGAAGACGCCGTCGATGTCCTCCAAGTCCACGAAGTCGATGACCGGGTGGGTCACGGCCCAGGAGGCGTGCTCCTGGAAGCCGACTACCGTGACCGGCACACCCTCGTCGGCCAGCTCCTCCAGGGTCTCCTGGAAATTCTGGCCGTCAGCGGAGGCGACCACCAGCCCGGCGAGTTCGTCGCGGTTTGCGGCAATGTAGTCGAGCATGTCCGGGTCCACGTCCGTGTCGTCGTGGACCTTGGGCTTGGCGAAGACGGCGAAACCGACGTTGCGGATGGCCTCGACCCAGGGGCGGATGACGTCCGCCCCGCCCGGGGTGACGTTGGTAAAGACCGCGGCGTGCGGCTGGGCGTCTTGATCCCAGGCCTCGCGCACGATCCAGCGGCCGATGGCGTCGAAGCGCGGGCGGAAGGCGGCGGTCGGGCGCCCTCCCAGGATGGCGCCCAGGCCCATGTCCATGTTGGGCGCGTCCCAGACGAGCAGCAGCTTGCGGGTAGTCATTACTGCGGCCTCTTTTCCCAGAGGTATTCCTTAATAACGTGGTCCTTATCCAGGCCCTTGCCCTCGAACTTGGTGATGACCTGACGGTCGGTCAGCTGCGGGCACTCGGGCCACGGCCAGCCGCGGTAGCGCAGGGTGGGCTCGACCTCGACGAGCTCGTCGATCCACTCGGCGTAGCCGGCGTGGTCGGTGGCCACGTGCAGCACCCCGCCTGGCTTGAGGCGGGAGGCGAACAGGTTGAGCGGCCCGGACTGGATGATCCGGCGCTTGTGGTGGCGGGCCTTGGGCCACGGATCCGGGAAGAAGACGCGGATGCCGTCCAGGGACTCCGGCGCGAACATGCGGGCGAGCACCTCGATGCCGTCGCCGCGCACCATGCGGATGTTGTCGATGTCCTGGCGCACCACCTGGCCCAGCAACTTGGCCAGGCCCGGCTTGTAGAGCTCCACGGCGACGATGTTGGTGTCCTGCTCGATCGGGGCCATTGCCGCGGTCGAGGTGCCGGTACCCGAGCCGATCTCCACCACGGTCTTGGCGCCGCTGCGCCCGAACCATTCCTCTATATCGATTCGTTCGTCCGCCAGCACCCGGCCGAGGCGGGGCCAGTGCTCGGCGAAAAGCGCCTGCTGGTTGTCGGTCAGGCTGCCACGACGGAAGGTCACGTTACCCAGGCGCGGGTAGTCCAGCCCGTCGTTAAACTCGGTCTGCAGCGGGCGGCCCGGCGGCATCTCGCCCACGGCGGTAGGGGTGTTACTAGAGTTATCCATCGTGGTCTATTGTTCACTTAGCCAGCGCAGTTGGCAATTTGCCGCGCCGTCGGCGGCAGCAATGCCGGTTCCAGGGCCGGCAGTGGGGAAAGAACATTAAGGAGTAGGCCGCACGCTGCGGCCGGATCCGGGCGCGGAGGCGTGCCGGTTATGACCAGCCGGGCGAAGGCAGACTGCTTGGGGGTGGCGCCATGAGTGGGGCAGTGGCTCGGCCCGCCGGCTCGATCCCCCGGACGGGGGTATGAAAACTATGAGATTGCCGGTGACGGTATGGCCTACCCTCGGTTAAGTTGTGGTAAACAGTGTGGGTATATCCAGTGCCCGGCGAATTGTCGGTACTTGCGTCGGCTGGCGCGTTACGCTGGAGGTGGAATGCCCTCTAAGACATAAGCCATGGCTTAAGTCTGACAACGTGAAGAAATAACCCCAGGAGACTTTAGATGACCGCCGAAATTAAAGGCCTTGTTGGACAACTTCCGACTGAAAACTCGGAGCTTATCGCGTGGATCAATGAGAACGTGGAGCTCTTTCAGCCGGACCAAGTGGTCTTTGTAGACGGCTCTCAGGAAGAAGCCGACCGGCTCGCCGGCGAGCTGGTGGAGAAGGGGACTCTGCTCAAGCTCAATGAGGAAAAGCGCCCGAACTCCTACCTGGCCCGCTCCAATCCCTCGGACGTCGCCCGCGTCGAGTCCCGCACCTTCATCTGCTCGGAGAACGAGGAAGACGCCGGCCCGACCAACAACTGGGCCCCGCCGGCCGCGATGAAGGAAGAGATGACCGACGCCTTCCGCGGCGCCATGCGCGGCCGCACGATGTACGTCGTTCCTTTCTGCATGGGCCCCATTAGCGACCCGGACCCGAAGCTGGGCGTGCAGCTGACCGACTCGGCCTACGTGGTCCTGTCCATGCGCATCATGACCCGCATGGGTGCGGAAGCGCTGGAGAAGATCGGCACCGATGGTGCATTCGTGCAGGCCCTGCACTCCGTCGGCGCCCCGCTGGCCGAGGGCGAGGAAGACGTCGCCTGGCCGTGCAATGAGACCAAGTACATCACCCACTTCCCGGAGACCAAGGAGATCTGGTCCTACGGTTCCGGCTACGGCGGCAACGCCATCCTGGCGAAGAAGTGCTACGCGCTGCGTATCGCCTCCGTCATGGCCCGCGAAGAGGGCTGGATGGCCGAGCACATGCTCATCCTGAAGCTGACCAACCCGGAGGGCAAGAACTACCACATCGCGGCCGCCTTCCCGTCGGCCTGCGGTAAGACCAACCTCGCGATGATCACGCCCACCATCCCGGGCTGGAGCGCCGAGGTCGTCGGCGACGACATCGCCTGGCTGCACCTGCGCGAGGACGGCCTGTACGCCGTGAACCCGGAGAACGGTTTCTTCGGCGTGGCCCCGGGCACCAACTACGCCTCCAACCCGATCGCCATGAAGACCATGGAACCGGGCAACACCCTGTTCACCAACGTCGCGCTCACCGACGACGGCGACGTCTGGTGGGAGGGCATGGACGGCGACGCCCCAGCCCACCTCATCGACTGGACCGGCGAGGACTGGACCCCGGACTCGGCCACGAAGGCCGCCCACCCGAACTCCCGCTACTGCGTGCCGATCTCCCAGTGCCCGACCGCCGCGCCGGAGTACGACGACTGGCAGGGCGTGAAGATCGACGCCATCCTCTTCGGCGGCCGCCGCGCCGACACCGTCCCGCTGGTCACCCAGGCCTTCGACTGGAACCACGGCGCCATGATCGGCTCCCTGCTGGCCTCCGGCCAGACCGCCGCGGCCGAGGGTAAGGTCGGTGCCCTGCGCCATGACCCGATGGCCATGCTGCCGTTCATCGGCTACAACGCCGGCGACTACCTGCAGCACTGGGTCAACATGGGCGAGAAGGGCGGCGACCGCATGCCGGCCATCTTCCTGGTCAACTGGTTCCGCAAGGGCGACGACGGCAAGATGCTGTGGCCGGGCTTCGGCGAGAACTCCCGCGTACTCAAGTGGATCATCGACCGCATCGAGGGCAATGTCGGCGCCGAGGAGACCATCATCGGCTCCACCGCGCGCGCCGAGGACCTGGACCTGCACGGCCTGGACGTGGAGATTGACAAGGTCAAGCAGGCTCTGGCCGTCCACGCCGAGGACTGGTCCGGCGACATCCAGGACAACTCTGACTACCTGAACTTCCTGGGCTCCCGCGTCCCGCAGGAGGTCTGGGACCAGTTCGACGCCCTGAAGTCGCGCGTGGAGGAGCACCAGAGCGCCTAAAGGTTCTAGGTGCTGGCGCGTAGCACCAGCACCAGGTTGCTGACTAGAAACTCCCGCAACCCGGGAACGCGGGTCAGCCACCACGCCCACCGCGGGTGGTAGCGCGGGAACGCCAACAACAGCTCGGCGTCCCCGCGCTTTTGCGCGTTTTCGGCCCACCGCAGCCCGCGCGCGCAGCTGACCGCGAAGAGCGAGGTGCCGAAGACGTTCTTGGGCGGGTGGCCGTGCCGGCGGGTGTAGTAATCCCGGGCAAAGGCCCCGCCCACGTAGTGCTGCCACAGGCCGGTCTCGTGCCCGCCGAAAGGGCCCAGCCACACGGTGTAGCTGAGCACCACTAGGCCGCCGGGGCGGGTCACGCGCAGCATCTCCTCGGCCAGTGCTTCCCGGTCCGGTACGTGCTCGGCCACGTTGGAGGAATACACCACGTCGAAGGTCCCGTCGGCAAAGGGCATCCGGGTGCCGTCGCCGCGCACGCTGTTGGCCAGCGTGATACCCGCCGCGGACATCTCCCCGGCGTTGGGCTCCAGTCCGATGTACCGGGCACCGCGGCGGTCGAAGGCGGCGGCGAAATAGCCCGGGCCGCCGCCGACGTCGAGGACTAAGGAGTCGCGGAGGGCGAGTCCAGCATCGTGAGCCAGCCGCCCGATGAGCTCGGCGGTGTCCTTGGCCAGGGGGCCGTAAAAGGCGGCGGGGTTGGTCTGCTCCTGCGGGAAGGCCCGCAGGAGTTGCCAGGATCTCCTCAGCGTGGCCAGGGCTCGGGTGTAGCGCATAGCCACTAGGCTAGTAGCTCGACATGAAAATACTTCTACTCTGTTGGCGCGATTCCACCCACCCCCAGGGCGGCGGCTCCGAACGCTACCTGGAGCGGGTCGGCGAATACCTCGTCGCCCACGGCCACCAGGTCATCTACTGGACCTCCCAGCACATGAACGGCGCCCGCCACGACAAACGCGACGGCGTTAACTACTGGCGCGTGGGCGGCAAGTACAGCGTCTACCCTTATGCCCTGGCCGCCATCCTGGCCGGCCGGGTGGGGCTGGGCCCGCTGCGCGACATCGACGTGGCGGTGGATACCCAAAACGGCATCCCGTTTTTCGCCCGCCCCGTCGCCGGAGTGCCGACGGTCCTTTTGACCCACCACCTCCACAAGGAGCAGTGGCCCGTGGCCGGCCCGGTGCTGGCCCGCCTGGGCTGGTGGTTGGAGTCCCGCGTGGCGCCTGCGGTCTACCGCGGCGCGCCGTACGTGACCGTCTCGCCGGCCTCCCGCCAGGACTTGGAGACCCTGGGCGTGCAGGGGGCCGAGATCATCGAAAACGGCGTGGACCCCATCCCGCCGCACGTGCCGCGCCTGGGGCGCGAGGCCGCCATCCACCTGGTGACCCTGTCGCGCCTGGTGCCGCACAAGCAGATCGAGCACGCCATGGACACCGTCGCGCAGATCCCGGAGGCGGTCTTGGACATAATCGGCTCCGGCTGGTGGGAACACAGCCTGCGCGAGTACGCCGAAAAGCTGGGGCTGGGCGAGCGCGTGCGTTTCCGCGGCCAGGTCACCGAGGACTACAAGCACGCCCTGCTGGCCCAGGCGGACCTGCACCTCATGCCCTCCCGCAAGGAAGGATGGGGACTAGCAGTCATGGAGGCGGCCCAACATAGGGTGCCCACAGTGGGGTATTCCTTTGGTCTGCGCGACAGCGTCCACGATCAGGTCACCGGCCGGCTGGTGGAGACCCCGGCGCAGCTCCTCGAGGCCACTCGCGAGCTTATCGCCGACCCGGCCGAGCGCGACCGCCTCGGCGCCGGGGCGCAGGAATTCGCCGACCAGTTTTCCTGGGAGACCACCGGCCGCCGGTTTATAGATTTGCTCGCGCGCGTGACCGGGAAAACCAGCGCGCGATAAGCCCGGCCGCCAGCGGGGTCAATAGCCAGGCCACGACCAGGCCCCAGGGCCGCGGCTGCGGGCCGGCGCCGGTCTCGGCGACGATCTGGCTGTCCTCGACGACCGCGCCCACGCCGAGGTGTTCCAGGCCCCGCAGGTCCCGATCCTGCCACGCGCGCTGGGCGGCCACCCAGCGCGGCGCCGGGTAGTCCACGACTGCGCCGTCGACGTGCAAGGCGCCGGATTGGACCTTCGCCGCGACCTTGGAATACGGGTCCACGGCCACGCCGCCGGGGACCTCCACCAGCTCCGGCCGGTCGACGAAGAGGGCGTCCCGGCCACCCAGCTGGTGGACCAGGGCGCTGTCCGTGCCCGCCGGCCGCGGCTGCAGCGGCGCCACCGCCCGGGCGGCATCGGGAACCAAGAGGGCTACGGCCACGAGCCCGGCCGCTGCACTCGGGCCGCGCACCGCGCCCAGGCCCACCGCGTAGGCGGGCACGGCCAGGGCCAGGAATTTCTGGCTATCGCGCAGTAGCGCGCCGCCCGGCACCGTGTCCACGACCCAGGCCAGCGCGCCGGGGAATACCGCAGCCAGCAGAACCCCGCCCAGCCCGAGCGCAGCCAGGCCAAGCAGCGCCCCGGCGCCGGCCGGCCAGCGCTCCGAGCCCGCACCCCGGCCCGCACCGAAAAACCGGGTCCAGCCGATCGCCACCACGGCGATAAGCAGCACGCCGACAAGGGCGAAACCGGCCTGGCGGGAGGCGGGCACGGCGTCCGCGTTCCAAATGCCGCCCAGACCGAGCACGGTGACCAGCAGCCCGGCGTGGGCCTCAGCGCGCGGCGCGAAGGCCGCCACGGCGGCGGCCGCATCCATCCCCGGCGCGGTGCCACGCACGACCCCTAACAGCCCGGGCAGGGCCCATGGCAGGCACAGCGCCAGGCCGTAGCAGGCCGTGGCTAGCCGCCGCCGCGTGGTGGCGATGCCCGTCAGCGCGCCCAACAGCGCGCCGGTCGGCGTCAGCGAGGAGACGAACATGGCCGCCCACTGCCCGGGCCGCCGCCCCGCCAGGCCCGCCGCCGCGATGGCAGGTCCCAGCCAGACGGCCACCGCGATGGACCACTGGCCCTGCAAGAGCCGCTCGACCACCAAGGGGTTGGCCACGCACAAGGCGATGGCCGCGGCCGGGCCCAGTAGGCGCCGGTCCACCGTAGGTTCCGAAGATTGTCCTGCCGCCGGCGCGCACAACCTGGTCAGCCGCCACCCGCCCCAGGCTGCGGCGACTGCCGAGCCGATGACCAGCGCGCGCACGAGCCAGTGCGCCGGCATGAGCTGGGCGACCAGGGCGAGCAGTCCGTCCTGGGGAGCAGCCCGGGCGGGCAGGTCCCCGCCGCCGAAATTGGCGGGGCTGAACGCCATGTCCGAGGGCACGACCATGTCCCGCCAGACAAGTTCGCCCGGCAGGACAAAAGGCCAGGTAACGCCGGCGATGCACGCGGCGGCGACCGCGACCAAGCAGGCCGCGTTCACCGCGGCGGGGCGGCTGGCGGGAAGAAGGCGCGGCATGGGCGGACCTGTGGCTGGTTAGTTCGCCTCGCCGGCGCGGCGGCGCATGTACATCCGCGCGGCAATGATGAGCAGGACCACGCCCAGGGCCTTACCGCCCCAGCCGAGAATCGACATCGCCTTGGTCATGTTGACCGTGCTGGCGACTGCGTCCAGGGCACGCTGCTGGCTGTCCGGGCTCCACTCGAGGCGCGCGTTGACCACCGCCCGCTCGCGCGCCGGGTCGGTGGCGTCGAGCTGGGCGGCCTCCTGCGGGGAGGTCGCAAAGCTGATGTCCACGTGGGTCACGGCGTTAACGATGGTGCCCGTGGTGGATTCGACCCAGACCGTGCGGCTGACCGAGTAATACGGCTCCAGCACGACCGTGTCCTCCGGCTGGTAGGCGAAGCGCTCCATGTCGGCCTGCGAATAGAAGTTCCCCGCCGGTCCGACGACCTCGGTGGCCTCTTCCGCGTCCGCGCTCGCGCCGGCGAGGGAGGAAAAGAGCAGCTTTTTCACCTCCGGGTCGAGCTCACGGCCGTGCAGGTCTTGCTGGAAGGTGTAGGTGGGGATGCCGTCTACCTTCTCGGTGCCGGAGAAGTCCAGCGGCTCCGAGCCGTGCAGGAGCGGGTCGTAGAGAGGGTAGGAGCGCTGTTCGGTGTCGGCGGGGAAGAAGTACTGCAGCCCGTCGCGCTCGAAGCCGGGGTCCGTGATCTCGTCGCCGCCCTCGCCCAGCGACAGCGTCAGCGCGGTCGAGAGCCCGGAGGCCGGGAAGGTCGACTCCCGGTTCAGCACCGAGGACTCGCTCACGCGCGCGGCCAGGTGGTCGTTGATGAGGGTGGTGACCTCGGATTCGGAGCTGGCCAGCGTGGAGTCGTCCGCCTTGCCGGTCTGGGTGTGGCGCTCGACCTCCATTGGTACGTCGCGGATGAAGCAGGCCAGCGGGTACTGCGTCTGGCCGTTGGCCAGCTTTGCCGGCTCGCACGCGGGGCCGGCGGCGCGCTGCGAGTTCGGCTTCCCGGCGCGGAAGGCCTGGTAGTCCAGCACCATCGACTCTGGGGAGGTGGCCGTTACCTGGTAGTCGATGTCGCGGGAGAGCTGGCGCGTCTGGTTCTCATACATCGCGGGGACCACCGCGCCGATAATGAGCGCGCAGGCTGCCGCCACCACGGTCCAGAACAAGCGGCCGCGGAGCCGGAGGAAGCGCTTCATTGCAGTATCATGTCCAATCACGGAAAGTTACAGGTTCTGGTTGCACGGACGCTTGCGGTTAAACCCCAAGCGAACATGCCCCGGCGAGGGAAGGAGGCAGCGTGCCGCACGCTCACGCGAAGCACCGCCAGCCCGCCGCGCCCCACACCGGCGTGCATAACACCTTACCGCAGCGGCTCGACGCCCTAGACGGTCTGCGGGCGGTCGCGTCGCTGGGCATCATCGTCACCCACGTCAGCTTCCAGACCGGCACCGGCTGGGGCTGGGCCGAGCGCTTTGATTATTTCGTGGCGGTCTTCTTCGCGCTCAGCGCCTTCGTTCTGTGGCGCCGGCGGGAGCGCTACGCCGCCCGCGGCTGGTCGCGCTACTACCGCAGCCGCACCGCCCGCATCGTGCCGGCTTACCTGGCCTGCGTGATCGCGGTCTTGGCCTTCCTGCCCTCGGCTGCCGGGGTGAGCCTCCAGCAGGTTGTAGCCAACCTCACCTCGACCCAGATCTTCTGGCCGGAGGGGCTGGCCCCCGGGCTGACCCACCTGTGGTCGTTGTGCGTGGAGATCGCCTTCTACTTAACGATGCCCCTGCTGGCCATCGCCGCCGATCTCCTCCCGGGCGGGCGCCGGGTGCGCTGCCTGGTGATTGCGGCCTGGGCCGCGGTGAGCCTGGGCTGGGCGTGGCTGCCCTTCGTGGCGAACGCGGATCCGGACGGGATTAATACCCAGATCTGGCCGCCGGCCTATACCCTGTGGTTTGCCGTGGGCATGCTGGCCGCCGAGGCCGAAGGCCGCGTGCCGGCTTGGGTCCAGCGAGCCGCCAGGTGGCGCTGGCTGTGGCTGGGCCTAGCCGCCGGGGGCATCTGGCTGGCCAGCCGGGAGTGGTTCGGCCCGCGCGGGCTGATCCACCCGGACCCGGACGAGTTCGCCTGCCGCATCCTGGTCGGCGGGGCCTTCGCCGCCTGCGTGGTGCTGCCCTTCGTCTTCGCGCCGCGCTCGAAAGTGCTGGAATCCGCGCCCCTGCAGGCGGCCGGGGTCTGGTCTTATGGCATCTTCCTCTGGCACGTGGCGGTGCTGGACCTGGTCTTCCCGCTGATGGGAATCGACCTGTTTAGCGGCGGGGCCATAAACTTCGTCCTCGTGTGGCTGGCCACGGTGGCCGGCACGGTAGTGGTCAGCGCCGCCGGCTACGAATGGGTGGAACGCCCCGGCGCGCGCGTGGTGCGGGCGCTGTGGCCGGTCCGGGAAGTAGCGGCGAACACGCACGCGACCGCCCCGGCGCACAGGACGGTGACCAGCATCGAATCGCCGGCATAGCCCGCACTCGGCCAGGGCGCGCGGGCCAGCATTGCCCCGGCGGCCGCCAGCAGCGCGGCGGACAAGGCCGGGGCCGGCAACGTCGTCCAGCGCACCGCCGCGAACGCCGCTATCCCTGCCAGCAGGGCCAGCCAGCCCACCAGCACGAGCCCGCCCGCGGCCAGTACTAGGCACAGCGCCCGGGGCGGCTCCGGGAAAGAGCGCGGCACGTGCTCGCCGCGCCGGCGCCAACAGATCACCGCGCAGACGATAACCGTCAGTAGCCCCAGCGCCCCGCCGCCGAGAAGGCCGGCCTGGTACGCGCCGGTTGCCGCGAAGGTCATGCGGAAGGTGCCGCTCGCGCCCGCCGGAATGACAAAAGCCTGGGTGGCCGCGTCCACCTGCCGGGGCTGCAGTGGGGTATCGTCCAGCCAGCCGTTGAGCCCGGAGTTGTACGCGCGCCCGGTAATCAGCAGGCGCTCGTGGTCTGCCGGGGCGATAGCCTCCCCGGTGGGTTCTAGGGGAGTGCGCGGCAGCTCGCCCAGTTGGACCCAGGCTGCCGCTGTTTCCAGCCGGTGCGGGCCGGCCGGCAGCCGCACCGTCTCGCCCGGGCGGTAGTCGCGGCCGTCGATGCGCACCCCCGGCGCCGCAGCGTCTTCGTCGGCGTCGGATTCAGCGCCTGCGCGCAGGGGAAGCTCCATGTCTCGTGGCGCGGTGAAGTCCCGGATGATAGTACCCGTGTCCACGGTCAGCCGCTGGAAGAAGAAGGCCTCCACGTCGGGTGAGGTATCCGGCACCGTCACGACGCGTTCGATGGGGTGGCCGGCGACCTCGGCGGCGGTGATGCCGACGCGCTCGTGCGGGGTGATGCGCACCGCGGCGCTGTCGCCGCCGGGCACGCGCACCGTGGACTCTTCGCCGGCGCTAAGCTCCACCTCGACGGAGGCGGATCCGGACGAGACGGTCGCGCGGGTGTCGTCGGTGGCGGTGAGCCTGAGAACCGGGGAGGCGAAGGCCTCGCCCTGCGGGGCCTGGAGCTCCAGCCAGCCGGTCTGTCCCGGGGCCGGCCACCAGGCGGTGTCGTCCTGCCCGTCGACCGCGGCGGTGACGGAGCGGGCGGGATCGGCGCCGCCGAAGGAGTCGGCATCGGCGGCCGAGGACTCCGCCACCACGCGGCCGCCGTGTTCTTCGACCGCCACCGTTTGTCCTGCCGAGGGGTAGTCGCGCAGCCGGTTATGGATCCGGGGCCTATCGCCTTCGGCCAGCGGCGCAGAGACCGGGCCGTCTAGCGTGCCGTAGTTGCGGTCCACCAGCAGCGGGGTATCGGTCACGATGTCGGCGTCCGCGTCCACGAGCTCGCGCGCGCCGGGCGCGTCCACCATGTCCAGCAGGGCGAGGACCTCGCCGCCGCCGGCCACGCGCACGGGGGCAGCGCTAGCCACCTGCAGGTCCTGCTGCGGGTCGAGCAGCACCACGTCCACCTCGCCGAAGGTGTGGATTGTGCCCGGCAGGTCTTCCGCGCGCACCGAGCTAGCCCCGCCCGCCGGCTCGTCCAGGTCGTGGCGCAGCAGCACCGCGCCGATGCCCAGGCGCTGCAGGGCCTTCGCACCCGCGTCCGGGTCGTGCTCTAAGGCCGCGGTAATCCCGTCCAAGCCGCGGATGGCCTCCGGTGGGATAAGCGGGATGGCGTCGCGGACGGCCCAGGGGACTTCAAGCAGCGGCTGCGCCGGTTCGTCGCGAGTCCAGCCCCAGTCCTGCCGGGCAAAGGACGCGGGCGGGTAGATGAGCGTGCGGGTGCCGGCGGCGTGTTCGTTCAGAAAATCAGTGGCAGCGGTCCAGTAGCTTGGCACCTCCTCGTAGGCCCCGCGCGGGAGCAGGCGCCCGGACAGGGCCGGGAACGCGTTGGCCGCCACCACCACGGCCAGCAGCAGCCCGGCGGTCTGCCGGCGGTCGGGGCGCAACGTCCGCGGCCAGCCGAGGCGCGCGCCCAGCTGCGCCAGGCCGAGCACCAGCGGCAGGCGGACCAGCGGATCGAATTTGTGCAGGTTGCGCAGCGCGGCCAGCGGTCCGTCGAGTAGCTCCCGGTAAGCCGGCAGGCTGGTACCCAGCACCGCGATGCCCACTATCAGCACCACCGACCACGTCCGCGGCAGGCGGCACAGTCCCACCAGCCCGGCGGCGGCCACGGCCACGGTCGCCAGGACGAAGACGGGTTCGGCCACCAGCAGTACGCCGGCGGTGCGCTCGGTGTCCACGAAAGGGGACCAGCTGGTCGTTCCGCGCAGGATCTCGGCCAGGTTGAGCCAGCGCGTGGTGACGAATGCCGACTCGATGAATTCCGTAAAGGGCGCCGCAAAGCGCCCCAGCACCAGCAGCGGGACGATCCACCAGGCGCTGACCAGCGCGCAGCCGGCCAGCCAGGCGCCGAAGAAACGCCAGCGCCGCTGGCAGAGCAAGACCACAGCCGCCGGCACGCAGGCGGCCAGGGTGGCGGTGGCATTGACCGCGCCCATCATCGCGACCGGGATGACCGCGGCCGCCCACTGCCAGCGCGCCGACCGCGGAACGAGGCAGGTCACCAGGACCCAGGGGGCCAGCATGACCGGCCAGGTCTCCGAGGAGATCGTGGTCAGCGTGGTCAGCACGCGCGGGGAAAGCGCGTAGGTCAACGCCGCGACGAAGGACCAACCCGGGCCCGCGTCGGTGGCGCGCCGGGCCAGCAGGAAGGCCCCGGAAAAGCCCACGCCGGTCACCAGCAGCCACCACAGCCGCAGTGCCACCCACTCCGGCAGGGGATCGGCGGCTAGGAAGAAGAGCCCGTGCGGGAAGAGGTAACCGTAGGCCTGGTTTTGCAGCTGACCCAGGGTAAACACATTCGTCCAGGGGGTCAGCGCCTCGCGCAGAAAACCCGCCGGGTTCGCCAGCAGGTCGTGCTTGGTGTCGGCCGCGACCTGGGTGTTGTGTCCGAACTGCAGGACAAAGACGGCGATCGCCAAAAGCCCCCACCCGGCGAGGTGGGGGCGAAGTTTAGTAGGCAGCCGGGGCACGGCTACTGACGGGAGCCGTACTCAGGCCCGCCCAACACGGCGTCATCGGCCGGCACCGCGTGGCCGGAAGGCACCGTATCAGCGTCGCTGAACTGTGCGATCCCCACGATGGTGACCACGCCGAGCACCAGGCCGACCACGGCGCTGCCGACGGCCGGGCCCAGCGTGCGCTTTGTCAAAGAGTCGGATTCTACTGCCATGGGACCAAATCCTAGCAGCTACTCGAAGTACTCCGGGTCATCTTCTTCGTCCTCGTCGTTTTCCGGCGGGACGATAAAGACCGGGATGCCGGCGTTGCGCACGATCTGGTCCGCGGTGGAGTTAGTCCACCAGGAGCGGAAGCCCGTCAGCGCGCGGGTACCGGTGACGATGACGTCCACGTCCAGCTCCTGTGCGGCATCCACGATCGCGGAGGCGATAGTCGTGGCGGATTCGACTAGGTGGGCGCGTCCCGCCAGGCCGAGCCCCTCGGCCACCTCGACGCCGTGGCGGCAGATGGCCAGCGCCTCCTCGTAGGCTGGGTCTTCCTCGGTGGCCTCCGGGGAGACCGTCGACTGGTGCAGGCCGGTGCGGCTAACCGCACGGGCAGCCTGGCGGGCGGCCGGCTCCCAGGCGGTGAGGATCTCCACCGTGCTGGGGCGCAGCAGCTGAGCGGCTTGCTGCATGGCGCAGGCGGCGCGCTCCGAGCCGTCGAACGCAATTAACATGGTTTGGCCGTTACTCATGCCCGCCATCTTAGTAGGCATTCGGGCGTGATGTGGCTGACTAATGGCAGAATATAGGCCATGATTCCGTTTCCCCGGCCCGCGCAGTGGCGTCGTCGCCTGCCCGCTGGCACCCGCATCAGTGGCCCGTGTGCGCGGGTCGCGCTGGTTGCCGTGGTAGCCGTCGTGGCCGGTGGTGGCGCGCTCAGCGCCTGCTCGTCGGACGAGGCGGAGCGGGCCGCGCCCCCGGCTGGTGTGGCCAGCAGTGAAACTATAGCGAGTTCCTCGGCCCCGCAGACGAGCTCTCCCACGAGTCAGCCGGAAACGGCACCGGCGGTGCAGCTGCCCGCCACCCGGCGCGAGCAGCTCGCCTCGTTGCTGATGCCGGGAGTGGTCAACTACGACGACGCGCTGGCGAAGCTCAAGGCCGGGGCCGGCGGTATCTTCATCACCAGCTGGGCGGATCCAGAGCTGCTGCGGACCCCGGGGCGGGATATCCACGCCTTGCGCGCGGCGGTCGGTCGCGACTTTGATGTCTCCATCGATTTTGAGGGAGGACGGGTCCAGCGTTTCTCGGAAATCCTGGGGGATTTCCCGACCCCGCGGGACATGGCCGCGGGCGGCACCGCCGAGGCCGAGCGCCAGGGCTTCGCGGTGGGCCAGATCCTGTCCGCCCACGGCATTACCGTGGACTTCGCCCCGGTTATCGACCTCGACGGTGGTGGCCTGAACGTGGTGGGTGACCGTTCCTTCTCCCCGGATCCGGCCGCCGCGGGTGAGCTCGGCGCCGCTTTTGCCCGGGGCCTGCACAACGCCGGGGTACGGCCGGTGTTTAAGCACTACCCGGGGCATGGCCGTGCCAGCGGGGACACGCACCAAGGAATGGCAACCACCCCGCCGCTGGACCAGCTGGTGGGCTACGACCTAGTGCCCTTCGATGTCGCGCTGCCCCAATCGCCGGGCGCCGGGGTCATGGTGGGGCACCTGGTGGTGCCGGGTCTGGGCGACGGGGTCACCCCGGCCAGTCTCAACAACCACGCCTACGGGCTGCTGCGCGAGCACGCCGGTTTCCGCGGCCTGACCTATACCGATGATCTCACCGGCATGAAGGCGATTACGGACCAGATGTCCCCGGAGGAAGCCGTCACTGCTTCCCTGGCCGCCGGCGCGGACCAGGCGCTATGGTCGACTGCCGTGGATTTCCAGATCGTCCTAAACCACCTGGAAGCGGCCGTGGATGGCGGCCAACTCCCGCCCGAGCGGGTGGCCGAATCCGCCCTGCGCGTGGCCGAATCTCATACGGAGCCCGAGCCGGCCCCAGGCGCGGGTCCCGGGGCGGCTCCCCCGCGGAGTAGCCGCCGAGGCCGCTACATGTGTCACCCCCGGTGTCCTCTTACCCGCCCGGCGCGGTTGTCTTGATAATATTTTAGGCCTCCTGACTAGGAATTAGGGCCGGTAAGCCATTACTGTAGTGCGTGTGAGTAAAGCGAACGGAAAACGCGGAGTGAAGGGTTGGGCCATTGCCCTGGGCATCTTGGTCGGCCTTTTCGTCATCGCGGGCGTTGCCTACGCCATGGATGTCGTGGCGAACCAAGGCAAGACGCCCCGGGCCGTCTCCGTCGGTGGAGTAGATATTTCCAACATGGAACGCCGCGACGCCGTGGCGAAACTGGAGGACGAGCTCGGGGACGTGGAAAACCAGCCCGTGACGGTCACCGCCGGGGCAAAGACCACGGAGTTCATCCCCCACGAGGTCGGCCTGCGGATGGACTTTAAGAAAGCCGTGGACGGCATCGAGAACGCTTCCCTCAACCCGTTCGCCCGCGTCTACAGCTTCTTCGCGCCCCAGCGCGAATACGACGTGAACACCGACGTTGACGAGGCTGCATTCCAGCCCACCGTCGATCGCCTCAACCAAGACCTGACCGTCGAGCCCAAGGACGGTGCGATTAATCTCGCCGGCGGCAAGGTTAACGTCACCGACGCCGTGACCGGCCAGTCCGTCGACCGCGAGGAGCTGGCCACGGAGGTCTCAGAGGGGTGGGTTAACCCCGAGGGTGTCGAGGTGGACGCGGAGGAAATCGAGCCCGCCATCACCCAGGACGAGGTGGAAAAGATGGCCGAGGGCGACGCCGCCGACGCTGTGGCTGGCGATCTCGTCACCCGCGGCCGCGACGACGTCGAGTCCCGCATCACCTCGGAGGAGATCGAAAAGTTCGTCACGATTGAGCCCCACGACGGCAAGCTGGAGCTGAAGATCAACAACGAGCGCGCCCAGGAAATGATTGGGGAGGGCCTCAAGCCTTCGGTCCAGGTCAAGCAGAACGCCACTATCTCCTTTGCCGGCGGTTCCAAGCAGGTCACCCCGCACCGCGACGGCGTGGTCATCGACTGGGACAAGACCATGGACGGCTTTGACGAGCGCGTCAAGGACAACAAGGACCGCGAGTGGGACGCCGAGTATCGCGACGAGCCCGCCACGTTCACCACCGAGCAGGCCGAAAACGCCAGCTTCGACGACGTCATCGGGGAGTTCACCACCAGCGGCTTCTCTGGCGCGTCGGGGCAGAACATCAAGCGCGTGGCCGACCAGGTCAACGGTGCCTTCCTCGCCCCAGGCGAGACCTTCTCGCTCAACGGCTACACCGGCCCGCGCGGCACCGCGCAGGGCTATGTCGAGTCCGGCATCATCATCGACGGCCGCGCGGGTGAGGCCGTCGGCGGCGGTATCTCCCAGTTCGCCACCACCTTGTACAACGCCGCCTATTTTGCGGGCATGGAAGATACCGCCCACACCCCGCACTCCTACTACATCTCGCGCTACCCGGCCGGCCGCGAGGCCACCGTGTACGAGGGTGCTATCGACCTGCAGTTCACCAACAACTCCGAGCACCCAGTGATGATTTCGACTAGCTACAGCAACAGCGAAATCACCGTGCAGCTCAAGGGAACCAAGACCGTCGAGGTCGAATCCATCAACAACGGCCGCTGGGCTCAGACCCAGCCGCAGCCCAAGCAGGTCGATGCCGACGATTGCTCGCCGTCGTCAGGCGCGCCGGGCTTCACCACCTCGGACACGCGCGTCATCCGCAACCTGAGCGGGCAGGAGATCTCCCGGGAAACCACCACCACGGTCTACGACCCGCAGCCGATCGTCACCTGCAGTTAGGCAGTCGGCAACCCTGGGTGGGTTAAGTAGCAAAAAGTGTGTCCGGTCGGCGTGTCGCCGTCGGGCGCATTTTTATTTGAAGGGTCCTTTCCTGATTCCGATGGAGTGGTTGTATTCGGTTGGGATAGCGTTGTCGTAGAAGGCTGGTCGGCCTGTTTCCTGGTCGGCTTTGTTGTGGTCTTCTTCGGCAAGATTGTTGACTTTGGCGAGTTGGTCTTGCCCGAAATTGCACTGCCTGGCGATTCCTAGGGGATCGTCAGGCAGCTGCGTTTTGGAGTGGAGGTACCACTCGAGCATTGTGCGTTGGCGCTCTCCTGTCCTGCCGCGGTGAGCGTCGGCGAGTCGTTTGAGTTGCGCGTTGACTCCGCCTTCCAGACTGTTGGTAGTTGCGGCCCACCGGCCTGGTTCGAGCGCGTGCGGTGGTGGCTGCAGATAGGTAAACAACCACCCCTTCCGCGAGAGGTGCAACAGCGAATTGTAGGCCTTGCGTACCCGCAGGTGGGTCCATTCCCACCGGTGGTTGAGGGTTCTGCGTTCCTTCGGCACCGGTGTTTTCTCGTTGAGGAAACTGGCATAGACGACCCCGAAATCGTGCAAGTTCAGAGTCCATTCGCGGGCCTGTTCCATGGTGGTGATCCGCGTCAACTTCAACGCGAGCGCGTAAATGGCTTGGCCTGCGCTGGTGCGTGGTTTAGAGGTGGTGTAGCGACGGATAACGCGCTGGGCATGGACCACACAGCGCTGGATCTGTGCATTGGGCCAGCACGCTTTGATAGCGGTGTAGGCGCCTTGCCCGCCGTCAAGGACAACGCATAAGGGTTCTGCGATCTTGTTTAAAAGCTGCGTGTAGGCGTGGGCGGTTTCGCTTTTTGCCCAATGCCAGGCGATGACATGGTCATAGCTTGCGGCGACGAGCAAGCACCCGGCAGCGGTATATGTGCCGTCGATGAAGATCTGATCGTAGACGCGGTGAGGCTCACCGGGGTTGGGTACCTCTATGAGCCAAAACGGTGTAAACCGGCGATCAAGCGTCCATCTGCTTACTCCTTGCTGGCGGGCTACTTCAGCCAGTGTTGCGGTGCACGTGATGTAGGAGTGGAAGGCTTTGAAGTCGCGGGTGTGGCTCAGATCGGTGCGGGTGCGTGTCGTTGAGTTGCCGCAGTTGGGGCTTTTGCACCGCCATCGTGTTGTTCCTTTGGATGTGGTGCCGTTTTTCTTCATTTGCCCAGCACATACGGGGCATCGTGGTCGGTGAGAGTGTCTGATGGTTTGTGTGTGGGAACCTAACCCGCATGAGGAGATGGACCAGAATGACTACTGTGACGAGACGAGATCCGGCTGATAAGGCCAAGATTGATGCGATTGAAAAGAAGCTGCTTGCTAACCCTGAAATCGCGAAACTCATTGATGACCTAGGCACATCGACAACGGATGCCAATGACCTAGTTCGGGGCATGCTACAAGCCTCGATTACTAGGGGATTAAACGCTGAGATGGATGCTCACCTTGGCTACGAGTCCGGCGATAGAGCAGCTAAAGCTGCAGCTGGGACAGACAATCACCGCAACGGAACCTACCCAAAAACCGTGGATTCTAACTACGGGCCAGTTACCGTTGATATCCCTAGGGATCGGGCTGGAACATTCTTGCCAACTATGGTCCCTAAAGGCTCGAGGCGTTTGACCGATGTCGATGACATGATCATCAGCTTGTACGCCGGTGGGATGACCATTAGGGATATCCAACACCACATGGCAACTGCGATGCGGGTTGATATTTCCCATGAGACGATTTCTGCAGTTACTGACGCCGTCTTGGATGAAGTCATGGTCTGGCAAAACCGCCAGCTAGACGAGTTCTACCCCGTGGTGTTCCTGGACGCACTACGCATTAAAGTCCGTGACGGCGGCCGGGTTGTCAACAAGTCCGCGTACATGGCAATCGGGGTGGACCTTGACGGAATCAAACACATCCTCGGATTGTGGATTGCCAAAGAAGAAGGCGCCTCATTCTGGGCGCAGGTGTGCTCTAACCTGGCTAATCGTGGGGTCAAAGACGTCTTTATCGTCTGCTGTGACGGGCTCAAAGGCCTACCAGAAGCAGTGGAGGCAACCTGGCCGAACTCGATGGTGCAAACCTGTATCGTGCACCTGATTCGTGCCGCGAACCGGTGGGTAGCCTACGGGGATCGTCGGGGTGTATCGGCGGCGTTAAAAAAGATTTACACCGCTGCGGATGAACCCACAGCCCGTGCTGCTTTGGACGAATTTGAAGCCTCTGAATTGGGAGAAAAATATCCCCGCTCAGTCAAGGTCTGGCAGGACGCGTGGGGCCGGTTTGTCCCGTTTCTGCAGTTCCCGCCAGCGGCCAGAAAGGTTATCTATACGACGAATTCCATTGAGTCGTTTAACAACGAGCTGCGTAAAGCTACTCGCAACAGGGTGCAGTTCACCAACGATGAATCAGCGCTTAAAACACTGTGGTTGATGATCTGCAATATTGAAGACAAACGAGCTGCAAAGAGGGCGAAGCAGGGCAAACGAGTCTCAAGAACAGCCGGCAGGCTTATGGAAGGAGCCCGGGTTTCCGGCTGGAAACAAGCCATCAATCAAATGGCCGTGGCCTACCCCGACCGCTTCGACAAATACCTATAAACCCAGCCCCACACACAAACAACTTGACACGCTCGCTTGCTGCCATCCACGAACAGACCGTATCCATTGCCGGCGCAGAATACGCCGAACTTGGCGTAGCAATGTCCGCCACAGATGCACTAACCAAACTCGAGCATCGTAAAGAAATCGAAGCGCAGGTACTCAAGCTGATTCAGGACATTCCGCAGACCGAGATTCTTTTATCCATGCCTGGTATCGGCCCGCGTAGCGCAGCGCAGATCCTCATGACTGTTGGCGATATGTCCGACTTCCCCGATGCAGCGCACCTAGCATCCTATGCAGGGCTATCACCGCGGACGAATCAGTCAGGAACGTCTATCATGTCGAATTCGCCTAACCGGACTGGCAACAAAAAATTAAAGAACGCCCTATGGCAATCGTCTTTTGCATCGATCAGATTCCACGAGCGTTCCCGGCAATTCTATGAACGAAAACGCAAAGAAGGCAAAAGACACAACGCCGCAGTCGTCGCACTCGCACGCCGGCGCCTCAACGTTCTCTTCGCCATGATGCGAAACGGCGAGCTCTACCGAGACATCTCCACAGTCCAGGAGGCCGCAGCAGCCTAGAACCAACAGACCCTCACCTCAAGCCGATTGCACAGCAAGCCCAATCGGCTCCTCACCGTGCCCGAAAACAACATCCACAAGGAAAAGCAGAAACCCTTCACACCCCCCAACAAACTCACCCACGGAATTGACAAACTATATAGGAACACCTCCCTGGGCGATGGTGCAGGCGCGGAGAGCGCCGCTGTTGCCGATGCCGCGCCCAACACCGCGACGGTAGTAGAGTACCCGCTGCCGGTGCAGGAGTTTGCGGTGACCCGCTACGATTTGCCCGCCGGCACCACGGTTTCCACGCAGCTTCCCGGACCGGCCATCGCCCTGGCTACTTCTGGTGTGGTCACGGTAAACGACCTGGAGCTAGCCCCGGGCGAGGCCGCCTGGTTGCCGGTAACCGGCGGCGACACTACCCGCCTTAGCGCGGCCGCGGGTAAAGATTCGCAGCTCTTTATCGCGGCGGCGCGCCCTGCGCGGCAAGTAGCGCTACCGCGCCGCTGGGGACGCCGCCGCGCGACAAGTAGCACTGTCGCGCTAACCGGCGCTATTTACGACATGGTGGGGCGGCGGAACGCAGCTGCGGCGGCTAGCAGCACTACGGTGAGTGCTACCATCCAGGCCACGAAAGCCCAGACTGCGGTGCCGGGCTGGCCGGTGGCAAGGATTTCGGCGCTTGGCGTGCCGTCGATGGCGGCGCCGGCGCGGGCGGCGAAGGTAAGCGGATTCCACCGGGCGATGGGTTGAACCACACCAGCGAATTGCTCCACGGGCACGAGGCCGCCGTTAAGTGCCATGGCCGCCATGATGATGGGGGCCGGGCCAATGGCGGCCTCCGGGGTGGCGCACATCGCGCCCACCATGGCCGATAGCGAGGCGGCCACCACCGCGCCGAAGATGATGACTAACAGCACCCAGCCAAACCCGGCCAGCGTGTGAATACGCAGGCCAGAAGCCACGGAAGCCAGCAGCACCGCGCAGCCGGAGATAAGGCTGCGTAAGGAATCGAAACACCAGCGGCCGAAGATCTCCGGGCTGGTGCCGTAGCGCGTGGTCGCGATGCGGGTGGTGATACCGCGTTGGCGTTCCTTAATTATCTGCGCGGCGGCGGAGGTGCCATTCATCAGTTCGCTGGAAAGGATGAGCGCGATGGTAAGCGGTAACGCGTCGAGCGTGGCAGAGCCTTGCGAGGCCGCCATGAGGTCGCCAAACAGCCACCGCATGACCAGGAACATCAAAACGGGACCAGCCACGGTATTGGTAATTACCGCGCTATCGCGGCGGGCGGCGCGCAGGTGCCTTCCAAAATGCGTGGCGACAGTGGACAGCCAGGTGGTGTCGTGCGACACGGTGGCGGTGGTGTGGTTAGTCATGTTTCCTCCCCTGGAAAGCGGTGATAAAGCCCCATACGCCAACGACGGTCATGGCGATGAGCCAGCACAGTGCTTCGACTCCGCGCGCCCCCAGGGCAGCGCCACCTAGTAGGTTGCGGGCGGTGTCCAAGATGGGAGATAGCGGTACGTGCCGGATGATGGGGCCAATGCCGCCGGGCAGCGCATCCGCAGGCACGAATGCGGTGGAGAACATCACCATGACCAGCACGAGGTTTTGGAAGAGCAAGGACGCCGAGGTGGGCTTGGGGGCCAACAGGCAGGAGCCATCGATAAACGCGGAGAGGATGATGGTGAGGGCGGCGAAAAGGGCGATGGTAAGGATAATACGACCCGGTCCGGCAGCGTAGCGGGCACCGAGCAGGATCGTGGTGAGGACGACGATGCTGCACGACCACGCGGCGCGGGTGAGATCTGCCAGCAGCCGGCCGACGACCGTGGCCCAGGCGGGCGTCCCGGTGGCGCGGATGCGGTCGTGGATGCCGTTTTCGGCGTCACGCGTAATCGCCAAGGAGGAGCCCCCGGCGGCGAACACAATCGCCTGAATAACGCCGGCGGGCAGGAGGAAGGCGGCGTAATCGATGCCGAGTTCCGTCGAAGCCTTGGCGAAGGTGGCGTAAAAGATGACCATGAACAGGCTGGGTATTGCCACGGCGGAAACCATTACGGCCTTGTTGCGGACGGTGCGCAGGACATTGCGGTGCCACGAGGCAGCGACTGCTCCGAGCGCGTTCACTGGGAGCCTCCACCGGTGTGGGGAGCCTGCTGCGCGATGTCGCCGGACCCGGCGATAGCGAAGTAGACATCGTCCAAGGAGGGCGGAACCAAGGAGACGTCCGCGACCGAGGTGTCGTCGCCATCCCACAAGGCCAGCGCCCGGACTAGGGTGCGGTGGCCATCGGGCGCATCGACGCGCAATACGGTGTCCTCTTGGCGGCAGTCGATGCGGTGTTCTTGCAAGGTGTGGGTGAGGCGTGCGGCATCGTCCGGGCTAGACATCGTGATGAGGCACACCGTGGTGCCATAGCGGTCCTTGAGCTCGGCGGGGGTGCCTTCGTCGAGCACCTTGCCTCCGGCGAGCACGGCGACGCGGTCTGCGAGCTGGTCAGCTTCTTCCAGGTATTGGGTAGTAAGCAGGATCGAGGTGCCGTCGGCCGCCAGCCCGCGGACGGTATCCCACACGGAGCTGCGCGCGGCGGGGTCGAGGCCCGTGGTCGGCTCGTCGAGGAACAGCAGCGCGGGCGGGACAGTGAGGGAGGCGGCGATATCTAACCGCCGGCGCATGCCGCCCGAGTATGCCGAAACCAGGCGGTCGGCGGCGCCAACCAGATCGAAGCGCTCAAGAAGTTCCGCGGCGCGGGCCTTCGCATCGCTAGCTTTAAGCCCTGCCAGGCGGCCAAAGAAGATGAGGTTTTCCTTGCCGGTAAGCTCCTCATCCACTGCGGCGTATTGCCCGGTCAGCGCGATGGAAGCGCGCACCTTGGAAGGATCCGTGGCTAAGTTGTGGCCATCGATGATGGCGGTTCCGCCCGTGGCGGGCAGCAGCGTGGAAAGGACATTGACCAAGGTTGTCTTGCCGGCACCATTGGCGCCTAGGACGGCGAGGATGCCCCCGCGCGGAATGGCGAGGGTCACACCGCGCAGGATTTCCGTTCGCTTCTTGACTTTTCCCAGGCTACATCGCAGATCTTGGACATCAAGCACCAGGTCGCGGCCTTTTGCGTGGGCGCTGGTTGAGGGGACTGCGGTGGCGCTGGGGTCACCGCTAGCGGTTGCCGTGGTGGGGTTTTCTTTCATGATTCATCCCTGGATATACGTCAACGGTCTATTAGACGGCGCACCGATTCTCCTACCGCAGAAGGAAAACCGATTATTGCCCGCGAACGATGCATTGTGGTCCACGGAGCAAGCGCCTGGGGTAGTGCCAACTAATCCTTAGAAAATGATGTATGTCTAGCGGCACCGGGTCGTGCACAGCGCCCCGCAGGAGAGGGCTGCACAGGTCGGCTGATCGGCGGCGACGCTGCAGGTTGCTGCAAAGTTGAGCATACCATAATTAGGCATGGCATGCTTGACAATTAAGTCGAAGGCCTGTAAGCTACCAAGTGTGAGCTAAGAATCTGGGTATTCCGACTAGTCAGGGTCAAACCGCGTGGCTGACCGTAATTCGTATTGTGGCTCGCGCCTCTCAAGCACAAAGGAGTATCCATGGATTCTCGAGAGCAAATCGAAGATAAGATTCTCTGCGGTCAGCCCTTCCGCCCTATTGAGGACCCGGATCTCTATTACGAGATGATGGAGGCGGCGGAGAAGTGTCACGATCTCAACCAGCTTCGTCCACTTCAAACAGCGGAGAAGCAGGCAGTGATGGCAGACCTGCTTGGTGAACTGGGGGAGCGCTTAATGGTTTTCCTGCCATTTCATGTCCAATATGGCTCGAAAATCAAGGTCGGAGATGGCGTGACCTTCAATCGAGGAACGACGGTACTTGATATGGCCCCGGTGACATTCGGCAATGAGGTCATGGTTGGTCCATGGTGTTCCTTCTTTGCTGGCAATCACGCCTTAGACCCCGTAGAGCGGCAATACATGGTGTGTACCGGGGGTGCGATCACCATACAAGACCATGTGTGGCTTGGTGGCAATTGCACGGTAACTGCGGGTGTCACGATTGGGCATGGTGCAGTAATTGGTGCTGGCAGTGTTGTGACAAGAGATATTCCGCCCATGGTACTCGCAGCCGGTAATCCGTGCCGAGTCATTCGTGATATTGGCCCGGAAGATAAGCTCATGGGGGAGTCTTGGGTTCCTGAGTGGCCTAGTTGGATTACGGATTGAGACGGCTGTGAAAGTTCTCGCGGTCGTCCTGGGTTCTGAGGGTGATATGCTGCCATTTGCGCACCTTGGTGTCGCACTTCGAGATCGTGGCCACCAGTTTGTTTTGGCTGGGTTTAGCGAATTCGGCGGGAGTTTTCGTGCAAACGGGGTGGACTACATCGAGTTACCCGGTGATTACCGGGCGTTAATGAAGCGCCTTTTGGGCGATAGTAAAGGCATGATGGACACTGTCTTAGGTATCCGTGAGATGATATCTGACGCCCACGTTTTCGATGTGTTAGAGCATGCCATGGATGGCGTTGACGTGGTCATGTACACCCAATTCAGTGAAGTTGCTCGGTTGTTAGGGGCTGCACGCGGAGTCCCCAGCGTTCGGGTGCAGGTTTTCCCTACCGAACCCTGCCTCCGTTACAGCCTCGTGGATCCGCGAAAACTGGACGGCTCTGTCGGAGCTCTGGTCACCCACTGGATGTCCAATACTCTGATGGCTTGGGCGATGCGCCCAGTGATAGCGGCATGGCGCCGTAGGTTGGGGCTGCGTCAGCGAGCGCTCTCCTCTCCACCAACCACGATCTACCAATTCAGTCCCGCGTTGAGTCCGCCGGCGCCGGAATGGAAAAACCACATTCACGTCACTGGCGAGTGGCTTGACCCGCACCACAGTGAACTCGCCCTAGACCCAGCAGTCGAGGAGTTTGTGGCTGCCGGCTCGGCCCCGGTTCTGGCAAGCTTTGGGAGTATGGTCTCAGATCGCGTTTATGACCTTCAACGATGGACTCGAGACGCGTGCATCGAGCATGGTCTGCGGGCGATAATCGTCGATCCCGATCATGAGCCTGGTGTGAGAGAAGGAATCCTCACCGTCGCCCGGGTCCCGTTCGCGACTGTGCTTCCGTGGTGCCGTGCAGGCATCTGCCACGGCTCACTGGGCACCACCGGGGCGATCCTGCGCGCCGGCAAGCCGTGCCTTGCGGTTGCATTCGGTGGTGACCAACACTTCCATGCCAACGCAGTTTGTCGAAACGGTGCCGGGCCGAACTATATTGACGCCCAGCGAGGCGAACTGAGTGCCCAGTCCCTGGCCGCCGGAATTGCCGATTTGGTAAGTGGAGCATACGACTCCGCAGCCCGCAGGATGCCCGAGTTGCTTGCCACAGACCCGGGTACCGTCGCAGCAGTAGAAATCGTGCTTAATCAGTCCGACCTAGCGAAAGGCGAAAAATGACAGAAATCAGCTGCGAGGGAGTCTTTCCGTTTGTGGCCGGACATCGCACTGGAACCCTCTTGTTTTGCTTCCATCACGCAGGAGGCAGCGCTTCCGTCTATCGTGGATGGGTGGGGGTCAACCCAAGCATTGACGTGGTGCCGGTGGAGCTTCCCGGAAAGGCAACCCGTCGCCGAGAGAAATGGGTAAGCGACTTTGACAAGCTCGCCGATATGTGCGCAACCGAGATAGTAGATCTGGCGGCGGGCGCGCCGATTGCGTTGTACGGCCACTCCATGGGGGCAGCGCTGGCCTACCAGGTTGCTGCCTGCCTGCAGCAGATGCATCGGCCCACTATACCGGAAGCCGTGGTGGTGGCCGCACGGCAGGCGCCCGGAGAAACCGTGCCTGGGGAATACCACTCGTCAATGGGGTTCGGTGCGCTGCGCAGGGAGTTTGAGAAGGTAGGTGGCACACCACCTGAGATCCTTGCCAATGATGATGTGATGAAGCTGCTGCTCGCTGACATTCGTCGCGATTATGTGTTACACGAGGGCTTTCACCATGCAACCACGGTGCTTCGCTCTCCTGTGCTGGCATTGGCGGGGGATAGCGACCCAGCTGTCAGCCCAGAGATGCTTTCCCGGTGGGAAAATTTTACCAGCGGTAGTTTTGAACTGAAGGTCCTGCCGGGTGGGCATTTCTTCCCGCTCGATACTGGAACCGAGTTCCTCGACCTGCTTGCCGGTTTTCTAGCGGGAATTACTGGGAACACTGCCTGGTTAGCGCGGAACAATGCGTGATTGTGACTGTTAAGTAAAGAGGCCCCGATGACCGAACAAAAACCACCCATTACATTTAGGCAAATATCTCAACCTGCCCACCGGCAGATCACGGTGTCGCTGCTATTGGCGGTGCTGGCGGCGGTTTTGTCGCTGGTGCCGGTAATCGTGCTGGTTGAGCTGGTGCGCACCGTAATGCTGTCCTTCCAGGGAGAGCCGATAGATGCGTCAAAGCTGTGGCTGCTAGTCGCGGCGCTCATGGTGGCCACCGTCCTACATGGACAGGCAACCGTGAAGAGCCTCCAGGTAAGCCACCAGGCCGACGGCCTTTTGGGCGAGCACTTACGCCAGCAGCAGATTACCAAGCTGGGTAGGCTCCCGCTGTCTTGGTTTACGCGGACACCTTCGGGGACTGTGAAAACCTACATCGAAGACGACGTCACCAAGATCCACCAGCTCATCGCCCACGCGCCGCACGATTATTCGGCCGGTGTACTCGTACCGCTATTGAGCCTGGGATACATGTTCGTGGTGGACTGGCGGATAGGCCTGCTGGGCCTGGTACCACTGCTGTTGGCAGTGGCCACCATGCCGTTTATGATGCGCGAGTTTCAAGAAAAGGCGGAGAAATTTAAGTCCAGCCAGAAGCAGCTAGACGCCGCCGTCGTAGAGTTGGTGCGCGGCATCCCGGTTATCAAGGTGTTTGTTCCGGAAGGCTACGACGAGAGCATTTTCCTTAGTCGTTCCCGGAGTTTTGGTGGGTTCTATCGCGAGTGGTTGCACGCCACCGTACACCCCACCGCTTTGATGAAGATCTTCACCTCCACCGGGTTTGGCCTGCTGGTGGTAGCCGCGGCCAGCCCGTGGCTCATCACGTCTGCGGGCGTACCAGTGGCCGATGTGCTGGCAGCGTTTTTGTTCATCAACAACATCGCCGCGCCTCTGCTTATGCTTTCGCGCACTAACATCATGTTTTCGGAGGCGAAGGCTGCCGCGGCGGATCTCACCGAGTTCTTCAACATCCCGGTATTGCCGCCCGCTGCTGGCGGCAGGGAGCCTGCAAACGCCGGAATTGAGTTGAAAGATTTAAGCTTCTCCTACGTGCCGGACACCCCGGTGCTTTCCGGCATTAACCAAAAACTTACCGCCGGCAGCATCACTGCGGTGGTGGGACCTTCCGGCTCGGGGAAGTCCACGTTAGCCGCGCTCATCCCCCGGCTATTAGACCCCACGGAGGGGTCGGTGCGCATTGGTGGCGTCCCTAGTACTGATCTCCGATCTGACCAGCTCTACCGTAGGGTAGGGTTCGTCTTCCAGGACCCTTACCTTATGCGGATGAGCGTGCGGGATAACATTCGCCTCGCTCACCCGGAGGCCACCGACGCAGACGTGGTTCGCGCCGCCCGCGCCGCCCAGATTCATGAGCGCATTACCCATCTGCCGCGCGGCTACGACTCGGTGGTGGGAGAGGACGCGCAGCTTTCCGGTGGCGAGCAGCAGCGGCTGGCTATTGCCCGGTCCATCTTGCTCGACGCGCCGATCCTCGTGTTGGATGAGGCCACCGCTTTTGCGGATCCGGACTCCGAGGCCGCGATCCAGCGGGCCATTACCGAGCTGGTGGCCGGGCGCACGCTAGTAGTTATCGCACACCGGCTCCACACGATCACCGGCGCTGACCGGATCCTCATGCTGGAAAACGGTGAGGTCACCGAAGCAGGCACTCACGAAGAGTTAGTGGCGGCAGGCAAGGGCTACGCCACGATGTGGGCACGCTACCAAACCGCGCAGGCGGGCATCCAAGGGGAGGAAAAATAATGATCCGCACGCTCTATTCACTGGGCAGTCCGGCTGATCGTCGCCGTCTGGTGCTGGTCCTTACGCTAATTGGGATTTCCGCGGTGGCGTTGGCCATTGGCCTTATCCTCATTGCACTGTTTTTGGACACGCTGTTTAGCGAAGATCCCGCGCAGGCCGCAGCATGGTTGCCCTGGATCATTATCTCCGTCCTCGTCTACGCCGCCGCAGACTGGCCCACTGAGGTTATTGCCCAGGACCTGGGGCATGATTACGTGCTGCGCATCCACCGGCTTATCGCCGATCGCACGGCACAGCTACCCCTGGGCTATTTTGAAGAAGATCGCGCCGGCCAGATCGGTGTTGTAGCCACCAGCGGTGCGCTGTTTGCCGCTAACGCGCCGGCAATGATGCTGCGGCCCATGCTGCACGGTGCTGCCTCGGCCGGTTTGGCTTGCGTGTTTCTCATCGCCGTGGACTGGCGGCTGGGGCTGGTTACCGTTGCAGTGGCTGCCGTGGTGTGGTTCGCCTATAACCGCCTAATGCGGCAGTACCGCGTGGCAGAGCGCCAGAAGGGCGAGCGCAACGAGCACGGCGCCGCGGAGGTGCTGGAGTTCGCCCAGGTGCAGCCGGTGCTGCGCATGGCTGGGCCGGATTCGCTGGGGGAGCGCGCCGTGCGCGCCTCGATTCGAGAGCAGCTTAGCGCCCAGCAGCACACCCAGAAGACAGGTGAGATGATCATGGGTCGTCTGGCTTTAATCATCATGGTCGGTACCGTGGTCATTGATGCCCTGGCCACCGTGCTACTTCTCAACCACTGGCTAGAAGCAGGCACCTACATTGGCGTCATTGTGTTGGTGTTCATCCTGGCTCGCGTTGCTATGTCGGGCATACCCTACGGCGAGGGCTTGGAATCCGCGCGCAATACCTTAGATGAGATCCAAAAGATCCTCGATGCGCGGGTGTTGCCGGAGCCTGCGGTTCCGGCGGCGCCACGCGACTATGGCATCGAGTTCGATGGGGTGGGCTTTGGCTACGAACCCAACACCCCAGTGGTCCGCGACGTGAGTTTCCGCGTGGCGCCCGGAACTACTACTGCGTTGGTGGGTCCCAGCGGCTGCGGCAAGAGCACCTTGCTAAAACTTGCGGCACGCTTCTATGACGTTGACCAGGGGACCATCCGTATCGGTGGTGTGGATATTCGCGATCTTGGCTCCCGGGCGGTGTTGGATTCGCTGGCTATGGTGTTCCAATACGTGTACCTCTTCGAGGACACACTGTATGAAAACATCCGCCTGGGCTGCCACAATGCAACGCGGGAGGAGGTGCTCCGCGCAGCGGAGTTGGCCGGTGTCACCGAGATTGCCCGGCAGCTGCCGCAGGGGTTTGACACCCTGATTAGCGAGGGCGGGCAGAATCTCTCCGGTGGTGAGCGTCAGCGTGTCTCCATCGCTCGTGCGCTACTGAAGGACGCGCGGATCGTGCTGCTTGATGAGGCGACTAGCTCTCTAGACGTGCAGAATGAGCACCTTGTGATGCGCGGTATGAAAACGCTTTCTGCCGAGCGCACCATCGTCGTCATTGCGCACCGGCTGCACACCATCCGCGACGCGGACCAGATTGTGATGATGAGTCCCTCCGGCACCGTGGAGTCTATCGGCAACCACGAGGAACTCATGGAGAGTTCCCCACGCTACCGCAGCTTCTGGGGTGAAAAGAGCGACGCCACCAGCTGGAAGCTGTAGGGACTAGCTGTCGCGGCCGCGTAGATACCGCACCGTGCGCGCCAGTGCGAGATCATCGCACGGTTCGCAGGCGGTAAGGCGGCCTTTTTCCACGCGCAGGAGAAGATCGCAGCACCGCGCCACCAGCTCCATGTCATGGGTTACTACCAAAACGGTCTTGCCCTGCCGGGCTAGGGCGTCTAGCAGGTGGGCCACCCGGTGCATGCGGCACAGGTCCAGCCCGCTGGTGGGTTCATCGAAGACGATTACCTCGCGCTCACTTAGGACTGCTGAGGCGATGGCCACGCGCTGGCGTTCGCCGCCCGAAAGCGACATCGGGTGCCGGGCCCGCTTGTCCGCGAGATCAAGTGCACCAAGCACCTCGGTAAGGCGCGCTTCGTTTTTCCCATCCGGTCCACTGGTGCCGATGATTACGTCGGACTCCACGCTCTCCCCGAAAAGCTGGTGGTTTACGTCCTGCATTACTAAATAGGACTGGCGCAGGCGCTGCCGGGGACCCGAGAGCGAGCGGTTATTGATGTCCACCACGCCGGTGGCCTTAGATTCCAGGCCAGTCAGAACGCGCACAAAGGTAGATTTTCCGGCCCCGTTGCGTCCTACCACGCCGATGACTTGTCCTTGCGGCAACTCCGTGTGGCTGATGCTCAGGGATGGCTCTGTAGCCTTGGGGTAGGTGAACTGTAGCTTTTTGAGCACCATCGTGCCACTTGAAGGGCGTGGCTCGCGGGTCACCTCGGGGACCTGCTGCGCTGAGCGCAAGCCCATGCGGTACAGTTCGGCCTTGTCTAGGGTGCGAAACTCCGAGCCGCTGAGATCATGAGCGATCTGCCCGTCCTGCATAACCAGCACTCGGTCCACGATGTCAACTAGGTAGGAAAGCCGATGCTCAGCGATCAGGACGGTGCGGCCCTGTGTCTTCCACTGCGCGACGATGCGGCGCAGCTCATCGACGGCGGCGAGGTCGAGATTTGATGATGGTTCGTCTAGTAGTAGTACCTGTGGGTGCATCGCGGCCACTGAAGCGCATGCTATTTTTTGTTTCTGGCCGCCGGAAAGTGTGAACAGGTGCCGGTCGAGGAGATGAACCATGCCGAAATCTGCGGAAAGTTCCCCAATACGCTGTCGAATCTCGTTGGGCGCCACGCCGAGGTTTTCGCAGCCAAAGGCGAGTTCGCTGGCTACTTCCAGCGTGAAAAATTGCGACTTGGGGTTTTGGAACACTGAGCCTACGCGTTCGGCGATGTCGTGTGGGTGGGCATGAGTGATGTCTTCGTCGTCCAGCAGCACCTCCCCCGAAATCTGGGCGTCGCAGAACGTGTGCGCCACGCCGTTTATCAGGCGTAGCAGGCTGGACTTACCGCAGCCTGATTCGCCACACACTAGAACTAGTTCGCCCTTCGCCACGGTGAGATTTACGTGGTGCAGCACCGGCTCCGCTGTGTTTTGACCATAGGATAGTGACACATCGTGCAGCTTTATCACGGCAGCATCACTATATTTACCAGTAGTAGGATCAGGGACACGACGAGCACGCTTATGACTATTGCGTCGCCTACGCGGAAGCCTATCTCGCACAGCGTGGTTCGTCGGCGAGGCGAGCCCAATCCGCGGGTCACTGCAGACATAGCCAGCTCGTTGCCGATGCTCACAACGGACGCCAACAGTGGCACAAAGCGGTATTCGAGCATAGCGATCGGGTTGCGCAGGCCCGAGATGCCACGCATCTGCATGGCGGTGCGGATATCGCGGTATTCCTCGAGAATCGTCGGGAAGAACCGGAACATGATGGACGTGGGGATGGTCAGGGCGTCGGGGCTCCGCATGCGCTGCATCGCGGCCATGAATTCGCTGGCCGAGACGGTGCGTAGTAGGTACCAGCAGCACGTGATGCCAGGGAGGATGAGCGAAATCCCTGCGAACCACGTAGCGCACACGTCCACGATGATGTGGCGCTCGGGCAGGGCCTGTACCACCACCGCAGGAAAGCCGGCGAGCACCGCGAAGGTGAGTGCGTATCGCAGTGCAGCGGCCACCATGCCGGAGGCGAGGAAAAGTGCCCCGGGAACGGCAATGAGCATCCACCGGGCGGTGCTGCCCAGCGCCCCACTGGACCCGGCCGGTGAGATGAGCACCGAGGACACCACGAGGATGACCAGCACCGTGGTGCGTGGGTCCAGATGGAGTCCCGCTGTGTGCGTGCCTGATCCGGGCAAAGTGGGCGACATCAGGCGATTCCTGCTCGCTGGAAGTGCTTGGTGAAGATGCGCCGGCCGAGGATCCCGCCGAGGATCCCGCAGACGAAGGTTACTATCACAATGATGAGGAATAGCCAAGTCATCTGGCCAATAGAGGTGAGGCCATCCGCGAAACTAGCACCATATTTGGTCTGCATGCCGCTGCTCTCTATGTAGCGCCGAGTGGTGAAGAAAAGCGGAATATATGATGCGGTGGGTGACACTGCTATAAAGGCATAGGCGATCACACTGTGTATTGCGCTCGTATACTTGCCGGCGCGCAAAATTAACTCGGCAAACACGGCCATGACCAAGCTGAGCAGCAGTGGCCATATGCCTAAACCAAGCAGCAGGCTGGCGAGGCCGCTGAGAAGAAGGAATATGAAGACCATGCCGGGCTTGTGCACCTTGGCCAAGAACAGCATCATCGGGATGCCCAGGATGAGGGCCTGAACGCTGGTGATCATCACGTAGGTGATGGGGGTGATGCCGATGAAGGCGATGACCACGCCGGCTACCAAGTTGATGACGAAGAAGATGCCGATGTTCATCAGGTCGGTGATGTTCAGCCGTCCTGCTTTTGCATCTTTCGGGGTGGTGTGGGGAGTACTGGGCATGATGTTTCCTTTCAGATTAGGCTGCTTGTGCGTAGCACTGGGTTGGGGGCAAGTGGCTTGTCAGGTGAGTGAAACAGGTGTGGCATGAACTCTAAATTTCGCCTTCTTCTACGTCGCTGCCGACGATGTCGGCGATCAGGTCGGACAATTCTCGGACCGTTGGATGGTTGAATACGTCACGTATGGAGATCTCTACTGACATTTCTCGACGAATCGAGTTAGTAAGCCGCACGGCCGTGAGCGAGTCGGCACCGATGGTGAAGAAGTCATCGTCGATGCTGATCTCCTTGGGCCCGAGGAGTTCTTGCAAGATGGTAATGATACCCGAATCTCGGTGATTACGAGAGCGTTCCCTTGTTTGTGGTTGTTCAAAGGTTTTTCCTTCTAAACTCTTGCGATCAATCTTGCCGTTCCAAGACCGTGGTAGCCCATCAATGCGTGATATCACGCGTGGACGCATATAGGCAGGGAGAGACTCGGCGAGGTGGTTATTGAGTGCTGCCATGTTAAAGCCCTCATGCGTAACAACGTAGAGAACAATGCCATGGTCGTTGACAGCGACGCAATCGCGGAGTTCGTTGAATTTTCGTGCTGTTGACTCGATCTCACCGAGTTCGATGCGGTAGCCGTTGACCTTAACCTGACCGTCCTCGCGCCCCAGGAAGATGATGTGACCAAGGTGATTGTAGAGGGCCTTGTCGCCCGTGCGGTACATTCGTTCGCCGGTGCGGGGGTGGGTGATGAATGATGCTGCGGTCTTCTCTGGGTCCTTCCAGTACCCCATGGCCAGGCCACGTCCGGCAATGTAAAGGTCTCCCGGCACATGCGTGGGTCGGGGGTTCAGGGCCTCATCGAGGATGTACATTCGCTGATTTGCCAGCGGCGTTCCATAGGGAATGCTGGTACGCGAGGCATCATCGACGCCTACCTCGTACCAGTTTGACCATATCGATGCCTCGGTAGCACCCCCAGCAGCGAAAACTGTGCAGTCCCGGAAGAGGGTGCTGACCTGGTAAGCGATATTTACAGGTATCCAATCTCCGCTGAGTAGTGCCGACCGTACGGAGGAACCAATGAGGCTCCGTTCGCGGAGGTGTTCCACGTACATCGAAAAAAGTGCTGGCACAGAGTTCCACAGCGTCACCGAGTGCGTAGTTACGGCATCTGCCCAGCACTGCGGATCACGTTTGTCTGCTGGAGATGGCAACACCAAGGTAGCACCCCGCGCGAACATCCCGAAGATGTCGTATACCGATAGATCGAAGTTTAGCTCTGAAATCCCCAATATCCGGTCGGTCGGAGTCACCCCGAAGCGTTCGTTGACATCGACAATCGTATTGACCGCCGACTCGTGGGTGATGGCTACTCCTTTGGGAGTGCCCGTCGTACCAGACGTGTAGATGACGTACGCAAGCGAGCTGGGTGTCGGACTCGATTCGCTTAAGGCCTGGTCACCTGGCCGATGCCGGGCGACATCGGCCAGAGTGATGACTGTGCAGTGCTCGGCTAACGCAGCGAAATCATCGTCCGGATGGTCCATCGCAACAATGGATGCACCCGCATCGTTGATGATGGAAGTGTTACGCCCCACCGGTTGGTCCACGCTCAGCGGCAAGTAGGCGCATCCGGCCTTCATTGCGCCTAGTACCGCTGCGATCTGTTGTGCGGACTTTTCCATCATGATGCCAACGAGATCACCAGGCGCCGGGTCAGTTGCAGCAATAAGCTGGGCCCACTTATCCGACTGCTCATTGAGTTGCTCGTATGTCCATTGCGTGGTGGCGTCTATCACCGCGAGGTTGTCACCATGCTCGGCAAGTCCCTTCTGATACAGCCCCAGTAGGCTCTTATCCGCTCCGGGGAGTTCCCGGTCTGTGTCGTTGATTCGATCTGCGGTGGGCGCGTTGGTCGTCGGAGCTATGGTACTGGTGGGCGCGTTCCAGAGTTCAGGGGACTCTGCGAGGTGCGAGAGAGTGGCTGTAAGGCTGGTGAAAAGCTCCGCCACCATGTCGTCGGGGAAGATCGCCTCGACCGCGTCCATATTCAGCATCAGGCCACCATCGTGTTCATAGACCTGGAGGTCCATCCATACCTGTGGCGTCTGCGATAGGCCATGATCGATTACGCCCAGGTAAGGACTCTGATCTGACTCGGGGTGCTCCACGACGCCCAGGCCACACGTGAAGACCACCGGCATGGTTACCCGAGCACCGCGTTGCTTAGTAAGCATTCGCTGCACCGACACGCCGGAGACACTGCCGTGATCGAGATTGCTGAACATGCGCCTGTGTAGCGCTGCAGCGCGGTCCCGGAACGATGGTGCACACTGGGTATCCACGCTGAGAATAGATAGGCTGGTGAAGTCGCCAACTATGTGGTCAACCTCGGGGGCGAACTGAAGCGTCCTGGGTTTAGTTCCTACCTCAGCTAAGGAAGGATTGAACTATGCCTAGAAAGTATTCCGTCGAGTTCAAGGAGAAGGCGGTCCATCAGATCATCGAAATGGTTCGCCTGGAGTCTTGCTCACTGCAACGCGCCTACACGGAGGTCGGTGAGCTGCTTGGAGTATCTCACCACACGTTGCGGGCTTGGTACCGTGACAGCGCTTCAGTACGTGATGACTCCGACGCGTCAGGCGGCGAAACAATGGAAGAAGAGATCAAGCGTCTGCGCCGCGAAAACCGTGAGCTGAAGCGAGCAAACGGGATTCTTAAGGCTGCTTCGGCTTTTTTCGCAGCGGAACTCGACCGACCCACGACCAAATGATCTCTTACATCGACACGTATAAAGATCAGTTTGGGGTCGAGGCCATCTGCCGAGTCCTTAAACAAGCAGATCGTGGATTCATTACTTCACGCGGCTACCGCAAAGCCACCACTCGTGTTCCCAGCGCAAGGGCCTTAAGCGATAGCCTTCTCATCCCAGAGATACAGCGTGTGCATGCGCAGAATTTCTCGGTCTACGGCATCCGCAAAATGTGGCACGCGATGAACCGTGAAGGCTTTCATATTGGTCGCGACAAGACTGCACGACTGATGAAGCTAGCAGGTGTTTCTGGCCGCAGACGTGGGCGAACCCCAGTAACAACGATCAGCCCGAAGACACCGGATCATCGCCCGGACCTTGTGCGCCGAAACTTCCGTGCGCGGGCACCAGGCAGGCTTTGGGTTGCCGACATTACCTACGTTCGCACCCTGTCAGGATTCGCCTACACCGCGTTTGTCGTGGATGTCTACAGCCGAAAAATTGTTGGCGTTGCTACACGCTCGACGATGCGTACCGATGCGCTGCCCATGGAGGCATTGGAACATGCGTTAACGACTGCAGGACGAATTCATGGAAACCAGTTAATTCACCATAGCGATCGGGGCAGCCAGTACGTGTCACTGAAGTATTCCACCGCGCTAGCGGAATCCGGAATCCGCCCGAGTGTGGGAACAGTCGGCGATTCTTACGACAATGCACTAGCCGAAACAGTCAACGGGCTCTACAAGGCTGAACTCATTCACGCCCAAGGCCCGTGGACTTCGGTCGGAGAAGTCGAACTGGCCACCTTGCGGTGGGTGCATTGGTGGAACACCAAGCGGCTTCATGAAGCTTTGGACTACGCCACCCCACAGGAAGTAGAAACCGAGTACTATCTCACCCAGCCCATCAACACGGGGCCGTAAAAGAAGCGGAACTAAACCCAGGACGCTTCATTCTTTCGTGCAAGCGCTCAATCAACTGATCGCCCGCCGTCCGCAGCAAAGCCAGCTACCGCAGGTGCTTGGCGACATGTTCGGTACGAGCCGTTTGGAAGAACAGGCCGCTGCCTGCCAAACAAAAATCGTGGAGCTGACCGAGCAGATCGAGGCGCTGATTGCGGAAAACCAGCGGTGTGCGCTCAACCAGGACGCCTACCAAGCCCGCTACACCGAACTCGATACTATCTACCGTAAGACGCTCGCACGTAAAACAAGCCTGGAAGCAGATATCGCAGCGAACACCGCCAAGCACGCCGCCATCACCACAACCCTGAATGATCTGACAGGGGAACCGGTGAGCGAGTTTCACCCCGCACAATGGAGCGCACTCATCGACCACGCCATCGTCACCGAGGATACGATCCGGTTCGTATTCCGCACAGGTGAACAGGTGAGCATGGCCCTGAAAGAGTGATGCTCGTATCAGTTGACGTGCACGGTTAGGCACACCTCCCAGAAATAAAGTAAGGTTAGTCTTACTTAATAAGGATGGTGTTTACGTGAACGATAGTGTAACGGATCAGGTTGTTGAAGACGAGTACGGGTCGGCGAAGGAAAAATCTGTCGCTGGCCAGAACGCGATCCGTCAGCTATCGCAGCCGGTGAAAGGCAAACTGTTTATCGCGCAGGTTTTGGCTTTTCTCTCTGGTGTGTTGGCTATTGCCCCGTATGTGGCTCTGGTGGAGCTTGGCAGAGAACTTATGCAAGACCAGGTGGACCCGGCGGGGGTGAACTGGATCGTGATGCTCCTCGTCAGCGCATACATGGCCCGGTTGACCTTATATTTTGTTGCATTGGGCGTGACGCATTTTATTGACCTGTCGTTGCGTAATCAGATGCGTCGGCAAATTGCCGCCCGAATGTCGACTGCTCCGCTGTCGTGGTTTACCCGCGAGGGTGAGGGAAAGATCCGCAAGACCATTCAGGATGATACGGCCACGGTGCACACAGTGATCGCGCACGGGCCGATCGAGAAACTGAACGCGATCGTCTCCCCGCTCGCTTTGTTGGCCTATGCATTCGTGGTGGATTGGCGACTCGCGTTGCTGTCGATCGCGACGATCCCGATCTATGTGGGCATGTATGGCATGTCGATGCGCGGCATGAACGAAAAGACCGCGCAAATGGACACCAAGCTCGCCCAAGTTTCGGCAACGATGGCCGAGTTCGTGGCCGGTATCTCAGTGGTGAAAGCGTTCGGCAAGGTCGGCCAAGCACATAAAGCCTATTTAGATGCAGCTAACGAGTTTTCTAAGTTCTACCGGGCTTGGTGTATGCCGCTGGTGTCGATGTCGGTCGCCTCATTTTCGTGGGTGTCAATCCCGGTGTTGTTGATCGTGAACCTTGGCGGTGGCGCGTTGATGATGAACGCCGGTTGGGTGAGCATCTACGAGGTGATAACGACCACGTTGATCGCCTTGGTGCTGCCGGGAGCGTTGATGGCAGTCGCAACCATCGCCTGGTCGTACCAGCTCGCAGGGTCTGCGGCAGTGAGGCTGGTGAACGTCATGGAGCTACCGGCATTGCCTCAGCCCAATGCGCCGCAGACACCACACGGTCATGATATCGAGATTCGGGGTGTGTCGTATGCCTATGACGAGACCCAAGCGTTAGACGAAGTGAGCCTGAGCATTCCGGCAGGCACGGTGACCGCGCTGGTTGGGCCTTCGGGCGCGGGGAAGTCGACGCTGGCGAGTTTGATTGCCCGCTTCGATGACCCGGACGCTGGCACGATCACCATCGGCGGGGTTGATCTAAAGAACATTTCCCAGGACGTGTTGTATTCGACGGTCGCATTCGTCCTGCAAGATGCACAGCTTATTCGCGACACCATTCGAAACAACATCGCTCTTGGCGCGCCAGAGGCGACTTTAGAAGAGGTGCGGCAGGCGGCGCGGGCAGCGCAGATCGACGAGTTCATCATGAGCCTGCCAGATGGTTACGACACCGTGTTGGGGGAGGACACCCACGTTTCGGGCGGGCAGGCAGCCCGTATCGCGATCGCCCGGGCGCTCATGGTTGATGCCCCAGTGTTGGTGCTGGACGAGGCGACGGCGATGGCGGACCCGGAATCAGAATCGAAAATCCAACAAGCCCTATCCACGCTTGCCAAAGGCAGAACCGTGATTGTGATAGCCCACCGACTGGCCTCGATCAGAGGGGCAGTCCAAATCGTCGTCATGGAACGCGGGCGCATTGCTGTGGTCGGTACACACGACGAGCTGTTGGGTAATGCGCACTATCAGGCACTTCTTGCCCAAGGTGCATGCGAGGAGATGACACGATGAACCAACTATTGCTGCCACGCTTTAAGCGTTTGATGGAACCCGCCTCGTGGCGAAACCTCTCGGTCGGCCAAGCGTGGGGTGCGGTCTCAGGACTGTGTCACGGCTTTGCCCTGCTCGCGCTACTCCCCGCAGCAAGTGCCCTAGCGACCGGAATGCCAGTGTGGGGGTTATCGTTTTGGGGATGGCTCATCGCCTTGGCGGTAATCGCGGTGCTGGGCGTGGGCACGGAGTTTTATGGCATGCGCACCGGCTATATCGGGGCCCTCGGATTCATTCACGACGTCCACCAAGCGGTCGGCAACAAGGTAGCCCGCCTACCACTGGGCATGTTCGATTCGGGTAGTTCTGGACGGCTGTCGCGCATGGTCACCCAGGAAATGATGAACTTGGGTGAGTCGGCGGCGCACTTTATTTTCTCCCTCCTCCAAAAACTCTCAGCCGTGCTCGTAGTCACTGTGGGAACCTGGTTCTGGGATTGGCGGCTGGGACTGACCTTGACGATCGCCTTCCCAATCATGCTCGCCTTCCTCCATATCTCCCGCGTGCTTCTTGATAAAGGTAAGAAGGTTTCCGAACCAGCCGAGTCAGAGTTGGCGGCTCGCATGGTCGAATTCGCCACCTGCCAAGGCGCATTGCGCTCCTGTCACGTCGCCGACGACTACCCGGCCCTTGATCGGGCATTCAAACAGGCTGACCGCAAAAGCCGCAAAGCATTGTGGATCGAAACATTAGCGAACCTGATAAACGGAATGTTCGTCCAAGCCCTTGTCGTGGTAATGATTTGGCTGACCGCCCAACTCGCCCTCGGCGGGCAGATGAATGCGTTGAACGCTGTGGTCACCATCGGCATGTGCCTGCGGTTCACCACCATGCTCCAAGACATCGGTGGCTGCATGACCGGGCTGGAAGAACGCCGCCAGCAGATGAATCACGTCGACAAGGTCATGGACGCTCCCGAACTGTCCGAACCCGATGTCTCCACACCGGTGAGCGCTCCTGGTGATGTTCGTTTCGAGGACGTCACCTTCGGCTACGATCCGGACACCCCGGTTCTCCGTGATATTTCCTTCCATGTCCCGCAAGGCGGCATGTGTGCCCTGGTTGGCCCTTCCGGCTGCGGAAAAACCACAATCGCGAGGTTGGTTGCACGTTTCTGGGATGTGCAGTCCGGCAGCGTACGCGTTGGCGGGGTTGATGTGCGCGAGCAGACCACCGAAGATTTGATGCGCCAGGTGTCTCTCGTTTTCCAAGACGTCTATTTATTCAATGACACTCTCGAAGCCAACATTCGCCTTGGCAACCCAGAAGCTACCGATGAAGAAATCAGGTGGGCCGCTGACCTGTCGGGCGTGACGGAAATCGTCAACCGGCTCCCAGACGGCTGGAATTCATTGGCAGGTGCTGGCGGGCGCGCACTGTCAGGTGGGGAACGCCAACGCGTCTCTATCGCCCGCGCCTTGGTGAAGAAAGCCCCGATCGCGCTGTTCGACGAGGCCACCAGCGCGCTGGATGCGGAAAACGAAGCCAACATTGTTGCGGCGATGAACGAGCTACGCAGGCACTCCACGCTAATCGTGATCGCCCACAAACTTGAAACCATTCGCCAAGCCGACCAAATCATCGTCCTCTCCCACGGTGGGCATATCGCCCAGCGCGGGTGCCACGACGAGCTGGTCAACCAGCCAGGTCAATACCGCGATTTCTGGCAAGAGCGCATCAACGCAGCCGGATGGCAACTCGTCTAAACACAGCACTGTTCACAATCGTGAAAGGAATAACTATGTCCACACGCACGTCCTCGCGCCTCAACACGCGCGACTTCATCAACATTGGCGTCTTCACCGCCTTGATGTTCGTCATCGTGTTTGCATTCGGAATGCTCGGCTTCTTCGGTCCGGCCGCGATGTTCCCCGGCTTCTTAATCTCGATCCTCATTAACGGCATTGTCTTTGCTCTATTCACTGCCCGTACGCCGAAGATGTGGGCATTGACAATCATGCTGATTATCATCGAAATCCTCTTCTCCGTGACCGGGCACTGGGTAGGCGGCATTGCTATTGCTATTGTGTTCGGCCTGCTTGCCGATCTGGTCGTCACCAAGGGGCCGAAGAGCATGAAAGTGCGCGTTCCCCTGGCCTACGCATTGTTTATTTTGCCGATCTACGTGTCACCGTGGATGCCGCTATTTATGAACCAAGACGCATATATGTCGCAGATCGCCGAACAAATGGGCGCAGACTACGCCGCCAAGATGGCGCAGGTGGTCACGATTCCGATTCTGCTGGGCTTCTTCGTCGTGATGCTCATCGTTGGCTGGATCGCAGGTCTGATGGGAACTCGGATTGCGCGTAAACACTTTGAACGGGCCGGTCTTGTCTAAACTTCCCGACCCGCGCACCATTATCGCAACGCTCGTCATCGTTTCCACCACGATCTACAGTGCCTACTCGCCGTGGTTCGTGTGTGCTCTGGGCGGATTCGCCGCCGTGATGCTGGCGAGCGTTGCGATCAACCCCAACACGCTCGTGCGCCCGATCTGGGTGGCCGTCTACCTGGCCACGTTTGCGGTCCTCGGCGGGCTCGTCTTCGTGATACCACAGGTGTGGAAGTCAACGGCCGGCGCGTTCCTCGTGGTGTTTTTGCAGTGGATGTGGCGATTCAGTGTCAGCGCAGGAATGGGAGCCTACGCGATCGGCGTGATCCGACCCGCCACCTGGCAAAAAGCACTCGCCGGCTCACGGATCCCGACCTGTTTCACGATCCCAATCTCGGTTGCCTTACGTGTGCTGCCCGTGATCGGCCACGAGGTTAAAGCGATCTCAGATGCGATGAGGCTACGCGGCATGTCCGCGCTTTCCCTGCGCGCGGCCCAGTACTTCACAATCCCGCTGCTATCGACCGTGGTACGCAGTGGGGACGAACTGGCATCGGCCGCCCTCGTGCGCGGACTGGGTGGAACCGCAAAGCCCACCTCAGTCACGGTCGTGAAATTCCGTGTGATCGACGCAGTCATTCTGCTCATCGTTATCGGTTTCGCGATATGGAGAATCGTCCTATGACAACAGCCCAAGCCACCGGCGTCACCTTCACCTATCGGGGAGCAGACCACCCCTCAATCAATGACGCAACCATCACCATCACACCCGGAACCGTCACCTTGCTGTGTGGCGCTTCAGGGTCGGGGAAGACCACCGCGTTACGGCTGTTTAACGGGCTCATCCCACACTTTCACGACGGCGACCTTACCGGAAGCGTCACGGTTGACGACATTGACGTGGCACAAACAGACCTGCCACGCCTTGCCCACCACTGTTCGACAGTGTTTCAAAACCCGCGCACCCAGTTCTACACCACTCACGTGCGTCAAGAACTCGCCTTCGGCCCAGAAAATCTCGGTCGCGACCCGCAGAAGATCTGTGCCCGCATTGACGAGGTTGCAGCCGAGTTAGGTATCGCCGACCTGTTGGAATCCCGCGTCACACAACTATCAGGCGGACAGATGCAACGCGTGGCCTGCGCCGTCGCCATGTGCAACAACACGTCGCTGATTGTCTTTGACGAGCCGACCGCGAACCTGTCAGCTGACGTTATCGACCAACTCGCCATTCTCATCGCCAGGCTCAAAGCCGATGGACACACCATCATCATCGCTGAACACCGGCTGAGTTTCCTTGCCGGGATCGTCGACTGCGTTTACTGTTTCGATAAAGGCAAGATCGCCCTCACCGCAACCGGCGAAGAGTTCTACGCTACCTCGGATGAGGAGCGCAAACAGCTTGGACTGCGATCCCTAGTGCCCGTACCCATGCCGAGCCTGCCCGAACCAGAAGGTGAAGGGGTCACGATCGACAACCTCACCTTCGCCTACCGCCACGGGAAAACGGTTCTCAATGTCGGCCATGTGCTCTTTCCGGCAGGGAAAATCACAGCGCTCATTGGCCCGTGCGGGTCGGGCAAATCAACACTGGCACGGATCGTCTGCGGACTCGAAAAAGCCAAAGGTGCATCCATCACACTCAATGGGCAAAAATTCGCCGGCCGGGACGCCTACCTCGTCATGCAAGACCCCACCCGGCAGCTGTTCTCGGACACCGTTATTGACGAAGTCACGCTCGGCACGACCAAAGCCGAAAAGCAGCACATCGACGCCCACACGATCCTTGAAGAACTCGATCTTGCGGAGCACGAGTCCGATCATCCTCAGGCTCTGTCCGGTGGGCAGCGCCAACGCCTGGTTATTGCTACAGCGCTTGCCGCGAACAAGAAAGTTTACATCTTTGACGAGCCAACATCAGGTGTGGGCTACAAGCACCTTGTCGCGATTTCCCGAGTAATGCGTAAACTCGCCGATACCGGTGCCGTCGTCATTGTCATCACCCACGACGCCGAACTCGTTACCGAGGTCGCCGACCATAGCGTCCGCCTCGACCAAATCAACGCCTGCTAACGCAAACGCTCGCTCAGCCGAAAGAGAGGAAAGCGTTTCCGCAGGTCAGGGCAAACGCGCTATACACTCGCTAACGCAAGCGATTTTCTTGACCCCCTTGGGCCATACTCGCTAACGCTAACACCGACTTATCATTTTCGACGTCTAAGTGGAGCCGGCGACGAGAATCGAACTCGCGCTCTCAGCTTGGGAAGCTGATGTTCTACCATTAAACTACGCCGGCGGAGCCTGAATTGTGCGCCCATTGCTGGGCATACATCAAGCGCTGGGAAACACTCTACACCCTCGCTGACCCCGGGTGAAAACCGGGTCGCCTACCTGCTAGTAGACTCGGACACGTGCTTTTATCAGATCGAGATATCCGGGCCGCCATCGAGGATGAATCGCTGCAGATCGAGCCCTTCGATGCCGACCTCATCCAGCCCTCGTCCGTGGACGTGCGCCTGGATAAATACTTCCGCGTGTTCAACAACTCCCGGTACACCCACATTGATCCGAAAGAAGAGATGCCGGATCTGACCAGCCTGGTCGAGGTGGCCGACGGCGACGCCTTCGTGCTGCACCCGGGCGAGTTCGTCCTGGGTGCCACACTAGAGAAGTTCACGCTGCCGCCGCACCTGGCCGGCCGCCTGGAGGGTAAGTCCTCCTTGGGGCGCTTGGGCTTGCTTACGCACTCCACCGCAGGATTTATTGACCCCGGCTTTTCCGGGCACATTACCCTGGAGTTGTCGAACACGGCGAACCTGCCGATCGTCCTGTGGCCGAACATGAAGGTCGGCCAGCTGGCGATCTTCAAGATGACCTCGCCGGCGCAGGATCCGTACGGCAGCGGGGCGCTGGGCTCGAAGTACCAGGGCCAGCGCGGGCCGACCCCGTCGAAGTCCTACCTGAACTTTCGCTAAGGTTTTAGGATCCGGCACCCAGATTTAATCCTCTGTTCAACTCGGGCGCTTAAGATTACCGCTTATGCGCATGACTGTGATTGGCACTGGATACCTGGGTGCAACGCACGCCGCTTGCATGGCCGAACTCGGCCACGAGGTTCTCGGCGTGGACGTGGACCAAGCAAAAATCGACTCCCTTGCAGCGGGCAAGGTTCCCTTCTACGAGCCGGGCCTGCCGGAGGTACTCGAGCGCAACTTAGACGGCGGGACGCTGAGCTTTAGCACGGATTATGCCGCGGCCGCTGATTTCGCCAACGTCCACTTTTTGGGCGTGGGCACCCCGCAGCGCCACGGTTCCTACGCGGCGGACATGACCTATGTCCGCGCGGTCATCGAAAAGCTGGTCCCGCTGCTCAAAGGCCAGCACCTCATCCTGGGCAAGTCCACCGTGCCGGTGGGCACCGCCGCGGAGCTGCAGCAGATGGCCAACGAGCTGGCCCCGGAGGGCACCGAGGTGGAGATCTCCTGGAATCCGGAGTTCCTGCGAGAGGGCTACGCCGTCAAGGACACCATCACCCCGGATCGCATCGTCATCGGCTGCCGGGAGGGCGAGTCCCGCGCGGAGGAGATTGCCCGCGAGATTTACGCCGAGCCGCTGCGCCAGGACACTCCCTTCATCGTGACGGACCTGCAGACCGCCGAGCTGGTCAAGGTCTCGGCGAACGCGTTTCTGGCCACCAAGATTTCGTTCATCAACGCCGTGTCGGAGATCTGTGAGATCGCCGGCGCCGACGTCGTGGCCCTAGCGGATGCCATCGGGCTGGATGAGCGCATCGGTCGCAAGTTCTTAGGCGCCGGCCTGGGCTTCGGCGGCGGCTGCCTGCCGAAGGATATCCGCGCGTTCATGGCGCGGGCGGGCGAGCTCGGCGCGGACCAGGCCCTGACCTTCCTGCGCGAGGTCGACGCCATCAACATGCGCCGCCGTGACCGCGTGGTGGATCTGGCCAAGGAGTCTTTCGCCGGCTCCCTGCTGGGCCACCGCGTGACGGTGCTGGGCTGTTCCTTCAAGCCGAACTCGGACGACGTGCGCGACTCGCCGGCCCTATCCGTGGCCGGCTCGCTGTCCCTGGCGGGCGCGGCGGTGACGGTCTACGACCCGGAGGGCATGGACAACGCCAAGAAGGTCTTCCCGACGCTGGACTACGCCCCCGACGTGGACACGGCTCTTAAGGGGACCGAGCTGGTCATCCTGGCTACGGAGTGGAAGCAGTTTCGCGAGCTCGACCCGGTCGCCGCCGGCAAAATGGTCGCCCGCCAACACATCATCGACGGGCGCAACGTGCTTAATGTGCGTGAATGGCAGGCGGCCGGTTGGGATCTCGTGGCCCTGGGTCGGAGTGCGTAAACGCCGCAATCAGTGTCGTGACCGGCACGGCGCTGACCAGGGAGAGCGCGCCCACCCCGGAGCGCAGTAGCTCGGTGGCGATGACGTCGCTGCTCAAGACCTGGCCGGCGGAGGCATCGGCCGCGGAGATGAGCAGCAACAGCGGCAGCGCCGCACCCGTATACGACAGCACGATGGTGTAGACCATCGACGCGATGTGGTCGCGCCCGACCTTCATAGCGGAGAAGAACAGCCGCCACCGCGGCATCGCCGGGTCGATGGCAGCCAGCTCGTGGACGGTGGAGGCCTGCCCGATGGAGACATCGTTGAGCCCGCCCAGCGCGCCCACGATGAACCCGGCCAGCAGCACGCCTACCACGGACAGCTGCGGCAGGTAGAGCAGCAGCTTGAGGTTGTCCTCGGAGGATAGACCCTGTAGGTGGGACGTCCGGATGGCGATGATGGCCACGACCGTGGCCACGGCCAGGGCGACCAGGCTGCCGGCCAGTGCCGAGGCGGACTTGAAGTTCCAGCCGTGGACCAGGGGGATAGCCACCACCAGGATGGCCGCGCAAGCGACAATCGTGACGGGGATGATGGGCTGGCCCGCGGTTATAGCCGGCAGGAGGAAGAAAAAGACGAGGGCCAGGCTGAAGGCCAGGCCGATGAGTGAGCGCAGGCCGTGCCAGGCGGCGAAGATGAGGATGGCGGCAACGATGGCCAGGCCCCAGGCCCACAGGGCGGAGCTGCGCTCGTAGTCGGCGAAGGCGTAGTGGGTCTGCCCGTCGGCGGAGTTTTCCGACAGGGTCATGGTGATGTGGTCACCAACCTCAAGTACCGGCTCGCCGGCGACGCCGTAGTGCACCAGCTGGGTCATCTTCCCTGCGTCCGGCCCGTCTTCCAGGTCCACCAGGGCGCGGCGGCAAGAATCATCATGGGCCCCGGCGGCCTCCGCGGCGGTGGTGCGCGGCGGGGTATCAAAGGCCGTGCCGGTAGCCGGGGAAGCGCAGGCGTTGGAATCGACCTGAGTGACGGTGCCGGTCACCCGTTGCTGGTTCAGTGAGTACGCGCGGTCGAAGTCTTCGCTCGTGTCCGGGCCGGAGCTCGGCCAGAGCCAGACGAGCCCCACGGCGGTGGCGGCTACTACCAGCCCCAGCACGCCCACGAGGACGCGCTGCCACGGGTTCAGACCGGCCGGCTTTACTGAGTGTCGTGCCATAGCCACTAATAGTAAATGTTTTCAATTCTGTGTGCGCACAAAGTAGCCTCGGCAGCGAAAAATCACTCCGGGGCTGGGCCCGGCGTGCTTACCGCGGCTCCCGCGGGCGGGCGCGCGTCCGGCGGCTACTGGCGGTAGCTGGCCAGGAAGTTGCCCAGGCGCTCGATGGCGTTGTCCAGCTGGGACGCCCACGGCAGGGTGACCACGCGGAAGTGGTCCGGGTCCGGCCAATTGAAGCCGGTGCCCTGCACCATGAGGATCTTCTCCGAGCGCAGGATGTCCAGCATCAGCTTGGAGTCGTCGTGGATCTCGTAGACGTTCGGGTCCAGCCGCGGGAAGGCATAAAGCGCACCCATCGGCTTCACGCAGCTGACGCCGGGGATCTCATTGAGCTTTTCATAGGCGATGTTGCGCTGCTTGAGCAGGCGGCCGTCCGTGCCGGTCAGTTCGTAGATGGACTGGCGCCCGCCGAGCGCGACCTGGATGGCGTGCTGGGCCGGAACGTTGGGGCACAGGCGGGTGCCGGCGAGCAACTCCAGGCCTTCGATGAAGCCGGAGGCGTGGTTCTTCGGGCCGGTGAGCACCATCCAGCCGGCGCGGTAGCCGGCCACGCGGTAGGCCTTCGACAGGCCATTGTAGGTAATGCACAGCAGATCCGGGGCCAGGGAGGCGATGGAGGTGTGCTTCGCGCCGTCGTAGAGGATGCGGTCGTAGATTTCATCGGCCAGGATGAGCAGGTTATGTTCGCGGGCGATCTCCACGATTTGCTGCAGCGTCTGCCGGGAGTAGACCGCACCCGTCGGGTTGTTCGGGTTGATGACCACGATGGCCTTGGTCTTCTCCGTGACCTTGGACTTGATGTCCTCGATGGACGGGTTCCAGTCGTCTTCCTCGTCGCACAGGTAGTGCACCGGGGTGCCGCCGGCCAGGGAGGTGGCCGCCGTCCACAGCGGGTAGTCCGGGGCCGGGATGAGGACCTCGTCGCCGTCGTTGAGCAGCGCCTGGGTGGTCATGGAAACCAGCTCGGAGACGCCGTTGCCCAGGTAGACATCCCCGACGTCGAAGTGCGGGAAGTCCTCCAGCTCGTAGCGGGTGACGATGGCGCGACGGGCGGGGATGATGCCCTTGGAGGTGGAATAGCCCTGGGAGGTGGGCAGCGCGGCGATCATGTCGCGCATGATGACGTCCGGGGCGTCGAAGCCGAAGACCGCCGGGTTGCCCGTGTTGAGCTTCAGAATGTTGTGGCCGTCGAGCTCCATGCGCTCTGCCTCGGCCGAGACCTCCCCACGGATGTCGTAGGCGACACCCTTGAGTTTGTCGGATTGGTCAAAAATTCGGCGGTTCGGCGTGGTAGTCATGCCGCAATTGTGCCACTTTTTCACCCGCGATGACGAAATTTAGACCGGGACGTGTCCTAATCGCTGCGCTTCTTGGCGTCCTTGGACTGGCTCCAGTTGTCCACGCGGCGCTTGGCGAAGTCGAGGGCCTGGCCGGTCAGCTCGCCCGCGGTCTGCTTGTTATGGGCCCACATCAGGGCGCGCTGCTCGGCCTGGGTGGCCAGGATTTCCTTGTGCTTTTGGCGCTCGACCTGGCGGGGGCTGGGCGCGTGCCAGGAGCTGGGGCCTACCTTGAGCACATACAGCGCGATCCACAGCACCGGGATGAGCAGGAAGGCGGCGACGGAGGCAGACACCAACCCCACCGCGGCGCCGACCCCGGCCGCGCCGAAGGCACCGATGAATGTGGAGGTCCCGCCGATGGTCAGCAGCAGGCTGCCGATGAGCCCGGTGGCCAGCTTGGGTTTGCGGCCGGCCTCCCAGGCGCGCTCGACGTCGGCGCGGGAGTAGATCTTCGGCTCGGCGATGGGCTGGTCCGGGATGTCGGTGAACAGGGGGACGATGTCGCGGCGGGTGCGCGCGCCCATGACGGAATCGGAGCGTTCCTCGAATTCGTCCACGCTGAGGCGGCCCTCGCCGACGGCCTTGGCCAAAGCGGTCAGGGCGTCGTTGCGTTCGGCATCAGACAGGCGCAGGGAATCGTCGTAGCTCATACCCAAAAGTCTATCCGTTCTTGCTGACGCCGTCGCCATCCTTTGCGACACCATCCCCAGTAGCCTCAGCTTCAGACGACTCAGACCTAGCCGCCTCGGACCCCTGTCCGTTGTGCCTGGCCTCGTGACGCTTGAGGTTCTCGTGTTCGGCGTTGTCGCGGTCGCGCAGCTCGGCCAGGGAGGTCGGCTCGGAATCATGCGCCGGGGTCTGTTCCACGACGCGCGCACGGTAGGTGGAGCGCTTGCCGGTGACCGGGTCCTTTTCCTGGCACAGGCTGGCCAGGATGGGGAAGATGAGCACGGTCAGCGCGCCGCCGGCGATGAAGAGCGAGGATTGCTCGTTGTCCATGATCCCGGAGCTGACCGCGATGGAGGTCACCGCCACGATGATTGGCAGGCCCGTGGCCGCATAGAAGGCGACCTGGAGGCGCTCGCGCACAGTCTCGATTTCGGAGCCGGTGTGGTGGAGGTTCTCGCGCAAGAAGACCGGCAGGCCGCGGGTGACGAGGATAAGCAGCGGGATGCTCACTACGAGCAGCGGGCGGCTGATGATGACGTTCCAGTCGATCGACATGCCGGAGGCCACGAAGAAGACGGGGATCAGCAGGGAATAACACAGCACGTCCAGGCGGTGCTCGAGGCGCTGGTGGAACTCGTTGGGGATGATCTGGTGGAAAATCATGCCCGCGGCGAACGCGCCCAGCACGATGTCGAGCTCAAAGACCGCGGCCACCGCCATCAGCACGGCGAGCATCAGCATGATGAACCGCAGGATGGTCTGGTTTGTCGAACCGGCGCCCTGCAGAAAGGCGTTGCGCACCAGCGGCATGGCCTTGGCGACCAGTCTCGGCACCATCGCCAGGGCCACCGCGATGGCGAAAAAGCCCAGCAGGATTAGCCCGGTCTGCCAGGTAGAACGCGTGGACAGCAGCAGCGCCATCGCCAGGATGGGGCCGACCTCACCGATGGCCCCGTGAATCATGACTGAGCGGCCCACCTGGGTGCCCATCATGCCGTTCTGCTTGAGCATCGGCGTGATGGTGCCCAGCGCCGTTGAGGTCACCGCGATGGCGATGACGATGGCCAGCGGCAGGTTATCGAAGCGGAAGATCGCCCACGCGCCCAGCAGGCTCGCCGCCAGGCACATCGCCCACGTGGAGGCCGCCGTGCGGGCCTCTTTCGACTTCAGCGACGTGATGTTGATTTCGAAGCCGGCCAGTAAGAACAGCGCACCGACGCCAATCTCGCTGAGCATCTCAATGCCCGGGTCCTCGTGCGCCAGATCCAGCACCGACGGGCCGATAATCATGCCGAAAATCAGCAGCAGCGGCACCGCCGGCAGCCGCCGCCCAGTCATGAAGGAAACCAGGGGCGCGGCCAGCGCAGCGGCCATAATCCACGCGAAGGAGACCAGTGAATTTGTAATTCCTTCGTCACTCGCCGCCAGAATCAGGGCGGCGCCGGAGTCACTATTAAACACCTGCTATACCCTAGCCGGAACAGGCCTTTTCCCAGAACTCAAGCAGCGTCACGCAGCTCACTCACGATGCCGCAGCCGACGCCCGCCTTAGTCGTCCTGGTCGGAGTCTGCCTCAGCGTCCGGTTCGGCATCCGATGCCGAACCAGCAGCCGGGGCCGAAGGAGCAGCGGGCGCTGCGGGTGCGCTCGGCGCTGCCGGCGCGGAAGGCGCGGCAGGTGCCTGGGGTGCAGCGGGTGCAGTAGGAGCCTTCGGTGCAGCCGGGGCAGCAGGAGTGCTCGGCGCGGCTGGCGCACTTGGTGCAGTTGGCGCCGCCGGGGCAGAGGGCGCGGCCGGTGCTTCAGGCGCTGCTGGTGCCTTGGGGACCGAAGGCGCAGAGGGTGCGCTCGGGGCACTAGGTGCCGCAGGTGCCTGGGGAGCTGCGGGTGCAGTAGGAGCCTTCGGCGCAGCCGGGGCTGAAGGTGCGCTGGAAGCTGCGGGCGCGCTAGGTGCTGCTGGAGCAAAAGACGCAGGCGATGCCGGGGCAGCAGGTGCTTTGGGAGCTGTGGGAGCCGAAGACGCGGGACTTGCCGAAGCGGCAGGTGCGCTCGGCACACATGGTGCAGCGGGAGCGCTAGGAGCAGCCGGCGCGGAAGGATTGCTTGGCGCGGCCGGTGCAGCCGGAGCACTGGGAGCAGCGGCCGGCGCGCTAGGTGCTGCCGGGGCCTTGGAAGCAGGTGCTGCTGGGGCTGCCGGCCGTGCGGGCGTGACGGTTTCGGTGTTCGCTGTTTCTGCTGTGTCGGTGGTGTTCTCGGTGGGCTCGGCGGTCATGCGGGTCAGGCGGATGGGCTCGCCGAGGAAGGCCTTGGGGCGGGCTGGCGGCAGGGTGCCGTCGGCATCGGTAGCGATGGAGCTGCGTAGCATCTGGGCGACGTCGGTGACAGGGGTCTTGCCCTCGTTGAGGGTCTTGACGCCGCCGGTGAGCATGACGTTGCAGAAGGGGCAGCCGGTGGCGATTTCCTCGGCGCCGGTGGACAGTGCTTGCTCGGTGCGGAACTCGTTGACGCGGGTGCCGAGCTTTTCTTCCATGAACATGCGGGCGCCGCCGGCGCCGCAGCAGAAGGCGGAGTCGCGGGTGGCGTCCATCTCGTTGACCTTGACGCCGGTGGCCTCCAGCAGCTCCCGGGGCGGGTCGTAGACCTTGTTGTGGCGGCCCAGGAAGCACGGGTCGTGGTAGGTGATGGGCTTGCGGTTTTCCGCGGTGCGGGGCACCGGCTTGAGCAGCCCGTCGCGCACCAGGCGGTTGAGCAGCTGCGTATGGTGGAAGACGTCGAAGTGGCCGTCGAAGTCCGGGTACTCGTTGCGCAGCGTGTTGAAGCAGTGCGGGCAGGTGGTGATGATCTTGCGCTGCCCGGCGGGCACGCCGTCGAAGGTCTCGTTGAGGGTGGCGACGTTTTCCTGGGCCAGCATCTGGAACAGGAACTCGTTGCCGGCGCGGCGGGCGGGATCACCCGTGCAAGTCTCCCCGGTGGCGAGCACACCGAATTTCACGCCGGCGGTGTGCAGCAGATCGACGACGGCGCGGGTGGTGACCTTGGCGGCGTCGTCGTAGGCGCCGGCACAGCCGACCCAGAACAGGTACTCCAGGTCCGCGAAATCGGTCTCGTCCTCACCGATGATGGGGATCTCAATGCCGTCGGCGCGGGCCTGGTCGATCCAGGTGCGGCGCTCAGAATTGTTGCGGCCCCACGGGTTGCCTTTGGTCTCCAGGTTCTTGAACAGGCCGGTCAGTTCCGAGGGGAAATCGGACTCGGCCAGCACCTTGAAGCGGCGCAGATCCGCGACGTGGTCGAGGTGCTCAATGTCGACCGGGCACTGGTCGACGCAGGCGCCGCAGTTGGTGCACGACCACAGGACATCGTCATCGATGACCCCGGCCATGGACAGCACGTCCACGCCCGCGTGCGGGTTGTAGTTATCCACCGCGGCAGAACCGAGGTCCATGACCAGCTTCTTCGGTGACAGGGGCTTCTCAGTATTCCAGGCCGGGCACAGATCCTGGCAGCGCCCGCACTCGGTGCAGGTGCCGGTGTCCAGCAGCAGCTTCCAGCTGCCCGGGGTGAGGTCTTCTTCCAGATCCGGGGTCGGCAGCTTGCCCAGGGCCTTCTCCCCATCCGGGTTGCGCTGGAAGAAGATGTTGAAAAACGCCAGGAAGCGGTGCCACATCACTCCCCAGGTGAACTGGCGGGAGAGGAGCACGATAAACGCCAGGCCGGTCAGCAGCTTGAACAACGCGAAGGCCTGGATGAGCCCCGGGGAGGCCGGCAGCACCTGCGACAGCGGGAGGCTGACAAAGTCGGTGGCCCAGCTCCCGCCGCCGTAGGTGGCGTGCTTGGATGCCTTGACCAGCAGCATGCCGAGTCCCTCGGAAAAGACGATGGCCTCGACCAGGTAGGCGCTGGTGGTCTGCGAATTATAAAAGCGGCTGCCGCGCTCAGTATGGCCGAGCTTCAGGCGGACGGCGACGAGGAAGCCGATGCCCAAGATGGTGCCGAGCGCCAGGACCTCTTCGAGGAAGTGGTAGACCGGCCAGTCGCTCAACAGCGGCCAGCCGCCGGCCGGGTTGAAGGCCTGGATATAGGCCTCAAACCAGACCAGGATGCCGAAGAGGAAGCCGATCATGACCAGCCAGTGCGCGGCGTTGACTAGCGGGCGCCCCTTGAAGTGGGCGTGCCCGAAGACCTCCACCAGCACGCGGCCCAGGCGGTGCAGCGGCTGGTCGAAGCGGTTGAGCTGGGTGGGGCCGCCGGAGCGGATGAAGGAGAACATGCCCCAGGCGCGGTAGCCGAAATACGCCCAGACGGGCAACGAGAGGACAACGGCGATCCAGCCGGTAAGCATGGGCGGGCTCCTTCATTGGCTGCGGATAAGTCAAGGGGGAAAGTACCTTACCTAGACTAAAGGGTAGGGCGTGGAATCAAGATTTCATATTCATCCGCCAGTAGGCGCCGCGCCGGGCGAGCAGTTCGGAGTGGCTGCCTTGCTCGACGATGCGCCCGTTGTCCATCACGATGATGACGTCCGCGTTCCGGATGGTAGAGAGCCGGTGCGCGATGATGAACGAGGTGCGGTTGGCGCGCAGAGCGTTCATGGCGTCCTGGACCAGCATCTCGGTGCGGGTGTCGACCGAGGAGGTGGCCTCGTCCAGGATGAGAAGCGCGGGCTGGGCCAGGAAGGCGCGGGCGATGGTGATGAGCTGGCGCTCGCCGGCCGAGACTGAGCCGCCGTCCTGATCGATGACGGTGTCGTAGCCATCCGGCAGCGAGTGCACGAAGCGGTCCACGAAGGTGGCCTGGGCCGCCTCAACGACCTCCTCGTCGGTGGTGTCCAAGCGCCCGTAGCGGATGTTGTCGGCGATGGTCCCCTTGAACAGGACCGCGTCCTGGAGCACCATGCCGACCTGGCTGCGCAGCTGCCCGCGGGAGAGCTCGGCGGTGTCCGTGCCGTCGAGGAGAATCCTCCCGGAGTCGATGTCGTAGAAGCGCATGATGAGGTTGACTAGCGTGGTCTTGCCCGCCCCGGTGGGGCCGACGATGGCGGCCGTCTGGCCGGGTTCGACGCGCAGGTTGAGGTCCTCGATGAGCGGGGTCTGGTCGTCGTAGGAGAAGCTGACGTCGCGGAACTCAACCAGCCCGCGGGCGCGCTGCGGCGAGCTCCCTCCGGCCGGCGCCGGATCCGGGGACTGTTCGTCGGCGTCTAGGAACTCGAAGACGCGCTCGGCCGAGGCGACGCCGGACTGGATCTGCTGCATCATGCCGCCGAGCTGGCCCAGCGGCTGGTTGAACTCGCGGGAGTACTGGATGAACGCGGTGGCATCGCCCAGCGTCATCTGCCCGTGGGCCACGCGCAGGCCGCCGAGGACGGCGATGGCCACGTACGACAGGTAGGAGACGAACTGCATGATGGGCATCATCATGCCGGACAGGAACTGCGCGGAGGCGCTGGCCTCGTAGAGCGCGGTGTTGCGGTTATCGAATTCTTCCTGCATGGCCTGGGTGCGCCCGAAGATCAGGGACAGCTCCTGGCCGGTGAAGGACTCCTCGACCTGTCCGTTGAGCTGGCCGGTAGAGCGCCACTGGGAGACGAACTGGCGCTGCGAGCGGGTGCCGATGACCGCCATGATGACGCCGGTCAGCGGGATGGCTAGCAGCGCGACGAGCGCGAGCTGCCAGGAGACCGTGAACATCATGACGGTTATACCTGCCATGAGCAGGAGGTTGTAGAACAGCTGGGACAGCGCCTGCTGCAGGGCCTGCTGGACGTTGTCCAGGTCGTTGGTGGTGCGCGAGAGGAGGTCGCCGCGCTGGGTGGTGTCGAAGTAGCTCAGCGGCAGCGCGTGGATTTTGGCCTCGACGTCCTGGCGCAGCTTAAAGACCGTGTCCATCACCAGGCGGTTGAGCACCAACCCCTGCCAGAGCTGGAAGCCCGAGCCTAAGACGTACATGGCGATGACAATCAGGATGAGCTGGCCAAGCTTGGTGAAGTCGATCCCGCTGCCGGGCACCAGATCCATTGCGGCCGCCATGTCGGCCATCCGGTCGTGGCCGGTCTGGCGCAGGCCCTCGACGGCCTGCTCGGCGCTGAGGCCGGCGGGCAGCTGGCGCGAGACGACGCCGGAGAAGATGACGTCCATCGCGCGCCCGAGCACCCGGGGAGCGTAGACGGTGAGGAAGACGCTGCCGACGGTCAAAAGCCCCACGAATGCGAGCTGCCACTTGTAGGGTGCGAGCAGGCCCACCAGCCGGGTGGCCGAGGGCCAGAAGTGCTTGGCCTGGCGGGGCGCGGCCCCGGACCAGTCGTCGCCGGAGACCTGGGACTCGAGAGCCGCCAGCTCCGCGTCGGTGGGCTGGGAATCGGTGGGCTGGGAGGTGGAAGGAGTATCAGCCATGGTTTAGGCCCTCGCAGTCTCTTGAGATTCGACGATTTCTCGGTACGTCGGGGAGGTGGTGAGCAATTCTTCGTGGGTGCCGCGGGCCACGATCCGCCCGGCCTCGAGCACGAGGATCTGGTCCGCGTCCTGGATGGAGGCCACGCGCTGGGCGACGATGATGGTGGTCGCCTCCCGCGCGCGTTCCTGCATGGCCTCGCGCACGCGAGTATCGGTGAGCACGTCCAGGGCGGAGAAGGAATCATCGAAGAGGTAGACCTGGGGTCGGGCGACCAACATGCGGGCGATGCACAGGCGCTGGCGCTGGCCGCCGGAGACGTTCGTGCCGCCCTGGGCAATCGGCATGTCGAGGTCGTTGACGAAGTCGGCCTGGGCGATGCGCAGGGCGTCCCACAGATCGGCATCGCTAGCTGCCGGGTTGCCCATCCGCAGGTTGCTGGCCACGGTGCCGCTGAACAGGAAGGACTTCTGCGGGACCATGCTGACGCGCTTGACCAGGGCGGCCCTAGACATCAGCGCGGTGTCCGCGCCGTCGATGAGGACCTGGCCGGAAGCCGGCAGGTAGAGCCGCGGGATGAGCGAGATCAGCGTGGTCTTGCCCGCGCCGGTGGAGCCGATGATCGCGGTCGTGCGTCCGGGGTGCGCGGTGAAGTTGATGTCGCTGAGCACGGGTTCCTCGGCGCCGGCGTAGCTGAAACTGACCTCGCGCATCTCGACGGTGCAGCCAGTCCCCGCGGCTGGCGGGTCCTGCGGGTTGGCCGGCTCGTCGATGCTGGGCGAGTGGGCCAGCACTTGGGTGATGCGCTTGGCGCAGACCATCGCGCGGGGGAACATGACGGCCATGAACGAGCCCATCATGACCGCGGCGAGGATCTGTAGCAGATACTGCAGGAACGCCGTCAGTGAGCCGACGGCGACATCGCCGGCCTCGATGCGGTGGCCGCCGAACCACAACACCGCACCGGTGGCGACGTTGAGGATGACGGTGATGATGGGAAACATCAGCACGAAGAGCTGGCCGATGCGCAGCGACAGTTGGGTCAGCTGGCGGTTGTCCTCGGTAAAGCGCTCGGTCTCGAAGCGTTCGCGCACGAAGGCGCGCACCACGCGGATGCCGGCGATTTGTTCGCGGACCGTGCCGTTAAGCGCGTCCAGCTGCAGCTGCATGCGGCTAAACAGCGGCACCAGCTTGGCGATCAGGAGCCCGATGACCACCAGCAACACGCCCACGGAGACCCAGACCAGCCAGGACAGCCCGGCGTCCTCGCGGATGGCCATGATGACGCCGCCGATGGACATGATGGGCGCGGTGATGATGAAGTTGAGTGCCATCAGGTAGACCATCTGCACCTGCTGGACGTCGTTGGTGGCGCGGGTAATCAGCGTCGGCGTGCCGAAGTGGTGCAGGTCCTCGGAGGAAAAGCGCGTGACCTTGGCAAAGACCTCCCGGCGCAGGTCCCGGCCCAGCCCCATGGCGGTGCGGGAGCCGAACCAGACCGCGGCGACGGCGGTGAGCACTTGGACTAGGGCCACGCCCAGCATGATAGTGCCGGTGCGCCAGATGAAGGGCACGTCGCCGCGGGATACGCCCTCGTCAATGATGCTGGCGTTCAGCGAGGGCAGATAGAGCGTCGCCGCAGTCGAGGCCGACTGCAGGACGAGCACCGCGAGGACGAAGCCGACGTAGGGCTTCGAGCGGCTCATAATAATTCGGATAAGTTCCACGCAGGCAATAGTAATCTAAGGCCGGGACACCCGCCTAGAGCTGTGTAAAGCGGTCTGCGCGAGGATCGGGGAAGGCTAGTTGCCTAGAAGCCTAGAAGCACAGTGGCGCCAGGCCGGCGCGGCTGATGACGGCGTCCCAGTCGGTGGGTGCCGCGGGCTCCGCGGTCGCCGCGGCGGGGTGGAAGCAGCCCTCCCAGGTGGTAATCGCCAGGCCGCGGGCGTGCAGCTCCAGGACCAGCAGATCGGGGTCGGGGTGGTTGCTTAGCGCATGCAGCTCGCGGTGGGTGATGTCGCCGTCGGAGCCGACGCGCACGTTGCCGATGAGCCGCAGGTGCGGCATGCCGTCGGTGGGCGTGCCCGGGGCGGCGAAGTGACGCAGGAGCCCGAAGGGGGCGGGCCGGGAGGAGATGAGATCGACACACATGCCGGCCCCGATGAGTCGTTCCGTGGCGGAAAGCGCGGCGGGGCCGTCGCCGATGACGGCGACGCGCGAGCCGAGGGCGCTAGGCATGATGACCTCCTTAGTGCAATTCGTCTAGACCGTACTGTCTGTAAATATAGTCCGAGCGGTTCAGTATGGGGGCAATTATATTCTGCCCGTTCCCCAAGTACAACGCCCCCGTGGGTGCCCGGAGCTGGAACTTCGGCTGCGCGAACCGGCCGCATTACCTAGAGTAAGGTGCACTGACCCCAAAGGAGCGCACTTAAAATAATGACAACAAACGTGAACTTGCTGGGTGGTGGTAAGAATTATCGCGACGCCAGCCAGAGTCCGGAAGGAACCCGGGACACCGCGCCACTGCCGCCCGCGGTAGCCGCCGCCAACCAGGAACTGGTGGACCGCTGGGCGGACAAGCTGTACAACGCCAGCGCGGAAGAGATCATGGACTTCGCCGTGAACCACGCGCCGGGCCGCGTGGCGGTGACCATGTCCATGGAAAACACCGTGCTCGCCGAGCTGGCCCACCAGGCCGGGCTCGACGGGGATCTGCTCTTCATCGATACCGGCTTCCACTTCCCGGAAACCCTGGAGACCGCCGACGCCGTCGAAAAGCGCTACCCGGACCTGCCGCTGCGCCGCATCCGGCCCCTGCTGACCCCGGAGGAGCAGGACGAAATCTACGGCCCGCGCATGTACTCCTGGGACGTGGCCTCCTACAACCGCATGCGCAAGGTGGAGCCGCTGAACATGGCCATGGATGACTACGTGGGCTGGATTACCGGCCTTCGCCGGGCGGACTCCGAGCACCGTGCGGAAGCCCCAGCGCTCAGCCTGGACCGCACGGGTCGGCTCAAGATTTCGCCGATGATCACCTGGGATCTGGATGACACGGATGCCTACATCCGCGACCACGCCCTCATCATCCACCCCCTTACCCTGCAGGGGTACCGCTCCATCGGGTGCGCGCCCCTGACCTTCCCCGTGGCAGAGGGCGACGACGCCCGCTCGGGACGAGTATTCGCTGACGGCAAGACAGAATGCGGGTTACACGAATAATGACTGCACTTTCCCCACACCTGAAAGATCTAGAAAACGAATCCCTCCACATCCTGCGCGAGGTAGCCGGCCAGTTCGACAAGGTTGGGCTGCTCTTTTCCGGCGGTAAGGACTCCGTGGTGGTCTTCGAACTGGCCCGCCGGGCCTTCGCCCCGGCCACCGTGCCCTTCGAGCTGCTCCACGTGGACACCGGGCACAACTTCCCGGAGGTCATCGAGTTCCGCGACCGCTTGGTCGAGGAATCCGGCGCCCGCCTGCACGTGGCCAAGGTCCAGGACTGGATCGACCGCGGCGACCTGCAGGAGCGCCCCGACGGCACCCGCAACCCGCTGCAGTCCGTCCCGCTGGTTGAGACCATCGCCGAGCGCGGCTACGACGCCGTGCTGGGCGGGGCGCGCCGCGACGAGGAGCGCGCCCGCGCCAAGGAACGCATCTTCTCCGTGCGCGACTCCTTCGGCGGCTGGGACCCGCGCCGCCAGCGCCCGGAGCTGTGGAACCTCTATAACGGTGCCAAGATGGCCGGCGAGAACATCCGCGTTTTCCCGATCTCCAACTGGACCGAGTCCGACATCTGGGAATACATCGGCGCCCGCGGCCTCAAGCTGCCCGATATCTACTACTCCCACCAGCGCGAGCTGTTCAACCGCAACGGCATGTGGCTGGCCCCCGGCGAGTGGGGCGGGCCGGCCGAGGGCGAGGAGCTGGTGACCAAGACCGTGCGTTACCGCACCGTCGGCGACATGTCCTGCACCGGCGCCGTCGAGTCCACCGCCTCCACCCCGGATGAGGTGCTGGCCGAGATTTCCATTTCTACCCTGTCCGAGCGGGGCGCCACCCGCGCGGACGACAAGCTATCCGAGTCCGCCATGGAAGATCGCAAGAAGGAGGGCTATTTCTGATGCCTACCACCCAAAGCCCGTCCCCGGTCCAGGGAGTGGATCAGCTCAAAGAGCGCGAGACGCTGCGCCTATGCACCGCCGGTTCCGTAGACGACGGCAAGTCCACCTTCGTCGGCCGCCTGCTGCACGACACCAAGTCCGTGCTGGCCGATCAGATGGAGTCCATGGAGCGCAGCAGCGTTGACCGTGGCTTCGACGGCATGGACCTGTCCCTGCTGGTCGACGGCCTGCGCGCAGAGCGTGAGCAGGGCATTACCATCGACGTGGCCTACCGCTACTTCGCCACGGACAAGCGCACCTTCATCCTGGCGGACACCCCAGGGCACGTGCAGTACACCCGCAACACCGTGACCGGCATGTCGACCTCCCAGGTCGTGGTGCTGCTTATCGATGCCCGCCACGGCGTGGTCGAGCAAACCCGCCGCCACGCCAACGTCGCGGCCCTGCTGGGCGTGCGCCACGTCATCCTGGCCGTCAACAAGATCGACCTGGTGGACTACGACGAAGCGACCTTCCGCGCCATCGAGAAAGAATTCGGCGCCCTGGCCGAACGCTTGGGCCTGACCGATACCCAGGTCGTGCCGATCTCCGCACTCAAGGGCGATAACGTGGTCGAGCCCTCCACCCAGATGGAGTGGTACTCCGGCCCGACCGTCCTGCAGGCGCTCGAGGACGTGCCGGTGGCCGGCGGCCGCGCCGAGGACCTGGACTTCCGTTTCCCCATCCAGTACGTCATCCGCGAGCACGCCAGCGACTACCGCGGCTACGCCGGCCGCGTGCAGGCAGGATCCATTGCCGTCGGCGACACGGTGGCCCTGCCGGAGGGCCGCACCAGCACGGTCACCCACATCGACACCACCGATGGGGAGGTAGAGGTCACCCGCGCCGGCGAATCCGTCGTGCTGCGCTTGGCCGACGACGTGGACCTGGCCCGCGGCGACCTCATCGCCGGCACCGAGCGGCCGGAGGCCACCCGCGAGTTCGCCGCCACCGTCGTCGCGCTGACGGAAAAGGACCTAAAGCCCGGCCCGATGGTCAAGCTGCGCTACGGCACCGCCGTGGTCAAGGCCCGCATCACCCAGGTCGAGCGCATCCTGGACCTAGACGGCGTGGCCGACCAGGATGACCCGGAGGCGGTTACCCTTAACGAGATCGCATACGTCGTGCTCCAGACCCCGGTCGAGCTGCCGGTCGAGGACTACGCCGCCCGCGGCGCGGTGGGCAACTTCCTGCTGGTGGACCCGAGCACCGGCAACACCCTGGCGGCCGGCTTCGTGGGGCGGCGCCTGCGGTAGCCGGCGGCAGGGCCCGCGTATCATGGGCCTCCACCGACGTAGGCGGCTGAGGGAAGCCGCCCGGCAATAAGGAGGTGCCCAGGCACCATGCTGGAACAGTACCGCGACCGGGTATCCGGTCCGCCCGCGCTTGCCGATGCCGCGGCGGCTTCTGCTTCGAGCACGCGGAGATCATCCAGCAGGTCTTAGGCGAGCTGGGAGTAGAACACCACCGCTTCCTGGCCCGCGTGCTGCTGCGCGGCAGCGAGGAGCCGGGCGCAGCCACCCACTTCGACATCGAGGTGAATCCGCACCACGCAGCTACCTTGTGGGAATTCGCCCACCAGGGCTGAGGTCGCGGCGCGATCGCGGGGAGCGGCGGGCACTAAACCCGAGCCGCCGTGCTAAGCGATCCGGTGTCCACGTAAGATCGAAAGTATGAGATGCATTGCTGATAAACCGCTGTTTGTGGCTGCCGTCGACGCTGAAGCGGCGCACGTCCCTGACGACGCCGCACTGCTGATTACCGGCATTGGGACGCTGCCGGCCGCAATCTCCCTGACCGAGGTTCTGACCGAGGCCCGCCTGCGTGACGAGATGCCCTCTCGGGTGGTCAATATCGGTACCGCCGGTGCCCTGCACGACGGCCTAGCCGGCGTCTTCGAGGTGGACGCGGTTACCAAGCATGATTTCATGCTGGAGGTCCTGTCCGACCTCGGCAAGTACCTGCTGCCCGAGCGCATCGAGCTGCCTACCTCCGGGCGCCTGCCGGTGCGCTCGCTGGCCACCGGCGACCTTTTCGTCTCCGATACCCAGACCCGCAACCGCCTGGCCCAGGAATCCGCCCTGTGCGACATGGAGGGCTACTCCGTGGCCGCGGTCTGCCAGCGCTTCGAGGTCCCCTGCACCCTGCTCAAGCAGGTCTCCGACCCGGCCGACGAGTCCTCCGTGGGCACCTGGGCCGGCGTGCTGGACCGTGGCGCCCGCCAGCTGATGTCCGCCGTCACCGACTTGGGCCTGTTGCCGCGCTAGTCGAGACGCTTAAAAACACAACAATGCCCGGGCCGGTGTTTATCGGCCCGGGCATTAGCGTGCGCGCAGCTTAGCTAGCAGTATCTGCTTAGTGCTGTGGGCTCATGGAGTGGAAGAGCTCGGCGACCTTCTGGCGCGGGGTGGGGCCCTCGCCGGTGGAGATGTCCAGCTCGTCCGGGTCGATCTCGCCGGAGCGCAGGCCGGTCATCTCGGCGTAGTAGCGCAGCATTACCGTGATGGTGGCGGCCACCGGCACGGCCAGGAAGGCGCCGATGATGCCGGACAACGTCGAGCCGATGGTCACGGACAGCAGGACCACGGCGGCGTGCAGGCCCAGGGCCTTGGACTGCAGCAGCGGCTGCAGGAGGTTGCCCTCCACCTGCTGCACGATGACGATGAGAGCCAGAGCCAGCAGGGCGTTGGTCAGGCCGTTGGATACCAGCGCGATGATGACGGCCAGGGCGCCGGCGGTGACGGCACCGATGATCGGGATGAAGCTGGCGAAGAAGGTCACCACGGCGATGACGAAGGCCAGCGGCACCTGCAGGGCCCACAGGCCCAGGCCGATGAGCGCAGCGTCCACGAAGGCCACGGCGGCCTGGGCCTGGATGAAGCCGGCCAGGGTGGACCAGATGCGCGAGCCTAGCTCCGTGATGTGCCAGCCGGCGGCGGAACCGGTGTACTTGCGCAGCCACGGTAGGAACTTGTCGCCGTCCTTGATGATGAAGAACGTCACGAAGAGCATGATGACGAAGGCCACCAGGACGGAGCTGGCCGCAGACACGCCGGTCATCACGCCGGTGGCGATGTTGCTGGCCTGGCCCCTGAGGAAGCTCACCGCGTCGTCCATGACGGATTCGAGCTGCCCGCCATCGACGTTGATGGGAGATTCTTCCACCAGGTGGCCCAGCTCGTTGATGCCACTTTCGGCCTGGCTGACCAGCGTCGCGCCCTGGTTGGAGACCACCGGGGCCATGGCGGAGAAGATGCCGACGAAGATGAGTAAGAAGGCCAGCAGAGTGGTGACCGCGGCGAGGGCGCGCGGGAATTTGTGGTGGCGCAGCCAGGCAGTGATGGGAAAAAGCACGGTGCTGACCAGGATGGCCAGGATGACTGGCAGGAGCCCGACCCAGATAAAGCGCAGGAGGTAGCCGACGACGGCGACGCCCGCGATGACAGCGATGAGCTGCAGCGAGGTGCGCGCGGCGGAGTTCAGATCCGCGCTCAGTACCTGGGCCTTCTTGTCCGAGTCGCCGGGCGTGTCGCGCGCGGTTTCCCGGCCCAGACCGTGGTCGTCCTGGCTGACCAGGGTGGTGGTCTGGTCCTTCTTGGCGTCTTGTTGAGCGTTTTCCTTGGCCGGTTGGGCGTCCGCCTGGTGGGAGGCGGACGCTTGTCCGGTGCTTATATCGTCATGCTGGCTATCCATAGGGACCAACTTTGCCATACAAGCGGCGGCCGCGGAAACGCTGGTACTGCCCCTAGCGGCGGATATCGCCGGTATCGCGGATGATGCCGAAGCGGTGCATGGTCACGGAGATGGCTTGCTCCAGCAGGTACGGCAGCAGCTCGCGGCGGCCATCGGCCAGGACCGGCTGGTCGAGGACGACCGAGTTCGACTTGACCGCGGCCTCCTGGACCGGCTGCTCCACCGCGCCGAGGGCGCGGATGCGGGCCGAGGACATCTCGGCGACCTCGTTGGCGAACTCCTCAGTGCTGGCGGTGCGGGCGCGGAAGCCCATGTCGCGCAGGTCCGCGGCGATGTTCGCCGGGGCCGAGATGTCGATCGGGGTGCCGGTGATGGCGGTGGCCAGCAGCTGGCGGGCGACGTCGCGGACCTTGTAGCCCTCGCCAACGCGGACAGACAGGGCCGACAGCAGCGGGCGGTAGCGGAAGATATTGGCCTCCGAGATCAGAGCCGTGCGGTCGTGGTTGCGACCGAACTCTTCCTGCCAGGCTAGCTGGTCCAGCTCCGCGGCGCGCCACAGCCAGGAGGCGTCGCCTTCGTCCAGCACGGAGTCCAGGCGGTCGGTCCACTGGCGCAGCTCGCCGGCGATGTTGGCCTTGATGTCCACGTCGCGGGCGCGCAGCTCGCCGTCCTCCCAGGTGCCCATCTGCGGCACGTAGTTCGGGCCGCCGGCCTTGGCGCCCGGGCCCATGACGGATTTCTTCCAGCCGCCAAAGGACTGGCGCTGGACGATAGCGCCGGTGATGCCGCGGTTGACGTAGGCGTTGCCGACCTCGACGTGGTCGATCCAGTAGTCAATCTCCTCGTCATCCAGGGAGTGGATGCCGCCGGTCAGACCGTAGCCGGTGGAGTTCTGCCACTCGATGGCCTCCTCCAGGGTCTCGGCGTGCATGATGCCCAGCACCGGGCCGAAGCACTCGTTGAGGTGGTACCAGGAGCCCGGCTGGACGCCGTCGCGGATACCCGGGGACCACAGGGTTCCCTCCTCGTTGAGCTTCTCCGGCTTGATGAGCCACTTCTCGCCCGGCTCCAGCTGGGTCAGGCCGCGGTAGAGCTTCTCACTCGGCGGCTCGGCCAGGCCGTTCATGGTGGTCTTGACCTCGTAGCCCGGGCCCGGGATGAGCGTGCGCACGGAGTCCAGCAGCTGGTTGCGCAGGCGCTCCGAGGTGCCGGCGGCGCCGACGAAGATGACCAGGGAGGCGGCGGAGCACTTCTGGCCAGAGTGGCCGAAGGCGGACAGGTACAGGTCCTGGATGGCCAGGTCCGGATCGGCGGCCGGGGTGATGATCAGCGCGTTCTTGCCGGAGGTCTCAGCCATCAGGTTCATCTCCGGGCGCCAGGAGCGGAAGAGCGCGCCGGTGTCGGAAGCGCCGGTCAGGATGACGGCGTCGACGTCTGCGTGGGAGATGAGCGTCTTGCCGGCTTCGCTCTCGTCGGTGTAGACCAGCTGAACCAGGTCGGTGTCCAGGCCGTGCTCCTTCAGGCCGGCGTGGATGGCCTCCACGGCTACCTGGGCACAGTGGACGACCTGCGGGGCCGGCTTGATGATGACGGTGGAGCCGGCCGCCAGGGAGGACAGCACGCCGCCGACCGGGATGGCCACGGGGAAGTTCCACGGCGGGGTCACCACGGTCACGCGGTTCGGGGTGAACTTCGACCGGGCCTCGTCCAGCAGGCGCGCGGAGTGCGCGTAGTAGGTGGCGAAGTCGATGGCCTCGGAGACCTCCGGGTCGGACTGCGTCACGGTCTTGTTGGCCTCGTGGGCCATGACGCTGACCAGGCGGCCGCGGTAATCCGCCAGGTGGTCGCCGATGGTATCCAGGACCTCAGCGCGCTCGTGGCCAGTCTTGGAGCCCCAGTCCTCGGCCAGGGTCTTTGCCTTGGCCACGGCGGTTTCCACCTCGGCCGGGTCGGTGACCTGGGTAACGGTGTGCTCGCCCGGGTCGGTGTCCAGCCACTTCAGGGCCCACTCGCGGTTGGCCTGCAGCGCCGGGTCGGTGTCCGGCTCGTTGACAAAGCGGCCAGTGACCGGGGCCTGGCGGCCCTGGCCTTCCTCCGCGTTGCGGTCCTGCTGGCGGCGGGCGCCGGCGAAGGTGTCCCAGCGGTCTTTCACGGCGCGGCGGAAGCGGGCTTCCTGATCCTGCAGCGGGGTCAGGTGATCGCTGCGGGCTTCGTCCGGGGCGAACAGGGCGTAGAGGAAGTTCTGCGGGGCGGAGTTCTCCTCTAGGCGGCGGACCAGGTAGGACACGGCGACGTCGAAGTCTTCCATGTGGACGACAGGGGTGTAGAGGATCTGGCGACCGCCGAAGACCTTGCGGACGGCCTCCTGCTGGGCCGGGGACATGCCCTGCAGCATCTCGGAGTCCATCATGTTCATGACGCCGCGCTTCTTGCCCAGCTCCGCGGCCAGGGCGGCGGTGTAGAGGTTGTGGGTGGCCACGCCAATCCGCACGGAGTCGGCGAACTCATCGCGCAGGATGTAGTCCAGCAGGCGGAAGTAGTTGGCGTCGACCTCCGGCTTGGTGATGTAAGGGGCGACCGGCCAGCCGTGGACCTCGCCCTGGACGTGCTCCATGGACAGGTTGGCGCCCTTGACCAGGCGGATCTTAATTTTGGCGCCGCCTTCGGCCACGCGCTGCTTGGCGAACTCGGCCAGCTCCTGCAGGGCGGCGAAGGTATCCGGCAGGTAGGCCTGCAGGACGATGCCGGCTTCCAGCTCCTTGAACTCCGGCTCGCTGAGCAGTTCCTTGAACAGGCGGATGGTCAGGTGGAGGTCGTGGTACTCCTCCATGTCCAGGTTGATGAAGACATTCGGGCTGCGCTTGGCGGCCTCCTCGTAGAGGGGGCGCAGGCGCTCCTTGAGGCGCTCGACGGAGCCGTCGATGTCCCACGGGTTGAGCTGGGCCACGATGGAAGAGGCCTTCACGGACACGTAGGTCACGCGCGGGTTGCGGATAAGCGCCAGGGTGCGCTCGGTGCGGGAGCGGGCCTCGTCCTCGCCGAGGACGGCCTCGCCCAGCAGGTTCAGGTTGAGCTGCTCGCCGGACTCGGCGGCCTTGTCCAGGGTCTTGTTCAGGACGTCGGACTCAGCGTCGACGACCAAGTGGCCGACCATCTGACGCATGCGCATGCGGGCTAGCGGCATCACGAGGTTCGGCAGGATCGGTCCGAAGAAACCGCCCAAGCCGATCAGGGAGGCGTTGATCTTGCCCAGGAAGGCCGGATCAAAGTTTTCGTTAATCTTCTTCAGCGCGTGAGCTGCAACCTTGTCGTCTTCCGGGCGCATAACGCGGTCGACGAAGTCCATGGTGAACTTAACGCCGTCGGTGTCGCGCAGCAGGTCCGCGAGCTGCTCGGTGGCCTGGTCTTTCTCGTTAGCGCTAGCGGCGAGCCAGGTGCGGGCCTGGCGGACGGCGGATTCGACGATGGCTTCGACGTCGTCGGATTCGGGCAAACGGGTGTTGGCAGGAGAAGTCATGGTGGTTCTACCTCTGTGTGCGGTGAGACCCGGGCCAGTGATGGTGGCTCGCTGCGGCTATCCCCAGCTGGCGTGCGGGTTAGTCGAGCGTCCCGGGGTTTTACCCGGGCCGGGTGGAAATGGAAAGTGTTATTTAACGCTTCCGCCGCGCCGAACGCCGCCCCAACCGGGTTGGGGAAGAATTCTCTGGCGGGGAAGCAGCCATACGCTTGCCGTGCACGCGGGTGCGCGTGCCGCAGGTTGGACCAATCTTTGTGGCGGAGTGTGCCGGCTGTCTATACGGGAGGCCGGTCACTCGCGCGGCGAATCCGCGCCAGAAAGACGTTCAACGCTCACCTTCCTTACCTGGCTAGAGGACAAAGAGATAGAACTAGGTCTGGAGCTAGCGCACAGGCACTAGAGCTAAGACAAAGACTCGTGATTGCGGACGCCCCGGGCGGAACGACCGTTATGTTGTGCAGCCACCCTACTGCCTTTGTGACTTAGACAACCACAAGTGGTGGGTGTAATGCTGCTTGCTATTTCGGTCATTATAAGAAACCCACACAACTGACGCTAGTGTGTAGGAAAAATTGCCTAATGGGGGTAGAAGGGCTGATTCGTTTCCGCAGGAAGTCCCGACCTAGGGGGTAGAGCGGGGTGGGCGGCTATTACTGGCCGTAGCCGGCTTTGAGCGCCTTGATGGCCAGATCCAGGCGCGACTTGGCCTGGAATTCGGCCAGCAGGTACGAGATGTATTTCTTAATCGTGCCGTCGGCATAGCCCGTCGATGCCGCGATCTCCGCGTTCGACTGGCCCTCACACAGCAGCTCCAGCACCCGTAGCTGTGCCGGCGGAATATCGTAACTATCCAGCGCGGCCGTCGGGCGCATGGTGGTGGTCTGGAGCTCCGGCAGGTGCTCGACCAGGCGGGTCAGCGACTGCGGCGTGACCACCGTGCCGCCCTTTACGGCTTCGCGCACGGTTTCCAAAATATAGGTGGGCTTAGAGCTCTTCAGGATATAGGCGGCCGCCTTATGGGACATGACGTCCAGGAGGGTGTCGTCATTGTCCATCGCGGTCATCGCGATAAAGACCGGGGGATTGTCCATCTCCCCGACCTTGCGCAGCAGCGTCGTGCCGTCCATTTCCGGCATGTGAATATCTGCCACGATGACGTCAAAATCTTGCTCCCCGAGCAGAGCAAGGGCGGCTTTTCCATTTTCGGCGGTAGCGCCAACCTTCATGTCGTCTGCGCTAGCGAAGTAGTGTCCTAGCGCTTCGAGTACCAGCGGGTCGTCGTCGACGACCAGGAGGTTAATTACCGACCCGGGCAAAACGGGGACGGGCAGCCGAAGGCCTTTTCGGCGAGGGACTCGTACGGGGCGACGGTAACCGGTGCGTTCTGGGAGCTAAGGGCGGGGGCGCCGCCGATCAGCTGCGAAGAGAGGAATAACGGGGCGAGAAAACCTGCGAGAGCGTTCATTAGGGGTCCCTTCCAGGGAGAGTTCTAGAGAGTGGTTGAGGTGATAACAAGCGTTAGCATAACTTAGCTCAATGATATTCGCCAAGGTTATGTGAGATCACCGACGTGTATAGCTATGTGGCGGAAGAGATAACGTGACCTCCCAGTTGCCGTCGTCTTCCGTGCTGGCGAGCTTGGCGTCGATGGTGGTGGCGATCCGGTGCATAGAGGCCTGGCCTATGCCCGAAGACATGGAGTTGTCGGCCACCCGGGAAGTCGCGATCGGGTTCGAAATTGTCAGGCTAATCCATCCCAGGTAGGGCCGGACGGTCAGGCTGATCTCTGCCCCCGGCGGGGAGTACTTCACGGCGTTGATGCACGCCTCGTTGACGATTGCGGCGACCGCGTCGAGGACGTCCTGGCTGAAGCTGGGATCGAAATCGTCCAGCATGATCGTCGTATTTGGATGCCTGTTCAGCTTCTGGAGCCGGCTGGCTTCTTCGGTCAGCAGCTTCGCGAAGGTGGTGGGCTTCTTGCCGGTCTTGTCGCCGATGCCGAGGACGGACTGGGGATCGTCGTTGGCGCTGCGCAGGACGCTGGTCAAAGCGCGGATCTCGGACATCGTCGAGCGCATGGAGTCGCTGAGCTCGTCGAGGCGCTCGGCTAGCTTGGGATCCTTGGCGTATTCCAAGCTCAAGGCCTCCAGCTGCATGGTGTTGACCGTCATGCTGGACACGGCTGAGTTATGGAGCATCTCGGCGAGATCGTTTTGCCGCCTCCGGACGTCGCGGTCCCATTCCACCATGGCTGACTTGTAGCGCCGCGCCGAGTGCCCGTAAGCGCTGCCGATGACTATGCCCAGGCTGACGTACATGCCCCAGGTCGCGGCGGTGGGGAGGTTGACGGTGGTTTGGTCTGAGACCGGATCGATAAGGCCGGCCACCCACATCGTCAGCCCGGCGCCCGCAGTGAGCCACACCCGCCCGTGGTAGGCCACGATGGCGACTAGGACCGGAACAATGAAAACGCAGCTGAGGTAGGTGTTGTGAGTGCCGATAGAGGCGGTGATCCAGATGATGAGGAAGAGCACCGTCATGGCCAGCGGGTAGCGGTAGGCCCCCACGGTCGCGCAGGTCAGCGCGATTCCCAACACCACGGAGACCAGCTGGAGTTCCGGCGGCTCCATGGTGGCGCCGAGCAGGCTGAGTATGAGACAGAAGGCGCCCACAAAGATGGCGGCGCGCTCCAGCGTCATCACGGATCGGAGCTTGCGCAGGGCAGGCAGGGGTCGTAGTGCCGACAAGCGGACTCCTTTGGCGAGCGGAACGAGGTGCGGTCTTGATGAAAGTTCTGTATTCAACGTTAGTCCGTAAGAGATCGTCCGAGCTATGCGGAGCCGGAGTGGTGGAGTCAGAAAGGCGGACGTGGTGCGGTGGGGCAGGTGGCATCGTTAGCGCTGTGGTGCTCGTGCCTACTGCCTAGTGTTTGGTGCCACGGGCTGAAGATAGAGGAACCCCCGCCGTCCGAGTTTTGTCCCATGCGATGCTCTTTTGGGAGCGACGCGAACTCGGGCGGCGGGGGAAGTTCAGTGAAAGAGTCTCGTGCCTCTATTTAGTGGAGGTTAAGGCTTAGTTGGAAGCAGCTTCGGTGGACTCGGCTGCCTCAGAAGCGGAGTCCTCGGAGGAGCCGTCGATCAGGTCGGAGATGCCCTTGATGAGCTGCTCGAAGTCGATGGCGGAGCTGAGGTCGGTCAGGAAGTCGAACATAAGAGTTCCTTTCGGTGTAGAAGAATCTGAATCTCTCGAATAGGAGCAGCCCGGGTGGTCGAAAAACCAGCCAGTCCCGTTGCTGTTGCGACCGTTCCCGGCTGCTGTGCTTTACAGTCTGCCGAGTTTTGAACCTCTTGCCTATCTTCTTTCGGATACTTATTGGAGGTAACTTTCGGACACGCTCGCGGAACCGAAGGTGGACAACATGCTCTGAGCTGGGAAAATGAAAAAGATATAAAAAGTTGAGTCGAGTGGGAACAACTTTGATGGGTGGTGCGTTGTGTAGATTGAGTGGCCAGCACTCAGGTTTGAAACAACTTGGAGCAGACTTCTGTTAGAGTGGCTGACGTACTCGTCAGAAGTTGAGCCACAGGCAATCAACTATGAGAAACAAACACTAGAAGGAGAAAAGACTATGGGACGCGCAGTAGGTATTGACCTTGGCACCACTAACTCGGTGGTTTCCGTACTGGAAGGTGGCGAGGCCACCGTTATCGCTAACTCGGAAGGCTCCCGCACCACCCCGTCCGTCGTGGCATTCGCCAAGAACGGGGAAATCCTGGTCGGCCAGTCCGCTAAGAACCAAGCGGTGACCAACGTCGACCGCACCATCCGTTCCGTCAAGCGCCACATCGGCACCGACTGGACCGTCGACATTGATGACAAGAAGTACACCCCGCAGGAGATCTCCGCCCGCACGCTGATGAAGCTGAAGCGCGACGCTGAGTCCTACCTGGGCGAGGATGTCACCGACGCGGTCATCACCGTGCCGGCTTACTTCGAGGACGCGCAGCGCCAGGCCACCAAGGAGGCCGGCCAGATTGCAGGCCTGAACGTCCTGCGTATTGTCAACGAGCCGACCGCGGCTGCGCTGGCTTACGGTCTGGAGAAGGGCGAGCAGGAGCAGACCATCCTGGTCTTCGACTTGGGCGGCGGCACCTTCGACGTCTCCCTGCTGGAAATCGGCGACGGCGTCGTCGAGGTCATGGCTACCGCAGGCGATAACTCGCTGGGTGGCGACGACTGGGACCAGCGCATCGTTGACTGGCTGGTCGAGAAGTTCAAGAGCGCCCAGGGCATCGACCTGACCAAGGACAAGATGGCTCTGCAGCGTCTGCGCGAGGCCGCGGAGAAGGCCAAGATTGAGCTGTCCGCTTCCCAGCAGGCCAACATCAACCTGCCGTACATCACGGTGGATGCTGACAAGAACCCGCTGTTCCTGGACGAGACCCTGACCCGCACCGAGTTCCAGAAGATCACCCAGGATCTGCTGGACCGCACCAAGGCTCCGTTCAACCAGGTTATCAAGGACGCTGACATGTCCGTCGGCGATATCGACCACGTCGTCCTGGTTGGTGGCTCCACCCGTATGCCGGCCGTGTCCGACCTGGTCAAGGAGCTGACCGGCCGCGAGCCGAACAAGGGCGTTAACCCGGACGAGGTTGTCGCAGTGGGCGCCGCCCTGCAGGCTGGTGTCCTGCGCGGCGAGGTCAAGGACGTCCTCCTGCTGGACGTGACCCCGCTGTCCCTGGGCATCGAGACCAAGGGTGGCGTGATGACCAAGCTCATCGAGCGCAACACCACCATCCCGACCAAGAAGTCCGAGACCTTCACCACCGCGGAAGACAACCAGCCTTCCGTCCAGATCCAGGTCTTCCAGGGCGAGCGCGAGATGGCTGCCGCCAACAAGCTGCTGGGCTCCTTCGAGCTGGGCGGCATCGCTCCGGCACCGCGCGGCGTTCCGCAGATTGAGGTCACCTTCGACATCGACGCCAACGGCATCGTCTCCGTCTCCGCCAAGGACAAGGGCACCGGCAAGGAAAACACCATCAAGATCCAGGATGGTTCCGGCCTGTCCCAGGAGGAGATTGACCGCATGGTCAAGGACGCCGAGCAGCACGCCGAAGAGGATAAGAAGCGCCGCGAGGAGCAGGAGACCCGCAACAACGCGGAATCCACCTCCTACCAGACCCGCAAGTTCCTGGACGAGAACTCCGACAAGGTCTCCGAAGAGTCCAAGACCAAGGTGACCGAGGGTGCCGATGCCGTCGACGAGGCCCTCAAGGGCGACGACATCGAGGCTATTAAGTCCGCCGTGGAGAAGCTGTCCACCGTCTCCCAGGAGATGGGCAAGGAGATCTACGAGGCACAGGCTGCCGAGGCTGGCCAGGAAGGCCAGTCCGGTGACGCTGGTGCCCAGGGAGATCCGAACGTCGTCGACGCTGAGGTCGTGGACGAGGACACCGACAACACCGACAACAAGGATGGCGACAAGTAATGACTCAGTTCAACGGAATGCCGGATAACCCCGGCGACCCGGACAACACCGATCCGGAGGCTACCTCGGCGGACCGTGCTGAGGAAGCTGCCGCCGAGGCTGCCGATGCCCAGGCCGACGCAGAGGCGGACGCCGCCGAAGAGGCCGTGCTGGATCCCACGCTCGAGGCAGATGTGGACGAGGCCCTGGCCGACGTCGAAGGCGATGTCGACCCCGAGGCGGCCGCGGAGCCGAACCTCGAGGCACAGCTGGCCGAGCGCACCGAAGACCTGCAGCGTCTGAACGCGGAGTACACCAACTACCGCCGTCGGACCGAACGCGAGCGCCAGGGCGTTATTGACAACGCCAAGGCCCAGGTCATCGCCCAGCTGCTGCCCATCCTCGACGACCTCGAGCTGGCCCGCCAGCACGGGGACTTGGAGGACGGCCCGCTCAAATCCATGGCCGACAAGCTCAACAACGTGCTGCAGGGCCAGAAGCTCGCCGCCTTCGGCGAAGAGGGCGACGCCTTCGACCCGGAGATCCACGAGGCAGTGCAGGATCTCTCCAGCGGCGACGAGAAGGTGCTGGGCACCGTCTTGCGGCGCGGCTACCGCGTCGGCGACCGGCTGGTACGCAACGCGATGGTCACCATCGCCGACCCCAGTGATTCGTCCGCATCCGCAGACGACGCGGAAGGCGGCGCGGACTCGCACGGGTCCGAGCAGAGTTAGTTCCTAATGGTGGCGCCGGGGGAGGTTATCCTCGGCGCCCCTTTTATTTAGTCTTAGATAAAATTTTTAGTAAACACATAGCGAGGCTGAGAAACACTATTTCACCTCGAAAGGAGGAGATGCCCAGTGAGTGCTAAGCCAGAATGGGCAGACAAAGATTATTACGCGGATCTGGGGGTCTCCTCGTCCGCAAGCGCTGGCGAGATTAAGCACGCTTACCGCAAGCTAGCCCGGGAAAACCACCCGGACGCCAACCCGGACAACCCGGAGGCGCTGGAGAAGTTTAAGAAAGCCGCCGAGGCGTACGACGTCCTCTCCGACGAGAAGGAACGCAAGGAGTACGACGATTTCAAGGCCATGCTGCGCAGGGGCGGCGGCTTCGGCCGGGCAGGAGGCGCCGGATTTCCCGGCGGGTTTCGCCAAACGCACGGGGCGCAAGACTTCGACCTCTCCGACCTCTTCGGGAACTCTGGACAAACTGGAGGCGGTGGTTTTGGGGATATCTTCAGTGGCGTTTTCAACCGCGGCGGTGGTGCTGGCCACGCAGCTCGGCCGACGCGCGGGGCGGACGTCGAAACGGAAATAACCCTCGAATTCCGCGAGGCCGCCAAGGGTAGCACCATCCCGCTGCAGCTCAGCGGCGAGGCCCCGTGCACCACCTGCCACGGCTCGGGCTCGAAGACCGGTCACACCACCACCTGCACGCAGTGCAACGGCACGGGCTTTACCTCGGAACACCGCGGTAGCTTCGGGTTCTCCGCGCCCTGCCAGAACTGCGGCAGCACTGGGCAGACCGTCACGGACCCGTGCGAGAGCTGTAACGGCACCGGTACCGTCCACCGCACCCGCTCTATCACCGTGCGCATCCCGGCTGGCGTTATCGACGGCCAGAAGGTGCGCCTGGCGGGCCAGGGCGAGGCCGGGCCCAACGGTACCCCGGCCGGCGACCTGTTCGTTTCCGTGCACGTCAAGCCCGACCAGGTCTTTACCCGCAAGGGCGACGACCTGGAAATCACGGTCCCGGTCTCGTTCGCGGAGCTAGCGTTGGGCGACACCATTACGGTGCCGACCCTCGATAGCCCGGTGCGCGTCAAGGTCCCGGCGGGCACGCCGGACGGCCGGACGCTGCGCGTGCGCAACCGGGGCATCCCGACCCGCGGCGGCAAGGCCGGCGACCTGCTGGTCACCGTCCAGGTCAAGGTTCCGAACAATCTGGACGCCGCCGCCTCCAGCGCGCTGCGCTCCTACGCCCAGGCCGAGAAGGACTCCGGGTTCAACCCCCGCGCCGGATGGGCCGGGGGCACCACGCGGAACTAGGAGGTGAGAAGCCATGAGCGAGTTTTCTAGCATGTACGTCATCTCCGTGGCCGCGGAACTGTCTGGTATGCACGCCCAGACGCTGCGTACCTACGACCGCCTGGGGCTGGTCACCCCGGCCCGCACCAGCGGCGGCGGCCGCCGCTATTCGGACCGCGACATCTCGATGCTGCGCAAGATCCAGAACCTGTCCCAAGAGGACGGGGTCAACCTGGCCGGCATCAAGGCGATCATCGAGCTCACCGAGGAGCGCGACAAGCTGGCCGCCGAGCGCGACGAATTGGAAAACGAGGTCGCCCAGCTGCGCGCCGAATTACAAAAGCGCGGGAGGCAGCCGCAGCGCGGCGAGCTGGTCCACGTGCCGCGCTCGACCTCCGTGGTCATGTGGTCCCCGCGCCGCGGCGGCAAGCACCGTTCGGCCTAAGCGTGCGCGTTTACGCGGCCGAGCCAATCTCTGTTCCCCGACTCCGGGGGCAGAGATTTTTGCTTCTCTCAACTGGTGGTTTGGCGACTGGTTTGGCAGGGAAAAGAAAACCCTAGCGGCGGGCGGGCCAACTGGATATGATGGCGTGCAAGATTTCGTGACTGGGCTCACTAAGCGGAGCTTCGTGCGAATGTCTTCACAGTGACCGCAGTAAATGCAGTAAATGCCGACTACCAGTTGAAGGACTTCACATCATGACGCAGTACGCAAACCCCGGCACCCCGGACGCAATTGTTAACTTCCGCGAGCGCTACGACAACTACATCGGAGGGCAGTGGGTCCCGCCGGTCGACGGCGAGTACTTGGACAACATCACGCCCGTGACCGGCGAGGTCTTCTGCCAGGTCGCCCGCGGCAAAGAGGCCGACATCAACCTGGCTATCGATGCCGCCGAGGAGGCCTTCGAGACCTGGGGCAAGACCTCGCCGGCCGAGCGCTCCCTCGTGCTCCTGCGCATTGCGGACCGCATTGAGGAAAACCTCGAGAAGATCGCCGTTGCCGAGACCTGGGAAAACGGCAAGGCCGTGCGCGAGACCCTCGCCGCGGATATCCCGCTGGCCGTGGACCACTTCCGCTACTTCGCCGGCGCCATCCGCGCCCAGGAGGGCGGCATCTCCCAGCTGGACGAGGACACCGTGGCCTACCACTTCCACGAGCCGCTCGGCGTCGTGGGCCAGATTATCCCGTGGAACTTCCCGCTCCTGATGGCCGCGTGGAAGATCGCCCCGGCCCTGGCCACCGGCAACTGCATTGTCCTCAAGCCCGCCGAGCAGACCCCGGCCTCCATCCTCCTGTTGCTCGATCTCATCGGCGACATCCTGCCGGAGGGCGTGCTCAACGTGGTCAACGGCCTAGGCGACGAGGCCGGCGCCGCGCTGTCCGGCTCCGACCGGATCGCCAAGATTGCGTTTACCGGCTCCACCCCGGTTGGCAAGATCATCAACAAGACCGCCGCGGACAAGGTCATCCCGGTCACCCTGGAGCTGGGCGGCAAGTCCCCGTCGATCTTCTTCCCGGACATCATGGACGAGGACGACTCCTACCTGGAAAAGTGCGTCGAGGGCTTCGTCATGTTCGCGCTGAACCAGGGCGAGGTCTGCACCTGCCCGTCGCGCGCCTTGGTCCACGAGGACATCGCGGACAAGTTCCTGGAACTGGCCATCGAGCGCGTGAAGAAAATCAAGATCGGCCACCCGCTCGACACCGAGACCATGATGGGCGCGCAGGCCTCCCAGGAGCAGATGGACAAGATCATCGAGTACCTGAAGATCGGCCCGGACGAGGGCGCTGAGACCCTCATCGGCGGCAACGTCAACCAGCTCGATGGCCTGGAAAACGGCTACTACATCGAGCCGACCGTCTTCAAGGGCACCAACGACATGCGCATCTTCCAGGAGGAGATCTTCGGCCCGGTGCTGTCCGTGGCGACCTTCAAGGACTTCGACGAAGCCATCCAGATTGCCAACGACACCAACTTCGGCCTGGGCTCCGGCGTGTGGTCGCGCAGCCAGAACATCTGCTACCGCGCCGGCCGCGCCATCCAGGCTGGTCGCGTGTGGATTAACCAGTACCACAACTACCCGGCGCACGCTGCCTTCGGCGGTTACAAGGAGTCCGGCCTGGGCCGCGAGAATCACCTGATGATGCTGGATCACTACCAGGAGACCAAGAACATGCTCGTGTCCTACTCCGAGAAGCCAACCGGCCTGTTCTAAAAACCTCCTTCCTTACCTCGCGCGATGTCGCCGAGGTGCTCGAAGAACCGGGGATCCGAGAAATACGAACCGTGGTCGCCATAAACCGGGTCGGGCCAGGGCCGGGCCCCGAAACCGCGGCTGGTGGGATCGGGGCCGTGGATACCGCCCCACGGTGAGGCGACCGCGTCTATCGGGTCCCCCTTCGCTGTTAGCGAATGCACCTGCGGGTCGTCGCCGTGCAGGCGGTAGTCACGCGCGCTTTCGGCCACCGCGCCGGGGCTGCCCAGCAGGACTAGGTCGTCAGCCGCCAGGCCTTCCGGCTGGGTGGCGGCGGAGCCGGCAACGACACTGCCGTAGGAGTAGCCCACCACCGTCTGCCGCGCGCCCGGGTAGCGCTGCCGCAGCGAGCGTTGGAAGCGCGCCAGGTCGCGGCCGGCGCGCTGAGCGGGTTCTGCGTGGACCCCGTGTGCGAGGCCGGGCGGGGCGGCGTAACCGGCCCAGGCGATGGCCGGCCCGCCCGTGGCCTGGGCTATCTGGCGGGCCCTGTCGATGGTGCGCTGCCATTTCTCCGGATCGGCCGAGCCCACCCCTTCGATGAAGGTGGTGACACTGGCCGGCTCGGTGGACACCTGCTCCCCGGGCGGCGGGACAATCGCCACCATCCGTCCTTCCGAGACCTCCAGCAGCCGAATATCCGGGTTGGCCCGGGTGAACTCTTGGACGAATTCGGAGGAGGCCACTAGGTTGAGCTCGTGGATGGCATCGACGCTCAGGTCCTCGAAATCGCCCAGCCACTGCGGCGGCTCCGGCAGCGTGCCCGTGCATAGCGCGTCGATGCTGCGCGCGCACGCCCAGTCCAGCCCGTCGCCGATGCCGCGCAGGGCCATCAATAGCGGCGTGGCCGCGGCTCCGCCTAGCGCCAAGACGGCGCGGCCCTCCAGGTCTTCCAGGCGGGCGTGGAGCTCCGCGTAAGCCTGCATCAGACCGGCGGCCAGCCGCATTTGCTGCGCTTCGGGCTCGAGCTGCCGGGCGTAGTACTGCAGGTTTCGACTGGCCACCAGCGGTGCCTCGCCGCTTAGTCCAGCCCACAATAGCGCAGCCCCATCATGGGTAAGATATGCAGAGCGGTCCGCGAGCGTTCCGCTGGCCGCGTCTAGGCTCCCGGCTGCTTGCCGGAGGGCGAGCGAGGTCGTCATCGGTGCTGCCCACCTTTGAAGGCGGCAACCAGCGTCTCATCGATGCCCGCCGCGTAGTCGAGGAAGCGGGCGAGGTCGGCTAATTGTTCCCGGCGGCGCGCCTCCCAGCCGGTGGTGCGGGCGTTCCAGGCGGCGTGCGCGCGGTGGAGGACCGCCGCCGTCCGGGCGCCGTAGCGTCCCAGCGGCGGGGAGGTCTCCTGCGCCGGGTAAGGGTAGGAGTCGGATAGTTGTCGGCGGACTAAATCACGGGCAGAGCTACTAATAGTTAACTGGTTCATGCCTTCAGTCTGAAGGTCTTGTCCACGCCGGCGCTAGGGCTGTCACGGATCGAGGGCCAGGATTTTTCTCGCAACCCGGCGGATATCCCCCTAGTGTGGAGACCATGAAGATTGCAGCAGTCCAGGTAACCACCGGGCCCGACTGGGCGGAAAACCTCGCCAAAGCCGAAGGTCAGGTACGCAAAGCGGCGGCAGAGGGAGCGCAGTTGGTGGTCCTGCCCGAGGCGACCATGCAGGCCTTCGCCACGGGTCGCCTCGACGAGGGGGCCCAGGACCTAGATGGTGAATTTGCTCAGCGCCTGCACGCGCTCGCCACCGAACTCGACGTGACCGTGGTGGCGGGCATGTTCAGCCCCGCCGACAGCTACGTCAAGGGCGACAAGACCATCAACCGCGTCTACAACACCGCGCTGATTACCGGACCCGATATCCACCGCGGCTACGCCAAGATCCACACCTACGACGCCTTCGACTACCGCGAATCCGACACCGTGCGCCCCGGCGTCGATCTCGTGACCTTCGAGGTGGGCGAGTGGACCGTCGGCGTGGCCGTCTGCTTCGATATCCGCTTCCCGGACCAGTTCCGAGCCCTGGCCCAGCGCGGCGCGCAGCTCATCGTCGTGCCCACCAGCTGGGCCGACGGACCGGGCAAGCTTGAGCAGTGGCGCCTGCTGTCCGCGGCCCGCGCGCTGGACTCGACCAGCTACCTGTGCGCGGCCGGCCAGGCCCGCCCGGGCGGCAACGATGAGGCGGGCAACCCTTCCGGACCCACGGGCATCGGCCACTCGGTCATCGTGGACCCGCAGGGCAAGCGCCTGGCCGAGGCCGGCTACGAGGAAGAGATTATCTACGCCGACATTGACGCCGATGAGGTCGCAGAAACGCGCCGCGCCCTGCCGGTGCTGGAGTCGCGGACCTAGACCAGCTGGCGGCTAGGCCTGGAAACCCGCCGGCTGCCAGTCCGCGGCTCGCGCCCCCACGCGGCTGGCTAACTGCGTAATGCCCGGGCCAACCACGTGGGTGTCCCGCCCGCCGGCGATGGCGGTGATGGCCGCCGCGCCATCGTCCGTGACGGTGACGTCGAGCGACTGCGCCGGATCCGCCGGGCTCAGCAGCCACGGATCCCGCGGGCTTTCCGCCAGGTGGTGGAAGCGCACCCAGGGCGCCAGCGCGGCGAAATTCTCCTGGAAATGGGTGTCGTAGAAGGCGCCGGGGCTTTCGGCCAGGCGAATGACATCGATGCGCGCGGGCTCGGGCACCCTGCCCGCAGCGACGTTGGCCCACAGCGCCAGGAGGTGGGCCTTGTGCGCGGCCCAGCCGGTGCTGCGGCTGACCAGGACTTCAGCGTTGCCGGCCCCGGCCGGAAAATCCTGGGCCGGGGCGCCGAGCGTCCACCAATCCCCGGGGTGGGAACGGATGAGGGAGGTGGAGGCATCGCCGGCCGCGGCCAGGTGGAACTCGAGCTGCCCGGTCGCATCCACTGGGGCGGCCGGGGTCATCTCCCGCCAGGTGCCGGGTAGCAGGGAGGAGGTCACGGGCACGGACTGGCCGGGCGAACACTCCAGGGCCGTGCCGATTTCCACGTGCACAACGGCGGTCGCCCGGTTGGGCTTGTCCACCGCCACCACGCGGCCCGCGTAGGCCGGCGGGATGCCGGCGATGTCCGCGGCGTGGTGGGCCGCGCGCATCACCTCGCAGACCTGCGTGAAGACGCTGGAAAGCCGCCGCGAAATGGTCGTCGATGCCCCTACATCCCGCAGCGCCTTCCCAAAGGCGCTGGCGAGCGTGGAGTAAAGCTCGGCGGGGAAGCCGTGGCGGCGGTGCGCGCGGGCCATGTCCTCGAGCCGCTTCGTGACCGCGGCGGGGATGACCAGCTCGCCCGGTTCGACGCGCACGGAGCGCACCAGCCAGGCCAGCGCGGGCAGGAAGTCCGCGTGGACGCGGTGCTGGTCCCAGGAGAAGACCTGGCGCGACTCGACCACGTCGACAAACAGGTTCTCGTGCACCGCGCGGTGGAGGCGCTCGGCGTCCGGGTGGCTGGCTTCGATAAGCTCCGCGGCTTCCTCCAGGGAAAACGCAGCCGCTAGCCCGTAGGTTTCCACACGCGAATTCATGCCCTCAGTCTACTGGGCCGGAGCGGCCGGCCGACGCGGGCGGGCTAGATTTCGTAGCCGGTGACCGGGCCTTCCGTGTTGGGCTGCCAGCCCAGCTCCGGGGCGACGTGCTGCGCGAAGTTCTCCAGGAGCTTCACGTTAGTCTCCAAGCCCATGGCGGTCGGGATGGTCAGCAGCAGGGTATCGGCGGCCTCGATGGCCGGGTCCTTGCGCAGCTGGGTGATGAGCTTGTCCGGCTCAGCCGCGTAGGTGCGGCCGAAGGTGGACGCGCCCGCGTCCGGCAGGATGCCGACCTGGTCGTGGCTGGTGGCCTGCATGCCGAACAGCTGGTGGTCGGCGCCGTCGACGATGGGGAAGATGGACCGGGAGATGCTCACGCGCGGGGCCCAATCGTGGCCCGCCGCGGCCCAGGCCGCGCGGTAGCGGCGGATCTGCTCGGCCTGGATTTCGCCCAGAGTCTGCTCGGAGGTCTCCGAGACCAGGGTGGACGACATCAGGTTCACCCCGTCGCGGGCGGCCTGCTCCGCCGACTGGTAGGTGCCCGACCCCCAGAAAATATTGCGACGCAGCCCGGGCGAGTGCGGGAAGACCGGCAGCTGCGATCCCGGCTGGAACATGTTCGGGTACTGGCGGTCCAGGGGCGCTGCGGTGGCCATGCCCGCGCCATCGATGCCCGTCAGGAAGCACTCGAAGTTTGCCCGCGCTAGGTCGGCGCCGTTGGGGGCCTGCGAGCGGTAGCCGAAGGCCTCCCAGCCGCGCTCGGCGACCTCCGGCGCGCCGCGGGAGATGCCCAGCGCGACGCGTCCGTCGGCTATCTGGTCCAGGGCGGCGGCCTCCTCGGCCAGGTAAAGCGGGTTTTCGTAGCGCATGTCGATAACACCAGTGCCCACCTCGATGCGCTTGGTGCTGCCGGCCACCGCGCCCAGCAGGGGCATCGGGGCGGAGCCCTGGGGAACGAAGTGGTGCACTCGGAAGGAGGCGTTGTTCACGCCCAGCTCGTCCGCGGCCTGGGCGAGGTCGAGGTGGATGCGGGCGACCTTGCTGGCCGAGGGGCCGCGCTGGTTGCCGAATGCGTAGTGTCCGAAGCTTAAGAATCCGAAGGCTTTCATGCCCGCCATTCCAGTGGACGTATCAACAAAAGGGAAAGGCGTGGGTTTCAGGGGCGTAGGGGCTTGCAAGCGTGTTTCACCGAGAGTTCCGAGCAAGTTGTGGTCTGCCAGCGCGCTCCCGCGGAGAAAAATTGATCGGAACTCTCGTGCGCACCGGCGAGATTCTCGTGCGCCCCGGCGAAGCGCCCTCCGCTGCTAGCCTGTAGAGCAGGGGGAATACTTTATGGACGACATCGTCGTGTCTGGCGTAGACGCCAAGACGCTGTGGCGGCGCGCAGCAGCCGGAGTTTACGTCAAGATTGCCAAGGGGCTGTACCTGACGCGGGAGCCGACGCCGGGGGAGCTGCTGGCAATAATCATGCGCCACTGGCCCCGGACGGTGGCCACCGGGCCGACCGCGCGCGAGATCTACCTGGGCCAGCCGCTCAGCTTCCCGCTGCACGTAGCGGCCTCGCGCAAGCTCCCGCGGTCTGCCTACGTGGTCGGCTACCGGACCCAGCGGCTGGCGGTGCTCCAGGTGGAAGGGGTACGGGTGCATCTACCCGCCCAAGTGATTGACCACTGCACTGACGAGGAAGCCATCGAGCTGCTGGAGCAGACGTATCGGGGCCGGAAGGCGAAGAGCATGCTGGAGCGGCACAACTCCGGCCTGCGGCTCAGCAAGCGGGCTCGCGGCCTCATTGGGCGGGCCTCCATCGGCAGCGATTCCCCGCTCGAGCGCAAACTCGTGCGGGGACTGCGGGACGCCGGGTACCGGGTGGAGACCAACGTGCAGGTAGGCCAGTACTTCTTCGACCTCCACCTGCCGGAGCTGAAGATGCTCATCGAGGTGGACGGCTACCAGTTTCACACCGCGGAGTCGCCCGACACCTTCATCCGGGACCGGTGGAAGGCGAACGAGGCCACGCAGGCGGGGTACACGGTCCTGCGCTACAGCGGCAGCTGCGTGCACTACCACCTCGAGCGGGTGGTCAAGCAGGTGACGCAGCCGCGGCCGGCGCCCATGTCATCCAGTGGGGTGTGGAACTGGCACTCGGGCATTATCCGGGAGGTGTCCTGGGCGCGCTATCGCTAGCCGGCGCTAGTAGGCGCGGGGCGGCCGGCCCGCGCTCGCGAGAGTTCCGATCAAGTTTGCGTCTCCGGAGCGGGCAGGCGGGCCAAAAGTTGGTCGGAACTCGCATTACCGCCCAAACCAGCCCTAAAACCTACCCAAAATCTCCGCCGCGCGTTTGGCGGCCAGCCGGCCGGCGCGGGTGGCGCCCACGGTCGAGGCGGTGGAGCCGTACCCGGCCAGCAGGGCGCGCGGGTTGGCTGCCGGGGTGACCTCGTCGAGCATCTCGATTCCCCCGTGCGGGCTGCGCAACCGCAGTCCCGCGAGGGGGCCCAGGTGTGGGCGGAAGCCGGTGTTCCAAAAGATCGTGTTGACCTCGATGTGGGTGCCGGCGGGGAAGGGGCGCCAGGCCTTGGCGCGGGTCTCGGCATCCGCGTCGTGAACCTCCGGGGACGCGAACGGGCGGGGAGTGGAGAAGGTGACGCCGGTGGCATCGATGGCGCTGAACATGCCGCGGGAGACCAGCAGGCCGCGGTCGACGGCGTCCAAGTAGTCCTGCCACGGCGGAATCCCCGTGGTGGACACGACTGAGGCGGGGCGCTTGCCGGCGTGGGTGCGGGCGCGAGCCCGGCCTGACCGGCGCCGATGACCACAACTTCGGCTGAGCGCATACCAGCTAGTCTAATGGTTTGCCGAGGATTGACCCTTTTTATTCGGGGGTAATGGGGCCCTAATAAAACACCCCGGTATGTTGTATATCACCCGTAAGCAAGTAATGTGTTCACAGTCAGTCCTCCCCCAAAAGTCAGCTTTTTCGAATTTGGCGTGCCGCGGTGACAGCGGTTCCACGGCGAATTCACAGGCCGGCGCCCCGCGGGGAGCGGCCGCGGCCCGCGGTGGGCGGCGGCAATTCACGATGAAGGTGAAAGGATAGCCGGTGGAAGAGTTTTCTGCTTATTCCCTGATGTTGGACGTGGGCTGGATTTCGTTGCTCATGGTGATCGGCAACGTCCTGCGTCACAAGGTCAAGTTCATTTTCCAGGACCTGCTCCTGCCCGCCCCGATCACGGCCGGCCTGCTGGGCCTGCTGGTGGGCCCCGAAGTGCTGGGCTGGATCAATTTCTCCGACGCGCTGGGTGATTACACCTCCCTGCTGATTGCGGTCGTGTTCGCCTCCATGGCGTATTCCATGGAGGTCGGCGGTTCCATGCGCAAGGGCGCGCGCAACATGTGGGGCTTTTCCACCATGATGTTCACGGGCCAGTGGGGCCTGTTCATCCTGCTGGGCGTCTTCCTGTTCATGCCGGTCTTCGATACCCCGAACTGGTTCGGCATGATGCTGCCGGTCGGCTTCACCGGCGGCTTCGGTACCGCCGCGGCGGTCGGCGGCGCGTTGGAGGGCGTCGGCGCGGAGGCCGCGTCGTCGCTGGGCTTCACCGCGGCGACCGTCGGTACGCTGGCCGCCATCACCGGCGGCGTCGTCGCCGGCAACTGGGGCATTCGCCGCGGCAAGGTCTCCCACGTCCCGAAGGAGCTGCCGGAGGAGCTGCGCCGCGGCTACATCCGCAACGTGGAGGAACGCCCGTCCCTGGGGCGCGCGACCACCAACCCGTCCGCGATTGAGCCGCTGACCCTGCACTTGGGCTTCATCGTTCTGACCGTCATGATTGCCTACCTCATCAACTCGGCTATCTCCTCGGTCTGGGAGAACGTTTCCATCCCGCTGTTCGCCATGTCCATGGTCGTGGGCCTTATCATCCGCGCCATCATGAACGCCATCGGCGCTAACGACTACTTGGACCGCGAGGCCGTCTCCACGGTCTCCGGCGCCGCCACCGACTACCTGATCGCTTTCGGTATCGCCGCCATCGTGCCGGCCGCTATCGCTAGCTACTGGGTCCCGCTGCTGATCCTGTTCGTGCTGGGTACCATCTACTGCACCTTCTTCCTGCTGTGGTTCCCGGCCGAGTTCTTCGGCGAGCGCTGGATTGAGCGCGGCATCTTCGGCTGGGGCTGGGCTACGGCCACCGTCGCCACCGGTATCGCCATCCTCAAGATCGTCGACCCGAAGCTGGAGTCCGGCGCCCTGTCGGAATACGGCATGGCCTACGTTGGCTTCGGCCCCTTCGAGATCAGCATGACCGTCGTCGCCCCGATCGCCGTGATTTACGGCTTCACCGCCGGGCTGGGCTGGATTTCGCTGGCGATTGCCGTCGGCATCTACCTCACCTTCCGCTTCGCCGGCTGGATGCCGCCGCGCGGCACCATCTTCAAGGAAGGCATCGGCCACGTCGGCCAGAAGTCCTAAAGCCCCGGCGCCGCCAGCCGCCGCACCCAAGTCCGAAAAAGGGGTCGCGGCGGCTTTGCCGATCCGAGCCAGACCCCGCGCGTAGAATAAGCTTCCCCGAATATGTGAAGAGAAAAGGTGCGTGACGCGTGTGTCCAAGTGGGGAGTGCTGGTCGATAACGGCCTGCCCGTCCGAGTGGTCAATCAAGAACTAAGTGATTCGGACGTGGTGGTGGAGTCCGTGCCCACGGATGGCGCCGGCAACATCGCGCTATCGTCCTCGGCGGAGGCTATTCGGGCCCGCTACGGCTGGGACCGGTTCGTCTACGTCACGGATATGCCGATGACCGCGGACGGCGACCCGGTGGCCGCGCAGGTGGTCGGGGCCCGGTAGGAAGGCTAGCCCGTCGCACGTCGACGGCGCGGTTGGACAATGCCTCGACGGGGCTGACGGTGGTGGTTATCGCGCCGGACTACCTGACCGAGCAGCTCGGTGAGGCTGTCGGCTGGCGCGAGGGCGAGCACGAGGGTAGACACCGAACCGGCCACGCAGCCGAGGGGGCGTCCCAAAACCAAGAAAAATAAGATTTTCGAAAGTTGAGTGGAATATACTCAAGTTTGTCTGCGTTACATCTAGTGAAGCCTCTACAGTGGGATCATCGCCCCGAGGTAGGGAGATTTACTTAAAGGAGAAAGCAGATTATGAACTCATTCAACCCAACTACGAAAACTCAGGAGGCCCTGCAGCAGGCGCTGCAGACCGCCTCCGCGGGTGGGAACCCGGATATCCGCCCGGCCCACCTGCTGGCGGCCATCCTGGACCAGCAGGACGGCATCGCCGCCCCGGTGCTGAAGGCCACCGGCGTGGACCCGCAGACCGTGCTGCAGGAGGCCCGCGGCCTGGTCGACGGTTACCCGAAGGCCGAGGGGTCGAATATGGCCAACCCGAACTTCAACCGGGACGCGCTCAACGTGCTGACCCGGGCCCAGGAGTTGGCGGGCGAATTAGGGGATGACTACGTTTCGACCGAGGTGCTGTTGGCAGCCATCGCCGGTTCGAAGACGGACGCGGCGGATCTTTTGACCAGCCGCGGCGCTACTTACGACGCCATTAAGGGCGCGTTCCCGTCGGTGCGCGGGGCTGCCAAGGTCAACACGGAAAACCCGGAGGACCAGTTCCAGGCCCTGGAGAAGTACTCCACCGACCTGACCGCCCGGGCCCGGGAAGGCAAGATCGACCCGGTTATCGGCCGCGATCAGGAAATCCGCCGCGTGGTGCAGGTGCTCTCGCGCCGAACCAAGAACAACCCGGTGCTCATCGGTGAGCCCGGCGTCGGTAAGACCTCGATTGTGGAGGGCCTGGCCCGCCGCATCGTGGCCGGCGACGTGCCGGAGTCGCTAAAGGGCAAGACCCTCATTAGTTTGGACCTTGGCTCGATGGTCGCTGGCGCGAAGTACCGCGGCGAGTTCGAGGAGCGCCTGAAGGCGGTGCTCGATGAGATCAAGGCCTCGGAGGGTCAGATCATCACCTTCATCGATGAGCTGCACACCCTGGTCGGCGCCGGCGCGACGGGCGAGGGCTCGATGGACGCGGGCAACATGATTAAGCCCATGCTGGCCCGCGGCGAGCTGCGCCTAGTGGGCGCGACCACCCTGGACGAGTACCGCAAGTACATCGAGAAGGACGCGGCCCTGGAGCGCCGCTTCCAGCAGGTCTACGTGGGCGAGCCCTCGGTGGAGGACACCATCGGCATCCTGCGTGGCTTGAAGGAGCGCTACGAGGTGCACCACGGCGTGCGCATCCAGGACTCGGCGCTGGTCTCGGCGGCGGAGCTGTCGAACCGCTATATCACCAACCGCTTCCTACCGGACAAGGCCATCGACCTGGTCGATGAGGCCGGCTCCCGCCTGCGGATGGAAATCGACTCCTCCCCGCAGGAGATCGACGAGCTCGAGCGCGTCGTCCGCCGGCTGGAGATCGAAGAGTTGGCGCTGAAGAAGGAATCCGACGCCGCTAGCCAGGACCGCCTGGCCAAGCTCCAGCAGGAGTTGGCGGACGAGCGGGAGAAGCTGGGCGAACTCAAGGCCCGCTGGGCTAACGAGAAGAAGGCTATCGACGAGGTCCAGGAGGCCAAGGAGGAGCTCGAGGAGCTTAAGCGCAAGGCGGAGATCGCCGAGCGCGACGGCGACTACGAGCTGGTCTCGGAGCTGCGCTACGGGCGCATCCCGGAGCTGGAGAAGCAGCTGGCCGACGCCGAGTCCCGCGCCCACGCCCAGTCGGAGACCAACTCCATGCTGACCGAGGAGGTCAGCCCGGACGTCATCGCGGAGGTCGTCTCCGCGTGGACCGGTATCCCGGCTGGCAAGATGCTCGAGGGCGAGACCGAGAAGCTGCTGAACATGGAAGAGATCCTGGGCCGCCGCGTGGTGGGCCAGTCCGAGGCCGTCAAGGCCGTTTCGGACGCGGTGCGCCGCTCGCGCGCCGGGGTCGCGGACCCGAACCGCCCGACCGGCTCCTTCCTCTTCCTGGGCCCGACCGGCGTCGGTAAGACCGAGCTGGCCAAGGCCCTGGCGGACTTCCTGTTTGATGACGCCTCGGCGATGGTGCGCATCGACATGTCGGAGTACGGGGAGAAGCACTCCGTCTCCCGCCTGGTCGGTGCCCCTCCGGGATACGTCGGCCACGAGGCCGGCGGCCAGCTCACGGAAGCGGTCCGCCGCCGCCCGTACACGCTGGTGCTCTTCGACGAGGTGGAAAAGGCCCACTCGGACGTCTTCGACGTCCTGCTGCAGGTGCTGGACGAAGGCCGCCTGACCGACGGCCAGGGCCGCACGGTGGACTTCCGCAACACGGTCATCATTCTGACCTCCAACCTGGGCGCCGGCGGCACCCAGGAGGAGACCATGGCGGCGGTAAAGAAGGCCTTCAAGCCGGAGTTCATCAACCGCCTGGATGACGTGGTTATGTTCGAGGCTCTGTCGACGGAGCTGCTGCGCGGCATCGTAGACATTCAGCTGGCCAACCTGGCCGAGCGCCTAGCTGCCAAGCGCCTGACGCTCAACGTGGTGGACGAGGCCAAGACCTGGCTGGGCGAGCGTGGCTACGACCCAGACTACGGTGCCCGCCCGCTGCGCCGGCTCATTCAGCAGGCCATCGGCGACAAGCTGGCCCGCAAGCTGTTGGCCGGCGAGATCCGCGACGGAGACACCGTGCAGGTCACCGTGGCCGCCGACGGCGAGTCCCTGGACCTGCAGTCCACTGAGCGGCCGGCGGACTAAGGCCTAAGCGTTAACGCCCCGGTCGCCCCACTTCGCAAGGCGGGGTGGCCGGGGCCTTTCGCCTGCGCGCGGCCAGTGGGACGCGCCCCGGCAGGCGGCCAAGGCGCTTTGGCTCTAGAGTGGGAAATATGAGTATTTTGGTCTCCCCCCGCGAGCTTTACGATGCCATCTACGCCGGCGATCGCCTCACCGTTCTGGCCTGCCTGTGGGGCTCGGGTAGCAACAGCGCCCGGAACCAGTTCCACGCACTCCACATCCCGACCGCCCAGCTCTGCGACGTCTCCTCCGCCATGGCGGGCCTGCCGGGCTCCCGCAACGGCCGCAACCCACTGCCGGATCCGGACAAGCTGCAGGAATGGTTCGTGACCTGGGGTCTGCGCAAGGACCGCCCGGTCGTCGTCTACGACGAGGGCCGCGGGCTCTTCTCTGGCCGCGCGTGGTGGATCCTGCGCTGGGCGGGCATCGAGGACGTGCGCGTCCTCGACGGCGGCCTGGCCCACTGGCGCCGGGAGCAGCTGCCCACCCTGACCGGCCCGGGCAATATCTCCGTGGAGACCAACACCACCGTGGAGCCCAACCCGGACATGGTCGCCACCATCGACGAGGTCAAGGAGCACGACGGCATCTTGATTGATACCCGCGAGCCCAACCGTTTTGCCGGCCGCCGCGAGAACCTCGACCTAAAGGCCGGGCACATCCCAGGAGCGGTCAACGTGCCGGAGCGCTACCTGCACCACGCGGACCGCACCTGGAAGACCCAGGAGGAGATCCGGGAGGTCTTCCACCACGCCGGCATCAACGAGGACAACGTCAAGGACGCCATCGTCTACTCCGGCTCCGGTAACCACTCCGGTCTGGCCCTGGCCACCATGGACTGGGTGGGCCTGACCGGCGCACGCCACTACGTCGGCGGCTGGTCGCAGTGGTCGGCGGACGTGACCAACCCGGTCGAGCGCGGCGACCGCGAGTCCCTCGGCGCCTAAAACCCTTCGGCCCCCACCGCCCGCGCGCCGCCGCGGGAGGCAGTAAACTAAGGCGCTAATGACACCTATTTTGCTTTTGATCTTAGCCCTGCTGGCTGCTGCGGGTGCAGTCTTCCTGTGGCGCGCCGCCCAGACCCAGGAGGCCGCGCAGCAGCGCTCGCTTGCCGAGCACGATGACAGCCGTGCAGACAGCCTTGACGCTGCCGATGCCCCCTCGGCCGATACCGAGCCCGAGACCGGGGGTGAGGCTGAGGTCCCGTCCGAGGTGACGGAGCCGGATACCTCGCCGGCGCCGGACATCGTCTACGAAGAGGACGACGACACCGAGACCGCCGACGTCGATAGCCCCGAGCCGGAAGACGCCGACGCTGCCGACGACGACTGGGTCGAGGAAGCCGCGGAACCGGAGGAACCAGCCGAGGAGCCGGAGGACCCGGAAGCCGCCAGCGCGGCGGAGCCGGAGCCGGCCCCGAAGGCGGTGCCGAAGAAGAAGATCGGGCGCCCGATCCTGCCGGGCGCGCTGCGCCGGGAGCGCAAAGCCTGGGCGAACCAGCACGGCTTCGACTTCGCCAAGGAGGATTCCTACCTGGCGGACGAGTGGACGCGGGGCGCGGCGGCCGGGGGTGCGCACCCGCGGGACATCGCCCACGGCACGGTCTTTGGCCACGAACTTTTCCTGCTCGACCTGGGCGGGGTCAACGTGATGGCGCTGCGCACCGGGGCGAGCTCCGACGTGGTGGTGGATTTCCGCCGCACGGGCCTGCCGCTGGCAGAAGAAGCCTCGGAAGACCTGGTCGCCGCGAACGAGATCGCCGGCTTTAGCGTCTACGCCACGGAGCCGGGCGTGGTCGAGCGCATAAGCGACGACCGCCTGGCCACCGGGCTGGAATACCTGCCGGAGGCAGTGACCGCGGTGTGGATGGAAAACGAATGGGTACTCGCGCAGACCGACAAGACCGCCCGCAGCGCCGAGTGGGATGAGATGCTCGCCCCGATGGCGGTGCTGGCAGATGTCGCCCGCGTGCTACCGCCGCGCCCGACCGCCGGGCTGGTCTACCACCCGGAACAGGGGGATCCCACGCGCGTGGTGCCGCCGCCGCAGCCGGTCGCGCCGACGGGCCCGACCGCGGTTCCCAACCCCGCCGAGGACATGGCGCGTCCGCCGGTCCAGCGCCCGGAGGAGCCGATGGTGCTGCCCAGCCGCCGGGCCGGCGCCGCCCACGGCTCCATGGAACACCGCGCGCTGGGCGCGGACGAGGTGGACGCCATCGCCGATGGGCAGGAACGCCCGCAGGCGGACGAATCCGTCGCCCGCCTGCCGCGCGACCTGGGCCGCGGCTCCTCGATCTTCGACGAGATCGAAGCCGAGCTGGGCCCCATCGGGGATATCCCGGAGCACCCCGTCAGCGATAGCAGCGACCACAACGACCACAACGATTGCAGTGACCGTTCGGCGGGCGACGGCGATGACCGCAACGCCTAAGGTCGCCCTCGGCGTGGTTTTCATCCGCGGGGTGTCTTAAGCTAGAAACGACGAAAACGCAGGAGCGCGAGCAGCGGACGCAGACTTCGCCCCCGCGCGGGCTAAGTAAAGGAGTTTTAAACCTCATGAAGCTGGACGAGCAGAAGAAGAGCCAACTAGCCGAGCTGGTCAAGCAGCTGGCCGTGGTGCACGGTAAGGTGACTCTGTCCTCGGGTAAGGAAGCGGACTATTACGTCGACCTGCGCCGGGCGACTCTGCAGCACGAGGCCTCCCGGCTGATCGGCACGCTGCTGCGCGAGCTGACCGCGGACTGGGACTTCGACGCGGTCGGTGGCCTGACCCTGGGCGCGGACCCGGTGGCCACCTCCATCATGCACGCGGACGGGCGCCCGATCGACGCCTTCGTGGTGCGCAAGGAGGCCAAGAAGCACGGCATGCAGCGCCGCATCGAGGGCGCCGACGTTCAGGGCAAAAAGGTCCTGGTGGTCGAGGACACCACCACCACGGGCAACTCCCCGCTGACCGCCGTGGCCGCCCTGCGCGAGGCCGGGGCCGAGGTTGTCGGCATCGCCACCGTCGTGGATCGCGCCACCGGCGCGGACAAGGCCATCGCGGCCGAGGGCCTGGAATACCGCTTCCTGCTGGGCCTGGAGGACCTCGACCTTGCCTAAGCCGGACGCCCGCGGCAGCGAAGCCGACCCACAGCCCGGCCCCACCGAATGGAACGAGGGCCGGCACGGGGTCGGCCCGTGGGAGGGGCAGTGGCCCACCGGCCCGGAGGCCGAGCGCTACGACTCGGAGCTGCTGGCCGAGGGCGACCGCCGCAACGTGGTGGACGCCTACCGCTACTGGCGGCGCGAGGCGATCGTCGCCGACATCGATAGCCGGCGCCACAGCTTGCACATCGCCATCGAGAATTTCGAGAACGACTCGAATATCGGCACCGTGGTGCGCACGGCCAACGCCTTCGCGGTGGACACGGTCCACATCGTCGGCCGCCGCCGCTGGAACCGCCGCGGCGCCATGGTCACGGACCGCTACCAGCACTTGGCCCACCACGACACGGTAGAGCAGCTGCTGGAGTGGGCGGGGCAGGAAGGGCTCACGGTCGTGGCTATCGACAACACCCCGGGTTGCGTGCCGCTGGAGACCGCTGAGCTGCCGGAGAAATGCCTGCTCCTGTTCGGGCAGGAAGGCCCCGGCGTGAGCCAGTCCGCCCAGGACGGGGCGGTGATGACCTGTTCTATCGCGCAGTTCGGCTCCACCCGGTCCATCAACGCGGGCGTGGCGGCCGGCATCGCCATGCACGCTTGGATCCGCCAGCACGCGGATCTGTCCCAAAGCTGGTAGGCGGGGGCGCCAGCCAGTTGCACAAAATTGCACGTGTGAGCTGGGAGCGCGCTAGAATTCCTGTGAGTAATAGATCGACTGAAATTAGGGCACCTGAGTGGACGAAAAGTGGGCACACCGCGCGGATCTGGCAGAAACCGCCATCAATGACCGCCACGCAGCACGCGTGTGGGGACTGCCAAAGACCAACCTGGCAATCGTGCGCTGGCCGCCCACCAGCAAGGAAAAGATCTTCCTCCACTGGCACTACTGGTGGCAGGCGCACTACCTGGACTGCCTGGTGGATGCAGCCCAGCGCAACAACACCAAGATGCGGCGCAAGCGGATCACCGAAACCGTGCGCGGCATCCGAGTGCGCAACCTCAGCCCGCTGAAGAACAACCGCTATTTCGACGACAAGGCCTGGATGGCGCTCGCCCTGCAGCGCGCCGGGCAGCTGAGCAAGGTCAAGCCCTATTCGAAGCTCGCGGAGCTGCAGGACAACATCCGCGCCGGCCGCGACGAGCACCTGGGCGTCCTGCCGTGGCGGGAGGGCGAGAACTTCTTCAACGTGCCCTCCAACGGGCCGGCGGCGATCCTCTTGGCGCGCACCGGGCACCTGGCCGAGGCCGAGGAGATCATCGAGTGGATCTACGAAAACCTGGTCGATGACCAGGGGCTTATCATGGACGGCATCCGCATGCGCATGGACGGCCCGGAGTGGGTGCGCAACCTGCACCCCTACTGCCAGGGCGTGGTCTTGGGCGCCTGCGTGGAGATCGCGCTGGCCCTACGCAAGCGCGCCGGCTTTTCCTCCCTCGAGCACCTGGACTCGGTCCAGGAGGCCGAGCGCGCCGAGGGCACCGTGAAGTACCTGACCCGCATCCGCGGGCTCATCCAGGCCATCGCCTCGTATATGGCCACCCCCGCTGGGGTCATCGACTGGGACACCGGCGACGGCGACGGCGGCCTGTTCAAGGGCATCCTGGTGCGCTACCTGGCGGACGCGGCCGTGCGCCTGCCGGGGGATTCGCCCGCCAACCGCGCGGCGAAGAAGCTGGCCGCCCGCCTGGTGTTGTCCTCGGCCGCCTCGGTCTGGGAGCACCGCCTGGAGGTCGACGGCCTGCCTATCTTCGGCACGGATTGGACCGCGGACGCGCGCCTGCCCCATAACTTCGGCCTGGGCCCGACCACCCTGGGCGAGAAGGTCGGCGTCATCCGCATTGCCGAGCGCGACCTGTCGGTGCAGCTGTCCGGTTGGATGCTGATGGAGGCCGCCGCCCGCGTCGCCCGCGACCGCGCAGAAGGCCGGGGCTAGCCCCACTAGCCGGGACCAGACACCGGCTAGGTAGAAACTCACACCTTTCCTTAACCAAGACCTGCGGCGCGCAAGCCAAATCACAGGCATACTTGGTAGTGCAGTAAGTCAAACGCGAACCAAGTAAGGAAGATTCACTTCTATGCCTATTGCTACCCCAGAGGTCTACAACGCCATGCTGGATGAGGCGAAGCAGTCTGGCTTCGCCTTCCCGGCCATCAACTGCACCTCCTCGGAGACCATCAACGCCGCACTCAAGGGCTTCGCTGAGGCCGAGTCCGACGGCATTATCCAGTTCTCCACGGGCGGTGCGGAGTTCGGTTCCGGCCTGGCAGTCAAGAACAAGGTAGCGGGCGCCCAGGCGCTGGCCGCCTTCGCGCACGAGGCCGCCAAGCACTACGGCATCAACGTCGCGCTGCACACCGACCACTGCCAGAAGGAGGTGTTGGACGACTTCGTCCGTCCGCTCATCGCCATCTCCCAGGAGCGCGTCGACCGCGGCGAGCTGCCGCTGTTCCAGTCCCACATGTGGGACGGCTCCGCCATCCCGATCGATGAGAACCTGGAGATCGCCCAGGAGCTGCTGGAAAAGGCCCGCAAGGCCCACATCATCCTGGAGGCCGAGATCGGCGTCGTCGGCGGCGAGGAAGACGGCGTCGAAGCCAAGGCTGGCGACAACCTCTACACCTCCGTCGAGGACTTTGAAAAGACCATCGACGCCCTGGGCACCGGCGAGAACGGCCGCTACCTGCTGGCCGCCACCTTCGGCAACGTCCACGGCGTCTACAAGCCGGGCAATGTGAAGCTGCGCCCGGAGGTCCTGCTGGAAGGCCAGCAGACCGCGCAGAAGAAGCTCGGCCTAGACGAGGGCGCCAAGCCCTTCGACTTCGTATTCCACGGCGGCTCCGGCTCCGAGAAGGAAAAGATCGAGGAAGCCCTGCGCTACGGCGTCATCAAGATGAACGTGGACACCGACACCCAGTACGCGTTCACCAACCCGGTCGCCCGCCACATGTTTGCCAACTACGACGGCGTGTTCAAGATCGACGGCGAGGTGGGCAACAAGAAGGTCTACGACCCGCGCTCCTACCTGAAGAAGGCGGAGCAGGGCATGTCCGAGCGCGTCATCGAGGCGTGCCAGGACCTGCACTCCGTGGGGAAGACGGTTTCCCGCTAAAGCAGTCTTTTCGGGCCGCGGCGCCATAAAAGTGTCCTAGAATGGCGCCCATGGCCGAAGAACGAAAACGACTCACCACGCGCGAGCGCCTGCGCAGTATCGACCGGTCATTAATGGCCCGGTTGAACCGCGTGCGCTCGCGCTTCGTGTTTATCCTGCAGGCCACCGTCGGCGCGGGGCTGTCCTACTGGGTGGCCAACGACATCGCGGGCCACGCGCAGCCCTTCTTCGCGCCGATCTCCACGGTGATCATCCTGGGCCTGTCTGGCGGCGACCGGATGAAGCGCGCGGTGGAGATGGCCATCGGCGGCATTACCGGCGTGGCGGTGGGGGATATCCTCTTCCAATTCGTCGGCCAGGGCCCGTTCCAGATCACCGTGATCGTGGGCGCGACGCTGCTGCTCGGCTCGTTCATGACGAAATCGCCGCTGCTGACCAACCAGATCGTCTTTGGCTCCATCCTGATCGCCACCATCTTCCCGCCCACGGAAGGCGCCGGGGGCTTAAACCGCGCTATCGATGCCCTCATCGGGTCCGTCATCGGCGTGGTAACCATCGCGCTCATCCCGAACTCGCCGCTGGCCCAGGCGCGCCGGGAGGTCTCCAAGGTGCTCAGCATCGCCGCCAGCGTGCTCTACGACGTCTCCCGCGGGCTGGAGAAGCAGGACGTCGAGATCATCGAGGAGGCCCGGCAGGCCGTCTTCGGCACGCAGACCAATATCGAGAAGCTGGCCGATGCCGCCAAGCAGGGCCGGGAGGCCTCAGAGGTCTCGCCCATCATGTGGGGATCTAGGCGCAATATCCGCTCGCTGGAGCGCATCCTGGTGCCCGTGGACAACGGTGTGCGCGGCGTGCGCGTGCTCTCCCGCCGCGCGTTGGTCATTACCGAGGACGGGGACAGCGTCTCCCCGGCCCAGATCGAGCTCATTGAGGAGCTGTGCTCGGTCATGGAGGAGCTGGCCGAAATCTACGGCAGCCGGCGCGGCCTCAACGAGGCCCAGGAGCTGCCCCACCTGGTCCAGCGGCTGCGCCGCGCGGGTGCTAGGGCCAGCATGGACATTGTGGAGGGCCGCAGCCAGCTGTCGGCCTACGCCATCCTGGCGCAGACGCGCTCCATCGTGGTGGACCTGCTGATGATTTGCGGCATGTCCCGCGAGTCCGCCGTGGCGGTGCTCATCCCGACCTCGCAGACCCCGGCCTACCCGCCGGAGATCTACGACGAGGATGAGCACGACCTTTAGGCGCTAGGGGCGCGCCATCCGCACCACCTGCAGGTCGCGCAGGTGCCGGTAGAAGGTCACGCGGTCGACGGGGCGGGGGCGGGAGACCCCGTCCACGGTCACGCGCAGCTCCGGCCCGCCGGCCTGGACCGCGCGCCCGGTGGCCACGGTGGACGGATCCACCGGGCCGGGCTGGGGCGCGGCCTGCTTGCGCCGCAGGCGCTCGAGCAGCCCCTGGCGGGCCACTGGCGCCGCCGCGGCGACGATGCCGGGGGCGTCCACCATGGGCACCAGTTTGGCGCCGTAGACGCCCGTCTGGGCTCCGCTTAGGGCCTCCCCGTCCTGGCGGACGAGCACGTGGTCGTCCACGATGATCTCCCCGGTCATGGCCCCGGGGTTCCACTGGCTGATGGTGGCCGATCCCGCCACGGCCTGGCCGGCGTCGTTGCGGATGGTGGGCACCGGCGCGACCGCCCCGTCGAGCGCCAGGCGGAAGGCGTCGTCCGCAGTCTGGGGCAGGCCCCAGTTCTGGGCGGCGGCGGAGGAATCCTCCACCGGCACGTAGGCGACCTCGACCCACATGGTGTCGGCGCGCATGAGCCGGGTAATCACCGCGGACAGGGCGGCGTCCGTGCCGATGACGACCACGCGCAGCGCCTCCGGCACTGGCTGGGGCGCAGGCGCCGGCGCGCCCAGGTGCGCCACGTCGGGCTGGGCGGCGATCTCGTCGAGCGACGGCGTGGGGTCTTCGGGCAGGATCTCCCGGGCGGCGGCGTCTACCGTCTTGAGCTCCTTGCGCGTGGGCACGGCGCTGCAATCCAGGATTTCCCAGCTGGAGTCCGGATCGTCGGGCAGTGGAAACTGAGGCGCGCCGCAGCGCAGGATCATCACACGCATGTTTTCTATGCTACTTCGCCGGGGTAGGAGTGCCCACGCGGATAGCTAAGCAGGTAGAGTTAGTGCGTATTTGACTCCAATTAAAATGGGGAAGTGAATTAACAACCATGGCAGCAATCGTCATTGTTGGCGCTCAGTGGGGCGACGAAGGCAAGGGCAAGGCGACGGATATCCTCGGCGGCAAGGTCGACTACGTCGTCAAGCCGAACGGCGGCAACAACGCCGGCCACACCGTCGTGGTCGGCGGCGAGAAGTACGAGCTCAAGCTCCTGCCCGCCGGCATCCTGTCGGAAAACGCCACCCCGATCCTGGGCAACGGCGTCGTGATTAACCTGGAGGCCCTCTTCGACGAGATCGACGGGCTGGAAGCCCGCGGCGCGAAGGCCTCCCGCCTGAAAATCTCCGCCAACGCGCACCTGGTGGCGCCGTACCACCAGACGCTCGACCGCGTGCAGGAGCGCTTCCTGGGCAAGCGTGCCATCGGCACCACCGGCCGCGGCATCGGCCCGGCCTACGCGGACAAGGTCGCGCGCATCGGCATACGCGTCCAGGACATCTTCGACGAGTCCATCCTGCGCCAGAAGGTCACCTCCGCGCTGGACATCAAGAACCAGATGCTGGTCAAGATGTACAACCGCAAGGCCATCGACCCGGAGCAGGTCGTGGAGTACTTCCTGAGCTACCGGGAGCGCCTGCGCCCGATGGTCATCGAAGCCGAGCTAGAGCTCAACGATGCCCTGTCCAACGGCAAGCACGTCCTCATGGAGGGCGGCCAGGCCACCATGCTGGACGTGGACCACGGCACCTACCCGTTCGTGACCTCCTCCAACCCGTCGGCCGGCGGCGCCTCGGTGGGCTCGGGCGTGGGCCCGACGCAGATCACCACTTCTCTGGGCATCATCAAGGCGTATACGACCCGCGTGGGCGCGGGCCCGTTCCCCACGGAGCTCTTCGACAAGTGGGGCGAGTACCTGCAGACCACCGGCGGGGAGATCGGCGTCAACACCGGCCGCAAGCGCCGCTGCGGTTGGTACGACTCCGTCATCGCCCGCTATGCCACCCGCGTCAACGGCTTCACCGACTACTTCCTGACCAAGCTGGACGTGCTGACCGGCATTGGGGAGATCCCCATCTGCGTGGCCTACGACGTGGACGGCAAGCGCTTCGACGAGATGCCCATGACCCAGTCCGACTTCCACCACGCAGAGCCCATCTTTGAGACCATGCCGGCCTGGGACGAGGACATCACCGGCTGCCAGACCTTCGAGGAACTGCCGCAGAAGGCCCAGGACTACGTCCTGCGCCTCGAGGAACTGTCCGGCACCCGCATCTCCTACATCGGCGTCGGCCCCGGCCGCGACCAGACCATCGTGCGCCACGACGTCCTTGAGGACGCCTAAACAGGCAGAAAACCAATAGAACACGCACTCCCGTCGAATGCTGTGATGGCAGCTGGGCGGGAGTTTGTGCGTTGTAGGACCGGCACCTGCGCAATGTTATGGCCTGTTCCAATGCGGCAGATAGCTGGCGCTATGCGATAATGGGCGCAGAGTTTGCTGTGGTGTCTCACAGCTTCTGGAGGAACGATCTATGGACTTTGCACAACATATCGGAACGCCGCTGACATCGAACGCCACCAAGGTGCTGCTGCTCGGCGGTGGTGAGCTCGGCAAGGAGCTGACGGCTGCGTTCCAGCGCCTGGGACTAGAGGTGCACGCGGTGGACTCCTACCCGGGGGCGCCGGCGCTGCACATCGCCCACGTGGCGCACGTGGCGCAGATTTCCGACCCGCAGGCGGTCTGGGAGATTGCCTCCCAGGTCCAGCCGGACTTCGTAGTGCCTGAGGTGGAGATGGTGGCCGTGGACGCCTTGTCCCGCCTGGAGGCGGAAACTGACGCCGTGGTGGTGCCCACCGCGCGCGCCTGTGAGCTCACCCGGGACCGGGAATCGATCCGCAGTGCGGCGGAGTCGCTGGGCCTGCCCACGACGGCCTACCGCTTCGCGAACTCGGAGGAACAGCTCGCCGCCGCGGTCGAGGAGCTCGGCTTCCCGTGCATCATCAAGCCGGACGTGTCGACCTCCGGCAAGGGGCATATGCTGGTCCGCGATCCGGAAGAAATCGCCAGCGCCTGGCAAAAGGTCCGCCGCGTGTCCTCTGACTCCGACTGCGTGGTGGCCGAGCGCTTCGTGGACTTCGACTACGAGGTCACGCTGCTGGCGGTGCGCTCCATCGACCCGTCCACCAAGGAGATGGCCACCTGGTTCAGCGAGCCTATCGGCCACCGCCACGAGCACGGCGACTTGGTGGAGTCGTGGCAGCCGATGCCCATGAGCCAGCGCGCGCTGGAAAACGCCCGCTCGGTGGCCGCGCGAATCTCCAACGAGCTGGGCGGGCGCGGCGTCTACGGGGTGGAGCTCTTCGTCGCCGGTGACGACGTCTACTTTTCCTCCGTCTCCCCGCGGCCATCGGATACTGCCATGCTGACCGGCTACACCCAGCGCTTCTCCGAGTTCGAGCTGCAGGCCCGCGCCATCCTGGGCTACCCGATCGACGTCACGCTGGTCTCCCCCGGGGCGGCCTACGTGCTGCACGCGGACGACGACATCGAGGACGTCGCCTACCAGGGCGTGGGTCAGGCGATGGCGGTCGCGGAGACCGACGTGACGCTGTTTGGCAAGCCGGGCGCCTACAAGGGCCGGCGGATGGGCCTGGTGGTCTCCACGGGCGAGGACATCGAGGAGGCCCGCGATAGGGCCAACGTGGCGGCCACGCGCATCGAGGTGCGCGGCACCCCGACCGCGGCCGAGGTCGTCGAGGACTCCCAGACCCCGGATATCCCGCAGCTGCACAAGGTGGTGCTGCTGGACGAGCCGCTGGTGTGCGTCAACCCCGAGCTGACCGGCGGCATCGACGATGACGACGAGGAAGCCGCAGTCGAAAACACCTCGCTGTGGGGCCGGAAGTAGGAGCCTGCCTCCTAGCTACTCAGCCGCGGCGCGCTTAATCATCGGTGTGTGCGGGGTGCCGTCCTCGTCGAAGGGCTCGCCGCACACGCTAAAGCCGAAGCGGCCGTAGTAGCCGGTCAGCGGCGATTGCGCCTCCAGGTAGACCGGCGCGCCCGGACGGGCGGTGGCGGCGAACTGCAAGGCGGCATCGATAAGCTGCCGGCCCAGGCCCGTGCCCCGGGCGGCGGGATCTAGGGCGAAGCGGCCGAACTGGACTATCTCGAGGGTGGGGGCGTCGGCGGGCTCGCCTTGTTTTGTGGCGTCCGGGTCCGGGATGGTCGCCGGGAACAGGCGGGCCGTGCCCAGGAGCCGGGGAGTGGGATCCTGGGTCGGCGCTTGTGTTTGTGCTTGCGCTTGTTTTTGAGCAGGGCTGTCCCAGGCCAGGAGGTGGATGGTGGACGGCTGGGCGTCCGTGTCATCGATTTCGGCGTAAGGGGTGGCCTGCTCATGCACGAAGACGTCCACGCGCAGCTTGTAGAGCGCGTGGACGTCTAGCGGGGCCAGCGCCGCCAGCGGCGCGGCGGTGATGGTGGGCTGGAAAGATTCTTTAGTCACGCCCACCACTCTAGCGGGCGGGCTTAGTCCTCCTGCGGGCCGGCGTAGCGGACCATCTCGTCCCATTCGACGATCTTGATGCGCTCGCGCTCCTGCGGCTCGCCGGCGGCGCGCTCGGCCGCGTCCAGGCGGTGCCAGCCTTCCCAGGTGGTCACGGCGATGTCGCGGCTGGCCAGCAGGTCCAGGATGTCCTGCGGGTCGCGCTTGGTGGCCTCGGTGAGCTCGCCGGCCAGGTGATCGGCCAGCAGCATGGAGGTGGTGTCCTTCGCGTCGGACTTGGTGTTGCCGATAAGCCCGACCGGGCCGCGCTTGATCCAGCCCGTGGTGTACAGGCCCGGGATCTTCTCCCCGCCGTTATCGCGCAGCACGTGGCCGCCGTCGTTCGGGATGACGGCCTTCTCCTCGTCGTAGGGCACGCCCTCGACGTCCTGCGGGTGGTAGCCCACGGCGGAGTAGACCGCCTGGACCGGCCACTCGGTGAACTTGCCGGTGCCGTTGACCCGCCCGGTGCCGTCGAGCTCAGTGCGCTCGGTCTTCAGGCCGGTGACCTTGCCGTCCTGACCGAGGATCTCCACCGGGGCCTCGAAGAAGTGGATGTAGAGCTTGTGCGGGGCGCCCTTGGTCTCGCGCATGGCGTAACCCTCCAGGGTCTGGCAGACCAGGTCGGTGGACTTGGCGGCGCGGCGGGCCTCCTCGGAAGCGGCGTCGTAGTCGATGTCTTCCGGATCGACGATGACCTCGATGGTCGGGGACTCGTCCAGCTCCTTGAGCTCCTTCGGGGTGTACTTCGCCTGGGCCGGGCCGCGGCGGCCGAAGACGTGAATCTCCTTGGCGCGGTTGGTCTTCAGGGCCTGGTAAACGTTGTCCGGGATCTCCGTAACCAGCAGCTCATCGGCGGTCTTGGCCAGGATGCGGGAGACGTCCAGGGAGACGTTGCCCACGCCGATGACGGCCACGGACTCGGCGGACAGGTCCCAGTCGCGCTTGAAGTTCGGGTTGCCGTCGTAGAAACCCACGAACTCGCCGGCGCCGTGGACGCCCTCGAGGTCCTCCCCCGGGATGTTGACCAGGCGGTCGGCGGTGGCGCCGGTGGCGAAGATAACGGCGTCGTAGTAGTCCTGCAGCTCCTCGACGGTAACGTCGCGGCCGACCTCAATATTGCCCAGGAAGCGGATGTCTTCCTTTTCCATGACGTTGTGCAGAGACTGAACAATCCCCTTGATGCGCGGGTGGTCCGGGGCCACGCCGTAGCGGATCAGGCCGAAGGGGGCGGGCATCTTCTCAAACAGATCGACCTTGACGTCGACCTCGGACTTAACCAGAAGATCGGATGCGTAAATGCCGGCTGGGCCGGAACCAACGACTGCAACGCGCAGAGGGGAAGTCATAATGTGTCGGAGTCCTCACTGATTCTTGGGGAGTGGCTGTTACTTGTCTAATCTGAGCTCATCATACGTTCGGATTCGAGCAACGCACTAGATAGGGTAACAAGGCTGCTCCCCAAATCAGCCTCGGAAGGGCTTATCCGACTATCTTATATTCAGGAGTACCCGGCTTGAGGTACTCGTACTCGAACTTGGAGTTGTCCAAACGTTCGATGAGCTGGTCGATTTCCTCGGGTTTCTCCAGCACCAGGCCCACCAGCGCGGTGCCCAGCACGCAGTTGTTGCGCTTCTGGTACTTGAACCTGGTGATGTCGTCGCCCGGGTTGAGGATTTCGTCGAGGAAGATGCGCAGTTGGCCAGGGACCTGCGGGAAGCTGATGAGGAAATAGTGCTTCAGGCCGCGGTGCACCAGGGAGCGCTCCATGATCTCCGTGTAGCGGATGACGTCGTTGTTGCCGCCGGAGATGACGCAGACCACGGTTGAGCCCGGCGCCAGGTCCAGCTTGGTCAGGCCGGTCACGGACAGCGCGCCGGCCGGCTCGGAGACGATGCCCTCGTTCTGGTAGAGGTTGAGCATCTCGATGCAGACGTCGTCCTCGCTGACCGCGAAGTGCTCCAGCCGGTCCTTGTTAGCCGAGAGGATCTCGTAGGGCAGCGCGCCGATGCGCTTGACAGCCGCGCCGTCCACGAACGGGTCCACGGTCGGCAGCGTCATCGGGCCGTTGTTACGGAAGGCCGCGGCTAGCGATGCCGCGCCGGCCGGCTCCACGCCGTAAATCTGGGTCTCCGGGGCCTTCTCCGCGACGTAGCTGGTCAGGCCGGACAGCAGACCACCGCCGCCGACGGGGGCGATGAGCGCGTGCAGCTCCTTGCCCTCCTCGGCCAGCTGCTCGAGGATCTCCTTGGCCATGGTGCCCTGGCCGACGACGGTGTCGTGGGCATCGAAGGGCTCGATGAAGGTGGCCCCGCGCTCGGCGGCGTCCTCGTGGGCGGCGGCGGAGGCCTCGTCGAAGGACTCGCCGGTCACGACCAAGTCCACGAAGCGGCCGCCGTGGGCCAGGATGCGGTCGCGTTTCTGGGCCGGGGTGGGCACCGGCACGAAGATCTTGCCCTGCACGCCCATGGTCTTGCAGGCATAGGCCACGCCCTGGGCGTGGTTGCCGGCCGAGGCGGTGACGATGCCGGCGGCCAGCTCCTCGTCGCTCAGGTTCTTGATGCTGTTGAGTGCGCCGCGGATCTTGTAGGAGCGCACGTCCTGCAGTTCCTCGCACTTGAGGTAGACGTTGCAGTTGGTCAGCTGGGACAGTCGTTCGCTGTAGCGCAGCGGGGTGCGGTTGATTTCATCTTGGATTCGCTCGTGGGCGGCCTCGATTTCGGCGGCGGTGACGAGCGGGTTCTGGACTGTAGTGCTCATGCCTCCGATGGTATAAGGTATCTGACCTGGGGAAAAGGGCTTTGATTTTGGTCATAGTGCCCGGTTTTTTCGTGACATGCCCAATAGTCGGGGGCAGCCGGCGGGGGAGGCGTGGCCTTAGGGGGAAACACCGTTTCCCCAGGGGATTTTTAGGGGGAGATTGGGGTCGGTGCAGCCTGGGTGGGCTTTCGCATGGTTCCTGTTGGCTACTAGGTAAAAACTATGTCAGAACCGAGTGTAGCTAATTACTATAGCGGATCCCCGCGGAAAAGTTCTCATTTCAGTGATGTGATAATAATTAATCATCAAATGTGAGTTTGCTCATAGCAATACCGCGGCATTTTCCGGAGAATGGACTCTGAAGTGATAAATAGTTCTCCATCGGCCCGTTCTTTCGCGTAGGGCTGCGGGGAACACGTCGAAAGGGTCGAACACACCATGTCCGTCATCCCTCCCGAGGCCGCCGACGCTCGGCGGGCAACAACCACCACGGCGCTGGGTAGCGCCGACAGTGCTGACAAGGCCCCCGGCTGGGGCAAAACCGATACCATCTGGACGCTGAGCCTGTTTGGCACCGCCATCGGCGCCGGCGTCATGTTCCTGCCCATCAACGCGGGCATCGGCGGAATTATCCCGCTGATCATCATGACCATCATCGCCTTCCCGATGACATTCTGGGCCCACCGCGCGATGACCCGACTGGTCCTGTCCGGCTCCGATCCGAAGTCTCACCTGACCGACGTCATGGAGGAGCACTTCGGAGCCAACGCCGGCGTCGTGATGACCGTCCTCTACTTCGTGGCGGTCTACCCGCTGGTGTTGGTCTACGCGGTCACGCTGACCAACACCCTGGAGTCCTTCCTTATCCACCAGCTGCACGTCGATCCCTGGCCGCGCTGGGTACTGGCCACCCTGCTGGTCGGCGGCCTCATCTTCGTGGTGAAGATGGGCCAGGAAATCGTGGTCAAGGTGATGTCCGCGCTGGCCTTCCCCTTCATTGCCGTGTTGATTTTCCTAGCGCTCTACCTCATTCCACGCTGGAACACCGCGTTCTTCTCGACCTTCGACCTGGACGTCGCGCGGGAGGCCTCCGGCAACGGCCTGGCCACCACGCTGATGCTGCTGGTGCCGGTGATGGTATTCTCCTTCAACCACTCGCCGATCATCTCCTCCTTCGCCTCCGAGAGGCGCCAGGAGTACGGCGACAAGTGGGTGGATAAGAAGACCGGCCAGGTCCTGGCGGCGGCCGAAGGCCTCATGGTCATCGTCGTGATGTTCTTCGTCTTCTCCTGCGCCCTGTCTCTGTCGCCGGAAAACCTGGCCGAGGCCAAGGAGCAAAACATCACCATCCTGTCCTACCTGGCCAACCACTTCGATGCCCCCTTCCTGCAATGGGTAGCCCCCATCGTAGCGTTGGTGGCCATCTGCAAGTCCTTCCTGGGCCACTATCTGGGCGCGGCGGAGTCCGTCGAGGGCTTGGTGGTGACCGGCAACCACGTCGCTGGCAACACCAAGTTCACCCACAGCCGCGCGCTGGAGACCGGCTCGCTTATCTTCATCCTGGTGACCTGCATCCTGGTCGCCTGGGCCGACCCGTCCATCCTGGGCATGATTGAGACCCTGTGTGGCCCGGCCATTGCCGTCCTGCTCTTCCTGATTCCGATGTGGGCCATCCACAAGGTGGACGCACTCAAGCGCTTCCGCGGCAAGCCGTCCAACTGGTTCACCACCTTCATCGGCCTGGTGGCCGTGGCAACCATCTTCTTCTCCATCTTCCACTCCCTGTAAGCGCTGCTACCGCCGGCCTACACTCGAGGTCGGCGGTTTTTCGCTTGCCGAGAACCCTTCTTGTTTCACTACTCGTCGAAAGGAAAATCATGAACCGACCAGCCAAGCTCGTTATCACCGGAGCGGGCCACGTAGGTTCCTACGTGCTGGCAGAGGCGGTACATTCCGGCTTGTTTGCCGACATTGTGGTCATCGATAGCGACCCCGACATTGCCTACGGCGAGGCCCTCGACCAACACCACCTGACCGGCGTGCCTGGTAGCTTCGTCCCGCGCGTACGCCGCGGCGACTACTCCGAGTGCACGGACGCCGACGTCGTCATTTCGGCCGCCGGCCCGTCGATGATCGTGGACCCCGACAACCCCGACGCCAACCCGGACCGGGCGGCGCTCGCGCCCGTCAACGGCGATATCACCCGCGGGATCATGCGCGAGGTGTGCGCGAACGTGGCCGACAAAGAGGCTGGCCCCGTGCTCATCTTCATCACCAACCCGGCCGATACCATCGTCTGGATTGCCCAGAACGAATTCGACTACCCGGAGCACAAGATCTTCGCCACCGGCACCATGCTGGACTCGTCCCGCCTGCGCCGCCTGGTCGCCGACGATCTGGGGATTAGCCCCGACTCCGTCGACGGCTACATGATGGGCGAGCACGGCATGGCCGCCTTCCCAGTCCTGTCCCACTTGTCCGTGGCGGGGATTCCCGCTGCCCGGCTCGGCGAATACTTCCCCGGCGCCCAGCTCGACCCGGGGGACCTAGCCGAGCGCGTCGTCGAAGCCGCCTACCAGGTCTTCCACTCCAAGGGCTGGACCAACGCCGGCGTCGCTGCCTCGGCCATGCGCCTGGCGCGGGCGGTCCTGCTCGATGAGCGCACCATCTTCCCGGTCTCGACCACCCTGCACGGCGAATACGGCTACGACGGTGACGTCGCGGTCTCCCTGCCATGTTTGATCGGGCGTTCGGGGGTCCTCCGGCGCGTCCCGGTGGACCTGGACGACTGGGAAACCAAGGCCCTAGAAAAGTCCGTAGCTGCGGTTAAGCGCGCGATCGAGGATTCTGCCCAAAACTTATAGTCATGAGTGACCTGTTTTACATCTACGCGAATCGGAAAAATGGGCATTCTGAAGTAGGGTAGAGGAGGTCACTAAACAAATTACTGAGTGATATGCAGCACTTTTGCTGTGAATATTGCCCCGTGACAGCGAATGAAAGGTTCGTCGCATGTCTAATGCTCGTTCTGTCCTTGTCAGTGTCGTAGGTCGTGATTTTGCCGACCTCAACCTTGCGGAAACTGCCCACCAGCTAGACGCGCAGCTGCGCACTCTGGATGAGCTCAACCCGAAGCTCGCCGACGTCGTCGCTGCGGAACTTACCGCCAACGGCCCCGTAGTTATTCAGGGCACCGGCGACACCCACTTCGACTCCGTAGCTGCCGCCGCCGTCGGCGTGCCGCTGCTGTTCGTAGCCGAGCAGGAAAAGGGCGCGGCCGAACTTGCGGTCCGCCACGCCAAGGACGTGCAGGCGACCGTTGCCGGCGTTGTCACCCCGGACCAGCTCCAGGACGGCGAGGCGCTGGCCCGTCAGATTAACCTCAACGTCGAGCCGGTCATGTCCGCTCCCGTCTTCGAGCAGCAGCTGCTAGGCCAGGCCAAGGCCGCCGGCGCCCACGTCGTGCTGCCGGAGGGCGACGACGACCGCATCCTGCTGGCGGCTGGCCAGCTGCTGGAAAAGGGCATCGTCAAGCTCACCATCCTGGGCAACACGGACTCCATTGCCACCCGCGCCGGCGAGCTGGGCGTGGATCTGACCGACGCCACCATCATCGACCACCTGACCTCCCCGCTGGCCGAGGAATTCGCTGCCGACTTCGCCGAGCTGCGCAAGAAGAAGGGTGTTACCCTCGAGCAGGCCCGCGAGACCATGCAGGACATCTCCTACTTCGCCACCATGATGGTCCACAAGGGCCTGGCCGACGGCATGGTCTCCGGCGCGGCACACACTACCGCCCACACCATCAAGCCTTCCTTCCAGATCATCAAGACCGCCCCGGAGGCCTCCGTGGTCTCCTCCATCTTCCTGATGGTCATGCGCGGCCGCCTGTGGGCCTTCGGCGACTGTGCGGTCAACCCGAACCCGACCGCCGAGCAGCTCGGTGAGATCGCCGCCGTCTCCGCGAAGACCGCGGCCCAGTTCGGCATAGACCCGCGCGTGGCCGTGCTGTCCTACTCCACCGGCACCTCCGGCTCCGGCCCGGACGTGGACCGCGCCGTGGCCGCCGTGGAGGCCGCCCGTCAGATCAACGGCGACCTCAAGGTCGACGGCCCGCTGCAGTTCGACGCCGCCTGCGACCCGGGCGTGGCCAAGAAGAAGATGCCCGACTCCGAGGTCGCCGGCCAGGCCAACGTCTTCATCTTCCCGGACCTGGAAGCCGGCAACATCGGCTACAAGACCGCGCAGCGCACCGGTGGCGCCCTGGCCGTGGGTCCGATCCTGCAGGGGCTGAACAAGCCGGTCAACGATCTGTCCCGTGGCGCTACCGTCCCCGATATCGTCAACACCGTCGCTATTACCGCTATCCAGGCAGGAGGCAACGCCTAAATGGCCTACGTTCTAGTACTTAACTCCGGCTCTTCCTCCATCAAGTTCCAGGTGGTGAACCCGGAGAACGAAGCCACCGACGCTCCGCTGGTCACCGGCCTGGTCGAGCAGATCGGCGAGCCGAACGGTGCCATCAACGTCACCGTCAACGGCGAGAAGATCCGCGAAGAGCTGGAAATCCCCGACCACACCGCGGGCCTGAAGCGCGCCTTCGAGATCATGGAAGACAACCAGGTCGGCCCCACCCAGCTCGAGCTCATCGCCGTCGGCCACCGTGTCGTCCACGGCGGGCGCCTGTTCAGCGAGCCGCAGCTGCTCGACGAGCAGATCGAGTCCATGATTGAGGATCTCATCCCGCTGGCCCCGCTGCACAACCCGGCCAACCTGGACGGCATCCGCGTCGCGCGCGCCATCCTGCCGGACCTGCCGCACGTCGCCGTCTTCGACACCGCCTTCTTCAACCGCATGGCCCCGGCCGCCGCGCTGTACGCCATCAACAAGGAAGTCGCGACGAAGTACGACATCCGCCGCTACGGCTTCCACGGCACCTCCCACGAGTTCGTCTCGCAGCAGGTCCCGAAGCTGCTGGGCCGCGATCCGGGCCACACCCACCAGATCACGCTGCACCTGGGTAACGGTGCCTCCGCCGCCGCGATCTCCAACGGCCGCGCCATCGACACCTCGATGGGCCTTACTCCGCTGGCCGGCCTGGCAATGGGTACCCGCTCCGGCGACATCGACCCGGGCATCATCTTCCACCTGTCCCGCCAGGCGGGCATGTCCATCGACGAGATCGACAAGCTGCTCAACAAGCAGTCCGGCGTGAAGGGCATTTCCGGCGTCAACGACTTCCGCTTGCTGCGCGAGCGGATTGAGAACGAGGACTCCGACGCTTGGCTGGCGTACAACATCTACATCCACCAGCTGCGCCGCTTCATCGGTTCCTACATGATTGCGCTCGGCCGCGTCGACGCCATCACGTTCACCGCCGGCGTCGGTGAGAACGACACCGAGGTCCGCCAGGACTCCCTATACAACCTGGACATGTACGGCATCCACTTCGACAAGGAAGCCAACCTGGTCCGTTCCAAGGAGCCGCGCATGATTTCCACCGCGGACTCCCCGGTCAAGGTCTTCGTGGTCCCGACCAACGAGGAGCTGGCCATCGCGCAGAAGTCCGCCGAGATCGCTGCCATGGCACGCGAGGCCGGCCTGTACTAGCACCTTGTGCTGCCGCACGCCACTTGAGCGTGCCCGCGACTGTGGATAACTAGGGCCCGCGCCCAGTTATCCACAGTTTTGCTGTATCCGGGCCAGGCTGGCCTAGACCGGGGCTTGCGCTTCCGGTCAGGATGGCGGTATGAAGCTGACTAAGACCCGTACCGCTAATGTCCACTGCACCCGCCTCGCGCCGCAAGTGACTGTCGACGCGCAGGCTTATACCTCATTACCCGTCCACGAGCAGACCCGGCTGCGCTGCCTGGCCGCCGCGCTCAGCGCCCACCGCGCGGTGCTGGCCGCCTGCTCGGCCGCTCGCGTCCACCGGCTGTGGGTGCTCAGCGCCCGCGGGGAGGAGGACATAGAACTCGCACTGGCCGGCGGCACCGTCCCGCCCAACGCGCAGGTCCCGCCCGGGTGGCGCTACCGCAAGATGAAGCTGCCGCCGGGCGATATCGTCTCGGTTTCTGCTGAGGAAGGAGCCCCGAGCGTCAGAGCTACGAGCCCGGCCCGCACCGTGGTGGACCTGGCCCGCTTGCACGGCTTCGTGCGCGGGCTGGTGGCCGCCGACAGCTACCTGGCCCGCGGTTATGAGCGCGCCGCGCTGGAGGCCGTGGCCGCCCGGCTCAAGGGCACACGGGGGATTGGCCAGGCCCGCCAGGTCATTGAGGCCGCGATCGGCGTCTCGGAGTCGCCGTACGAGTCGCTCGCCCGCGGCCTGCTCATCCACAGCGGGATGGCGCAGCGCCACCGCGTCGAGCCGCAGGCCCGGATCGGAGCTTTCCGCGTGGACCTGCTCATCGATGGCTGGCTGGTCCTCGAGGTGGACGGCGCCGCCAAATACGACGGGCAGACCTACGGCCGCGCGGTCGAGGACGTCATCCGCTCCGAGCGCGACCGCGAGGTCTACCTGCAAAACCAGGGCTTCGTGGTCCGCCGGGTAACACCCCGGGGGCTCTTCTGCGAATACGCCGAGTTCATGGAGATGCTGACCACCACGTTGCGGCGGGCGGGGAGGTAAGGACCCGGATAATTATCGCCCTCTGCACAAAGGTCGATAATTCCAAAACTCAAAACAGCTGGTCAAAGGGTTAAGGTGAAGGTTGCGGACTAGCCCGGCGGCAAAGGTCGATAAGTTCCCCGTACTCGGCCCCAAACGAAACTAGAACGTCGTTACCGGCCGCACTTGGTTCGCCAGGTCGACCAGCGCGTAGCGGTGCCGGGAGAAGGGGGCCTGGCGGGCGAGCGCGCGGAGCGTGTCGGCGAGCCCGTAGCGCAGTCCGCGCTGGGTGAAGGCGTACTCGAACAGGTCGTTCGGGCTGGCGGCGTGCGTGAGCTGGTGATCTCGCAGGAACGTCAGCCCGGCGGAGAGCACGGCGACCTTGATCTGCAAAAAGCGCGGCTCGTTCGTGGGGATCTCCTCCAAGCGGCGGGCGGCGCGGCGCACGCGGGGCTCGGTCAGGGAGTGGGAGATGAGCTGCAGAACCGTCGTCAGCCGCGCCATGCGCTGGTGGCGGGAGGCGTTGGGCACGCGGTCGAGGGTGTTGACGGACATCTCCACCTGGTGCTCGGCGCGTAGTTGGCGGGCCAGGCCGAAGGCGGAGGAGACGGTGGTCGGGTTGGTGGCCCAGACCAGGCCGTAGAGGCGCATCGAGTTAAACCGCAGCACGCCGGGGTCCTGGGTGATGTGTTCCCAGAGCTCGGGTTGGCCGGCGAAGTCCTCGTCGGGCAGGTCGCCCAGGCTGAGGTCTTGGCCCGCGCAGGCGCGGGCGACCTTCGGCATGAGCAGGGAGGAGCCGTCGTAGCCCAGCTGCTGGAGGAGCAGCTCGTTGATAGCGGCCAGCGCCAGCTTCGGCGCGGCCTCGCCGGGCAGGAGGCTGAGCACGGTGGAAAAGTGCTTTTGCGCCTCGGCGTAGTCGTCCAGCAGCAGCGCGGTCACGCCGGAATACCACTCGAAGCGCCAGTCGCCGCCCAGGCGCTGCTCCAGCGAGGACAGCCAGCTGCGGGCCTGGCCCGTGTAGCCGAGGTCGAGCATGGAGCGCACCACGCCCAGGGGGATTTCGGCGGACTGCTCGTATTCGTCGGCCTGCATCGCCTGGCGGAGTGTTTCCAGGGCCTCCTGCGGCTCCGTATAGGACGCGCCCTGTAGCAGCGCGGCGCCGACGTCGCTGCGGTCCAGCAGCGGGGTCGGGAGGGCGGAGACCACTTCGGGGGCGGTGGTCCGCACGGTGCGGTCGATGCCGTCGATGAGTTGGTCCGTGCGGAAGACCAGGTGCTTGGTGCCGAAGGTGGTACGTTGCGGCGAAAACAGCGAGTGCTGGGAGGGGTGCTGGACGCCGTCGCGGACGGCGATGACCTCGCGCAGCACGCCGTAGAGCTGCGTGCGCAGCTCGCCCAGGTTGTTAAAGCGCTTGTCCGGGTCGCGTTCGGTGGCGCGCAGCAGCAGCCGATAGAAGGACAGGTGGCGGCGGAACTGCGGCTCCTTCGCCGGGCTCGGCAGCCCGGGCAGGTAGATGCCGTCCTCGCTGGGAAGGTCGATGGTCAGCGCCGCCAGGGTGCGGCCGATGGTGTAGATATCGCTGGCCACTGACGGCCCCTTGGTGGACACTTCGGGGGCCTGGAAGCCCTGCGTGCCGTATATGAAGCCGTAGGCGCCGATCCCGGAGACCGCGCCCAGGTCGATGAGCTTGACCTGGTCCTCGGTGACGATGATGTTGTCGGGCTTCAAGTCGTTGTAGACCACTCCGCGCGAGTGCAGGTAGTCCAGGGCCGGCAAGAGCTCCAGGATATAGGCGATGGCGATGTCGATGGGCAGCACCTTGCCCGGCTGCGCGTTGCGGCGGCTGCGCAGGGAGGGCCCGCCCGCGTATTCCATCACGATGAAGCCGCCAGGCACGCGGGCGTCGTCGATGAAGTTGAAAATCTTCACGATGCCCGGGTGCGTGATGTCCGCCAGGAACTCGCGCTCGGCGGCCGCGGCGGCGGTCTCGTCCTCGGACTTGTGGGCCTGCATGCCCTTGAGCACGACCACGCGCCCGGAGACGAAGTGGTCGTTGGCCAGGTAGATCCAGCCCATTCCGCCATGGGCGATAACGCCCAAGATCTCGTACTGGCTGGCCACCATGTCGCCGGGGCTAAGCTGCGGGCGTGGCATCTTTTTGCGCTCGACGACTTCGTCCACGTCGAGCAGCGCCTGGCGTGGGTTGCTGGGGGAGACGAACGGCAGGTGGACCATGCCGTCGGCGACCTCGCGGTCGCGGCGGCGGGTCGCGCGCCTAGAGCGGAAGGTGTCGAGCGCCTTCTGGCGGGAGCGCTGCGAGGTATCCGCCACCTGCTGCGAGTCGCGCGCCTTCTTGTCGCGCAGGTTGCCCAGGTCCTTGATCAGCGCGGCGATGTTGTCGGAGTCCGCGGCGAATTCGTCGTCTTCGTCGTCCGCGAAGGGGTCGAAGGCCACGGCGGCGGTGCCGGTCTCGCCTTCGTCATCGGCGAAGGGATCGAAGGGCACGGCCGCGGTGGCGGCGTCCAGGTCGGAATCCGGGCCCGGTTCCAGGTGATCGGAGCGATCAGTCATTGCGTGCCTCCTCGGAATCGTCTGCGGGGTCTTCGCTGCGGTAGTCCAGGGCCGGCGGGCTGGCAGGGGCGAGGTAGGGGCCGAACCACTCGTTGTAGAGGCGCGCCCACGTGCCGTCGCGGCGCAGCCGCTCCAGCGTGGAGTTGACCTGCCGGACCAGTGGGCGGGTGTCGTCTCCCGGGCGGGATTTCTTGATGCCTACGCCGTAGGAATCGGTGGACATGGGCTCGCCGACGATCTCGGTGTAGGAGTCCTGATCCACCATGCCGGACAGGAGCGTGTCGTCGGTGATGACGGCGTCGGCCTGGCTCAGCTGCAGGGCCATGAGGCAGTCGCCCCAGGAGCGGGTGATCAAAAGCTGGGCGTCGGGCAGGTGGAGGCGGGCCTGATTGAGCGAGGTCGAGCCCGCGGTGGCGCAGACCCGCTTGCCAGCGGTGGACTCGAGCGAGTCGATGCCGCTGGACTTTAGTGCCAGCAGGCGCGTGGAGGCGTCGAGGTAGGGCGTGGAAAACTCCACTTGCTTTTGGCGCTCTTCGTTGATGGTCATGGTGCGGACCACCATGTCGACCTCGCCGGACTCCAGTGCGTCCACGCGCTCGGCCGAGGAGAGGAAGCGGAAATCTACCTTGGACGGATCGTCGAAGATATCGCGAGCGATCTCGTGGGCCAGGTCGACCTCGAAGCCGCTCATCTGCCCGGTGGTGGTGTCGCGGTAGCTAAGCAGGTTGTGCGACTGGTCCACGCCGACAATCACCCGGCCGCGCTTGACAATGTCAGGAACCCGCTCTTTGGCGTCCTTGTCGTCCGGCCGCCAGGAGCCCGCGGGGTTGCCGCGGGAGTCCGCGTCGGCGGCTTCGGCATCGGCGGGCTCGTAGTAGGCGCCGGCGGGCAGCGGGGGACCGGGCTTTTCCCGCTGCGTGTGGTCGGGGAGGATGCGGTCGATCTCGTTGGTCGGGGCGAGCTCGGCCGAGTGGCTTACGCAGCCGGCCAGCAGTAGCGGGAGGCTGAGGAGCGCGGGCAGGGCTTTCGTGCGCTTTAGCATTAGAGGTACTCCTGCACTCGGGCGCGGATGCCCAGCCAGACCGAAATCACCGCGGCCACGGTCAGCAGCATGACCGCGCTGGAGACCAGCGTCATGGCGGTCAGGCCCTCCTGGATGTGCAGGCGCATGGCGCGCCGGGCATCGGTGATGAGCTGGTCCAGGGTGCTGTCGAGCTCGTTGAAGGAGCTGGCGGCGCTGGTGGGTGAGGTCTCCCCGGGCAGCGTGTCGCCCGGGTTGGGGTCGGTGGCCAGGAAGATGGCGTCGTCGTAGCGGCCCTCGCTGAGCGCGTTGAGGAGCGCCTCGTGGGACTGCGCCCAGCGCTCCAGCGAGTGCTGGGCGCCGCGGATTAGGTCGTCGCGGTCAAGCTCGGACTCGGTGGTGATCGACTCGGAGGCCGCGTAGTCCTCCAGCGCGCGGGAGATGGATTCGGTGGTCTCGTCGAAGGTCACGGCGGTCTTCTGCTCTGACTGACGGTTGACCAGGGCCAGAGTCTCCGAGGTGCGCGCCTGCTGCGCGGCGATGCGCGAATTGGTCAGCGCGTCCCACGGACGGGAGGCGTCCTCGAAGCCCTGCATGCCGGCGGACCAGGTCGCCAGGTTGGACAGGCCCACCCACAGCACCGCCAGGGTGAGCAGTCCGGTGGCGGTGACAAAGCCGCGGTTGAAGCGGCGCCGGGTTAGCCGCCATAGCCACCACTGCGCCAGCACCAGGAAGAAGACGGCGGCCACCAGGCCGGACAGCGGTACCCACTGGGGGCGGGTGAGCTCGCGGCGCTCGTCCGAGACCTTCTGGCTGGTCAGCTGGAAAAGCTCGTCGGCGGCGGGCAGGATCTCCTCGCGCATCAGCGTCGAGGCGTTGGACATATAGGCGCTGGCCACAGCGTTGCCGGCGCGGTGGTTGGAGCGGGCAGTTTCCACCATGGAGGTATAGACCGGCAGCTCGCGCTGGATGAAGCCGACCAGGTCCCGGATGCGTTGGTCGTCGTCGGAGGTGCCCAGGATGGACTCGGTGGCGGCTACCGATGCCCGGTCGATCGCGTCGTTGTACTTCTGCCGGTTCACGTCCGATTCGACGCCGGCCTGGACGAAGCCGGTGGTGGCCACGGTATCCGCCAGGGAGAGGGAGGTGTAGAGGTTGTGGGCCGAGTTCGACATCGGCTCCGTGGTGGACAGCAGGGTGTCCAGGTTGTCCTGCCGGGCGGCCGAGGAATTGGACATGGAGATGCCGGCCGCGGCGATGGCCAGGGTGAGAATCACCGTGACGGTGAAAAGCTTGCCGGGGGTGGTCTCCAAGAAGGACCAGATGCGGCGGGCCAGGCGCGCGGGCCCGGCGAAGGTGGACATCGCCAGGTGGGTGGCCGGGTTGAAGGCAGGGTCTGCTGGGGCCGTGAGGTCGTCGAGCCAGTGGTCGCCCCCGGCGAACTGGGAGTCGTGCTCGGTGGGTTGGGTCGACTTAGGTTTCCTGCGGCGTGGCCGCATCAAGCTGGGTGCCCCGGAACCGGTCATTCATCTAGAATAGCCTTTCCGCTGTGTGCTACGCCACCTGTCCACGGGGTTTTGCCAAAAGTTATAGCATGGAGGGTGATGAATGTGGCAGGCAAACCCGAAAGCGGCGACGGCTGGGCAGCGGGCCCTGGCGGCAAACCCGCCTGGGGACTCTACGGCGCGGCCGGTCTCTTCCTGCTGGCCGAGGGCCCGCGGGTCCTGCTCCAGCACCGCGCGCAGTGGACCCATCAGGGCGGCACCTGGGGGATCCCCGGCGGCGCGCGGGACTTGCACGAAACCGCCAGCCAGGCGGCGGTGCGCGAGGCGGTCGAAGAATGCACCATCGACCCGGGGGACATAGAAATTATTGATGAGATTGTTACCGCCGGCCCCTACCCGGCCAACCCCGCGCGCCCAGAGCTGCCTGGCGGCTGGACCTATACCTCGGTCCTGGCCCGGACCAAGACCGGAAATCTGCTGGACACCGTGCCTAATGAGGAATCGCTGGAGCTGCGCTGGGTGCCGCTCGGTGAGGTCGAACAGCTGCCGCTGCTGACCGCCTTCCGCTCCGCTTACGCGGATTTGTGCCGCGCGGCGCGTGCCTTGGGCAGGTAAAACCGACCGAATTGTGGCACGCTAGTGGGCATGATTGAAGTGAACGGGCTGACTAAACAGTATAAGTCGGTCCGCGCCGTCGATAACTTAAGTTTTACGGTCAACCCCGGAATGGTGACCGGCTTCTTGGGACCCAACGGTGCGGGCAAATCCACCACCATGCGCATGATCTTGGGCTTGGATAGGCCGACGGCGGGCACGGCCCGCATCGGCGGCAAGAGCTACCGGGAGATGAAGAACCCGCTGCGGGAGGTCGGCGCGCTGCTGGATGCGAAGGCCGTGCACCCGAACCGCTCGGCAGCCAACCACCTGAAGTGGATGGCGCAGTCCAACGGCATTCCCACCCGCCGCGTGGACGAGGTGCTGGGCTTGGTGGGCCTGTCCGACGTGGCCGGCAAGAAGGCCGGCGGCTTCTCGCTGGGCATGGGGCAGCGCCTGGGCCTAGCCAGCGCCCTGCTGGGCAACCCGGGCGTGCTGATCCTGGACGAGCCGGTCAACGGCCTGGACCCGGAGGGCATCCGCTGGGTGCGCGACCTGCTCCAGGCGCTCGCCCAGGAAGGCCGCACCATCCTGGTGTCCTCGCACCTTTTGTCGGAGATGTCCATGACCGCCGACCACCTGGTGGTCATCGGCCGCGGCCAGCTGGTGGCCAACCAGTCCACCTACGACTTCATCAAGGAGCACGCCGCCTCGCAGGTTATCGTCCGCTCCGAGTACCTAGACGCGTTCACCAACGCGCTGGAGGAGGAGAACATCACCTACCAGCACAGCCAGGACCAGGAGGGCCGGCCCACGCTGGTTATCCCGGAGCAGGCCACGGACCTTATCGGGCAGCTGGCGTACTCGGTGGGCGTGCCGCTGAACGAGCTCACGCTGCACCGCGCCTCGCTGGAGGACGCTTTCATGGAAATGACCGGCCACGCGGTCCAATACCACGGCCAGATTGAGGGGGCTGACGATGCTCGTTAATACTTTGCGCGCAGAGTGGACCAAGCTGATTACCACGCGGTCGTTCTGGCTCACCAGCGCCGTGTTCTTCCTGCTGACCTGGGGCTGGAGCGCCCTGAACGCGTCTGTTACCCGGCAGACGCCGGAGACCGCCATGTTCCTGACCCCGGAGTCCTCGGCCACCGCCGTCTGGATGCTGGGCCTGCCGGTGCTGATGATCCAGTCCATCATGATCATCACCACCGAATACCGCTACAACATCCAGACCAACGTCTACATGGCCAACCCGAACCGCCCGATGGTGGCGGTGGTCAAGCTGGTCATGTACGCGGTAATTTCCGCTCTTTTGGTATTCATCGCGCTGGTGGGAGTCTACCTGCTCACCCAGGCCATTGCCGGCGAGGTCGCCCCGGATTATGACCCGTGGAACAGTGAGAGCGCCCGGCGCTTCCTTTGGGTCTACCCGCTGGTGATGGCGGCGATGGTGCTGTTCTCCCAGGGCATGGGCCTGTTGCTGCGGCAGACTGCCGGCACCGTGGCCATCTGCTTGATCCTGAACCTGGGCATCGACCAGTTCATCGGGCAGCTGCCGAAAATTGGTGAGCACATCGCCCCGTTCATGCCGTTTACGGCCTTGCAGAACTGGATCTTTGAGACCGTGCCGGAAAAGGCGGTGTGGGACGCCAACTGGATGAACCTGGTTATCTTCCTGCTGTGGGCCGGTGGCCTGTGGCTGCTGGGCGTTTTCCTGCTGCAAAAGCGCGACACCTAAGGCCTGCACGGTTTAGTCTAGGAAACCGTGCCCTATTCACTTCTTCTGTCCCTGGCGCTGCTGTCGGCCACGGCCGCCTTCGCCACGGATGTGTACCTGCCGGTCATGCTCGCCATCGCGGCGGAGTTCGGGGTGGCGGATGCGTGGGTCCAGCTCACGCTGACCGCGTTCTTCGTCGGCCTGGCGGCGGGCCAGCTGTTTTTCGGCCCGCTTTCCGATGCCCTCGGGCGCAAGACCCTGCTCCTGTTCGGCGCGGTGGGGCGGTGGCCGCATCGGTGCTAGCGGCGCTGGCCCCCAACATCGGGGTGCTGGTCGCGGCCCGCTTCCTGCACGGCCTGGGCGGCGGGGCCTGCGTGGTGCTCTCTCGCGCGGTGGTGCCGGACCTTTTGGCCGGCAAGGCCGCGGCCCGGGCTTTTCTTTGCTCATGGCCATCCAGGCCATCGCGCCGGCGCTCGCCCCCATCATCGGCGGCCTGCTGGCCGAGCCCATCGGCTGGCGCGGCATCTACTGGGTGCTGGTGGGCCTGCACGTGGTGCAGCTGCTCCTGGCGTGGCTGGTCGTGCCGGAAACCGGCGGCCGGAACCGGCAGGGCCGCCTGCTGGGCCAGGTGCTGGGCAATTACGCCACGGTCCTGTCCCACCCGGCGATCCTGGGCTACCTGGGCTCGATGTCCTTCGGCTTTAGCGCGATGTTCTGCTACATCTCCGCCTCGCCCTTTGTCATTCAGGACGTGCTGGGCTTTAGCCCGGCCGGCTACTCGCTGGTCTTCGCGGTGAATTCGCTGGGCCTGTTGGCTGCGAACCTGGTGAATATGCGGCTGGTGGACAGCCACGGCCCGAAGGTGATGCTGCGCGCCGGGGTGGGTTTAAGCGTCTGCGCGAACGCGGTGCTCCTGGCCACCATCTCGCTGGGGGCCGGCGGCGGGGTGGTGCTGGTCGCGCTGTTTTTCTGCGTTGCGCCCACCGGGTTCATCATGGGCAATTCCGCGGCCCTGGCCACGGGCCTGCGCCGGGATAAGGCCGGTTCGGTCTCGGCCGTGATGGGCGGGGTCCAGTCACTGCTGGGCGGGCTGGTTAGCCCGCTGATGGGGCTGGGCAGTGATCGTCTGCTGACGATGTCACTGGGCATGTGCGCCTGCGCGGGCGTGGCGGCGGCCGCCGCCTTGGCCGCCACGCGCTGGCATGTGGGCGAGTAGTTTTACTTCTTGCCCTTGCCCAGGGCGATAAGGGCCAGGCCGATGGCCAGGATCCAGCTGTCCTTGGCGATGGCGGTGCCGTCCTCGGACGGGCTGATGCCGTCGTCCTGGGTCATGTTGTCGTTGTTGAAGTACAGGGTCAACAGACCGGAGGAGAAGCCAGTCAGGGCCAGGCCCGCCAGGCGGTTCGGGATGAACGGGGCCAGCAGGGCGCCGCCGACGCCAATCTCCGAGTAGGAGATGAACTTGCCGAAGGTATCCGGATCCATATCGCCCAGAGCCGGGACGCCGGTGGCGGCGAAGTCACGCAGGCCAGCCGCGCTTTCCCCGCGCAGGCCCAGCTTGCCGATGCCGGAGTTGAGGATGTATGCGCCCGGGATAGCGCGCAGCACGACGGAGGCGAGACGGTGGCCAAGGGTCGGCTTGGAAGACTTGGACATGATGCTCCTTATAAAAAGCGAACGGGGATTGAACTTTCTGCTCCCCACTCTAGCAATGTTGATGCGTCACTGATGGGCGTGACTTAGGAGCTGCTCTTTTCATAGTGGGAAATGCGGAGAAGTAAGGCGAGCATGATGTAGTTCGCGATGATGGAAGATCCTCCGGCGGACATAAAAGGAGTGGTTAGCCCGGTCATGGGGATGAGTCCGGAGATACCGCCAGTGATGATGAAGACTTGGAGGGTAAGGGTGAGTCCGAATCCAGCGGTCATCAGTTTGGTGTAAGTATGGGAAGCGCGGAGGGCGATCCGAAAGATGCGAGAGCTAAGCAAGGAAAAAATAAGAAGCACGCCCGCAAGTCCGAAGAGTCCGAGTTCTTCCCCGACAGCACCGAGAATGAAGTCGGAATGGGCTAGGGGAATGAGTTCGGGGTGACCGCTACCCAATCCCGAACCGGTTATCCCGCCACTGGAGAGTCCGAAAAGGGACTCCGAGAGTTGGTTGCCGATGGTGTAGTAGTTTGCCAATGGATCGCGCATATTAGATACGCGCTGCTGGATCTTGTCGGAAACCGCATAAATTAGGACCGAACCGACGGTTGTCAGAGCTATACCGATGAGCAGCCATGATACTCGTGCGGTGGCGATATAAAGCATGCCGAGGACGGTTAGGAAGAACAGTAGTGCTGGGCCGAAGTCATTGGAGGCCCCCATGATAAGCAGTACTAGTGCCCATACGAGAAAGATCGGGGCGAGGTCCCGCAGGCGTGGGAAACTAAGGGGGCCAATCTTAGTTCCAGCAATGGTGAACAGGGCGCGTTTCTGAGTAAATAGAATTGCAAAGAAAAGGATAAATAGTATCTTGGCGAATTCACCGGGTTGGATGGAGAAGGGGCCAAGCTTTAGCCAAATTCGGGCATCCGCAGCAGTAGGTTGTGGCCATACCAGTGGTAAAGCTAGAAGGATTAACCCGGTTAGTCCCGCAATGTGGGAAACGCGGGCAAGAGAACGCGGGTTGCTTATAAACAAGAGGAAAACCGCGCAGGCAAGGCAGCCGACCAGAGTCCAGAGGATCTGCCGGCCGGCCAGCTCTTTGCCGGTAGAAGCGTCTAAGCGAATGATAAATATCAATCCGAGACCGTTAAGCGTCGCGCACAGCGGGAAAAGGAGCTGGTCTGCGTCAGGTGCAAAACGGCATAGCAGCAGGTGAATAGCAAGCAAGCTGACGGAATAGATTCCGAGCAGCTTATACAAATGTTCCGGTGAAGCATCTGCATACCGCATGCTAAGAACGGCACTACACGTTAGAACCAGAACGGCTTGACAGGCCAGTAGGCTAAGCTCGATCCGGCGGGCGCGAGCTGAATGCGGTACTGTAGTCCCTGGTAAATTCAAGGATTGATAACTTATGAGCTTCATGGACGAGAAGTTAGGTCCTAGCAGAGGCGGATTTTGTCACTTGTTACGGTAGTGCGATAGTCGGTGACGACTTTGCCGTAGTAGCGTCCGTTTCCAGCGCACTTTGCAGCCGTCCGAATTGTCATGTTGTTGTGGCCGCCCGTGCCAGATAGATATTTATCGGGAATAATACCGGGTCGCTCCTTGTAGAGCTCAAGTCGAAAACCGGCTGTGTGGGAACACCCGGCTCGCTGGCCCTGGACTCCGACCCAAGGGGTGGAGGGATTTTGGCTGGGGTGCCACACGGCAACGTAGCAGGAGCGAATCTGATTAGTGCCGGGCCCAGAAGCTTTGTTGGGATTTGCGAAGAAGGTCAGGGAGTCTTCGGTCTCATCAGGGATTTCGACCAAGGTTACCTCAGGGTTATTTTGTAGTTCTTCCAGGCTGTACGAGACACCTTCTGGGCTGAAAAACTCCTCGTCGAATTCCTGGGCAGTTGCTGAGGTTGCGGTGAAAAGACTTCCGAGGACTAGTGCAGAGGCTAGAAGGCCGTTTGCTTTACGGAGGGGGGAACAAAGAATACTCCTTAAGAGAGGGGACGCTCGGGGTAGGTAATCCCGATGGAAACGTCTCAGCAAAGGTTACTGAAAAATTAAGACAAACGTATTAGGGGGTAATTTTTTCCGGAAAAGTAGACGGTGTTCAAGGCAGGACATTTGTACCGGGGGTAATTTTATTCATAGCGGCTTATTGCAGCGCCGAGGTCAGCCGCATGACGTTGTCCACGTAGCGGCGGAAGAAGCCGCGGGTGTTCCACTCCTCGAGGGTCAGCTCGTGGGAGACGCCGCGGTAGTTGGCGGCTAGCTGGTTGAGCTGGTCGATGAGGTCGCCGCGGGCTACCAGCATGGTGGACTCGTAGTTTAATCCGAAGGAGCGCATGTCCATGTTGGAGGAGCCGAACATGGCCAGCGGGTAGGTGGAGGTATTGGCCGGCTCGTCCGGGTCGGCGAGGGTGAACTTGGAGTGCAGGACGTAGGGCTCGGGGAATTGGTAGATGTGGACGCCGGCTTCTAGCAGGGTCTGGTAGTAGGAGGATTGGGCGTGGTTGACCATGAACTGGTCGGCCTTGGCGGAGACATAGAGCTCCACCCGCACGCCGCGGTAGCAGGCGGTGGTGACGGCCTCCATGAGGGACTCGTCCGGGACGAAATAGGGCGAGACCATCACCAGGCGCTCCTTGGCGTGGTGCACCACGGAGTTGAACATGCGCAGGTTCGGCTCCGTGGTATAGCCCGGACCGGAGGGGATGAGTTGCAAGAAGTTGGCGTCCGCGTCCCAGGCGTCGTCGTAGGGTAGTTCTTTCAGCCCCAGGGTCTCGTTGGACTCCAGGTACCAGTCCACGGCGAAGACGGCAGCCAGGGAGGTGACCACCGGGCCGGTTAGCTCGACCATGTAGTCGATCCAGGCGCGGTCCTCGGTCTTGTACTGGCGCTTGATAATGTTCAGTGAGCCTAGGAAGCCGGTATGGCCGTCGATGACCACGAGCTTGCGGTGGTTGCGCAGATCAGGCCGGCGGAAGCGGAATTTGTGCAGCTGGATGGGTAGCATGAGGCGCCAGTCGACGTCGATGGCGTTGAGCTTCTTGCCGAAGCTGAAATAGCCCGGGTACTTGATGCTGCCTATCTGATCGAGTAGCAGCTTGACCTCCACCCCGCGCTTCCGGGCGCGGGCCAGGGACTGGTAGAAGACGTCGGTGGCCTCGTCCCAGGACTGGATGTAGATTTCGACGTAGACGTATTCCTCGGCGGCATCGATAGCGCGGGCAATCGCCCGGATGCACTCGTCGTAGTCCGCGTGCAGGCCCTGGTTGTGGCCGACCAGGCAGGGGAAACCGGTCAGCTCGCGGTTGAGGTGGATGAGGGATTCAACCTCCGAGGGCAGGCGGTCTTCCGGGTGATCCGGGGTGGCGGCGGTGATGTCGTCTATCATCTCGTTCGCCTCCTGCTGGATGCGGTGGCGGCGCCGGTTGATATACGGCGAGCCCATCAGTAAAAACAGCGGCAGGCCCACGAAGGGCAGCAACAGGATGGCCAGCAGCCAGGCATTCGAGCTGGACGGGCGGCGGCCCTCCGGGACAATGCCGATGGCGACGGCCTTGATGACGTAGTCCAGCACCATGAAGAAGGCCTGCCAGAAGGTCAGATCAATGCTGAGGCTCATTAGCGCACCGCGTCGAAGTCCGGAAGGTCGTAGTCCGCCATCAGCAGCACGTGGTCGGAGGTGCCCTTCTCCGCGCGCTCGGCCATGTCGACCGCGGCGGAGCGCACCCGCTCGGCCAGCGGCTGCGAGGCCAGCTGGAAGTCGATGCGCATTCCCTCGCCCTTCTGGAAGCGCATGCCCTTGTAATCGAAGTAGGTCCAGCGCTCCTCGCGGGTGAACTGGCGCGTGACCTCCTGGGTGCCGGCCTCCAGCAGCATCTGGAAGGCGGCGCGCTCGGGCTCGGTCACGTGGGTCTTGCCCCGGAAAACGGACAGGTCCCAGACGTCTTCGTCGCGCGGGGCGACGTTGAAGTCCCCGGTCAGCAGCAGCTTGCGGTGGGAGCGCTGCTCCACGTAGCGCGCCAGCGCATAGTAGAACTGCAGCTTGTAGTCGTAGTGGCGATCGGTGATCTCGCGGCCGTTGGGGAAATACAGGCTCCAGATCTCCACGCCGCGGATGACCACGCCCAGCGCGCGGGCCTCCGGGGCCTGCTCCTTGTCCGGGTCTTTGGCGAAGCCGGGCTGGCCGGGGAAGCCCTCGTAGGTCTCCTCCGGGGCCTGCTTGCTGATAATGGCCACGCCGTTCCACTGGTTCAGGCCGTGCCGGGCCACGTGATAGCCGGCGTCTTCGAAAACCTGGGTCGGGAATTTGTCATCGGCCACCTTGGTCTCTTGCAGGCATAACACGTCGATGTCGTGGGCGTCCATCAGGGCCAGTGCGCGCTCGGCCCGCGTGCGGACGGAGTTGATGTTCCAGGTGGCTATGCGCATGATTTACAGGGTAGCGAACCGGCGCCGATGGTGCTCATCCAGGCCGCACTCGGCCGCAATCGCGCGGGCGGGGGCATCCGGGACCTCCAGGACCACCACCGCGCGGCTCGCGCCCTGGGTCCGGCCCCAGCGCAGCTTCTCGCGCAGCTCGGCCGTGCTGGCCGGGGCGGTAGGTACAACCACCCACACCGTGTCGTCGCCGGCAGTGCCCAGGGCGGCGGGCGCGGTGTCGGTGTTTTCGGCGCTGGTCTCGTCGGGCAGCTCGCCGACGTAGCAGACCAGTTCCGGGCCCACCGGGCGGGAGTGCGGCAGGCCGTTTTTGCCGATGCGCTCCGGCAGCAGCAGGCGCGGGCCGGCGTGGTCCAGGATCTCGGTGGCCGGCATGGGGGTGAAACCGGCCGAGGGGCCCAGTGGCACCGAGCCGGAGGCGCGCATTAGCCACTGCCCGTCCGCCGACCACTGCTGGTGGGCCTCCGGGTAGGCGTTTGCGATGGCCTCCTCGACGCGGCGGATATCCGAGTTGCGGATGGTGCGAGGGGAGAGCTTCTTGATGATCTTCAGCTCCCCCGGGGCGATTTCCACTGCCTCCTTGTCGGAGGGGTAGCCGCCCACCTGCTGCGGGCGGATGACCAGCGGGTCGAGGCTTTGCACGTGCCCGATGACGTCGCTTTTGACCCCGCCGGCGTATTCGCGCCGGGCCACGACCCGGTCGCCTACCTCCACCGAGTCGGAGCGAAACGCGAAGCCCACGGCCTAGTCCTCACCGTCCGTGTGGCCGAAGGGATCCTCGTCCACGCCCGGGGTCCAGGTCAGCCCGGCGACGTTCCAACCCTCGCGCTTGATGGCCTTCTTGGCCGCGCGCTTGTAGCGCCCGATGAGGGTGTCGGTGTAGACGTACCCGTCCAGGTGGCCGACCTCGTGCTGCAGGCAGCGGGCGAAGAAGCCGTAGCCCTCGACGGTGATGTCGTTGCCGTTTTCGTCCTGGCCGGTCACCCGCGCCCAGTCGGCGCGGCCGGTGGGGAAGGACTCGCCCGGCACGGACAGGCAGCCTTCGTCGTCGGAGCCGTCGTCCGCCGGCATGGTCACGGGGATGTCGGAGGTCTCCAGCACCGGGTTGATGACGCAGCCGCGGCGCATCCCGCCGTCTTCCTTCTCCGTGCCGTCGGGGCCGTCGGTGTCCGGGCAGTGGTAGACGAACAGGCGCTTGTTGATCCCGATCTGGTTGGCGGCCAGCCCGACGCCGTGGGCCGCGTCCATGGTCTCGTGCATATCGCGAATGATCTGCTGGAACTCCGGGCTAGCGATGTCTTCCATGACTTTTTCGGTGGGGTGATGCAGCACGGGGTCGCCGTGGATCACGATGGGGCGAATACTCATGTTCTACAGTTTAAGCATGTCCGCGCAATCTGACCTACCCGACCTGTCTGGCCTATCCGAGCAGGACGTGGCCATTCTAGACTTCGAGGCGCACGCCCCGCGCGCCGTCGGGCGCAAGGAAGAGGCCATCCGCGCCCAGCTGGATCTAACGCCGGTGCGCTACCACCAGCGCCTCAACGCGCTGTTGGATCTGCCGGCGGCGCAGGAATACGCGCCGGTGCTGGTGGGCCGGCTGCGGCGGGTGCGCAGCCAACGCGAAGAAATTCGGCGCGCCGCGCAACAAAATGAAACTCCTGGGGTTTAAAGTTAGTTCTGTGACTAATGTGAATCAGGAGAAGAACGACGCCACCTCGACCAGTCTGCCCCTGCGCGGTTTCGCGATGGTGCTCATCGCCGTCGCCGTCGTGCTGGGCCTGTGGGCCCTCTACGCCCTGACCCAGGGCGGCGGGGACGAAGAGTCCAACCCGGCCGCCGCCACCTCTTCCGCCCCCGCCGGCGGCGCGGAGGGCCCGACCACCTCCGCGTCCGCGTCCAGCCAGGAGAAGAACGCCGACGCCGAGCGCAGCAGCGATGCCCCGTCGCCGGCCCCGACCGAGGACTCCGCCCCGGCGGCGGGTCAGCCGGAGCAGGCCAACCCGGCCCCGGCCGAGCAGCCGGCTCCGAAGAAGGTCAGCGTGTTGAATAACTCCATGACTCAGGGCCTGGCCGATCGCGTCTCCCGCGACCTGGAGGGCAAGGGCTACGAGCTAGGCGAGGTCGGCAACTTCCCCGAGGAAGTCCTGCCGGAGACCACCGTCTTCTTCCCCAAAGGCGACGCGGCCGCGGAGGCCGAGGCCCGCAAGATCGCCTCGGGGCTGGGTGGCATCGCCCGCGAGAACATCGACAGCCTGCCGGACAAGGCCACGGAAGGCCGCGGGCTGACCGTGGTGGTCACCGACGCCTAAATACGCGTAAAGAAAGAATTAAAAGGCGCGGCAGCTAACGGATTCTAACGCCGAATAGATACGATTGACGCGTGAAGATCCCGGAAGAAAAATTCGCGCGCTCCGCCGAGCCCACCCTGGGCGTGGAGTGGGAGATCGCGCTGGTGGATCCAGCCACGCGGGATTTCGTCCCGCGTGGCGCCGAGCTCATCGACCGGGTCCGTGCCGCGCACCCGGACGTCCGCCTGGAAAAGGAATTCCTGCAAAACACCGTCGAGCTGGTCACGGGGATCACCCACACCGTGCCGGAGGCTATGGCGGATCTAAGCGGCACCCTGGACAAGGTCCGCGCCGTGGCAGACGAGATGGGGGTCAAGCTGTGGTCCTCCGGAGGGCACCCGTTTTCCGACTTCCGCGAAAACCCGGTCTCGCAGAAGCAGGCCTACAGCGAAATCATCAACCGCGCCCAGTACTGGGGCCAGCAGATGCTGCTGTGGGGCACCCACGTCCACGTCGGGATCAGTCACGAGGATAAGGTCTGGCCGATCATCAACGCGCTGATGACCACGTACCCGCACCTGCTGGCCATCTCCGCCTCCTCCCCGGGCTGGGAGGGGATCGATACCGGCTACGCCTCTAACCGAACCATGCTCTACCAGCAGCTGCCCACCGCCGGCATGCCGTACCAGTTCTCCACCTGGTCCCAGTGGCAGGACTACATGCGGGATCAGGCGATCTCCGGGGTCATTAACCACACCGGCTCCATGCACTTCGACATCCGGCCGGCCTCCAAGTGGGGCACGGTCGAGGTGCGCGTCTCCGACGCCACGAGCAATCTGCGCGAGCTCTCCGCCATCGTCGCCCTCACCCACTGCCTGGTCGTCCACTACGACCGCATGCTGGAGGCCGGGGAAGAGCTGCCCACCCTGCAGCCGTGGCACGTGGCCGAGAACAAGTGGCGCGGGGCGCGCTACGGCATGGACGCGCTCGTCATTACCTCGCGGGAGACGGACGAGCGCTGGGTCAAGGACGAACTGGCCGATCTCCTAGAGGAACTAGCCGACCTAAGCCGCGAGCTGGGCTGCGGGGAAGAGCTGCAGCTTATCAGCGAGATCATCGACGGCGGCGCCGGCTACGAGCGCCAGCGCGCCATCTTCGAATCCACCGGCAGCTGGGTCGGCGCAGTCGACTTAGCCTGCCAGGAGATGGAGAACAAGCGCCCGGTGCGCTAGACCGCGCGGTGCCGGCCGGTGACCACGGGCAGGTCCTGGGTGTCTGGGCCCTCGTCGACCTGGGCGCGCGGGATGAGCCGGTAGATGACGTAGACCAGCATGAAGACGATGGGCGAGCAGGAAAACACCAGCGCAGGCCAGGTGCCCTCCAGCCCGTCCAGGGTGCGGTAAGCAAACCAGGGGAAGCTGCGCTGCCCCACGAACGGGGCCAGGACCAGGCAGAGCCCGGCGACGGAGACCAGCCCGACTACCTGCTCGCGCAGGACGGTGCCGCGCAACTTGCGGCCCAGGGTCTGGTTGATCCAGGCGAAAAAGCCGATGCTCAGCGGCACCACCCAGACGAAGTGGTGGTACCAGCTAAACGGGGAGACCAGGCAGGAGCTCAAGCCCGTAAAGGCCAGCGCCAGCGTGTTGTTCCCGCTGCGGCTGGCCAGGTAGACCGCGGCGCAGGTCAGCACGAAGACGACCACGACAACGCCCAGCCAGACCGGCCCGCCGGCCACGCCGAAGGCGCGCTCCAGCACCGAGCGCAGCGCCTGCGCACCCGGGTTGGTGTGCGCGCCCACGCGCGAGGACTCGAACATCGACTCGGCCCAAAAGCGCATGCCGTCGCCTACCACCGCCAGGCCCACCACCACGGTGGTCAGGAAGGTCAGCACGCAGATTACCGCGTGCCACCAGCGGCGCTGGATGACAAAAATCAGGCCCATATACGCCGGGGTGAGCTTCAGACCGGCGGCCAGGCCGGTGCCGATCCCGGCCAGACGGAACTTCCGCGGCAGGAAATCGAGCGCGACCAGAAACATCAAGAAGACGTTGATCTGGCCGTAGAAGGCCGTGCCGTGGATGGGCTCCAGGTTGACGGTGGTCAGGGTGAATACCAAGAAAACGACAACCCCGAGCACCCCCAGCCGCAGGCCGCGCTCCCGCAGTGCCAGGGCGACAACGGCAAAGAGCGCCAGGAAGGTCGCGCCGTGCCACAGCGCCATGGTCGCGTTGTCGCTTAAGGGATCGAGGCCGGCGAAGACGACGCCGGCGAACGGGGGATAAGTGAAGGGGAGATCAAAAACAAGCGGGCCGTCGTAGAGCGGCTGCCCCTGGGCGACCTCCGCACCGCCTTTGAGGTAGATCGCCAGGTCCAGGGGCATCCGCCACACGAAGGCGGATTGCTCCCGCACCGGGGCGATTTGGTGCCAGGCCCACCAGGTCAGGGCCACGAAAACCAGCCCGACGGTGTGCAGACCGTAGATTTTCTTCACGGTGGCGTGCCTGCTACTTCCGGCGCATGGATTTGCCTGCCGGTCGGTCGTTGCGCGTCATATCGTCTTCCTTTCCGTACAGACCCTCACGCCGGGCAATACGGGACATGCGCTGCGCGGTAACGGGACTGGTCATCATCGCAAAGAGTACCAGCAGGAAGAGCATGCCGAGGTCTCCGCGCTCCGCGACCCCGAAGGTCTCGGAGCCGGTCACCCTAATGAGAGCGCCCAGCATGGTCAGGATGAGCCCCACGGTCTGGGGCTTGGTCACGAAGTGAACGCGGGACATGGTGTCCTTGTAGCGCACCACGCCCACGGCCGCGGAGAAGACCAGCAGCGCGCCGCAGACGATGAGGATGAGCGAGACAATATCGGCGATGAGCGAATAAGTCACTGGTTATCCCTCTTCCTAAAGCGCGTGACTGAGACCGTGGAAATGAATCCCAGCAGGGCCACGACCAGCATGGAGTTGACCACGGTGGTATTCAGCGTCCAGCAAATATAGACCGCCATGGCGCACTGGAACATGGCGACGAAGCCGTCCATGCCGATGAGCCGGTCCATGGAGTTCGGGCCGACGATGATCCGCCAGGTGGTCATCAGGAATGCGGCCATGAACAGCACGGCGGCGCCCGCCAAGACGATGTTGTAGATTGTCGGGTCCATCTAGCGCACCTTCCTTTCAAAGATATCGATCATGTGCGCCTCCAGCTTGCGGATGTTGTCGATCTCGCGCGCGATGTCGGCGTCCGTGTCCGCGTCCAGGACGTGGGCGGTCAGCATGCGGTTGGCGATGTCGATATCCGTGATCGTGCCACCCGGCTGCAGGTTGTAGAGCATCACCGCAAAGGATAGAACGAATTCGCTCTCCACGCGCATGGGGACGTTCAGGATGGCGCTGCGCGGCTTCGGCTGGGGGCGCACGCCCAACCAACCGACCTTCAGCGAGGCCTGGAAGAGCTCCCCGGTCCAGGTGAAGGCGTACTTAAAAAGCCTGCCCCAGGATACCGACAGGCCGTTGATGGGCATCGCCGGCAGCGGGAAAATCACCATGATGATCAGCCCGACGCCGATTCCGGCGACGATGTTGGCGATGGAGACCTCGCCCATGAGCAGCACCCACATGACGGTGATAGCCAGCAGGAAGCCCGGGCGGAAGCGGTAGCTGAGCCGGCGGGAAAAGGTGGGTTTGGTGGGATGAGTCATTTACTCTTCCTCCTCCGACTCGTCGATGTCGTTCGGGCTGGTGGCAATCCCCGGCTCCGGCTCGGGCAGCGGGTGCGTGCGCGATTCCAGGGAATCCTGGCCGCCGCGGTAGCGCTCGCGCTGGTCCAGGTGCCGGGTCGGGTTGTCCGCGTTGTCGCCCAGCACTGCGTACTGGTAGATCGAGGTGTCCTGCGCCGACTCGGCGGCGCGCGAGGTGATCCCGGAGATCGGGCCGGCCAGGAAAGTGATTGCCGTGGAGGCGGCCACCAGCAGCGCGGTGGAGCCGACCATGCCCAGCGGCAGCTTGCCGACGTCCTCGCGGTCGGAGTAGGCGACCTCGTCGGTGATATCGCCCAGCGGGGAGGGACGGGCCATGGCCACGTTGCCCTCCGGGGCATCGGCGCGGTCGCGCAGGAAGCCCTTGGACCAGACCAGCATCATCACGTACAGGGTCAGCAGGGAGGTGATCACGGCGCCGGCGATGAGTACCCAGGACAGCCAGGAGCCCTCGTTCGCGCCGGCCTGCAGGAGCAGGATCTTGCCCATGAAGCCGGAGAACGGCGGGATGCCGCCTAGGTTGACCGCCGGGATGAAGTACAGAATGGCAATCAGCGGGGCCGAGTAGATAAGCGAGCCCAGCCGGCGCAGCGAAGACGTGCCGGCCTGGCGCTCGATGAGGCCGACCACCAGGAACAGGGAGGTCTGCACCAGAATGTGGTGGACCGCGTAGAAGATCGCGCCGGACAGGCCCTGGGCGGTGCCGAGGGCCACGCCGAAGATCATGTAGCCGATGTGGCTGACCAGGGTAAATGACAGCAGACGCTTGATATCGCTTTGGGCGATAGCGCCCAGAATACCCAGCACCATGGTGGCCAGGGCGACCCACATCAGCAGGGTGTCCAGGCGCCCGTCGGTAAACACCGTGGTGCGCATGCGGATAATCGCGTAGACGCCGACCTTGGTCAGAAGGCCCGCGAAGACCGCGGTCACCAGCGACGGGGCGGTGGGGTAGGAGTCCGGCAGCCAGGCGTCCAGCGGGACGATGGCGGCCTTAATCGCAAAGGCGATGAGCAACACGCCGTAGATGGCGGTCTGCGTGCCGGCCGGGATGTCCTCCATGCGCATGCCGATCTGGGCCAGGTTGACCGTGCCCACGGAGGCGTAGACCATGCCGATGCCGAAGAGGAAGATCATCGACGACGCCATGGAAACCATCACGTAACCCACGCCGGCGCGCACGCGGCCGGGCGAGGCGCCCAGGGTCAGCAGCACGTAGGAGGCCACCAGGAAGATCTCGAAGCCGACGTAAAGGTTGAACAGGTCGCCGGCCAGGAAGGAGACGTTCACGCCCATGGTCAGCAACATATAGGTCGGCAGGAAGACCGCCACCGGCTCGTCCTTGGAGCCGTCGCGCACGCCCTGGGAGATGGCGTACCACATCACGCTGAAAAGCACGATGGAGGAGGTAAAGAGCATCACCGAGGCCAGCCGGTCCGCGGCCAGCGTGATGCCCACGGGCGCGTCCCAGCCGCCGATCTGGACGGTCTGGATGCCCTCCGCGTCGGCGACGATGATGAGCACCGCGTTCACCGCGGCTGTCACCAGTAGGGAGAAGAACGCGATCTGGCGCTGGACGCCGGGCTTCTTGGCGAACATCATCGCGGCCGCGGCGGCCAGGGCCGGGATCAAAATGGGCAGCGGAATGATGTAGCCCATATTCGGCAGGGCCCAGTCGACTATGGCCTGGAAAGTCTCACTCATCCTTGGCCCCCTTCACGGGCTCCTCGAAGAACTTCGGGCCGAATTGGTCGCCGTGCTTGGTGGCGCGGCCGGTGGTTGGGTCGTCGGAGGCGTCGTGGTCCGGCGCGGCCGCCGCGTTACCCGGGCGGGCGGCGATCTTGGCGATGGCGGCATCCTCCGCGTCGTCCTCAATGACGTCGGCGGTGCGGTAGCGGTACTGGCGGTAGGCCAGGGTGAGGATGAAGGCCGTCATGGCCATGGAAATCACGATGGCGGTCAGGATCATCGCCTGCGCCAGCGGGTCGGCGATCTTCTCGCCGTATTGGGCGGATTCGCGGCCCATCACCGGCGGGGAGCCAGCCGAACCACCGGCCTGCAGGATGAGCAGGTTGGCGCCGTTGCCGATGAGCAGCAGGCCTAGCATCATCTTGGTCATGGCGCGGTCGAGTAGGAGGTAGACGCCGGCGGAGATCAGCACGCCTGTGGCGAGCAGCAAGAACAGGTTCGCTTCCATTTATTTCTCCTTTCCGGTGGATCGGTTGGTGATGTCGTTGGCGGTCGACTGGTGGTGCGCCGCCTTGGCCGGTTGGGCGCGGGCCGCCGCGGCCTTCTTGTTCTTTGCGTTTTCGCGTTGGCGTTGGCGGCGGGCCAGCGAGCGGGCCCGGTCGCGGGCGCGCTGCTTACGGACCTCTTCCTCCTCGTCGAGCTTGCCGCCCAGGGAGAAGAGGATGAACAGGATGAGCCCGATGACGATCAGGTAGACGCCCACGTCGAAGACCAGCGCTGAGGGGAAGGACACGCTGCCGATGAGTGGGATGTCCAGGGAGCCGTAGGCCGAGGCCAGCGGCGGGCGGCCGAAGAACATCGGCACGATGGCCGCGGCCAGGGAGGCGAACAGGCCCGTGGCCATGAGTCGGCCCGGGTCGACCGGGAGGGCCTCCTCCAGTTCCTCGCGGCCGCCGGCCAGGTAGCGCAGTGTGAGCGCCAGCGCGGCGACCAGGCCGCCGGCAAAGCCGCCGCCCGGGGCATTATGCCCGGCGAAGAAGAAGTAGAAGCTCAGGGCCATCATCAGCGGGAAGAGGATGCGGGTGGAGACATCGATCATGAGCGAGCGGTTCAGGGCCTGCTCGGTCTCGACCTCCGCGGCCAGCCAGCGCCGGCCGGTCACCCGCAGCGTCGGGCGGCGGGAGTCGCGCTCGAAGGACTGGGTGCGGAAAATCAGGGAGGCCACGCCGATGGCGGCGATGACCAGCACGGTGATTTCGCCCATGGTGTCCCAGGCGCGCATGTCGACCAGGAGGACGTTGACGGCGTTCGCGCCGTGGCCGATCTCCTTGGCCAGCTCCGGCATGGGATCGGAGATGGGATCCGCGGTGCGGGAGTTGATGGCGAACATGGCCACGATGGTCACGGTCAGGCCCACGCCCACCGACAGCCAGGCCCGCAGCCGGTTGAGCTGGGGTCCCTGGCGCCACTCGACGTTGGCCGGCATCTTGCGCAGCACCAGCATGAACAGCACCACGATGAGGGTCTCGACCAGTAGCTGGGTCAGGCCCAGGTCCGGCGCGCCCTGCAGGGCGAAGATGGCGGAGAGCCCGTAGCCGGACACGCCGACGATCAGCACGGCCGACAGGCGGTTGTGCGTGACGGTCGCCGCGATGGCCGCGACGATCATGATGATGGCGGCGATGGCCTGCCAGGGGCTTGCCGCCACGACCATGCGCACGTCGTTGAGGCCGCCGGAGACGATCGCGGCCGCCGGAAGCAGCATGAGGCAGGCGAAGATGATGGTCAGGTTCATCTGCAGGGAGCCGCGGTGGGTGAAGGCGGTGGTGCGCAGCGACAGGTTGCGGATGCCGTCGATGGTGGCATCGTAAGCCACGTCGGCCGAGCCCAGGGCCGGGTGCTCCAGCTGGGCCTTGGCGAACACGCCGCGCTGCCAGTGCATGGCGACACCGCAGACGATGATCAGCGCGGAGATGGCCAGGGGCAGGTTGAAGCCGTGCCACAGCGCCAGGTAGGTCGCCTCCGAGTCCGCGCCGTAGACGTTGTCCAGGTGCTGGTTGATGAGATCCGACAGCGGGCGCGGGAAGACGCCGAAGGCCACCGTGCAGGCGGTCAGCGCGGCCGGTGGGAACCAGAGCATGGGCCCGATGGCGTGCATGTTCTCCACCGCCTCGGAGGTGCCGCCGCCGGTCGGGTGGCTGGCCGGCTTGGTGGCGAAAGCGCCCCAGAGGAAGCGCAGCGCGTAGGCCATGGTCAGGATGGAGCCTAAGACCACGCCGACCAGCAGCATGTTGCGCGGCATGCCGACGAGCAGCTGCTCGTGCATGACGGACTCGATGACCGCCTCCTTGGTCACGAACCCCAAAAGCGGCGGGATGCCGGCCATGGACAGCGCGGAGACGATCGCCAGGCCGTAGACCGCCGGGTGGCGGCGGCCCAGGCCGGACAGCTCGTTGATGTCGCGGGTGCCGGCGGTGTGGTCGATGGCGCCGACCACCATGAACAGTGGCGCCTTAAACAGCGAGTGGGCAAAGGTCAGCGCCAGGCCGGCCAGCATGGCTTCCCGGGAGCCGATGGCCACCACGGCGGTGATAAAGCCCAGCTGGGAGACCGTGCCGTAGGCCAGGATGAGCTTGAGGTCTTTCTGCTTCAGCGCCATCCAGCCGCCCAGCAGCATGGTGATAACGCCCAGCGGGATGATGACCAGGTGCCAGGTGTCTACTACCTGCAGGTCCGGGGCCAGGCGGGCGACCAGGTAGATGCCGGCCTTGACCATGGCCGCGGAGTGCAGGTAGGCAGAGACCGGCGTCGGCGCGGCCATAGCCCCCGGCAGCCAGAAGTGCGCCGGGGCGATGGCGGACTTGGTCAGCGCGCCGAAGAGCATCAGCACGATGGCCGCGGTGATGTACGGGGTCAGCTCGATCTGCTCGAACCCGGAGATCTCCGAGAAGCGCCAGATGCCGGTCTGCCGGCCGAAGAGGATGATGCCGACCAGCATGGCCAGCCCGCCCAGCACGGTGACCATGAGCGCCTGCTGGGCGGCGCGGCGCGAGGAAGCGCGCTCGCCGTAGTAGGAGACCAGCAGGAACGACAGCAGGGAGGTGATCTCCCAGAAGACGTACATCAGCAGCATGGAGTCGGAGGCCACCAGGCCGAACATGGCGGTGGCGAAGGCGACCATCTGCGCGCCGAACATCGAGAGGCGGCGCGGCGTTTGGTCGAAATAACCCCAGCAGTAGACCAGGACCAGCGCGCCCACGCCCAGCACGATCAGGCTGAACAGCCCGGCTAGGGAGTCCAGGCGTAAGTCGAAGGCTAGGTGCGCGGCGGGCATCCATTCGACGGTGACGTCGACGGAACCGCCGTTTTTAAACGTCCCGTTAGCAAAGAGGCTGAGCACCCACACGAAGCCGGCGCCGGGGACGAGGGCGAGCAAACCGAACGCGGGTCTACCCAGATAGTGAATGAGGATAGGCGCACTGATCGAGGCGATTAGCAGTGCGCAAAGCAGAATCAGCACGGTGAGACGAGTGCTCCCTACGTGTAAGTCGCGGATAGGACAGGGTGCCGCGAGGAAAGGGTCCATGTCGACGCACAACGGTGCTGCCCCAGCGGCAGTCTGCACTCATTCGCCGCGCTTGAGGATGGCGGCGGAACCGATTTGATTTTCACTGAGAAACACAAGCGACACCACCAGGCGGGAGCGTCCAGCGTTGAGGCGGCGTCATGAATGGCGCGGCCAACGTTTGCCCACTTTACCGTTAAAGTGCTGGATTTTAAACCTAAATTTTTCCGCTCAGTATTATATGGGGTCAGTTGGCGGCGCCAGCCGGGGATTATTTGCCGTAGCGCAAGAGGAAAAGCGCCTCGGCGGTGGCGATGCGCTCGATTTCCGTCGGGTCCACGGACTCGTTGGCGGAGTGGATGGCCGCCTGCGGATCCTCGACGCCGTACAGCGCGATCTCCGCGTTCGGGTGGGCCTCCTGCAGCTCCACGGTCAGCGGGATGGAACCGCCCATGCCGACCTGGGCGACTTCCGCGCCATAGGCGGCCCCCAGGCACTCGCCCAGGGTGGCCAGGGCCGGCTTGGTCGGATCGGTGGTGAACCCGCGGTTGACCTCCGGGACCTCGCAGCTTACGTGCGCGCCCCACGGGGTATGAGCCTTAAGGTGGCTGACGATGCCGTCGATGACCTCGCGCGGGTCCATATCGGCAGGCACGCGCACGTTCAGGTTGGCCTGCGCGGTAGCGGGCACGGCGTTGACGGCCTCAGTGACCGGGGTGGAGGTAAAGCCGGTCACGCTCACGGCCGGCCGGGCCCAGAGGAAGTCGGCCACGGCGTCGGTCTCATCGCCCAGGATCTTCACGCCGTCCAGCAGCTGCGCGTCCGCGCGGTAGTCCTCGCGGGAGTACTCCCGACCCTTCCACTTGGCGCGGGTGTCGACGCCGTCGATGACCAGGCGGCCCTGCTCGTCGCTGAGAGAGTCGATGGCGCGCATCAGGGCCTTGACCGCGTCCGGGGCGGCGCCGCCGAACTGGCCGGAGTGCACCGGGGAGGACAGCGTGTCCACGCGGACTACGATCTGGCCGCCGCCGCGCAGGGAGGTCGTCAGCGTCGGCTGGCCGACCTTCACGTTGCCGGCGTCGGCGATCATGATGGCGTCGGCGGCAAAGAGCTCCGGGCGGGTCTCGATGAGGTGGGACAGGCCCTCGCCGCCCTGCTCTTCGGAGCCTTCGATGAGGAACTTCAGGTTCAGGTCGGTCCCGCCCAGGGCCTCGACGGCGCGCAGGGCCGCCAGGTGCATGGCGACGTTGCCCTTGCAATCCGCGGCGCCGCGGCCGTACCAGCGGCCGTCGCGCTCGGTCAGGGTGAAGGGATCGGAGTCCCAGCCGGCGGGGTCACCGGCCGGCACGACGTCGGAGTGGGAGTAGAGCAGCACCGTCGGCGCGCCCTCCTTGCCGGCGCGGGTGCCCACCACGGCGGTGGAGCCGTCCACCGCGGCAATCTCTTCCACCTCGGCGCCCAGTTCGCGCAGGGCGTTGGCGGCCCAGGCGGCGGCCTTTTCGGTCTGGTCCTTAAGCTCCGGATCCCCGTGGACGGAGTTGAAGCCGACCAGCTCGGAAAGCTGCTTAAAAATCTGCTCGCGGTCGCCGGTGACGAATTCGAGTGCTTGCTGTGTGGAAATGTTTTCAGTCATGCCCTCTAAACTACCCGTCCCGCCTACTGGGAGGCTCGTTTAGGGAATCAACCTGTCAAGTACTAGAATTTCGTTATCTCACGCCCGGGAAACTGCCTGCTTAAGGAACTCACCCCGAAAGCTTTGGGCGGCATAACCCGCGGGCGCGGGCGAAAAACCTCCATACTAGCTAGAAAGGACCTGGCATGGCGACAACGGAAACCGCCGCCGGTTCACGGGCGAGCCTGCGCGAGCTTACCCTCCGCGGCATCATCATCGGCGGGCTGATCACCCTAGTCTTTACCGCCGCCAACGTTTACCTCGGCCTGAAGGTGGGGCTGACGTTTGCCACCTCCATCCCGGCGGCCGTGATCTCCATGGCTATCCTGCGCAAATTTGCCGGGCATAACATTAAAGAAAACAACATCGTCCAGACCATCGCCTCGGCGGCCGGCACCCTGTCGGCCATCATCTTCGTGCTGCCCGGCCTAGTCATGGTCGGCTACTGGACTGGTTTTTCCTTCCTGGAGACCGCCGCGGTCTGCGCCATCGGCGGCATCTTGGGCGTCATGTACTCCATCCCGCTGCGCCGCGCCCTGGTCACCGGCTCCGACCTGCCGTATCCGGAGGGCGTCGCCGCGGCTGAGGTGCTCAAGGTCGGCGATGATAACGGCAACCACGCCGAAAACGCCCGCGGCCTGCGCGTCATCCTGGTCGGCGGTCTCGTCTCCGCCGGGATGAGCCTGCTGGCGGCCATGAAGGCTGCCGCTTCCTCGCTGGGCAGCTATTTCAAGCTGGGCGCGGGCGCGACCACCCTGGGCATGAGCCTCTCGCCGGCGCTCATCGGCGTCGGCCACCTGGTCGGCCTGCCCGTGGGCATCGCCATGCTGGTAGGCGTCGGCATCTCCTACTTCATCCTGCTGCCCTGGAAGACCGGGGGTATAATAACGGCCGTGGCCAGTCTGCCGGACGTGGTGGACACCGTCTTCTCGGACGAGATCCGCTTCATCGGTGTGGGCGCGATGGCGATTGCCGCCATCTGGACGTTGCTGAAGATCATCGGGCCCATCGTCAAGGGCATCGGCGAAAGTCTCACCTCCTCCCGCCTGCGCAAGGCGGGCCAGACAGTCGACGTCACCGAGCGCGACATCCCCTTCCCGTACGTGGCCACCACCATCGTGGTGCTGATGCTGCCCATCGGCCTGCTGCTGTGGGATTTCGTGCAGGGCACCGATATTCACGAGCACATGGGCGTGCTGATTACCGTCTCTGTGCTCTTTACGCTGCTGGCCGGCCTGATTATCGCCTCGGTCTGCGGTTACATGGCCGGCCTTATCGGCGCGTCTAACTCGCCGATCTCTTCCATCGGCATCATCGCGGTGCTGGCCGCCTCCCTAATCATCGCCGCCGTGACCCGCGGCACCAGCGCGGATCCGCTCTCCCTGGTGGCGTATACCCTGTTTACCGCCGCGATCGTCTTCGGCATCGCCACGATTTCCAACGACAACCTGCAGGATCTAAAAACCGGCCAGCTGGTCGGCGCGACCCCGTGGAAGCAGCAGGTCGCCCTGGTCATCGGCGTCGTCTTCGGCTCCCTGGTCATCCCGCCTATCCTGCAGGTCATGCTGACCGGCTTCGGCTTCCAGGGCATGGAAGGCGCCGGCGAAGACGCGCTGGCCGCCCCGCAGGCCGCCCTGATGTCCTCGGTCGCCTCCGGTATTTTCGACAGCTCCCTGGACTGGAACCTCATCTTCCTGGGCGCTGGCATCGGCGCCATCCTGATCGCCATTGACGAGACCCTGCAGCGCACCACCGCGAACAAGTCCCTGTCCCCGCTGGCCGCCGGCATGGGCATGTACCTGCCAGCCACGCTCTCGGTGACCATCCCGATCGGCGCCCTGCTGGGGTATTTCTACAACCGCTGGGCGGCCAAGCAGGACGGCGCGGAGGCCAAGAAGCGGCTGGGCACCTTGGCCGCCACCGGACTCATTGTCGGTGAGTCCCTGTTCGGCGTGGTCAACGCCGCCATCATCGCAGCCTCCGGCGGCGACAGCCCGCTGGAGATCTTCGACGGCGGCCCCGCCGCCAACTGGGTCGGCGCCATCCTCTTCGTGGTCGTTCTCGCCTTCGTCTACCGCTACACCGCGAAGAAATCGCAGGAGGTCTAAGGCACTCAGAAGTCTAGAAGCAGAGTTTACGCAGTATTAACTCACGGGTTATCTCCACTGCGTAGGCTCTGCTTTTGCATTCGTATAGTAGAGGAGAAAAACCCGTGAGCCCTTTTAACCGCCGCACTCTCTTTGCCGCCACCAGCGCGCTGGGGATGGCTGCCGCCACCACCACTCACCAGCCGGCCGCCGTCGCGGCCCCAGCGCAAAAGGCGCTGAGCTTTAATGCCGAGCGCCGCTTCAAGGTTATCCAGTTCAACGACACGCAGGACGACCACCTCACCGACCGCCGGACCATCGAGTTCATGGAGAAGGTCCTGGACTCCGAGAAACCCGATTTCGCCCTAATTAATGGTGACGTTATCGCGGCTGGGCCGGCCACCAACGAGCAGGTCTACCAGGCCATCAACAACGTGGTCTTGCCGATGGAAGAGCGCGGCATCGCGTGGGCGGTGACCTTCGGCAACCACGACGAGGACCCGGCCGAGGAGGTCGAGGCGGTCACCGTGCGGAAGCCGGAGATGACTAGCTTTGTCAGGAAGTACCGCCACAACCGCAACGCACCGGCCACGGGGGAGGGCTACGGTGTTTCGAACACGCTGATTCCGGTCTTGGATGGCGACAAGCCCGCGTTTGCGCTCTGGCTGCTGGACTCGGGCGCGTACCTGGGGGAGGAAGTCGCCGGCCAGTCGGTGGAGGATTTGCCGGGTTACGACTACCTCCGACCGGCCCAGATCCGTTGGTACGAGGACAATTCCCGGAAGCTGGAGGACCAAGCCGGCGCGATGGTCCCGGGCCTGATGTATTTCCACATCCCGACCTACGAGCACCGCGACATGTGGTTCGGCGGCCCGGACAAGAATTCCCTAATCGATCATGGGAAGGCGAAGCAGCGGCACCAGATTGTCGGTGAGAAGAACGAGGACGTCTACAAGGGCGCGTTCAACTCCGGCATCTACGCCGCGGTGGCCAACCGCGGGGACGTCAAGGGCATCTACTGCGGGCACGACCACATCAATACGTATATGGGGAATTACTTCGGCGTGGAGCTGGGGTACGCGCCGGGCACCGGTTTTGGCCCCTACGGCCTGCGCGACGGCACGCTGGCCATGCACACACTGCGCGGCGCGCGGGTTTTCGAGCTGAACCTGGATGCCCCGGCGGTCTACGAATCTACCCGCGTCATCTTCGCCAAGGACTTGGGCCTAGACATGGCCCCGGCGAAGCAACCCCTGGATGCGCCGAAGGCTCTGCCGGACTACGTCAGTGTCGGAGAGGAAGAAGGCTCGAGCAGTCTAAACTCCAGCAGCCTGAGCTCGGGCAGCTCGAAGCTTCCTTGCACTCGGGGGTCCCGAGTGCCAGAATGGTCTTTAGCACTTGCAGAAGGCGAGTGCTAGAAATCTTGGTTTGCATGGTTGAGGTTGGTCTAACACTCGCCAATCATGCCGTCGCGGGCGTCCATGCAAGCACCGACGTGAGTGTCGTCCTATCTAATAAACGAGGAGCACAAACACCATGGCAAAGATTATCGCCTTCGATGAAGAGGCCCGCCGCGGCCTGGAAAGCGGCCTGAATACCCTGGCCGACGCCGTCAAGGTCACCCTGGGCCCGAAGGGGCGCAACGTTGTGTTGGAGAAGTCCTGGGGCGCTCCGACCATTACCAACGATGGCGTTTCCATCGCACGCGAAATTGAGCTGGAAGATGCTTACGAAAAGATCGGTGCCGAGCTGGTCAAGGAAGTAGCGAAGAAGACTGACGATGTTGCCGGTGACGGCACCACCACCGCTACCGTCCTGGCCCAGGCTCTGGTTCGCGAGGGCCTGCGCAACGTCGCGGCTGGCTCCAACCCGATGGGCATCAAGCGCGGCATCGAGTCCGCCACCAAGGCCGTCGTGGACTCCCTGCTGTCTTCGGCCAAGGAGGTCGAAACCCAGGAGCAGATCGCTACCACCGCTGGCATCTCCGCTGCGGACCCGGCTATCGGTGAGAAGATCGCCGAGGCCATGTACACCGTGGGCAACGGCCAGGTGAACAAGGATTCCGTCATTACGGTGGAAGAGTCCAACACCTTCGGTGTGGACCTCGAGGTCACCGAAGGTATGCGCTTCGACAAGGGCTACATCTCCGGCTACTTCGCCACCGACATGGAGCGCCAGGAGGCCGTCCTGGAGGATCCGTACATCCTGCTGGTCTCCTCCAAGATCTCCAACATCAAGGACCTGGTCCCGCTGCTGGAGAAGGTCATGCAGGCCGGCAAGCCGCTGCTGATCATTGCCGAGGACGTCGAGGGCGAAGCTTTGTCCACCCTGGTGGTCAACAAGATCCGCGGCACCTTCAAGTCTGTGGCCGTCAAGGCCCCGGGCTTCGGCGACCGCCGCAAGGCCACCCTGCAGGACATGGCCATCCTGACCGGCGGCCAGGTCATTTCCGAGGAGGTCGGCCTGTCCCTGGAGACCGCCGACCTGCCGCTGCTGGGCCAGGCCCGCAAGGTCGTTGTCACCAAGGATGATACCACCATCGTCCAGGGCGCCGGCGCCCAGGAGCAGATCGACGGCCGTATCAAGCAGATCCGCGCCGAGATCGAGAACTCCGACTCCGACTACGACCGCGAGAAGCTGCAGGAGCGCCTGGCCAAGCTGTCCGGCGGCGTGGCCGTCCTGAAAGTCGGTGCCGCCACCGAGGTCGAGCTCAAGGAGCGCAAGCACCGCATTGAGGACGCTGTCCGCAACGCGAAGGCAGCCGTCGAGGAGGGCATCGTCGCCGGCGGCGGCGTGGCCCTGATGCAGGCCGCTTCCGCCCTGGACAGCCTGTCCGACCTGACCGGCGACGAGGCCACCGGCGTCAAGATCGTCCGTGAGGCCCTGTCCGCTCCGCTGAAGCAGATCGCCTACAACGCTGGCCTGGAGCCGGGCGTGGTGGCCGACAAGATTGCTTCCCTGCCGGCTGGTGAGGGTCTAGACGTCTCCACCGGCGAGTACGTCAACCTGATGGAAAAGGGCATCAACGACCCGGTGAAGGTCACCCGTTCTGCCCTGCAGAACGCGGCCTCCATCGCGGCCCTGTTCCTGACCACCGAGGCCGTCGTGGCTGACAAGCCGCAGCCGGCCGGTGCGGGCGACGCCGCAGCTGCTGCCGATGCCATGGGTGGCATGGGCGGCTTCTAAGTCCACCATCAGCCCATAAAGCTAAGGCCGCCTCCCCAATGGGGAGGCGGCCTTTTGCTGTGTGCAGCCTGCTCTAAAGGCGGGTTAAGTAGCAAAAAGTGTGTCCGGTCGGCGTGTCGCCGTCGGGCGCATTTTTATTTGAAGGGTCCTTTCCTGATTCCGATGGAGTGGTTGTATTCGGTTGGGATAGCGTTGTCGTAGAAGGCTGGTCGGCCTGTTTCCTGGTCGGCTTTGTTGTGGTCTTCTTCGGCAAGATTGTTGACTTTGGCGAGTTGGTCTTGCCCGAAATTGCACTGCCTGGCGATTCCTAGGGGATCGTCAGGCAGCTGCGTTTTGGAGTGGAGGTACCACTCGAGCATTGTGCGTTGGCGCTCTCCTGTCCTGCCGCGGTGAGCGTCGGCGAGTCGTTTGAGTTGCGCGTTGACTCCGCCTTCCAGACTGTTGGTAGTTGCGGCCCACCGGCCTGGTTCGAGCGCGTGCGGTGGTGGCTGCAGATAGGTAAACAACCACCCCTTCCGCGAGAGGTGCAACAGCGAATTGTAGGCCTTGCGTACCCGCAGGTGGGTCCATTCCCACCGGTGGTTGAGGGTTCTGCGTTCCTTCGGCACCGGTGTTTTCTCGTTGAGGAAACTGGCATAGACGACCCCGAAATCGTGCAAGTTCAGAGTCCATTCGCGGGCCTGTTCCATGGTGGTGATCCGCGTCAACTTCAACGCGAGCGCGTAAATGGCTTGGCCTGCGCTGGTGCGTGGTTTAGAGGTGGTGTAGCGACGGATAACGCGCTGGGCATGGACCACACAGCGCTGGATCTGTGCATTGGGCCAGCACGCTTTGATAGCGGTGTAGGCGCCTTGCCCGCCGTCAAGGACAACGCATAAGGGTTCTGCGATCTTGTTTAAAAGCTGCGTGTAGGCGTGGGCGGTTTCGCTTTTTGCCCAATGCCAGGCGATGACATGGTCATAGCTTGCGGCGACGAGCAAGCACCCGGCAGCGGTATATGTGCCGTCGATGAAGATCTGATCGTAGACGCGGTGAGACTCACCGGGGTTGGTTACCTCTATGAGCCAAAACGGTGTAAACCGGCGATCAAGCGTCCATCTGCTTACTCCTTGCTGGCGGGCTACTTCAGCCAGTGTTGCGGTGCACGTGATGTAGGAGTGGAAGGCTTTGAAGTCGCGGGTGTGGCTCAGATCGGTGCGGGTGCGTGTCGTTGAGTTGCCGCAGTTGGGGCTTTTGCACCGCCATCGTGTTGTTCCTTTGGATGTGGTGCCGTTTTTCTTCATTTGCCCAGCACATACGGGGCATCGTGGTCGGTTTCGTCTCACCCGGAAAGCACACCAACTGCCGGATACCACATGCAGGTGCCATTCCGGTGGATTGACGAAGAAACGGGTCTATATAAGGCTGAGGTCCTTATATAGACCCGATTCAACTAACCTGAACAGCGGAAACGCTGAAACTCAGACACACTTTTTGCTACTTAACCCCTAAAGGCTTCACAGTGGGCGTTTAAGGGTTGTTTAGGCTTTAGATTTTGACTGCTGGAAAGCTGGAAATCTGAGCCGCGTATTACCCCTGGAATAGGGTAGGTGCCTAAAAAATATCGACCCTAGAAGCTTTAGAATTCGGTCGATTTTATCGCGACGAAACAAATGGTTGTTACGTGGCAAAGTGAAAATAACAAAAATTTCTGGAAGTCTACGACAAAACCGCAGGATAGACGGGGGTGACACACCTGAACCGCCTGTGCGTTAAGTGTCGAGTGTGGCGTGAGTTTTGGTGTTGAAGAGTTTATGGAGCCATGCTCCGGTTGACGTTCGGAAATATTGTTGGCAAGATTACTTCGTGTGACGCCCACTGAGGGTGTCTGCAAACTGCACACCCCTCCGAGGCGTTGAAAAGCTTCGGACCTATCTGTAGGAGTTCAAACATGGATATCTCCACCATCATCACCCACCTGGATAACTTCGTTGACACCTGGGAAGGTTGGAGCAAGGTGCTCAACAACAGCACCGAGGCTCTTGCCAACGTTCTTGGCACCATTGTCTTCCTGGGTGACAACCCGACCTCCTCCGACTTTGCTCCGGCAATGTCTTCCCTGTCCTCCAACTAATTTTCAGCAATTCTAATTCGTAAGGAGAATTCAAATGTCGTCTGATTTCCTGATGAGCTCTGCAAACTTCCTGGACACCGACTTCGCTGCCCTGGTTTCTGACTTCAACCTCTACGCTGAATTCATGGCGCCGCTGGTTGAGGTTGCTAAGGGTGCTTCCCAGCTGCTCGGCATGTTCGCATAAGAACTCCCTTCAGCTCTGAGCTTTACAGCTCGCTGAAGTAGAAGGCCTACCGTTTCGGTAGGCCTTCTTTTCGTTTTGTTATTCTTTCTGTGGGCAGGGGTAACTGTGAGAATTTGGCGCGCTTGATGCCTATATTCGGGTTACACTTAATGCATGGCTGAACACAAAGACGACGAACTTCCCGAGATTGACTTGGCGCAGACCGACGGCTACGTCGTCGACGACTCTGACGAGGACGACCCAGCACTGATTATGCCGGATGGCTCGCCGGTCCAGACCTGGCGGGAAAATTACCCTTATGATGAGCGCATGACGCGCGATGAGTATGAGTCCACCAAGCGCGCGCTCCAGATCGAGCTGCTTAAGTGGCAGAACTGGACCAAGGAAACGGGCCAGCGCCACATTATCCTCTTCGAGGGCCGCGACGCCGCGGGCAAGGGCGGTACCATTAAGCGCTTCAACGAGCACCTCAACCCGCGTGGTGCGCGCACGGTGGCTCTGGAGAAGCCGTCCCCGCGCGAGTCGACCTCCTGGTACTTCCAGCGCTATATCCAGCACTTTCCGGCCGGCGGGGAAATCGTCTTCTTCGACCGTTCCTGGTACAACCGCTCCGGCGTTGAGCGCGTCATGGGCTTTTGCACGGAGTCGCAGCACGCGGAGTTCCTCCGCGAGGTGCCCATGCTGGAGAACATGATCCTGGGCTCCGGCATCTCCCTGACCAAGCTGTGGTTCTCCGTGACCCGGAAGGAACAGCGCACCCGCTTTGCCATCCGCCAGATCGACCCGGTGCGCCAGTGGAAGCTGTCGCCGATGGACCTGGCCTCCCTGGACAAGTGGGACGACTACACCCGCGCTAAGGAGGAGCAGTTCCGCTACACGGATACGGACGAGTCCCCGTGGATCACCATCAAGTCGAATGACAAGAAGCGCGCCCGCATCAACGCCATGCGCTACGTTTTGTCCAAGTTCGAGTACACGAACAAGGATCACTCCGTCGTGGGTGAGGTGGACGGGAACATCGTCAAGCGCGGCCGCGACCAGATCGGTGACTAGCAGAAGTTTCCTAAGGGTTAATCTCGTCGTCACCCTGCGGTGATGGGGGTAGGGAAGAGTTATTTGGGTGAATAACTCTTCCCGTTTTTCGTAGCACTACTCAGTACCGCTGTCGTATCCTTGCCTGTCGCGCATGCGCAATCATCTTCGTCCTCTTTGTCTTCTTCCTCGTCTCTAGCGTCTCTAACGCCGCAGTCCTCGTCGAGTTTTTCTTCCAGTTCTTCTGCTGGTTCTGCTTCGGATTCAGGGCCTGGAGCTCGACGTTCCGGCGGGGTTCAGACCATGCGGGTGGAATTCGTCTACCAAAATGGCAACGATGACTGGTGGTGGGCGCTGGACAACGTGGAGATCACGCGCCCGCTCGGTCAGGTGGGCACGCCGGAGGCAGTCGTGGATGTGCTCTCCGACGTGCAAGGAGACCCGGAGGACTACCAGGACGCGGTGCGCCAGCTCAACGGCATGGAGGACAAGGCGGACGCGCTGGTGCTCAACGGGGACTTGGTCGATGACGGCTCGAAGGCGCAGTGGGATGAGTTCCTCGCCGCGCACCGGGCACAGCCGCATGATTCCGGCACGGAGCTGTGGACCATCGGCAACCATGAGATGTACGGGCCCGAAGGCTCGGAGACCTACCTGCAGCGCTTCCTGGAGCACTCGGGACAGGACAAGCCCTGGGCGGAGGTCATGGCCGGCGGGGTGCCGCTGATTTCGATCAACACGGAGTACTACTCCGATATTGACCGCGGCGGCAAAGAGCCCTTCCAGCGCCTGTCCAAAGAGCAGCTGGGCTGGCTGGAGTCCCGCCTTCCCGGTGGTCAACACCGGGGCGACCCTCAACGAATACCTGCCCGATGGCGACCACGACGAGGAAATCGTGAAGGAGAAGGACGAGGCATCGTCCGGCCTGCGGGTGAAGGTCTACCCGGACCGGGTGCGGGTGGAAGCCTGGGATTTCAAGGCAGGAAAGATGATGAAATTCCAGGACTTCCCGCGCTAGGTGAGCGGCTCGATGGGGTTGCCCTGCCAGGCGGAGTCGCTCGGCACGGCATCGCCGCGCATGACCAGGGAGCCGGGCGCGACGGTCGCGCCGGCCCCGATGGTGGCGGCCGGAAGGGCGACCGAGTGGGCGGCCAGGGTGGCCCCGTCGGAGACGGTGACGGTATCCAGGCTCATCACGCGGTCCTGGAAAAGGTGGGTCTGGACCACCGTGCCGGGGCCCACGGACGCGCCGCGGCCGACCACGCACAGGTCCGTTTCCGGGAACCAGTAGGTTTCAATCCAGGCGCCGCGGCCGACCTTGACGCCCAGCGAACGCAGCGCCAGGTTGATTTCGCCCGCGCCGGTGGTGTGGTTGAAAAACCAGGGCGCGGCGACGACCTCGACGAAGGTGTCCTGCAGCTCGTTGAGCCAGACGAACGCCGACCACAGCGGGTGATCCGCGGCGCGGTGTTTGCCGACGCAGACCCATTTCGCGACCCAGGCAATCGCCACGGCGACCGCGCCGGCCGCCATGAGGACGAGGCCGCTCAGCGCGATTGCCACGCCCAGGTTAGCGGCCTGGAGCAGCCACAGCAGGGTGGCCAGCACGCCGGCGGCCAGCATGGCCGAGGCCATCGGGGCGAGCAGGCGGAGGGTCTCCACCAGCCCGCGGGCGACCTTCACGCCTAGGCCCGGGCGGTAGGTGTGGGAATCGCCGCTGCTGCCTTCCACGTGGGCCTCCACGCGCCGCATGCGCTCCGGCGGGGAGCCCCACCAGTTGGCGCCGGCCTTGGACTTCTTCGGGGTCGAGGAGAGCACGGCCACCAAGGAGTTCTTGGACAGCTTGCGGCCCGGGCCCGTCACGCCGGAGTTGCCCAGGAAGGAGCGCTTGCCCACCTTGGACACGTCGGTGAGCATCCAGCCGCCGCCGAGCTCGTAACCGCCCAGCAGGGTGTCGTCGGCGAGGAACGCGCCGTCCTTGACCTCCGCGAACTTGGGCACCATCACGGCGGTGGAGACCTCCACGTCGGAGCCGATCTTCGCTCCCAGGCTGCGCAGCCAGGCCGGGGTCAGCTGGCCCGCATAAAGCGGGAAGAGGTTGGTGCGCGCGTCGTCCATCAGGCGGGTGATGGTCCACGTGCGCCAACCGGCTGCGGAGCGCACCGGGTTCGTGCCGGGCTTGAGCCCCAGCGAGAACAGCCGCACGCCCGCCCAGGTCAGCGCCAGGTAGACCGCGAAGGCCACCAGCCCGCCCAGCGGGGCGTAAAGCACGGCGCCGACCGCGGGGTTGCCGGGGCCGTTTACCAGCCAGGCCACCAGCGCGGCGCCGGCTGCCACGGCGACGATGGGCAGCAGCGACAGTAGCACCGAGGTCAGCCCGTAGACCGGCACCCAGCCGGAGCGCCGCGCCGGCGGGTGGTCGGGGAAGCGGTGTTTGGATCGGCCGACCTTGCGCGCCGGGGAGCCGGACCAGCGTTGGTCCGCCTTGACCTTCTTGGCCCCGGTGACGGTGGAGCCGGTCTCCACGTGGGCATAAGAGCCGATGACCGCGCCGGGCAGCAGGGTCGAGCGCGCGCCGATGCGGGCGCCCTCCTTGATGTCGATGGCGCCGACGTGGACGACGTCCCCGTCCACCCAGTAGCCGGACAGGTCCACGCCCGGCTCGATGGCCGCGTGCTTGCCCACCGTCAGCAGCCCGGTCACGGGCGGCAGGGTGTGCAGGTCCACGGACTTGCCGATCTTTACCCCCAGCAGGCGGGCGTAGTTGTTGACCCAGGTAGCGCCCTCGATGCCGCGGGATCCGGAGGCGTCCGCCCAGCGCTCCGCGGCCCAGATGCGCAGGTGGACCCAGCCGCCGCGCGGGTAGTCGCCCGGGGAAATCCCGGCCGTGAGCGCGCGGGCGCCCAATGCACCGATGGGGATGCGCCCCAGCGGGGTCGCGAAGACGACCAGCAGGACGGCCACCAGCCACCAGCTGGTGTGCACGGCGAAATCAATGCCGGCCGCCGCTGCCAGGTTCGAGCCCAGCAGCAGCCAGGCGATCCAGGTCATGCCGGATAGCGTCATGGCGACCACGTTGGTGAGGGTCTGCGCCACGCGGGTCGCGGCGCCCACCGGGGCCACGGAGCGCGGCTCGTGGGTTTCCGGACGCGGCTCGGCGCCGGCGAGGTGCTCGGCCAGCGAGCCCAGCCGCGGGTGATCGTAGAGGTCGCGCACGGCCACGGTGGGGTAACGCTCGCGGATCCGGCCGACCAAGGTCGCTGCGGCCAGGGAGGTCCCGCCCAGGGAAAAGAAGTCCGCGTTCTCGTCCTCGACGGACACGCCCAGCACGTCGACCCACAGCTGGGCCAGCCAGACCTCGGTGGCGGTCAGGCCGGCGCTGTCCACACCCACGCCGGGCAGCGGCCAGGGCAGGGCCTTCTTGTCCACCTTGCCGGAGGTGCGCACGGGCAGCTCGTCCATCACGCAGATGCGCGGGACTAGGGCCGCCGGCATGGTCTCGGCTAGTCGCTCGTGCGCCTGGCGCTCGTCGAAGCCGCGGTCCGGCTCTTCCAGGCTCACGTAGCCCACCAGCACGGACTCGCCGCCGGGGGTCTTCTGCACGGCGACGGCGGAGTTGTAGACGTTGTCCAGGGCGGCGACGTTCGCCTCGACCTCGCCGAGCTCGATGCGGCGTCCGCCGATCTTGACCTGGTCGTCCACGCGGCCCACGAAGTAGAGGCCGTCTTCCTCCAGCCGCACGTGGTCGCCGGTGCGGTAGGCGCGCTGCCAGCCGAGGGATTCTAGCGGCGCGTATTTCTCCGCGTCCTTGACCGGGTCCAGGTAGGACGCCAGGCCGACGCCGCCGATGACCAGCTCGCCGACCTCGCCGTAAGCCACCGGGTGGCCGGAGCCGTCGATGACGGCCAGGTCCCAGCCGTTGAGCGGCAGGCCGATGGAGACGGGCTGGCCGGGCTTGAGCTGCGCGGCGCAAGCGACCACGGTGGCCTCGGTGGGCCCGTAGGTATTCCACATCTCGCGGTCCTCGGTCGCCAGGCGCTCGACCAGCTCCTGCGAGCAGGCTTCGCCGCCCACGATGAGCAGGCGCACGTGGTCCAGCGCCTCCGCCGGCCAGAGGCCGGCCAGGGTCGGGACGGTAGAGACGACGGTAATGTCGCGGCGGATGAGCCAGGGGCCCAGATCCATGCCGGAGCGCACCAGCGAGCGCGGGGCCGGCACCAGGCAGGCGCCGTGGCCCCAGGCCAGCCACATCTCCTCGCAGGAGGCGTCGAAGGCCACGGACAGGCCCGCCAGCACGCGGTCGTCCGGGCCGAGCGGGTTGTCGATCAAAAAGAGCGCGGCTTCCGCGTCCACGAAGGCCGCCGCGGATCGGTTGCTCACCGCCACGCCCTTGGGCTTGCCGGTCGAGCCGGAGGTGAAGATGATCCAGGCGTTATCTTCCGGCCGCGGCTCCTCCAGCGGGGCGGGCTCGCGCCGGCGCAGCGGGCGGAAGCCGGCGTCGGTGAACAGGCCGTCGATATCGGCTTCACCGAAGACCATCTCGGCGCGCTCGTCCGGGTCGTCCGCGTCCACCGGCACGTAGGCCGCGCCCACCGCCAGGGTGGACACGATGGCCAGGTAAAGGTCGCGGTGGCCCGAGGTCATGCGGATGCCAATGCGGTCGCCGCGGCGGATGCCCTGGGATGCCAGCTCGGCCGCCCAGGCGCGGGCGCTGTCGATGAGTTCGGCGTAGGTCATCACCTCGCCGTCGTCGATGGCCGCTGCCTCCGGGAAGAGTTCAGCGGTGGTGCACAGCACGTCCCAGAGAGTCCGCGGGCGCGGGGCTAGGGCACTGGCTAGGTAGTGTTGCGGGACCATTTACGCTTCTTCCTCGTCCGCGGCAATGATCGACTTGGCCAGCTTGCGCAGGTGTTTAAGCTGCTTGTTGGTGGAAGAGTCCAGGGCCTCTTCCTCGGCGGAGTCGACCAGCTGGGCCAGTTCCTTCTGGGCCTTGGAGCCCTTCTTGGTCGAGGCCACGATCTGGCGGCGGCGGTCCTGCGGGTCGCGCTCGCGCTTGGCCCAGCCGCGCTTTTCCAGCGAGTCGAGGAGGCGGACCATATCCGAGGCATCGATAGCCAAAAGCTCGGACAGGGAGGACTGGGAGGTGGCAGAAGAATCCACCAAGCAGGTCAGCACCCAGTACTCGCGCAGGGTGGTCTGCTTGGTGGACAAGGCGGCCTCGACGCCGTCGCGGGTGCGGCGGCGGAGGCGCTCCAACTGGAAAGACGGGGATTCTAGCAATTCGGTGGGTATTGAGGTCATTCCACCATAGTAGCGCCCCTAAGGTCGAAAACCTAAATGATTGGCGAGAGCCAACGATTTAGGCCATCTCGCGACCGCTGGCCTTCCAGTTGTCGGTCCCGCCGACGACGTTGACGGTGTCGAGGCCAAAGTTCTGCTCCAGGTAGGCGGCCACTTGCAGGCTGCGCCCACCGGAATGGCAGATGACGTAGACGGGCTTATCGCTATCCAGCTCGCCCACGCGGTCGATGATTTCGCCCATCGGGATGTGGGTGGCGCCAGCGGCGTGCTCGGTGGCCCACTCGCTGTCCTCCCGCACGTCGATGAGCTGGGCGCCCGCGGGGACCTCAGTCGGGTTAACGTTACGCATAATAAGGACTAGCCCTGGTAGCGCTCGATGGCGGCGGCGTGGATCTTCTCCGCCTCTTCCTTGTTGCCCCAGCCGGAACCGGTGACCTCCTTGTTGGGCTCCAGATCCTTGTAGCGGGTGAAGAAGTGCTCGATCTCGTCCTTGATGTGCTGCTCGACATCGTCGATGTCCTGGTAGCGCTCCCAACGCGGGTCATCGACCACGGCCAGCAGCTTGTCGTCGCCGCCGGCTTCATCGGTCATCTTGAACACGCCGACGATGCGGGCTTCCACGATGACGCCCGGGAAGACCGGCTCCGGCAGGAGAACCAGGGCGTCGAGCGGATCCCCGTCCTCGCCCAGGGTGTGGTCGATGAAACCGTAGTCCGCCGGGTAGGCCATCGGGGTGAACAGGTAGCGATCCAGGTAGACCTTGCCGGTCTCGTGGTCAACCTCGTACTTGTTGCGGGAGCCCTTCGGGATCTCGATGGTTACTTCAATGCTCACGTTGTACCTCCATGAAAGAAATGCAAATTGCCGGTATTGATTCTAGTGAACATCCTAGCGTGCGCCCGGGGTAGGGTATTAGGCGATGAAGGCAAAACATGTGTGGTGGACCCTCGCTGCGGTGGTCACCGCCGCCGCGGTAGGCACGACTGCGGCGGTAGGCATCACAGTGCAGCAGGCCTACAGCGACTTGGACCACGGCGAGGAGTTTGCCGTCTCCGCCCCCGACGACGCGCTCACCCCGGCCACCCCGGGGGATATTGACGCGGCCGCGCTGGCCGGCGAAATCGAGGCGCTGGACAAGGAAGACCTGGGCAATTACGGCGCCCAAATCATCGACACCACCGATGGCGCGGTGCTGTGGGAAAAGGACGCGGGCAAAGCCCTCGTTCCCGCCTCGAGTACCAAGGTGCTGACCACGGCGGCGGCCACCCTGGCCCTGGACGAAAACGAGCGGCTGCGCACCGATATCGTCCGCGCTGGCGACGACGTCATCATTAAATCCGCCGGCGACGTGTGGATCACCCACGAGCAGCTGGACCGCGCGGCTGAGGAAATCGGCAGCGCCTCCCGCGTGCTGATCGACAACTCCGTCTGGTCCGGCCCCGAGCAGGCCGCTGGTTGGGACCCGGCCAACGTGGACGAAGGCTACGTCGCCCCCATGCAGCCGTCCATGCTCTATGGCGGGCGGCTGGGTGCCACCGAAGGCGACGTCCCGCGCAGCCACCAGCCGGCCCGCGACGTCGCCCAGCAGCTGGCCGATCGCCTGGGCGCGGAGGCCGGCGAAGGCACTGCCCCGGAGGGCGCGCAGATCGCGGCCACCATCGAATCCGAGCCGCTGTCCCTGCGCGCCGAGCAGATGGTTAAGCACTCCGACAACGTCGCGGCCGAGGCTATCGCCCGCGAGCTCGCCCTCCACCAGGGCAAGCCGGCGAGCTTCCAAGGCGCGACCGAGGCCACCTTCGAGGTCCTACACGATGCCGGCTACGACCTGAGCGGGGCGCACCTGGAGGACAACTCTGGCCTTTCTTCGGACAACCGCCTGAACGCCCAGCTGCTGGCCCACCTGGTCGAGCACGCCGCCGAGGATGCGGACCTGCGGCCGCTGCTGACCTACCTGCCGGTCGCCGGCGGGGAGGGCACCCTTTACGAACGCTACGGTGACCTGGCGGGTAAGGGCTACGTGCGCGCCAAGACCGGCACGCTCACGGGCACCGCCGCCTTGGCCGGCACCGCCCAGGGCCAGTCCGGCCGCATCTACGCCTTCGCCCTGCTGACCAACGACGGCGAGCTGCTGCCCGCCCGCGCCAACCAGGACGCGCTGACCAGCATCCTGGCCCAGTACTAGCCATGGCCGAGCCCTTCTGGCCGCGGAAATCCCCGCACTTTCTGGCCTGCCGCACCGCGGTGCGGCCCTTCGCGGAGGGCTATCCCGCTGTGACCGTCGGGCTGTCGGGCGGGGCGGATTCCTTCGCCCTGACCGCCGCCCTGGCGGCCGAGTACGGAGAGCACAAGGACAAAATCACCGCCGTCTCCGTCGATCACGGCCTGCAGCCCGGCTCGCGGGAGGTCTCCGAGCGCGCGGTGGAGGCGGCACGCCAGTTGGGCGTGGTCGGGAAGGTCATCTCCGTCGAGGTCGCCGAGCCCACCGAGGCCGCCGCCCGGATCGCGCGGTACCAGGCGCTGGGCACGCAACGGCCCGTCCTGGTCGCCCACACCGCCGACGACCAGGCGGAAACCCTGCTGCTGGGGGCCTTGCGCGGCAAGGCGACGGGCATGCGAAAGGTGGAAAACAATATCTGGCGCCCGCTGCTGAGCGTGCGCAGATCCGACACCGAGGGGGCCTGCCGGGAGCTGGGCTATACCCCCTGGCAGGATCCGCAGAACGCCGATGCCCGCTTCCGCCGCGTGGCCATCCGCACCCAGGTCCTGCCGCTGCTGCGCGACATCATCGGCGGGGACCCCACCCCGGCGCTGGCCCAGGCGGCCGCGGACGTCGCCGCCGACGACGAGCTGCTGAGCCCCGATCGATTAATCGACGACTGCGCGGAGCTGGCCGCGCTGGCCGAGCCGCAGCGGCGCCGGGCGATTGCCGGCTGGCTGAACGCGCACGGCGTGCCGGTGACCCGGGCGGCCATCCGGGGCATCGACAAGCTGTGCACCGGCTGGCGCGGCCAGGGTCCGGTGGCGGTGCAGAGCTTGGAAGTGCTGCGCCGAGGTGGCAAACTGTCACTGGTAGAAGCGAAGAAGAAAGGTCACCCCACCATGACTCTGCACGAGGCCAAGGACTACTCCGTGCCGGACAAGCGGTACGGCTCTGATGTGGAAGCGGTCCTCCTCTCCGAAGACGACATCGCCCGTCGCGTCCAAGAAATGGCCGACAAGGTCTCCGAGCACTACCGCGACGCCGAGGACGAGCTGCTGCTGGTCTGCGTGCTCAAGGGCGCGGCCTATTTCCTCACGGACTTCTCTCGGGCGCTGTCCATCCCGGCCCAGCTGGAGTTCATGGCCGTTTCTTCCTACGGCAACTCCACCTCCTCCTCCGGGGTGGTGCGCATCCTTAAGGACCTGGACCGGGACATCGCGGACCGCGACGTGCTCATCGTCGAAGACATCATCGACTCCGGCCTGACCCTGTCCTGGCTCATCGGCAACTTGCGAAACCGCAACCCGAAGTCCCTGCAGGTGGTCTCCCTCCTGCGCAAGCCCGAGGTCGTCAAGGCCAAGCTGGACCTGTTCGACGTCGGCTTTGACATCCCCAACGAGTTCGTGGTTGGCTACGGCCTCGACTTCGCCGAGCGCTACCGCGACCTGCCGTTCGTGGGCACCCTGCACCCCAGTGTCTACAGCAACAACTAGACTTATTCCTTGATGAAAAACCAGAAAATCCTCCGCTACGGCGGCATTGCGGCGATCCTGCTCATCGCCCTGTACGCCTTTACCTTCCTGACCGACGAAACCCGCGGTTACGAGCCGGCGGACACGTCGGTGGCCATCCAGCAGCTGCAGGACGGCAACGTGAAGGAAGCCCAGATCGACGACCGCGAACAGCGGCTGCGCCTGGAACTGAAAAAGCCCATCACGGTCGAGGACCGCGAGGGCGTCGAGCAGATCGTCGCGAAGTACCCGGCCCGGGCCAGCGAGCAGATCTTCAACGCGGTCAAGGACACCGACGCCGAGAAGTACGAGACCAACGTGACCCAGGAATCCTTCCTGGGCTCCATGCTCAGCTTCTTGCTGCCCATGCTCCTGCTGTTTGGCCTCCTGTTCTTCTTCATGTCCCGCATGCAGCAGGGCGGGGGAATGTTCGGCATCGGCGGCAACAAGGCCAAAGAGCTCACCAAGGACATGCCGACCAACACCTTCGAGGACGTGGCCGGCGCGGACGAGGCCGTCGACGAGCTCCAGGAGATCCGCGACTTCCTGGAGGATCCGACCCGCTACCACGAGCTCGGCGCGAAGATCCCGCGCGGCGTGCTGCTCTACGGCCCGCCCGGCACCGGTAAGACCCTCCTGGCCCGCGCCGTGGCCGGCGAGGCGGGCGTGCCTTTCTATTCCATCTCCGGCTCGGACTTCGTGGAGATGTTCGTCGGCGTGGGCGCGTCCCGCGTGCGCGACCTGTTCAAGCAGGCGAAGGAGCACAGCCCGTGCATCATCTTCGTCGATGAGATCGACGCCGTCGGCCGCCAGCGCGGCTCCGGCATGGGCGGCGGCCACGACGAGCGCGAGCAGACCCTGAACCAGCTGCTGGTGGAGATGGACGGCTTCGGCGACCGCGAGGGCGTCATCCTTATAGCTGCGACCAACCGCCCGGACATCCTGGACCCGGCGCTGCTGCGCCCGGGCCGCTTCGACCGCCAGATCCCGGTCACCGCCCCGGATCTGGCCGGCCGCGAGCAGATCCTGCGCGTGCACTCCAAGAACAAGCCGCTGGGCAAGGACGTGGACGTCACCCAGCTGGCCAAGCGCACCGCCGGCATGTCCGGCGCCGACCTGGCCAACGTGCTCAACGAGGCCGCGCTGCTGACCGCTCGCATCGGCGGCAACGTGATCACCGCCGACGCCCTCGAGGAGGCCACCGACCGCGTGGTGGGCGGCCCACGCCGTCAGTCCAAGATCATCTCCGAGCAGGAGAAGAAGGTCACCGCCTACCACGAGGGCGGGCACACCCTGTCCGCGTGGGCGCTCAAGGACATCGAACGCGTCTACAAGGTCACCATCCTGGCCCGCGGCCGCACCGGAGGCCACGCCATGACCGCCCAGGAAGACGACAAGGGCATGTACACCCGCGACGAGATGTTCGCCCGCCTGGTCTTCGCCATGGGCGGCCGCGCCGCCGAGGAGCTGGTCTTCGGCCACCCGACCACGGGCGCGTCGGCCGATATCGAGCAGGCCACCAAGATCGCGCGCGCCATGATCACCGAATACGGCTTCTCCCCGGAGCTGGGCACCGTGAAGTACGGCCAGGAACAGGGCGATCCCTTCGGCGGGCGCCCGGGCGGGACCAGCGAATACTCCGAGCAGGTCGCCGCCAAGATCGACGAGCAGATGCACTACTTGCTCGACCGCGCCCACCAGCAGGCCTACGAGATCCTGGCCGAGCACCGCGACTACCTGGATGCCCTGGCCACCGAGCTGCTGGAGAAGGAAACGCTGCGCCGCCCGGACCTGGAGCGCCTGTTCACCGACATCGTCCCGCGCGAGTCCTACGACGTCTTCCCTGGCGAGAACGTGCGCTTCCCGCAGCAGGCCGGCCGCGTGCCGGTCAAGACCCCGGTCGAGCTGGCCAAGGAGCGCGGCGAGGAGCTGCCTAAGCGCATGACGCTGCTGGATGCTTCCCGCGCGGCCCGCGAGCGCCGGGAGGCCGGCGAGACCCCGTCCGGCGAGTACGGATTCAACTTCGGCGAGCACGCTGGGGACTACGACAAGGACCGCGACGATGACTAACTTCTTCGACCAACCGCGCGCTGAGGCGGCTATCCGCGAACTCCTGTTGGCCGTGGGCGAAGACCCAGACCGCGAGGGCCTGCAGGAGACCCCGGCTCGCGTGGCCCGCTCGTATGCGGAGATCTTCGCCGGCCTGCACGTGGATCCCACCGAGGTACTGCACAAGACCTTCGCCGAGAACCACGAGGAGCTGGTCCTGGTGCGCGATATCCCGATTTATTCCACCTGCGAGCACCACCTGGTGCCCTTCTACGGCGTGGCCCACATCGGCTATATCCCCGGCAAGGACGGGCACGTGACGGGCCTGTCCAAGCTGGCCCGCCTGGCCGATATGTACGCCAAGCGCCCCCAGGTGCAGGAGCGCCTGACCACCCAAATCGCCGACGCGCTGACCGATACCCTGGGCGCGCAGTCGGTTATCGTGGTCATCGAGTGCGAGCACCTGTGCATGGCCATGCGGGGCATCCGCAAGCCGGGTGCGACAACCACGACGTCCGCCGTGCGCGGCGGCTTCAAAACCAACGCGGCCTCACGCGCTGAGGTCATGAGCCTAATCCGGAGCTAGAAACCATGTCGATTGCAGATCTGTCCGCCCCGACCGACCGCACGCTGGTGATGGGGATTGTTAACGTAACTGAGGATTCCTTCTCCGACGGCGGCAAGTGGTTGGCCGTCGACGACGCCATCGCGCACGCCCACGAGCTCGTGGCCCAGGGCGCGGACATCATCGACGTCGGCGGCGAGTCCACCCGCCCGGGGGCTACCCGCGTGGACGCGGACGTCGAGCGCGACCGCGTCACGCCGGTGATCAAGGCCCTGCACGCCGACGGCATCCGCACCTCCGTGGACACCATGCGCGCCAGCGTGGCGGCCGCCTCCGCCGAGGCCGGCGTGGACCTGCTCAACGACGTCTCCGGCGGCCTGGCCGATCCGGACATGTTCCGTGTGATGGGCGAGACCGACCTGCCCGTGTGCCTGATGCACTGGCGCACCGTCCGCTTCGGCGACGCGGCGGGCGCGGCCGACCACGGCGGCGACGTCGTGCGCGACGTGCACAACGTCCTAGACGACCTGGTCGAAAAGGCGCTGCAGGCCGGCGTGAGTGAGAACAACATCAGCATCGACCCGGGCCTGGGCTTCGCCAAGACCCCGCAGGACAACTGGGCGCTGCTCAAGGCCCTGCCCGAATTCATCGACGGGCCTTACCCGGTGCTCGTCGGCGCTTCCCGGAAGCGATTCCTGACCGGTATCCGGAAAAACCGCGACCTGCCGGCCGGCCCGACCGAGGCCGATCCCGCCACCGCCGCCGTCACCGCGCTGTCCGCCCAGCTGGGCGCGTGGTGCGTGCGCGTGCACGAGGTGGCCGTCTCCCGCGACGCCGTCGATGTCGCGGCCGCCTGGAAGCTCGGCGCGGATTACCAGGGGAACTAATGGCAGACCGCATTGAGCTGACCGGCCTCGAGTGCTACGGCTACCACGGGGTCTTTGACCACGAGAAGCGGGACGGCCAGAAGTTCCTCGTCGACATCACCTGCTGGTTGAGCTTCAGCCCGAACGACGACCTGGCCGAGACCATCAACTACGCGGAGCTGGCGGATCTCGCCGCCGGGATCGTCGAGGGCGAGCCCTACGATCTCATCGAGACCGTCGCCTCCCGGATTGCCGACGCCGCAATGGAAGCCTACGAGCAGCTCTTCGCCGTCGAGGTGACCGTGCACAAGCCGCAGGCGCCCATCGAGCGCACCTTCGGTGACGTCGCCGTCGTCGCCCGGCGCTCGAAGAAGACCATTCGGAGGGGCTAATGCGCGCGGTATTATCCATCGGCTCCAACATGGACGACCGAGAAAAACTCTTGGAGACCGTCTTCCGCGAATTCGCGGACCAGACGGTGGCGGCCTCACCCGTCTATTCCACCCCGCCGTGGGGCGTTACCGACCAGGACGAATTCCTCAACGCGGTGCTCATCGTCGACGTGGAGGAGACCCCGATCGAGCTGCTGCGCCGCGGGCAGAAGCTCGAGCAGGCCGCCGACCGCCGGCGCATCCGCCACTGGGGCCCGCGCACCCTGGATGTCGACATCGTCGACATCGACGGCTATACCAGCGGCGATCCCGAGCTGACCGTGCCGCACCCGTACGCCCACGAGCGCGCCTTCGTCTTAGTCCCGTGGCTGGCGGCCGACCCGGATGCCAGCCTGAACGGCGCGTTCGTCCGCGAGCTGATCGCGAAGTTGGATCCGGCCGAGGTCGCCGAGATCAAGGAACGCTAAGTGAAACGCACCTCCATCGGAACGCTCATCGGGGTAGGGCTCTTCGTGGCCGCCGCGGCCGCGATCCTCACCGCTCGCTTCTACGGCTCCATGCTGGCCATCCCCGCGACGGTGTCGATAACCCTGTGGGTCATGACCGCGCTCTGCCTGGGCCTGACGTGGAAGGTGCGGCAGGCCAAAAACGACGACGGCATCGGCCTGGACCGCACCCAGCTGAACCCACTGACGATTGCCCAGTTCATGCTGGTGGCGAAGGCCTCGGCGTGGACCGGGACCATCGTCGGCGGTGCGTACGCAGGCATCGCCTGCTACGTCGTCCCGAACGCCGGCCGCCTGGCCGCTGCCTCCGACGATCTGACCGGCGTTTTGGCCTCCGCCCTAGGTGGGGTGGCCATGGCCATCGCGGGCGTGGTTTTGGAACGATACTGTGAAGTCCCTCCGCCCGAAACGGGGACGGACGCGTTAGAGTAGTACCCATGAATAACCAGACCGATCGTGGCCAGATTGGGATCGCAGTGCTGGTGGCGCTCGCAATTGTTGCCAGCATCGTCATGCTCATTGCCGGTTCCGACGCCGCGCTAAAGATCGCACTTCTCGCCGCACTGTGGGCCGCTGTGGTCGGGTTCTTCCTCGTCACCCGCTACCGCCGCCTGGCCCAGAAGAGCGAGGACGAGCTCGCCTACCGCGAGAAGCTCCACCAGGCGGAGCTGGAAAAGGCGCAGACCGCCGAAGAGCCGGAGGTCCTCGCCGAGATCCGCGAGCAGCTGAGCACCATCCGCCAGCAGCTGGAGGACCTGTCGGGCCGCGAGTTTGGCTACGAGCCGGCCGCCCTACGCGCCGAGGCTCGCCGCATCATGGAGCTCGAGGACAACTTCAAGCAGACCTCCGCCGGCGCGCCCTCCGAGGACGCCATCGCCGGCCGCCTGGGCAACCAGACGCCGCAGGAGACCTCCCTCGAGGAGATCATCAAGGAAAAGCAGGAAGCCGAAGAGCCCAAGAAGCAAGGCCCCACCTTCCAGACTGACTCCTTCCAAGCCGTGCGCTGGGATACCGGCGGGGATCCGGAAGTGAGCAAGCCGAAGGAAGAAAAGCGCGGCCGCCGCCGCCAGGACGCTAACCGCGAGGGATCGGTCTCCGTCGCGGAGCTCATGGCCGAGATGAAGAAAAAGAAGTAGCAGTGGACGCACCGCGCATGCGCATCGGGGTGATTGGTGACTCCGCCCCCGGAAAGCTCTTCGCCGAACGCCTGGCCCAAGCCGGCCACAAGATCGGCACCGCCGCGGACGCGGAAGCCCTCATCCTAGCGGTGGAGGAAGACCGGCTGCCGGTGGCCATCGACGAGGCAGCCGGCATCGTCCGCTCCGGCACCATCGTCATGCACACCTGCCTGACCCGGGGCGCGCAGGCCCTCGATGCCCTGGAGACCCGCGGCGCTATCGTCGCCGCCGTCTGCCCGGTCGATGACGAGGCCTGGGCCGTCGATGCCCTCGACGAGCTCGGCGAGACCGTCGCCACCCTCTTGGTCTTTGAGGCGCACGGGAAGTACATGCTGCTAGGTGATGCCGACCGCCCCGGATTCGTCGCCGGGCTCTACAAGCGCGAGATGTTGCGCGAGATCCTCGCCCGGGAGGGCGGCGGAAACGACTACGTGCCGCTGAGCGCGCAGCAGGTAATGGCCGGATACAACGGAGAACCCGCCTACCTAAGCTATGCCCGCCGGCTGGCAGAATTGCGCGGGGACATCGACTTAGAATTCTGGGGGAACAATGATAGAAACCAGTGACCTTGACAAGATCCGCATGATCGGCAGCGCGTACGCGAAAACCGGCCGTCCCGTCGTGCTGGTCATCCTGGGCGACGGCGTACACGCCGGCCACCAGGCACTCATCCGCGCGGCCCGCGCCATCCGCTCGGCCGTCGTGGTCGTTGCGCTGCGGGAAGGCGACGCCCCCGACGCCGACGTGGTCTGGCACTACGATGCCGAGACCCTCTGGCCGCACGGAAAAACCATCACCGTGCCGACCCCCGACCGTGGCCTGGAACCCGTCCAGGACCTGGCGCTGCCGCTCGCGCTCATCGGCGCGCTGCGCCCCTCCGACGTCGTAGTCGGGGAGAAGGACTACGAATACAACCTAGCCATAAACCAGGCCGTGCGGGATCTGCACCTGGGCGTTAGCCTCCACGGCGTGCCCACCGTCCGCACCGCCGAGGGCGTGGCGATGAGCCTGCGCAATACCCGCCTGCCCGCCGAGCACCGCACCGCGGCCACCGCGATCTCCGCCGCGCTGACCGCCGGGGCGCACGCGGCCGAGGCCGGCGCCGAGCACGTCCTCGAGGTCACCGAGTCCGTCCTTCGTTCCGCCGGCGTGGATCCCGACTACGTCGCCGTGCGCGGCAAGGATCTCGGGCCCGCGCCCGAGCAGGGTGATGCCCGTCTCCTCGTCGCTGCCACCTTGGGAGCAATACGCCTCATCGACAACGTCGGCCTGCCGCTGGGCGTGGGCTTCAAAAACTGGGACGAGTACCAGTCAGAGCAGCTCCGCGATGAAGCCGAGCTGCTCCGGTCCGACGTCCGCGGGAAGTAGCGGCACCTCCACGGTCGGGACCGGTAGCTCCAAGCCGCTAAGCGCCGCGTCCTCGACCCGCCGGCGGGCCTCCATAAAGGTACCTTGCCCCTGCGGTGACCGGCGATTGACGATAACCCCGCCGACGGTCATTCCACTGTCCTGGAGCTGGTGATAAAACTCGGTGGTTTCCAGCACCGGGAGCCTCTCGGGGGTTAGCACCAGATAGAACTCGGAGTCTTGCTGCAGCGTCGCCCGCAGTCGCACGAAACGCTCCCGGCGGCGCCAGAGGATGCTCCGGATCTCCTGGTTGCGCTTATCCACCTGGTCGGAACCGGCCTCCCCGCCGAGCCCGCGGACCAGGGAGCTAAAACGATCCGAGCGGTCCCGCCGCTCCAGCAGCCCGTCGGTCCAGGCCTGCATGATTTCGGGCAGCTCTACCAGGCGGGCGGTGTGGCCGCTGGGGGCGGTATCGAAGATGATCCGTTCGTAGTTGGTATCGACCAGGTCCGCCATGCGCTCTAGCAGCGCGGATTCGTGCGTCCCTGGTGACTGCCGGGCCAGGTCCAGGTGACGGTTGACTTGCGAGTGCAGCCGCTCCGGCATCATCTTGTGCATCGTGCGCTGGACCTCGGCCAGGTGCCTTTCCGTGACCTCGGCCGGGTCGATCTCCACGATGTCGAGGCGGTCGGCGACCGCCGTGGGGGTATCGCCCAGCGAGACGTCCCAAAGGTGCCCCAGGTTGTGCGCCGGGTCCGTCGAAACCAGCAGCGTCGAATGCTGCTGCGCGGCCTTCCACGCCGCGGCGGCCGCCAGCGTGGTCTTGCCGACGCCGCCCTTGCCGCCGAAAAACGTCACCGGTTTTAGCAGCATGAGATGCCCTCCAGCGGGGAGCGATCCATTCCCATACGCCGATGCCAGGCGTGGAACTCGTCGTAGACGACCGGCAGCAATTCCAGGGTGTAATAGGTCGCCGGGTTGGGGACCCCGAGCGCCTCCGACATCACCAGCAGCAGGAACAGGTCATCCTCTTCCTGCTTGGCTTTGGCGAAGGTCGCCCGGTAGGGGCCGGCGTAGTAATCCTGGAGCAGCTGCCGCAGGCTCATCGGACCGGCTCCGGGGCGTCGACGTCCTCGTCGGTCCAGGTAATGGCCGGGCTTCGCCGCGCGCGCTGGAGAGAAGCGAGCGCCTCGACGGTGACCCACAGGGCGGCGATGAGGATGATGACGTCCATCACCAGCAGCAGCCAGTTCTGCTCCTGCCAGAAGGTGCCGAGCTGAATAATCAGCGCCCAGACGGACATGACCATGAGGAAGGCGAAGGGGATGAGCGCCGGCAGCGTCGGCCGGCGCAGGTAGGTCAGGATGACGGCCAGAATAGCCAGGGTCAGGCCGGCCATCAGCTGGTTGGTGGTGCCGAACAGCGGCCAGATAGTCATGCCGCCCGAGCCGTCGGTGCCCTGGGAGAAGGTCAGCGCGAAAGCCACGCCGACCGCGATGCAGGTAGCCACCAGGGCGCCGATCCGCACCCCGACGACCTCGCCGATTTCTTGGACCACGAGGCGCTGCAGACGGATGCCCGAGTCCATGGTGGTGGCGGCGAAGAGCACGGCCATGGTCGCGAGAATGGTCCCCGACAGCGAGGTTGGGATACCGAGGCCCTCGTTCACCAACGAGCCACCACCGGCGACGAAGGCGTCCACGCCCCCGGCGTTGAACTCGTGGTAAATCTCTTCCCAATCTTGGATGGTCTTGAATCCAGCCGTGGTCGCGATAATCGTGCCCAGGGACAAAAGGCCCTCACCGACGGCGCCGAAATATCCGACAAAGCGGGCGTCGGTTTCCTTGTCCAGCTGCTTCGAGGAGGTCCCCGAGGCCACCACGCCGTGGAAGCCGGAGATCGCGCCGCAGGCAATGGTGACGAACAGCAGCGGGAAGATGGAGGGGGTGCCGTCCGGGACGGCATCGTTAAGCGCCGGGGCGACGATGTCCGGGGCGGTGAACAGGAAGGCGCCGTAGAGGATGGCCAGACCGATGAACAGCTGGAGGCCGTTAATGTAGTCGCGCGGCTGGAGCAGTACCCAGACCGGCAGCAGGGAAGCCGCGAAGGCGTAGATGAACAGCGTGATGATCCAGACGCCGTTGGCCGGGATTCCCAGCACGGTCTCCGGAAGCACCACCGGTACGCGGTCACCGATGATCATCAACGCGTAGAGGGCCACGACGCCGACGATGGAGACCACCGGCAGGTTCCAGTTAAAGCGGTAGATTGCCTGACCGATCAACAAAGCCACGACGATGGCGCCCAAGGTTGGGATGACCGCGGTCGGGGTGGAGACCAACAGGTTGGAGATGACGACCGCGAAGGCGGTGTTGACCATCAGCAGCAGGAGGAAAATAACGACTAGGAAGAGGTTGCGCCCGCGCGAGCCGATGTAACGGCCGGACAGCGTACCGATGGACTGGCCGCGGTGGCGCTGCGATGCCCACAGCGCGCCGAGGTCGTGCATTCCGGCCATGAGGACGGTGCCGATGGTCACCCACAGAAACGCGGGCAACCAGCCCCAGATGACGGCCACGGCCGGACCGATAATCGGGGCCGCACCAGCAACAGAGGTGAAGTGGTGCCCCCACAGGACGTACTTGTTGGTGGGGACGTAATCCACGCCGTCGCGCATGGTGTGCGCGGGGGTGGCGTAGTCGGGGGAGAGTCGGAAAATTCGGTTTCCTAGGAAGCGGGAATAGAGAAAGTATCCGGCGGCCATCATGGCGATGCCGATGGCAGCGAGGATGAGTGAGTTCATGGTATCCTCCGTCGAAGTGTGCAATGAATCACCATTGTGGCACGAATGTTTCGTGGAGGGGCCGGTTTTCTGAAATGGGGGAGGTGGCTTTGGCGTGCGCGCGGTCGCGCCGAGCGTGCTGCGCCTGTGCCATGGTCCGCATCCAGTTGACGTTTTTCGCGAACAGCGGGCCTTCCGGGGAGGTGGACTCCCAGGTGTCGTCGTTGGATAGCCATACCACGGTGCCGGTGCGCGGGTCGAGGATATAGCTCACGCGGCCGTCGGTTTTGATGTTGTGGTGGTGCTGGCAGAGGTTGACCAGGTTGCTAATTGGTGGATTAGTGTCAACCCTTTAGGGGGTAGGCAGGTTGGTGCCACTGACACCGCCAAAGGGTGCAAACATGCAGGTGGGAAACGCGATTTAAGGCGTTGAAAGACCGCCGCCGGTACGTGGGTAGGGTCAACGCCTCTATGCTTGCCTCATGCATGCGTTCTTTTCTTGGCTTACGTCTCAAAGCGGTGTGTCGTTGTTGGTTGCCCTTATTGCCCTCGGTGGTGTGCTTATTAACAACCGAGCGGCGGAGAAACGACGCCGTGCAGACCAAGAAGCGGCCGATCAGCGGCGTAAGGACGACCAAGCGGCCGAGGACGCTAGACGAAAGGCAGACGACGACCGACGTGAACGGGAACGGCGCGCACAACTGCAACGAGAAGATTGGGAGCGCCAACGCCGGGCAGTGGCCGATTGTATTAGCGGAATTTTTACAGCCTCTAAACGTGTTCAGGACGCGGTTACACAATTTAGGCGGGAGAGAATAGCCTCGACTGAACTGGTACTAGTTGAAAAAGCCACAGCGCTCAGTCAGTTCTACCTCGAGGCCGAAACACTTCTAAACCGATGTGACCTTGAGGTAACCCAACCTCACGTTAGCGAACAGATTACAAACGTGTGGGTCTGTATCGAACACGACCAAAAGGAACTAGATGGCGACGGGGAGGCTCGCTCTGGTGACGTTTGGCTTGCCAAGGCCAAGAAGCTGAAACCACTTAGCGAACAGACGCTAAAAGAAATACGGGAGTTAACAATCGTGGCCCGGCTGTCGCTGCTTGAGTATCCCGAGCACATGGCCGAGCAACCAGTCGTGCCTATTGACGACAAGAATGACAATTAAGACAAAGACCACCGCCCCGGCGCTCTACGTGTGAGCACCGGGGCGGTGGCATATTCCGAGTAGCTAGGCACCTATAGAGTGTATTCGTATTCAAAGCCCCCGGCCCCGGGCCGGTACTCCCAGACTGTGGTAACCCCCCTGCCCCCGCGGCCGTTATATATGCGGGCCCCGATCGCGTCGAGGTCGTCCTCCTGCCCGGCCTCGTCGAGGTAGTAGGCACCGGGGCCGGGGCGGGACTCGTCTAGCCGCCATGGCCGAGACTCATCTACCTCATCGGCGGGGTCGTCCTGTTGGGAGCTCACCACCTCCGGGTTGTACACGCGGTGCCCGATAGCGTCCAATTCAGGGTCGTGACCATAGACACGGCCGCCTAGTTGTGCCGAGTCTGTTTCGTCACTGTGTCCATAAATACGAGCGCCTAGTCGTCCGGTCTCGGTGTTGGTGCTACGCCCATAAACACGGGCACCAATCTCGTCGAACTCGTCAATGTATGCCATTAGCTTTGTTTCCTTTCTCTTTCTTCCCCGGCGTGGATATTCAGGGCAAGTGCCCGCCTAGCAATTTCAGCCCGGTAGGCCTTTCGCTGTGAAATAAACCGGTCAAAGTCACGGTCATGCCGGGCGTAAAAGTGACCGGGGTGCCCACTCAAGTTGTCGATATAGCGCTTGGTTAACCCGGCGTAGCCTCGCCCCGGTTTGAGTGATTTCAGCACGTCCACCACTTCAACTCGGGCGGGCATGTCAGGGTCTCGAGCAACCCGGCGGGCTAGTTCATAGCACCCTACAACCTCCCCCGGCTTAATGAGTTCACGGGCTGCGGCTACCACATGTGCCACGTATTGCCTGTGCTGTTTTATAAGCGCCTTCTTGCCGAGGGCGGTCTTTGCCTCTTTATCCCACACCGCTAGGGCCTTAGCGTCCGCGTCGTCTACAGGCAACCTCATAGCTTGGTGAGCTAAAGCCCGCTGCCATGAGCCATGCGGGTGGCACGGCCATACTTTCAGGTCTAGGCCGTCCATGGCATTTAGTTCTCGTAAGGATCGTCTACCGCGTCAAGGTCATAGCCGTCGGCGTTGTCGGTCTTGTACTCAAAGACCTCCGGGCGAAATTCCTTGAGTGCCGCTAGTGACTCCTCGGGGGTGGACATGCCGTAACGCTCATACGGCTCGTGCCAGCCCTTTCCAGGGTAGCGGTCACCAACAGTGCGCTTACGGTAGTCAAACCACGCGTCAACTGCCCTAATAGCGTCAATGCGGTGTTCAAGCTCGGGCAGGTCGTCGCCAAGCGGGTCGGCAAGCGGGGCAATACGTCCAAGCCCCTTGCCCGTCGCCTCAATATCGCCCATGCCAAGTGCGTTTAGCGCACACGTCTGGGCGTCAAACATTAATGCGGTGTAGCTAGCCCGGTTGCTAGTCATTTCTTCCAAGCGGCGGAGCACGTCACGCTCGGGGTTAGGCGTATCGCTTACATCGTTGAAAGCCATAGCGCGGGCTAGTGGAACGTGTGCCCCGTTTTCATCGTCCACTATTTTCCATGCTCGCACCGCCCGGCGGTAGGCCGTGATAGTGGCCTCGGGCGTGGTGGCAGGGTCAATCAACTCAAGAATGGCGTCCATGCGGTTGCCGCGGCGGGCACGGTCGAGGGCGTTGTCGTCTAGTGCTGCCACGGCCTCGGTGTATTCGGTTGCCAGATTGTCGAACCATTCGCGTACCTCGGCCTTGCACGATTCAATTAGCGCCGCCGTGGAAAAGGCCGGTTTGTCATATTTTGCAATGAGGCCGTCAAGTGCACCCTTGCGCGCGGCGGCAAGACGGCGAGAATGGGTCGTGCTGGCTACCGTGTTCTGCCACTCTTCGCCCCACGATGTCTTGACGCGCACGGGCACCGTGGTGATGGAGTCGCCTACGGGGGCGTTCAAGGATTCAACGAGGCGGTCAAGCCCGCCCTTGGTGGGCTTGCTTGCCCACTTGCGCCCGGCCTCGGTGTACTCAACTAGCTTAGGCGCGGCGGTGCGTTCATCGAACTCGGTCAAGTGGGCCGTAATCTTTTCATCAGCCTCACTCATTGCCTTAGCGGCGGTAGGAACAATGCCGGTCATGCTCAACGCGGCCGCTACGGCCTCAACACGGTTGGAGAAATGGGAGATTGGCTCGGTTGCCATAGTGTCATTTCCTTTGCTCGATTAAAGCGGTTGGTGGTCATGGCACTGTTGAGGTCGGGTCGGGTTGGGATCGGGGCGTACCACTTGCTTTTGATTGTTGACTGAATTAGCGGCGTTGGCAAGTTTCCATAAAGGTACTGTTTACGCTGGTCACGACGCTAATGTGTAATACTCAAGCGTTATACAAGGTGAGGACTGCACGGCTGTACGTTGGCCCGCGCACAGAGTGGGGGTAGCAAGCGGGGGTAGTCGGTCAACTCGGCCTCGGGCTTATTGGGGTCGCCGTTCATGGCGACAAGGTAGGCGGCCATGCGGTCGAGGTATACGTCGGCGCGTTTGGTGGTGCCCCCCTGTGGGCGTTTTATGACCTTATGAAACCTCATAAACTGGCAGGTCATACCCACATTTTGCGCCGATTGGCGGGCATGTCACGCGGCCAAGGCGCTAGGACGCGCTGTGTACCCCTGTCGCGGCTTGTAGGGCATGGGTGGATAAGTTGCCTACCGCCGGGAGCTGAGGGCTTCCACGGCCACGCTAGGCGTTGATTTCGCGCTGTTTGCCCCTCGGCGTGGTCTACCAGTCCAGCAAAGTAGGTGGATTAGGCCCGCGGCGGGTACGCCGTCCATTGCCCCTAGCCGAGTTGCAGGACCGGTGCGCTGGTTTTACATCTCCCATAAGTTCGCCGCCTTGGCTCAAGGGTACGAGGTGGTCAAGGGTGAACGCCCGGCCGTGCGTTGGTGGCAAGTTCATGTCGATAGTGCCACCGCACAGCCAGCACACGGCAAGGGCGGGGTCGCGCTCTAATTTCCTACGCCACGTCTTTACCTTTTTTCGCCATGAGTGGGAAAAGGCATAGGGGGCGTTGGTCTTATCGCGCTTTTTGCGGGGTGCTTGGGGGCTAGTCACGGCTGTCATTCCTTTTCGTGTTGGTGCTCTACGGCCATTTTATGCACGTTCTATGCACCGCTGTAAGGGAATTAGGTTGTTCCGGTTCCGAGCATTTGGGTTACGCGGTACAAAAGTCCATATACCGGAGGCATAGAGGGGCCGGGGCCGAGGGGAGTCACCCCCCACCCCGGCTTGAGACCGGAGACTAGGCCAATGGACATTATACGCGATGTGTGTAGTTATTCATTTCCATCTTTCGTTGCCGTTGCTTACTACGCGCGGCCGCGGCGTGAGACACGTCAACACAGCGGAAGCAATAAGTAGTCCACAGCCTTGAGGTGTCCACACAGCCTTGCTTGGTTTCGTCTCGTCTCGGCTCATTGGTCTCGACTTGACTCCCCTGTTTTCTTTGTCTTGCACCATGTCCACACCGCCATAGCCCCGTGGTGTGCGCCTTAAAAGGCGCACTGCACCAAGGCGTTGCTAGGTCAAAAGGGTTGTGCACTTTTCACTTTTGTGCACCACCGTTTTGAATTGAGCGTTAAGTGGTGTGAGCTGCGCATATAGGGGGTAAAATGTGGTGCAAGTGGTCTAGCACTTGGGCGAAAGTGTACCAAAAATGCACCGGTGCAAAAGTGGTGCACCTGCTCCCTCTTGGTGCACCACTTTTGCGGACAAACTAGGCGGTGTCTTGGTTGGCCTCGGCGTCGTCTACCGGGGCTTGTAGGCGGTGAAGCAAGCCCACCATATCCTCGGTGAACACGTCCGTATTGGCCTTGATCCTTGCGCCATTGCCACCTAGTGAGACGACGGCCTTGTCTTTTCCGCCGCGTACCCTGTTGAGGCGTTGGGTAAAGTTGCGCTTGAGGCCGTCAAAGAACTGCGGTGCGTCCTGCTTTAGCTGTGTGCGTAGTTCCTTGGTTGTCATGGCCTCACCTTGGCCGAGGTGTGCCAGCAACACCGCTATAGTTTCCGGTTGGCTAAGCCCGGCCGCGTTAACGGCTTGGTCAATGTCGCCCGCTTCGGCGGCAAGCACCTTGGCGGTCTCTCGTTTCTCCCACGCTTGAGCTGTGGCCGGGTTTTCAATTCCGGCGGTAATGGCGTTGTCATTCTTGCCAAAGACGTTGCCGCGCTCCCATACAAAATGACCGAAAAGGTGCCCCTCGCTGGTTAGCTCACTTTCCAGCACCACGGCGTCGTTGCGGTCTTTCGTGACATACAGCGCAAGGCGGTGCCTGTTGGGGTCATCGGTGTCGATAGCGTCGGCACGAAACGACGCGCCGGTGACACGTGCCAGCTTTTGCCCCGCGCCCATGGCGTAGCGTCGGTTGCCTGCTGCCTTGGTCACGTGGTCAACCATGAGCACGGCCGCGCCGCTGTGGTTGGCGATGAACTCGGGTAGCTCACGGCTAAAGGTCACCGCGTCGTCGTTGCTGTTGTTGTCGTACCCGCCCGCGCTCATGGCACTTGCCACGCCGTCAATGACGGCAAGCGTGTAGGGGTGCGCGCCAATAAGCTCGGTGAACTTGGTGTAAATGGCCTCGGCCATGGTGTTGCCGTCGTGGGGCGTGTGTGGGTGCTCGAGCGTGGTGCCGGGGTTGGCCGGGTCACCGGTTGCGCCGCGATAGGTCAACCGCTCACGCATGGCAGAAACAGGCACCCCGAGGTTGTATAGGCGCTGTGCTACCTGCCTAAAGTTGCTCTCGTAGTCAAGGTAAAGGACATGCCCGCCGCGCTTGAGCTGCTCGGCACATGAGAATTGGGCTACCCATGATTTACCCACGCCCGGTTCGCCAAAGACGGTGTGCGTGCAACCGGGGTAGAACATACCTACATGGTCGCTACGGTAGACAACCTCGGCGGTGGGCTGTTCCAACGTGCCGTTGGCAAGCATGGTGAGCACGTCACTATAGGCGCTCTCGTTGCCTTGCCAGCCGTCGCCGGGCGTGATTCCAAGGCGTACGGCACGCTGTTCAATGCGCTCTTGCTCGGCGGCCTCACGCGCCTCAAGACGCGCCCGCTCTCGCTTGGTGGCCTCAACACGCTCACGTGCAAGTTCGTTGTCTAGTAGAACGCGCCCGTATTCGTCGGGAGTCATACCACGCACACCGGCGTAAAGCTCTATGGCGTCCACGTGTTCCCCGGCCTTGAAACGTACAACCTCACCGGTTTTGGCGTTGGTAAAGCCAACGGGAGAAAGCACGTCATAGCCACCGTACAAACTTTGGCATAGCACCTGTTCATCGCCGCCGGGAGCGACTAGGGCGTTGCGATAGGTGCCGTCGTCAAGTACATCGGTTCGACTCTCAAACCCGAGTCTCTTAAGCGTCTCGTTGAGGTCTCTGCTGTACTTGTCGTTGAGTGATTGACGCTCTTGCTTGGTGAGTTTTCGCACCTTGCTAAGCGCCTTTGACTCGGTGGACTCAAGATTATGGGTTACCATAGTAACTGTCACTTTCTTTGTTGTTGGTGGTGGCATGGTGGCCCTCGTTGTGAGTCCTTTCGGCGGGGGCCTTTTTCATGCGCTCTTGCTGCTCCAATATCTGCACCACGTCTAGGGCGGCAGGGCTAAGCATGTTGGGCGTGTGCTCATTAATGGGGCGGCCGCCTAGGCGCTTGGCCTCTCGCGGGGTGGTGAGGTAGCCAACGGGGTGCCAAGTCCCCCGTTCAGTCACTACCGGCTTAACGTCGGGTAAACGCTTGGGAAACTCAGGGTTGCATTCCCACTTATGGCCTTTAAGGCGTCTGCCGCCAAGCCAGCGGCGTATGTCGCCAATGTCGCAATTCAGCGGCATGTCAAAGCCAATAGCGCGATAGGTGCCATCGGACTTGCCAAGCACCTTAAAGCGATGGATATAGGTGCCGTCGAACATGCGCACCGTCACATAGGTGCCGGGCATGAGATAGAACGGAATGAGCTTTGCCACCTACACCACCGCCTTATTGGCGCGGTAGATGGATACCACGCGGTCGCGCCGCTCGGGGCTTAGTGCAGGCGCGCGGCGGGCCTTGTCGGCGGCGGCGAGGGTGTCCAGCGTGGCGAAAGAAAGACGGATATATTCGGCGCGCTGCGTAGGCGTCATTGCGGGTGCGGTCATGGCCTATGCACCCGCCTTGGCGAGTGGTGCCCATTCCCATACCCATGGGTCGATTGGCTCGTCAGACCCGGCGTACTCAACCACGGCCTCAAGGTCTGTCCATGTGACCGGTCGGCCGGGGCGAGTCTTAGCAAAGTAGCCAATTCCCACCAAAACCGGCATGAAGTCGTAAACGGAATCGAAATAGCGTTCCGTTTCGTCGCGGTCGTCAGACTTGAGGGTGACACAGAACTTTCGGGTCGTGTCGTCACCGCCGCGGGCGCTCTCAATGTCCACGCTAGTAACCAAACACTTGGGGTCGCCGTGGTCGATGACTCCTACAAGGTGTTTGTCAGTGCAGGAGTGCGCCAATGGTTCGCCGCAGTAGCGGATTATTGGCACGCGAAGCCACTGCAAGACTTCGATAGCCTCACACACAAGGTCATTAGTGCGCTCGGAATGGTTATAGTGCCTACGCACGTGTTCAAACACCATGCCAGTGAGTGCACGCACTTGTTCACCGGGGTGCATACCTTCAAAGAAATTAGGTACGGTCACAGCTATGCACCCGCCTTAGACAAAATGGCGGCTATATCGTCAATGTGAGATTGGGTAAGGGCGGGCGCGTCGGCCATGATTTTGCGGGCGTACTCACTGATTCGGCACGCGGCTAGGTCTTGTTCCAGCTCGGTGGTGTCGGTATCTGGGTGCCAGCGCCTTTGAGCGATAAGACGCCCCATAACGTGTTGTACTGGTGAACTTTTAGGGGCCATTTTCGGCATACCTTTCAGACCTTTCTCGGAAGAAAGGTTGTTAGGCCACCGTTTAGGCAGGGTATGGAGGCTCCCCGCGGCTTAGTGTGGTGAATACCATTTACCTAGCATTGACGCTGGTAAAGGCTCGTTTGGTAACCACGCCGATCTGAAGCGTCCTGGGTTTAGTTCCTACCTCAGCTAAGGAAGGATTGGGAACTATGCCTAGGAAGCACTCCGTCGAGTTCAAGGAGAAGGCGGTCCATCAGATCATCGAAATGGTTCGCCTGGAGTCTTGCTCACTGCAACGCGCCTACACGGAGGTCGGTGAGCTGCTTGGAGTATCTCACCACACGTTGCGGGCTTGGTACCGTGACAGCGCTTCAGTACGTGATGACTCCGACGCGTCAGGCGGCGAAACAATGGAAGAAGAGATCAAGCGTCTGCGCCGCGAAAACCGTGAGCTGAAGCGAGCAAACGGGATTCTTAAGGCTGCTTCGGCTTTTTTCGCAGCGGAACTCGACCGACCCACGACCAAATGATCTCTTACATCGACACGTATAAAGATCAGTTTGGGGTCGAGGCCATCTGCCGAGTCCTTAAACAAGCAGATCGTGGATTCATTACTTCACGCGGCTACCGCAAAGCCACCACTCGTGTTCCCAGCGCAAGGGCCTTAAGCGATAGCCTTCTCATCCCAGAGATACAGCGTGTGCATGCGCAGAATTTCTCGGTCTACGGCATCCGCAAAATGTGGCACGCGATGAACCGTGAAGGCTTTCATATTGGTCGCGACAAGACTGCACGACTGATGAAGCTAGCAGGTGTTTCTGGCCGCAGACGTGGGCGAACCCCAGTAACAACGATCAGCCCGAAGACACCGGATCATCGCCCGGACCTTGTGCGCCGAAACTTCCGTGCGCAGGCACCAGGCAGGCTTTGGGTTGCCGACATTACCTACGTTCGCACCCTGTCAGGATTCGCCTACACCGCGTTTGTCGTGGATGTCTACAGCCGAAAAATTGTTGGCGTTGCTACACGCTCGACGATGCGTACCGATGCGCTGCCCATGGAGGCATTGGAACATGCGTTAACGACTGCAGGACGAATTCATGGAAACCAGTTAATTCACCATAGCGATCGGGGCAGCCAGTACGTGTCACTGAAGTATTCCACCGCGCTAGCGGAATCCGGAATCCGCCCGAGTGTGGGAACAGTCGGCGATTCTTACGACAATGCACTAGCCGAAACAGTCAACGGGCTCTACAAGGCTGAACTCATTCACGCCCAAGGCCCGTGGACTTCGGTCGGAGAAGTCGAACTGGCCACCTTGCGGTGGGTGCATTGGTGGAACACCAAGCGGCTTCATGAAGCTTTGGACTACGCCACCCCACAGGAAGTAGAAACCGAGTACTATCTCACCCAGCCCATCAACACAGGGCCGTAAAAGAAGCGGAACTAAACCCAGGACGCTTCAATCAAGTTGTGCTCGCATTATAACTTGTAGTCGATTATAACTCAACCGAGGGGGTGCCCCCATTAAGATAATCGCCCCACCACTGAACGAGCTGTGCAAACTTCACCGTATGCACGCGGCGACACTTGGTACATTCCAAGGTGTAGACGTTCTCCCCTACAGGCTCATTGGGCTGGTGCCCGTGATCGGTCACCACAGCGTTACGTACCTGCCGGTCAAAAGGCGGTGCCATGTAGCGATTAGCGTGGGCAGATTGCTTAAGCCACATGAGATTGGATACCGGTCTAGGCGTACCCTGTGGCGTAGGCCGACACTTGCATTTAATTTTCAGTACGCGCGAGGCCATAGCTACACCTTCCAATCTACGGTTACAAACTTTGGATTGAACTTAGATTGCGGGCCGCCGGTGTGCTCTATGGTGATGGTCATAAGCGCTCGGATAAGTTCACGCTTTAACTCAAGTGTCGCCGTTGCCCACCATGCGCGAACGTCTGTCACCCCGGCGACCTCGGATAAGACACCGCCCGCGCCTGCCAGCTCTACAAGCTCGGCGTCGATAGCCTCAAGCTGTTCTGTTAACGCTTTGTTCATACGGCCAAACTGGTCCATGCCCACGTTTCCTAGCGTGGCCTGTTGCTCAAGGTCGGCCATACGCCCGCGCACCATATCGCGTGTGGCTGTCAGCTCGGCGCGGCGATCCGTATCCACACCGGCGGCCAAGTCCCCGATAATGTCTGCTTGATAAAGCCGGGCAAGGACAAGATCGGTGATATAGCGCTCTAACGGGTCGGCAATGCGGGTGGGGTGACCGCCGCCGGTGGACTTGCGCCAATAGACACGCTTGGGCTGTCCCTCACCTTTTTTCTTGTACCACTTTTTACGGCAGGACATGGGCGCGCCACATTTTCCACACAGCGCAATTCCACTAAGCAAGTGTTGCGGGGCGTTGCCTACACGGTTGGTCTTTCGTGCCGGGTTGGTCAGATGTGCCCACAGCGCCTGCCATACCTCGGGGTCGAGCACCGGCTCCCAATTGCCGCGGCCAATGATTCCGAGCTTCTCCCACGCGCTCAACTTCTCCCACTCGGCGGCGGTGTAGTCCTTTTTCTTTAACCCATAGTGCGTAAACCCGCCCATTGTTGGCGTTAGCAAGCTTTTGCGTAAGTTCTGTGCATTGGGGCGGCCGCCGCTGGTTGTGGTCACGCCCTTTTCCTCCCATTCACGGGCAATACGGCGTAGCGACTCCCCTGCCAAGATACGGGTTGCCGCGTCTCGTACAAGGGCCGCCTCGGTGGGGTGAGGCTCACCGCTGCGGGTGTATCCAAACAGCCGGTTGGGCTTAGTGGGATAGTCCCCACGGCTGCGGTGCTGTGCAAAGGCGGCAGCTACACGGGTGGATTTAATCGCACTTTCCCATTGGCTTACACCCGACAGCATGGTGCTAATAAGGTCGGCGTTGGGGTCGTCTAGGGCCTGCTCGCCGCCATTGACATAGATAAGGCGGCAATGCATGTTCTTAAGCGTGGCCTTAAACAGTCCGTATTCGCTCACGTTGCGGCTAATGCGGTCGGGTGCGAACGATAGCACCGCGCCAATCTTGCGGGCCTTAACGTCGGCTACGAGGTCAATAAAGCCGGGGCGCGTCTTTCCCGTATAGGCAGAAATTGAGTTATCAGAATACACGCGGGATACCTCAAGGCCATGCTCGGCGGCCAATTGACGGCACATTTCTTCTTGGCGCTCAACACCGGCACCGTCGTGCTTGTCTAGGGAAATGCGCACGTAGATACCGGCGGGCAGCGCTGTAGGGGTGGTCTTTTGGGCCATATAGATAGTTGTACACCAATCCACCCATGAGGTTGCTCGCGGCGGTAGCCCCGCCGTCGCGGAAGTCCTTACAGTGGTCTTTCTGGCATCGGACGGCGGGGGTGCTGCAGCCCGGGTACCGGCAGTAGCCGTCCCGACCGTTGAGAAAGGCCTTGATGTCCTCCGGGGTCTGGTAGTTCGGGCTGCGCTTTACGGCCGCGGCCGCCATGTCGCGCTGGTGGTCGGATTTTTCGGCCATGCGGTGGGCGGTGTCCGCGTCGACCCAGCCGTAGCCGTCGATGAACCCGCCGCTGTCTGGGAGGTCTTGGGCCATGAACATGTTGAGGACGACGCGCGGCGAGCCGTACTTGCCCAGCACGAGCCCGGCCAGCGCTTTGGCCGGGCTGACGTTGTTGTCCTTGGCGACCTTCCGGATGGCCGTGTCCATGGCGGCGGTGGTTTCCGCGTCGTATTCCGCGACAATCTCGCCCCGGTTGGCGCCGACGGGGCCGGCAGAATAGTGCGGTGGGGGCGGCTCGTGGGAGGGCAGGGCCTGGGCGGGCTGCGTGGGGGTGAGGTAGGCGGTAATCCCGGCGTCGATCCGCGCGAGCGACTCGGGTGCCGGGGTGGCGCCTAGCTTGTTGAGAACGGAATCAATGAGGGTGAGTTGCTTGAACTCGATGTGGTGGAGGGTTTCGACTAATTGTTTCAACTCCGGCAAGGTGTCGAGCCGTTCTAGGCTCTCGCAATAATCCCGGGCGCGCCCGAAGGAGACGCCGGTTTTTAGGGCTAAGCGTTTGATGGCGAGCTCGTCATCCTCGCTGCGAGCAGGGCGGAGGTCTTGCCAGAGGTGGTAGTAGTTGCGGCGGTAGGTGGTGCAGGCGGTAGCAGTCGGACAGTAGGGAGTATTGACGGTGTAGTAGGGCTGCATTATTCCCCCGGTGGTGAGTTAGCTAATTTGTTCTAACTAACTCGAATAATACGTGCCCGACTGACATTGCGCTACCCAGTTAGCAAAAGTGTTCGAAAATTTATCCGAAAAAGGAGCCCAGGCGGGATGCCTGGGCTCAGGATTTATACTCCGATGTTGCCGTTATCCTTCCACACGACCACGACAGCCGGGCGCGGGGTGGAATTGCTGCCGTCCGGCCAGTGGGAGGAAGGTTCGTCGAAGGCGGCCTCGTCGTCCTCGCCCGGGTGCTGCACGTTGACCATGACGCGCTCGTCGGTGACGATGGGCCCGCAGGTCTCCGCACCGGTCGGGACGGTGAGGAAGCACTTGAGCTCGCCGCGGGTCTCGCCTTCCGTGGTGACCGCGTACAGGCCGTCGTTGGACTCCAAGGCGTTGCCGTCGGTGGAAATCCACAGGTTGCCGTGGGAGTCGAAGGCCAGGTTGTCCGGGCAGGAAATCGGGGAGACCTTCTCCTTGTCGAAGCCGCCGAAGTAGGAGTCCGCGGTGGCCGGGTCGCCACAGACCAGGAAGAGGTTCCAGGTGAATTTTTCCCCGGCGTGGTCGTCGGAGATCTCCATGACCATGCCGTTCTTGTTCTCCTTGATCGGGGCCCATTCCTTCGGGTCCTCCTGGTTCTTCTCCGCGTCCTCGCCGGTGGCGCCGCGGTAGGAGTTGTTGGTCAGGGCGGCGTAGACCTTGCCGGTCTGCGGGTGGATGTCCACGTCCTCCGGGCGGTCCATCTTGGTCGCGCCCACCTTGTCAGCGGCCTCGCGGGTGAAGATGGCGACCTCTTCGGCGCTGAAGCCGTCCACGTGGGACTCGGCCTTGTCGCCCTCCACGGTCAGCAGCTTGTTCCACACGCCGGTGCCGTCGAACTTGCCGTCCTCCGGCAGGACACCGGAGCCGTCGATCTCCTCCTCCGGGGAGTTGCCCTTCATCTCGGCGACGTAGAGGGTGCCGTTGTCCAGGATGGTCATGTTGTGGCGGGTGTCGCCCTCCTTAATCTTGCGGGAGGAGACGAACTTGTAGATGTACTCGAAGCGGGCGTCGTCGCCGGAGTAGGTGACCACCGTGCCGTCTTTGGTCACGTGCACGTTGGCGGCCTCGTGCTTGAAGCGGCCCAGGGCGGAGTGCTTGATGGGGGTCGACTGCGGGTCGAGCGGGTCCAGCTCGATGACGTAGCCGAAGCGGTTCGGCTCGTTCGGGGTCTTGGAAATATCGAAGCGGTCGTCGAAGCGCTCCCACTTGCGCTGGGAGGGCTTGTCCTCGAAGCCGAAGCGGTCCAGCGACTTCTGCGCGCGCTCGTCGTCGACCTTAGCGTTGGCGAAGTATGCGTCGAAGTTTTCTTCGCCGGACAGGATGGTGCCCCACGGGGTAACGCCGCCGGAGCAGTTGGCCATGGTGCCGGAGATGGTGGTGCCCTCCGAGTCCTTGTCCGTCTTCACGTACTTAGATCCAGCCGCCGGGCCGGTCAGGCGGAAGGGTGTGGTCAGGGTGATGCGGCGGTTGAGCGGGCCGAATTCGCGCTTGAGGTTGCCGCCTTCCGCCTTGGAGACCTCCAGCACGGTCAGGCCGTGGTTGGCCCAGCCGATCTTCGCGTGCTCCTCGGTGGGGTTCTCGGCGTCGTAGTCGGGGAACATCTGCGGCTCGGTGGTGTACTCGTGGCTGCAGACGTAGACCAAGCGCTCCGGATCGTTCGGGTGATCCACCAGGCCGGCGAAGTCATTGTTGAAGCCGAACTGCTTCTCCGCGTCCTGGGAGGTCTGGTTCTTAACGTCGAATTCCGGCGCGCCCTCGATGACCGGATCGCCCCAGGCGATGAGCACGGACTGCTGGTAGCCCTCTGGCACGACGACCTCGTCCTTGGTATTGGGCTCGACCGGCTCAAACTTCATGCCCTCGGCGGAGGTCAGCTCCACCTCGGCTTCCGTGGTGGTGGTAGAAGAAGTGCCACCGGCATTATCTTCCGGGGCCGAGCACGCGGCCAGGGCGGCGCTGCCGCCGACGGCGACAACACCCAGGCCGCCGGCGCGCAGCGCGGTGCGGCGGCTGAACTGATCGCCGAAGTACGGGTTGGTGGTGGGGTTGTCCGCCTCGCCGAAGCAGGCGTTGCCGCACTTGTAGGTGCAGGTCAGGCTGGAACGGGAGGAGGTGAACAAGGAACTGAGTAGATTACGGCCCTTTAGTGCCATGGGTGAATGCTCCAAATTCGATTACAGAAAGTCATGGAAAGTTGCGCCTAGAACTTAGTTCGGTGAAGTAACTGAGGGGTGAGATTCGCGTTGCTATCGGACGACGTGTTCATGAAGAACGGGTTAACACCGCTGCAGATGGCATGCGGTATTCTGTTGGGCGTGAGCGAGCAAAAGAAGAATGAGACCCCAGACATCCCGGAGCAGCTACGGATCCGCCGCGACAAGCGCGCCCGTCTGCTCGCTGACGGCACCGAGGCTTACCCGGTGTCGGTAGCCCGAACCACCTCCCTGGCCGACCTGCGCGCCAAGTACCGCGTGCTGGCTGAGGACGAGGCCGCCGGTTCGGAAGAAGGCGTGACCTACCTGGAGGTAGGGGAGGAGACCGAGGACGTAGTCTCCATCGCCGGGCGCCTTATCTTTATGCGCAACACCGGCAAGTTGTGCTTCGCCACGCTGCAGGACGGCGACGGCACCCAGGTGCAGGCCATGCTCTCCCAGGCCGAGGTAGGCAAGGAGAGCCTCGACGCCTGGAAGCAGGACGTCGATCTGGGCGACTTCATCTCCGTGACCGGCCGGGTTATCTCTTCCCGCCGCGGCGAGCTGTCCGTGATGGCCACCGAGTGGACCATGGCCTCGAAGTCCCTGCGTCCGCTGCCGGTCTCCTTCGCCGACATGGCGGAGGACACCCGCGTGCGCCAGCGCTACAACGACCTCATCATGCGCAAGGAAGCGCGCGACAACGCCATGATCCGCATCAAGGTCGTGCGCGCCCTGCGCAACTACCTGGAGTCCCAGGGCTTCAACGAGATCGAGACCCCGATGTTGCAGACCCTGCACGGGGGCGCGGCGGCACGCCCGTTCGTGACCCACTCCAACGCCCTGGACATCGACCTCTACCTGCGCATTGCGCCCGAGCTGTTCCTGAAGCGCGCCGTGGTCGGCGGCATCGATCGCGTCTTCGAGATTAACCGCAACTTCCGCAATGAGGGCATCGACAAGTCCCACTCGCCGGAGTTTGCCATGCTCGAGACCTACGCGGCCTGGGGCGACTACAATGACTGCGCCCGCACCACCCGGGAGTCCATCCAGGCGGTGGCTCAGGAGGTCTTCGGCTCGCAGAAGGTCACCTTGGCAGACGGCACCGAGTATGACTTCGGCGGCGAGGAATGGCCGGAGATTGAGATGTACCCCTCGCTGAACGAGGCGCTGGCGCGCAAGTTCCCGGGCCAGCCGGAGGTGACCATCGACTCTTCCGTGGAGGAGCTCAAGGGCATCGCCGACGTCATCGGCCTTGAGGTCGGCACCGGCTGGGGCCACGGCAAGCTGGTGGAGGAAATCTGGGAGGTGCTCTGCGAGGACCAGCTCGAGGGCCCGATCTTCGTCAAGAATTTCCCCGTGGAGACCTCCCCGCTGACCCGTTCGCACCGCTCCCAGCCCGGGGTGACCGAGAAGTGGGACCTCTACGTGCGCGGCTTCGAACTGGCCACCGGCTACTCCGAGCTCATCGACCCGGTCATCCAGCGCGAGCGCTTCGAGGACCAGGCCCGACTGGCCGCCGGCGGCGACGAGGAGGCCATGGTCTTGGACGAGGACTTCCTCGCCGCGATGGAGCAGGGCATGCCGCCGACAGCCGGCACCGGCATGGGCATCGACCGCCTGCTGATGGCCCTGACCGGCCTGGGCATTCGCGAGACGGTCTTGTTCCCCATCGTCAAGCCTGAGCAAAGCTAAAAGGCTCTTTGCGCAGACCAGTGAAATGCGGCTAATATCTCTGGTCTGCGTTTTTGTTTTAGCTTTTCTAAGGGGGACCTCAGGTGAAAGATGCCGCATTGAGCCGGGAAGTTGTCAGCAACCTGGTGGTATTGGTGCTCGCCGCCACCATTATGATTCTGAACGAGACGTCGCTGTCCGTCGCGCTGCCGTCCATCATGGCGGACTTTTCCATCCCGGCGACCTCCGCTCAGTGGCTGACCACGGGCTTCATGCTGACGATGGGCGTAGTCATCCCCACCACCGGTTTCCTGCTGGAAAGGCTGACCACCCGGCAGATCTTCGGGATCGCCACCGGGCTCTTCCTCACCGGCACCGTCGTGGCCGCGCTCGCACCCGTCTTCGTCATCCTGCTGCTCGGGCGCGTCATCCAGGCCGCGGGCACGGCGCTTATCCTGCCGACGCTGATGACGGTCGCCATGACCCTAGTCCCGCCGCAGCGCCGCGGAACCGTCATGGGGGTCATCTCCGTGGTCATCGCGGTGGCGCCCGCGCTAGGCCCCACGGTTGGCGGCGCCATCTTGAATGCCTCCAGCTGGCACTTCATCTTCTGGTGCATGGTGCCCCTGCTGGTGATGGTCCTGGCTGCGGGGCTGAAGTTGCTGGCCAACGTCGGTGAACACCGCGACACCCCGCTGGACGTTCCCTCCGTTATCCTTTCCGCCCTGGCCTTTGGCGGCCTGGTCTACGCGCTGTCCTCCATGGAGAAGGCCATGGAGGGCGCTGCCACCCTGCCGCTCATCGTCGGGATCGTGGGCGTCGTCGCGCTGGTGGTCTTCGTGCGCCGGCAAAGCCGCCTGGCCCGCGAGAACCGGGCGCTGCTGGACTTTAGCCCGTTCAAGGTGCGCAACTACACCCTGTCCGTGGCCGTGATGTTGTTGTCCTTCGGCCTGATGCTGGGCTCGGTCACGGTCCTACCCATTTACCTGCAGTCCGCGCTGGGGGTGTCCGCCCTGGTCACCGGCCTGATGGTCATGCCGGGCGGCCTGCTGCAGGGCGTGATTTCCCCGTTCGTCGGGCGCATTTTCGATGCCTGCGGGCCGCGCCCGCTGCTCATCCCCGGCTCCATCATGTTCGCGGCCGGCGTCTGGCTGATGACCCTTCTGGGGCAGGATAGCCAGGTCTGGATGGTGGTGGGTATGCACGTGCTCTTCGCCGTGGGCATGGGCATGATGATGACCCCGCTGATGACCACCGCGCTAGCCTCCCTGCCCAACGAGTATTACGGGCACGGTTCCGCCATCATGAACACGCTGCAGCAGCTGGCCGGCGCCACGGGCACGGCCTTCCTGGTGGTCTTTTTGACCCGCGGCACCCAGGCCGGCCAAGACGCCGGGCTGGACGTGGCCGCCGCTACCTCCCAGGGCACCTCCTGGGCGTTCCTTTTCGCCGGCGTGGTTTCGCTCGCCGTGGTGGCCTTGGCCCCGTTGCTTAAGCCGGTGCGCGGGGCGAAGGCTTAAAAGGTGCCGAAGTTTTGCACCGCGTAGTACATCCCGTCGTTGCCCCGGGCGATTCCCACCCCGAGGTCAGTGAAGTCCGGGTTCAGCATGTTTGCGCGGTGCCCAGGGGAATTGGCCCACTGGTCGACGAAGGCCCGCGGGTTATTGCCGGTCGGCTGGCCGGCGATGTTTTCGCCCGCGCCGCGCCAGCCGGCCGGGTAGCTTTGCGCAAACTCCGGGCGGTGTTTGAAATCGCCGGTGCGAGCGACGGTCTCGGCCCAGTCCTGGGCGAGGTCGTTGAGCGCGGCGTTGGCCTTGACCGAGGCGAGGCCGTTCTGGGCGCGGAAGTCGTTGGTCGCGTCGATGAGCTGCTGCTGGGTAAAGGTGCCGGAAGCAGAAGCGGACGGAGACGGGGTCGTCCCGACCGAGCTGCCGGAGGAGATGCCGCCGATGATGATCCCCAGAATGGTAAGCAGGGACAGGACGGCGGAAATAATCTGCTGAATATTGACGTTAAACCTTGGCATGGTGAGGGTTCCTGTTCGAGAGAGGGATAGAGCCTACACCTTCAGTTTAAGTTCCTTCACGGCCGTCAGTACATTTTCGGCAGAAATGAGGCACATCGGTACCCCCACTCCGGGAACAGTCGTGGCCCCGGCATAAAACAGGTTGTCAATCTTTTTGGACTTCGTGCGCCCCCGGAAGAAGGCGGACTGGAACAAGGTGTGCGCGGGACCGATGGCCCCGGCGGAGAGCGAATGGTAGCGGCTAACAAAGTCGGCGGGGCCGATGGTGTGCTGGGTCAGGATGCGGTCGTGCAGATCCGGGATCTCCGCCCACTCGGCCAGCTGCTGGAGAGCCCGGCTAGCGATGCCGGCTACCTCCGCCGATTCCTCCCCGTAGGCGCTGCCGTGGCCGAAGGCGGCATCGGCGGCGGTGGGCACCAGGATAAAGAGGTTCTCGCACCCTTCCGGCGCCACGGAAGTATCGCTGGCCGAGGTCTTGCAGACGTAGATGGAATTCGAGGCGCCACCTTCTCGGAAGACGGCGTCGAAGTCTGGGTCCCAGTCGCGGCTGAACAGCAGGTTGTGGTGGGCAAGGGTGGGGAGCGGACCGCGCACGCCGGCCAGGACGAGCACGGTCGAAAGCCCCGGGTCGCGGCGGGCGAAGAACTTATCGGAAAAGGTCCGCTGGTGGGCGGGCACCAGGCGGGTCTCCGTGTGGTGGAGGTCGGCGGCGGAGACCACCAGGTCCGCCGGCAGCGTGCCGCGGTCGGTGGTGACGGCTGTCGCGCGTTTGCCGTGCGTGACGATGTCGGTGGCCTCGGTCTCCCACTGGAAGCGCACGCCCAGGTTGGTGGCGAGGTTCATAAGCGCGTCGATGATCGCTGCGAAACCGCCCTGCGGGTAGCGCACACCCTGGGTGAGATCGGTGTGGCTCATCAGGGAATACAGCGCCGGGGCGGCGGCCGGCTCGGTGGACAGGAAGACCGCCGGGTAGGTCAGGACCTGGCGCAGCAGGGGATCGCTAAAACGCGAGCCGACGTAGCTTTGCAGGGACTGCCCCAGGAGCTTCGCCAGGCGCGGCAGGCGCCACAGGATATCGGGGTGCAGGAGCTGCGAGGGGTGGTTGAAGGTGGTGTAGAGGAAGTGCTTGAGCGCCATCCGGTAGGTATCGCTGGCGGTGGCGAGGTAGTCACTCAGGCGAGCGCCCTGCCCGGGCGTGCGTTGGTCGAAAAATTCGACCACGTTGCCGTCGATGTCGGCGGCGGGGCCGTCCTCGTTGAAAATCCGGTAGGCGGGGGCCAGTTCGCTGAGCTCGAAGAAATCACTGGTGCGGTGCCCTAGCAGGCTGAAGAAACGATCGAAGGCCTCGGGCATCAGGTACCAGGACGGGCCGGTATCCCACTGGAAACCGGAGTCGATGAACCGCCCGGCCCGGCCGCCTGGCTCGGCGAGGCGGTCGACCACGGTGACCTGGTAGCCCTCGTCCTGCAGGAGGCAGGCGGTGGCTAGGCCGGCCACGCCCGCGCCGATAACAACGCAGGTACTCATGCTCTCCTCCAGAGGGTGCCGGCCAGGATCTGGGCCTTGCGGGGCGCGGGCACCCGGATCCGGCGCGCGTGCAGCTCGTCGACGCTGGCGCTGTCGATGCGCTCGTTTAGGTCCGCGAAAAGGCCCGTCGCGGCGAGGACTCCCCGCCGCGCGCCGGGCGGCAGGAGGTGAGCGGCGCGGCGTGCGCGGGCGAGCTCGTCGCGGATCTCCGCGCACCACTGTCGCTTAGTGGCGGTATCCAGCTCCGGAAGGTAACCCCGCCCCAGGCAGTCGGTGTCCTCGGCGAGGTCGCGGAGGAAGTTGACCTTCTGGAAGGCCGCCCCAAGGGCCCGCGCCCCGTCTGCCATGGTGGCCCGGTCCTTTTCGCCGGGGTGGTGGCCGACCAGGAAGATATCCAGGCACATCAGGCCGATGACCTCCGCCGAGCCGTGGATGTAGCGCTGGAGGCTCGCCGCATCATGCGGCGCGGGGTCCAAGTCCCGGCGCATAGAGGCGAAGAACGCCCTGATGTGGTCTTCGGAGAACTGGCAGCGGCGTTGCGTGTTCGCCCACGCGTGGAGGACTGGGTCGGTGTGGAAGGCGGCATCGGCAGCGTGGACGACCTGCTTCTCGTAGCCATCCAGCAAGGCGCGGATGTCCGGGGCGTGAGCCTCCGCCGCTGCGCCGTCGACGATCTCGTCCGCAATGCGCACCACCGCGTACAGGGCCTGGATGTCGCGCCGGATCCGGGCGGGGAAAAGCCGGGTACTCCACGAGAAACTGGTGGAATAGTAGCTGATAATGCGACCCGCGGATTGGCTGGCGGCGGCGTGGTAGTGCTGGAGCGCCGAGCGGTGGGAGATGTTCACTACGCCTTTCAGAATTGGGCTTTTCCCTAAAGCCTAGTGCGGGGTAATCCACCCCGCTAAATTCCGCTGTTCGCTACCGGCGTACAGGTTCATGACCTGCTAAAAGCGGCTGATTTACTACCTTGACACAGAAAGTGAGAATGGAGGCTGGGGAAAGCGCGTTAGAGTGGATAGAGAATTTAGGAAAAACCACAAGGGGTAGATAGCAGATGTTCGAAAGGTTTACTGACCGTGCCCGCCGCGTCATCGTCTTGGCGCAGGAAGAGGCACGCATGCTCAACCACAACTATATCGGCACCGAGCACATCCTTTTGGGCCTTATCCACGAGGGTGAAGGCGTAGCCGCCAAGGCGCTGGAGTCCATGGGGATTTCCCTGGAGGACGTGCGCCGCGAGGTCGAGGAGATCATCGGCCAGGGCACCCAGCCGCACACCGGGCACATCCCGTTTACCCCGCGCGCGAAGAAGGTCTTGGAGCTGTCCCTGCGTGAGGGACTGCAGATGGGGCACAAGTACATCGGTACTGAGTTCCTGCTGCTGGGCCTTATCCGCGAAGGCGACGGCGTCGCCGCGCAGGTGCTGACCAAGCTGGGCGCGGATCTGCCGCGCGTGCGTCAGCAGGTTATCCAGTTGCTGTCCGGTTACGAGGGCAATAACCAGGAAAACGACAACAGTAACAAGGGCGGCCCCGTGGGTGCTGGCGCCGGCGGGCGCGGTTCCCAGGGCAGCTCCGGGGAGCGCTCCAACTCCCTGGTGCTGGACCAGTTCGGCCGCAACCTGACCCAGGCCGCCAAGGACGGCAAGCTGGATCCGGTCGTCGGCCGCGAGTCCGAGGTCGAGCGCATCATGCAGGTGCTCTCGCGCCGCACCAAGAACAACCCGGTGCTCATCGGCGAGCCCGGCGTCGGTAAGACCGCCGTCGTCGAGGGCTTGGCCCTGGACATTGTCAACGGCAAGGTCCCGGAGACCCTGAAGGACAAGCAGGTCTACTCCCTGGATCTGGGCTCGCTGATCGCCGGTTCCCGCTACCGCGGTGACTTCGAGGAGCGCCTGAAGAAGGTGCTCAAGGAGATTAACCAGCGCGGCGACATCATCCTGTTCATCGATGAGATCCACACCCTAGTCGGCGCCGGCGCCGCCGAGGGCGCTATTGATGCCGCCTCGCTGCTCAAGCCGAAGCTGGCCCGCGGCGAGCTGCAGACCATCGGTGCGACCACGCTGGAGGAATACCGCAAGCACATCGAGAAGGACGCCGCGCTGGAGCGCCGTTTCCAGCCAGTGAAGGTGGAAGAGCCCTCCCTGGACGACACCATCAAGATCCTGAAGGGGCTGCGCGACAAGTACGAGGCGCACCACCGTGTCTCCTACACCGACGACGCCCTGAAGGCGGCGGCCTCCCTGTCGGATCGCTACATCAACGACCGCTTCCTGCCGGATAAGGCGGTGGACCTGCTGGACGAGGCCGGCGCCCGCATGCGCATCAAGCGCATGACCGCCCCGGATTCCGTCCGCGAGGTCGACGACCGGATCGCCGAGGTCCGCCAGGAGAAGGAAGCGGCCATCGACGCCCAGGACTTCGAGAAGGCCGCCGGCCTGCGCGACAAGGAGCGCCAGCTGGGCGAGGAGCGCGCCGAGAAGGAAAAGCAGTGGCGCAACGGCGAGCTGGAGGACATCGCCGAGGTCGGCGAGGATCAGATTGCCGAGGTGCTGGCGCACTGGACCGGCATCCCGGTCCTCAAGCTCACGGAGAAGGAATCCTCGCGGCTGCTGCACATGGAAGAGGAGCTGCACAAGCGGATCATCGGCCAGGACGAGGCCGTCAAGGCCGTCTCCCGCGCCATCCGCCGCACCCGTGCGGGCCTGAAGGACCCGCGCCGTCCTTCCGGTTCCTTCATCTTCGCTGGCCCGTCTGGCGTGGGTAAGACGGAGCTGTCGAAGTCGCTGGCTAACTTCCTCTTCGGCTCGGATGATGACCTCATCCAGATCGACATGAGTGAGTTCCACGACCGCTTCACCGCCTCCCGTCTGTTCGGTGCCCCTCCGGGGTACGTCGGCTACGAGGAGGGAGGCCAGCTCACGGAGAAGGTCCGCCGCAAGCCGTTCAGCGTCGTGCTCTTCGACGAGATCGAGAAGGCCCACAAGGAGATTTACAACACCATGCTGCAGGTCCTCGAGGACGGCCGCCTGACCGACGGCCAGGGCCGCGTGGTGGACTTCAAGAACACCGTGTTGATCTTCACCTCGAACCTGGGCACCCAGGACATCTCCAAGGCCGTGGGCCTAGGCTTTACTGCCGATGCTGCCTCGGATCAGGATGCGCAGTACGAGCGGATGAAGACCAAGGTCAACGACGAGCTTAAGAAGCACTTCCGCCCGGAGTTCCTGAACCGTATCGACGAGGTTGTGGTCTTCCACCAGCTCAACGAAGAGCAGATCATGGAAATGGTCGACCTGCTCATCGGCCGCGTGTCCAAGTCCCTGCAGGAGCGCGACATGGACATCGAGCTGACCGAGAAGGCCAAGCGCCTGCTGGCCAAGCGCGGTTTCGACCCGGTGCTGGGCGCGCGCCCGCTGCGCCGCACCATCCAGCGCGAGATCGAGGACCAGCTCTCGGAGAAGATCCTTTTCGGCGAGATCGGTGCTGGCGAAATCATCAGCGTCGACGTGGAGAACTGGGACGGCGAGTCCAAAGACAACTCCCAGGCCACCTTCACCTTCAGCCCGCGCCCGAAGCCGCTGCCGGAAGGCACCTTCGAACAGGAGCTGGACGACACCGAGGTCCGCGAGAACGAGGAAACCGGCGAGCCAGAGGAAATCACGGCTGATACCCTGCCCGAAACGCCTGAGAACCTAGGCGATGAGGATGGGCCGGCCGGAGCCGGCCAGCCGATGTAAGACGTCGCTGACGTGATAAAGCAGCCTCCTGCGGGAGGCTGCTTTTTAGTGCCTGTAAACCGGGCTCTAAAAGTGAGTTAGAATCACTGGCATGGGATTGCAATACCGTTCACGCAAGAAGACCGGCAAGAACAGCTGGATCAACTTCTCCGGCCGCGGGGCCTCGGCCTCGACCAAGATTGGTCCGGTGACGTTCAACTCCCGCGGCGGGTTCTGGGTGAACCTGCCGGGCGGGCTCAACTGGCGCGGACGCTGGCGCTAAAGTGACCCCGCCGCCGTACGAAAAGCACCGCCGCATGGGCGTGGAGGCCGACGTGGTCTTACGCCTGGGAATGTTGCTCATGGGGGCGGGCACGTCGGGCTACCGGGTGCTGCGCGGGATGAAGCGCGCGGCCCGGGCCCTGGGCTTCGACCGGCTGGATGCCACGGTCGGGCTCACGCAGATTACCTGTACCTTCCACCGCGGTGAGCTTTTCCGCACGGTGATCTCCCGGCAGCATTCGCCGGCGGTGGATGCCTCCCGCATCGAGGCGCTAGAAGACCTGACCCGGCACCACTTGTTTTACGGGATTACGGCCGAGGAGCTGTCGGAAAAGCTCGATCAGATCGAGCACAACGTGCGCAAGCGGTGGAACGGCTGGGTGCTCTCGGCCGCCGCAGCCGTGGCCTGTGCATCGTTTGCGCTGCTGAATTTCTTTCCCCTGGCCGCGGTCGGGATCGTCGCCTTGGCCGCCTTTAGCGGGCAATTCGTGCGCCATTTCGTGCTCAGTAACCACGTCCACCAGATCGGTGGCATCGTGGCCGGCGGCGCGACGGCCAGCCTGGTCTTCTTCCTCGTGACCGAGTTCGTCGGGGCGCTCGGGCTGGCCGACCCGGGGGATTTTTCCTCCGGCTACGTGGCGGCGGTGCTCTTTTTGATCCCGGGCTTTCCGCTGTTCTCCGCGCTGATTGATATTGCGCGCTTCGACTTCGACGCCGGCATGGTGCGCTTGGCTTATGCCTTCACCGTCATTTTCGCCGCCACCTTTACCGTGGCGATGGTCAGTTGGCTCACGGACCTGAACCCGGCCCCGCCGGTGCCGGCTACCGATGCCACCTGGCACACCATGGCGGTCCTGGCCAGCTTCTTCGGCATCGCCGGTTTCGCCTTCCTGTTTAATTCCTCCCGCCGGATGATCTTGGTGGCCGCGATGGTGGGCACCGTGGCGAACGCGGCGCGCCTTCTGCTGCTGCACCTGGGCACCACCGGGTACTTCGCGGCGTTTTGCGGCGGGCTGGTCATCGGCCTGCTGGGCGCGCTGGCCTCCCGGAAGGCGCGGCTGCCGCGGATTACCACGACGGTGCCGGCCGCGGTCATCATGATTCCCGGGGTGACTATGTTCCGGGCGGTCTACTACCTCAACGAGGGGCAGATGGAGCAGGCCCTGGCCAACCTGGCCACCAGCATGATGGTGGTGGCCTCCATCGGCGCCGGCCTGGTCTTGGCCCGGCTGTTCACGGACCCGGACTGGGCGCTGACCCGGCTCATCGACTTTTCCATCCGGACCTAGCGCGGCAGGTGGAAAAGCCCCTGCTCGTCTTGTTCGGCGAGGCCGTCGGCCAGAAGCGAGGCCAGCGCCCGGGAGCGTTGCGGAGCGTCTGGCCAGACGACGTCGATGTCCGCCTGGGGGACGGGGGCATCGGCAGCGCGCAGCACGTCCATGATTTTGCCGCGCACCTGCCGGTCGGTGCCGGCAAATTTCTGGACCCGCTTCTTGGCCTTGGTCAGCTCTTCCGCGCTAGGGCTGGGGCAGCCGGCGGCCTGCCAGGCGCAGGACTCCTTCAACGGGCAGGCGGGGCAGGCCGGGGACTTGGCGCGGCAGACTAGGGCGCCCAGCTCCATCAGGGCCACGGAGACGGTGGGGCCGTTATCTTTCGGCAGGAGCGCGGCGACCTGGGCGAGCTCCCTCTTCGACGGGTTGGGGGCTAGGAAATTGCCATTTTCGGCGCGCTCGACCACGCGGCGGACGTTGGTGTCGACCACCGGGACGTTGTAGCCGTAGTGGAAGCAGGACACCGCGCGGGCGGTGTAGTCGCCGATGCCCGGCAGGCTGAGCAAATCATCGACGCTGTCGGGGACCTCGCCGGCAAAGTCGTCGCGGACCACCTGCGCGCACTCCCACAGGCGCAGCGCGCGGCGCGGGTAGCCCAGCTTGCCCCAGGCGCGCAGGATCTCGTCCCGGCTGGCGGCGGCGAAGTCGGTAGGGGTGGGCCAGCGGCGCATCCACTCCTGCCAGACGGGCGCGACCCGGGCGACGGGGGTCTGCTGGCTCATGACCTCGCTGACCAACACGCCCCACGCGGTCGTCGACGGCTCCCGCCAGGGCAGGGGTCGGCGGGCGTGGGCGAACCATTCGAGCAAAGCACCAGTATCCATATCTGTGCAGGAGTCTAATAGGAGCGGTGTACAGGACTATAATTTGAGCCATGCCACTGAAAGATAAAAAGCAAAGCCCCCGGGAAGTCTGGGAGGCCCTCCAAGCCGGAAACGAGCGCTTCCGCGACAACTCCCCGCTGCACCCGCACAGCGACGAGGAGCGTCGGGCCGGCCTGCGCGGCGGGCAGGATCCCCGCGTGGTGGTCCTGTCCTGCTCGGATTCCCGTGCCCCCGTGGAGATCCTCTTCGACCTGGGCCTGGGGGATGCTTTCGTCATCCGCACCGCCGGGCACATCCTGGATACCGCGGTGAAGGGCTCGCTGGAATACGCCCTGGAAAACCTGAACTGCAACCTGGTGGTTATCCTGGGCCACCAGTCCTGCGGCGCGGTCTCCGCCACCGCCGCGGTGGTGGACCAGCACGCCGAGCTACCCGCCGGCTTCCAGCGCGCGATCATCGAGAAGGTCACGCTGTCGACGCTGAAGTCCAAGCGCGCCGGCAACTCGAGCACCGACGACTACGAGCGCCAGCACGTGCGCGAGACCGTCGACCAGCTCGTGGCCAGCCTCTCGGTCCTGCAGCACAAGGTCGAGGAGGGGACCGTCGGCGTCGTCGGCGCCCGCTACCTGCTGGAAGACTCTACCGTCGAGACCCTGGTGACCCACGGGCTGGACTGAGCCGCGTAACCGCCGGCCAATCGAAGACACGCCCCTGAAGGTGCCAGCCGTCGCCGCTGCTAAAGCAATAAACTAGTAGCCGTGACTAACCGTAACCCCCAGCAGAAGCGCCCCCTGCCCAACGAGATCTACCAGCGCCGCCGCGTCGCGGCGTTGGTCATCATCGTCGTGGTCGTCGTTCTGCTGGTCTGGGTCTTAAGCATGGTCGGCGGCTCCAGCAACGACGAGACGACCGAGCCGGCCGCCGAGACCACCTCGGAGTCAACCCCTGCGGCGGAGACTGAGACGACCGCGGTGGAATCAGAAGCCGAGTCGGAATCTCAGACGGAGACCGAGTCTGAATCCGCCCGCGAAAGCGAGGACGCGGAAGCGAGCTCGGAGCCGGTAGCGGCCGACGCTAAGGACACCTGTCAGCTCTCCGATCTGAAGATCACCGCCAGCAGCGATAAGGCTACCTACGGCGAGGGCGAGCTGCCCACCTTCTACATGACGGTGGAAAACCCCACCAAGGCCGACTGCGAGATCAACCTCGACGACCAGGAGCTGCGCTTCGAGGTCTACAACCTGGGCACCAACCAGCGGATGTGGGCGGACACGGACTGCTACCCGTCGGTGCAGGAGGGCGAGCAGACCTTCGAGTCCGGCAAGAAGCGCCACTTCCAGGCGACCTGGTCGCGGCAGAACTCCGCCCCGGAGCAGTGCAACAACCGCTCCGCCGTGGAGCCGGGCGGCTACTACCTCCACGCCGTCATCGGCGACAACCCGTCGGCGGCCCACACCTTCAACCTGTCCTAGGGGCTAACCAGCCCGATAGCCTCCCGCAGCGTCTGCGCCTGGCGCACCTGCAAGTTGGTCTCTAGGTTCTTCGTGGCCGGGACGATGGCGCTCTCATAGCCCAGCCGGGCGGCCTCACTCAGCCGGCGCGCCAGGTTGGGCACCGGGCGCAGCTCGCCCGCCAGACCGACCTCGCCGATAACGACCGTGCGCGGCGGCAGCGGCTGCTCGTGCAGGGAAGACCACGTGGCCAGCGCGACTGCCAGATCCGTGGCGGTCTCCGAAATGCGCACGCCGCCGACCGTGGCGACATAGGCGTCCTTGTCATTGGTGCGCTGCCCGGCCCGGGCCTGCAGGACCGCTAACACCATCGGCACCCGGTTGGTGTCCAAGCCGGTGACCACGCGGCGCGGGTTCTTGGCCACCGGGTCCACGGTCAGGGCTTGGACCTCAGCCAGGATGGGGCGCACGCCGTCCATGGCCACGGTCACCGCGGACCCGTCCGGGGTGGTGCCGCGGTGGGAGAGGAAGAGGCCGGACGGGTCGGCGACCTCGCGGATGCCGGTGGCGGTCTGCTCGAAGCAGCCGACCTCATCCGTGGCACCGAAGCGGTTCTTCATGCCGCGCAGCATGCGCAGGCTGGACTGCTTGTCGCCCTCGAAGTTCAAGACCACGTCGACGAGGTGCTCGAGCACCCTAGGCCCGGCCACGTTGCCGTCTTTGGTGACGTGGCCGACCACCAGGATGGGGATCCCCGTCGACTTGGCCAGCGTGGTCAGTGCCGCGGTCACGGCCCGGGACTGGGCCACGCCGCCGGCCACGCCCTCCACGCCGGGAGCCTGCATGGTCTGGACCGAGTCGACGATGATGAGCGAGGGCTGGGTCTGCTTGACGTGTCCGAAGACGACGTCCAGGTTGGACTCGGCCGCCAGGTACAGGGTGTCCTGCAGCGCTCCGGTGCGCTCGGCGCGGGCGCGGACCTGGCCCGCGGACTCTTCCGCGGTGACGTAAAGCGCGGTGCGGTCCTGCTGGGTCCAGCGGGAGGCGACCTCCAGCAGCAGCGTGGATTTGCCCACGCCGGGCTCGCCCGCCATGAGCACGACGGAGCCGGGCACGATGCCGGTGCCGAGTACCCGGTCCAACTCCGAAATGCCGGTTTTCTGCGTCCGGGTGGCCGAGGCGGTGATCTTGGTCATCGGCTGCGCCGGGCTGGACGGGGTCAGGCCTTGCGGCGCGCTGGCGGTCGCGGCGGCCGGGCTGGCCGGCGTGGATTCCTGGAACGTACCCCACGACCCGCACTCCGGGCAGCGCCCCAGCCACTTCGGCGAGACGTAGTTGCACTCGGTACAGGTATGGATGGGACGCTGCTTCTTTGCCATGCCCCTAGCTTAAAACACGTCCCGGACATTCCCGCAGATACAACAAATCCCCCGGCCGTAGCCAGGGGAGATGGGAAAGCTAGTGCTTAGTGGCCGGAGGGTTCCTCGGTGGTGTAGCCCTCGGTGGACTCGACGTCGCGGTTGTACTTGCCGGCTTCTTTCTGGGAAGCGGCGACGGTGGCGTTGACCTCGATGTCGCCGTTGGAGAACTGGAAGACCACGGTGCGGTGGCCGGCGTAGCCGAAGTCGTCATCCTGCATGGTGGTGGCGACGTACTGGATGTCGTCCGACTCAGCCTGCGGCATGTTGTCCAGGTTCTTCTGGGAGTCGCCCACCAGGCGCTGATCGCGGTTGATCGGCTCGACGGAGTCCGGCTGCAGCTGGACTTCCTGGCCGTCCACGGTGATGGATTCCAGCTCGGCTGCCTGGTCCTCGTAGCTCTGGTTCACGGCGGTGAACTTCAGGGAGGCGTGCTGGTTGTCCGGCTCGACCAGGATGGTCACGTCGCGCACCGCAATCAGGCCATCTTCGGTGGAAGCTTCGGAGCCGTCAACGGCAGCGACCTGGTCGGCAGTCTGGGTGACTTGGCCGGCGGAGCAGGAAGCCAGCGCCAGCGCGGACGCAGCGGTAACCGAAACGATGACACCGCGACGGGCGGCAGACTTCAGGGACTTCACTTTGGGTTGTCCTCCATCAACTAAAGATCACAGGGATTTGTCGATCATCAAGCCTAGTATTTTTTCCAACCAAGTACACAGTTTTCGACCTCAACGTGACCTAGCCCCCGCTCTAGGGAGGGCAATTGGGGGTGTACTTTTGGGGGATGAGGCCGGCCGGCGCCGGGGGAGTTGGCGCGTGGTAGAATATTTGTCCTATGTGTCTGCCAGGCAGGCTTTAGGGGTACCTCTTTAACAATCGAGCAAGGAGTGGCAATGGAGTTCAAGGTCGGAGAGGTGGTTGTTTACCCGCACCACGGCGCCGCGGTGATCGAAGACATCGAGCAGCGCGTGATGGGCGGCGAAGAGCTGGAGTACCTGGTGCTCCACATCAACCAGTCCGACCTGGTTGTCCGCGTGCCCTCCAAGAACGCCAAGAAGGTCGGTGTGCGCGACGTGGTGGGCAAGGAAGGTCTGGAAAAGGTCTTCTCCGTCCTGCGCGAGGAGGACGTGGAAGAGGCCGGCAACTGGTCCCGCCGCTACAAGGCCAACCAGGAGCGCCTGGCCTCCGGTGACATCAACAAGGTCGCCGAGGTCGTGCGCGACCTCTGGCGTCGCGATCAGGACCGCGGCCTGTCCGCGGGCGAGAAGCGCATGCTGGTCAAGGCCCGCCAGATCCTCGTCGGCGAGCTGGCCCTGGCCAAGCCGGTGGATGACGCCAAGGCGGACAAGATGATGGACGAAATCAACGCCACCATCGAGCGCCACCGCGCCGCCGGCCTGGTCGAGGACAATTCGGTGACCACCGACGTCGACACTGACGACGTCGACCTGGGTGACCTGTCCTTCGACGACGAAGACTAGTGACTCACCGGGTTATCGCGCTCATCGCCGCCGCCGGCAGCGGCACGCGGCTGGGCGCCGAGCTGCCGAAGGCCTATGTCGAGCTGGCCGGCCGCAGCCTGCTGGAACGCTCCGTCCAGGCGATGATTAATTCCGCCGTGGTGGACGAGGTCGTCGTTCTCATCAACCCGGTCATGCGCGCCCACGCCGAGCACGCCCTGGCTAGCCAGGCTAAAGAGATCCCTCTGCGCTTCGTCGCCGGCGGTGGCGAGCGCGCCGACTCGGTCTGGGCCGGGCTACAGGCCATTGAGCACGAGGACGCGGTGGTGCTGGTCCACGACGCCGCCCGCGCGCTCACGCCCCCGGGGATGATCAGCCGGGTCGTGCGCAAGGTGCTCGACGGGGCGCCGGCGGTCATCCCGGTCCTGCCGGTCGCCGACACCATTAAAGAGGTGGCGGCCGCGGATACTTCCCGGGTGCGCTCTACCCCGGACCGCAGCCTGCTGCGCGCGGTCCAGACCCCGCAGGGCTTCGACCTGGCCACCCTGCGCCAGGCCAATGAGGCTTATTTCGCCACCGATTCCCGCGAGTTCGTCGCCACCGACGACGCCAGCCTCATGGAGTGGTACGGCTGCCCGGTCGTGACGGTGACAGGGGATGCCATGGCATTTAAAATCACTACCCCTATAGATCTGCGGCTGGCTCAGGCCGTAGTATCTGAGGCTGAACCCACAGTATTTGAGGTGCCTAATGAACGAACCGATCCTGCCCAAGGTGGGCATCGCTAGCGACGCCCACCAAATCGAGGCCGGCAAGCCCTGCTGGATTGCCGGCCTGCTCTTCGCCGACGACGACGGCTGTGAGGGCCACTCCGACGGGGATGTGGTCTCCCACGCCCTCGTGGACGCCCTCCTGTCGGCTGCGGGGCTGGGGGACCTGGGCTCGTTTGTGGGCGTGGGCCGGGCCGAATACGACAACGTATCCGGGGCCCGCCTGCTCACCGAGTGTCGGGACTACTTGGCCGCGCACGGCTACCGGATTGGCAACGCGTCCGCGCAGCTTATCGGGCAAACCCCGAAGATGGGGCCGCGGCGCGAGGAGGCCGAGCGCACCCTCACCGAGGTCCTGGGCGCTCCCGTGAGCGTTTCCGCTACCACCACCGATCACCTGGGCTTTACCGGCCGCAAGGAAGGCCGCGCGGCGATTGCCACCGCCCTGGTGTATTCCTACCGGGACTAGGTCTCCCGGTCTTAATAAAGCTAAGGAGTAAAAGCGCCATGGATAAAGTCATGGGACCGCTGCAAAAGCTCGGAAAGGCGCTGATGGGCGCGGTGGCGGTGCTGCCGGTCGCGGCGCTGATGATGGGCATCGGCTATTTTCTCGACGCCCGGGGAGGTGAACGCTTAAGCTTTTTGGCCTCCGTCTTCCAGCAGGCCGGTGGGGCGGTGCTGGATAACCTCGGCGTGCTCTTCGCCATCGCCATCTCCTTCGGCCTGGCCAAGGACTCCAACGGCGCGGCCGCGCTATCGGGCTTCCTCGGATTTTTCACCGTCACCAAGCTGGTCGGCCCGGAGGCCGTGGCCAACTACCGCGGCATCGAGGACCCTGCCGCCCTGGAGGGCGACCAAGCCCTCGACTGGGCGGCCCAGGGCTGGGACGCGGTTGGTCCGGCGAACGTGCTGCTGGGCATTTTCGTCGGCGTGCTCGCCGCCTGGACCTATAACCGCTTCCACGCCACCAAGCTGCCGGACGCGCTGGCGTTCTTCTCCGGCCGGCGTCTGGTGCCCATCCTGACCTCCCTGTTTTCCATCGCGCTGGCCGGGGTCTTCTACTTCCTGTGGCCAGTGCTCTACACCGCGTTCTTCAACTTCGGCCAGTGGATCCAGGGCATGGGCGCCATCGGCGCGGGCGTCTACGGCGTGTCCAACCGCCTGCTCATCCCGACCGGCCTGCACCACGCGCTGAACGCCATCTTCTGGTTCGACGTGGTCGGAATTAACGACATCGGCAAGTTCCTGGGTGGTGCGGACACCCTGGCCGCCGCCCAGGCGGCTGGCGATGCCACCTCCTGCCCCGGCGTCTGGGACGGCTCGAGCTGCGAGGTCATCGGCGTTGTCGGCCAGTACCAGGCGGGCTTTTTCCCCGTGATGATGTTCGGCCTGCCGGGCGCGGCGCTGGCGATGACGCTGCGCGCCAAGCCGTCACGCCGCAAGGTGGTCGGCTCGCTGATGCTGGCCGGGGCGCTGGCCTCCTTCCTCACCGGTGTCACCGAGCCCATCGAGTTTTCCTTCATGTTCGTAGCACCCCTGTTGTTCGTGGTGCACGCGATCCTGATGGGTATTTCCATGGCTATCGCCTCCTTCTTCGACTGGACGGCGGGCTTCGGCTTTTCGGCCGGCTTCTTCGACATGCTGCTGTCCTCGCAGAACCCGCTGGCCAACCAGTGGTGGATGCTGCTCGTGATGGGCGTGGCCTACTTCTTCATCTACTTCGGGTTCTTCTACTACCTCATCGGCAAGTTCAACCTGAAGACCCCGGGCCGCGGCGACGAGGAAGACGGATCGAGCGACGGGGCTGACGGCGCGGAAGGCGACGACAAAGTGGTCGCGCAGGCCGCCCGGATCCTGGACGGCCTCGGAGGGGCAGAAAACATCAACACGATGGAATACTGCACCACGCGTCTGCGCACCACCGTGCACGATCCGCAGCGGGTGGAGGAGCAGACGCTCAAATCTGCGGGCGTGGCCGGGGTGTACCGGCCGTCGGCCAAGGGCGTGCAGGTCATCATCGGACCCAACGTGCAGTTCGTCCACGACGAGGTGCGGCGCCAGATGGAGCACCCGGTGGCGGTCGCGGCTCCCGCTCCAGCTCCCGCGACTGCCTCCCCGGAGAAGGCGGGGATGACGGAGCTGTCCGCGCCCACCGAGGGCAAGGCCATCCCGCTGGAGGAGGTGGCGGATCCAGCCTTCGCGGGCGGCCAGGTGGGCCCCGGTTTCGCCATCGTGCCGGGCAACGAGGACGAGCTGGTCGTGGCCTCCCCGGTAGCCGGCGAAGTCATCATGGTGGCCAAGACCAAGCACGCCGTCGCGGTGCGCAGCGCCGAGGGGCTGGACGTACTAGTCCACATCGGCATGGACACCGTGGGCCTGCGCGGGGCGGGCTTCGAGGTCCTGGTTAGCCGCGGGGACGCGGTGGAGCCGGGCCACCCGCTGGTGCAGGTGGATACGGCCGCCTTGCGCGAGCGCGGCATCGACCTGACCACCCCGGTGGTCGTGACCAACAAGAAGAAAGTCGCTGAGACCACGCTGATCCGCACCGGAGATGTGGCCGTGGGCCAGCACGTCATGGAAGTGGAGTACCGCTAATGGCCGGTTTTGCCGTCGCCGCTCGGCTCACCGACGGCCAGGCCGAGCCCTACCCCGCGCAGGTGCGCGTGGATGCCGAGGGCGTAATCGAAAGCGTTGAGCGCCTCGAGTCATCCCCCGATACGCTGGGGATTATCGCGCCGGGCTTGGTGGATGTCCACAATCACGGCGGGGCGCGCGGGGCCTTCCCCACGGGCACGCTCGCTGAATGTCGGCAAGCGGCCGAATTCCACCGCCAGCAGGGCAGCGTCCACCTCCTGGCGAGCTTGGTCTCCGGGACGGAGGAGGAGCTGACCCGCCAGGTCGGAGTACTGGCGCCGCTGGTGGCCGAGGGCGTGGTGGATGGGATCCACCTGGAGGGCCCGTTCATCCACACCGCCAAGTGCGGGGCGCAGGCCCCGGACCGCATCCAGGACGGCGACCCGGCCATGCTGCGCCGCATCCTGGAGCGCGGCGCGGGTGCGGTCCGCCAGCTGACCTTCGCCCCGGAAACGCCCCACGCCCGGGCGCTGGTGGACGCCTGCGTCGAGTACGGCGTCATCGTCTCCTTGGGGCACACCACGGCGGACTTCGCCACCACGGCCGAGATCCTTGACTACGCGGTGGCCCGCGGGGCGAGGGTCACGGCCACGCACCTGTTCAACGCCATGCCGCCGCTGCACCACCGCCAGCCCGGGGCCGTGGGCGCCATGCTCGCGGCCGCCGCCCGCGGCGAGGTGGCCGTGGAAGCCATCGGCGACGGCGTGCACCTGGCCGATGGGACCGTGGACGTCATCGCCGCCTGCGCCGGCGACGGCCTGGTCCTGGTCACCGACGCGATGGAGGCCGCGGGCATGCCGGACGGGGCCTACCGGTTGGGCCCGCTCGACGTCGTCGTCGCCGGCGGGGTGGCGCGGCTGGCCGGCGTCGACGGCGCCATCGCGGGCGGGACGAGCACCCTGGCCCAGCAGTTCACGCGATTTAGCACCCGCCACGGGGCGGCCGCCGCGGCGCGGGCAGCAGCGGTGAACCCCGGCCGCCTGCTGGGCCTGGACCAGGCGCGCGGCCTGCAGGTCGGCCAGCCCGCGGAATTCGTGGAATTCGACCCCGCCGGGGCCGTCCGCACCGTTTTCGCCGGCGGCACGCGATTGCGGGGATAATAGGGGCACGCGGTAGTAGGCGAGACGAAAGGACAGGAGGCGGCAAGCATGGAGGTCATCATCCGGCACAGCGCGGCGGAGGTCGCGACGGTGGCCGCGGACATCCTGGGCGGTTATTTCCGCCCCGGCGGGGTCATCGGGGTGGCCACGGGGTCGACGCCGCTGGCCACCTACGCCGAGCTCATCGCCCGCGCGCGGGCCGACCGCCTTCAGGCCGACGGGGTGGAGTTTTTCGCCCTGGACGAATACGTCGGGCTGGACCACGACCACCCGCAGAGCTACTACCACACGCTGCGCCGTGAGCTCATCGACCCGCTCGGGGTCGAGCCGGCGCGGCTGCACGTGCCGGACGCGGGCGCGCCGGAGCGCTACGAAGACGAGATCGCGGCGGCCGGCGGCATCGACTGCCAACTGCTGGGGGTGGGCCAAAACGGGCACATTGGCTTCAACGAGCCGGGCAGTTCGCTCAACTCCCTGACCCGCTGGAAGACGCTGCACCCGCAGACGGTGGCGGATAATTCCCGCTTCTTCGCCTCCACCGACGAGGTCCCGCGCCACGTCGTCACGCAGGGCCTGGGCACCATCCAGTGCGCCGGGCACCTGCTGCTGATTGCCACTGGCTCAAACAAGCAGAACGCGGTCGCCGGGCTGGTGGAAGGACCCTTGAGCGCGGCGTGTCCGGCCTCCATCCTGCAGTGGCACCGGCACGCCACGGTGGTGGTGGACGCGGCCGCCGCGGCTGGCTTGCGCAACCGCGATTATTACGAGTTCGCGGAGGCGAATAAGCCCAACTAGGACGGCAGATACGGTTAGGTAGAATTGCTGTTGTGACTTTGCGTATCTATGACACTGCGTCCCGTAACCTCCGCGATTTTGAGCCGCTTCGCCCCGGCCATGTGTCGGTCTACCTGTGTGGGGCCACCCCGCAGGCCAAGCCGCACATCGGGCACCTGCGGTCGGGGGTCGCCTTCGACATCCTGCGCCGCTGGCTCATGGCCAAGGGCTGGGACGTGGCCTTCGTGCGCAACGTGACCGATATTGATGACAAGATCCTGACCAAGGCCGCCGACAACGGCCGCCCCTGGTGGGAGTGGGTGTCCACCTACGAGCGCGAGTTCACCGCCGCCTACAACATGCTGGGCGTGCTGCCGCCGTCCGTGGAGCCGCGCGCGACCGGGTTCGTGACCCAGATGGTCGACTACATGCAGCGGCTCATCGACAACGGCTTCGCCTACGCGGCTGATGGCTCGGTCTACTTCGACGTTAACGCCTGGACCCAAGCGGAAGGCTCCGACTACGGCAGCCTGTCCGGCAACCGCGTCGAGGAGATGGAGCAGGGCGAGACGGACAACGCCGGCAAACGCAACGCGCTGGACTTCGCGCTGTGGAAGGCCGCCAAGCCGGGCGAGCCTGCCTGGCCCACCCCGTGGGGAAAGGGCCGCCCGGGCTGGCACCTGGAGTGCTCGGCGATGTCCACCTACTACCTGGGCTCCGAGTTCGATATCCACTGCGGCGGCCTGGATCTGCAGTTCCCGCACCACGAGAACGAGATGGCGCAGTCGCATGCGGCCGGGGACGGCTTCGCCCGGTACTGGATGCACAACCACTGGGTGACCATGGCGGGCGAGAAGATGTCGAAGTCCCTGGGCAACGTGCTCAGCGTGGACAACATGCTGGAATTAGTACGGCCCGTGGAACTGCGCTATTATCTAGGCTCCGCGCACTACCGCTCGGTGCTGGAATACTCCGAGGCCGCGCTCACCGAGGCCGCGGCCGGCTACCGCCGGATCGAGGACCTGGTCAACCGTTTCCCGGACCTGGCGCTGGGCGAGTGGACTGAGGCCTTCGGCGCCGCGATGGACGAGGACATCGCCGTGCCCAAGGCGCTAGCCGAAATCCACACCACGGTCCGTGCGGCCAACAAGGAGCTGGCCGCCGGCAACGAGGATAACGCCAGGAAGCTAGCGGGCTCCGTGCGCGCCATGGCCGCGGTCCTGGGCTTCGACCCGCTGGATGAGAAGTGGGCGGCGGACGCGAACTCGTCGGCTGCCGATGCCGCCCTGGATCAGCTGGTCCAGGCCGAACTGGACCGGCGCGCCCAGGCTCGCAAGGACAAGGACTTCGCCACCGCGGACGCGGTGCGCGACCGGCTGGCCGCGGCGGGCATTACGGTCACGGACACTCCCGACGGCGCCACCTGGCAGCTGTCTTAAGACTTTTTAAAAACTCAGGAAGGACCACCATTGGCACGCACGCACGGTCGCGGCGGGGCAGGCACCCGCAAGACCAACAAGAAGGGCCAGATTAAAGGCTCCGGCGGGCAGCGCCGTCGCGGCCTGGAGGGCAAGGGACCGACGCCCAAGGCGGAGGACCGCGTCTACCACGCCAAGCACAAGGCGAAGCTGGCCCGCCAGCGCCGCGACTCCGGGCGCCACGTCAAGGAGACCCCGGAGATGGTGGTGGGCCGCAACCCGGTCATCGAGTGCCTGCACGCCCGCGTGCCGGCCACGGCGCTCTACATCGCCCAGGGCACCAAGAACGACGAGCGCCTGTCCGAGGCGGTGGCCATGTGCAACACCCGCAATGTGCCCATCCACGAGGTGCCGCGCCACGAGATGGATCGCATGACCGGCAACGGTATGCACCAGGGCATTGGCCTGCAGATCCCGCCCTACAAGTACGCCGAGGTCGAGGCTCTTATGCAGCAGGTCCAGGACACCGGGGAGACCGGGATGTTCGTCATCCTGGACAACATCACCGACCCGCGCAACCTGGGCGCGGTGGTGCGCTCGGTGGCGGCCTTTGGCGGCCACGGCGTCATCATCCCGGAGCGCCGCTCCGCATCCGTCACCGCGGTGGCCTGGCGCACCTCGGCGGGCACGGCGGCCCGCCTGCCGGTGGCGCGCGCCACCAATATCACCCGCACGGTGCAACAGTTCCAGAAGAACGGCTACCAGGTCGTCGGCCTTGACGCTGGCGGCGAGCACACCCTGGACAGCTACGACGGCGGCACTGACCCGGTGGTCATCGTCATCGGCTCCGAGGGCAAGGGGATCTCCCGCCTGGTGCGGGAGAACTGCGACGTCATCATGTCCATCCCGATGGCCGCGGGCGTGGAGTCTCTGAACGCCTCCGTCGCGGCCGGCGCCGTGCTATCCGAATTCGCCCGGCAGCGCCGCGCGGCCGGCTAGGCCGAAGAAATCCGCGGCCACCTCGGCCGCGATGAAGTCCTGGGTGTTGGGGCCCAGCCGCGGGTCGACCTCGTTGCCCGACGGCACCACGTGGCCTAGCCCCTCCATGGTCCACAGCACCACGGGGGCATCTCCGTCCCAGGTTTCGGCGCGCACGCCAGGGTAGGGCCGGCTGGTCGCCGGGGAGGGGGAAGAGCCATTGAGTTCGGCGAGCCGGGCGGCGGTCTCGCCGGCGGAGGTGACCTCCCCGCGAGTGCGCTGGGCGTCCAGCCCGGCCGTGCCGCCGGCATAGGGGGCATACGGGTCCGCGGTGCCATGCAGCAGCAGGACCGGGGTCGGCTGCAGGGCGGAGTCTGGGTTGCTGGGGCGGTGGTTGTCGCCGCGGCCCAGCGTCGAGGCGAAGATGCAGGCAGCGCTGAGCAGCCCGGGGGCGTCGAAGAGGAGCCGCAGGACCATCTGCCCGCCGTTGGAGTACCCGCAGGCGAAAACGCGCCCGGCGGAGTAGTCGCGGCGCAGCCGCTCGACCAGCGCCCGGGTGAAGCCGACGTCGTCGACGTTTTCCTCGCGCGCGGTGACCGGCAGGATGCCGCGGGCGTCGTTGAAGTGGCGGTCCACCCCGTCCGGGTAGGCCACCAAGCAGCCGTATTTTTCGGCCAGCTCGTCGAAGGTGCCGTTGGTAAACCGGCGGGAGACGTTCGCAGACTGTAAGGAACCGTGGAAATACAGCACGATGTCCGGGTTGTCCGGGAGGTTATCGGGCTCTCTGAGCAGGTATTTGCGCGTCCTAGATTGGTGTTCTAGTTCTTCCCGGTGCAACGTGTATCCCATAACCTGCCAGTCTAGTCCCTAGTCCTGCGCCGAACAGTGCTGCTGGGTGGCGGTCTCGTCGCGCTGGGCATGGCGCCCGCGACGCCAGCCGATGGCCCGGCAGAACAGGTAAATGACAAAAGAAATGGTGGTCACGAACACGGAAACCGGCAGGCCCGGAGCCAGCGAGAGCACCAGGCCGCCGACGGCGGAGATCTCGGCGAAGACGGTGGCCCAGAGCACGGCGCGCACGGGCGAAGAGGTGATCTGGACCGCCGCCGCGCCGGGCGTGATCAGCAGGGCCATGACCAGCAGGGAGCCGACGATCTGGACCGACTGGGAGGCCGCCAGGCCCACCAGGATGGCGAAGAGGACGGAGAGGCTGCGCACAGGCACGCCGGCGGCCGCGGCCATGGCCGGGTCCGCGGAGGAAAAGAGCAGCGGCCGCCAGAACAGGGCCACGGCCGCGACGACCAGGGCGGTGGTGCCGGCCAGCCACCAGACCGAGGCCTGGGACACGCCGACGATTTGCCCGGTCAGCAGCGTCATCGCGGTGGTGGCGTTGCCGGGGTAGAGGTGGATAAAGAGCACCGATAGGCCCAGGCCGAAGCTCATCACCACGCCGATAGCGCTGTCCTGCTGGCCCTTGAAGCCGAGCGTGGCCAGCACGATGGCCGCCACGATGGCGCCGGCGACCGCGCCGAAGCCGATGTTCAGGCCGAAAAGCAGGGCGGCGGCCGCGCCCATCAGGGCGAGCTCAGAGGTCGCGTGCACGGAAAAGGACATCTGGCGCAGCACGATGAGCGAGGTCATCACGCCCGATAGGACGCCCAGCAGGGCGCAAGCCACCAGCGAATTCTGGACGAAGTCGACGGAGAGCAGGTACTGGGTGTCTTCGATAAAGCGGGAGAATTCCATTAGACCACCAGCATCCTTCCGTCGACCTCAATAACCTTGACCTTTGTCCCGTAGAGCTCGGAGAGCACCTCGGAGCGCATCACCTCGTCCACGGTGCCGAAGACGTGGCCCTGCGGGGCGAGGTAGAGCACGTGATCGACCACGTCGAGCACCGGGTTGATGCTGTGGGTGACGAAGACGATGGAGGTATCGTGCTCCTTCCTCAAGCGCTGCAGGTGGGCCACCGTGGCCTGCTGCCGGGCGGGATCGAGCGAGAGCAGCGGCTCGTCCGCCAGGATGAGCTGCGGGTCCTGGGCCAGGGCTTGAGCCTGGCGCACCAGCTGCTGTTGGCCGCCGGAAAGGCGGCCCACCCGGCGGTCGGTGATCCCGGTGGCACCGACTGCGGCGAGCAGCTCGTCCACTCGGGCGCGGTCGGCCCGGCGGTTGCGGACCACCCCGTGTGCGAGCGCCAGGGAGACCAGATCCCGCGCGCGCATCGGTAGCTCGGCGGGGAACATGCGCTGCTGCGGGATAAAGCCCACGCGCGCGTCGACGTCGACGCGCCCGCCGGTGAGCTGGCGGGTGCCCAGGATGGTGCCCAGCAGCGTGGATTTGCCCACGCCGTTCGGGCCCAGCAGGGCGATGAAGTCGCCGGGCTGGATGTCCAGGCTGAGCCCGGACCACAGCGGGTCAACCGCGGCGTCGGTGAAGCTAACTAGCGCCATTTATTTGCTCGCCGCGGTGAGATCATCCACCACCTGTTCGTAATAGTCCAAGAAATTCGTGTCCTTCGGTGGGGTCTCACCGATTTCGACGATGGGCAGGTCCTTGTCCTCGGCGGCGTCCTTGATACGGGCGGTGAGATCCGTTTCCGTCTGAGGATTATAAATGAGCACATCCACCTTGTCCTCGTTGACCTCGCCCAGGAAGCGGGCCAGGTCCGCGGCGGTGGGTTCGCCCTCGGCGACGGTGGTCTTGCGGTAGCCGTCCGGCGTGGAGTCCGTCGCCGGGGTGTATTTCATCAGGTAGTCGGCGATAGGCTCGGTCTGGGCGTAGCGGAACGAACCGACATTCGCCAGCTTGTCCTGGATGGCCTCGGCCTCCTGGACCACCGCGTCGGCGGAGGCGTCCGTGGTCTCGGAGAGCTCGTTGAGGCGGTCGGCGGTTTCCTGCGCGACCTTCTCGATGGCGGCGGCGTCGTACCAGATGTGCTCGTTGCCCTCGATGTTGGTGACCTCGCCCGGGTGTTCCTTGGCCTCGGTGGCCGTCATGACGTCCGGTTCCTCGTCGAGGGCGCCGTGCTCGGTCAGCGGCAGCGCGGAGATGATGTCGTCCTGGTTGCTCAAGGCCTGGTACATCCAGGCGTCGTAGCCGCCGCCGTTGGCGATGACCACATCGGCCTCGTTGGCCCGGGCCAGGTCCGCGGCGGTGGGTTCGAAGTGGTGCGGATCGACGTCGTTGCCCTCGACCAGGGCCTGGACCTCGACGTCCAGATTCGGGGAGCTGTCCGCGACCGCCTGGGCCACGTCGGCCCAGATGGAGGTGGAGGCGACCACCTTCAAGGTGCCATCGTCGTCGCCGCCGGTGCCTGGGCCGGAGCAGGCGCTTAAGGTCAGCGCGCCGGCGGCGAGAAGGGCGACGGGGACGAGTTTGTTCTTGGCAACATGCATGTCCCCCAGTCTGCATTTGTTGAAAATTGTTGTCAAATGGAAATGAGTTGAAAATACCGGGGTGCGGGCAGCCGGTAAGGTAGGGGGCATGGTCAAACGCAGCCCGCAGCGCAAGACGCTGGCATCACTAGCCGCTGAGCTGGGCGTTTCCCGTACCACGGTCTCGAATGCCTACAACCGGCCGGACCAACTGGCCCCGGCCACCCGGCAGCGCATCCTGGCCGCCGCGGCCGCCCGCGGCTACCCCGGCCCCGATCCGACGGCGCGCAGCCTGCGCACTCGCCACGCCGGGTCCTGGGGAGTGGTGCTGACCGAGCACCTGTCCTATGCCTTCGAGGACATGGCCTCCGTGGACTTCCTGGCCGGGCTCTCCGAGGCGACCACCGGGACGGACTTTTCGCTGACGCTGATCCCCGCCGGGCCGGACACCACCGGCCGGGAGGCCAGCGCCGCCGAGCTACTCGGCCGCGCCAGCGTCGACGGGTTCGTCATCTACTCGGTGGCCGCGGGCGATCCTTATCTGGCCGCCGCCCAGGCCCGCGGGCTGCCCGTGGTGGTCTGCGACCAGCCGGTGGACACCGGCCTGCCGTTCGTCGGCATCGACGACCACGCCGCCATCGCCCCGGCGGCCCAGGCGCTTATCGATGCCGGCCACCGCCGGATCGGCATCCTGTCCATCCGCCTGCGCCGCGCGCGGCTCGACGGGGCCGTGGGCCCAGCGGACCTGGACGCGGCCGAGATGCACGTGCAGCGCTCCCGCGTGCAGGGCGCGCTCGAGGTCTTCGCCACCGCCGGCGTGGATCCCGCGGGGGTGCCCGTGGTGACCCGCCACCTCAACACGCCGGCCACTGCCCGGGAGGCCGCGGCGGAGCTTTTGGAGGACAACCCGGGGCTGACCGCCGTGCTGTGCACGACGGACTCCATGGCGCTGGGCGTTGTGGACTACGCCGCCGAGCGCGGCTGGAGCGTGCCCGGGGATCTCTCCGTGACCGGATTCGACGGCATCGAGGTCGCCCGCCTGCGCGGGGTGGCCACGGTCCAGCAGCCGAACAAGGCCAAGGGTGCGGCGGCCGGGCACCTTTTGGCCCGGCTCATCGCGGGGGAGCCGGTGGTCAACCCGCGCAAGATCCTAGGAACGACCTACAGCCCCGGCACGACGGTCGGCCAGGTCGGTTAGGAAGGCCGCCACCGCTTCGACATCGGCCACCCGCAGCTGCGCGGCCGTGTCCCCCTCGCCGACCTTTACGCCCACGTCCGTGGCCGGATCGAGGGCCTGAAAACCGGTCTCGTCCGTGACGTCGTCGCCCAGGAAGACCACCCCGGTAGCGCCCAGCTGGCGGCGGGTATCAGCGATCCAGGAGCCCTTCGTGGCGGTGGAGGCCGAAAACTCCACCACGTTCTTTCCCTCGGTCACGTGCAGCCCCGGCACCTCCAGCCGCAGGGCGGCCTCCAGGGCGCGCGCGGCCGCGTCCGGGTCGCGCTGGGAGAGCTCGAGGGCGTGGAAGACGCGGTGGACGGGCTTGTATTCGATATAGGTGCCTGGGTGCTGGGCGGACAGTTCCTCCAGCCGTTCGTCGATGGCCGTGATCTTGGCCGCCGCGGCCTCCAGAGCCGGGTTGTCCAGCCCCTCGGTCTCCGCTCCGTGGGAACCACCGAGGAGCACCGGGGCGCCCAAGGGGAAGACCTGCTTGAGCCCGGCCAGGTGGCGGCCGGACAGCGCGGCCACGGTGGTGCGCGGCAGCCGGGACAGCCGCTCCAGCGCGGCCAGGGAATCCGGGTGGGGCTGGACCGCGTAGATATCAGTGGCGAAGCCGGCCAGGGTGCCGTCGAAGTCGCTGACTACCAGCAGCTGGTCGGTGGTGGCGAGGCGGTCGAGAGCGAGGGCATAATCCATGCCCTCCAATCTACCGCGAGCCCGGCCCGCTAGAGCGAGACGAATTCCACCGCCGGGCTGTCGACCTTGCCGTCGCGCAGGGTAAGCACCAGCTGGTGGTTGGGGTTGATGGAGATGTCGAACTCGCGGTCCGTGGCGATGAGCCGGGACAGACTGTTGTGCGCCCAGGCGGCCTCACCCGTGCAGTCCTCGCTGCGCTCGTCGTAGCGGACCTCGTCGAAGCGCAGGTAATCGGCGTCGCGCACGTTGGCGGCGTCCTCTCCCTCGGCGTAGGAGACCTTGGCCACGAAGCGGGCACAGCCGGTGGTGCCCACCGCGGTCGACTCGCCGAAGCTGATGGACGGCACATTGGTCACCGCCTCGGAGATGGTCGACAGGGCCTCCGGATCCGTGTAGATACCCGTTACCTGCCAGTCCTTGCCGACGATGCGCTCGTCGCCGGGGGCGGTCGGCGCAGGCGGCTCGGAATCCCCGCAGCCGGCCAGCACCAGCGCGGCGGCGGCCAGGCAGGTCCCGGCCTGGGTCATAGGCTTCATTCGGACTTGGCCTCCCCGAGGGCCTGCAGGAAAGCTTGCGCCCAGACTTGGACGTCGTGGTCGCGCACCTGGGCGTGCAGGGTTTTCATATTGGCCTCCATGGTCTCTGGGCTCTCGCGCAGCCCGACCACCGCTTGGCGGAGGGCGGACTTGACCGATTCGATATCGAACGGGTTGCACAGGTGGGCCTGCTCCAGCTCGTTGGCCGCGCCGGCGAACTCGGATAGCACCAGGGCGCCGGAGCCGTCCTCGTGGCAGGCGACGTATTCCTTGGCCACCAGGTTCATGCCGTCCTTGAACGGCGTGACCAGCAGGACGTCTGCCAGGCGGTAGTACTGTCGCAGCACCGGCTTCGGCACCGAGCGGTGGCTGTAATGCACCACCGGCTTGCCGATGCCCCCGAAGCGCCCGTTGATGCGCCCGACGGCTTCCTCCACCGCGGAACGGGTCTGCTGGTAGTGTTCGATGCGCTCGCGCGAGGGGGTGGCGATTTGCACCAGGACGACCTTCTTCGGGTCCAGCGCGCCGGTTTCCAGCAGCTCCTCGAAAGCGCTCAGGCGCTGGAGGATGCCCTTGGTGTAGTCCAGGCGGTCCACGCCCAGGATGACGGTTTCCGGGTTGCCCAACTCCGCGCGCAGGCGCTCGACCTCGGCGACGTCCGCCTCGGTTGCCGGCGGGAAGTCCCCCATGTCGATGGAGATGGGGAAGGCGCCGATCCGGGTGAACCGGCCGTCGGGCGCTTCGACTTGCGCGCTGGCGCGCCGGGTAGCCACCTGTCCGCTCACACTCAAGCCCTGGGCTTGGGCCAGGCCCAGGAAGTTGTGCACGTTGGATTCTAGGTGGAAGCCCACGACGTCGGCGCCGAGCAGGCCGCGGATGAGCTCCTCGCGCCAGGGCAGCTGGCGGAAGAGATCCGCGGGTGGGAAGGGGATGTGCAGGAAGAATCCGATGGTCAGATCCGGGCGCAGCTGCTCCAGGATGCCGGGCAGCAGCTGCAGCTGGTAGTCCTGCACCCACACGGTTGCGCCCTGGGCGGCGACGCTGGCCACCTCGTTGGCAAAACGCAGGTTGACGTCGCGGTAGGTGGCCCACCACTCGCGGTGGTAGGCGGGGGTCACGATGAGATCGTGGTACAGCGGCCACAGGGTCGCGTTGGAAAAGCCCTCGTAGAACTCCTCGTAGTCACGCTGGGACAGCCGCACCGGGTGCAGGTGGATGCCGTCGTGAGTCGTAAAAGGTTCCGGGGCCGCGTCGGCCACGCCGGGCCAGCCCACCCAGCAGCCCTCCTGCTCCCGCAGGACCGGGGATAGGGCAGCGACCAAACCACCCGGGGAGGCCTTCCATTCCTGGGAGCCGTCCGGGTGGGTGACAAGGTCAACCGGCAAACGGTTGGCCACGACCACAAACTTGTTGGTACCGGCCATGGCAGGTCCTTAAGACTTCTTCGTCGACTTCTTGGTGGACTTTTTGGAAGCCTTCTTCGTAGATTTCTTCGTCGACTTCTTAGTCGATTTCTTGCTGGCCTTCTTCGTGGACTTTTTGGAAGCCTTCTTGGTCGACTTCTTCCCGGCCTTCTTGGTGGTCTTCTTCGTCGACTTCTTCGGCTCGGGCTCGCCGTACTCGGCCAGTACCTTCTTGTGGACAAGGCCGTCGGGCTCGACCCCCAGCATGGACATCAAGGTCACGCCGTCCAGAAAATCCTCGGCATAGGTGGAGACCACGCGGCGGGCGGCTGCGGCGGTCTCTTCCTCCACGGCGTTCATCTGCTCAACGTTGGGCTGGGTGTCAGTGACCTTGGGTGGCACGTATTCCTCCTACGGTGCGACGGCGCTAAATAAGCTAGTAGCTTCAGACCGTATATTGTACGCTACCGGCCTGGCTCAGCGCTGGTCGGGATCCGCGTGGGCGGCGTAGAACTCCTCGGTACCGGGGGTGGTGTAGATGGTTTCCTCGCGCAGCGGCTGCGGCTGGGCCGGCCACTCTGAGCGCTGTGGCCAGTGATCGTCGAGCTCCCCGGCATCCACCTGGGCCTGCCACTGCTGGGTGGCGCTTTCGTCCTGGCGCTGGCGGGCCTGCTGCGCGGCCGTCGGCGGCTTCGGGCCGTGCACCGGCGGGGGAACCGGGCACTCCTGGCGGGGCGCGAACGGGGACAGCGGCACCCGCGGGATGCGCGGGCGGCTGTTGGCCAGGCGCGTGGCCTGGTGGAAGGAGTACCGGCCCAGGCGCTTGAAGGCGGAGTAAGGGCGGAAGTACTTCGGGCGGCGCAGGCGCCGCGCACCGCGCTCACCGAAGACCACGCCGGCGGCCAGTGCGCCGGCGATGGCCAGGGCGGTGACCAGGTTGGTCATGCCGGTGATCATCTGTTCGTTCAGCGCGGCGTACATGCCGCGGTAGAGCGTCAGGCCGGGCAGCATGGGCGTGTAGCCACAGATCATGGTCACCAGCGGCGGGATCAGGAAGCGGCGGGCCATCAGGCCGCCGGCCAGGCCCACGGCCACGGCGGAAATACCGCTGGCGATGACCGTGGAGACCCCGAAGGGGATAATGACGAAGTAGTAGAAGAACATACCGGCCGCGGCGGTCAGCCCGGAGATGATGGTCTCCGACCAGGAGGCGTAGCAGGCCCAGGCAAACCCGGCCGAGCCCACGCCGCCGCACAGGATGAGCAGCGGGATCTCGTGGTAGACCGGCGGGGCGATGGTCGCCAGCGGCGGCAGGGTGAACCCGATATAGTCCACGAACTGGATTCCCACGCCGACACCGGCGATGATGGCGCCGGTAGACAGCAAGGCCTCAAAGAAGCGGGCAGAAGAGGTCACCGGGGCCTTGGTGATGCCGTCGACCAGACACTGCACCAGCGTCAGGCCGGCCACCAAGACGACGATGCCCATACCGATGACCTGGCTGGGTGAGAAGGTCAGGCCGATGCTCGACGCCACGCGGTAGAAAAAGGCCGCGGGCACGACGGCGATGAACCCGCCGACCATGTTCTGGTAGAAGGGCGGTAATCGGAACCTACCCAGCCACGCGTTGGCGGACATGATGAGCAGGGCGACGAAGAAGGAGACGACGCCGACGAAGATGTCGCCGCCCAGCATGACGGAGAACGTCCCGCCCATCACGCCCCAGCCCAGCAGGGAGGAGCGCACGCTGCGCGGCGGCTTCATCGCCTCGATGTCGTCGAGCATCTTCTCCGCCATCGCCGGCGGGGTGGAGCCCGAGTGGATGGACCGGATGAGCCGGTCCACCGCCGCCAGTCGGGAGAAGTTCACGTCCAGCCCGCTGGCGACCCGGAAGACGGTCACCGGCCGGCGGTCGGAGCCGGTGCCGATATTGGTGTGGATGGTGATCGTGTTGAGCACGATCCCCACGTGGCAGTAGTGCAGGCCGTAGGAGGCCGCCGCCAGGTAGACCTGCGCGCGGGTGTCGGAGTTCGACGTACCCGAACAGATAAGGAGGTCGCCGATCCGGGCGGCGATCTCCATGACGCCGGTGACCTGGGCCGGGTCGGTCAGATCAATGGGCGCCAGCGGGGAGGGCGGCGGCGCGGCCTTCGCCGCATCGATAGTGGCGATATTGCTGCTGTTGCCCGGAAAAATCCCGCGCAACTTGGAAAAAACTGACACGCGCTATCCTTTAGCGAGCTGGGTTAAAAACGGGTGGAATAAGGAACCTACCCGGAAGCCTAGTGCCTGAAAAGCGCTCACGCATAACCCGCCTTCACCCGCGCCTTTTAGGTACTCCTAAAGGCCCATCGCCGCCACTCTTTTCGTCCCCGAACGACCGTAAGGTAGCATTTACACGTCGTCACGGAGTGCAATCCACCCGTGGCGAAGGCTGGAGTGGCGCAATTGGTAGCGCAACGCACTTGTAATGCGTAGGTTGCGAGTTCAAGTCTCGTCTCCAGCTCCAAAGCGCCATCGCAAAGACGTTTTCCGGCGGCAGAGGATTGATATCGATCGCCCAAGAGTCCAGGAAATGCCCAAAAATTTGACCGGGACTCCTGAACCTAGTTTTCCTCCGGCAGCTGGCTAAGCATGAACTCGATGAGCTTGGCGCGGTTGTCGGCGCTGAGCTTGGTCTCGGTGATGTGGTCGTGGATCCAAAGGCCCTCGCCCATGATGAGGGCGATGAGTTCGGCCAGGTCGGCATCGTTAGCGATTGCGGCGGCTGGGTCGGGGCCCCAGCGCAGGCTGACGGATTCCCAGGGGGCGGAGTACTCCGGATCGGTCTGGGCGTGGATGTTCATCAGCAGCTCGGCGAGGGGATCGTTTTTCGCCAGGGAGCTCAGCAGGGCGCGCAGGCGCTGGGTTGGGGTGAGCTCGTCGGCCTTGCGCCCGCCGGCGTAGTCCTCCAGCTCGGATTCCCAGCGCGCGGCGCCATAGGTGTGGATGTCGCGCAGCAGGGCGTGCCGGGAGGGGAAGTGGTAGATAAGCCCGGACTTGGACAGCCCGGTGGTCTCCGCCAGGCGGTCGTAGGTCACGGCATGGATGCCGTCCTCGCCGATGATCTCAATGGCGCTGGCGAGGATCTGATCCTTCTTGCTAGTGCGAGCCAACGTAACCACCGGACTTGGGGTTGTGGCGGAAGCAGTAGGCGGTGACTGCGGCAAAGCCCACGGTGACTGCGGCCAGGATGCAAAGCGTGTACATGTACCCGTCATTGTAGGCCACGGCGGCGGCCGCGTGGGTGGAGTCTTGGTAGAGGGCCTCCATACCGAGGGAGGCGGTGTTCTCCGGCAGGCCCTGGGCCATGAACAGCGGGACTAGGGAACCAGTGATCGCGATGGAGAGTAAGGTGCCGAACTCGTAGGAGACTTCCTCCACGCTGGCGGCCATGCCGGAGCGGTGCGGCGGGGCGGCGCCGATGATGGCGGTCGAGGCGACGGACATCGCCAAGCCTGCGCCCATGCCGGTGAAGACCATAGCGACGACGAAGAACCAAAGGATGTCGTGACGGCCGGCCCAGAAGGCGACCCCGACGCCGGCGGCCATGAGGACGAAGCCACCGGAAATAAGCGGCAGGAAACCCACGCGGTGCAAGTTAGCCCCGCCCAGCGTCGAGGTCGGCACGGCGGCAATCGCCATCGCGGAGATGATCAACCCGGCCTGCAGCGGGCTGAAGCCGTCGACGAGCTGGAGTTTCTGCGTGGTGGTCATCTCCACGCCGGCTATGGCGAACATCGCCCCGCCGGCGGCCAGGACGCCGCCGGTAAAGATGGGCGAGCGGAAGACGTCGAAGGTCAGCAGCGGTTCGATCAGCTGGCGCTGGCGGCGGGCGAAGAAGAAGCTGCCGATGGCGCAGACGATGAGCGCGCCGGCGACCATGCCCCAGTTCGGTTCGGTGCTGGCCGCGGACTTGATGGCCATGACCAGGCTGGACAGGGTGACCAGGGCCAGCAGCGAAGAGACCAGATCCCAGTGCTTGTCCGGGTTGGCGATATTCGGCGGCGCCAGCAGGCGGGTGGCCACCAGGGCGATCACCACGATGGGCACGTTGATGAGGAATGCCGAGCCCCACCAGAAGTGCTCGAGCAGGAACCCGCCTACGGTCGGGCCGGCGGCGGCGCCGACGACGGCGACGGAGGCCCAGATGCCGATGGCGGTGTTGCGCTCCACCTCGTCGTGGAAGGTCAGGCGGATAAGCGCCAGGGTGGCCGGCATCATGATGGCGGCGCCGAGGCCCAGGACCGCGCGGGCGGCAACCAGTGCCCAGGCGGAGGGGGCGAAGGCGGCCGCTAGGGAGGCGGCGCCGAAGATCCACAGGCCGTTAACGAACATGCGGCGGTGGCCAATCTTGTCACCCAGCGTGCCGGTGCCTAGCAACAGGCCCGCGAGCACCAGCGCGTAGGCGTTGATGATCCACAGTTGCTGGGTGGAATCCGTGTGGAGCTGCTCGTTGAGCGCGGGCAGCGCGGTATAGAGGATCGAGTTGTCGAGTCCCACCATCAAAAGGCCGGAGGAGATAACGGCGAAGAAGGACCAGCGGGCGCCCTTAGACATGGTCTCCTCGGGGTGCAGAGTCGTCGTTTGCATGCCGATTACTGTAACGACCGGTCGGTATTGTTTACAACCCGAAGGGTGTGGAGTGGCGGAAATCATAGAGGTGCGCCGCCTGTGAGAAGGCGAGCCTTATAACCGCTGAATATGGATATTTGGCCGGTTCGGGAGCACAATGGCGGAGGAGATTAATTAATAACCGAAGGAGTTGAATCATGGCTCGTTCATACGCTGAACAGTTGGTAGCAACGCTAGAAAAGCAGGGCATCCGCCGTATCTACGGTCTGGTAGGCGATTCGCTGAACCCGATCGTTGACGCCGTGCGCCAGTCGGACATCGAGTGGGTGCACGTCCGTAACGAGGAAGCCGCAGCGTTCGCCGCTGAGGCCGACTCCCTGACCACCGGCGAGCTGGCCGTGTGCGCGGCCTCCTGCGGCCCCGGCAATACCCACCTCATCCAGGGCCTGTACGACGCCAATCGCAACGGCGCCAAGGTGCTGGCCATCGCCAGCCACATCCCGTCCCGCCAGATCGGCTCCACCTTCTTCCAGGAGACCCACCCCGAGTCCATCTTCCAGGAGTGCTCCGGCTACTGCGAGATGGTTAACTCTGCCGAGCAGGGCGCGGTGATCCTCCACCACGCCATCCAGTCCACCATGGCTGGCAACGGCGTGTCCGTCCTGGTTATCCCGGGCGACGTCACCACCCAGGAGGCCGACGATGACACCTTCACCGACTCGGTGATTTCCACCGGCCGCCCGGTCGTCTACCCGGACCCGCGCGAGGCTGCCGCTCTGGCCCAGGCCATCAACGAGGCCAAGAGCGTCGCCCTGTTCGTGGGCGCCGGCGTCAAGGACGCCCGCAAGGAGGTCCTCGAGCTGGCCCAGAAGGTCAAGGCCCCGATCGGCCACGCCCTGGGCGGCAAGATGTACATCCAGTACGACAACCCCTTCGACGTCGGCATGAACGGCCTGCTGGGCTACGGCGCCGCGCACGACGCCACCAACGACGCCGACCTGCTCATCCTGCTGGGCACGGACTTCCCGTACAACGACTTCCTGCCCAAACACAACGTGGCCCAGGTCGACATCAACGGCTCCCACATCGGCCGCCGCACCAAGATTTCCTACCCGGTGGTCGGCGACGTCGCCGCCACGCTGGCCAACATCCTGCCGAGCGTCGAGGAAAAGACCGACCGCTCCTTCCTGGACAAGATGCTCAAGGAGCACTACCGCAAGCTCAACCACGTCGTCGAGGCCTACACCAAGGACGTGGAAAAGCAGACCCCGCTGCACCCGGAGTACCTGGCGGACATCATCGACGACGAGGCGGACGACGACGCCATCTTCACCGTGGACACCGGTATGTGCAACGTCTGGGGCGCGCGCTACATCACCGCCAACGGTAAGCGTCAGCAGATCGGCTCCTTCCGCCACGGCACCATGGCTAACGCCTTGCCGCAGGCCATTGGCGCCCAGGCTGCCAACCCGGACAAGCAGGTCATCACCTTCTCCGGCGACGGCGGGCTGTCCATGCTGATGGGCGAGCTGCTGACCGTGAAGCTGCACAACCTGCCGGTTAAGATGTTCGTGTTCAACAACTCCTCGCTCGGCATGGTCAAGCTGGAGATGCTGGTCCAGGGCCTGCCGGAGTTCCAGACCGACCACGCGCCGGTCAACTACGCCAAGATCGCGGAAGCCGCCGGCATCAAGTGCATCCGCATCGAGGACCCGAAGAAGGCCCGCAAGCAGATCAAGGAAGCCATGGCCTTCGACGGCCCGGTCCTGATCGACATGATCACGGACCCGAACGCGCTCTCCCTGCCGCCGACCCTGACCTTCGAGCAGCTGCTGGGCTTTTCCAAGGCCGCCACCCGCACCGTCTTAGGTGGCGGCGTGGGCAAGATGTTGGGCATGGCTAAGTCCAACCTGCGCAACATCCCGGCCTCTGTGGTCTAGTCCTTCAGTGGTCTAGTACCACGCGTTTTCGGTGAAAACTGCGGGCCCAGCACGGCTGGGCCCGCTTTTTCTAACTCACAGGTTCCTTGCAGTAACCGGTCAGTACCTTTGATAATTGAAGTGGCAGACTGCTGTGTAGTAGCTGAGAGAACCAGATTCTCTCCTAGCAGCCCCGCAAAGGGCGCGGATTTTGCCTCGAGTAGGTCCGCGGTACCGGTGGGCTGAGAGGTCCCAATAGTAGAAAGCGATGGTCACAACAATGGACGACAAGAGCACCGAAAACGTTAAAATCCTCGTCGTAGACGACGAGCCCAATATTGTCGAGCTGCTGACCGTGTCCCTGAAATTCCAGGGCTTCGACGTGCGCACGGCCAATTCCGGCACCGAGGCGCTGCGGATTGCCCGCGAAATTAACCCGGACGCCTACATCCTGGACGTCATGATGCCGGGTATGGACGGCTTCGAGCTGCTGGGCAAGCTGCGCTCCGAGGGTCTCGACGGCCCGGCGCTCTACCTGACCGCCAAGGACAGCGTCGAGCAGCGCATCCACGGCCTGACCATTGGCGCGGACGACTACGTGACCAAGCCGTTTAGCCTGGAAGAGGTCATCACCCGCCTGCGCGTCATCCTGCGCCGCGGGGCCAGCGTGGAAGACGAGTCCAACAACGCGACCATGTCTTATGCCGACCTGACGCTTAACGACGACACCCACGAGGTCACCAAGGCGGGCAAGATCATCGATCTGTCGCCCACCGAGTTCAACCTCCTGCGCTACCTCATGCAGAACAAGGAGGTCGTCCTGTCGAAGGCCAAGATCCTGGACAACGTCTGGCACTACGACTTCGGTGGCGACGGCAACGTGGTCGAGTCCTACATCTCCTACCTGCGCCGCAAGATTGATACCGGCGACACCCCGCTCATCCATACCGTTCGCGGCGTGGGCTACGTGCTGCGCACCCCGCGCAGCTAAGACCCGTACCTGACCTTCAAGAGAGATTGCCCCGTCCCCCAGCATGACCGACACCGAAACTAGCGCCCGCCAGGCCGCAGCACCTACCTCCGCGTGGGCCAAGGTAAAGCGGGTGTTTAAGGGCCGCTTCAAGACCACCGCGATGCCCCTGCGCACCTGGCTGGTGGTCCTGCTCGTGGTGGTCTCCGGCCTGGGCCTGGTTGGCAGCTCCGTGGCCGTCTCGTCGATCATGCGGGACGTGTTGTACAACCGCGTGGACGAGGACATCGCCTCCGCGGCCAAGGGCTGGGCGCAAAGCCCCGAGCTGTTCACCCTGGGCGACCGCTCGCAGCGCCCGCCGACGGACTTCTGCGTTATCAAGATCTACCCCAACGGCTCCATCGAATACTTCAACGTCTTCGACTCCATGCCGCGGGTCGACGGCCTCTACATCGGCGGTTCCCCGGAGACGGTGGAGTCCACGACCGATTCCGCGGTAAACGAGGTCAAGTGGCGAGCACAGGCTTTTGAGACCGACGGGGTGGTCACGGTCGTGGCCAAGTCCCTGGGCAGCGAAGCAAGCATCCTGCAGGGCCTAGCGGTGGTCCAGGTGCTGATCCTGTCTCTCGTCATCGCACTCATCGCGCTGGCGGGCTATTGGTCCATCCGGTGGGCGCTGCGCCCGCTGCGGGTGGTGGAAAAGACCGCCTCGGAAATCGCCGCCGGGGACCTGAACAAGCGCGTGCCCGAGTGGCCGCTTCACACCGAGGTCGGCCAGCTGGCGGCAGCGCTCAACGTCATGCTGGGGCACCTGCAGCGCTCCGTGGAGGAGGCCCAGACGAAGGAGGGGCAGATGCGCCGGTTTGTCGGCGACGCCTCCCACGAGCTGCGCACCCCGCTGACCAGCCTGCGCGGCTATACGGAGCTCTACCGCTCCGGGGCCACCCAGGACGTAGACCTGGTCCTGTCCAAGATCGATTCCGAGTCGACGCGCATGTCGCTGCTGGTCGAGGACCTGCTCTCGCTCACCCGTGCCGAGGGCAACCGGCTAGACAAGAAGCTGGTCGACATGCTGGAGCTGGCCTTGGCGGTCGGCTCCTCGGCCCGGGCGGCCTTCCCCGGTCGGGACATCCAGGTGGTCAACAAGTCGAATTCCGTGCCCGTGGTCGACGGCGACCCGGACCGCCTGCACCAGGTCTTGCTCAACCTGATTTCCAACGGCATCCGCCACGGCGGCGACGACGCGGCGGTGACCCTGCAGTTGCGCCGGGACGCGACGGACGTGCTGCTCGACGTCATCGACGACGGCAAGGGCATGGACAAAGACGTAGCCGCCCATATCTTCGAGCGCTTCTACCGCGAGGATAGTTCGCGCACGCGGGACACGGGCGGCTCGGGCCTGGGGCTGGCCATCGTGAAATCCCTGGTGGAACAGCATGGCGGCAGCATCACGGTGGATTCGACCCCGGGGGAGGGGTCGGTGTTTACCGTGCGCCTGCCAGCCTATCCGGAGGCCGACGACCCCGCGGCTTCGGCGGATTAGGCTGGGCGGCCCTCCGAGTCGGTGCCCAGGTGCTGGCGGATGCGGGCGGCCGCCTCGTCCATGGCGGCCGAGTCGGTGTCCTCGGCGGCGTAGGTCTTGGAGAAATCGTATTCCGACATCTTCTCGGTGGGGAAGAGGTGGATGTGGGTGTGGGGGACATCGAAGCCGGCGATGATGTAGCCGGAGCGCGGGGTGCCGAAGGCGTTCTTGATGGCCTGGCCGATCCGCAGGGCGACCTGGTTCAGGTGGCCCCAGGTCTCCGGATCGAGGTCAGTCCACTTGTCGACCTCTTGCACCGGCACGACCAGGGTGTGCCCGTAGCGCAGCGGTTCGATCGACAAAAACGCCACGCACTGCTCGTCCCGGTAGACAAAGCGGCCGGGGAGTTCTCCGTTGATGATCTTGGTAAATACAGAAGCCATGGCCCCAGGCTACCGGCAAGTTAAGATAGACGGCATGCGTATTCTCGTGATTGGCTCGGGCGGCCGCGAACATGCCCTCTTGAAAGGACTAGCCGCTGATCCGGCGACCACTGAATTGCACGTGGCGCCGGGCAGCCCGTGCATGGACCGGATCGCCACCGTGCACGCGGATTACACCCAGGTAGACGACTCGGCCCAGATGACGGGCCTGGCCCAGGACATCGCCGCGGACCTGGTGGTCATTGGCCCGGAGGTACCCCTGGTGGCAGGCGTTTCCGATGCCCTGCGGGACGCCGGCATCGCGGTCTTCGGCCCCAACCAGGAGGCCGCCCAGATCGAGGGCTCGAAGGCGTTTGCTAAGGACGTGATGGACGCGGCCGGCGTGCGCACCGCGCACGCGGAGACCATCGGCCCGGACGCCGCGGAGGACGAGATCTCCCGGGTCCTCGACGAATTCGGCCCAGTCTACGTGGTCAAGGACGACGGCCTGGCCGGCGGCAAGGGCGTGGTGGTCACCGAGGACCGCGAGCAGGCCGAGGAGCACATCAAGGCGGTGCACAACGGCGGCAACTCGGTGCTCATCGAGTCCTTCCTGCCCGGTCCGGAGGTCTCCCTGTTCTGCCTGGTCGACGGCGAAACCGTCGTGCCGCTGCTGCCGGCCCAGGATCACAAGCGCGCTTACGATAACGACGAGGGTCCCAACACCGGCGGCATGGGCGCCTACACGCCGCTGCCGTGGCTGCCGCAGGATGGCGTCAACACCATCGTCGATGAGGTCTGCGCGCCCGTTGCCCGCGAGCTGGTCGCCCGCGGCACCCCCTATTCGGGTCTTCTCTACGCCGGCCTGGCGTGGGGCCCGGAGGGCCCGGCGGTCATCGAGTTCAACTGCCGCTTCGGCGACCCGGAGACCCAGGCCGTGCTGAGCCTTTTGACCTCCCCGCTGGCGGAGGCCCTCAACGCGGTGGCCACCGGCAAGCTGGCGGAGCTCAGCCCGCTGGAGTGGGAGCCCGCCTTCGCCGTGACTGTGGTGCTGGCCGCCGAGGGGTACCCGGCCTCCCCGCGCAAGGGCGACGAGATCACCGGCGACGCCCTGGAGGATCCGGAGCGTATCCTGCACGCGGGCACCACCGCGGCCGAGGGCAAGGTGGTCTCCAACGGCGGGCGCGTGCTCAACGCCCTGGGCAAGGGCTCGACCCTCGCCGCCGCCCGCGAGGCCGCCTACGCGGTGCTCGAAGGCATCACCATGGACGGTGGCTTCTACCGCCGCGACATCGCGCTGGCCGCCCAGGAAGGGCGCATCGAGGTGCCCGGCCAGGACCGCTAGCAGGCGCGGGCGCCCGGCTGTTCGGGCAACAAAGTTAGAAGCTCCAGTCTGCGTCGTAGGTGGCCTCGGCGCGCCCGATGACGTAGGAGGAGCCCGATCCGGAAAAGAAGTCGTGGTTCTCGTCCGCGCTGGGGGCCAGCGCGGTCAGTACCGCCGAGTCCACGGCCGTGGACGAATAGTCAAAGCGCGCCGGGTATCCCAGGTTCATGAGCGCCTTATTGGCGTTGTAGCGCACGAACGTGGCCACGCCGTCCATTAGCCCCAGGGGCTCGTAGAGCTCTGCCGAATACTGCAGCTCGAGTTCGTAGAGCTTGTCGAGCAGGTCGTGCACGAAGTCGTCGAGCTCCGCGGCGCGGTGCGGGGCCCTTTCTAGGCCCCGCTGGAACTTGTAGCCGGAGTAGTAGCCGTGCACCGCTTTGTCCCGCAGGATGAGGCGGATGAGATCTGCGGTATTGGTCAGGGTGCCGCGCGCGGCGAAGTGGAGCGGGAGGTAGAACCCCGCGTAGAGCAGCAGCGATGAAAGCAAGGTGGCCGCGGCCTTGCGCTTTAGCTTGTCCGCGCCGAAGTAGTGGCGGGCCACCATTTTGACGCGCCGCTGGAGCAGGTCGTTGTCCACCGCCCACTGGTAGGCGGCGTCGATTTCCTCCGTGGTGGTCAGGGTTGAAAAGATCGAAGAATAGCTGCGCGCGTGCACGGATTGCATGAAAGCGATGTTGGTGTAGACCGCCTCCTCGTGCTCGGTTTGGGCGTCGGGGATCTGGGAGACCTCGCCCACCGTGGCTTGGAGCGTGTCCAACAGGGTCAGCCCGGTGAAAACGCGGATGGTCTGGGTGCGTTCCGTAGCCGTCAGCCCGTGCCAGTCGTTCAAGTCATTGGACAGCGGGACCTTCTCGGGCAGCCAGAAATTGGAAGTCAGCCGGTTCCAGACCTCTAGGTCCTTCGGATCCTGGGTGCGGTTCCAGTTGATGGGCCGCACGCGGGCTGCCGGTGTCCGCTTGAGCTCGGGCGGGGTGACGGACTGCGAGATAATGGACAATTCTTGCTCTCCTTTAAGGCTTGGTGGTGGGGTGGGTAAAAGCGTTGCGTATGACGGCCGGTCAGTGGGCCCAAAAATAGGCCAGTCCCGCGTTGACGCGTTCGACGTCGAAGGGGGTGCCGAGAAGCTCGAAGTGGTACAGCTCCGGGACCCCGGTCTTGTCAGCAATCAGTTTTCCGGCGACGCAGAAATCCTCGCCGAAATTGGTGTTTCCGCTCGTGATGACGCCGCGCAAGAGGGCGCGGTTGGCAGGCACGTTGAGGAACGCCCGCACCTGGCGCGGGATAGCTTGCGCGCGGTTGCCGCCGCCGTAAGTGGGGACAACCAAGACGAAAGGCCGAGTGGCCAGCAGCATGGGCTCGCGTTTAGGGCGCAGGGGGATGCGCGCGGCGGGCCGGTTGAGCTGGGCTACGAAACGGTGGGTGTTCTCGGAGGCGGAGGAAAAATAGATCAAATCGGTCGCGCACGTTCGGAACGAATCGACAGAATACGTCATGAGGCAAATTTAAACTACGGCACGCCGTAGTTTCAAGTTTGTTAGAGTATCCCCATGGACATCGAGCTCAATGACCTGCCGGTTAGCACGCAGAACTACCTCAAAGCCGCGTGGCTGCTGAAGGAATGGTCCGCCGAACCGGTCACCAAGACCGCGCTAGCCGCCCGCGTGGGCGTCACGTTGTCCTCGGCGTCCGACGCCGTTCGTAAGCTCACGCAGCAAGGGCTCTTTACCGACACCCGGTACGGGGCGCTCGACCTGACGGCGGACGGCCGCGAGCTCGCGGTCCAAATGGTCCGCCGCCACCGGCTTATCGAGGCCTACTTGCAAGAAAAGCTGGGGTATACCTGGGATGAGGTCCATGCCGAGGCCGAGGTCCTCGAGCACGCGGTATCCGATCTCTTGGTAGCGCGCATCGATGACGCGCTCGGTCGCCCCACCCGTGACCCGCACGGGGATCCGATTCCCGCCGCCGACGGCGTAGTGGACCAGCCGAGTGCAGTGCAGCTTAGCCAGCTGCCAGTGGGGGCCGCGGCCCGCGTGGAGCGCGTCTCCGACGCGGACCCCGAGTTGTTGCGTTTCCTGGCCTCCCACGGCGTGCGCGCCGGGGTGGAGGTGCGCACCCAAGCGGGGGCGGCGTACACGGAGACGGTCGAGGTGGTGACGCAGGAAGGATCCGTACATTTGGGGGCAGCTGCCGCCGACGCCATCTGGGTTGCCCCCGCGTCTTAGTCACGTGGAATAATGAGGGCTTGTGGCTGAAAAGAAGAAGATTAACAACGTCCTGTCCTCCCGCTACGCTTCGGCGGAGCTGACCGAAATCTGGAGCCCCGAGCACAAGATCGTGCTCGAGCGGCAGCTGTGGATCGCGGTCATGCGCGCCCAGAAGGACCTGGGGGTGGATATCCCCGACGAGGCGATCAGCGCCTACGAGGCAGCGGTCGAAGACGTCGACTTGGACTCCATCGCCCAGCGCGAGCGCGTTACCCGCCACGACGTGAAGGCGCGTATCGAGGAATTCAACGCGCTGGCCGGCTACGAGCACATCCACAAGGGGATGACCAGCCGCGACTTGACCGAAAACGTCGAGCAGCTGCAGATCTACCGCTCCCTGCAGATCATCCGCGACAAGGCCATCGCCGTGGTGGCCCGCATGGGCGAGCACGCCGACAAGTACCAGCACTTGGTCATGGCGGGCCGCTCCCACAACGTCGCCGCCCAGGCCACCACCCTGGGCAAGCGCTTCGCCTCCGCCGCCGATGAGATGCTGCTGGCCATCGAGCGCGTCGAGGCACTGCTGAACCGCTACCCGCTGCGCGGCATCAAGGGCCCGATGGGCACGGCCCAGGACATGCTGGACCTGATGGGTGGGTCCCATGACAAGCTGGCCTCCCTGGAGACCGCCGTAGCGGACTACCTCGGCTTTAGCCGGATCTTCGACTCCGTCGGGCAGGTCTACCCGCGCTCGCTGGACTTCGATGCCGTCTCCGCCCTCGTCGAGCTGGGCGCGGCGCCGTCTTCGCTGGCCACCACCATCCGCCTGATGGCCGGCAACGAGACCGTCACCGAGGGCTTCAAGGAAGGCCAGGTCGGTTCCTCTGCCATGCCTCACAAGATGAACGCCCGCTCTTGCGAGCGCGTCTGCGGCTTCCAGGTCATCCTCCGCGGCTACCTGACCATGGTCGGCGACCTGGCCGGGCAGCAGTGGAACGAGGGCGACGTTTTCTGCTCCGTCATCCGCCGTGTCGCACTGCCGGACGCCTTCTTCGCGCTGGACGGACAGTTCGAGACCTTCTTGACCGTGCTGGAGGAATTCGGCGCTTTCCCGGCCATGATCGACCGCGAACTCGAGCGCTACCTGCCGTTCTTGGCCACCACTCGCATCCTAATGGCGGCCGTGCGCGCCGGGGTGGGACGCGAGACCGCCCACGAGGTCATCAAGGAAAACGCCGTCGCCGTGGCGCTGAACATGCGCGAAAACGGCGCGGACCAAGACCTAGTGGAGCGCCTGGCCGCTGATGAGCGCCTCCCCCTTGACAGGGCTGCCCTGGATGAGGCCCTCGCCGACAAGCACGCCTTCATCGGCGCTGCGGAAGCGCAGGTAGGCCAGGTTCTGTCCCGGATCGCCGAAAAGGCGGACCAGCACCCCCAAGCCGCCCAGTACCGCCCGGGCGAGATTATTTAGCCCACCGGCGCGCTAAGATGTGGGGCATGCGACCACGTCTTAGCGATTATCAGCACCTCGTATCCGGCAAAGTCCGCGATATCTACGCCATCGATGAGCACACGCTGCTCATGGTGGCCAGCGACCGGATTTCCGCCTTCGACTTCGCCCTGGAGCCCGCCATCCCGGACAAGGGGCGGGTGCTGACTGCGACCTCGCAGTTCTTCTTCGACGCCATCAATTTCCCCAACCACCTGGCCGGCCCGGTCGACGACGAGCGGATCCCAGAAGAGGTCCTGGGCCGGGCATTCGTGGTCAAGAAACTGCAGATGCTGCCTTTCGAGTGTGTGGCCCGCGGCTACCTGACCGGCTCCGGGCTGAAGGAATACCAGGCCAACGGCACGGTCTGCGGCATCGAACTGCCCTCCGGCCTGGTGGAGTCCTCCCGCCTGCCGGAGCCCATCTTCACCCCGGCTACTAAGGCCGAACAGGGCGAGCACGACGAGAATGTCACCTACGAGCGCGTCGTGAAAGACCTCGGCGCCGACCGCGCCGCCCAGCTGTGCAACGCCACGCTGACCATCTACGCCCAGGCCGCCCAGATCGCCGAAGAGCGCGGCATCATCCTGGCTGACACCAAGTTCGAGTTCGGCCTGGACAGCGACGGCACCCTCGTCTTGGCCGACGAGGTGCTGACCCCGGACTCTTCCCGCTACTGGCCGGCCGACTCCTACGTCGAGGGCGAGGTCCAGCCCAGCTTCGACAAGCAGTACGTCCGCAACTGGCTGACCTCGCCGGAATCCGGCTGGGACAAGGCCTCCGAGACCACCCCGCCGGCCCTGCCGGACGAGATCGTCTCCGCCACCCGCCTGCGCTACATCGAGGCCTACGAGCGTCTATCCGGCAAGCAGTTCATCGATTGGGTAGGCTAAAGCCCACGCAGCGGGCGGGAGTGACCCGCTGGCCGGGTAGCGCGTTGACGTAGGATGGGGGCCTATGACTGATGAATCCATGCATGCTCCGGTAGCCCCCGTTCGTCCGATTTCGCGCCAATTCCACGGCCGCACTTTCGTCGATGATTACGAGTGGCTGCGGGATAAGAAGTCGCAGGACACGCTGGACTACCTCAACGCGGAAAACGACTACACCAAGGCGCAGACCGCGCACCTGGAGACGCTGACCGAGAATATCTACCAGGAGATTAAGTCCCGCATCAAGGAAACGGACATGTCCGTTCCCGTGCGCCAGGGCGATTACTGGTACTACGGGCGCTCCCAGGAGGGCAAGAGCTACGGTCTGTCGTGCCGCCTGTCGGTCGAGGAGGGCGCGGACCCGTGGTTCCCGCCCGTCATCCCGGAGGAAGGTCGCCCGGCAGGCGAAGAGGTGCTGCTCGACCTGAACGAGCTGGCCGAGGGCAACGAGTTCTTCTCTCTGGGGGCCTCTTCCATCACGACCTCGGGGCGTTACCTGGCGTATTCCGTCGACGTCAGCGGCGACGAGCGCTTTGAGCTGCGCATCAAGGACCTGGCTACGGGCGAGTTGCTGGACGATCACCTGATGGGCCTGTTCTACGGCGCGACCTGGGTCGGCGAGGACTACATCTTTTACCAGACCGTCGACGAGGCCTGGCGCGCCGATAGCGTGTGGCGCCACAAGGTAGGCACGCCGCAGGAAGACGACGTGCGCATCTTCTACGAGGAAGACGCCCACTTCAGTGTTGGAGTGGGCGGCACCCGCAGCGACAAGTACCTGTTCTTGGTCTCCAGTTCGAAGATCACCTCGGAGTTCTGGGTGCTGGAGCAGGACCAACCGGAAGGCGAGTTCCAACTGCTTTGGGAGCGCGAATCCGGGGTCGAATACGAGGTGGACCACGCCGTCATCGACGGCGAGGACCGCTGGATCGTCACCCACAACGCTGCCGGCGCCAACTTCGAGGTCACCGTCTGCTCGGCGCTGACGAAGGACACCGGCCTGCCCGCCCTGCGCGATACCCAGGTGCTGGTCCCGCACCGCGAGGACGTGCGCATCGAGGGAGTGGATACCTATCAGCACCAGCTGGTGCTGGTCTACCGCAACGGCGGCATCGGGCGCATCGCCATCATGCCGCTGACCGAGGGTGAGGGGCTCGGCGAGTTCACCCAGGTCGACTTTGACGAGGAGATCTATACCGCCGGCACCACCGGCAACCCGGAGTGGGACACCCCGGTCATCCGCATGGTCTACGGCTCATTCACGCAGCCTGCTCAGGTCCTGCAGTACGACGTGGCCGCCGGCGAGCGCACCCTGCTGAAGCAGCAGGAGGTCCAGGGCGGCTACGACCCCGGCGACTACACCGCCTATCGCCTGTGGGCCACCGCCCAGGACGGCACGGAGATCCCCGTCTCCGTGGTGCACCGCGCGGACCTAGACACCTCCGCGCCGCAGCCGATGCTGCTCTACGGCTACGGTTCCTACGAGACCAGCGTCGACCCCGGGTTCTCCGTCACCCGCCTGTCGCTGCTGGACCGCGGCATGATCTTCGCCGTCGCCCACGTCCGCGGCGGCGGGGAGATGGGCCGCGGCTGGTACGACCACGGCAAGCTCATGGAGAAGAAGAACACCTTCACCGACTTCATCGATGTTGCCGATGATCTCATCGCCCGCGGCCTGACCAGCCCGGACCGGCTGGCGGCGGAAGGTGGTTCCGCGGGCGGCATGCTGATGGGGGCGGTGGCGAATATGGCCCCGGACCGTTTCACCGCCATCCAAGCCGCCGTGCCTTTTGTTGACCCGCTGACCTCCATGCTCATGCCGGAGCTCCCGCTCACGGTGGTGGAGTGGGACGAGTGGGGCGACCCGTACCACGACCCGGCCTTCTACGACTACATGGCCAGCTACGCCCCGTACGAGAACGTCACGGCGCAGGATTACCCGAACATCCTGGCCACGACCTCGCTGAACGATACCCGCGTGCTCTACGTAGAACCCGCCAAGTGGATCGCCAAGCTGCGCACCGTTGCCAGCGGCGGCCAGTTCCTGCTGAAGACGGAGATGGTCGCCGGCCACGGCGGCGTGTCCGGACGCTACGACAAGTGGCGCCAGAACGCCTTCGAATACGCCTGGATCATCAACCAGGCCACGGGGTGTACCGAGTAGCGTTCTCGACGCGCGGAACCTAGAAGGCTGTGCGATAATACTTCTTATGCATGGCCACCTCCTGGTTTCGATTTCCAGTATTTTCGACGACACCCGGAAACAGGCCTCGAATCTCCTCCGCATCCTGGATGCCGAGGCGATTCCTGTGTCTCTTCTGATTGCCCCGCATATTGATGGCAATTGGCACTTGGCGAAGGACTCCAAGACGAAGGGGTGGGTCAAAGAGCAAGCAGACGCCGGCCGGGTACTGATTCTCAACGGCTTCGACCAAGCCGTCCAGGGCCGCCGCGCGGAATTCGCCAACCTCGATGAGCACGAGGCCAAGCTGCGGCTGGCCGGTGCGACCCGGCAGATGGGCAAGATCGGTTTCACCCCCACCATCTTCGCTCCGCCGCGCTGGCGCATGTCGGAGGGAACCCTCAAGGTGCTGCCGGCCTTCGGCTTCGACGTGGCCGTATCCACCCGCGGCATCCACGAGCTAGAATCCGGCAAGTTCTACCAGTCGCGCAACCTCTCCTACGGCGAGGGCTTCGGCGCGGCCAAGTGGTGGCGCCGCAACATCATCCGCGCGGCGGAACGCTCCGCCCAGCGCGGCAACACCGTCCGCCTCTCGGTCTCCGGCCGTAACCTCGATGACCGGAAGGTGGTCAAGGACTTCGTCAAAGCCGTGCACAGGGCCGCAGCGGCCGGCGCGCAGCCGGCCGACTACAGCATCTACCTGCCGAACTAGGGCAGCAGGCGCTCGATGACGCGGCGGACATCCGCCGGCAACATCGGCAGCACGCCGCGCAGGCCCCCCGCCAGGGCGGCACCGATGCCCAGGACCGCGGCCAGGCCGGCAATCACTGCCACGACAGCGCCGCCCACCGAGGAGCCACTCGAGCCGGCATCCCCCGAACCCGCTGGCTTGCCCTGGTCGTCATTCTCGTTGTTGTCGTCCCCATCGTTCCCGTTCTCGTCATCGCCGGCGGCGTCATCCCCGCCGAGGGAGAAGCCGACCTTGACCGGGTCGTGGTCGGAGGAGCGGAACGGGGAGTCGTCGTAGAAGTCGACCGCGTTGTAGTTACGGCGCGAGTACTCGAAGGCAACGGGCTCGTCCGCGTTGATGTTCCAGACCTGCGCGTCGGTGACGTTTTTGCTGGCCACCTCGTTGGCCAGGACGTGGTCCAGGGAGCCGAGCAGGCCGCTGAACTGGTAGGAGGCGTCGGCATCAAAGGTCTCCGCCGGCACGGTGTAGCCGTGGTTGCGGAAGATGTCCAGGGCCTCCTCGCGGGTGTAGGTGTTCAGATCCCCCATGACGAAGGTGGCCTTGTCCTGCCAGTCCGGCTGCTTGCCCAGGTGGTCGAGGACCGCCTGGGCCTGCGCGTTGCGCACGTTAGGGTTGTTGCCCTGGCCGTCGCCGTGGTCCGCGTCATCCTTGACCACGGAACCCTTGGACTTGAAATGGTTGGCTACGGCCACGAAGGTCTCGGCGTCCTCGCCGGCATCTGCCGGGGCGAACTCCTGGGCCAGCGGCTCACGGGCGGTGCCGGTGAAGCGGGCGTCGCTGAAGATGCGGGACTCGCCCACCGGGCGCACGCGGTCCGGGTCGTAGATGAACGCGGTGCGGATGACGTCGACATCCTCCGGCACGCCCTGAGACGGGGAGGCGACGGCCTTCCAGCTTCCGCCCGCGGCGTTGAGCTCCTCGACGAGGTGGTTCAGTGCCTCGTCGCGGCGGGAGAGATCCCCGGTCACGCCGAAGGTGTCCTCGATTTCGGAGAGCGCGATGACGTCGGCGTCCAGGCCGTTGATGGCCGTGACGATCTTGGCCTGCTGGTCTTCGAAGGCGGCCTGGGTGTAGGCACCGCGGGTGGTGCCGCGGTTGACGGTGACAGGGTTGCCGTCCTTGTCGTTGTAGGAGCTGCCGCCGAATTCCTCGCCCAGCGAGGTGAAGTAGTTCAGGACGTTGAAGGCACCGATGGTGTAGTCGCCTTCGACGTCGAGGGCGCCCAGCTCTGCGGCGCGGGAGTCCTCCCAGCTAATCGGCAAATCCGCGCCGGCGGTCTCCCCGGTGACCGGGGAGGTGGGCTGGAAGCGCCACTGTTCGTGGGAGTAGTGCACGACGACCGGCTGCTGGAATTGAACCTGGTCGGTGGTGCGCAGGCTCTTGATGGTCTGGCCGCCGTCCTGGGAGATATACGGAAGCGGGGTCTCCTTATCGGTCTTCAGGTAATCCCGGGTCCGGCCGTCGTCCAGGGTGACTAGGCGCTCGGCGTTGTCCTTTTCCAGCTGCTGGAGCGGGGAGTTCGGATCCGTCGAGGGGGCATGGACATCGGAGGGCTGGCGCAGGGCCTTTAGGCCCGCGGCCAGGCCGACCTCGCCGTAGGTGTTGAGCGCGTAGTTGTTGGTCACGGTGTGGGTGCCGGGCAGTACCAGCATGGACTCGTAGGACTCCCGGGCCTCGTCGCCGGCGGGCAGCTCCTCGATCTCGATGGGCTCGACCTGCTCGAGCGGCTCCTCGAGCTCGGTGAAGGTCTTAGCCGAGACCTGGGTGTTGCCGTAGTACTCGGAGACCTTGCCAGTAACCTGCACGGACTGGCCGATTTCCGGGTACGTGCCGTTATTGCCGGCGTAGACGAAAAGACCGTGGCTGGCCTCGCCGGCCGCGGATTCGCCGCCGGTCTGGATGGTGTAGCCGTGCAGGCCGCCTTCTTCCCACACGGCGGTGACGACACCCTCGGTGGTCACGGTTTGGTCGACCAGCGGGGAAGCCGAGCCCGTGCCCTGGATATCGGCGATGGCCACGACCTCGCCCGCGACGGGCGGATCCGCCGGCTCCGGCTCGGTGCCCGGTTCCGGGGCCACGCCTCCGCCGTTGCCCGCCGGGCTGGGCGCGCCGGCGGTGAAGTCGGCGGAGTTGTCATCGGTGTCGGTGCCGGTCTCGTCGCGCTGGACCGAGTTCTGATTGTTCGGCGCCTGGGCCGGCGAGCCCTCGGACAGGCTGGCCTCCCCGAAGCCGACCAAGTCGACCGCCTCGCCCGCGCCGTCGCTGAGCTGGACCGAGCCCTTGGTGGCGGACATGGCCAGGCTGCCGGTGGCGTCGGCAGCCGGCAAAGGGGTGCTGCCGCCGTTGCCCTGGGCCTGCTGGATGAGGTAGTGGGCCCCGGCCGGGATCGTCCCGTTCAGCTGGGTGGTCCCGCCGGAGCCGCCCTTGGCGGAGAAGTACTCGACGTTCCACCCGTCCAGGCTGATGTCGCCATCCGTCGGGTTGTAGAGCTCGATGAAGTCGTGGGTGTACTCGGCGCCGGAGCTGCCACCGCCGCCGTAGACCTCGGAGATGACGACGTTGTCCCCGGCCGGAGCTGCCGAGGCTGCGGGGACGGCGAGACCGGCGGTGACGGTAGAGGTTACGGCCGTGAGCACGAGCGCGCCGCGGCGGCGGGCCACCCGCCGCGAGGACTGGGGAGAAGACATAGGGAACGAACCACCTTCGTTGGGGGGAAGACAGACAATTTCATGCGTTCCGAGCACATTAACCTCAGTTGTAGAACGCGGAGCGGACACTGGCGGGAGTAAGCGCTGCCGCGTGTTCGAAGCCCGCAGGGGGTTTGCCTAGGTGTGGCCAAGATTTTGGTTTCCGTCTTTGCTGGGGATACCCGGTGTTTACTTTCCAGCCTCGATTGGGGGAGCGGGCAGTGGTGTGGGGGTGGCCGCTGGGATGGGTAGGTTTCGCGGCCCTAGGCAGGCTAAACTAGTGCGCGCAGACCTAGCCGTGAGCACAGTAAGGAAATTTAATGGCTCGTGTAGTTGTCAATGTCATGCCGAAGGCCGAGATTCTGGATCCGCAGGGGCAAGCTGTTGTCCGCGCGCTGGGTCGAATTGGGGTTGAAGGGGTCAGCGATGTCCGCCAGGGCAAGCGCTTCGAGCTGGAGGTCGCGGACTCCGTGACGGCCGAGGAACTGGAGAAGGTCGCGGCCACCCTGCTGGCCAACACCGTCATCGAGGACTACGAGGTCACCGGGCTGGAGGTCAAGTAGTGTCCGCCAAGATCGGAGTAATTACCTTCCCTGGCACGCTCGACGACGTTGACGCGGCCCGCGCCGCGCGCCGGGCCGGCGCCGAGGTGGAAAACCTCTGGCACGCTGACGCCGACCTGCGCGGCGTGGACGCGGTCGTGGTCCCCGGTGGCTTTTCCTACGGCGACTACCTGCGCTCCGGGGCGATTTCCGCCCTCGCGCCCGTCATGCGCTCGGTCATCGACGCCGCCCACAAGGGCATGCCGGTGCTGGGCATTTGCAACGGCTTCCAGATCCTGACCGAAGCCGGACTGCTGCCCGGGGCACTGACCCGCAACCAGGGGCTGCACTTCCACTGCACCGACACCTACCTGGAGGTCGCGAACGCGCAGACCGCCTGGACCACCGAATTTGACGCCGGCCAGCGGATCCTCATCCCGGCTAAACACGGAGAGGGCCGTTTCCAGGCCGCCGCGGAGACCGTCGAGGAGCTGGAGAAGGAAGGCCGCGTGGTCTTCCGCTACACGGACAACTACAACGGGTCCGTCAACGCGATTGCCGGTATTACCAACGAGACCGGCCGGGTCGTGGGGCTTATGCCGCACCCCGAGCACGCCATCGATCCGCTTACCGGGCCGTCCACCGACGGCCTGGGTCTTTTTGCATCCGCTATCAACACCGTGACGGCCGCAGTTTAGGAGGCGCACATGACCGTACACAATGACACCGTCTCCCAGGCCCAGCAGGACCCGGACCTGGAACAGCCCTTCCGCGAGCTGGGGCTCAAGGACGACGAATACCAGCGCATCAAGGACATCCTGGGGCGTAGGCCGACCGATGCCGAGCTGACCATGTACTCCGTGATGTGGTCGGAGCACTGCTCCTACAAGTCCTCGAAGACGCACCTGCGCTACTTCGGCCAGACCATGACCGAAGAGATGGGGGAGAAGATCCTCGCCGGTATCGGTGAGAACGCCGGCGTGGTCGACATCGGGGACGGCAACGCGGTGACCTTCCGCGTGGAATCCCACAACCACCCGTCGTACGTCGAGCCCTACCAGGGCGCGGCCACCGGCGTGGGCGGGATCGTCCGCGACATTATGGCCATGGGCGCGCGCCCCATCGCGGTGATGGACCAGCTGCGCTTCGGCCCAGCCGATGCCGCGGATACCAAGCGCGTCCTGCCGGGCGTCGTCGAAGGCATCGGCGGCTACGGCAACTGCCTGGGTCTTCCCAATATTGGGGGCGAGACCGTCTTTGATGAGTCCTACGCTGGTAACCCGCTGGTCAACGCCCTGTGCGTGGGCACGCTGAAGGTCGAGGACCTGAAGCTGGCCTTCGCCTCTGGCACCGGCAACAAGGTCATGCTGTTCGGCTCCCGCACGGGTCTGGACGGCATCGGCGGCGTGTCCGTGCTGGCGTCGGACACCTTCGAGGACGGCGCGGAGCGCAAGCTGCCGGCCGTCCAGGTGGGCGACCCGTTCGCGGAGAAGGTTCTCATCGAGTGCTGCCTGGACCTCTACCACGCCGGCGTGGTCGTAGGCATCCAGGACTTGGGCGGCGCCGGCTTGGCCTGCGCCACCTCGGAGCTTGCGGCCTCCGGCGATGGCGGCATGGAGGTCAACCTCGATAATGTGCCGCTGCGCGCGCAGAATATGACCGCGGCCGAGATCCTCGCCTCCGAGTCCCAGGAGCGCATGTGTGCGGTCGTAGCCCCGGAAAACGTGGAGCGCTTCCGTGAGATCTGCGCGCACTGGGACGTCACCTGCGCCGAGATTGGTGAGGTCACCACCGGCAAGCACCTGGTCATCCGCCACCAGGGCGAGGTCGTCGTGGACGCCCCGGCCGGCACCATCGCCGACGAGGCCCCGGTCTACGAGCGCCCCTATGCCCGCCCGGAGTGGCAGGACGAGCTGCAGAAGTACCAGGGCACTGACAAGCGTGGCCTGGTGGAATCCCTGCAGAAGCTTGTGGCTTCCCCGTCGCTGTGCTCGCGCGATTTCATTATGAATCAATATGACCGCTACGTGCGCGGCAATACCGTCCAGTCCCACCATGCGGATGCCGGTGTGCTGCGCATCGATGAGGAGACCGGCCGCGGCGTGGCCGTGTCTGCCGACGCCTCCGGCCGCTACACCAAGCTGGATCCGAACATGGGCGCGCGCCTCGCGCTGGCGGAGGCTTATCGCAACGTCGCCGTCACCGGCGCTAAACCCGTCGCGATTACCAACTGCTTGAACTACGGCTCCCCGGAAAACCCTGACGTGATGTGGCAGTTCCGCGAGTCGGTGCATGGGCTTGCCGACGCCGCCGTGGAGCTTTCCATCCCCGTCTCCGGCGGCAATGTCTCCTTCTACAACCAGACCGGCGAGGAGCCGATCCTGCCTACCCCGGTGGTGGGCGTGCTGGGCGTTATCGATGACGTGCACAAGGCCATTGGCAATGAGCTCGGCACCGTGGACGAAAAGGAAGTTCTTATCGCCCTGGGCGAGACCAAGGACGAGTTCGGCGGCTCCATCTGGCAACAGGTCAGCGCAGAAGGCGCCAATAAGGACAGTCTCAATGGCCTGCCACCGCAGGTGGATATGGCCAACGAGAAGCGCCTGGCCGAGTTCTTCCATGGCAATGAGCTGCTTACCGCCGCACACGATCTGTCCGAGGGTGGCCTAGCAGTGGCTGCTTTTGAGATGGCTAAGCGTGCAGGTGCTACTGCCGACGGCGCCGGCCTCGGCCTCAACCTGGACCTTTCCGCAGTCCACGAGGATGAGTTCGTCGCGGCCTTCTCCGAATCCGCCTCCCGCGTGCTCGTAGCCACCACCGCTGACCGCGCCGAGCAGGTGCTTGCCCGCGCCGGCGAGCTGGACATCCCAGCCGCCATCGTGGGTGAGACCACCGAAACCGGTGCGCTTACCCTCGGCGGCGAGTCCGTCGCCATCTCCCAGCTAGTCTCCGCTTGGTCCGCCACCCTGCCGGACCTCTTCGACCATGCCGTGGGCGCTAACTCCGTGGTGGAGTAAGCCGCTCCCCATTCACGTCGCACAATGACGTGGAGTCACGAAAAGCCCAGCTTTGGCTGGGCTTTTCTTCTGTGCAAGGCCACTTAGTGTAGCTCTTAATTCTTTAAGGCCAACACTGTCGAGTTTTGGTCACGAGTGCAACAGAATTCAGGCACAATACTGGTATGTCAAAGTTCTCTGAGGTACTGGATCAACTGCGCGAAAATCAGCCGAAGGCAAAGTACGGTATTGCTTTTGAGAAACTGATGGTCAACTATTTCAAGACCGATCCCACGCTGAAAGCACAGTTTGATGAGGTTTGCCGGTGGACTGACTGGCGCTACAACGGTGGCACCGCTGATACCGGCATCGACCTAGTTGCCCGCCGCGTAGATGATGGCACGTGGATGGCCATCCAGTGCAAGTTCTACGCTTCCAATGCGCGTATCCAGAAATCTCATCTCGATTCCTTCTTTGAGGCCTCAGGGCATTCCTTTGAGACCGAAAACGGCAGCGAATACTTTGGCAGCCGCATGATTATCTCCACCACGGATCATTGGTCTTCACATGCGGAAGCGGCGTTGGCCAACCAGATGATCCCCACCAGCCGTATCGGAATTTCGACCATTGCCGAGTCCCCGATTAACTGGGATGTGGCGTTCCCGGGCTCTGAGGTCCGGGATAAAAATATCCAAATCAACCTTTCGCAGCGCGAAACTTTCGAGCCACGCCCGCACCAGCAAACCGCCATTGATAAGGCCATTGAGGGATTTAAGACCCATGACCGCGGCAAGCTCATCATGGCCTGTGGTACGGGTAAGACCTTCACCGCGCTGCGCCTAGCGGAGCGAGTCGCAGAAGACAATGGTGGCAAAGCCCGCATTCTGTTCCTCGTTCCTTCCATCTCCTTGTTGTCGCAGACACTAAAGGAGTGGACCGCTCAAGGCCGCCTAGACATGCGCGCCTTCGCGGTGTGCTCGGATTCGAAGGTTTCGAAGAAGGCGGAAGACATCGCGGTCTATGACCTCGAGGTTCCTGTATCTACGGACGGTGAGGAGATTACGCAGCGCTTTGCTTCTGGCAAGCGCGCTAAGGGTCTCAATATCGTCTTTTCAACGTACCAGTCCCTGCCGGCGGTCCACGAGGCCCAGCAGCAGGGTCTAGATGATTTTGATTTGGTCATCTGCGATGAGGCCCACCGCACCACCGGCATTACCTTGGCTGGTGAAGATGCCAGCAACTTTGTACGCATCCACGATGCCGGCTATATCAGGGCAGCAAAGCGCCTTTACATGACCGCCACACCAAGGCTTTATGACGATGCGGTAAAGGGCAAGGCAGCCGAGCACTCAGCCGAGCTGACCTCCATGGATGATGAGGGCATCTATGGCCCCGAGTTCTACCGCCTTGGTTTTGGGGAGGCAGTGGATAAGGGCTTATTGACTGATTACAAGGTTCTCGTCATGACGGTTGATGAGTCGGTGGCCGCGGAAGCGATGGCTCGCAGCGATGACAACCAGATAAACCTCACCACGGCTTCGGCGATGATCGGTGCTTGGAATGGTTTGGCCAAGCGCTCTGGTGAATTGCAGGGCAAGAAGGGCGGCTTTGAGGAAAACGCCCAGCCTATGCAGCGCGCTGTGGCCTTTGCCAAGGACATTAAGTCCTCACAGCTTATCGCGGATACTTATCCTTCGCTCATTGCCACCCACCAAGAGCTGCTCAAGGATAAGGCAGTGCTGAACGATGTCTCCTTGACCAACGTTGATCTGCGCGTTGCTGCACAGCACGTTGATGGCGGTATGAATGCCATGGAGCGTGGCACCAAGCTTTCCTGGATCGAATCCCCGGCGGATGAAAACGAAAGCCGCATGCTTACCAACGCCCGCTGTTTGTCCGAAGGCGTGGATGTGCCGGCGTTGGATGCGGTCGTTTTCTTTAACCCCCGCAACTCCATGGTGGACGTAGTCCAGTCCGTTGGTCGCGTGATGCGTAAATCTGCGGGCAAGGATTATGGTTACATCATCTTGCCGGTGGCGGTGCCGCCGAATGTTTCGCCTTCGGAAGCGCTTAACGATAATCAGCGCTTCAAGGTGGTCTGGCAGATCCTTAACGCGCTGCGCGCCCACGATGATCGCTTTAACGCCAAGGTGAATTCAATTGCGCTTAACGGATCGAATGCGCAAGATGAACTGCCCATTGACGTCAAGCACGTGTCTGGTGACAAAGAGAAAAGTGACAAAGAAAAGCTTGATGGGGCAGATAACACCAAGTCCCCTGAAGCATTTGACGATGCTACGGCCATGACGCAGCAGATTGCATTGTTCTCGTTAGAGCAATGGCAAGAGGCTATCTATACCAAGTTGGTGGATAAAGTCGGCACCCGCACTTACTGGGAAGATTGGGCCGACGACGTCGCCACCATTGCGGAGAATCAGATCACCCGCATTAAATCCCTGCTGGAAGGTGCGGATGGCACACTGCGCCAGGAATTTGATGACTTTGTCGAAGGCCTGCGTAACAACCTGAACGATGGCATCACCGATGACGATGCCATCTCGATGCTCTCGCAGCATCTGATTACAGCGCCGGTCTTCAATGCTCTGTTTGAAAACCATGACTTCATCACCCATAACCCCGTGGCACAGGTGATGGAGAAGATGGTCAAGGCTTTGTCCAAGGCGAACCTTGATACGGAAACGGAGTCTCTGGAGAAGTTTTACGAGTCCGTGCGCGTGCGTGCTTCTGAGGTGACCTCCGCTTCAGGCAAGCAGCAGGTGATTAAGGAACTGTACGAGCGCTTCTTCCGCAAGGCCTTCAAGAAACAAGCTGAGGCGCTCGGCATCGTCTACACCCCAGTGGAAATCGTGGACTTCATCCTGCGCGCCGCTGACGAGGTCTCCCAGAAGCACTTTGGCAAAGGACTAAGCGAAGAAGGCGTAAGTATCCTCGATCCCTTCGCGGGTACTTCGACGTTCATGGTCCGCTTGCTGCAATCGGGCCTCATCAAGCCGGAGGACCTCGCCCGTAAGTATGCTAACGAGCTTTTTGCCACGGAAATCATGCTGCTGGCCTACTACGTATCCGCCGTCAACATTGAGACCACCTACAACGCCCTGCGCGAGGAAGCCGCGCAGCGCAACGGGGAACCAATTCCGGACTACGTACCTTTTACCAACATCGCTCTGGCCGATACCTTCCAAATCCACGAAGACGGCGACATTCCGGACCTCAACATCTTCCGCGAAAACAACGCCACCATCGAGCGCCAAAAGAATGCACCCATCAACGTAGTTATTGGCAATCCGCCATATTCCGCCGGCCAAAAGTCCGCCAATGACCTGAACGCCAACCAAAAATATCCGAGCCTGGATAAGCGCATTGCGGAAACCTATGCGGAGAAATCCATAGCCACCAATAAGAACTCCTTGTACGACTCGTACCTGCGCGCTTTTAGGTGGGCCACCGACCGTATCGGCGACCAAGGCGTAGTAGCCTTCGTGTCCAATGGCGGATGGATAGACGGCAACACTGGCGACGGCGTGCGCTTATCGATGGCCGAGGATTTCACTGACCTTTACATTTTTAACTTGCGTGGAAATGCTCGAACTGCAGGCGAGCAGCGCCGCAAAGAAGCTGGCAACATTTTTCGGGATGGTGGCCGCACGACGATTGCAGTCATGGTCGGTGTCAAAGACCCAGCAAAGTCGGACTTTAAGCTGCACTATCGTGACATCGGCGACTATCTCACCGCTGAGGAGAAGCTTGGGATCGTTGACGCTTCCTCAATTGAAACCATTGACTGGCAGACTATCGAACCGAACAAAGAAGGTGACTGGCTGAACCAGCGTTCGGATGACTTTGGCACTTGGCCAGTGCTAGGGGAGAAGAAGGGCGATTCGACGACTTTCTTCGCCACGTTTTCTGCTGGGCTCCAGACGAATCGCGATGCGTGGGTTTATGCTACTTCGAAGTCAGAGCTCGAGATGCAAATTGCTACGTTGAAAGATACTTACTCTCAGGCTTTGGCAACAATTCAGCAAGGGCAGAAAGCAAAGGATTTCCTTCAGAGGAATCCACGGTTTGTTGATCCTAGCTGTAGCAAATGGTCATCAAGTCTGGAGAGCCAGTTGGATAGGCGATTACCTTTAGACTGCCTTGGTTTCATTACATTTGGCCTATACCGGCCATTTTGTCGGAAAATCGTTTATTTTGACAGTCAACTGAATCATCGACGCTATCAACTGCCGTCGATGTTCCCGACACCGAAGCATCGCAATATCGGCTTTGTAACTGTTGGCGCCGGAGAATCTGCTGAACATGCCGTGCTAGCGACAGACTTGTTGCCTGACCTTCATGTCATTGCCACTTCTCAATACTTCCCCCGATTCACCTGGGCTACCGTCGAGGCCGAGGATGGTGGGCTATTTGGTGAGGGGAGCGTCGCCAAGCAAGGCGAGGCTAGCATCTATGGCAAAGTAGGTGAGGTTGTTGATGGGTATGTGCGCGTAGACAACATCACTGATGAGATTAAGGCTTTGTATCGGGAGTCGTTGGGCGCTGATGTCACGGGTGATGACATCTTCCACTTTGTCTACGGCAAGCTGCATGATCCTGGCTATCGCACTAAGTATGCGGCGGATTTGAAGAAGATGCTGCCGCATATTGAAACGCCTTCCTCGCGTGCGGAGTTCGATAAGTTTGCTGCGGCTGGTAAAGAATTAATGGACCTGCACGTGAACTATGAGTCCGTGGAGCCCTGGCCGCTGGATATTCAGGTTAAGGGTGATGAGTCTGACCGTGAGACGTGGCGTGTACTCAAGATGAAGTGGGTCAAGCGCAAGGACCCGGAGACCGGCAAAAACGTCAATGACGTGACCAAGCTGATTTACAACAAGCGCGTGACGATTGCTGGCATCCCGGCGGAGGCGGATGAGTACCTGCTGGGTTCGCGCTCTGCGGTGGCGTGGTTGATTGACCGCTACCAGGTCAAGAAAGATAAGGCCTCCGGCATTGTCAATGACCCGAATGATTGGGCCGATGAGGTGGGCAATCCGCGCTACATCGTGGACCTAATTGGCAAGGTCACGCGCGTGGCGATGGAAACGGTACGCATTGTTGATGGGCTGGTAGAGTAAGGCTCGGCTGCGGAAAGGTAGCAGCATTTTGAGGTGATTTTCCTTGAAGCACTCCGACCATGCCCGTAGACTTACGGTATCGTAAGTTTCTTGTTGGGGTTGGTTGCGGCTAGCAGAAGGGAAGTACCTCGTGGCACAGATTCATGCGGATAGTGCGCCGGGGCCGGGCCTTGTCCAGCGCACGTACTGGATGGCCGACCGCGGGCCCAGGCCGCTAAGCCGTGGCTGGGGACATGCGATTGCAGCATTGCTGTCGGTGATTGCCTCCACCGTGCTCATTACCTATGCATGGATGACGCTGCACTGGTGGCAGGGGCTTGGTGTGACTGTTTACGGAGTGGGGCTGGTGGGTCTCTTTGGCGTCTCGGCGCTGTATCACCGCTACCCGTGGGCGAGTACGCGGGCCGTGCAGTGGTGGCGGCGGGCGGACCACGCGACCATCTCGGTGTTTATTGCGGCGACGTATACGCCGCTGTGCCTCATCGTGTTATCGCCGGTACAGGCGGCATGGATGCTAGGTGTTGCGTGGGTAGGAGCGATTCTCGGCGTGATTTTGAACCTGGTGTGGATTAGCCATCCGCGCTGGTTAGACGTGGTGGTCTACCTAGCACTGGGGTGGCTAGTGCTGCCGCTTCTGCCCACGCTGTGGACGCAGGCGGGGGCCGCTGTGGTCTGGCTGCTCTTTGCCGGCGGCGTGGTCTACTCGCTCGGCGCGCTGGTCTATGGCTTTAAGTGGCCAGGGCGCAACGCACGCTACTACGGCTACCACGAGCACTTCCACACCGCGACCATCGCAGCGGCGGTGGTGCACCTGGTTGCGGTGTGGATGGTCGTAGTTCAAGGTGCTGCTTAGTCGGCGTCGGGGAAGAGCTCCGCGGGATCTGTGTCAGTGCTGATCGCAGCGGCTAGCAGCATACGGGCTTGGGGAGCGCGCAGGGTGCCAGAGGAGATAACGCCGGCGTCGGCAAGCGTGGCACCGCCACCGGCACCGCCGTAGATGCCCTCCACTGGGCCGTGATCCACGCGGGTGGTGAGCACGACTGGAACCTTCTTGGCCGCAGCCTTGGCGGCTTGGGCTAACTCGTCGCCGATATTGCCGGCGCCCATTCCCTCAATCACGATGCCTTCGGCGCCGCTGTCCAAGGAGCGCTGGATAAGATCGGCCGGCGCGCCGGGGTAGGCGGCGATGATATCGACGCGGGTATTGCCCAGCGGTTGATGCTTTAAGGCCTTCGGGCGCTTAGGCTGCTTCTTGCCATTGTTATTGGCAAAGCCATCGGCCTTGGACGTATCGGACTTGAAAGCGCCGCGGGCGGGGATGACGTGATCTGCAAAGGCAATAAACGTACCGCGGCCCCTATTGGCGGGATCGGTGACGGTCTTGACCGCGAGCGCCAAGTTATCCGGGCCATCTGGATCCGGATCGTCAAAGGGGAGCATTGCACCGGTTAAAGCCACCGGCTTTTCACTGTCTTGGAAGGTATCGACAGCAATGGCGGTTTCTTCCATGGAATCGGTGCCGTGGGTTACCACAACACCATCCACATCATCGCGGCGCAAGGTTGGGGTGTGCATATTCCCTCGTTTCTGTGTGGATATAAGCGCAGACGGCAGGAAACGTCGTCCGCGTATAAGTCCATCTAAAGCAGAAAGGTGGGGCCTTCGCTGCCCACTATGGACTTACTAACACCGAAACGAGGGGAGGGGAGACGGTGGCAGGTGACTAATCGATGTGCTGGTTGTTGGTCGCGACGATGAGCGGCTTGGGGGAGTACTTGCCGCGTAGGTCCCGCAGGATGTTGGCGTGCTCGGCCAGGCGCTTGTCCTCCTCGGTGACCGGGGTGAACTGGCGGGCGGCCTGCGGCTGGAAGTCGCGGTCGATGGCCATGTAGGACACGGTCGCGTGGATGGCGGTCTCCAGGTTGTTGCGGCCGCCGCGCGGGTTGCCGGCGCGCACGTGGACGGACATCTGCATCGAACGGTTGTCGGTGCGCATCATGCGGGCGTCGACCTCGATGAGGTCGCCGATGGCAATCGGGCGGTAGAAGCGGATGCCGCCGGCGTAGACGGCCACGGTGTGCTCACCGGACCACTCCATGGTGCAGGCGGTGCCAGCCTCGTCGATCCACTCCATGGCGGTGCCGCCGTGGACCTTGCCGCCCCAGTTGACGTCCGTCGGCTTCGCCAGGAACCGGTTGATGAGCCGCGGGGCGTAGGACGGGCCGTCGTAGGTCTGCTGTTCCATCTCTTCTTCGATGGCCTTGCGCAGCTCAATACGGGACTGGGCGGCCTCGGCGACGCGGCGCTGCTCGTCGTCTTCCGGGGTGAACGTCGGCACCGGGGTCGACTTGTTGGTTTCGGCGTCCTTGGCCACGAAGATGACCAGGCAGTCGCAGGCGCGGGTGAAGATGCCGTCCCGCGGGTCCGCGGAGAGCACCTCGTTGACGATGTGCATGGACGACCGGCCGGTCATCGCGATGCGGGAGCGGACCTCCACGATGTGGCCCGAGGGGATGGGGCGGGTGAAGTGGATGTGGCCCACGTAAGCGGTCACGCAGTACTGGCCGGACCATTGGACCGCGCACGCGTAGGCGGCCTTGTCGATCCACTCCAGAACGCGGCCGCCGCTGATGCCCTGGGCGCCAGCCATCAGGACATCAGTGGGCGAAGCCATGAAACGAAGGGTGATTTGCGGGGACTTGAGAGCATCCTGCGTCTGCGGGGTAGTGGTCATAATTTATAAAGCTACCAGGGCGGGAGGAAGGACTAGGGCACGTGGCGTCGCGGACAGGCAGAAGGCTGTGCGCGGGCAGCGCCGGCTTGGCGGCGACTAGACTGGGCGGCATGGCAAAGAAGGCAGATCCCGCCGCGGCGCGCGCGGCCGTCGAGGCTTTGGCAGAGTGGATCCGGGAAGACAACCCGGAGACCGCGGAGCGGCCGGCCCGGGCCACGCTGGCGCAGGCGGTACGCAACACGGCCCGGTTGGTGGAGCAGGACGCGCCGGGGCACTCGGTGGAGCTGCGGGTACCCCCGTTCGTGGCCGTCCAGTGTATTGAGGGCCCGCGCCACACCCGCGGCACCCCACCCAATGTCGTGGAGACGGATCCGCGCACGTGGCTGCGTTTGGCCACCGGGCATACCAGCTGGCAAGCCGCCGTCGACGCAGGGCAGGTTGATGCTTCCGGCTCCCGCGCCGCGGAGATCGCGGAGTGGCTGCCCGTCATCCCGCTGGGCCGCTGAGCCACGCAAGCGGGCACGAGGGCGGCCGGGTATTAGTGCCGGACTGGCTAAACGACTAAGATAACCGGCGTGGAAGCCGTCAACTCACTTCAGACAACTGGCCTCACTAATCTCGACGATCACGGCGAGACCTCTCCGCGGGAAGAATGCGGCGTCTTCGGCGTCTGGGCCCCGGGAGAAGAGGTTTCCAAGCTTACCTATTTCGGGCTTTTCGCCCTCCAGCACCGCGGCCAGGAGGCCGCCGGCATGGCGGTCGGGGATGATGACCGCCTGGTGGTTTTCAAAGACATGGGGCTCGTGGCCAATATCTTCGACGAGTCCATCCTGAGCTCCTTGCAGGGCAACGTGGCCGTCGGGCACACCCGCTATTCCACCGCCGGTGGCAAGGAATGGTCCAACGTGCAGCCGATGTTCGGCGCGTCCTCCAACGGGGTGGATATCGCGCTCGGCCACAACGGCAACCTGGTCAACTACCTGGAGCTGCGCCAGGAGGCCGTGGACCGCGGGCTGATTAAGCCGCACGAGGAGTCGGTCTCCGACTCGATGTGCCTGTCCATGTTGCTGGGCGACGGCGTCAATGACGAGACCTCCGTTTTCGAATCCGCCCGCCAGCTGCTGCCCCGCGTTCAGGGCGCTTTCTGCCTGACCTTCACCGACGGCCACACCCTCTACGCCGCCCGCGACGGCCACGGCGTGCGGCCGCTGGCCCTGGGCCGCTTGCCGCAGGGCTTCGTGGTCGCCTCCGAGACCTGTGCACTCGACATCGTGGGCGCGCAGTTCATCCGGGAAATCGAGCCGGGCGAGCTCGTCGCCATCGACGAGACCGGGATCCGCGCCGAGAAATTCGTCGAGCCCACCCGCCACGGCTGCGTCTTCGAATACGTCTACCTGGCCCGCCCCGATACCCAGATCTCTGGGCGCTCGGTCAACGAGACCCGTGTGGACATCGGCCGCCGCCTGGCCCACCAGTTTCCGGCCGAAGACGCCGACCTGGTCATCCCGGTGCCGGAGTCCGGCAACCCAGCCGCGGTCGGCTACGCCCGCGAATCCGGCATCACCTTCGCCCACGGCCTGGTAAAAAACGCCTACGTGGGTCGCACGTTCATCCAGCCCACACAGACCCTGCGCCAGCTGGGTATCCGGCTCAAGCTGAACCCGCTCAAGGAGGTCATCGCCGGCAAGAAGCTGGTGGTGGTGGATGACTCCATCGTCCGCGGCAACACCCAGCGCGCCCTCATCCGCATGCTGCGGGAGGCCGGCGCGGCCGAGGTCCACGTGCGGATCGCCTCCCCGCCGGTGAAGTGGCCGTGCTTCTACGGCATCGATTTTGCCTCCCCGGGCGAGCTCATCGCCAACGTCGCGCCGAGCGATGACCCGGAGGTCATCTGCCAGACCATTTGCGAGGCCATCGGCGCCGACAGCCTGGGCTTTGTCAGCGTGGATGAGATGATCGCGGCGACCGAGCAACCACGCAGCCAGCTGTGCGCCGCCTGCTTTGACGGTCACTACCCGCTGGGCCTGCCGGCCGGTAACCCCAACGCGGAGGCCGTGCGTACGCTTATGAGCCAGAACTCTTAAAAAGACCCCAAGGAATGAAACTTTCGCTATGACCGATACCACTGACAACACTTACGCCGCCGCTGGCGTGGACATCGCCGCCGGCGACCGCGCGGTGGAGCTGTTCGCCCCGCACGCCAAGCGCGCTACCCGCCCGGAGGTCATGGGCGGTCTGGGCGGGTTCGCCGGCCTGTTCAAGCTCGGCGACTACAAGGAGCCCATCCTAGCGGCGGGCTCGGACGGCGTGGGCACGAAGCTGGCCGTGGCCCAGGCAATGGACAAGCACGACACCATCGGCATCGACCTGGTGGCCATGTGTGTCGATGACCTGGTGGTCTGCGGCGCCGAGCCGCTGTTTTTGCAGGACTACATCGCCGTCGGCAAGGTCGTTCCCGAAAAGGTCGCGGAGATCGTGGCCGGCATCGCCGAGGGCTGCGTGCAGGCCGGCGCCGCGTTGCTGGGCGGCGAGACCGCCGAGCACCCGGGCGTGATGGAGGTCGACGATTACGATGTCTCCGCCACCGCCGTGGGCGTGGTCGAGGCCGATAACGTGCTGGGGCCGGACAAGGTCCGCGACGGCGACGTGCTCATCGCGATGGGGGCGTCCGGGCTGCACTCCAACGGCTACTCTCTGGCCCGCCACGTGCTACTGGAGCAGGCGGGCTTGCCGCTGGACGGGTACATGGACGAGCTCGGCCGCACGCTGGGCGAGGAGATGCTCATCCCGACCCGCATCTACGCCCAGGATTGCCTGGCGCTGGCCGCGGAGTGCCACGTGGCAACGTTCTGCCACGTCACCGGCGGCGGCCTGGCCGGCAACCTCGAGCGCGTCATCCCGGAGGGGCTGACCGCGCACGTGGCCCGCTCCACCTGGACCCCGGGCCAGATCTTCCGCACCATCTCCTCGGTGGGCAAGGTCGAGCTGTCCGAGATGGAAAAGACCTTCAACATGGGTGTCGGCATGGTGGCGGTCGTCTCCGCCGAGGACCGCGACCGCGCGTTGGCCATGCTCACGGCCCGCCACCTGGATGCCTGGGAGCTGGGCGAGGTGCGCAAGTCTGCCGAGGGCGAGCCCCGCGTCGTCGTGACCGGCAACCACCCGAACTTCTAGCGGCCCTTAGATACACCAACGCCGCCGGTGACCAAGGCTTGGTCGCCGGCGGCGTTGTGGCGTTTTTAGGGGTTAACCTTTGGCTTCGTCGTCCCAGTCGTCGATGTAGTCGGCGTATGGGTCTTCGTAGCGGTCGTCTTCTTCATCCTCTCGGCCCCATCCATCGCCCGGTTTCTTGGAGGCTAGCTCGCGCTGGAGCGAATCCAAGTCCATCTCCGGAGAATTGTACTTCAACTGGCGTGCAACTTTGGTCTGCTTTGCCTTCGCGCGTCCGCGTCCCATGTGCATGACCCCCTTGAGGTGTGTAGGGCACGATCCAGGGTTTCGGATGGCCCCATCGGCTTGTCATTTGAGTATCTTCCTGTAAGACACAATAGCCGGTGCGTCAAAAAAATTCCGCACGACCCCCTAAGGCAGGGCAAATGGCCTAGTGAGAGACTTAAGGTTTTCTCACTAGGTCTTCTAAACGGGTGACTCTACTTCCCCCGCAGTTTGTTAATGGCCGCGCGTCCGGCCTTCGGCCCCTCGGCGGTGGGGATGGAATCCGGATCGAGGTTGGCGGCGGCCTGGCCGATGGTCAGCTGCCCGGAATCCAGGGCGGAACGTTTGACCAAGCCTAAGGCGATGGGGCCGAAGTCGCAGTCGTCGACGATGGAACCCATCCGCCCCACGCGGCGGCCGCCGAAGGTGATGTCTGTGCCGGGCTCGGGCAGCTGCGGGGACGAGCCATCCAGGTGCAGCAGTACCAGCAGGCGGGGCGAGCGGCCCAAGTTTTCAACGCGCGCCACGGTCTCCTGCCCGCGGTAGCAGCCCTTGTTCAGGTGCACGGCGCCGGCGTGATCGCCGCGGCCGATCCAGTGCGGAACCTCGTGGGGGATGGACTTGTTGTCCAGGTCCACGGCCAGCTCCGGCTCGCGGGCGCGGATGCGCTCGGCGGTATACGCCATCAGCCCGGCCAAGGGGAGACCGGCCGCTTCCAGTTCCGCGACGGCGGTGGCTAGCTCCGCGCGCGGGACGACGAGGTCGCGCCGACGGATGCCCGGCCAGTCGACTTCCCGGCTAAAAACGGTGGCCGCGGGGTCTGCTACCTCGCCGTCGCCCAGGACGGTCAGCAGGGCGTAGTCCGGCTCCGTGATTTCTACCTGGGACCAGAACACCATCTTGGTCAGGAAATCGCGCAGGCTGTCTGCTTGGCCCGCGGGCAGGTCGAGGAAGAAGCCTTCCTCCGTCCGCGTGATGTCCGCTTGGTGCAGGATGTGGCCCTGGATGTCCAGATCCAGGGCCGTGGAGCTGTAGCCGACGGGGACATCGTCCAGCTTCTGCGAGAGGAGGTTGTTGAGGAACTCCGCGGAGTCCTGGCCGCTGACCTGCAAGAACCTGCGGTGGCTGCGGTCCACGACGATGGCGCCGGACTGGGCAGCGCGTTGTTCGCCCAGGGGGTTTCCGTAATGCCACGCGACCCCGGCGGCATCGAGCGGTGTTTCTGACTGGAATTCGGCAGCGCCGGAGCGCTGAAGAAGAACAGAAGAATAACTCACAATTGCCATCGTAACGCGCCATTCGCCTGCTTGGCTAGGTCGGACCGGGCATAATTATGGGCATGCTACAACCTGCGCCCGTAATCTACGTGGTCGAGCCCTTCGGGGGATCGATCCGCCGCCACAACCCCTCCCTGCCGCTGGTCTTTTGGGATGACGCGGCCGTCACGCGGGGCGACGGGGTCTTCGAGTCCCTGCTCATTAGGGACGGCAAGGCCCGCAACACCGAGCGGCACGCGCAGCGTTTCGCTCGCTCCGCCCGCGCCCTAGGGTTGCCGGAACCGTGCCTGGATAAGTGGCTGGAGGCCACCGCGCTGGCCGCGAGTGAATTCGACGCGGAGGAAGCCAAGTGCACCTGGACCTATTCGCGGGGGCGGGCCTCGACCGGGGTGCCGACGGCGTGGGTCGTGGTCCAGCCCATCGGCGCGGACGTTATAGCCCAGCGGGCGAAGGGAGTGCGGGTGTGGGCGACCCCGCGGCGCTGGCAGGCGGATGACAAGGTGCTAGCCAAGACTCTGAACTACGCCGCGACGCTAGCCACGCTGCGCCAGGCTCGCCACGACGGCTACGACGACGTCATCTATACCCACCCGGACAGCGGACTGGTGCTGGAGGGGGCCACCTCGACGGTCGTGGCGGTGCGCGGGAAGAAGCTGCGTACGCCCAAGGCCCCGGGGATCCTGCCGGGCACCACGCAGGCGGCGATCTTCGCGCTGGCCGAGGAGCGCGGCTATAACTGCAAGGCCAAGGAGATGGACCTGGGCTACCTGCAGCGCTCGGACTCGGTCTGGCTGGTCTCCTCGGTGCGCACTGGGGTGCGGGTCCGCTCGCTGAACGGGACCAAGCTGGCGGCCCCGGACAACGCGGAGGAAATCCGCGCGCTCATCGATGCCGCGGTGGCATCGTAGCGCGATTAGCTAGCCGGCGACGCGGGAAAGCTCGGCGGACATGTACGGGCGCATCTCGCCGTCGACGAGGCGCTCGTCGACCCAGCCCAGGTTGTTGTTGGGCATGAGACCGTACATGCGCTTGCCCGGGCCCAGGTTCTTCGGGCCGGTCTCGGTGACCATGGTCGAGGCGGACTCGAGCTGCCAGGCGCGCTCGTTGAAGGGCTCGCCGTAGAAGATTTCGACGATGCCGGTCGAGGACGTGTAGGTCATCTCGATCTCATCCTTGGCGGAGATGCGCCAGAAGCCGGACTCGCGGACGTCGGCCTCACCCGGCTTGCCCTCGGAATCGATCTTCCAGGTCCGGGAGCTAAAGGACAGGTAGTTCTCACCGTCGTGGGCGATAATCAGGCGCTGGCCGAAGGTGTATTCGTTGCCGTCGGTGTCGTGCGCCTGGCCCTCGCCCTGCCACACGCCCACCAGCGGCAGCAGGGCCAGCAGGCCGTCGTGCAGGGACGGGCCCTGGCGCAGGTTGGCAGTGTCCTCCGAGACCGGGATCTTGGCGAAGTCCGGGGCCGGGATGTTGCGGGAAGAGGCGTCCTTCCAGGCCTCGGCGGCGTGGTTTACGGCGGTGTTGCCGTTGAGCTTGCCGTTGGAGCCGGTGTTCGCCGCGGCGGCATCGGCGGCCGTGTCCGGAGTCGGCTCGCCGGCCGGGGTGGTGTTCTCGGGAGTTTCGGAATGTTCGTTTCGCTCAGTCATGCCCTCGATCCTAGCTAACTGCGCGTCGGCACTGCGTGGTTGGGCGGGGGAGAAGGACAGCGAAACCCGGGCCAGGTCTATAGAGTGTGGTGTGTGCGTGCCCTATTAATTTTGAACCCGAACTCTACGAGCCAGAACGCCGGCCTGCTGCGGCAGGTCGTGCCGGCGCTGCGGGCGGTGCCCGGGCTGTCCATGGAGGCCCGGATGACCCAGTACCCAGGGCATGCGGAGCAGATGGTGGCCGGCATGCGCCGCTCAGACTTTGACGCGGTCATCGCCATGGGCGGCGACGGCACCGTCAACGAGATCGTCAACGGCCTGCTCGGCACCGCGGAAGATCCCGCGCAACGGCCCCACCCGGAGGAGCTGCCCGTGCTGGCGATCATCCCGACCGGCTCGGCCAACGTCTTCGTGCGCGCGCTGGGCTTTCCCGCCGGCGCCGTAGACGCGTCCCATGTGCTGGCCCGGCTGCTTGACCGCAACAGCACCCGCACCATTTGCCTGGGCGCCTGGGACGACCGCTGGTTCGCCGTGAACGCGGGGTTCGGGCTGGACGCCGACGTCCTAGCGCGCGTGGACCGGGCCCGCGAGCGCGGCTTTGCGGCCACGCCGCTGCGCTACCTGGTCATCGGGGTGCGCGCCTACACGCGTGCGCTGCGCCGGCCGCCGCGCATCAACGTGGTCGCAGAGGGTAATGACGGCAAACGCTGGGAACACGAGAACGTTCCCCTGATGCTGGCCTCGAATACCAACCCGTGGACTTTCCTGGGCCCGCTGCCCATGGTGACCAACCCGCGCAACTCCTTCGACGAGGGCCTGGGCCTGTTCGGGCTGAGCAGCCTGCAGGGCGTGTCCGGCCTGGTGGGCATGTTGCACCTCATCGGCGTGGATCACCGCCGCTGGCTCAACAAGGTCACCAGCGCGCGCACTTTGCAATTCGACGACGCCACCGCGGTGACGCTGAGCTGCCCGACCCCGCACCGCTTCCAGGCGGACGGGGAATCCGAGGGCACGCACACCCGGGTCCAGCTTAAGTCGGTGCCGGATGCCCTCGAGGTCTTCGCCCCGCAGGAGGCCGGCGAGCCGCACAGGCGCAGCCTCAAGGAGATCCTGCGGGATCTGATCCGGATTAAGTAGGCGCGGCTAGGCGCCGGAATTTACGTCGTTGACCTCGCGGCCGTCTGAGTCGTAGTCCCCGGCGATCTCGATGGGGGCGAGCTGCCCGGGCTGCAGGTGGGTGTTGCGGCGCTGGGTCTCGAAGGTTATGCCGCCGCCCTGCAGGCGCACGGCGGTGGCCTGGGCGGGCAGGGGCAGCTGCCGGGTATCCAGCTCCAACTCGAAGGCCCGGGTGGCCTCTTCCTCGCTCGTGCCCTCGGCCAGCTCCAGGATCTCCACCGGACGCATGTAGAAGCGCTCGCCGACCAGCCGCAGCGTCACGCGCACCCGGGTGGGCTCCTTCGCACCGGCGACGGTGCCGGTGAGCTCGGCCTCGGAGGCCATGCCACCCGTCGGCGAGATATTGTCCGGGTTGGCAATGGATAGGTCCGTGATGTCCAACAGGCGCCCAAGTGCAACGCCGTCCAGGGTGATGGCGCGCGAGAAGGTCGACACCGGCGTGCCGGCGAAGTTGCCGCTGGTCAGCTGGTGGGCGGAGACCGTGATATCGCGCAGGGTCGTCTGCGCGTTGATCATGCCTAAGTGGGGCACCTCCACGTCGAGGGATTTGACCTCGATCAGCGGGATTTCGTTGGTTATCGCCGCCCCTAGGTAGGGCATGCCCCCGACGTAGACCTCGGGGGAGTTTTCCAGCTTCGATTCTTCCTTGACCCGCTGGGAGATGGAGTGCTCCGCATGCATGGCGAAGCCGGAGTCCACCACGAACAGGCTCCCGCCCACCGCGGCGATGCCCAGCAACCAGGCGAGGGGCTTGCGGGCGCGGGCGGGCACAACAACGTCAGTCACATGCTCCATTGTTGCAAACTATCCTGGGAACCATGACAGCGACTAGCACTAAAACCACGCACCTGCCCGACGATGCCGCCACGGCCCGCGCCGTAGCCGCCTTGGCGCGCGACGCCGCCCAGGCCGACGGGGTAGCACCCCTGTCCGAGCAGTTCCTGGCGGGGCTGGAGGACGCCCGCCTGGGGCATACCCACACCCTGCTCTGGGTGGGCGAGGACCTGGCCGGGGTGGCTGCCGACGACGGGGACAGCGCCGAGCTCTTCGTCGCCCCTGACTACCGCGGCCACGGCGGGGGCAAGGCCCTGCTGGCCGAGCTCGGCGACCGCCCGGTCTGGGCGCACGGCAACCTGCCGGCGGCCCAGCACCTGGTCACCGCCGCGGGCCGGGCGGTAGAGCGCGAGCTCTTGGTCATGGCCGTCCAAGGGGATCTGTTGTCCAGCGCCGCGGCCTTTTCCGCCGTCGACGCGCCGGGCCTTCAGTCCCTGGATTACCCGGCGGCCGCCGAACGCTTCGGGGCCGCTGCCGTGGATCGAGCCTGGCTGGCCGTCAACAACGAGGCGTTTAGCTGGCACCCGGAGCAGGGTGGCTGGGACGCCGAGCGCTTGGAGCGCGGCAAGGACAACTCCTGGTTCGACCCTGCGGACGTGCTCTTCCTGTGGGATACCCGCGGCGCGGAACCGACGTTGGCCGGCTTCCACTGGACCAAATGGCACTCCCCGGCAACCACCGAGGAGGACGAGTCCTTCGGCGAGGTCTACGTCATCGGGCTGGCCGCCTCCTACCGGGGCCAGGGGCTGTCCCGGCCGCTGCTGGCCCTGGGCCTGCAGCGCATGCAGGACAAGGGTGCTGACAAGGTGATTCTGTACGTGGAGGCGGACAACGCCGCGGCCGTGCGCTCCTACGAGAAGGCGGGCTTCGAGGTGGCCGAGCGCCACTGCGTCTACGGCGTGAAGAACGGGTAGGCAAGGGGCCGAAAACAGACCAAAACCAAACCAAAGCCAGGTAAAAACACATCGAAACGTGAAAGGTGAGTAGAATCACCTATGGTGGGACGATTGTTAACTCAGTGTTAACCGAAAGGCACCTTTCGGGTTAACCAAGTCTGGATAGCTTTAAGTGTTGTGAGTATCCAGGCCTTAACGGCTCGGAGGTACTGCGCTGCGGACTAGTTCACCGCTTTAAGGCCAGTTCCACCGCGCTGGAGGTCAGCCCGGCTCCACCGTCCCATGGGGTGGGAGCGCGCGGGTAAAGGTGCTCGGACAATCAAGTTGAATCTGATCTCCACAGGAAAGGTTTCCCGTGATTCGCAATTTCAAGCGCACCGCTGCAATCTTCGGCATCATCGCGGCTTCTTCTACCGCTCTGGTCGCCTGCAACGACTCTGACTCCTCCGCTGAGGGCGAGACCGAGGTTTCCGGCGAGCTGACTGGTGAGGGCGCTTCCTCCCAGCAGAACGCTATGGACTACTTCGCTTCCAAGTTCCAGGAGACCACTGGCGGCGACGCTAGCCTGGCTTACAACGCCACCGGTTCCGGCTCCGGCCGTACCCAGTTCGTCGACGGCCAGGTCACCTTCGCCGGTTCCGACTCCCCGCTGGAGGAGGAGCAGGTTGAGGCTGCTAAGGACCGTTGCAACGGCAACGACGCTTGGCACCTGCCGTTCGTCATCGGCCCGGTTGCTATCGCCTACAACCTGGAGGGCGTTGACGAGCTGAACCTTTCCACCGAGAACGTTGCCAAGATCTTCAAGGGCGACATCACCAAGTGGAACGACGAGGCTATCCAGGCTGACAACGAGGGCGTTGACCTGCCGGATACCGGCATCTCCGTGGTCTACCGCTCCGACGAGTCCGGTACCTCCGACAACTTCCAGAAGTTCCTGCACGAAGCCACCGAAGAGTGGGACAACGAGGGCGGCAAGAACTTCCCGACCGAGGTCGGCGAGGGCGCCAACGGCTCCTCCGGTGTTGCTACCCAGGTCTCCAGCATCGACGGCGGCATCACCTACGTCGAGCACTCTCACGCTGAGCAGGCCGGCCTGGGCGTTGCCAATATCGACTTCGGCGCTGGGGCGACCGAGCTGTCCGAGGAGACCGTCGGTTCCGCTCTGGAGAACCTGCAGTTCGAGACCGAGGGCAACGACATGGTCGTCAACTCCGAGGCTCTGTTCTCCTCCTCCGATGAGGGTTCCTACCCGCTCATCCTGACCACCTACGAGATTGTCTGCTCCGCCGGCTACGACGAGTCCGAGGCAGCCCTGCTGAAGGAGTTCCTGAAGGCCGCTCTGGACCACCAGGATGAGGGCCTGACCGAGGCCGGTCACATCCCGGTCACCGGTGCTCACCTGGACCGCCTGAAGAAGGCTGTCGACGAGATCCAGGCGTCCTAAAACATCCTCATACTGACTGGTTCATCACCCCGCCCGTAGCGCGGGGTGGTGCTCCGGATGGTTGAATTTCCCCCGCCGGCCGCTTTCTACGCCGTCGGGGGTTCTTCCCGTTAAGCGGGAAGATGTGACACACGTAAAAACCCTACAAGTTGAAGGATCCCCGCCACATGGCTGAGTACAACTCGACAACGGGTGAGCATAAGAAGCTCGACGACGACCGCAACGTGGAAGGCCACTCCGTGGCTACGACCACCGCCGCGGGCCAACCCGACAACGAACCCCAGGGCACTTCCGAAGGCGTGAAGACCGGCGGCGTAAAGCGGCCGGGCGATCGCGTCTTTGAGATTCTTTCCACGGCGTCCGCCACCCTTATCACCGTCTTCATCGCGGCTATCGGCATCTTCCTGATTATCCGTGCCGTCCCCGCGCTGAACCGCAACGCCGAAGGCTACCTCGGCTTCTTCACCTACACGGGTCCGTGGGACACGTCCAGCGTGGACGAAATGTACTTCGGTATCCCGAACCTGTTCGCCGCCACGGTCACCATGTCGGTGCTGGCTCTTATCATCGCCATGCCGGTGGCACTGGGCGTGGCCATCTTCCTGTCCAACTACGCGCCGGCGCGCCTGGTCAAGCCAATGGGCTTCTTGGTCGACATGCTGGCCGCCGTCCCGTCCATCGTTTACGGCCTGTGGGGCTGGCTGGTACTGGGCCCAGTGCTCTCGGGCTTCTACGAGTGGATTCACAGCTGGGCCGGTGGGTTCTTCCTCTTCACCGTCTACGAGAACTCGCCGTCGTTCGCCACCGCCCGCAACATGTTCACCGGTGGCATCGTGCTGGCCGTGATGATTCTGCCGATTATCGCCGCCACCGCGCGTGAGGTCTTCGTCCAGACCCCGAAGGGCCAGGTCGAGTCCGCCCTCGCCCTGGGCGCTACCCGCTGGGAAGTCGTCCGCATGACCGTTCTGCCGTTCGGCCTGTCGGGCTACATCTCCGGCGCCATGCTGGGCCTGGGCCGCGCGCTCGGTGAGACCATGGCTCTGTACATGGTCGTCGGCCCGTCGTCCGAGTTCCGCTTCTCCCTGTTCGATGGCGGTACCACCTTCGCAACCGCGATTGCGAACGCGGCACCCGAGTTCAACAACCCGATTAAGGCGGGCGCCTACATCGCCGCCGGTCTGGTGCTGTTCTTGCTGACGTTCATCGTCAACGCCATTGCCCGCGCGATCGTCTCCAAGAAGTAGAAGAGTGAGGATAAAAAACAATGTCTAATGCTGTAGCTGCTTCTGACGTTTCGACCACATACAACGCCTTTACCGACATCTCGGGCAAGCGCAAGTTCGCCAACAGCGCGGCGACCGTCCTTATCTACCTGAGCATGATTGTCGCTCTCATCCCGCTGGTGTGGGTGCTCTGGGAGCTCATCGTCAAGGGCCTGCCCGTCACCTTGAACCTGGGGTGGTGGACCGAGGACATGCTGGGCGTCATGTACCACCAGCCCGGCGGCGGTGCGCTGCACGCCATCGTCGGTACCATCATCCAGGCTGGCCTGGCGACCATCATCGCCGTCCCGATTGGCGTGTTTACCGCCATCTACCTGGTGGAGTACTCCCGCGGTGGCTGGCTCGGCCGCATCACGACCTTCATGGTGGACATCCTGTCCGGTGTCCCGTCCATCGTTGCCGCCCTGTTCGTCTACGCCGCCTGGATCGGCGTCATGGGCTTCGACCGCTCCGGTCTAGCCCTGGCTTGGTCCCTGTTGCTGCTGATGATTCCGATTGTCGTCCGTAACACCGAGGAGATGCTTCGCGTGGTCCCGATGGACCTGCGCGAGGCCTCCTACGCCCTGGGCGTGCCGAAGTGGAAGACCATCGCCAAGATTGTTCTTCCGACCGCACTGTCCGGTATCGCCACCGGTGTCATGCTGGCAATCGCCCGCATCATGGGTGAGTCCGCTCCGGTCCTCATCCTGGTCGGTTCCACCAGCGCTCTGAAGTGGGACCCGACCAGTGGCACCATGTCCTCGCTGCCACTGATGATGTTGGACATGTACAAGGCCGGCGTTACCGAAGCTGTCCTCGACAAGCTGTGGGGCGCCGCCTTCACCCTGGTCCTTCTCATCGCGCTGCTCAACGTTGCCGCCCGAATCATCTCCGCGAAGTTCTCGGTCAAGCAGTAACCCGCACTGTCTCCCCGGCCTGAACTTTCACCGACAACTCTCATACTCAGGAGCACAAGATGTCCAAACTCGAACTCAACGACGTCAATATCTACTACGGCGACTTCCACGCTGTGCAGAACGTCAACATGCACATCCCGGCCCAGGCGGTAACTGCGTTCATCGGCCCGTCCGGCTGTGGTAAGTCCACCGTGCTGCGTACCCTCAACCGCATGCACGAGGTCATCCCGGGTGCCTATGTCAAGGGCGAGATCCTGCTGGACGGCCAGAATATCTACGACTCCAAGGTTGACCCGGTCTCCGTGCGCAACACCATCGGCATGGTTTTCCAGAAGGCCAACCCGTTCCCGACCATGTCCATCGAGGACAACGTCGTCGCCGGCCTGAAGCTGTCCGGCGAGAAGAACAAGAAGAAACTCAAGGAGGTCGCGGAGAAGTCCCTGCGCGGCGCCAACCTCTGGGACGAGGTCAAGGACCGCCTGGACAAGCCGGGCGGCGGCCTCTCCGGCGGTCAGCAGCAGCGTCTGTGCATCGCCCGCGCCATTGCGGTCGAGCCCGAGGTGCTGCTCATGGACGAGCCCTGCTCGGCCCTGGACCCGATTTCCACCCTGGCGGTCGAGGACCTGATTCACGAGCTGAAGCAGGAATTCACCATCGTCATCGTGACCCACAACATGCAGCAGGCTTCCCGCGTGTCCGACAAGACCGGCTTCTTCTCCCTGGAGGCCACCGGCAAGCCGGGCCACCTGGTGGAGTTCAACGACACCACCAAGATCTTCGAGAACCCGGAAAAGAAGGAAACCGAAGACTACATCTCCGGCCGCTTCGGCTAAGGAGATTCCTCGCGCACGGCCGCACCGTGCGCTGCGCTAAAACTTGATTGTCTGAGCTGAAGACTTCATCCCCCGGCGCCAGGTTGAGCCCTGGTTCCGGGGGATTAGTCGTATAAAAACCCGCCGCGCAAAACGCGCGGCGGGCATGGGGGAGAAGCCGACCTAGCGGCGGAACTGGCGCTCCAGGGCGGCGAAGTGGGCCTCCATGTCCTGGCGGCGGTCCTCGTCGGCGCGGCGGGCCAGGTACTCGTCCGGCAGCATACCGGTGCTCAGGTACAGGATGCGGGCGGCCACGTTGACGCAGTGGTCCGCGTAGCGCTCGTAGAAGCGCGAGAGCATGGCCAGGTCCACGGCTGAGCGGGTGGAGTACTTCCACTCCCGCTGGGTCAGGATGGTGATGAGGTGGTGGTTGATGTCGTCCACCGCGTCATCGTCGCTAGCCAGCTCCAGGGCCAGATGGGGATCCGGATCGATTAGCGCGTTGCGGGTGCGCGAGCACATCTCATCGACCAGGCGGGTGAGTTCTTCTAGGTAGCCCATGAACTCTTCTGGGACCACGTGGTTGGGGTGGCGGCGCCGCGCGGACTTCGCAATGTGCTTGGCCAGCTGGCCCATGCGGTAGAGGTCCTCCACGATGTAGATAGAGGAGACCACTTGGCGCAGGTCCTTGGCCATGGGGTTTTCCAATGCCAGGAGGGATACGGCGCGTTCTTCGCACCGGGTGCGCAGCTCTTCTAGCTCGTCGGACAGGGACAGACCGTCTTCCGCCGGCTGCAGGGCGGCCGTCAGAAGTGCGCGCGAAGCCTGAGACATGATCGCCTGAACCGTGTCGCACATCAGGATCAGGTCGTGCGCGAAGTTATCTAACTTCTCTCTGTAGGCAATTCGCATGCCCAACAGTATAGTGCAGGTATATTGGGAACGCCCGTCAAGAACTAGTATTTTTCAATACCTCAATAGGTGTATACAAGCTGCGGGTTTAGCCGCCGGAGTTCATGATTTCGGCACCGGCGGGCACCGCCTCGTCCTCCGGGTCGTCCAGCCAGCCGTCCGGCAGCGCGACCTTGGCCGGCGAACCCTGACGTCCGCGGGGCCCAGAGGAATCGTCAGCCCGGGCATTAGAGCCGGCCCAGGGGGCGAGCAGCTCGCGCAGATCCGGCAGGGAGTTGACCTTCGATAGCTGCGAGCGGACCTCGCCGCCGACTGGGAAGCCGCGCAGGTACCACCCAACGTGTTTACGAATATCGCGGCAGGCGTGGGCCTCGCCGTCGTAGTGCGCGAGCAGCTCCGCGTGGCGGTAGAGGATCTGCGTGACCTCGCCCAGCGTCGGCTCTTCGGGCACCGGCTCGCCGCGCAGGTGGGCAGATAGTTCGGCGAAGAGCCAGGGGCGGCCCAGGCAGCCACGGCCGACGACGACCCCGTCGCAGCCGGTGGCTTCCATCATCGCGGCGGCGTCGGAAGCCTTGAAGATATCACCGTTGCCCAGGACCGGCACCCCACTGTCCGCGAGGTGCTCCTTCAGGCGGGCAATTTCCGACCAGTCCGCCTGGCCCGAGTAGCGCTGGGCGGCGGTGCGCCCGTGCAGGGCGACGGCGGCCGCGCCTTCCTCGACGGCGATCCGGCCGGCGTCCAGGTGCGTGTGGTGCTCGCTGTTGATGCCGACGCGCATCTTTACCGTCACCGGGATATCGGTGCCTTCCGTGGCCTTGACGGCGGCGGCGACGATATTGCCGAAAAGCCGGCGCTTATACGGCAGGGCGGATCCGCCCCCGCGGCGGGTGACCTTCGGGACCGGGCAGCCGAAGTTCATGTCGATGTGGTCGGCCAGGTCCTCGTCCACGATCATCTTCGCGGCGCGGTAGGTGTATTCCGGATCGACGGTGTAGAGCTGGAGCGAGCGCGGATCCTCATTCGGGGCGAAGGTCGTCATGTGCATGGTCTTCTCGTTGCGTTCCACCAGGGCGCGGGCCGTGACCATCTCGCAGACGTAGAGGCCGGCCACGGTGCCGGTGCGGGCGAGCTCCTGCTCGCGGCACAGCGTCCGGAAAGCCACGTTGGTCACCCCGGCCATCGGGGCGAGGATGACGGGGGAGTTGAGAGAGATAGAACCGATGCGCAAAGTCACGTTTTACATTGTGGACTGTGGGCAGAAACGCTGGCAAACCGAGATGGCGGGTGTGCCTTGTCTTCACAGTTTTGGCATTGTTGCGGAAAAGGTTGCAAATATTCGCTAATGTGGTGCGTGTAACTAAAACCATGCGGCGTGCGTTACAACCGTGCGCCGCGACAATCACAGGAGGTAAAGACTTGACTGAGCGGATTGGGTATTACCAGGACCTCGTGGTCTCCGCCGAAGAGGCAGCCAACTACGTTAACAATGGCGACCGAGTGGGCATTTCCGGCTTCACCGGCGCCGGTTACCCGAAGGCACTGCCGGCCGCTATCGCTGAGAAGGCCACCAAGGCCCACGAGGCGGGCGAAGAGTTCAAGATTGACGTCTTCTCCGGCGCCTCCACCGCCCCGGACTGCGACGGCGTCCTCGCTGAGGCGGACGCCCTGCGCTTCCGCGCTCCGTACAACTCCGACCCGGTGCTGCGCAACAAGGCCAACTCCGGCGAGCTGCTCTACCAGGACGTCCATCTGTCCCACATGGGCCAGCAGGTCGAGGAGGGCTTCTACGGCGACTTCCAGGTAGCCATCATCGAGGTCGTCCGCATTACCGAGGACGGCAACATCGTGCCGTCGTCCGCCGTGGGCAACAACCTCGAGTACATCGAGGCCGCGGACAAGATCATCCTCGAGGTTAACGAGTGGCAGTCACTGAACCTGGAGGGCATGCACGACATTTACCGCATCGAGAAGCTGCCGAACCGCCAGCCGATCCCGATCACCAAGGTCAGCGACCGCATCGGTGAGACCTACATCGAGATCCCCAAGGACAAGGTCGTGGCCGTCGTTAAGACCAACGCCCCGGACCGTAACGCCCCCTTCAAGGCCCCGGACGAGACCTCCGAGAAGATCGCCGCGAACTTCATCGACTTCCTCGAGGGCGAGGTTGCCGCCGGCCGCCTGGCTTATGACCAGTTCATCATGCAGTCAGGCGTGGGCAACGTCCCGAACGCCGTGATGGCCGGCCTGCTGGATTCCAAGTTCGAAAACATCCAGGCCTACACCGAGGTCATCCAGGACGGCATGCTGGATCTCATCGACGCCGGCAAGATGACGGTCGCCTCCGCCACCTCCTTCGCGCTATCCCCGGAGTACGCGGAGAAGATGAACGCTGAGGCCGACCGCTACGCCAAGCACATCGTGCTGCGCCCGCAGCAGATCTCCAACCACCCGGAGGTCATCCGCCGCGTAGGCCTCATTTCTTCCAACGGCATGATTGAGGCCGATATCTACGGCAACATCAACTCCACTAACGTGGGCGGCACCCGCATCATGAACGGCACCGGCGGCTCCGGTGACTTCACCCGCAACGCCTACATCAGCACCTTCGTGTCCCCGTCGATCGCCAAGGACGGCAAGATCTCCGCCATCGTGCCTTTCGTGGCTCACACCGACCACACCGAGCACGACACCATGGTGATTATCACCGAGAACGGCGTGGCCGACCTGCGCGGCCTGGCCCCGCGCGAGCGAGCCGAGAAGGTCATCGCCGTGGCCCACCCGGAGTACCGACCGGCCCTGGAGGAGTACTTCGAGCGCGCCAAGCAGGGTAAGTTCATCCACACCCCGCACGATCTGAAGTCCGCCTTCGACTTCCAGATTCGCTTCGCCGAGACCGGCGATATGCGTCCCCAGTAAGCGCGCCACCGCTCATTAGGCGGTTAGTAGCCCCCCTTGAACAGGGCCTTTGAGGCCCGGTTCGGGGGCTATTTTCTTCCTGTTGTCGGCTCCTATTACAATAAGGAACGCATTGGGCCTTTAGCTCAGCTGGTAGAGCTACGGACTTTTAATCCGCAGGTCGAGGGTTCGAGCCCCTCAGGGCCCACGCACCCGCCCGTTAACGCGCGCCGCGGCGCGCGTTAACGGGTTCTTTTGTGTCTTAACAAGCTTCGGGCCTGCAAGCCCGTAGGGGAGGGCTGAGACGCCGGCTGCGGGCTCCTAGCTCTTGACCATCTTCTTGATGGCGCGCATGGCCTCATCTAGCTTGTCCTGGGCGATGCTCCCGTCCGCGTTGCGGGCCCCGGCCACGCAGTGGGCGATGTGGTCCTCGAGGAGGGCGAGGGAGACGTTTTCCAGGGCGGAGGTCACCGCTGAGATCTGCGTGATGATGTCGATGCAGTACTGATCCTCGTCGATCATGCGGTGGATGCCGCGGGTTTGTCCCTCGATCTTGCGCAGCCTGGCGAGGTATTTCTTTTTCGACTCGGCGTTCGCGTTGTAGCCGTGTTTATGCGGTGCGTGGCACGAGCAGGCTTCCTGATTTTCGGGCATAGCGGTGGTTTTTTCTCCGGGGTAGGGCGCGATTTTGTATTGAGTGATTCTTCCAGTATATTTTGAGAAGTCGCGCAAGGAAAAGCGAGAGTTTTCTGCCTTGACTACCGCGGCGCGCCCCCATCGTCTAGCGGCCTAGGACACTGCCCTTTCACGGCAGCGGCACGGGTTCGAATCCCGTTGGGGGTACGGAGAAGTTCTCTTATAAAGGGTTCCTCTTCACTATGTACGTCTTAGACGTGCTGGCCCTGTGGCGCAGTTGGTTAGCGCGCCGCCCTGTCACGGCGGAGGTCGCGGGTTCAAGTCCCGTCAGGGTCGCAGCATTGCGAAGGGTCGAGGTTTTTCCTCGGCCCTTTTTTGCGTCTTTGGGAGCCGGCGGCCGCGCGGGGACGGCGGGGCGGCTTGGGTTTGGCAAGGCTTGTGGATGTGTGCCAATTGGCGCGAGCTTTCTCTATGAATATGGATGACTAGCAGGCGATTTGCCTATGTTTCCGCGTTCTGTGTAGAGTAATAACTCGTGCAAGACAGGGTGCTAAGCCCTGAAATGCAGCAAATTAAATAATGGCCCTGTGGCGCAGTTGGTTAGCGCGCCGCCCTGTCACGGCGGAGGTCGCGGGTTCAAGTCCCGTCAGGGTCGCCAAGGCTACTCCGGTAGTCTTCGGCCAGATAGCTCAGTCGGTAGAGCACACGCCTGAAAAGTGTGGGGTCGCCAGTTCGATCCTGGCTCTGGCCACCAGCAAGGTCCGTTTCCGCTAAAGAGAACGGGCCTTTTTGGCATACTGGGGCCATGGAAAACTATTCCGTTGTCAAGCAGACCGATCGTTCTCAGTTCGTCATCACCGTGGACGGCCACGAGGCCGGTTACGCGCACTACATCGATGACGCGGACGTCCGCGAGTTCGACCACACAGTCGTCCAACCGGACTTTCAGGGTCAGGGCCTGTCTAAGCCCCTGATTCAAGCCGCGCTAGATGATGCGCGGGAGGCCGGCAAGCGCGTGCGCCCGACCTGCTCCGCCGTGGCGCGCTTTATCGACAAAAATCCCGCCTACAAGGAGCTGCAGGCGGGTTCCTAAGGGGGGAGCTAGCGGGGGAGCTAGGCGGGCGGCTGCAGGGCCGCGTGCGCGGCGCTGCGCGGCGTTGTGTCTTGGCTAGATGAAGTAGTCGGGGTCGACGAGCTTAATGCGCTCTTCGTGGCGACGCGGCCGGTTCTTAGCCGGGATGCCAATGGCGCTGTGCTCCGGGGGCACGTCCTTGGTGACCACGGCGTTGGCGCCGACGGCGGAGCCGTGGCCGATAGTGATGGGGCCCAGCACCTTGGCGCCCGCGCCGATGACGACGTTGTCCTCGATGGTGGGGTGGCGCTTGGTCTGGGTGAGCACCTGGCCGCCCAAGGTAACCCCGTGGTAGAGCATCACGCCGTCGCCGATCTCGGCGGTTTCACCGATGACGATGCCCATTCCGTGGTCGATGAAGAAGCGGCGGCCGATGGTGGCGCCGGGGTGGATCTCAATGCCGGTAAAGAAGCGGTTGATCTGCGCTAGGACGCGGGCCGGGCTCTTGAGGCCGCGCTTCCAGAGCCAGTGGGAGACACGGTGGGCCCAAATGGCGTGCAGCCCCGAATAGACGATGGCGTTTTCGACGTCACCGCGGGCGGCGGGATCGTGGTCGCGGGCGTTAGCTAGGTCTTCGCGGATTCGGCTGAGGAAGTTCATATCCAAAGCGTACTAAAAACCGGTCGCTCAAAAGGCAAGAAAAAGTGCCTGCTTGGCTATAGAAGGCTCAAGCAGGCACTTAACGCGTGAAATTAATTTTCGCGGATATCCTCGTAGAGGATGGTGGAGACGTAGCGCTCACCGAAGTCGCAGACGACGGTCACGATGGTCTTGCCTTCGTTCTCTGGGCGCTGGGCCAGCTCCAGGGCTGCCTTCAGGTTAGCGCCGGTGGAGATGCCGCCCAGGATGCCGTCGGCGACGGCCAGCTTGCGGGAGGTTTCCACAGCGTCCTCGTTGCTGATGGTGATGACCTCGTCGACCAGCTTGCGGTCCAGGACCTCCGGGATGAAGTTAGCGCCCAGGCCCTGAATCTTGTGCGGGCCGGCCTTGCCCTCGGACAGCAGCGGGGAAGCGGCCGGCTCGACGGCCACGGCCTTCAGATCCGGGTTCTTCTCCTTCAGGAAGCGACCCGCACCGGTGATGGTACCGCCGGTGCCGACGCCCGCGACCAGGATGTCGACGTTGCCGTCGGTGTCGTTCCAGATCTCCGGGCCGGTGGTGTTGTAGTGGACGGTCGGGTTAGCCTCGTTAGCGAACTGGCGGGCCAGGATGGCGCCTTCGTCCTGCTCGATGATCTCGTTGGCCTTGTCGACTGCACCCTGCATGCCGGCGGCGCCCGGGGTCAGGACGATCTCGGCACCGTAGGCGCGCAGCAGGACGCGGCGCTCGTTGGACATGGTCTCCGGCATGGTCAGGATGACCTTGTAGCCGCGAGCCGCGCCGACCAGGGCTAAGGCGATGCCGGTGTTACCGGAGGTGGCTTCCACGATGGTGCCGCCCGGCTTCAGCTCGCCGGAGGCCTCGGCGGCGTCAACGATGGCCTGGCCGATACGGTCCTTGACCGAGTTAGCCGGGTTGAAGGACTCAACCTTAACGAGGACGTCGGCCTTGAGGCCCTCGGTCAGACGGTTGACGCGAACCAGCGGGGTGCCGCCGATGGTCTCGAGAATGTTGTCGTAGATCTTTGTCATAGGTATTCGGGACTCCTTGTGCAGCTGTTTTCCGATTTACTTTTCCCACCCTACACTAGTTGTCTAGACCGACCAGTCCGCAAGAAATAGACCGAGTTTTATTCAGTTGGCCACCGCGCTTATCACGACGGTTGCCGTGGGGAGGGCGGGCAGTTATACCAGCTGGAGCGCGCTGGCGCTCGCGGTTAACCCCGCCGCCTGTATTTTAATTAGGTAGCGGATTCGTGTTTTATGTGAGTGCTGATTTAGAATTACCCCCGTTAGCCCGTTACTGTTGGGAAACAGTGTTGTAATACACCCGTTCAAAAAGGGCACCCTGGGTGCACCTTAATGGGTACCCCCGAGTAGGAGTACGTCTTGGAAGCGCACCGAATTAAAGATGACGACGAGGCCGTACGGGCCGCATTGTCTTCCTTGAAGACCGCCACTGGTATCCCGGTGACGATGTACGGCACCTTGCTGCCGGATAATCGCCTGCAGATCACACAGTGGGTCGGCCTGCGCACCCCCGCCCTGCAGAACCTGACTATCGATGCCGGCGTCGGCGTCGGTGGCCGTGTCGTCAAGAGCCGCCGCGCGGTAGGCGTGTCGGATTACCTGCGCGCCAAGACCATCTCCCACGAAAACGACCGGCTCATCCAAGACGAGGGGCTGCACTCCATCGTGGCCGTGCCGGTCATCGTCCAGCGCGAAATCCGCGGCGTCCTCTACGTCGGCGTGCACTCGCCGGTCCGCCTAGGTGACAAGGTCATCGAGGAAGTCACCATGACCGCCCGCTGCCTCGAGCAGGATCTGGCCGTGAACTCGGTCCTGCGCCGCACCGACGGCGGCAAGGGCGGTGCCGGCCGCAGCGGGCACGTCATGAACGGTGCGGAATGGGAGCAGGTCCGGTCCACCCACTCGAAGCTGCGCATGCTGGCCAACCGCGTGGCCGAGGACGATATCCGCAAGGAGCTCGAGACCCTGTGCGATCAGATGGTCTCGCCGGTCCGCGTCAAGCAGTCAACCAAGCTTTCTGCCCGCGAGCTCGACGTGCTCTCGTGCGTGGCGCTGGGGCACACGAACGTCGAAGCCGCGGAAGAAATGGGAATCGGCGCCGAAACGGTGAAGTCCTATCTGCGCTCTGTGATGCGTAAACTTGGCGCGCACACCCGTTACGAGGCGGTCAATGCCGCCCGCCGGATCGGCGCACTGCCCTAAGAGGCTGTAAGTTGGTCGGTGTGAAGGACCAATTTATTGTCACCGGTGGCGCCCGCCTGCAGGGTTCTGTGCGGGTCGACGGCGCTAAAAATAGTGTGTTGAAACTGATGGCGGCCGCCCTGCTAGCGGAGGGTCGCACGACGTTGACTAACTGTCCGGAGATCCTCGACGTACCCCTCATGAAGAAAGTTCTTGAGGGGCTGGGCTGCGAGGTTGCTATCGACGGCTCGGTAGTCACCATCGACACCCCAGACCAGCCGCGCTCGGACGCGGACTTCGATGCCGTCCGGCAGTTCCGCGCTTCCGTTTGTGTTCTGGGCCCGCTGACCTCGCGCTGTGGTCGGGCGAAGGTGGCCCTCCCCGGCGGCGACGCCATCGGTTCCCGCCCGCTGGATATGCACCAGTCGGGCCTCGAGAAGATGGGGGCCAAGACCCGGATTGAGCACGGCGCCGTCGTGGCCGAGGCGGAGCGCCTCCACGGCGCGAAGATCAAGCTCGATTTCCCCTCGGTTGGTGCCACCGAGAACATCCTGACCGCGGCGGTGCTGGCGGAGGGAACCACCGTTTTGGACAATGCCGCGCGTGAGCCGGAGATCGTCGACCTGTGCGACATGCTCAACTCCATGGGCGCGCGCATCAGCGGGGCGGGAACTTCGACCGTCACCATTGAGGGTGTGGACAAGTTGCAGCCCACCGAGCACGAGGTGGTGGGCGACCGTATTGTCGCCGGTACCTGGGCTTATGCCGCTGCCATGACCCGCGGGGATCTGACCGTAGGCGGGATCGCGCCGAAGCACCTGCACCTGCCGCTGGAAAAGCTCAAGTCCGCCGGCGCCGACGTGGAGACCTATGAGACGGGCTTTAGGGTCCGTATGGACGGGCGCCCGAAGGCGGTCAACTTCAATACCCTGCCGTTCCCGGGCTTTCCGACCGACCTGCAGCCGATGGCCATTGGCCTGTCCGCGGTGGCCGAGGGCACGACGATGATCACTGAGAACGTCTTTGAATCCCGCTTCCGTTTTGTCGACGAGATGCTCCGCCTCGGGGCGGACGCACAAGTCGACGGTCACCACGTCATCGTTCGGGGGCAGGAGCGGTTGTCTTCGACCCACGTTTGGAGTTCCGATATTCGCGCCGGCGCCGGCCTGGTTCTCGCGGGCCTGTGTGCGGACGAGGTCTCCGTGGTCCACGACGTCTTCCATATCGACCGCGGCTACCCGAACTTCGTCGAGAACCTGAACCGACTGGGCGCTCAGGTTGAGCGGACCCAGGAAGAGGAGCGGTACTAACGCTCAAAGTCCCTATCCGTCGGCCCCGGAATTTACCGTTGACCGGCGGATTTGTTTCTTTCAGGGACTGTGTGTAAATTAATCCCAGTCGCCGCGAGGTAGCCGTGAGGTTAACGGGTGGTGACGGTGTTTGACTTTGTTTACGGTTGTGAGTAAAGTTGAACAAGCCGCTTTGAACAGTTGGTTGTTGCTGATTGTTGGGGCGTGCCAGTGATGTTTGAGAACTCAATAGTGTGCCAATGTACTTTTTGCATTTGTGTGGATGGTTGTGTTGGTGTGTGCCGGATGGCGCTTTCAGTTGGGGTGTCATTGAAATATAATTGTTTCTTTCTGGCTGCATTGATGTGATTGTTCATGTTTTGTGAATTTTTCATTTTTTCTTTGTAGTAATTCTTTTTTGGTCAGTATGCAGCGCATGGTTTGTGTGTTGTGTGTTGGTTTTGTTTGTTAGGTTTGGGCTTTTCACGAGCCTTTTTGTGGAGAGTTTGATCCTGGCTCAGGACGAACGCTGGCGGCGTGCTTAACACATGCAAGTCGAACGGAAAGGCTTCAGCTTGCTGGAGTACTCGAGTGGCGAACGGGTGAGTAACACGTGGGTGATCTGCCCTGCACTTCGGGATAAGCCTGGGAAACTGGGTCTAATACCGGATAGGACCGCACTTTGGTGTGTGTGGTGGAAAGTTTTTTCGGTGTAGGATGAGCCCGCGGCCTATCAGCTTGTTGGTGGGGTAATGGCCTACCAAGGCGGCGACGGGTAGCCGGCCTGAGAGGGTGGACGGCCACATTGGGACTGAGATACGGCCCAGACTCCTACGGGAGGCAGCAGTGGGGAATATTGCACAATGGGCGGAAGCCTGATGCAGCGACGCCGCGTGGGGGATGACGGCCTTCGGGTTGTAAACTCCTTTCGCCAGGGACGAAGCGTTTTGTGACGGTACCTGGATAAGAAGCACCGGCTAACTACGTGCCAGCAGCCGCGGTAATACGTAGGGTGCGAGCGTTGTCCGGAATTACTGGGCGTAAAGAGCTCGTAGGTGGTTTGTCGCGTCGTCTGTGAAATTCCGGGGCTTAACTCCGGGCGTGCAGGCGATACGGGCAGGCTTGAGTACTGTAGGGGTAACTGGAATTCCTGGTGTAGCGGTGAAATGCGCAGATATCAGGAGGAACACCGATGGCGAAGGCAGGTTACTGGGCAGTTACTGACGCTGAGGAGCGAAAGCATGGGTAGCGAACAGGATTAGATACCCTGGTAGTCCATGCCGTAAACGGTGGGCGCTAGGTGTGAGACCCTTCCACGGGTTTTGTGCCGTAGCTAACGCATTAAGCGCCCCGCCTGGGGAGTACGGCCGCAAGGCTAAAACTCAAAGGAATTGACGGGGGCCCGCACAAGCGGCGGAGCATGTGGATTAATTCGATGCAACGCGAAGAACCTTACCTGGGCTTGACATATTTAGGTTCGCGGCAGAGATGTCGTTTCCCTTTGTGGCCTTTATACAGGTGGTGCATGGTTGTCGTCAGCTCGTGTCGTGAGATGTTGGGTTAAGTCCCGCAACGAGCGCAACCCTTGTCTTATGTTGCCAGCATTTGGTTGGGGACTCATGAGAGACTGCCGGGGTTAACTCGGAGGAAGGTGGGGATGACGTCAAATCATCATGCCCCTTATGTCCAGGGCTTCACACATGCTACAATGGTCAATACAATGCGTTGCGACACTGTGAGGTGGAGCTAATCGCTTAAAGTTGGCCTTAGTTCGGATTGGGGTCTGCAACTCGACCCCATGAAGTCGGAGTCGCTAGTAATCGCAGATCAGCAATGCTGCGGTGAATACGTTCCCGGGCCTTGTACACACCGCCCGTCACGTCATGAAAGTTGGTAACACCCGAAGCCGGTGGCCCAAACGTGTTAGGGAGCCGTCGAAGGTGGGATCGGCGATTGGGACGAAGTCGTAACAAGGTAGCCGTACCGGAAGGTGCGGCTGGATCACCTCCTTTCTAAGGAGTTTTCATTTATTGGCCCACGGTTGTGGGTGTTGGTGGCTGATGTGTCTGTGTATGGCACTGTCATCATTTGTTTAATCGGGTGGACGCATGCCCCCAGTGAATGAGGCTGGGTGCAATCATTCTTTTTCGCAAATGCTTATATTCCATGTGTTGGTTTGTTTTGGGTATGTTGGTGCATTGTTGGGTGTCTGGGGCATTAGTGTTGTCCTGGTGCTAACACACGACTAGCAGTTGGCCATGGTGTGGTTGGTTGTGGTGTGTGTTGGGTGTTGTGTGAGAACTGTATAGTGGACGCGAGCATGTACTGCATGTGAGCAACTGTTGTGGTTGTTTGTGTGTGGTGTGATGTGATTTCTTGTTTTTCTTAATTTTTGTGTGTTCACCCGCCATGAGGGCAGTCTTTGTGGGCTGTGTTTGTGGTGGTGTGTGTTCGTTGTGTGAAGGGCGCATGGTGGATGCCTTGGTATTGTGTGCCGATGAAGGACGTGTCAGGCTGCGTTAAGCCTCGGGGAGTTGTCAAGTAAGCGTTGATCCGAGGATGTCCGAATGGGGAAACCTGCCACTCGTTGTGGGGTGGTACCTGCCCATGAATTCATAGTGGGTGTGGGGGTTACGCGGGGAAGTGAAACATCTCAGTACCCGTAGGAGAGGAAAATAATAATGATTCTGCTAGTAGCGGCGAGCGAACGTGGATGAGGCTAAACCGTGTGTGTGTGATACTTGGTAGGGGTTGCGCATGCGGTGTTGTGGGGTTTCAACGTTGAAGTGTCTACCAGTGCTTCGTTGTGGTGTGTGTGTTAGCTGAATTGGCTTGGAATGGTCAACCGGAGTAGGTGAGAGTCCTGTAGGTGAAGGCATACTTGTCATGATTGTTGTTGTCCCCGAGTAGCAACGGGCTCGTGGAATCTGTTGTGAATCTGCCGGGACCACCCGGTAAGCCTAAATACGTGCAATAACCGATAGTGTATTGAGTACCGTGAGGGAATGGTGAAAAGTACCCCGGGAGGGGAGTGAAATAGTTCCTGAAACCATGTGCTTACAATCCGTCAGAGCACTTGTTTGTGTGTGATGGCGTGCCTTTTGAAGAATGAGCCTGCGAGTCAGCGGCATGTCGCGAGGTTAACCCGTGTGGGGTAGCCGTAGGGAAACCGAATCCTAATGGGGTGTTGTCAGTGGCATGTCCTGGACCCGAAGCGGGGTGATCTACCCATGGCCAGTGTGAAGCAGCTGTAAGAGGTTGTGGAGGCGCGAACCCACGTAGGTTGAAAACTGCGGGGATGAGTTGTGGGTAGGGGTGAAAGGCCAATCAAACTCCGTGATAGCTGGTTCTCCCCGAAATGCATTTAGGTGCAGCGTTACGTTTTTTAAGCCTAGTGGAGGTAGAGCTACTGGTTGGTTGAGCGGGACTACAATCTTAGCAACATCAGCCAAACTCCGAATGCCGCTAGTGTGTGCGTGGCAGTGAGACTGTGGGGGATAAGCTTCATAGTCGAGAGGGAAACAGCCCAGATCGCCGGTTAAGGCCCCTAAGGGTATGCTAAGTGGAAAAGGATGTGGGATCGCGAAGACAGCCAGGAGGTTGGCTTAGAAGCAGCCATCCTTGAAAGAGTGCGTAATAGCTCACTGGTCGAGTGGTTCTGCGCCGACAATGTAGTGGGGCTCAAGCATACCGCCGAAGCCGCGGCAACAATGTTTTGTTGGGTAGGGGAGCGTCGTGCACGTGTGGAAGCAGTATCGTAAGGCGCTGTGGAGTGTGTGCGAGTGAGAATGCAGGCATGAGTAACGAATTGGTAGGTGAGAATCCTACCCGCCGGATGACTAAGGGTTCCTGGGTCAAGTTCGTCTTCCCAGGGTGAGTCGGGACCTAAGGCGAGGCCGACAGGCGTAGTCGATGGATAACCAGTTGATATTCTGGTACCCGTATATCCGCGCCCAATGGTAAAGCAGTGATACTAACCACCCATATCGCCATGTACTCGCCCTTTCGAGGGCATTGTCGTGGTTGATATGCGTGGGGCCTGAACTGTGGTCCAAGCGATGGGGTGACACAGGTTGGTAGCCATGCCACTTATTGGATTGTTGGTGTAAGCGTGCAGACTGTGGTGTAGGTTAAATCCGCACCATGTATGGTCGAGGCGTGATGCGTAGCCCGTGAGGGTGAAGTTGGTGATCCTGTACTGTCGAGAAAAGCCTCTAGTGAGTGGGTGTACGGCCCGTACCCTAAACCGACACAGGTAGTCAGGTTGAGTATACTAAGGCGTTCGGGTGAACTGTGGTTAAGGAATTCGGCAAAATGCCCCCGTAACTTCGGGAGAAGGGGGGCCACTGCTGGTGCCATACTCTTTGCGGTGTGTGTGCTGGTGGTGGTCGCAGAGAATAGAGGGGTCCGACTGTTTATCAAAAACACAGGTCCATGCGAAGACGTGAAGTTGATGTATATGGACTGACGCCTGCCCGGTGCTGGAAGGTTAAGAGGACCTGTTAGGAACCTTTGGTTCCGAAGCGGAGAATTTAAGCCCCAGTAAACGGCGGTGGTAACTATAACCATCCTAAGGTAGCGAAATTCCTTGTCGGGTAAGTTCCGACCTGCACGAATGGCGTAACGAGACCTCTGCTGTCTCAACCACAGGCCCGGTGAAATTGCATTACGAGTAAAGATGCTCGTTACGCGCGGCAGGACGAAAAGACCCCGGGACCTTCACTATAGCTTGGTATTGGTATTTACTATCGTTTGTGTAGGATAGGTGGGAGACTGTGAAGCTATCACGCTAGTGGTGGTGGAGTCGTTGGTGAAATACCACTCTGATGGTAGTGAATGCCTGAACCTTGGCCCATGATCTGGGTTGGGGACAGTGCCTGGTGGGTAGTTTAACTGGGGCGGTTGCCTCCCAAAATGTAACGGAGGCGCCCAAAGGTTCCCTCAGCCTGGTTGGCAATCAGGTGGTGAGTGTAAGTGCACAAGGGAGCTTGACTGTGAGAGTGACGGCTCGAGCAGGGACGAAAGTCGGGACTAGTGATCCGGCACCTACTTGTGGATGTGGTGTCGCTCAACGGATAAAAGGTACCCCGGGGATAACAGGCTGATCTTCCCCAAGAGTCCATATCGACGGGATGGTTTGGCACCTCGATGTCGGCTCGTCGCATCCTGGGGCTGGAGTAGGTCCCAAGGGTTGGGCTGTTCGCCCATTAAAGCGGCACGCGAGCTGGGTTCAGAACGTCGTGAGACAGTTCGGTCTCTATCCGCCGCGCGCGTTGAAACTTGAAGAAGGCTGTCCCTAGTACGAGAGGACCGGGACGGACGTACCTCTAGTGTGCCAGTTGTCACGCCAGTGGCAGGGCTGGTTGGCTACGTACGGGAGGGATAACCGCTGAAAGCATCTAAGCGGGAAGCCTGTTTTAAGATGAGGTTTCATTATTAGGCCCCCGGAAGACTACCGGGTTGATAGGCCAGACCTGGGCGCATCGTAAGATGTGGAGGCTACTGGTACTAATCGGCCAAACAACCAACACCACACAAACTATTGTGTGGAACAAAACAAAACACAAGATATCGTCACTTTGTCGTGTTCGCGTCCACTATGCAGTATCTGACACAACACCCCGGACCAGACACCACATGTGTGTCCCGGATGTTTGTCGGTGGTCAATAGCGGCAGGGAAACGCCCGGACCCATTCCGAACCCGGAAGCTAAGCCTGCGTCGCGCCGATGGTACTGCAACCGGGAGGTTGTGGGAGAGTAGGTTACCGCCGACACCAAACAACAACATAAAATTCAATAATCCTGAGGGAGGGTTTCCAGCCACACGCCGGAAACCCTCCGTTTTTCGATCTTTGCTCGATTCCTTGCGCCCTTTTTGTGGCTGGTTTTTGCCGGGGATTGTTTGCATAGCCGGTGGGGCGGTGATGCGTTCGGGGATATGACACGCTAAGCTGTAATAGTTGTTATCTACAGTGAAGAAAGTGAAAGTATGACTGATTTTGCCGCTTCCCCCGTCGGCGCCTCGACCCCGGCGGTTGCAGCCCGGGCCATCGAGCTGTTTAAGCAATACGGCCAGGGGGAGACCTCTGTTACCGCACTAGACCACGTAACCATCGACTTCCGCCGCCAGGAGTTCACCGCGATTATGGGGCCGTCGGGCTCCGGCAAGTCCACCCTGATGCACACCATGGCCGGCTTGGACTCCGCCACCAGCGGCGCTGCCCTGATTGGTGATACGGACCTGTCCCAGCTCAGCGACAAGGAGATCACGGCTCTGCGCCGCGATCGGCTGGGCTTTATCTTCCAGTCCTTTAACCTGGTGCCGACGCTGACCGCGGCGGAAAATATCACCCTGCCGGTGGATATCGCCGGCAAGAAGGTGGACAAGGCCTGGTTCGACGAGATCACCAGCCGGCTGGGCCTTGCGCAGCGCCTCGAGCACCGCCCAGCGGAGCTGTCTGGCGGCCAGCAGCAGCGCGTGGCTTGCGCTCGCGCGCTGGTCTCCCGCCCGGAGATCATCTTTGGTGACGAGCCGACCGGCAACCTGGACTCGAACTCTTCGGCCGAGGTCCTGGACATCCTACGCACCAGTGTCGACCAGGACGGGCAGACCGTCGTCATTGTTACGCACGACGCCAAGGCGGCATCGTACGCCGACCGGGTGGTCTTCCTTGCCGATGGCCGCCTGGTCCACTCGCTGGAGGATCCCTCCATGGAGGCCATCCACCAGATCATGGCGGAGATTGAGAGCTAAATATGGGTAAGAACAAAACCATGCGCAGGGTTTCCCTGCGCAATATTCTGGCCCACAAACTGCGCCTGGGCCTAACGGTGCTGGCCGTGGTGCTGGGCACCGCGTTCATCGCGGGTTCGTTCATGTTCACCAACTCGCTGTCGTCGACCTTCGACTCCGCGGTGTCGAACTCCTTTACCGGCGTGGACGCGGCTGTCTCCCAGAAGGAGGGTGGCCCGCTACTGAACGCGGAGATGCGGCAGCAGCTGGCCGACGACCCCCAGGTCCGCGGCGTCAACATGCAGTCGAGCCAGACGGTTGTCGTGGCCGATTCCGATTCCGAGGCCTACCAGACCCAGGGCGGTACCTCTGCGCTGGTGCCGTATTACGCGCCCGAGGACACGGTGGGCCAGCCGGCGGAGCTCGTCGAGGGCAACGCCCCGCAGGGCACCAATGAGGTCGTCGTCAACTCCGGGGCCGCCGAGGAATTCGGTATCGGGATTGGCGACGAGGTCGTCGTGGTGCACCCAGACAAGCAGGACCGGATGACTATTTCCGGCATCGTCGAGCCGGCCATCGAGCAAGGCTCCGGGCTGACGCTGTCGATGGAGGCCGGCGGCTTCAACGAGCTCTATGGCGACTCCCAGCAGCTGCGCGTTTCCGCGGCTGAAGGGGTCAGCGCCGATCAATTGGTCGACCACCTCAACGCGACCTACGAGGTCGAGGCGGAATCCGGCCAGAAGCTGGCCGATGAGCTTTCGGAGACCATCTCCGGGGCCTTGAAGTTCGTCAACTACTTCCTCATCGCCTTCGGGCTCATCGCGCTGCTGGTGGGCACCTTCATCATCGCGAACACTTTCTCTATGATCGTCGCGCAGCGGACAAAGGAATTCGCGCTCCTGCGCGCCCTGGGCGCCTCCCGCGGCCAGATCACCGGTTCGGTGGTCATGGAATCCCTCATCGTGGGGCTTATCGGCTCCGCCCTGGGCGTCGTCGCGGGCATTGGCCTGGTCGCCATTATCAAGGCCGTCATGAACGGCCAGGGCATGCCATTGGACGACTCGCTGGGCCTGTCCGTGTCCGCCTTCCTGGTCCCGCTGGTGCTGGGCACTATCGTTACGGTGTTCTCCGCCTGGATGCCGGCACAGCGGGCGGGCGCGGTGGAACCGGTCGAGGCGATGCGCACCACCGAATCCGCCGCCGGATCCTCGCTTAAGGTGCGCACCATCATCGGCGGCCTCGTGCTGGTGCTCGGAGCGGGCCTGGCGGCCGCGGGCGCGCTTATCGATGTCGAGACCACCCCGCGCGCCATCCTCGTCGGCGTGGGCGCCCTCTTCGTCATCGTCGGCTTCTTCCTCGCCGGCCCGGCGCTGTCGCTGCCCATCGTGCCGGTGCTAGGCAAGGTATTCGGCGCCCCCTTCGGTGCCATCGGGCGCCTGGCCGCGACCAACTCCCGGCGCAACCCGCGCCGCACGGCCGCGACCGCCTTCGCGCTGACCCTCGGCATCGCCCTGGTGACCGCGATCGGCATGCTGGGCGCGACGATGAAGACGTCCATCTCCAACGTGCTGGATGACAAGATCTCGGCCGACTACATCTTGGCCGGCCCGCAGTCGGGCTCCTTCCCGACGCCGAACGACACCGCCGACAAGGCCCGCGAGGCCGACGGGGTCGGCGAAGTGCTCTCGCTGTCCATGGCGCCGGTGGCCATCGATGGCAATGCCAGCATGGACTACGGCCCCCGCTTCCAGCAGTCCATGGTCATGGACACCAATCCGGAAAACCTCTTCCAGCTGGACGTGGCGGAAGGCAACGTGGACTTCGAGGCGGAGCCGGGCTTCATCGCCACCACCGACTACGCCGCCGAGCACGGCTGGACGGTGGGGCAGACCTACCCAATGACTAAGGCCGGCGGCCTCGGCGAAGCGGTCGACGCCAAGCTCATCGGCACCTTCGAGCCGAACCAGATGATTCAGGGCTTCGCGGTCAACCAGTCCCTGGCCGAGGAGCTCGTGCCGCGCGAATCGCTGACCACCCAGATGGTGGGCGTCAACGCCGCCGAGGGCACCGACCTGGAGCAGCTGCGCAGCAACCTGGAGGAAGCCGTCAAGGATCTCGTGGTCGTCCAGGTCGCCACCGGCGAGGAATACGCCAGCGAATCCGCGGGCGCCATCGACCAGATGCTCTCCATCCTCTACGCCCTGCTGGCGCTGGCCGTGGTCATCGCCGTGCTGGGCATCGTCAACACCCTGACACTGGGGGTTATCGAGCGTCGCCAGGAGATCGGCATGTTGCGCGCCGTGGGAACCCAGCGCGGCCAGATCCGGACCATGATCACCCTGGAGGCCGTCCAGATCGCCATCTTCGGCGCGGTCATGGGCATCCTCATCGGCCTGGGGCTGGGCTGGTCCTTCATTCAGGTCATGTCCGACCAGGGCCTCGACGAGGCCACCGTTCCGTGGGGCCAGCTGGCCATCATGCTGGTCGGTTCCGGCGTAGTCGGCGTTGTCGCTGCCCTCTGGCCGGCCGGCCGGGCGGCCAAGACCCCGCCGCTGGAGGCCATCTCCTCCTAAAACGCCCCGCGCGGGGCTAGCCGAACCAGATTCGCTCGGCCCAGATGACCCCGCGCCACGCGGCGATGATGCCAATCGCCAGCGTGGCTGCCGCATACCGCAAGGCCCGCCCCCAGTGGCGGGCCTTGAGCATGTCTCCCATCTCGCGCGCAAACGTAGACCAGGTGGACAGCCCGCCGGCGAAGCCACCAGTCAGGCCCATATAGGCCACGGATCCCCAGGGGCCGGCCTCCCAGCCGCCCAAGCGGAAGAACCCTACCGTGAGGCCCAGGGCGAGCGAGCCCAGCATATTCGCCGCGAAGGTGCCGGCGGGGCTGGGCAAAAGGCGCGACAGGCCGTAGCGCAGCATGCCCCCTAGGAAGGCGCCCAGACCCACCGCGGCGAGGATAAGCAGGGTGTTAAGGCTCAGCGCCGTCATCGCCTCTCACCCCCGAAGTGCGCGCCGGCTAGGTACGCGCCGACGCAGCCCAGCAGCGTGGCCGCCACGTAGGCGGCCGCGGCGCCGGGGCTGAGCTCGGAGCTCAGCAAGGCAAAGGTCGCGAAGCTGGTAAACCCCCCGAGCACGCCGGTCGACCAGAAAGGCCCGGGCCGGAAATATCCCATGAGCGCTGAGCCGACGACGTTGATGGCTAGAAGAGGCCACCACGCCTGGGCAAACAGCGCCATGAGTCCGACCCGGGCAACGGCGCCGAGGGCAGCCCCGGCGCCGACAATCAGAGCTTCGCGCATAGTCTCCTATGCTAGCCGCGGCGCGGCCGCTACTTCCAGTTCATCCCCTGGGACTCCGTGAACTCGCGGACCTCGGTGATTGGGCGGTTCAGCCCCGGATCGAACTTGAGGTAGGCCTTGGTCTCGCGGGCGACCAGCCCGGAGAGAATGAGCAGGCCGACGAGGTTGGGCACTGCCATCAGGCCGTTGGCCAGGTCGGAGAAGGACCAGACCAGGTCCAGCTCGGTGACGGCGCCGACGAAGACGATGACGGTGAAGAACATGCGGTAGGGCAGGGTGGCGATGGTGCCCACCAGGGAGGCCAGGGCGCGCTCGCCGTAGTAGGACCACGCCACGATGGTCGAGAACGCGAAGAAGATGATGGACAGCGAGACGATCGTGCCGCCCCAGTGGCCCGGCAGGCCGACGGAGAAGGCGTCGGCGGTCATGGTGGCGGCGTTCTCACGGCCTTCCTTCCAGGTGCCGGTGACGACGATGACTAGGCCGGTGATGGAAACGACCACCAGGGTGTCGATGAAGGTCTGGGTCATGGAGACGAAAGCCTGGCGGGCCGGGTGCGGGGTCTTGGCAGCCGCGGCGGCAATGGCGGCGGAACCCATGCCGGACTCGTTGGAGAAGATACCGCGGGCGACACCGAACTGGATGACCATGATGATGCCGGCGCCGGTGAAGCCGCCGGCGGCGGACGTACCGGTGAAGGCGTCGGTAAAGACCGTCGCCAGGGCCTCCGGGAGGGCCCCGGCGTTGGTGATCAGCACGATGATGCCGCCGACCACGTAGATGATGATCATCAGCGGCACGAACGCGGAGGTGATGCGGCCGATAGCCTGAATGCCGCCGAGCAGGACCGCGCCGATAGCGACGAACATGATGGCGCCCGAGGCAATCGGGTCGATGCCAAAGGTGGATTCCATGTTGGAAGCAATCGCGTTGCCCTGCGTCAGGTTGCCGATGCCGAAGGAGGCGAAGACCGCGAAGATAGCGAAGGCCACGCCAAGGAACTTGCCGAGGGGGCCGCGGATACCGCGCTTCAGGTAAATCTGCGGGCCGCCGATTTGCTCCCCGCGGGAGTCAGTGACACGGAAACGGACGCCGAGGTAGGCCTCCGTGTACTTGGTGATCATGCCGACCAGGCCGGTGACCCAGATCCAGAACAGCGCGCCCGGTCCACCGATGGACAGGGCCGTGGCCACACCCACGATGTTGCCGACACCCACGGTGGCGGCCAGCGCGGTGGTCAGCGCCTGGTAGTTCGTAATATCACCGTCGGTGGAATCATCCGAGTCGTCGTGGCTAAACACCGCGCGCAGGGAGCGCCCGAGGGCGCGAAACTGCAGGCCACCCATGCGGATGGTCAAAAAGAGGCCGGTTAGGAGCAGGAGGGGAATGAGGAAGAACGGGCCCCAGACGACGGAACCCACCGAGTCGAGGAAATTCTGTAACGAGTCCATTCTTGGAATGTACCCGCCGCCACACAGGCGTGTGACCTAAATGACAAAAATATTTCCGGCGGGGGTAAAAAGCAGGTGTGCTTACGCTGCGCAGTCCGCCCGCGCAGGCGACAATGAAGGCGGAAGGCCCCTGCCAGAACTGGCCCCCAACACGTGACGAGAGGAACCTGCCATGGCCCACCCCCGCGCCGGACAGCCGGCCCGCCCGGAAGACCGCGACGACATCGCACACGTGGTGACTTCCTATTATGCGCTCCGCCCCGACGTTCGCACCCCGGGGCAAGAGGTGGTCTTCGGGACCTCCGGCCACCGCGGTAGCAGCCTGGACGCGGCGTTTAACGAATGGCATATCTGGGCCATCACCCAGGCCATCGTGGACTACCGCACCGAGCAGGGCATCGCCGGCCCGTTGTTCATCGGGCGCGACACCCACGCGCTGTCCGAGCCGGCGATGGTCTCGGCCCTGCAGGTCCTCGTTGCCCGCGGGGTGGACGTGCGGGTCGATGCCCGCGGCGGGTACACCCCGACCCCGGCGGTCTCGCGGGCCATCGTTGCCCACCCGGGCAGCGACGGCATCGTGGTAACCCCGTCCCACAACCCGCCGCGCGACGGCGGCTTCAAGTACAACCCGCCGAGCGGTGGGCCGGCCGACTCCGCGGCGACCGACTGGATCGCCGAGCGTGCCAACGGCTACCTGCGCGCCGGCCTCGAGGGGGTCGAGCGCGCCGACGTCGCCGGGGTAACGGATCCGAACCTGGCGACCTACGACTTCCTGGATGCTTACGTCGGCGACCTCGACCGGGTAGTGGACCTGCGGGCCATCGCCAAGGCGGGCGTGCGCATCGGCGCGGACCCGATGGGCGGGGCGGCGGTGGACTACTGGCCGGAAATCGCCCGCCGCTACGGGCTGCAGCTGACCGTGGTGAACCCGCACGTGGACGCCACCTTCGGCTTCATGACCCTAGACAAGGACGGCCAAATCCGCATGGACTGCTCCTCCCCAGCGGCGATGGCCTCCCTGATTGCCAACCGCGACTCCTACGACATCGCCACCGGCAACGACGCGGACGCGGACCGGCACGGCATCGTCACCCCGGACGCCGGGCTGATGAACCCCAACCACTACCTGGCAGTCGCCGTCGATTACCTGTTTTCCCACCGCCCCGATTGGGCAGGCGCCGGGATCGGCAAGACCGTGGTGTCCTCCTCTCTCATCGACCGGGTCGCCGGTCGTCTGGAGCGGAAGTTGGTGGAGGTCCCCGTCGGCTTCAAGTGGTTCGTGTCGGGGCTGCAGGACGCCTCCCTGGCCTTCGGCGGCGAGGAATCCGCCGGTGCCGCCTTCCTCTGCTTCGACGGCAGTACCTGGACCACCGACAAGGACGGCATCATCATGAACTTGCTCGCCGCCGAGATTCAGGCGGTCACCGGACAGTCGCCGTCCCAGCGCTACCAGCAGCTGACCGAGGAGCTGGGCAGCTCCGCCTACGCGCGCATCGACGAGCCCGCCGACCGCGCGGCCAAGGCCGTCCTCAAGGGGCTCGCCCCGGACGCGGTGGCGGCCACGCAGCTGGCCGGGGAGGAGATCCGTGCCAAGCTCACCGAGGCTCCGGGCAACGGCGCGGCCCTGGGCGGGCTCAAGGTGGTCACGGATAATGCCTGGTTCGCGGCGCGCCCGTCGGGCACTGAGGACAAGTACAAGATCTACGCGGAGTCCTTCCTGGGTGAAAAACACCTGGAACAAGTCCTGCAGGAGGCTGTCAATGTGGTCAAGGACGCATTGAGCAGCGCCACGTAGTGTGTAAACTGTTCAAGCGTGAAGAAACTCGATAAAAGCCTGATTCTCGACCTGATAAGCGCCTTCGCGCGCTTCTTCATGGCCTATATCTGGATCGCCGCAGGGGTGGAGAAGCTCAACAAGCACTTCACGATGACCCAGACCATCGAGGCCTATCAGATCTTCACACCGGAATGGTCGCACTACCTGGCCTATCTCATCGGTCCGCTGGAAATCGCCGGCGGCGTCCTGCTGCTTCTGGGCCTGTTTATGCGCCCGGCAGTCAAGGTGGGCATCATCGTGCTGGTGCTGTTCATGATCGGCATCGGCCAGGCCTGGGCCCGCGGACTGGACATCGACTGCGGCTGCTTTGAAGTCGATCCGGCCAACACCGACCAAGTAATGGACTACGTCAAGACCCTGGGGCGCGATCTTTTCTTCCTCGTGCTCATGGTCTGGATCTGGGTGCGTCCGTTCAAGAAGTTCGCAATTTACCCCTAAGGCCTGCTTGGGTAGGCTATTTCCAGGTGCAAAGACCGCAAAACAACCCTGAAAAGGATGAGTGGAGTAAGTGAGTAATTCTCGGAAAGTCACGGACCCGAACGCCAGCGGCAAGTCCGGGTTCCTGTGGGGCCTGGTAGCCCTGCTGGTCATCGTCGCCGTCGTCATCGGCTACATCATCTGGAACGGCCAGAGCGCGAAGACCGACGAGCTGGCCGACCGCGCCGTCGACGTCAATATGGACATGCAGTACGAGGACAACTCGGTGGTGCTCAAGTCCGCCAACACCAAGGACGACGCCCCGGTCGTCGAGCTGTATGAGGACTTCTCCTGCTCGCACTGCTCGGAGCTGGCCGTCGCCTCCGACGAAAAGATGGCCCAGGCCATCGAGGACGGCAAGATGGTGGTCCACATCCGCACCCTGAACTTCATGGACGGCCAGGACGATACCCTGAACTTCATGGACGGCCAGGACGATCCCGAAAAGCTTGACGGCTATTCCACCCAGGCGGCCACCGCGGCCCGCGCCCTGGCGGAAGACGGCGACGTCCACGCCTACTGGAACCTGCGCAAGGTCCTGCTCGAGGATCAGCAGGATGTCGCCCGCCAGTGGGGCGCTGAGGAAATGGCTGACGCCGCCAAGGCTTTCGATGCCTCCGGCGACGCCGTGGACAAGATCAAGGGCATGGATCTGAGCGCCGGCCAGGAATTCGCCGCCGCCAACTACCACAAGCTGGAGAAGGACACCGGTTCCGTTTCCTCGCCGCGCATCTTCGTCGACGGTGAAGAGCTGGAGCTGACCTCCGATCTGGGCGCCTGGGTCGACCAGGTAGCCAAGTAGGGCCGGCCGGAGAAAAATTAGCTCACGCTGGCGATTTGGTTCGCGCCTTCGCCAGCGTGTAGATTAATACGAGTTGCCGCACTAGATACCGCACGGTTTCTAGGTGCACGGCATACGGGGCTATGGCGCAGCTGGTAGCGCACCACACTGGCAGTGTGGGGGTCACGGGTTCGAATCCCGTTAGCTCCACTCCACAACTTCATACCTGGTACTTTCGCAGTACTTTGGGGGCTATGGCGCAGCTGGTAGCGCACCACACTGGCAGTGTGGGGGTCACGGGTTCGAATCCCGTTAGCTCCACCAATTTTTTAAAACCCGGGTTCAGCTCAGCTGGCCCGGGTTTTGCTGTCCCCGCCCGCGCGCCCGGTTCGCCGGGGTGAGAATTGGTTAGGATGGCGGGATGGCTACTTTTACCAAGGACGTTGCCCAACCCGACCAGGCCGGGGCGGAGGCCGCGGGCCTGCGCTGGCTGCACCAGGCGGTGCCGGAGGCCGTCGTGGAGGTAGTCGAGGTAGGCCAGAGCTACCTGCGTACCGAGCGGGTCGAGCCGGCCGCCCCCACGACGGAGGCGGCGCGGGAATTCGGCCGACGCCTGCGCCGGATCCACGCCGCCGGGGCCGAGGCCTTTGGCTGCCCGCCCGCGGGCTGGGAGGGTAAGAACTTCATCGGCCGCGTCGAACAGGACTGCACCCCGAGCGATTCGTGGGGGGCCTTCTACGCCCAGCAGCGCGTGTTGCCCTTCGCTCGCGGGGCAGGCCTTTCCTCCGGGGACCTGGAGACGGTCGAGCGGGCCTGCCAGGCTATCGCTGCGACCGACTTCGACGTCGAACCCGCCCGCATCCACGGCGACCTGTGGGCCGGCAACCTGCTGTTTAGTGAGGGCGGCGCCGTGGTCATCGATCCGGCGGCCCACGGCGGGCATCCACACACGGATCTGGCGATGCTGGAGCTTTTCGGTGCCCCGTACCTCGACGAGGTTCTGGCCGGGTACGGCGATCCGAAGGTCGACTTCGACCTGCACCAGCTGCACCCGTTGGCCGTGCACGCGATGACCCACGGACGCGCCTACCAGCGTCCGCTGGTAGCGGCCGCGCGCGGCGTGCTTGAGCGCTACTAGGCGCGCGGGGGGGAGGCGCTAGAGCGGGCTAGGGCCCTGCGGCATCTGGCGCTTGTGCGCGCCGGCGCGCCAGAGGCGCTCGATGGTGGCGGCGGCCGCGGAGGGCACCGGCTTGCCCTCCAGGTAGTCGTCGATGTCGGAATAGGCGACGCCGAGTGCCTCCTCGTCCGGCAGTCCCGGCTTGTTGTCTTCCAGATCGGCGGTGGGCACCTTGGCCCAGGTCGAGCGCGGCGCGCCGAGGTGTACCAGCAGTTGCGCGCCCTGCCGCTTGTTAAGGCCGGCGAGCGGAAGGAGGTCCGCGGCGCCGTCGCCCCATTTGGTAAAGAATCCGGTGACGTTTTCCGCGGCGTGGTCGGTGCCGACTACCAAAAGGTTTTTCTCGCCGGCCAGGGCGTACTGGGCGACCATGCGCAAGCGGGCCTTGACGTTGCCGCGGTTGAAGTCGCTGAGCGCGTCCTGGCCCAAGGAATCGGCCGCGGCGGCGGACAGGGTATCGGTAGCCGGGGCGATGTCTAGGTCCAAGCGGTGGTCGGGCTCGATGAAGTCCAGGGCCACCTGGGCGTCGTCCTCGTCGGCCTGCTGGCCGTGGGGTAGGCGCACGGCCCAGAAGGCCGCGCCATCGACCTGCTCGCAGGCCAGCTGGGCTAGCCGACCGGCCAGGGTGGAGTCCTGGCCGCCCGAAATGCCGAGGACATAGCCGGCCGCGCCGGTCGTCTCCAGGTAATTAACCAGGAAGTCGACGCGCCGTTCGACCTCTTTTGCTGGATCGATTAAGGGGCGGGTGTGCAGGGCTTTTATGATTTCGGACTGGGTGGAGTTCGGATCTGGTGACATGTGCTTCATCGTAGTGGAGTGCGACAATATGGGACGTGAAACAAAGTTCTTATATTAAAACGGTGGCGGCGGTAGCCGCGCTGGGTGGTTTGCTCTTCGGCTACGACACCGGCGTGATGAGCGGTGCGTTGCTGTTTATTTCCCCCGAGTTCGGGATGAGCGCGCACGAGGAGGGCTGGGTGACTTCGGCGCTGCTCATCGGCGCCGCTATCGGTGCCCTCAGCGCCGGCCGCGTGGCGGAGTCCCTGGGGCGGCGGCGGACACTCATCCTGGGCGGTGTCGTCTTCGTGGTGGGTTCTATCTGGTGCGCGCTGTCCGGCTCGGTGATGATGCTGGCGGCCGCGCGGGCCTTCCTGGGCCTGGCGGTCGGCGCGGTCTCCATCGTCTCGCCCATGTATATCTCGGAGATGGTGCCCACGGCCGTGCGCGGCAAGCTGGTCTCGCTCAATACCTTGATGATCGTGGTGGGGCAGCTGCTGGCCTACCTGGTCAACTCCGCCCTGGCGGGGCTGGGCAGCTGGCACCTGATGCTGGCGGCCGCGGCCTTCCCGGGCGCGGCGCTGGCGGTCGGCATGTGGTTCCTACCGGACACTCCCGTCTGGCTGGTGGCCCGCGGGCGCACGGAGCAGGCCCGCCGGGTGGCCAGCCGGGTCGGGCTGGAGCTGGACGAGGTCGCCGACAGCCAGCACAACCAGGTTGACGGCAGCGAGTTTTCACGGCTGAAGTCCGCGCGTTGGCTGCAGGTGACCGTCCTGCTGGCCATGCTTATGGGCTTGACCCAGCAGATTACCGGCGTGAACGCGATTGTTTATTTCGCGCCGACGATGATGAACCAGGTGGGGATTTCCACCCAGAACTCGGTCTATACCTCCATGGTCATCGGCGCGGTCTCCGTTATCGCGTGCTGGGTCGGCCTCAAGGTGGTCGACCGGGTAGGCCGCAAGCGCCTGTTGCTCATCGGCCTGACCGGCAATGTGGTCTCCCTATTCGCCCTGGCCGTCGTGTATTCGCGGGCGGAGGGTTCGGTGGCCTTCGCCAGCCTGTCTCTACTGCTGATGGCCAGCTTCATCGCCTTCCAGCAGGCGGCGGTCTCGCCGACAACGTGGCTGCTGATTTCGGAGCTGGTGCCGGTGGGCATCCGCGGCATCGGCATGGGCATCGCCGGGCTTAGCCTGTGGGCGACCAACTGGGCCGTCGCCCAGTATTTCCTGCCGCTGGTGGAGTGGCTGACCGGGCCGTGGGCCTTCGCGCTCTTCGGCGGGCTGGGGATCGTGGCCATCGCCTATACCCGGGTGTTGGTTCCGGAGACTATGGGACGCAGCCTCGAGGAGGTCTCCCAGGACCTGCGGCGACGCTACCAACCCCAGGAGTGAATTTTGGGGTCTGGGGCAACGTACGGTAGAGTGTTTCCCCGTGTCAGTGCTGAGGTTGCTCAGCACGTTCTTTGTTATAGATTCAACCGCATTTTTATTGCGCATTCAGAAAGGAGCGCCCGATGAAGGTCCGCAAGTCGCTTCGGTCGCTGAAGAAGAAGCCGGGCGCCCAGGTTATCCGCCGCCACGGCAAGGTCTTCGTGATCAACAAGAAGGATCCGCGTTTCAAGGCTCGCCAGGGCTAGTCCGAACCGGACGCGCGAAAGCCGCTCCCCGTCGCACCACCAGTGCAATACGGGGAGCGGCTTTCTGCGTTACGGGGTAATTACACGGATGTAAGTGAAATATGTCACAATAGCTCGACTCGTCCTGCGGAAATGCCAACGGTGTAGTTACGTCGTTGGTGAGTGTCGGCCTAGATGTGGGGCTTGAGCTTCGGGTGTCCTGCGGATATCCCGCGTCAGAGCACAATATATAGTGTCTGTTGCGGGCTTTTGCCCCAAAGTATAGTGTTGTCGGTGTTGCTCCGGCGGCCTAGGCGCCACTTCAAGCGCGGGCGTCGAAGAGTGCAGGAGGTGCTCTAAGACCGGCCGGAGAAGAAGTAATCTGCCTCCCCGAAACGGATTAAGGAACCTGCCACCATGTCTATCAAGCTCTACACCAAGCCCGCCTGCATGCAGTGCAACGCCACCAAGAAGGCGCTGGACCGTGCCGGCCTGGACTACGAGTCCGTCGATATCTCCTTGGACGACGAGGCCCGCGACTACGTCATGGCCCTGGGTTACGTCTCCGCTCCTGTCGTGGAGGCTAACGGTGAGCACTGGTCCGGCTTCCGTCCGGACCGCATCAAGGAGCTGGCCACCCTGGCGGCGTCTGCGTAACTAGGAGTCGAAGATATCCATGTTGGTCGTGTATTTTTCTTCCGCAACGGAAAATACGCGCCGCTTCGTGGAGAAGCTGGACTTCCCCAATGCGCGTATTCCCCTGCGTCTCAATGATGAGCCGCTGACTGTCAACGAACCCTACGTTCTGGTCTGCCCGACATACGGTGGGGGAGCGTCCATCAATCACCAAAACTCCCGCCCGGTTCCCCGGCAGGTCATCCGTTTCCTTAACGATGAACACAACCGGAGCCTCATCCGTGCGGTTATTGCGGGAGGCAATAGCAACTTTGGCACCGACTTCGGGAAGGCGGGGGACGTCATCTCCGCCAAGTGCAAGGTGCCGTACGTCTACCGCTTCGAACTACTTGGCAACTCCGACGACGTCGAGATCTGCCGCAGCGGTTTGATAGCGAACGCGCAGCAGCTAGGCCTCGAGCCCCCGCTGAGCGCGTAGCGCAACTTTACAACGCCGGCCGCGGGGAAGCGGCCGGACAGATAGACTTAAAAACATGAAATATCGCGTTGGCTAACTTGGGCGGTTAGCAGTCGCGTCTCATCCTGCGGGACACGGCTGGCCAACCGTCTTCGTGATCCGGCGCTTCCGTAGTAGATGAAAGGCCTGAGTGCAGCCGTGGATAATCAGTTGGGAAAGACTGTGGCAGAGCCGGTTAAGCCGGAGGAAAAGCTCGACTATCACGCGTTGAACGCGCTGTTGAACCTGTACGACGAAGACGGCAAGATTCAGTTCCACCAGGACCGTGAGGCTGCTAACCAGTTCTTCTTGCAGCACGTCAACCAGAACACGGTCTACTTCCACGACCTGGAAGAAAAGATCGGTTACCTGGTCGACAACCAGTACTACGACCCGGCGGTCATCGCGAAGTACGAGTTTTCCGACATCAAGGACCTGTTCAAGCGGGCCTACGCTTTCAAGTTCCGTTTCAAGTCCTTCCTGGGTGCGTACAAGTACTACACCAGCTACACGCTGAAGACCTTCGACGGCCGTCGCTACCTCGAGCGCTTCGAGGACCGCGTGGCCATGACCGCCCTGTTTTTGGCCGACGGCGACGTCGACTTCGCCGGCAAGATTGTCGACGAGATCATGACCGGCCGCTTCCAGCCGGCCACCCCGACCTTCCTGAACGCCGGCAAGGCCCAGCGCGGCGAGCTGGTCTCCTGCTTCCTGCTGCGTATCGAGGACAACATGGAGTCCATCGGGCGTTCCATTAACTCGGCCCTGCAGCTGTCCAAGCGCGGTGGCGGCGTGGCCCTGTTGCTGTCGAATATCCGCGAGTCCGGCGCGCCGATTAAGCACATTGAGAACCAGTCTTCCGGCGTCATCCCGGTCATGAAGCTGCTGGAGGACTCGTTCTCCTACGCCAACCAGCTGGGTGCCCGCCAGGGCGCCGGCGCGGTCTACCTGAACGCCCACCACCCGGACATCCTGAACTTCCTGGACACCAAGCGCGAAAACGCGGACGAGAAGATCCGCATCAAGACCCTCTCGCTCGGCGTGGTCATCCCGGATATCACCTTCGAGCTGGCCAAGCGCAACGACGACATGTACCTCTTCTCGCCGTACGACGTGGAGCGCGTCTACGGCAAGGCCTTCGGGGACATCTCCGTGACCGAGCACTACGAGGAAATGGTCGAGGATCCGCGCATCCGGAAGAAGAAGATCAACGCCCGCCACTTCTTCCAGACCATCGCGGAGATCCAGTTCGAGTCCGGCTACCCGTACATCATGTTCGAGGACACCGTGAACCGGGCTAACCCGGTCAAGACCGGCCGGATCAACATGTCCAACCTGTGCTCGGAGATCCTGCAGGTCAACTCCCCGTCGGAGTTCGACGCGGACCTGAGCTACCGCACCCTGGGCAACGACATCTCATGCAACCTGGGTTCGCTGAACATCGCCATGACGATGGACTCCGACAACTTCGCCCAGACCGTCGAGACCGCCATCCGCGGCTTGACCGCGGTCGCGGACATGACGGCTATCGATTCCGTCCCGTCCGTGCGCCAGGGCAACGATCAGTCCCACGCCATCGGCCTGGGCCAGATGAACCTGCACGGCTTCCTGGGCCGCGAGCACATCGAATACGGCTCCGAGGAGGCCCTGGACTTCACTAACGCCTACTTCGCGGCGGTGCTGTACGCCTCCCTGCGTGCCTCCCTGAAGATCGCGCAGGAGCGCGGTGAGGCCTTCGCGGAGTTCCCGCAGTCCGAGTACGCGACCGGCGAGTTCTTCGACCGCTACGACCCGGCGGAATTCCAGCCGCAGACCGAGCGCGTCAAGGAGCTTTTCGCCAACTCGACCATCCACACCCCGTCCGCCGAGGAGTGGGAGCAGCTTAAGCAGGACGTCGCCCGCGACGGCCTGTACAACCGGAACCTGCAGGCCGTGCCGCCGACGGGGTCCATCTCCTACATCAACAACTCGACGTCGTCCATCCACCCGATTGCCTCCAAGATTGAGATCCGCAAGGAAGGCAAGATTGGCCGCGTGTACTACCCGGCCCCGCACATGGATAACGACAATCTGGAGTACTTCAAGGACTCCTACGAGATTGGCTACGAGAAGATCATCGACACCTACGCTGTCGCCACGAAGTACGTGGACCAGGGTCTGTCGCTGACCTTGTTCTTCAAGGACACGGTCACCACCCGTGACATCAACAAGGCCCAGATCTACGCCTGGCGCAAGGGCATTAAGACCCTGTACTACATCCGCCTGCGCCAGATGGCGCTGGAAGGCACCGAGGTCGAAGGCTGCGTGTCCTGCATGCTCTAAGCAGCTAACGCTGTACGCCGGTAGTTAAAGGCCCGAGGAAATCGTTCTGATTCCCTCGGGCCTTTCGTTTTCTTAACTTATCTGCTTATGCAGTAATTACCAGTCGCGATGGGGGCTGGACCAGTTTTCGTCCAGGATGATGCGCGAGAGGTGCTCGGCGCGGTCCGGATCGCGGTCCCGGATGGCGGCGGCGAGTTCATGGTGGAGCCGCGTGGTGCCGGCGACCGGGTCGCGCTTGGGGGAGCCGAAGACGGATTTGCCCTTGAAGATGGATAGCAGGGAGGGGGCCAGCGCGGCGAACATTTCGTTACCGGAGGCGTGGAGAATCATGGTGTGGAAGCGCAGGTCGGTGGACAGCTCCTCGCCGACGCGCGAGGACGGGGAGGTCTCCAGCTCGGATAGCCGGATGGCTAGCGCGAGGAGCTCGGCGCATTCCTCGGCGGAGGCGCGCTGCGCGGCCAAGCGCGCGGCGATGGGCTCGATGGCCAGCCGCAGTTCGTTCAGCGAACCCAACTGATCGCTGCGCGTCCGCTCGGACTGGAGCCGCCAGTTGATCACCGCTTGGTCGTAGACCACCCATTCGGTCATGGGAAGGACCGTAATCCCTACGCGCCGGGAGGAGGCTACCAGTCCGAGCTGTTCCAGCGCGCGCATTGCCTCCCGGGCGACGGTCCGCGAGATATCGAAGCGGGCGCAGATATCCAGCAGGGTGAAGGTCTGGCCGGTGGCGATGGTCCCGTGAACGATTTCGGATCCGAGCTGGTTGAGGACGGAGCTCAGCAGGGGAGTGGGGTGCTGGGAGGTGGGGGCAAGCAAAATCTGGAATCCTCGCGCGTGGACTGGGTCAGTGGTCGGATAGTGGGGACGCGGGTGCAATGACCTGGTAGGTCCCTGGCGGTTATGGGCCCGGCAGTAGGCGCTTACGTGGATGTTATCGCTGGCTATAAGGAGTTGTTAACACTTTTTGGAAGACTACACCGGATCGTTATTGAGTAGGGGTAACCGGCCGCGGCCTAGGTTAGGGCGACCATCGGGGACTCGCCGGCGCTTCCTCGGGTATTGTGGTGGGTTGTAATACCCCCCGATCGATGAAGGTAGGTCACCTGCGTTGTCTCACGAGTACGATGCGTATGTTTCCGGCCATGACCAGCCGGTTAAGGCAATCAACTGGAACACCATTCCGGACGAAAAGGACCTCGAGGTCTGGGACCGACTGACGGGTAATTTCTGGTTGCCGGAAAAGATCCCGGTCTCCAACGACATCCCGAGCTGGAAGACGCTCACGGAAAAGGAGCAGGAGACCACCATGCGGGTCTTTACCGGCCTGACGCTGCTGGATACCATCCAGGGCACCGTCGGCGCGGTCAGCCTGCTGGATGACGCGGTCACGCTGCACGAGGAAGCGGTCTACACCAACATCGCCTTCATGGAATCGGTGCACGCTAAGTCCTACTCCAATATCTTTATGACGCTGGCGTCTACCCCGATGATTAACGACGCCTTCCGCTGGTCCGAGGAAAACGAGAACCTCCAGAAGAAGGCCAAGATCGTCATGTCCTACTACGAGGGCGACGATCCGCTGAAGAAGAAGGTCGCCTCCACGCTGTTGGAGTCCTTCCTGTTCTACTCCGGCTTCTACCTGCCGATGTACTTCTCATCCCGCGCCAAGCTGACGAACACCGCTGATATCATCCGGCTGATCATCCGCGACGAGGCCGTCCACGGCTACTACATCGGCTACAAGTACCAGCAGGGCGTGTGCAAGCTGGACGAGGCCAAGCAGCAGGAGCTGAAGGAATACACCTTCGACCTGCTCTACGATCTCTACGACAACGAGATCGACTACACCGAGGATCTCTACGACGAGCTGGGCTGGACCGAAGACGTCAAGCGCTTCCTGCGCTACAACGCCAACAAGGCCCTCAACAACCTGGGCTACGAGGGCCTCTTCCCAGCGGACGAGACCCGCGTCTCGCCATCCATCCTGTCCTCGCTGTCGCCGAACGCGGACGAGAACCACGACTTCTTCTCCGGCTCCGGCTCCTCCTATGTCATCGGCAAGGCAGAGGAGACCACCGACGACGACTGGGAATTCTAAGAAGCTCCTCAGATCCCGACACCCCCGGCCGAGACGTCAACCGAAAGGATGACGTATCACGGGGGTGTATTTTCGTCTCTGTACCGGCGGCGAAGCGGAGCTAGCGCGGGGAATATTGTGGGCTACACCACGTTCGCTTACGTGCGGGTTCTGGGTTGGCGAAAATCTAGGCCCAATTTGCTGCGACAATGCCGCCACACGAGTCACACCAGGCCACTCAGCTGCGAATTCGAGTCTTAGAAACGGCTGGCAAAGTGGGGCGGAGTTGGCCTAGGATTAGGTGGTGTAAAACTTTTAAGCGCTTGTATGGCATAAAGCTGGCAAGCGCTTGCTAGTCAGGAGGATATAAATGACCGCTGTGGCGCCACGGTTGGACGATTACGTCCAGCCTTCACGTCCAGAGCCGACGGGGCACGCTAAGACCGGCTCCAAGGCCTGGATGATGTTGACCACCACTGACCACAAGCAGCTGGGCATCATGTACCTGATCATGTCGTTCAGCTTCTTCTTCCTTGGTGGCCTGATGGCACTGCTGATCCGCGCTGAGCTGTTCACGCCGGGTCTGCAGTTCCTGTCCAACGAGCAGTTCAACCAGCTGTTCACCATGCACGGCACTGTGATGCTGCTGCTGTTCGCAACCCCGGTTGTCTGGGGTTTTGCTAACTACGTCCTGCCCCTGCAGATCGGTGCGCCGGATGTGGCCTTCCCGCGTCTGAACGCCTTCGGCTTCTGGATCACCACCATCGGTGGTGTCGTGATGCTGGCAGGCTTCCTGACCCCGGGTGGTGCTGCCGACTTCGGCTGGACCATGTACCTGCCGCTGGCGGACTCCGTCCACACCCCGGGCATTGGCGCTGACATGTGGATCGTCGGCGTTGGCGCCACCGGTGTCGGCACCGTTGCTTCCGCCATCAACATGGTCACCACCGTGCTGACCCTGCGTGCGCCGGGCATGACCATGTTCCGCATGCCGGTCTTCACCTGGACCATCTTCACCGCTTCCGTGGTGGCCCTGATGATCTTCCCGCTGCTGCTGGCTGCGGCACTGGGCGTTCTCTACGACCGCAAGCTGGGCGGCCACATCTACGATTCCGCTAACGGTGGCGCCATCCTGTGGCAGCACCTGTTCTGGTTCTTCGGTCACCCGGAGGTCTACGTTCTGGCCCTGCCGTTCTTCGGCATCGTCTCCGAGGTCGTCCCGGTCTTCGCCCGCAAGCCGGTCTTCGGCTACGTCGGCCTCGTCTTCGCCACCCTGTCCATCGGTGCGCTGTCGATGGCCGTCTGGGCTCACCACATGTTCGTCACCGGCGCGGTCCTGTTGCCGTTCTTCTCGTTCATGACGTTCCTGATTGCGGTCCCGACCGGTATGAAGTTCTTCAACTGGGTCGGCACCCTGTGGAAAGGCCACATCACCTGGGATACCCCGATGATCTTCGCCATGGGCTTCATGGCCACCTTCCTCTTCGGCGGTATGACCGGCGTTATGCTGGCCTCCCCGGCACTGGACTTCCACCTGGCTGAGTCCTACTTCCTGATTGCTCACTTCCACTACACCCTGTTCGGTACCGTGGTCTTCTCCGCCTTCGCGGGTCTGTACTTCTGGTTCCCGAAGATGACGGGCCGCATGCTGGATGAGCGTCTGGGCAAGATTCACTTCTGGCTGACCTTCATCGGCTTCCACGGCACCTTCCTGGTCCAGCACTGGGTTGGCAACATGGGCATGCCGCGTCGTTACGCCGACTACCTGGAGTCCGATGGCTTCACCATCTACAACCAGATTTCGACCATCTTCTCCTTCGTGCTGGGTGCTTCCGTCATCCCGCTGATTTGGAACGTGTTCAAGTCTTGGCGCTACGGCGAGATCGTCACCGTCGATGATCCGTGGGGCTACGGCAACTCCCTCGAGTGGGCCACCACCTGCCCGCCGCCGCGCCACAACTTCAACTCGCTGCCGCGTATCCGCTCCGAGCGTCCGGCGTTCGAGTTGCACTACCCGCACATGGTTGAGCGCATGCGCTCCGAGGCGCACATCGGTGCTGGACACTAACTAGTGTCAACGAGGCGCTGAACCCTCCTGCCAACAAAGCCACCTTCTGGTCCCGGTACTTACCGGGGCCGAAGAAGGTGGCTTTTGGCGATCCAGGGCCGGGTCAATGGGGGCGGCCCTGGGGCTGTGACCGCGGCCGCATCCTGCTGTGGCAGGATAAAGGCTGTGGATAATCAAGCTTTAAAGGACGTAGTGATTACGACCTCGGGGCCGGACAAGCCCGGGGTATCGGCTGCCTTCTTCCGCGTGCTGGCGGCCGTTGGGGTGGAACTGGTGGACGTGGAGCAAGCTATCTTCTCCGGGCGCATCATCCTGGCAGCCTACGGGCGCCTCGACCCCGCGCTCGTCGAGAAGGCGGAGGCCGGGCTGCGCAATACGCTGAGCATCTACCAGCACACCGTCACCGTCGAGGTGGGCACGGATCGCTCCCCGCGGCCGCGCTCTAGCCACGTGGTGGTCATCATGGGGGCGACGGTGACCGCAGAACAGATGGCGGCGCTGGCGCAGGAGCTGGCCAACTTCGACGCCAACATCGACCGCATCCGGGGTCTGTCCCGGCAGCCGCTGACCGGTCTGGAGCTGTCCGTGACCGTGGCGGGCGATGCCGCCGGTTTGCGGGCCCGACTCGCTGAGCTGGCCGGGCGCTTGGGGGTGGACCTGGCTATCGAGGAGGCCGGCCTGCACCGCCGCGCCAAGCGCCTGGTCTGCTTCGACTGCGATTCGACCCTGATTACCGGCGAGGTCATCGAGATGCTCGCCGCCCGTGCCGGCCGCGAGGCGGAGGTTGCCGCGGTCACCGAGCGCGCCATGCGCGGCGAGCTCGACTTCGCGGAGTCCCTGCGCGAACGCGTCAAGGCCCTGGGCGGGCTGGACGAGTCGGTACTGGCGGAGGTCGCGGCTGATATCGAGCTCACCCCAGGCGCGCGCACCACGGTGGCTACTCTCAAGCGCCTGGGCTTCAAGGTCGCGGTGGTCTCCGGCGGCTTCCTGGAGGTCCTCCAGCCGCTGGCCCGCGAGCTTAACCTGGACTACGTGCGGGCCAACACCCTGGCCATTAGCGACGGGAAGCTGACCGGCGAGGTCACCGGGAAGATCGTCGACCGCGCGGCGAAGGCGGAATACCTGCGCGAATTCGCCGCGGACTGTAGCGTGCCCATGTCGCAGACCGTCGCGGTGGGCGACGGCGCCAACGACATCGATATGCTGAGCGCGGCGGGCCTGGGGATTGCCTTTAATGCCAAGTCGGCGCTCAAGGAGGTGGCCGACGCGCAGGTCAACCATCCGTACCTGGACGAGGTCCTGCAGCTGCTGGGCATCCCCTCCGCTGAGATTGAGGAGGACTAGGCCATGGGCCCCGAGCAGGCTATCGATGCCTCTTTCCGCACCGCCCACCAGCGGCTCCAGGAATCCTGCAGTTCGCGCGACTGGCACTGCGATAGGGAAGACCCCAATCAGCCGGAGACCGTCCAGGCCATGCAGATCGCGCTGAACCTGCCCAAGCAGGACACCCCGGCCCGCCACCGCGTGCTGGAAGCGGCCGCCCGGGCTGTGGTCGCGGTGTGCCTGGACGAGCGCGCCGGCGGCGATACGGCCTTCGCCGCGGCTCTGGAGCGCTGGTACGGCCACCGTATCCGCAAGGTGGCCCGCCGCAGCCGTAACAAGGCCTGGAACGACGTCCAGGCGCTGCCCGGGGTGACGGTCGACGTGGCGCGTGCATTCGTTCCCTCGGCGGTCAACGGGGTGGATCCGCTCATTAGCAAGCTGCAGATCGGCCACACGGACCTGCCCGCCGACCAGCCGGGCGTGCCGGCTGCGAACGCACCGGTCATCTACGTGGACGGCTCGCTCGGCATGAGCGCGGGCAAGGCCGCGGCCCAGGTCGGGCACGGCTCCATGCTGCTGGCCGCCAGCCTGAACGTTCAGGCGGCGTGGGAGTGGAAGCAGGCCGGGTTCGCCCTAAGCGTGCGCGAGGTCGACCACGCCACCTTCGAGCGGGCGGAAGCAGAGCCCGGGGCGGTAGTGGTCGTCGATGCCGGGTTCACCGAGATCGCCCCGGATTCGGTGACGGTGTGCGCCCTGCCGCACCTTCTAAGCGTCTAACAGTCCGGGTCGGCTATGGGAGAGGCCGGGCCCGCCTTTAGCGGCTCTCAACGAGGCGCCGAAGCGCGCCTAGCACCGTTTCCAGGCGCGTGGTGGACCAAAACGGCGGCATCGAGGCGCGCAGGAAGCCGCCGTAGCGCTTGGTCTCCAGGCGGGGGTCCAGTACCGCGACGACGCCCCGGTCGCTGGTTGCGCGCAGCAGGCGGCCGGCGCCCTGCGCCATGAGGAGGGCGGCGTGGGTGGCCGAGACCTCCATGAAGCCGTTGCGGCCGGCGGCCTTGGCAGCCTCTGTGCGCGCCTGCATCAGGGGGTTGTCGGGTCGCGGGAACGGGATGCGGTCGATGGTCACAAGCGAGCACGCCGGGCCGGGCACGTCCACGCCCTGCCAGAGCGTCAGCGTGCCAAACAGGCAGGAATTTTCCTGCTTGCTGAACTTATCCACCAGCGCGCCGATGGAATCCTCGCCCTGGAGGAAGATCTCGAAGGGCAGCTTCGGGCGCAGCTCCTCGGCGGCCTGCTCGGCGGCCCGGCGGGAAGAAAACAAACCCAAGGTGCGTCCGCCGGCGGCGGTGATAAGCTGCTGCAGCTCGTCGAGCGTTGCCGGGGATAGGCCGTCGCGGCCGGGCTGGGGCAGGCCTGCGGCGGTGTACAAGATCCCGGACTTGGCCGGGTCGAAGGGAGTGCCGACGTCCAGCGAGTCCCAGGTGCCCTGCGGCAGGCCCCACTGGGCGGCCATCGCGTCGAAGCGCCCGCCCAAGGTCAGCGTCGCCGAGGTGAGCACGACGGTTTGTTCGGCAAAGAGGTTGTCGTGGAGCATCTCCGAGATGGACAGCGGCGCCACCGCCAGGGTGTTCGCCCCGTTGCGGCTGTCCCGGTCCAGCCAGACGACGTCCTCGTGCGCGGCCGGGTCCCCGGTCGCGAAGACGTCGAGCAGCCGCGCGACGGTCTCCACAATCGAGCCCAGGTGGTTGGTCAGGTTCTGGCGCTCGGCGTATTTCTCCGGGTCCTGGGCCTGCTCGTTGTCGGGGGCACGACCGATGGCGGACTTGATGTCTTCGACCGTATCCGCCAGGGAAGACAGTTGGGACTTGGCCTCGTCCGGCAGGTCCACCCAGCGGCCCGGGGAGTACTCATCCAGGAGGAGATTGAACTCGTCGGCCTGCTCGCTCAGGCGGGTCTCCTTGCCGTTGGCGCCCAGCGCCTTAACGCGGTTGGCCGCCATCTTGAGGCCGCGCGCGGTCAGCTCCGCCGTGGACACGGAGGTGATCCGGCCGTCGAGCTCGTGGGCCTCGTCGATGATGACCGCGGAATGCTCGGGCAGGATGGTGGCCTGGGAGACGGCATCGATAGCCAGCAGCGCGTGGTTCGTGACCACGATGTCGACCTGGGCGGCCGCCTGCCGGGCGGACTCCGCGAAACAGTCGGCCCCGTGCGGGCAGCGGGTAGCGCCCAGGCACTCGTTCGAGGTGACCGAGACTTGCCGCCAGGCGAGGTCGCTGACCCCGCGGTCTAAGTCCTCGCGGTCGCCGGTGTCGGTCTCATCCGCCCAGTCGTAGAGGCGGGCGACCTGGGCGCCTAGCCCCGTGGTTTCGGCTTCCTCGAAGAGCCCGGATTCCGCCTCGGCCAGGGATTCGGCCCGTGCTACCTTGTTGAGGCACAGGTAGTTCGAGCGGCCCTTCATGATGGCGAAGGTGGGCTTGCGCTCCATGATGGGCTCGAGCGCCTCGACTAGGCGCGGCAGGTCGCGCTGGACCAGCTGACGCTGCAGGGCCAGCGTCGCGGTGGAGACCACCACGGTGGAGCCGGTGTTGTGCGCGTGCCGAATGGCGGGCACCAGGTAGGCCAGGGACTTGCCCGTGCCGGTGCCGGCCTGCACGGCGAGGTGGCGCTGGCTATCCAGGGCCTTAGTCACCGCGTCGGCCATACGGATCTGCCCGTCGCGCCGCGCGCCGCCCAGGGCTTCGACAGCCGAGGACAGCAGCTCCTCCGTGGAGTGGTTGAGCGGCTCGCGATAAGCCTCGCTGTCGGGGTCGGCGGGGTCTGCTGGGTCGTGCGGGGCGTTTGTCACCCCGATTAGTCTACCGGGCTAGGACTGGTGCGGCGGCAGCAACCCGACCGCCCGGGTAGGTACGGCCGGCTCGCCGCGGGACAGGGCCAGGCCCTCCCAGGGCAGCGTGCCGATGGCCGCGGCCAGGTGGGCGCGGGAGGTGTCCAAGTCCGGGATATCGTCGACGGCCTGGCCGTCGCGCATCAGCGGGATGGTCAGCTGCTGGGTCTCCAGCCCGCCGACGTCCGGGGCGGTGGTGTCCGTATAGGGGAAGACGACCTCCTCGACCGCCACGCCGGTGGAGCGGTAGGTGCGCAGCGCCTGCTTGGCACCGCCAATGGATTCCTTGGAGGACGAACGCTTGGCCACCGGGTGCCCGTCGACCTCCACGACCTTGTAGACCAGGCCAGCCGTCGGGGCGCCCGAGCCGGTGACCACGGAGGTGCCCACGCCGTAGACGTCCACCGGATCGCCGCGCAGGCCGGCGATGGCGAACTCGTCCAGGTCGGACGAGACCACGATCTTGGTCTCGGCATTGCCCAGATCGTCGAGCTGCCTGCGGACCCGGCGGGTGACCGCGCCCAAGTCACCGGAGTCGATGCGCACGCCGCCGAGTTCCTTACCCGCGACCTCCACGGCGTTGATAACCCCCTGCGTGATGTCGTAGGTGTCGATCAGCAGGGTCGTGCCCGCGCCCAGGACGTCGATCTGGGTGGCGAAGGCGGCCTTCTCGTTGGCGCTGCCGTCCTCGTTGACGTGTGCCAGCGTCCACGCGTGCGCGGCCGTGCCGGAGACCGGGATGTCGTAGCGGAAGCCGGCCTCTAGGTTGGAGGTGGCGACGAAGCCGGCCAAGTAGGCCGCGCGGGCGGCGGTGACCGCGGCGTATTCGTGCGTGCGGCGCGCGCCCATCTCCAGGATGGGGCGTCCGTCCGCGGCGGTGACCATGCGGGCGGCCGCGGAGGCGACCGCGGAGTCGGCGTTCATAATGGACAGGATGACGGTCTCCAGCACGATGCACTCGGCGAAGGTGCCGCGCACGGTCAGCAGCGGCGAGTTGGGGAAGTAGAGCTCGCCCTCGCGGTAGCCGTCCACCTGGCCGCTGAAGCGGTAGTTGCGCAGGTAGTCCTTGGTGTCCTCGTCGAGGAAGTCGAGGTGGGCCAGCTGCTGTTCGGTGAAGCGGAAGTTCTGGATGGCCGCGATGACCCGCGGCGTGCCGGCGACGACGCCGTAGCGGCGTTCGTTCGGCAGCCGTCGGGAGAAAACTTCGCAGGTGACTTGGCGGTGGGCGCTGCCGTCTCGCAGGGCTGCCTCGAGCATGGTCAGCTCGTACATGTCGGTGAGTAAGGCAGTGGAGGCGGTGGTATTCGAGCTATCGTTCACAGCCTGAAGTGTACGTCACAGGCGTGTGACGGGGGTGTTTATTGTTCAAATTGGATGACGACCCAGACGCGTCCGTGGCCGATCTCCGCGGCGACCGCCTGGAAGGTATTGGCCGGGTTCAAGATCACCTCGAGGTGCGGGCGGGAGGCGCGCAGCTTCTCCACGACCGCGTAGCCGGTGGCCCCCTCGACCGGCAGGTTGACCTGCAGCTGCGAGATGTTCTCGGGCGAGCGGGATTCCTTCCCGGCGGCCGCGTTCTGGCGGGCCTGCTCCTGGGCCGAGCCCTGGCGATCCGGCCATGGCAGCCCCGGCGGCAGCCCGTTGTCGAGGCGCCACTGGTTCAGGGTGGTGCCCACCTCCTGCTCCAACTCGGTCAGCCGGATTTGTTCCTCCGGGGACGCCGGCTCGGGCTGGGAGGTGGAGGATCTGTTGCCGGGAAATTCGGAGGAGCCCGCCCCGTCGGGGCTGGAGACCAAGGAGGCGATGGCCACGCCGACGGTCGCGGCGAGGGTGATCACCGCGCGGGCCACGCCGGGCAGATCGGCTGGGAAGCGGCCGGCGCGAACTTCGTTAATCAACCGCGTGAGCAGAGGAGGCTGTGACATGCTGTCCTTTCTATCCGGCTCGGTCCGCGCAGGCGCGATCGGCCGCAAGCACAGTGATTTCAGTGGGGATGAAGTACGTTACAAGACTCGTTGAGGCACAGGTTACCTGCCAGGCACCTTGTGCACTAGTGAAATTGGTTAGGCTATTAGGTATGACTGCCAGAATTTCCCCCATTTACATGGGGTCGCCCATGGCTACCCCGGAACTGGACGAGGACCTCAAGGTGGACGTGGCCACCAGCGAAAACCTGCCCTGGATGTGCATCGTCTGGGACGACCCAGTCAACCTGATGAGCTACGTCTCCTACGTCTTCCAGACCGTGCTGGGCTACGACAAGAAGCGGGCTAACGAGTTGATGATGCAGGTACACACCGAGGGCAAGGCGGCCGTGTCCTCCGGTGAGCGCGACAAGATCGAAGCCGACGTCAAGAAGCTGCAGATCGCGGGCCTGTGGGCCACCATGCAGCAGGCCGGCTAGGAGGCGGAGAAGAAAACCCCATGCAAGAGTGGAAGAAGAAGAAATCGCTAATGCGCCCGGTGCGCTTTCACGCCGTCCTGGACCCCATGGAGCGCGAGGTCTTAGGCAACCTGACCTCGACGGTGGCCGAGGCCATCATCCAGCGCGCGCAGTCCGCGCCGAAGGACGAGCTGGCGGAGATGATGGACATGCCCTCCGGCCACAAAGACGCCCCGGAGGATCCGTCCCTGGCGCGCCTGTTCCCGGATTTCATGGCCGACGGCGACGAGGAATTCGACGGCGACGCCTCCCTGATGCGCAGCCTGCACGAAAACGACATCGCCCGCGCCAAGCTGGCTAACCTGCAGGCCATCAACTCCGCGCTGGGGCCGACTGGCTCCGTGGAGCTGAGCATTACGGAGGAAGAGGCCCACCAGTTCGTCGCCGGGCTCAACGATTTGCGCCTGTTCGTGGCCGCGGGGGATTTCAGCGGCCCGGATGCCGCGGTCACGGACCGCGACGCGCTCGTCGAGTGGCTGGCATTCAACCAGGACTCACTGCTGCGGGCGCTGATGTCCTAATGCTCAGCGTCGGCCACGTCAGTCGCGGGGATACCGGGGTCACCGCGGTCTATTTCGGGCCCGCCGGGGCAGTGGCCGGCGTCGACGTGCGCGGCGGCGGCCCGGGCACGCGGGAGACCGACCTTTTGGCCCCGCACAACACCGTCCAGCGGGTCCACGCCATCGTGCTGGCGGGTGGTTCCGCCTTCGGCCTGGCGGCCGCGGACGGGGCCATGCGGCAGCTGGCGCAGGAGGGGCTGGGATTCGCCGTCTTCGGCGAGGACAAGCCCGGCCCGCGCGTGCCCATCGTGCCGGCGGCCGTCATCTTCGATCTGGCAGTGGGCCCGACGCTGCCCACTGCCGACGACGGGGCCGCGGCCATCCGCGCCGCCCTGGCCGGAGACGATCCGGCCCAGGGCAGCGTCGGAGCCGGCTGCGGCGCCACCGCCGGTAAGCTGCGCGGCGGGTTGGGCCGGGCGCAGCTGGAGTCGGCAGATACCGGCTATCACGTCGGCGCCATCGTGGCGGCCAACCCGGTCGGCCAGGTAGTCGACGCGGACACCGGGCTCCTGTTCGGCGCGCCGGGCAGCCCCGGCATCGACAGCGCGGCCTTCGCCAAACTGCCCGACCCAGCCGCCGGCCTGAACACCACCATCGGGGTGGTCTACACCAACGCGCCGCTTTTCAAGGCACAGGCCAAGCGGCTGGCCCTGGCCGGCCACGACGGCATCGCCCGCGCGGTGCGCCCGGCCCACTCGCCGCTGGACGGGGACACCTTGTTCGGCGTCTCCACCGCGGGGTCGGGGCAGGCCCCGGCCGCATCCGTGCTGGTGGGGGACGGGGTCCTGGCCCGGCTGACGGCGCTGGCTGCCGCCGCCGTCGAAGCCGCCATCGTCTCTGCCGTCTGCGCGGCCAGCGACGGCTTCGGCTACCCCGCGTATTCTTCCCTGCTGCGCTAAGCTGAAGTGCACTATGACATATTCCACTGGACCGTATTCGTCCCGGCCGGACCGTAGCCGGGGGCAGACCGGCCCGGCGAATTTCGGACCCACGGGCGGACCCCTCCAGCCGGCCGGCGGCGCTGGCATGCGCAAGCCCCAGACCAACCGGGGCGACTCGGTGAATTACACGCGCGCCGGGCGCTTGCGCACCGGCCTGGTCTTCGCCATTGGCTACTTGGTGGTGCTCTGGGGCATCCACATCATCAACTACGTCATCTTCGGCGGGCAATTGAGCTACTACGGCATCCACCCGCTGGACTTCAACGGCATCTGGGGCATCGTCACCGCCCCGCTGCTGCACGACGACTGGGAGCACCTCATGGGCAACTCGCTGCCCGGGGCCGTGTTCTGCTTCCTCATCGGCCTTTCCGGGCGGAAAGCCTGGTGGGAGGTCACCCTACTGGTGGTGCTCATCGGCGGACTCGGCACGTGGCTGCTGGGCGGGCCCGGCACCAACCACATCGGCGCCTCCAGCCTGGTCTACGGCTGGCTGGCCTACCTGCTGGTCCGCGGTATCTTCAACCGCTCGCTCATCCAGATCGTCCTCGGCGTGGTCCTGGGCGTTGCCTACTCCGGCCTGGTCTGGGGCGTGTTGCCCATCTACGAGGGCGTGTCCTGGCAAGGCCACCTGTTCGGGGCCATCGGCGGCATCGTGGCCGGTATGACTATCACCTCCGACGACACGTCGAAGCAGATTATGCGCCGCAGCGTAAAATAGTTCGGCGTGACTGAACTAGCTGATAAACCGCAGCCCGGACCGACCGCCCCCATCGGGATTTTTGATTCCGGGGTGGGCGGCCTGACGGTCGCGCGCACCATCATCGATCAGCTGCCGCACGAGTCGCTGCTCTACATCGGCGACACGCTGCACGGCCCCTACGGCCCGCGCCCCATCGCGGAGGTCCGCGCGCTGTCCATCAACATCGCCGACGAGCTGGTCGCCCGCGGCTGCAAGATGATCGTGGTGGCCTGCAATACCGCCACGGCCGCCTTCCTACACGACGCCCGCGAGCGCTACGACGTGCCGGTCGTGGAGGTCATCCGCCCGGCCGTGCGCCGTGCCATCGCCACCACCCGCAACCACAAGATCGGCGTCATCGGCACCGAGGGGACCATCAAATCCGGCGTCTACCAGGACCTTTTCGCCGTGCACCCGGACGTGCAGGCCACCGCCGTGGCCTGCCCCGACTTCGTGCCGTTTGTGGAGCGCGGGATTACCTCGGGCCGCCAGATCCTGGGCATTGCCGAGGGTTACCTGGAACCCATGCAGGCCGCCGGCGTCGACACCTTGGTACTCGGCTGCACGCACTACCCGCACCTTTCGGGGGTTATCCAACTGGCCGTGGGAGACGAGGTCACGCTGGTTAGCTCCGCGGAGGAGACCGCCAAGGACGTTCTCAAGGTGCTTACCGAGCGCGACCTGCTCGCGCCCGTGGACAACCCGGCCACGCGCGTGTTCGAGTCCACCGGCGACATGGAGATCTTTGAAAACCTCGCCTCCCGCTTCCTGGGGCCGGGGGTCGGTGAATTCAACCACATTTCCCACTCGGGTTGATTTTCTCCCCGAAATGGCCACAAATCGCCCCACTGTGGGCCCATTCGTGACACCATGAATGCATGAAGTTGACCATCTTGGGATGCTCCGGAAGCGTGCCCACTTCCGGGAATCCGGCCTCCGGCTACCTCGTGTCTTTCCCGGATGCGCCGTCCATCGTCATGGACTTGGGCCCCGGTACGCTGGCCGCTTTGCAGGACGTCCAGGATCCCTGTGACGCCCACGTGGCGCTCACCCACCTCCACGCCGACCACTGCATGGACTTTCCCTCCCTGATGGTTTGGCGCCGCTTCCACCCTTATGCGCCGGCCAAGGGCCGCAACTTCTGCTTCGGCCCCAGCTACGCGCCGTTGCACCTGGGGCGCCTGTCCTCCGACGGCCAGCCGGACGGCGTGGACGATATGTCGGATACCTTCGCGTTCAGCCCCTGGGAGGACGGGGTGGAGCAGCGCGTCGACGACGTCGCCATCACCCCGTACCGCACCATCCACCCGGTCGAGACCTACGGCCTGCGCTTGCGGCACACCGAGACCGGCAAAATCATCGCGTATACCGCGGACACCGCCTTTGATGCCAAGCTGGTGCCGCTGGCGCAGGACGCGGACGTCTTGTTAGCAGAGGCCGCCTGGGGAGCTAGCTCCGAGGGCAAGGCGGAAAATATGCACATGTCCGGCGCGGAGGCCGGCCGCCTGGCGCAGCTGGCGGGCGTGCGCACCCTCGTGCTGGTGCACCTGCAGCCCTGGGGCGACGCCGCCGCGACCGTGGCGGCCGCCCGCGCCGAATTCGACGGCGAACTGGTCCTCGGCGAGCCCGGGATGGTATTCGAACTCTAGCCCGGGCCCGGCGGGTAGCCTGGGGAGCATGACTGATTTTCAACGAGCAGACGGCCGCGGCCTCGACGAGCTGCGCACCGTGCGAATTACCCGCAACTTCACCACCAACCCGGCGGGCTCGGTGTTGGTCGAATTCGGCAATACCCGCGTGATGTGTACCGCCTCGGTGGAAACGGGCGTGCCCCGCTTCAAGCGGGATTCCGGCGAGGGCTGGCTGACGGCCGAGTACGCCATGCTGCCGTCCGCCACCCACGAGCGCATGCCGCGCGAGTCCATGAAGGGCAAGGTCAAGGGCCGCACGCACGAGATCTCCCGCCTGGTAGGGCGCTCGCTGCGCGCCGCGGTGGATTTGAGCGAGCTGGGGGAGAACACCATCCAGCTCGACTGCGACGTCCTGCAGGCCGACGGCGGCACCCGCACCGCCTCGATCACCGGCGCCTACGTCGCGCTGGCCGATGCCGTGGCTGCCCTCAAGGAGCGCGGCGCCGTGCCGGGCGAGCCGCTGCTGGACCCCATCGCGGCGGTCTCCGTCGGCATCATTGACGGCCAGGTGTGCCTCGACCTGCCGTACGAGGAAGACTCCCGCGCCGAGGTCGACCTCAACGTGGTCATGCAGGAAAGCGGCGACTTCGTGGAAATTCAGGGCACCGGTGAGCACGGGCTGTTCGGCCGCGACGAGCTGAACCAGATGCTCGACGTGGCCCAGAAGGGCTGCGCCGAGCTCATCGCCGCGCAGCGCGCCGCCCTGGGGTGGGACTAATGCAGCTGCTGGTCGCCTCGAATAACCCCAAGAAGCTGAAGGAACTGCACACCATCCTGGCCGAGGCCGGCATCGCGGGCGTGGAGCTGGTCCCGCTCAGTGAGGCACAGTCCTACCCGGAGCCGGTCGAGGACGGGCGCACCTGCGCCGACAACGCGCTGATCAAGGCCCGCGCGGGCGCGCAGGCCACCGGGCTGCCGTGCGTGGCAGACGACTCCGGCTTGGCCGTCGACGAGCTCAACGGCATGCCCGGCGTGCTCTCGGCGCGCTGGTCCGGCCGCCACGGCGACGACGCTGCCAACAACGAGCTCTTGCTCGGGCAGCTGGCCCACCTGCCGGAAGAGCGCCGTACCGCGGCGTTCGTCTCCGTGTGCGCGCTGGTCACCCCGGCCGGCCAGGAACACGTGGTGGAAGGCCGTTGGTCCGGGCGCGTGCTGACTGCCCCGCGCGGGGAGGGCGGCTTCGGCTACGACCCGCTCTTCCAGCCGGACGGCGAGGAGCGCTCCGCGGCGGAGATGTCCCCGGAAGAGAAAAACGCCGTCTCCCACCGGGGCCAGGCGCTGCGGCAGCTGGTTCCGGTAGTGGCGGCGTTGCAGAAAAACTAGCGCGAAGAGCTAGAGCTGGAAGTCGCGCTGCACCTCGCGGCGGCGCTTGACCTCCATGTAGAAAGAGAAGAACGGGATGGTGCCGGCCAGGGCCGTGGTGAACCACTTCATCGGCGGCCACAGGGCCTTCGGCGCCAGGTTCAGGATGGACAGCAGGTACAAAACGTAGAAGGCGCCGTGGATCTGGGCGATGTGGGTGGCCCACTCGGGCATGTCCATGCCGACGATGTATTCCAGCACCATGCGCGTGGTCAGCACCAGCAGGAAGATACCGGTCACCGTCGCGGCGACGGTGAACAGGGTCAGCGCGGTGCGCACGCGGGCCTGGCGGGCCGGGTGGATGCGCTTCGGCGCGGTGGAAGCAGAAGTATTCTCAGAAGTCATAGCGGTAATCTAGCTTAGCTTTCAATTGTCGTGCCGGACAGGGCTTAGCGGTCGAGGTCGGGGTTGACCTCGTGGTGTCCGCGGCGCGGGCGGTTGAGCGCGTTGAACTCCTCGACGTCGAGCTGGGGCCGGCGGGGGAGGAAATCCTCGTCGATGGTGGTCGGCTTGGTCTTGGTGACCTCTGGGGCCTCGTAGGCGAACCCGTCGAGGTCCTCCGCCTCGTTTTCGGCGGCGATCCGCTCGTTCTCGCTGCGCAGCGCGGTCCGGTAGGCGTAGATGACGAACGCCGCGAACAGCGGCCACTGGAGGGCGTAACCCAGGTTCTGGAAGGTGCCGGAACCGGACTGGAAGCGGGTCCACTGCCAGTAGGCGAGCGCGAAAAAGGCGACCACGAGCACGGCGATGAGGACAATATGCCACCACCGCACTCGGATCCTCTGGCGCTTGCCGGACTCTTGCGTGCTCACGAGTCCTAGCCTACCCACTGGCCGCGGCGCGCCAAAGTCATTAGTGAGCGAAAGCGCCCGCCGACCCGATTAGAACTCGCCGGAATCAATCCGGTAGTATCATTCGCATTGCGCGCCCGTGGCGGAATTGGCAGACGCGCTAGATTTAGGTTCTAGTGTCCGAAGGACGTGTGAGTTCAAGTCTCACCGGGCGCACCAGCGCACAGAAAAATGCCGAGGTCATCGCACCAGATGGCCTCGGTATTTTTGTGCCTTCCTACTCGACTTCGGTGAATTTCCGGTCCCACGCCGAGCGAATGGGGTTGGCGTCGGCCAGCAGGATATCGAAGCGATCGCCGGCGATTTCGACGATTTCGCTCAGCGCCACGCGGTGCTCCTGGGGTTCGGAGTTGGCCAGGCGGCGCACGCCGGCGTCCAGCACGCGCTCGAAGGTGTCGTTGGTGTCCAGGTAGGCCACAAACGGCATGCCGAAGCGCTCGCGGTAGGCGGCGGACAGCTGGGTGATCTGCTCGGTCTGGACGTCGTCGAGCTCACCGAGGCCGAGCGAGCCGCGGTCGGCGGAGATCGCCGCGGCGCCCTCGTCGTCGGCCAGCAGGAGCTCGTCCATGGCGGGGTAGTCGTGGATGAGCTGTTCGCGGCGCTCGACGTCGGCAGTGAGGACAGCGACCTGGATGGCCTCGCGCAGCTGCCCGACGTTGTCGAAGGGGCGGGACTCCCAGGTGGTTTCCAGCGGCCAGGTCTCGTTGTTAAACAACGGGCGCAGGGTCGCCACGAAGTCGTCGCGGTCCATGGCGTTGAGCTCGTCCAGTGAAACGCCCGTGCCGCCGGTGCGGGCGACGTCCCCGCCGCGGGAGTGGCCCGTGTGGAAGAACAACAGGTTCAGCCCGATGGCGGTGATGGCGCCGATGGACATGCCCGAGGAGACGAAGGTCTGCGACCACTCCGGGAAGACCGCCGCGATCTCCGGCTTGAAGGTCACGAGCATGGCCAGCCCCAGCGCGGTGGTCACGATGACGGCGTTGCGCCCGTCGTTGATGTCGGCCTTGGCGATGGTCTGCAGGCCCACCCAGGCGACGTTGGCGAACAGCGCTAACGATGCCCCGCCCAGCACCGGCGCCGGGATCGCCGCGACCACGGCCCCGGCCTTGGGCAGCAGGCCCAGCACGATCATGAAGCCCGCGGCGGACACGGCCACCCAGCGGGATTTCACGCCGGTCAGGCGGACCAGGCCGACGTTCTGGGCGAAGCAGGTGTAGGGGAAGGAGTTCATCACGCCGCCGATGAAGGTGGACACGCCGTCGGCGCGCAGCGCGGCCTGGACGTCGGCGCGGCGGATGCGCTTTTTGACGATCTCGCCGGTGGCGAAGACGTCGCCGGTGGTCTCCACCATGGTGATGACCATGACGATCAGCAGGGAGAAGATGGCGACCAGGTCGAACTGCGGCAGGCCGAAATAAAACGGCGTCGTAATGCCGAAGGCGTCGGCCTCGCCGACCTCGGCGAAGCTCGCGTCGCCGGCCAGTAGGGCCACGCCCGTGCCCAGCACCAGGCCCAGGAGCACCGACAGGGTGCCCAGGAAGCCGCGGAAGAAGCGCTGGACTAGGACGATGACGGCCAGGGTGCCGAAGCCGTACCAGAGGTCGCGGGCCGCGGGCTGGCCCTCCGCGTAGTTGGTGAAGTCGTTGGCGGACACGGCCAGCAGGGAGGTGCCCATTACGAGCAGGACGGTGCCGGTGACCACCGGCGGGAAGTAGCGGAGGAAGCGGCCGAACAGCGGCGCCATGAAGAAGGTGAACAGGCCCGCGACGATGATGGAGCCGTAGATGACCGGCAGGGAGGCCACCCCGCCCTGCCCGTCGGTCGCGCCTAGGCCGATGGCGATGATCGGCGCGACGGCCGTGGTGGTCACGCCCTGCACGATGGGCAGCCGCACGCCCACATGCTTGCCGATGCCCACCGACTGGATGATGGTCGCGATACCGCAGGTGAGCAGATCCGCGTTGATGAGGTGGATGGTGGTGGCGGTATCCAGGTTCAGGGAACCCGCGATCAGCAGCGGGACGATGACCGCCCCGGCGTAGAAGGCGAGCACGTGCTGCAGGCCTAAAGCGGCGAGTTTGCCGGGGGCCGGAACTTGGTCGACGGGGTGTGTGCGCTTGGGCTGGGTGCTAGTTTGGGCAGCCACGAAGTCCTCCAGGGTGGGGCGAAGCAAAAAACGGTTGAATTCGTACTCTCTAAGCGTAGAAGGGTGGCGCAGAATTCGGGAAAACCGCAGCAAAACGTTCCGGTTATGACCAGAAAGCTGGCGCCCACCCGAAGCTTAAACCGGACGGACGTTTTACTTAAAATGCCTGAGCAGCGCACTAGAGTCAGACATCAGACGTGTGGGCTATTGCACACTTTCTGGGTTGGAGTAACCACCTAACAAGCCCCTACACTGGGACTCAGCGGGGCTTGCCGCTAGAGAAGCTCAAGACCATTGAAACCCGAGAAAAATACAGGTTACAAGATGGATTGGGAATTGGGAATGGCGAGCGCGCCCCACGGTATAAGGGAACTTATAGATACAGAAGGGAGTCACCGATAGTGACCACCGCAACCCAAGACCTCAAGTTTGATGCCTGGAAGGGTTTTGAGACCGGCCCATGGGCTGAGGGCATCGACGTGCGCGACTTCATCCAGCGCAACTACACCCCCTACGAAGGGGATTCGTCCTTCCTGGCCGGCCCGACCGAAAAGACCAAGCGCACCTTCGAGCACCTGGAAGACAAGTACCTGTCCGTCGAGCGCAAGCAGCGCGTCTTCGACGTCGACACCCACACCCCGTCCGACATCGACGCCTTCCCGGCCGGCTACATCTCCGAGGATGACAACGTCATCGTCGGTCTGCAGACCGATACCCCGCTGAAGCGCGCCATGATGCCGTTCGGCGGCTGGCGCATGGTCAAGCAGGCCATCAAGGAAGCGGGCAAGGAAGTGGACCCGGAGGTCGAGAAGATCTTCACCCGCTACCGCAAGACCCACAACGACGGCGTCTTCGACATCTATACCCCGCGCATCCGCGCTGCCCGTTCCTCCCACATCATCACGGGCCTGCCGGACGCCTACGGCCGTGGCCGCATCATCGGCGACTACCGCCGCGTGGCCCTCTACGGTGTCGACTACCTCATCGAGGAAAAGCAGGCTTCTCGCGACTCCGTCGCTGATGCCGGCTTCTCCGAGCACTGGGCTCGCTTCCGTGAGGAGCACTCCGAGCAGATCAAGGCTCTGAAGAAGCTGAAGGTCATGGCCGAGCAGTACGGCTTCGACATCTCCGGTCCGGCTACCACCGCGCAGGAAGCTGTCCAGTGGACCTACTTCGGCTACCTGGGCTCCATCAAGTCCCAGGACGGCGCCGCCATGTCCATCGGCCGCCTGTCCGCGTTCTTCGACTGCTACTTCGAGCGCGACCTGGCCAACGGCACCATCACCGAGGAAGACGCCCAGGAAATCATCGACGCGCTGGTTATGAAGCTGCGCATCGTCCGCTTCCTGCGCACCGAGGACTACGACCAGATCTTCTCCGGCGACCCGTACTGGGCCACCTGGTCCGACGCCGGCTTCGGCGACGACGGTCGCCCGCTGGTCACCAAGACCTCCTTCCGCCTGCTCCAGACCCTGATTAACCTGGGGCCGTCCCCGGAACCGAACATCACCATCTTCTGGGACCCGAAGCTGCCGGAAGGCTACAAGGAATTCTGCGCCCACATCTCGATTGAGACCTCGTCCATCCAGTACGAGTCCGACCGCCAGATTCGTGAGCAGTGGGGCGACGACGCCGCCATCGCGTGCTGCGTGTCCCCGATGCGCGTCGGCAAGCAGATGCAGTTCTTCGGCGCCCGCGTCAACGCCGCCAAGGCCCTGCTGTATGCCATCAACGGCGGCCGCGACGAGGTCAGCGGCAAGCAGGTCGTGGAAGGCTACGACGCCATCCAGGGCGACGAGCCGCTGGACTTCGATGAGGTCTGGCAGAAGTACGAGGAGATGCTCGACTGGGTCGTCGGCACCTACGTCGAGGCCCTGAACATCATCCACTACAGCCACGACAAGTACGCCTACGAGTCCATTGAGATGGCTCTGCACGACTCCGACATCGTGCGCTCGATGGGCTGCGGTATCGCCGGCCTGTCGATCGTGGCCGACTCCCTGTCCGCCATCAAGTACGCCAAGGTCACCCCGGTCCGGGATGAGACCGGCCTGATTGTGGACTACAAGACCGAGGGCGATTTCCCGGTCTACGGCAACGACGACGACCGCGCCGACGACATCGCCGCAACCATCGTCCACACCGTGATGGAAAAGATTAAGGCCATCCCGATGTACCGCAACGCCATCCCGACCCAGTCGGTGCTGACCATCACCTCGAACGTGGTCTACGGCAAGGCCACTGGCGCCTTCCCGTCAGGCCACGAGGCCGGCACCCCGTTCGCGCCGGGCGCAAACCCGGAGAACGGCGCCGACAGCCACGGCATGGTCGCATCCATGCTGTCCGTCGGTAAGCTGGACTACAAGGATGCGTTGGACGGCATCTCGCTGACCAACACCATCACGCCGTCTGGTCTGGGCCGTACCCCGGATGAGCGCATCACCAACCTGGTGGGCGTCCTGGACGCCGGCTTCATCATGGACAAGTAAGACCACCCAAAACCCAATCTCGTAGAAGGAGAAATCATCATGGCAACCCCGACTTTCGATCAGCGTCTCGAGGCAATGAAGTCCCGTCGTGCAGAGCACAACATGGACTCCGGCCTGTACCACGCCAACATCAACGTCCTGGACAAGTCCACTCTGGAGGACGCAGTTGAGCACCCGGAGAAGTACCCGAACCTGACCGTTCGCGTCTCCGGCTACGCCGTCAACTTCGTCAAGCTGACCAAGGAACAGCAGCTGGACGTCATCTCCCGTACCTTCCACCAGGGTTCGTAATCAACCATGGCTGATGGCGTTACTGGTGTTGTTACCCTCCAACCAGAAGAAGGCGAAAAGGTTCGCGGCGTCGCCGCGGGCCTGGGTGGGGACAACGAACTCGACCAAATCACCCGCCCCGAGCTCATGGAAGCCCGCCGCACTGGCGACGTCGGCTTGGTGCACTCGTGGGAACTGGTGACCTCGGTCGACGGGCCGGGTACCCGCATGACGATGTTCATGTCCGGTTGCCCGCTCCGCTGCCAGTACTGCCACAATCCTGACACCTTCGAGATGAAGACCGGCTCCCTGGAGAAGGTCGAAGACGTGGTCAAGCGCGTCAAGCGCTACAAGCCCATCTTCGACGCCTCCAATGGCGGGCTGACCATCTCGGGCGGGGAGGCGCTGTTCCAGACGGCGTTCACCCGCCGGGTGCTCAAGGAAGTGCACGATGCCGGCATCCACACCACCATCGATACCTCCGGTTTCCTCGGGGCGCGCGTGCGCGACGAGGACCTGGACAACATTGACCTGGTTCTGCTGGATGTCAAAGCAGGCGATGAGAAGACTTACAAAGAAGTCACGCGGCGTGAGCTGCAGCCGACCATCGATTTCGGTGACCGGCTCGCGGCGGCAAACAAGCCGGTGTGGATCCGCTTTGTGGTCGTCCCTGACCTGACGGATAGCCCGGAAAACGTCCAGAACGTCGCCAATATCGTGGCACGGTGGCCCAACAACGTGGAACGCGTTGAGGTCCTTCCGTTCCATAACATGGGCGCCGACAAGTGGCGTGAGCTGGGTTATCCCTACACACTGGAAGACACTAAGCCCCCGGCTGCAGAGGATGTCGAAGCTATCCGCGACGTCTTCCGAGCCAAAGGCTTCACGGTCTACTAATTCCCTTATAACCCGCAAACACCCGCCCCTGCCTCCTAGAGACTAGGAGGCAGGGGCGGGTGTTCGGCGTTTGGCAGGCTTTAGGCGGCTATTCCTTGACGTAGCCGACGTTTTCGACCTCGACGCTGCCCAGGGACTTGGCGCCGAAGTTGGCCAGCTTCGGGTTGGTGGCCACCATCTGCGGGCCGTTCATCAGCGGCATGATGCCGAAGGTGGACAGCGCCTCCTTCTCCAGCTCATTGGCCTTCTGCGTCTGTTCGTCCGCGTCCGCGATCTGGCCCAGCTCCTCGATCTTCTTGTCCATCTCCGGGGTACCGGTGCCGGACTTGTTCAGCTCCGAGTCCGAGGCGTAGATCTGGTTGAAGCTGGCCACGCCCAGCGGGGAGGAGGACGCGAAGGCCATCGGGAAGATGTCGAAGTCGCGCTTGGTGACAATCTTGGAGAAGTCCGCCGACGGGCGCTCCTCGACGTCCAGCTTGATGCCGACGTCCGCCAGCATCTTCTGGGTGGCGGAAGCCTCCGCCTTAATCCCCGGGTCGTCGCCGGTGAGCACGTAGTCTGCGGACAGGTTATCCAGCAGCAGTGTACGCTGCATCATGTGGTAGCCGGTGTAACTGATAATGACCAACGAAATGGTAGGCAGAACCAAGTGTTGGGCGGTGTCGATGAGTTTGGGGAAAACCCTTCCGCCCCGAGCAGGGAAGCGCCCTAGTCCCAGCGCAGCACCACGCCGGTGAGCCACGTCCACCAGCGCTCCAGTAGAGGGGTCTCCGGGTCTAGGTTGAGCGGCTGCAGGATGTGGCTGATTTGTTCCTGGCTGAGCGGCGGGCGCCGCCCGGCGTAGTTGGAGCGCGGATCCAAAAAGACTGACGCCAACAGGTAGGCGATGTTGGTGGCCAGGAAGATCACGATTAACCAACTGGCGGTCTTTTTGATGATGTATTTGACCATCGCGGGCGCGGTTAACCGGCGGGGCAAAAATGAGAAAAACCCTCCGGAAAGGTGTTCGGGCTTACCCCCCCCATCCGGGGAGGGGAAGGTCGCAGGCCGGTCACGATCCCACATCCACGGCTGCGTGTCGTGCGCGCTGTTCGCGCTGGGGACCCCTCGCGCATCGGCGGCGAATGTGTCAGACTGAAAGCTGACCGGTGCAATAGAATTCCCCGAAAACAGAAAGGCCGCGCGTGAGTACGCTTCTCGTCATTGGCATCATCGTCCTCATCGTCATTTTGACGTTGTTCGACGGATACTTCATCGTCCGCACCAAGGAGGCCGCCATCCTGGAGCGGCTGGGAAAGTACCAGGGGGTGGCCCACGCGGGCCTGCATTTCAAGGTCCCCTTCGTCGACCGGGTACGCGAAAAGATTAACCTGCAGGTCCGCCAGCTCGACGTGATGGTGGAGACCAAGACCAAGGACAACGTCTTCGTCCAGATCCCCGTGGCGGTCCAGTACCAGGTCGTCGAGGGCCGCGAGCGCGAGGCCTACTACACCCTGTCCAGCCCCGACCAACAGATCGTGGCCTACGTCCAGGACAACGTGCGTTCCTCCGTGGCGAATATGAACCTGGATGACTCCTTTTCCTCCAAGGACACCATCGCCCAGAACGTGGCCGAGTCCCTGCGCGACAACATGGCCGCCTACGGCTGGCACTTCGTCAATACCCTGGTCACCGACATCCGCCCGGACGAGCGCGTGCGCGAATCCATGAACTCCATCAACGCCGCCCAGCGCGAGCGGGAGGCCGCCGTGGCCCAGGCCGAGGCCGAAAAGATCCGCGTGGTCAAGGAAGCCGAGGGCGCGGCCGAGGCCCGCAAGCTGCAGGGCCGCGGCGTCGCCGACCAGCGCAAGGAGATCGTCGAGGGTATCGCCGCCCAGTACGAGATGCTGCGCAACGCCGGCGTCGAGGAGTCCCCTGAGGCCCTCATGTTGGTCTCCCAGTACCTGGACGCCATGGTGGACGTTTCCTCCAACGGCAACGCCTCCGTGCTCTACATGCCGTCCAACCCGTCCGGCATGGGGGATCTCTTCGAGGGTATGCGCGACGTGCTGATGAGCAACCACGCCCTGGACAGCCTGGACAAGCCGAGCAAGTCTTCTTCCAGCCAGCGCCCGCGCACCCGCAGCAACCCCGAGCGGGAGACCAGCTCCAGCAGCTCCAGCTCCAGCTCCGCCAGCCCGGCCGCGAACCCCAGCCTGCCGAGCGCTAGCGACGTGCGCGGCCAGGCCGCCGACTGGGCCGACGAGAACGGCATCCACTCCGCCCGCGACGCCTTCCAGGCCCTGCGCGACAAGCACGGGGAGTGGCGCAATAACGACTAGTGAGTTTGTTTTTCCGGCTCGCCGGAATCTCCACTAACCTTAGGTGAGCACCAACCTGAACAAGGAGCAGCTCACCGTGAATCCTCGTGAACCTTTCGCCCTGTCCTTTTCGGGACAGGGTTTTTCTTGGACCGACTCGCTGCGCGGCGCCGACCGTGAACTGCGCGCCACGGTGGACGAGGCCGCGCAGCTGTTGCAGCCGCTTGCCGCCGAGCTGGCCAGCCGGCGCCCCCGCGGCTTCTGCCCCTTCGACTGGGCGCAACAGCCGCCGGCCTGGGATCTCAGCGCCCCCGAGGTATCCGTGCCCGGCATCTTCCTGGCCCAGCTGAACCTGCTCGACGCCTTAGCCGCCCAGGGCCTGGTGGCTAGCGATGCCGTCGCCGCCGCCGGCCACTCCCAAGGCCGGCTGGCCGAATTCGTGCTCGACGAGGAGTCCGGCCGCGCGGAGATGCTGGCGATTGCCCAGCTCATCGGCGCGGCGATGACGCACACGGCGCGACGCTACGGACTGGTCCGCGACCACGAGGCGGCCCCCATGGTCGCTATCAACGCCGACCCGCAAGACATCGCCGCCGCCCTCCGGGAGACCGGCGCGGACACGGTCATCGGCCTGCACAACAGCGCCCGCGATGCCGTCCTGTCCGGCCCGCCCGCCGACAACCTCGCCGTCGCCCGCGCCCTGGGGGTTCAGGCGCGCCCCATCCAGGTCGCCGCGGCCTTCCACCACCCGCGCATGGGCGAGGCCGTCGAGCAGGTCGTGGACTGGGCCCAGCAGGTCGGCTTGGACGCGGCCGTCGCGGGCCGGGCCGCCCGCGCGGTGCTTACCGACGTCATCGACTGGCCGGCGCAGGTAGAACGCCTCGTCGACGCCGGCGCGCAGTGGATCCTCGAGGTCGGCCCGGAAGAAGGCGTGCGCGCCCTGACCGAGAAGATCGTGGAGGGTCGCGGCATCGGGGTGCTCGCGGTCGGCACCGCGACCGGACAGGCCCGCCTTTTCGACCCCGGCCACCAGCTGGCCCCGCCCCGCCCGTACAACGATTTCGCCCCACGCACCACGGCCGAGGGCGAGCTGGTGACCCGCTTTACCCGCCTGACCGGCTACCAAGCCGTGCTCCTGGCCGGCATGACGCCCACCACGGTAGACCCAGCCATCGTGGCGGCCGCGGCCAACGCCGGGTACTGGGCCGAGCTCGCCGGCGGCGGGCAGGTCACGGACCAGCTGCTCGCGGACAACCTCGACTACCTGTGCGAGCACCTCGCCCCGGGCGTGAACGCGCAGTTCAACGCGCTCTACCTCAACCCCCGCCAGTGGCGCCGCCAGGTGGCGGGCAAGCGCCAGGTGCCCACCGCGCGGGCGAACGGGGCGCCGGTCAACGGCATCGTGTGCTCGGCGGGCATCCCACCGCTGGACGAGGCGGTGGAGCTCTACCGGAGCCTGCGGGAGGGCACCATCCCCTGGGTGGCCTTCAAACCCGGCGCGGTGCACCACGTCGATAAGGTGCTGGAGATCGCGCGCGCGGTGGCCCCTGCCCCCGTCATCATGCAGCTGGAGGGCGGGCTGGCCGGCGGGCACCACTCCTGGGAGGACCTGGACGAGCTGCTGCTGGCCACCTACGCGCGTATCCGCGCCGCGGAGAACGTCTACCTGGCCGTCGGCGGCGGCATCGGCACGCCGGAGCGCGGCGCAGACTACTTGACCGGCGCTTGGGCGCGCGCCTACGACCGCCCGGACATGCCCGTCGATGCCATCCTGGTCGGCACCGCCGCCATGGCCACGCGGGAGGCGACCACGTCCCCGGCCGTCAAGCGCGCCCTCGTCGCAGCAGCCGGCACTGAGGGCTTCATCGCGGCCGGCACCGCCCGCGCCGGCATGTCCTCGGGCCGTTCGCAGCTGGGCGCCGACATCCACGAGGTGGACAATTCCTTCGCCCAGGCCGGCCGGCTGCTGGACGCCGTGGCCGGCGACGTCGATGCTGTCCGCTCCCGCCGCCAAGAAATCATCACCGCCCTAGATGCCACCTGCAAGCCCTATTTCGGGGACCTGACCAGCCTGACCTACCGGCGCTGGCTGGAGCGCTACCTCGAGCTGTCCCACCGCGGCGGGTGGGCAGATGACTCCTGGCGCGCCCGCTTCGAGCAGATGCTCCTGCGCACCGAGGCCCGACTGCACCCCGCCGATCACGGCGAGTTCGCCTCCCAGCTGCCCGCCGGCGAGCTGGACGCCGCGAACCTGGCCGACCTGCTGGCCACCTACCCGCAGGCAGGCACCCAGCACTTGTGCGCCACCGATGCCGCCTGGTTCATCGATCTGCTCAAAGGCCCCGGCAAGCCCGCCAACTTCGTGCCGGTCATCGACGAGGACGTGCGCTGGTGGTGGCGCACGGATTCGCTCTGGCAGGCCCACGATGCCCGCTACCCGGCCGATGCCGTCTCCATCATCCCGTCGCCGCGCTCCGTGGCCGGGATTGATCGCGTGGACGAGCCCGTCGCCGAGCTGCTGGGACGGTTCGTGGCCGCCGCGGCCGCCCGCGCGGAGCTCACCGGCCCCGCGGCGAGCGAGCGCGAGCGCATCCTGTCCGCGCCGGCCTGGGACTGGGCCGGGCACCCCGTAGCCAACCCGGCGCGCCGGCTGGGCCTGGAAGCAGGTCCCGGCGGGGGATTCCGTGTGCCCGGCCTGGGAGTTACGGTGGCGCTGCCGGAGGCGGCGACCGTGCCCGTCGTGGGCGCTGATTCGGCTGGTGAGGCCATGCGGGATCTGGCGCGCCGGGCCGCCGGCGGGCAGCTGCCCGAGGTCGTCGACGGGGCGGCGGCGTGGTCGACGACGCTGAACACCGTGGACTACCAGACCGTGACCGCGGGCTACCTGCCGGGCGGCAGCGGCCCGGCTAGCGCGTCGGGCCCGGTCTCCGACGCGCTGGTGGGTCCGGCCTGGCCGGCCATCTTCGCGGTCATCGCGGACACCGGCGCCGTCGAGGGGCTGCTGCGGCTGGTGCACCTGGAGCACGCGGTGCGCCTGCACTCCGAGCTTCCGCAGCACGGCGCGCAGGTCAGCGCCAAGGCCCGCCTGACCCGCGACCTGGCCACCGCGCGGGGGCGGGTGCTGGAGGTGCACGTCGGCATCGTGAGCGGGCACCAGCACCTGGCAACACTGACCGAGCGCTTCCTCATCCCCGGTACGGCCGGGGCCGACGAGCTGCCGGCAGTGGACGTCACGGACCCGGCCGCTCGCCCGACCCCGCTTCTAAGCCGCGGCCAGGTGGCGGTTATCGCGCCGGAAAGCATGCGCCCCTTCGCCCAAGTCACCGGCGACTTCAACCCCATCCACACCGACGAGAGCCTGGCGCGGGCGGCAGGCCTGTCGCAGGGCCCGATCGTCCACGGCATGTGGACCTCGGCGCTGGCGCAGCTGGCCGCCGGGGAGAACATCGTGGGCTGGCACGCGCGCCTGCTGGCCCCGGTCCTGCCGGGGCAGACCGTGGAGTTTTCCACCGCGCGGACCGGGCAGGCCGCCGGCGGGGAAGTGCGCACCGTCACCGCCACCGCGGGCGGCGTTCCCGTGCTGGAGGCGACCGCCCAGCTGGCCGCACCGGTGACGTGGTACGCCTTCCCCGGGCAGGGGATCCAGTCGCCCGGCATGGGCATGGCAGCCTATGCCGCGTCCCCGGCCGCGCGCGCCGTCTGGGACCGTGCCGACGCCCATACCCGGCAGGCACTGGGCTTTTCCATCCTGGACATCGTGCGCCGCAACCCGCACGAGGTGCAGGTGGCCGGCGAAAGCTTCTCCCACCCCGACGGGGTGCTGTACCTGACCCAGTTCACCCAGGTGGCCATGGCCACGCTGGGCTGCGCGCAGGTCGCCCAGCTGCGCGAGGCCGAGGTGCTGGCCGAGCACGCCTTCTTCGCGGGGCACTCGGTGGGCGAGTACAACGCGTTGGCCGCCTTCGCGGACGTGCTCTCGGTGGAGGCGGTCATCGAGATCGTCTACCAGCGCGGGCTGACCATGCACCGTCTGGTCCCGCGGGATGGCGACGGCAACTCCAACTACGGGCTGGCGGCGCTGCGCCCGCACAAAATGGGCATGTCGGACGCGGACGTCTTCGACTACGTCGGCCAGCTGTCGACGATTACGGGCGAGTTCCTGGAGATCGTCAACTACAACGTCAAGGCCAAGCAGTACGCCGTGGCGGGCACGCGCGCCGGGCTGCGCGCCCTGGAAGCCGATGCCGCCTCCCGCGGCGAGCGCGCCTTCGTCCTCATCCCCGGCGTGGACGTGCCCTTCCACTCCTCCCGCCTGCGCGACGGGGTGGACGATTTCCGCCGGCACCTGGACCAGCTCATCCCGGCAGACATCGACCTGGACCGGCTGATTGGCCGCTACATCCCCAACCTGGTGGCCCGCCCCTTCGACCTGGGCGAGGAGTTCATCCAAGCCATGGAGGAGGTCGTGGACTCGCCGTGGCTGGACGCCGCGCGCACGCAGCCGGCCCAGCAGCGCGGCCGCACCCTGCTGGTGGAGCTTTTGGCCTGGCAGTTCGCCTCCCCGGTGCGCTGGATCGAGACCCAGGATCTCGCCCTGGGGCAGCTGGGCGTGCAGCGCTTCGTCGAAATCGGCGTGGCCAGCGCGCCCACCCTGGCGAACATGCTGCGCCAGCACCCGGGCGCGGCGCGCGTGGAGGTTCTCAACGCCGAGCGCGACCAGTCTGTCGTCTTCGCCACCGATGCCGACCCCGAGCTCCCACCGGAACCGGGGCCGGAACTAGAACCGGAGCCCGAGACGGAGCCGGAGCCGGTAGCCGCGCCCGCGCCCGCATCAGAGCAGCCGGCCGCCACAGACACTCCGGCGGACCGGCCGCTGCTGGCCAGCGACGCCCTCCGCCTGCTGGTGGCCGCCTGGACCAAGGTGCGCCTCGACCAGCTGCGGCCGGCAGACACCATCGAGTCCCTGGTGGAGGGCCAGTCGTCCAGGCGCAACCAGCTGCTGCTGGATATTTCGACCGAGCTGGGGATTGCCGCCATCGATGGCGCCGCCGACCTCGACCTGGCCAGCCTGGGCGAGCTAGTCGACCGGCAGACCCGCGGCTACCAGGCCTTCGGGCCGGTGCTCCAGCCGCAGGTGGAGGCCTGCCTGCGTGATCTGACCGGCCCGGCCGCGCAGCCGACCTCCTACGTTTCCGAACGCGTGCGCGGCTGCTGGGGACTTGGCCCCGGCTGGTTGAACCGCGTGCTCGCCCACCTGGTTGATGGGACCCGCACCGGGGCCTCCCTGCGCGGAGGCGAGCTAGCCAGCCTGCCCGAAGGTCTCGACGCGGCCATCGATGCCGCCGTCGCCGCCGCCGGAATCACCACCCCGCTGCCGGAACCGGCCGCAGCCGCGACCGCCACGGCTGACCCGGCCGCCCTGCGCGAGCTCACCGATGCCTTAACCGCCAACGCCCGCGACCTCGTCGAGCGGCTAGAGCCGGAGGCAGCCAGCACGGATGGCCAGGATGATGGTGCCGGCGAGGACGGCGAGAGTGCGCGCGAACTCGCCTCCGCCGTCGACCGCGAGCTGGGCGCCGGTTGGGCCGATTTCGTGCGGCCGGCCTTCGAACCGGCGCGGGCGGTTCTGCTCGACGACCGCTGGGCCTCGGCGCGCGAGGACGCCGCCCGGGGACGCGGCGACGTGACCGCAACGGGCGAGGAGGTCGCCCGCATCGCCGAGTATTCTGGTCACCCGGATCTCGCCGCCGCGGCCCGGAAGGACCCGGCCGGCCTCGACTACGCCGCCGACTGTGCGTTGGTCACCGGCGCCGCGCCGGGCTCCATCGCCGCGGCTATCACCGCCGAGCTGCTGCGGGGCGGGGCCACCGTCGTGGCGACCAGCTCCCGGCTGGACCAGTCGCGCCTGGACTTTTTCACCCGCCTTTACCGCGACCACGCCCGGGGCCAGGCGGCGCTGTGGGTCGTGCCGTGCAACGTGGCATCGTTTGCCGACGTCGACGCCCTGGTCGACTGGGTTGGCACCGAGCGCACCCGCACCGTCGGCGTCGAGGTGCGCGTGGTGAAGCCGGCTCTGACGCCGACCCTGCTCTTCCCGTTCGCCGCGCCGCGCGTGGCCGGCACCCTGGCCGAGGCGGGCGCGGGCAGCGAGCGCCAGATGCGCCTGCTGCTGTGGTCGGTGGAGCGGCTCATCGCCGCCACCGCCGAAATCTCAGAGCACGTCCACCTCGTCCTGCCGGGCAGCCCCAACCGCGGTCGCTTCGGCGGCGACGGCGCCTACGGCGAGGCCAAAGCGGCCCTCGATGCCGTCGAAAACCGCTGGCGCCGCGAACCCGCCTGGGCCGACCGCGTGGGCCTGGTCCACGCCCAGATCGGCTGGGTGCGCGGCACCGGCCTGATGGGCGGCAACGATCCGCTGGTCGCCGCCGCCGAGGCCCGCGGCGTGCGCACCTGGGATACCCGCGAACTCGCAGCCGAGCTGCTGGCCGAAGGCGCCAACCCGGCCGCGCGCCGGGCCGCGCGCGAGGAGCCGGTCGCGGTGGACCTGACCGGGGGACTGGCTGCTGCCGAACTGGATTTGGCGGCGTTGCGGCAGGAGGCATCGTTAGCCGCGGCAGAAACCGAGGCGGAGCCGGACGCGCGCGTCGTGCCGGCGCTGCCCAACCTGGCCGAGGCGGCGGCAGAGGAACCGGACTTCGGCGAGGTCACGGCCAGCCTGGAGGAGATGGTGGTCGTCGTCGGCGCGGGCGAGCTCGGCCCCTGGGGCAGCGCGCGCACCCGCTTCGAGGCGGAGCTCGGCGGCGATCTTAGCGCCGCCGGCGTGGTGGAGCTGGCCTGGTCGATGGGGCTTATCCGCTGGGAGGACGGCTGGGTCGACGCCGCCGGGGAGCCGGTGGCCGAGGCCGATATCTACGCCCGCTTCCACGATGAGGTCATGGCCAGCGTCGGCGTGCGCCGCCTGCGCGACGATGCCGGCATGAGCGACAATCTTGCCGGCGAGCTGACCACGGTCTACCTGGACCGCGACCTGACCTTCACCACCGCGGACTCCGACAGCGCCCGCGCCTTCGCCGTCGCCGGCGCCCGGGTGCGCCCCGCCGGGGATGCCTGGGAGGTTACCCGCCCGAAGGGCAGCGAAATCCGCGTGCCGCGGCGCACCGTGATGACCCGGTTCGTGGGCGGCCAGCTGCCCGACGGCTTCGACCCGGCCGCCTACGGCATCCCCGCCGACATGCTGGAGAACCTGGACCGCCTGGCCGTGTGGAACCTCATCTGCACCGTCGAGGCGTTTACCTCCGCCGGGTTCAGCCCCGCCGAGCTGCTTGCCCACGTCCACCCGGCGCGGGTCAGCAACACCCAGGGCACCGGGATGGGCGGGGTGGCCTCCCTGCGCGGCCTCTACGTCGACCGCCTGCTGGGCCAGCCGCGCAACAACGACGTGCTGCAGGAGGCGCTGCCCAATGTCATCGCCGCGCACGTCATGCAGGACTATGTGGGCGGCTATGGGCAGATGGTCCACCCGGTGGCCGCGTGCGCGACCGCGGCGGTCTCCGTCGAGGAAGCCGCCGACAAGCTGCGGCTGGGCAAGGCCGACTTCGTGGTGGCCGGCGGCATCGACGATATGAGCGTGGAATCCGTGGCCGGCTTCGGCGCGATGGCCGCCACGGCGGATTCTGCTGCGCTGGCGGCGGCGGGCATCGCGGAGCGCTATTTCAGCCGCCCCAACGACCGGCGGCGCGCCGGCTTCGTGGAATCCGCCGGCGGGGGCGCGCTGTTGCTAACCCGCGGCGACGTGGCGGCCGAGCTGGGCCTGCCGGTGCTCGGCGTGGTGGCGTTTGCGGAGTCCTTTGCCGACGGGGCGCACACCTCCATCCCCGCGCCCGGGCTGGGCGCGCTTTCGGCCGCCCGGGACAACCGGCTGGCGGCCGCGCTCGCCCCGTACGGGCTGGACGCCGACGACGTGCGCGTTATCAGCAAGCACGACACCTCCACGGAGGCCAACGACCCGAACGAATCCGACCTGCACCAGCGCCTGGCGCGGGCTAGCGGGCGCACCCCCGGCAACCCGCTGTATGTGATTTCGCAAAAGCACCTGACCGGGCACGCCAAGGGTGGGGCGGCAGCCTTCCAGCTAATCGGACTCATGCAGGTCATGCGGCGCGCTATCATCCCGCCGAACTGGGCTCTGGACTGCGTCGACCCGCAGCTGCGCCGCTTTTCCGACTTGGTCTGGCCGCGCACCCCGCTGCCGGCGGAAATCAAGGCCGGGCTGGTGACCTCCCTGGGCTTTGGGCACGTTTCGGCACTTATCGCCGTGGTGCACCCGGGCGCGTTTGCCCAGGCGCTGCGCCAGGCCAAGGGTGAGTTTGCGCTCAACGAGTGGCGCACGCAGGCCGCCCGCCGCGAGCGCGCTGGGCGGGAGCGCCGCGATGCCGCCATGCACGGCCAGGGCGCGCTCTATGCCCGGCCTACGGGGCGCAACCTGGGCGGGCGCGGCGCCGACCACGAGGCGCAGGTCTTGCTGGATCCGCAGGCGCGCCTGCGGGGAGGGGAGCTTAGCTAGATGTTCGCGGTCGGCACCGACATCGTCCACATCCCCGGCTTTGCCGAGCAGCTGGGGCGGGAAGGCACCACCTTCGAGCGGGTCTTTTCCGCCCTCGAGCAGCGCGTGGCCACAACCAGGCCGCGCCGGGTCGAGCACCTGGCGGGGCGCTGGGCGGCCAAGGAGGCCTTCATCAAGGCGTGGTCGCAGGCGCTCTACGGGCGCCCGCCGCGGCTGGCGGAACACGAGGTCGACTGGGCCGAGGTCAGCGTCCAGCCGGACGCGTGGGGCAGGGTCTGCCTGCACGTGACCGGCCAGGTCCGCACGGCTATCGATGCCTCTCTCCCCGGCTGGCAGGCCAACCTCAGCATCTCCCACGACGGCGACTACGCGGTCGCGACGGTGATTCTTTCCTGCTAGCGCGTGCAGGGGCGAGGCGCGGCGCCTAGGTCGTGGCCACGGAGAAGAGGTAGGCCACGAGCATGCGCTTGACCTCGCCGACGACGGAGGCGAAGCTGTCGGCGTCCTCGGTGCGGATGGCGTAGTTGAGCAGGGAGACCACCGTGTGGACTAGGAAGCCGGCCAGTTCGATGCGCTCCTCGTAGTCCATGCCGGTAGCCAGCGGGGCGAGGATATCCGCGAGCGGCTCTAGGATTTCGCGCTCGGTGGCCGCAACGGTCGCGCGGGTGGCCGGCGTGGACTGGACGGCGTGCCAGACGGCCCGCCGGGACGGGTCCTTGCGCCACATCGAGGCCAAATGGTCGATGAACTCGTCGAGGAAGTCCGGCCACTGCAGCGCCGGGACGTGCTCGGAAAAGCGCTGGATCTGCGCCAGGTTCTCGGCGGTGTCCTGGCGGTCCAGCTCGCAGACGAGGACGTATTTGTTGGCGAAGAACTGGTACAAGGTGCCAATCGGCACCTCGGCGCGGCGCGCGACCTCGTCGAAGGTGAAAGACTCAAAGCCTTGGTCCACGAGCACGCTGCGTGCGGCCTGCAGAATCCGGTTGAACCGCTCGCGGCTGCGGGCCTGCGCCGGCCGCCGGCGCGGGACCAGGAGCTCGGCCGTGCCCGCCTGCTCGTTCGCTTCGGTCTTGGGATTGTTGGTGGAGGGTGTGCTCATCGAGGGATAATTTAGGCGTCTAGTTCTTTGCTGATACGGGCCACGTGGCCGGTGGCCTTGACGTTGTACTTAGCCAGGGCGATCTTGCCCTCGGCGTTCACCAAGAACGTGGAGCGGATAACGCCCTGGACGACCTTGCCGTAGTTCTTCTTCTCGCCGAACGCGCCGTAGGCCGTCATGATCTCCTTGTCCGGGTCGGACAGCAGCGGGAAATTCAGGTCGTGATCGGCGCGGAACTTCGCCAGCTTCTCCGGGGTATCCGGGGAAATGCCCACGACGGCGATGCGTCGGTCGTTCAGTTCCTCCAAAGAGTCGCGGAAATCGCAGGCCTCCTTGGTGCAGCCCGGGGTGTTGGCCCGCGGGTAGAAATAAACCAGGACCTGCTGGCCGGCGAAATCACTCAGGCTGACGGTGTTGCCTTGGTCGTCGCGTAAGGAGAACGCGGGGGCGGTGTCGCCTACTTCTAAACGCTGTTGGTCAGTCATGCTATCCACCATACCCGGCCCGGCAGGTGGCTGAGTTTGGGTCAATACGTCACGCTGGCGGCAAACGCGATAGAATGTCCGCGTACCCGATAATCTTTATGCGAAATACCAGGAGTAGAACGTGGCACGCAGTATTGAGGACATCCAGCGCGACATCGAGCGCACCCGTCGCCAACTGGCCGGCACCTTGGACGAGCTGGCCGACCGCAGCCGCCCGCAGAACCTGGCTAACGATGCCAAGTCTGCCGCCCAGGACAAGCTCCAGGACAAGAACGTTCAGATCGCTCTGGCCGGCGTGGCCGCCGTCGTCGTCGGCGGGATCGCCTTCGCGGTCTTCCGTTCCCGTCGCCGTTCCAGCGACATCAAGGAACTGCAGCGCCTGCTCGCGCAGCGCAAGTAATTTCCTCCTTATACCGAATCATTCGAAACATTCCGAAACTGGCCTTCGCCTCATAAAACGGCGGGGGTCTTTTTCATACCCGGTGTTTTTCCGCGGTGGTTCATTCCCGGCGGGGCGGGGTCCAGACCACGCGCCCGTGGCGCCGGACCAGCCGGCCGCGGCGGGAGCGGGCGGGGGAGTCGTCGTTGACGGAGTTGTGGTAGCGGCACAACGTGGCGAGGTTGTCGGCGTCGGTGTGCCCGCCCGCGGACCAGGCGCGCAGGTGGTGGACCTGGCAGTCCTCGGCCGGCGCTCGGCAGTCGGGCCATGCGCAGGTGGGGTTTTCCAGCATCGCCAGGTGGCGCTGCTTCCACGTGGCCAGCCTCTTGCTGCGGTACAGGTTCAGCGGACCGTGCACTGGGTGGAAGAGCCCGACGTAGCCGTAGTCGCTCAAGATGCGCCCGACCAGCTCCGCCCCGGTTAGCCGCCCGCCGTTGGTCAGCTGCAGCTCGACATCCTGGCCTTCGCCGTTGAGCAGTTGCACGAACTCGTCCAGCTGGATGACGACGTTGGTGGTGATCTGCGGGCGCTCGGCCCCGCCCTCGAAGACGGCGCGGGCATCCTCGACGGTCTTGATGTGCGCGTGCAGGTCCGCGATGTCCAGCGAGGAGGCCGTTATCGACAGCGTCGCCGTCCCGTCGCTGCGGCGGGTGACTTTTACGCCGGGGCGCGCCGGCGGCCGCGGCTGGATGTCATTCACGCGCTTGCGCCCCAGTGAGCGCAGCTTCTTCGCGTCGCCCGGGGTGCGGGCGAGCTCCAAGAGGAGGCTGACGGCATCGGACTGCCGCTTGAGGCGCTTGACCTGGCTGTAGATGGCCAGCAGCGCGGCGTAGCTGTGGCCGGTGTCGGAGGCGGCATCGCGGGTCGCGGCGCGCTGGGCGGAAAAGGACGCGGTGCTAAAGAACAGATCGCGCAGGCCCAGCAGCGTGCGGGCGGACTGGGGGTCTTCGCCCCAGCTTACAAGGGTGTCGTAGTCGAGGTCGTGGGCAAGAGACAGATACGTGATGCCGTCGGCGCGGCTTCTGATGGAGGCTTCGAGTGCGTGCGTGACCCTCACGCTAGGAAGGCGGGCGCCCCGGCTCAACGTTAAGCCGGCCGAAGCTGTGGATAACTCGCCGAACTTGTATTACACGTAATACAACGCGCGGTTATCCACAGGTTTTAGGCCAGCTCGGCCCCGGCGGCGCGCAGCTCGGCGAAGGTCGCCTGCGCGGCGTCCTCGCTCACCGGCGAGCACAGGTCCTGGCGCACGGTGACGTCAAAGCCTTCGCGGAGGGCATCGAGGGCCGTGGCGCGCACGCAGTGATCGGTGGCGATGCCCACGATGTCCACGCGCTCAATCCCACGGCCGCGCAGGTAGTCTGCCAGAGACGTGCCCGCTTGGCTGGCGCCCTCGAAACCGGAATAGGCGGCGGTGTAGGCGCCCTTGTAGAAAAACTCGTCGATGTCCTCCTGCGGCAGCGCCGGGTGCAGCCGGGCGCCCTCGCTGTCGGCCAGGCAGTGCACCGGCCACGTGTCGACGAAGTCGGGGTTGTCAGAAAAGTGCCCGGCCGGGTCGATGTGCCAGTCCAGGGTGGCCACCACCGCGGGATAATTGGCAATAACGCCAGCGATGCCCTCTGCCACCAGGTTGCCGCGCTCAGTGCCGAGCGCGCCGCCGGGGCAGAAGTCGTGCTGGACGTCGACGACGAGGAGGGCATCGGCGTGCGTAGTCATGAGGACTATTTTAACTGCCGGTAGGCTGGTCAGGGTGAAAACTCCGATCCCTTTTTACCTCGAAGAAATCCTCGACAAAGTGCGCTACTCCGACGGCGGCGCCGTCGCGGACTATATCCCCGAGCTGGCCGACGCCAACCCGTCCTACCTGGCCGCGGCCATGTGCACGACCACGGGCAACGTCTACAGCGCCGGGGACAAAGAGGAGCGCTTTACCATCCAGTCCATCTCCAAGCCTTTCGTCTACGCGCTCGCGCTGCAGGAGCTGGGCCTAGACGCGGTGCGCGAAATCGTCGGCATGGAGCCCTCCGGAGAGGCCTTCAACGAGCTGTCCCTGAACGCCGAGGATCACCGGCCGGTCAACCCGATGATCAACGCGGGCGCCATCGCCGTCACACAGCTGATTAACGGCGTGGATTCGACTGTCGACGAGCGCGTCGAGCGCATCCGGTCCTATATGTCGCGCCTGGCCGGTCGGGAGCTGGGCATGGACGAGCGCGTGTGCGGCTCCGAGCTGGAGCACTCCGATCGCAACCTGTCCCTGGCACACATGCTGCGCAACTACGGCATCATCAAGGACGAAGCGCCCGATGCCGTGACCACCTACATCCGCCAGTGCTCCCTCCTGGTCGACGTGCGGGACCTGGCCGTGATGTCGGCTACGCTGGCCAACGGCGGCCACCAGCCGGTCACCGGCGAGAAGATCCTGGACACGGACGTGTGCCGCCTGACGCTGTCGGTGATGAGTTCGGCAGGCATGTACGACGGCGCCGGCCGCTGGATGGCCGAGGTCGGCATCCCCGCCAAGTCGGGCGTGGCCGGCGGGCTTCTCGGTACGCTGCCGGGCCAGTTGGGTATCGCGACGTTCTCGCCGCGGCTGAACAAGGAAGGCAACAGCGTGCGCGGCGTGGAGGCCTTCAAGCTGGTCTCCCGTGACATGGGCCTGCACCTGATGTCGACGGAGGAGCGCTACGGTATCGCTCCCATTCGTGATATCCACGAGGAAGAGGACACCTACGTCTTCCGCCTGCAGGGGCAGATCAACTTCAACGCGGCGGAGACCATCCTCTACGAGCTGGCCGACCAGGACTTCGACAACGAGGCCGTGGTGCTGGATATGTCCGGCGTGACTGGGTCGAACCGCATGGGGCGGCGCATGCTGAAGGAGGGCTTGCGCCGCCTGCGCGAGTCCGGTCACGACATCGGCGTGGTGGATCCGGACAACCGGATGACCGACCTGAAGATGTCCGACGGTACCGAGGTCCCTGTCCACGACATGGAGGATTACGAGATCGCCGGCGAGGAGATCTAGGCACCGGGGCATAAACTGAAAAACCTCGCTGGCCAGTGAAATCACGGCCCGCGGGAGAGATTTTCGCTATCCCATTACAATCCCACTACATCCGAAAAGTCTCATCTAACGGCCGCCCCAACCCCTGCAAAACCTCATCAAAAAGCTCCGTGGACACATCCAACGTCATGGCCGCCGACGCATGCGTCAACTGCCGTTGAATAGGTGAGGTTACCCTCGAGTAGGGGACACCCTATTAGTACGGATCTCGTGTCCGTGGGAGAGGGTGTTCATTGTGGGGCAATAGCGCAAGAAGTACGCGCCGGACTGCCAGCGTGAAGCCGCGAACCCGGTAATCGAGTCAGCGCCCGATTGCTCATGTGGCTAAGGAAATCGGTGTTTCCGACGGGCTTTTAGGCCGGTGAGTCAAACTCGAGCGTGAGCGCCGACAAGCATCAGAGGGGATGAGTGAGGCTGATCTTCGTGCTGAGAATGTTCGTCTGCGCCGTGAGTTGGCGGAAGCCGAGATGGATAACGAGTTTTTACCAAAAGCGAGCGACAGTTCTTCGCCGCAAAGCAACGCGAACAGAAAAGTTCGAACTAATGCAGCAGGAGAAGGCGAACTACAGCATCAAACGCATGGCACGGCTATTAAAAGTGTCTCGGTCTGGATACTACAAAATGGGCCCATATGCAGTAGAAGCGACTATCCGGCAAAGATGAACGTGCAGCATTTTACGATGATGTCGACCGCAAGATTCATCAGATTTGGAAAGACTCCGATGAGGTTGATGGTGCTCCGCGGATCAACGCAGAACTTGCCGAGCGCTACCATATTGCGCTTGACCGTAAGACTGTGCGGGCAGCCCCAAGGGAGCGTGTCAAGTTGTTTGTGTGTGGGGCTGGGTTTATAGGTATTTGTCGAAGCGGTCGGGGTAGGCCACGGCCATTTGATTGATGGCTTGTTTCCAGCCGGAAACCCGGGCTCCTTCCATAAGCCTGCCGGCTGTTCTTGAGACTCGTTTGCCCTGCTTCGCCCTCTTTGCAGCTCGTTTGTCTTCAATATTGCAGATCATCAACCACAGTGTTTTAAGCGCTGATTCATCGTTGGTGAACTGCACCCTGTTGCGAGTAGCTTTACGCAGCTCGTTGTTAAACGACTCAATGGAATTCGTCGTATAGATAACCTTTCTGGCCGCTGGCGGGAACTGCAGAAACGGGACAAACCGGCCCCACGCGTCCTGCCAGACCTTGACTGAGCGGGGATACTTTTCTCCCAATTCAGAGGCTTCAAATTCGTCCAAAGCAGCACGGGCTGTGGGTTCATCCGCAGCGGTGTAAATCTTTTTTAACGCCGCCGATACACCCCGACGATCCCCGTAGGCTACCCACCGGTTCGCGGCACGAATCAGGTGCACGATACAGGTTTGCACCATCGAGTTCGGCCACGTTGCCTCGACTGCTTCAGGCAGGCCTTTCAGCCCGTCACAGCAGACAATAAAGACGTCTTTGACCCCACGATTAGCCAGGTTAGAGCACACCTGCGCCCAGAAGGAAGCGCCTTCTTCCTTGGCGATCCACAATCCTAAAATGTGCTTGATGCCGTCGAGGTCCACGCCGATTGCCATGTACGCGGACTTGTTGACAACCCGGCCGCCGTCGCGGACTTTAATACGCAGCGCGTCCAGGAACACCACGGGGTAGAACTCGTCTAGCTGGCGGTTTTGCCACACCATGACTTCATCCAAGACGGCGTCAGTAACTGCAGAAATCGTCTCATGGGAAATATCAACCCGCATCGCAGTTGCCATGTGGTGCTGGATATCCCTAATGGTCATCCCGCCGGCATACAAGCTGATGATCATGTCATCGACATCGGTCAAACGCCTCGAGCCTTTAGGGACCATAGTCGGCAAGAATGTTCCAGCCCGATCCCTAGGGATATCAACGGTAACTGGCCCGTAGTTAGAATCCACGGTTTTTGGGTAGGTTCCGTTGCGGTGATTGTCTGTCTCAGCTGCAGCTTTAGCTGCTCTATCGCCGGACTCGTAGCCAAGGTGAGCATCCATCTCAGCGTTTAATCCCCTAGTAATCGAGGCTTGTAGCATGCCCCGAACTAGGTCATTGGCATCCGTTGTCGATGTGCCTAGGTCATCAATGAGTTTCGCGATTTCAGGGTTAGCAAGCAGCTTCTTTTCAATCGCATCAATCTTGGCCTTATCAGCCGGATCTCGTCTCGTCACAGTAGTCATTCTGGTCCATCTCCTCATGCGGGTTAGGTTCCCACACACAAACCATCAGACACTCTCCCCCAAGGCGCAAAGAGGGCGAAGCAGTGCAAAGGAGTCTCAGTGACAGCCGGCAGACTCATGGAAGAAGCCGGAGTTTCCGGCTAGAAACAAGCCATCAACTAAATGGCCGTGGCCTACCCCAACCGCTTCGATAAAAGCCAATTAACCTACCCCCGCACACAAATAACCTGGTACGCCCCTTTTCTCTCCTCTTCTATCTCAAGGAGAAGATTCGACTCAGCGGTTTCCCTTTCTTTATGATTGGTAAACCATTCATAAAGGTCTTGCAGTAATTATTCAGCGTGGCTTGGTAAAGATCGTAATGCACATGGGTTCACAGAAGTGTGGTCCCATTACAATATGAAGGAGAGTACAGGTGCCTGCATTTTCGCGCATCTTAGGGTTAGATATAGCCCGATCATTTGCCATTATAGGCATGATTGTCATACATATGGCCTCGCTCGTGTGGTACAACAAGGTCATCCTCAACGGTCTTTCCGCAGCACTATTTGCGATATTTGCAGGTATTACGCTGATGATCATAGGCCGCGATTTCACTGTGGTTTCGTTTCTGCGGATTCTTGCGCGTGGCTGCATAATTGCCCTGATCGGGGTAGCACTGTTACCCGTTGGTGGAGAAATTCAAGTCGTTCTTGTGGTTATCGGTATTACCATGATCCTCGTTTCTTGGGTTCCACCATTGCGTTGGTGGTGGAAACTCTTCCTCTTTATCGCGGCAACGGTCGCTGCGACAGTGAAGTATGCTCCTATGACCTTGCCTCAGATTTACCCATTTCTGGCTTATGTCGCCTATATTCTCGCCGGAATGTTGCTCTTTGAGGTGTATGTGCGACATCATCGTGCTGCTGTTCAGTGGGGAGTTACTGCAGCTGGTGTAGTCCTCGCTGCTGTGGGTTTCTACTTCCGCTTTACTCCGGATGTACCTGGTTGGCTGCGTTTTACCGGCCATACGGGCGTGCTGGGGGAGATCGTATTGTCGGTTATGGTCGCTGCGGTCGTACTGCATCTGTGCCTTATTGTTGGCCGCACCGTACCTAGACTGGCCTATCCCTTCGTTGCCCTCGGTGCAATGTCTTTGAGCATCTACATTCTGCATGTGCTCACGGCCTACTACTGGCAGAGTCACATCGCTTTACATAGCACCGGCTGGGCCTGTGCTTTCATCGTATTCTTCCTCGCGTTTGCCACCCTGTGGCACCGCACAATAGGGAAGGGGCCCGCCGAGTGGTTTGTTTCCAAGGCCATCAACATTGCCGTTCCTGCTGGAAAGAAGGACCACCATGCAGCATAAACTTATTCCTGCTCTGCTTACCGTCGGTGTCATCACGCTGATTGCGCCCCCGGCTGGAGCCCTTGAATATGGTGAGCCAGCCGGCGATTCTGCCGAGGCTCGGACAGTTGCTGAGTTGAAGATAGGTCGCGTAGGAAATTTTGGCGATTGCACCGGTACCCTCGTTGCTGAGCAGTGGGTTCTTACTGCACGTCATTGCCTGTCTTCCGTCAACAATGAGGGCACGCAGGCCCGTATTAACGGGACTATTTATGATGCGGATTCATGGGCACTTTCTCCGGTTTCTGATGCTGCCCTTCTCCATCTCACTACCTCTGTTTCCGGTGTTAATCCTGCACCTATCGCCACCGATATACCGCAGCCCGGCCAGCGAGGTGTCATCTACGGATGGAGCAGTAGTTCCTCCATGGCTCGAAAAGGCCACCTACCCAAAGCGGAAATGGAAGTTTCTGAGATTCTTGGTGGTAGTCCGTCCAGCCATGTTGTCGAAGAGGGGAAGCAGCCAGATGTTCCGGAAGGAGTGGAAAGCGTTCCGGCTGCCGAGGCGATGCCTGGTGCTCCTGCGCCCGAGTCTGGTGACCTTGGTGAGGGGGCGATGCCGCCAGAGGGTGCTAGTTTGCCGGATGATTCGATGCCGCTGATTGGAAGCGCCCTCCTCGATGTACATTCGACGGGCCGTGCTGGTGTGCAGGGTGGTGACTCCGGCGGACCCTTCTTTGTGGACGGCAAACTTGCTGGACTTATGACTGCGGGTACCTCTAACGGGGATCCGGATTTGCCTTCACCTAGTGCAGCGATTACCACGTTGTCGGGTGCTAAAGAGTGGATTGACGGGATAGTCAGCGGGCGTGATACAGATTCCATTCTTAACGCGGAGAACTCACCTGAGCCGCCGAAAGTTCCGCAGACCAGCGGTGATCACGTGTGGTTGTATGTCGGTATCGCGACGATAGGGCTTATTGCTGCTGCGTTCATAGCGCGTATTCCTGGCTTGCGTGGTCGTTATCGCTAGGAGGGATATGTGACTTCTTACTAGCCTGAAGTGCCCCAGGTTTTGTTCCGTTTGAGTAGATGGGAAAATCTGGAATATGCCAAGAACCTTTGACCAGGATGCAAAGGACTGTGTGGTCTGCCTTGTGGAAGACCGCGTCTTGGCGGAGAATATGTCGATGTAAGCCGCGTGCCAGGCAGTAGCCCCAAAGCTGGGGGTTTCATGGCACACGGCACGTCCCTGGACTCGGTATGCCCGCCGTGCCGGAAACATCTCAGAACCCGTGCCTGAAATAGAAACTATGGCAACCGCCTGGGAACAAAACCCGGGGCACTTCAGGTGAACAAATTCCCCAACAGTAGCGATCTTTGGGGGTGCCGGTGCGTCCTGCGGCGGCGTCCAAGTCCCTAGGTCAATCTCTTTACGGATTTCTGAAGACCATCCTAGAGCTAACAATCTATCTGGGAAAGTTTTACGTGCTTTGTGGCGGTTGCCGTCCGGCCCCGCGTAGCGGGCCTGGAATCTCCCAGACTTCAGCTGACGGATAGACCCGAATCCTCGTGCCCAATTTGTGCCCACTCGTACCCACAAACTACCTCATTGGCGCGGTGCAGACAGAGATATCGCGCCAAAAACAGTGTTGGGATATTTCCTGTCCTAATCAGGGTAAACCATGAAAAGACCAGGTCCAGAACGGTAAGATTCCGCCTGGCCTAGCCTTATTGTGCGCCATCAGGGACTTGAACCCCGAACCCACTGATTAAGAGTCAGTTGCTCTGCCAATTGAGCTAATGGCGCATTGTTTCAAAAACTTGAGCCAATCTCTCGGCCGCTGTCCTTGCAACGGAAAATAACTTTAACCCCTTCAAAGAAAATAGTAAAATCGGCTGGTCATACCAGGTTTTTCGGGGTATTAACGCACCGTTATCGCGTGCTTCATGCTGAATGCAACGATTAGATATCAAAGTCGCTGCAGCGCCAATTTTGTGTACAACTTGAGGACGTTTTGTCGATATGGTTAGTGAGATTGGGTGACGAGCTCGCAGCGAAGGCGGCTCGGCGGCTGACTCGCAGGTTAAGAGAACCAGGCTAGATAAGGGTTTTGGATTTTGACTAGGACGATTTCGCTGCTGCGCCGCGGTGCAGTGACGGTAGTTGCATCCGTTACGGCGGTGTCACTGGCGGCGTGCACGATTGGCGATCCGGAGGGCAAGGACGCGGCGGCGCCGGAGGTGAGTGAGGCATCGGAGGTCGGTGCCACCAGCGTGGCTAAGAAGGAGAAGAAGGCTCCGGAGTTTTCCGTCAAGGACGGTGCCGAAGACGTCGATCCTTTCACGCCCGTAACTGTGAAGTCCCTGGGCAAGGGGCTAGAGACGGTTACCATGACTAACGAGCAGGGCTACGTCGTGGCCGAAAAGCTCTCGGACGATGGAAAGACCTGGTCGAGCGACGAGACGCTGGGCTACAACCGGACCTACAGCATCTACGCCAAGGACGAGAATGGGAAGGAAAAGACCGTCCAGTTCACCACCCCGGAAGCTAACGGCACCGCGGAGGTGGCCATGGCCCCGCTGGACGGCGCCGAGGTCGGCGTCGGGCAGACCGTGAACTTCCGTTTCGGCGTGCCCGTGCCGGACCGCAAGAAGGCCGAGGAGGCCCTGACGGTGGAGGCCTCCCCGGCGGTCGAGGGCGCGTTCCACTGGGTTAACGACTACGAGGTCCGCTGGCGTCCGCAGGAGTACTGGGAGCCGGGCACGAAGGTGACCGCGAAGGCGGAGATCGAAGGCGTCGACTTGGGCAACAAGGTGTACGGCGGCTCCAACAACGAGGCCAGCTTCACCATCGGCGACCGGGTCATCTCCATCGTGGACGACGCGACCAAGACCATGCGGGTCTACAAGAACCAAGAGCTGCTGCGCGAGATCCCGGTCTCGCTGGGGCGCGACGGCCAGTACGCGACCCCGAACGGGCGCTACATCATCGGCGACGAGCACGAGCAGCTCATGATGGACTCCACGACCTTCGGGCTGGCTCTCGATGCCGGCGGCTACCAGACCGTCGTCGACTATGCGACGCAGATGTCCTATTCGGGCATCTACGTCCACTCCGCCCCGTGGTCGGTCTGGGCGCAGGGCAACACGAACACCTCGCACGGGTGCATCAACGTCACCCCGGAGGCCGCCCAGTGGTTCCAGCAGGTGGTCGGCCGCGGCGACATCGTCCTGGTCAAGAACACCTCCGGTGGGGTGCTCTCGCCCTACGACGGGCTCGGCGATTGGAACATGTCCTGGGAGGACTGGAAGGTCGGCAACGCCTAGCCCGCCTAAGCCAACTCAACCTTTGCGGAGCGCGTGCTCCCCGCGGTCAGTGACTACCGTGGGGAGCATGCGTTTTTCTGTCTTAGATAGGGCCGCGGCGACCCCGGCCGAAACGGAGGCCGAGACCCTGCGCGGGGTGGCCGAGCACGCCCGGCACGTCGAGTCCTTGGGCTTCGAGCGCTTCACCGTCGCCGAGCACCACGGCGTCGACGGCATCCCCAGCGGGCAGCCGGCTCTTTTGGCGGCGTACGCGGCGGCGGCCACGCAGCGTCTGCGCGTAGGCACGGCGGGCATCATGGTGCCCGGGCACCCGCCCTTTCTCATCGCGGAGCAAGTGGCGACGCTGGCGGCACTGTACCCGGGCAGGGTGGACATCGGCCTGGGAAATTCCGTCGGGTTTACCGCCCCGGTGCGCACCGCGCTGCGCCAGGACAGCAAGGCCCGGGAGCGCTACGGCGAGGACCTGGGCGAGCTGCTGGGCTACCTGCGCGGCGATGCCGCAGTCACCGCCCGCCCGCGCCTCGAGGGAGAGGTGGGCCTGTTTCTGCTGGCCGGCTACGCCTCCGCGCGCACCGCCGGGCGCTTAGGCCTTGGCGTCATGCTGGGCGGGCCGGTGGGCACCCAGTTAAAGGCGGCCCAGGCCTACCGCGCGAACTTCCAGCCCAGCGAATTTTGCCCTGCCCCGCACGTGATTTCTTCGCTGAATATCGCCGTGGCGGAAACGGAGCGCAAGGCAGCGGACCTGCTGGCCCCGGAGGCCTACGCGCAGGCAATGGCCCAGTCCACCGGCCGCTTCAGCCCGCTGGTGCCGGCCGTGGACCTGGATCTCGCCGCGATGACCAGCCAGCAGCGCGCCCGCATGCGCGACATCCAGGCCCACCACGTGGTGGGTACGCCGCGAACAGTGGGGCGGGAGCTAGCGGCAATTGCTAGCCAGCTGGGCGTGGAGGAGTTCTTGGTGACGGGCGATATCCCGGACCGCGCTGGCCGAGCCGAGAGCGAAAGGCTCCTGGTGCACCAACTAGCTCACTAGGGATAGCAAAAAGCAGGCCAAGGAATCCTTGACCTGCTTTAACTTTGGGGTGGCTGACGGGGCTCGAACCCGCGACACCCAGGATCACAACCTGGTGCTCTACCAGCTGAACTACAGCCACCATCGCTGCCTTAGCAGCGCTATTTAGGTTAACCCATGAACGGCGAATTACAAAAACGCCTGGTAAGCGTGGGTGCTTTCGGCCTTCGCCTCGAGGGCCTGGCCGCTGTCCGGGCCGCCGTCGGTGCGGAAGACGCTGCGGCGGTAGTAGTCCAGCTCGCGGATGGACTCCACGATGTCCTGCAACGCGCGGTGGGCCAGCCCCTTGTCCGGCTGGTGGAAATACGCTTTCGGGTGCCAGCGTCGCGCCAGCTCCTTGATGGTGGAGACATCGATCATGCGGTAATGTAGCGCTTGGTCCAGTCGGGGCATGTAGCGCCGGATGAAGGTGCGGTCCGTGGCGATGGAATTGCCGGCCAGCGGGGCGGGGTGCTCTGGGTCGCAGTGGGCTGCGACCAGCTCGAGGACGGCCTGCTCGGCCTGCTCGACGGTGGTGTGGGAGGCGCGGATTTCGGTGTCCAGCCCGGAGTTGGCGTGCATCTCGGTGACCACGTCGTCCATCTGCGCCAGCTCGTCCTCGGTGGCGTGGACGACGAGGTCGATGCCCTCGCCCAGGATGTTCAGGTTGCCGTCGGTGATAACGGCCGCGATCTCCACGATGACGTGGCGGTCCGGTTCCAGACCGGTCATTTCCAGATCGATCCACACCAGGCGGTCATGTTTGGGGGCTATCTCTTGCTTGTGCATAACCACCAGTCTAGCTACCCCATCTGCGAGTAGAACTTGCCCACCAGCGGCGCGATAAGCGGCGTCGGCAGCACCTGGCTAATCGTATTCATCGCCTTGGACAACGGGCCCGGCACCACGCGGCGCTGGTTGCGGGCCATGGCCGCCAGAGTTTCCTGCGAGCAGGACTCGTAGGTCGTCCACAGGAAGTCCGGCACGACCTTGTCGACGATGGACTGTTCCTCCGCGGGGACGACGGCGTCCCGGACCGGGCCGGGCGCGAGCAGCGTGCAGCTGACCCCGCTGCCGGCCAGCTCGTAGTGCAGCGCCTCCGTAAAGGCGTTGACGCCGGCCTTGGTGAAGACGTAGGTGGCGTTGTTGGGGATGGGGATGTTGCCGGCCGCCGAGCCCACGTTGCAGATGGCGCCGCGCCGCCGCGGCAGCATCTGCTCCAGCACCGCGCGGGTAATCCGGTGCACGGCCGTGGCGTTGAGCTGGAACTGGTCGGTCTCGTAGCCGAAGTCCTGCTCCATAAATGGGCCAAAGCTAGCGATGCCGGCCGAATTGACCAGGATGCTCACCTCCCGGCCGCGGATAAATTCGATGAGCCGGTCGACGTCCTCGGCGCGGGAGAGGTCGGCGTCGAAAGCCACGGCCTCGACGTCGTGGGCCGCGCGCAGCTCGGCCGCGATCTTCTCCAGCACCTCCTTGCGCCGGGCGACCAAGACCACGTTGTGGCCCAAAGCGGCTAGGTCACGGGCCATGGCCTCGCCGATGCCCTGGCTGGCGCCGGTGATCAGAGCAAAAGAATGGCGGGTGGGGGCAGGCAGTCCGGATTTTTTCGGCATAGCGGATTCAAGTCCTTTCGCGGATGGTGCATTCGACCTTAGGCGGTGCCACTCAGCCTAGCGAAAAGATCCGGGTTAGTTCAGGGAAAAACCCTGATGCGCTGCGGGACAATCCACGGTTGAATAGGAAGGTGAAAGGAAAGCCCCGACCCCCAAAAAGGAGAAGATCCCCCATGAACGACAAACTCCACCGCTCCACCACCGACAGCTACCTCGCCGGCGTGTGCGGCGGCATCGCCGAGACCTACAACGTGGACGCCACCCTGGTACGCGCCCTGTTCGCCATCGCCACGCTGGCCGGCGCCTCGGGCCTGGCCATCTACATCGTGCTGTGGATCTGCATGCCGGAAGGCCCGCAGGCCTAGGCCCGGCCCCGCGCTATTGCAGCGGGCCGAAGTCCATGAATTCCCGCCAGGTATCCCATTCTTCCTGCAGGGCCGCCCGGCGGGATTCTTTGCTGGCGTGCCCGTCGATGAGGCTGGCGTCCTGCATCCGGATGCCGTTGTCGAAAAAGAGAGCGGCGTGCCCGGAGGCCCCGTAGCGGATGACCGGGATGAGGTTGAGCCCGTCGAAGGACAGGCGCGCGTTCGGGCGCACGTCCAAGCCCGCGATGGCCGCCAAGGTGGGCGCGAGATCCATGGGGGAGACCAGCTCCTGGGAGGTGCCGCCTTCGGCCACGCCGGGCCAGAAGATGCTCATGGGCCCCGGGGAATCGCTGAGCGTGGCCACGGCCACGACGCCGGTATCCGGCAGCGAGCCCGGCTCCTCCCACAGGCGGAAGACGTTCTCGCCCGGCTGGGCGGGCTCTGCCCCCTCGGTGACGCGCCAGCCGGCGTCGGCGAAGACGTCGGAGATGCGGTAGCGCGCGCGGCGCTGCGGGTACTGCCCGGTCAGCACCGCGTTGCGGGCCGAGGGGTAGTCCGCGGCGGGCGGGTAGCAGTTATCGAAGCGCAGGCCCGGCGGGGCCAGTTCGGTGGGCCAGTGGGAGAAAGTAGCCAGGGTGATGTCCATGGCTGCCATTTTAGTCCCGCTCAGGCGGGAGAAAGCGGTGCCCCCACCAGGATTCGAACCCGGGACACGCGGGGTAGAAACCCGCTGCTCTATCCACTGAGCTATAGGGGCTAACAAGGGGTAGGCGCCGCGCTGCCGCGCAGTGCAGGACAGATTTTACTCGACCGGCCCGGCGCCGGAGACACACGGCCCGCTAGCTGGTCGCCGCACCGTTGTCCGCGCGCTGCTTGCCGACCTTCTTGACCAGCTCGATAAGCCGCTGGGTGGCCGGCGAAAGGTCGGCGTCGCGCCGGGTGAGCAGGATGCCGCTCATCATCGGCAGCTCCTCCTTGAGCTGGCGGTAGTGGATGCCTTCGGACTTGAACGTGCGGGCGGTCTCCGGGAAAAGCGCAACCCCCAGCCCACCGGCGACCAGCGGGATGGCGGTCTGGAGCGTAGATATTTCCTGCCGGCGGGCGGGCACGGCATCGGGGTGGTCGGCCCAGAGCTCGTCCAGCAGCTCCGTGAGCCCGATAAACTCCGGGTTGCGGGGCACGACCACCCAAGTCTCGTCGCGGATGTCGTAGAGCGAGACCGGATCCGGCAGGTCGGTCAGGCGCTCGGGCAGGCCGACCACCCAGGGGAAGCGGGCGAACTCGACGACGTCGAGCTGGCGGGAGAAGCGCCGCGCGACCGCGGTCGGGTCGGTGACTGGCAGCAGGCCGACGTCGACGGTGCCGTCCAGGACCCGCTCCAGCGTGATGCTGGGGGAGGGGTCTTCGACGTAGACCTCCACGTCGGGGGCCTCCTGCAGCATCTGGTGCAGGACGGCGGGCATGACGGTCCAGTTGAACTCGGGTGCCGAGCACACCGAGACGGCCCCGGCCAGCCCGCCGGCCATTTCCCTAATGCGCTGGATGGTCTGGCTGAGCAGGGCGTCGAGCTTGACCGCGGTTTTGTAGACGTAGTTTCCGGCGTCCGTCGGGGTGACCCCGGCGCGGCTGCGGTTGAGCAGCTGGATGTCGAGCTCGTCTTCGAGCTTGCGGATGGATAGGCTCAGCGAGGGCTGGGTCATCTCCATCGCCGCCGCGGCGTGCGTGAATCCGCCGTGGTCAACCACGCTGCGGAAGTAGTGCAGCTGACGAGAATCCATAAATCCCATCGTGCCAGAAAATAGACCATTAATCATTTTCGTTATGGAAACGTCGCCGAAGTAGAATAGCGGCATGTCTTTCAGCCACGCCACCGACGCGGATGCGGATGCGACGAAGAAGCCTAGCCCCAGTAACCGCATCCAGCAGGTGCGATCCAGTTGGGGTATTTACGCGGCAGCCACGGTCTTCGCCGGCGTGGTCGGAGGGTTCATCTCGATGTTTTTCCTGGCCGACTCGCTGCAGGCCCTAGGCATTCCCGATCCGGGCCGTCTGACCACCATCGGCCTGCCGGCGTTCCGGGGTGCGGCCTGGATGCTCATGGCCCTGGCCGTGGGCTCCTACCTGACCTCGGCGCTCCTAATCTCCCCGGCCGTGCCGGAGGGGGACAACGAACGGCTTATCGATGCCCCCTTGACCGTCGACGGTCACCTCGCCGCCCGCACCGGCATGTTTGCCTCCTTCGTCGTGGCCATCGTCTCGCTGCTGGAAATCCCGCTGGTCATGTCGGATGTCTCCGGCACGCCCTTCGTCCAGGTCTTAAGCCCCGACATGCTGGGCCTGGCGCTGTCCCAGGTGGCCACCGCCCAGGCGTGGCTGGCGACCGCGGTGATCGCGGCGCTGGTCGGCGTGCTGACCCTGTTCAGCCAGCAGTGGTCCCTGCAACCGGTGCTGCTCTTTTTGTCGATCACCATGGTGGTTCCCCTGGGCTTCGACGGGCACTCGGCCTCCGGTGGAGACCACGACTACGGCACCAACTCCTACCTCTGGCACCTGTTATTCGTGGTGCTCTGGGTCGGCGGCCTCATGGCGCTCATCGCCCACGGCCGGCGCCTGGGTCCGGAGATGGGGCAGGCGGTGCGCCGCTATTCCACGCTCGCGCTCGTCGCCGCGCTGGCGATGTCCGCCTCCGGCGTGGTCAACGCCGCCATCCGCGTGGAGTGGTCGGACTGGCTGACCACCCGCTACGGGCTGATCATCACCACCAAGACCGTGCTGCTGGTCGTGCTGGCCTTTCTGGGCTTTGTCCACCGCCAGTTGACCATCCCGCAGCTGGACAAGCGCCCGCGGCTGTTCCTGCGGGTGGCGGTGGTGGAGGTGGCCGTCATGGCCGCCACGGTCGGCGTGGCCATCACCATGGGCCGCACGCCGCCCCCGCCGCCGCGGGATCCCAACCTGAACGCCATGCAGATCCAGCTGGGCTACGAGCTCTTCGAGCGCCCCACCTTCTGGAACGTGTGGACCTTTTTCCGCTTTGACATCATGTTCGGGGTCATCGGCCTGGTGCTGGCGGGGCTGTATATCTACGCCCTCTACCGGCTACGCAAGATCGGGCTGAGCTGGTCGCCCATGCGCACCACCTGGTGGATGCTCGGCGCGCTGGGCATGACCGTCGTGATGTCGACGGGCATCGGCCTGTACTTCCCGGCCATGTACTCCACGCACATGCTGGGGCACATGGTCCTGTCCATGGTCATCCCGCTGTTCCTGGTACTCGGCGCGCCGCTCACCCTCCTCATGGAGGCCTTCCCCGTGGGGCGGCCGGGCCGGCCCAGCCTGCACGACTACGCCGTCGCGGTGACGAAGTCGCGCATCCTGCGCGCCATCACCCACCCGGCCGTGAACCTCCTGCAGTTCCTGGTGGTCTTCTATGCCATCTACCTGTCCTTCGACTTCTACGAGATCGCCATCTCGGAGCACGCCGGCCACGTCCTGATGAACTGGATGTTCCTGCTGTCCGGTTACCTCTACTTCTGGGAGGTCATCGGCCCGGACCCGCTGCCGAACCGCGCGCCGGTGCACATCCGCCTGTTCGTGCTGTTTTTGTCCATGCCGGTCCACCTCTACATGGGTGTCTACCTCATGCAGCTCAACGCCATCTTGGGTGAGGAGTTCTACAACTCCCTGAACCTGCCGTGGGATATCGACCTGCTGGCGGACCAGCGCGAGGGCGGCGGCATCGCCTGGGGCTTTGGGCAGTTCCCGCTGGTTATCGTCTTCGGCAAGCTCTTTGTCGATTGGCTGCGCGAGGATCGCAACACCGCCGCGCGCCACGACGCGAAGGCGGATGTGGACCACGACGCCGACTTGGAGGAGTACAACCGCATGTTGGCCGGGCTGAGCGAGGATGGTGACATTAGTCGGTTCCGGCAGTTGTAGGCACCTCACCAGAGCTCATAGCGCTTAACGATGTCACTCAGTCCCCACCATAGGTATATTTCTCGCCGTGGGGGCGGGGTTTATCCACAGGTACGGCCGGCGCCGGTTTACAGCCACGGCCGCCTCGGCGAGCATGGCCACCAGCGGCCCGCGACCGCGGGGCGCGAAAAACACTATTTGCTCGAGGGGAATTAATCCGAGATGTCACAACTGTCCATCACCGTTTTTGGCCACCTGACCCATAACCCACAGCTCGTTAAGTTCAACGACGACACCATGAAAACCAACCTGCGCGTCGCCTCCTCGCGGCGCGTGCGCGATAACTCCACCCAGTCCACCGACACCTGGAAAGACTCCGACCTGTTGTTCATGGACGTCGAGGTCTGGGGCCAGCTGGCCCAGTCCTGCCGCATCACCCTGCAAAAGGGGATGCCGATTATCGCCGTTGGCTCGCTGGTGACCAGCCAGTGGACTACTGAGTCTGGCGAGGCCCGCAGCCGCATCTACCTGAAGGCCTCATGGCTGGGCCTGGACATGAACCGCTGGGTTATCGGCGCCCGCAAGATCGAAACCGTCACCAACGCCGCCGGGGTGGAGATCCCGGGCGAGAGCGTCCTGGACTACCCGGTGGACAAGGACCTGTCGAAATCCGCGCCCAAGCAGCCGGAGCCGGCACAAGCCGCGGAGTCTGCGGAATCCGGGGACGATAGCAACGGAGAGGGGGATACCGCCACCGATACCGCGGGTGATCGCGCCGCCGCCAGCGCGCGCAGCGTCCTGAGCTAATCCGCCAGCTACTTCACGACCCGTCGGCGCCCTGCGGTGCCGGCGGGTTCCTTGCCTTAAGGGGTAGCCACCGGGCAACTTGCGGTAGTGTTTGTGGTGATAAAAACCTAACCCAATGGACGAAAAGGGGAATGATGGGCGAGTTCATCTACACGATGAAAAACGTGCGCAAGGCTATCGGAGACAAGGTCATCCTGGACAATGTCACCATGGCCTTCTACCCGGGCGCCAAGATCGGCGTCGTGGGGCCAAACGGCGCCGGCAAGTCCTCGATCTTGAAGATCATGGCCGGTCTGGACCAGCCCTCCAACGGTGAGGCTTTCCTGGATCCGGGCGCCACCGTCGGCATCCTGCAGCAGGAGCCGCCGCTGAACGAGGAGAAGACGGTCCGCGAGAACGTCGAGGAGGGCCTCGGCGACATCTTCGAGAAGAAGCAGCGCTTCGAACAGATCGCGGAAGAGATGGCCACCAACTACACCGACGAGCTTATGGAAGAGATGGGCAAGCTGCAGGAAGAGCTCGACGCCGCCGATGCCTGGGAGGTCGACTCCAAGATCGAGCAGGCCATGGAGGCCCTGCGCTGCCCGCCGTCCGATGCCCCGGTCACCAACCTCTCCGGTGGTGAGCGCCGCCGCGTCGCACTGGCCAAGCTGCTGCTGAGCGAGCCGGACCTGCTGCTGCTCGACGAGCCCACCAACCACCTGGACGCCGAGTCCGTCCAGTGGCTGGAAAAGCACCTCCAGGACTACCCGGGCGCCGTGCTGGCCGTGACCCACGACCGCTACTTCCTGGACCACGTCGCCGGCTGGATCTGCGAGGTCGACCGCGGCAAGCTCTACCCGTACGAGGGCAACTACTCGACCTACCTGGAAAAGAAGCAGGAGCGCCTCGAGGTCGCCGGCAAGAAGGACGCCAAGCTGCGCAAGCGCCTGAAGGACGAGCTGGCCTGGGTGCGCTCCGGCGCGAAGGCCCGCCAGGCCAAGAACAAGGCCCGTCTGGAGCGCTACGAGGAGATGGCTGCCGAGGCCGAGAAGTACAAGAAGCTCGACTTCGAAGAAATCCAGATCCCCACCCCGCCGCGCCTGGGCAACAAGGTTGTCGAGGCCAAGGACCTGGTCAAGGGCTTCGGCGACCGCGTGCTCATCAAGGACCTGTCGTTCACGCTGCCGCGCAACGGCATCGTGGGCGTTATCGGCCCGAACGGCGTGGGCAAGACGACCCTGTTCAAGACCATCGTCGGGCTGGAAGAGCCAGACGCGGGCTCCGTGGAGGTCGGCGACACCGTCAAGCTGTCCTACGTGGACCAGAACCGTGAGAACATCGACCCCGAGGCCACCGTCTGGGAGGTCGTCTCCGGAGGCCTGGACTACATCCACGTCGGCCAGAACGAGATGCCCTCGCGCGCCTACCTGTCCGCCTTCGGCTTCAAGGGCCCGGACCAGCAGAAGCCGTCCAAGGTGCTCTCCGGCGGTGAGCGCAACCGCTTGAACCTCGCGCTGACCCTGAAGGAAGGCGGCAACCTGATCCTCCTGGACGAGCCGACGAACGACCTCGACGTCGAGACCCTCGGCTCGCTGGAAAACGCCCTCGAGCAGTTCCCGGGCTGCGCCGTGGTCATCTCCCACGACCGCTGGTTCCTGGACCGCACCTGTACCCACATCCTGGCGTGGGAAGGCAACGTCGAAGAGGGCAAGTGGTTCTGGTTCGAAGGCAACTTCGGCGACTACGAGAAGAACAAGGTCGAGCGCCTCGGCGAGGAAGCCGCCCGCCCGTCGCGCGTGACCCACCGCAAGCTGACCCGCTAGACAACGCAGTTAAAGGAGCAGGATGTCCATCCACACCCACGAGGTACCGGTCCGCTGGTCGGATTTCGATCGCTATGGCCACTTGATGAACGCGAACTACGTCGAGCTCGCACAGGAAGCGCGGCTGGCGTTCGCGGAAGACAAGTTCTACTCGCAGGGGCACGAATTCGCAGCTTTCGTGCGACACTTGGACTTGGACTTCCGCCTGCCCATCGAGCCGCGCGGCACCACCTCCGTGGTGGTCGAGACGCAGGTCGTCGAACTGGGCAACAGCTCCCTGACCACACGCCAGGAGATCAAGGACAAGAACGGCCGGGTCGCCTGCGTGGTGGAATGCGTACAGGTCGCCGTGGATCTAGAGACCCAGCGCCCCCGCCCGCTTAGCGATGCCGAGCGCGACATCCTCACCCAGGTAGGGGAAGAGTAGGTGCCGAACGAGTCGCTGGATCTGCGCAACGGGGGCAAGGGGCTGCAGGTGCTGGTGAGTCGGGCGATCGGCGTTGATGGCGGGTGCTCGGCGCGGCTGCGCCAGCTGACGGAGCACGAGGTCGATGTCTTCATCACCACGCCTTTCGAGGTCGTCGTCTCGCGCCGCGTGGAGGGGAAAGTCTCCCGCGACGGGGCCGTGGTTTCCGCCTATCTGCTGCAGCAGGAGCTGCTGAAACACAACGCCGCCGGCAAGCTGGAGCTGGGCCCGGCCCGCGATCCCGTCTGGCCGGGCGCGCTACCGCCGATGGACGGCTTCCGGCTGCTGGACCACCTGCCGGTAGAAGTCGTGCGCGAGCTTGCCGATGCCGGCCAGGCCCTAGCCCGCCAGTTCTCCGGACCGTTGGGCCCGCCGTCGAGCCTGATGAACCAGACCGTGGTCACCGTCGAGGGCCATGGCAAGCAGGTCGAGGTGCCCATGCGCGTGATTTTCGCCTGCACCAGTCTGGGGCTCATCCCCGGCTTCTCCGCGCCCACCGACGTCCCGCGGCACCTACGCGTCGCGGCGAAGGGCCGCTGGGTACGCCTCGATGCGCCCTTCGGTACTGTCTACCACTCCAACCGGCTATCCTTGTTCTAGCCTTGTTCTAGGAAGTTCTAGTTTTCCACAGGCTGCGGTTCCCGAGTGTTCACTATTGCATTCGGGCGGCGGAGTTATCCACAGGCGCGAATTTGTGCCCTTGTGGGGGTTGACGCGTGCTTCTAGCGTGTGAGCCATGACAGCAACGACAGCCTTGGACACTGTGAAAGCAGCGCACGCCATCTTCGCGGACGGGATCCAGTATTTGGACCTATGCCGCCAACTCAGCCTGCCTGCCCTCAAGGCTGTCATGTCCGATGTTGCCGCGGCCGCGCACTTTCGTGCCTGCCAGACCTTCTTCGGGAAGACGGCCTTTACGAAAAAGCAAGCCGCCGCCCGCCGAGCCGCCGCCGAATCCGGCCACCACCTAGACACCCTCGCGGTGTTGGGCCTGACCCCCGGAAAGTAGACACGTCGGGGGGTTAGCTATGCTGCTTGGAATTAAGGAGGTGATGAACGAAGAAAGTATTTCTTTGAAAGTTGTTCGATGGCTAAGTTTTTTGTTCGCCGCAGCGTACTTTTTATATACTTTTTATGCGATTGCCAGGTTCGTGAGAGAGTGAGTAAAATTCTTGTTTAAGGAAATTCGAGATCTTAAGCCAGTGTCTGTATCGATGCTAATACTGACTTCGGTGGCTTCGTGGATGCTTTCTCTTTCCCTAGGGATGACAATTGTCGGTGCGCAAGCCTCTGAGACAGATGCTGGTGAGCAGTTCTCCGCGATGGGTGGGCTTCAGATTGCGTTGACATGCCTGGCAGTGCTGATGTGTCTTCCTTCTGTTGTGAAAGTTGCTATCCGTCGTGATTCGCGTCGTATTGCCCTTTGGCAGGTGATCGGAGCTTCTCCCCGAAGCGCGAGGTTTCGATATATCGGGATAGCTACTATGAGTGCTCTGGTGGGTGCTTTCGTCGGAGGTATTTTAGCTTTTCTGTCATGGCCAACTTTCGGCGATATTATCGCTCATACCGGGTTCCTAATGTTACCTAGTTTATCTGAACCGTTGTCTGGTTGGGCCTGGAGTTTTGGACCTGGGGCATCTTTTGTGGTGTTGGTTCTAGCGTTGTTCTTGGGGACGGGAAAGCTGAGAAAGGTTGAGCCGGTGGAAGCGGTCATGGATATCCCTGAGCAAGCTTCTTCTCGCGGAATTGTCCGCCTTCTAGCCTCCATGTTTATTTTGAGTGGATTACTTGTTGGATACATTAGTATTGCCTCTACGTCGCCAATTGATGATATGGAGCGCCTCGGTGGCCTACTCTCGTCATATTGGGGTATTGGGCTTGGGCTATTGTTGGCTTACGGCATATCTGATCGGGTTGTTATCCGCCCAGTTGTCAGCCTAATTGGGTGGTTACTGCCGTTGAACTTTTTAGATAGTTGGGTACTTGCCCGAACTACTGCTCGTCGACGCGCTACGTTGTCTACATCAGTGATCACGCCCCTTGTAGTTGCTGCGGCTTCGGTGGGTTGTATCTTCGGTATGGTTAATCAAACTAAGAATATTATGATGGCCTCGGGGGCAAGTGAGTCTGACCTTCAAGTTAGCCCTACCAGCCAGATTGTCTTGATTTTCGGTGCTCCCGTCATTGTCGCCGCATTTGCGGGAGTGATAGCTGTCTATCTCACCAACGAGTGGAGAAGGCATGATGTTGCTTTGCTGCAAACTTTGGGTGCTACCACTTCTTCTATTCGGTGGTCGGCTGTCTTTGAATGCTTGATCTATTTTCTGTCAGCGGTCGTGATCTCCACGATGATCTTAGGTACCAATGCTCTAGCTATGGGAGCAGCGTTGGGTAATGGTCCCGTCCCTGGCGCAGGCCCAGCATGGGTGGGCAACGAAACATACTTTTTGCTTATAGGCGGATTTTCACTATTGGCAATATCCATCGTCCTTCCGACTCTTCAGGAAACAAAGACGCTCAATATGACTGCTATCGCACGCTAAAAGGAGAAGAAATGAATACTATTATTGAAACCCGGGATCTGCAGAAGTCGTTCTCAATCAATAGGAAAGAGCGCGAACTAGTAATCAAGGGTATTGATTTTTCCGTTGCTGAGAGCGAATTCGTGTCGATTGTCGGTCCGTCGGGATCTGGCAAGTCGACGTTTCTTTATTGCATTTCCGGACTTGAGCAAGCTGACTCTGGGCAAAGCTTTCTGTGTGGTTTTGATTTGGTGGCTGCCTCCAGGAATAAGCGAAGTGAGGTCCGCCGAAAAAATGCTAGTTTCATCTTCCAAGATTACAACTTGGTGGACTCGATGACAGCGTGGGAAAACGTCCAGTTAGGTTTGCGATTCGTTTCTAAGAAGATGAGAAAGAGTGAGCTGACCAGTCTTTTTGAGAAGTTCGGGTTGGCTGACCGGAAGAATTACTATCCAGCTCAGCTTTCGGGAGGGCAGCGTCAGCGTGTAGCGATTATTAGGGCCTTAGCAGTCAGGCCACGCGTGCTATTTGCGGATGAACCGACGGGTGCTCTGGATTCGAAGTCGAGCGCTCTAGTGATGAAAGAACTTTCGGATCTCAGCCGCCAAGGTACCGCAGTTGTAATGGTGACCCATGACTTGGAAGTAGCAGCTCAGGCTCAACGCGTCATTGTCTTGTCCGACGGAGCGCTGGTAAGAAAGATTAATGATCCAACGGCAGAGGATCTATTTGAGGCTTTAGGAAACCAAAGAAGAAGGTAATGTTCAGTCATTGATTTGTGAGAACAGTCAATATGAGGGAATTTTTCTTGGTATTCGGTGGATCAGTATATATAAATGAGCTACCGGTTAGAATGCGATTTTTAACGGGCTAATATGTGTTAGCGCTACCCAATTGGCGACGGACAAACGGCGTTAAGAGTTGTTCTTGGGGCGCACCAGTTAGGTTCTGCCGTGAATGGAAAACCGCCGTAGACGGAGTAATTGGTTGTGTTTTGGTCATGATTCATGAATGTTTAGTTCGATGTGCCTATGAAAGTTTCAGCGTTGGGTAGGATTTCAACCGAAATCCTACCCAACGTCCGAATGGCCGGATTCACTCCATCAGAAATGGTGCATCTTGCCAACATCGTGACATATGCCTCTCTTGGAAAAGTCAGTTTGAATGCCAGGCCGCGGTAGCTATCCATTAGCTGCCAAGCTTGAGCAGCATTGTAGTGGGTGGCCTGTGTGGTGTAGGGGTTATCTGGTAAAGTAGAGGGTCTTTTTAACTGCTTGGATAATGGATTTTTGCTGGGCGATGTGGGGTATCGGTCGTTTGAGTGTGGTGATCGCAAACTTTTCATACTGGAAGATCAGTGAGGTTGGGAAGTTTGCCGAGGTTGAAGATGTGTGCGTATGAATCCTCGCCCAATTTGGTCAGGTCGAGGGTGTCAGGAAGTTTGTGTGTGAGGCTCTGATCTAGAAGGAGTTTCACCGATAATGACTACGGTGTCACCGAAGAAAAGCCATGACCCGGCGAGGGTCAACGAGATCAGCGAGAAGCTGATGGAAAACCCTGAGGTCGCCAGCTTGATCAGCGAGCTGTCGGCTTCCGCTGATGATGCAAGCGAGCTGGTCAAAGGCCTGTTGCAGGCATCGATCAACGCTGGTCTTAAGGCGGAGATGGATGCGCACTTGGGCTACGGCCATTCCGACCGCAACGCCAAAGCCCAGGTCGAAACCTCACAGGAGAATAACCACCGCAATGGGTCGTACATCAAGACCGTCAATTCTGGATACGGCGCGGTGGAAGTAACTGTGCCCAGGGATCGTGCCGGCACGTTTATTCCCCGCATGGTGCCCAAGGGCGCACGCAGGCTCACAGAGCTCGACGACATGATCGTCTCGCTGTATGCCGGCGGGATGACAGTGCGCGATATTTGCCATCATCTCGCGACCACCCTTGGGGTGGATATGAGCCCCGATACGATCAGCACCATTACCGATGCGGTCTTGGAAGAGGTCATGATCTGGCAAAACCGCCAGCTCGACGAGTTTTACCCAGTGATCTTCCTCGACGCCCTACGCGTGAAGATCCGTGACGGCCACCGCGTGGTCAACAAGGCTTGCTACATGGCGGTTGGTGTCGACATGGACGGCATCAAGCACATCCTGGGATTGTGGATCGCTGAAAATGAAGGCGCCGCATTCTGGGCATCGGTGTGCGCAGATCTGGCCAACCGCGGGGTCCAGGACGTGTTCATCGTCTGCTGCGACGGGCTCAAAGGCCTGCCAGAAGCCGTGGAGGCAACCTGGCCGAATTCCATGGTGCAGACCTGCATTGTGCACCTGATTCGAGCTGCGAACCGGTGGGTGTCTTATCAGGACCGCAAATCTGTCTCCCGCGCGCTGCGTGAGGTCTACACCGCCACCAATGAGGACACCGCACGCGCCAACCTGGATGCTTTCGAGGCCAGTGAACTGGGCCTAAAATACCCCCAGTCGGTCAAAGTCTGGCGCGACGCCTGGGAGCGGTTCGTGCCGTTTCTACAGTTCCCGCCTGCGGCCAGGCGAGTGCTCTACACCACCAATTCGATCGAGTCACTCAACGCGCAACTGCGTAAAGCTACCCGTAACAGGGGCCAATTCCCGAACGATACCGCAGCACTGAAGACGCTGTGGCTGATGATCTGCAACATCGAAGACAAGCGTGCTGCCCAGCGGGCGAAGAAAGCCAAGCGCAACATTGAGTGCAACGGCTATATTGAAGGAGCGAAAGCCACCGGGTGGAAACAAGCCATCAACCAACTAGCCGTGGCTTACCCCAACCGATTCGCGGACTACTTGTAAACCAAGCCCCCGCACACAAACAATCGGACACTCTCTGTCCGATGTTGCCGCCGCCGCGCACTTTCGTGCCTGCCAGACCTTCTTCGGGAAAACGTCCTCTACGAAAAAGCAAGCCGCCGCCCGCCAAGCCGCCGCCGAATCCGGCCACCACCTAGACACCCTCGTGGTGTTGGACAACGCCTTCCGCCGAGTACGCAACCAGAACGACGCCTGGGCCATGCTCATCCAACTGTGCAACACACCCGGCACCACCACACAACTGCGCCGCCTGGCCAACCAAAAAGTACTCCAGCTCAACCGCCCGACCCCACCCGCCGAAGGAATACGCGTGACCCGCCGCAAAAACGGCCCCAGTACTTTCTCTATTACCGGGGACCCGCAGCTGGTAGAAAACCTCTGGGCATCAATCAAGACCATCCCCGACGTCGAAGCCTTGTTCAGCGGCGGCCTCGAAAAGCAACCCAAGACCACCCACGTGGTGATCTCCCTGCCCGACTGGGTGCGCATCCTGTCAGGTGACGGCGACGAGATCACCGTGCAGCTCAGCAACGGCACCACCATGACCGGTGCCGACTACATCCGCCAAAGCCCACTGGATGCGGGCCTGGCCACCTTGGTGGATCCTAGGCGCGGGCCGGTCAACCAATACCGCTACCAACGGCACGCCTCGCCGAAACAGAAGGACATGGCCAAAGCCGAAACCACCCGGTGCGCCTGGCCAAACTGCCGCAAACCCGCCGACGAGTGCCAAGTCCACCACATCCACTCCTGGGCAGACGGCGGAGAAACCAACCAAGAAAACCTCACCTTGTTGTGTGAGTTCCACAATTCCTGGAACGACGACGACCCGACCTACCCCAGACACGGCAGGATCAACCGAAGACACGGCAGGGTCACCTGGGACCCACCCTGGAGCAGCGGGCCCTAACGGCCAACGGCTGACACGGGGGTCAGCCGAGGGAAAGAAACAACAAAGTCAACCAAACCCCGCGACTGCCGGATAACAAGCAAAGGCACAAGAAAAAGCGCCACGGAAATCACTCCGTAGCGCCTACTCGGCGTGCCGAAAAGCTAATCCGGTCGGTTGATGAGCATCGCGGCGACGCGCTGCATGTGATCCCAGATCATCGCGCGGTACGCCGGCGGGATGGTCTCCTCATCGATGTCGTCCAGGGAGGCACCCATCAGGTCCAGCCAACGCTGGGCGGCGGCGGAATCGATGGGGAAGTGCACATGCCGCATCCGGAGACGCGGGGCGCCGCGGTTGGCGTTGAACTCGGCGGGCCCGCCCCAATACTGCGCGAGGAACCACTGCAATCGCTGCGCGGCGCCGTCGAAGTCATCGGCCGGGTACATGGGCGCTAGGATGTCGTCGTCGCGCACGCGGGCGTAGAAACCTGCGACCAGGCGGCGGAAGGTTTCCTCGCCCCCGATGGCATCGTAAACGCTGCTGGGCTGCATTTAGCTCTCGTCCGCCTTCCGCATGATGCCCACGCCGTAGGGGTACGGGGTGGAGATGCCGGCTGCCTGCATGGCGTCCAGGATGTGCGCTTGGGCGTGACGCTGGACGTGCCACTGCTGGCCGGGCATCGTCTTGATGGAAATGCGGTAGGAGATGTAGTCCGGCTCCCAGGCGGAGATGCCATTGAGGACGGGGTCGTCGATGACCTCGTTCTTGATGGCTGGGTCCTTGACCGCCTCGGCGACGGCCGCCTCGATGACGTGCCAGGCCTCCTTCGCGTTGTTCGACAGGCCAACGGGGATCTGCAGGCGGCAGATGGCGTAGTGATCGGAGAAGTTGCCGATGCGCAGGATCTCACCGTTGCGGACCGTCCACAGGGTCCCGTCGATGTCGCGTACCTTGGTCACGCGCAGGGTGATGTCCTCGACGTCACCGATGATGTCCTCGCCCACGTTGATGGTGTCGCCGATGCCGTACTGGTCCTCCAGCAGCATGAAGACACCGGACAGGAAGTCCTTGACCAGCGACTGCGCGCCGAAACCAAGGGCGACACCAACCACACCGGCCGAAGCGATAAGCGGCGCGATATTAACGCCGAGCTGGTCCAGGATGAGCAGGGCGGCCAAGCTCCAGATGACGATGCCCACGGCCGATTTGCTGACCCCGGCCAGCGTCTTGATGCGGGACTTGCGCCGGTTCTCCTGGCTGCGGTTCATAGCGGCCTGCTGGCGGCTTTCCTCTTCGCGCTGCGCCTTGGTGGGCTTAACGGTCAGGGGCAGCCGCGGGATGGCGGTGCCGCTGGGGGTCTGCGCGGCCTTGCTGGCCAGCTTGTTGATGACGCGCCGCAGCACCCACTGCGAGACGATGGCGATCAGCAGGATGACCACGATCTTGACGGGGCGTTCGATGACCCACGAGCGGACCTGTTCGTCCTCCCACCAATTGCTGACCGTGTCGACGGCAGTGGTGCTGGCGGAACTAGCTAACACTGTGAGACTCATGCACTCTCTTTCCTTGTTGACTCGGCTTCGATTGTAGTAACCGCGGCCGGGCGGGGCGCAGCGATGGGTCCGGCGGCACAGGGCAGGTGGTGAATAAAAGGGCGGCAGCGGCGGGCCAAAAGTGGACAGCTTGGTCTAGGGTTGGGTGGCATGACGCAGCAGACGAAGCAAGACCTCGCCCAGGGATTTACTTCCCGCGCCATCCACGCCGGCTACCACCCGGACGGACACATGGGGTCCATCAACGTGCCCATCTACGCCTCCACGACGTTTGCGCAGGACGGCCTCGCGCAGCTGCGCGGCGGCTTCGAATACGGCCGCGTGGCCAACCCGACGGTCCGCTCCCTGGAGCAGACCCTGGCAGCCCTGGAGGACGCCAGCTTTGCCCGCGTGTTCTCGTCGGGCATGGCGGCCATCGACACGCTCATCCGCATCCTGGCCCGCCCCGGCGATCACGTCATCCTGGGCAACGACGCCTACGGCGGCACCTACCGCCTGCTGCACCACGACTTTGGGGAGTGGGGCATTCAGTTGAGCGTCGTGGACACGACCAACCCGGACGAGGTCGCGGCCGCCGTGCGTGACAACACCCGGATCATCTGGCTGGAAACGCCCAGCAACCCGGCGCTGTCGGTCACGGATATCGCCGCCGTCGCGGAAGTGAAAAAGCACGCCGCGCTGGTGGTGGACAACACCTTCGCCACGCCCTATTTGCAAAACCCGCTGGCCCTGGGCGCGGACCATGTGGTGCACTCGACCACCAAGTACCTGGGCGGCCACTCCGACGTCCTCGGCGGTGCCGTCATCACTAACGATGCCGAAGTGGACGAGCGCCTCCTGTACTTCCAGGGCTGCGTCGGCGCGGTGTCTTCGCCTTTCGATGCCTACCTCACCGCCCGCGGCATCAAAACCCTGGGCGTGCGCATGGAGCGCCACTGCTCCAACGCGCAGGCGGTCGCCGAATACCTGGCCGCCCGCCCCGAGGTCGGCCAGGTCTACTACCCGGGGCTGGACGACCACCCGGGTCACGCGACGGCCGCGGGCCAGATGCGCGGCTTCGGCGGCATGCTTTCGGTGCGCTTCCACAACCCTGAGCACGCGGAGCAGTTCTGCCTGAACACGCGCCTGATTTGTCTGGCGGAGTCGCTGGGCGGGGTCGAGTCCCTGGTCGAGCACCCGCAGAAGATGACGCACGCCTCGGCGGAAGGCTCCGAGCTGGTGCCGCCGGCGGACATGGTGCGCCTGTCGATTGGCATTGAGGACGAGGCCGACCTGCTGGCCGACCTCGCCCAGGCGCTGGACGCCCTAAGCTAGCAGGTCGCCGGCCGTGCGGTCGGTCTCCTGCAGCATCAGGGGATCGGTGCCTGGCATGGGGGAGATGGTGGTGTCCGGCCACTGGGCATAGGTGGGGATGCCGATGATGTGCAGCCGCTCGTCCACCGTGTCATCGGGGTGGACGGTGCGGCGCTGCCACGTGGTCTCCGGCGAGCCCGTCGGGTGCCCGTGGTCGTAGAAGGGCCGCGTGCGCGCCTGGATCGACACCGACATCGGGTCGACGGCGTGGCGCACGTCGGGCTGGTGCATCCAGGCGTCGACGAGCCAGTCGGAGCTGGCGGCGCCGAAGCGGGTGCGTAGGGTGAATTCTTCGCCGATTTCCAGGTGCGGGTGATCGCCTAAGAAGGTGACCAGGCCGGCATCGATGAGCGCGAGCAGCTGCTGGGTGCGGAACAGCGGCGGGCCGGAGCCAATCATCTGGCCAAAGGCCATGAATTCGCGGTAGGAACTCGTGCGCGAGTGCCAGCTCATGCGGCCTTCCGAGCCAGCGATGGAGGCGGGTTTGCGCGCCGCAGAAATCGCCCCCAGGGCGGCCTTGAGACGGGAGTCGCGCCCGGCCTGGGACTCGGCGATGTCGCGCTCGAGCCCGGCGGCGATGAAGCCGGTCGGGTCGTCGCCGTCGTAGGAGGCCAGCGGGTTCATCCAGTAGTCGAGGCGGAACTCGCAGTCCAAGGCCGCGGTGAGCTCGGCCGCCAGGGAGGGCAGGGTGTCGTCGTGTAGCTCGGCGGCATCGATCTCGGCGGCGCGCTCGGGGTAGTAGGCGGCGTAGGCGTCGCGGACTAGGGCGGGCAGGACCTCGGCGCCGAAGTCGAAGTCGTCGCCCAAGTCCGCCAGCGCCGCCTTAAAGCGGGACAGGTTGGCCTTCGGCGGCAGGGAGTGGTACTGGGACTTCGGCAGGTAGGGGTAGCCGCGCCCGGAGGTAACAACCAGCTGGGGCTCGCGGCCGGACGGCTGGTAGCGCAGGCCGCCGCGGGCGGAGTCGTCGGCGACGAACTCGCCGCCGCGGTTGATGGTCACCAGTGCCATGACGTCGAAGAAGCCCATACCGAGCCCGCGCACGAGCACCTTCTGGCCGGCCGGGATTTCCTCGACGGGCTGCTCAACGGGGTTGTCGGGGCGCACCCAGTTGAGGTCGGCGGCGGCTAGGCGCTGCTCTTCGTCGTTAGCCGCCGGCACCTGCCAGCCGTAGGCCAGCACCGTCTTGTTGGCGGTGACCTGGGAACCGTCCGCCAGGGTCAGTATGTCGTGGTCTCCGGCGTCGGCGATGCCGGTAGCGCGGCTGAAGTGGTGGACCACCTGGACCTCATCGGGCAGCTGCGCCAGCGCGACGGTCAGCACCCAACGCAGGTAGGCGCCGTAGAGGGCGCGGGAGGGGTGGGACTCGGGGCGGGACTCGTCGAGCTCGGTGGCAAACGCGCGGTCGACGGTGGGCGGGAACTGGCGGAACAGCTCCACCTTGGACTCGCTGATGCCGGCCGCGGCCGGGTCGTCGCCGCGCAGGATCTGGATCCACTCGTAGAGGATGGGGCCTTCCAGCGCCGGGGCGGTGAGGGTGGACTCCGGCTCGGTGAACAGGGTGACCGCGCCGGCCAGGGTGTTCATGCACAGGGTGCGGGTCTGGTCGGTCTCCCAGATGCGGCCGGCGCCGTGCTCGGCGTCGTCGATGAGGTGCAGGGTGATAGGTGGGGTGGAGGGGTGCTCGTGCAGGTGGGCGGCGAGGCGTTCAATGACGGAGATTCCCCGCGGGCCCATCCCCACGATGGCCACGGCTAACGGTGCTGACAATGTCTTCATCCTTCTGAGACGAGAGAATAAAATAGACTATTTGGTCTACAGTAATGATACTAAACGGTCTAAACTGTGTTAAATTCGCAGACAAGTTAAAAGTTGAACTAACCCCGAAGAAGTATCATCACCGTGAAACTACTCAGAACCCTCACCAGTCTAGTCGCCGTGGCAGCGCTGGCCGCTGGGTGCGCCACCGCGCCGGAAGGGGAAGGCGGCGGCTCCGACAACGTCCTGACGTACCTGGAGCCGCAGTTCTTCCGCACTCTCTACCCGCCGGCCGCCGGCTTCTACCCGAACGGCGGCGTGGTCAACCAGCTCACCGACCGGCTGCTCTACCAAGACCCGGAGACCCTGGAACTTTCTCCCTGGATTGCCACGGAGCTGCCCGAAGTCAACGAGGACGCCACCGAATACACCTTCAATATCCGCACGGACGTGACCTACTCCGACGGATCCCCGCTGACGGCGGAGAACGTGGTGGCGAACTTCGATCTCTACGGGCTGGGCGACAGCGACCGCACGCTGACCGCCTCCGAGCAGATTTCCAACTACGAGCGCGGCGAGGTTATCGACGAAGACACCGTGCGTTTCCACTTCTCCGCCCCCTCACCGGGCTTTTTGCAGGCCACCGCCTCCTATAACGCGGGCTTGCTCTCGGACGAGTCGCTCAAGCTGGACAACGAAGGCTTCGGTCCCGGCAACGCGCGCAACGTCATCGGCTCGGGCCCTTTCGTGGTCGAGCACGAGGAGATCGGCACCGACCTGGTGTTAAAGACCCGCGAGGACTACGACTGGGCGCCGCCCGAAGTGCGCCACCAGGGCCGGGCCGCCATCGACGGCGTGCACTACATCCTGGCCGCCGAGGAATCCGTGCGGACCGGCGCGGTGTTGTCCGGCCAGACGGATATCGCCCGCCAGATTTCGGCGCCGCAGGAGGGCCTGCTGGAATCCCGCGGGGTCAACATCGTCACCCGCGGCACCAACTCGATGAACAACCAGCTGGCCTTCCGCTTCGACCACCCGCTGCTGCAAGACCAGCGGGTGCGCGAGGCGATTATCCACGGCATCGACAGGCAGGAAATCCTGCGCGTGCTCTTCTCCGACGCCTACCCGCTGGCCACCTCCACCGTGGCCGAAACCGGGCTGGGCTACCAGGACCAGGGTGATGCCTACGCCTACGACCCGGACACGGCGCGCGAGCTGCTGGCAGAAGCCGGCTGGGAACCGGGCCCGGACGGGATCCTCACCAAGGACGGCAAGCGCCTGGTGCTGCGCTCGAACACGGCGCTGCCGCAGCCGCGATCCAAGGAGGTCATGACGATGGTTCAGGACCAGCTGGGTGAGCTCGGCATCGGCGTGGAGATTAACGCCGGCGACCAGGCCACGCAGAACGCGGACGCCAAGGACATCGACAAGGTGCAGCTGTACCACTCCATGGTCGCGCGCGCCGACTACGACGCGATTACGTCCTTCTACAGCATCAACAACCGCGACGCCTTCCTCAACCAGGATTCCGCCGGCGAGCCCATCGACGCCCACCTGGAGCAGTTGCTCGACCGCGTCGTCTCCGTCACTGGCACCCAGGAGCGCGAACAGGCGGTCCAGGAAGCCCAGGATTACATCACGGAGAAGGCCTACGCGCTGCCGCTGTTCGAGGAGCCGCAGGTCTACGCGGTCGCCGAGGGCGTGGAAGGCTTCCGGCCGGAGGCCGTCGCACGCCCCTGGTTCTACGAGGTGGAGGAGATTAACTAATGACCGGAAAGCAGATTTTGGCCCGTCTCGGGCAGGCACTGCTGGTGCTGCTGATTACCTACACGGTCGCGTTCTTCTTGCTGTCCGCGCTGCCGTCCGATGCCGTGCAGTCCCGCTTCGGTGACCCGGCGCTGGGCCTGTCACAGGCCGAGATTGACGAGATCCGGGACTCGATGGGCATCGATAAGCCCCTGTGGGTCCAGTTCTTTACCTCGCTGGGCGGGTTCCTGGTCGGCGAGTTCGGCAATTCCACCGAGTCCGGCGCGCCGGTGGCCACGCTGATTGCGGACGCGCTGCCGCACACGTTGGCGCTGGCGACCTCGGCCATCGTGGTCTCTGTCATCATCGCCCTGCTGGTCGCCTTCGCCGCGACGCTGCCGGGCCTGGGGTGGATCGGTTCCTTCTTCCGCGGGCTGCCCTCCCTGCTGGTCTCCCTGCCGGGCTTCTGGGTGGGCATCCTGCTCATCCAGTTCTTTTCCTTCCAGCTGGGCTGGGTGCGCGTGATTGAGCCGGGCAGCATCGAGGGGCTCATCCTGCCCACGCTGACGCTGGCGGTGCCCATCTCCGCGCCGCTGACGCAGGTGCTCATCCGCTCCATCGAGCAGACGCAGGGCCAGCCCTTTGTCAACGCGGTGCGCGCCCGCGGGGCCTCGGAGGCCCGGATCTTCTGGCGCAACGTCCTGCGCAACTCCTTGCTCCCGGCGCTGACGATGGTCGGGCTGCTCTTCGGAGAGCTGGTCGGCGGCGCCGTGGTCACCGAGACCGTCTTCGGCCGCACCGGCCTGGGGCAGATGACCGCCCAGGCCGTGGCCAACCGGGACACCCCGGTGCTGATGGCGGTGGTGGTTATCGCCGCGGCCGCTTACGTGATTATCAACCTGGTCGTGGACCTTTTGTACCCGGTCCTGGACGTCCGCCTGCGGGGCCAGAAGGCCCCGGCCCGTGCGGCAGGAAGGAAGACCCATGTCTAAGCCCCGCAATCTCTGGACGCGCCCGACCTCGCTCGTGGCGATCCTCGTGCTGGTCATCGCCGCCCTCGCGGCGCTGTGGCCCGGCCTGCTGGCAAGCGCGGACCCGTACGCGGGCACCGACGTCGCCCTGCTGCCGCCAAGTAGCGAGCACTGGTTCGGCACCGACGCCGTCGGCCGCGACCTGTACGCCCGCGTCGTCTACGCCGCCCGCCAGTCCCTGGTCGGCGCCTTCATCGCCGTGGCCGTCGGCCTGGTGGTCGGCACGATCATCGGCGTGCTCGCCGGCAGCCTGCGCGGCTGGGTGGACACGGTCCTGATGCGCGTGGTCGACGTGCTGCTGTCCATCCCGGGCATCCTGCTGTCGCTGTCCATCATCATCGTGCTGGGCTTCGGCTCCGTCCAGGCGGCGGTGGCCGTCGGTGTCACCAGCATCGCGGCCTTCGCGCGCCTGGCCCGATCCCAGGTCATCAGCGTGGCCGGGGCGGACTACGTCGAGGCCGCCTACGGCTCGGGCGCGCGCCCGCTGCAGGTGATGGTGCGCCACATCCTGCCCAACTCGCTGACCCCGGTGGTGGCCCTGGCGACCCTGCAGTTCGGCTCCGCCATCCTGCAGCTGTCCATCCTGGGCTTTCTGGGATACGGCGCCCCGCCGCCCACGCCGGAGTGGGGGCTCATCATCGCCGAGGGCCGCGACTTCATGGCCACGGCCTGGTGGCTGATTGTCATCCCGGGCCTGACGATTGTCGCCGTCGTCATGGCCGCCAACCATCTCTCCCGCAACATCCGGGCGCAGGCCTAAAACACAAGGAGCAGAACTCGTGTCACTATTAACTGTTACTGACTTGAACGTCTCCTACGACGGCTCCCCGGCGGTCCAGGGCGTGAACCTTGAGGTGGAGCCGGGCCAGATGACCGCCATCGTCGGCGAATCCGGTTCCGGCAAGTCCACCTCGGCGCTGTCCATCCTGGGCCTGCTGCCGGACAACGCGGCCGTCGATGCCGGCTCCGTGACCTTCCAGGGCCGCGACCTGACCGGGCTTAACCGCAAGCAATGGCGCGGCATCCGCGGCGCCCACATCGGGCTGGTGCCGCAGGACCCCAACAACTCCCTGAACCCGCTGAAGACCATTGGCGCCGCGGTGGAAGAGGGCATGGAGATTCACGGCCGCGCCGGTCGGCGCGCGCGGGCGCTGGAGCTGTTGGAGCGGGTCGGCATCGATGACCCGGAGCGCCGCTACCACCAGTACCCGCACGAGCTGTCCGGCGGCATGAAGCAGCGCGTGCTCATCGCCGCGGCGGTGGCGCTGGAGCCGGAGCTTATCATCGCCGACGAGCCTACTAGCGCCCTCGACGTGACGGTCCAGAAAACCATCCTGGACCTGCTGGACGACATGCGCGCAGAGCTCGGCCTGGGCCTGCTGTTTATCACGCACGACTTGGCCGTGGCCGGCGATCGCGCGGACAAGATCGTGGTGATGGAGGCCGGCCAGGTCCGCGAATCCGGCCTGGCGGCCACGGTGCTCACCGACCCGCAGCACCCGTATTCCAAGCGCTTGCTCGCCGATGCCCCCTCCCTAACTGCCGCCGATTTCACCCGGCAGCAGGCCTCCCCGGTCGCCGCCGGGGAGGAGCCGCTGTTGCGGGTCGACGGTCTAGTGCAGCGCTTCGGCGACTTCACCGCCGTCGATGGGGTCAGCTTCGAGGTGGCCAAGGGCACCACCCACGCGCTGGTGGGGGAGTCCGGCTCCGGCAAGACCACCACCGGCCGGTCGGTGGCGATGTTCAACCAGCCGACCGCGGGCAGCATCCGGCTGGGCGGGACCGAGCTGACCGAGCTGGATGCGGCCGGCCGGCGGGAAGCCCGCCGCCAGGTCCAGCTGGTCTACCAGAACCCGTATAGCTCGCTAGATCCGCGGCGGACCATCGCGGATACCATCGCCGAGCCCTTGGTCAACTTCCGGGGGATGAAGCGGGCGCGGGCACGGGAGGCCGCGCGCGAGTTCATGGAGCTGGTCGCCCTGGACCCAGACATGGGCCAGCGCCTGCCCGCGCGCCTGTCCGGCGGGCAGCGCCAGCGCGTGGCGATCGCGCGGGCCATGATCATCGAGCCGGAGCTGGTCGTCCTGGACGAGGCGGTCTCCGCCCTGGACGTGACCGTCCAGTCGCAGATCCTGCGCCTGCTCGACGACTTGCAGCAGGAGCTGGGGCTGACCTATATCTTCATCTCCCACGACCTGGCCGTGGTCAATCAGGTCAGCGACACCGTCAGCGTGCTGAGCTCCGGCCAGCAGGTCGAATACGGCCAGACCGCCCAGGTCTTTACCAACCCGCAGGCGAATCTCACCCGTCGGCTCATCGAGGCCATCCCCGGCTCCCGCTACCGGGGCGGCGACCTAAACTTGGGCCTGTAAAGGCGAAGAAGCAGCAAGAAGAAGCGAAGAACAGAGGAGAAATAATGACCGATATCATCGACGAGCTGGCGCAGACTAACACGCAGGTGAGCCAGCTGCGCAACGCCCGCCCAGCGGCTCGCGAGAACGCCCAACTGAGCTTCGAGGCCCTGCTCGAGCCGGCGGAGGCCGGCGAGTTTAGCCAGGCGGAGCGCTACGCCGTGGCCGCCTTCGTGGCCGGGATTACGCAGGCCGGCTGCCCGGCGGAGTTCTACCTGGACTTGCTCGGCGACGAAGACGAGGAGCTTCTCGCCCCGGTTAAGGAGGCCATCGAGGCTGGACAGCACCGCGGTCCTTATGCGGGCGGGGGGCATAGCACATTCGAAGGCCTGGGCGAGCGCCTGGGCGCGGCCTTCGACTTCGCGCACCTGTTGGTCTTCCACCCGAAGGACGCGGATCCGGCGACCATCGGCCACCTGGACGCCAGCGGGTGGGGGCCGACCGGCATGGTCAGCTTGGCGCAGCTGATTAGCTTTTTGGCTTTCCAGCTGCGGGTGGTGCGCGGCATCGCGGTGCTGGGCGGCGAGGCCCCGGCCGCGCCGGGGGCCGTGGTAGATACCCCGCAGGAGCGACCCGGCTGGGAGGTCACCGGTGGGGTAGAGACCCCCGAGGTGGTCCACCCGGGCCGCTTTGTCAACCACGCGCTGGGCTGGAAGCCCTGGGTGCCGGGGCTGAGCAAGGAAGACTTCACCGAGGAGCAGCGCGAGGCGCTGATCAAGCCGGAGCGCATCGAGCAGCCCTACTTCCGCCTGCTGGCCCGCGACCCCGCCGCGCTTAAGGCCCGTACCCTGACGGACCTGGACATCTTCTACAACACCGACGGCGGGCTGGGGCGCGCGGAGCGCGAGCTGGCCGCCACGGTGGTCTCGCGCCTCAACGGCTGCGAGTACTGCGCGTCGGTGCACCAGCAGCGCTACGTCGACGAGGGCGGCGACCGAGAGACCATCGACCGCCTCCTCGACGACGGCGCCGACATCGATTTGGGGCGGGCGGACTGGGCCGCCATCCGGGATGCCGCGGTGGCCATTAGCCGGACCCCGCTCGAATTCGGCGCCGAGCACGTCGACGCGCTGCAGAAGGCGGGCCTGGACGACCAGGCGGTCCTGGACGTTATCTACTCCTCGTCTTTCTTTAACTGGGCGAACCGCCTGATGCTGACCCTGGGTACCCCGGACGTGCCCCGGCGTTTCCGCTAGAGCGCCTAGACTGGCCGGCATGACTAACCAAGAACAGACCAAGACCGCAGTCGTCACCGGCGCCACCGGCGGGATGGGCCGCGAGATCGTCGCGGACCTGTCCCGCGACCACCACGTCGTGGCCATCGGCCGCAACGCCGAGCGCCTGACGGAGCTGGAAAGCCCCGGCGTGACCTGCGTGCGCGCGGACCTGACCGAGGACTTCGACCTGCCGGATCTAGACCGCGTTGACGTGCTGGTCCACGCCGCGGCGATTGCGCAGCGGCGCTCGGTGGCATCGGCCAGCCGGGAGGACTGGGAAGGCCACCTGTCCATCAACGTGGTGGCCCCAGCCATGCTGACCCAGCGCCTTTTGCCGGCCCTGCAGCAGGCCGGCGGGACCGTGGTCTTCATCAACTCGGGAGCCGGCCGCGGCGGCTTCGGCGACAACGTGGTCTATGCGGCCACCAAGCACGCGCTCTACGCCTTGGCCGACGGGCTGCGCAAGTCGGAGCACGGCATCCGAGTGAGCACCGTCGCGCCGGGGCCCACCGATACCGAGATGCTGCAGGGGCTGACCGACTACAACCGCGAAGAGGTCATCGCCCCGGTGGAGGTAGCCCGCGCTATCCGCGCCGTCGTCGACGCCGGCCCGACCACGCAGCTGACCGAAATTCAGGTGCGCCCGCGCGTGGAGTAGGCCGCGTGGGTCGAGCAACTCGGGCAGATTCATGCGCTAAACTTAATTTGTGACTAACCAGCCCAGTTCTAAACCGGCGTACCTGGCTATCGCGGACGCACCGGCGGCACCTTTGTGCGCACCACGGCGCCGGTGGTGGATTTGAGCCGCGTCCAGGACCTGGGCGCGCAGCTGAGTAACGACGAAAACGAGCTCGTCAATGACGAGCTCGAGGAATCTCACGTGCAGGTGCCGCCGGCCGTGGCCGAATAGCTGGCGATTGCGGAGACCGAGCGGGTGTGGTCGGTCAAAAGGCTGCACACCGTCGACGGGACGCCGGCGCTATATTCCCGCCATTTCGTGCCGGCGTCAGATCTGCAGGCCCACTGGGCCGGGCGGGAGCCGGCCAGCTACCGGCAGTCCTTGGAGCCGGCTCTGCCGAACGCGGTGGAACAAAAGGCGCTGCGGCTGTCGCGCACCACGCCGATTCTGCGGGTGCAGCGCTGCGCACTCGACGCCGCCGGCCGCCCCCTGGACTTCACAGAGATGGCGTTGCGCGGCGACGTCGCGGAGCTGCACCTAGATATTTAGGGGCGGGCGCTGGCTCGCGCAGGGGGCTAGAGGAGCACCTGCGCTAGCAGGGAACCTACCACACACGAGGTCAGCACGGAGATGGAACCCGGGATGATGAACGAGTGGTTGATGACGAACTTGCCGATACGGGTCGTGCCGGTGCGGTCGAAGCCGATGCAGGCCAGGTCCGACGGGTAGGTTGGCAGGATGAAGTAGCCGTATACCGCGCCGTAGAAGCCGACGATGACGGCTGGGTCGATGCCCAGCTGCAGGCCGATTGGGGCGATGGCGACCAGGGCCGCGCCCTGGGAGTTGACCAGCTTCGAGACGATAATCAGCACGACGGCGTAGGCCCACGGGGCTTGGGCGACGACGTCGCCGAGGCTGGCCTCCAGGGCATCGATGTGCGCCTGGAAGAAGGTGTCCGCCATCCAGGCCACACCGAAGACGGAGAAGACCGCGGTCATGCCAGCCTTGAAGACCGGGGTGCTGGCAATCTTTTTGTGCTCGACCTTGCAGCTCATCAGGATGACGGCGCCGGCGACCAGCATGACCATCTGGATGACCAGGTTCATCGACACGGGCGAGAGCTCGCCGTCCTCGCCCGGGACGAGCGGGCGCAGGAATTCGAAGGCACCGAGGAAGACCACGCAGACGATGGCAACCAGGAAGATCACCACGGAGCGCTTGGCTTCCTTGGGGAATTCCACGCCGATGAGCGAGTGGCTGGAGTTCTTGATGGACTCCGCGAACTCGGGGTCCTTCATACGCTCCTGGAAGACCGGATCCTTGTCCAGGTCCTTGCCGCGGCGCAGGGACCACAGGGCGGCCAGGATGACACCGGACAGGGAGGCCGGGATGGCGACCATGAGGATCTGCGGGATGGAGTAGGCCTGGTCGATGGCGCCGGCGTGCTCGGCCAGGATGGAGGCCAGCGAGACGGTGGCGACCGAGACCGGCGAGGCGGTAATACCCATCTGGGCCGAGGTGGAGGCCACGGCCATGGGGCGCTCGGGGCGGATGCCCTTCTTCAGCGCGATGTCCTCGATGATGGGGAACATCGTGTAGACGACGTGGCCGGTACCGCAGAGCACGGTCAAAAACCATGTGGTCAGGGGAGCGAGAATGGTGATCCGCTCCGGGTGGGCGCGCAGGATCTTCTCGGCGAATTGCATCATGACTTCGAGGCCGCGCGCCTGTTGGAGGGTTGCGGCGCAGCCGATGACTGCGATGATGGTCAGCATCACCGATACCGGCGGCTCGCCCGGGGCTAGTCCGAAGACGAAGACCATGAGCAACAGGCCGATACCGGAAATCAGGCCCAGGCCGAGCCCGCCGTAGCGGGTACCCAGCACCAGGGCAACAAGAATAATGGCCACTTGCAGCACGATCGCCAGGACGGAGTCCGGGGCGAGGACAGTGGCTAACATCTAAGTGCCTTTCCACTAATAACAAACAAGGGGGACAGTAAAAATATTATCGAAGCGGACACAATCGGACATAATGAAAGCGGCGAGCTAATAATCACAGCTCGCCGCTTAGTAGTTTTGGGACCAAATCTGCTAAAATCCCAGCGTAACGCCCATACTGTTAGCTGGCGTCCACCGCCCGGTTGCGTACGGCGCGGGCGGTGCGGTCACGCTGTTCGGTGACCACGCGGCGCAGCCCGGTGGGCAGATCGCGGCGCAGGAATTCCTCGGCGCGATCCACGGTGTCCTGGCTGACGTCCCAGGAGGGGAAGAGGCCGGTGACCGTCGCCAGGGCGATTTCGTGGGACTGGCCGTCCCAGATCTTCTCCGCCACCTCGAAGTAATCCTCGCTGGGCAGGTTGTCCTCCGCGCCGGGGAAGACCAGGCCGGCCAGCTTCGAGCCGGTGTCGCGGTTGCCCAGCTGGCCGTCGACGAGCTCGCGCCAGACCGCCTGCTTGTTCTCCGGGGTGTTGACGGCGGCGCGGGCCTTGAGGGAGGCCTGGTAGCCGGTGGCGGAGTTGTCGCGCTCGAGCTCGGCATCGATGAGCTGGCCTGCGTCCTCCCCGGCGCCGTCGGCGACCAGGGCGGCCAGGGCGCGCCAGCGCATGCCGTTGTCCTCGGACGTTTCCGTAACCTCGCGGAAGTAGTCGCGGGAGGCCTCGGTCAGCGGCAGGGTGCCCAGGGCCTTGGCGAAGACCAGGCGGCGCTGCTCGTCGTCGCTGCGGGCGCCGGCTACCAGGGCATCGGCCAGCAGGGACGAGTCCTTGGCCCAGGCGGGATCGGCGTAGCGCAGCTGGGCCTGCACGGCCTGGGTGAGGATGCGCTCGAGGACCGACAGCTCGGTCTCGGCGGCCGCGCCGCGGGCGACCAGGGCGATGAAGTCGCGGGCGCGCATGCTGCCCGCGCGGGTCATCTCCCAGGCGGCCGACCAGCACAGGGTGCGCGCCATCGGATCGGCGATCTTGTCGATGTGGTCCACCACGAAGTCGCGGGAAGCCGGGTCCAGATCCTGCAGTGCGTAGGTCAGATCGTCGTCGTTGACCAGGACCAGGTCCGCGGCTGGGGCGCCTACCAGGTCGGCGACGTCGGTGCTGGCGCCGTCAATGTCCATCTCGACGCGCTGGTAGCGGGTGACCTTCCCGCCGTCCAGCCGGTAGAGCCCCACGGCCACGCGGTGGGTGCGCAGGGTATCCCCGGTCTGCTCGACGGCGAAGTCGGTGTAGGCGCCGTCGGTGACGTTAAAGCGGGCCCGCAGCGAGTTCACGCCGGTGGTCTTGAGCCACTGCTGGGCCCAGAAGGAAAGATCGCGGCCGGAGGCCTCGGTCAGGTGGCGCAGGAGATCGTCGAAGGTGGCGTTGGCCCAGGCGTGCGCCGAGAAGTGCCGGCGCACGCCGGCGAAGAAGTTCTCGCGGCCGACGTAGGCCTGCAGCTGCTTAAGCACGCTGGCGCCCTTGGCGTAGGTAATCCCGTCGAAGTTCTGCTCGACGGTCTCGATGTCCGAGGCGTCCGTGGAGATGGGGTGCGTGGTGGGCAGCTGGTCCTGCTGGTAGGCCCAGGCCTTTTCCACGTTGGCGAAGGTCACCCAGGCCGTGTCGTACTGGGTCTGCTCCGCCTGGGAGATGGCCGCGGACCAGGTGGCGAAGGACTCGTTGAGCCACAGGTCGTTCCACCACTGCATGGTCACCAGGTCGCCGAACCACATGTGGGCCAGCTCGTGGAGGATGGTGTCCGCACGGCGCTCGTACATATAGTGGGTGGCCTGGGAGGCGAAGACGTACTCGTCGCGAATGGTCACGCAGCCGGCGTTTTCCATGGCGCCTGCGTTGAACTCGGGTACGAAGACCTGGTCGTACTTGCCATAGGGGTAGGCGAAGCCGAAGTTGCGGTGGTAGAAGTCGAAGCCCTGCTTGGTCTCGGTGAACAGGCGCTCGTGGTCCAGGTGCTCGGCCAAAGACTGGCGGCAGTACAGGCCCAGCGGGACCTCGAGGTCCTGGGCGGGCTGGCCCTCCGGGTGGGCGGAAAGCTGTCCGCGCCAGGTGTCGGTGAATTCGACGTAAGGCCCAGCGCACACGGCGATGAGGTAGGTCGACAGCGGGTAGTCCAGGTGGCAGCTAAAGGTGTTGCCGCGCTGGGTGGCCGGCCCGTTGGTGATAACCCGCCAGCCCTCCGGTACGGCGAAGGATAGATCGTAGGTCGCCTTCAGGTCGGGCTGATCGAAGCAGGCGAAGACCCGCTTGGCGTCGGCGGTCTCGAACTGGGTGTACAGGTAGGGCTGGTCATCGGCTGGGTCGACGAAGCGGTGCAGGCCCTCGCCCGTGCGGGAGTAGGGGATGCGGGCGGTGACCTCGACGGTGTAGTCCGCGACCTGCAGGCCGGACAGCGGGATGCCGTACTCCGGATCGTAGGCGGCAGTCGGCAAGGGAGCTCCGCTCAGGCGCACGTCCAGGATCTCCTCGGCACGCAGATCCAGGAAGGTGCTGCCCGGGCGCAGGCACGAAAAGTCCACGCGGGTGGTGGAGATGAAGTGCGTGTCCGACTGCGTTAAGTCCAAGGCGACGTCGTAATGGTTGACTCGCAGCATCTGCGAGCGATGCTGGGCCTCGTCGCGAGTCAGGTTTGTCGAGGTCATAGCTGTTTTACCTCCTAGGCGGTGAATTTTAGGCTACGGTCCAGCCTAGCCGTCGCCTAGGCTGGGGCGCGCGGAATCCCCATAACCACTACAACAGCCTCTAGAAATTAGGAGAAAAACGATCATGACTCAGCAGGTGAAGTTCTGGTTCGACGTCTCGTGCCCGTTCGCTTGGGCCACCTCCCGGTGGATCAAGGAGGCCGAGAAGGTCCGCGACATCGAGGTCACCTTCGTGCCGATGTCCCTGTCCGTGCTCAACGAGGGCCGCGACCTGGACCCGGCGTACATGGAAGCCATGGAGGCTAACTGGGGCCCGGCCCGCGTCTTCGCCCGCGTGGCCACCCAGGAGCCCGCCAAGGTCGACGAGCTCTACACCGCGATGGGCACGCTGGTCCACGTCGACGGCAACGCCGGCAAGAAGGGCTACGGCGCCTACGACGAGGTAATCGCCCAGGCCCTCGATCAGGCCGGGCTGGACGCGGCCTACGCCGAGGTAGCCAACACCACCGACGCCGACGCGGAGCTGAAGCGCTTCCACCAGGAGGGCATCGACTCGGTGGGCGAGGACGTGGGCACCCCGGTGGTCAAGCTGGGCGAGACCGCCTTCTTTGGTCCAGTCATCACCCGCATCCCGCGCGGGGAGGAGGCCGGCGAGCTTTTCGATGCCGCCGTGAAGCTCGCGGAGTTCCCCTATTTCTTCGAACTCAAGCGCACCCGCACCGAGATGCCGGCGGCCGAGTAGGCCCGGCGGTAGGATAAAGATTATGCGCGTATACCTAGGAGCAGATCACGCAGGTTTTGAAACCAAAAACCTGATTGCACAGCACTTGTCCGACGCCGGCCACGAGGTCATCGACTGCGGCGCCCACACCTTCGACCCGGAGGATGACTACCCGGCGTTTTGCATTGAGGCGGCCCAGCGGACGGTCAACGACCCGGGTTCCTTGGGGATTGTGCTGGGCGGTTCCGGCAACGGCGAGCAGATCGCAGCCAACAAGGTCGAGGGCGCGCGCTGCGCCCTGGCGTGGTCGGAAGAGACCGCGCGCCTGGCCCGTGAGCACAACAACGCCCAGCTCATCGGCATCGGCGGCCGCATGCACACCCCGGAGCAGGCCCTAGACATCGTGGACGCCTTCCTGGATCAGGAGTGGTCGGGCGCGGAGCGCCACCAGCGCCGGATCGACATCCTGGCCGACTACGAGCGCACCGGGATCGCCCCGGAGATACCGGAGGCCTAAGCCAGCTAGCTAGGCTCCTCTAGTCAGACGAAAGGCGCCGGGGAGAGCACCACTACAAGTGCTTCTCCCCGGCGCCTTTGTGCGGACGCTTCGGCTTAGAAGTCGAAGTCGAAGCCGTCGCCGCCGAGCAGGCCGCCGTCGAAGATGCCCCCGTCGAACAGGCCATCGCCGTCGCCGCCCATATCGCCAGCATCCCCCATGTCGCCGCCGTCGCCCATATCGCCGGCATCGCCGGCATCTCCCATGTCACCGCCGTCGCTGAAGTCGCCCGCGGCGGCCTCCTCGCCGGAGTAGCCGACACCGGCCATGCCCGCGAACATGGCGTTAAACATCATGGAATACCCCATCATCCACACGCCGGTAGCCATGGCGTCGGCCCACCACGGGCGGGAGTACCAGCCGGCCGGAACCGGGCGGCCGGCCACCGTGCCGCCGGGGTAGTAGTTCGGGGTCTCGTCGGAGGCGTACGGGGAGGCGGTGATCTCCTGGCCGCCGGCGTCGACCGTACGGCGCTCGGTGACCTTGCCGGCCTTGCGCTGGCCTTCCAGCGGGGGCAGCTCCGGGCCCGGATCCATGCCCATGATCTCGCGCGCCGCGTTGACGTAGTGCAGGCCCTCGAGCGCGGACTCGCGGGCCAGCTGCGCCTGCTTGGTGGTGTTGGCCCGGGAGATGGCTGAATTGGCCGCAGTGAAGCGCTCCGAGGCATCCGCCATCGCCTGCTGGGAGGCCTTGTCGGTGCCGGACAGGCTCATCACCTGGCCACCCAAGCGCTCAATCCAGCGGCGCGCCTCAGCCTGGGCGTCTTCTAATTGCTGCTGCTGGCGCTGCTCGGTCTTTTTCTTGTTGTTGCTGCTGGCCCACCAAGCCACGCCGCCGCCGACCACGATAAGAAGGATGAGCAAATCCATGTCTAAAAAGTTCACTCCCCGATAATCGAAGGTTGTCTCCTCGCACCCGGCGGGCCGAGGCCCCGGCGCGGGGTACGTTCTCTGGGTACTTACTAGGTTAAACGCCAGCCTATCCGGAAAAGTTCCCTCCCGTTTAGCTTATGGGGCACGTCTGGTGAGCCTCCACGGCCCGCCCGGGCGGTTTTGGGCGCGGCCCAAACCATGCGCTATCATTGTTCCCACGCCTTTAAAAGGGGCAGTGGGAATGTCGTATAGTGGCTAATACCTCAGCCTTCCAAGCTGAAGACGCGGGTTCGATTCCCGTCATTCCCTCCACGCAACGCCGAAGACGCAGCGCACTGGAAAACTCCAGTAGCCTGGTCTCCGGCGTTTTTCGCGCGGGCCCGAAAAATGAGCCCGGGGGCTGGGAAAGGGGAGTGTGGTGGGAACTATCCTGACCGCGGTCGTGGTCTTTATCTCGACCTCGATCGACTACCTGGTCGTGCTGACCATCCTGTTCGCCACGCAGGGCGCGCGCCACGGCCGCGCCATCTACGGCGGCCAGTACTTGGGCACCGGGATTCTGGTGGCGGCCAGCCTGGCCGCGGCGTTTTTGCTAAACCTCATCCCGCACGATTGGGTCATCGGCCTGCTGGGGCTTATCCCCATCGCGCTCGGCATCCGGGTGCTGGTCGTGGACGAGGACGTCGACGAGGACGAGATCGCGACCAAGGTCCGCGGCAGCGGCTCCAAGCTGGCCGCCTTCACCGCGCTGACCCTGGCGCTGGGCGGGGACAACCTAGGCGTCTATGTGCCCTTTTTCAGCCGGACCACTGGGCCGCAGATCCTTGTCATCCTCGCCGTCTTCGCGGTGGGGATCTTCCTGCTGTGCCAGCTGTCACAGCGGCTAGCGAAGGTACCGGCCATCGGGGAGACGGTCGAAAAATACGAAAAGGTCATCGTGCCCGTGGTCTTCATCGGGCTGGGCGTCTACCTGCTGGTGGAAAACGGTACCGTCGGCTTCCTCTGGGGTGCGCTCACGCCTTAGAAAGCGCGGTTTCAGTACAGTGGGGCGCATGAACGTACCAATGATTGAGCTCAACGACGGCAACCGCATCCCGCAGCTGGGCTACGGCGTCTTCCAGGTGGACCCGGATAAGACCGAGGAGCTGGTCGCCGAAGCCCTGCGCCAGGGCATCCGGCACATCGACACCGCCGCCATCTACGGCAACGAAGAGGGCGTGGGCCGGGCGATCGCCGCCTCCGGCATCCCGCGGGACGAGCTGTTTATCACCACCAAGCTGTGGAACGACAGCCAGCTCAACGCCGAGGAGGCGCTGAATACCTCCCTGGGCAAGCTGGGGATCGATTACGTCGATCTCTACCTCATCCACTGGCCCGTGCCCGCAGACGGCAACTACGTCGAGGCCTGGAAGCAGCTGATTGAGCTGCGCCAGGCGGGCAAAACCAAATCCATCGGCGTGTCCAACTTCTTGCCGGAGCACCTCGATCAGCTGGAGATGAACACGGACGTCACCCCGGCCGTCAACCAGATCGAGCTGCACCCGTACTTCCAGCAGTGGAAGGACATCGACGCCGCCCGGGCCCACGGCATCAAGGTCGAGGCTTGGGGCCCGCTGGGCCAGGGCAAGACCGATATCTTCGAGCAGCCGGAAATCACCGACCCGGCCGAGGCGCACGGCGTCAGCCCGGCCCAGGTGATTATCCGCTGGCACCTGCAGAACGGGACGATCGTCTTCCCGAAGACCGCCACCGCTGAGCGCATCCGTGAAAACTTCGACGTCTTCGGCTTCGAGCTCAGCGAGGACGAGATGGCCGGCATCACCGCGCTGGACCGCGGCGAGGAGGGCCGGGGCGGTGCGCACCCGGCAGAAATGGACGCGAAATAGCGGCTAGACGGCGACGCCGCACACCCGGAGCCTGCGGAAACCGGGCCAACCGGGACCCGGAGTTGGGCATAGCGCGGCGGCATCGGTAAGCTAAGGCGAGCAACGCCGGCGCGGGGTTTCCGCGTTGGCAGGGCAAGCTATACGGGGCGTGGCGCAGCTTGGTAGCGCACCTGCTTTGGGAGCAGGGGGTCGCAGGTTCAAATCCTGTCGCCCCGACGTATAGGGGCCTGTCAGCCACCCTCATGCGAGGTGCTGCCGGGCCCCTTGTTTATACTCTGTACCAGAAATCCTTCTACCAATTGAGAGCCAGGAGAGTTACTCGTGAAGACTACCGTCGACAAGCTGAGCGACACCCGCGTTAAGCTCACCGTCAACGTCCCGTTTGCAGAGCTGGATAAAGAGATTGATCAGGCCTATGCCGCAATCGCCCAGCAGGTTGCCATCCCGGGCTTCCGCAAGGGTAAGGCGCCGCGCCAGCTTATCGATGCCCGCTTCGGCCGTGGCCCGATCCTCGAGCAGGTCGTCAACGACATGCTGCCGTCTCGCTACGAGCAGGCCGTCACCGAAAACGACCTGAAGGTCATCGGCCAGCCGGACGTGGATATCTCCAAGATCGAAGACAAGGACTTCGTGGAGTTCACCGCCGAGGTCGACGTTCGCCCGGAGATCGAGGTTCCGGACTTCTCTGAGCTGTCCGTCACCGTCCCGGCCCTCACCGTCGAGGACGCCGACGTGGACAAGGAGCTGGAGAACCTGCAGGAGCGCTTCGGTGAGCTCAAGGACACCAAGCGCAAGATGAAGACCGGCGACATCGCCGTCATCGACCTGACCGCTGAGATCGACGGCAAGAAGATCGACGAGGCTTCCACCGAGGGACTGAACTACCGCATCGGCGACGACGACCTCATCAAGGGGCTGGACACCGCCCTGCGTGGCCTGAAGACCGACGAGGACGCCGAGTTCACCGCCAAGCTGGAGTCCGGCGAGCACAAGGGCGAAGAGGCCACCATCAAGGTCCACGTCCAGCAGACCAAGGAGCGCAAGCTGCCGGCCCTGGACGACGAGTTCGCCCAGCTGGCCAGTGAGTTCGACACCATCGACGAGCTGCGCGAGGCCACCAAGTCCCAGGTCGAGGAGCAGAACAAGGCCCAGCAGGCCGGCAACATCCGCGACGAGGTCCTGAAGGCCGCCCTGGACAAGGTCTCCTTCGAGCTGCCGGAGTCCATCGTGGAAGAGCAGGCACACGCCCAGCTGCACCAGGTCCTGGGCCAGCTGGCTCACGACGAGAAGGCGCTGGCACAGCTGCTCGAGGCGCAGGGCACCACCCGCGAGGAGTTCGACGCCGACGCCCGCAAGTCCGCCGAGGAGTCCGTGCGCACCCAGCTGTTCCTGGACACCGTCGCCGAGCAGGAGGAGCCGGAGGTCTCCCAGCAGGAGCTGACCGACCACATCCTGTTCACCGCGCAGTCCTACGGCATGGACCCGAACCAGTTCGTCCAGCAGCTGCAGTCCAACGGCCAGATCGGCAACCTGTTCGCTGACGTCCGCCGTGGCAAGGCCCTGGCCGCCGCTATCTGCCGCGTGGAGGTCAAGGACGAGGACGGCAACAAGGTCGACGTCGACCAGTACTTCGGCGAGATCGACGAAGACGAGGACGAGGCAACCGACTCCGAGTAAGGCCTTGGCCCACCGCCCCTAGCGGGCGCGGTGGGACCGCCTAGCCCAGCTTCGGCTGGGCTTTTCGTCTGTCTGCGGCGGCTGCAACGCTGACAGCGAACACGTCCCACGGGAGGCGGGAAAGGCAGTATCGTGGGTCGTATTAAGACAAAGATCCGTCACCAAGGAGATTATGAATTCTATGTCTGACAGTATTCAGATGACCTCGCCGGCACCGGGTATGAACCTGGGCGACAGCGTCTACGAGCGCCTGCTGCGCGAGCGCATCATCTTCCTGGGCACCCAGGTTGATGACGAGATTGCCAATAAGCTCTGCGCCCAGATCCTGCTGTTGTCCGCCGAGGACCCGACGCGCGATATTTCCCTCTACATCAACTCCCCGGGTGGCTCGGTGACCGCCGGCATGGCCATTTACGACACCATGAAGTACTCGCCGTGCGACGTCGCCACCTACGGCATGGGCCTGGCCGCTTCCATGGGCCAGTTCCTGCTCTCCGGCGGCACCAAGGGCAAGCGCTTCGCCCTGCCGCACGCCCGCATCATGATGCACCAGCCCTCCGCCGGCGTGGGCGGCACCGCCGCGGATATCGCCATCCAGGCCGAGCAGTTCGCCGCCACCAAGCGCGAGATGGCTGAGCTGATCGCTGAGCACACCGGCCAGACCTTCGAGCAGATTACGAAGGACTCGGACCGCGACCGCTGGTTCACCGCCGCGCAGGCGAAGGACTACGGCATCGTCGACCACGTCATCGAGACCGTCAACGGCCCCATCAGCAACTAGAACTAGGTAGCACCACACCACCTAAAGCTCAGAAGCAAGGAGAATTTTTAATATGACGCAATCGCAGATGCCTTCTTCCCGCTACGTGCTGCCGTCGTTCATCGAGCAGTCCGCGCAGGGGACCAAGGAGACCAACCCGTACTCGAAGCTCTTCGAAGAGCGCATCATCTTCCTGGGCACCCAGGTCGATGACACTTCCGCTAACGATGTCATGGCGCAGCTACTGGTCCTGGAGGCCCAGGACCCGGACCGCGACATCACCATGTACATCAACTCTCCGGGCGGTTCTTTCACCGCGCTGATGGCTATTTACGACACCATGCGTTACGTGCGCCCCGACGTGCAGACCGTCTGCCTGGGTCAGGCGGCCTCCGCCGCGGCGGTCCTGCTGGCTGCCGGCGCTCCGGGCAAGCGCGCCGCGCTGCCGAACGCCCGCGTGCTCATCCACCAGCCCGCCACCCAAGGCACCCAGGGCCAGGTCTCCGACCTGGAGATCCAGGCCGCTGAGATCGAGCGCATGCGCAAGCTGATGGAGGACACCCTCGCCGAGCACACCGGCCGCACGGCCGAGCAGGTGCGCATCGACACCGACCGCGACAAGATCCTGACCGCCGAAGAGGCCAAGGAATACGGCATCATCGACCAGGTCTTTGAATACCGCAAGCTGAACTCCTAAATTCAGGGGTAGCCCTTGTGGGACTTAAGGCCCGCCGTCGGCATAGCGCCCGGCCGCGGGCCTTTCGCATCGGGTGGCACGGGGAAGCCGGCGCGCGGGGCGGGAGATTGCGCAAGCGAAAACTATCAGTGGCCGGGAACGGCCCTGTTCAGCACGGGCATCGCCGGCAGGCCTGACCCGTCCCACCGGGCGGGAAGGGCGAGGTAGCCCACCGAAAAACGGGGGTGGCAGATCCCATATTAATTGCGTTGTGGCGTGGAAAGTGGCTATATATTTCTATGTCACGAATCACAAATGCTCACTCAGCGTCAGACTCATCGGGCGACGCGCGCGGTGCCGGCGGCGCCTCAGCCGTCGGTAAACCACAAGAATCAGAACGCCAGTTCTTCGGCCACCCGTGGGGATTGGCCAACCTCTTCGGCGTGGAGATGTGGGAGCGTTTCAGCTTCTACGGCATGCAGGCGCTGGTCCTGCTGTACATGTACTACTCCGTGTCCGAGGGCGGCCTGGAGATCCCCAAGGCGGCGGCGACCTCCATCGTCGGCGCCTACGGCGGCTTGGTCTACATGGCCTGCTTGCTCGCCTCCCTGGTAGCCGACCGCGTCCTCGGCGCGGAGCGCACCCTGTACTACTCGGCCATCATGGTCATGCTGGGCCACCTGGCCTTGGCCTTCATCCCCGCGGTGACGGGCCTGGCCATCGGCCTGGTGCTTATCGCCGTGGGCTCCGGCGGCGTGAAGACCACGGCCCAGGTCGTGCTGGGCGCGCTCTATTCGCGCGATGATCCCCGCCGCGACGGCGGGTTCTCCATCTTCTATATGGGCGTTAATATCGGCGCGCTCTTCGGGCCGCTGATTACCACGCTGCTGTGGGGCTGGCAGGGCTTCCACTGGGGCTTCGGCATCGCCGCCGTGGGCATGTTCTTCGGCCTGGTCCAGTACACCCTCATGCGCGGCAGCACCATCAAGGAAGCCGGCCACGAGGTCCCGAACCCGGTCTCGCGCCAGCAGCTGCTGGCGGCCCTGGGCGTCCTCACCGTCATCGTTGTCGTGTGCGTGTGGCTTATCGCCTCCGGCGTGGTCAAGCTGGAGTGGCTGTCCAACATCGTCACGGTCGTGGCCTTCCTCGCCGCGGTCACGCTGTGGCTGCAGATGTACCGCTCCCGCCTGACCACCCCGCAGGAACGCGGCCGCCTGCTCGGCTTCATCCCGATGTTCGTCTCCGGCGTGCTCTTCTTCGGCATCTTCCAGCAGCAGTTCACCGTGCTGACCATTTACTCCGATATGCGCCTGGACCGCCACATCTTCGGCATCGAGATCCCGCCGTCGATGGTCCAGCTCATCAATCCGATCTTCATTGTCATCTTCTCCAGCGTCTTCGCCTTCATCTGGACTAAGCTGGGCGACCGCCAGTGGTCGACGCCGACCAAGTTCGGTATCGCCAACGTGATCATCGGCGTCTCGCTGTTTTTCTTCCTGCCGTTTAGCGGCGGCGGCCCGAACTCCACCCCGATGTTTGCCATCATCTGGATCCTCTTCCTATTCACCATGGGCGAGCTGCTGCTGTCGCCGGTGGGCAACTCGCTGGCGACCAAGGTCGCCCCGCAAGCCTTCCCCTCGCGCATGATGGCGGTGTGGATGATGGCCGTGGCCATGGGCACCTCCCTGGCGGGCACGCTGGCCGGTTTCTACAACCCGGACGACGCTGGCGCGGAAAACACCTTCTTCATCACTCTGGGCATCGTTTCCATTGCTTTGGGCGTGGTCTTGTTGGCGCTCGCCAAGTGGGTCGTAAGCAAGTTCGCTACCTTCCGCTAAGGCGTGCCGGTTGCGTCGGGTGGGCGTGGTACGGTTGCTGGGATAAAGGAAATTGTGCCCTATGTGTTGAGAGGGTTTAATGGCACGTATGCAAGAAAGCGCGGATCTGCTCAAGTGTTCCTTCTGCGGCAAGAGCCAGAAGCAGGTTAAAAAACTCATCGCCGGCGGCGGTGTGTACATCTGCGATGAGTGCATTGAGCTGTGCAACGAAATTATTGAGGAAGAGCTGGGGGCGGCCCAGGCCGAGCAGGCCGAAAAGGAAGAAGTTCGGCTGCCCCGGCCCTCGGAAATTTCGGCCTTCTTGGATAACTACGTCATCGGCCAGGACCAGGCTAAGCGGGTGCTGTCCGTGGCGGTCTACAACCACTACAAGCGCATCAAGGCAGAGGAAGCTGCCGCCGCGCGCGGCGGGAAGCGGGCCAAGAAGGAACCGGAAGACGCGGTCGAAATCGCCAAGTCCAACATCCTGATGCTGGGCCCGACCGGCTCCGGTAAGACCTACCTGGCCCAGACCCTGGCGCGCATGCTGGACGTGCCGTTTGCCATCGCGGACGCGACCTCCCTGACGGAGGCCGGCTACGTGGGCGAGGACGTGGAAAACATCCTGCTGAAGCTGCTCCAGGCGGCGGATTTCGACGTGGAAAAGGCCCAGCGCGGCATCATCTACGTCGACGAGATCGACAAGATCTCCCGCAAGTCGGACAACCCGTCTATCACCCGGGACGTCTCGGGCGAGGGCGTGCAGCAGGCCCTGCTGAAAATCCTGGAGGGCACCGTCGCAGCCATCCCGCCGCAGGGCGGGCGCAAGCACCCCAACCAGGAATTCATCCAGTTGGACACCTCCAATATCCTGTTCATCGTGGCCGGCGCCTTCGCCGGGCTGGAGAAGGTTATCTCCGAGCGCGTGGGCAAGAAGGGCCTGGGCTTCGGTGCCAAGCTGGAGACCCAGTCGGAGCAGGAGCGCGTCGACCTCTTCGAGGAGGTCCGCCCCGAGGACCTAGTCAAGTTCGGCCTCATCCCGGAGTTCATCGGTCGCCTGCCCGTCGTGGCGACGGTGGACAACCTGGATCAGGAATCGCTCATCCGGGTGCTCACCGAGCCGCGCAACTCCCTGGTCAAGCAGTACCAGGCCCTGTTCGTGATGGACGGCGCGGAGCTGGAGTTTGATACCGGCGCGCTCGAGGAGATCGCCAACCTGGCGCTGGAGCGCAAGACCGGCGCCCGCGGCCTGCGCGCCATCATGGAGGAGCTGCTGGTGCCCATCATGTACGACATCCCGGACCGCGAGGACATCACCGGGGTGCGCATTACCGCAGACGTCGTCCGCGGCGAGGACGGCCCGGAGTTCATCTACGCCGACGCCGAGGAGCAGTCGGCCTAAGCCCTGACCCCGCCAAGACTGTATAGACGTCTATATAGCTGGAGGTAGAAAATTAGCCGGCCCGCGTTTTCGAAAAAGGAAGCGCGGGCCGGCTTTGCGCTTGTAAGGCGGGGGAGGAGGTTAGCCGTAGATGTCGCTGTTGTTGTCGGCGGTATCGACGGCCTCGCGGGCGGTGAGGTAGGAGGCCTCGCCGCTGTCGGGGATGTTGGCGGTCAAAAACGCGAGTACCGCGTCGACCACCATGCGGTGTAGGCCGGCGGTGTTGGCCGCGGACTGCATGTCGATCCCCAATAAGTTGTCGATCATGTTGTGGTTGGTCACCCGGTACATGGTCAGCGAAGAGATCAGGGTGAAGATATCGTCCGCGGAAATGCCGGGCCGGAAGGCGCCGGAGTCCTGCCCGTGGAGCAGGAGCTTGTCCAGGTGCAGGGCCACGCCGCTGACGTCGTTGACCGGCTGCCGGCCGACCACGCCGAAGACCTGCTGGGTGGTCTCCATCGCCAGGATGCGCACGGCCTCCGGGTGGGCGATGTGGCAGGTGAAGAGGGCATCGACAAGCTTGCGCACGCCCTCGACCGGGACCGCGGAGTCGACCTCGAGATCCTCGATCGGGGGATTGAGCCGTTCTACCGCGGCCTCGAGGGCGCGCTGGTAGAGCCCGCGCTTGTCGCCGAAGTGGTAGTGCAGCATGCGCTTGGACAGGCCGGAGAGGTTGGCGATGGTCTCCATCTTGGTTTCGGTGAAACCGAACTGGGAAAACTGCTCGAGCGCGACATCGACGGCGCGCTGGGCAGACTCAGCTCCCGTGACGGCGGTGGGAGAATCGGAGTTACCCATAGCAACATGCCCCTCTTTTTAAGAATCGCTTAGACGGATTGGTTCATTCCCTATCGTGCCGCAAATTCGCGAACCCGTCTGCGAATTGCCCCCGGGGGAGGTAAAACGCCAGCACAGACGAGCGAAAGGTGTACTTCTTTTACCTCAATTTGAGGGCAATGAAACAGAACCTATCGCGTTATCGCTTCTGCGTCTAGACTAGGGAGTTCAGCAAAAACTCGAGGTGGTTTTCTGGGAAGGATGGCACACACTATGTCGAAGCAATCAGCACAGGCTGCACCGAAGCACAACGTTTCAGAACCCGTCAATGTCACGGTCACCGGCGCCGCCGGGGCTATCGCCTACTCGCTGCTGTGGCGGATCGCGGCCGGCGAGGTCTTTGGCAAGGACCAGCCTGTTCGTCTGCGCCTGCTGGAGCTCGACTCCGCGGTGCGCGCCGCAGAAGGCGTGGCTATGGAGCTGCAGGACTCCGCCTTCCCGCTGCTGGCCGGCGTGGAGATCACCGCTGACGAAGACACCGCCTTCGCCGACGCGAACGCCGCCTTCCTGGTCGGCGCGCAGCCGCGCTCCAAGGGTATGCAGCGCGCCGACCTGATTTCGGCCAACGCGGAGATTTTCGCCCGCCAGGGCGCGTCCCTGAACCGGGTGGCCGCCCGCGACGTGCGCGTGCTGGTGGTGGGCAACCCCGCTAACACTAACGCGCTCATCGCCGCCCACCACGCGCCCGACCTGGATGATTCCCAGTTCAGCGCCCTGATGCGCCTGGATCACAACCGCGCGGCCGGGCTGCTGGCCCAGCGGGTGGGCGTGCGACCGGACGCGATTGAGAAGCTGGCCGTCTGGGGCAACCACTCGGATACCCAGTTCCCGGACATCACCTTCGCTACGGCGGATTCCCGCCCGCTCGCCGCGGCGGTCGAGCAGTCCTGGTACGAGGAGACTTTTATCCCGACCGTGGCCGGGCGCGGCTCCGAGATCATCGAGGTGCGTGGGTCCTCCTCGGCGGCCTCGGCGGCCTCGGCGGCAGTGGACCACATGCACGACTGGATTTTCGGCACCCCGCAGGGCGACTGGCGCACCGCGGCGATTGTCTCGGATGGCTCCTACGGCGTGGACGCCGGCCTGGTGGCGGGCTTCCCGACGGTCAGCCGGCACGGCCGCTGGGAAATCGTCCAGGGCCTGGAGCTAAACGATGTCCAGCGCGCCCGCATCGATGCCTCCGTGGCGCAGCTGCGGGCGGAAAAGGAAGCCGTCGCCCACCTGCTGGGCTAGGCCCGTCAGAAAAACCCGGGGTCTCGCCTGGGTGGGGCCCAAAGGGGTTTGACCGACAGGGTAGAATTGGTCGGCGTGACTGAGCGTAAAAATGAGGAACTAGTAGGTACCAACCGCGCGGACGCGCTGCCCAAGTCCTGGGAGCCGCAAGAACTGGAGACCGCCCTGTACGAGGGCTGGGTCGACGCGGGGTATTTCACCCCGGACGCCCACTCCGACAAGCCCGCCTATTCCATCGTGCTGCCGCCGCCGAACGTGACTGGCCAGCTGCACATGGGCCACGCCCTGGACCACACGCTCATTGACTCCATCATCCGCCGCAAGCGCATGCAGGGTTATGCGACGCTGTGGCTGCCGGGCGCGGACCACGCCGGCATCGCCACGCAGACCAAGGTCGAGGCCGCTCTCAAGGAGTCCGAGGGCAAGACCCGCTGGGACTATGATCGCGACGAGTTCATCGGCAAGGTCTGGGAGTGGAAGGAAAAATACGGCGGCACCATCCAGTCCCAGATGCGCGCCATCGGCGACTCCGTGGACTGGTCCCGCGAACGCTTCACCCTGGACGACGGCCTGTCCAAGGCCGTGCAGACCATCTTCAAGATGCTCTACGACGCCGGCCTGATCTACCAGGACTACCGCCTGGTCAACTGGTCGCCGGTGCTGGAGACCGCCGTGTCCGACATGGAGGTCGTCTACGACGACGTCGAGGGCGAGCTGGTCTCCATCCGCTACGGCTCGCTGGACGACAACGAGCCGCACCTGGTCGTGGCCACCACTCGTGTGGAGACCATGCTGGGTGACGTCGCCATCGCCGTCCACCCGGACGACGAGCGCTACGCCGACCTGGTGGGCAAGGAATTCCCGCACCCGTTCCGCGATGACCTGAGCCTGAAGATCATCGCCGACGACTACGTCGACATGGAATTCGGTACCGGCGCGGTCAAGATCACCCCGGCGCACGACCCGAACGACTACGCCATGGGCCAGCGCCACGGCCTGGACATGCCCATCATCATGGACAAGACCGGCCACATCGCGGATACCGGCACCCAGTTCGACGGCATGACCCGCGAGGACGCCCGCGTCGCCATCCGCGAGGCGCTGGCCGAGCAGGGGCGAATCGTCAAGGAAATCCGCCCCTACGTCCACTCGGTGGGCCACTCGGAACGCTCCGGCGAGGCCATCGAGCCGCGCTTGTCCAAGCAGTGGTTCGTCAATGTCAAGGAGATGGCCAAGTACTCCAGCGAGGCGGTCCGCCAAGGCGATACCACCATCCACCCGGCCTCGCTTGAGCCGCGCTACTTCGACTGGGTCGACGACATGCACGACTGGTGCATCTCCCGCCAGCTGTGGTGGGGCCACCGGATCCCGATCTGGTACGGGCCGGAGGACACCGACGGCAACCGCGACGTGGTCTGCGTGGGCCCGGACGAGGAGGCCCCGGCCGGCTACGAGCAGGACCCAGACGTCCTGGATACCTGGTTCAGCTCCGCGCTGTGGCCGTTTTCCACCCTGGGCTGGCCGGAAAAGACCCCGGACCTGGAGAAGTTCTACCCGACCAACGTGCTGGTCACCGCCTACGACATCCTGTTCTTCTGGGTCGCCCGCATGATGATGTTCGGTACCTTCGCCGCCACCCAGACCCCGGAACTGCTGGGGCAGGGCAGCGACGGGCGCCCGCAGGTGCCGTTTGCGGATCTCTACCTGCACGGCCTGGTGCGCGACGAGCAGGGCCGCAAGATGTCCAAGTCCCTGGGCAACGGCATCGACCCGATGGACTGGGTCCGCGACTACGGCGCGGACGCGCTGCGCTTCGCCCTGGGCCGCGGCGCCAACCCGGGCGTCGACCTGCCGCTGGGCCCGGACGCGGCGGCCTCGGCGCGTAACTTCGCCACCAAGCTCTTTAACGCCACCAAGTTCGCCCTGCTCAACGGCGCCGGCGTGGCGGAGCTTCCGGAGCGCGAGGCGCTGACCGACGCTGATCGCTGGATCCTGGACCGCGCCGAGCAGATCCGCGCCCGCGTCGACGCCTACCTGGACGACTTCCAGTTCGCCAAGGCCAACGAGCTGCTCTACCACTTCGCCTGGGACGAGCTGTGCGACTGGTACGTCGAGATCGCCAAGACCCAGATCGCGCGCGAGCCGGCCGACGAGGCCGAAAAGCAGCGCGCCCGCACTACCCAGATCTTGCTCGGCCGCGTCCTCGACGTCGTGCTGCGCCTGCTGCACCCGACCATGCCATTCGTCACCGAGGTCCTTTGGAAGGCCCTGACCGGCGGCGAGTCCCTGGTTGTGGCTGACTGGCCGACCGCGGAGGACACCAACGGCGGCGCCGCGACCGACGAGGTCGCCGCCCGCCGCATCCAGGACGCTGAAAAGCTCATCACCGAGCTGCGCCGCTTCCGCTCCGACCAGGGGGTTAAGCCCTCCCAGAAGGTGCCGGGCCGGCTGGACTTCGCCGCCGCGGACCTGTCCGACCAGGAGGCACTGGTGCGCAACCTGGCCAAGACCACCGAGCCGGGCGAGGACTTTACCGAGTCCGCCTCCATCGAGGTCCGCCTGTCGCAGGCCACAGTCGAAGTCACCCTGGACACCTCCGGGGCCGTCGACGTCGCGGCCGAGCGCAAGCGCCTGGAAAAGGACCTGGCCAAGGCCAACAAGGAACTGGAACAGACCACCAAGAAGCTCGGCAACGACAACTTCCTAGCTAAGGCCCCGGAAGAGGTCGTGGAAAAGATCCGCACCCGCCAGACCGTGGCGCAGGAGGAAGTCGACCGCATCAGCGCGCGTTTGGAGGCGCTCAAGTAGTGACTGACCGTACCGGAAACGGCGGCAACGGCCGCGAGCAGGACCGCGAGAAGGAGCAGGAGACCGAATACGAGATCGTCGACGCCCTCAAGGAGGGCACCGAGGGCTCGCCGGTCGAAATCACCGAGTCGGGGCTCACGCTCAACCTGGGCGGGGCGGAGGACTATTCCGCACCTGCGCCGGAGACCGTCAGCGCCGAGGAACTGCGCGAGCTCGCCGAGGTCGAAGAGGAACTCAACGCTCGGTGGCCGGAGACGAAGATCGAGCCCTCGCTGGAGCGCATCGAAAAGCTCATGGACCTGCTCGGCCACCCGGAGCGGGCCTTCCAGGCCATCCACGTGGCCGGCACCAACGGCAAGTCCTCGACGTCGCGGATGATCGACTCGCTGCTGCGGGCCTTCCACCGCCGGGTCGGCCTGTTCACCAGCCCGCACCTGCAGCGGGTGACCGAACGCATTGGCATCGACGGCAAGCCCATCCACCCGCGCGACTACGTGCGCATCTGGCGCGAGATCCGGCCTTACGTGGAGATGGTGGACGCTGAGTCGCTGGCGGTCGGCGGCCCTGCCATGTCCAAGTTCGAGGTCCTGGTGGCCATCGCTTATGCCGCCTTTGCCGATGCCCCGGTCGACGTCGCCGTCATCGAGGTCGGCATGGGCGGGCGTTGGGACGCGACCAACGTGGTCAACTCCGAGGTCGCGGTCGTCTGCCCGGTGGGCATGGACCACACCGATTACTTGGGCGATACCCTCGCCGAAATTGCGGGGGAGAAGGCCGGCATTATTAAGGCCCGCCCAGACGCCGACGACCCCATCACCCCGGCCGAGAACATCGCCATCCTGGCGGAGCAGGAGCCGGAAGCCATGGAGGTCCTGCTGCAGCAGGCCGTGGCCGTGGACGCGGGCGTGGCGCGCGCCGGCAGCGAGTTCGCCGCGCTGGAATCCACCATCGCCGTGGGCGGCCAGCAGCTACGCATCCAGGGCCTGGGCGGCCTGTACGAGGACGTCTTCTTGCCCCTGGCCGGTGAGCACCAGGCCCGCAACGCCGCGGTCGCCCTGGCCGCCGTGGAGGCCTTCTTCGGGGCCTCGGCCGGGCACCCGCTGGACGCGGCGAGCGTGCGCAACGGCTTCGCCCAGACCATTTCTCCGGGCCGCCTGGAGCGCATGCGGCAGTCGCCGACCACGTTCATCGACGCCGCGCACAACCCGCACGGCGCCCGCGCCCTGGCTCAGGCCCTGGGCCGGGACTTCGACTTCGCCCGCTTGGTCGGCGTGGTCGCCATCCTAGGCGACAAGGACGCTACCGGGATACTTACCGCGCTGGAGGACGTGCTGACCGAGATTGTCATCAGCCAGAACAGCTCCCCGCGGGCGCTGGACGCCTACGAGCTGGCGGAGCTGGCCCGCGACATATTCGGCGAGGAGCGCGTCTATGTCGAGCCCGACCTGCAGTCGGCATACGCCCAGGCCGTCGAGCTGGCCGAGGATGCGGAAATCCAGTCCGGTTCCGGTATTGTCATCACCGGATCGGTGGTCACCGCCGGTGAGGCACGCGCGATGTTTGGAAAGGAGCCGGCATGACGGATACCCCCAAGGACGTCGGGCCTCTGGGCATGGGGCACAAACCCGTCAAGGACCCAATCAAGGGCTTTAACGGGATGGTCATCTCCAGCACCCTGACCCTGGAGGCGCTCACCCTGGTGCTGGCGCTGCCGATGCTGCGCATGCTCTACAGCGGTGAGCTGTGGACCGGGGTCAACATCGCCATCGTCGTGGCGTTGATGGTCTTCCACCTGGTCATGCTGGCCTTCGCCAGCCGCCGGTGGTCGCTGAACGTCATCCTGGCCGTGCAGGTGCTCGGCATTATTGCCGGCTTGTTTATCCACTGGTCGATCGTGGCCATCATGGTGGTCTTCGGGCTGGTCTGGCTGCTGGCGGCTTACCTGCGCTCCAACCTCATCGCGCGCATGGAGCGCGGCCTGCTGACCACCCAACACCTGGATCAGAAGAGCTAGGGAGGCCGCCGTGCGCTACGTGTATTCGCTGCTGGCCGCGCTGGCCTGCGTGGTGGTCATCCTCGCGCGCGCTTTCAACTGGCCGGGCGCGGTCATCGCGGTGGGGCTTATCGTGGCGGCCGCCTTCCTGGCGCTGGCCTTGTTCCGCGGGGACCAGGATCGCCCAGGCAAGGATCGCCCCCTGCGCCAGGCAGATTTCTCCCCGGAGCGCGAAGAAGAAATCCGCGAGCTCGTCTCCGCCGGCAAGTACGGCACCGCGGTCAAGCAGGTCCGGCTGTGGTACCGCCACGTCGGCCACGACGAGGCCGAAGCCATGGTCAGCCAGCTGACCACCGGCCGCTAGCGCGACCGCGTACCGCGGTCGTGGCCGATTTTTGGCGGCTCCAGTGCGAAGGATCGCTCGGTATTCGGTACGATGGCCGGTATGACTGAACGTACTCTTATTCTCATCAAGCCGGACGGCGTCAAGAACGGCCACGTAGGCGAAATCATCTCCCGCATTGAGCGCAAGGGCCTCAAGCTGGTGGAAATGGATCTGCGCACCGCAGACCGCGAAACCGCAGAAAAGCACTACGCTGAGCACAAGGACAAGCCGTTCTTCGGCGAGCTCGTGGACTTCATCACCTCCGCTCCGCTGGTCGCAGGCATCGTCGAGGGCGAAAGCGCCATTGCTGCCTGGCGTCAGCTGGCCGGCGGCACCCACCCGGTCGAGAAGGCCACCCCGGGCACCATCCGCGGTGACTTCGCCCTGACCGTCGGTGAGAACGTCGTTCACGGCTCCGATTCCCCGGAGTCCGCTGAGCGCGAGATCTCCATCTGGTTCCCGAACCTCTAAGACGCAACCTCTTTACTGCCCCCGCCAGCGGTGCCTCGGTATTCCGGCCACCGCGCGGGGGTTTCGTACATTCAAAGCATTACTACGCGGGCACACTGCGGGGGCTGGATTTAGCGCCGCTGCGACTCGCTCAGCGCGTGCACGCCCAGGGGAGTAATGCTCATATCCCAGCGGGCGGATTCTCCCTGCCAGATGGGCACGCGGAGCTTAACCAGCTTGGCGCTGTCTAGCTCCTGCAGGCGCTCGCGCAGCGCTTCCTCGTCCGCGGCCAGCGCGGGGTCCAGAATCCTGTGAAGTCCCTTCAAGCTCACCTCGTTGCCGTCGACGGCGCCGACGGCGATGAGCGCGGCGAGGATATCGGTATTCTCCTCGGCCAGGCGTTGCGTGGTGGCGGTCAGCTCGGTCAGCTCGAAGTCCATCCGCTGGATGCGCCGGCGGCCAATGCTGTAGGAGCGCCGGAAGTGCACGGTGCCGGAAAGAAACAGTCCCACGCTGTAAAACGCCGCCGTGGACAGCGTGGCCACCGCCGGCGGGACCGAAAAATCCCAGCCGAGCGCCTGTGCCGGCAGGGCCAGCAGGGGCGCGACGATGGGAATGAGCGGGGCGAAGTAGGCGGCGGCGGGGTAGTCGCCGTCCCGGAATTCCGTTTGCGAGACGGCCACGGCCTTCTGGTAGTGGCGGGCGATCTTGACCCCGCTGGCCACCGCCGCCACCAGGCACAGCGCGCCAAGGACGTAGAAGGCCGTATGGTCTAGGAAGAAAAAGCCCACGCCGAAGCTCGCCGTGGTGGTGAAGGCAAGCAGCTCGCGCGGGTTGAACTCGTTGCGCCGCCGGTAGTGCCGGATTGCTGCTGCCGGTGAGGTGGGCACGAGTTCGCCGTCGGACATGGTCTTAAGCTAACATAGCGCGAATTTCCGCGCGCTCGGGCAGGTGTGGGAAGAAGCGGGTGCCCAAGTGTGCCACAATAGGAGCTAGAGCCTGTGTGCCGGGCTTGCAGTTGTGCATAACTAAATACTCAATCTTTAACACTTAAACTTTCGGCGCTTTCAGGGTAGAAAGCCCCGCGGTGTGCTTGCCTGCAGCTTGGATGACTTGCGCGGCCCCGCGGCGAGCTTGCCCTCGCGCCACTAGACGTCAGGAGTAGCCCGTGGCTGCAAAGACTAAAAACGAACAGAATACGGATTTATCGGCGGCCGCCGCGTTGGCCGAGCGAATCGGTAGGAGCCAGCTGAAGGAGAAGACGCGGCTCTACGCCCTCGCTAAGATGCTGGGGATTTCCTCCAAGGCCCTGGTGGAACAGTTCGCCCAGCAGGGCATCAAGAAAGCCCCGCAGTCCGGCCTGAGCAAGGCGGAGGCCGAGCAGATGCTCGACCGCATCCAAGCCGCCGGCTCGCAGGCCCCGGCTGGCGATGCCCCCTCCGCGGCCACAACCGACCCGGAGCCCGAGGCCCAGGACGCGCCCCAGGCCAAGAAGAAGGCCACCAAGTCCACCAAGTCCACTAAGAACAAGCGGAAGGCCACGACCAAGGGCAAGCGGGCCGCCACTAACTCCGAGAAGGCTAAGGCCGAGGAGGGCAAGTCCGAGGAGGCCAAGCCGGAAAAGGGCGCCCCGGCTGAGGAGCAGGCCGAGGATAACGCCGCGGACAAGAGCGCGGACAAGCCCAAGAAGACCCGCAAGCGCGCAACCCGCAAGTCCACCAAGAAGCAGGCCGTGCGCGCCGCCGCCCCGGCCAAGCCGCAGCAGCAGGACGAGGAGCCGCGCGAGCAGGCCTCGGATGCCGAGGTCCCGGCAGGCGACGAGCCCAAGCATGAGGACTCGGCCGATGCCGTGGCTACAGCCGCCGAGGAAAAACTGCGCGACCGCGTGCGCAAGAACGTGGAAAACGAGTTCAACCAGATCGCCGACAAGGTCGAGTCCGAGCTGCAGAACCTCGCCACGACCGAGGCGTCCGACGGCGCCGACGACGCCGAGGCAGCAGCCGGCCACGGTGACCAGGACGGCATCGGCAGCACGCAGGCTGACCAGGCTGACCAGACTGACACTGCACAGGCCGAGGACGAGCACGCTGATCTCGAGCGCGACGAGGACCTGGAGGATCTGGTCGCGGCCCTGACGCCGCCGCACCAGGCAGCGGCCAAGGATAATGCCGCGGATTACGCGCCGGTCTTCATCGCCCCACAGGCGAATGCCGCCAAGCCGGCCCGACAGGCCGAGCCGGATGATGCGGGCGGCGATGACGACGAGCCGGAGCGAATCGAGGCCCCGCGCGGCATCAAGGGCTCGACCCGCATCGAGGCGCAGAAGCGCCGCCGGGCGGAGATGCGCGAGAAGGGCCGGGAGCGCAAGCACATCGTTTCCCAGGCGGAGTTCCTGGCGCGCCGGGAATCCGTTGAGCGCACGATGGTGGTGCGCGAGCGCCAGCGCGTCGACCACGCCGGTTCCGTCACCCAAGTAGGCGTCCTGGAAGACGATCTCCTAGTCGAGCACTTCGTGACCTCGGACTCGCAGGCCTCGCTCATCGGCAATATCTACCTGGGTCGGGTCCAGAACGTGCTGCCGTCGATGGAAGCCGCCTTCGTCGACTTCGGCGAGAGCCGCAACGGCGTGCTCTACGCCGGCGAGCTGAACTGGCGCGCCATGGGGCTCAAAGGCCGCTCCCGCAAGATCGAGCAGGCCTTAAAGTCCGGCGACCAGATCCTGGTCCAGGTATCCAAGGACCCGATCGGGCACAAGGGTGCGCGCCTGACCACGCAGATCTCCCTGGCTGGCCGCTTCCTGGTCTACGTGCCGAACGGCCGCAGCGCCGGTATTTCCCGCAAGCTGCCCGCCCCGGAGCGCAAGCGCCTTAAGGAGATCCTGCAGCGCGTCGTGCCGGGCGAGGGTGGCACGATCATCCGCACCGCCGCGGAGAACGTCTCCGAGGAGGCCATCGCCACGGACGTTGGCCGCCTGCACGGGGTCTGGGAGGACATCCAGGAGCGCGCGGAGAAGGAAAAGAGGTCCAAGGGCGCGAAGCCGGTGACCCTCTACGAGGAGCCGGACATGTTGGTCAAGGTCGTCCGCGACCTGTTCAACGGCGACTTCAAGCACCTGGTCGTGGACGGCAAGAAAGCCTTCAACACGGTCAACGCCTATATCCAGTCGGTCGCCCCGGACCTGGCAGACCGGGTGGAGCGTTTCGATCGGAAAAAGCACGGCGGCCAGGACGCCTTCGAGGTCTATCGGATCGACGAGCAGCTGCAGAAGGCCCTGGCCCGCAAGGTGTGGCTGCCTTCGGGCGGCACGCTGGTCATCGACCGTACGGAGGCCATGACCGTCATCGACGTCAACACCGGCAAGTTCACCGGCTCCGGCGGTGACCTTGAGGAGACCGTGACCCGCAACAACCTTGAGGCCGCAGAAGAGATCGTGCGGCAGATGCGCCTGCGCGATCTGGGCGGCATGATCGTCGTCGACTTCATCGACATGGTGCTGCCCGAAAACCAGGAGTTGGTCCTGCGTCGCCTCAAGGAGGCCCTGGGCCGCGACCGCACCCGCCACCAGGTCTCCGAGGTCACCTCGCTGGGCCTGGTGCAGATGACCCGCAAGCGCCTGGGGGCAGGACTGCTGGAGACCTTCTCCACCGAGTGCGAGCACTGCCAGGGCCGCGGCATCATCACTCACGACGACCCGGTCGAGCACACCGACGATCACTCCAGCCACGGGCACCACGACCGCCGCAACCACAACCACGCGGACTCGGGCCAGGGGCGCGACCAGCGCTCCGACGAAAAGCAGGGCTCCAAGTCCGAGTCCCGCGACGGCACCAAGGAGATCGACCAGCTGGTGGCCAGCGTGGTCAAGGACGACAGCGCCGCCCACGACGGCGAAGATCACGACGAGCGCAACGACCGCCGCGACCGCGATTCCGAGGACCGCAAGGGCTCCTCGCGTCGCCGCCGTCGCCGCGGCAGCCGGGGAGGTCGCTCGAACCGCTCCCGCGACGACCAGCCCCGCGATGATCAGTCCCAGGACTCGGTCAGCGATATTGAGAAGATCGCTTTCGCCGCGGCCGACAACGCCGCCGACAGAGACGATGTCGCCGAGTTCAAGGACTACGTGCCGGACGAGGACGCCCAGCCGGAACAAGCTGGTGGCGCCACCTCCTACGACGAGGCGGTCGAGGAATTCGAGTCCTCGCCGCGTCGCAAGCGCAAGACCCGCGGGAACTCGCGTTCCGATCACCGTCCGCGCCGGGAGGATTTCCCGCGCCAGGGCAGTGGTTCCGCGCAGCCTGCGGCCAGCGTGCAGGCCCAGGCGGAGGACGCTGCTGACGATGCCGGCGATTCTTCCCCGGACCAGCCGGCGCGCGGCAAGCGTGGCCGTCGCCGGGCTACTCGCCGCAGCGGCGGACAGCGCGGTGGGCGCGGCAACCCTCGCGGCGGGCAGTCCGCTCCGGCACAGGAGCAGGCCCCGGCCCAGGTCTCGCGGGCTGGTTCTGCGGTGCAGGCCGAGGACAACACCAAAACCGTGGTCCGCGGGCGCCGCCGGCGGGCAGTGCGACGCTCGACGAAGGCCGCCCAGCCGGAGCAGGCGGAGTCCGGTCTTGCCCGTGCAAACCAGCCGCGGCGTGACACCGATGGACACAAAGCCGGCGGTGGTGCAGAAACCCGGAAGCAGTCCACCCGGGGCCGCCGCCGGGCGACGCGCCGAAGCAGGAAATAGGCAGAAATTGGTGTGACCGGCGGGTGCAGGAAAGACGCGGTTTGTCTTTTCCAGTCCCGTCGGGGTAGGATTTCCAAGTCGCCGTTTAAGTCCAGTTGAGCCGCGCCAGAAGTCTCATGACTTACGTGTCGCGCCGGCACTGGACTCAAGCGCAAAAGTAATTGTCCATTCAGGGGCTGGGCCTCGCCTGCCCCTGAGCCGAGTTTAGATAAGGGGTAACCCTCTATGTACGCGATCGTCAAGACCGGCGGAAAGCAGTACAAGGTTGCCGAAGGTGACCTCGTCAAGGTCGAGAAGATCGAGGGTGAGCCAGGCTCTGCCGTGGCTCTCACCCCGGTTCTGCTCGTCGATGGCGCAAACGTCAAGTCGAAGGCCGATGACCTGGCTAAGGTCAAGGTCGACGCTGAGATCGTTGATCAGGCCAAGGGCCCGAAGATCAACATCATGAAGTACAAGAACAAGACTGGTTACAAGAAGCGCATGGGCCACCGCCAGCCGCTTACTGTTCTGAAGATTACCGGTATCAAGTAAGCTGCGAGGCTTGCACTAGACACCCCTTGAAGGAGGGAAACCACAATGGCACACAAGAAGGGTGCATCCAGCACTTCTAACGGTCGTGACTCCAACCCGAAGTACCTCGGCGTTAAGCGCTTCGGCGGTCAGCAGGTCAAGGCCGGCGAGATCATCGTTCGCCAACGCGGCACCAAGTTCCACCCGGGTGAGAACGTGGGCCGTGGCGGCGACGACACCCTGTTCGCGCTCGAGGCCGGCTCCGTCGAGTTCGGTGTCAAGCGCGGGCGTCGCATCGTCAACATTGCCCCGGCCGAGGTAGCTGCCTCGGCTGCGGAAGCTTCCGCCTAGTACCTACTAGGTTTCACACCCGTCATTCCACGCGGCTAGCGTGGGTGGCGGGTTTTTCTATACCCAGAGTGTCTACCAGCTTCAGTCGGGCGAAGGGGCTGTGCTGGGGCAAGGAGAGTATGAATATAAAACGTGCTGTGTGGGGCCGGCTGTATCGAAAAGCTGAAGGAACGCTCGGAGTTTCTATAGCGTAGCGTGAGGATTGCGACATTTATGTCACTCTGTAGCATGAGCGGAGTGGCTCCGCAACCGCTATTGTGTATATTTGAGCTGCGATGGACTACTTTGACTGATAGTTCTATCTGTGCAGCATATGGAAATGTGCGCAATCAAGATTACTTAAAAGCCTAAGTAAGGTGAGGGGGACTTCTGGGGGCTGTAGGACTTGTGTTTAATTAGTGGGTGGCTTAAGATCTCCTGTGTTGTGCATACTCCCGAGGCCTGCCGATCACCACTCGTGGTGAAGGGTCTAAGGGGACATATTTCTTAAGCTGAGAGGCCTGTAAAACATGACCGCTTCCAAGAAGATTGCCGCCGCAGTGGCTGCGACTACCCTGACCCTGACCACTGGTTTTATCGGTGCAGGCGCGAACTTCGCCCTGGCCCAGGAGACTGACCAGGAGACTGGCGCTGAAGCCACTCTGGCCCCGAACGCCGATGCAAACGCCGCCGCCAGCGTCATTGACGCTAGCCAGGACGTGGCGCTGAACATTGAGAAGTTCCTAGGCGATCCGGGCGACACCTCCACCCCGCTCCCGGGGGCAAAGTTCCGCGTCGAGCGCGTTAACGGCATCGATCTGACGGACCCGGCCGGCTGGGCAGAGGTTGGCGACCTCAACCCTGAAGATGAGAACCTGGACGTGACCGCGGTTAACGGTGGTGAAGACGGCGTCTTCACCACCAACGCTCAGGGTGTTATTAACCTGACCACGGCCGCCAACGGCCTGTCCGTGGGCGTTTACCGCGTCACCGAGGTCCAGTTCCAGAACTACACCGTGGCGGCCCCGTTCTTCGTCACCCTTCCGTATGACAACAACGGCGAATGGGAATACACCCGCACCGTTCAGCCGAAGAACCAGGACGTGACCCCAAACAAGCAGGTCAAGGATGACGGCGTCACCATCGGCAAGGCCCTGGAATACACCATCAACGCTCCGGTTCCGGCAGGGAATCTAAACCGCTTCAACATCGTGGATAACCTGGTTGAGAACCTGGACGCCCCGGCGGTCGGCGACGTGACAGTCAGTAACAACGGCGATGTCGATCTGGCCGGCGGCACCGACTACGAAATCTCGGTGAACGGACAGGAAGTCCGCGTCAACTTCACCCCCGAGGGCCGCGCAAAGCTGCAGGAGGCCCGCCAGTCCAAATCGGATTTGCAGGTCAGCGTCAACTTCCCAGCGGTTGTTAAGTCCATTCCAGAAGGCGGGGTCATCAACAACTCCGCGACCGTGGAGCTTCCGAACGGCCAGGACAGTACCACCGACGACGGTGATACCCCGACCAACACCGTCTTCGGCGACCTGACCATTACGAAGACCTCGCCGGCTTCGGAAGGTTCGCTGAACGGCGCAACCTTCGAGCTCTACCAGTGCTCTGCGCAGGATGACGGAAGCTACCAGCTGCTCGGTGACGCCGTCGAGGTTTCTTCCGAGCAAACCGGTGGTAATACCGTTACTGAGCTGACTACCGCCGGCGGTGGGGCCGATGACGCCTCTGACGCAACGGCGAACGGCTACGCGATCCCGCTGCAGTCCACCTCCACCGGTGCGACCGGCACTGTGAGCAACACCTACTGCGTGCTGGAGACCAAGGCCCCAGAGGGCTTCGTCCGTAACCCGCAGCCGCAGCCGGTCAACGTGGACATCGATAACCGCGCGCTGTCCGTCTCCGTGGAGAACCAGCGTGATTCCATCATCGGCCAGCTGCCGGCTACCGGTGCCTGGGGCATCCTGATCGCCTTCCTGGTTGGCGTGGCCTTCTTGGCCCGTGGCCTGTACACCAGCTACAAGGATTCCCGCGCAACGGCATAAGACGAAGGGATCAATCCGACAGGAGAAGGCTTATCTGCCAAGGGTGCGTTCGCGAATGTGAGGAGTCGAAATGCAAGCAGGCGATGACCGCGCGCAGCCTGTGATGGTCACGCGGGCGCTCCGTCGTGGGTGGTGGAAACGCTACCGCTCCGTCGTCTACCTCGTAATCGCCGCCCTCATCTTTCTCACTCCGGTCGTGCTGACGCACTACAAAAACGTCGAGCAAAACCGGATTGCGGAAGAATATTCGCGCAACGTGGCGCAGCTCGACCCTGCTGAGCGGGATGCCGCGCTGGCTGCGGCTCGGGACTATAACTCCCGGCTGCCGGAGTTCGGAGCCCCGGACCCGTGGACTACGGGGCCGGACAAAAACTCGGAGGAGTACCGCGAGTACCTTGGGCACCTCGACGCCTTCGACAACATGGCGCGCCTGCGGGCGCCGTCGGTCGGGATCGATTTGCCCGTCTACCACGGCACCGACTCGAGCGTCCTATCCCATGGCGTCGGGCACCTGTACGGCACGGCGCTACCCGTCGGTGGCGCCGGTACGCACTCGGTGCTGACAGGGCACACTGGCTTGGCGACGCTGACCATGTTCGACAACCTCACCCACATTCGCGAAGGCGAAGTCTTCACCGTGGAGGTGATGGGGGAGAAGTTGGCGTACAAGGTGACCTCAATTGAGACCGTCCTACCGGAAGACATCGAAACTATCCGGCCAGTCGTCGACAAGGACCTTTTGACCCTGGTGACCTGTACTCCCTACGGGATCAACTCGCACCGCCTCCTCGTCCATGGAGAACGCACCGAACTGCCCGGCAACATCGAGCAGGAATACCATAGCCCTTGGCAGCCGTGGATGATTGCGGCAGTCATCATCGGGTTGTTCGTGCTTCTTTATTTGTTGTGGTGGATTCGTTCACAACGTCGCAAGCGCCACGCCGCCGAGGGCGTTGACGCTTCGGCGGACAGTAAGACAATAAAAACAGACAATAGCTAGGAGTAGGGATGTCGTTTGCATCGGTGCGAGGGCATATGGCCCTCCCTGGTTATGTTCTGTTGGTGTTTCTGTGTGCGGTGTTCGGTCTCGTAGGGATACAGACTGAAGTGCGGGCACAGGAGCTCCCGAGCCTGGTAGTGGCCAAGACTGATGGGGTGGGCAAGGAGGGGGAACCTCCCGTTCCTGGGGCAACCTTTCAATTGACAAGGCTGCCTGATATCGCCGCAAACGATGATGACGAGTTGAGTACCTTGGCGCGAAGCAATCCTCAGTTGTTGACTGAAGCGCCCGGTACGTCGCGCGGTGCTGTCTACACAGCGACGACTGGTAACGATGGCCTCGCCGTATTCTCGGGCATCCAACCGGGTGTCTATCAACTGGTTGAACTACCGTCTTTTGTTGGGGAAGACCGGCCTTCTACCACGAGCCCAGCGCTAGTCCTTGTCAGGTCCGATGAACGGAAGCTGGTCCGCGGCAAGACCCAACCCCTCTTTGTTAATAAGGAATCTCAGGTGGCGGCTGCCCGTCCCGGTCAGAGAGTGTCATACCGAGTGGAATCGAACGTACCGGACGTGGACGCTCACGGAAAGCTGTACCGCTATGAGTTCTCTGACCAGCTGGACGACGCTTTCGCTTCGGGTGAGGTTGACACAGTCACTGTCCGTTCGTTGGGTAAGACGATGAGACTAGAGCCCGGAAGGCACTACGTGGAATCCAGCTCCGGGCGGGTCTTAAGCTTTGAACTCACCGACGTTGGTTTACACACGGTAGCGCAGGCACGTGCAGGGCACCCCGAGACGCGTATGGAAGTGCAGCTCCACGGCATCTTGCGCTCCGATCTTGACGACGGTGCACGAGTCCTGAACCGCGCGGCGGTGGCGTTCGATGGAATGACTGCACATGATCGCGTCCTGTCTCCATTGGTGACAGTAGTCATTGATTCCGCATCCACTACTGAGCCGGTGCCACCGCGTGAGGAGGACGACTTCAACACCACGTCCACCGCAGGGAAAAGCCAGGTGAGGAATCGAGCCAGAGCGATCGTGACCAAGCCGACAACAACGTGGATGGCGCGGAACCTGGTGAACAGAGGAGCACGCCCCGCGATATCTTAGCCTCGACCGGTGCTAGCATCCTTGGGCTAGTTCTAGCTGGGTTGTGCCTTATCTTAGCCGGGATAATTTTCCTGCGTCGCCGGAGAGCAGATGAGGATTCTCGGAAAGATTTTCTCCAATCTAGTAGCAACAGTAGTGAGCAATAATGAAAAAATCGCCTAGTTACTTGCAACGTATTTCCGCGGCAATCATGTCTGTCGTGGTCTTAGCAGCGCTCATGGCCGTTCCTGGAACGCCATGGGAAGAACAGACGGTACCTTCTGCCCAAGCACAAACGGACCGAAACTGGACAACAGATGGCACCCAATTTGGTCAGTGCGGCCTGAGGCAGCCGGGCTTAGCTGCGGCTAAACCCTACGCGGGACAACTGTGCTGGATTGATCTGCAGGGTTTTGAAAATCTCACCCGCACTCCAAAGGCTTTTACCCGCGACCTCGGCCGCTACACGTTGACGTTTAATGCGTCCCTCGTCAACGGGAGTGAAGGGCAGGCTGCCATTTTCCGCGACGGGCTAGCCGAGAGCGTCTTCGGCAACTATGCCTTCACTCCTTATGCGAATGATTCGACCAAACCAATTTTGCGGCACACAATGGGCGGCGGTGCGCCAAGAAACCAGTTTAAGTACCGTCTCACCGACATTACAGTGCGAGACAAAGCTACAGGTGCGGTTGTTCCTAATTATCGTATTGTGTATACGGAGGGTGAGGCGACAACACCCCAGATTTACGGTGAGTCCCTGTGGGTGGATGCGCCCCTAATGGGTAAAACCGTGGAACCCTACACGCGTCTTACGCCGAGTAACTCCTCGTCAGATGGGCTTAAATTCATCCCAGCCTGTACTAAGAACACGGAGCCGAATAACATTTTCGGGCCGGGAGCCAGGGAATACTACTGGTCGCAAGGCGACCGGAAAGTAAAAGATTTTGCTTGCATTGAAAATGGAGGCACCGCGGTGCCTGGCCGTGGCGGAGGCTATCTGGCAGGTAGCGACAGCCCAGGAACGCTGGAGATCTCTACTTTTTCTGAGCGCCGCTACCAAGGCTTTGCCCTTGCCCTGAGCTTTGCACAGATGGGGGGTGGTGTCTCCTCTAACACCACCGATGAAAAACAGATCACCGGTGAGTCTACGAAATTCGACTTTTCGATGGCCACCCGTTACAACGGGAAAGACACTACAGTACCGTGGCAGGGCGCTGGTGTGCGCACGCAGGTTATCCGGAATATGGCCCCGGCTGATCCCCAACCAACGGATCGCAATGGTTCCCGGGCAGCTGACCAGATGGTCTTTAAATCGACCGCCAGCGGCGCGGCCGCCCAACGTGCGCTAGCTCGCTACACACCAACGTGGACGTGTCAGACTGCTAGCAATCGGTTCACCATTGTCGAGGGCAAGGTGCCCAGCGGCTTTACTTTGAATAATAACTCGGCGGGCGGATACAGCGAGCTGCTGATGGATAACCCGTACTCCGAACCAGTCAGCTGTGCAGTGGACTGGCAACCGCGCTTCGCAACGACTCCGCTGACCATCGGCAAGAAAATGGAGGGCAACGCAGCGGAGTTCTCCGAGCAGTTGAACGCGCGTTTTACCTTGTCCTACAAGTGCACCGCACCGGCTGGCTACGCTGACGCATACCCGAGTGTCCAGTTAGCTGGAAAGAACACTGTTGCGAACGGCCAGTCCTACACCGTGGAAGGACTGCCACAGGGAGCTACCTGCACAGTAAAGGAAGAATTCCCCGACGGTACTAGTCCAACTGCTCCTGGCACGGAACTCACCTTGTCATGGAACAATGGCAAATCCACTGGTGGCGCTCTGCCAGAAACAGTCGTGACGTTGGGGGCAGGCGGTAATTCTGTGACTGCCACCAACAATTTCAGGTACCGCGAGGGAACGCTGAAAATCAATAAACACATAGCGGGCGAGCCCGTGGATTTATTTGGAGGAAACCGTAACTACCGGTTCCAGCTACGTTGCGAGGGCACGCCGTATTCACAAATCGTTGACCTTCCTGCCACCGGAACCGGAGACGGACTCGATGGAAGCGCCACGTTCGCAGGGGTGCCTGTCGGGCGCGAGTGCTTGCTGACTCCCTTGAGCGGACTGAGCTCTGAAGAAAGCAAACAAATCAATTTCGACGGGCGCACGGTTGACGTGGATGGCACCGAGGTCGAAGCCCGTGGCGACGGAAGCTATCCGATTAAGCTGCCGGATTATTCTGACGGAGAAACACCGACGACGGCTACTGCGCAGATCGAAGCCCGGTATTCCTTCCAGACCCGCGATGTCGCCGTTATTAAGCAGGTCACGGGACCAGCAGCCGGTTTGGTAACCAACGAGAGCTTCCCGGTGGAATACCGGTGCACGTGGCGCGATGATCCGACCGCGACCAACACGGGCTCGTTGGACATCCGCACTAGTGATCAAGAAACTGCCAAGATTTCTGGCGTGCGAGTAGGCTCTGAGTGTCGAGTCTGGGAGGAAAATACCCCAAGCGACGCTAAAGTCGACCTGGATAAGACCGTGGTTCGGTCTGGAGATGCCAACGACGAAGTGACCGAGTTATCTAACGAAGCCGCTAAAACAACACCGGTGCTGACAGTCTCCTCGTCGAACGACGATCGGCAAAACCGTGTGGTTGTGGTGAACCATTACGTTAACAAATTGGGGCAGGTAAACCTCACGAAGCTGGTGGAGGACAACGGAATTCGCTCTGGGCTACCGGATACCTATGAGCTGGCTTTTAAGTGCGGTTCGCGCTCAGTGGAGATGCCGGATGGCACTATTCGTGACGTGCAGCTCACTGGCTCCGCAAACCTAGGAGCAGGGCAATCCTCCCTGCTTAAGGCCAGCACCGGCGATGATACCTTGGATTCCTTAGTCAATGATCAGGACGGTTACCTCGGTGTGCCCTTTGGGAACACCTGTACCTTTGGCGAGCGCCAGCCTGAGTTGTCCGCCTCGGGAGTTTTGTGGAGCACGGATGCTGCCACCATCTCCCACGACATCGATGCAGATCAAGAGGACATTGAAGTTACTAACACCTTCGACGCTGCCGGAGAGGGCGTTACCGTGTCGCAGAACACGGTAGGGATCGCGGAGCTTTCTCAACCGGTTGATTATGAGCTTCAGTGCACAAATGATGGCCTGGAGTTGCCGCTATCCGCTGAGGAATCTCGGTTCACGCTCAGCGAGGAGAGCCCTACTCACATAATCCCAGCGTCGTCGGTACCTGAGGGAAGTACATGCGTGCTGCGAGAGACCAGCCGAGACGGCTTGACCCGGCAGAATCAGGATTCTGAAGACTATAGGATCGATCGTGACAGCCGAGTGCAGTCTATTGATCCTGACACCGGGCTAGAAACGGTGGATTCGTTCGACGACGGAGCCCAGATCGATGACTCCTCTTTCACAGTGGGGGCTAACTCCGTGGTGACCGTCGAACATGGCTACAGTTTTGTGAATACGGAGATGACCGTTACCAAGACAGTGGCCTTTGACCCTGCCACCGCGCACCTCATCTCGGAGGCACGCAAGGACGTCAAGCGCAACCGTCAATTCGACGTGCAGGTTCTGTGTACCTTGCCGACTGGTACGGCGGGGCAGACCTTCTCAGGCAAGGTAAGTTCCGTAGGTGAGCCGTGGGTCTTTGGTGGGGTTCCCCTCGGGTCGAAATGTACGGCGACGGAGGGGGAGACAACGACAGCCGAAGGCATCGACGTGGACCAAGAAGCATCTGCTGGTGGAATCACGAAAGAACGGGCTGTCGCTTTCACGGTGAACGAGGAGAGGACACCTGTCGAATTCACCAATACCTATACCCGTCGGGTAGCAGACGTCCAGTTGAACAAGATCGCCAACGCTCCTTTCGATATCATCGGCGCGGCAGGTGGCCGAGATGCTTTCTATACTCACGAATTCGTCATGGAATGCCGTGATCCGGAAACGGATGATGACGCGGACGGCGAATTGCTGGACACGTTTGTCTCGGAGATCCAAGGCCCAGGAACGACGACGTTCCGCGGCGTGCCAGTGGGGGCGGACTGCCAGATCACCGGCGACCGGTTCGGGAAGCTGTATTTGACCGGAACCGATGAGACCGACGCGCCGTTGGAGACCCATCTGCAGCCCCACAAGGTGGATTGGTTGGTGGATCGCAACGACGGCAGCACCTTCACGGATACCGATTTGGAGGACGGCGAGACTACCTCGCAATACTTCGACGTGGTGGATAATTCTGGTCAGACGCCGGGAACCATCATCAACCTGACCAACTATTATGGCTTCGTTGATTCGCCGCTTAAGATGACCAAGAAAATTACGGCAACGAAGGCAGGCTTCGACCTGTTGGAGCAGAACCAGCCTACTTTTGACTTCCAGTACCAGTGCAAGGGTGTGGGATACGCCTACTCCAGCATTGGGCAGGGTGATGATCGCCTGAAGGACACGCTTTCGCTGGCCGACTTCTCCGACAGCCAGGACAACGGCGACGGCACGTACACCCGCACCTATGAGTCGGAAGTGACGAACGTGCCGGCGGGTGCGTGGTGTACCTTCCGCGAGGCACGCGTTGAGGGCACTCCGGCGGGGCTCGAGCACACCGCGGAGCCCGAGGTCGTCCAACAGCGTGTTGAAGGCAACGCCGATAACCCGGTTGAGTTCTCCTTCGTGAATAAATACGAGCGGCGTATGGTTCCGGTAGACGTCGTGGCCATTCACACGGGCTACCTCGAGGGGCTGGGGGATAAAGGATATACTTACCAGCTAACCTGTGATGATCCGGCGCAAACTACCCGGATAGTAGATTTCAGTACGCAGGAAACGAACGCGGTGGACTCGGTTTCGGCAAGCGCGGTCCCGAACTCAGGGCGCAAACGCATCGATCTGCCGGCGGGTAGCACGTGTGAGATTAGTGCTGCCAATTCGGCAGCCTTGCAGGCGCGACCTGAGCTGGAGGTCACGCAGGGGCAGCGCACTCCGTTCATGCAGTTTGGCCGTTGGATCGGTGCGCGCGCCGATGAGAGTAACCCCTCCAGCAGGCTCAGCGGTTTGTCCCCTGATGAGGTCACTGCGGAGATGAAGAACTATGCGTATGAGTTCCCGGTGGCCGAAGATGCCAGATCGGCCAGCGGCGAAGCTGTCATGACGGTGGCTGGTGAAGCAATGCACCCGCGCGCCCGCGTCGATGTCGAGTTTACGAAGGAGGCTAACGGCGCGGCCGGAGAGGATGCAGTGTTTAGTTTCCGAGATACCTGTAATTCCCAAGAGTTCAGTCTGCGGGCAGGAGAGTCGTACACGATCCAGGGGCTGGAAGTCGACCGCACCTGCGCAGTTTCGGAGACTGACAACGGAGTGGATGGCGTGAACTCGGTTATTCGCCTCGGGGACACGGGAGATCGGATTGCCAACGCGGTCACCGTCAGCACTGATAACGAACTCCCTGACGGGCAAGGAATGAGCTATGTCCGGGAGTGGGAGTTCGATATTTTGCCGGTTGCCCAGGCTAGTGACTTACGCACCGCGGGTCAGCCGTGGAGCCTGACCGGTATTAATGATGTCCCAGGCGTGGAGGTGACTAAGCGTATCGATGGAACTCCACTCAGCACGGTGACGGGCGCGGTGGCTGATCTGGCGCTCTTGCCGCATGAAGCAGATGTAATGCGCTTTAATTACGACATTGCTAACACAGGTGTTTTGCCGCTGGATTCGTTCAGAATCAAGGAGCCTGGTTTGGCAGGTAAGACCGTGAGGGCTGACGATGGGACGCAGTTCACCCTCGATGAGGACGGCACTGTCCCGCCCGCATTGTGTGAGGTTGGCGTACTTCAGGCTGAGGAAGAAACGACCTGCGCCTTTGATGTAGTCATTGATAGCCCGCGGGATGAGAACTATTCTTACCCGAAGGACCCTGACGGCACGGTACTGGTCACCGCGAAGGCGGGTAATTCTCAGGTGTCGGATTCTGACTCTTACGGAGCGCTGCGCTTGAAGGAGTCCGTGGCGTGGCTCCTTCCCGAGACAGGTCGTCAGACCTTGGTCTTGTTCCTTCTGCTGGGCTTGCTTATCTTGGCAACCGGTTTGATTCGCTATCTGCGCAACCGGGAAGATGACGATATTGAGGTTGATGCTAACCGAGGAGTGGAGGAGACATCGCGGACCTAACGAATCCTGACACGGGTGCCGGCGCCACCGCGGCAAGCCCGGACCGGTCCGCGCGGCACGGCCGTTGTGGTCGCAGTGGTTACGGCGGCCGCGCCGGCCGGCCTAGCCGCGTCCGCCGTTGGCGCTCCCTGGCCTGGATCCTCGTTGGTATCCTCATCTTGTCCTATCCGGTGGTAGCGACCCTTTATAACGACTACCGGATCCAGAAGCAGGCTCAGGACTACAGCGGCGCAGTGGAAAAGATCGATCCGCCGAACAAGTCGCAGCAGTACCTGGCGGAAGCGCGTGACTACAACGCCCGGCTGGCGCGGCAGGGCCACCACGCGCTGCCGCCGGGGGACGAATCCCCCGGTTGGCAGGAGTACCTGTCGACGCTGAATGCCCCGGAGACCAACGGCATGATGGGGCGCATCACTATCGCGGCCATCGACGTGGATCTGCCGGTCTACCACGGCACCCAGCCGGACGTGCTTTACGAGGGTGCGGGCCACATGTTCGGCAGCGACCTGCCCGTGGGCGGGGCCGGCACCAACGCGGTCATCACCGCCCACACCGGCATGGTTGACGCCTCCATGTTCGACCGACTGCCCACGCTCAAGGACGGCGAGATTGCCACCGTGGAAGTGATGGGGGAGAAGCTGCACTACCGGGTCACCGGCCGCAAGGTGGTCAAGCCGGACTACTGGCAGGCGGTGACCTACGAGGAGGGCAAAGACAAGCTCACGCTGGTGACCTGCACCCCGTACGGGATTAACTCGGACCGCCTGCTGGTCGAGGCCGAGCGCGTGGATCTCGGATCCGACGGGGACTATTCGTGGAAGCCGTCGTTTAGCTGGTGGATGCTCGCCGCTCTGGCCATCATCGCGATCGTCTTAATCATCGTGGCCGTCAAGGAGTGGCGCCGCCGGCGTCGCCGTCGGCAGCAGGCTGACCAACCGGAGACGAGGACCGGCGATGGTGTCTACGGTGTAGCAGGTGAGCATTCCGGGCCCTAGGCACCGGGCTGGTAGACTCCCTGTTTAAGTGAAAATCTGTTCTTAACGTGGGGAATTGTAGGTGAGGCACCATGGCCCGATTTGTTGACCGCGTCGTTTTGCACTTGCAGGCAGGCGACGGCGGGCACGGCTGCGTGTCCGTTCACCGCGAAAAATTCAAGCCCCTCGGCGGCCCGGACGGCGGCAACGGCGGACACGGCGGGGACATCGTCCTGGAGGTTTCCAACCAGGTCCACACGCTGATGGACTTCCACTATCGCCCGCACATCAAGGCCGAGCGCGGCGGCAACGGAGCGGGCGACAACCGCAACGGTGCCCGCGGCAAGGACCTGGTGCTGGAGGTGCCCGCCGGCACGGTCGTCCAGGACGCCAAGGGCCGGGTGCTGGCGGACCTGACGGTCCCGGGCACGCGCTTCATCGCGGCCGAGGGCGGCTACGGCGGCCTAGGCAACGCGGCGCTGGCTACGGCCCAGCGCAAGGCCCCGGGCTTTGCGCTCCAGGGTGAGCCGGGGCAGGCGCACGACCTGGTCCTGGAGCTTAAGTCGATGGCCGATGTCGGGCTGGTCGGCTTCCCCTCGGCCGGCAAATCCTCGCTGATTTCCGTGCTCTCTGCGGCCAAGCCGAAGATTGGTGACTACCCGTTTACTACCCTGCAGCCCAACCTCGGCGTGGTGGACATGGGGGATTCTTCCTTCACCATCGCGGACGTGCCGGGGCTTATCCCGGGCGCTTCCCAGGGCAAGGGCCTGGGCCTGGATTTTTTGCGTCACATCGAGCGCACCGCAGTGCTGGTCCACATCGTGGATACCGCCAGCATCGAGCCGGGCCGCGATCCGGTCTCCGACATCGAGGCGCTGGAAAACGAGCTGGCCCAATACAAGTCCGTGCTGGACGAGGACACCGGCCTGGGCGATCTGCGTGACCGCCCGCGGCTTATCGTCCTCAACAAGGCCGACGTCCCGGAGGCAGCCGAGCTGGCGGAATTCGTTAAGGATGACCTGGAACAGCAGTTCGGCTGGCCGGTCTTTATTATCTCCGCGGTCGCCCGCAAGGGCCTGGATCCGCTGAAGTACGCCCTGATGGAAGCGGTGGATAAGGCCCGCCGCGAGCGGCCGAAGCAGAAGGCAGATCCGAATCACACGGTCATCCGCCCGAAGGCGGTCGGCCCCCGCACCGGCGGTTCCTTCGCCCAGTTCACGGTCGAAAAAGACCCGGAGGTCGAGGGCGGCTTCATCGTCGAGGGCGACAAGATCGAGCGCTGGATCACCCAGACCGACTTCGAGAACGAGGAGGCCGTGGGCTACCTGGCCGACCGCCTGGCCAAGGCCGGCGTGGAAGACCAGCTGCGCAAGGCCGGCGCCGTGGAGGGCGCGCCGGTGACCATCGGCGGCATCACCTTCGAATGGGAGCCGATGACCGCCGGGGATCCGACCCTGGCTGGCCGCGGCCACGACGCCCGCCTGCAGGGCACCTCGCGCGTCTCCGCCGCCGAGCGCAAGCGCGCCTCCCAAGCCCGCCGCGGGCTTATCGACGAATACGACTACGGCCAGGACGAAGAAGTCACCCGCGAGGGCGCCAACCGCGACCGCTGGCAGGGTTAGACAACCCCATTGCCAGCGCCGGCCGCGCGGGGCGAGGTGGGCCAAAAGTAGGTAAGGCCTGCACGCCGGCGCGGTAGGTTTGTATGATCGGTGGACATGACTGCGCAATCGGACAATCACAGTACTTCTTCCGACCAGCCTTCCCGGCCCCTGCCGCTGGAGCCGTATGCGGATCAAGCTCCGGAGACCCCCTTCCCGGCCCCGGCGCCGCAAGCCGACGAGTCCCTGGCGATGGGGCACGAGTCCCAGCTACGCGAGGAGATCACCAAAGCCAAGCGTGTGGTGGTAAAGATCGGTTCCTCCTCGCTGACCGGGGACGATTTCTCCGTCGCCCCAGAGAAAATTGACCGGATTGTGGACGCCATCCAGGCCCGCATGGAGTTCTCCGACGTCATCGTGGTCTCCTCCGGCGCCGTAGCCGCGGGCATGAAGCCGCTGGGGCTGACCCAGCGGCCCACGGACCTGGCCACCAAGCAGGCCGCCGCCGCGGTAGGCCAGGTGCACCTGGCCTACGAGTGGTCGCGTTCTTTCGCTCGCTACGGCCGCACCGTGGGCCAAGTCCTGCTGACGGCTTCCGATGCCGGCAAGCGCGACCGCGCCCGTAACGCCCAGCGGACCATCGAGCGCCTGCGCCACCTGCGCGCCGTGCCGATCGTCAACGAAAACGACACGGTGGCCACCTCCGAGATGCGGTTCGGCGACAACGACCGGCTCTCCGCCCTGGTTGCGCACCTGACCTCGGCGGACGCGCTCTTCCTGCTCTCTGACGTGGACGGGCTCTACGACCGCAACCCGGCGGAGCCGGGCGCCCAGTTCGTCGACGAGGTCCGCACCGGCAAGGATCTCAAGGGCGTGGCCGCCGGCGACGGCGGCAAGGTGGGCACCGGCGGCATGGCATCCAAGGTTTCGGCCGCGCGCCTGGCAGCCCGCGGCGGTGTGCCGGTGCTGCTGACCTCGGCGGATAACATCGGTCCGGCCCTGGAGGATTCCCGCGTCGGGACGGTCTTCCACACCCGCGAGGAGCGCCGCCTGTCCGCCTGGAAGTTCTGGGCGCTGTACTCGGCGGACTCCGGCGGAACCCTGCGCTTGGACGCCGGCGCGGAGGAGGCCGTCACCCGCGGCGGCAACTCCCTGCTCGCGGTCGGTATCACCGACGTGGACGGCGAGTTCCGCGCCGGGGAAATCGTCGACATCGTCGGCCCGGAGTCCAAGGTCATCGGCCGCGGCGAGGTCAACTTCGACTCCAGCACCCTGCGCGAGATCATGGGCCGCCACACCGACGAGCTGCCGGTGGAGATGCACCGCGCCGTCGTCCACGCGGACTACCTGTCCAACTACGCCTCCCGCCTGTAAAACGGAGGGTAAAAAAGAAAGCGCAAGGCGGCGCGGCCGGCGGCTCGGTCGCGTAGCGTGGGGCCCATGAAATATTTTATGGGACCCTACGTTTGGGAAGAGACGGTCGCCGATATCGAGGCGGCCGGACACCAGCAGGTAGAGCGGATCGAGGATGCGGAAGCCTATATCAACACCTCGCCGAGCCCCGCCAAGATCCCGGATATGCCGGGCAACATCGGCTTCATCCAGCACTGCTTCACCGGGGTGGAGGGCCTCATCGAGGCCGGGCTGATTAGGAAAGGTGGGCTGCGTTGGGCGAATTCGGCCGGCGCCTTCGCCACCCCGGTCGCCGAGTCCGCGCTGGGCCTTTTGCTCTCCCAGGCCCACCAACACAAGGCTTTCGCCCTGGCCGCGGACTGGAGCGTGGCCGGCGAGCTCGATAAGCAGCAGGCGTGGCTCTACAGCCCGGCCGGCCGCGACCCAAAGACGGTGGTGGTGCTGGGCGCGGGCGGCATCGGCAAGCGCTTGATTGAGCTGCTCGCCCCGTTCGGCCTGCACGTTATCGCCGTGAATAATTCCGGGCGCGAGGTCGCCGGCGCTAACGAGACCTTCGCGCTTAAAGAGGCCGGTGAGGTCTGGGGCCGCGCCGACTTCGTGGTGAACATCCTGCCGCTAACGCAGGAGACGAACGGGCTTATCGATGCCTCTTTCTTCGCCCGCCTGAAGTCCAGCGCCATTTTTGTCAACGTTGGCCGCGGGGCCACGGTGGTGACCGACGATCTGGTGCAGGCGCTGCAAGACGGCACCATCGCCGGCGCCGGCCTGGAGGTCGTGGACCCGGAGCCGCTGCCGGACGGGCATCCGCTCTATGCGCTGCCAAACTGCACGATGACCCCGCACATCGCGGCCTCCCAGCGGGTGGCGCGCTTGCACATGGGCCCGGTCTTTGACGCCAACGCCCGGGCCTTCGCCGCCGGCGAGCGGATGCCCACCGAAGTCAACCCGGGAGCAGGTTATTAAGCCATGAAATACGTGATGTACCCGCAGTGCTGGGAAGCCGTCCAAGCCGCCTTCGACGAGGCCGGTTTCACCCAGCTGGGCATGGAGCAGCTGGGGCAGGCGGACTTCCTGTTCTTCACCGGCGGCGCCGACGATCTGCCGGAGAGCCTGCCGGAGTCCCTCGGCTTCGTGCAGCTGCCTTTTGCGGGCGTGGACGCGCTGCTGCCGCAGATGCGCGAGCTGACCCGCACCTGCGGCACGCGCTGGTCGAACGCGGCCGGGCTCTACGATGAGACCGTGGCTGAATCCGCCATCGCGCTGCTGCTCGCGCAGCTGCACGCCCACCGCCGCGTAGGGGATAGCTGGGGCAACCGCGACGAGGTGGAGTCGCACACCGCCTTCCTCTTCGAGGACAAGACGGTCGCGATTGTCGGCGCCGGGGGCATCGGCAAGCGGCTGATCGAGATGCTGTGCGGGTTTGGCCCGGAAATCATCGCGGTCAACCGCAGCGGCAAGGACGTGCCGGGCGCGGACCGCACCATCCCGACCGATCAGATAGAGAAGATCTGGCCGGCGGCGGACTATTTCGTGCTGCTGCTGCCGCTGACGGACGAGACCCACCACGTGGTGGACAGGCGCGCCCTGGAGCAGATGCCGGAGCACGCCGTGGTCATCAACGTCGGCCGTGGCCCCTTGGTGGATACAGACGCACTGGTTAAGGCCCTGCGCGAGGGAGGCATCGCCGGCGCTGGCTTGGACGTGACCGATCCGGAACCGCTGCCGGACGGGCACCCGCTGTGGGAGATGCCGCAGGTGGTCATCACCCCGCACGTGGCCAACCCGCCGTATTCGGTCAAAAAGCGCAGCGGTGCCCACGCCGTCTCCGTGGCCCGGGCCTTCGCCCACGACGGCAGCCTGCCCACTGAAGTCGACGTCGACGCCGGTTATTAACGCCGCGGATAAAGGGGCGGAGGCGACAGCCTCCGTGTGACCCAGTGCATCATTCCGGGGGGATGAGCGGCCGGGGTTTACGTACACTGGGGCGCATGACTCAATCTACGGATGAACTGAGCCCAGAACGCCAAGCCGAGCGCGACGAGGTGCTGACCAAGGCCCGCGCGGCCAAGGAGGTCGCCGCGCAGATCGCGCAGCTGACCACCCCGCAGAAGAACGAGATCCTGCGGCAAGCGGCGAAGGACTTAGGTGCGGCCACCGAGGAGATCCTCGCGGCCAACCAGAAGGACATCGACGCCGGCCGTGAGGCGGGCTTGTCGGATTCGCTCATCGACCGGCTGAGCCTGGACGCCGACCGCGTCGCTGGCATCGCGGACGGCCTCAACCAGGTGGCCGGCCTGCAGGACCCGGTGGGGGAGGTCGTGCAGGGCCGCACCATGGACAACGGCATCCAGATGCGCCAGATCCGCGTGCCGCTCGGCGTCATGGGCATGGTCTACGAGGCCCGCCCGAACGTCACCGTGGATGCCTTCGGCCTGGCCTTAAAGTCCGGCAACGTGCCGCTGCTGCGCGGCTCGAAGTCAGCCCGCAACTCCAACGAGAAGCTGGTGGAGATCCTGCAGTCCACCCTGGAGGCCGCCGGCCTGCCGCGCGCCGGGGTCCAGCTGTTGCCGTGTGAGACCCGCGGCTCGGTCCAGGACCTGATTACCGCCCGTGGCCTGGTCGATCTGGTCATCCCGCGCGGGGGAGCTGGCCTGATTAACGCCGTGGTTACGGGCGCTACCGTGCCGACCATCGAGACCGGCACCGGCAACTGCCACTTCTACGTCGACGCCTCCGCGGACCTGGACAAGGCCATCGCCATGGTCATCAACGGCAAGACTCGGCGGACCTCGGTGTGCAACTCCACCGAGTGCGTGCTGGTCGATGCCGCCCTGCCGGCCGCCGACCAGCTCCGCGTCATCCAGGCCCTCCAAGACGCCGGGGTGACCATCCACGGCGACACCGAGGAGCTGGCCGCACTCGGCGTCGAGGGCGCGGTGCAGGCCAGCGAGGAGGACTGGGCGGAAGAATCCCTGTCGATGGACATCTGCGCCAAGGTCGTCGACGGTATCGACGGGGCCATCGAGCACATCCGCCGCTATTCCACCGGCCACACCGAGGCCATCGCCGCCCAGGACGCGGACGTGCTGCTGCGCTTTGCCAACGAGGTCGACGCCGCCGCGGTCATGCTCAATGCCTCGACCGCCTTTACCGACGGCGAGGTCTACGGCATGGGCGCGGAGATCGGCATCTCCACGCAGAAGCTGCACGCGCGCGGCCCCATGGCCCTGCCAGAGCTGACCTCCACCAAGTGGGTGCTGCAGGGCAACGGCCACACCCGCCCCTAGCCGGGACGTATACTAGCCATCCATGAGCAACCGTATAGGGATTATGGGCGGGACCTTCGATCCCATCCACCACGGCCACCTAGTGGCCGCGAGCGAGGTAGCGCACCGCTTCCAGCTGGATCAGGTGGTCTTCGTGCCCACTGGCCAGCCCTGGCAGAAGGCGGACCGGCAGGTAACCCCTGCAGAGCACCGCTACCTGATGACGGTGGTGGCTACCGCCTCCAACCCGCGGTTTACTGTCTCCCGCGTGGACATCGACCGCGAGGGGCCGACCTATACCATCGACACGCTCCGGGACTTGCGGGAGTTCTACCCGGAGTCCGAGCTGTTTTTTATCACCGGCGCGGACGCGCTCAGCTCGATCATGAGCTGGCGAGACTGGGAGAAGATGCTGCAGATGGCCCGGTTCGTCGGCGTGACGCGCCCGGGCTACGAGCTGACCGACAAAATGCTGCCCCGCGAGTCGCGGCAGGGGATAGAGTTGGTGGAGATCCCCGCGATGGCGATTTCCTCGACCGATTGCCGTGAGCGCGCCGCCGCCGGACGGCCGGTGTGGTATTTGGTCCCAGATGGGGTAGTGCAATATATTGCCAAGAACAATCTCTACCGGATCAACCCCGATCAGCCTCTCTAGCAGCGCGCCGCGAGTAGGAAAATGTCCGAAAACGTGGGACACTAGTATCGATTATTGGTAGAAACTAACGTCTGCAGAATTTGTTGAAGGATTTCCCGCATTGTCTATTACTGACGTAGCCCGGAGCATGGCCGAGGTAGCCGCGCGCGCTGCCCAAGAGAAGCTGGGTGGCAACATCGCCGCTATCGACGTCTCCGACGTGCTGGCGGTCACCGAGGTCTTCGTGATCGCCTCCGCCGATAACGAGCGCCAGGTCCGTTCCATCGTGGACGAGATCGAAGACGAGATGACCGCGGCCGGCTACGAGCCGAAGCGCCGCGAAGGCAACCGGGAAAACCGCTGGGTGCTGCTGGACTACGGCAACGTCGTCGTTCACGTCCAGCGCGAGGGCGAGCGGGACCACTACGGCCTCGACCGCCTCTACCACGACTGCCCGCTGGTGGAAATCCCGGGCGTCGAGGCCCCGCAGCGCCCCGGCCAGTGGGCCGACGAGGTCAACCCGCGCGAGGCGGAATCCGTCGCCGACCTCCCGCTGGCCGACAAGGCCCCGGGCGAAGACGAAGAGATCTAGGTAGCCGCACCATCATGAGCCGCCGCCTGATCCTCATCCGCCACGGACAGACTACCTATAACGCCACGGGCCGCATGCAGGGCCACCTGGATACGGAGCTGTCGGAGACCGGCTATGCCCAAGCCCGGGCGGCCGGCGAGTTGCTGCGCGGTGAGGGAGTGGCCAAGATCGTCGCCTCGGATCTGCGCCGCGCGGCGGAGACCGCCCGCGTGGTCGGCGAGGCCCTGGGGCTGGACTACCAGACCGATCCGCGCCTGCGGGAGACCAACCTGGGCAACTGGCAGGGGATGAGCTCCGCCGAGGTGGACGAGCAGTTCCCCGGCGCCCGCGCCCTCTGGCGCCACGACGCCACCTGGGCCCCGCCGGAGGGCGAATCCCGCGTGCAGGTGGCCGAGCGCGCCCGCCCGGTCATCGACGAGCTCATGGAGTCGTTCCAGGACTGGAATGGTCGGGCGCTGCTGGTGGTGGCCCACGGTGGGGCCATCGCGGCGCTGACCTGCCACCTGCTCGGCCTGGAGCACCGCCAGTACGGCGCGCTGTCCGGGCTGAAGAATACCCATTGGGCGCAGCTGACTGCCCGCCCGGTCTTCGACGCCGCACGTCCGCTCGCCCCCGTGCACTTTGAACCCGCCCAGCCGGCCAAGGCCACCTGGTACTTCGACGGCTGGAACATGGGAGGGCGCGTCGTCGGCGATGGCGGGGCTGATATCTAGTGGCGGTACGCGTAGTTACGGATTCCTCGGCCGGGTTGCCGGAGGAGATCGTGGCGGAGCTGGGCATCGGTGTGATCGAGCTCCACGTTATGGACAGCGAGGGCAAGGACGGCGCTGAGCAGTCCACCTCCGGGGTCAGCGCGATTGAGCTCGCGGCTTTCTACGGCCGCCAGATGGAGCGCGCGGCCGCCGCCGGCGGCGAGGAGGCCGTGCTGGCTATCCACCTGTCGAAGGATTTGTCCTCGACGTATTCTTCCGCCGTGACGGCCTCCGGGGCCTTTGCTGCCGATGCCCTGGCGGTCATCGACTCCGGCTCCACCGGCATGAGTATGGGCGCCGCGGTTATGGCGGCCGCGCGGCTGGCCCAAGACGGCGCGGACCTGGCGGAGTGCCGGGCCGCGGCCGAGGACACGCTGGCGCGCTCCAATACCTGGGTCTACCTGTCCAGTACGGACGATCTGCGCCGCTCCGGGCGCATGTCCACCGCCACGGCCATGCTCTCGACCGCACTGCTGGCCACCAAGCCCATCATGGAGCTCGTCCACGGCAAGGTGGACCTGGTGGGCAAGACCCGCACGCAGACCAAGGCCTTTACCAAACTGGTGGAGCTGGCCGTCGAGCGCGCCGAGGGCGAGCCTGCCTTCGTGGCCATTCAGCACAACGGCGACGAGGAGGCCGCTGAGCGCCTCCAGGATCTGCTGGACGGGGCCTTGCCGGAGGGCTCGTCATTCATGCTGCTCCCGCTGGGCGGGGTGCTATCCGTGCACGTCGGTTCCGGCGCCATCGGGGTTTCCGCGGTCTTCGCCACCGAAACTCCGGTCCCGGCCTCGAAGCCGAAGAACCCCTTAGGCACTTTCGCCGCCCGCCACCAGCGCGAGCAATAGCCGCTAGACAGCAATGTAGCCAAGGAGGACGAAGTTTTTCGTCCCTCGATGGGACCATTACGAGTAACCTATAACGAATCCGTGATGGGTTGGGGCTAAATTCCGGTTTGTGCCCGGTGTCCAGGGAAAATCCCTTCCCTTTCCGGCGGTGGCATTTTAATCTCGGCGGCATGAGCGCACCGCATTTGAGCGACAGACTAAAGGAATTGACCCGGCCCACTGGGGCCGAGGAGCTGATGGACGTGTCCTTCCCGGCTCCCCGGTTCCGCATTCCCGTCGCACCCGCCGCCGTGCTGGGCGTCTTCCTCATCCTTGGTCTGGTGGTGTGGGTGGGCTGCACCGCCTTGCGGGACGACCCAGCCGAGGAGGCGCACCTGGCCTGGCAGGAGGGTGGGCCCGAGATCGAGGAATCCAACCTGGCGCTAAGCGGCCATCCGGCCGAGGCCGGCGGGGCGGGAGTCACCGCAACTGAGCAGGCCGCGCCGACCACGGGCCCGGTGGTGGTCTCCGTGGTCGGCAAGGTCGCCCGGCCCGGGCTGGTCACGCTGGATCCGGGCGCGCGGGTGGCGGATGCGCTCGCCGCCGCCGGCCCGCTCCCGGAGGCGGACCTGGCGCAGGTCAATCACGCGCAGGTACTCCAGGACGCCCAGCAAATCCACGTAGTCGCTCCCGGCGAGACCCCCGTGGAGCCCGGTGGTCTCCAGGGAGGGGAAGGCGGCAGCGGGGGCGGGGATGGCACGTCGGAAAACTCCGACAGCACGGTGAATATCAACACCGCCAGTGCCAGCGAGCTGCAGTCCCTCAGCGGGGTGGGGGAGGTCACCGCCGCGGCCATCGTGGACTATCGCGACAGCATCGGTGGGTTCAGCGCGGTGGACCAGCTGCTGGAGGTCAGCGGGATCGGGCCGGCGAAGTTCGCGCAGCTGGAAGGGCAGGTGACCGTGTGAGGGAGCTGCGCTTGGTTCCCGCGGCCGCCAGCGTCTGGGCGGCCACCCTGGCCGTGGTGCTGGGCTGGCCGCTGGTAGGCCTGGGCGTGGTGGGAGCGGTGGTCGTGGCTGCCGCGCTGCGCCGGCACATCGGTCAGGCGCTGGTGGTGGCGGCAACCGGCTGCGTGGCGATGGCGGTCGCGCTGGTGCGGCAGGCCCGTGCCGCGGCGTTCGCGTCCACCGGGCGGCTAGAAGGGGAGCTGCAATCGGCGCCGGTGGCCCTGGACAGCGGCGGGTGGCTGCTGCGCCTGGACGTGGGCGGGGTGCCAGGCTCGGTGCCGGTCTTTAGTGAGTCGCTTCCCGAGGTTGCCGGCTTTGCCGCGCCGCCGGCGGGCACGCGGGTGGCTGTAGACGGCACGGTGAGTGAGTCGAACCGCCCCGGGGTGGTCGACGTCGTGGTCAACGGGGAGGTTACAACCGTCGCTGCCCCGCAGGGCTGGGCGGATTGGGCCGCCGGGGTGACCGAGAAATTCCAGGCCGTGGTGCTGGATACCGTGGGGCCGGCCAGCCAGGGCCTGCTGCCCGGGATGGTCCTGGGGGACGTGGGACTGCAGGACGCGGCCGAGCGCACCCTGTATATCGAGACCGGTCTGAGCCACCTCTCGGCGGTCTCTGGGGCCAACGTCGTGGTGGTCACCGCCGCGGCCGCGCTCGTGGCGCGCTGGGCGCGGGCGTCGCCGTTAGGACAGGTGCTGAGCGCGCTCGGGGCGCTGGCCGTCTTCGTGGCCTTGGTGGGCGCGGAGCCTTCCGTGCTGCGCGCGGGAGCGACCGGCTTGGTCGGGCTGTTGGCGGTGGTCAACTCGTCGCGCATGGAACCTGTCCACGGTCTGTGCCTGGCGATCATCGGTCTGCTGTGGTGGGACACGGAGCTGGCGGTCAACTACGGCTTCGCCCTCTCGGTGGCGGCGACGGCAGGCATTGTGGCGCTGCAGCCGATCTTTTATCGCTGGCTGGCCCGGCTCGGCCTGCCGGACCTGCTCACCCGCGCCTTCGCGGTGGCAGTAGCGGCCGATATCGTGACCATCCCGATCGTGGCGCTGATGGCCGGGGAGGTCTCAGTGGTCTCTATCGTGGCGAACGTGGCCGTCGCCCCGGCCACCGCGCCGGTGACGGTGGTGGGGCTGCTGGCCGCCATCGCGGTCAACATCCCGGGGATCGGGGCGCCGCTGGCGGGCGTGCTGCTCAAGGTAATAGAGCCGTGCACGTGGTGGATCAATTCCGTGGCGCACGCGGTGCGGGACCTGCCCCTGGCGGTGGTGAGTACCGGCCCGGTGGCGGTCGCGTTGGTCTACGGCTGGGTCGTGGCCGGCTTCCTCTTCCACCGGCCGCGGCTGACGGTCACGCTGGTGCTGAGCCTGGCCGCGGTGCTGGGGCTTTTGGGATCGCTGGGGCACGCGCCCGCCTGGCTCCAAGCCCGGGGCGGGGCGCGCCTGCACACCAGCGCCCCGGAAGTCGACCTGGCGGACCTGCGCGCGCACGTGGTGGAAACCGACGACGATATCGAGCCGGTCCCGCCCGGCACGCAGGTGATCGTGGTCTTGTCCGCCGAGGGTCCCGCGGCAGACCGGCCCACCCGCACGCCGGACTATATCCCGGTGCTCTACCCGGCCCGGGACGGTCCCGTGCGGGTCTACGCGGATGGCGCCCAGCACGCGGTGGACGGGAGGTTCTAAGATGAAGGGCATGCCAGCTTCACCGGTCCACCTCATCGTCGGCGACGACGAATTCCTCACCGAACGCGCCCGCCGCACCATCACCAAGCAGGTCGCGGCGGATACCGGCCAGACCCCGGAAACGACCACCCTGCGGGCCAGCGAGGTCACCGAAGGCGAACTGGCCGAGGCCACCAGCCCGTCCCTCTTCGGCGACAACCGGCTTATCGTGGTCACCGACATCGAGAAGGTCGGCAAGGAGCTGACCGGCCTGCTGGTTAACTGCGCCAAGCAGCTCGCCCCCGGCATGACCCTGGTGGCGGTCTACAGCGTCACCGCCAAGACACTCAAGAACAAGAAGAAGCAGCCCGAGCTGTTAACGGCGTTTGCAAAGCTGGGTGAGCGCCACGACGCCTTTTCTCTCTACCCGAACGAGCTGGGCCGCTGGGTGACCAAGGAATTTTCCCGGCACAAGGTGCAGCCGACCCCGGACGTGGTCAACGCGGTGCTCCAGGGGGTGGGCTCGGATCTGCGCGAACTGGCCTCGGCGGTCAGCCAGTTGGTCGCGGACACCGGCGGCAACGTCACCATGCAGGCGGTCCAGGAATACTATTCCGGCGTGGCCGAGGTGGCCAACTGGGATATCGCGGACGCCGCGGTCGCGGGTAAGACCAACACCGCGGTCGCCACCTGCCGCCGCGCGCTGCAGCTGGGCGCTAGCCCGGTGGCCATCGCCAGCGCCCTGGCCAACAAGGTCAGCGCCATCGCGCGGCTGTACTCCGCCCGCGGCGACCAGTATTCCCTGGCCAAGCAGACCGGCCTGAACCCGTACGTGGTCAAGCTGACCCAACCGGTGGCCCGCCGCTGGTCCGGCAGGGCGGTTACGGAGGCCGTCATTCTCATCGACGAGCTCGACTACGACGTCAAGGGCCAGTCCGGCAAGGACCCGGACTTCGCCGTGGAGTCGGCGGTGCGCCGGATCGCGGAGCTGGCCGGATAAAAAGCCGGGCCTAAAATCGGCCCGCCGGGGCCAAAGATTAGGCTTGAGTGCATGACTGCACCTGGACCGGAACTGCAAGACCTCGTTAACCGCCTCTTCGACATGGCCCGCCAGGGCGATAAAGCGCTGCTGGACTACATCCACCAAGGCGTGAACATCGACCTGGTCAACCACGAGGGGCAATCCTTCGTCATGCTCGCCGCCTACCACGGCCACGCCGAGCTGGTCGCCGCCCTGGCGGAGGAGGGCGCAAACGTGGACCTCCTCAATGATCGGGGCCAGTCGCCGTTGGCCGGCGCCATCTTTAAGAAGGAAGACGCGGTTATCGACGCCCTCCTAGCCGCCGGCGCCGATCCGCAGGCCGGCACCCCCAGCGCCCTGGATAGCGCGCGCATGTTTGAGCGTACCGACCTGGTCGAGCGCCTTTCGTGAGCTGGTCATCGTTTCTCGCGATCATCGTGATGAACCTGGTCGGGGCCGCCAGCCCCGGCCCGGACATCATCCTGGTGACCCGGTACGCCACGAAGTCCCGCCGGCACGCCATCGCCGCGGCCGCGGGCATCCAGGTCGGCGTGCTGATGTGGTGCACGCTGACTGTCTTCGGCGCGGCCGCGCTGCTGAGCACCTTCCCGTCCGTTCTGGGCTTCGTCCAAGCCATCGGCGGTGCCTTCCTGGTGTGGATAGGCTGGAAGACCATGCGCTCCGGGTTGGAGGAGCGCCGCAACCCGCCGCAGAGCCTGGATGACGCCGTGCAGCGGCTCGGCCGCATGCGCCAGGCCTTCCGGCTGGGGCTGGCAACCAACCTGTCCAACCCGAAGATCGTGCTGTTTCTGGCCGCGATGATCGCCCCGCTGCTGCCGGCACACCCGCCGCTGGGGCTTTCGGTCGCGCTGGTGCTGTCGCTGTCGCTGTCCAGCTTCTTCCTCTTCGTCGCGCTGAGCTGTGTGATTTCCACCAACGCGGTCCGGCGGAAGCTACTGGCGGCAGGCCCCTGGATCGACATCGCCTCCGGCGCCTTCTTCCTAGTGGCCGGTGTCCTGCTGGCCGTCAACGGCCTGCGGGAGCTCTTCTTCCCATAGGCCCGGCTGCCCGGCCTGGGCCAGCTCCCGGACCCACTCGGTCCAGGCGGCGACGGTGGCCGCGCGCCGCTTGAGGGTGGACTCGCCCAGGCTCAAGTCTGCGGCGCGCATGATCTCCACGGCCTCGTCACGGCCTATTTTCTCCCCGCCCAGCGCGCGCCGGGCGGCCGTGCGGAAGACCCCTCGGGCGGCCAGGCGCTCCACGAAGGCGAAGTTGCGCGCGTCCAGGTCATCGAGCGCCATGACCTCCTCGCCCAGCTCGGTCAGTCTCACTCCTTGCTGGCCGATGCGTGCCAGGCCGAGATAGGCCGCCGCGTTCGCGTAGTAGTCCGCCTGCCGGGAGGTAAAGCCGTAGGCGGTGTGGATATAGTCCTTCGTCAGCGGCTCCTCGCTGGTGGCGAGCAGCTCGCACAGGTTGACCACGCGCGCAAACGAATCCGCCTGCGGAAAGGGCGTTGCGGCTGGCTCCGGTTCCACGCGGGTGCGCTCGATGACGTCGAGGAGCGAGTCGGCCGTTAGCTGCGTGCTGCCCAGGCAGTAGCGCGCCGAGCGCACCTGCCGGATGCTGCGCGGGTCGTTCTCGTCGTCGAAGGCGTAGAGGAACAGGTGGAAAACGCCGTTCGAATACAGCAGGTAGACCGGCAGCACCGGCTTGGAGACCACCTGCCGGAAGCGCCGGTAGGGGAAGTACAGCTGGCGGATGTTGAAGTCCTCGGGCAGGTGGTTCTTCGCCTCGATGAGCACCAGGCAGTCCGCGGACTCGTAGCCGCCGTCGATCTCCATCTGCGCGCGATTGACGGTGAAGTCCCGGCCGTCCAGCCGCAGCGGGATCTGGTGGGTGGACATGCGCCCTGAGACCGTCGAGCGCAGGGGAGCGCTGCCGATGAAGTCTTCCAGGATGCCGCTGAGATCCGCCGCGGCCAGGGCGAGCGACTCGGAGGTGATCTGGGAAAAGTCCAGGGACTCGATGTCCGCCGGCACTGGCAGGCGCCGAGTCGGCTGCGGTCCGCGCTCGAATGCCTGGTAGAGGCCGAACTTGCCGACCAGGTAGGAATCGCGTGACAGCGGCACCACGGACAGGCTGTGTTTGCGGAATGGCCACGGCCGCGAGCTGGAGTAGTCATGCTTGGCCATCAGCCGGGGTTCGCGGCGGCTGATCTCCTTCAGGCGGGAGGCGGTAATGCGGGCGAAGCCGTCGCGCTGCAGCGGCTCGGCGAATTCCTCGGCGGCGAAAACACGCAGCCAGCCGATGTCGTTGAGGCCGAGTTTCGTGTCCTTGCTGATCTCGAAACGGTCGCGCAGCTCGGCTATTTCGGCGGCCTCGGCGTCGGTGGCCCGGCTCATGCGGTGGCTCCTCCCGCGGTCTCGGTGTAGTTGCGGACTAGGACCTCATCGACCTTTCCGCGCTTGGAGGCTACGGAGTTGATGGCCCGGGTGGCGCCGACAATCTCAGTGGGGTAGTCCGCATACAGGTCCCGGATGAAATCCGTGGCGGAGTTCGACAAGAGGAAATTGACCCCGCGCGCGTCCAACTCGTCGCAGGCCTGCTTGAGGCGTTCCTGTTGGCTGCGGTCGAAGCCGCCGGCGGCGTAGCCGGTAAAGGAGCTGGTGACGTTGACCGGGTCGTAGGGCGGATCGAGGTAGACGAAGTCGCCGGCCTGGGCCGCCTCCAGCAGCACCGCGTAGTCGCCGTTGAGCAATTCGACGTCGTTGTCGCGCAGGTAGGCACCCACTGCGCGCAGGGTGGGCTCGTCGCAGATGGTCGGGTTCTTGTAGCGGCCGAAGGGCGCGTTGAACTGGCCGGCGGAGTTGACCCGGTACAGGCCGTTGTAGCAGGTCCGGTTCAGGTAGACCGTGCGGGCGGCGCGTTCGACGGCGCTGAGCGCAGCGAAGACCTCCGGGTCGCGGTCCAAGGCGCGCAGCTCGTAGAAGAACTCCGGGGTGTTCGGGTAGCCCGCCAGCAGGCCGATGAGCTCGTCCACGTGGTCGCGGGCGACCCGGTAGACGTTGATGAGCTCGGTATTTAAGTCGTTGACCGTGGCCTTTCCCGGGGCCAGCGCGAGCAGCACCGCGCCGCCGCCCAGGAAGGGCTCGAAATAGCGCTGAAACCCGGCCCCGGGGAGGGCGGACCGAATGGCTGGTAGGAGCTGGCGTTTGCCGCCTACCCATTTCATCAAAGGCTTCAGGTTGTTCATCGTGGCAATATCTTAGCGCTCCGGCTGACCCGCCGGCCGCGCGGCCCACCCTGTGGGGAACAGGTGTTCGCCTGGAGGTTAAAAATAAAGGCCGCCGGCCTGCGGGGAGGAATCCTCCTTACCGTGCGGGCTGGCGGCCAGTATTTATGAAACCGGGGTGGACTTAGGCCATCTTGTTGAAGGCGTTAGCCATGCCGGACTTCTTGTTAGCAGCGGTGTTGCGGTGGAACACGCCCTTGGACACGGACTTATCCAGGGAGCGGGAAGCAACGCGCAGCTGCTTCTCAGCAGCAGCCTTGTCACCGGAGGCGACAGCCTCGCGGAACTTGCGGATCTCGGTGCGGACCGCGGAGCGGATGCCCTTGTTGCGGCGGCGAGCCTTCTCGTTAGTGATGACGCGCTTCTGCTTGGACTTGATGTTAGCCATAGCTGAAAATACCTCTTAAGTAATCGATCTGATTGACAACGAAACTTGGGGCACTCTCCGGACATGGCTCCAAGCCACTGATACTGATGTGGCCGCGGCGTCGGCGTACAAGGCGAACCCAAGGTCCTGCCCGCCCGGCCGACGCGCCCGGAGTCCAAGTAACCCGGCTATCTTAGCAGCCGGGCGCCTGCCCGGCCAAAACGCGCTGTGCTCGCCCTAGGCCCAGTGGTAGACGGCGCGCAGGCGGTTGGCGATCCGTTCGAAGCGGCGCTGCGGGAACAGGATGCCCTGGCGGCGGACTTGCTCCTCGCTGATTTCCAGCAGGCGGTCCAGGCGGATCCAGCACTGCCGGCCGGACTCGTCCCATTCGCCGGAGCCGATCTCCAGCCAGCAATCGTCCTCGGCGTGTTCCGGGTTGGGGGAGATGAGCAGGCCCAGCACCGTGGTGCGGGTGCGGCCGACCACGAGGACCGCGCGCTCGGTGGGCGGGGACTGCGGGCCGCCGGTCGGAGCCCAGACCCAGACGACCTCCCCGGAGTCGGCCTGGCCGTCCATGTCCGGGGCGAAGAAGATGGACCGGGCGCGGTCCTGGGTGGCCTCCACCCGGATGCTGGCGGGCTTGCGCGGCTCCCAGCTCGTGCGGTGTCCGTGCAGGCCCAAGCTCTGGTTGATGTGGCTTAAGCCCTTGTCGATGGGTTCCTTGTCGCCCACGCCCAGCGCGTGCAGGACTTTCCGGCCCCAGGAGGGCGAAGAGGTGCGAGCAGACTCGGGGTTAACCATGTGTCTATCCTACTTGCCGGTAGCGCCCGTGTCTTGGGTAAGCTGGGACGGACTACCTATTTACTCGAGGAGATTAAGGGACATCGTTGTCTGAGAATTTTGCGGCCACTACGTTCACGGATCCGTCCAAGATCCGGAACTTTTGCATCATTGCTCATATCGACCACGGGAAGTCGACCCTGGCCGACCGCATTCTCCAGCTGTCCAAGGTGGTAGAGGAGCGCGACATGCGCGACCAGTACCTCGACAACATGGACATCGAGCGCGAGCGCGGCATCACCATCAAGGCCCAGAACGTGCGCCTGCCGTGGGTCCCGCAGTCAGGCGGGCTGGCCGGCACCCAGATGGTCCTGCAGATGATCGACACCCCGGGCCACGTTGACTTCTCGTACGAGGTCTCCCGCGCGCTCGAGGCTTGTGAGGGAGCCATCTTGCTTGTCGATGCCGCCCAGGGCATCGAGGCCCAGACCCTGGCCAACCTCTACCTGGCCATGGAAAACGACCTGGAAATCATCCCGGTACTCAACAAGATCGACCTGCCGGCGGCTGATCCGGACAAGTATGCGCTCGAGCTGGCCAACATCATCGGCTGCGAGCCGGAGGAGGTCCTGCGCGTGTCCGGCAAGACCGGTGAGGGCGTCGTGGAGCTGCTTGACCGCCTGGTTGACCTGGTGCCGGCCCCGACTTCGGAGGGTGGCTCGGACGCCCCGGCTCGCGCGCTGATTTTCGACTCCGTCTACGACACCTACCGCGGCGTGGTCACCTATATCCGCATGATGGACGGGACCCTGAAGCCGCGCCAGAAGGTGCTCATGATGAACACGGGTGTGGAACACGAGATCCTGGACATCGGTATCGTCTCGCCCACGCCCACCTCCTGCAAGGGGCTGGGCCCCGGCGAGGTTGGCTACCTGATCACCGGCGTTAAGGACGTGCGCGAGACCAAGGTCGGCGACACGGTCACCTGGGCCAAGAACGGCGCGGACAACCCGCTGCGCGGCTACGAGGACCCGAAGCCGATGGTCTATTCCGGCCTGTTCCCCATCTCCCAGGCGGACTTTCCGGACCTGCGCGACGCGCTGGATAAGCTCCAGCTCAATGATGCCTCCCTCACCTTCGAGCCCGAGACCTCCGTGGCGCTGGGCTTCGGCTTCCGCTGCGGTTTCTTGGGCCTGCTCCACATGGAGATCACCCGCGACCGCCTGCAGCGCGAATTCGACCTGGATCTCATCTCCACCGCGCCGTCGGTGACCTACCGCGTGGTCAAGGAGGACGGGGAAGAACAGACCGTGCACAACCCCTCCGACTGGCCGGGCGGCAAGGTCGGCGAGGTCTACGAGCCCATCGTGAAGATGACGGTCATCGTTCCGGAGGAATTCGTCGGCCCCACCATGGAGCTATGTCAGTCCAAACGCGGCCAGATGGGCGGGATGGATTACCTGTCCGAGGACCGCGTCGAGCTGCGCTACACCATGCCGCTGGGTGAAATCATCTTCGACTTCTTCGACATGCTCAAGTCCCGCACCAAGGGCTATGCCTCCCTCAACTACGAGGAGGCCGGGGAGCAGCTGGCCGACCTGGTCAAGGTGGACATCCTGCTGCAGGGCGATCCCGTGGACGCGTTCTCGGCCATCGTGCACCGCGACCACGCCCAGCACTACGGCAACAAGATGACCAAGAAGCTCAAAGAGCTCATCCCGCGCCAGCAGTTCGAGGTTCCCGTGCAAGCGGCCATCGGCTCGAAGATCATCAGCCGTGAAAACATCCGCGCCATGCGCAAGGACGTTCTCGCCAAGTGCTACGGCGGCGACATCTCGCGTAAGCGCAAGCTGTTGGAGAAGCAGAAGGCCGGTAAGAAGCGCATGAAGTCCATCGGCTCGGTCTCCGTGCCGCAGGAAGCTTTCGTCGCCGCGCTGTCGACGGACTCCGACTAGTACAGCACCACGCGCGCGTTGTTCCCGCCGGTGCACTCCATGGACTTATCGCCTAGCACGCTGCACTGCATGTTGTAGGTCTGGCCCGTCGTCGGGCTGGTCACGGAGATTTCCGGCTGGTAGAAGTCCCGGATGTTCTCGCCGGTGGGGTTGTGTCCGGCGGTCTGGGCGTCGAGGACGGCGCTACCGAATCCGCAGCTGGTGTTCTCGCCGGCCAGGACAGTGTGCAACCCGAAGCCGTCGCCCAGCACGCAGACCTCGTAATAGGTGCCGGCCACGGTGGCGGTCTGGCCGGGGGCGGGGTTGTGCATGACCAGATCGAGGTAGTCGGAGGCGACGTAGTCGACGGTGCGGTTGCTCGCGCCAGCACCAGCGCCGGCTGCCGCACCACCTTCCTGGTTGCCAGCAACGGCGGGGTCCTGGGCGCCGCCGGCATGTGAGCTTTTTTCTTTGACCATCGAGCTGGACTTGGTGGTAGTTTGGTCGGACTCGTTCGCCGCGCTGGATTCCTGCGTGACGGTGCTTCCGGCCTCGGGGGTCGGGGTGTCTTGGGCGGATTCACCGGAGGAGCAGGAGGCGACGAAGAAGAGAGGGGCGAGGGCAAAAAGTGTTATACGTCTCATAAAAGACAGATTAGTGTGTATACAAGTGAGATAAAAGGGGTGGGCGAGAAAAACTTGGTACGCTCGGTTGCTAAATGCCAGTAACAAGGAGTGAGAAGTCACGATGACGGTGCCCCAGTCCCCGCACCAAAAGGACCCGCGAACCGCCTACCGCACCGGCCCCTACCGGCAGCCCTCCCCGGAGCAGTCCGTGCCCCGGCAGGGCCAGCAGCTGCCCCCGCTGCCCGTCACGCAGGCGACCCTGGATTCGCGCCCGGCGGGAGAGGTCCTGCGCGAGGACGGAGCGAAGCTGCTCGAGCACCTGCAGGTGCTGCGCCGCGACCTGCACCAGAACCCGGAGATCGGCAACCACACGCCCTATGCCCAGGCCAAGGTGCTCGAGGAGCTATCCGGCCTGCCGCTGGAAATCACCACGGGCGTCTCGTTGACCTCCGTGGTGGCGGTCCTGCGCGGTGGCAAGCGCGGCGATCACCCGGTCTCGGTCCTGTTGCGCGCGGACATGGACGCCCTCGAGGTAGCCGAGCGCACCGGCTCGCCGTTCGCGGCCACCAACGGGTACATGCACGCCTGCGGCCACGACCTGCACACCTCCGCGCTCGTCGGCGCGGCCAAGCTGCTGAGCCAGCACCGCGAGGAGATCCCCGGCGACGTCATCTTCATGTTCCAGCCCGGCGAGGAGGGCCCGGGCGGTGCGCGCCCCATGATCGAGGAGGGCGTGTTGGATGCCGCCGGCCGCCGCCCGGTGGCCGCTTACGGCATACACGTCGGCCCGCAGGACTACGGCAACTTCTACCACGTGCCCGGCCCGCTGATGGCCTCCTCGTCCAACCTGCGGCTGACCGTCCACGGCAAGGGTGGGCACGGCTCCCGTCCGCACGACGCCATCGACCCGGTTGCCGCCATGGCCGAAATCCAGGTGGCCCTGCAGACCGCCGTCACCCGCCGCTTCGACGCCATGAACCCGGTGGTCATCACCGTGACCAACCTGTGGGCAGGCGACGGCGCCATCAACGCCATCCCGGACAAGTGCGGTTTTTCTGCCACGGTCCGCGTGCTTGACGATGCCGCCATCGACCGCGTCCGTCAAGTCATCACCGAGGTGGCCTCGAACGTGGCGGCGGCGCACCGCTGCGCGGTGGATATTGACTTCGAGATCCTCTATCCGACCACCAAGACCAACCCGCGCGAGAACGCCTTCGCCGCGGGCGTATGGTCCCGCCAGTTCGGCTCGGACCGGGTGGTGCCGATGCGCTCGCCCATGATGGCCAGCGAGGACTTCGGCTTCGTCCTCCAGCAGGTGCCCGGTACGTTCGTCTGGCTGGGCACCGCGAACCCGGAGACCCCGCAGGCCAAGCGCGAGTGGAACCACTCGCCGCTGGCGCGCTTCGACGACTCTATTCTGGGTGACCAGGCCGCCGCACTGGCCGGAGTGGCCTTTGAGCGGCTGGTGGCTGAGGAGTTACTACCGTCGCCGACCATTCATGCGGCCCGCCAGGCAGCCCAGCAGGGTTAGCGGACACCAGCTGCGGGCGGCGGCGCACCAGGTAGAGAATCCAGACGGTCGCGCCCACGGAGAAGACGACCTCGGCGGCAACGGATGCCCAGCTCACCTCCACGGCGTTGGGGTCCGTAAGACCCACGGCCGCGGAACTAAAAGCGAACGCATTGCCCACGGCGTGGACCACGGTGGCGGCCTCGATGCCACCGGTGTACCACGTCAACACGGTCGCGGCAGCGGCGAAGACCGCGATGGCGATCAGCCCCTTGGCATCGTAGGTATGCCCGGCGATAAACAGCCCGAAGCCGGGCAGGTATGCCAGCCACGGCGAGCGGAACCAGCGCCCCAGCCACTGGGGGAGGAATGCGCGGAAGACGAGTTCCTCGCTGAGTGCTTGCAGGGGAACTAGAGTCACCGTTAGGGCCAGCAGCACGGCCGCGGTGGAGTCCCACCGCGGGGAATTGCCCTCAACGATCGCGGCCGGGAGGTAGGCTACCGCCCAGGCGACCGCGGCCGGCAGCACGGCTTGAGCGGCCAGCCCCCAGCGAACCCGGCCGTAAACTGACCACAGCCCGCGGGCCCCGCGCCGGGCCGCGGGCGCGCTCCGGCCGCGCCGGCAGATGCTTGCCGTAAGCCAGACGGCGGCGCCAAGCACGATGATAAGCCCCAGGCTGACGGCGAAGGGGCCGGGTCGGGACATGTCGTCGATGGCGTCGATGACCTCGTCGCCCAAGCTGAACCCTGCGACCAGGGCGAAGCCAGAGAAGAAGATCACGGCGAAAAAGGTAAAGACCACGGCTTCTAGTAGCGGGCGCCACCAAGAGCCCGGCAGCATACGGTGAAATGAAATCTGCGTTAATTCGTCCATGCCTTCCACGATGTCAGGTTTCGGCCCGGGTGGTTTCCTTCCCAGGGAGGATTTCGTGGCCTCGGTAGCCGCCTATACTGACCCTATGACTGTGGGATCGAAGACCCTGCGCCGAATTGGCATCGTCGTGCTGTGCGCTGTGTGCGACGTGGCTGAGGGGCTGGTGCTGGTGGGCATCGACCTGGAGGATTCGCCCGCCGCCGATACTCCGGAGTTTGGCGCCTACGTTGCTTTCATGGTGTTTGTCGGCGCGGTGGGGTGGCTGCTGCTGTTTATCGGCCTGCGCCACGATCCGGAGGAAGACTCCGCCTACCCTGGCCCTCGGTCAGCACTGGTCTGCAGCGCGCTGGTGATCCTGTGCAACTTTTCCTATTTTGGCGCCGTCTCCTCTGTGGTGGCGTTTATCTCCCTGGTCGGGCGCGGTTCCACGCGGTGGTCCGTGGTCGGGGTGATCGCGATGGTAGCCGGCACCCTGGTGGATTGGGCCTTTAATCCCAGCGGCGCCCCGCCCCTGGACGACTGGTATTACCTGGCCACGCTCGCGCTAGTCCTTGTCCCCATGCTGCTCGTCGGCATGGGACGGGCGGCCAGCAAGCGGGACCAACGCGCCCGGGTGGCAGCCGCCGCCACCGCTGAGCGCGAAAGCCTGGCCCGCGACCTCCACGACAGCCTTTCGCACCGGATCAGCCTGATTTCCCTCTACGCCGGGGCCTTGGCCGAGCGCGAGGACTTGAGCCCCGACCAGCAGCGCCGCTCCGCCGAAACCATCCGCGCCGAGGCCGCCCACGCCGTCGATGACCTGCGGGAGGTGTTGCAGTCCATCACCTCGCGGCAAGCCCCTGGACCCGGCGTGCGCGAGATCATAAGCAACGCCCAAGCGGCCGGCGACGCCATCACCTTCACCAGTGACGGTGCCACCCCGCACTTGTCCACCGCCAGCGCCCAGGCCTTGTCCCGCGCGTTGCAGGAATGCCTGACCAACGCTCGCAAGCACGCGCCCGGCCAGCCGGTCACCGTGGTAGAGGCCACCGATGCCACTGCCGGCACCTACACCTGCCACGTCAGTAACCCGGTCCTGGCGGGGGTTACGGGGAGGGGCACCGGCAGCGGGCTGGAAGGTATGCGCCAGCGGCTCAAGCTGGTGGGCGGTAACCTGGCCATCGACCAAGGCCACGAGTTTTGCGTGTGCATCACGCTGCCGCTAAAGGAGGCGCAATGATTAGGGTCGTCATCGTCGACGACGAGGAGCTGGTGCGCGACGGCGTCCAGCTGGTGGTGGAATCCGACCCGAAGATCCGGGTGGTCGGCGAGGCCAGCAACGGCCGCGACGGGGTGGCAGTAGTTGCCAACCTGCAGCCCGATGTGGTGCTCATGGATATCCGCATGCCGGTGCTCGACGGCATCGCCGCGGTGGAAAAAATCGACCCGGCCGTGCCGGTCATCATGCTCACCGCCTTCGACACCGACGAGTTCATCGCCGCCGCCCTGCGCGCCGGGGCCGTGGGCTTCCTGCTCAAAAACACCCCGCCGAAGGCCCTGACCGCCGCGGTGCGCGCCGCCCACGAGGGTCAGCAGATTCTCTCGCCTACGGTGGTGGGATCGCTGCTCGATGCCGAGTCGAAGGCCACCCCCAAGCAGGCCGCTGCGCGTGCGAAGCTAGCCAACCTCTCCGAGCGCGAGTTAGAAATCGCCGGCCTGGTGGCGGAGGGGCTGAGCAACGCCGAGATTGCCGCGGCCGAGTTCGTCTCCATCACCACGGTCAAGACCCACGTCCAGCACATCCTGCGCAAGCTGCCGGCGCGCAGCCGCATCCACATCGTCATCACGGTGCTGGATGCGGACCTGTAGAGGATTCAATCAGGGCGGCTTCAACGCCCGCTAGTTACCGCCCTTGACGCTGATTAGCCCGCGGACCCATGACCAAGACGATTAGGGCGGCGACGATGCCGATGGCCGCCGCCACCACCGGCGCCCACCCGGCCGCACCCCAGTAGGTGGGGTAGTAGCGCAGGGCGTAGCCAAAGACCTGGCCGTCGTCGAACTGCTGGACTAGTGAGATAGCCAGCCACCACAGCTTCGCCGTGGCCAGCACCGCCCCTACCACCAGGGTGGCGGCGATGCCGGCGCGGGAACCGCGGCGGAAGGCCCAGCACAAAAGGCCGACGGCCACTAGGACGATGCCTACCATCGTGGCGGCGAACCACAGCGGGGTCTGGATGGAAAACGGCGAACCGATCAGTAAGAACTCGTGGTCGACGCGGTGCTGGTCAATAAGTGTGAATCCGTCGAGGACGACGTCTGCGGGAAGGCCCATACCTTGAAAGCCTAGCGGCTCCCGCTCCGGCACGGGCGGGATAGCGCTGTAAGCCTGGCCACTACGGCGCTAGTCCTTCTGGACTTTCCCGTCGGCATGGTCGGCGTGGTCTTCTCGGTCGCCGATGTAGTCCGGGTGCGTGGAATCGTGCTTCGGGTTGTAGCCGTCGGACCAGGTGTCGGTGGAAAAGTCGTAGTCGACGGCGTCGCCGGCCTCGTCGGTGCGCTGGTACCAGCGGGTGTAGCGGCCGGCCGCGGAGTCGAAGCCGGAGCCGGCGCCGCGCCCGTCGGAGGCGTGCTCGACGGAGAACTCGAAGTCGTCGCCGTGCTCCTCGATGCCGCGGATCACCGCGTTTTCCACCGCCGTGCGCGCGTACTGGCGGCGGATGAACATCGGGTCGCTGCGCAGATCCACGATGAAGGCGACCATCATCACCAGCAGCACCACGCAGAAGGGAAGTGCGGACAGGATGGTGAGGTTCTGCAGACCGGACAGGACCTCCTCGCCGCCGGTCAGAAGCATGACCACGGCGATGCCCATCATGCACAGGCCCCAGAAGACCACCAGGACCTTGTTCGGGGAGGGGTTGCCCTTCGAAGCCATGGTGCCCATGATGACCGAGGCCGAGTCCGCCGAGGTGACGAAGAAGATAGCCAGCACGCCCAGCAGGATGAACGGGGTGATGGTGCCCAGCGGCAGGTTGCTGAACATGTTGAACAGAACGGCCTCGCCGGAGGCGTCGGCGTCGAAGCCCGGGATCCCGGCGTCGTGGAAGGTGATAGACGTCCCGCCGAAGATGGTGAAGGCCAGGATGAGGATGATGGTCGGGGCCAGGATGGTCACCGCCGCGTACTGGCGCAAGGTCCGCCCGCGGGAGATGCGCGCGACGAACATGCCGACGAACGGTGCCCAGGCGATCCACCAGGCCCAGTAGAAGGCGGTCCAGTAGGACTGGAACTCGACCGTCTCATCGCCCCAGGACAGCGACTTGGACATCATCGGCAGCAGCTCGTCCAGGTAGGTGACCATTCCGGACGGCAGCAAGTTGAGCAGCAGCAGGGTGGGGCCGGTGATGAAGGCGAAGGCCACCAGCGCCAGTGTCAGCGTGATGTTCAGGTTGGACAGGTAGCGGATGCCGCGGGAGACCCCGGAGACCGCCGAGATAACAAAACCCACGCCGAGCACGGCGATGATGATGAGCAAAATGCGGTTGGGCAGCGGCCCGGCGCCGGAGATGATCTCCACGCCTTGGCCGATCTGCACGGCGGAAACACCCAGGGTTGCGGCGGTGCCGAACAGCGTGGCGATGAGCGCCATGATGTCGATGACCTTGCCCAGCGGGCCGTCGGTGTCCTTGGAACCAAACAGCGGCTTGAAGATGGACGAAATCAACGGCACGCGCCCGCGGCGGTAGGACGAATAGGCGATCGCCGCGCCGACCAGCGCGTACATCGCCCACGGGGAAATGCCCCAGTGGAAGTGGGACTGCGCGACCGCCTGATGGAGGGCCTCGACCGTGCCGCCTTCGTCCACGGTGTGCGGCGGCGGGGTCAGGTAGTAGCTCAGCGGCTCGGAGGGGCCGTAGAAGAACAGCCCGACGCCGATGCCCGCGCCGAACATCATCGCGACCCACGAGAAGAAACCGAATTCCGGCTGCTCGTCGTCGGTGCCGAGCTTGATGCGGCCCAGCTTCGACAGGCCCACGTACGCCATCACCACGATGGCCAGGATCATCGTGATGTTCAGCAGCCAGCCCGCGTTGGTAATGGCCCAGCCAAACGCCGCCGATGCCGTCTGCGCCACCTGGTCGGGCATCGTCACGCCCCAGGCAATGAAGCTGACGACGAGCACCGCCGTCACTCCGAAGATGATCTTGTCTAGGCCGAAGGTGTTGCGCTGGTCTTCCACGCCGATGCCCGGGACCAGACCCGGGTGCATGTTGTGAGGGTAGAGGCCCACCGCGGGCCCAGGGCTGCCGGCCGGGCCGGCGCTGCGCGGCTGAGGCTCGCTGGAGCCAGCGGAAGGGGTAGCCGGGGTGGACGAGGTGGACGAGGATTCAGGTTCAGGTTTCGACACGAAGGTCAATCATTCAGGATATGGGCGTAAGTCACAACTCGGGCAGCTCATTGTAACTACTTATCTAGACACACTAGACACGCCCGTCTATTGGCCTATAGGGCAGGCGCCACGTTGATTTCCGGGCTTCTGGTGGGCGGCTTCATCTTCGGCCTGGGCATCATCCTGTCCGGTGGCTGTGCCTCCGGCACGTGGTACCGCTCCGCCGAGGGCCTGGTCGGCTCCTGGATCGCGCTGCTGCTCTACGGCCTGTCCGTCGCGGCGATGAAATCCGGCCCGCTGGCCGAGGTCGACGGCTGGTTCAAGCAGTGGGAGATGCCGCTGACCACCATCCACGGCGCGCTGGGATTACGCCCTGGCTGCTGGTGGCCGTGGTCTGGGCCGTGACCTTTGGGCTGTGGCGCCGCTACCGCCGCAAGGACGCCGGCCGCCCGACCTACGACCTGGGGCAGCCCTGGTGGGCCCGCCCGCTGTCCGCGGCGACCGGGCGCAACAACGGCCTGGGTATTACCACCCCAACCGCCGACGTCATGCGCTACACCACCACCGGCGACGGCCAGTACCTCAACTGGGTGGCCCTGCTGTTCATGGCCCTGGGCGTGGCCGTCGGCACCAAGCTGTGGCTCAAGCCCCACCGTGTCACCCAGTCCCCGGCCTCCGCCGAAGACGCCGTGCTTCGCGATGCCCCAGCCACCACGAACCAGCCCCTTCCCCGTCACCACCGGCGCCGTCGCGCTCAAGCCCCAGGTGAGCGAGTCCACCCAGAAGGCCCGCCCGCTCGGCGGAGGCCGCTACGCGCTCGACACCTTGGGCGCGGTCTGCCCCTTCCCGCTGATGGAGGCCAAGCAGGTCATGGACGAGCTGGAAAACGGCGAGGCCCTAGTCATCGACTTCGACTGCACCCAGGCCACCGACTCCATCCCCGCCTGGGCAAATGATGCCGGCCACCGCATCACCGACTTCCACCGCGCCGGCGATGCCGGCTGGCAGGTCACCGTCGTTAAAGGAGGCTAATCACACGGGTGTGAGTTAGGATGAAGGGGCATCGCAGGTCTTAGCGATGCCCCTTTAACTTTGTGTCAGCGAGGTATACCCACCATGCAGTTCCCAGAATCCGTCGTGGCCGAACTGGAAGAGCTCTTCGCCCCGGTGGTCCAGGAGCATCTCCTCGATGCTTCGCTGTTGCTGCAGCCGCGCTAGCGGGCCTGCGGACTGGCCATTCTCACCTTGTCCGCCAACTGGCGGATATTCGCGGCGCTGGGCTGACTATCCGGCGCCAAGTTACAAAAGTCCAGCAGCTGGTAGCCGGCGTGCTGGATTGCCTCGTGTTGGGCGCTGAACTCGCCGACGCGATCCGGCTGGTTGGCTCCCACCGACTGGATGGAGCGGCGCTCGGACAGAAGCTCGTACTGCAGGTCGCGGCGCTGGCTCAGGGATTGCTGCGGCGTTTCGGTCAGCAGGGCGCCCAGCAGCGCGCCCATCGACTCGTAGCAGCGGATCTGCAGGCGGTGGTGGTTCAGCGCCGCCGATGCCGGCCGGTAAAGCCACAGCACCAACAGTGCGAAGAGGATGGACAGGGAAATCTCCGCCAGGCGCGCGCCGACGACGGGCGCGAGCTCCGGCGCCTGCGAATTACCCATCAACAGCGCCAGCGGGGTGGAGAAGATCACGCAGAAGGCGTAGTTTTTCACCACGAAAATCTCTGCGAAGAATTGGCAGGCCGCCAGCGCAAGCAGCAGCGACCAGCCCCACACGCCGAAGTAGTGGAAGGTGGCGAACAGGCACACGCCCAGCACCGAGCCGGCCGCGCGGTGGATGGCGCGCACCGTACCCGGAACCCGGTCCGGGCCCCACTGCAGAATCAGCAGGACCGAGATAGCGCCCCAGTCCGGGCGGCCCAGGCCCAGCGCCACGCTCAGCAGCGCGGTAATCAGGCCGGCGAAGAAGACGCGCTCGGCGGTGATGAAGGCGTGCCCGTTGCGCACCGCGGAGCGGTACAGGCGGTAGGTCATCGTCGGGCGGCTGTGGGGGATGACGGTGCGGCTCGGATCGATGTCGTTCGGGGGATCGGTGAGCAGGGCTTCGGCGGCGCCGAAGTCGTCGCGCAGGTTATGCCTGACGATGCTGCGCTGCGCCGCCAACGTGCGTCGCACCAGATCGGCCTGCGACTGGTTGATGATGCGACCACCGCTAACGATGCCCGCATCCGCCAGCGACTGCCACGCATTCGACAGCGCCGTTTGCGCCTGGTGGTGGCGGGTCAGGTGGTCCTTGTCGGCGTTGGCGTAGTCCTCGGCCGCGCGCTCTAGGGTGTCGACCACGCAGCGCTCCGGCCCGTGCTTATCCAGCAGCGACGGGGCCATGCCGAGGATCCACGCGGTGCCCGCGCCGACGCAGGCCCACAGGATGACTTCGCCGACGTGGGTGCCGCTGCGGGCGAGCATGGTGGAGCCACCCGAGACCATCACGATGAAGAAGCCGCCCGGCGGCGGCAGGCGCAGAGCGTTTTGGACGAATGCTGCCGTGGTGGCCAGCAGCACCGTAAACAGCGCCGAGAGGATGAGCCACCAGTGGCCGTGGCCAGGGGCGAAGACCAGCGTGCCCACCAGAGTGCCGGTGGCCGAACCGATGACCAGCAGCGTGCCGGCCACCACGATGACGCGGGCGCGCGTGCGGTAGGGGCGGCCCTCGCCGTAGATGACGGCGAAGGCGCCGGTGGCGATGAGCAGGATGGCGTTGGTATAGCCCAGCAGCAGGGCCACGCAGCCCGGCAGGAGGATGGCCAGGGCGGCGCGCAGCGCGCCGGGCCACCGTGGGGCGGAGGAGTGGAAGGTGGTTAGCAGCTGGAGGGTACTTGGTCTTTGGGGAGTAGGGTTGTCCGTCACGGTGCTGCTACACGTTCCTTTCTCGTATCAAATTTGTTCGGCCAATACAGCGTACTCTTCCTGTGGGTTTTCGCGAACTTTTGTACTCCTAGTTATCTGTTGTCCACAGGCTGCGGTTCCCGGGCGTTAACTATTTCACTCGGTCGGTGGAGTTATCCACAGATTCGGTTTTCTGCCCTTGTGGGGGTTGACGGGTGCTTCTAGCGTGTGGGTCATGACAGCAACGACAGCCATGGACACATTGAAAGCAGCACACTCCATCTTCGCGGACGGGATCCAGTATTTGGACCTGTGCCGCCAGCTGAGCCTGCCCGCTTTGAAGGCTGTCATGTCGGACATGGCCGCGGCCGCGCACCACCGTGCCTGCCAGACGTTTTTCGGGCACACGGCCTTTACCCGCAAGCAGGCCGCCGCCCGCCGGGGCGCCGCGGAATCCGGCCACCACCTCGACACCCTGCTGGTGCTCGATAGCGCTTTCCGCCGGGTGCGCAGCAAGCGCGATGGGTGGGACATGCTCATCGAACTGTGCAACACCCCCGGCACCACCAAACAGCTAAGACGCCTAGCCAACCAAAAGGTCCTAGAACTCAACCGCCCGGCACCACCAGCCGAAGGTGTGCGGGTGACCCGCCGCAAGGATGGACCGAGTACTTTTTCTGTCACCGGGGATCCGGAGCTGGTGGAAAACCTCTGGGCCTCAATTAAAACCATCCCGGATGTCGAGGCCTTGTTCAGTGGAGGCTTGGAGAAGCAGCCGAAGGCCACGCACGTGGTGATCTCCCTTCCTGACTGGGTGCGCATCCTTGCCGGTGATGGGGATGAGATCACCCTGCAGCTGACCAACGGAACAACCATGACCGGGGCCGAATACGTCCGCCAGTGTCTCCTAGACGCAGGCCTAGCCACGCTGGTGGACCCTAGGCGCGGCCCAGTCAACCAATACCGCTACCAGCGCCACGCCTCACCGAAGCAGAAGGACATGGCCAAGGCGGAGACCACCACGTGTGCGTGGCCGAACTGTAGGAAACCAGCCGATGAGTGCCAGGTCCACCACATCCACCCCTGGGCCGACGGCGGAGAAACCAACCAAGAAAACCTCACCTTGTTGTGCGAGTTCCACAATTCATGGAACGACGACGACCCCGCCTACCCCAGGCACGGCAGGATAAACCGCCGCGATGGCAGGGTGACGTGGGACCCGCCCTGGAGCAGCGGCTGACGGCTGACACGAGGGTCAGCCGCAAACCACAAGGAACAAACCCGGCCAAATACGCTAAAAGGCGCCACGGAAACACTCCGTAGCGCCTACTCGGCGTGCCTAAATGCCCAAATCCCTAAACCGAGGAATCCTCCACCGCGGCCAGCAACTCGCGCGTGTAGTCATGCTGCGGGTTCTCCCATACCTCGGCCGTCGGCCCGGCCTCGACGACGCGGCCTTCGTGCATGACCACCACGGTGGGGCAGAGGTAGCGAATCACCGACAAGTCGTGGGAGATGAAGACGACGGTGAGATCGTAGGCATCGATGAGCGAGTCGAACAGATCCAGCACCTGCCGGCGCACGGACACGTCCAGCGCGGAGACGGCCTCGTCAGCGAGCACGATATCGGGCCGGCCCACCACGGCGCGCGCAATCGAGATGCGCTGGCGCTGCCCGCCGGAGAACTCGTGGGGGTAGCGGGAGGCATCGCTTGCTTTCAAACCCACCTGCTCGAGTACGCGGACGACCGCCTCGGGACCGGCGCCGCCCTCGGCGATGGAACGCCCCACCGTCAGCCGCGGGTTGAGCGAGCCCTGCGGATCCTGGAAGACCATCTGCACGCGCCCGTCCACACGCACGAAACCGCTGTCGGGGCGCTCCAACCCCGCAATCAGCTTGAGCACCGTCGTCTTGCCGGACCCGGAGCCACCGACCACCCCGACGCGCCCGCCCCGCGGCACCGCCAGGTCGACGCCCTCGACCGCCGCCGCGCCGCCGAAGGTCTTGGTGACCGACTCCAACGCGATGACGGGGTCCTGACGGGAGGGGGCGGCATCGCCGGCCGGCAGCCGCGAGGCGCGCACGAGCTGCTGGGTGTACGGGTGCTGTGGGCGGTCCAACACGTGCTCGCCGGCTTCGACGATTGCCCCGTCGCGCAGCACCGCAATCTGCGAGCACATCCGCTGTGCCACCCGCAGGTCGTGGGTGATAAACAGCACGGCGGTGCCGTGCTCGGCGGCCAAGGCGTCGATAAGATCGAGGACCTCGGCCTGCGTGGTCGCGTCCAGGGCGGTGGTCGGCTCGTCGCAGATGAGCAGGTCAGGTGTTCGCGCCATCGCCATGGCAATGAGCATGCGCTGCCGCTGCCCGCCGGAGAGCTCGAAGGGGTAGCGCCGCGCCGCCGATGCCGGCAGCAGCACCTTCTCCAGCATCTCCGGCCGGCCCCCGGCCAGGCGCAGCTGCCGGCCGATGGTCATCAACGGATCCAGCGCGCTCATGGGCTCCTGGAAGATCATCGCCATCCGGTCGCCCCGCAGCCGCCGATGCCGCTTATCCGCCAGCCCCACCACCTCCTGGCCGTCGAAACGGATGCTGCCGGCAACGGGCAGGTCGTGCAGGCCCATCACCGACAGGGCGGTTAAAGACTTGCCGGAACCGGACTCGCCGATAAGGCCCAGGCGCTGGCCGCGGTCTAGGTGCAGGGTGACGTCGTCGACGAGCCCGTCGCCCACGCACAGGCCCTCGATGGCAAGCAAAGTCATGCGTCCTCCTTCGGATCCCAGGCGTCGCGCAGCCCGTCGCCTAGCAGGTTGAAGCCCAGCACTGTCACAGCGATGGCCAGGCCCGGCGCCCACACCAGCCACGGTGCGGTGCTCATCAGCGTCTGCGAGTCCTGCAGCATCCGTCCCCAGGACGCGGCCGGGGGAGCAGTGCCCAGCCCCAGGTAGGACAGGGCGGCCTCGGCCAGCACGGCTAGCGCGAAGTAGACGGAGGCCTGGACGATGATGAGCCCGCGGATATTCGGCAGCACGTGGCGCAGCGCGATCCGCGGCGCGGACACGCCGGAGACCCGGGCGGAGGCGATGTAGTCCTGGTGGATGACCTGCAGTGTGCCGGAGCGGGCCACGCGCGCGAACGCCGGGATGCCCGCGATGCCGATGGCCACCACCGCCGTGATCGTCGACGGCCCCCACACCGCGCCGGCGACAATCGCCAGCAGCAGCGCCGGGAAGGCGAGCACCAGGTCGGAGCCGCGCATGATAAGCCAGTCGCCGTAGCCCATGCCGGCCATCACTCCCAGCGGCACGCCCACTATCGCCGCGGTGCCGACCGCGAGCACGCCAACCAGCAGCGTGACCTGGGAGCCGACCATGATGCGCGCGGCTACGTCGCGGCCAAACCGGTCGGTGCCCAGCAGGTGGTCGGCGCCGGGGCCGACCAAGCGGGCGGCCGTGTCGGCCAGGTCCGGCGGGTAGGGCGTCCATACCAGCGACACCAGCGCCAATATGACGGGGATGGCCACCAGGACGGCGCCTAAGTACTTCTGCATTACGTGGCCTCCCTGGCACTGGGGCGGGCGCCGGCGCGGGCGCGCGCCAGGCGCGGATCAATCAGGCGGTAGGCCACGTCGACGAGCAGGTTCACCGTCAGGGTGAAGGCGACCAGGAGCATGACCAGCGTCTGGACGGTGGTGAGATCGCGGTTGGCGACGGCATCGAGAAGCATGCTGCCCAGGCCGGGGACCACGAAGACGGATTCGATGACCACGGCGCCGATGACCAGCGTGGTCAGCTGCACCCCGGCGACGGTCAGCACGGGCAGGGCCGCGTTGCGCAGGCCGTGGCGGAGAAGCGCCTGGGTGGGCGAGGCCCCCAACGCCCGGGCGGTGCGGATATAGTCCTGCCCCATGACCTCGCGGACGGCGGCGCGCACGTACCGGGTCAACATGGCCGCCTGCACCAGCGCCAGCGAGACCACCGGCAGGATAAGGTGCGCCACGAAATCGCCGAAGCCCTGGTTGGGCGGCACCCACCCGCCGGCGGGCAGCCAGCGCCCGAAGGCGCTGATGAGCAGCAGGCCGACCAGGAAGTTCGGCAGCGCGATGCCCAGCTGGCTCAGCACCGACAGGCCCGGGTAGCGCGCGCTGGCACCCCCCAGCGGCACCGCGATGGCCAGCGCCAACAGCAGCGCTAGCCCCACCAGGATTAGCGAGACCTGCGCGCGATCGAGCACCTGGGCGGTAATGGAGGTTTGCGAGGCCAGCGAGACGCCGAAATCGCCGCGCAGCAGCCCACCCATCCAGTCCGCGTATTGGGTGATAAGCGGCTTGTCCAGGCCCAGGGTGGCGCTGAGCTCGGCGACGGCGTCGTCGGTGGCGTTGATACCCAGCGCCACGCGGGCCGGGTTGCCCGGCACCGCTCGCATCATGGCGAAGATGACCACGCTGGCCACCGCCAGCACGAAGACGTAGCGGCCCACCAGCTTTACGATGCCGACTGCCCTCACCGCGCGCTCACCTCCGTCAGATCCACGGAGTCGGTGACCATGTCGGGGCGCAGCCCGGTTACGCCGGGGCGGCTGAGCACGATATTGGGCATGTTCATCAGTGTTACGGCGCCGGCCTCGGCCATGATCTGGTCGACGGCCTGGGAGGTCAGCGCGCGGAATCCTTCGGGGGTTGCGGCGGTATCGGCGGCGGCGAAAAGCTCGCGCACGCGCGGAGAATCGTATCCTAGGTAGTAGTCCGGGCTGCCGAACAGGGTGGTCAGATCGCGCGGCTCGACGTGGGAGACCAGCGAAACCTGGTAGTCGTGGGCGCCCATGACCTGGCCCAGCCACACCGCGGGGAATTCCGCGGACTCTAGCCGCACGTCGAAGCCAACCTCCGTGAGCTGCGAGTAGATGAGCTCGGCGGCGGTCTGCGCGTAAGGCAGGGTGGGCACGGTGATGGTGATGGGGGCGCCGACGGCTCCGGCATCGTGGAGCAGCTGGCGCGCCCGCTGCGGGTCGAGGGGGTAGTAGTCCTCGCCGGTGAACCAGGGGTCGGTGGGTGCCACCGGGGCGGCGCCGGTGTCGGTGGCCAGCCCGCCGAAGAGGATCTCGCTGGCGGCCTGGCGGTCGATGGCATAGGCCACGGCCTGGCGCACCCGCGGGTCGTCGAAGGGGGCGGCCTGGTTGTTCAGCGACAGCAGCACCTCGCCGTTGGTGGTGCCGACGTGCTTTTCGATGCCGTCCGGCAAGTCGTCGAGTAGCTCCGGCGACTGGACGGCCCAGACCACGTCTGCCCCGCCGGAGCGCAGTGCGTTGAGGGCGGTCAGCGAATCCGGGAAGTAGCTAATCGTGACCGGCTGGGCGGCCGGGGTGCCCCAGTAGTCGTCGCGGGGGTCAAGCGCTACGAATTCGTTTGGGCTGAACTTGCTCACGGCGTAGGGGCCGGTGCCGACGGGGCGGCTGGCGAGCTGGTCCACGCCGTTAGGCGTCATCATCGCGCCGACGGTGGTGTCCAGCTGCCACAGCCAGCTGTTGGAGCGCTGGTGGAGGTCGACGGTGAGCTCGTAGTCGCCGGTCGCGCGGGCGCTGGCCACCACGTCCATCTGCGAGGACAGGGCATTCGACCAGTGGTTTTTGACGTAGTCCAGGCTGAAGGCGGCGGTCTCGGCATTGAAGGGCGAGCCGTTGGAAAAACGCACGCCCCGGCGCAGCTGGAAGACGTAGTGGGTGCCGTCGGCGGAGACCTCCCAGTCGGTGGCGAGCTGGGGAACGACTTCGCCGGTCTCGGAATCGATGGCCACCAGGGTCTCGTAGACGTTGTTCATCAGGGCGGCGGGGATGGCCGCGCCGCCGACGGTGGTGAAGTCCAGGGACGTGGCGGGGGAGGTGGTGGCGACGGTGAGGGCATCGGCGGCCTGGCCGGCGGGGGCTGGGTCGACGACGGCGGTATGACCGGCCGCGCACCCGGAGAGCAGGGTGGCGGCGAGTACCAGCGACGCGCTGCGTCGGCCTTGGAAAGTCATAACGAAAGGGTAGTGCACCCCGTTACTATTTGGCGAAATTGCCACGGTGCTAGCAGCCGCTAGACCCCCGGGAAGACCTCCAGCGGTGACGTGCCGCCGCGCACGGAGGACAGGTTGACCGACAGGGCGTCGGCGCGGTAACGGTACACCGCCAGCTCAACGGGGCGGCCCTGGTGGTTGGCGATGAGCATCTCTACCGTCCAGATGGGCGAGCCGGGCTCGATGCCGAGGGCCTCGGCATCGTCGGCTGTGGCGGCGCCGATGTGGATGCGGCGGTTGACGTTGTCGAAGTCGACGCTGGCGGCGCGCAGGTGGGCGTGCAGCGAGCCGGAGTCGGCGTCGAAGTTGAGGATTTCCTGCCCGACGTCGATGGGGAAGTAGAGCCGTTCGATCACCAGCGGGCGGTCGTTACAGCTGCGCAGGCGGTGGACGTAGACTACCTGCTCGTCGGCGCCGATGCCTAGGCGCTGCGCGACGTCTTCCGGGGCGGGGCGGCGGGCCAGCCAGAAGGTCTTTTGCTGCGGGGTGTAGCCGTGCTGGCTGAGCCAGGAGCTCACGGATATGATGGAGTCGAAGGTCTCGGCGTTGAAGTTGCCGAGCACGACGGAGCGCCGGCCGCGGCCGGAGGAGATGGCGCCCTCGGTGCGCAGGACGGCCATCGCCTGGCGGACGGGGCCGCGCGACGAGTTGAACTGCGCGCACAGCTCCGCCTCGCTGGGCAGTTGATCGCCCGGTTGAAGTTCGCCGCTGCGGATCTGCTCCTTCAGATAGTCGCAGATTTTGAGGTGCTGCTGCGGCTCTCGGTGCTGCCTCACTAGTTGTTCAGTGCTCCCTTCAATCCAGGCAGGCTGGAAAACGCCGACGCTTTCGCCACCTAGGGTGGCAGGCGTCGGCCGGTCCACGAGCTGGGGAGAACGCGGACCCTATTACGGTTTACCTTAGTTGTGTCAAGTGTAACGAATAACGGTTTTATAAAAAACGACATACAAGTAATTATTGGGATGTAGACATATTTTACTTAGGTCGTGGCGATGGGTTGGTGGCCATCTGGGGGCTGCCGCCGGCACCTTTTCGGTCTCCTGGCTAGCGCGATTATAGTGTCGCCAGCCGTGTATCCAAGGCGTCAGGACGTGACGTGCAACTAAGAGAAAACTCAGAAAGATAGATAAGTCACACGGCCGGCGTGGGGTCGCCGCGGGGCGGAAAGTGTATACAAAGTCGCGTCCGCGCCGTTCGAGTGCGGCATAGCTGTGCCGCCTTGAGTTGCGAAGATATCTACACCTGTTGATCTTTTGCCCCCGCGGGTGCGTCAAGCGGGCGCGGGGATGATCATTAATTCTCAGTTTCGCCGTCTCGGGCAGTGGCGTCCGCTACTCTGGGGGCAGCATATTTCGTCCAAGGATAGGATCATTCCTCATGTCTTCCGATCAACCCAAGAGGTTTCTCGGGCTCAAGACCGACCCCTTTGTCTTCCTAGTCGCCGCTGGCTTCATCGTGGTTTTCGTGGCCGGCACCCTGTTGTTCGGGGCCCAGGCCCGCGATCTCTATGCGGTGGCCTCCAATTCCTTGCTCACTAACCTGGGCTGGCTCTACATCGGCGGCTTCTCGGTTGTTTTCGTCTTCTTGATTGGCATCTTCGTCTCTCGTTATGGCAACCTGCGCCTCGGCGACGACGATGACGAACCCGACTACTCCCTCCCGGTGTGGTTTTCCATGCTCTTTGCCGCTGGCCTGGGCGCGACCCTGCTGTTCTGGGGCGCGGCCGAGCCGCTCCACCACTCCTTTAACCCGCCCCGCGGGGGACTGGAGCCGATGAGCCAGGAGGCCATTGACCAAGCCTTCCACTTCACCTACTACCACTTCGCGGTCCACATGTGGGTCCCGTTCGCCCTGCCGGGCCTGGCGATGGGCTACTTCGTCTACAAGCGCAAGATGCCCGCCCGCATGTCCTCGGTCTTCTCCCCGCTGCTGGGCAAGCGCGTCTACCGCTGGCCCGGCAAGCTCATCGATGCCCTCTCCATCATCGGCACCGTCTTCGGCCTCGCCGTCTCCGTGGGCCTGGGCGTGCTGCAGATTAACGCCGGCCTGAACATCATGTTCGGCGTGCCGCTGGTCGGCTGGGTCGAGGTGCTCATCATCGTGGTGGTCACCGCGATTGCCTCCATCTCCGTGGCCTCCGGCTTGGACCGCGGCGTGAAGATCCTGTCCAACGTCAACATCGTGGCGGCCTTCGTCCTGATGTTCTTCGTGCTGGTGATGGGCCCGACTCTGACGCTGCTCAAGCACACGGTGGAGGCCTTCGGCGGCTACGCCAGCTCCCTGCCGGAGCTGATGTTCTGGACGGACTCCTTCGAGGAGAACCCGGGCTGGCAGGGCACGTGGACGGCCTTCTACTGGGCCTGGACCATCTGCTGGGCCCCGTTTGTGGGTATGTTCATTGCACGCATCTCGCGCGGGCGCACGGTGCGTCAGTTCATCGGCGGCGTGCTGGCGCTGCCGACCATCGTGGTCGTGGTCTGGTTTTCCATCTTCGGCCGGGCGGCCATCGAGACGGAGCTGGACAACCCCGGCATCCTGACCAAGCCGGTGGTCGAGGACGGGGATACCCCGGTCGCGCTCTTCGCCCTGCTGGAGCAGTACCCGCTGTACATGCTCTCCGGCACGCTGGCGCTGGCGGTCATCATCGTATTCTTTATTACCTCGCTGGACTCGGCGGCCCTGGTCATAGACACTTTCGCCAGCGGTGAGGAGAACAAGACCCCGACGTATTACCGCGTCTCGTGGGCCTGCGCGGTAGGCCTGGTGACCGCGGCCCTGCTGTTCATCAACGACACGGGCATCGAGGCCATCCAGGAAGTCGTCATCGTGGTGGCTCTGCCGTTCTTTCTGATGGAATTCGTCATGATGTACTCACTGGTCAAGGGTATGAACGACGACTCGGCGGCGCAGCACCGTACCCGTACCCGTAAGTGGGGCAAGACGGACACGCCGGAGAAATACGAGGCCGCCGATGCCCGCCCGGCCCCCGGCTACGACAGCGAGGGCAACGAGCTGGATCGCCCCGAACTCGAATACGACGAGGACGGCAACATGCGCATCCCGGGCAATATCATCGTCGAAGGCGACCTGGGGGTGGGCGGCGACTTCGATGACGACTGGGACGGCGAGGACGCCGCCGGCCCGGGAGACAAGCCCCGCGCTTAAGTTCCAGGCGGGGTTTAGGCTGGGGCCAACGCCCACCTAGAGCCCGGCCTAGAACCAGGCCTGGGCCAGAATGTTCAGGGACTTGAGCGTCTCGGCGCGGCTGCTGGTCTGAATGGAGACCATCAGCTCGTCGGCGCTGGCGTGATCCTGGAACCACTCGAGGTAGTCGCGGACCTCGTCGCCGGTGCCGACGGCGGAGTAGCGCAGCATCTCCAGGATCTGCTGGCCCTGGTAGGAATCGATGATCTGGTTGACCTGCTCGTCGGTCAGGAACTTGCCGCGGCCGGCGAAGGCCTTAACGCGGTTGAAGCCGACGCGCTCGAAGATTTCGGAGGCCTCTTCGGGGGTATCGCCGGCGGTGACGTTGACCGCGGCGATGACGTAGGGCTCGTCCAGGACGTCGGAGGGCTGGAAGTTGTCCCGGTAGTATTTCGTCGCGGCCTCCAGGTGCTGCGGCGCGAAGTGGGAGGCAAAAGAGTAGGGCAGGCCGTACTTGGCGGCCAGCGATGCCCCGAACATCGACGAGCCCAGGATGTAGACCGGTACGTGAGTGTTGGCGCCGGGCACGGCCTGGACGCCCGGGATGATGGACTTGCCGGCCAGGTAGCTGGTCAGCTCGCGGACGTCCTCGGGGAAGCGCTCGGCGGCGTTGCCGTCGCGGCGCAGGGCGCGGCCCAAGGTGTGCATGTCGGTGCCGGGGGCACGGCCGACGCCCAGGTCGATGCGGTCCGGGTAGAGCTCGGCCAGCGTGCCGAACTGCTCGGCGATGATATAAGGAGCGTGGTTAGGCAACATCACCCCGCCCGAGCCTAGCCGGATGCTGTTGGTGTGGGCACCAATATGGGAAATCAGCACCGCTGGGGCGGAGGAGGTGATGGTGGACATGTTGTGGTGCTCGGTGTACCAGAGGCGCTTGTACCCCAGCTCCTCGGCCCGCTGGGCGAGGGTGACCGAGTGGGCCATGGACTGGGCGGCGGTCTCCCCCTCGTAGATCGTGCAGAAATCCAGAACGGAAAGCGGTGCGTGGGCAGTCTGGGTAGTCAATGGTGCTCCTTTAGAAGACGACATCTTGCTACCCACCGTACCTGCGGCGGATTTTATTCGGCGGCGGGGCGCACGAGGGCATCGATAACCGCGCCGATGACGAAAGCAATCGCGGTGGGCACGACCCAGCCCAGCGACAGCGCCTGGCCCGGCGAGAGGTTGAGCATCGGCTCCAGGGCGCTGGCCCAGCCCAGGTCGGCGATGACCGTCAGGGCGGACCAGAGAACGGAGACCCACAGGCTTAAGCGGTAGCCCCAGTAGAAGGTCACGGCCTTCTTTACCAGCGGCTGCAGCAGCGTGATGAAGATCAGCGTGATGGCCGGCGGGTACAGGAAGGTAATGAACGGCACGGCCACTGACAGCACGGTGTCCAGACCCTGGAAGGCCAGCAGAATGGACAGGGCGGTAAAGACCACGGCCCAGAAGTGGTAGGTGGTCTTGGGCACCAGCATCTCGAAGAAGGCGGAGCAGGCGGTGATTAGGCCCACGGCGGTGGTCATGCATGCCAGCAGCACGATGGCGGAGAAGACCGCCTGGCCGACCGTACCCATGGTCATGTTGGCGGAATCGGCCAACAGGACCGCGCCGGACTCGTAGTCCTGGCCGTTGGGCAGGGTTTGCGCCAGCCAGGCCAGGCCCAGGTAGATGGCGGCCAGCAGGCCGCCGGCGATGAGGGCGGCGGTGATGGTGCCGCCCATCAGGGATTTGGTGGACTTGAAGCCCTTGCTGCGCAGGGAGCCCACGATGACGATGGAAAACGCCAGGCCCGCGATGGCGTCCATGGTGTTGTAGCCCTCGAACAGGCCGGTGACCATGGGGGAGCTGGAGTAGTCCTCGGTGGGCACGCCCGGGGTCCGCGGGTTGGCGGTGGTGGCCAGGATGATGAGCAGCGCCAGCAGGGCCACCAGGGCCGGGGTCAGGAACTTGCCCAGGGTGTCCATGATGGAGTTCGGCTTCCAGGACAGCGCCAGCGCGATCAGGAAGAACACGGCGTTGAAGATGCCGTTGGCGGCCGTGCCTTCCCAGCCCAGCAGCGGGGTGATGGCGGTTTCCATGGAGACCGCGCCGGTACGCGGCAGCGCGTAGAAGGCGCCGATGGCCAGGTAGGCCATCGCGGAGAAGACGACGCCGAACCAGGCGCCGCCGTGGGCTCCCAGGTCACGGACGCTGCGGCCCGACAGCGAGACTGCCACGACCGCCAGCACCGGCAACAGCACGCCGGCGGCGAGGAAGCCTAGGACGGCGGGCCAGAAGTTAGTGCCGGAGGATACGCCCACCATGGGCGGGAAAATGAGGTTGCCGGCGCCGAAGAACATCGAAAACAGCATGAGCGCCGCCACGACGATGGTCACGGCGGGTCGCTTCGGTGAGGACGTAACGGGTTGAGCCATTGCTTAAGCCCTTCGTTGACAGGGGGTCGTATAGTATCGCTCCCGCCGCCGCGCCCCACGGGGGTGGTGTGGGGCCCAGCGGCGAGTTATGGCCGGCGGGTCGCGCCGTTCGCATAATGAGACAATACCGCCCACTGTATGAGAAAGTAAAGACGGGGTGCTAATTTTCGAAGGCGCGGCCCAGCCGCTCGAGCGCCTCCTGCAGAATCTCCCGCGAAGTCGCGAAATTCAGCCGCGCGTGGTGCTCGCCGCCGGTGCCGAAGGTGGACCCCTCGTTGAGCGCGACGCGGGCATTGTCCAGCACCCAGCGGGCCGGGTGCGGATCGGAGCCAATTTTAGTGTCGGAAAAGTCCAGCCACAAAAGGTAGGTCGCCTGGGGGCAGGCGGTCTTAATGCCGGGCACGCGCTGGGGCAGCTCTTCCAGCAGCCAGTCCCGCGTCTGCTTCAGATAGGCCAGCTCTTCGTCCAGGTGCTCGCCGCCGTCGCGGTAGGCGGCCTCGGCGGCGATAACGCCCAGGGTGCCGGTGCCGTCCTTGGCCACCCCGGTCAGCTTCTTCCAAGTGGCGATGTCGGCGGGGTTGGAAAAAATCATCTGCGCGCACTTGAGCCCGGCCACGTTGAAGGACTTCGACGTCGAGGTCGCGGTGATGGTCACGTCTGGGCCGACAGATGCCACCGGCGTGTGCCGGCCCTCAAAGACGAGCGGGGCGTGGATCTCGTCGGCCAGGATGCGGGCATCGTAGGTGCGCGCCAGCTCGACCAAGCCGCGCAGGAAGTCCTCGTCCAGCACGCGGCCCAGCGGGTTATAGGGGTTGGCCAGCAGGATGGAGCCGTCGCCGGCGGCGAAGGCGCGCTCGATTTCGCCCAAGTCCAGCTCCGCCGAGACTTCGACCTTGTCCCGGCCGGCGGTGGCGGGTACCTCCAAAAGCGGCGGGTAGGACGGTACCGGCACGACGACCGCGGAATCCGGGCGGGTGAAATACTGCACGCCCAGTAGCATGCCGCGCACGACGTCGCCGATCCAGAAGATTCCCTTTTCGTCCGGGCGCCAGCCGAAGCGCTCGGCGTAGAAGTCCGCGAGCGCTCCCGGCAGATCTCTACAGCGCGGGGCCGGGGTATAACCGAAGGTCTCGCGGTCGACCATGTCCTGGATGGCGTCTTTGACCGCGGGCGCGGTGGGGAAGTCGGATTCGGCAATCCACAGGGGGATGACGTCGGAGTCGTAGACGGTCCACTTGCGGGTGCCGCGGGCGGCTAGTTGCTCAAGACTCGGAATTTCCATGGCCCCCAGCCTAATAGCGCTTAGTCTTCGGCTTCCTCTTCCGGCTCGCGCTCCGGGCTGCCGTCGACGAAGCCGAAACGCTTCAACCTCCGCCTATCCGCCGCAGACGCCGACTGAGTCAACTGCAGCAGCTGTGCATAAATTCCGCCCGTCTGGGCCAGCTCCGCCGGCGAGCCGATCTCCTGGACGCGTCCGCGATCCAGCGTGACGATAGTGTCCACGCCCGCGATGGTGGACAGGCGGTGGGCGATGATCAGGGTGGTGCGGTCCTTCATCAGCTCGTCCAGGCCGGCCTGCACGGCGCGCTCGGCCTTGGTGTCCAGCGCCGAGGTCGCCTCGTCGAGGACCAGGATGGGCGCGTCCTTGAGCATCGCGCGCGCCACCGCCACGCGCTGCTTCTGCCCGCCGGAAAGGCGCAGGCCGCGCTCGCCGACGACGGTGTCGTAGCCGTCGGGGAAGGCGGTGATGAAGTCATGGGCGTTGGCGCGCTGGGCGACGGCGATGATTTCGGCATCGCTAGCGCCCGGCTTGCCGTAGGCGATGTTCTCGCGCACCGTGCCGGAAAACAGGAAGGGCTCCTGGAAGACCACGCCGACGGAGGCGCGCAGCTGCTCCGCGGTCAGGTCGCGGACCGGGCGGCCGAGCACCTCGAGGTTGCCCTCCGTCGGCCGGTACAGGCCCAGCAGCAGGTTGACCAGGGTGGACTTGCCGCCGCCGGACTCGCCGACCAAGGCGACCTGCTGGCCCTCGTGCGCGGTGAAGCTGACGTTTTCGACCACCGGCTTGCCCTCCTCGTAGGAAAAGGACACGTCGTGGAAAGCAAAGCCCGCTCGTCCCGGGGTCTGCGCCAGCGGTGCGACGTCCTGGGAGCCGGGCTCGGTGGCATCGGCGGCGCGGGCGGCGCGGATGAGGGCCGGGTTGGCCGTGGGCTCGACGTCCTCGCCCATGACGCGGAAGTAGTCGCGGGAGCCGGCGATGGCCCGCTGCGCGGAGTCGACAATCCAGCTCATCATGAACACCGGCTGCTTGGCCATGGTGACCATCTGGATGAGCATGACCATATCGCCCAGGCCGAAGTGCCCGCCCAGGGTGCGCCAGAAGATGACGGCGTAGATGCCGAAGAAGATGGCGGCCATCGCCAGCCCGCGCAGGCCGTCCATAGTGTGCCACCAGCGCGACTGCGGGCGGGTGGTCTCCACGTACCCGCGGTAGTGGCGGGCGAAGCTGGTCAGCTCGCGCAGCTCCGCCACGAAAGACTTGGTGACCTTGACCTGGCCGATCACCTCGGCGAAGCGGCCGTTGGCGACGTCGATGTGCTCGTTTTTGACCGCCTCGTAGCGCTGCCAGCGCTTAGAAGTCAGCGCCGTGAGCCACATATAGATAGGAAAGAGCAGCGCCAGCATGACCGCCAGCGGCCAGTAGTAGAAGGCGGTAATAATCAGGATCGCCACGACCTGCAGCAGCATGGAGATGAAGTTGTTGGAAAACGACTGCAAAAACTGCGTGACAAACATGATCGAGCGGTCCAGGCGCGCGATGATGGTGCCGGTTATCTGGGTGTCGTAGTAGCGCTGCGGCAGCGATAGCAGCTTGGCGAAATACCGCGTGGACAGGATCTGCCTCAGGCGCGAGACCATGACGTCGCCGACGTAGCCGCCCAGGTTGTTGAAGATGGAGCCCAGGGCATCGGCGGCAAAAAGCAGCAGGGCGAGCCAGATGACGGTGCGCAGGGCGGTCTCGGCGGGGCTGTCGCCGGTCACTGCCGCGACGATGGTGTCCGTGGCCTCGCGCACGATAAACGGCGAGGCCAGCGACAGCGCCGCGGCCAGGGTGGCGGTGAGCACCACCCCGAGGTAATAGGGCCACAGTGCCCACGCGCTTTTGACGATCCGGGCCAAAGAATTCATGCCCTGCCTCCACTACCTTGAGCGTTGTTTTTGATTAAGTCACGGGAACCCACAGATACTAAGCTCGCCAGGCACGCCTGGCAAACGGGACGTCGATGCGTTAAATACCGGCCGCGTCGGTTAAGCTTACGGCGAGCAAGTACTACACGGACGGGAGAGAATCCACGGTGAATAACTCGCAGTGGCGGGCCCTCGGGTTGGTGCCGGTGTGCGCGCTCGGGCTTTCGGCCTGCAGCGTGCTCGAGCCCGAAGAAGCCGGACTGAGCCCCGACGAAGAAATCACGGTCACCTCCTCCGAGACGCCCGATTTCGAGCCGGAGGACGTGCCCGACAAGGAAGTCAAGGACGACCTCACCCAGACCGTCAAGGACGAAGGCCTCAACGTCGAGTGGACCCTGCAGGGGGTTTACGCCGACAGCGTCCAGGGCTCCGTGGTCACCGTGGCGCTGAAAAACCTTAACGACGTGCCCCTGCCGGCCGATGCCATCGGCCAGCCCAAGCTGGAATACCGCTCCGGCAACAGCTACGAGGAGGTCGACCTGTTGGACTACGATCCGGAGGTCAACTCCGACGTCAACCCGCCCGGGCTCGATTACCCCCTGGGGGAGAAGGCGACCACCAACGTTCAGTACCGCGTCGACGCGTCCCCGACCGCGCTGACCGATGCCCGCTTGAACCTCGGCAACGTCACCTGGGTGGGGAACCTGAACCTATGACGCCCAAGACGCCCGCCCCGGAACTAGTCGTCCTCGCCGACGCCGACGGCCAGCCGGCCGGAACCGCCGACAAGGCCACGGTCCACACGGACAACACGCCGCTGCACTTCGCGTTTTCCGCCTGGGTCCACCGCGGCGACGAGGTCCTGGTCACCCGCCGCGCCCTGGGCAAGAAGACCTGGCCGGGCGTGTGGACCAACGCCTTTTGCGGGCACCCCGGGCCCGGTGAAGACACCGCCGATGCTGTCCGGCGCCGCGCCGCCTTCGAACTCGGCCTGCGGGATGTCGCGCGGCCCGAGTGCGTGCTGCCCGATTTCTCCTACCGCGCGGTGGATTCTTCCGGCGTGGTCGAAAACGAGATCTGCCCCGTCTTCGTCCTAGAGCTGGACTCGGCCGCCGAGCTGGCGCCCAACCCGGACGAGGTGGACTCCTGCCAGTGGGTGACTGCGCGTGCGCTTATCGATGCCGCCCGCGCCACCCCGTTTGTTTTTAGCCCCTGGATGGTCGAAGAGCTGGCCGAGCCCGCCCTGCGCGACTACCTGCTGGGCGTATCCGGGCGGTAACAGGCCCACAGGTAGTCCAGCGGGCCGGGGTGTGGCTGGCGGGCGCCGGTGGCGAGATCGAAGCGCTGCGCCGACCCGGCAGGGAAGCCCGCGTCGCCGGTGCGCGCGAAGTGGGCCAGCCACTCGGCGAAGACCCCGTTGGCGGGGTCGAAGAGGGCCGGCAGGTCGTCGCAGTGGCGCGCCGGCGCCCCGTCGGAGCGGACGAACTCGATGTGGCGGACCAGCTCCGGGTACGGGTGCTGGTGGTCAACGGCTGCGACCCAGCGGCGGATGGTGGCATCGCCGACGACGGCGCGGTTGTTGACCGAGTGGGTCCCCGCGCGCCAGGTCGCAAAGCGCGGCAGCCCGAGGGCGGCCGCCAGCGGGCGCGGCGGGATATAGAACCGGTCGAGGCGGCGCGCGCCGGGCTGGTCCCACATCTCCTCGCGCGTGCTGCTAACTACCAGGGGGACCGCGGCGAGCTCCGCCGGCTCTAGCGGCCACGGCCCGAGCGCGATGTCGAGGGCGTGGCGGGCGCGGAAGCGCCGGTAGCCGCGCTCCAGGCGGCCGTTTTTCGCGAGCTTGGACAGGCTGCGGCGGGTCACCGGGGCCGCGAGCGTGGTGCGCAGGCTGGCCTTGCGGCGGGAAAATGGGGTGCGCGGGAAGGCGGGGGAAAGAGCTACGGCCCGGCGGAAGCCGCCGCGGAAGTGATCGCGCCGGCACAGCCACAGCGTGATGGCCGCCCCGGCGGACTGGCCCACCAGGGTCACGTTGGTCGGATCGCCGCCGTAGTCCTCGATGTTCTTTTGCACCCACTCCAGGCCCGCCAGGCAGTCGTTGATCCCGCGGTAGGAGCGCGGCTCGTCGCGATCAAAGCGGGCGAAGCCGGCCAGGCCCAGGCGGTAGCTGAGCTGGACCAGGATGAGGCCGGCGCGGGCGGGGTAGTCGCCGATGGCGTCGCGGTGGGAGCCGGAATCAAAGCCGCCGCCGTGGATGAAGACCACCACGGGCAGGTCCGCGCCCGGGCGCGTGCCGGCCGGCCGCGTGATGGTCATCGCGCCGACCTGCGGGGCGGCATCGAAGGGATCTGCTGGGGCAGCTGCGGGAAGCTCGAGGGATTCTGGCGCCATGCTATAAGATCATAGGCCATGGACCTTCTCTCGCAGCTTGCCGATGCCACCTCCCAGGCCGTGGCCTCGGCCCCCATGTGGCTGCAGGTGGTGATCATGCTGCTGACGGTCGTGCCGGCGCTGGTGGCGGTGGCGTGGGCGCTCATGCTGGTCATAGACTGGTGCGCCCGCCGTTTCCGCCGCCGGCCCGGCCGGCATTAGGATGAGGCATTATGGATGACAAGCACGCCGCGGACGCCCCGGAAGAAGTCGGGCGCTCGCACCGTCCGTATTCGCCGGTGGACCCGCGGGTAAACCCGTCGGCGGATCAGTCGCGCCCGGATTACCAGCCGCGCGAGGGCTTGTCCGGGTCCCATACCGGCCAGGCGACCGAGGAGAGCGGGGCGGCGCAGCTAAAGCGCAAGCGCGCCCTGCCGCGCTCGCAGGTCACGCCGACCCTGCGCCTGCTTATCGCCCTGGTGCTCGTAGCCGCGCTTATCGGGCTGTTCGTTTAAGAGGCTGCTCGTCTAGTCGCCGCCGCCAGTCGGGCAAAGAGCGGCTGGCGGGCTATCTCTTCCAGTAGGACGGGGCGCTGCTGGCTATCGCACAGTGGCATACACCAGTTGGGGTAGAGATCCCGCGTGGTGCCCGGCTGGTTCTGCGCGCGGGTATCGCCGACCATATCCACCAGGTTCGTCACCGTCAGTGCGGCCGGGGTAGCCGCGGCGAAGCGGTGGAGGGCCTCGACGACGGCCAGCTCGTCGTCCGGTCGCGGCGTGACCGCCGGGTCGAGGAAGCCCTCGGCGGCCAGCTGGTCAAAGACGGCCTGCTGCCAGGCGCGGTCCTCGGCGTCTTCCACCTCGGCCGGGCGGGTGAGCACGCCGAGCTCCTCGCGCAGGGTGATGTGCCCGCCGCGCAGGTAGGACAGCGTCGGCGGCATGTCATGCGTGCCCACGGCCACCAGCGCCAGGCGCCGGTAATCCGCCGAGGGCCGCGCGTTATCCGTGTCCCCGGCCTTTTCGAACCAGACCACGTTGGTGCCCAAGATCCCGAAGCGGGCCAGCTCGCCGCGCACGGATTCTTCTACCGTGCCCAGGTCCTCGCCGATGACCACGGTGCCGGTGCGCTGGGCCTCGAGCGCCAGGATGCCCACCATGGCGCGCGAGTCGTAGCGCACGTAGGTCCCAGCCGTCGGCGGCAGGCCGCGCTGGATCCAGTAGAGGCGGAACAGCCCCAGGATGTGGTCGACGCGCAGGCCGCCGGAGCGGCGCATGGCCGTGCGCAGCAGGTCCCGCCACGGCCCATAGCCGGCCTCCGCCAGGCGCACCGGGTGCCACGGCGGCTGCGACCAGTCCTGGCCCAGCTGGTTGTACTCGTCCGGCGGCGCGCCCACCGACGCCAGCGGCGCGAGGTACTCGGCCAGGTTGACCGCGTCCGCCCCGCCCGGGTGGATGCCCACGGCTAGGTCCATGATGATCCCTACGCGCATGCCGGCCGCCCGCGCCCGGTCCTGGGCGGCGGCCAGCTGCTCGGCGCACAAAAACTGCAGCCAGCTGTAGTACTCGGTCAGCTGGTCCAGCCCCGCCTGCTGCCGATGCCGCCTGCCCGCCTGCGCCGCCAACTCCGCCTCGGCGCACCAGCGGGCAAACTCCGCCAGGCCCGCGCCCTCGGTGCGGGTGAACTCGCGGAACTGCGCGCGGCGCTCCTCCGTGTGCTCCAGGAAGAACAGCTCGCGCAGCACTTGCAGCTTGGCGTCGAAGATGGCGTCGCGATCGATGAACTCGCCGGTGGTGTTGGCCAGCTGGAACTCGGCGGCGAGTTCGTCGACGTCGGCGCGGGTGTCGGCATCGAGAAGCTCAAGCTCCGGCACGTCCTCGACGCGCAGGTAGAGCGGGTTGATGAACCGGCGGGTCGTGGGCAGGTAGGGCGAATCCTCCACTGGCGGGAAGGGCTCGGCGGCGTGCAGGGGGTTGACCAGCAGGAAGTCCGCGCCCGCGTGCTCGGCCACGAGCTCGGCCAGAGCGCCCAAGTCGTGGAAATCGCCTATGCCCCAGCTGGCGGCCGAGCGCACCGAGTACAGCTGCGCCATGACGCCGGCGCCCGGCTGCGTGAGTAGCTCGTCGGCGGTATCCAGGTGGGACGGGACCACGATGAGCGCGCAGCTGGCCTCCAGATCCTGACTGCGCAGGTGCAGCTCGTGGTAGCCCAGCGGCAAGTCGCCGGGCACGTGGAAGCTGGCCTCGCCCCAGGCCTGACCGTCGACCTCGACGTCGGGGGAGTCGTTGGGATCCTGGTAGGTCGGCGCGGTGCCGCCGTCTTCCAAGTGGACGGTGACCTCGGCCGGCGCGCCGGCGGGGACGTGGACCACGAAGGGCTCCTCGTGGCCGGCGGTGGCGACCACGCAGGCCGGCAGCGGGCGGGAGGCGGCGGCCTGGTAGTCCCAGTAGAGCTGCAGGGTGAGATCGTCGTCGCTGGGCTCGGCGGGAATGCCTACCCCGAGGGCGCGGAGGGTGCCGATGATGGTGGGGGGATCGACAGCAATGTGCTCGCCGGACTGGGCGGTGTAGCCCGTCGCGACCCCGTGGTGGGCGGCGAGCTCGTCGAGGAGGTGGCGGGAAGTCACGGGGCTCATTGTGCCATGAAAGCCGCGGTGTTGCTTGCTGAATATAGGGCGGGAATTGGTAGAGTGGACCACGGTTTTATGAGGAAATGGTCATGTTCTTAAAGCAGGCCTGAAAGGAAAATTGTGACCCTACCGGAAGTACATACCCCTGCAGAGTTTGAGATCGAGGAAGGTGAGACCTGCCTGACCGCTCTCATCGCCACCGCCAAGGCCCGCCCCCACGGGGTCATGTTCACCCGCCCGGCCAACTACGAATGGGTCAACGTCACCGCCAAGGAATTCATCAACGAGGTCTTCGAGGTCGCCAAGGGCCTTATCGCCTGCGGGGTGGAACAGGGGGACCGCATCGCGCTGATTTCGGCCACCCGCTACGAGTGGTCGCTTTTGGACTACGCCATCTGGGCGGCGGGCGCGGCCTCCGTGCCGGTCTACCCGTCCTCGTCGATGTCCCAGGTCCAGTGGATCATGGAAGACTCCGGCGCCGTGCTGGCCATTACCGAAACCCGTGAGCACTCCGAGCTGGTGCGCCACCTGGTCCTCCAAGACGACGGGCAGCCGATGCTCAAGGACTCCCCGTCCCAGCTGCGCCGCGTGCTGGAGATCAACTCCGCGGCTATCGACACGCTGAAGTTCGAGGGCCGCGGGATCGAGGACTCGGTCATCGAGGAGCGGATCGCCGCCACGCGCACCGACGACCTAGCCTCGCTGGTCTACACCTCCGGCACGACCGGTCGGCCGAAGGGTTGCATGCTCACCCACCGCAACTGGCTAGCCGAGGCCCGCGGCCTGCTGACCAACCCCATCGGGCACATCGCGGTGCCGGGCACCCGCGTGCTGACCTTCCTGCCGCTGGCCCACGTGTTCTCGCGCGCGGTCTCGCTGGCCGTGGCCATCGGCGGCGCTACCCAGAACCACTGGTCCGATTTCTCGACCCTGTCCATCGAGTTCGCTCGCTCCCGCCCGAACCTCATCCTGGGCGTGCCGCGCGTATTCGAGAAGGTCTACAACTCCGCCGCCGCCAAGGCCGCCGACGGCTCCGGCGTCAGGGCCGCCCTGTTCAGCCAGGCCGAGAAGGTCGCCCAGGACTATTCGCGCGCCCAGGACACCCCGGAAGGCCCCAACCGCCTGCTGCGCGCCCAGCACAAGCTCTTCGACAAGCTGGTCTACTCCAAGATCCGCGAAGGCGTGGGCGGGCAGGTGCGCTACGCGATCACCGGCGGCTCCGCCATGAGCCACGACCTGCTGCACTGGTTCCGCGGCATCGGCCTGCCGGTCTACGAGGGCTACGGCCTGACCGAGGTCGCCGCGGCCGCCGCGGTGGACTTCGAGGACCAAAAGATCGGCACCGTCGGCCGCCCGCTGGAGGGCGTGACCATCCGCACCAACGAAGAGGGCGAAATCTGCATCAAGGGCGACATCGTCTTCGCCGGCTACTGGAACAACCCGGAGGCCTCGGAGGCCGCCCTCGAGGACGGCTGGTACAACACCGGCGACTTGGGCGAAATCCTGGATTCCGGCCACATCATGATCACCGGCCGCAAGAAGGACCTCATCGTCACCGCCGGCGGCAAGAACGTCTCGCCGGGGCCGATGGAGGACATGCTGCGCTCCCACCCGCTGATTTCGCAGGCGATGGTCGTCGGCGACGGCAAGCCCTTCGTCGGTTTGCTGCTGACCCTGGATCCGGAGGCGCTGGAGCGCTGGAAGCGCGAATACAATATCCCGGCCAACCGCAGCGCCCAGGACGTGGCCACCGACCCGACCCTGCGCGCCGAAATCCAGGACGCCATCAACCAGGTCAACGCGACCGTCTCCCACGCGGAGGGCATCAAGAAGTTCTACATCCTGGAATCCGACCTGACGGAGGAGGAAAACGAGCTCACGCCGACGATGAAGGTCAAGCGCAACGTCGTCGCCCAGCGCTACGCGTCCGCGATCGAGCACATCTACAAGCGTTAGAGATAAAAATCTTCTCGGAGTGTCGCCCAGAAAGTTGCCAGGTTCTCGCCTAAAGTCAGCAAGCGTCAACGGTAAGTCTCAACCTTTACTTCAGGATTGGGTTTGTTCGCGGAAAGGACGATATGCACAAACTGGCTGCTGAACTGCGCCACCGCGAATTGACGCAGGAGATCTACAACATCGGCGACGAGGTGGCCGAGTACATCGAGCACCTCATCGAGGCGCTGGAGGACTGGGACGTCGACTTGGTCGTGGATTGCGTGGCCGAGCTCGACGATATTATCGCCGACGCCCGCGTGGACGCCGGCCGGTGCGTGGGTGAGCTCATCGGCCTGCGCCAGGCTCTGGTCTCCGGGGTGCGCTCCGGGACCATCTCCGCGGCGGCGTCGGGGGAGTTTGACGTGGCCCCGCCGGCCGGGCTGACGGTGGCGCGCCTGGAGGCTGACTACGCCGTGGCAGGCCCGCCGGTGGACGTCCACCAGCTGGCCACCGCGCTCAACGCCCGCACCCAGGCGACGGCCGAGAACCTGCGCGAACAGGTCGACTACGTCCTCGCGCAGACCGATGCCGTGGCGCGCAACCTCGACATGGTCTCCCTGCCGCACCTGTACAAGCGCGTGGGGCAAACCGTCGGCGTGGCCTTGCAGGCCTGGCAGCACTGCGTTGCCGATGCCCACCCCGGCTACGTCCGCGCCATGCGCGGGCACAACCCGCCGCCGTTTTTGGAGGAGCGCGCCCGCGTCCAGGCCGTCGTGGCCAAAGTGGCGGCTAAGCGCGCCGCCCAAAAGGCGAGCAACGCTACCGCTTAGCGCTTAACTAGACTTCCTTCCTTCTGGTCTGAGGGAAGGGCCGACGCCGCTGGATTCCCTCTCCAGCGGCGTTTCATTTTCCACTGGTCGACGGCGATAAACAGCACCAGGGTCGCGCCGAACAGCGGCAGGAAGGTGCCGGCCGTCGCTACAAAAAGCCCGACGATGGCCCACTCGCCCCAGCTCAGCTGCGGGTGGCGGCCCGGAATCCGCGTCGGGCGGCGCTTGAACCACATCGCGTAGCCCGCGCCGATCATCACCGCGATGGCCACTGCCGAGGCCAGCAGGAGGATCTGCAGCGGCAGGCCGAACATGATGCCCATGTGCAGGTAGGTGCCCCACGAGGTCAGCTTCGAAAACAGCGATAGGTCGCTAAAGGGCAGGGAGGCGGTGACGGTCTGGGTGATCGGATCGACGGCGACGGCATCGGAGGCCAGGCGCCAGGGCACCCAGCGCTCGGCGGCCTGCCAGCCGTGGGCGGTGTCCTCGCCGGGGAAGAGACGCAAGGGGCCGGTGAGCCCGACATCGCGGGCCGTGCGCCAGACGCCGTCGGCCTGGTCGGCGACCTCGCCGTCGAACCATTGGCCGGCGACGACGGGCGGGTGCGGCAGGGCGGTATCTACCGGGTCGGCGCTACCGCGCAGGGCGCTAATCGTCGTTGCCACGTTGGCCCCGGCGACATTCGACCAGGTGATGCCGGTCGCGGACAGGCCGAGCAGGAGCACCAGGAGACAGGTGCCCAGGGTGCCGTGCAGGCGCAGTAGGCCGCGGCGGCCAGACCAGGTGGTGCGGGGGCGGCGGTAGCACAGCCAGATGGCCAGGCCGCCGAGGGCGACGAACCACATCCAGGACGCCGCCAGCTCCGAGTACAGGGCGCCGACATCGCCCAGGTGGAGCGACTTGTGCAGCTGGGAGAACCAGTAGCGCACCGGCAGCTCGCCCACGCCCGAGTAGGACGGCTGCGCGCCCAGCACGTGGGAGTCGTAGGGGTTGACGAAGACGGCCAGCAGCCGGGACTCGCCCAGCGCCGGGTCGGCCACCAGCACGCGGGTAGTGTCCGTGGCGGAAGCGGCCGGCCAGACCTGCTCGACGGGGTAGTCCGGGTAGGCCGCCTGGGCGGCGCGGACCTGGTCGCTGAGGGGCTGGGGTGGGGCATCGTTGGCGCTGACGTGCAGGAGATCCCGGTAGACGAAGTTCTCGATCTGCGGGGCGACGGCGTAGCCGGCACCGCTGATGGCCGCGACCAGGATGAACGGTGCGATGAAAAGCCCGGCATAGAAGTGCAGGCGTTTGGTCAGGGCGCCCAGGCCCGTGTTGATAAAGTTCACGCGAGTATCCCTTGTGTGTGGGGGAGAAACGGTCAAGGACAAGGAGCGTCGCGTCTGCAGCCGGAAACTCTTCTAAGAAGTCGTTATCGCTGACGGAAAAGTTCCCGGCTGTTGAAAATTGGTGCTTTTAGGCAGCGTGCGCGCCGTAACTCCCCGGCGACTTCAGATGGCTAAGCAGGAGGGCCTCCGTCCGGCGCGGGTGCTCGGTCAGGTCGTCGTAGCGCAGCCTGAGTGGGCGGTAGGCGGCGTGGCGGAGGGCATCGTCGCGCTGCTGGAGGGCTGAGGCGTGCAGTTGTGTGCTCCCGCACGCGGGATCCTCGACCTCGACGGCCAGCCAGTTATTCAGCAGGATGCCGATGAGCGCGCCCGTGCTGGCGAATGTGCATAGCTTCATGTCGTTGAGGTGGGGCCGCAGGAGCCCGGAGGCGAGGATGAGCGCGCGGGCGTAGGACTCGCCCACGTGGCGCACCGACGGGTTGGATAGCTCCGCCACCCGGCGGGCGACCTGGATGTTGCGGGCGCGGCCCAGGAATTCGATCTCGCGGCGGAAGTCGGTGGGGGTGCTACCTAGGGCGCGGGCGGCATCGCCGGCGATGAGCCCGGAGATAAAGCCGTGGAAGCGCGCCACGTCGATGACGGCGCGGGCGGGGTTGACGCAGCGGATGCCGTCGATGATGTCGTACTGGTTCATCCGCGTCTTGCGGAACATGATGCCGGGGATTTGCCGGTCGTGGGGCGGGAGGTTGTTCTTGGTCAGGGCCATCTCGGTGGGCGCGTTGGCCGCTGGGCCGGCCACCGGCAAACGATGCATATGCGCCGCCGCCGCAGAAATCGCCACCGCACTATAGGAGCTCCGGCCCGCGGCGATGGCACGCAGGCGGCCCTGCTCCTGGTGGTCCAGGGAGTGGAAGTAGCGCGCGGAGACGGCGAAGCGGCCCGCGACGCGCAGCAGCGCCCCGGTTTCGAGGCGGTGCCAGACGTAAGGGTGGTCGCTGGGGGTCTTGGAGAGGTTGATTAAAGCGTTGGTGTAGTCGGGTGCGGGCGAGCGGAAATACTGTGGTGAAAAGTTCATGGTTTCCAGCCTCGCGGGCTACCCGCCCCCGCGGAAGGGACCCCACCCGCCGCCTGTGGACAACTAGGGCTATCGTGTGCGGTTTGTCACCCTTGTGCGTCCGCGACGGTGCCTTTCTGTGGATAACTCGACCTTGGGCACGCCGAGTAGGCGCTACGGAGTGTTTCCGTGGCGCCTTTTCGCGTGTTGAGGCAGTCGTGGGGTTGACTGGCCTTTTCTTCCGGCCCGGCTGACCCTGTTCCTTGGGTTTGCGGCTGACCCCCGTGTCAGCCGTCAGCCGCTGCTCCAGGGCGGGTCCCAGGTGATGTGGCCGTGTCTTCGGTTGACCCTGCCGTGTCTGGGGTAGGCGGGGTCGTCATCGTTCCATGAATTGTGGAACTCGCACAGTAGTGTCAGGTTCTCCTGGTTGGTCTCACCGCCGTCGGCCCAGGGGTGGATGTGGTGGACCTGGCACTCGTCGGCTGGTTTCCTACAGTTCGGCCACGCGCAGGTGGTGGTCTCGGCTTTGGCCATGTCCTTCTGCTTGGGTGAGGCGTGGCGCTGGTAGCGGTATTGGTTGACTGGGCCGCGCCTAGGGTCCACCAGCGTGGCAAGACCGGCGTCCAACAAACATTGGCGGACGTAGTCGGCCCCGGTCATGGTGGTGCCGTTGGTTAGCTGCAGGGTGATCTCATCCCCATCACCGGCAAGGATTCTCGCCCAGTCGGGCAGTGGGATGACCACGTGGGTGGCCTTCGGCTGCTTCTCCAAGCCTCCACTGAACAAGGCCTCGACATCCGGGATGGTTTTAATTGAGGCCCAGAGGTTTTCCACCAGTTCCGGGTCCCCGGTGACAGAAAAAGTACTCGGTCCGTCTTTGCGGCGGGTCACCCGCACACCTTCGGCTGGTGGTGCCGGGCGGTTAAGTTCCAGGACTTTCTGGTTGGCTAGGCGTCTTAGCTGTGTGGTGGTGCCGGGGGTGTTGCACAGTTCGATGAGCATGGCCCAAGCCTCGCCCTTATTACGCACCCGGCGGAAAGCACTATCCAGGACCAGCAACGTATCCAGGTGGTGTCCCTGGGCGGCGGCCGCTTTCCTCGCGGCGCCTGCTTGCGCGTATACGTGGTGTGCCCGAAGAAGGTTTGGCAGGCACGGTAGTGCGCGGCCGCGGCCATGTCCGACATGACAGCCTTCAAAGCGGGCAGGCTCAGCTGGCGGCACAGGTCCAAGTACTGGATCCCGTCCGCGAAGATGGAGTGTGCTGCTTTCAATGTGTCCATGGCTGTCGTTGCTGTCATGACCCACACGCTAGAAGCACCCGTCAACCCCCACAAGGCCCGAAAACCCGATCTGTGGATAACTCGGAGCACAGTAGCCATCCTGCGCGAGCACCGGAAGAGAAGAAAACGCCGGTTTTCTCCGCGCCACCTGCGAAAAAGAACCGCAGCCTAGGAATGTACCCAGGCTGCGGGAAGGCGGGTAGAACTGTTACTTGGTCTCGGTGACTTGGTCGAGCTTCTCGGCGATCTGCGGCCACAGCTGGCCCATAATGTCGTCCCAGGTCAGCACCCACATGGCGTTGTCCTTGTCGGCCCGGCCGACGACCACGAGCTGCTCGTTGCGGGCGCGCATGTGGTCCAGCGTGTGCTGCACGGTCGTGGCGCCGGCAACGGTCAGGCACGGGCGTGAGAACTCGAGCACCGGGGTCTCCGGGTCGGCGAGCAGGGTGTCGCGGACGTGGACCAGCCGCGGCACGCGGGAGGACTTGCCGAAGACGAGCACACGCATGATGTCCTTGCGCAGCACCAGGTCCTGCAGCTCGCGCACGGTGGTGTCGCTGGGCATGGGGACCACGGCGGAGCCGTGCTCGCGGGCGAGCTCGGCGACCGTCGAGGACTCGAGCTCGATGACGCCGGTGATCTGGGAGGCGGATTCGTCGTCCATGGCGCCGGTCTCGCGGGAGTGCTCGACCAGGCTGCGCAGCGTCTCGACGTTGTAGCCGGCGGCCGCCGCGCGGTCGACGGGCTCCTCGCCGGCCAGGCGCACCAGCTGGTTAGCCATCCGGTTGATCCAGGCCAGCAGCGGGCGGAAGATCCAGATGAAGGCGCGGGCGGGGATGGCGATGAGCCGCAAAGCGGTCTCCGGGTGGGTAATCGCCCAGGACTTCGGGGCCATCTCACCGATGACCAGGTGCAGGAACGTTGCTAGGAACAGCGCGACGATAAACGCCACGATGTCGGCCACGCGCGCGGGCATGCTCAGCGCCTCGAAGACGGGCATCAGCAGGTGGTGGAACCACGGCTTGGTGACCGCACCCAGGATGAAGGTGGCGGCGGTGATTCCGAGCTGGGAGCCGGCGAGCATCATCGTTAGCTCGTTGAGGCTGCGCAGGCCGGCCCGGGCGCTGCGGGAGTCCTCGGCTATCTCCTCGAGGCGGTTGCGGCGCGCGCCCAGCAGAGAGAACTCGATGACCACGAAGAACGCGGAGGCGACGATGATGACGATCGTTACCAGTAGGTTAAAAACCCAGTTGTCCATTACTTCTCCTCCTCCCGGTACTCTTCGACCAGCTCCAGCGTGAGGCTCGAGGGCACGTGCCGGTCGATCTCCTCGACGCGTACCTTGAGGTGGCGCAGTGGGGCATCGTCAGCGTCGACCCAGTCTTCGGGCTCGGCCTCCAGATCGATGGTGTGGACCTCGCCGGCCTCGACCAGCGCGCCGGTCTGGGACATCAGCAGCCCGGAGATGGTCTCGTAGTCGCCCTCGGGCAGGTCGTGGCCGATGGCGCGCTCGACCTCGTCCAGCGGCGTGTCGCCGTCGACAATCCAGTGGTTCTCGCCCTGCTCGGTGATTTCCTCGGATTCCTCGATGTCGTGCTCGTCGGTGACATCACCCAGGATTTCCTCGGCTAGGTCCTCGAGCGTAACGATGCCGACAAACCCGCCGTATTCATCAATCACGCAGGCCAGCTTCTGGCCCTGGTCGCGCAGCTCGGAGACCAGATCCGGCAGCGGCATCATCTCCGGTACCACGACGGGCTCGCGCATGACGCGAGTGACCGGGGCATCGGCGGCCAGTTCGGAGCCCAGGACGTCTATGAGGTGGACGACGCCGATGGGGTTGTGCTCCTCGTCGACGACGGGGTAGCGGGTGTGGTTGGCGGCCATGAGCGCGCGGACCTCGCCGAGGGTGGTCTCGGGGTCGACGGCGTCGGCGCGGGAGCGCGGGATCATCGCGTGCTCGACGTCGTGCTCGGGGAAATCCAGCAGGCGGTCGAGCACCATGTAGGTGTCCTGGTCCAGGTCGCCGGCCTCGTGGGAGGCGTCCACGATGGACTCGAAGTCGTCGGTGGTGGCCGACGAATCCACGTCGTCGACCGGCTCCACGCGGAACAGGCGCAGGATGGCGTTGGAGGAATATTCGAAGAAATGGATCATCCAGCCGAAGATGCGCAGGTACCACTGCGTGGAGGCGGCCAGGAAGCGCGCCGACTTCATCGGCGCGGCGATGGTGTAGTTCTTGGGGAACAGCTCCGCGAAGAGCATGCTGGCGATGGTCGACAGCGCCAGCGCCACCACGGTGCCGGCGGTGACGGAGACCGACCGCGGCACGCCGACGCCGCCGAGCAGCCCGCCTAGGGCCTCGCCGACGAGCGGCTCGGCGACATAGCCGATGAGCAGGCCGGAAATCGTAATTCCCAGCTGCGCGCCCGAGAGCATGAAGGAGGTGCGCTCGGTGATGTGCAGGGCCCGCTGGGCGGTTTTATCCCCGCGGGCGGCCGCGGTGCGAAGCTGCGTGCGGTCGACCGACATGAACGCGAATTCCTGCGCGACGAAATACGCGTTGGCCACAATGATGAGAGCGATGACCACGATGCCCGCTAAGAGCATCAAAGCTGCGGACCACATGGTTTAGACCCCACCGCCTAGATACAGGTAGCGGGGACATCGACTGGGAGGTTCCACCAAAGTAGCCTTTCTTTGCTTGGGGGACGGGGATTTTTACCTTTTTAGACTACATGTATAACCGCCCTGCCCCCCAAGTTTGTTCCCGCTTTCGCTAGGCTGATGCTCATGCAGGATTCCTTTGGGCTCTACATCCACGTCCCGTTTTGCGCCACACGCTGCGGGTATTGCGATTTCAATACCTACACGCCCGGGGAGTTGGGCGCGCCGAATTCGCAGGCCAGCTACCTCGACGCCCTGGATAAGGAGCTTGAGCTGGCGGCGGCGAGGGTCCAGCGCCCGGCCGAGACGGTCTTTGTCGGCGGCGGCACCCCCTCGCTGCTGGGCGCGGATGGCCTGGCCCGCGTGTTGGACCGCGTGCGCGCGACCTTCGGCCTGGCGAAAGGCGCGGAGGTGACCACGGAATCCAACCCGGAGTCGACGGACCCGGAGTTTTTCGCCGGCCTGTGCGAGGCGGGCTTTACACGGGTGAGCCTGGGGATGCAGTCGGCATCGTCGGCCGTGCTGACGGTGCTGGAGCGAGCCCACACGCCGGGCCGGGCCTTCGACGCGGCCGCCGAGGCCCTGGCTGCCGGCTTCGAGCACGTGAACCTGGACATGATTTACGGCACGCCGGGCGAGACCGACGACGACGTGCGCGCGACCCTGGACCGCGTGCTGGCCACGGGCGTGGACCACGTCAGCGCCTATTCGCTCATCGTGGAGGACGGAACGCGCATGGCCCGCAAGGTCACCAAGGGCCAGCTGCCCGCCCCCGACGAGGACGTCATGGCCCGGCGCTACCAGATCATCGCGGGCGCGCTGGAGGAGGCCGGCTACGGCTGGTACGAGGTCTCCAACTGGGCGAAGCCGGGTGGAAAGTGCCGCCACAACCTCATCTACTGGCGCGACGGCGACTGGTGGGGAGCCGGCCCCGGCGCCCACTCCCACCTGGGTAATACCCGCTTTTTCAACGTCAAGCACCCGGCCCGCTACTCCCGCCTGCTTGCCGATGCCGCCCTGCCCATCGCCGGCGAAGAAACCCTCACCGACGCCGACCGGCACACCGAGGCCATCATGCTGGGCCTGCGTTTGAGCGAGGGCATCCCGCGCGATTGGGTCTCGGAGGCTGCCGACGAGGTGGTGGGGCGGCATCGGCAGCGCGGGCTCCTGGAAGAAGCCGACGGGCGGTTAAAGGTCACGGACGCTGGCCGCCTGCTGGCGGACGGGATTATCACCGATATCTTGGTGGCCGAAGACCGCGGGTAGGCTTAAAGGCATGTCTAGCACTACTGATGCGCGCCGCAAGGAAGTCCTGCGTGCCATCGTCGCGGACTATATTGCCAGCCAGGCACCGGTGGGCTCGAAGACCCTGCTGGAGCGCTATCAGCTGGGGGTATCATCGGCGACCATCCGCAACGACATGGCGGCGCTGGAATCCGAAGGCCTTATCACCCAACCCCACGCCAGCTCTGGGCGCGTGCCCACGCAGAAGGGCTACCGCCTCTTCGTGGACGCCATCCACGACCTGAAACCCTTAAGCGCCTCGGAGCGCCGCGCCATGCTCAACTTCCTGGAAGGCGGCGTGGACCTGGAAGACGTGCTCTCGCGCTCGGTGCAGCTTTTGGCCCAGGTCACCAAGCAGGCCGCCGTGGTGCAGATGCCGAACCTGCAGGTCTCGCGCGTCAAGCACTGCGAGGTCGTGGCCTTAAGCCCCGTCCGCCTGCTGCTGGTGCTGATCACGGATACCGGCCGGGTGGAGCAGCGCAACGTAGCGCTGGATGCGGTCGTCGACCCGGACCAGACGCATCGGCTGCGCGAGCTGCTCAACAACGCCCTGGCGGGCAAGACCATCACGGAGGCCTCCCAGTCCCTGGCCGACCTGGTGGACGTCGCGCCGGTGGACATGCGAGGGCACGTGCTCAATAGTGCTACGACGCTCATCGAGACCCTGGTCAACCAGCCGGTCGACCGCCTGCTGCTGGCCGGCACCTCCAACCTGACCCGTCTGGCCCGGGACTTCCCCGAAGGCCTGCCGGGCATTATCGATGCCCTCGAGGAGCAGGTGGTCTTCCTCAAGCTGCTGGCGCGTGTGCCGGATATGGGCAACGTCTCCGTGGTCATCGGGGACGAGCACGAGGCGGACGCCCTGCGCACCTCGTCGGTGGTGACCACAGCCTACGGCACGGACGGCGAGACGCTGGGCGGCCTCGGCGTGGTGGGGCCGACGTTTATGGATTACTCGGGAACAATCGCTAAGGTTTCTGCTGTTGCACGCTATGTCAGCGAAATTCTGGCCGGGGAGAAGTAGCCGCTGCAGCGGCTAGTAGGCTGGAAGGCCGCTACAGATTTTTAAACACCCCTATCGACTAAGCAAGTAAGGACGCAATTTACCGTGGCTCGTGACTATTACGGCATTCTGGGCGTGGACAAGTCCGCGTCCGACTCGGAGATTAAGAAGGCCTACCGCAAGCTCGCGCGCAAGTACCACCCGGACGTGAACCCGGGCGACGATGAGGCGGCGGAGAAGTTCCGCGAGGCCTCCCTGGCCCAGGAGGTCCTGCTGGACCCGCAGAAGCGCCAGATCGTGGACATGGGCGGAGATCCCATGGAGCAGCGCGGCAGCGGAGCCGGTGCCGGCGCGGGCGGATTCAGCGGCTTCGGGGGCGGCGGCCTGGGCGATATCTTCGCCGAGTTCTTCGGCGGGGCGGCCGGCGGCTCCCGCGGCCCGCGCTCGCGCGTGCAGCCGGGCAACGACGCCCTGCTGCGCACCAGCATCACCCTCGAGGAGGCCTTCACCGGCCTGCAGAAGCAGGTCACCGTGGACACCGCCGTGCTCTGCGACAAGTGCGAGGGCTCCGGTTCGGAGTCCAAGGCCAAGCCGGTGACCTGCCCGACCTGCTCCGGTGCGGGTGAAATCCAGGAGACCCAGCGCAGCTTCCTGGGCAACGTTCTTACCTCGCGCCCGTGCCCGCAGTGCCAAGGCTACGGCGAAATCATCGAGGACCCCTGCAACCACTGCGGCGGCGACGGCCGCGTGAAGAAGCGCCGCGACCTGAAGATCAATATCCCGGCGGGCATCGGTAACGGCATGCGCATCCGCATGGCCTCCCAGGGTGAGGTCGGCCACGGCGGCGGCCCGGCCGGTGACCTCTACGTGGAGGTTGCTACCCGCCCGCACAAGGTCTTCGAGCGCGACGCCGACGACCTGCATGTGACTTTGCGAGTGCCTATGGTGGATGCCGCCCTGGGTACCCAGGTCACGCTGCCGCACCTAAGCGGCGAGGAAGTCAGCGTGGACGTGGCCGCCGGTACGCAGCCGGGCGAGGCCATCGAGATTCCGGGCCAGGGCATGACTCGCCTGCGCACCGAGGGTGCCGGCAACCTGTACGCCCACGTGGACGTGGTGGTCCCGCGCAACCTGGACAAGAAGACCCGCGAGGCGCTGGAGAAGATCCGCGACCGCCAGAACGACTCCGCCACCGTCAAGGAGGAGGGCGATGGCCAAGACGAGTCGTTGTTCTCCCGCCTGCGGGGCCACTTCCGCCGCTAATGTCGCTGCCCGTATTCATCCACCCGGACCTGAGCCCCGCCGCGCCCGGCCAGACCGTGCGCCTGGACGGGGCGGAGGGCCGCCACGCCGTGACGGTCAAGCGGCTCAAACCCGCCGAGCAGCTGGAGCTTATCGACGGCACCGGCCGCGTCGTCACCGCGGAGGTCACCGCCACCGCCGGGAAGGACCAGCTGGACGCCGCCGTCACCGCGGTGCGCGAGGAACCGGCCCCGCAGCCGAAGGTGGTCGTCGTGCAGGCCATCCCGAAATCGGAGCGCGCCGAACTGGCCGTGGACTTGGCCACCCAGGCCGGCGCGGACGAGATCATCGCTTGGCAGGCCGACCGCTGCGTGGCCAAGTGGGAGGGCAAGAAAATCCCGAAGGCGCTGGCCAAGTGGGAGACCGCGGCCCAGGCGGCGGCCAAGCAGTCCCGCCGGGCGCGCATCCCGCAGGTGAGCGGCCCGGTCACCACTGGCGAGCTGACCCAGCTGCTGGTCCAGTCCGACCACGCCTTAGTCCTGCACGAGGAGGCTACCCGCAGCATCCGCGAGGCCCAGCTTTCCGGTACGGTCTACCTGCTGGTGGGCCCGGAAGGTGGCATCGGCAGCGCGGAGCTAGAACGCCTGACCCAGGCCGGGGCGCGACCTATCAAGTTGGGGCCGCAGGTGCTGCGGACGGCATCTGCGGCCATGGTGGCCCTGGCGGCTATCGGGGCGTTAACCGAGCGCTGGTAGCCTATGGGCGTGGCTATTGATACCCAAAAAATTGAGCTCGACCCAGTCTACGTCAACGCCGTGCTGGGCACGGCGGATGCGACGCTGCGCGTGCTCAACGACCAGCTGGATGCCGATCTCTTCGCCCGCGGCACCACGGTGACCGTCACGGGCCCCGACTTCGAGATCGCCCGGGCGGTCAAGGTCTTCGAGGAGCTGGAGGCCATCGCCCGCCGCGGGCACGCCATCTCCCCGGAGACGGTCAAGCACACCGTGGCCATGATCGAGACGGAAGCGCCGCTGTCGGTCAGCCAGGCGCTGGCCGCGGACATTATCTCGCGGCGCGGCAAGACCATCCGGCCGAAGACGGTGGGGCAGAGCCGGTACGTGCAGGCCATCGATGATCACACGGTGGTCTTCGGCATTGGCCCGGCCGGCTCCGGCAAGACCTACCTGGCCGTGGCCAAGGCCGTCCAGGCTCTGCAGAACAAGCAGGTCCAGCGCATCATCCTGACCCGCCCGGCCGTCGAGGCGGGCGAGAAGCTGGGGTTTTTGCCCGGCACCTTGAACGACAAGATTGATCCCTACCTGCGCCCGCTCTACGACGCGCTGCGGGACATGCTGGACCCGGAGATGATCCCGAAGCTGATGGACGCCGGCATCATCGAGGTCGCCCCGCTGGCCTATATGCGTGGTCGCACGCTCAACGATGCCTTCGTCATCCTCGACGAGGCCCAAAACACCACGCCCGAGCAGATGAAGATGTTTCTGACCCGCCTGGGCTTTGGCTCGACCATCGTGGTCACCGGCGACGTCTCCCAGGTGGATCTGCCGCGCGGGCAGGTCTCCGGGCTGAAGACCGTGCGCCGCATCCTAGACGGGGTGGACGATATTTGTTTCGCGGATCTCGGTTCCCACGACGTGGTGCGCCACGCGCTGGTCGGGCGGATCGTCAATGCTTACGATGCTTACGATGCCGCCACCGAGCGCGGCCGCCAGAAACAGGAGGGCTAGAAAAACCATGGCCATTGAATTTGTCAACGAGTCCGGCTACGCCGGTGTGAACGAGGAAATGCTGGGCGACGTCGCCAGCTTCGCCCTGGCGCAGATGGACGTCAGCCCGGAGGCCGAGGCGACCATCTCCGCGGTCGACCTGGCCACAATCGAGGACATGCACGTGCGCTGGATGGACCTGGCCGGGCCCACGGACGTGATGAGCTTCCCGATGGACGAGGTCACCCCGGGGTCGAGCACCGGAACCCTGCGCCCGGACGCGCCGGCGGCCCAGGACGGCTTCGGCCCGGCGATGCTGGGTGATATCGTCCTGTGCCCCGAATTCGCCGAGCGCCAGGCCCAGGCCGCCGGCCACTCGCTGGGCCACGAGCTGGCGCTTCTGACCGTGCACGGCGTGCTGCACCTGCTGGGCTACGACCACGCCACCCCCGCGCAGGAAAAGGAGATGTTCGGCCTGCAGAACGAGCTGCTGGCCAACTGGTACGACGACCTGTCCGCGCGCGGGGTGAGCTACCAGCCCAAGCCGACCGGCCCGCGGGCGTTCCCCTCCGCGGCCGACCGCGCGGACCTAGACCGCCAGGTGCCCGGTGGTGGCATCCCGCCGGTGGGGGAGCCGGTGACCAAACCGGACAACAGTGACGTAGACGACGACTAGACTTATCTGCCATGAGTATCCTTTCCATCCAGTCCCACGTCGCCTACGGGCACGTGGGGAACTCCGCTGCCGTCTTTCCCCTCCAACGCGCCGGCCACGAGGTCTGGCCCGTGCATACCGTTAATTTTTCGAACCACACCGGCTACGGTGACTGGGGCGGGCCGCAGCTGCCGGCCGCGCAGGTCACGGAGATCATCGACGGCATCGAGCGCCGCGGCGCCTTCCCGGACGTCGCGGCGGTGCTGTCCGGCTACCAGGGCGGCTCCGATATCGCGGAGGTCATCATCGACGCCGTGCGCCGGGTAAAGAAGGCCAACCCGCAGGCGCTGTACGCCTGCGACCCGGTGATGGGCAACGAGAAGTCCGGCTGCTTCGTCTCCGACGAGATCCCGCCGCTGCTGCGCGACAAAATCCTGCCGGTCGCCGACATCATCTTCCCGAACCAGTTCGAGCTGGGCTACCTGACCGGCCAACCGACCGGCACACTGGAAGAGACCCTGCAGGCGGTCAAGGTGGCCCAGGAGATCGGCCCGCGCGTGGTCCTGGTGACCTCCGTCGAGCGGCCCGAAACCCCGGAGGATAAGGTGGAAATGATTGCCGTGGACGGCGACCGTGCCTTTTCGGTGACCACCCCGCGCCTGCCGGTCAAGTACAACGGCTCCGGCGACGTGACCGCCGCCCTGTTCACCGGCCACTACGTGCGCCACCAGGACGCGCACGCCGCGCTGAAGGCCACGGCCTCCCAGGTCTATGATCTGCTGCGCACCACCTACGAGGCGGACTTGCGCGAGCTGGAGCTCATCGCCGCCCAGGACTGCTTCGCCCACCCGCAGCTGCAGTTCAGCGTGGACGAACTCTAGGTTTTCCTGCCCCCGCGCGCGACCTTGTAGGATAGTTCCCACGATGACTAATGAAACATTCTTAGCCGGCACGGCCGGCACCCCGGAGGGCTTCCGCTCCGGGTTCGTCAGCTTCGTCGGCCGCCCGAACACCGGCAAGTCCACCCTCACCAACGCGCTGGTGGGGCAGAAGATCGCCATCACCGCGGATCAGCCGGAGACCACGCGTCACCCGATCCGCGGGCTGGTGCACCGCGATAATGCCCAGATCATCGTGGTGGACACCCCCGGCCTGCACCGGCCGCGCACGCTGTTGGGCGAGCGCCTCAACGAGGCCGTCAAGGACACTTACGCCGACGTCGACGTCATCGGCATGACCGTGCCGGCGGACGAGAAGATCGGCCCGGGAGATCGCTGGATCCTGGACAACGTCAAGAAGGTCGCCCCGCGCACCCCGGTGGTCGGGATCGTGACCAAGCTGGACAAGGCCACCAAGGACCAGGTCGGCGCGCAGCTGCTGGCCCTGCACGAGCTGCTCACCCAGGACGACCCGGATGCGGTGGTCATCCCGGTCTCCGCGCGGGAGAACACGAAGATCGATGAGCTCATCGACGTGCTGACCGAGGCGCTGCCGGAGGGCCCGAAGTTCTACCCGGACGACCACGTCACCGACGACGACCGGGACACCCGCATCTCGGAGCTCATCCGCGAGGCCGCGCTGTCCGGGCTCAAGGACGAGCTGCCGCACTCGGTGGCCGTGGAGGTCGACGAGATCCTGCCTGATCCGGAGCGCGAGGGAGTGCTCGACGTCCACGCCGTACTTTATGTGGAGCGCCCGGGCCAAAAGCGCATCATCGAGGGCAAGGACGGGCGCCGGATGCGCCGGATCGTGGGCAACGCCCGCAAGGAAATCATCTCCCTGCTGGGCCAGAACATCTACCTGGACCTGCGCATCAAGGTGCTGAAGAACTGGCAGTCCGACCCGAAGTCGCTGGGCCGGCTGGGCTTTTAGGCGATGTCGCGGGCGTCGTACCGGGACCGCGCCTGGGTCATCCGCACCTACGATTTCGGCGAGGCCGACCGCGTGGTGGTGCTGCTGACCCGCGAGCACGGACTGGTCCGGTCCGTGGCCAAGGGGGTGCGCCGGGCCAAGTCCCGGTTCGGGTCCCGGCTGCAGCACTTCGTCAACTTGGACGTGCAGCTCTACCCGGGCCGCAACCTGGCCACCATCTCCCAGGCCGACACCGTGGAGTACTACGGGGCCAAGATCACCTACGATTACGACCGCTACACCGCGGCCTGCGCGGCCCTGGAGTCCGCCGAGCGCCTGGCCGCCACGGACACCGACCCGTACCTGTACGGGGCCCTGCGCGCGACGTTTAGCCTGCTGCAGACCGATGCCGATCCCACCGCCGTGCTGGATTCCTTCCTGCTGCAGGCGATGGCTCACGCCGGCTGGGCGCCCAGCCTCTTCGACTGCGCCCAGTGCGGGGCGCCGGGCCCCCACCACGCCTTCCACCCGGCCGTCGGCGGGGCGGCCTGCCATCAGTGCCGCCCGCCCGGGGCCGCGGAGGTGGACCCGGAGACCCTGCACGTGATGTGGCTGCTGGCGCATGACCGGTTGGGGCAGGCGGAGGCATCGATAGTCGCGGTGCCCACGCGTGGGGCCCAAGCCCACCAGCTGACGCGGGCGCACCTACAGTGGCACATCGAGCACAAGGTCACGGCGCTGTCGGTGATGGATCAGACCTAGCCTGCGCCACCTTGCGGCACGGTGGTGTGCAGACAGTAGAATGGGTGGTTGTGATTACTCCCGATCCGAACCGAGTCCTGCACCCGCCGCAGATCCCCGCCGAATTCATGCCGAAGCACATCGCGCTCGTCATGGACGGCAATGGACGCTGGGCGCAGGAGCGCGGCATGGCGCGCACCGAGGGGCACAAGCGTGGCGAGGCGGTGTTGCTCGATGCCGTCGATGCCTGCCTGGCCATGGGCGTGGACTACCTGTCGGCCTACGCCTTCTCCACGGAAAACTGGCGGCGCAGCCCCGAAGAGGTGCGCTTTTTGATGGGCTTCAACCGCGACGTCCTGCGGCGCCAGCGCGGCTGGCTGCACGAGAAGGGCGTGCGCGTGGTCTGGGCCGGGCGGCGCCCGCGCCTGTGGCGCAGCGTGGTGCGCGAGCTGGAGGCGGCCGAGGAGCTCACCCGCGACAACACACGGATGAACCTGGTGATGTGCGTGAACTACGGCGGCCGGGCCGAGCTGGTCGACGGCATGCGGGTCATCGCGGACAAGGTCGCGCGCGGGGAGATGCGCCCGCGCGAGATTAACGAAAAGACCATCGCCCAGCACCTCTACGACCCGGACATGCCGGACGTGGACCTTTTCCTGCGCCCGTCGGGGGAGAAGCGGACCTCGAACTTCCTGCTGTGGGAGTCGGCCTACGCGGAGATGATCTATCAGGACAAGCTCTTCCCGGACTTCACGCCGGAGGACATGTTCGCCGCCGTGGAGGAGTACGCGCGCCGCGACCGCCGCTTTGGGGGGACGAAGTAGTGGCTGTTGGAGGCGAGCCGACCAAGCAGCAGATCAGCCGCTGGCGTCGCTACCTGGCCAACGAGCGCGCCGAGGCGGCGGTCTACCGCGAGCTGGCGCGCAAGAAGGTCGGCGAGGAGCGCTCCATCCTGCTGCAGCTGGCGGAGTCGGAGTCCCGGCACGAGCAGTACTGGCGGGACAAGTTAGGCGATGCCGTCGGCTTCCCGCGCAAGCCGGACCTGGGCACGCGGGCGCTGGGCTTTATGGCGCAGCACTTCGGCTCCGTGTTCACGCTGGCGCTGATGCAGACGGCGGAAACGCGTACCCCTTATACGGACGATATCGACGCCAGCGACCAGATGGCCGCGGACGAGCACGTCCACGCCGAGGTCGTGCGCGGGCTGGCTACGCGCGGGCGCGAGAAGATGTCGGGCAATTTCCGCGCCGCCGTCTTCGGCACTAACGACGGGCTGGTCTCCAACTTAGCGCTGGTCATTGGCGTGATGGGCTCAGGCGCGGCATCGACGGCGGTGCTGCTGACGGGGATCTCCGGCCTGCTGGCCGGCGCGCTTTCCATGGCGGCGGGCGAATACGTCTCTGTGAAGTCCCAAAGCGAGCTACTGGAGGCCTCCCGCCCGGCGCCGGACGCCCACTCGCTGGTGCCGGACCTAGACGTCAACGCCAACGAGCTCGCCCTCATCTACCGGGCCCGCGGCATGGGCGCGGAGGCGGCGGAGACTAAGGCCCAGGAGGTCTTCGACAAAATGCAGGCCCGCCAGCGCGCCGCGCACCCCTCGGCGGGGCTGGGCGCGATGGGCCTTCCGGCAACCGACGCCGCAGGTGAGGCCGACGGCGGGGCGCCGGGGGTCATCGGCCAGGCGTGGTCGACGGCGCTGTCGAGCTTCTGCTTCTTCGCCACCGGCGCGTTTATCCCAATCATCCCGTTCCTCTTCGGGGCCTCGACCACCGTGGGCGCGGTGGTCGCGCTGGTGCTGGTGGCCATCGCCTTGATGTTTACCGGCGGCGTCGTGGGGGTAATCTCCGGCAAGCCGCCGCTGAAGCGGGCGCTGCGCCAGCTTGTTATCGGACTGGGCGCGGCCGGGATTACCTACCTACTTGGCGTCGGGTTCGCTGCCCTTATCGGCTAGGCGGCACTGGCGGCAGGTGCCGAAGATTTCGGCGTCGTGGCCGGTCAACTCGAAGTCGTAGTCCTTGGCGATGCGCGCCGCCCAGTTCTCGATGGGCCCGCCGTCGATTTCCTCGGTGCGGCCGCACTTGGTGCAGACCAGGTGGTGGTGGTGCGCGTCGGAGTCGCAGTGGCGGTAGAGGGTCTCGCCGTTGGGCATGTGGAGGGCATCGACGGCATCGATATCGCTCAAGGACTGCAGGGTGCGGTAGACGGTGGTCAGGCCCACCTTTTCCTGGCGCTGCTGGAGCGCGAAGTGGATGTCCTTGGCGGAGGCGAATTTCTCCATGTCCCGCAGGACCTCGATGACGGCGGTGCGCTGACGGGTGTTGCGGGCGCCTAGCTTGGGGATACTGCTTTGGATGGCCATATCGGCTAGTTTACCAGCGTTGATACATCTACAACTATCTCTAAGACTAGGCAGAGCGCGCCGTTGGCCCGGCTCGCCGGTTAGCCTTCGGCCTCGAGGGTGGCGCTGAGCGCGGCGGCCTGGCGGTAGATGTCGAGGATTTCCTCGGCGGCGAGCCGGTAGGTGACCTCGCGCCCGGAGCGCTCGGCGCGGACCAGGCCGGCCTGCTTGAGCACGCGCAGGTGCTGGCTGATGAGCGGCTGGGACTTCTCCAGCGCCTCGACCAGCTCGTGGACGTAGTGTTCGCGCTCGCGGAGAAGGAGGAGGATGTGGAGCCTGAGCGGTGAATCGAGCGCGCTGAGAACCCGGACCGCGGGCTCAACGTCGGCGGCGTCCTGCTTTCTACACATGTGCGGGTGTTCTTTCTCCTGTGGGCGCGGGGTATAGGAAATTTTTACTCTTGAATTAGACCAATAATGGGCTAACTTCTATAAATTATCGCCATACTGCAACGCCAGGATATACCAAATCCATATTGCTTAGTGTAGTCACAATGATAAACTGGCCGCCCCAGCAGACAGCCGAAATAATAGATGGTTACCCCCGTCCACATTGTTTGGATTGGGTGGTCCCAGGGTGCCCCCGCTGCGAGTCGGGATCGCCAACACGCTAGACTATTGGTGACCTATGTCCCCTGCAGCCGGCCGGGGATTGAAATCCCGACTAGAGGAGTCAGAAACACTCATGGCATCCGTCATTGATACCGTAGTTAACCTGTGTAAACGACGTGGTTTGGTCTACCAGGCGGGTGAAATCTATGGCGGTTCCCGCTCGGCGTGGGACTACGGCCCGCTGGGTGTGGAGCTCAAGGAAAACATCAAGCGCCAATGGTGGCGCCACATGGTCCAGTCCCGCGACGACGTCGTGGGCATTGACTCCTCCATTATCCTGCCGCGTCAGACCTGGGTGTCCTCCGGCCACGTCGAGGTCTTCACGGATCCGCTGGTGGAGTCCCTCTACACCCACAAGCGCTACCGCGCGGACCACCTGCTGGAGGCCTACGAGGAAAAGCACGGCCACGCCCCGGAAAACGGCCTGGCCGATATCAACGACCCGGAGACCGGCCAGCCCGGCAACTGGACCGAGCCGAAGGCCTTCTCCGGCCTGCTGAAGACCTACCTGGGCCCGGTCGACGACGAGGAAGGCCTGCACTACCTGCGCCCGGAGACCGCCCAGGGCATCTTCGTCAACTTCAAGAACGTGCTGACCTCGGCGCGTATGAAGCCGCCGTTCGGTATCGCCAACATCGGCAAGTCCTTCCGCAACGAGATCACGCCGGGCAACTTCATCTTCCGCACCCGCGAGTTCGAGCAGATGGAGATGGAGTTCTTCGTCAAGCCGGGCGAGGACGAGCAGTGGCACCAGTACTGGATCGATGACCGCTACAACTGGTACGTCGACCTGGGCATTAACCCGGAGAACCTGCGCCTGTACGAGCACCCGAAGGAAAAGCTGTCCCACTACTCCAAGCGCACGGTGGACGTGGAATACGCCTTCGGCTTCACCGGCTCCAAGTGGGGCGAGCTCGAGGGCGTGGCCAACCGTACGGACTACGACCTGCGCGTACACGCGGAAGGCTCCGGCGAGGACCTGTCCTACTACGACCAGCAGGCCGACGAGCGCTGGATCCCGTACGTCATCGAGCCGGCCGCGGGCCTGGGCCGCTCCATGATGGCCTTCCTGGTGGACGCCTACCACGAGGAGGAGGCCCCGAACGCGAAGGGCGGCACCGACAAGCGCGTCGTGCTGCGCCTGGACCGCCGCCTGTCGCCGGTCAAGGTCGCGGTCCTGCCGCTGTCCAAGAAGCCGGAGCTGTCCACCCCGGCCAAGGAGCTGGCGGACAAGCTGCGCGCGCACTGGAACATCGACTACGACGTCTCCGGAGCCATCGGCCGCCGCTACCGCCGCCAAGACGAGATCGGCACGCCGTTCTGCGTGACCTTCGACTTCGACTCCCTGGAGGACGGCGCGGTCACCGTGCGCGAGCGCGACACCATGGAGCAGGAGCGCGTCAAAATTGACGAGTTGGAAGCCTACCTGGCCGCTCGCCTCATCGGCTGCTAAGAGGGAGAAGGCGCAACCATGCACTTCACCAGTTGGGACCGCAGCGACAAGGAGCGGCCGACGTTGCTGGTGGGCCGCGGGCCGGAGGAGCTGGCCTCCTTCACCGCCTCCGGCGCGGAGGTCGACGGCCAGCACTGGCGCACCGAAGTCGATGAGCAGCTGGGAGCCTCGGCCACCTCGGACGACGGGCGCACCTACCGCCTGGCCGGCAACCTGAAAAAGGACAAGACCCTACAGGCCTCCCTGGAGGGCCGCACCTTCAGCCTGGTCAACGAGTCGGGCAGCAACTGGGTCATCTTCGACGTCAATGACCACAAGGTCGCCCAGTTCAGCGGCGCCAACAACGGCGTGCGCGAGGCGATCCTGGAATTCGAAAACGACGAGGATGATTCCGACCCGGACTCCGCGCTGGACTTAAACCGCCAGGAGGTGGCGGCGCTGAGCTGGTTTAGCCGCGTCGTCTTGGAGAACCGGTTGTCCCAGCGATCCGTGGCCATCATCGGCACCTTGGTTTTGCTCTCTGCGGTGGCGGTCCTGGCGGTTCTGATTTAAACTGCATCCGTGAATGACAAGGCGGGTGTATTTAACGGGAACTCCGGCCACCGGGTAGAGGCCCAATTGCGCTGGAGCGGTGGTCGTTTGCTGGATGAGGCAGACGTCGTCATCGCCAGCGCTAACGACGAGGTCCTCACCGTGGCCGGAGACCATCTGCTGCTAGAGAACCTGGGCAGCCAGATGTGCTTCCGTCTGCGCGGAACGTCCTCCCAGGGAACGTTTTTCAACCTCCAGCAGACCACTTTCTCGGTCTCCCGCCTGTCCGCCACCTGCGGGCCCCACCGCTATATCCTGGAGCGCACCCGGCCCTTTAAGCGGGAACGCTGCGTGAAGGTCCTGGGCGCGGGGGAGGACGCCCCGGTGACCATCGCGCGCACCAGCCCGGAGCTGGGCGGGGACCTTGTGATCACCCGCACCCCGGCGGGCGAGGCCCTCCCGCTGGCGGACCTGGCCTTTTTGACCTGGGGGATTAGCCTGGTGGACCTGCCGCGCCAGACCCGGCGCATCTAGCCTCCCGCGAGCGGGAGGGACAGGGCGGAAAATTGAGAGAGGCTAGAAGGCGCCGCCGCGGCCACCGCCGCTGAAGCCGCCGCCCCCGCCGAAGCCGCCCCCGCCAAAACCGCCGCCGAAACCGCCGCGGTTGCCGCCGCCGAGCATCTGGCCGATGACCATGCCGGTGACCACATTGCCGGCGACGTTGCCGGCCTGGGCGCGGCGCTGGGAGCGGCGGTAGTCGTCGATGTCGCTCTTGGCCCGCTGCAGCGCGGCCTGGGCGGCGGCCAGTGCCTGCCGGGCGGAATCGAGGGCGCGCTGGATATCGGACTTTTTGTACTGCAGTGCCTGGGCGTGCAGGCGCTCCGCATCCGCCAGGGCCGTGCGCGCGGAGGCGCCGATGAGCCGCCCGCGGGACGAGATGAGATCCTCGGCGGCCTGGATCTGCGCGGCCGCGGCGTTTAGCTGCTGGTCCAGCAGCGCCAGCTGGCGCGCGTGGGTCGAGGTGACCTCGCGGACGCGGTCCAGGGCCTGATCGACCTCGGTGTCGAAGGTGGCCAGCTCCGTGTAGCAGCCCAGCGGATCGGCCTCGCCCTCTGTGCGGGCACGCTGGAGGGAACCGTGCGCGCGGCCCACCAGCTCGTCCAGGGCGGCCCAGTCGGCGGCGGTGCCTTGGGACTGGCCCTGCTGCTTGAGGCGCTCGGCCTCGGCGAGCTCCTCGTCGACTTCGGCAATCAACGCGCCCAGCTGGGACTTGGCGGTGGCGATATTGGTCTCGGCGTTTTCCACGCCGGTCAGCAGCCGGTTGGCCACCTCGAGGGCGTGCTCGCAGGACCGGATGGCGTCGATAAGCCCGCCCTGCTGGCCCGCCGGCTGGGCGGCAATGCCCCGGGCACGCTCTAAGTCCTTGTCCGCCTCGTCCAGGCTGACCGCGGCCATCTCGACGTTGTCGGCGATGGACTCGAGCATCTCGGCCGAGTAGTTGGACTGCAGCGACTCCCAGGTGACCTGCGCCTGCGGCTGGCGGGCGCGCAGGTCGACCACGCGTTGGGTCAGTTCGTCCAGCTTGCTGTCCGCGGTGACCAGCAGGTTGCGCATCTCGGCGAATTCTTCTGCCTGCTCGTCCAGGGCCCGGTCCGCCTGCCCGCAGGAGGAGATGATGTCGACCAGCATCTGGCGGCGCTGGGACTCGGATTCCGGGATGGAATCATCCAGGCGCTGGCGGATGTCGAAGGCCTTGCGCAGCGTGGCGGTGGAGTGGTTCATCGCGCGGGTGAACTGGCGGGTGCGCTCCGCCCCGAACTCGGCCTGGGCCAGCTGCAGCTCCTCCTTACCGCGGCGGATGGACTCGTCGGTGGAGACCAGCTCCTCGCGGGCGCGCTCCTCCAGGGTTTCCAGCGGCAGGGCGCCCAGCCGGCGGGTGTCGGCCGGGTCGATGCTGCGGGCATCGGTCAGCGTGGCCTGCGACTGCTTCTTGGTCTTGCGGCGCGAATAGGCCCAGATGCCGCCGCCGGCCGCGGCAAGTGCGGCCCCGCCGCCCAGCAACCAGCCGGTGCCGCCGGCGCCCTCGTCGCCGTGCCCCTTGTTGAGCGCCTCCTCGACGACGGCCTGCGCCGCGCCGGGGAAGTCGTCAGCGGCCAGGCGGGCATAGGCGGCGTCGTAGAGCCGGTCGATATCACTCTGGTTCCACTCGCCGCCCACGTAGACGCCGGCGTCCCGGGCGTCCACGTTGACCACGAAGGCGGCGGTGTTCTGCCCGCGGGAGTTGATCACCTGCTGCGCGTAGTCCTGGGCCTGCAGGCTGGACAGGTCGTTGGAGTAGATGATGTAGAGAAGGCGCTGCTGCTCGGTCTGCAGCTCCGAAATCTGCTCGGAAAGCTGGCTCACCTCGGCATCAGAGAGCACGCCGGCCTCGTCCGTGACCGGCTGGCGCACCTGGCTAGGAGCCAGCGCGAGGACCTGCCCGTGTTCGCCCGGCGCCGCCGTTGCCTCCAGGGCGACCGGGGCGGCGCAGGCCACCAGCGCGGCGGCGGAAATGGCTGACAGCCGCAGCGGCAGCCGGGAATTTGCGACGGGGTGGGGCAGGTGAACGCGCTTTGTCATGGCCACCAGGATACCGTGTTGCTGGCATACTGGGCACGGTGAAACCAGCCGCAACACAACCTTTCCGCACGCATGGCGCGCCGGCCTGGATCGCGGTCCTTGGCACCGCGCAATACGACGGGGTGGCCTCCCGCGTGCTCGCTGCGCGCATCGCCACCGCCATCCAGCTCGCCCTTAGGCACCCGGCCGCCGCGGTTTTCACCCTGGGCGGCAACCTGCCCGGCGACCGCTTCACCGAGGCCGGCGTGGCGGCACGGGACATTGTGGCAGGCGGCATCGACAGCGCCCGGATCGCGGCGCTGCCGGAGGGCAATGACACGGCCGGCTCCCTGGCGGCGCTGGCCCGCGAGGTCTCCGCGCGCGGGCTGGGCGCCGGCGTCATCGTCACCGATCCGCTGCACCGCGCGCGGACTGCCGCCCTGGCCCGGTGGGCCGGCCTGCGTGCTAGCACATGCGGGGCGCGCGAATGCCCGCAGCGCTTCCCGCACCGTTCCTGGTGGCGCGCGGCCGCCCACGAGGGCGGGGGACTGGCCGTCCTCGGCGCGGAGATCACCGTAGGGCCCCGCCGGGCGCGGCAGCTACGAGGGGTGCTGCACGGCATCGAAAACCGCCTGCGGCCCTCACGGGCCCGCCGTAACCATTTCCTACGCGCCGATTAGCCAACCGGCCGCGGCCCGGCCCGGCGTTTAGACTGGCAGGGTGACCTATAGCTACCAACCCGCCGATCGCGCCCGCCGCAGCCCGGAAGGGGCCAAGGGCTCGAGCTTTCCTTCCGGCAGCGCTGCCGATGCCGACCACCGCGGCGCCTTCGCCCGTGACCGCGCCCGCGTGCTGCACTCGGCCGCGCTGCGCCGCTTGGCCGACAAGACCCAGGTGGTCGGCCCCCACGACGGGGACACCCCGCGCACGCGGCTGACTCACTCGCTAGAGGTCGCCCAGATCGCCCGCGGCATCGGCTCCGGCCTGGGGCTGGACCCGGACCTGTGCGACATGGCCGGCCTGACCCACGACATCGGCCACCCGCCCTACGGGCACAACGGCGAGAACGCGCTCAACGAGGTCGCCGCGGACTGCGGCGGCTTCGAGGGCAACGCGCAGACGCTCCGCATCCTGAGTTTTCTGGAGCCGAAGATCCTCGGGGCCGGCGCGGAAAGTGAGACCTCCTACGGACTCAACCTGACGCGCGCGGCCCTGGACGCGGCGTGCAAATACCCGCGCACCAAAACCAACCCGGACGGCACGATCAACCGCAAATACGGCTGCTACGACGAGGACGCAGCCACGCTCGAGTGGCTGCGCGCCGGGCACGCCGACGACCTGCCCTCCATGGAGGCCCAGGCCATGGACTTCTCGGACGACATCGCCTATTCCGTCCACGACGTCGAGGATGGGGTGGTCTCCGGCCGCATCTCGCTGCAGGTGCTCTGGGATCTGGTGGAGCTGGCCGCCCTGGCCGACAAGGGCGCGCACGCCTTCGGCGGCACGGCCGAGGAGCTGCTCGCCGCCGCCGATTCCCTGCGTCGCCTGCCAGTGGTCAACCGCGCCGCGGACTTCAACCACACCCTGGACGACTACGTCGCGCTCAAGCAGCTGACCTCGGAGCTGGTGGGTCGCTACGTCGGCGCGACGGTGGAGGCCACGCGGGCGGCCAACGCGGACCTTTTGGACAGCAACCAGCTGGGCCGCCAGCACGGGCGCCTAGTGGTCCCGCCGCTAGCGGACGCGGAGGTCCGGCTGCTGAAGACCATCGCGGTCCTCTACGTCATGGACGAGCCGACCCACCTGGCCCGCCAGGATAGGCAGCGCGAGCGCATCTACCGCGTCTTCGACTACCTGACCGCCGGCGCGCCGGGGGCGCTGGACCCGATGTTCAGGCTCTGGTATGACCAGGCGGAGACCCCGGCGCAGCGCTGCCGCGTCATCGTGGACCAGATCGCGTCCATGACCGAGTCCCGCCTAGAGCGGCTGGCCCGCCAGTCCGCGGACCTAGCCGGCTTCTACGACTAGGCACGACGCACAACCAGGTAGAACTCGCCGCGAATAGACGCGGCTAGCGCAGCAGGCGCACGTCGAGGTCGTCGAGCACCCGGCGCAAGCGCCGCGAGTCCGCCTCCGGCAGGCACCAGTCGGCGCAGACGATGGAATCCAGGCCGAGCTCGCGCAGGAAGTCGGCCAGGGCGTCGAGGTTGCGCGGGGCGGGGCGCTCGCCGGCCTGGCGCAGGTTGCCCAGCGCCCGGTAGAAGTCGGCCTCGCTGCGCAGGCGGTCCGTTATCAGTACGCGTTTAGTGTTCGGCATCTGGGATCTCGCAGAAGCTTTCGTAGTGGTCGGAGGTGTAGTACCAGCGCTCGGGGTCGGTCTCGCTGCCGCCGCCGGTCACGATCCGGCGCTCGCCGCGGTGGTTGATCCCCGGGGTCTCCACGGTGTACTCGCGGTAGTAGTCGGAGGCCTGATCCGGCAGGACGCCCTCGTAGTTGCCGAAGCGCTGGTTGTCATTGTCCGGGTGCGGGTAGGGCCCGCCGGCCTGGATGGTCTCCACGGTCTCAGCGGCCTCCTCCGGCAGGCTGGACAGCTCGCAGGTGTCATTCTCGGCCGACACGGCAGTCTCCGAGCTTACTGTGCTCCCCGTGCCGCCGGAACCGGTCTCCGAGCCCGTACCCGAGCCGGAGCTATTGCCGCCTAAGTCGAGGCCGAAGTAGCCCGCGATGAGAACCACCGCGAGCCCGCCAAGGGCCACCGGCCACGATTTTTGGGAGCTACCGCTTTTCGCCATGGCTTTAAGTTCTAACAGGTGTGCCAGCCGATACCGAAATTGGGCGCCGGTTTGCCGCGCTGGGTACGCTATTACACATGGCGCGAGGCAGGATTCCGGAAAGCGATATTCAGCAGATCCGAGAGCGTGCACCGATTGAGGAGATCGTGGGCGAATACGTCCAGCTCAAACCGGCGGGGCACGACTCCATGAAAGGCCTATCTCCCTTCAAGGACGAAAAGACCCCGTCCTTCCACGTGCGCCCCCAGCGCGGCTATTTCCACTGCTTTTCCACGGGCAAGGGCGGCGACGTGTTCACCTTCCTCATGGAGATGGAGCAGCTCAGCTTCCCGGAAGCCGTCGAGGCTGTCGCGCAGAAGATCGGTTACCACATCAACTACCAGGGCGGGACCACCGGCGCCCGCGACGTGAAACCGGGCACCCGCCAGCGGCTCATCCAGGCCAACAAGGCCGCGCACGAGTTCTACCGCCAGCAGCTGGAGACCCCGGAGGCCGCTACGGCCCGCAACTTCCTGCTCGACCGCGGCTTTTCCCAGCAGGTCATCTACGACTTCGAGTGCGGCTACGCCCCGGACGGCTGGGACACGCTGACCAAATACCTGCTGCGCATGGGCTTCGACTACGAGGAGCTGGAAGCCGCCGGGCTGTCCAAGATGGGCCGCCGCGGCCCCATCGACCGCTTCCACCGCCGCCTGCTCTGGCCGATCAAGGACATGGCCGGCAACGTCATCGGCTTCGGCGCGCGCAAGCTCTTCGACGACGACAACCTGGGCAAGTACATGAACACCCCGGAGACCATGCTCTACCACAAGTCCAAGGTGCTCTTTGGGCTGGACGTGGCGAAGTCGAACATCGCCAAGCAGCGCCAGGCCGTCATCGTGGAGGGCTACACGGACGTGATGGCCATGTACGCCGCCGGGGTGCCCAACGCGGTCGCCTCCTGCGGCACGGCGTTCGGCGGGGAACACCTGCAGCTGCTGCGGCGCCTGATGCTGGATGACAGCTATTTCAACGGCGAGCTCATCTACACCTTCGACGGCGACGAGGCCGGGCAGAAGGCCGCCCTGCGCGCCTTCGAGGGCGAGCAGAAATTCACCGGTCAGTCCTTCGTCTCCATCGCCCCGGACGGGATGGACCCGTGCGATCTGCGGCTCAAGCGCGGCGATGCCGCCGTGCGCGAGCTGGTCGCCGACCGCATCCCCATGTTCGAGTTCGTCATCGAGTCGCTGATTTCCGGCTACCGGATCGATACCGCCGAAGGCCGCCTGCAGGCCCTGCGCCGCGCGGTCCCCGTCGTCGCACAGATCCGCGACAAGCCCCTGCAGCGCGAATACGCCCGCCGCCTGGCCGGCTGGGTGGGCTGGCCGGATCCGGAAGAGGTCATGCACCAGGTCGACCAGGCCGCCCGCGACAACCGCTCCAACGCCCAGCGCAAGCCGGTCATGCAGGCCAAGCGCTTCGACAACGCGCAGGCCCAACCCGCGCAGCAGGACGTGCCGGCCATCCGCCCGCCCAGCCCCAACGAGACCCACCTGTGGCCGCAGCGCGAGGCCCTCAAGCTGGCCCTCCAGCACCCGGCCGTGGTGGGCGAGTACTTCGACGGCCTGCCGGCGGACTCCTATACCAACGACGCCTACCGAATGGTGCGGGAGGCCATCGCCGCAGAAGGCGGCGCCGTGCGCGGCGCGCAGCTGCCCAACGTCGAGTGGCTCGCCGCTGTCGCCGGGCAGATGCGCGATCTCACCGGCCGCAACTTCGTCTCGGAGCTGGCCGTGGAAACCATCCTGCCCACCGGCGACATCCCGCTGGAAAGCTATGCTGACTCCGTGCTGTCCCGCCTGCAGGAATCCCGCGTGGCCGACCAGATCGCCCAGCTCAAGGCGCGCCTGGGGCGCATGCGCCCCAGCGACGACGAGCGCGCCTACAACAGCCTCTTCGCTGATCTGGTCGCCCTGGAGCAAGCCCGCCGCGAGCTCAACGAGCGGGCGCTGTAGCACGCCCAAGGCACCCCCAGGCCTAGGCCACCCGCCGGCGGTCGGCATGAATAAGGCACAGATAAAGCGCGGGCCGTACTGGGCCCGCGCGCGTGTCTGGCTAATCGAGATTAAGCGAGGCTAGTCCTCGTCGGGTTCGTAGATGCGATCCCGGGGGATATCCGGCTGCCTGGTCGACCGAGTGCCGCGGGAACGCAGGTCCTTGACCTCCCGCATGCGCGGCTCCGGGTCCAGCCGGTTGGCCACGGCCTTGCGTGCGGAGCGCAAGGCGGACTTGGTGGCGGGGGAATTGACGGCCTTTTGGTAGGCACCCTTGATCTGGTGATAACGCTTGCGGCCGGCCTTAGTGCCGAAGACGTACCCGGCTGCGGCGCCAACAACGAACTGAATCATGGGCGGTAGATTACTCCCTTTTGAAAAATCGGCGATAGGTGTGGTGCTTTTTACGCTCCCAGCCTACCTATTTTCCTTCCCCGCCCGAACGGGGGTGAGGGCGGCGAAGTGTTTTCTTAGTCTTCCGTATATGCATTCGGCACTATATATTTAGGGGGTGGACATGGGAATGATGCCGGCCGTACCCGCTGCTAATGAGACCGCAGCGGGCCTGGCGTGGGCCGCTTTGTTGCTGGCGGGTTCACAGGAATCGGCATAGAAAAGACCGCGCGAAACGGCGCGAGTGGCGAGTCCGTGCGGGCGCGGCGGGGAAGCGCGCGAAATTCACCCTCCTGCGGGCGGCATCACGTTAGCGGGATTGTTTCGGCCTCGGTAAGGTCTTAACAAGTTAACCCACTCATTTTGGATTCCTAAATCCGCCGAAGGAGCGTAATGCCTGCCCCGAAGATCATGACGGTCTACGGTACCCGCCCAGAAGCCATCAAGGTGGCGCCGGTCATCAAGGCCCTCGACCAGGATGATCGTTTTGAATCCGTGCCGGTGTCCACCGGCCAGCACAAGGAGATGCTCGAGCAGGTCAACTCCATGTTCGGGATTACTCCGGTCCACGATCTGGGCCTGATGAAGCCGGGGCAGGGCTTAAACGAACTGGTCTCCCGCGCGCTGGTGGGCCTGGACGAGGTCATCGCTCAGGAGAACCCGGACGCGATCATCTCCCAGGGGGATACCTCCACCGCGATGGCCGCGGCGCTGGCCGGCTTCCAGCGCGGCGTCAAGGTCATCCATCTGGAGGCTGGTCTGCGTACCGGCGATATCTCTTCCCCGTTCCCGGAGGAGGCCAACCGCCGGATCATCGGGCAGGTCGCGGCCCTGCACTTGGCGCCGACCGAGGGCGCGATGGAAAACCTGCGCAAGGAGAACTTCCGCAGCAAGGACATCGTGGTCACGGGCAACACCGTCATCGACGCGTTGCTCGAGGCCGCCGGCTGGGACACCGAGTTCGCCGATCCGGCGCTGCAGGCCGCCGCGGCCACGGATAAGCGCCTGGTCGTGGTGACCACTCACCGCCGGGAGAACCTGGACGCGATGAAGAATATCGGCGACGCGGTCGCCGACCTGGCCACAGAATATCCAGACACCTACTTCGCCTTGCCGTTGCACCTGAACCCGAAGGTGCGCCAGGCGGTGCTGCCGGAGGTAGAAAATCTGGACAACGTCATCATCACCGACCCGCTACCGTACGACCAGTTCACCCAGCTGCAAAACCGCGCGAGCATCATCCTGACCGACTCCGGCGGAGTCCAGGAGGAGGCCCCGGCGCTGGGCAAGCCGGTGCTGGTGATGCGCTCGAATACCGAGCGCCCCGAGGCCGTCGTGGCCGGCACCGTCAAGCTGGTGGGTACCGACCGCGACCTCATCACCGCGGAGGCTCGTCTCCTGCTTGAGGACGACGCCGCCTACGCCGCCATGGCGAATGCGGTCAACCCCTACGGCGACGGCCAGGGCGCGGCGCGCTCGGTGGCCGCCATCGCGAACCTGTTCGGCCTGGGCGAGCGCCTGCCGGACTTCGCGCCGTCTGCCGCTGACTAGCGTGCCCGCCCCGCGGCGGGATTTGACGCTGCGTTCCGCCGGTTGGGGCGCACCCGACCTTCTATAATTGGGGACATGCAACCCCATGAGCTTTCCCAGACGATCATCCTGCCGCAGACCAAGGTGGCCTTCTTTATCAACCTCAAGGTGCCCGAAGGTCAGGAGCAGGCGGCTATCGATGCCCTGACCGGCCTGTCCGGCACCGTCGACGGCGTCAGCTTCCGCGATCCGCACTCACACCTGAGCGCCGTGGTGGGCATTGGCTCCCAGTTGTGGGACCGGCTTTTCGACCCGTCTACCGCGCCGAAGCCGGAGGGGCTGCACGACTTCGTGCCGCTGGAGGGCGACAAGCACTCCGCGCCCTCGACGGGCGGGGACCTGTTTTTCCATATCCGCTCGGACGAATTCGACCGTGCCTTCGAGCTGACCCGCCGCATCAAGGGGCTGTTGGGCGACGAGGTGGAAACCCTCGACGAAGTCCACGCCTTCCGCTACATGGACTTCCGCGACCCGCTGGGCTTCGTGGACGGCACCGAGTCCCCGCAGGGGCGCGCCGGCGCCGACGCCGCGCTGATTGCCGAGGGCCAGTGGGCCGGCGGCAGCTACATCGTGGAGCAGAAATACACCCACAACCTGAAGGACTGGGAGAAGATTGGCGTCGAGGAACAGCAGCGCGTTATCGGCCGCACCAAGGCCGAGGACATCGAGTTCGACGACGCCGAGAAGCCGCACAACAGCCACGTTTTCCTGAACTCTGTGGAGGACGCCGACGGCAACTCCCTGGAGATCGTCCGCGACAACCTGGCCTTCGGCAAGGGCACCGGCGAGCAAGGCACTTTCTTCATGAGCTACGCTAACGACGTCCGCGTCACCGAGCTGATGCTGCGCCGCATGTTCCTAGGCGAGCCCCGCGGCAACTACGATCGCATCCTCGATTTCTCCACCCCGCTGACGGGCGCGAACTTCTTCGCCCCGCCGCAGGAGTTCATCGACGCCGCCGACGAGTACGTCCGCCCCGGCCTCCTGCCGGACGACGACGCGCCGGCGGATCCCAGCCAGCCCGCCACGCAGCTGAGCGCCGCCAAGGGGCTCTACCCGCAGGACTAGGGACTGATTGCACCGCCCTGGGAGAACACACCAGGGCGGGCTTTGCTGGTGTTGGAGATTGCGGAGTTTTAGACTCGGTAGAATACACAATTCGATCTGGACGGCTTCGGTAAACTGAACTCATGGATAGCTTGTCTCCCAAGAGCCCTCCTCAAGTCCACCTTCCTTTGTCTACAGAGGGAGTGGCGTACTTCGTGGATGAGGCGGGGAGTAAGGGCTCTCTCGGGAAACACTTTGTGACAGCAGCGGTGAGGACTTCTGATCCGGACAAGCTCTCTAGGGCTATCAAAGCCTGTCGGATAGAAATAATTTTACGAAAGCCGAAGAAATAAAATTTTCCAAGGTGACAAAGAATTCCGAGCCGATACTTGCTGAGCTATTTTCGGAAGCAGTGTCAGCAGGGTGCACCTTTGGAGCGTTTGTTTTAGATAAACGGCATTTTGACCCGTGGTCTAACAGGGATCAGTGGCAGGGACACCGATTTGCCACCGACCGGCTGCTTCGAGGGCTTATAACTCGGCGCGAAGTGAGTGTGCTGATGGTGGATCACATTGATGTCCCAGAAGGGATTTCGTATGGTGATAAGCTTGCTGCCGGTTTAAATAAGAGGTTTGGAAACAAGCGAGTGGTCACCGCAGTTAGTCTCGATTCTAGGACTTGCCCTCAACTGCAAATCGCTGATTTATTGGCTAGCGCGGTCTTTCACGCGAGAAAGAAGATTGAAGAAAATGGGTTGGAGCACTTTCTTGACGACAAAACACCTAAGGCTCGATTGGCGAAAGATATTGCGGCTGCATTGGGTGAAACGTGTTTTACAGACTGTCGAACTGACCTGCTGAAACTCCAAACAAGCCATGAGCTGTCCTTGACAGAACTTAGGGGTGGGGTATGATCCAATCAGGCGCTGAAGCCTTAGTCTCAGACTAGAAGCAAGCGCCCGATGGGCCGAGTCTCAGACTCATTACCCATGAAAAGCGGATCCCATACCGCAACACTTACCGTACTTATCGCGACGCCCCACTTGAAAAGTGGGGCGTTTGCTTTTGCGCAAAACCAGTTCTTCGGCAGTGCTGTAACCAACTGTCCTGGGGAATACAAAGCCCGGGACGGGGTGGTCTTCCAAGAATTAGACGTTGTAGTACAGCTCGAATTCCTTCGGGGACGGGCCCTGTCGCAGGGGCAGGATTTCGCGGTCGAACTTGAGCCGGGCGTAGGCCTCGAGGAAGTCCTCGGTCATGACGTCGCCGGCGGTGAGGAACTCGTGGTCGGCCTCGAGGGCCGCCAGCGAGGACTCCAGGGAGTGGGGGACCTGGGGGATGTCCTTCCGCTCCTGCGGGGAGAGCTCGTACAGGTCCTTGTCCACCGGCTCGCCGGGCTCGATGCGGTTGAGGATGCCGTCGATGCCGGCCATCATCTGCGCGGTAAACGCCAGGTAGGGGTTGGCCGAAGGATCGGGCGCGCGGAACTCGATGCGCTTGGCCTTCGGGTTTTCGCCGCTCAGGGGGATGCGGATGGCCGCGGAGCGATTGGACTGGGAATAGGCCAGGTTGACTGGGGCTTCGAAGCCGGAGAACAAACGGCGGTAGGAATTGACCGTGGGGTTGGTCAGCGCCAGCACGGCCGGTGCGTGCTTGAGCAGCCCGCCGATGTAGTAGCGTGCGGTATCGGACAGGCCGGCGTAGCCGGTCTCGTCGTAGAAGAGCGGCGTGCCGTCCTTCCACAGCGACTGGTGGGCGTGCATGCCGGAGCCGCCATCGCCGGCCAAAGGCTTGGGCATGAAGGTGGCTGTCTGCCCGTGGCTTTCCGCGGTATTGCGTACCACGTACTTGAAGGCCTGCATGTCGTCGCCGGCCTTGAGGAGGTTGGCGAAGCGGTAGTTGACCTCCTGGATGCCGCCCGTGGCGACCTCGTGGTGGAAGCGCTCGACGTCAAAGCCGATGAGCTCCAGGTTGTAGGCGATGTCGTCGCGCACCGGGATGGTCTTGTCGTAGGGCGCAACCGGGAAGTAGCCGTCGTTGATGCGGATCTGGTTACCGCGGTTCGGGCTGCCGTCCATCATGGTTTCCTCCCCCGAGCGCCACCAGCCCTCATCCGAGTCGACCTGGTGGAAGGAGTGGTTCACGCCGGAGGAGTAGCGGACCGAGTCGAAGACGTAGAACTCCGCCTCCGCGCCGATGGAGCAGGTATCGGCGATGCCGGTCTCCTGCAGGTAGGCCTCCGCCTTCTGGGCAATGGAGCGTGGGTCGCGGGAGTAGGAGGCCTGGGAGAGGGGATCCCGGACGAAGAACTGCATGTTCAGCGTCTTGTGGGCGCGGAAGGGGTCGAGGTACGCCGTGCCCGGATCGGGAATGAGCGTCATGTCCGACTTATCAACTGTGGCGAAACCGGGGATGGAGGAACCGTCGAAGGCGAAGCCCTCGCGGGCGGTCTCCTCCGTCAGTAGGCGGGCGGGCACGGTCAGGGCATGCTCGGCACCGAATACGTCGCTGAAGCGAATATCGAGGTAGCGGACCTGCTCCGCCTGGATGAAGTCGATGACATCGTGGACTGAGGAAGCCTGCAAGCTCACTGTGGAAAACACGCCTTAGGGTGTAGTTGGGGATGGGAATTAATGGGACATCTATGGGGCTGGGCTGGTGCCGGCGCCTAGGACAGTGCCGGCATGTTCCAGAGGTTGAGCGGTGTGCCCAGTCCCTTGTCGCGGGCGTGGTCCAAGACGTCCGTGGCCCACGCGACGTCCTCGACGGGCATGCCGCCGATGGAGTAGAAGAAGATTTCCTCGTCGTTGGTGCGGCCGGGGGCCTGGCCGTCGGCGATGGCGCCGATATTGGCGATGTCGGACTCTTCCAGCTTGCCCTCCTGGACCATGTCCCACCAGCGGTTGCCGGGGATGCCGAGTAGGCGCTCGTAGGTCACGTCGGGGCCGTTCTCGTTGAACCACTCGGCGTACAGGCCCTTGTAGTCCACCACGAGGCGGGCGCCGCCGGAGGCGACGAAGTCGTCGTCGAAGCGGGCGGCGGCCGGGGCCAGCACCAGCGCGCCGGGCTTGAGCCAGTCCTTGTTGAAGTAGGGGAAGCCCTGCGGGCCGTCCTGGGAGGTCGAGGTGCCCGCGATGAGGATGTCGGAACCTTCCACCGCGTCCTGCTCGCTGTCGACGACGGTGAACTCAATTTCCGGGTGCTGCTCGCGCAGGTAGTTCGCGGTGCGTTCGGTGGAGGCTGCCGTACGGCCCTTGATCTTGACGCGCTTGATGGACGGGCGCTGGGTAATTGAGGAAGCCAGAATGGTCCGTGACATCACGCCCGGCCCGATGATGCCGACCTCCTCGGCATTGTCCACGGCCAGGTGCTTCACGCCCACGGCCGGCACGGCGCCGGTGCGGTAGGCGGAGAGCAAATTCGCGGACATGATGGCCTTCGGCGCTCCCGTGACCGTGTCGTTGAGGACAAAGACGTGGATAGAACGCGGCAGCCCGTGGTTTCGGTTGTCCGCGTTGGAGCCGTACCACTTCACACCGGTGTTGTTGAAGCGGCCGCCGATATAGGCCGGCATGGCCATGAAGCGGCGGTCGGGACCGTTGGCCGGCATGCCCTCGAACTCCGGGGCATCGGGGAAGTTGATCTGCGCGCCGTGGCTGTTTGCGGAGGCACCAGCCATGCGGTAGTCACCCTTGTCGAGCAGGATTAGTGTTTCTTCCATCGTTTCGACGCACTTGGCGGCATCCGTCACACCGGCGTCGATCATGTCTTGTTCGGACAACCAGATGAGGTCTATTCGGGTATCAGGTTGTTCACTTGCTGTCATGGGCCTGCTTTCTGTGTTGAGCGCGCTTGCGGGCTCGCGGCGAAAAGATTCCTTGGCTCACCCGCGAAGGCGCGACTGCGAAATCCAAGGTCGTACGGCCCAGCGTATAGAAGCCACCCACGCGCCGCACTCCTTTGCGTTTTACCCCCGCACCGAAACCAGGCGAATATGTCTATTGCACTCTACGTTTGCCTACAAACGCTTTCACACACCCCTATGCTGCAACGATGCCCTATACCGGGGGTAATCGTGGGGTAAACGCGGTTGTCCCGAATAGAAACCATCGGTGGGGTTGTATTCCTGATTGCTTGGGCCTTGGGGGTAACGCAAAGCCGGATGCCTCATACGTGCTGTGGAGCCTGCTGATTTGCTCGGGAGGTAGCAAGCGGCCTAATTTGTGTAGGGGTCGTTCGCTCGGCAGTATTCTTCCGAGTTGGTGGAAATGCAGTTCATCCACCAACTTTGGATTTCACCGCTGGAGGGGTTCGGGTTGCCGTTCTCATCGTGGCCGTATCCGCAGATTGCCGCAGGGCACGTGCCCCCGTCGGCATAGGGGATGGTCGCGGCATCGGGAAGTCCGGCGTTGGCCTCGGCCTCACGATACTCTTCAGCGCCTTCTTGGTTGGCGCAGAAGTCAGTAGGTTGAGTGGTTCCGTCTGACATCCGCGAAGGACCCGGTGTCCCGGGGAGACACTCGACAACGTAAGGCTCTTGTGGTTCCGTAGCCGATGCTGTGGGATCTTGGGATTGTGCCGCAGGTTCTTCGGAACTCGGTTCTTCACTGGTTTCCTGCGGAGTGCTTGGCTTGGTGCTCTCGCTGGAAGTTGTGGACGGGCTGCTAGTAGAGAAGGCAGAAGTGGGGTCCTCGGAAGAATTGCCTTGCTCGTCTCCGCATGCGCTGACGAAAAGAAGTGAAGCGAAAATCAGGGGTAAGATGCGGCGCATTGTGAGGCCTTTCAGGGGCAGGGAAACAGGGCATTGGCCATCGATAGGAGATGGCGTGAATGTTTCTATTTATACCTCACGAGGCGAGGAGGGGGAGCGCCGCATATAGACAAAAGAAAAGCCCGCTGTAAACAGCGGGCTTGGTTTGCTCCTCCAACTGGGCTCGAACCAGTGACCCTTCGATTAACAGTCGAATGCTCTGCCAACTGAGCTATGGAGGAATGTCCATTCGCTGCAACGAATGCTCGCTGCAACGAGACATAACTATATTAGGAAACCTCCGAATAACACAAATCGCCAGGCAGGAGAGGTTTTCTGGAATTGTTTTGGCGGCGCGGAAGGAGTGGGTTGCGGCAGGTAGGTTAGAGGGGTGACTTCGCGAATTAGTTTTCACCCGCACACGTGGACCAAGCGGGCCCTAGTGGTGCACACGGACCTGCCGGGGCCGCCGGAATGGGGCCCGGAGCAGCTGTGGCGCCTCCTTCCCGGGCGGGCACAGCGACCGGTGCGTGTGAGCTTCGCGTTTAATCGTGATGTCGCGGTCACGGGTGATTTCTTGGCGTTGGCGCTATCGACGCTGACGGGCAAGAACTTCGAGCGCATCGATTTCGGTTTCGAGGTATCCGCGGGTGTGCGGGAGGCGATAGCCGAGTGGACGCAGGCGGAGGTCAACGCCGAAGGCGCACCCAACGGGGCGGGTACCGCGCCGGGTGGGGTGGCGGAACCCGCCCCCGGCAAGGTGGTGCTGAATTTTTCCGGCGGGTTTGACTCGCTGGCGGCGCGCTACCTGCTGCCGGAAGACCATGAGTTGGTCTCGTTGGATTTCGGCGGGAGGTTTAGCCGCGAGCGGGAGTTCTTTCAGCGCTTCGACCCGATCCGCGTGGAGACCAACGTGGTGCGCACCCCGCTGCGGGGGAACTCGTGGTCGTTTATCGGCTTGGGCACCCTGCTGACCGCGGCCACGACGCGCGCGGAGTACTGCTCGTTCGGCTCTATCCTGGAATCGACCAGGTTCAAGCGGGGCAGCGCCTATGAGAACAACTTCACGTTCCCGCCTTTTGCAGCGGCGGGGATGACGAACGCGGCGCCGACGCTGGGCCTGACCGAGGCCGGCACGGTCTTGGTGCTCGCGCACAACGCGCCGGAGCTGCTGGCGGATTCGTTGCAGTCCCTGGCAGGACCCCGAGAGGAGAAGCTGGTGCGCAAGCGGGCGCTCGTCGAGGCGGTGCTGGCGGCGGCGGGCACGCCGATCACACTCCCGCGCATCGAGATGCCGGCGGAGCCTTATTTCACGTTCGGAGACAACTTCACCACGGACCTGACCGCGATGTATTTGAGCTGGCTGGGGCGCCCCGACCTGGCCCGGCAGCTGGTGCGCGGGTTCAGCCAGCAGATCGTGCGCGACGTGCGGGGCATGGATTTTGACTTCATGCGCAAGGCAGACGGGCGGATGTACCGCAACTACCCGGAGCCGCTGCACGCCACGCTGACCGCGGGACTGGACCAGGCCGGCATCGAGTACTACTCGGCCCAGGATGCGGAAGCCAGCGCGGAGTTCCTGCGCTACTGGCAGGCCTTCAAGGAAAAGCAGGCGGGCTAGCCAGTGATGTTGTCGCTGAACATGTCGTCGGCCAGCAGCTCGTCCCAATGCCCACCCAGGGAGACCGCGAATTCCAGGATTCCCTGGAGGAGATAAAACGGGGGCGGGGCATGCCCCGGGCCCCAGTCGCCGACCAGGAAGCGGCGGCGCGCGGCGTGGTCGGCGGTAGCGTCCTTCCAGGGCCGGCAGTGCTGGGTCAGGTGCAGCTCGTCGTCGTTGCACTGCAGGTAGGCCACGTGGTTTGGAAAGGATTCGGCGTAGAGCGGGGTGATGTCGGTGACGGCGGGGATGTCCTCAATCGGCGCGCCCGCCCAGCTGCTGTCCAGAAAAGCCTTGACGTGTCCGGGGTAGTAGCCGGCGATGGTGGTCTGCGGGTTCGCCACGATGGCTAGGGAACCGGGGAAGCGGTGGGAGTAGTACAACGCGGCGAAGGCCCCGGCGGAAGAGCCGTAGAAGATGAGGTTTTCTGCATTTCCCAGCCCGTCCTGGATGTGGGAAATGGCGCGGACGAGGTCGTCCTGCAGGGGCAGGGACGGCGACCCAGTGAACCACCCGATGGCGGTGCTGCGCCCCAGCATCGGATCGGAGACAAAAATAAGGTTGGCGTCCAGGTTTTCGGTCAACTGCTGGCCCACAAATAGCGGAAGGCTGGTCGTCGCCGGGTCGGCGGCGGCGTGGAAGACCACGATGGTGGTGGCTGCCTGCCGGTCGACCACCATCAGTTCCAACAGCGCATCCTCGTAACCAATGACCTGGATGCCGGGGGTGAGCGCGGCGTGGCAGAAATCGTCGAGGGACCGGTGGAGCACGGTATCCGCGCGGTAGCGCCGGTAGTTTCTGACGAAAGGCATGCGCACAAGTCTAGCGCTTTGCCGCGTCCACGTGTTCCACCCTGTACACGCTCGCGAAAACGGGTGCAGGCTTAAGCCACAACCCTGCGGGAGTGAGCGGGCTTCGTTTAAGATGTTCGCAGTTAACATTTTTCTGTGGCGCTGTAACCCAGCGGAAATCCACCGAAAACCCAACGATCCCCCGAACCGAAAACGAGCCCAGCGATGAACCTTTCCGAATTACGGACCGCCTTGTGGCACCTGCGCAAGGGCGGTTTCCGGCAGCTGGGAAGGCACCTGGAGCACCGGGAGAATCTCCGGCTGAAGGCCTCGCAGGACGCGGCGGATAAGCAGCGGGTAGAGGAGATGAAGCGCGCCGAGCTCCGCGGTTTCGATCCGCTGGGTTTTGAGGAGTTCCCGGAAAACACGTCCCGGCCCAAGCCTTTTGGCCATTACCGGGTGGGCGCCATCCTGGATGATTTCTCGCACCTGGCCTGGGGAGGGGAATTCGACCTGGTGCCACTGTCCCCGGAGAGCTGGCGCGAGGAGATCGCTGAAGGCATTGATTTCCTGCTGGTTGAGTCCGCCTGGCAGGGAAACTCCGGGGCCTGGCGCTACCAGGTCGTCGGCAGCAACGCTCCCTCGGACAACCTGCGCGAGTTGGTTGCGCACTGCCGGGTATCCGGCATCCCCACGGTGTTCTGGAACAAGGAGGACCCGGCCCACTTCGACGACTTTCTCGCTTCCGCGGAGCTCTTTGAGGTCGTCGCTACTACCGATGCCGCCTGCGCGTCCCGCTACCAGGAGGCGCTGCCAGACAGCCGCGTGGTGGTCGCTCCCTTCGCCGCCCAGCCCCGGGTGCACAACCCCATCCGCACGGCGGTCAGCGGGCGTTATCAGCGCGGGGACCTCTGCTTTGCGGGAACCTATTTCCACCACAAGTTCCCGGACCGGGCCCGGCAGATGGAGTTCATCCTGCGCGCCGGGCTGCTAGCCAGCGACAACCTGCATTCGGCGCTGACCATCTATTCGCGCAACCAGGACGTGGACGACAAATACACCTTCCCGGCGCCTTTCGACGAGTGGGTCGTAGGCGCGTTGCCCTACGGGCGGATGCTCAGCGCCTACCGCGGCTACAAAGTCTTCCTCAACGTCAACACCGTCACGGATAGCCCGACCATGTTTTCCCGCCGCGTCGTGGAGCTGCTCGCCGTCGGCACTGCGGTCGCGACCACGCCGGCGGAGGGGATATCCCGCCTGTTCGGCCCCGGCGAAGTCCTGAGCATCGACAGCCCCGCGGAACAGCCGGGCGAGGAGGCGGAGGAGGCCATCGACGCGGCTGCGGCGAGCATCGAGGCCTTGGTGCGCTCCCCGCTCGCGCGGGACCGGATGGTGCATAAGGCCCAGCGGATCATTTGGGAGGGGCACACCTATACCCACCGCGCCGAGCAGATCGTCCAAGCGGCAGGCCTGCCTGCGGATAACGAATGGACCGGCCGGCCGAAGGTTACGGTCATCATGGCTACCAACCGGCCGGAGCGCGTGCCAGAGGCCCTGGACCAGATCGTGGCCCAGCGCGAGGTCGAGCTGGAGGTTCTAGTAGGATTTCACGGGATTGCTGCCCCACAGCAGGTCCCGGCGGGTGTGCTCTTCCGCGAATTTCCCGCGGGGGCGAGCCTGGGCGAGGTCCTCAACGGGCTGGTGGGCGAGGCGAGCGGTGACTACGTGGCCAAGATGGACGATGACGATTGCTACGGGCCGGACTACCTGCGCGACCAGGTCAACGCCCTGCGCTATTCCGGGGCCGAGGTCGTGGGCAAGCAGGCGTCCTACCTGTACCTGGCCGACACCGATGAGCTGGTGCTGCGTAAACCGTGGCGCGAGCACCTGTGGACCGACTTGGTCTTAGGTGCGACGCTGACCGGCAGGCGGGAGACCTTCGTGGATCATCCCTTCCGGGAGCTCGGCAGGGGCGAGGACACCCAGTTCCTGCGCGACGTGGCCGCCGCGGGCGGCAGGATTTACTCGGCCGACCGTTTCAACTACATCCAGGTCCGCGCCGCCCACGGGCACACCTGGGACGTGGAGGCCTCGGCGCTCAAGCGCAACGGGAACGTGGAAAGCTACGGGCTCAACCGGGACCACGTCTTCGTGGGCCGGGAAGCAGGCGAGGACTAGGGCAGGGGAGAGCACACCATGTTTTTCATCGGACGCACGCGGTACAGCCTGTTCAACCCGACCTCGACGTCGTGGCGGCTGACCCAGCAGGACGGCGCCGCGACCACAGGCGCCAAATCCCCCGCCGAAACCGCCAAGAGCGTGGAGAATTACAAAAAAGAACTCTACGCCCCGGCCCGCTTGGACCTGCGGGAGGAGATCTTCATCCAGCACACACTGCCGGCCTTGGCCGCGGCCGCGCGGGATTTCGACGTGGTGCACGTGGTCTCCTACTCGGAGTCGCTGCCGGAAAAATACCAGCGCAGTCTCGCCGCGGCGGCGCAGCGCTACGATTTTCTGCACCTCGATAAGCGGCCCGACGGCAAGGCCGGGACTCCGTTGGCAGATATCGCGCGCGAGCACGTGGCCGCGGGCGAGGCCTTCGGACAGTACCGGCTCGACGATGACGACGTGCTGAGCACCGAGTACTTCGCCACCATGGCGCGCTATGTGCGGCCGGAGTACTGCGGGATGGCCGTCAGCTTGCCGCTCGGGGTGGAGGGCATCCTCCACCGGGGGCGCGTGACGAACCTGCGGCAGGCGCATTTCCCCATGAATTCCATGGGGCTGATGTACATCTGCCAGTTTGGCGAAGGAGGGAAGCTGCAATCTCCACGCCCGGCCCCACACAACATGGTGGACCGGAAGAACCCGGTCATCCTGGATTCGCGCAAGCTGGGCTATGTCCGCTTCAACCACCTGTCCCAGGACAACGCCTTGCGCGCCAAGGACGGGCCCTCCATGTCGAGCTTGGTCAAGGCGATGTCCAAATACCCGCGCTTCGAGGACGGCGACACCCTGGAGCGCCTGTTCCCCACGGTGGCGCCGCTGGTCGTGGATGAGCGCACTGCCAATGCCCTGCCCCGGCCCACTCTGGTGTGGGCAGCAGCCCGGTTAGAAATGCCCCGGCCGTTGCAGGCCTTCCGCCTGGAGCTTGACCATATTTTCGCGCCGACTGCCAGACCCCACCAAGGGCTGGTCACCTTGGACATCCAGACCGCGGACGGCCACCCAGTCCCCGGCGGCGCCTCGTTGCCGGGCGTACCGAAGTCCGTGCAAGCGGAGGTGGGCTACTACAAGTACCTGGACTCCCGGCCGGGGAGCGGGTCAAGCACGGTGGAGGTTTTCCTCCCGGACGGCTTCCGCGTGGTGGGGCTGGGGGTGCGCCGTTTCGGCAAATCTCTCCCGTTTTTCCTTCGGAGTGCTGAATTGAGCTTTCCGAGCGAGCAATCGGAACTAAAGTAGACAAAGTGGCTACCAAGAAATCTAGATAATCTTAGATACCCTGGGCCGAGAGCCCGGAGTCGCAGAGAGTCCGATATCCCGCCGTGAGAGAAAGCACCTAGTCTGCCGTGAAGATCCTTGTCCTTTCCCAGTACTGGTATCCGGAAAACGGGGTACCGCAGCGGCGGTGGGCGTGGCTCTCGCGGATCCTCATTCGCAACGGACACCAGGTCACCGTCATCGCGCCGCCCCCGCACTACCAGCGCAAGATCTCTCTCCGGCAATGGCTGGCCCAGCGCAGCTTCCGTTCCGCGCGCCGCGCCGAGGAAGGTCCCGCAGGGGAGCGGGTCATCCGCTCGGGATTCTTTCCCGCCGGCCGCTCGCTGACGCAGCGGATCTTTAACCAGGCATCGGTTGCCGCCTCGATGGTGCTGATGCACCTGAACCCCTCGCACCAGGTCCGCAAGCTGCGGCCGGATTTGGTCATCGGTACCGTGCCGGCCCTGCCGACCTCGGCGGTGACGCGGCTGGTGGCGGGGATCCACCGGGTGCCCTACGTCATCGACCTGCGTGACGCCTGGCCGGATCTGCTGCGCGAGAGCCGCGACTGGAATTCCGGGACGGGCCGGAGGACCCTGCGCGAAAAGATCTTGAGCCGCGGCCCGCTCCAAGTGCTGACCAAGGCCACCGAAAAAGTCATGTACTCGGCGCTGCGCAAGTCGGCCGGGGTCATCACCACCACCCAGCGGGAGAGCGACTACCTGGCCAACTACTTCGCCCGGACTATGCCGGGGCCAAAGCCGGAATTGACCACCATCCGCAACGTCTTCGCTCCCCGGTCGGACTACGACCGGCAGGTCAAGGCACCGCGAGAAGGCGGACTGAACGTGCTGTACGCCGGCACGCTGGGACGGGCCCAGAAGCTGGAAAACGCCCTGGAGGCCACCAAGATTGCCCAAGACAAGGGCCTGGATGTGCACCTGCGCATGATCGGCGACGGGGCTACCTGGTTCGCCCTGAATGAGCGTGCGGAAGAATTGGGCCTCGACGTCGAATTCCACCACCGGCTGCCGGCCGATCAGCTCCGGGAATACTACGAGTGGGCGGATACCGCCCTGGTGCACCTGACCGATTGGGACGCCCTGGAGCGCGCTATCCCGTCCAAGACCTACGAGCTCATGCAGTTAGGCATCCACATCAGCGCGGCCGTGGCCGGAGAGGCCGCGTCGCTCATCCACCAGCTGTGCGCCGGCCACGTCGTGGAGCCGGAACACCCGGAGGCCCTGGCGGATCTGTGGATTAGCCTCGCTAAGAACCCGGAGATGCTCCAGGTCGGCGAGGCCGGCAGGAAGTGGGTGGAGCACCAGCGCGACGAGGTGGTGCCGGATAACCTGCTCGCCATCCTCGCCCGGATCGAGCGCAACAACGTCCACATGCAGCACAACCAGCAGAACGCGACCAGGTAGGCGGCACATTTATCATGCGTATCAGCAGCCTAGACGCCTACCAGGCGGCATACGGCACTAATACCCAAGCCCCAGAGCGGTCCACCGCGCAACCCGCGCGGCCAGTCGTCGTGTTGGACGACTCCGAGGCGCCGGTCTCCCTGGCGTCCGTGGCCGGGGATGCCATCTTCCTGTCCGGGCTTCCAGACACGTGGCCCGCCGAGGGCGGCCGGCTCATTCTGGTCAACACTCCCGAGCCGCTCACCCTGGACGCCGTCTCGCGGTGGCTCAGCGCCGGCCACGAGCAGGCGGAGTTCTGGGTAGATCACGAACACGTGGCGCGGATGGTGGGGCTGCTGCGGGCAGACGTTCCTGAAGAGCAGGTGTGCGTGACCGGGTTCGACGCTGACGAAGGTTGGTTGCGCCTGCGCCTGGGCACGGCTTTGAGCCCGACCCGTTCCAGCGAGGACTTCGTGCGGGGGCTGGCCGCCCAGGCCGGTCCTGGCGTGGAGCCCGAGCCGAAGCCTACCGAGCCGACGCTGTCGGAGCCCAGCCTGGGCTCGCTGGTGGTTAAGAAGGTGGTGCCGCTGGCCAAGCCCATCAAACAGTACCTACCGGCCACGCTCGTGGCCTACCTCTACAAGGGATTGGAGAAGCTGCGATGAGCCGCGGAGCATTCCAGCCGGGCATCAGCGTCATCGTGCCCTCATACCAGGGCTGCCAGCGTTTGCCGGCCGTGGTGGCATCCCTGTCAGCCCAGACGCTTGCGCCGGAGCTCTTCGAGGTCATCGTGGTGCTCAACGGTCCGGCCGACGGCAGCTACGAGGTCCTGGCCCAGGCGCGCGCGGAACACCCGGGGCTGAACCTACGGGTGTTGACTAGCGATGCCCCAGGGGCTAGCCGCGCCCGCAACCTCGGGCTGGCCGCGGTGCGGCGGGAATACGTCACCTTCCTCGACGATGACGACTGCCTCGAACCGCGTTTCCTCGAGGTGGGGCTGGCCATGGCTGGGCCGGGAGTCTGCGCGCTGCTGCCCATGGTGGACGTGCGCGCCGGGCAGCGCGAGGAATCCACGAGCCTGGGCGTGCGCATCAAAGCCTTGGCGGGGACCACGCAGCTTGTGCGCGGCACCGCCTGGGCCCTGGGTTTTAACGCCTGCAAGGTGGTCCCCAGCGCGGTCCTGACCCGCTACCGCTACGCCGAAAACCTGGACTCCGGCGAGGACGTGGTCTTCTTCGCGCACCTGCTCAAGCACCCGGACCTGGCCCTGCGCGTGCCGCAAGAGCTCGCCGGGGCCGCCTACCTGCGTACCCAGCGCGCCGGGTCGGTCAGCCGGCAGGCCAGCTCGTACGAATTTAGCGTGCGCCAGCGCCTGGCCTGCATCGCTAGCCTGCGCGGCATCAAAGTCCCGGAGGCCTCCGCCCAGGCGCGCGAAAGCCTGGAGGCCGCCCAGTTCTCCTTCGTGCGCGATTACCTGAAAACCAATCCGGGGGACGTGGACAGCGCAATCGCGGAGGCAGTAGACCTCAAGGTGCCGGGTCTGCCGTGGGCAGAGTTGCGCACGGAGAAGGCTCGCCGGCTGGTGATCTCCTATTGCTTCCCGCCGTATGCGGATACCGCGGCCAACGTCGTGGCCAAGCACATTGCCGCACGCGGCGAGCTGGTCGACGCCATCTTTGCGGATATGTCCCGCGTGCGGGGCAAGGACCCCTCCACGCAGCTTATCGTCGAGCCCTACCTGGCTCAGCACACCGAAATCCGGGCCGATCCTTCCTTCGCGGCGTGGCCGCTGATCTCCAGCTTCGCCCGGAAAGCCGCGCGGGTGGCCGGCAAGCGGATGACATCCGCTGAGCCTTACGAGGAGATATACTCGCGTGCCTTGTGGTCCGGTTCCCACGTGGCCGCGGCCCTGGTCAAACTGAAGCACCCGGGGCTTTACTGGGAGGCCGAGTTCTCCGATCCCCTGCGCTTCGGCGTTGATGGCCAGCCGCGGGAGGGTGCTATCACCCCGGGGCTGACCACGCTGCAGCTGCGGCGGGCGGTCTCGTCCAGCCGGTGGCCGGGGATTACTCTGGATACCCACTTCGCCCTAACGGAGGCCGTAACCCTCCTCCATGCCGACCGCCTGGTCTTTACCAACGCCAACCAGCGCGAGGTCATGCTGGCCCCGTACCCGGAGGGGTTACAAGAAGAAGCCCGGGCGAAGTCCGTCATCCGGCCGCACACCCCGCCGCCGCGCGAGCTGTTTTCCTTGGGTACCTCGCGGGCCCAGGCAGTCCCGGGCAAAATCAACATCGCCTACTTCGGCAACTTCTACGCCAACCGCGGCATGGGCCCGGTTCTGCAGGCGCTGGCCACCCTGCCGGATAACGCGCGCCAGCGCTTTGTCCTGCACATCTATTGCGGCGACCCCGCGGCTGTCGATGCCCTCCGGTGGCAGCAGGCCGCCGAGGCGCCAGGCGCTCCCGTCGATGTGCGCGCCTACCCTTATGCGGATTACCTGGACTTTTTGGCTACTACGGAGGACTACGACGTGCTGCTGGTTAACGACGCGGAGACCACCGGGTCCGCCTTTACCGTCAACCCGTTCCTGCCGTCGAAGTACTCCGATTATTCTGCATCCACCACGCCCGTGTGGGGGATTGTCACCGCCGACTCGCCGCTGTCGGGGCTGACACTGGACTACCGCAGCCAATCCGGCGACACGGATGCGATAGTAAAAACCCTTTATCATTTGCTAAGGGAAATTGACTAGGCTGGTTGAAGTTTCAAGTGAAAACAAAGAGGTACGTTAAGACAATGAGGCAACGGAAAGGGGGCCGAAGTAAATGAGCCGTCACCGAAAGCGGGAGAACTCCCAGAGCGTCGATTATTTCCAGAAGCTCAATGAGCAGATCACCCATTCCGACGGCCCGGTCCAGATCGTGTCCCCGGAGGGGCTGAAACCGCTCAACCCCCGACCCAGCCTGTCGACCTACCTCCAGCAGCTCTGGGAGCGCCGCTTCTTCGTCATCGCGGAAGCCCGCTCCAAGGCCTTGCGCTCCACGCGCGACTACCGCCTGTGGAAGCTGTGGCTGGTGGCCAACCCGATCCTGGACGTGGCCTTCTACGGATTCCTGTTCGGCTACCTGTTCAAGACCTCCCGCGGCATCGAGAACTTCATTGGCTACCTCATCCTCGGCATCATGTTCATGCGCATGATCACCGGCCTGTTCTCCGCCGGCAGCGGCCTGGTTACCAAGTCCCGCGGGATGATCCGCACCTTTGCCTTCCCGCGGGCCTCGCTGGCGTTTTCGCAGACCCTGCGCGCCGGCATCGATAACCTCCTGCCCGCACTCATCGGCATGGTCCTGGCCTTTTTGGCGCAGTGGGGCACGCCACCTAATTGGACCATCATCCTGGTGGTGCCGCTCTACCTGATGCTGCACATCTTCGGCTGCGGGCTGATGATGATTTCGGCGCGCCTGACCGCGGAGATCCCCGACGTCAAGGCGCTGATGGGGATTGTTACGCAGGCCTGGTTTTTCCTGTCCGGCGTGATGTTCTCGCTGGATCGTTTCTCACACACGCCGGTCGTCCAGGAAGTAATGTCGCACAACCCGGCGTATATCTTTCTCATGGCGATTCGTAATTCCACCATCTATGGCACCTGCCCGGACCTTTCCACCTGGCTGACCTTACTGTCCTGGACCTTCGGCACCTTCGTGGTGGGTTTTATCTACTTCTGGGGAGCAGAGCACAAATATGTCCGACTTGCATAAGATCGACCCAGCAAAGACCGCCGCTAGCACCGCTGCGGCTGGCGAGGAGAACGCGGACGACAACGTCCACTACGTGGAGGAAGCCAACGTCGTCGTCCAGAACGTCTCCAAGCGCTACGTCATCAGCCAGTCCCGCTCCGACGACGCCCGAACCGTGCGGGCGGGCAAGAACAAGATGGTCGTCGACGCGCTTACCGATGCCTCCCTGGTCGCAGCACCCGGCGAGTCGGTCGGCATCATCGGCCTGAACGGCTCCGGTAAATCCACCCTGCTCAACCTCATCGCCGGGGGCGAGTCGCCCACCAGCGGTAAGATCCTGGTGCGCTCGCAGCCGATGCTCATGGGCGTCAGCCCCGCCCTACAAAAGTCCCTGTCCGGGGAGACAAACATTTACCTGGGCTGCCTGGCCCTGGGAATGAAGCCGGACGAGGCCCGCGCGCAGATCCCGCTCATCGCCGAGTGGACTGAGCTGGGCGATGCCATCAAACGCCCCATGTCGACCTATTCCTCCGGCATGAGCTCCCGCCTGGGCTTTGCCATCTCCACCGCCGTCAAGCCCGATATCCTCCTCATCGACGAGGCCCTTTCCACCGGCGACGCCGCCTTCGGCGCCAAGGCCAAGGCCCGCATGGCCGAGGTCCTAGAGCGCGCCGGCAACCTCTTCTTGGTCTCCCACTCCATCGGCCAGGTAGAGAAGAACTGTAAGCGCTGCATCTGGATCAGCAAGGGACACATCATCGCCGACGGCCCCACCGACGTGGTTTCTCCCCAGTACCACGAGTGGGCACGCCTGATGGGCAAGGACAACAAAGACCCCGCGCACGAGTACCTCCAGGAAGTCACCGCGGCTTATCAGCCTCCGAACGTCGTTTTGGGTTAAAACGGAGGTCCCCCAGTTACCTCACGAGGGTGAGATACCTTGTGTATTCTGAATTAGCAGTTGAAATTAGTCTGGAAAATTGTGGAAAGGCCCGGGATGAGAGTTCTAGGCAAAATCCGCCACGGTAAAGCGTTGACGCTGCTTTTAGCCGTGGCGTTTGTGCTGTTTGCAGTGGCTTTCATTGTTCCGCAAGGTGTCGTGGAAACCATTTTTGCTCTTGCCGGTGGCCTTGTTGCTCTTCTTTTCGCCGTGGGGTTTTTGTCTTGGGCAAAACAATCGGTGGGTGAGCTTCGACAGTACTTCCGACAGGTGGATGGTCGCCTCAAGTACCTAGAGCCGCAAGTTTCGAATGCGGCAGCGCAAAGAAATTCGGTCTCTGACCAGACACAGGCACGCCCTGGTTCTCCTAGTGCGCCCGCATATCCGGTGTCTGCAGATACTCTAGATAATACTTCGCCCTTCGCTGCTGAGACCGGCAGCGTATACGCTGCCGGAGCGATCCCTGCATCCTCTGTTCGGCGGTCGAATACGCCGGGAGTTATCGGTCGTGGGGCAGCCGCCATCAGCGTAACTAGTGATGAATACCAGAACTTCAGTGCGGTCTTCGACTCGCCCGAGGATCGATGGATTAAACGTGTAGCGGTCATTGGGACAACTGAATTGATGTCGGATCTGTCTGATTCGGTAAACCTCGAGACTCTCAAGCCGAATCAAACCCGACGCGTAGTGGCTACCCCACAGGATTACGTGATTATCGAGGAGCAAGCTTTCAGTAGGGGAGTGTGGGCGCACGGGCTGGAGTCTTTCCGCTTGCACACTTTCCTTGAATTAGCGGAGTCGTTGAAACTGGCGAAGAAGCAAGGGGCGATCGTGTTCGTCCTCGCTGGGGCCGAGGTTGCGACCTTGACGCATTCGTTGCGAGAGGCAGCGGACTACGTAATTGGTGACGGCGAAGACGATAGGGCGCAGTTGGAAGGCTTGGCGATGTACGCCCAGCTAGAGAACTATCTGGAAAAGGGGAGCACGCGCAATGTCTAAGGCTGCTGTATACGCTGACATTAACCCCAATATTATCGACGGCTCTTCCATCTGGATGATGTCGATTACGGAGGTCCTTAGCCAAGTCTTCGACGAGGTTTGGCTGGTTCTGAAGACTGAACCCACCGACAAGAAGCTGGTATCAGCGGTCTCAGTCCTGGACAATGTAATCATTGACTACGTGCCGAATCCTTCGAGCGAGGAAATTAGCGTCCTCGATATTGGACAGTGTGCTGCTCGCGTAAAGGAAATCCACGCTGTGGAAGGCCTTGATGCTGTTGTGGTCCGCGGCCTCGATGCGTGTAATGCATTTTGCAAGGAGCAGGGGATTAACGAAATCCTATGGTCCTACGTCACTGACCTGCCATTTCCTCCGAGCAAGCTATCCGCCCACGGCCTGAAGCGTCTGGAACGCGTTGCTTCTCGCTCAGCTGGCTTGTTCTCACAGACGGAGACTTCCCGCTCCTATTTCGAAGCCCTAGCGCCTTCGGCCCCTGGGAAAACCTACCTCCTTCCTCCTATGATTCCCGATAAGGCCTTCGCAGAAAGGACACAAGACGGTGGGAGGGAAGAACGACCACTAGAGATCGTGTACGCGGGTAAATTCGCCAAGGACTGGAAGACCTTGGAGATGCTGGAACTGCCGGCCAAGCTCCAAGAGAGGGGAGTGCGTGCCCACCTGACAGTCATCGGAGCAAAGATCAATCGGGACAAGGACGATGCGAGCTGGAGTAGTCGAATGGCCCAGGCACTTGAGTCTGCCCAACGAGGGGAGTACCCCGGAGTCACGGCAGTAGGTGCGGTCGCGCGTGAAGAGTCTCTGCGCATGATTTCGGAGGCAGACCTGGGAATCGGGTGGCGTACTTCGAAGCTGGACTCCAGCATGGAGATCTCCACAAAAGCCTTGGAATACGCAGCAGCTGGCACTCCGCCGGTAATTAACCGCAACGGCGACCATGAACTCCTCTTGGGGGCTGATTATCCCTTCTTCGTTAACGCGCATACTGACGTTGACCTTTTAGCTGACACCATCGTGGCGAATCTCAACTCAGTCCCGCAGGTTCAAGCCTCGGTCCAGCAAGCGGTCCGTCAATACTCGATGAGCTCTGCTGTCCAACGCTTGCGCGACGTGTTTACCCGCGCGATGGTCTTGCGCAATGACAAAGACAACGGAAATGCGTATGAGTCGACGAAGGTACTGGTGGCATCCCATGACCTCAAATTCGCTGGCGAACTGCTTTCTCGGCTGCTCAAGGATCCTCGTTTTGAGATAAAGTTCGACCATTGGGAGTCCCTGCACAAGCACAATGAGGCACAAAGCAACGAGCTAGCCCAATGGGCCGACGTCATCTTCTGCGAGTTTGCTGGCCCAAACTTGACGTACTACTCAAACCACAAGTCCGAAGATACTCGCCTTATTGCTCGCCTCCACGGATTCGAAACACGCAATCGGACTCCCTGGTTCGCCGACGCGAATTTAGAAGCAGTTGATTCTGTGCTCACGGTTTCGGAGCACTATCGACGGGCCACTATTGAATTCCTTCCCGAACTGGACGGGAAGGTCCAGGTGGTTCCGAACATGATTGACACCAAAGACTTTTCGCGCCCGAAGGGGCCTGATGCTCGCTACCACTTAGGCCTCGTAGGGATGGTGCCGTTCTTGAAACGACCCGATAAGGCTTTGGATCTGCTCAGCAAGCTACTGGAACAGGACGACCGCTACTATCTCCACATCAAGGGGCGAATGCCTTGGGACTACCCCTACGTGTGGCAAGACAACCTGCAGAGGCACAAATACCTCGACTTTTTCGCGCGCCTACGAGAAGATGAGCTTCTTTCCACCCACGTCGTTTTCGAGCCGTTCAGCACGGACATTGCTTCGTGGCTGCGAGGAATCGGTTTCGTCCTTTCGCCCAGCGATGAAGAAAGCTTTCACCTCGCCCCAGCCGAAGGCATGGCGTCCGGAGCTGTGCCGATAGTCTGGAGACGTGCCGGCTCGACAGAAGTCTTTGGGAGTGACAATGTCTACGAAGATCTTGCACAGAAGGCCGAAGTCGTTCTATCCGCCCGCTCTCTCGAACGTTTCAAGGAAATGAGCTTTAGCGCCCGTCAAAATACGGCGAAGTGGAACACGGACAGTATTTACACCCAGTGGGCCGGTATTCTCTCTAAAGACTTCTAGGTGGACAACATGTAAGCTGCGTTTGTTCTAATACCGGTCTCCTCTCTCGAAAGAAATAAATGAGTATTTTCTTATTAGCTATTCCCAAGGAACGTCAGCGCGAAGGCGGAGCCGAGCAACGTGCGAAACAGAGCTCGGAGTTTTTGCGGCGGGTGTTTACAACCTATCGTGCCGTGGTCGGTAACCACTACGGAGCTGAACCGAAAATCGCAACACCGGGTGCTGATGGTCTGGCATCCATTCTTACCTGGGCTCGTGACAAGGAACCCAATTCTGTACGCAAGAAGAAGGATTGGTGGGCCTATTCCTCGGGCCAAGACGTTGCGGAAGATCTGATTCACTATGTAAGCCGCCGTGGAGAAAAGCTCGTTTTCACCGACCCGCTGTGGGGTTCGTACGTTGCAGTTTTTGGTGAGCGATACCGCGACTGCGTGACAATTTGGAACACCGTGCCTGCTCTGGAAACTGCGCACTACGCCGAGAACGACGACTTTGTAGTGGTCTCAAATCGACCGCTACTAGCAGCTCTGGCTCGTGTCGAAGGAGTCCTGGGAGACGTGAAGCTTTCGGACGATTATCTGGACGAGTACGTGCTTTTCGGGTTCAACGTGAGTACAGCGTCGCCTTATGAGAAGGTATCAACACTTGCGGTAGATCAGGCCTTGGAAATCCGTGCTGGGCGTATTCGGACTATTGATGCTCCTGCGGGGAACCACTCGCGGTTAGACAAGTTTCATACAGAAGAGGAAGGCGGCAAAGCCTTGGCATCTGCCCTTCAGGATGCGACGGAACGTGCTTTCCGGGACCTCGGCAGCGGGGACGTGCAACTACGCATGAGCGGAGGAAAAGACAGCCGCATCCTCCTGGGATTGTTGAGCAATCGAAAACTTCCACTGTATGCGGTGACTTATGGGCGTCCTTCTGACGAAGAAGTTAGGGTGGCACAAACCTTGTGCTCCCTAGCAGGAACTCCACTGCATGTCACAGCACCTAAGGAAGTTGATTTATCCGCAACGTCGGACAAAGTAGATAGGATTATTAGGCTTTCCGATGGTGTGCCTCCTTCGGAACCGCACACGGCTTTGTATGAAGGTTCGAGCCCTCGGCATGACGGTGATGCTATCGTTCTTGGGCAGTGGCCGCTCATGAAAGGCGGACAGGCTAACAAATTGTCCTACACCCCACAGTCTTTGAAGAATGCGCTCCGCCGGCAAGCGACCTGGCTTGCTGCTGATTTTCTAACAGAGGGATATAACCAGTTCCTAGAGCAGTGGGCGAGCGACGTTGCTGTGAACCAATCGATTGAATATCTTTACCTTTTCGCACGGAGTTTCCGGTCTGGTCGTTGGCTTCAAGGGCATATCAACCTTTACGAGCGGGATGCGGTAATAGCCTATCCCATTGCAGATGCCGAGGTTGCAGCTGTATCGGATGCTCTGACGATGTCAGAGAAAGTGTCGGAGCGTGCATTGTTTAGGGCGCTGGAGCTTATTTGGCCCGTCGGAAACCGAGTCCCTCTTTCAAATGGCGGCAGTTGGTGGTTTGAGTCTCGAGGTGCAGACGAGGAATTAGGCCGAGATAGTTACGAGCAGCGTCAAAGTGCAGTTCCTGAATTTGTTGACTCCAAAGATACGTATGTCGATGAACGATTGAAGACACTTAAACCACGAGAATATACCGAAACCCTTGCGCGAGAATTAGCAGTCGAGTTACTCGAGTCGCCGAATCTTGTGAAGCTTAAATCCAAGACACAGCCTACATTTTGGCGGATCCTCGGGGACTTCTCGAAGGGCGCTGCCCTTGAGATCCCAGCGCACTCATCGCGACGTGAGATGATCAAGTTGATTTGGCGTCTCTACGTTGTCGACCGATGGATGCGCGGGCTATGGCTGAATACAGTCAACGGTTCAGCTGAGAGCTAGGCACAGCGGTCGAACAAGGAAATAATCTTTCACCCTCACCGGAGAATTGAGGTAAAGGACATAGAGCGGCCGAGGTCATTGGCACGATGGAAGAAGCAATACTCCTTCGAGGGAGTGTCGTAATTTCTGGGCTCGCAGATTGAGAGTGGGGTGCATTCGATTGACTTTAGAGGTACTCACCTGGGCCTGTTAGTGACTAGTGCGGATTCCAGCATAACGTTAGTTTCTTTTCATTCCGCTTTGAGTCCGAGGGCTAAGACCCTGCCTTCGCTACAGGGAGCAAGTGTTGCGAAAGACGTAGGAGTAAACCTTAGAGTGGTAAGCGACCCTGCGCTTGCGAAGGGAGACATCGACCTTGGCTGGTTTGCGGGTGATAGCGGAACCGGTCCTCTGCACGGCACCCTAGCGCCCCCTAATTCGGCATGCTGCTGAGCAATTGGGCACAAAGCGCCTAATTCTTTTTGGACCTGCAGGCGGTGGCTATGCGGCTGTTGCGTTCGGAAATGAGTTCTTTGGTTCCGTCGTTTTGGCCGTCAACCCGAGGCTCGACTTAGGAGCTCGGCCAAAATCGCAGGTGGAAAAGTACCTTGAAGTTGCTCATGGAAATAAGGAAATCGAAAGCGCGCAAGAGATCTTGAATGAATACGGGCTCCGTAAGGTCCAAGATCTGATTGAAAAGCCGTTGGGTTTTCAACTCTTGATCTACCAGAACTCCGGTGACTCAATCTATCTGAACCACCAGTTAAAGCCTTTCCTGTCTGACTTTGGGCCGGATCCCAGCCTCTACGTTCGGCTAGACAGTTACAGAAAAGGGAACAAACCGATTCCAGGCGAGACCTTGCGAGAGATGCTGCTTTACCTCAAGTCGGATGACTTAGACTTGGCGATTGTTGAAGCTGGCTTTACATCTCCCTTTGACAGTGAACAGCCAGAGAAGTAACAAATCGCGATGGTAATAGCCCATTTAATGCGACTATCCCTACCAGGAGATCAGGTTTCCGGGTAGGGATAGGAACGAAACGTTAAGAATAGCGGTGGTGGGTGGGGCTCTATTTGTGGGATGCCGCCCACTGCCAGCTCTGACCCCAGATTCCCTTGGTGTCGACGACTTCCTTGCCGTCCAACAGCTGCACGTCCAGGCCCTTGAACTCCTTGTGATCGACCAGCATCAGGATGACATCGGCGTCGTTGATTGCCTGGGTGTATTCGCTCAGCTGCGTGTTGTCGAAGCCCTTGAGGCGCTTGGGTAGCTCGTCGACGTTCGGCTCAGCGACCAGGAAGGTGGTGTCTTCCAGGTCTTCGGCGAGGTCGACCGCGATGTTGAGTGCCGGTGATTCGCGCAGATCGTCGATGTCTGCTTTGAAGGCGAGACCGAGGACGGCGACCTTGGATGCGCCGGTGTGTTCGATGGCTTCCTTGACCTTGGAAATGACCCAGGCCGGCTTTCCGTCGTTGACGTTGCGCGCGGTGCGGATGAGCTTGGAGTTTTCCGGATCCGTCGACACGATGAACCACGGGTCCACGGCGATGCAGTGACCGCCGACGCCGGGGCCGGGCTGCAGGATGTTGACGCGTGGGTGGTGGTTCGCCAGTTCGATGAGCTCCCAGACGTCGATGCCGAGTTTGTCAGCAATGAGGGAAAGCTCGTTGGCGAAGGCGATGTTGACGTCGCGGAAGGAGTTCTCGGTCAGCTTGGCCATCTCCGCAGTGACGTCGTTGGTCGGCAAGAGCTCGCCCTTGCAGAAGGAGGAGTAGATAGCGGTGGCGCGCTTCGTTGCCTCCGGGGTCTGGCCACCGATGATGCGGTCATTAGTGCGCAGCTCTTCCATAGCCTTGCCTGGGAGGATGCGCTCCGGGCAGTGGGCGAAGTAGACCACCGGCTTGCCCTCAGGGTTATCGGTGCCATCGGCGACAAGGTCGGGGCGGAGCTCGAGAATCTTGTCGGCCATCTTCCTGGTGGTCAGCGGTGGGGAAGTGGATTCCAGGATGACCAGCTCGTCGCCCTCCAGCTGCGGCGCGATGGCCTCAGCTGCCGAGTAGATGAATTTCATGTCGACGGCGTAAGACTCAGTAAACGGCGTGGGCACCGCGATGATGTAGGCATCCGCGTGGACCTGCTCCGTGGTGGCCTTGAAACGGCCGGATTCCAGTGCCGAGCGTAGCTCTTCTTCCAGCCCCGGCTCAACGATGGTTACCTCGCCGCGGTTGATGCGGTCAACGTTCGGACCGTTGACATCGACACCAATGACTTCTACACCGGAATTAGCTAGAACAACGGCAGTGGGCAGGCCAATATAGCCGAGCCCGACGAATGCGACGTGCTGGTTGATCATGATCATCCTCTTGGTAGTGCGTCCCTTGGGGTAGTCGGCAAACCCATCTTAATGCAGCACATTTCAATGGTGAACACGAAGACTCCAACTTGAATAGTTTTAATGGTAACTAATCCTCTTAAAGGTTGCATGACTTCTGAACGAGGACAGGGAAATGAGGCTGAGCGGCTTCTGCATGGCTTCCGAATATTCATCTAAAGTACTCCCCTATCCAAACCCTGGGAGGGATGGGGTCTTGGCCATACCCACGTCTATTAGGGGGTGCGGAATGCTTCTGGTATGTGGCGTAGGTCTAACTCGGGCGGGTGTACTGGACAGTCGGCGCAGGTAAAAGTCAGGTTATTGGATGTGGGGGTGTGTGAAACACCCCTTAAGGTAGCGTGAAAGTTGTCTATCTGTTTTAGGCTGTCTATTAGCTATTAGGAAGTCTCACGACGAAAGTATGTGAATCGTGAGATGAGAGAAATATCGCGCATGTGCGTGATTTGAGGCGTAAGGATTGCACTATGAAAAAGCGCTTTAAGCTTCCTGTGGAGTCTGGGTCTTTTAAGCTCCTAGTCAAAGCTTCCCGTCCGGTCGGGCCGCGTGATTTCGCGGTGTTGGTTTCTAACCGAGAGTCGGACGGTGACAAGGACCGCAGCTTCTTGACAAATCTCGTGTGGTCGAGTTCGCTGCACTCCTTTTATCATTACTCCTCGAACACTACTGAGGCTGGATGGGTCGGCTTCCGGAAGTTTAAGTGGGGTTTTGAGACAGATGATCTGACCATCGAAATTAAGAACTGGAAGGCCAAGGACGTCGAAGGGGCGGTCGAGGATTTCCGGCTTTGTTTGTACCCAGATTGGTCGATGGGTGAGATGATTACGCTGCAAGGAGAACGAGTCAAGTGAAAGACATCTCGGTGGTTATTGGGTTCCGGAACTGGGGAATCGATCGCCTACGCATCGCGGTGACCAGTATTCAAAACTCTTTTGGGGGCTACGACGGCGAGGTTATCCTGTCGGACTTCGGCTCGGACGACGCTGCGGCAAGTCAAGCGCTGGCGGAGGAACTCGGGATCAAGCGGGTCTACACCGCAAGAGAAGACAAGTGGTCTCGGTCCCGGGCCTTGAACGCTGGTTTTACCGCCGCTGAGGGGAAGTTTCTTGTCTCTACCGACGCGGACATGGTGTTTTCCCCCAAGTCTTTCGAGACGATCGTAAAGCGAGCCAAGGGTGCTCCCTGGTCAGCATTCTTCCTGCAGTGTAGGGATCTGCCCGAACACATGACCCACGAATGGGTCGCTCAGCACCCAGACGCGTGGGAGGAAATGGAGCAGGCTAGCCGGCTGCGGCCACGCTGGGGTATGGGCGGCATGATGGCTATTTCCCAAGAGGGCTTCGAGCGCATTCGCGGGTTTGACGAGCGCTTGCATACCTACGGCGGTGAGGATCTCGACTTCGCTCAGCGTGCGCGAAGAGCCGGCTACCGGACCATCTGGATTGAAGATCCGGACGTTCGTATGTACCACATGTGGCACCCTCCGACATCGAAGGTCGTTGCGGAGACCGAAGAGGGTAGGGAAGCGGTCAGCCAGAATCGTGCCGTTCTACGCAACGACAAGACGTTCGCCCGGAACTACTTGTCGTGGAAGTACCGTCCGGACTTCGTGCGTCCCCTAGTTACGGTCTCGATCGCTACGAAGAACCGCGCCGACTTGATTAAGGAGACTATCCAGTCGATCCTGTTCCAGTCGGTGCAAGACTTTGAGATCATCGTTGTCGATGACGGCGGGGCCGACAACTTGCGTTCTGTCTTGGACAGCTTCGGTGACGATCGGATCCGCTATTTCCACCAAGAGCCGCAAGGTATTTCGGCCGCTCGGAATTTAGCGCTGGATGAGGCTCGCGGCCTGTACACCGCCGTGATCGATGATGACGATCTGATGCACCCACGCCGTTTGGAATGGCACCTCGATGCCTTGACCGAAGGCCTGTCCGGCAACGTGGGTTCGTTCCTTAACTTCGATGACGAGACCGGTGCATTGCAGCTGCATGTGTCCAAGGTGCCAGCCACCTACACTGCTTACGAGAAGGGCAGCGCTCCGGGACACGGAACCTGGTTCATTGCAACCGAGGTGATTAAAAAGTTCCGCTACGACGAGACCATCACGAGTGGTGTGGACAACAATATCATGTTGCGGATGCTCCGCGCAGGAATCAAGCTCGGCCACACGGGCAAGCCGGTTACCCTGCGGCGCATGCACTCCCGCCAGGTGACAGTCGTTGACGGGGAGAACCAGGTGGGTACCGCCAAGGATGCGCTCGGATTCTTCCAATTCGGCCTCGATGCTTGGCATTTCAAGAAGCTTAGCGAGTTAGCCAGCCAAGAGGGCGAGTGGCCCGAGACCACCTCGCGGGAGGAACTGATCAGCGAAGGCCAGTTGTTCCTCCCGGACCACTTGACCTCGCGGGATCTTCGGATTGCAGCCATCACCGCGGCAGAGCCGATTGATTGGGACGGAGAACTTCACGCTACCGACATCGTGGTCGAGGGGGTCGGCAAGGCGCAGTCTGCGGTCGTTCGTAGTGCCACACTCCAGGACCTCGTACGCGCTCGAAAGGCTGGTTTGAGCTTTGTTGTCGAGCCCCCGGCGACTACTCGGACGAGTTCCTGGGTGGAGGCGCTAGCGGAGTTTATGCGTGCTGCTGTTGCTAGTGAAGACGGTCGCGAATTCCTCTTGTTCTCCGAGGCCGTCGATCCCTCGCTGGCGGCAACGACCTATCAGGCCTCGGTCCTGGCGGGTACAGAGCGTAAGGCACTCACGGTTGCTGTGGTTGGGGAAAGCGAGTTGGAGTCCCTGCCTGACGGCGCAATCGTGGTGGGCAAGAAGTATTTCGGAGGTCGCTAACAATGATTTTCAAGCAAGTGACGAATCCGCTGGGCCAGTGGACGATCACCTCGGAGCGGAGTGAGTACGACGCGTTCCTTCCCGCAGCGGATTTCGCTCTAGATCGAGGACCGACGAACAAGAACCCGGACCGCTTGGCGGTGGCTATCACCCTGCTTTTCGGTCGCTGGGCGGCAAACGAGTTCGTTCTGCCGCAGAAGGTTGGGCCCAATACCGCGTTTGAGATCAGGCAGTTTCTCAGCGCCACCATGGTGGAAGTACGCCCCATCGAGTATTACCCCAAGCCCCTCGTGATAGGCGTACGGGACTGCAAGCTCCTGGCCGACGGTGATTCTTCGGAGGACGTTTCCAACGATGACGTCTACATCCGAGTGCTGCAATCAGATAAATACAACGGCTGTATCCGGAGCTTCCAGGGACTGGACGTGGCTAGCAACGGTTTCCTCTTCAAGAAATCCGCGAGCGACGTAATCCCTGACCTGGCGACCGCTGTTCTCTTTGCTGAGGATCTTGCCGTCGACAACATCGTGATCGATGCCGATATGGACGACGTACTCTTCAAGCGAGTCCAGGGACTCATGTCGGCCGCTCGCCTGGGGCTGACCCGGGCAGAAAGGTAGTACGAAACCTACATGAAGGCGTTAGTTACCGGTGGGGCCGGTTTTATCGGCTCGCATCTCGTGGATCTGCTGCTGGACCGCGGCCACGAGGTCGTCGTAGTCGATGACCTGTCCCGCGGCTCTCTCAGCAACCTTGAGGACGCACGGAGTTCTGCGGCGTTCAAGTTCGTTGAAGGCGATATCCGCACTTTTGATTTCCAGCAGGTGATGGAAGCCGAGAACATCGATGTCGTTTTCAACCTGGCGGCTCAAGTCGACGTACGTAAGTCCGTCGAGGACCCAGTGGCGGACAGTACCGTCAACATCACCGCGGTGATCCGGCTGGCCGAAGCCGCGCGGCAAACCGGCGTCAAGCACATCGTTCATACCTCTTCCGGCGGCTCGATTTACGGTGCACCGGAGACTTTCCCGGTCGGCGAGTCTTCTCCGGTGGATCCGCACTCTCCTTATGCGGTCTCCAAGGTCGCGGGGGAGCTCTATCTGAAGGCCTACCGCCACCTGTATGGCGTGGATTGCTCGTTCATCGCTCCGGCGAACGTCTATGGTCCACGCCAGGACCCCTATGGCGAGGCAGGCGTTGTGGCGATTTTCGCTGAGCATCTCCTTCACGGACAGCCGACCCGGGTCTTTGGCGGCGGTACCAACACTAGGGACTACGTTTACGTGGGCGATGTGGCCGAGGCTTTTTACCAGGCAGCACTTCACCCCGGAAACGGGCGTCGCTTCAACATCGGCACGGGCGTGGAAACCTCGGACCGCGAGCTGCACGCGCTCGTCGCGGAAGCCGCGGGAAGCGGCCAAGGCCCCGAAGACGCACCGGCGCGTCTGGGGGATCTCAAACGCTCCGCGCTGGATAGTTCGTTAGCCCAGGAAGCGCTGGGATGGTCGCCGCAGGTACCGCTGCGCGAAGGTATCGAGCGAACAGTCGATTTCTTCCGGGCGCAAGGATAGATTCCCCAGATCGACCTCCGGCTACAGCCTCCAGTCAAAACTGAGAGACGAGCCGGGGACAACGAAAGGCTCGGTCCAGCGGTACAGCACCGTCTGGCCGAGCCTTTCCTCGATCTATTAAAGTGACCTGCCGAGGGCCTTTACGGTCCAACCGGCTGCTTGCCAGTCGTCGATGGGCAGCACGTTACGCCCGTCGATGACATTCTTCTTAGCCACCAGCGAACCCGCGAGCTTTGGTTCAAGCTCCTTAAATTCTTTCCACTCGGTGGCCAAGATGACCAGCTCGGAATCCTCCAAAGCCCCCTCGACGGTGTCGGAATACGTAAGAGTGGGGAAAATCTTCTTGGCGTTGTCCATCCCCTTCGGGTCGCAGACGCTTACCGCCGCACCTGCGAGTGACAAGGCACCGGCAACGGCCAAGGCGGGGGAGTCGCGTACATCGTCCGAGTTGGGCTTAAACGAGCACCCCAACACCGTTACGCGGTGTCCAAGGAGAGAGCCATCGAAGCTCTCACAGGCTAGCTCAACCACGCGGTCCCGGCGACGCATATTAATGGCGTCCACCTCGCGGAGGAACGTCAGCGCCTGGTCAGCACCGATCTCACCAGCCCGGGCCATGAATGCCCGGATATCCTTTGGCAAACATCCACCGCCGAAGCCGAGCCCGGCACCCAGGAACTTCCGTCCAATACGCTCATCGATGCCGATCGCGTCTGCGAGTTGGGTGACATCCGCGCCAGCGATTTCACAAATCTCACTGACGGCGTTGATAAACGAAATCTTGGTTGCCAAGAAAGCATTGGCGGAGACCTTGACCAGTTCCGCAGTCTGGAGATCGGTCACGATGAAGGGAGTGTCACTGTCTAGGGGCTGTGCGTAAATCTCCCGCGCGATGACCTCTGCCTCGGAGTCATTCTCTCGTGTGCCCAGCACGATGCGGTCAGGGGTCAGCGTGTCCTTGACCGCGAACCCTTCTCGGAGAAACTCCGGGTTCCACGCAATTTCTACTGTCGTACCCGCCGGCGCTAACGAGTCCGCGAGCTCCTGGAGTTCAGCCGCGGTTCCCACCGGCACGGTGGATTTACCCAGGATCAGGTTACGGCCGGTCAGCTGCGGAACCAACGACTCGATCGCTGCCTTGACGTAGGTCATATCCGCCGCATAGGACCCGTTGGTCTGCGGCGTACCCACACCCAAGAAGTGGATCTTGGCAAACTCGGCAGCTTGTGAATACTTGGTGGTAAACCGCAAACGCCCAGAATCAACATTCCGCTCTAGGATTTCCGGCAACCCAGGTTCGTAGAAAGGAACCGCCCCGGCCGCGAGAGCATCAATCTTGTCTTGATCTACATCGACCCCAAGCACTTCATGGCCAAGTTCAGCCATGCAAGCAGCATGGGTCGCACCGAGGTAACCGGTGCCGATAACCGTCATACGCATGGGAAGATTATATCAGGTGATTGCACGGGAAAATCGAAATTTGAATACAACTAGAATTTCCATGTGGGCTTTCGCGGGGAGGTTTTACGGGGGATGGATTTCTCAAGTGAAACCACTGACGATGAGAAGAATAGTCACTACAGGGAATGTTTGGCTGCGGTAGACTACGAAGAATGGAAACCGCGCAGATCCCAATAGCAAGCATCTTTTATGAGAAGGACTTCCGGCTTGCGATCTTGCAAGCTCTATCGATTGACCGGCTTTTTGAAAAATCCGGTCTTTGCGAATATACGGTTATCGCCAACGGTAGTGACGATGAGGCGCTCAGGGAGCAGTTCCTAAATGCACTTGGAAACGTCGTTAGCAGTGAGTTTAAGTCGCTAGTAAGAGTTAAGACGTTTTCTGAAATTCTACCGGGCATAGATAAGACTGGTTACTACGATCAGCAAGCGATCAAGTTGGCTATCTCTAGGTACTACAAGGAACGGTTCGGCGAAGAAGCTCCCAATTACTTGATGCTAGATTCGAAAAATCATTTCGTTCGACCAAGTTCAGTGGAGGACTTCTTTCACGCTGGTCGTCCTGTAACTGCTCGTGTGGCTATCTCGCCATACTGGAAAAAATACGTCGAACGATCCCGCCTAGCAGTTGAGATTCCAGAGTCGTTTTTTGACAACTTGATGACCCCCTCAATTACTCCTTGTGTCTTCTTTACGGATGTCGCAGTTGAATTGGTGGATTTTCTCGAGAAGAAGTACGAGACGCATCTGTTGAGGGCGTTGTCTCAAAGCGGTGGTACCGAATTCTTGCTATATGTGGCTTGGCTAGAGAAGCAGGATCAGCTTGGGCTGTATCACCGGAGCGCGTTGCCTGTTCGGACCCTTTTCACCCAGCATCCTGACTCAGACTCGGGCGTCGAAAAAATGCTGGATGAGTTGGTCGAAAAGGGTATACCGCTCTTTGGTCTCCACCGCAATAGGCTTCCGAAACTATCTGAGGAGCATAGGCAAAGAATTTCGGATATTTGGGGTCGGTCGCTCCTTGCCCCGTGGGAAGACAGCAATTGGTTTCTCACCCCGGCAACCGTAAATTAGTTGAGAGGTTAGGAGCGATCGAGAGTACGGGGCCTTTTCGGATGGGGCGGCTCTCTTGATTCCCCTTGGATTAAATCAATGGTCGTAGGTGGGAGCTTTGTCGATTCACATTAGTCCCGGTGCATCCGTTGCGAGTACGGCGGAAACATCTAATGCGCACAACGTGCGTCTCGAAAAGGGAGCACAAATTGGCGATGCCGTGGCAATTGAAGGTACTGCAATATTGAAAGACGCGGCGAAGCTTTCGGCCGGGGTCCGTGTGACTGGTGTCGTTTTCCTCGGTGCAGACTCTGAAGTTGGGGTGTCTACCCGAATCGATGGTGAGCTACGCGCAGGTCAGAGGGTGGAGATCGGTAGCAATTGTGCGGTCTTTGGGAATGTAATAGCTCAAAACGACGTGATTATCGGTGATTCAGTCGTCGTGACTACTTGTACATCCGGTCTGGGGCCAGCTCATAAGAGAGTACCGGCGGATGACCGCGAGATGACGACCAATATCGGTGCTGGGAGCTATGTGGGCAATGGAGTCGTGATTAAAGGCGGTGTTGAGATTGGGGCGGGATGTTTCGTCGAAGATTATGCGGTAGTCTCTGGCGATCTTCCAGATGACCATCATCTTGCAGTGACCGGGCGTGCCTCGTTTATCCCGGCTGAAGGTGTGCCTGGTGTGGTTCCCTTGTCTGAAGCTCAACCCGATATTAGCTCGCTCGTGCCTAGTGAGGTTTCGGAGTTTGGCATTGACCTAGATTCTCCCGGCGTGAGTCAAGGTCGCTGCCGACTACCGGATAAGGGAATTCTTGACTATCTGTATCTCAATCAAGGAAGTGAAACTCTCTTTGTAGTCTTCCATGGCGCTATCGACCGAAAAAAGTACCGGCTGCCGAGGTTTGAATGGTTTAACACCATGAGGCGCGCAGGAGTGAATAGCCTATTTATTGCGGATCCAGCGCTACTTAGCCATCCGGAATTAAGGCTCGGATGGTATCTGGGAACTCTGGAGTTTGATTTTCTCCGATACCTGGCTGGAAAGGTCTCGGAGATTGTCCGCGCTACGCAGGCCAAGAGGGTCGTATTCTTCGGCTTTTCTGGTGGAGGATTTGCTGCATTGCGTATTTCGACGATGCTCCCAGACTCGGTAGCGCTGGTAATTGATCCAGACACGACAGTGCCGGCGTTGAACGAAGATGGTTCTATGCAATGGCCGTTCTTCAGTTTCTTGAGAAACGTTATGCCTTCGCTTGCTCCCGACAAGGTGGTCGCCAGCCACATCGACCCTCAGTGGGATGCTCCGATTCGAGAACGACTTTCAGTGTTAGAGCAGTACAATGTGTCGGTACCGAACCATGTCCTTTACCTCACAAATCAAAACGATGGTTTCCACTCAAAGCACTTTCTTCCCTTTGCGGAATCACAACATGAGGACAACGACTTCCGAGTCGTGCAGTACGAAGGTCCTTTCGCCCACACACTGCCACCGAAGTCGATGATCGAAAGCGCGATTCAGGTGGCTGTGAGCTTTACAGAGCGTTTGCGTCAAAGATAAGTGCTGGAGGTTTGGAATAGCCGCAAAGCGGTATGATTGAGCTGGCTACCTAGAGGACGAGATGGACGTATATGCGTAGGCATCCGGCGGCAGGGGGTTGGAGCGGAGATGGTTCTGGCGTACTGCTGTTTTAAGCAGGGTCGCTCTGTTCAATGGACCATCCTTAGGTGATTAGATCTTGTTAGGCTCGTCCCTGGGGATAGGCACGGTCGAGTCCGTTGAATTTGCATAGCCGTTGGATTAGTTGATCGAAAGACACCATGAAGATATAGGAGCAAATGAATGGTCGGCAAAAAGTTTTCCTGTACTGAGGATTTCGAGATGTGGGGATCCTGGGAGCTACCTGGCGTCGAGGGTAGCCTAGCCGGGGTGCTTGCATTTGATCCTTTGGAGGGCTTTGAGCTGAGAACCTATGGTACTTTCCAAGCCTTGCAGGGGAGGCCGAGTCAAGCACCTGCAGATTTTGAGGTTATTTGGGGGCATGTGGAGGGTAAGATTGTTTCTCTACTCGTAGTACAGATGCAAAGTTCTACGACTGCTATTGGTCAGGTGATGACTGAGTGGGCTACTTACTCTGGGGAGTATCTCGTAGTAGGCGAGCAAATTAGTGGGAGAAATGATCCTGCAATCAAATCTGCGTGGATCTCTGTCGACTTTCTCGATTATTTCTTAGGCAAGCCAGCTTCAACTCGGATCAGAAGTTCCCTGGACTCTTCGACGTACCAAGTCGAAGTTCAGTCGATTATTGGACGCGACGAACTAGAGTCGTTGCAACTAGACTCGGGAGAACTAGTAACCGTGGAAGTCTCAGTAAGACCACCGTATTATGAGTGGAATTCTGAACAGTTCGTGACCAGAATCTCCGAGAAGCACTTCGTGAGATACGATTCTGTCGAATCGACAACAATAGAAACCGTGCTCAAATGGTCGCTCGAGGTTAGCCAGTTTGTTTCTCTAGCAGCAAATCGACTGAGCGACCGTTCGGAAATCAGGCTCAACTTTGGAGAGGGAGACCTCGGCTGGCTAATCGTGCCTAGGCGGAAAGACCTCGCAGCTAGTCAACTAGCCCGTCTTTATTCTTCGTTCGTTTTTCAGAGAGAGGTTTCTGAGGCTCTCCCGATGTTTAAGAGTTGGGTTGAATTTCACCGGCGGAATTTAAGATCGCTGCGTCTGCTGACGGAGCCGCTGGTATCGAAAACGCAATACCTAGAAACGGCTGTCCTGCTGAGTGGAGTTCTGGCTGAATCTTTCCACAATTCGGTCTATGACAAGGAGACTTTGTCCGAGAGCAAGCAGGCGTTTAAGCAATTGACGGGCGAAGAATTTAAGGATGGAAAGAAGCCGTATTTCAAACTTCGCGCCCTCGATTTGTATTTTCGTCTAGGGCCAGAATTTCGAAACTTAATGCTTCCTAATCACGAAACTTGGGTGAAGGGGCTTTGCAAGGTCCGTAATGATCTTGCCCATGAAGCCCTTCTCGAGCCTGCTAATTTTGAATGGGCCTATGCGATTTCAAGAGTGACGAATACGCTCATCCACGCTCTTGTTTTATCCCACGTTGGCGTGTCTACAAAAGAGCTGGTGGCGGCACTTGAGACGTCTGGACGTTGGCGCAACGCAGTGCTGCTAGCTCAGCGGTATCTTTCTAAGGATTGAGCGCCTACAGTAGAGGTCAGCTGCTTGGCCGGTAGCTCATCCTGTCAAAACCCTTAGACAGGTCGGCTGTTTTCGCCAGCTTGGAGGGAGCGAGAATTCAGAGCGAGATGTGGTTAATCGTACGATGTTCACCTTGTCCGTTGGAATTAAGAAAAGCTCCGTGTTAGCTTCGAGGGACATCCGTCAGCTCTGGAGCTGGGTGGTGTGGGGATTTCATGATGGACCTGACCCCTGTTTGGTAGACACCTGATATCAGCCCGGTTGGGTTGGGGGAAAGGTAATCTGCAACTATGCCCAGGTATTCCGAACAGTTCAAACGTGATGCTGTGGTCCTCTACGAGAACAATGAGGACCTCTCACTTCACGCGGCTTCAACAGAGCTTGGAGTTAATCGTTCCTCGCAAGGCCGCGAAATATTTTGTCGAAGAGACACGCTAGTAGTCCGCTTCCAGTTTGTCTATGACCACCGAACCGAGTGCTCGGGCCTGACCCCACCGAGTTCGATGGGCTAACTCTTATGATGCGCCCTACCGACCGCCGGAAGAAGCCGCAGCGCAGGACCGGGTGGTCTAACGCCCGCCGCTTCCGGACCACTTATGACAAACAAACCCGAGGTAACAGGTCGTCCTAAGCAAAGCCTGTGCAGACCGTGAGTTTTAGGCAGCGGTAGGTGGGAAGAGTCGGCTAGCTGTTTAGTACCGCTTTGATGGCGTCGAGGGTGGCATCGATGTGCGGGATGGTGCCGGCTACGTGCGAACCAGCATCATTCGGAAGGAAGGTGACTTGCGCACCGTGGTCGGCCCACTCCGCAGCCAATTGTTCGGCTGTGTCAAAGGGAATGACGTCGTCGCCACGGCTGTGTGTGATGACTACCGGGACGGTGGGAGCTCGGTGGCCGATGTGCTGCTCCGCGAGAATCTGGTTATAAGGAGCAGTTTCGATGAGTTCGTAAACGTCAGTGCCGTCGGCGGTAAGCCCGGAGATGGTCTGTCCGGAATAGAGCCCGAGGCCCAACGTGCACGCGTTCGTAGCGTTGCGGAGGACCTCCTGTCCGCGAGTGCTGAGCCGGTCATTGAAATCGATGCCGTAGCTTTGGGACAAACCAAGTAGAGCGAAGAGTTCGAAGAGGAAGTACGTAGTTCCGTCGAGGGCTGGTGGCAAAAGAGTCAGATCGGCTGGGGCGGCACCGACGGTTGCGAGCTTGACGTTGAGCTCGGGGGCGTAAGAGTCATATTGCTCCGCGGCGCTGGCGGTTGCGCCGCCACCCTGTGAATAGCCGTTGAGGAAAACGGGATTCTCCGGACCCAAATCCCAGCCGTCTAGTTGCTGCGCAGCACGTACGCTATCGAGCACGGCGTGGGCTTGGCTGATACGGTCCATGTAGGTATGCAGGCCTGGAGTGCCAAGTCCTTCATAGTCGGTTAAGACCACTGCGTATCCCTCCTTGAGGAGGCTTTCAAAGAAGAGCTGCTCGTAGTCGCCCACGCCTTCGGCGATTTTGCGCGATGGCGAGCAGTGGTCGGCTACGCCCTGGGTGCCGGGGGCGTAGGCGACCACGGGACGTGGCACGTCCCCCATCCAATCCTTCTTAGGCTCGATGACGATCCCGCTAACTGGAATGGGCTCTCCCTTGCGGTTGGTGGAAGAGTAGAGGATGCGTTCCGCCTTGTAAGGGCCGATGTTGGTAATGCCCAGCGTGTTTAGGGGGTTTCGCACCGAGGAATTCCGGAACAATTGTCCTGGGGAAGAACCATCCAGGTCCACTGGGTCGTGGTAGAAGGATGAGTAGGCATCTCCAGTGCTTTTGTCGGCACCACGGGAGTGTAAGCCAGGCGAGCTGTGGCGCATTTCATCCGCGGCTTCGCGGACCTGCTCAGAAGTGTCGGGGGACTGGTCAGCAACGGGATCGGAAAGAGCGTCATGGACCAGAGCGGATTCGGGGAGCTCGGCAGTAGGAGCGGCGTGAGCGCTGACGTTAGTGGCCGCCAAAGATGACGCGAGTAGAAAAGCCAGGATAGGTCGCGTGACGCGGCGGGGAGCAAGCATTCAGGGATTCCTTTTTCCAAGTAGGCACGCCCTTCGTAGGGCATGCGAGAAACATAAGCTCCGCGGGTGAAGGGCTTCCGCGGCAACTATTATTATGAGTGTTGCACTTGCTAAGTACAAATGTTTATGGAAAAAGCTATAGCCGGCTCCCGCGTGGTTGTCGCGTGTGGATTAGGACAACTGGCTGCGACGGATGGGATCGATGTCGGCTAGGCGTCGCATCCCTTCGCTGCCGAGTTGATCGGCAACAGCTTCGCAGATGCCTTCGACGAGGGCGAGAGCGGAGACGAGGGTGTCCGAGGGGCCGTTAGCTTCCACCCGTGCGGTAAGCACGATGTCGGCATAGGAGGCGATGGGCGACATCCACTTGTCCGTGATGAGGATGAGTATGGCTCCTCGAGCTTTCGCTGTTCTCGCGCGCTCGGCCGAGGTTGCGGAGTAGCGCCGGAAATCAAACGTCACCCACACCGTGTCCGTGGAGATACTGGTGAGGGTGTCTTCGAGCTTCCATCCGTCGGCCGGGCAGCTGTGCAGGTTGGTTCGGAAAAGGTTGAGCTGGGCTAGCATGTGCTCGGCCAGAATGTGGGAATAGGTTCCGCCGTCACCGATGATGTGCTTGTTCTGGTTGCTGAGAAGGTCCACGGCGCTGGTAATGTCCGCGGCGCGGAGGTTTTCGAACGTGGAGTGGATTCCTTCGACGAAGGCACGTTCTTGGTCACTAAATACGCCATGATTCGTGCCTTGGGCGGGAACTGGGGAGCGTTCGGCGGCCTGATCGAGCGCCGATTGCTGGCGGTCTATCAGCTCCTGCTTGAGCTGATCCTGGAAGAGCTTAAATTTCGGGATGCCCAGCGATTGGACAAAGCGGACTACCGTCGCCGAGCTGACTCCGGAGGCTTCTGCAATCCGCTCCACAGTGTCGAGGCCGCTGTATGGAAAGCCACTGAGGATGTACCGGGCGACGAGTTTCTCAGAGCTGGAGAACTCATCCAGGCCGGACCGGATTCGCTCCGCAATGCTGGTGGCGTTGGGCATAGTCGGTTATTTTACGTCCAAAGCGCGGGCGGCGGCGAGGTAACCGGCGATGAGAGCTTTGGCCGTGTAACCGACGGCGCTGTCTGGCGGCAGGAACTTCGCATCGTGGAGTGAGGGAGTCGGGCCGTTTCCCACGCCGACGAAGCACATCAGGCTGGGGACGAGCTCGCCGTAAAAAGAGACATCGTCCGCGCCTAGGGAACGCATCGGATCGCCAGTCTTCAATCCCAGCGTGCCTTGCACAGCGGCGAAGTTTGCGGCCAAGTGCTCGTCATTGATGAGGGCCGGCTCGCCGGGGAGATACTCGAGGTCTCCAGTGCACCCGAAGGCCTGGGCGGTGTGCTCGACGAAGCGCTGGACCGCGGTGGCAATTTCCTGCGCGGCCGCACTGCTGGAGGTGCGCACCGTGGTCTTCACCGTGCCTTTGCCGGCTAGGACGTTGGCAGCGCTCGAACCGACCTGGACGGAACCGACGCTGATCAAGGCCGGCGCCATTGGGTTGGACGTGCGTCGGACAATCTCGGACAGGCCGGAGACGACGTGCGCCACGCAGACGGCGACATCGTTGGCCTTGTGCGGGTATGCGCCGTGCCCGCCTTGGCCTTCGACGGTGATGATGAACTCGCCGGCCGCGGCGTTGATGAAGCCCTCCCCGGAGGCGACCGCCCCGAGCGGAACATCGGGATGCACGTGCGCGCCGATGGCATGTGCCACGCCAAAGGTGGCAAACGCCCCCGAATCCTTGATGTCCAAGGCCCCCGACGGGTATGTCTCCTCGCGGGGTTGGAGGAACGGCACCAGGCCATAAGGTAGCTCGAGCCTCTTGGCGGCGCGCACCACCGCGACAAGGGCAGCCAGGTGCACGTCGTGCCCGCAGGCGTGCATCGCGGTGTTGGACGACGCCCACTCCACCCCGGTTGCTTCTTCCACCGGTAGGGCATCCAATTCACCGCGCAGGGCGATGGACGGGCCTGTCTGTGGGCCGATGCGGGAAATTCCGCCTGTTGTGGCGATTGACTTGAAATCGAGTTCCATGGCGCTGGCGACGGCGTCGGTCGTGTCTTGTTCCTCGCCGCTGACCCGCGGGTTTGCGTGGAGCTTCTTGCGTAGCTCCACTGCCGCGGGCAGCTCCTGGTTGAGCGCCGCAATCCAGCCCTGCGCCAGCTTGTCGTACGTCGGGGTGGTTTCGCCCACTGATGTTCACCTTTCTCGTCGTGCGCTTGTCGCTATCGTGGCCTAATCGGTTCCGTACAAACGGGCGGCGTTGTCGTAAGAAATCATGCGAGCTAGCCGCAGGCACTGCTCCTTCGGCCACCCATGGAAGTCGTGGAATTCCGCCAGCGCCTGGGCCAAGCCATCGCGGTAGAGCTCCGCGCCTAGGTAGTAGAGCTCGGCTAGGCCGAAGGCGTCGGTACTGAACAAAATCTTGCCAAAGGGAGCCAGCTCGAGGGACTCGGCGATGACCGCGCCGGATCGGCTACCCGTGTAGTTGATGGCTAGGCCTACGTCGAAATAGACGTGCTCGAAGACGTGTGTCAGGTAGCCGGCCTCGCGGTGGAAGGGGTAGCAGTGCAGGAGCGTGAAACGAGCACCGGTATCACGGCTCAACCGGAACAGCTCCGTGAGCAGGAGAGGGTTGCACCGGTGCAGGTCGACATCGTCGTCGCCGTATCCGATGTGCAACTGGATGACCTGGCCGGCATCGATAGCCAACCACAGCAGGTGGCGGATGAGTACCGGATCCGCCAGGCGCAGTGGCGCCGTGCCCCTGAGGAAGTACTGCGCGGACTCGAGGACCTCTTCGGTAGCGGGGCGCGCGGCTTCGAAGTCTAGGCCGATGCGATAGGCGGCGATGGACTTAACGCCGATCGCGCCGCGCAAGGCATCGCTTAGGCGCACGGCGAGTGCGTCCAGGAATTTCCGCGCTAAGGCACCGTCCGTTTCCTGGGGCGCGCCGGGTGACAGGAACTCCTGGGCGACCTGCTCGGCGAGGTATTCCAAGCGGACCACCTCGTGCGGTGTGGCGCCGCTGATGCGCCCGAGCTCCTCTGCCGGGGTGATAACGTCCGGCGAGAACCCGGTATCCACGCCCAGATCCGTGAGCTGCGAGGCTTGTAACAGACGGGAATTGGCCTCAGCCGCGCCCAGCTGCCGGCGCTGCTCCAGATACTCTTCGGGGCTGCACCAAGGCTGCGTACCGAGAATTGGGGCACATTTCGCGAGTACCTGAAACCCTAGCTGCGAGTCGAAACAGGTTAGCCCCTCCGGAGCCGGACGCGAGGATTCCGAAATCATGGCCTCGAAATCGGCGCGGGACAGATCCTTCGGGACCACGCCGTGACAGTGGTGGTCGAACAAAGGGAGTGAAGCAAGTTCCTCGCGGAAATCGGGGTAGCTCGGGGACTGCTTAGAAGACATCCGCATACACCTCGCACTGCTCCTCGAAAGACTTTCCGTGTAGCTCAGAAATTTCGTCGCGTTTGACCTTCAAGTAGGTCTCGGACCAAGCGGGCGCGAACCAGGATTGGACTTCCTCGTTGGCCTCGAAGAGATCCAACGCCTCGCCCAGGGTACCCGGCAATTCAGGAAGTTCAGCGTGCTTGCCTTCGAGATCCAGATCGCCCTCGACGATGTCGACTGGGTCGAGCCCCTCATCAAGGCCGGCCAGACCGGCCCGCAGGATGATGCCCATGAGGATCCACGGGTTGGCACCCGCGTCCGATCCACGGAACTCGAAGTGGAGTTGCTTTTCGGGGGACTTTCCGTTGATTTCGTTAGTCGGGCAAACCCGGATGAGGGACTCGCGGTTCTGTAGGCCACAAAACGCGCGGGCCGTCGACCAGTTGTCGGGTTTCAGCCGGAGGTAGCTGACCGTGAGCGGAGCGAATAAGGCGGTCAGCGCCGGGGCGTATTTGATGATGCCCGCGTTGAAGCGCCCGGCCAGCTCGGAGACTCGGCCCGGCCGGGAGGCATCGAAGGAGATGGCCTCGCCGTTTTCGCCGTAGAGCCCGTAGTGGACATGGACCCCGGAGCCTCCCGCCTCGGCACTGGGGACCGGAGAAAAAGTGACTTCCTTGTCGAAGGCTTCGTAGACGTTGCACGTGATATCGCGCAGAAGGAGGGCGCGATCGGCCGCGCGTAGCGGGTCGGTGGGCTTGAGGGTGAGCTCGTACTGGTGCTGGGCATACTCGGGCAACCAGCATTCCGGCTCGATTCCTGCACGGTCGAGAATCTTAAACAGCGTGGAGCTTACCGGCTCCGCGGAAAGGAAATTCGAATAGGAGAAGGGGTGCGGGAAGCGCGTGGCTGCGCGCTCGACGAATTCGTGCTCGAAGGAGGCGGTAAAGGTAATTCCGTGTTTGTCCTTTAGCTGCGCCACGGTGTTTTTGAGAAAGGTTCTGCTGCACGATTCCCACGGAGTTCCGTCGGTGTTGACCACGTCGCTGAAGCAGTAGTCCAGGTCAGCCTGGCCGGGAACCCCGGAGATGGTGGTTTTGGAGTCGGCATCGGCGAGCAAGCGGAGGTCTCCCGATGCGCCATAGGGGATGCCGCCGACGATGTGCCCGAGCGGACCGATCCCCAGGTTGGCTGGCACCCACCCGACGCTCGCGCCGGGGCGGAAGTCTTTGGAGTGAATGGCCCGCCCCTTGGTGCGGGCCGAGAAATCGCAGGTAGCGACGAAGGTGAACATTCCGTGTGCAATCGAGGGTGCGGTTTCGTTTTCGATCTCGACACTCATGGTTTACTCCTTTAGCTGGTGATTGAGGTGGGGCTAGTGGGTGGAAGCATCGTCGGCGCGGGACCATCTTCGGCCGATCTTGCGCGCGAGCTCGGGCCTTGCTTGGATGACCAGTGCACCAATGACGCACCAGGCGCCGGAAATCCACGGGAAGTAGTTGTACGGGGCTTCCTGGCCGCTGACCTGCACTACGTATACGAACCCGAGGTAGGCCAGCGCGAGGACGGGGAATATAATCTCCCAGTAGGGCACCTGGTTGCCGCGGCGAAAGATGTGCGCGATGGCGCCAGCCGAGGCCATGCCGTAGGCCACCACCATGCATAGCGTGGCGATGGTCGCGTACCAGTAGTAGACATCCACCGGGCTGACGTGGCAGATACCTAAGACGACAATCATCACGATGGACAACCCGTTGGTAAACAGCACCGCCGGGACTGGCACACCGCTGCTGGGGTGGCGCTCGGCGAATTTCGCGGGGCCGAAGCCGTCTCGGGCGAGCGCGAAGAGCAGACGCGAGGTGGCCGTCGAGGAGCTCAGGAAAGCTCCGAAAGCCACGGCGAAGGCGATGATGGACAGCAGGACCGCGAACCAGGAGCCAACATAGGTGGAGCCCAGCGTCGTCAGGGTAGAGGAGGCGCTGGCGAAAGCAGCTATCCCTTCCTCATCGGTGCCGAAGCCCAAGGATTGGGCGAACATGACGAAGGTGTAGACGAAGCCGCCGACTACGACCGCGAGGAGCAGGCTGCGGGGAATGATGCGCTGGGGTTGGTTCGTCTCCTCGCCCAGCGAGGAACCGGACTCGAAGCCTGCCCAGGACAAAAACCCAAAGACGGACGCGGTCATGATCGCGCTCCAAGGGTTGCCTGCCGGGCTGAGGGCTTCCCAATCGAGGCCGGTGCTCACCGGGGCGTTATCCCCGGTTACGGAGACTAGGATGATGACCGACAGCACCAGCATCACGACAATTCCGGCCAGCCCGATAAACAGGGTGGTGCGCGCGGTCAGCTGGGAGTTGCGCAGGTTTAAGATGGCGCCGATGACGGCAACGGCGATGGGGATAATTAGCCAGGCCAAGCCCAGCTCGGCTGTGTTGAACTGTTCCAGCATCGCCTCGAAGAAAACGGCGCAGGCGCCCAGGATGCAAGCGGTCATGAAGATATAGGTCCCGAGGAGTGCGAAGCCGCCGAAGAAGCCCGCTTTAGGGCCTAGGGTTACGCCGGCCAGTGCGTAGACCGATCCGGCGTGGGTGACAGTGCGCAGGAGTCGGACAAAGGCATAGGCGACAAAGAGGCTGCCGACGAAGGACACTAGGAAGGTGAACGGTACGGCCTTACCGACCAGCCCTGCCACGCCGATGCCATTGAGCGACATCGCCATGACCGGCCCCATGAAGCCGACCGACATTGCGGTGACCTCCCATGTGTTGAGGGGGCGTTTCGTGACCTTGGTGTGTGAGTCAGCGTGAGGGACAGCGTGACTTTCCATTTGCTCATCCTTCCTCCGGGGCAAGGAGCGGAGTACTACGGGATGGCTTGTAAGAATCCTTACACAATGTGCTCTAGATCGCACTGAAATTGAAAAAGTAATTTAGGCAACTCTCTAATTGCGCAGGTAGATGCACATCGAGGTGTGGAATAAATATTTCAGTGCCGGATTATTGTGGTGCCCACTCCTCGGTGACGGTACCCTCCGCACCTACGTCAGCTAGTAGCGCGCAGTCGGGGGTAGGGCGGGCCCCACCGCGAAGTTGCGGGCTCGCCCTCTTCTGCGCGTCCGCGGTGCGTGGTGGGATTGTGGTTATGACTTCGACTTCCTTTTTCCGCCGCGTTCCGTGGCGCACTATTGGGTGGGCGGTCCATGCTGTCGTCCGCGTGGTTATTTGTGTGCTGGTTTTGCCGTATGCTGCGGCCAAGGTGATTCTGCTGCAGATGGGGTTGGTTGATTACCCAGGGTTGCTGATTACGTTGGGGGAGAAGTCCCCGATGGGGCTTTTGTGGACGTTTATGGCTTTTAGTCCGTGGGTGCAGTTTCTGGCCGGAGCCGTGGAGCTGCTCGCCGCGGCGCTGGTGCTGTGGCGGCGCACGGCGTGGCTGGGTGGGCTTATCGGGGCGGTTTCCCTCGGGGTGGTCTGGCTGCTGAACATGACCTTTGATGTGCCGGTCAAGCAGTTCGCTTTCGCTCAGATGGTTCTTTTCCTGATTGTTTTAGCTCCCTGGGTTCCCCGGCTGGTGGCTTTCGCGCTGGGCCGCGCCGTTCCGGAGATGCACTATCCGCGGCTTATCCCGTGGCCGCGGGCCCATCGGTTAACGCGCTGGCTGCCGCCCGTGGCGGCGGCCGGGATGCTTATCGCTGGTCTTGCGGCGCCGGCTATCCTCGTTCCCAAGCAGTTCCCCACGGTCCACGAGGAACTCGCCGGCGTGTGGCAGGTAGCCCACGATAGTAGCCAGCCCGCGCCCCAATTGCTTGACGATGCCCGCCTGTCTACGCTCGCCCTCGGCAAACGGTCGGTGGGCGGCGCCCCGGCCCTAAGACAGTTCGAGGGCGACCCAGGTGAGTTCGCGGGGGCGACCGTCCGCCGCGCCAACGGGGATCTGCAGTCCGGCTTCTACCGGGTTGATGACAGTAAGCCCGGCCAGCCGCGCCTGGACCTGTATCTGAGGGCACCGATGGCCGCAGATGAGCAAAACTTCGGCGCCGGCGAAGAATTCGCGGACGAGTATCACCTGCGCTACCAAGTCGTGGACGGGCAGCTGCTACTCGACGATGACGCGCACCAGCTCACCCTGCGCCCGTCGGAGACCGGCACCCTGCTCCTCGACCGCGGGTTTAGGTGGCAGGGCAGCCCGCTCAACCGCTAGACGCGGAGGCTAGCGCGCGCATTTAAGGCGCTCACGATACCTTCGTCTCGGAACTCAACAGCTAGTATTAAGGTCGTGGCAAGAGCAAAGCATGTGGCAAAAGCGCTGACAATCGGTAAAGTCCGGCAGGGGCTGGGGCGGTTGCGTTCCAACTGGATGTATATCATCCAGATCGGCCTGGCCGCCGGCCTGGCCTTTGGCTTCTCGCACTACGTCATCGGGCACGCGTTGCCCTTTTTCGCCCCGATGTCGGCCGTCATCGTCTACTCGGCCGCCGGGGACCGCGTGCGTAAATCCATGGAGCTGGTCGTCGGCGTGACCCTCGGCGTCGGCGTGGGCGACGGGCTCATCTACTTCGTGGGCACCGGCGCCTGGCAGATCGCGGTCGGGGTGGCCGTCGCCGTGGCCCTGGCGACCTTCGTCGACCGCGGCGCGCTGGTGGCCAACCACGCGGCGTTCGCCGCGGTGCTGATCGCCACCATCCTGCCGCCGGAGACCTCCGGGGGCACCGACCGCATGGTGGACTCCCTGGTCGGCGGCATGGTCGCGCTGCTGGTCATGGCACTGCTGCCGGCCTCGCCGTTGCGCAACGGCCGTCGTGAGGTTGCGCGCATCCTGGGGCTGACCGGCTCCATTCTGGACGAGGTCGCGCAGGCCACCCAGGCCCGCGACGCCGCCGGCATCGCCCGCGCCCTAGAGCGCGCCCGCGGTAGCCAGGCCAACGTCAACAAGATGATCACCGAGGCCAACAACTCCCGGGAGGTCATTTTCGCCTCCCCGCTGCTGGTCAAGCAGCGCGAGGACATGCGCGTGCTGCTGGGGCTGCTCAACAACGTGGACAACGCCATGCGCAACACGCGCGTGCTCTCTAGGCGGGCGCACGTGGCCGTGCTGGATAGCGAGCCGATTACCGACGAGCTCATCGAGCTGCTGCGCGATGCCGCCGAGCTGACCACCCAGCTCTCCGACGCCATCCTGAGTGATCCGGACTTTGCCGATTCCACCACGATCTCCGAGCTGACCACCGGCCTGCGCCGCCTGGCCGCCCAGACCGGGGTGGAGCTGGTACACGCCCAGGACATTTCCCGCGGCATTTCCACCACGGTCATGCTGGCGCAGGTGCGCTCCCTGCTCGTCGACCTGATGGGGGTGTGCGGGTGTAGTCACGAGGAGGCATCGTCAGCGCTGATCCCGACCACCCCGACGCCGGGCTACGAGCCCAACGTCTGGAAGGGCGATTGTCAACCTAGCTGAAAGCTAAAATTAAAAGCGCGGTTACGCGCGGCCCCTAGAGTGTGCGGGCGTACCTACTCCCTCACACTCGAATGGAACTTCGTCATGGCTCACCGCCGCTACCGCGGCGCAGTCGAGCTCGTCCCCGCGGCTGACGATGCCGTCCGCGACACCCTCACCGGCACCGTCTTCGACGACACCAACCGCAACTCCACCCAGGACGACGAGGCCCCCATCGAGGGCGTGGCCGTCTCCAACGGCCGCGAGGTCGTGACCACCGACGCCGAGGGCCGCTACGAAATCCCCGTCGACGACAACACCACCGTCTTCATCACTCAGCCGGCCGGCTACCAGGTGCCCGTCGACGACGACAACGTCGCGCAGTTCTTCTACAACCACGTCCCGGAAGGCTCCTCGGAGCTGAAATACGGCGGCATCGAAGCCAGCGGCGGCACCCCGGAGGCCGTCAACTTCCCGCTCGTTAGCGACCCGGACTCCGCCCTGGACAACCAGCGCTGCCTCATCGGCGGCGACATCCAGACCTACGACAAGGACGAAGTCGGCTACGCCCGCACCGGCGCTTTTACCGACCTCAGCCAGCGCGACGACTTCACCAACTGCGGCGCGCTATTTATCGGCGACGTCGTCGGCGACGATCTCTCCCTCTACCCGGACACCCGCGAGCTGACCGGCATGCTTAACTCGCCGGCGCGCTTCCTGCCCGGCAACCACGACCTGGACTTCGACGCCGACGCCGAGCACAAATTCGACACCTACCGCCAGGAATTCGGGCCGGCCTACCACTCCTACGACGTGGGCAACGCCCACATCATCTCCCTAGAATCTGTCGAGTACCCCGTCGACGGCGAGCAGTACAACGGCGCCATCGATGACGACCAGATGGCCTGGCTCCGCGCCGACATCGAGCGCACGCCCGAGGACAAGGTCATCGTGCTGGCCTCCCACATCCCGCTGTTTTCCTTCTCTGACTCCGGCTCCGCCCGCCACCAGATCGACCAGGCCAAGGAGATCGCCGAGCTGGTCGAAGGCCGCGAGGCCATCGCGGTGAGCGGCCACACCCACGCCGTAGCCAACATGCGCGCCGGCGACAGCACCCAGGAGTGGAAGGACACGCTCGGCGTGGACGAGCTGCCGTTTACCAACATCGTGGCCGGCGCCATCTCCGGCGACTGGTACTCCGGCGAGATGGGGGAGGGCGGCGTGCCGAAGTCCTACGGCCGCGACGGCTCCAAGCCGGGCGTGCTCTCCCTGGACATCAACGGCTCCGAGGTCAGCGAGTTCTTCACCCCGGTCGGCGGCGACCAGAACGATCAGATGAACGTCTCCCTGAACACCCCGCGCTACCGCGAGTGGTACGACGAGACCATCGAGTACGACGGCTCCCAGGCCAAGAAGGGCGGCGATAAGCCGGCCTTCGACAACCCCGAGCAGGTGGGCGCCGAGGAGCTGGGCGAGTCCTACCTGACCACCAACTTCTTCATGGGCGCCACCGGCTCCACCGTCGAGGTCTCCTTCGACGGCGCGGATGCCGTTGATGCCGAGCGCACCCAGCCCATGCAGGGCGAGGAGCAGCGCTTTGGTGCCGAGTACTCCGACCCGCTGGCCGTGCAGGCCCAGGCCGTACACGGCGGAAGCATCGCGGACCGCGCCGCCCACATCTGGCGCGCGCCGCTGCCCGACGACCTGAAGGAGGGCACCCACACCGCCCGGGTCACCGCCACCGACGTCCACGGCAACACCTACACCAAGGACTACGAGTTTGTCGTCGGCGAGTCTGACCAGAACGGCTCCGATGGGTCGTCCGCGGGCTCATCCGATGACCTGAGCAGCGGGTCCAGCGGGGCCGGCGGGTCCAGCCAGGGCGGCACCGTCGCCGCCGTGGTGGGGCTGGTCGGCATTATCGCCGCGGTCGGCGCGCTGAGCACCCCGGCGGTCATGGAACAGCTGCGCGGCTTCGCCCGCCAGCTGGGTATCCGCCTCTAAAAACCGCGCCGTGTGCTACGGCGACGCCGCGGCGCGGGGCGGGGAGTGACCGGGAAGATAGGTAAGGGTCTACTTGGTCACACTTGCCTCGAAACTTTGGGTAGGTTTGGCTAACTCGGAGTAGATTAAAGGGTGTTATAAGCCTTTGGTGCGCGGCTTCGACGACACGCATCACCGACCGAAAGGACGATGGCCATGCCAGCCATTGCTTCCCGGGCCCAGCGCCCGCCCCGCGGGAGGCGGGGGGCCTCACTCGTTTTAACCGCCGCGAACGTGGAGCACCTGCGCCAGGCAAACGCCCCGCTGGCCAATCGCATGGCCGAACTGGGTCTGCGCGCCGGGGCGCAGGTCGAGATTGGGCCGGCCGTGGCGGGCGGGTCGCGCATCGTGAGCGTGGGCACCTGCCGCTACGCCGTCGATGCCCACACCCTGCGCCTGCTGGAGGTGCTGGCATGACGACTGCAACCTGCCACGGCAACCCGGGTGGGGCGCTGGCCCCGAAAGGCTCGCCCATCGTCGCGCTGGTCGGCGCGCCCAACTCCGGCAAATCCACCCTGTTTAACGCCCTGACCGGGGCGCGCGCCCAGACCGGCAACTGGCCGGGCACGACCGTGGAAATCAGCCGCGGCGCCGGGCGGCTGGGCACGGACTCCCAGGCCGACGTCATCGATTTCCCGGGTGCGTATTCCCTCGAGCCGCTCAGCCCCGACGAGGCGCTGACCCGCGAGATGCTTCTTGATGCCCCGCCCTGCCACCGCCCCGACCTCGTCATCGTGGCCGTCGATGCCACCGCCGTCGCCCGCGGGCTCAACATCGCCTTCCAGCTCGCCGGCGAGCCCTACCGGATTATCGTCACGCTGACCAAGCTGGACGTGGCCGAAGCGCGGGGCCTGCGTGTGGACGCGGACGCGCTTTCGGCTGCCACCGGCCTGCCGGTGGTGGCGGTGGACCCGCGCCGCCGCGACGGGATCTCCCGCGTGCGCGCGGCCGTCAACGCTGCTCTGGCAAGTAGCCCGGAAGCGCTTCGCCCGGACGACACCCCGGACCAGCGCTTCATCGATCTGGACGCTGCCGCCCGCGCCGCTGTCACCCAGGACCACGAGGTCACCACTCTCACGCAGCGCCTTGACAAGGTGGCCCTGCACCCGGTGGCCGGCCCGCTGCTGTTTATGGCCGCGATGTGGCTGGTCTTCCAAATCACCACCACCGTCGCCGGGCCCCTCCAGGACGGACTGGAGGCCCTCGTCTCCGGGCCGGTCTCCGGCGCGGTTACCGCGGCCCTCGGCGCACTCGGCTGGGATCACCCGCTGGTCACGGGTTTGATCGTCGACGGACTGGTCGCCGGCGTCGGCATGGTGCTGACGTTCGCGCCGCTGATGGCGCTGATGTTTATCTGCCTCGCGGTGCTGGAAGACTCCGGCTACATGGCCCGGGCGGCGGTGGTCACCGACCGCGTCATGCGGGCCATCGGTCTGCCGGGCAAGGCGTTTATCCCCATCGTTGTCGGCTTCGGCTGCAACGTGCCGGCCATTTCGGCCACCCGCGTGCTGGGCACCCCGCGCCACCGCATCCTGACCTGCCTGCTCATCCCGTTTACCTCGTGCTCGGCGCGCCTAGTCGTCTTCGTGATGCTGGCCACCACGTTCTTCCCCGCCCATGCCGGGTCCGTGGTCTTTGCCATGTACGTCATTTCGATTGCGCTGGTGGTGCTCACCGGCCTGCTGCTGCGGCACACCCTCTGGCGCACGATGCCGTACGAGACCCTGGTCATCGACCTGCCGACATACCAAGTCCCGACCCCGCGCCTGGCGCTGGCGGTTACGTGGACCCGGCTCAAGGGCTTTTTGCGCACGGCCGGCGGCATCATCGTCGCTACCGTCGTGGTGGTCTGGATGCTCATGGCCCTGCCGGTTTCCGCCGCCCAACTGGACGAGGCTAGCGCCGGTGAGCTGGCCGTCGAAGACTCCGCCTACGGCGCGCTTGCCGATGCCGCCGCGCCCATCTTCGCCCCCGCCGGCTTCGATTCCTAGTCCCTGACCGGGCCGCTGGTCACCGGGTTCGTGGCCAAGGAGGCGCTGATTTCCACCTGGGCGCAGACCTACTCTGTCGACAACGTCACCGACGCCGAGCCCGACGAGCAGGCCCGCAGCAGCCTGAGCGACCACGTGCGCGCTGACTTCGACGCCGCCTCCGGCGGCCACGCCCGCGCCGCGGTCTGGGCCTACATGCTCTTCCTGCTGGCCTATACCCCCTGCGTGGCCACGCTGGCGGCCCAGCGCCGCGAGATCGGCTGGCGCTGGACGTTGTTCGGCTTCGGCGTGCAGTTGGCCCTAGCCTGGATGCTCTCCGTGGCGGCCTTCCAGATCCTGCGGTTGTGGTTCTGACGGGGTTGTGGCTTAAATGACTGATAGACGGACATCTCCACTGGCCACCGTGCGTGAGCTCATCGGACGCGGGGTCACCTCCCGCGCCGAGGTGGCCGCGCGCAGCGGGCTGGATGCCGGCGTCGTCGACGCCATCCTCGATCACCTGCTGGCCACCGGCGGGCTCGTACCCGAGCCGGTCTCCGGCTGCCCGTCCGGCGGCTGCGGCGGCTGCGCGGCCGCGGGCACCTGCCCCAGCGCCGGGGGAGCGGTGCGGCGCGGGCCCGTGTTGCTGGAGCTGATTAACTAACCAGGCCCTCTTCGCGCAGGAAGTCGTAGGCGACGGTGGCGTAATCCTCGCCGTCGACGTCCACGCGCGCGTTGAGCTGCTGCATCCGCTCATCGGTCAGGATGTCGGAGAGGGGAGCCAGCAGCTCGGCGATTTCGGGGTTTTCCTCCATGACCTCGGTGCGCACCACTGGGGCCATGTTGTACTTCGGGAAGAACCCCTTCGGATCGCTTAAGACGTGGAGGTCGAGCGCGTCGATGCGCCCGTCGGTCGCAAAGACCGAGCCCATCCGGCACTCGCCGCGGTCGAGGGCCGCATACACCGCGCCGGAATCCATCTCCAGCAGGCGCTCTCGGCTGGGTTGTTCCACGCCGTAGGCATCCAGCATGGGCATCAGGCCGTCGTTGCGGGCGATGAACTCCGCGTCTGAGCAGATGGTCTGTTCCTCGACCGGAAGCTTGGAGATGTCAACCAGCGACTCGATGCCGTATTCCTGCGCCGTGTCCTCGCTAACGGCCAGGGCGTAGGTGTTGTTCATCGGCGCCGGTGGCAGCCAGGTGAGCCCGTTGGCGGCATCGGCGTCCTTGACGGCTTCGTATTGTTGCTGGGTGTCCGGGATGGGGTCCGTCTTGCCCAGGTAGGTAATCCACGCCGTGCCGGTGTACTCAAACATCATGTCCATGTCCCCGGCGACCAGCGCCTGGCGCGCCGAGGTCGAGCCCGGCACGTTAGTCAGGTCCTGGACATCCGCGCCGGCCGACTGCAGCAGGATAGCGCCGATCTTGCCCAGGATGATCTGCTCGGTGAAATTCTTCGAACCGATAGAGACGTTGGTGCCCGATAAATCGATATCCGTAAGCTCGCCGTCGAGCTCGGCTGTCGGCACGAACCCGCCCGCGGTGCCCAGCCCACAGCCGCCCAGGGCCAGCGTGGGCACCAGGCAGGCGGCGGCGATTAGCGTGCGAAACTTCATGCGTTCATCCCCTTCGGAGTCAGGGCTACTTCCAGCAGCCGGCCCACCCACTCTACGGCCAGAGCCAAGGCCGCGATGAGCACCGCGCCGGAGACCAGAATGGAGTTGCGGTACAGGTTAATGCCGGTAGTGATCAGCCCGCCGAGCCCGCCGGCGTCAATAAACGTGGCGAAGGCCCCGGCGCCGACCAAAAGCACCAGGGAGGTGCGCACGCCGGTCATAATTACCGGCAGGGCAATGGGCAGTTCGACTTTGAGCAGGACTTGGGCCGGCGACATCGACAGTCCCCGGGCGGCCTCCACCAGCGCGGGATCCACCCCACGCAGGCCGGCTACTACGTTGGCCAGCACCGGCAGGAAGGCATAGACCCACAGGCCCGCAATCGCTACCGGCGGGCCGAAGCCCAACCAGATGGCCAGCAAAACGATGACGCCGATGACAGGGGCGGCCTGCCCGATATTGGCCAGGCCCGTAGCCAGCGGGGCGAGGAATTTCGTGGCCGGGCGCGTGAGCACGATGCCCAGCGGCACCGCCGTGACCACCACCAGCACGGCGGTCACCACCACGATCTGGATGTGCTCGAGCGCCAGGTAGCCGACGTTAGACAGGTCCAGGGTGCGCGCCTCGATGTCGTCGAGGCCCGCCGCCGAGCGCCAGATAAACCACCCGATTAGCGTGGCCGCCACGAGCACCGGGATGCCGATTAAAAGAAGGCGGTTTTCCGCCGAGGCGTGGGTTAGCTTTTCTTTCATTGCTCGCTGTCACCCGCCTTCGCCTTCAAGGTGCGCACGTAGTCATTGACGGTGTCGTAGAGCAGTACGCCAATGAATTTTCCGCGCCGGGTGACCATCGCGCCACCGTGGGAGGACACGAGCATGGCCGACATGGCATCGCTCAGCGTGGAGCGAGCGCCGACCACCGAGGACAGCTCCACGGTGGGCTCGGGCAGGACCCGGTGCCGCTGCACCTGGCGCAGCGTGACCCACTCGCGCGGACGGTCCTTGTCATCGAGGACCACCACGGTGTCCTCGCCGGCGGCGCGGGCCCGGGCGACAACCTCGTCGGCCGGCTCGCCGATGCGCGCGACCGCCGGATCCCACAAATCCATCTCCTCGACGCGCTTCAGGCTCAGCTGCTTGAGCGTCGAGCCGGAGCCGATGAAGTCCTCGACGAACTCGTTGGCGGGGGCGGCCAGGATGTTTTCCGGGGTATCGTACTGTGCGATCTGCGCGCCGGGCTGCAGAATCAGGATGCGGTGGCCGAGCTTGACCGCCTCATCGATGTCGTGGGTGACGCACACGATGGTTTTGCCTAGATCCGACTGGATGTTGACCAGCTCGTCCTGCAGGCGCGTACGGGTGATCGGATCCACGGCGCCGAAAGGCTCATCCATCAGCACCACCGGCGGATCGGCCGCCAGGCCGCGGGCCACGCCCACGCGCTGTTGCTGGCCGCCTGAGAGCTCCCGGGGGAAGCGGTCGCGGTAGACGGAAGGATCCAGGCCGACCATGTCGAGTAGCTCGTCGACGCGCTGGGCGATCTTCGACTTTGGCCACTTGAGCAGGTGCGGGACGATGGCGATGTTGTCCGCCACCGTCATGTGCGGCATGAGGCCGCCGCCCTGGATGACGTAGCCGATTTCGCGGCGCAGGCGGCGATGGCGGCCACACCCATCGACAGCTGCGTCGAGACCCGGATACCGGTCATGATGACCGGCCACGCCAGCGGCAGCCGCACGCGGAACAAGACTGCGGCCGGCGACATGCCCTGCCCGCGCGCGGATTCCACCACGGCCGGGTCCACGCCCTGCAGCCCGACGATGGCGTTGCGCAGGATGGGCAGCACGGCGTAGAAGACCACCAGCGCCACCGACGGGACCGTACCGATGCCGAAGAGCGGAATCGCCAGGCCCAGCAGCGCCAGCGAGGGCAGCGTCAGCCCGATGGACGACAGCGCGTTGGCAGCGGCGGTCGCCTTCGACGAGCGTGTCACCAACACCGCGATGACCAGCGCGATGATCAAGGCCACGGCCACCGACTGGAGCACCAGGCTGGTGTGCTGGAAAGCGCGGAAGGCGATGTCCTGCCACCGGGAGCCGATGAATTCTGCGAGACCGTTCATGGGGTCAACCCTTCACAAATAAAGAAAGATAAAACCATATTCCCAGCATACAGGCCTACGTGCGGCGGGCCGGCTCCGCGATCTGGTCTGGCGGTGCAATGCCTAATATCCTTTTAGCTAACAAACCCGTCACATCCAGTAGAAAGAGTAGGCATGCACGCTACTGCCGAACCCCGGCCGCTTGCCCCTCAAACAGGTGCTCCCGCTCATGGTCGCGTTGCTGACGGCGGTCTTCGCCTTCCAGCTCAACGCCTCCATGCTCTCGCCCGCGCTGGCCACGATGGAAACCGAGCTGGGGGGCGACGACCTCCCAGATCGGTATGACGCAGACGGCGTTTTTCACCGCCGCAGCGCTGTTCTCGCTCTTCCTGCCGCGGTGGGGTGATCTCATCGGCCGCCGCAAGGTCCTGGTTGGCATGATGACGATTACCGGCATCGGCTGCCTGGTGGCGGCGCTGGCGCCGAACGTGACCATCCTGCTGCTGGGCCGCGTTATCCAGGGCGTGGCGGGCCCGACGGTGCCGCTGACGCTGATCATGCTGCGCCAACACGTCGCCAACGAGAAGCAGTACGCCCTGCTGCTGGGCGTTTTGACCTCGGTTAACGGCGGTATTGCGGGCGTGGACGCCCTGGCCGGCGGCGTCCTGGCGGACCACTTCGGTTTCCGCTCGGTCTTCTGGACGATGGCCGTTTTCTGCGCTCTGGCCGTTATCGGCGTGCGCGGCTGGACGCAGGAATCCGTGGCGGACGCGACCATCTCCATGGACTGGGCGGGTATCGCGCCGCTGGCCGTGGCGCTGGGCTGTGTGCTCACCGCCTTCAACGAGGCCGGCAAGCTTGCCGATGCCAACTGGCTCCTCGTCGTCATCCTCCTTCTGGTCGGCGCGGTCTGCCTGGTGGTCTTCTGGAACATCGAAAAGCGCGTGCGCCACCCCTTGGTCACCGTGGACTACCTCAAGCAACGCCGCACCTGGGCCCTGCTGTCGACGACTTTGCTGACGATGACCGGCGTCTTCGCCGTCATGAACGGGCTCATCCCGAACCTGGGTCAGGACACCGAGGTCGGCGCCGGCATGAGCGCGGACGTCGTCTCCTTCTACACGCTGACCCCGTACGCGCTGGCCGGACTGGTCTTCGGGCCTATCGCCGGCTGGATGGCCGCGCAGGTCGGCTACAAATTCGTGCTGCAGACCGGCCTGGTCGGCACGGTCGTCGGCCTCATCGTCACCGTCTTCATTGTGGGCAACCCCGGCAAGCTGTCGCTGCTTCTCGTCTCGCTGCTTATCGGTATCACCTACGCGGGTATTGCCAACATCATGCTCAACGGGCTGGGCATCGTTTTGTCCCCGGCGGACAACCAGGGCTACCTGCCCGGCATGAACGCCGGCGCCTTCAACCTAGGCGCGGGCCTGAGCTTCGCCATCCTGTTCGGCGTGGCCGGCTCCTTCAACTCCGGCTACCACGCGGGCCTGGTCACCGGCTGTATCATTTTGGCAGCGGCGTTGGCCATGAGCCTGCTCATCCCGAAGCCGGAATCCATAGGTGACACGGTCGCAGCCGCCAACCACGACTAGGAGATTGGTAGGAGAAGATGACCAAGATAATTCTGGACTGCGATCCCGGGCACGACGATGCCGTCGCCCTGCTGCTGGCCCTGGGCAACCCCGGCATCGACCTGCTGGGCGTGACCACCGTCGGCGGCAACCAGACCCTCGACAAGGTCACACGCAACGCGCAGGTCGTCCTCGAGCTGACCGGCCACACCGAGGTGCCCGTCTACCCAGGCTGTGACCGCCCGCTGGTGCGCGACGTCGAGGTCGCCGAAGACATCCACGGCTCAACCGGCATGGACGTGCGCGGCATCGAGCTGCCAGAGCCCAGCGTCGAGGTGCAAGACTCCCACGCGGTGGATTTCATCATCGATACCGTTATGTCTGCAGAGCCTGGCACGGTCACCCTCGTGCCGACGGGCCCGCTGACCAATATTGCGCTGGCGGCGCGGAAGGAACCGCGCATCGTTGAGCGTGTGCGCGAGGTCGTGCTCATGGGCGGCGGTTACCACCAGGGCAACTGGTCCGCGGTGGCGGAGTTCAATATCAAGGTCGACCCGGAGGCCGCGCACATCGTCTTCGGCGAGGCCTGGCCCGTGACCATGGTGGGCCTGGACCTGACCCACCAGGCGCTGGCCACCGCCGAAGTCGAGGAGCGCTTCCGCGCGATGGGTACCGAGCTTGGCGACTTCGTGGTCGGCCTGTTCGGTTTCTTCCGCGAGGCCTACCGCGAAAACCAGGGCTTCGACGACCCGCCGGTCCACGACCCGTGCACGATTGCCTACCTCATCGACCCGGCCATCGTGCGCACGGTCAAGGCCCCGGTCCAGGTGGAGCTGAGCGGTGCGCTGACCACCGGCATGACGGTCACGGACTTCCGCGCCCCAGCTGGCGACGACTGCCACACCCAGGTCGCCACGACGCTCGACCACGCGGCTTTCTGGGACCTGGTCGTGGATGCCGTCGGCGCCCTTTCCGGTTGCGAGGACTAGCCGGCTGTTTTAGAGTCGGCCCCATGACATCGGGGGATTGTTTGCAGCGCTTCCTGGCTGCCAGTGCGCAGCCGGGCATCGCCGTCATTGAGGGCGCCTGGCACGCCGACTGGGCCGGCCTGCGCGCCGACATGACGCAGAACCAGGACGAGGTCGAGCGCGTCATCGGCCTAGCCCAGACGCTGTTCGGGCGCGTTAACAACAGCCGCCGCCAGCGCCGCGTGCGCGCCAACGCCGAGCGGCTAGGCCACGGCCTGCAGGTCCTCGACGTAGTCTGCGGGGTGCTGCGGCGGGTGAAAAACAAAAACGACGCCTGGCGCATCATGGAGGAGCTGTCCGCCCTCGAGCTGGGTGCCGCCGGCATGCGCCGGGCCGCTGCCCGGAAGGTCCGCGCCGCCGCCCTCAAGCCGGAGCCGGTGCCGGGCGTGGTCTATACCCGCTCCACCGCGGGCCTGTGGGCCATGCGCTTGGTCGCCGACGCCGGGCTTGTCGCCGACATCAAAGCCCACGTCAAAGACGTCGACGACGCCCGTGCCATGTTCACCGGGGAGGGCAGCGCCGAGCGCGCCCATGTCACCACCAACGTGGTGCTCAGCCTAGAAGACTTCGGCGAGCTGGCCTCCGGCGGGGCGGGCGAGGACATCACCGTCCAGCTGACCAACGGCGCTGTCATCAGCGGCGCCGAACTGGTCACCCGCACGCTTGGCGATGTCGGCTACGTCGGCGTCTTCGACCCCGTCGCAGGTCCCGTCAACCTCTACCGCGATAGCCGCCTGGCCTCCTGGAAGCAGCGGCGCCTGGCGATGATGGAACACCCCGTCTGCGCCTGGCCGCAATGCCTGGCCGGCGCCGACGAATGCCAGGTCCACCACATCCGGCCCTGGTTCTCGGGCGGGCCGACCAACCAGGACAACCTGGCCACCCTGTGCCCGCACCACAACGGCGCGAACGAGGACGGCGTGGACAACCCGAAAAAGTGCGGGCGCATGGCCCGGGTGCGCGGCAAGACCGTCTGGGTGCCGCCGCAGCGCCCGCCCGATGCCCCAGCCGCTGGGGCCGCCGCTGCCCGGGCCTAAACGGCGCGCGTTTAAGAGTGCGGATCGAAGGCGTGACCCTAAAGCACCGCAAACCCAAAAATGGGAAACACGACACAGACGGCAAAGAAGACAAAGACGAGGCGTTCGCGGGAAAATTGCCCACGAACGCCCCGTCGGCATGTCTAAAACTGCCTGCCTTAAACTGTCTGCCTGAAACGGCGCAGCTAGAGGCGCTTTTAGGCACGCCCAGGCGCCTTGTGAGCAGTGGGGCCACCGGGGCTCGAACCCGGGACCGACGGATTATGAGTCCGTAGCTCTAACCGACTGAGCTATAGCCCCTTGTAACCGCGCGCAGCGCTGGAAGCTAGTGTAGCGGGGTGGACCTGCCGGGTAAGAAACCGGGGGTGTGGTGCCAGCGGCGCGTGCGGGGTGGTTCTAAAATCAGCAGTATGACGGTCGAAGAGGTAGACCCCCTAATCACCGCGCTGTACCGCTGGTCCGATGTCAGCGGCGTGCTGCTGATGGGCATCATCGGCGGCACGATTGCGCGCCAGCGGGGCTACGACATCGTGGGCTTTTTCTTCATCGCGCTGTTCTCGGCGCTGGGCGGCGGCATGATCCGCGACGTGCTGATCAACCGCGGCACCGTCGCCGCCATGAGCGAGCCGGAGTACCTCATCCTCGCCTTCACCGGCGCGCTGATTGCCCGTTTCGTCTATTTCAAGGGCAAGACCTGGGAATTCTTCGAAGTCCACGGTGACGCCCTGGTCTCCGCGCTGTGGGCGGCCACCGGCGCGGTGAAGGCCATTACCTATGGCCTGCCGGTCCTGCCCTGCATCATGATGGGCGTGTTCACTGCCACGGGCGGGTCCATGATCCGCGACACCGTCACCGGGCGCACCCCGGCCATCTTCGGCGATAACCGGCCCACCGTCATCCCGGCGGTCGCCTGCGCCGTCACGGTCCTCATAGCGCACCAGTTCGGCTTCATGGCCGTGGGCATGGTGGTCGGCCCCATCATCAGTTTCGTGCTCACCCTGTGGGGCTACTGGGGCAACTGGCGAGTCTCAACGAACCAGGAATGGGCGCCGGTGAATGATACGGCGGCGCAGATGGCATCGTTGGCCAAGAAGGCCGAGCACAAGGGCCGGGCCGTGGGCCGGCGGCTGGAGCCGGGCAAGCTTAGGCGGTGGCGGCATCGGCAGATGGAAAAGGCCCTCAAGCGGCGCATCGAGGCCGAGGTCAGTAAAGGCACGCGCCGCGCGGACGCGGAGACCGCCGCCGACGAGTTCATGGAGGAATTTACCTCCGAATTCGCCGCCGTCGACCCCACCGCGCTCGACGATGCCCCCGCCGACGACAACCCCGCAGACCAGGGCCTGCTGTCCGGCATGGGCGTCGACCTGGCCGGGGATTCCTATGACAGCGATGACTCCGCCCACCGCGATATGCTCGACCGGATCTTGGTCGACGACGAACTGACCGACGAGCTCATCGAGCGTCTAGTCAAGCGCTACGAGCAACGCGGCGACGAGGGCGATTAAAACCTGAAAACAGCGCGCAGTCGCGTGGCATTAAACGTTCAGGTTGGCGGACTAATTTAGCCGTTATGAACCTGAAATACTATCTTTTCCAACTGTGGGGCATCGTGGTCGATCACGGCCTGCCCCTGTTGGGCATTGTGCTGACCGCGGTGCTCATTCCGCGGATTGGCCGCCTGGTGGTGCGCATCATCGAAAGCCGGCTGGACCAGGAAGAAGAAGCCACCAAGGCGCGCCTGGCGCTGGTCGGGGCGCTCGTCTACGTCGGCGAGGTCGTAGCCTACTTCCTGCTGGTGGTCGCGGCACTGTCGAATATCGGCGTGCCGCCGCTGGGCGCGGCCATCCCCGCGACCGTGGTTTCTGCAGCCGTCGGCTTTGGCGCGCAGTCCATCATCGGGGATTTCCTGTCCGGATTTTTCATCCTGTCCGAGAAACAGTTCGGCGTGGGCGACTACGTCAGCTTCGACGGGGCGACGGGCATCGAGGGCACGGTGGTGGCCCTGACGCTGCGCACCACCAAGGTCCGCACGCCGACCGGCGAGGTCGTCACGGTGCCCAACGGCTCCGCCGGCGTGGTCACCAACTACTCCCAGGACTGGTCGCGCGCGGTGGTCAACCTTGCGGTGCCGGTCTCGACGGGGGAGAACCCCGCCGATATCACCGCCCAGGTCGAGCGGATTTCCGAGGAGGCGATCGCCGACCCGCAGATCGCCCCCGATGTTGTCGGCGAGGTCGAGGTCCTGCCCGCTACCGGCCTGGAGGCCCCCACGGCCGCTGGCCAGCCGTGGCGGGTCAACTACCGCGTCATGGTCCGGGTCAACCCGGCCCGGCAGTGGGCCGTCGAGCGCGGCATCCGGTCCGCGCTGCTCAACGCCTTCTGGGATCACTACCACCTCGCCGCCGATGCCCCCAGCGAGCTACCTCGGCCTGCCGTCGAGGTGCTGGCCGGGACACAGCAGCCGGCGCCGGGATCGCCTGAGTCGCCGCGTTCGCCTGAGTCGCCGGGTTCGCCGGACCCGGAGACCGCCGAGACCGTGGTGCTGCCCGGGCCGGAAGGCTCCACTCCCATGGAAGAACCCGAGGACGTCGCCGCGAACCAGGCGGCATTGGAAGGCAGTGAGGAGCTGGAGGACGGCCCGGCCAACGGGAGTATCTGGCGCGACGACGAACCGGCCACGCGCTGGGGCAAGCTGGTGACCCTGGGTGGGCGGATTCGGGCCTCGACGACTGGCTTGTTCGCCGCCCTGGCCGTCATCGGCCTGCTGGTGCTGGCCTCCAGCAACCCGGAAAATGCCAGCGCCGGCTGGCTCTCGCCGGCGAACTGGACGCAGACGTCCACACCGGAAGCCGAAACCGAAACCACCGCGGGCGACGACGCCGCGACCGGCACGGACACCGTCACGGAGCAGGAGAGCGAGCCGCAGCCGGAGACTGCCGAGCCCACCGCCGCAGAAGCGACGGAGCAGGAGGGGCAGTCCGGCGACTCTGGCGAGTCCGGCGGGTCCCGCGGGGCCGACCAGGGTACCGGGCAGGGCACGGGGCGAGGCGCTGACCAGCAGCAAGCACCGGCGACGGGTGAGGCGACTGGGGCGGAGACGGCATCGCCGGCCGCGCCTACGGAGCAGGCGGAGCCGACCGAGGCGGGTGACACAGCCCGGGCTAATCCTTAGACTCGGGGTATGTCACAGAACTACCGCGTTCAGAACCCCAAGACCGACGAAATCGAGCAGACCTTCGAGTTCGCCACCGACGCCGCCATCGGGCAGGCGATCACCGACTCGGCCGACGCCTTCCAGCAGTGGCGCCAGACCAGTTTCGATGAGCGCAAGAAGGTCCTCAACAACGCCGCGAAGCTCCTGCGCGAGCGCGCGCCCGAGCTGGCGGAAATCGTGGCGACCGAGATGGGCAAGGAGCTCGGCTCCGGTATTGGTGAGGTGAAGTACTCAGCCAAGATTCTAGACTACTACGCCGACAACGGCGCCGAGTTCGCTCAGGACGAAAAGATCCCGCACAGCGGCGGCACCGCCATCATGCGCCGCCTGCCGGTGGGCCCGTTGCTGGGCGTGATGCCGTGGAACTTCCCGTACTACCAGGTCGCCCGGTTTGCCGCGCCGAACCTGATGGTGGGCAACACGATCTTGCTCAAGCACGCTGAAATCTGCCCGCGCTCCTCGGCGGCGTTCGCGCAGATCCTCACCGAGGCCGGCCTGCCCGAGGGCGCGTTCATTAACCTCTACGCCACCCACGACCAAGTCTCGACGATTATCGCCGATCCGCGGGTGCGCGGGGTCTCCCTGACCGGCTCGGAGCGCGCCGGATCGGCCGTGGCCGCGCAGGCGGGCAAGGCGCTGAAGAAGTGCGTCCTTGAGCTGGGCGGCACCGACGCCTACATCGTGCTGGACGCCGCCGACATCCCGGCCGCCGCCCGCCAAGCCTGGGACAAGCGCCTGGCGAACACCGGGCAGGCCTGCACCTCCAACAAGCGCATCATCGTGCTGAATGACATCTACGATGACTTCGTGGCGGAGATGGGGCGCATCGCGAAGGATTACCAGCCCGGCGACCCGCTGGACGGGGCCGAGGGCAAGTACTACCCGCTGTCCTCACGCGCGGCGGCCGAGACCCTCGACCAGCAGGTCAAAGAAGCCGTGGAGGCCGGCGCGCGCTTACACGTCGGCGGCGAACTGGCCGAGGTCGGCGCCTACTATTCCCCGGCGGTGCTCACGGACGTGCCGGTCGGCTCGGAGTCCTACTACACCGAGTTCTTCGGCCCGGTGGCGGAAATCTACCGCGTCGGCAGCGAGGAAGAGGCCATCGCGCTGGCCAACGACTCCCGCTACGGCCTGGGCGGGGCGGTCTTCTCCACGGACGAGGAGCGCGCCAAGCACGTCGCCTCCCAGATCGAGACCGGCATGATTCACGTCAACATCCCGCAAGCCTCGGCCCCCGAGCTGCCCTTCGGCGGGATTAAGAATTCCGGCTACGGCCGCGAGCTATCCCCTCTGGCCATGGACGAGTTCGTCAACAAGCAAACGTTCTACGTGAATGAAAAGGAATAAAATCTAAGGTTCGGAAGTTTGCTCCCACATGGAGTCTTCGAATCTTTTCGCGCCCTTAGAACTCGGGCGCCACACCCTGCCCAACCGCATCACGATGGCCGCCATGACCCGCCAGCGCGCCGGGCGCAGCGGCGTGCCGACCGAGCTGCACGCGCAGTACCACGCGCAGCGGGCATCGTTGGGGCTTATCGTGACGGAGGGCGTCTTCCCGTCGCTGGACTCGCGCGCCTTCCCCGGCCAGGCCGGAATCACTAACGATACCCAGCAGGCCGGCTGGCAGCACGTCGCCGAGGCCGTCCATGCCGCCGACGGCGTGATGTTTATGCAGGTCATGCACGGCGGCCGCGTGTGCCACCCGACCTGACCGAGGGCGCGGAGCCGGTGGCCCCGTCCGCCATCTGCTCCGGCGCCCAGATCCACACCTTCGACGGCAATCAGGACGCGGTAACCCCGCGGGAGCTGGAGATCGCGGAGATGGAGCGCATCGTAGGCGATTTCCGGGCCGCGGCGCGCCGGGCTGTCGATGCCGGGGTGGACGGCATCGAGATCCACAACGCCAACGGCTACCTGCTGCACGAGTTCTTGGCTCCGTCGTCCAACCAACGCACGGATGATTTCGGCGGCAGTGCGGACAACCGACTGCGCTTCCCGCTGGCCGTGGCGCGGGCGGTCGTCGAGGAGATCGGCGCCGACCGCGTCGGCGTGCGCATCTCCCCGGAGCACAACGTGCAGGGCGTTATTGAAGACGATCGCGCGGACGTGGCGGAGGTCTACGGCCGCTTCGTCGACGAGCTGGCCGAGCTCGGGGTGGCCTACCTGTCCATCCTGCACTCCGACCCGACCGACGAGTTGGTCGCCGACCTGGCCCGCCGCACCCGCCGCAACGGGCGCACGCGCGTGCTGATGAACAACGGGTTTGCCCAGCTGACCGAGCTGCCCGACGCCGAGGCCATGCAGCGGCTCGACTACGTCGATGCCGTCTCGGTGGGGCGCGAAATCATCGGCAACCCGGACATCGTGCGCCGCTGGAAGGAAGGGTTAGCGCTCAACACCCCGGAGCAGGCCACCTTCTACGCCAACGGCGCCCGTGGGTACACGGATTACCCCTTCGCGGACTAGCATTCGGGGTTGAGTCCGCCGCGGCTGGGCTTCGGGCATGACGTCGGGCACTATCTGTTTTGTCCGGCCTGCCGCCAGCGTTCCCAGGCGGTAGGATGAATTGAATTATATTCAGCATCTCTCTTTGGGAAAGGACATATTATGCGCACACAGCGTGGGGCAGTGGTGGCTGCCGTCGTGGCCGCCACCCTGGCGGCGGGGGCCGGGCAGGCGGTGGCGGCATCGGCAGCGCCGTTTGAGACGTCGGTGGACGAAAGCTTCGGTATCAACGACCCGACCTGCCAGGCCACCGGCGAGGTGGACGAGCCCGTCGTGCTGCTCCACGGCACCTCGGACAACGCCAGCAACTGGGAGAGTCTCATCCCGCAGCTGCAGGACGCCGGCATGTGCGTGTGGGCCTTCGACTACGGCGCCGACGACGTCACCCTGCAGAACGCCATACCTTCCCTGAAGGCGATCGGGGACCTGGATGAGTCCGGCCGGGAAGTGGCCGAGCAGATCCGCTACGTGCGCCAGGCCACCGGCGCCGAGAAGGTCAACCTCGTCGGGCACAGCCAGGGCGGGATGCACACCAAGACCTATGAGCAGATCTACGGCGACGAGGGCACGGTCGCCCGGGTGGTGGCCATCGGCGGCAACTACCACGGCACCACGCTGGGCGGGGCGCTGGACTTCCTCGGGCCGATTATCACCGCCGTGCCGAACCTGGCAGGCTTCTTGGCCTCCACAGCCGCGATTCAGCAGGTGATCGGCTCGCCGTTTATCGAAAAGCTCAACGCCCTGCCGGATACCACCGCGGGCGTCAAATACACCTCGATTTACTCGCCGGCGGACAAGACGGTGACTCCGAACAGCTCGTCGCAGCTGGAGGCGGTCGCGGGCGCGGACGTCGTCAACGTCGACCTGGGCGAGACCTGCGGCGCGAGCCCCGAGCACCCGCAGTTGCCGCGCGACGCCTCCGCCCAGGCGCTTATCCTGTGGGGCCTGCAGCGCGGCGCCGGCGAGCAGCCCGATGCCGCCGCGTGCGGCTCTTAAACCCTGACCGGCCGGGCCCCGGTACGCTGGGAAGGCATGAGTCTGCGTGAACATCTTGACCAGTGGCCCGTCGACAACGTTGCTGCGCAGGTGCTGCGCGGCGGCGAGGTAGTCGATTCGGTAGGGGATACCAGCCGGCGGTATCCGGTGGCGTCGGTGACCAAGCTCGTTGTCGCCTACGGGGTGATGCTCGCCGTCGAGGAGGGCGCAGTCGAGCTCGACCAGGCCGCTGGGCCCGAAGGCTCGACGCTGCGCCACCTGCTGACGCACGCCTCCGGGGTGGGCTTTGATTCCCGCGAGTCGCAGAAGCCGGTGGGCGAGCGGCGCATCTATTCCTCGGCCGGCTACGAGTGGGCGGCCGAGATCGTGGGGGCGGCGGCTGAGATGGACTTTGCCGACTATCTGCGCGAGGGCGTGCTCGAGCCGCTGGGCATGGAGGGTACCGCGTTGGAGGGCTCGGCCGGCCACGGCTTGGTCTCCACCGTCGACGACCTGGCCGCCTTCGCCCGCGAGGTGCTCAACCCGCAGCTGCTGGACCCGTCGACGGCGGAGGAGATGCGGACGGTGCAGTATCCGGAGCTGCGCGGCATCGTGCCCGGCTACGGGATGCACAAGCCCTGCCCGTGGGGACTGGGCTTCGAGCTGCGCGGGTCGAAGGACCCGCACTGGACCGGGAAGAACATGCCGGAGGAGACCGCGGGGCACTTCGGGATGTCGGGAACCTACCTCTGGGTAGCAGGAGAGCACGCCATGGTCGCGCTGACCGACCGCGACTTCGGCGACTGGGCCAAGCCGCTGTGGGCCGAGACCAACGCGGCCATCTACGCCGAGCTGACCGGCCAGTCGGAATAAGTGCAGTGCAGACGGCAGGCTCTAGGGGGTGGTTCGGTCCCAGCGGAGCAGCCCGCCGGAACAGCCCGTCGGACCAGCCCGCGCCTGGGGACCCCACGCCACCGGGGTGGGGCTCAAGTTGTACTTGAGGTTGAGTAAACGGGGGACTGAAGTAGTGGTTTAGAGTTGCTGATGTGACGGGTGTGAGGGGAGACTAAGTCAGGTAACGCATTCGAGTTCGTTGGGGAAGACGATGCTCGTCTTGCGCCACTAAACGACGCCCCGGTTGCGCGTTTCTGGCAGGAGGTTCCGCCAGGAAGTTCCGTGAGGGATTTCCGCTTGTCAGCGCGCAGCTTCTCGTACCTGGCTTTCAACCCGCGTGCGGGCGCGACACGGCATATCTGTGTCGGGGAGGGAGTCGGTGGCGGGGCTACTCCGCGGAGGAGATTCGGCTTTGAGTACATGCGTAACACCCACCGGCATCACCGCGTCTTCGGCGGATGCCACTTCTTGGCCGGCCGGCCCCATCGGGGTCGTGCCGCGAACGGCCGCGGCCGCGACGTTGACTACGGTCCTGCGGATTTCCGGCATGCCCGTGGGCCTGCGGCCCGTGGTCGAGGACCTGATGGCGCGCGTCATCCAGTCCGAGTCCGAATTCGTCGTGCCCGGCGACGACCCCCTGACCGCCCAGTGGTGCACCCGCTGGCACAAGGACTACCCCGGCGACAATATCGTCGCGCTGGCCGCCGGACGGGCCACCGGCACGCCCTGCGGGGTCGGCTGCCGGCAGGTGCTCACCGGCACCCGTGAGGAGTTGACTGACTTTGCCGCCGAGCTGAGCCAGCTGGCGGGCGCTTATGGCTTTAGCGCGCAGCTAGAAGGGTTCGAGGACGTTGCCGGCTAGGTCGGCAACCGAGTCCTTGACCGCCGTGGGGCGGTAGGGGTAGCGGGTGACCTCGGCATCGTCAGTAATGCCGGAGCGCACCAGCACGGTGCGCAAACCTGCCTCAATGCCGGCCTTGACGTCGGTGTCCATGCGATCACCAATCATCACGGTGTCCTCCGAGTGGGCGCCGATGTGGTTCAGCGCCGAGCGCATCATCACTGGGTTCGGCTTGCCGATGTAGTACGGCTGACGGCCCGTGGCCGTCGTAATCAGCGCGGCGACCGAGCCCGTGGCCGGCAGCACGCCCTGCGGGGCGGGACCGGTCACGTCCGGGTTGGTAGCAATGAACCGCGAGCCGCCCCGGATCAGGTTGATGGCGGTGGTGATCGCCTCGAAGGAATACGTGCGGGTCTCGCCCAGCACGACGAACTCCGGGTCCGCGTCGGTGAGGATCCAGCCGGCCTCGTGCAGGGCGGTGGTCAGCCCGGACTCGCCGATGACGTAGGCGGTGCCGTCCTTGACCTGCGTGGACAGGAAGGTCGCGGTCGCGGTCGCTGAGGTCCAGATGCGCTCCGGCGGGATGCGCAGACCCGTATTCGCCAGCCGCGCGGACAGGTCCCGCGGCGTGGACATCGAGTTGTTCGTCAGCACCATGAACTCGATGCCGTTGTCGTAGAGGGCCTGCAGAAAGCGGTCGGCGCCGGGGACCATCTCGCCTTCGCGGATGAGCACGCCGTCCATGTCAGACAGGTAGGAAATCATCGGTGTTGCTCCACATAGTTCACGAAATCGCCGACGGTCGAAAAGCCCAGAACGGTCTCCTCGTCGAGCCGGACCTTGAATTTTTCTTCGGCCTTGACGGTCAGCTCGATCATCGTCAGCGAGCGCAGGTCGACGTCCGCGAGCGGCTTATCGCGCTCGATGTCGTCGGCATCCACCCCCGTGACCGACTCGATGAGCTGGCACAGCTCGCCGTAGGTGTCGCCCGCCGAGGAAGTGGACTCCTCGGCCGGGCCGGAGGAAAAGTGCGCCTGAAGTTGCGCGGTGAGATCGTTGGCCATGGGACCTAGTCTAGTAGGTCAAACGCGGCGGTTCGGATAGGATTATTACTCGACATGAGAAGGAGATACCAGGCCGAGATCATCGCTCGCAGTTGGGGCAAGCGGTTCCTGCCGTCCGGCCGCCGGCAGCTGCGTAAAGCCTACGAGCAACTGCACGATCACCGCACTGCGCCCGGGCTTACCAACCTGCTGGCGGAGGGGACCAGCACGGGCAACGGCATCGATATCGCCTGGTATGAGGCAGGCGCTGACGATGCCGACGTCACCGTCGTCTTCATCCACGGCTACACCCTGGCCGCCGAGAGCTTCTACGCGCAGGTCGACTACCTGCGCGAGCACTACCCGCGGTTCAAAAGCCTCCTGGTCGACCTGCGTGGGCACGGGCAATCGGCCACGGTGCCCAGCGAGGACTGCTCGATCAGCTCGGCGGCCGACGACGTGCTCGCCGTCGTGCGCGAGCGCGCCCCGCAGGGCCGGCTGGTCATCGTCGGGCACTCCCTGGGCGGGATGGTCGCGCTCAACCTGATTCGGCGCTGCGACGAGAAGACCTACGGGCGCATCGATAGCGCTTTGCTGGTCTCGACCTCCATGCGCCGGTTCTCCGCGCGCGGGGTGGCCCTGGTGCTGAACTCGGCGCTGATGCAAGGGCTGTACAAGGTCTGCGACCGCCTGCCGGAGAAGATGAACAACATGCGCTACGAGGTCGCGCAGTTCGCCGCGCCCGTGCTGGCGCTGCTGGCGGCCGGCTTTCCGCGGATGGAGCGCATCCAATTCCACGCCGCGATGCTGCTGGACACCCCACTGGATTCCTTCGTCGGCTTCTTCGACGACTTGGTGGAGCACCGCGAGTTCGCCGCGCAGGAGCGGCTGTCCGGCCTGCCGGGCACCGTCGTCGTCGGCGGGCTGGATATCGTCACCCCGCGCAGCCAGTCCGAGGTGATCCTGAACCACTGGCCGCAGGCCGACCTCGAGATCGTCGAAGAGTCCGGGCACATGGTCATCCTGGAGGAACCGGAGAAGGTCGCCGAGTGCCTGAGCCGGCTCCTCGATAACTACAGCGACGTCTAAGCCGGTCTTTCGGCCCGAGGCAGCACGAAGCCCCACCTCCTGCAGCGCTGTTAAGCGCTAGGAAGTGGGGCTTTTGCCGGCTTAGCGGGATTATTCGCTGTCGCTCGGGGTGGTGCTGGTCGGGTCGTCCAGCTTGAGGTCGCTGGCGGCCTTCTTTACCACGTCGCGGTCAACCTTGCCGTCGCGGGCCAAGCCCTCCAGGACGCCGACGACGATGGATTCGGCATCGGTGTTGAAGTAGCGGCGAGCGGCCTCGCGGGTATCGGAGAAACCGAAACCGTCCGCGCCTAGCACGATGTAAGTACCCGGCACGTAGGGGCGAATCTGTTCCTGCAGATCCGTGGCGAAGTCGGACACACCGACGAACGGGCCCTCGTGGTCCTTGAGCTGCTTGGTGGCGAAAGCCTCGGTCGGCTCGCTGCCGGTGCGCAGGGCCTCCTGGTTGCGGCGGGCGCCATCGCGGGCCAGCTCGGTCCAGGAGGTCACGGAGAACAGCTTGGCCTTGACATCGTAGTCCCGGGCCAGGATCTCCTGGGCCTTGAGGGCCTCGTGCACGCCCACGCCGGAAGCCAGGATGTTGGCCGGCAGGGAGCCGCCCTCGGCGGTGTTGTAGTGGTAGATACCGCCGTGCAGGCCCTCGACGTCCAGGTCCTCTGGAGCGGCCGGCTGATGGACCGGCTCGTTGTAGACGGTGAGGTAGTAGATGACGTTCTCGCCCTCGCCCTCGCCGTACATGCGCTCGATGCCGCGGTGGACCAGGTGGGCCACCTCGAAGCTGAACGCCGGATCGTAGGAGACGATGGCCGGGTTGGTCGAGGCCAGGACCGGGGAGTGGCCGTCCATGTGCTGCAGGCCCTCACCGGTCAGGGTGGTGCGGCCGGCGGTCGCGCCGATGAGGAAGCCGCGGCCCATCTGGTCGGCGACGGCCCAGAAGGCATCGCCAGTGCGCTGGAAGCCGAACATCGAGTAGAAGATGTACAGCGGGATCATCGGCTCACCCTGGGTGGCGTACGAGGTTGCCGCCGCGGTGAAGCTGGCGGACGCGCCGGCCTCGGAGATGCCCTCGTGCATGATCTGGCCGTCGGTGGCCTCGCGGTAGGACAGCATCAGGTCGTGGTCCACCGGCACGTAGTTCTGGCCGCGCGGGTTCCAGATCTTCATCGTCGGGAACCAGGAGTCCATGCCGAAGGTGCGGGCCTCGTCCGGGATGATCGGCACGACGCGCTTGCCCAGCTCCTTGTCGCGCATGAGCTCCTTGAAGGTGCGCACCAGCGCCATGGTGGTGGCCACTTCCTGCTTGCCGGAGCCCTTCATCACGGACCGCAGCTTGGACAGCTCCGGCACCTTCAGCGGGGTGTAGTCCACGCGGCGCTCCGGCAGGAAGCCGCCGAGCTCCTTGCGGCGCTCGAGCATGTACTTGACCTCCGGGGCGTCGTTGCCCGGGTGGAAGTACGGCGGCAGGTACGGATCCTTTTCCAGCTCCTCGTCGGAGATCGGGATGTCCTGCTTGTCGCGGAAGAGCTTCAGGTCCTCCAGCGTCAGCTTCTTCATCTGGTGGGTGGCGTTGCGGCCCTCGAAGTTGTGGCCCAGGCCGTAGCCCTTGATGGTGTGGGCCAGGATGACGGTCGGCTTGCCGGTGCCGTGGTTGTCCAGCGCCTGCGCGTAGGCGGCGTAGATCTTGCGGTAGTCGTGGCCGCCGCGGCGCAGGGACCAGATCTCGTCGTCGGAGAGATCCTCGACCAGCTTCAGGGTGCGCTCGTCGCGGCCGAAGAAGTGCTCGCGGACGTAGGCGCCATCGTTAGCCTTGAAGGTCTGGTAGTCGCCGTCGGAGGTGGTGTTCATGACGTTGACCAGGGCGCCGTCCTTGTCGGCCTCGAGCAACTTGTCCCAGCCGCGGCCCCAGATGACCTTGATGACGGACCAGCCGGCGCCGCGGAAGAAGGACTCCAGCTCCTGGATGATCTGGGTGTTGCCGCGGACCGGGCCGTCCAGACGCTGCAGGTTGCAGTTGACCACGAAGGTCAGGTTGTCCAGCTCGTAGAGAGAGGCCATCTGCAGCAGGCCGCGGGACTCGGGTTCGTCCATCTCGCCGTCGCCCAGGAAGGCCCAAACGTGCTGCTTGGAGGTGTCCTTGATGCCGCGCTGCTCCAGGTACTTGTTGAAGCGAGCCTGGTAGATGGCGTTGGCCGGGCCCAGACCCATGGACACGGTCGGGAACTCCCAGAACCACGGCATCAGGCGCGGGTGCGGGTAGGACGGCAGGCCCTCGCCCTCGCCGCGGGAGACCTCCTGGCGGAAGCCGTCCAGGTCGTCCTCGGTAAGGCGGCCTTCCAGGTAGGCGCGGGCGTACATGCCCGGGGAAGCGTGACCCTGGAAGAAGATCTGGTCGCCGCCGGACGGATCATCCTTGCCCTTGAAGAAGTGGTTCAGGCCGACCTCGTAGAGCGGGGCCGCGCCGGCGTAGGTGGAGATGTGGCCGCCCACGCCGATGCCCGGGCGCTGCGCGCGGTGCACCATGATGGCGGCGTTCCAGCGGATCCAGCGGCGGTACCGCTTTTCCAGCTCCTCGTCGCCCGGGAATTCCGGCTCCAGCGAGGTCGGGATGGTGTTGACGAAGTCCGTCGAGGTCAGCGCGGGCAGTTGCACGCGCTTAGCGGTGGCGCGCTCCAACAGGCGGAGCATGAGGTAGCGGGCGCGTTCCGGATCGGAAGAGTCCAGCAGGCCGTCGAGGGACTGCATCCACTCGCGGGTTTCTTCCGGGTCCTTATCGTGCAGGTAAGACGCGACGCCGTCGCGAATCAGCGGGAAGTTGGAGTCCCCCTGCAGGGCGTCCTTTTCAGCCATTAAAAGCCTCCTGAAGTAAGTTAAGCACTTTGCCGTCCAGAATACGCGCTTTATCTACGCGCGCGCGGGCCGGGCTGTTGCAAATCGTACCTACGCTTTTATTTGTGCCGTTGTGCAGTGGGAATGGTCAATCTGTGAAGCCTGTTAAGTCGCGGGCTGGGAAGAGGTGGAAACCGCAACTAGGGCACAATTAGGGCGACAGTGAGAAAACTGCAGTATTAAGCGGTAGAGTGCTACCTGACACAGCCTGGTGAAGCGCCAGGACCCTAAACACACAGGAGGACAATTTCAGTGGCGGACGCTGCGGGCGTAACCAACGACCATGCTGACTACGCGAAGGTGTTGGGCATCGACAAAGGCATGGTTGCCCTAGAGCTTGGATGGGACGAGGATTGCGATCCGGCAATCTCCGAATCCGTCGAAGACGTTATCGGGGAAGATTTCCTCGAAGAAGAAAATGACGAACTGTGTGACGCCGTCGTGCTGTGGTGGCGCGACGGGGACGGCGACCTGGTTGACGGGCTGGTCGACTCCCTGCGCCCGCTGGGCGAGGGCGGGGTCATCTGGCTGCTGACCCCGGGTGCGGGCAAGCCGGGCACCGTCGCCCCGGGTGAAATCTCCGAGTCCGCCCAGCAGGCCGGCCTAGTCCAAACCAAGGCGGAGCGCCTCGGCGACTGGCAGGGCAGCTGCCTGGTCGGCCGCGGCTACACCAAGAAATAAGACCCCACCGCCAGCTGGCGGGGTGAATTTGCACTAGCTCGCGGCGTCGGGCTAGTCTTTGTAAAGCGCTTTTCGCGTATTGCGGCTTTAGCTCAGCTGGAAGAGCAATTGGTTTACACCCAATAGGTCACAGGTTCGAGCCCTGTAGGCCGCACAGAACCAAGGCCCTCCCGAACCCGGGAGGGCCTTTTGCAGCTCAACACCCTTGGATGGCACCTGGCGAGGGGTGGGGCTCGTCGTTCCTAGCCGATCTGGAGTACGCCGCGCAGGTCGGCGAAGGCGTCCGGGACGACCTCGTGGACGACGCGGCGGCCGTGGCGGCGGCGGTGGAGGAGGCCGGCGTCGCAGAGCTTTTTAAGATGATAGGACACGGTTGACTGCGACATCCCCAGCATCTCGGTGAGGGCGGTGACGTCCGTGGGTGGGCAGCCGGCGGCGGCTAGGTGAGATAGGATTGTCAGCCGGGCGGGATCACCCAAGACTTTGAAGGTGGTGGCGTAGCGGTTAGCCTCGGCATCGCTGAGCGGCCCGCTGCCAAGCGCGCAACACTCGGGCTGGGGGTGCGGGGGCGTGTGACAGGACATGGTGCTAAGGATAGCGCTCCGGTGCTATTGACCGCGGTGGGGCGGCGCGATAGCTTAATATCGATAAACGTCGATATTTAAAGACTCGGAAAGCTGGTACGCATGCCCTCTGCCCCACGGATGTCCTTCCTCGACCGATATTTGCCTGTCTGGATCCTGGCCGCGATGCTCCTCGGCGTCGCTCTAAGCCACTGGGTGCCCGGGCTCAGTCGCGCACTGGAGTCCTGGGAGATCGGCGGGGTCTCGCTGCCCATCGCCATCGGACTGCTGGTGATGATGTACCCGCCTCTGGCGAAGGTGCGCTACGACAAGGCCAAGCGGATCGCCGCCGACGCCCGCCTGATGGGGCTGTCCATCGTGCTCAATTGGTTGGTGGGCCCCGCCCTGATGTTCGCACTGGCGTGGATTTTCCTGGCCGATGAACCGGCGCTGCGTACCGGTGTGATCATCGTGGGCTTGGCCCGGTGTATTGCGATGGTTCTGGTCTGGTCGGACCTGTCCTGCGCGGATCGCGATGCCACCGCAGTCCTCGTCGCGGGCAACTCCCTGTTTCAGATCGCGATGTTCGGGGTCCTCGGCTGGTTTTACCTCGAGGTCCTACCCGGCTGGCTGGGCTGGCAGACAGTCAGCGCGGAGTTTTCGTTGAGTGCCATCGTGCGATCCGTGCTCGTCTTTCTGGGCATCCCGCTGGTGGCCGGCGTCGTCACCCGGATAGTGGGGGAACGGGCGAAGGGGCGCTCGTGGTACGAAGAGAAGTTCCTCCCCAAGATTTCTCCGCTGGCTCTCATCGGCCTGCTATATACCATCGTTTTGCTGTTTACCCTCCAGGGCCAGCGGGTGGTGGACAACCCGTGGGCGGTCGCTCGGGTGGCGCTGCCTCTCGTTGCCTACTTCCTGCTGATGTTCGCCGTGGCACTGGCGCTGGCCAAGGCCGTGGGCATGGGCTACGAGCAGTCGGCATCGGTCGCGTTTACTGCGGCGGGTAACAATTTCGAGCTGGCTATCGCCGTGGCGATTGGCACTTTCGGGGCGGCCTCGGGCGAAGCGCTCGCCGGGACCATCGGGCCGCTGGTCGAGGTTCCCGTCCTCGTGGCGCTCGTTTTCGTCGCGCGCTGGCTACGCCCGGTGCTCTTCGAGCGCGCGGAGGTTTAGGTTTGCGTGCGTTGCGCGCTAGAACCTCTCCTTATTTCGCTTGGCGAACTTCGAGTAGAAGTCCGGCTTGGAGCCGCCGTAGCGGGCGCGCATGCGGCGCTCGTGGGCGTCGGCGGCGGCCTCGGCCTTGGCGTCCGCGGTCTCCGCCTCGGCGGCTGCGGTCGAACCAGCGGCTGCGGCCGGGTCACCGGCCGGGCCACCTTGCGCGTCGGCGGCGTCCAGCTGGGCCATCTCGGCTTCTTCGTCGCGGACGCGGCGCCGCTCGCGGATTTCGGCCCAGACAAAATAGCCCAGGCCCAGCGGGGCCATGATGCCGAAGGCTATCCACTGGAAGCCGTAGGACAGGTGGTTGCCGCGGTCCATCTGCGGGATCGGGATGGGGTTGAGCACGCCCGGCTGATCCTCGGTGAGCTGGACGTAGTCGAGGCCAAGGTCGGCATCGATAAGCTCGCCTACCTGGGGCGGGTTGATGGAATAGACCTGGGGGTAGCCGTCGCGCTCGACCGGGGCGGAGGAGTGCTCGGCCTCGTGCCGGCGGACCATGCCGATGATCTTCTGCGGCCCGCTGGGGGCGGGGGCGATCTCGGGCACGGCGTTGGCCTCGCCGGCCGGCACCCAGCCGCGGTTGACCAGGATGGTCTGGCCGCCGTCGGTGCGGAAGGGGACCAGGGACTGGTAGGACGGTCCGGAGGCTACCGGCCGCAGGCGCACCAGCACCTCGTCGTCCGGCAGGTACTGCCCGCGCAGGATAACCCGCGACCACTCCTCGCCGCCTTCGATGGCGCCGCTGTCGCCCAGGATCTCGTCGGCGGGGACAGGGTCCTTCTCGTAGGCTGCGGTGATGTGCTCATTGCGCTCGACGATGTCGTCGTCCTTCCCCAGCTGCCAGGGTGCTAACACCGTGAAGGCCAGGTAGGAAAACACGATCACGAACAGCAGCAGGAAAACCCAGCTGGGCCTGAGGAAAGTCTTCCACCACGACGTCTGCTGCCGCGCGCGCACCGGCTCGCTGTCCGGCGCAGTCTGCTTAGTCCGAGTACCCACAAATACCCAGTCTAGTCACGGGCATGGTCGCGAATCCAAGCCATCAGCCCGTCGGCGGCGGCCTCGATGGCCTGGCGGGTGCGGGCGAAATCCTCCTCGTCGCCGTAGAAAGGATCAGCCACGGAGGAATCCGGGGCGGAATCCGGGTCGAAGTCGCGCAGCAGGACGACCTTGTCCGGGTCCGGCGCCTGCTGACGCAGGGTCTCCCGGTGACCGGTGTCCAGGGCGACGATGAGGTCGGCGTCCAGGTCCTCGGCGGCCAGCTGGCTGGCGCGGTGGGAGCTGCCGTCGTAGCCGCCGCGGCGCAGTTCGGCGATGGCGCGCTTGTCGGCGCCCTGGCCGACGTGCCAGCCGCCGAGGCCGCAGGAGGTGATTCGGGCGGCATCGTCAAGCCCGGCGGACTCCACGGAGTCGTGGATGATGACCTCGGCCATGGGGGAGCGGCAGATATTGCCCGTGCAGACGAAGACGATGTGGAGGCGGGGATCAGTCTCAGAAACAACCATCAGCGGGGAATTCTCACCTTTAGCTCGATTAGTGGGGGCTGCTTACACAACCGTAGAACGCAGTTAGGATATACCGTTAGGACCTGCCAACGCTAAAGGAGCATAAAAAGTATGACCACTACGGCCACCGTGGGAGAAGTCTGCCACCACCTGGATTCGGCCTACCCGCCGGCGCTGGCGGAACAATGGGACGCCGTCGGCCTGGTCTGCGGCGACCCAGACGCCCCGGTCACCAAGGTGGCCTTCGCCCTGGATTGCACCCTCGAGGTCGCCCAGGCGGCTGTCGATGCCGGCGCGCAGCTGCTCGTCGTCCACCACCCGCTGCTGCTGCGCGGGGTGACCTCGGTGGCCGCGAACACGCCGAAGGGCAAGGTCGTCCACACCCTGCTCAGCGGGGGCGTGGCCCTGTATGCCGCCCACACCAACGCCGACTCCGCCCGCCCCGGCGTCAACGACAAGCTGGCCGAGCTGGTCGGCATCACCCCGGGCCGCCCCATCGTGGTCAAGGACCCGGACGTCATGGACAAGTGGGGAGTGCACGTACCGGCCGACGCTGCCGACCGCCTCAAGGAGGCCCTCTTTGCCGCCGGGGCCGGCCAGATCGGCAACTACCGCGCCTGCTCCTTCGACATCGCCGGCACCGGCCAGTTCGAGCCTCTGCCGGGGGCCAACCCCACCGAAGGCGAGGTCGGCACCCTTCACCGCGGGGCCGAGACCCGCGTGGAATTCGTCGCGCCGTCGTCCCGGCGCAGCGCCATCCAGGCCGCACTTATCGATGCCCACCCCTACGAGGTCCCCGCCTTCGATGTCGTCGAGACCGCCAACCCCGTGGACCTGGACGAGGCCTGCGGCCTGGGGCGGGTGGGCCGCCTGCCGGAGCCGATGACGCTGCGGGAATTTACCCAGCAGGTGGCTAACGCCCTGCCGGAGACCGTCTGGGGCGTGCGCGCGGCCGGGGATCCGGACCAGCTCGTCCAGACCGTGGCTGTTAGTTCCGGTGCCGGCGATAGCTTCCTGGACCAGGCGGCTAAACTAGGCGTCGACGTTTATGTGACCTCGGATCTGCGGCACCACCCCGTCGACGAGCACCTGCGCGCCGGCGGCCCCGCGGTCATCGACACCGCGCACTGGGCCAGCGAGTTCCCCTGGACTTACCAGGCCCGCGACGTGGTCGCCGGCAAGACCGGGCTAGACTGCGAAGTCCTAGAGATTCGCACCGATCCGTGGACCGTGTCGCTACATTCGGAAGGAGAATAAAGGACATGAAGCTGCAACCTGAAAGCCAGGCCGTGCTGCTGAAGCTGGCCAATCTGCAGCGCGCTGTCGACTTCGGCGCCGAGGATCGCCAGAGCCCGGAGCAGGAGGAGCTGGCTAGCGCCGAACGCGAGTACGCCCGCCTGGTGGATTCCGCGGGATCCGCCCAAATGGCCGTGGACGATATGGAAAACGAGATCCTGCGCATCCAGGCCGACGAGCGCAAGCTGCGCGCCCGCGAGCGCGACGACCGCAAGCAGCTGTCCGCCGAGCTGGATCCGGACAAACGCCGCGACTTGGAGCACGACCGCTACGCGGCGAAGTCGCGCATTGCTGACCTGATGAGCGAACTGCAGGAAGCCCACAACGAGATCCACGCCCTGCGCAACAACCGCGATTCCCAGGGCGCGCAGCGCGACGAGGCCGCCCGCAAGCTCGACGTGGCCCGCCGTGCCGCGGAGGCCGCCCAGGCCGCGACCGCCAACCAGCCGGCCCCGCGCGTGGAAATCGAGCAGCTGCGCGGTCAGCTGCCGGGCGAGGCGCTGCGGATTTTCGACGACCAGCGCGCCGAAAACAACGTCGGCGCCGCCGAGTTCAAGGCGCAGAAGTCCTGCGGCGGCTGCTTCATCGTGCTCCCGCCGGCGGACCAGTCCGCGGTGCGCAACGCGCCGGACGACGAAGTCCCGCAGTGCCCCGAGTGCGGCACCTACCTCATCCGACAGTCCTAGGCGGCCGGTGCCATGAAGGTAATCATCTACGCCGACGGCGGATCCCGCGGCAACCCCGGGGTGGCCGGTTCCGGCACGGTGGTCTACGCCGCCGACGGCCGCGAGGTGCTGCGCACCATCGCCTACGTGGTCGGCACGCAGTCGACCAATAACGTCGCCGAGTACAACGGCCTGCTGCGTGGGCTGGAGGCCGCCCGCGAGCTCGGCGCCACCGAGGTCGAGTTCTACATGGACTCCAAGCTCGTCGTCGAGCAGATGAACGGGCGTTGGAAGATCAAGCACCCCGACATGCAGAAGCTGGCCATGCAGGCGCACAAGCTGGTAGCCGGTCTGGATGACTTCCAGCTGGCCTGGGTGCCGCGCGCCAAGAACAAGGTCGCCGACGCCCTGTCCAACGACGCCATGGACGCGGCGGCCGCCGGCCACGCGGTCGGCATCATCGGCGGCATCGAAGGCGGCATCGAGGGCGATGCGGGTACGGACGACGACGCCGCGGGCACGACCGAGCACGGCGGGCCGGCGCCCAGCGACTGGCTGGGCGAGCGCGGGGAAGCCACGCGGCTGGTGCTGCTGCGCCACGGGCAAACCAAGATGTCGGCACAGCGCCAGTACTCCGGACACTCCAACCCGCCGCTGACCGAGCTCGGCCGCCGCCAGGCCCTAGCCGCCGCGCAGGCCCTGGCCAGCCGCTTCGGCACGGGCGAGGACGGCCAGATCGCGGCGGTGGTGGCCTCCCCGCTGGGCCGGTGCCAGGAAACCGCCCGGGCCGTCGGCGAGGTCCTAGGCCTGGACGTGGGCACCGACGACGGGCTCATCGAGCTCGACTTCGGCGGCTGGGAGAAACTGACCTTTAACCAGGCCCACGAGCGCGACCCGCAACTGCACGCAACATGGCTGGAAGACACCGCGGTGTCCACACCGGGCGGGGAATCCCTGCAGCAGCTGCACCGCCGGGTGCGTCAGGCGCGGGAGAAGCTAGTCAAGCGCTATGCGGGCAAGACCATCGTGCTGGTGAGCCACGTCAACCCGATCAAGTCGCTTGTCGCGCAGGGCCTGGGCGGCGGGCCCAGCCTGTTCGATCGCTTCTTTTTGGATCTTGCCTCGCTGTCCGAGGTGGAGTTCTGGGACGACGGCACGCTGGTGCGCTGCGTCAACGACGCCGGCCACCTGTCTGGGCTGGATGCGGGCCAGAGCTAATTTTCACGCCGGCCCGCGCGCGGACTAGACTAAAGCGCGCGAATGAGTCGGCCGGGTAAACGCGGCAAATGAACCGCCCCACGCGTTGGGGCAGGCAGGCACCGAGGAAAGTCCGGACTCCACAGAGCACGGTGGTTGCTAACAGCAACCCGGGGCAACCCGCGGGCAAGTGCAACAGAAAGTAGACCGCCTGGAGCAATCCAGGTAAGGGTGAAACGGTGCGTTAAGAGCGCACCAGCACCCCAGGTGACTGGGGTGGCTGGGTAAACCCCACCGGGAGCAAGGCATCACGGCCTGCCTTTTGGGCAGGCCCGATCAGGTGTTTGAGGGCTGCTCGCCCGAGCCTGAAGGTAGCTGCTTGAGGCGGCCAGCAATGGTCGACCCAGATGGATGTTTACCACGCCGGGGACGGGCAACCGCCCCGCGCGGACAGAATCCGGCTCACAGGCCGGCTCATTCGCCCCACACCTTTTCATTTTCCGTTGCTCACACTGGCGCGCGGGAGTGGGGCGCCTGTGGAACAATGAGCCGGTATGAAGCTGTATGCTGCGCCGCTGGACTTTGATAACGTCGCCGCGGAATTCCAGGTCTCCCGCGACTTCGACGAACACGTCACCGACCAGGCCCGCGCGGCGGTCGATCAATTTGCCGCCAGCCGCCGGGATGCCCGCGACCTACCGTTGGTCACCATCGACCCGCCGGGCTCCAGGGACTTGGACCAGGCCGTCTACATCACCAGCGGGACCGCGGGCGGCTACCGCGTCTACTACGCCATCGCCGACGTGGGCGCCTGGCTGGGCGGGACCGGCGAAGAGGCGCCGGCGACCGTGCACGCGGAGGCCATGGCCCGCGGCCAGACCATCTACCTGCCGGATTCGCCGGCCCGCCTGCACCCGCCCGTGCTGTCCGAGGACCGCGCGTCTTTGCTGGAGGGCGTGGACCGGCCGGCCGTGCTCTTTAGCTTCGACCTGGACACGGACGGGGAGGTGACTGACTTCTTCGTCGAGCGCGCCCTCGTACGCTCCCGGGCGCGGCTGGACTACGACGGCGTCCACGAGGACTTAGTGCACGGGCGGATGAACTCGGCCATCCGCCTGCTGCCGGAGGTAGGCCAGCTGCGGCAGGCCTCCGCGCTGCGGCGCGAGGCGATTTCGCTGCGCATCCCGTCGCAGCGGGTCGTCGAAGACGCCGACGGGCGCTTCGAGCTAGAGATCGAGCCGCGCCACGAGGTCATGGACTATAACTCCGAGATTTCCCTGATGGCCGGCATGTGCGCGGGCCAGCTCATGCACAGCCACGGCGTGGGTTTCCTGCGCACCCTGCCAGGTGCTAGCCCCGAGGCCGAGGAGGAGTTCCGCGCCGAGGCCCGCGCCCTGGGCTTCGAGTTGGGCGAGCTTAGCATCTCCGAGTTCCTGCGCGGGGTGGATGCCAGCTCACCTCGGGGGATGGCGGTCATGCGCGAAGCCCTGCGGCTACTGCGCGGGGCGGACTACGCCCTGCTGGGGCGCGACGAGGGGCAGATCCACGCGGGCATCGGCGGCTATTACGCGCACGTGACCGCGCCGCTGCGCCGGCTCATCGACCGGTTCGGGTTGGAGGTCTGCCTGGCAATCTGCGCCGGCACCGACGTCCCCGAGTGGGTGCAGGCGGACGGCGAGGAGGCGGTGGCATCGATGCGGCGGAGCTCCCAGTTGGCCTCCCAGGTGGACAAGGCCTGCCTGCAGCTGACCGAGGCCACGGTCCTGGAGCCGTGGGCGGGCACGAATTTCTCGGCGGTGGTGCTCTCCAGCAACGCCGAGCGCGAGACCGCCCGCCTTTTGGTCAACGAGCCGCCGGTCATCGGGCAGTGCGTGGGCGCGCCCGAGCCGGGCAGCGAGACCTCGGTTTCCCTGGTCACCGCGGAGCCGGAAGAGCGCGCGGTGAAATTCGCCTGGCCGGCTGACTAGAACCGGCCGACTAGGACCGGTCGATTAGGCGGCGGGCTCGCCGGGGTTGACCGGGACGACGAGCAGGCCGTCGTCGGCGAGATCCTGAGAGAAATTCTGCGCGCGTTCGGCGGGCACGTAGGCGATGACCGAGTTAGCCACGCCGGCCGCGGCCGCCCGTGCGGCCACCGCGCCGCGGGCCGTGACCAGCTCGGCGACCTCGGCGGCCACCGGCAGGTGATAGATGCTGCCCAGCGCCGACTGCGACTGGTGGAGAAGCGGCAGCAAGTCCGCGCCGCGGCGGGAGCGCAGCGAGCGCGCGATGCCCAGGGCGCGGTCGGTCTCGCCGGTGTAGAAACCGAGCCAGCTGGCGGCATCGGCGTGCTCGGGGTGGTCCTGTTCTGGGTGCACCTCGTGGACCGCATCCAACCAGTCCAGAACGCGCGAGGACGCGTCCGGTAGCAGGCGCAGGCTCTCCGCGCCGAAAGCGTGGCAGGCGTTGTCGACGAAGCGCTGGCGGATGCGCAGATCCACCCCGATCTGCGGGTCCGGGGTGGAGTCCGGGACCGCGACCACGAAGGCGTGCAGCTTGTCGCCCAGCGGGTGCGGGGCCTGGGTGACGGAACCGTCGGCGTAGTCGATGATGGAAATCTGCCGGCCGTTGCCGCGCAGGGCCGCGGTGTGGCGGGCGCGCAGTGCCGGCAGGGCCGCGAAGGAATCGACGGCCTGGGAGCAGACCTCGGCCAGGCGGGCGCGAAGCGGGGCATCGTGGGGAGCCTCGTTGCCGCCCAGCATGGACAGGGCCACGGCGACATCGGCGGCTGCCAGCCCACCCAGGCCGGAGTAGGACGGGATGTCGGTGACCACGGTGATGTCCACGCCGGTGGTCTCGCGGGAGAGCAACTGCCGGGAGACCATCGTGCTGACCACGCCGCCGAAGCGCTCGGCCAGCCCACCCGTCGGGAACGGCGGCGGGACCGGCTGGCCGGCCTCGTCGACGCCGGGCTGCTGCGCCGCGGCCAGCTGTGACAGGGTGTCGAGCGTCGTCGATTCTTCGCGCACCTGGGGCTCGCCGGGGCCATCGACGCGGTAGCTCACGGTGATGGTCGAATCCTCGCGCGGGCTAACCGCCGCCGCGGCGCGCAGATCGGAAAGCCCTGCGGCAACGATGCCCCCGTAGTGGTCAACGTGCTCACCGATGAGCAACCAGGTCGCCGGCGCACTGGCCACGTGGGCGGCTTCCATACCCACGCGTTGGTGGTGGGCAGCGCGGGCTTTGTCGACGACGTGGTCGGTCGGGGCGGGCCAAAATGGCATTGCGGGGGATACTCCTTCATTAGCGGTCGCACTCGCCGGCCCGGCGCCAGCGACGTCGATGACGTAGATAGAGCGTGGATGAGGCGCGGGCAGGCGAGAAGTCCTAACAGAAACATTCTAGCGGCGCGGACAACTCCCGATGAGTACTGTGGGATCCCGCGGGCGATAACCCGCGCTAAATCGCTTAATAAACCCCGTCAACCAAGGAGGATTAGTCCATGGCCGAGCAGGATTCGCAATGGTATTTCAACCCGTCCACCGGTGAGGTTACCCAGGGCCCGCAGGATTCCTGGGACAACCGGATGGGGCCGTACTCGTCCGAGGAAGAGGCCCGCAACGCGCTCAAGACCGCGGCGGAGCGCAACGCCGCGGCCGATGAAGCCGAGGAAGCAGAAGACGACTGGGGCAAGCCCGCCCAGTGGGATAAGTAGCCTACTTCAGCTTCTTCTTCAGCGGCTTGAACGCCGCCTTAATCTGATCGAAGGACTCGGAGTAGTCCTCCAGCGCCTCCAGGCCAATCTGGCGTTCGCGCTGGTACAGCAGCCCGTAGCCGAAGGTGTCCTCACCCCGGCTGCGGGCTGCTTGTGCGAGCTCTAGCAGCTTGTCGCGGGAGGTCACCGAGTCCTGGAAGTCGCCCAGCACCGACTGCATCTGCTTGCAGGCCTTGTAGAGGCGCTTGGTCTTGAGCTTGGTCGCCGAGCCTGCTGCCTCAGCGGCGTAGCGCAGCTTCTTGGCGGCCTTGCGCATGTCATGGAAGTAGTCTTCGCGCTCGTGCAAGCTGAGCTCGTCATTATCCCAGTTGATAACCGCCTTTTCGTGTCGCTTGACCAGCTTGCGGTAGGCCTTGGCCAGGTGCCGCGCCATGACGGTTTCCATGTCCTCGGGCTCGGTCTGCTCGGCCTGCTTGGTCTGCTCGGTCTGCTCCGGCTTGTCGGACTCCGCCTCGGCCGGGGCGGTGGTGCCGGCGGCCGCTTCCTTCGTGGTCTCCGGCGCGGTTTCTGCCTCCGGCTCGGTTTCGGCCGGCTCGGCCTCCACGACGGGCGGGTGGACCAGCAGCTGGTCGAGGGAGTCGAGCAGCTCGAGGTAGCGGTCGGAGTTGAGCGCGCCGATGACGCGCCGGTGGGCGCGGCGGTAGGCGGTGCCCATGTCGTGGGCGATGTGCCGACGGGTGTTGTCGTCCAGGGTGTCGGAGTCTTCCTCCTCCAGCAGGGACTGCCAGCGTTCCTCGACGACTTCGGCGTCGCGGGCAACGCCCAGCATGGCGGCCAGCTCCTTGAGGTTGGCCTCGATCTTTTCGATCTCCGGGCCAGCCACGATCCCGTGGAAGGTCTGCAGGTGGCTGCGCAGCTCGCGGGTGGCCACGCGCATCTGGTGGACGGAATCCCACTCGTCGGCGCGGACTTTCGGGTCGTATTCGACCAGCTTGTCGCGGTTGGCCTGCAGGGCCTCGACGACGGCTGCCGCCGGGGAGTCCTCCTCCACGTCCGGGGTACGCAGGGCCGGGGGAAGCGGGGCCTGGTCCTTGGAGCGGCCGAGGGCAGACGACAGCTTCGACGGGGAGGCGGACACCCGGGCCCCGGCGCCGATGAGCAGGGAGGTAGCAGATCGGATGATCTCGCTGCCGTGGTCGGTGCCGGCGGTTTCTGCGGCCAGCTCCAGCTCCCACTCGCGCCAGGTGGACTGCTGGCCGCCGGGCAGGAAGCTCCAAGCGGTGACGTGGTCGTCGCAGAACTCGGCGACCGGGCGGCCGTCGTCGCCCAGCAGCAGGGTCTCCGTGCGGTTGTTATCAACCTGGGCGATGGGGGAGACCGGGTGGTTGCGCACGATGGCGCGGACATGGCTAAGCAGCTCCGCCGGGACGCGGTATTCGCCGTCGACGGGCTCGCCGAGCTCGGCGCGGACCTCGGTGCGACCGGTCGAGCCGGGCAGCTTGATGTGCCAGCCGTCGTCCTTGCCGCCGGTGCGGCGCCGCAGGGTGATTTTGTTGCGGGTCAGCCGCAGGTCCTCGGTGTCGTAGTAGATGGCGGATAGGGACTGTTCGGTGGATTCCCCATACCCGGCGACGTGGGCCAGGCGCGTCAGATCCGGGGTGGGGGTGGATTCCGCGACTGCGAACTTCGCCTCGATCTCGAGGAAACTGCTGGTTGCCATGGGTGCCCTTTCCTTGTAAAGACTGCTGTGCCTCTTAGCGGTGATCATACCCGGCTGAATATTTATGCGTGCCGGGGCCATAACCCGCCGGCGCGGAATCCGGGCAACGTAGACAATCACCGAGCCCGCCTAAGGCCCCACAACAGGGGCTAGGCGCTCAGCGCGCGCTGGTGGGGCGCGAGTCCGGAGGAGTCGCCGCTCAGGTGGGAGCGCTCCGCGGCGCTGGCCCCGGCGCCGGCGCCCAGCGGGTTGTTCATCGACAGGCTCGACTGGCTGGTGTGCGGGTAGACCTGCTGCAGGGCCTCCTGGGCGGCGGCCATGCGCTCGGCCAGGACGGGCAGGAGGTCGTCGCCCTCCGCGTCCCCGTCGGCGCTGGCCGCACCGGCGCGGTTGGCCTCCTCGAGGAGCTCGGAGATGCGGGCGGCATAGGACAGGCGGAAGCTGCGGCGGTAGGAGGCGGTCTGGCTGAAGTGCTTGGCCATTTCCGCGTCCGCGCCGTTGCGCATGTGCCAGTCGCACTGGCGGTTGAGGTTGGCAAACAAGTCTGCGGTGTGCGCGCAGTCGTCGGCAGCGCCCACCAGCACGGCCAGGCCGCGCTTGTCCACCAGCAGGGCGGTCACCGAGTTCGCCGCGGCGACAGCGCTGAGCAAGACGGCCTGATAAGCCACCCAGGGCGCATGCAGGTGCACGCGGTGGGCAATACAGCTCGTCGCCGACTCGCCGCCGGCGGAGGCCTCCGCCAGGCGGTATTCCTGGCGCAGCTGCTGCGCCTTGGCGATCAGTGTTTCGGCCTCATCCATAAACTCAGTGGACTCGGCCTTGCGCAGCAGGGCCTCCACCTTGCCGGCGGCCTTGCGCTGCGCCGACGTCATGGCGGCCTCGGCTGCCTGGGAAGGATCCAAAAGCTCCCAGTCCGGCAGGCTAGGCAGGGACTTGAAATCCTCAAAGAGCTGGTCGATCACCTCGTCCGGGACGGTGGGATCGGTCGGCGGCCCGATGGTCAACCAGGCGTGCCGTAGCGCCGGGCTGGTCACGTGCGCCGGGATGCGGGCGGCGGCATAAAAGACCATCTGGTGGGTATAGGGCCCACAGATGTGGATGAGGTCGTCCGGTCGCCAGCCGGCGCGGGCGACGAGGATGAGGAAATCGGCTAGTTGCTCAAGGCGGCGGTGGTAGCTAAAACGCATGGGGCTAAAGGGTCCTTTCGTCTAAACGTTAGTGAGTGCGCTAGGTGCTGTAGTGGCCTTATCCGACCACGCCGGGCGTGGGGCAGCGGTGGCAGCTTCCCCTGCTTGCTACCCCCGCTTATTGGTGGTGGTCGGGCGATGTGACCACCCTGCAATGGCCCACCGGACTGGTCCGCGACAAAGCCCACTACGGCCCGGCCGGCCTACTAAGGTGGATTCCATGAACAGCCAACATGAATTCGTGCTGCGTACCGTCGAAGAGCGAGATATCCGGTTTATCCGCCTGTGGTTCACCGATATCCTGGGCGCGCTCAAGTCCGTGGTGATGAGCCCCTCCGAGCTGGAATCCGCCTTCGAGGAAGGCGTGGGCTTTGACGGATCCTCCGTGGAAGGTTTCTCGCGCATCTCGGAATCCGACACAATCGCGCTGCCGGATCCGTCCACGTTCCAGATCATGCCCTTCGACCGCGACGAGCCGGAGCTGCAGTCCGCGCGGATGTTCTGCGACATCGCCCAGCCCGACGGGCAGCCGTCGATGGTGGACCCGCGCCACATCCTTCGCCGGCAGGTCACCGCGGCGGCCAACGAGGGCTTTACCTGCATGGCCTCGCCGGAAATCGAGTTCTACCTACTGCAGCAGCGTCCCGAGGAAGAAGACCTGCTGCCGACCGATAACGGCGGCTATTTCGATCAGGCCACCCAGGACGCCGCCCCGCGCTTCCGCCGCCAGGCCATGTTGTACCTGGAGGAACTCGGCATCGCCACGGAGTTCAGCCACCACGAGACCGCGCCAGGCCAGCAGGAGATCGACCTGCGGCACGCAGACGTTATCACCATGGCGGATTCCATCATGACCTTCCGCTACGTCATCAAGAAGGTCGCCGCCGACCTGGGCGTGCGCGGCACGTTCATGCCCAAGCCCTTCGAGGAATACTCCGGCTCCGGCATGCACACCCACCTGTCCCTGTTCGAGGGCGAGTCCAACGCCTTCCACGACCCGGACGATGAGTTTTCGCTGTCGACGACGGCCAAGCAGTTCATCGCCGGCATCCTGGAGCACGCCAATGAGATGTCCGCGGTGACGAACCAGTGGGTCAACTCGTATAAGCGCCTGATGTTCGGCTCGGAGGCCCCGGGCTCGGCGACCTGGGGCGTGTCCAACCGCTCCGCGCTGGTCCGCGTGCCGACCTACCGACTGACCAAGGAGGAGTCGCGCCGGGTGGAGATCCGCTCAGTGGATTCCGCGATGAACCCTTACCTGGGCTACGCCGTCCTGCTGGCCGCCGGGCTCAAGGGCATCCGGGAAGGCTACGAGCTAGGCGACCCAGCCGAGGACGACGTGCACCAGCTGACACGTCGGGAGCGCCGGGCGATGGGCTACAAGGACCTGCCCATGTCGCTGGACCAGGCGCTGCGCCACCTGGAAAAGTCCGATTTCATGGCCGAGGTCATGGGCGAGCACGTCTTCGAGTTCTTCCTGCGCTCGAAGTGGGATGAGTGGCACGCCTACCAGCGCCAGATCACCTCCTTCGAGCTGCGCCACAACCTGAACTACTAAGCCTTTAATACCCAAACGAAAGGGGCAATTGACTGTGCGCGCGACGGTACCTTCCCCGGCCACCCTGGGGCTGACGCGGGCGAACGCGGCTGCCGACCTGGAGTGGTTGGGCTGGAACAACGCCGAATCCACCGAGCTGCTCTGGTGCCTGGCCGCCGCCGGGGACCCGGATCTGGCGCTGAATACGGTGATGCGCCTTTATCAGGGTCTGGATGATTCCGGCCGCGAGCTGGACCAGCAGATGCGCGCGAACGAGGCGCTGCGGGTGCGCCTGCTGGCGCTTCTGGGGGCATCGACGGCGCTGGGGGATCACCTGGCCGCCGAGCCGGAGCTCTGGCGCCAGCTGGCCGAGCCCTTGCCGGAGCCGGAGGAGATGCTCGCGCAGCTTTTGGGCGCGGTCGATGCCCGCCCCGCGCAGTTCGCGGCCGAACTCGACCGGCCGGACACGGCGAGCGCGCAGCTAACCACCCCGGGCAGCTACGTTGCCGGCACGACGGGTCAAGACGCCACGCGGGCGCTGAAGTCGACCTACCGGACGCTGATGATGCGCGTGGCCAGTCACGACCTGGCGGGCACGTTTTATTCGCGCAAGGGGCAGTCCCGCCCGCAGCCGCGCATCGAATACTCAACAGTCACCCGGCTGACCACGGCGCTGGCAGACGCGGGGCTGACCGCGGCGCTGGCGGTGGCCACGGCAACCGTCTACGGCGAAGAACCGCTGGATAGCCAGCTGGCCGTCATCGCGATGGGCAAGTGCGGGGCCGGGGAGCTTAATTACATTTCCGACGTCGACGTCATCTTCGTGGCCGAGCCCTTGAGCGAGGAGGGTGATGCCAGGTTGAGCAAGGCCACCCGGGTGGCTTCGAAGTTCATCCAGATTGGCACCAAGTGCTTCTTCGAGGTGGATGCGAACCTCCGTCCGGAGGGCAAGTCCGGGGCCTTGGTACGCACGCTGGACTCGCACGTGAAGTACTACCAGCGCTGGGCGCACACCTGGGAGTTCCAGGCGCTGCTCAAGGCCCGCCCGCAGACCGGCTACCTGCCGCTGGGCCAGGACTACCTGGAGCGCATCGGGCCGTTGGTTTGGTCGGCCTCCCAGCGCGAGTCCTTCGTGGAAGACGTGCAGGCCATGCGCCGCCGGGTGCTGGACAACGTGCCTGAGGACCTGCGCGCCCGGGAGCTGAAGCTGGGCTCGGGCGGTCTGCGGGACGTGGAGTTTGCCATCCAGCTGCTGCAGCTGGTCCACGGCCGCTCCGACGAGAGCCTGCGCGTGCTGTCTACCGTCGATGCCCTGGCCGCCCTGGTCAGCGCCGGGTACGTGGGCCGCGAGGACGGCAACCAGCTCATCGAGGCCTATGAGTTCCTGCGGCTTCTCGAACACCGCCTGCAGCTGGAGCGGTTCCGCCGCACCCACACCATGCCGCCCAACGATGACGCGGACGCGTGGAAGTGGCTGGCCAAGATCTCCGGTTTCACGCCCACGGGCCAGCGCTCCGCCGCCCAGATGATGGCGACGACGCTGCGGACTATCCGCCACCGGATTTCGCAGCTGCACTCGCGCCTGTTCTACCGCCCGCTGCTGCACTCGGTGGTCTCCATGAGTTCCGCGGAGCTCAAGCTCTCGCCCGAGGCCGCGAAGCTGCAGCTGGCCGCCCTGGGCTATAACTACCCGGACCGCGCCTTCGAACACCTGACCTCGCTGGCGGCGGGCAGCTCTCGCAAAGCCAAGATCCAGGCGATCTTGCTGCCTACGCTGATGGAGTGGCTGTCTTCCACCGCTGATCCGGACATGGGGCTGCTCAACTACCGCAAGCTGTCGGAGGCAGCCTTTGACCGCACCTGGTTTTTGCGGATGCTGCGGGACGAGGGCATCGTCGGCCAGCGGTTGATGAAGATCCTAGGGACCTCGCCGTACACCGCGGACCTCATCATCGCCGCGCCGGATACCGTCAAGCTGCTCTCCGATGGCGCCGCCGGGCCGAAGCTCATGGACGCCCAGCCGGAGCAGGCCTTCAAAGCCCTGGTCAACTCCACCAAGCGGCACGCCGACCCGGACAAGGCGGTGGCCGTGGCGCGTTCTCTGCGCCGGGTGGAGCTCGCCCGTATCGCCGCCGCGGACCTGCTGGGCTTCATGCCGGTCGAGCAGGTCTGCCGGGACCTATCCCTGGTCTGGGACGCGGTGCTGGAAGCCGCCCTGCGCGCCGAGATCCGCGCCTGGCTGCGCGCTCAGGAAGCAGCGGCAGCCGAAACCGCCGGAGACCCCGACGGCACGGAAGGTGCTGACGATGCCGACGGGGCATCGGCCACGCAGCCGGTGCGCCCGCCGGCGCGGATCGCCGTTATCGGCATGGGCCGGCTGGGAGGTATGGAACTGGGCTTCGGCTCGGACGCGGACGTGATGATAGTGGCCGAACCCGCGCCGGGCGTGGACGAGACCGCCGCTATCAAGTGGGCAATCGGGATCGTGGACAAGATGCGGCGCCGGCTGTCCAAGCCCTCGGATGATCCGCCCCTGGAGGTCGACCTGGGCCTGCGCCCGGAGGGGCGGTCCGGGGCGGTGGTGCGCACGATCGCCTCCTACGAGCGCTACTACGACCAGTGGGGCGAGCCCTGGGAGATGCAGGCGCTGCTGCGCGCGGCCTTCGTGGCCGGCGACAAGGACGTAGGGGAGAAGTTCCTGGAGGTCATCGACCGCTTCCGGTATCCCAGCGAGGGCGTGAGCGAGTCCACCATCCGCGCCATCCGGCGGATGAAGGCCCGCGTGGACAACGAGCGCCTGCCGCGTGGGGCGGACCGCAACACCCACACCAAGCTGGGTCGCGGCGCGCTGACCGACATCGAGTGGACAGTCCAGCTGCTGACCATGATGCACGCGCACGAATTCACCCAGCTGCACGACCCGTCGACGCTGCGGGGACTCGACGCGCTGGAGGAATGCGAGGTGCTTGACTCCGAGCAGGTCTCCAGCCTGCGGGAGGCATGGCTGATGGCTACCGATGCCCGCAACGCCCTGGTCCTGGTCCGCGGCAAGCGCGTGGACCAGCTGCCGCAGCCGGGCCCGCAGCTGGCCCAGGTGGCCGGTGCGGTCGGCTGGGCGCCGGAGGACAACCAGGAATTCCTGGAGGCCTACCTGAAGCTGACCCGGCACGCCCGCCGGGTGGTCGACGAGGTTTTCTGGGGCGAGGCTGAATCCTTCGAGCACGACTAGCAAGCGGCAGCAATGCCCCTAGGGGGTCGCCCGGATTTCGCCCTGATTTTGCTGGCAAAGTCGGCTTTTGCCTAGGCAAGCGGCGTTAGCCTTCCTAGACTGGGACGTGCCGTCCACGGTGGCCGGCCCACCACGTGGCCCCACCGCGGACGCGGCACCACAGCGACTTAGCCCCACAAACAGCGGACCAGTAGTAGAGGAGAAAACACCATGGCACTGCAGATTTCTTTGGATCTTTCGGCGGCTACCTTTCGCGACTTAAGCGGATTTATGGACTCGGCGCGCGCGGCCGGCGCGGGCGCGGACACGGAGCTGAAGGTAGAAGACGACAAGCTTGTCATCACCATCGAGGGCCCGACCAGCCACCACCGCCCGGACAGGCCCCACCAGGTGGTCGATGAGGACGGCCGTGGCGTCGACGAGCGCAAGCCCAACTTCGGCCCGGTGGGCGAGCCGGCCATCCGCAGCGTGATCGATATCTTGAGCGGTCGGCAGGAACCGCCGCGCCGCGGTGATAGCTTCGGGCACTTCTAGGCGCTAGAATTCCCGAGAGTTCAGCACTAGTATTTGTTTATTCGATTCTCTCTTAGTTCAGGCAAGGGGCCAGCATGGCAGGAACAGAACCCACCGCGCCCTCTCAGCCCACTCGGGCGGAGGAGCCGGCTGGGGCCGCGCGGGCGGTCAGCGGGCAGGCGGACGCGCATCGTCAGCAGTGGGTCGTCGCCGGCGCCGTGGTCGTGCTGGCCCTAATTTTCGCCCTGGTGGCGGCCTGGTTCATGTGGCCGCTGAACACCACGCACCAGGGGCGCACGGTCGGCGACGCCGCCTCGCAGGTTACCGGGCCGGAGACCACCGCGCCCGAGGACGCCGACGACGAGGAACCGCGCCCGGGCTACCGCTTGGTTGAGCTGGCCGAAGCCCTGGGCATCCCGGAGGCCGCCATGCCCAAGCAGGCCTTCGAGGCGGGCGATAGCCGGGAGCAGTCCCGGGAGGAGCTCGAGGCCGTCATGGACACCGCCGTCAGCGAGGGCCGCCTGAACGAGGACGAGGCCCAAGCGGTGCTCAAGGCCTTCGACGAGGGGCTCATCGAGGGCCAGTCCGGCCCGCTGGTCGCCAGCAACGACGGCCAGTAGCGCGGGCTGCATCCGCCCCCGCGGGGCACGACCGGGCAGGGCCGGGCAACCGGCAGCGAGATAGCAGGAAGTCGCCACCGCCCACACAGACGCGACGCTTATTCTTTCCCTTAGAAGATTACGGAAAGGTAACGTTTATGTCCTGTTCTTACACCGCCCGCAGGCGTTGGCAAACGCTCGGCATGCTGGCAGTCGCGCTGGGAGTGCCCATCTTGGGCGGCGTGGCCATAGCGGCCACGGTCAACGACTTCGTGGTGGCCGGAGCCAGAAACGTCGAAACGTACCTGCCTTTTACCAGTAGGGTAGGGCTGCACCCAGCCAGCGCCCTGCCCCCTGGCGGCGCCGAGACTGGGCTGGCTGAAAGGATGGCGAACGCGCTGCCTGCCCGGCTGCGCGGACTCTACTAGGGAAGGTCGTGGCCCGACATGCTGACAACGGTAGCGTTCCGGACTTTCGAGCAGCGCCGGCACCGCGCGAGTAGCGCCTATGTCTGGCAGCTGCCGATAACCCGTTACCTGCAGGAGTTCGGTAAAATCGATTTTCGCAGCCCGGTGACGTTCTTCGCCGGCGAAAACGGCGCCGGCAAATCCACGCTGCTGGAGGCCATCGCCCTGAGCGCCGGTTTCAGCGGGCGGGGCGGCCCACTGCAGCCCGAAGCGGTGAGGGGGACCAACACGGAGTCGGAGCTGTCCCACTGGTTGGCCTTGCGCTTCGATGAGACGCTCCTGCGCGGGTACTACCTGCGCAACGAGACCCACTTCGACCTGCTGCGCGACGAGTCTGAGCGGGCCGCCGGGCGCAACAACCTCGCTCGGGGCGTGGACCTGATGAAACGCTCCCACGGCGAATCCGTCTTCGACATCCTCGGCGAATACGTTGACGGCCGCGGGCTCTATCTCATGGACGAGCCGGAGGCGGGCCTGTCGGTCATCCGCCAGATGGCGCTGCTCGCCGAAATCGACCAGGCCGTCCAGCGGGGCGCTCAGTTCCTCATCGCCACGCATTCGCCCATCCTGCTGGGCACGCCCAGGGCGCAGATCTTCCAGTTCGACGACTTCGGCGTGCAGGACGTGGCCTACCGCGACACCGATGCGTACCGGGCCACCCAGGAATTCATCGAGGCCCCGGAAGCGGTTGCGGAGTTTTTGACCCGCCCGGAGCTAGACGAAGAGGACAACTGACCAGGCTTGCCGCGCGGCTTAAACCGCGCGGCGAGCCGCCGGAAGCGGTTATTCCGGCAGGCGGGTGATGCGGATGCGCGGGCCGCGCTCTTCTTCGCCGCGGCGCAGCCAGCGGGTGACCAGAATGCCAATAACGCCGACTGACCACACCGCCAGGACGGCCCACGCGGCGTAGCGGAAATCGCCCCACTCGTAGGCCGCGCCTTGGGAATGGGAATCCAGAAGGAAGGCGAAGGACTGCGCACCCAGCATGCCGGCTATGAAGCCGCCCATGTTGCCCAGGCCGGTGGCGGTGGCCACCACGTCGCGGCCTAGGTGCTCGCGGACCAGGTCGAAGCCGTAGTTCGCGGACGGGCAGCACAGGGCGATGATGAAAGCGAAGCACAGGGCCGCGGCCAAACCGCGCGGTTCCGAAGCGGAAAAGAACCACGCCCAGAACAGCACGTGCAGCGTGGAAAATCCGACGGCTATCAGGTCGCGGGCATTGCCCGTGCGCGCGGAGATCTTGCCGTGCAGCGGGCCGATGAGCACGAGGAAGACGGAGTTAATAGTGAGAACCAGGCCGGCGGAGGCCTCCGACAGGCCCATGCCCAGCGTCATCAGCGGCACGCCCCACATCATCACCACGACGATCTGGAAGAACAAGTTGGAGTAGTGGATGAAAAACGCCTGCCAGGCCACCGGGGAGGTCACCACGGATTTCAGGCGCTGGGGGATGGACAGCGCCTGGGAGTTGGGCTGGACCTCGACGACCTGTTCCTCGTAGACGCCGGCCTTTTCCGGGGAATCGGCCACCGCGACCGCCGCGGCCAGCGCGATGATGATACCCACCGCGCCTAGGCTGACAAACGCCGCCGTCCAGCCGGTGGCCCCCAGCAACCAGAGGAAGGGGACCGCGGAGATAAACTGACCCAGCTGGCCCATGGAGCCGGTGACCTGAGTGAGCATCGGCGTGCGGTGCAGCGGGAACCAGTAGGGCAGGATGCGCATGACCGACAGGAACGCGGTCGCATCCCCGCCGCCGATGAGCACGCGGGCGCCGATGGCCGCCCAGTAGTTGGTGGTAAAGCCCAAGATGACTTGGCCAATACCCATCACCACCGCGCCGACGACCAACATGTTGCGGGGGCCGAAGCGGTCGATGGCGATGCCGGTGGGGATCTGGGCCAGGGCGTAGACGCCGACCTGCACGGAGGTGAACACTGCGATCCGGGAGGCGTCGACGCTGAAGCGCTCGATGGCGTCGACGCCGGCCACGCCGAAGGAGGTGCGCCCGGTAATCGCCACGATGTAGACCAGCACCGCGGCCACCCAGACATACAGCGCCTTGGTGGTGATGACTTCCCGCGGGTTGGGGCGGTGATTCTCAGGAGTCGACATGGCCGCTTAGTCTACTACCGCACGAAATATTGTCGACTGGGGACCGGCGTGGAAGCCGCGGCTGTGGGCGCGCCCAAAGCGAGGGATAAAAAGGGGCCCGAGTACACCGTTAACCGCTAGACTTAGCCGCGTGGATTATATTTCGACGCGTGATGTGGACCAGGTTCCGGCCAAATTTACCGACATTCTGCTAGGCGGGCTCGCCCCGGATGGCGGCCTCTATCTCCCGGAGCATTACCCGCAGCTGGATGACGAGCTGCTGAGCAGCTGGCGCGCCCTGGCCGATAAGGAAGGCTACGCCGCGGTCGCCGCCGAGGTCCTGAAGCTTTATATCGACGATATCGACCCGGCAGACCTGGAGCAGATCGCCGCGCGCGCTTATACCTACCCGAAGTTCGCTTCCGAGGAGATCGTGCCGGTCACCGAGCTGGGCGACGGTCTTTTCATCGGCCACCTGTCGGAGGGGCCGACGGCCGCGTTTAAGGACATGGCCATGCAGCTGCTCGGCGAGCTCTTCGAGTTCGAGCTGGCGCGCCGGGAAGAGACGCTTAACATCCTGGGCGCGACCTCCGGCGACACCGGATCCTCGGCGGAATACGCCATGCGCGGCCGCCCCGGCATCCGGGTCTTCATGCTGACCCCGGCCGGGCGCATGACCCCGTTCCAGCAGGCGCAGATGTTCGGGTTGGACGACCCCAATATCTTCAACATCGCGCTGGACGGCGTCTTCGACGACTGCCAGGACGTGGTCAAGGCCGTCTCCGCGGACGCGCAGTTCAAGCGCGACTACCGGATCGGTGCGGTCAACTCCATCAACTGGGCGCGGCTTCTGGCCCAGGTGGTCTATTACGTCTCCTGCTGGCTGCGGGTGACCGACAACAACCAGCAGAAGGTCTCCTTCTCCGTGCCCACGGGCAACTTCGGTGACATCTGCGCCGGCCACATCGCCCGCCAAATGGGTCTGCCCATCGACACCCTGGTGGTGGCGACCAACGAGAACGACGTGCTGGACGAGTTCTTCCGCACGGGCAACTACCGCCCGCGCCCGGCCGCGGAGACCTTCAAGACCTCCTCGCCGTCGATGGATATCTCCCGCGCGTCCAACTTCGAGCGCTTCGTCTTCGACCTGACCGGCCGGGACGCCGCCCAGGTGGCCGACTGGTTCGGCACGAAGGTCAAGGAGGGCGGCTTCTCCGTGCCCCCGGAGCTTTTAGAAGACGCCCGGGACAAGTTCGGCTTCACCTCCGCCAGCTCTACGCACGCGGACCGGCTGGCCACCATCGCGGACGTCGACGAGCGCTACGGGGTGCTCATCGACCCGCACACTGCCGACGGCGTCAAGGCCGCCCGCGCGGCCCAGGCAGCCGGCGTGGAGACCCCGATCGTCTGCCTGGAGACGGCCCTGCCGGTCAAGTTCGCCGACACCATCCGGGAGGCCACCGGCCGGGAGCCGGAGGTGCCCGAGCGTTTTGCCGGTATCCTGGATGCGGAACGTACCGTGGCGGACTTGCCTAACGATGCCGCCGCGGTCAAGGACTACATCACCCGCTCGATTGACACCACGGAGGTCTAACAATGGCACAGGAACAGTTCGCTGGGCCCGAGTACCACACGGAATTCGATCCGGAGAAGTTCCTGCGTGACCTACGTGCCCAAGCGGCCGAGGAAGAGGACGAGACCACCCCGGACGATGGTGCATCGCAGAGCTAGCCGCGTGGCCCTCGCGGCCGCCGCGGTCGTGGGGCTTAGCAGCGCGTGCAGCCTACCCGCGGTAGACCCGCTGGAGGAGAGCAGCCAGCGTACCGCGCCCGCGACGGATCTGGGCGCGGCGGCGGAGCAGACGGACATCCCGCCGCGCGAGGACGAGATCCTGACCCCACAGTTCGCACCCGTGCCACCGGGCGCGGCCATCCACCTGTCCGCGCAGACGCCGCAGCCGGGGGAGTACTTCAGCTACCAGCTGTGCACCGTCGCCTACTCCTTCAGCCTGCCCGAGGGCCGGAGCATTGCCGTGACGGCATCGCACTGCGGCAAGGTCGGCGACCAGGTGTGGGCCGCGGATGAGTACGGCGAGTTTTCCTATCCCGCGGAGCCGGTCGGCCAGGTGGTCTACTCGGATTTCTACGCCCCGGACACCCACCACCTGGACGTGGCCTTTATCGAGCTCAATGAGGCGGGAACCTCGGGGCAGATTCCCTTCCACACCGCCGAGTCCTTGGAGACCAATATCGCCACGCAGCTGGCGCAGCTGCCGGACCAGGCCTGCAAGCTAGGCGGATCCACCCATAAGACCTGCGGGGAGGTCACCCACCTGCCGGAGCTGAGCAAGCTCAATGCCGACGGCGAGCAGCTCGAATCCGAGTCCGCGCGCGCCCGCATGTGCGTCCGCACGGGTGACTCGGGCGGGCCCGTTTACGCCGAGCGGGATGGCCGGCCCGTCATCATCGGCTTGGTCTCCGGCACCACCGAGCGCATGGATGGGGGAACGACCTGCGAGGACTACCCGGACATGGAGGTCTCCTTCACCCCGGCGGTGGAGGTCCAGCGGTTAGCCGACGGCCTGTGGGGCGAGGTGGCCCGCGCCGACGCCGCCACCCACTAAGGCCGCGCGGTGCCGTAGGCTAGGGGTATGGCAACCCCGGATTTCATCGTGTCCCTGCGTGAAAAGATCGGCCACGACCAGCTCTTCCTGCCCGCCGTGACCGCCGTCATCGTGCGCGGCGTCCCGGAGGGCGCCCCGCTGTGGGAGGTGCCCACGGTGTTGCTGGCCCGCCGTGCCGACAATGACAAGTGGGCCCCGGTGGCCGGCATCGCTGAGCCGGGCGAGGAGATCAGCACCACCGCGATTCGGGAGGTCGCCGAGGAAGTCGGCCTGGAGGCCCGCGTCGAGGCCCTCCTGGGCGTCGGTCAGGTCGGCCCCGTGGAATACGGCAACGGCGACAAGTGCCTGTTCATGGACACCACCCTGCGGCTCAGTGTGCCTGACGATGCCGTCCCGCACCTCGCCGACGACGAGAACACCGAGGTCGGCTGGTTCTCAGTGGCTCAGCTGCCGCAGTCGCTCAACGCCCGCCACCGCATGGTGATCGCGGACGCCGTCGCGCAGATGAAGCACCCCGCTGGCTTCCGCCCTCGGATCGGTTACGCTAAGCGCAACTAGGTGGGCCGATAAGCTCCCGCAGTTGCTCGGGGCTGTCGGCGAAGGCGAAGCTATCGATGCCGTTGTCGACCTCTTGGCGGCTATGGATCCGCCCGCAGACGACGATGTCGACCGCCCCCCGCGCCGGGGTGACCAGCAGCCGGCCGCGGGCAGCCAGCGCGTAGAACAGGGCGGCATCGTCCGCGCCCCACGCCCACGCCGTCGCGTAGACGTCGCGGGCGTCATCGCCCAGCCAGGACGTCTCCAGCACCAGCCCCGGGCGGGTGAGGTAAATCCCGTCGCGTTTCAGCGGGCCTAGTACCTGCCGCACCGCCGCCACGTCGGCGGTATCCAGGGCGACGAAGGTTAGGGGGTTGAACATGGAAACGAACCTAGCACGACCGTGGGATACTGAAGTGGTGGCTTTGGCGTCAATCAAAGCCGGCCGTTGGATATACGAACTATAGGTGGTGCGAATATGGCAGTGTCTTTACCGGGATACGCGGTCGTTGACTTTGAGACAACCGGCTTCGGGGCGACCGACCGGATCATTGAAATCGGGGCCGTGCTGTTGGACCATAACTTCCGCGTCGAGGGCGCCTTCGAGACCCTCGTCCAGCCGGACCGGGACGTCCCCAACAGCTTCGTCCACCAGCTGTCCGCCTCCGATCTGGTGGCGGCGCCGCGGTTCGCGGACATCGCGGGCCGGTTCGCGGCGGCGCTGAGCGGCCGCGTGCTGGTGGCCCACAACGCGCCTTTCGAGGTCCGTTTCCTGGGCTACGAGTTCGGGCGCCTGGGGATCCCACTGGCAGTAAGTAAATCCAGCGTCGTGGACACCCAGGTCCTGAGCCACCAGGCACTCGGTAAGCGCAAGCTGGCCGAGGCGCTGGACGCGGTGGGCATTTCCAACCGTCGGGCGCACTCCGCCCTTGCGGACGCGGAGGCCACCGCCGCCTTGCTGCGGTGTATGGTCCGTGATTACGGCGTGCCCGTTCCCGCGGGCGTGGGGCTGGCCATCGCTGCACCCGGTCAGGTCGGCGCAGCGCAACCGGCGGCGCTGCTGACCCGCGACGATGCCGCGAAGGCCGCCGAGGAGCCACAGGCCTGGTTGGCGCGCCTGGCCCAGCTGCTGCCGCCGGCCGGCGGTGCGGAGGGGCAGACCTACCGCGGACACCTGGCCGCGGCACTGGCCGACAAGAAGTTGTCGGCTTCGGAGCTCAAAACCCTGGAGGCCTCCGCCTTAGAGTCGGGCCTGGGCCTGCAGGACGTGCTCGATATCCACGAGGATTTCCTGCGCCAGCTGGCCGTCGAGGCCTGGCTGGACGGCGTGGTCACGCCCGCCGAGCAGCAAGTCCTGACCGAACTCGCCGCGCAGCTGGGCCTGCCGGACGAGCTCGTGGGCGAATTGGTCGCCCGCCCCGTGACCGGGGAAGCCACCGTGGGTGTCCACCTTGCCCCGGGAGACCGGGTGACCTTCACCGGCGCGCTGGATCTACCCCGCGAGACCTGGGAGTCGCGCGCCCGGGCCGCCGGGCTGGACGTCGGCGGGGTGACCAAGCGCTCGGTACTCGTGGTCTCGGCCAACCCGGACTCGATGAGCGGCAAGGCGAAGAAGGCGCGCAGCCTGGGCGTTCCCATCGTCGACGAGAAGACCTTCGGACAGCTGCTCAAGGCCCTGGGTGCGGTCCCCGCGGCGGTTGGCGCCCCGGAGGTGGATGAGGGCGTAGTACCGTCGGCATCGCCTAGCCCAGCCGCACCCGCCGCCGAGGAAGCCACGGGGCCGGCAGCAGCGCCGGGCGGGGCGGCGAATACGCTCTTCCCCTGGTTCGGGGACCAGCTGGACTACCTGGGCAGCCAGGCCGAGGCGATCACCGCCGCCATCGCCCGCGGGTGGGTGCGCTCCCATGCCAGCACCCCGCTGGTGGAGCTGTCGCCGGTACTGGCGGTGAATACTCCGCTGGAGTTCAACAATTCCTCAGTGCGCAAGGCCTCGGCGTTGTGGCAGAGCCGCTTCCCGGTCATGCTGGAGGCCACCGTGCACGAACTGGGCGATCTGCCCGGCGTCGGTAAGGTCAAGCTCCACCAGCTCGTGGAGACCGTCGTGCTCGCCGCCCTCGATGCCCTAGATACCCCGGAAGCTCCCACCGACCCCGCGGCGGAAAGCGGGGCCGCGGATGCGGCGGACGTGACCACCAGCGTGTACGCCGACGAGGATGCCGCGGGCACGAACGACGCCACGGAGCGCGCGTTGGGCTGGCTGGGCCTAAACGGACCGCTGGAGCTGCCCGCTGCGGTCTACCCGGACTACGACCATGCCCGCAGCCTGCAGCGTTTGTGGGACGACTGCGTGGAAGAAATCGCAGCCGCGTGCGGCGCGGACATACGAAAACTGACCATCGTGCGTGAGCGCTGGGTCGGCGGGGCCACGCTCGATGAGGTGGGCCAAGCCCTGGGCCTGACCCGCGAGCGCGTGCGCCAGATCGAAAAAGCGCTGCGGGAGGCCGTCGATAGCGATTGCGAGCTGGCACGCGCCACCGCGCAGCGCCTGGCCGAAAACATCGGGACAGTCCGGGACGCAGCCGAGCTCGACAAGCAGTGGCCGGGGTTCCGGGACGGCCACACGACACTCGGGGGCAGCCCTGAGGAGGTGCTGCGCGCCGTCTTCGGCCTGTGGGAAATGGACGGCCAGTTGCTGGCGCGGCCCGGGTTCCTGGAGGAATTCCCCGCGCTGGTGGAGGCCGCGGCCGACGGCTACGGGCTGATAAACCTGCCCGAGTTCCGCCGCGATCACGGAATCCCGGAAGAAGCCTGGACTGGGTTGGCCAGACTGTTGCGCACGGCGCTTCGGGTGGGCGACTACCTTCTGGTGTCCAATTCACAGGGCGGCCGGTCCTGCGCCATGCTGTTGCTGCACGGCGAACCCATGACGGCGGAAGAAATCGCTGAGATCACCGGCGACGACGTGCGAGGCGTGCGCAACCAGCTGGCCGTCGATCCGAGGGCTCACCGCGTGGGCAATGGCTCCTACGGGCTCGCCGAGTGGGGCCTGGACGAATACCGCAGCTTGGCCGACTGGATCGCTCAGCGGGTCGAGGAGCGCGGCGAGGTGACACTCGAGGAGCTGTTCGCCGAAGCAGGCCGCCTCAATGTCAGTGAGAACTCCATTCGCGCCTATGCCGACAGCGGCGACCTCGAGACCGTCGACGGGGTGGTGCGCAAGACCGAGCGGGCGCCCGAGCTACTGGATGCGGACATCCAGGAATCGCGCGGGCTTGCTCACTTCGACGGCGCGTGGCACCTGCTGCTGGAGGTGACCAGCGACCACCTGCGTGGGTCTGGGTTTGGCGTCTCGGCCGGCATCGCCGCGGAATTCGGCGTGCCCGTAGGAGGTGAGCAGCAGTGGCCTAGCCACCTGGGCGCGGTCAGCCTGCGCGTAAACCGCCTGCGGCAGGCGTCCCTGTCGACCATCCGGCGTTTTCTCGAGGAGCTGGGCGCCGAGCCCGGGCAGCGCGTGTGGCTGCGGCTTGGCGCCGGCTGCGAGGTAACCCCGGCCGAGCCGCGCCGGGCGGGACTGGAAGGCCTTGACGAGGTGCTCAACGCGATGGGGCTGGCTCCTGTCGGCGGCGCGCACCAGGACAAGATGGCCGTCATCAACTCTGCCCTGGGGTGCCGCCCGGACGCGCCGGTACGGCGTTCCGTGGCCATTCTCGGCCACCGGCGCCAGGACCGACTGGCGGATCTCATCCGTACCAGCCGGCCCTAAACGCCCTGGGCCAGTACATCGGACTATGGGCGGACATCATGCTGTCTGCCGTGCTCCTGATGGTGCCTCTAGACTACTTCTTCCTCTTCGTTGGCTTCTGCAAGGAAGGGCCTTCAGCCGAGCCTCAAGAGCCCAAATCAGTGTCAAGGTGATGGCAGACCGGCAGCGCGTGTTGTAAGGTGGGCCAGTAACTATTTCCTACGGAAGCTATGCCAGTGAAGATTTAAGCCTTTTCCGCAATTGCTGAGGGCGCAGCTTGTGCCCTCAGCTGGACTATCGGCTTGTAGAAAGGGCATCTTCCTGTGCGATTTTCTGATTCACAATCTTCAATTTCTTTTCAAGACTTGGGGTTGACTTGGTCCAACGGGACCCCTTGTTTTTCGCATGTTACGGGCCATCTTGGCCGCGGCGTGACCGGCTTAATCGGAACCAACGGATCGGGCAAAACGAGCCTCTTGCGTGTACTCAACGGTAACCTCAATGCTTCCTCGGGTAACTTTCAAGTCCCCGACTCAGTAGCGTACTTGCCGCAAAAGTTGGACATAGCTGATGCGAAAACGATCGCGGATATGTTCGGGATAAGGGACTTAATCGATGCACTGAGTGCGTTGGAATCCGGAGCTTATGATGAAGCTCTGTTCGAGCGCGTCGGGGATGATTGGGATGTGCCGGAGCAGATCCTAGCTGAGCTTTCTCGCTATGGTTTAAGTTATTTATTGGATTCGGACGACGGGGAAGGGACGTCGCCATTGGAGTTTTTTCGACGACCGGTTACTTCTTTGTCTGGGGGCGAAACAATGCAGATTGCTCTGTGCGCTGTATTGCTTGGTGGCCCCGACTATCTCTTGTTGGATGAGCCTACGAACAATTTAGACACGGGCGCACGTAAACGACTCATGGCTATGCTTCAAACCGCCAATGTTTCCGCATTGGTTGCGAGTCATGACCGGCAACTCCTCCATTCCGTCGATCGAATAGCAGAGCTCTACGACGGGCAGTTGCGAGTTTTTGAGGGAAACTACGAGGCGTATCAAGAGGTTATTCGGCAGGAGCAAGAGCATGCTGCTCACGACCTCAAGGATGCGCGTCAAGAAGAGCGGCGACAGGTACGGGAGCAACAGGCTTTACAGACCCGCCTTGCCCGGGACGCCCGCCGTGGCCGGCAGTTCTCGAAGAGTAAACGGAAACCTGGAATGGCGCTGGGAAATGACAAAAATCGTCACGAAAAGAAGTCTGCGAAGCGAAAAGCGGGGCAGAAGCAGGCGCTGGAACGTTCGAGGCGAAACGTACAAAAGGCGCAGTTGCACCTGAGAGAGGAAGAAAAGGTCTATATTGACCTCGAGGATACTGTCCTAGCTTATAGGACGAAAGTATTGCAACTCAGTCTAAACGATCCAGCGTTGGCTACTGAGACCTGCCCGGCCATGGTGACGATCATGGGGCCGGAGAAGCTGCGCATCGCAGGTGCTAATGGAGCTGGTAAGACTACTCTTCTCCGGAGCATCGTAGGTCAAGAGCCGAAGCTTGCCGGACGTTATAGCGTTGATTATGTGTTGGGGGAATTTGGCTATTTGCCTCAGGCAATATCCCTCCCAGAAGACAAGACCGTGTGGGAGGTTGTCACGGAGGCCAACCGGCGAATTGAACCGCAACGGCTGCGGAATAAATTGGCTGAGTTGTTGTTCCGCGATGACGATGTCCACGCTCACGTCAACGCATTGTCCGGAGGCGAGCGTTTTAGGGTGGCTTTTGCTTGCGAGCTTTTGAGAGATCCTCCTCCAAAGCTATTGATCCTCGATGAACCGACAAACAACTTGGATATTCCGACCGTAAATTGGTTAGCTGAAGTGCTGCAGTCTTACCAAGGAGCGTTAGTTGTAGTCAGCCATGACGAAGAGTTTTGTGCCGAGATCGGATTCTCTCAAAAAATCGTACTGCCGAGGCTGTAGAGGAATGCCTGCACACACGGGAGCGCTAGTGATTAAAAGACAGAGATGAAAACCGGACAATTCATGCCCACGCCTGCGACCCGAGTAAACACCATCGTTCATATCGTCTCGCCAGTGTTTGTCAGCGCAGGGAATCTGCAGCTGTCGGTGGAGAGTTATGAGCGTTTGCGGTGCCCACTGGAGTCTCTTGCGTTTCGAGTCTTAGGACTACCGTTATGTACTCGAACGCGGAAGTCCTTTTGGGACGCTGTGGATCGTCTAATCTAGGCGAAACTAGCTCGGCAATTTCCTGAAGCTAAAATGATCCCACTCCTAGCTTCGAGGTGCCAGGGTCGCGTAGCAGCTGCTGAGTCTCGGTTTCGGGTATCCGACGATTCGAGTGTCCAGTACTGTCCGGCAAGGTGCTCTGCCCACTTCGGACCGGCACCAAACGGGGTCACGAAGCGGTAGCCAAGAAAACCGCGTCGGGTCAGCTGCCTATGCCACTGCCAAGACACGTCTTGGACAAGGTGAATACGTCCGGCAAGACTTGCTCCCACACCTCTGTGTTGGTCAATATCTACAAGCGTGATCGTTTTCATAATTACGCCCAGCAAGGACCTCCCTCCTATACCAAGGAGTGGGCACAGGGTTGCCGTAAACCTCGCAACCTTATCGAAACGCTCAACCCCAGTTTGAAGGGCATGGTCGTTATTAGTGAGGGCGAGCGGATGAAGTGCTACCTGGGCAGGAAAGTGGACGAAGGTCCTGGTCGAAGACCGTTTCGGGGTGGGCGCCCGCACAAGGGTAACGTATGTGAGGACAGTATCGAGATTGCGGGTGCGAACGTCCTGCCACAGTATGACGAGGCAGTATAAGAAGTCGCGAGCCCTCTTGGAACTTGTCAGGGGGGGCTGTGGCCTAGCAGTCGTGATCGGGTGCTGGAAATAGCAATCAAAACGGGCGAGAACGGGACCATTCGAGCAGAAACCAGTCCGTCGTTGGTACGAAAAATGGTAAACCCCTCGACTTTCGTCAGAATTGTCGAGGGGTTGACCTTTACCTAGCGGTTATGAAAATAACCGCAGGTCAGTTAGGTAACTGTACCTTGGGAACTAGCAGTCGAAGTACATTTCGTACTCGAGCGGGGTCGGACGCAGGCGGGCCGGGGTGATTTCCTCGTCTTCCTTGAGCTTAATGTAGGACTCGATGAGGTCCTCGGTGAAGACGTCGCCCTCGGTCAGGAAGTCCATGTCGTTGCGCAGGGCCTCCAGGGAGGCCTCCAGGGAGGTCGGGGCCTGCGGGATGGAGGCGGCCTCCTCCGGCGGGAGCTCGTAGAGATCCTTGTCGACCGGGGCGTGCGGCTCCAGGCGGTTCTTCACGCCGTCGATGCCGGCCAGCATCATGGCGGCAAAGCCCAAGTACGGGTTGCCGGACGGGTCCGGGGCGCGGAACTCGATGCGCTTGGCCTTCGGGTTGGAGCCGGTAATCGGGATGCGGATGGCCGCAGAGCGGTTACGCTGCGAGTAGACCAGGTTGATGGGGGCCTCGAAGCCAGGCACCAGGCGGTGGTAGGAGTTCAGCGTCGGGTTGGTAAAGGCCAAAACTGCGCCGGCGTGGTGCAGGATGCCGCCGATGTAGTAGCGGGCGGTGTCAGACAGGCCGCCGTAGCCGGACTCGTCGTGGAAGAGCGGGGTGCCGTCCTTCCACAGGGACATGTGGGCGTGCATGCCGGAGCCGTTGTCGCCGGCTAGCGGCTTGGGCATGAAGGTAGCGGTCTTGCCGTAGGCCGCGGCGGTGTTCTTGATGATGTACTTGAAGGACTGGACATCGTCGGCCGCGTGCAGCATGGAATTGAAGCGGTAGTTGATCTCGTTCTGACCGCCGGTGCCGACCTCGTGGTGGAAGCGCTCGACGTCGAAGCCGGCGTCCTGCAGGTTGCGGACCATGGCGTCGCGGACTTCGCCGGTCTTGTCGTACGGTGCGGTGGGGAAGTAGCCGCCCTTCACACGGGTCTTGTAGCCGGTGTTCGGGGTGCCGTCGATGTTGGTCTCGGCGCTGCGGTTCCACCAGCCCTCGTCGGAGTCGACCTTGAAGAATCCCTCGTGGACGTCGGTGGAGTAGCGCACCGAGTCGAAGACGTAGAACTCGGCCTCCGCGCCGAAGAAGCAGGTGTCAGCGATACCGGTGGAGTTGAGGTACTCCTCGGCCTTGCGGGCGATGTTGCGCGGGTCGCGGGAGAAGGGCTCGAGGGTGAACGGGTCGTGCACGAAGCACTTGATGTTCAGGGTCTTCTCGGTGCGGAACGGGTCGATCATGGCAGAGGACGGATCCGGCAGCAGGGTCATGTCGGATTCGTCGATGGAGGTGAACCCGCGAATGGAAGAGCCGTCGAAGGCTAGGCCCTCGGCGGCGGCGTCCTCGTCGAACTCGGAGGAGGGGATGCTGAAGTGGTGCTCGATGCCCGGAACATCGGTAAAGCGGATATCGACAAAGCGGACGTCTTCGTCCTGAATAAACTTTACGATGTCCTGAACGGTCTCGAAAGCCATGGTCATACTCCTGAATATTGAGATAAAAATGGGCTCTAGGCAAAGATTTTACGCGCTGCCTTGAGACATATGAGGGATTGCCTTACCACTTTAACAAACCACCTATTGGCCTATAGGTTTTAGGATTTCCCAGCGGGGTTTTCTTCTGCCTTCCAACCCCGCTAGATTAGGGGGCATGGCTGAAAAGAAAACGTGGCTGGACGGCCCCAGCATTCCCGGTGAATATGATTCCGCCGAAGCAGTCTCTCGGTGGCCCGGGGAGCTGCTTGGCCTGCCGAAAAGCGGTTCCGGCGCGCAGGCTTCGGTCATGCGCCGCGCCGGCGGGGTGCTGATCGACTGGGGCATCAGCATGGTCCTGGCCATTATCATCACCCAGTTCACCGACGCCCTCGGCGCGGCCGCCACCCTGGGGTATGGCATTTGGGTCATCCTGGGCATCGTCTGCGGCTGGCTCTTTGCCCGTACCCCCGGAATGTCGGTGCTGGGCATGGGCGTGGCCCGCGTCGACGCCCCCGGCACCCGCGTGGGCTTCTGGCGCGCGGCCGTGCGTACGCTGCTCACGGCCGTCTTCTTCCCGGCCGCCATGGTTGACGCCGACGGGCGCGGCATGCACGACCGCGGCACTGGCACCACGGTCATCATGGCCTAAAGCGCAGCCCGGCCCGTAAAAAACAACGGCGCCCGCCTCCCATCCCGAGCTCATTCGGGAAGGAGGCGGGCGCCGATTTTATCTGGCGCGGGGACCTTATTTCTTCTTGCGGCCGGCGGCGCGGCGCATGCGGCGGTTCATGCCGGACATGTTGCGGGCCTGCTGGGGCATAGGGCCCTTGGGCACGCCCGGCATCTGGCCTGGCAGGGAATCCATGGCCTCGATGCGACGGGCGTTGGCGTAGACCTCGTTCTTGTTGTAGTTACGCGGCAGGCGCATGATGTGGCTGCGCAGCTTGGCCAGCGGCACCTCGCCCTCGCCTTCACCGACGTAGACCTCGTAGACCGGCACGCCGGCGGCGAGCTTGTCGATGCGCTTTTTCAGCTGTCCCACGGTCGCGGCCAGGCGCTTCTTGTCGCCTTCGCAGACCAGCACGACGCCCGGGTTACCGATGACCCGGTGGACCAGGTCCTGGTGGCGGGTCACCGCGATGCCCTGCTCGACCTTCCAGACGATGCCGATGGTGTTGCGCAGCTGGTTCTCCAGCGCGTAGCCGGCCACGCCCTTCTGGTCCTCGACCTTTTTGTACATGTCGCGCTCGAGGCGGCGGGTAAAGATGAACATGGCCAGCAGCGCGCCGAGCGCCAGGCCGATGGGCAGCATGAACCACTGCCCGTTGAAAAGCATGCCGATGAGGAAGAAGAGCAGGCCCAGGCCCAAGAAGGCCAGCAGCATCAGCGGGATAAGAGCCTTATCCTGCTTGCGCTGCATCTGGAACGCCTGCCACATCTGGCGGCGCGTCTGCTTGCCTCTTTCGCGCTTGGCTTGCTTCTCTGCCTTCTTTGCGGCCTTGAGATCGGCCTTAGTATTTCCCTGTGCCATGCCCTCTACTCTAAAGGGTGTGCCCACAAACTGGAAACGGGGCCGCGCTTTCGCGCGGCCCCGTAACGGTTAGAAGTCAGCTAAAAGGTAGACAGATGAGTACCTGGCGGTGGCTTAGCTCTTGACGCGAGCGGTCACCGGGGTCTCCTCGGACGGGCCGTACTTGTCCAGCAACGTGGAGGCCTCCTGGGCGGTAGCGCCCTTCGAGGTCTCGGCCAGGTGGGACAGGTGGGCGGGCAGCTCGCGGCCGCGGGCCTCCATGGCCTGAACATACAGGCGGCCGGCGCGGTAGGAGGAGCGCACCAGCGGTCCGGACATGACGCCGCCGAAGCCCAAGGACTTAGCGAGCTTCGAGTGGGAGACGAACTCCTCCGGGCGGACCCAGCGCTCGATGGGGTGGAAGCGCGGGCCGGGACGCAGGTACTGGGTAATGGTGATGATGTCGCAGCCGGCCGAGCGCAGGTCGCGCAGGGCCTCCTCGATCTCCTCGGCGGTCTCGCCCATGCCGAGGATGAGGTTGGACTTGGTGATAAGCCCGTAGTCGTGCGCCTGGCGGATAACGTCCAGGGAGCGTTCGTAGCGGAAGGCCGGTCGGATGCGGCGGAAGATGCGCGGGACCGTCTCCAGGTTGTGGGCGAAGACCTCCGGCTCGGCCTCGAAGACTTCCTGCAACAGGTCCGGCTTGCCGGAGAAATCCGGGGTGAGGTTTTCCACGCCGGTGTGCGGGTTCAGCTCGTGGATCTTGCGCACCACCTCGGCGTAGAGCCACGCGCCCTCGTCCGGCAGGTCGTCGCGGGTCACGCCGGTGATGGTCGTGTAGTTCAGGTCCATCTCCCGGATGTTTTCGGCCACGCGGCGCGGCTCGTCCGTGTCCAAGGCGTCCGGCTTGCCAGTCTTGATATCGCAGAAATCGCAGCGGCGGGTACAGGAGTCGCCGCCGATGAGGAAGGTGGCCTCGCGGGATTCCCAGCATTCGTGGATGTTGGGGCAACCGGCCTCCTGGCAGACCGTGTGCAGGGAGGCGCCGGCGACGCGGTTGCGCATATCTTCGTAGCCAGGGCCGGTGCGCACCTGGTTACGGATCCATCGGGGTTTCTGCTCGATCGGAGATTCCGCATTCTTTTTCTCGATGCGTAGCAGCTTGCGTCCTTCAGGCTTAATAGTCACGTTGTCTACCCTACGTTGTTGAGTTGGCGAAGTGGAAAATGTCCGGTGCTTCGGGGCGTCCGGCACCCCGGGGATGCCTCAGTCACAACCACGAAAGCGGTGTGATCATTCCTGGTTAGCTGCCGGGGTCGTTCGTTCGGGGGTGGCGGCCTGCTGGCGGGCGCGCCGGCGGGCCTCGTTAGCTAGCTTGGTCGGATCCGGCGCGGAGCCGAAGGTGTGGTCGGCGACGACGAGGCGGCCCGAGAGGGCATCGTCAAGCGCACCCAGCAACGGCTCGGTGGCCTCCTCTAGGCCGACGTGGCGGCCGAGCTCAAGAGACAACGTGGTCACGTCGGCGTCGTCGATGCCGCAGGCCACGATGTGCTCGTAGAACTCGAGCGTGTTGCAGCAGTTCAGGGCTAGGCCGTGCATGGTCACCCCGCGGGTAATGCGGATGCCCAGCGCGGCGATCTTGCGGTCGCGGTGCGGGGCCTGCGGGTCCTTCGGCTCCGTGGTGGACGGCACCCAGACCCCGGAGCGGCCGTCGATGCGCCCGGCGGTGGTGACCCCCATCTGCCGCACGGTCTGGATGGTGGCTTCCTCCAGCCGGCGGACGTAGTCGACCACGTCGACGGGCTCGGCCAGGCGGATGATGGGGTAGACCACGAGCTGGCCTTCCCCGTGCCAGGTGATCCGGCCGCCGCGGTCGACAGTGATGACGGGCTGGCCGTTATCCGGCATGTCGGATTCCATGGTGCGCTTGCCGGCCGTGTAAACGCTGGGGTGCTCGACCACCAGCACTGTGTCCCCGATATCCCCCTGGGCGCGCTGCTTGGCCAGATCGGCCTGCAGGTCCCAAGCTTCCTGGTAGTCCATCCGCCCCAGGTGGCGGATATCCAAAGGCGCGTTGTCGGCGCGAATGGAGCGGTCGGCGGGGAAGAAAGGATCGCGCGGTGCAGTCATAGATACCCATTGTAATTCGCTTGGCCCGGGAGTCCACGGGCGGCTGTCCAACTGGGTACACAAAAGCGCCCCCAGCAAGCGGTAGCGCGTCCGTGTAAATCCACGGGCGGGTTACCGGCCTAGCCGGGGGCGCGGGCGCTGGTGCGGGGCCAGCGCGCGGCGGAGATGGAGCTTAGATGCCGTTGGCGGCGGCGTAGTCGGCGGCGGTCATCAGCTCGCCGGCCTCGGAGACTTCGACCTCGAAGAGCCAGCCTTCGCCGAAGGGATCGTTGTTGATGACGGAGTAGTCATCGTGCACGCCCTCGTTCACGGCGGTCACGGTGCCGGTGACCGGAGCGAACAGGTCGGAGACGGACTTGGTGGACTCGACCTCGCCGCAGGAGTCGCCTGCGGTGATGGAATCGCCGACGGCCGGCAGCTCGGCGAAGACGACCTCGCCCAGGCGTTCAGTGGCGACCGAGGTGATGCCCACGCGGACGGTCTTGCCCACGACGTCGTCCGGAGCGGCAGCCAGCCACTCGTGGTCCTCGGAGTAGGAGTAGTTATCAGGCAGGTTGGCCATGGGTAAAAGTCCTTTCTGAAAGGATCGGGCGTTATCGGGCTTTATTTTAGAACGGTTTTACTTGTCCCGCTTGTAAAACGGCAAGGCCGTTACGGTAAACGGGTAGCGCTTGCCGCGGATGTCGACCTCCACCTCGGCACCGGGCTCGAGACCTGCGGAGGTATCCAGCAGCGCGAGGGCGACCGGGTGACCCAGCGTCGGGGAGGGCTGGCCGGAGGTCACGGTGCCCACGTGGGCCTCGCCCACGTAGACCTCGGCGCCGGAGCGGGCCGCGCGGCGCTGGGAGGACTCCAGGCCGGTGATGACCTGCTGTGGGCCCTCAGCAGCGCGCGCACGTATGGTCTCCGCCCCCACGAAGTCCGCTTCCTTCTTGGCGAAGGCACGGGACATGCCGGCTTCGACCGGGGTGATGTCGCGGGAGAGCTCGTTGCCGTAGAGCGGCATGCCGGCCTCCAAGCGCAGGGAGTCGCGCGCGGCCAGGCCGCAGGGCTTGAGGCCGTATTCTTCGCCGGCGCGCAGCAGCTCGTTCCACAGCTCCGGGGCGTCCGCGTTGTAGACGATGAGCTCGAAGCCGTCCTCGCCGGTGTAACCGGTGCGGGCGATGATGGCGAACTTGCGGGCCACCTTGCCCATGGTGGCGGCGTAGTAGCCCAGCTCGTAGACGGCGTCCTGCTTGTTGTCCTCGACCAAGGGGACGAGGATCTCAGCGGCCTTCGGGCCCTGGACGGCGATCATCGCCACATCCTGCGACTCGTTCTTGAGCTGCACGTCGAAGCCTTGCGAGCGCTCCTGGAAGGCCTCCCAGACCACCTGGGTGTTGCCGGCGTTCGGCACCACCAGGAACTTCTCCTCCTCGAAGCGGTAGGAGATGAGGTCATCGATGATCCCGCCGTCTTCGGCGGCGACCATGGAGTACTTGGCCTTACCCACCTTGACGGTCTCCAGGTTGGAGATGAGCGCGTAGGTCAGGAACTTGGCCGCATCTGGGCCGGTGACCCAGATTTCGCCCATGTGCGACAGGTCGAACAGGCCGGCGGCCTCGCGCACGGCGCGGTGCTCGTCCAGCTCGTTGGCGTACTTTAGCGGCATGTTCCACGGCCCGAAGGCGGTGAAGCTGGCGCCGAGCTTCTCGTGCTCAGCATGCAGCGGGGAATTGCGTAGATCGGACATTTAGCTCTCCTTTTCGTTGGTCATCTCGAAAGCCTCCGGCGGCGGGCAGGAGCAGACGAGGTTGCGGTCGCCGTAGGCCTCGTCCAAGCGGCGGACCGGGGCGAAGTACTTGCCGCGGCGCAGCGAGTCCACCGGCCAGGCGGCCTGCTCGCGGGTGAAGGCGTAGTCCCAGTCGTTGCTGGACACGGACAGCGCGGTGAACGGGGCGTGGGCGATGACGGAGTCGTCGTAGGCGACCTTGCCGTCGATGATCTCCTGGATCTCGGCGCGGATGGTGCGCATAGCCTTGATGAAGCGATCCAGCTCGCCCTTGTCCTCGGACTCGGTCGGCTCGACCATCAGGGTGCCGGCGACCGGGAAGGCCAGGGTGGGGGCGTGGAAGCCGAAGTCGATGAGGCGCTTGGCTACATCCGCGGCGGTCACACCGGACTGGTCGGTCAGCTCGCGCAGGTCCAGGATGCACTCGTGCGCGACTAGGCCGGCGTTACCGGTGTAGAGGATCGGGAAGGAATCGTGCAGCTCGTGGGCCAGGTAGTTCGCGCCCAGGATGGCGTGCGCGGAGGCCTGCTGCAGGCCCTGGGAGCCGGCCATGGCCAGGTAGGCCCAGGAAATCGGCAGCACGCCGGCGGAGCCGTACTGGCTGGCCGTGATCGGCACGCCCTCGCCGACCGGAGTGGCCTCGGAGGCATCGTGAGCCGGGTCGGCGGCGTTGGACGGCAGAAACGGGATGAGGTGCTCGGCTACGGCCACCGGGCCGATACCCGGGCCGCCACCGCCGTGCGGGATGGTGAAGGTCTTGTGCAGGTTCAGGTGGCTGACGTCGCCGCCGAACTGGCCCGGCTGGGCCCAGCCGGTCAGGGCGTTCATGTTCGCGCCATCGATGTAGACCTGGCCGCCGGCGGCGTGGATTCTGTCGCAGACCTCGCGGACCTCCGGGTCGAAGACACCGTGGGTGGACGGGTAGGTGATCATGATGCCGGCGATGTGCTCGCCGTGCTGCTCGATCTTCTTGTCCAGGTCCGCCAGGTCAATCGAGCCGTCGTCGGCGGTCTTGACCACGCTCACGCGCAGGTTGGCAAGGGTCGCCGAGGCGGCGTTGGTGCCGTGGGCAGACGCCGGAATGAGCACGACGTCGCGGCCATTGTCGCCGTTGGCCACGTGGTAGCGGCGGATGGCCAGCAGGCCGGCGAGCTCGCCCTGGGAGCCCGCGTTCGGCTGGATAGAGACCTTGGCGTAGCCAGTGAGCGCGGCCAGCCAGTCCTCGGTCTGGGTGATGAGCTCGCGCCAGCCGGCGGTGGTCTCCTCCGGGGCGTACGGGTGGATACCCGCGAACTCTGGCCAGGAGATGGGCTCCATCGCCGCGGTTGGGTTCAGCTTCATGGTGCACGAGCCCAGCGGAATCATGCTGCGGTCGAGTGCTAGGTCCTTGTCGGCCAGCTCGCGCAGGTAGCGCATCATCTGGGTCTCGGAGTGTAGGGAGTTGAAGATCTCGTGTTCCAGGAACGGGGTGGAGCGCTGGAGGGCTTCCGGCAGGGCGAAGGGTTCGGTGTCCGCGACCTCGCCGCCGAAGGCCTTGGCGAGGGCCTCGACGTCGGTATGGGTAGCGGACTCGCCGAAGGAGACCGAGACCTTGTCGCTGCCAATGGCGCGGACCAGGTAGCCGGTCTCCTGCAGGGAGGACTTGATGGCGGCCGCGTCGACGCCGGTCACGGTGACCGTGTCGAAGAAGTCTTCGGTGGCCAGATCCAGGCCCTCGCCCTTGACGGCGGCGGCGAAGGTGGAGGCCAGGCCGTGCACGCGCTCGGCGATGGCCTTCAGACCGTGTGGGCCGTGGTAGACCGCGTACATGGACGCGACGTTGGCCAGCAGCGCCTGGGCGGTGCAGATATTGGAGGTAGCGCGCTCGCGGCGGATGTGCTGCTCGCGGGTCTGCAGGGCCAGGCGGTAGGCCGGGCGGCCCTCGGCGTCCTTGGACACGCCCACGATGCGGCCGGGGATCTGGCGCTTGAGCTTGTCGGTGACGGAGATGAACGCCGCGTGCGGGCCGCCGAAGAATAGCGGTACGCCGAAGCGCTGAGAGCTACCGGTGACGATGTCGGCGCCCAGCTCGCCCGGGGCTTCCAGCAGCGTTAGGGAGAGCGGGTCAGCGACCACGGCGGCCAGGGCGCCGCGGGAGTGGGCCTCCTCGATGACCGCGCGCGGATCGAAGATATCGCCCTCGGTGCCGGTGTAGGCCACGACTACGCCGACGATGTCCTCGCCGGTCAGGCCGTCGGTCAGATCCGCGACGAGGACCTCGAGTTCGATGGCACGGGCGCGCTCAGCGGCGACGTTGAGCACCTGCGGGTGGAGGCGCTCGTCCAAAACCACGCGGCGGCCCTTCTTGACCGCGCGGGACATTAGCCCGACGGCCTCGGCCACGGCGGAGGCCTCGTCCAGCAGGGAGGCGTTTGCGATCGGCAGGCCGGTCAGGTCCTGGATCATGGTCTGGAAGTTAAGGAGCGCTTCTAGGCGACCCTGGGAAATCTCCGGCTGGTACGGGGTATAAGCGGTGTACCACCCGGCGTCCTCTAAGAGGCCGCGGCGGATGACCGGCGGGGTAATGGTGTCGCTGTAGCCCTGACCGTAGAAGGACTTCAGCAGGTGGTTTTTGCCAGCCAGCTCGCGCAGGCGTTCCTGGGCGTCGTACTCGCTGAGCGGGGCCGGCAGGCCCGGCAGCTCCGGCCGCTCGTCGGCCCGAATTTTGGTCGGAATAGCGGCGTCGACCAAGTCTTCAACGGTGGAATAACCCACCGCCTCCAGCATCCTAGATTGTTCGGTGGCATCTGGCCCGAGGTGACGGGAGATGAATTCCATTAGCGTTACTCCTTGATTGGGTAGGCAAAACGGCCATACGGAACACCAGTATATTGTTCTGCGCCACACGCCCGGGTCGTTTTTACCCCCAACCCGAGCGCATTAACCACACCCCGTTGCGGGGCGGGGGACGTCGGCCCCGCGTGTGGGGGTTAGTGATATCTCCAACTGAGCCGAAAAACTGTGACCGAATTCGTCCCGAAAGGGGGTCGCGGGGGTAGCCGGCTAAAAACGAAGCCCCCGTTTCCTTTTCCTTAAACTCATAGGAAAAGTCAACGGGGGCTCGGGCCGCCCAGGGGTGGCCGGCGGCTCAAGGTCGTGGCTTAGAGAGCCAGGTCGGACTCGAAGTCCGCGGTCTCCAGGCGGTCCTTGATGGTGGTGATGAAGCGACCGGCGTCAGCACCGTCAACCACCTGGTGGTCGTAGGTGAACGGCAGGTAGCACATTTGGCGGATAGCGATGGCGTCCTGGCCGTCGTCGTTGACCACTACCGGGCGCTTGGTGATAGCCGCGGTGCCCAGGATGCCGGCCTGTGGCGGAACCAGGATCGGGGTGTCCAGCAGGGCGCCCTCGGAGCCGATGTTGGTCACGGTGAAGGTAGCACCGGTCAGGTCGTTCGGCTTCAGCTTGTTGTTGCGGGCCTTGTCAGCCAGCTCGGCGATGGCCTGGGCGATCTCCGGCAGGGTCTTGTCCTGCGCCTTGTGGATGACCGGGGTGAGCAGGCCGCGCGGGGTGTCAACGGCGATGGCCACGTTCACGTCCGCGTGGTAGGTCATCTCCTTGGTCTCCGGGTTGTAGGAGGCGTTGACGTTCGGGTGGGAGACCAGCGCTTCGACGGTGGCCTTCACGATGAACGGCAGGTAGGACAGGTTGGCGCCGTACTTGTCGATGAACGCCTGCTTGTTCTTCTTGCGCATGTCGGCCACCGCGGTGACGTCGACTTCCTGGACATGGGTCAGCTGCGCGGAAATTTGCAGCGCCTCGACCATCTTGGAGGCGGTGATTTCGCGGATGCGGTTGACCTTCTGAGTGGTGCCGATGAGCTCCTGCTTCTCCGGATCCACGGACTTGGTGGACCAGTTGGCGCGCTCGCCGGACTTACCGGAAGCAGCCTTATCGGAGCCGGACTTCGGGGCCTCGCCCTCGCCGGCAGCAGCCAGCACGTCCTGCTTGCGGATGCGGCCGCCGACGCCGGTGCCTTCCACGGAGTTCAGGTCGACGCCGTGCTTGTCAGCCAGCTTGCGCACCAGCGGAGTCACGTACGGGACGTTGTCGCCGTTGTTGATCTTCGCGGAGGTGTTCTTAGCGGAGGACTCGTCCTTCTTCGGGGCCTCGTCCTTCTTCTCCTCCTTGGCGGAGGACTCCTCGGCCTTTTCTTCCTTCTTCGGCTCTTCTTCCGTGGCCTCGGCCTTGGAGTCGGAGTCGTTGGACTTGGCCGGGGCGGAGCCGTCGCCGATGCGGGCGATGACTTCGCCGACCTCGATGGTGTCGTCCTCGTCGGCCTTAATCTCCAGGAGGGTACCCGCAACCGGGGAAGGGATTTCGGTATCGACCTTGTCGGTGGAGACCTCGAGCAGCGGCTCGTCGACCTCGACGGTGTCGCCGACGGACTTCAGCCACTGGGTGATGGTGCCCTCGGTGACGGACTCGCCCAGCTCCGGCATCTCGACGTCGGTGGCATCCCCGGAAGCGTCGGAATCCTTGGCGGAGGACTCCTCGGCCTTTTCTTCCTTCTTCGGCTCTTCTTCCTTGGCCTCGGCCTTGGAGTCGGAGTCGTTGGACTTGGCCGGGGCGGAGCCGTCGCCGATGCGGGCGATGACTTCGCCGACCTCGATGGTGTCGTCCTCGTCGGCCAGGATTTCCTGCAGGGTGCCGGCGACCGGGGAAGGGATTTCGGTGTCGACCTTGTCGGTGGAGACCTCGAGCAGCGGCTCGTCGACCTCGACGGTGTCGCCGACGGACTTCAGCCACTGGGTGATGGTGCCCTCGGTGACGGACTCGCCCAGCTCCGGCATCTCGACGTCGGTGGCATCCCCGGAAGCGTCGGAATCCTTGGCGGAGGACTCCTCGGACTTGGACTCATCTTCCTTGGACTCAGCCTCAGCGTCGTCCTGGCCCGCCTGGGCGGAGTCGTCCTGGGACTCGCTGGAGTCCGCAGACTCGCCCTCGTCGCCGATGGTGGCGATGACCTCGCCGACCTCGATGGTGTCGTCCTCGTCGGCCTTAATCTCTAGGAGGGTACCCGCAACCGGGGAAGGGATTTCGGTATCGACCTTGTCGGTGGAGACCTCGAGCAACGGCTCGTCGACCTCGACGGTGTCGCCCACAGACTTGAGCCACTGAGTAATAGTGCCTTCAGTTACGGATTCGCCCAGTTCGGGCATCTCAACGGAGTGCGCCATGAGAATTAAGACTCCTCGAAAGTTGGAAATAACAAACCTTTTGTCAACAGCCTACCGGTTCGGTCAATTCGTCGCGCATTATCTCACCCCTAATCCGGTGTTTCGCTCCACAGGCTGACCAGACAAGGTGTGAGTTACCAGGAAACTGTCTACACCACTAGGATAGTGTGCTGTGTTCAACCCTTTCCGCCGACGTCGCTCGAAGTCCCCGCTGAAGCCGCCCCGCGCCCCCGGGGAAACCATCCGTGAGCAGGACGCGCGCGATCTGCAGGACTGGGCGCGCCCCCGCGGCTGGGTCGAGGCCTTCGTGGAGCCGGAGACCATCGTCAACGAAATGTCGGTGGTCGTCGTCGACGAGGGCGGCGACTTCATCCGTCGGCGCATCGGGGGCCCGAAGGGAATCGACGCCGTGGCGCGGCTGCTGGACTGCCCGGTCTACGACGTCGAGGAGACCGGTTACCCCGAGCGGATGCGCCGCAAGATGGAGCGTGACCGCATCCTGCGCAAGCGGGAAGAACAAAAAATTCGCCGCGCTCGGTTCGAGCGCGGCGAAAATCCGGATTCTTAAGGATTAATCCTCGGTGTCGTTGGCCTCGGCGGTCTCCGGGGCATCGGTGCTGCCCGCGCCGGCGACCTGCTCCAGCACGGCGATGATGGTGCGGGTCGGCACGCCGGTGGCGCGCTTGGGGGTGTAGCCGCGGGCGCCGTCGCCGTTCCAGGCCGGGCCAGCGACGTCGATGTGGGCCCAGTTGATGCCCTCGCCGACGAAGTGCTCCAGGTAAGTGCCGGCGAACTGCATGCCGCCTTCGCGCTGGGCGTTGATGTTGCGGATGTCGGCGTTATCCGACTTCAACGACTCGTTGTGCTCTTCCAGCAGCGGCACAGCCCAGGCGTTTTCGCCCACGCGGCGGCCGATGCGCGCGACCTCGTCGCGGAATTCCTCCGTGCCCATGACGCCGGCGGTGCGCTTGCCCAGCGCGACCATCTGGGCGCCGGTCAGGGTGGCGGTGTCGATGAGGTAGTCCGGCTTGTCCTCGCTGGCGCGCGCGATGGCGTCGGCCAGCACCAGGCGGCCCTCCGCGTCGGTGTTGAGTACCTCGGAGGTGGTGCCGCCGTAGTGGGTGATGACATCGCCCGGGCGGGTGGCGGAACCAGACGGCATGTTCTCAGCCAGCGGAATGGTTGCGGTGACCGCGACGTCCAGCTTGAGGTAGGCCGCGGCCAGGGTAGCGGCGACCACGGCGGCTGAACCGCCCATGTCCATGATCATGTCCCACATGCCGGCGCCCGGCTTGAGAGAAATGCCGCCGGTGTCGAAGGTGATGCCCTTGCCGACCAGCGCGACGTGGCGCTTGGCCTTGGACGGCTTCCAGGAAAGGCGCACCAGCCGCGGCGGGCGGGCCGAGCCCTGACCCACGGACAGGATGCCGCCGAAGCCTTCCTTCTTCAGCTGCTTTTCGTCGAGCACCTCGACGTCCAGGCCGGCGGCGGTGGCGTGGGAGGACAGGATGTCCGCGTAGACGGACGGGTAGAGCTCGTTGGACGGGCAGTTGACCAAGTCGCGCGCGAAGACGGTGGCCTGGGCGATGGCGCGGGCTGCGGTGAACTCGTTCTTGGTAGCCGCGTCCTTCTTGTCCTGCAGGAGGAAGGAGACGGTCGCCGGCTTCTTATCGGCCGGCAGCTTGTCGGAGCGCAGCCCCCGGTGCACGTAGCCGCCCAGGATGGTGCCCTCGACGGCGGCGGCCAGGCCGAACTCGTGCAGGGTGGTGCCCACCTTGTTCAGGCCCTGGACGGCGCGGGCGGCGCAGCCGGCGGCCCGGCGCAGGGTCTCATCATCCAGCTGCTCGGCCTCGCCGAGGCCGACCGCCACAATAGAGTCGGTCCCGACTTCCTCCGGGGCCGGGATGCGGTGGACCGTGCCGGTCTTGCCGGTGGCGCCGACGGCCAGCAGCTGGTCAAGGACGGTGCGCAGGGCGTCGCCGTCAAGCGCCGCGGAGGCCGGGACCTCCACGCCGTCGTCGCTGGCGAAAATGCCGATGATAAGGGCCTGTGCCTTCTCCGGAAGCTTCTTGGCGAGCTTCACGGCCGGGACTACGCCGGCGCCTGGGATCTCGATTGGGGACTTCTTCTTAGCCACGGTTGTCATCCTCCTAGTGTAAACAGTCAATGGTGTACCTAATTTCAGGTTATGGCCCCACTGTAGCGGCCGGCGACCCTGGCCGGGGAAGGTTTGTCCCATCGTTTTCCTATCTGGTGGGACAGAAAGTGGGGAGTGGGGTCCTCACCCGCAGGCAGGGAGGCAGCACACGCGACGGATGGCGGACGGCCACAAAATCTGGTAATAAAAACCGGTTGGGTGACCGAAAGGCGGAGTAGAGTGTGGACATGACTTTGCTTGATTACACCGTAACCCGTACCGACCAGCCGACCAGTCCGGAAAAGATTGCCGAGATTCTCGACAACCCGGGGTTCGGCCGTTACTTTACCGACCACATGGTCACCATCGACTGGAACGAGGAGGAAGGCTGGCACGACGCCCAGGTGCGCCCCTTCGGCCACCTGGAGATGTCGCCGGCCTCCAACGTCTTCCACTACGGCCAGGCCATCTTCGAGGGCATCAAGGCCTACCGCCAGCCGGACGGCACCGTGGCTACTTTCCGCCCAGAGCAGAACGCCCAGCGCATGATCCACTCCGCCGAGCGCTTGGCGATGCCGCCGCTGCCTGCCGAGGAATTCACCAACTCCCTGGCCCAGTTGGTCGCCGTTGATAAGGACTGGGTTCCGGCCGCCGGCGGGGAAGACTCGCTCTACCTGCGCCCGTTCATGATCTCCACGGAGGTCTCCCTGGGCGTTCACCCGGCCAGTTCTTTCCGCTATATCGTCATTGCTTCCCCGGCCGGAGCCTATTTCACCGGCGGCGTGAAGCCGGTTTCGGTCTGGCTGTCCACCGACTACGTCCGCGCCGCCCCCGGCGGCACCGGTGCGGTGAAGTTCGCAGGCAACTACGCGGGCTCGCTGCTGGCCCAGGCCCAAGCCGAGGAGAAGGGCTGCGACCAGGTCGTCTGGCTGGACGCGCTGGAGCGCAAGTACATCGAGGAAATGGGCGGGATGAACCTGATGTTCGTCTACGGCAGTGGCGACAACGCCCGGATCGTCACCCCGGCGCTGTCGGGGTCCCTGCTGCCCGGCATCACCCGCGACTCCCTGTTGCAGGTTGCCCAGGACGCCGGCTACGAGGTGGAGGAGCGCCGCATCTGCGCCGAGGAGTGGCACGCGGCGGTCGACAGCGGCGAGATGACCGAGTCCTTTGCCTGCGGCACCGCGGCCGTCATCACCCCGGTCGGCCGCGTGCTGGGCAAGGACCTGGATTTCACCATCAACGGCAACGAGCCGGGGCAGGTCACCATGGCGTTGCGCAAGCAGCTCACCGACATTCAGCGCGGCAGCCAGCCCGACACCCACGGGTGGCTGCACACGCTGGTCTAAACCGCTGGCCCTGGCTCCGGGGCGGCCGCGGAGTCAGTCCGCCAGGGCCGTGGTGATGAGTTCCACGGCCGAATTAATCAGCGGCAGGGCGGACAGGGCGCCGAGGCCCTGGCCAGCCGTGACCGCCAGATCCAGCCAGGGCTCGTGCCCCAGATCGGCCACGGCCCGGTCGAAGGCCGGGGTGGCGGTGGAGGTCGCTACGAAAACCCATTCCTGGGTGCCCGGGCGCAGGCGCTCGGCCAGCATGGCCGCGACGGCGCCGAGGGAGCCGTCGATGAGCACCGGGGTGCGGCGCGCGGCTGACTGCGCGATGAAGGCTACCTCGGCGGCAAACGCCGGCGAGCCCAGCACGCGGATGAGCTCGGCCGGCTCGTCGGCGAGCCCGCGGCTGCGGAACATCGCGTCGCGTACGACGGTGACCTGTTGTTTCCACTGCTCCGTCGGGACCTGGGCGCCGCGCGGCACGATCGCCACCGGCTCGGTGCCGGTCACGCGGCCCACAATTGCCGCAGCGACGGTGCTGTTGCCGACGCCGATATCGGCCGGGATCACCAAATCATCGCCCTCGTCCGCGCTGGCGTTGGCGGCCTTGATACCGATGTCGAAGGCCGAGGCGGTCAGTTCGGCGTCCATCGCGTCGGCGCTATCTATCGGGGCGGAGGTGCCTGCTTGGATTAGCCGCACGCGGGCAGCGGCGCGCTGGGCCAAAAGCTCAATCGGGCCGGCGTGCGCGGACAGCTGCTCGACCGCGTCGTGGGTGTGGTCAGCTGGCCACTGCGAGACCGGCGCGCCCGCGTTGGCGATGCCGTTGTCGCCGGCGAAGACCACGACCCGCGGCCGGGCCACCGGCTGGGGCAGGACGCGCTGCTGGCAGCCGGCCAGCCAGACCACCGGCAGGGACATCCGCCCCAGGGCGGAGGCCTGCGGATTCAGGGCAATCTTGGCCGCGAGCTCACGCCTTTCAGTCGCGCCGATGCCGGCCGCGCTATCCGCCTGCAACTCCACCATGACTAGGTCAGAGCCTCGCCCGGCTTGACCCGCGGGCGCGGCACGCGCCACTTACGCGGCTGGGTAGCCCGCCCCACCGCGTAGCTGCCCAGGCTGAAGCCGGCAGCGGTGGTGCCGGGGAACTTCATCCGCACCGCGTTGTTGACGCGGCGGCCGTGCAGGATAGCCAGGACGGCGAAGAGTAGGATGAAGACCATGCCCACGGCGGATACTGCCGGGGAGATGCTCGGGACAAACGTGCCGACGAACATGAACAACAGCAGGGCGAGTGCGCCGGGCATAGTAAAGCGCAGCGGGCTGTTGGCGACGTCGACGACATCGCGGGCATAAGCCCGCTCCTTGCCGCGGTCGCGGGCCGGCAGGTAGCGCTCGTCGCCGGCGGCCATGCGCTCCTGGGTCTCGCGGTTGCGCTTGCGCTGCTCCTCGCGCTCCTTGGCCTTGTAGTCCTTCCATTCTTCCTTGGACATGGACTTCTTCAGCTCTTTGCGGTTCTGGTGCGCCTGCGCAGTAGACATGCGGTGCGGATCGCGGATAACGCCCTTGGCGATCTCCTGCTCCGCGCGCTTCGGCGTCGGCCGGCCCTTCGGCGGGGTATAGCCCTTCGGGTAGCTCTTAGCCTCCTGGGCTGCCGAGTCCTTGCCGGCGTGCGCGGCCGACTGGTCGGCGGTGTCCGCTGCAGCGGCGTCCTGATTGTCTTTTTGCCACGGTAGTTTCACAACATCCAAGGTTACAAGGTTGCTTGTCCAAAGTGGAATAAGGCCCGCGCCCGTGCGGTTGAAGATGAATACAAGCCATAATCCCACCGCCTGGCACGTCAGCCTTTCTTGACGGTAGTGAGGCGAGTAGGGTGGTGGAGAGCATCAAGATACGACGCACAGTCGAACAATCAAGTCGAACAAGGAGTATTTATGACCGCCCCAGCATCTGCTACTGGCGTCATCCTGACCGAGGCCGCCGCCGCCAAGGCGAAGGCCCTGCTCGATCAGGAAGGCCGCGACGATTTGTCCCTGCGTATTGCTGTCCAGCCGGGCGGCTGCGCCGGCCTGCGCTACCAGCTGTACTTCGACGACCGCACCCTGGACGGCGACAAGGTCGACCAGGTCGGCGGCGTGAACCTCGTCGTGGACAAGATGTCCGTTCCGTACCTGACCGGCGCCAAGATCGACTTCGCCGACACCATCGAGCAGCAGGGCTTCACCATCGACAACCCGAATGCCGGCGGTTCCTGCGCCTGCGGTGATTCCTTCAACTAAATAGCCGTTGCGGCGCGCCAACCAGTGCGCCGCAACGCATAAAAGCTTTGGGCTCGGCCCTCCTCCAACGGGAGGGGCCGAGCCCAAAGCTTTAGTTATCTGCAGCTATCTGTGGCTGCGGACCTAGTCGGCGTTAGAGCTTGACCGGGTAGTCGCGCTGCTCGATCTGCGGATCGATGCGGTCTTCGACGAAGATGCCGTGCCAGATCATAAAGGACAGGACCGTCCACAGGCGGCGGGAGTGGTCGCTGACGCCGTCGCGGTGCTCCTTGAGCATTTCCAGGACGGCCTTCTTGTTGAAGATATCCTCGGTCTGCGAGGCGTTGATCTGATCCTGGGCCCAGCCGTAGAGCTCGTCGCCGGCCAGCCAGTGGCGCATGGGCACCGGGAAGCCCAGCTTCTTGCGGTGCAGCACGTGCGGCGGAACGATCTGCTCCAGCGCCTTGCGGAGTGCGTACTTGGTGGTCCCGTGGGAAATCTTCAGGTCGTGCGGGATGGTCTCGGCGACCTTGAAAACCTCCTTGTCCAGGAAGGGCACGCGCAGCTCCAGGGAGTTGGCCATGTTCATCTTGTCCGCCTTGACCAGGATGTCGCCGCGCATCCAGGTAAACAGGTCTAGGTGCTGCATGCGGGCGACCGGATCGAAGTCCTGGGACTGGGCGTAGATCGGGGCGGTGACCTCGCGGTGGTCCCACGAGCGGCGCGCCCACGGCAGGACGCGCTGGAGCTGCTCGAAGTTGAAGGAGCGGGCGTTGCCGTAGTAGCGCTCCTCCATGGTCATCGAGCCGCGGTTGAGCAGGGACTTGCCCTTCATGCCCTCCGGTAGGACGCGGGAGAGCTGGCCCAGCCCGCGGCGCAGGGGAGAGGGGATCTTCTCGAACGGCGCCAGGGAGAGCGGTTCCTTATATATTGTGTAGCCGCCGAAAAGCTCGTCGGCGCCCTCGCCGGACAGCACCACCTTGACGTGCTTGCGGGCCTCCTGGGCCACGAAGTACAGCGGGACCAGCGAGGGATCCGCGACCGGGTTGTCCAGGTACCACATGATCTTCGGCACGGCGTCGGCGTACTCCTCAGGGGAGACGATCTTGACGATGTGCTCGACGCCGATGGCCTCGGCGGATTCCGCAGCGACGTCGACCTCGGAGTAGCCCTCGCGCTCAAAGCCGGTAGTAAAGGTCAACAGGTCTTCGTTGTGGCGCTTGGCCAGCGCGGCGATAGCCGTGGAGTCGATGCCGCCAGAGAGGAAGGAGCCGACAGTCACGTCCGCGCGCATGTGCTTCTCGACGGAATCCTCCAGGGCGCGTGTGATGCGGTCGAATAGCTGCTGCTCGTCGCCCTTGGCGACCTTCTGCACCGGGAAGGTGGGGCGGAAGTAGCGGTCGGAGACGACCTCGCCGCCCGGCTTCAGGGTCACGGTACAGCCGGATTCGACGCGGCGGATATTGGCGTGCAGGGACTCCGGCTCCGGCACGTACTGCAAGTCGACGTAGTGCTCGATAGCCCGCTTGTCAAGGCTCAGGTCTGGACCAATGGTCTCGGCCATTGCCAGGATGGACTTCATCTCGGAGGCGAAGACGGTGCCTGCCTCGGTGGTGGCGTAGTAAAGCGGCTTGATGCCGAACTGGTCCCGGGTGGCGAACATAGTCTTGGTCTGGGTGTCCCAGATGACGATGCCGAACATGCCGCGCAGGTGGTTGACCACGTCCGTGCCCCAGTGGTGGTAGCCGACGACGATGGGTTCGCCGTCGCCTTCCGTATTAAAGGTGTAGCCGGCGGCCTGCAGCTCCTCGCGCAGCTCCAGGTAGTTGTAAATCTCGCCGTTGAAGGTCAGGGCGTAGCGGTCCGGGGCATCGGCCGGGCCCCAGCGCAGAGGCTGGTGGGAGTGCTCCAGGTCGATGATGGACAGGCGGTTGAACCCGAAGACGGCGTCGTCGTCGTGCCAGGTTCCGGCCGCGTCCGGACCGCGGTGGCGCATACAGGGCAGTCCGTCCTCAACGGCTTGGACGTAGTCCGTGGCGTTGTGATTCGCGGCTAGTAAACTCAAAAGTCCGCACATACGGGTCTCGCTCCTTGCAAAGAAAGTTTCTGAACAACTTGGCATTTTACGGGTCGCGGCCCGCAGATAGCTATTGGCGCTCCGAGGTAGCGGCTGCCGGCTGGCTGTGGGCGGCCTGTGGGCGGTGGCTGGCCGCGCCGCCCGGCGGGGCAGAGGGAAAGCTTCCACCTTTAGGGGCGAACTTTCGGATGATAACCTGCCCACGCGTCTGTGAATTGAGTAACAGGCGAGAAATCGCAGTTAAAGGGCATAATCCGCGGCAGAGGCCGATGACCATGTAACATAATCGCCCGTTACGGTCGCGGGCCAACGTGTCTGCGCGACTGTTCTTGGGATTCGGCTAAGAAATGCGAGCTGGATCCACTATCCTAGACAGATAGGAATGCTCTGAGAGCGTTTAAGAAGTTTGTGTGGACAGAAAGGCAGAACACACGTGGGACAGCGTAATAAGCGCAACCTAGCCCGAAAGGCTGGTCTGGCGGGCGCACTGGCACTGGGTGGCAGTGCTCTCGCAGCCTGTGATGTGCAGGCCCCCGAGGCTGTAAACAAGGTCCTGGGATTCGGCTGGCCGCGGGGCATTACCCCGGAGGCAGAAGCAATGTACAACTTCTGGATCTGGGTCTGGGTTGCTGCGTGGACTATCGGTATCATCATGTGGGGCCTGTTCTTGGTGGCCATCTTCCGGTGGAGTGCCAAGCGGGCCAAGAAGCAGGGTAAGGGCGAGTTCCCGAAGCAGCTGCAGTACAACGTCCCGCTGGAGTTGGTGCTGACGGTTGTCCCGATCATCATCATTACGGCCCTGTTCTTCTTCACGGTCCAGACCCAGCAGAAGGTCACCGCCCTGGATAAGGACCCGAAGGTGACCGTGGACGTGACCGCTTACCAGTGGAACTGGAAGTTCGGCTACGCCGCCGTCGACGGTTCGCTGGCTGGTGGCCAGGACTACGACGGCACCGATGAGGAGAGCAACCGTCTGGCGGAAGAATCCGCCATCGACCCGGAGGGCACCGAGAACGCTAACCCGATTCACGGCAAGTCCAAGGGTGACATCTCCTACCTGAACTTCAATGATATCGAGACCGTTGGTACCACCGAAGAGGTTCCGGTTCTGGTCCTGCCGACCAACACCGCGATTGAGTTCCGCCTGGCTTCCGGCGATGTTTCGCACGGTTTCTGGATTCCGGAGTTCCTGTTCAAGCGCGACGTGTACGCACACCCGGAGAACAACCAGCAGGAGCGCGCTTTCCAGGTGGAGAGTATCGATAAGGAAGGCGCCTTCGTCGGCCGTTGTGCTGAGATGTGCGGTACCTACCACGCGATGATGAACTTCGAGCTGCGTGCCGTTTCCCCGGAGAAGTTCGAGGAGTACATGCAGTACCGTATCGACAACCCGGACGCTCCGAACTCTGAGGCCCTGGCGCACATCGGTGAAGCTCCGTATGCCACCTCGACCCAGCCGTTCAACTCGCAGCGCGACACCCAGGATGGCGACAACTACGTTGACGCCAACGACAAGGCACAGGCATAAGGAGATATTGAACCATGCGTGTAGGTGCAAAAGTCTTTTACGGGATCTTCACATACCTGTTGATCGCCGAAATCGTCTACATCTTCGCCGTCAACTTCGTTAAGGACGACGGCTACCGCCACGGCCCCGAGTGGGCAGGCATGGTCGCCATGGCCCTCGCGGCCCTGCTGGCCCTGATGCTTGCGGTCTACATCCAGTTCACCGATGCCCGCTCCGACGTCCTCCCGGAGGACTGGGAAGAGGCGGAGACCGAGGATTCCGCCGGCATCCTGGGCTTCTTCTCCCCGAGCTCCATCTGGCCGTTCATGATGACCATGGCTATCGCGGTCCTAGGCCTGGGCATCATCTTCATGTACTACTGGATGATTGTTCTGGGCGCCATCATGCTGGTGTGGGCTACCACCAAGCTCTCGCTGCAGTACGGCCTGCCGAAGGAAAAGCACTAGCTTTCAACTGCGCGCCGTAAGCGCCCCGCAGCTTCTTAGACGTCAAGGCCCCGGGTCTCCCACGGAGGGAGGCTCGGGGCCTTCGTCGTATTTAGTTCCAGAAAGTTCCCGCGAATTCCAGAAAAATTTGCCCGCGCAGGAATTTCCTGGGTTTTGCTAACGATGCCGGGGGATAGACCGCCGGCTTCCACCCGGCCATTGGTGCTAAAACCCCTCGTTATAGCGATTTTCGTCTGGGGGTAATACGAAAGTTGCAAGCCTGCGGTTTTGTCGGCGGTGGAACGTGAATTATCTCTCATTCGATTTTTGGCGGAAGTGGTTGCAACCGGACGCGGCTTCGTTCTCGCGGAAATATGCTGCGGTGGGATGTTGCCGCCGGTTGCCGCTTAGGGTCCTTTGACCTGCACGAACGTCGTGATTGGGGAGAGGGTTTGGCGGCGAAGTTAACGTTGCTCAACGGAAGTTGCGCCGGTTTCTGTGTCTTTGCTGATTGCGCGCGGAAAATTTAATAGCGAAAGCGGGGGGAACTAGATGAATTCGAGTCGAGAAACGGCCATACTAATAGGCGTGACGAGCGCAGTTTCTAATCAAGGTATGGCAGCACCACGTGTTGCCGCGCTGAACCGACCCAATATGGTCAGCGTGGGCACCATCGTGTTCCTGTCGCAGGAGTTAATGTTCTTCGCCGGACTGTTCGCGATGTGGTTCACATCCCGGGCTAACGGTCAGGAAGGCGATTGGGCGGAGCACACCGCCCAAATCAACGTGCCTATGGGCTTCCTTATTACGGGCGTCCTGGTGCTTTCCTCCGTGACCTCGCAGTTCGGCGTTTTCGCCGCAGAAAGGGGTGACGTATTCAAGCTTCGGCTCTGGTACTCGGTAACCATCCTCCTAGGCGTTTTGTTCCTGGGCATTATGGCCTTCGAGTGGTACGAGCTGATTCACCACGGTGTTACCGTCCAGGCGAGCGTGTTCGGCTCGGTCTTCTACATTCTGACCGGCTTCCACGCGGCCCACGTGACCGGTGGCCTGTTGAGCTTCGTGGTGATTTTGCTTCGCATTGCCAAGTCCAAGTTCACGCCGGCGCAGGCAACCGCTGCCATGGCGGTGTCTTACTACTGGCACTTTGTGGACGTCGTGTGGATCGGCGTTTTCGTCGTCATCTACCTCGTCCAGTAGGCCGTAGATAGCCGAGCCATCTCGGTCTACAGCCATTCATTTCCGGACACCAGTAACACCAAAGGAAAATGATGGATACCAATCCCAACAACAACGCTTCACCGGTGGGTGAGACCACCGCGGCGGCTGCGGCGAAGAAGACCCGCCGCCGGCGCAAGATGAAGCGCACCCTCGCGGGTGCTTTCGCGCTGACCGTCGGTCTGACGGGTGCCGGCGTTTTGGCTACCGCCCTGACGCCGGACGCTCAGGTCGCCACCGCCCAGAAGGATGACCAAGCCCTGATCCAGGAAGGCAAGGACATCTACGATGTCGCTTGTATTACCTGCCACGGCGCCAACCTGCAGGGCGTCGACCAGCGTGGCCCTTCGCTCATCGGCGTCGGCGCCGGTTCGGTCTACTTCCAGGTTCACTCCGGTCGTATGCCGATGATGTCTAACGACGCCCAGGCGGAGCGCAAGACCCCGCGTTACACCGAGCAGCAGACCCTGGCCCTGGCTGCTTACGTCGCAGCCAACGGTGGGGGACCGGACATCGTCTACAACGATGACGGCACCATCGCTATGGAGTCCCTGCGCGGCGCCAACTACAACGGCCAAATTCAGGCCGAGGACGTCGCCAAGGGGTCTGAGCTGTTCCGTATGAACTGCGCTTCCTGCCACAACTTCACCGGCCAGGGCGGCGCACTGTCCTCCGGTAAGTACGCACCGCCCCTGGATCCTGCCAACGAGCAGGAGATCTACCAGGCCATGCTGACCGGCCCGCAGAACATGCCGAAGTTCTCCGACCGCCAGCTGACCGCTGACGAGAAGAAGGACATCATCGCCTACATCAAGTCTGCTAACGAGACCCCGTCTCCGGCAGGCTGGGACCTGGGCGGTCTCGGCCCGGTTTCTGAAGGCCTGGCAATGTGGATTATCGGCATCACCGCGCTGTGCGCGGCCGCTATGTGGATGGGATCGCGCTCATGAGCAACGTAAATCACAACTACACCGACGCTCAGCTGAAGGGCATGAGCAACGACGAGCTCGCTGCCCTCGGTACTGAGCTGGACGACGTCACTGTCGCCTTCCGTAAGGAGCGCTTCCCGGTCGACGGAGACCCGGCTGAGAAGCGCGCGGCCACCGGCATTGGTATTTGGCTGACGATTTCCATCATCTCGGCCATCGCCTTCTTGGGCGTCTACCTTTTCTGGCCGTGGGAGTTCAAGACCCTGGGTGAAGACGGCCTGATTTGGCACACGCTCTACACCCCGCTGCTGGGTCTGTTCTCCGGTCTGGCAATTATCTGCCTGGGCGTCGCTATTATTCAGTACGTCAAGAAGATCATTCCGGAAGAGATTTCGGTCCAGCGTCGCCACGACGGTCCTTCCGACGAGGTTGACCGCCGCACCCTGACCGCCCTGCTGAACGACTCGTGGAAGACCTCCACTCTGGGTCGCCGCAAGACCTTGATGGGCCTGCTCGGTGGCGCCGGCGTACTCTTCGGCCTGTCGGTTATCGCCCCGCTGGGCGGCGCTATCAAGAACCCGTGGAAGGTTCGTCACGAGATGAACTACATGGGTGACGGCACCCTGTGGACTTCCGGCTGGACCCTGCACGAAAAGGGCGTCAAACTCTACCTAGCTCGCGACACCAGCACCATCGCTGAGATGCACGAGGGCGAGTCCGGCAGCCACTACACCACGAAGGGTCTGGCGCGCCTGGTGCGCGTCCGCCCGGAGGACCTGGCTGCCGGCGGTATGGAGACCGTGTTCCCGTTGGCAGAATCCGACGTTAACGACGGCGACCTGTACGATCCGGAAAAGGACGTCTACGAAAACCACATGCACTCGATCCACGGCAACCGCAACGCGGTCATGCTGATTCGCCTGCGCCACGCAGACGCACAGCGCGCCATCGAGCGCAAGGGTCAGGAAGACTTCCACCACGGTGACTACTACGCCTTCTCCAAGATTTGTACTCACATCGGTTGCCCGACCTCGCTGTACGAGGCTCAGACCAACCGAATCCTGTGCCCGTGCCACCAGTCGCAGTTCGATGCTCTGGAGTACGGCAAGCCGGTCTTCGGCCCGGCCGCCCGTGCTCTGCCGCAGCTGCCGATCACCGTGGACGAAGACGGCTACCTCGTCGCGCAGGGTAACTTCATTGAGCCTGTCGGCCCGGCATTCTGGGAGCGTAAGTCATAATGAGCAATAAACTCGCTGAAATCGGTAACAACATTGATTCGCGGTACACTGCCTCCGGCATGATCCGCACTCAGATCAACAAGGTCTTCCCGACCCACTGGTCCTTCATGCTGGGCGAGATGGCGCTGTACAGCTTCATCATCCTGCTGCTGACCGGTATCTACCTGGCGCTGTTCTTCGACCCGTCGATCAGCAAGGTCATCTACGACGGCGCCTACACCCCGCTCAACGGCGTGGAGATGTCGCGTGCTTACGCGACCGCCTTGGACCTGTCCTTCGAGGTGCGCGGCGGCCTCTTCGTTCGCCAGATGCACCACTGGGCAGCCCTGATGTTCATGATGTCCATGGTCGCGCACATGCTGCGCATCTTCTTCACCGGTGCGTTCCGCCGCCCACGTGAGGCCAACTGGATCATCGGCTGCGCGCTGATTCTGCTGGGCATGGTCGAGGGCTTCCTCGGCTACTCCCTGCCGGACGACCTGCTCTCCGGCGTTGGTCTGCGCATTATGTCCGCCATCATCCTGGGCCTGCCGATCATTGGTACTTGGCTGCACTGGGCCATCTTCGACGGCGACTTCCCGTCTGACCTGATGCTGGATCGTTTCTACATCCTGCACGTGCTGGTCATCCCGGGCATCATCTTGGGCCTGATTGCCGCCCACCTCATCCTGGTCTGGTACCAGAAGCACACCCAATTCCCGGGGCCGGGCCGCGCCGAGAACAACGTCGTTGGCGTCCGCATCATGCCGGTCTTCGCCACCAAGGCGATCGGTATGGGCCTGATGGTCGCCGGCGTCCTGGCTCTGATGTCCGGTCTGCTGACCATTAACGCCATTTGGAACCTGGGGCCGTACAACCCCTCGCAGGTCTCCGCTGGTTCCCAGCCCGATATCTACATGCTGTGGACTGACGGTGTCGCTCGTATTATGCCGGCCTGGGAGCTCTACCTGGGCAGCTACACCATCCCGAGCGCATTCTGGGTAGCCCTGCTCTGTGGCCTGATGGTTGTCCTGCTGTTCGCCTACCCGTTCATCGAGAAGAAGATGACTGGCGACGACGCCCACCACAACCTGCTGCAGCGTCCCCGTGACGTTCCGGTCCGCTCCGGTATCGGTGCCATGGCTATCACCTTCTTCCTGCTGGTGACCATGTCCGGTGGTAACGACCACGTCGCTCACTTCTTTCAGATCTCGCTGAACGCGATGACCTGGCTGGGCCGTATCGGCCTGCTGGTGCTGCCGCCGCTGGCTTACGTCATCACCTACAGGATTTGCGTGAGCCTGCAGCGCTCCGACCGCGAGGTCCTGGAGCACGGCATCGAGACCGGTGTCATCAAGCAGCTGCCGAACGGTGCCTTTATCGAGGTTCATCAGCCGCTGGGCCCGGTCGACGAGCAAGGCCACGCCGTCCCGCTCAAGTACGCCGGCGCCAAGGTTCCGAAGCAGCTCAACGAGCTGGGCCTGGCCGACGCCGAGACCCAGGGCATCTTCTCCTCCGACGAAGAGGGCGTGGTCAAGCGCGTGCACCAGCACCACGCTGACAACGCTGCCGAGGAAGCGGAAATGTTCCGCCGCCTCAACGAGGCCAACCGTCGCGACGACGAGGAAAACGGCCGCTACTAACAGCTGACCATCCTTTAACTAGCGCTCACGAAACCCGCCGCTCCTCACCGGGAGTCCGGCGGGTTTTGTCTTGTCCAGTGCCCGACGATGCCTCCTAGGCCCGCTCGTGCCCCACAGCACGGGGAGGGGGGAGGGCACAGGGACCGTGGGTGCCTATGGGAGGCTCAGTGACCGTCTGACGGCCCCGTGGCTGCGGGGAGGCCAGCGGGGGCTGGATTCTGTTCCTCTATATAGACCTCTAGATAGGCCGCTTTAAGCCGTCCACTCCAAATAGGTCTCTATATAGATAGGTACGTAGAGGAAGCCCTCCTCCTTCATCTGCTTCCGTCTGCTGGTACGCGAGTGAACGGTGGGGCAGGGGAACAGTCCTTCGTAGAACCACTTGAGGGCTCTGCGGTCTTCTTCTGTCGCCCCCATCGGGGTCCAAAATGGGCGGGATTTGAGCCCAAAATAGAGAATGTGAGAAAGCTAACAATACCGATGTGGCTTGATGACGTTCATTGGTTGGGGTGGAGTTTCCTTAAGGTCGATCAGGGTGTCGCGATTTGGCTGTTGCTGCTGGTCATGGTAATCTCGGTCGGGTCGCTTGGCGGCGTGGGGTGCGTGCAAGGCCGGAAAATCTGAGAGTGTCTCAGTCCGATAAACGGGGTATAACGAAACGATTACAACACGACACGCTTTGGTGAATTAGACAGAGTTCGTGATTGTTTCGTAACCTATTCGAGACACAGCGTTGCTCACCGAGCAGCCAGTCCCGAACTAAAGATTTTAAAGCGCCGTATCTGGCCGCTCCCACGAAGAGGGGTGTGGCCGAACGGAGGCCGGCAGTGAAGTTGCTGCCGGTCGACGAACGTTAGGCCCGTCCCCTGGGTCAGAGCCTTACCGAGGTAGACAGAATCCCGGCGAGGTAGGCGCCAAACAAGATTTGGAGTTTTTTCGTGGCTAAGCACCGTCGTCAGACCGCAACCATGACCCGTCGTATCGCGACCACTGCCGTAGTGGCTGCATCCGCCACCGTCGCCGTCCCGGGTGTTGCGAACGCTACCGAGGTAGTTATCCCGAATACCAACTACTCTTTCGATGTCCAGGGCTTGGACCAGGTCCCGAACATTGAGAAGGTTCCGAACATCCAGACCTACGTCCCGTCCCTGGGTGAGGCTCAGAACGTCAACTACAACGCCGCTGCACAGGTTGCTCCGGCACCGGCTAAGTCCGAGGGTCAGAAGGTCGTCGACGCGGCTCGCTCCGTCATCGGCGCACCCTACGGCTGGGGCGCTGCCGGCCCGAACTCCTTCGACTGCTCCGGCCTGACCTCCTGGGCCTACGGCCAGGTTGGCAAGTCCATCCCGCGTACCTCCCAGGCGCAGGCCGCCCAGGGCACCCCGGTCGCCCTGGATCAGCTGCAGCCGGGTGACATCGTTGCCTACTACGGTGGCGCTTCCCACGTCGGTATCTACACCGGCAACGGCACCATCATCGATGCCCTGAACTCCGGCACCCCGGTTCAGGAGCGTCCGCTGGACTACATGCCGATTCACTCGGCCGTCCGTTTCTAGGACTTACCGCAGCCGCTAGTTTGGCTGGCCCCGATCCGCGCGCGGTCGGGGTTTTTCTCTTTTGTCACACCTGTTGCATCTTCGCTACTTTCCCGCTTTAAGGTGGGAAAACAACTTCGCGCCTGACTGGTAAACGCCGGCGGGATGCTCTATAGTTCATTAAGTTAGCTCACTCGTATTTTGACACTGAAGAAAGAGTCCTCGTGCTTGAATATTCTGCGCGGCGCACCCGTTCCGTGCGCCGCATCTCCGGCGGCTGGTTGGCTGCCACCATGGCCGTTGTTCTGGGCGCAGCGGTCCTGAGTCCCGCAGCGGTGGCGCAGGAGGCCGACGGCGCGGACCAGCCCGCCGTCGCAACGGCCGGTGACGACGTTGACTCCCTGCTCGCCGAGATGGGCGAGGTGGCCCAGAAGGTCTCCGCGAAGAGCGAAGAGGTCAAGGAGGCCGAGGACAAGCTCGCCGCCGCAGAAGAGGACACCAACCGCTCCGCCGAGAACGCCCACCGGGCCCAGGAAGAGGCCGCGGCTGCTGATGCTGCCGTCAACCACCAGCGCAGCAACGTCAACGGCATTGCCAAGTCGCGCTACCGCGGCGTCAATATGGACCGCCTGACCGCCACCCTGGCCAGCGGCGACCCGCAAGCGGCCGCGGAGCGCCTCGGCTACCTGGGAGCGATTTCCCGGGACGCCCAGCGCGACCTCGAGACCATGTCCACCAACGCGGACGTCGCCAAGTCCAAGCGCGACGCCGCCGACGCCGCCGTCAAGGAGGCCGAGCGCAAGACCCGCGAGCTTCAGGAGCAAAAGGACCGCCTCGTGCGCGAGCAGGAGGAGCTGGAGAAGCAGAAGGCCTCCATCGAGGAGCGCGTCGACGCCCTGTCCGGCGAGGACCGCGCCCGCTGGGAGGCCCAGTTTGGTGGCTCGTCGCTGTCGCCGGAGGACATCGCCGGTCTGTCCGGCAAGGGCGGGGACGCCGTGGCGGCGGCCCTGTCGAAGATCGGCCGCCCGTACGGCTGGGGCGCCGCCGGCCCCAGCGAGTTCGACTGCTCCGGCCTGATGTTCTGGGCCTACCAGCAAAAGGGCGTGAGCATCCCGCGCACCTCCCAGGCGCAGATCGCCGGCGGCACCAGCGTGAGCATCAACGACCTGCAGCCGGGCGATATCGTCGGCTACTATCCGGGCGTTACCCACGTTGGCATGTACATCGGCGACGGCCAGGTCGTCCACGCCTCGACCTACGGCGTGCCGGTCCAGGTCGTGCCGGTCGACTCCATGCCCATCCAGGGCGCTTCCCGTTACTAAACGCGCGCGGGCTATAGGTACAGTTGGTGCCTATGGCCCGCGTTTTGCTTGTTACCAATGATTTCCCGCCCACCATCGGCGGGATCCAGTCCTACCTGCGGGATTTCCTCGGCACCCTGCCGCCGGACCAGGTCATGGTCTTCGCCTCGACCCAAAACGCCGACGATGCCGCCTCCTACGACCGCGACCTGCCCTACCGGGTGGTGCGCTGGCCCCGCCGGGTCATGCTGCCCACTCCGGCGACGGCCCGCGCCATGCAGGAAATCATCCGCCGCGAGGGCATCGACACGGTCTGGTTCGGCGCCGCCGCCCCGCTGGGGCTGCTCGGCAAGGCCGCCCGCGCCGCCGGTGCCACCCGTGTCATCGTGACCACCCACGGGCACGAGGTCGGTTGGTCGATGCTCCCCGGCGCCCGCCAGGCCCTCCGCCTCATTGGCGCCTCGGCCACGGCCGCGACCTATATCTCTGGCTACACCCTGCGCCGCCTGCGCCCGGCCTTCGGCGCCCAGCTGGACTGGGTCCACCTGCCGTCGGCCGTCAGCACGGACGATTTCCACCCCATCGACGCCGCGGCAACCGCCGCCGCTCGCCGCCGCTACGGCCTGCGCGAGGACGGCCCCGTCGTCGTCTGTGTTTCCCGCCTGGTCCCGCGCAAGGGCCAGGACCAGCTCATCCGCGCCTTCGGCCGGCTCCAGAACCAGCACCCCGACGCCCAGCTGCTCATCGTCGGCCGCGGCCGTTACCGCGCCAGCCTCGAGGCGCTGGCTGGCATGTACTTCCCGGACACGCACTTCGCCGAGGCCGCCGATACCGCCGACCTCAACGCCGCCTTGGCCGCCGCCGACATCTTTGCCATGCCCGCCCGCACGCGCGGAGGTGGGCTCGACGTGGAGGGGCTGGGCATCGTCTACCTCGAGGCCCAAGCCGCGGGCGTGCCCGTCATCGCGGGCGATTCCGGCGGCGCGCCGGAGACGGTCACGCAGGACACGGGCATCGTTGTGCGCGGGTCAAGCGTCGGCGAACTGACCCGCGCCCTCGATACTTTGTTGTCGAATCCGCAGCGCCGGCAGGAGATGGGACAGGCCGGGCGCGCGTACGTGCAGCAGGAATGGACGTGGGAGGTCATGGGCGCGCGTCTGCGCCGTCTGCTTCGATGTGACCGCTAAGGGGGAGGGGGTATATCCTAGACTGCATGTCGAAAGCCTTTCCCGCCCCCTCGTCTGCAGAGGCGGAGTCCTCGCAGCCGTTGACTATCGGCATGGATATTGGGGGCACCAACCTGCGCGCCGGCGTGATTACGTCCGCCGGGCAGCTCATCGATAGCGTCAGCGTCCCCACCCCCAGCACCGCCGACGGGCTCGAAGACGCGCTTGTCGATGCCGTCCGCCGACTCCAGGACACCCACCGCATCCAAGCCGTGGGCCTGGCAGTGGCTGGGTTCATCGACCCAGACTGCGAGGTGGTGCGATTCGCGCCGCACCTGCCGTGGCGCAACGCGCCGGTGCGGCGTCGGATGGAAGACCGGCTGGGGCTGCCGGTGCGCCTCGAACACGACGCGAACTCCGCGGCGTGGGGCGAGTGGCGCTTCGGGGCCGGGCAGCACGCCCGCGACTGGGTCTTTTTCTCCGTGGGCACCGGGATCGGCGCGACGTTGATGACGCAGGAGATCATCTACCGCGGCGCCTTTGGCACCGCCCCGGAGTTCGGCCACCTCGTGGTCGTGCCGGGCGGGCGCCAGTGCTCGTGCGGCAAGCGCGGCTGCCTGGAGCGCTACGCCTCGGGTACCGCGCTGACCGACACCGCCAACGAGCTGCGCCCGGACTATTCCACCACCTTGCCCGCGAATCCCTCGGGCGAAGAGATCGCCGCCGCCGCCCGCGCGGGCGACGCGCTGGGCATTGCCGTCATGGAGGATCTGGGCAGCTGGCTTGGCCAGGGCCTCTCGATCGTGGCCGACGTCCTTGACCCGGAGCTCATTGTTCTGGGCGGGGGAGTCAGCAAGGACGCTGATCTCTACCTCGACACGGCGCGCGAGTTCATGGCCCGCGACATCGTCGGCGCGGGGCATCGCCCCGTGGCGGAGGTCCTTACCGCCAGCCTGGGATCGGCAGCAGGTATGATCGGGGTGGGAGATTTGGCCCTGCGCCAGGCGGACATAGTTCACGAGGAAAGTTAGACGATGCACAATAAATGGTATTGGGCCTTTAAGAATATTTTCTTCGGCCCGGCGCTGCGGCTATGGAACCGACCCTGGTCGCGCGGCATGGACAACATCCCGGTCACCGGGCCCGCCATCTTAGCGTCCACCCACCAGGCCGTGATGGATTCCTTCTACTTTCCGCTGCTGTGCCCGCGGCAGATTATCTTTCTCGCCAAATCGGAATACTTCACTACGCCCGGGCTCGTCGGCCGCGTGCAGAAGTGGTTCTTCAGCTCGGTGGGGCAGATGCCCATCGAGCGCAACGCCGAGTCCGCTAGCGCGGGCATGCTGATCTCTGCCAAGCGGATCCTCGGCAACGGCGATCTGTTTGGCATCTACCCGGAGGGCACGCGCTCGCCGGACGGCCGCGTGTACAAGGGGCGCACCGGCATGGCCCGGGTGGCCATGGCCACCGGCGAGCCGGTTATCCCGATCGGCATGATCGGCAGTCGCGACGCCAACCCCATCGGCACCTGGATCCCACGGCCTAAGCGTGTCGGCATGGTGGTGGGCGAGCCCATCGACCCCATCGCCTGGGCCCGCGACAACGACCTAGACCCCGAGTCCCACGAGGCCGCCCGCGCCTTCACCGACTTCATCATGCACCGCCTGGCGGAGATGGTGGACCAGCCCTACGTAGACGCCTACGCCTCCGAGGTCAAAGAATCCCTGGCCGCCGGGAACGGTTACCCGGAGGGCACGGAGCCTTCGTCGCCGCAGTCGGGGGTGGCTTAGAAGTTTTGCCTTCTCCCGCCGCCTCCCAAAGGTTGGCCTGGCCCGATGTCGCGAAGGGGATTTCGATCATCGGCGTGGTGGTACTGCATATCACCATCAGCGTCCCAGATGCCCGTCTGACCTGGATTTTTACCGCAAACACCTGGCTGGACCCGCTGCGTATGCCGCTGTTTTTCTTGGTCAGCGGCTATTTTTCGAAAAAGATCTTTCACTACAGCCTGTGGGAACTGTTCAGCCGCCGCCTCTGGTTTTTCATCGTGCCCTATTGCATCTGGGTACCCGTCGAGCTGTGGACCAACAGCGTCCATTACTCCATAGTCTTCGGCAACGAGCCGCGCACCTTCGCCGACTACGCCAGCTCGCTATTGCTAGGCCACAACATGGGCTGGTTCCTGCACGCGCTGGTACTGTTTAACCTCTACCTGTGGGCGGTTCGCCGCCTGCCGCGCTGGGCCGCCATTGCCGGCTCGCTTATTCCCATCCTCTTTTTGGGATGGCACGAGGAGGTTTACGTCGTCGGCAAGGCGTTGATGTACCTGCCCATCTTCGTCATCGGAGCTTTCTACCGCCAGTGGATCACCGCCTTCGCCGAGCTCATCGATGCCCCCTTACGCCACGCCTTCACTGCCCGCGTGCGCCCGCCCAAGTACGCGGTTCTCAAGGCCATCGCGCCGGTACTTGGCAGCGCCGGCGGCTACGTGGCCGGCTACAGTCTGGTCCGCTGGTGGAATGGCATCAAGGACTCGGACATCGTGGTGGATTGGTACCTACCCGGGGCCGAGTGGCTCGGCGGGGCGGAGCTGTGGTTGCTGGTGCGCTTAGGCCAGCACCTGCTGATGTTCCCGGCCGCCATCGCGGGCGCGGTCCTGTTGTCCTACGTGCCGGGCGTATCCCACCTGTTGCGCTTTATCGGGCGGCACACGTTGCCGGTCTACCTGGGCCACCCCATCGCACTGACCCTGGGCTTCGGGCTGCTGACCGCCAACCACCCAGTCGAGATCATGATCGACGGCGCGTGGCCGTGGGAGAACACCTGGTTCTGGATTCTTTACTGCTTGGGCATCTCCGTCGTCGGGGCGCTGGCGCTGTGGGCCTTGAGCAAGGTGCCCGTGCTGGGCTGGTCGATGAAACCGCCGCAGATATACCGCGGCGCCACCAGCGCGCACAGCGCGACCACCCAGGACAGCCAGAAATAGTCGTTGCCGGGGATGGCTTGCCACAGGCTCCATTCCAGTTCCTGGTTCTGGGTGTTGGGAACCAGCCAGTGCCCGCGGGCGAACAGCACCAGCCACAGCAGCCCGGCCAGCCAGACGCTCCGCGGTACGAGCGCGGTGACGTAGGCCGCCAGCAGCACCAGCCACACGTAGTGGTGGGACCAGGACACCGGCGAGGCCAGCAGGGACAGCTGGGCCGCAATCAGGATCATCGGCACCATACCGCCGGCGCGGACGCGGTAGACCGCCGCCCCACAGACCAGGATGATGACGACGACGCCCGCCAGCCACCAGTCGCCGGCCCCAACGCGTTCGAGGAAGCCGCGTAGCGACTGGTTCGACGAATAAGCCAGGCCCCCGATGCGCTCCGAGTCCCGCAGCGTCGACAACCAGTAGTCCCGTGAGCTCGCTGGGGCGGAGACAAAGCCCACCCCGACCCAGGCGATGGAGGCCCCCGCGGTGGTCGCTAGCGCGCGCCATTCCCGCCGGGCGAAGTAGATCAGCACGAAGACCGCGGGGGTCAGTTTGATGCTAATCGCCAGGCCTAGAAGCACGCCGCGCAGGCGGCGGGGCAGGACCAGAAAGTCCACCAGCACTATGAGGGCGAGCAGGATGTTGATTTGGCCGAAGCTGAAGTTCTCGGTGATGGGCTCGGCCAGCGCCGCGGGCACCATGCACCAGGCGGCCCACGTCGCCGCCGCGTCTTTTTTGAGCGGCCGCAGCACCAGCCACAGGCACACCCACAGCCCGGCCCACGATGCCACCGTCCAGACCACCGAGACCACCGGCAGGCTGGCGATGTTGAGAGCCGAGAAGATGGCCGCCGCCAGCGGCGGGTAGGTAAACGGCAGGATCATCCCGCTGGAGACCTGGTAGTCCTGCGCGTAGAGGTGCTCGCCCGCCAGCCAGGCCTGGCCGCCGGCGCGGTAGACGTCGAGATCGATGTGGTAGTACGGCCGCAGTATGCCCTCGCTGAGGAATAAAGGCGCATCGATAAGCCAGAAGATGCTGAGCGCGAACGAGATGATGAGCGGGATCCAGGCGGGAATGCGCCGTACGACTGAAGCGAGCACGCAACGTAGTCTACCCCGCGCGAGGACCTGTCTAGCCAAGGACTAGAATCAATACTCGTGCGATACTTCTACGACACCGAATTCATCGAGGACGGCCGGACAATAGAGCTGGTCTCCATCGGTATTGTCGCGGAAGACGGGCGCGAGTACTACGCCGTGTCGACGGAGTTCGACCCGCAGCTGGCCAACGCCTGGGTGCGCGAGAACGTGCTCGACAAATTGCCCTCGCCCCACGATGCCGTGTGGAAGCCCGTCCACACCATCCGGGAGGAAGTCTACGGATTTTTATGCAGCGCGAAAACGCCGCCCGAACTGTGGGCGTGGGTGGGCGCCTACGACCACGTGGTGCTCGCGCAGTTGTGGGGCGACATGGCGGGGCTGCCCAAGCGGCTGCCGCGGTACACGCGAGAACTCAAGCAGTACTGGGAGTTTGCCGGCCGCCCGAAGCTGCCGGCAATGCCGGCGGGCAACCACGACGCCCTCGTGGACGCGCGCCACAACCTGGCCAAGTTCAACATCTGCCAGAAGGCGCTGCCACTGACCAAGGGTAATCGGATTACTAAGTAAACCGTAACTATCATCCGACCGATGAACGTGGTTAAATCGGGGTGTGAGTTGGACAATTGATATCCCGAATGAAGCCCTGCCCGATCTTCCCCCGTTGCCGGATGGCATCGAGGAGAAGTTTCGGGACGTCGTAGACCGCCCTGCCAAGCAGCAGCCGTCGTGGGACCAGGCCCAGGCGGACAACGTGCGCAAGATCTTGGAGTCGGTCCCGCCTATCGTCGTGCCGCCGGAGATCGAGTCTCTGAAGCGCAAGCTCGCGTCGGTTGCCACCGGCAAGGCCTTTTTGCTCCAGGGCGGCGACTGCGCCGAGACCTTCGAGTCCAACACCGAGCCGCACATCCGCGGCAACATCAAGACCCTCCTGCAGATGGCCGTCGTGCTGACCTACGGCGCGTCGACGCCGGTGGTGAAGCTCGCGCGTATCGCGGGCCAGTACGCCAAGCCGCGCTCCGCGGACCGCGACGGTAATGGGCTGCTGAATTACCGCGGCGACATCGTCAACGGTGTGGAGCCGACCGAGGAGGCCCGCCGCCACGACCCGGCCCGCATGGTTCGCGCCTACGCCAACTCTTCGGCGGCGATGAACCTGGTGCGCTCGTTGACCTCGTCGGGCACGGCGGACCTGTACTCGCTGCACGAGTGGAACCGCGAGTTCGTCTCCAACTCCCGCGCCGGCGCCCGCTACGAGGCCCTGGCCAACGAGATCGAGGCCGGGCTGAACTTCATGAGCGCCTGCGGCGTCAACGACGACACCCTGCGCTCGGCCGACATCTACTGCTCGCATGAAGCTCTGCTCAAGGACTACGAGCGCGGCATGCTGCGCCTGGGCCAGGACGACCGCGGCCACACCAAGCTCTACGATCTGTCCGCCCACCAGGTGTGGGTCGGCGAGCGCACCCGCGGACTGGAGGACTTCCACGTCAACTTCGCGGCACTAATCGGTAACCCGGTCGGCATCAAGCTGGGGCCGGGGATTACGCCAGAGGAGGCCGTGGAATACGCGGAGAAGCTCGACCCGCTGCGCGAGCCGGGCCACCTGACCATGATCGCCCGCATGGGCCACGACAAGGTGCGCAGCGTGCTGCCGCCGGTTATCAAGGCCGTCGAGGAGTCCGGGCACAAGGTCGTCTGGCAGTCCGACCCGATGCACGGCAACACCTTCACCGCGTCCAACGGCTACAAGACCCGCCACTTCGACAAGATTCTGGACGAGGTGCAGGGCTTCTTCGAGGTGCACCGCGAGCTGGGCACTCACCCGGGCGGCATCCACCTGGAGTTCACCGGCGAGGACGTTACCGAGTGCCTGGGCGGCGCCGAGGACATCACCGACGTCGACCTGCCGGGCCGCTACGAGTCCGCCGTGGACCCGCGCCTGAACACGCAGCAGTCGCTGGAGCTATCCTTCCTGGTGGCGGAGATGCTGCGGAACCAGGGGCGACATCGCTAGTAGGTGCGCCAGAAAATCGGGGTGCCGGCGTAGTAGCCGGACCCGAACCACCAGGCCGCCAGCCCGACGCCGCCGGCGAGCACAGCAGCGACGATAAGAAATAGCGTCAACGGAACCCACGAACGGTTGGTCAGCAGCCGCTCAGTGGGTTCTTCTTCTGCCGTGCGGGCCATCGGGGCGGCCTGGGGGCGCTGCTGCGGCACCGGCGCCGGTTGCGCCGGTTGCATGGGCTGCTCCGGCTGGGGCGCGGGCATCGGCTGCGGGGCGTGGTCGACGCGGGTCTCGAAGCTGAGCGGCTCGCGGCGGTACTGCTCGGTCGCCGCCTCGGCCGCGGGGTTGCCTACGATGCGCGTTTCCGCCTCCGCGTCCGAGACGTCGAGGTCCTCGGGCGGCTCGGATTTTTCGAAGACCCCGGTGGCGGCGAAGACCGCCGTGCCGGACATGTCCGTGGGCTGGGCCGCGGTGCGGGCGGCGGCGGAATCCTGGGGGACGGGCACGGTGTAGGTTTGCAGGCCCAGCTCCTGGGAGACATCGTCAAGCGCAGCGAGGAATTCGCCCGCGTCCGCGAAGCGGCCCTGCGGATCGCGGGCGGTGGCGGAGGCGACGAGGGCATCGAAAAGCGGGGGAATGCCAGCGATGCGCTCGCTCGGCGCCACCACATCCTCCTGAAGGCGGGCCAGGGCATGCGCCAGGGCGGTCTCGCCCTGGAAGGGGACGGTGCCGGTGAGGAGCTCGAACAGGACGATGCCGGCCGAGTAGATGTCCGTGGCCGGCGTGATGGGGGAGCCGTCGACCTGCTCGGGGGCCAGGTAGGAAACCGTGCCGACGATCTTGTCGGAGGTCGCCTGCTGCGCGCTGGTGGAGCGGACCAGGCCGAAATCGCCGAGCATCACGCGGTGATCCGAGTTGATGAGGACGTTGTCCGGTTTGATGTCGCGGTGGATGAGGCCCTTGTTGTGGACGGCGTTCAGGCCGGCGAGCACCGCGCGCATGATGCCGGCGGCCGCGTAGGGCGGCAGGGGGCCGCGCTCGGCGAGCAGCTCGCGTAGCGTGCCGCCGGTGATGAGCTCCATGATGAGGAACATGGGGTCGCCGTCTGCGGAGAAGTCGTACACGCCGACCAGGTTCGGGTGGGCGAGCTGGGCCATCGCCTTGGCCTCGCGCTCGAAGCGGCGGGTAAAGACGGGGTCGTCCACGAACTCCGCGTGCATGACCTTGGCGGCGACGGCACGGCCCAAGCGCAGGTCCACGCAGCGGTAGACCGTGGACATCCCACCGCGGGCGATGGGGCGGTCCACCCGGTACCGGTTCTCCAGCACGTCACCAATTTCTAACCGACTCATAAATTCCAGTATGGCCGAAAGCCCAGAGAATGTGCACACCGGCTACAGTAGAGTGCCGTGACTAGTATGGATGAATCTCTGGAAACCCTGCTCCGCGACGAACCGATGCTGACCCTGCCGCAGGTTGCCGACAAGCTCGGCATCGCGGTGACGCGCGTGCACGACCTGCTGAATGCGAAAAAGATCATCGCCTGGCGTAGCGGCGATAAGAAGCTGGTCCCCGCGGCCTTCTTCAACGACAAGGACGCCATTAGCAAGTTCGTTTCGGGCGCTATCACCGTGCTGTCCGATGGCGGTTACAGCGAGGACGAGATCCTTCGCCACCTCTTCACCGAGGACGAGTCCCTGCCGGGGCGGCCCATCGACGGCCTGCACGGGCACCTCGCGCGCGAGGTAATCCGCCGCGCGCAGGCTTCGGCCTTCTAAGGCACGCCGAGTAGGCGCTACGGACGTGGTCCGTGGCGCCTTTTCGCGTCTTTTGGCTGGGCTTTGCTTGTGGCCCGGCAGTCGTGGGATTGGCTGGTCTTTCCTTACAGCTCGGTTGGTTTTATGCCAGCCCCGCGGCGGGTTTTATGCCCGCCGCCCCCGTGTCAGCCGTCAGCCGTCAGCCGTCAGCCGCTGCTCCAGGGCGGGTCCCACGTCACCCTGCCATCGCGGCGGTTTATCCTGCCGTGCCTGGGGTAGGCGGGGTCGTCGTCGTTCCATGAATTGTGGAACTCGCACAACAAGGTCAGGTTCTCTTGGTTGGTTTCACCACCGTCGGCCCAGGGGTGGATGTGGTGGACTTGGCACTCGTCGGCTGGTTTCCTACAGTTCGGCCAGGCACAGGTGGTGGTCTCCGCCTTGGCCATGTCCTTCTGCTTCGGTGAGGCGTGGCGCTGGTAGCGGTACTGGTTGACCGGGCCGCGCCTAGGGTCCACCAGCGTGGCCAGGCCCGCGTCCAACAAACATTGGCGGACGTAGTCGGCCCCGGTCATGGTTGTTCCGTTGGTCAGCTGCAGGGTGATCTCATCCCCATCACCGGCAAGGATTCTCACCCAGTCAGGAAGGGAGATGACCACGTGGGTGGCCTTCGGCTGCTTGTTCAGCCCGCCGCAAAACAAAGCCTCGACATCCGGGATGGTTTTAATTGAGGCCCAGAGGTGTTCCACCAGTTCCGGATCCCCGGTGACAGAAAAAGTACTCGGTCCGTCTTTGCGGCGGGTCACGCGCACGCCTTCGGCTGGTGGTGCCGGGCGGTTAAGTTCCAGGACTTTCTGGTTGGCTAGGCGTCTCAGCTGTGTGGTGGTGCCGGGGGTGTTGCACAGTTCGATGAGCATGGCCCAAGCCTCGCCCTTATTACGCACCCGGCGGAAAGCACTATCCAGGACCAGCAACGTATCCAGGTGGTGTCCCTGGGCGGCGGCCGCTTTCCTCGCGGGGCTTGCTTGCGCGTATACGTGGTGTGCCCGAAGAAGGTTTGGCAGGCACGGTAGTGCGCGGCCGCGGCCATGTCCGACATGACAGCCTTCAAGGCGGGCAGGTTCAGCTGGCGGCACAGGTCCAAATACTGGATCCCGTCCGCGAAGATGGAGTGTGCTGCTTTCAATGTGTCCATGGCTGTCGTTGCTGTCATGACCCACACGCTAGAAGCACCCGTCAACCCCCACAAGGGCAGAAAACCGAATCTGTGGATAACTCGCCCAAAAACGCCATTTTTGATGACGCGTCACCGCACCTGCCTGTGGATAACCCCGATTTCGGCGTCGCGGGAGTTGAATCCGTCACATCGCGGCGCGGGAATCTGTGGACAATTCCCGCCGCGGACGGGCGGGGAAGACCCATTCGGCGGCCAACCAGGACACGATGATGGAGCCGATGACCCACCACCAGTTGTAGAGCTGGTGGTTGCCGTCGCTGGAAAACGACACAGCCACGAAGACGGAGGCGCCGGTGGCGAGCTTGATGACCCACATCGGCGGGCGCGCCACGCCCACGAGCGAGATGACGGAGGCGTAGTACCACGGCAGCGTCACGGAGTTGAGGATGAACGCGACCTGGTAGGCGCCGGCGGTGCCCAGGACGGCATCGCGGATGCTGTTACGGGAAATCCACCACACCAGGATTAGTCCCAGCAGCATGAGGACCATCGACAGCGTGCGCATGATGCTCAGCACGCTGTTGTAGGAAATATCCGGGTTGAAGATCTGCACCAGCGGCGCGACGACGTCGGTGACCAGCGTCGGGCCGGCCAGCGGGTTGATGACCTTGGCGTTGCCGGTAATCTCTGACAGCCAGCCCCAGGAGGCCCCGGACGCCCAGGTAATGACGGCCACGACTGCGACGGTCTCGAGAACCATCACGGTGCCGGCCGCCACGAAGACGCCGAAGCGCTTCGCCACGCTGGAGGTTGCGCGCGGGGCGAAGTGGTGGACCATGATCCAGACGACGAAGGGCATTGCGATGAAGGCGGTCGCCTTCAGGGCCACGGCGGCGGCGATGAGCGCCAGCCCGGCCAGGAACTTGCGGCGCAGAGCCAGCAGCAGGCCCACGGAGACCAGGCCGACCATGACGGATTCGTTGTGCATGCCGGACACGAGGTGGAGCAGCATGACGGGGTTGGCCACGCCGAGCCAGAGCGCCATCGTGGGCGAGCCGCCGAGCTCCCGGGCGATCCGCGGCACCGACCAGGCAATCGCGGCGAAGCCGGCCAAGGAAATCAACTTGTAGACGAAGATCCCCACGGCGACGTTATCGCCGACCAGGGAAGTCACCCCGTCGCCAATCCACAGGTGCAGCGGACCGTACGGGGCGGTGGTGTTGCGCCAGTCCTGGGAGACCTCGAGCAGGAAGGGGCCGGGGTTGACCACCGGGCCTTCGGAATAGGGAGCGAAGCCGTCGCGGACCATGGCGCCTTGCATGAGGTAGGAATAGACGTCGCGCGAGGCCAGTGGCGCGGCGATGATCAGAGGCACGAGCCACCAGGTCAGCGTCCGGCGTACGGTGCCCAGCGCCCCCTCGCGGGCGGGCGCTACGGTTTCGCGGCCGAGGAGAATCCACGCGCCGACGAGGCAGAAGATGCCGATCCAAAACACCGCCATGCCGAGGTTTCGGCCGTGACCGTAGGCGAGGAAGCTCAGGTTGAGCGCCTCCAGCAGCCCGCCGCGGTTGCGGGTGGCGCCGCCGGAAAAGGACGCGAGGGCGAGCAGGATGGTCCCGGCGAGTCCGAGGCTCAGCGGGCGGGGTAGGCGGATAGTCAGTGGGGTCGTGGCCATGGCGGGGCGCTACTTCTGTCGGGCGGTGGCGCGGATGGCCAGGTCGTGCAGGGCGGAGGTGACCTTCTCGTCTACGCCGGCGGCGTGCAGGTGCTCCAGGCCGGATTCGGTCAGGGCGTCGATGCGCTCTTCGATGGCCTCGACCGCGCCGGAGTCCTGGATGATCTGCGACATCGTGGCGATATCGGCCGGGTCGTCGGTGGTGCCGACTAGGCGGCGCAGCGTGGCGGCCGCGGCGGGATCGGCCTGATCGGCGCGCTCCAGGGCCGTGGCCAGCAGGACGGTGCGTTTGCCCTCGCGCAGGTCGTCACCGGCCGGCTTGCCGGTGACGGAAGGGTCGCCGAAAACACCCAGCTGATCGTCGCGCAGCTGGAACGCGACGCCGATGTCGCGGCCGTAACCGCGGAAGGCATCGATAAGCGTGGGCGAGGCGCCGGCAATGGCGGCGCCCAGGTGGAGGGGGCGCTCGATGGTGTAGGCGGCGGTCTTGTAGCGGTTGACGGCATCGGCGAGCTCGACCGACTCGGAGCCGGTGGCCTCCAGGGTGATGTCGAGCAGCTGGCCGCCGATGACCTCGGTGCGCATGGCGCGCCACGGCTCGCGGGTGCGGGCCAAGGCGGCGGCGCTGAGGCCGGAGTCCTGCAGCATGTCCTCGGCCCAGGCCAGGGCCATGTCGCCGACGAGGATGGCGACGGACTCGCCGAAGAAGTCGGCATCTCCGTGCCACTGCGCTTGGCGATGCCTCCCCGCCACCGCGCGGTGCACCGTCGGCTTGCCGCGACGGGTGCTGGAGGCGTCGATGATGTCATCGTGGATGAGCGCGCAGGCCTGGATGAACTCCAGGGAAGAGGCGGCGCGGAGGACGGCCTGCGGATCCTCGTCGCCGTCCAGCCCGCCGGCGCCGATGAAACCGGCCCAGGCGTAGAGTGGGCGGATGCGCTTGCCGCCGCCAAGGACGAAATCCTCGAGGTAGGCGATGGAGCGGGTCACCGGCTCGCCGACGGAGCTCACTGCCGGCCGGCGTTCGGCCAAGAAGTCCGCGAGGGCAGCTCGGGCGGCGTCGGGGATCTGTTCTATCTGGGGAATATTGTCTGCGGTCACGCCTAGGTATCTTACCGGTCCTGGGTGTTGGTCCCGGGTTGCGCAACCGCCGGCAGCGGTAGTGGGGCGTAGAGAAGCGCAAACGGGCGGGAGTCGCCGGGGTAGCGGTGATGGCGCAACGCGTCCCGAAAGCCCAGCGAGCGGTAGAGGCCGAAGGCGGAGTTTCCCTCCTGGGGCACCTCCGGCGTCGAGAGTGCGACGTAGTCGGCGGCCACGTTCCAGAGCAGCTCCGTGATCAACCGGCGCCCGATGCCGTGGTTTTGCATGCCGGGGCGCACGTGCACCTCGGCGAGCTCGAAGTAGCTGCGCAGCAGCGCCCATTGCTGCTCGGTAGGGCCGCCCTTTTCGTAGAAGCCTCGGCGCAGCTGTCGGTCCCACCAGGTATCCGGCGAGCCGAGAAAGCCGTAGGCCAAGCCGACGATGCCGCTTTCGGTGGTGGCGACCACCGCGCTAAAGCCCGGGTGGGAAATCTCTCGGCGCCAGGCGTGGGTGCGGCTGACGCGGATGGAGTCGTCGTAGTCCATCGCCTCGATGTAGATCTCGACGAGTTGGGGCGCGAGCAGGGAAAACTCTTGCGGGCTGAGGCGACGGATGGAGATGTTCACGAATCTATCGAAACATGTTTGGCCCCGCGGCGGGGCAATTAGCCTCATTAAAGGTGTTCAAAATGGCCGCAGCGTGTTCGAAAAGAAAGCCTTAATCCTGCTTGAGGGGTTGTGTAATTCGAACACCTGAGCTACATTAAGGGGTGTGAGTCGGAGGTGTTCCTAGAGTTAACGGCAAGAGAAAAACAACGGCGCTCCCGCAAGCGGCAGCTTCGGAGGGAAGGTGAACGGACATGGCACACGTAATCTCGGCAACTGCACAGGCAACTAAGCGCACGTCGCGGGCCAGCGGCGTGGCGAAGCAACAGCATTTCCTGCGCCAAGCGCGGATGCTGATCGAGCAGGCGCGGGAATACGCGGCCGACGGGCGTCTGGAGGAGGCCCTCGAGGTCGCTTACCAGGCGGGGCTGCGTACGGCCGGCGCGCGGATCGCGGTCTCGGTGGTGGCGCGCCGCAAGCGCAAGCCGTCGAGCGCCTGGGACCAGCTGGCGCTCGTGAGTGCAGAGGGCAAGGAGTGGGCGCAGGAGTTTGGCCGGTATTCGAAGCTGCGCTCTCGGGTGTCCCTCGGGCTGGAGGACACGGTGGACGCGGAGACCGTGTTCGAGCTGATGGGCTTGTCCGCGCGCTTCATGGCGGCCACCCACGCGGCCGCGGTGGAATCCGATTTCGCCGCCTAGGGCTACCCCTTAGGGCTGCTGGAGCTTAAGTCGGGCGTTGTCTTTACGTTAGGATGGGGGAGGAATTGAGCCGGCGGGAACTAATTGTTTGGCGTTCGCGTTGAACACAGTGAAAGGCCGTCGTGAAGGGCCGGTTTAAGGCAGCGGTCCCTGAGGTTTATTGGAGGTACAGTGTCTCTTTCGGAGCAGGAACAGCGCGCGCTACGGGAGCTCGAGCAGCAGCTGTTGGCTGAGGACCCCAAGTTTGGTGCCTCTGTAGCCCAGGCCTCAGCCGGTTCCCCGAGCGGGGCTGTGACCCTGCGTGGCGTGGCGCTCGTGGTCGTCGGGCTGGTCATGCTGGTGGGTGGCGTGGCCCTGGCGCAGAACAGCCTGTGGTTCGTGGTCCTGTCGATCCTGGGCTTCCTCGTCATGTTCGGCGCGGGCATCTGGATGCTCCACGGTGGCGGGGCCACCGGCTCGAAGTCGGGCAAGAAGAAGTCGGGCTCCGGCCGGGGCGGCGCGGGGGTGTCGCGCTCCGGTGTTGGCTCGATGGGCAACAAGCTGGAAGAGAACTTCCGTCGTCGTTTCGAGGGCAACTAAAGGTAACTAAAGAACTGGTCGAAGCGGCCTAGCTTTTCAGCCTCTGGGAGAGATCTCGGGGGCTTTTTCTGTGCCTCCACACAATTCCCCACTTTCCCCCACGTTTGTCCCCACGGCGCCCGGCGAGGGGAGGGGAGCCTAGCGGTGGCTAGGCGAACGGGGTGGGAGGCGGAGCATTGGGCCAGCTAGCGGGCCCCAACTTGGCCCCGCGTTCCCAGTGGTGCTAAAGAATCCTGCGCTAAAAGAGGTGTCTAAGTGGCGTATGAGGTCTAAAAAACGCCGCGGCTGGGGATTTCTCCCCACTATTTTTATAGCCTCTGACCAGGGTAAATAGCGCTAGTGGGCGATAGGTCGGGTGCGGTGGGTGTTGAAAGTGGGAGAAAGTGGGGTAAAGTGGGGCGCAGCGGTGGAGAAGTGGAACTTTGAGACCGTGGAGAAATGTCGGAGTTATCGAGCCAAGGAAGGTGGACGCCGGGATGTTTCTCGGAACCTACACTCCGAAGCTTGATGACAAAGGACGCCTAACGCTTCCGGCTAAGTTTCGGGATGAGCTAGCTGGCGGACTGATGGTGACCAAGGGGCAGGACCACTCACTAGCGGTTTACCCGCGCGAGGAGTTTGCGGAACGAGCTCGAAAAGCAGCGGCCGTGTCCCGGACGAACCCAGCCGCCCGCGCATTCATCCGTAACTTGGCAGCGAGCGCCGATGAGCAACGCCCGGATGGGCATGGCCGTATTACGTTGTCCGCTGGACACCGCGAATACGCCAACCTTTCCAAAGAGTGCGTGGTTGTCGGGTCGGTGGATTTTCTCGAGATTTGGGACGCAGCCGCGTGGGCTGAGTACCAAGAGCAAACTGAAGACGCCTACTCGGCAGCGGACGCGGACGATGTCCTGTCCGGCCTGCTGTAGAAGGCAGTTCACAACTCAACAGAGTGCGTGTACGGACTCTGTCCGAAGTGGAGGAGCTGGTGTACTTCCCCGACATCAGAACCCATTTCGGGCAGGGCCCTATACGCACTTAATTTTTCCCGACAACCACCGCGGCCAACTCCAAGCAACTTCGTTTACGGAAAGGGGGCACCATGGGCTCGACTGAACAGAACAATCACGGCCACGTGCCCGTGATGCGTGAACGTATGGCTGAGCTTTTGGCGCCCGCCGTGGCCAAGGCTGAAGCCGAGACCCCGGCCGAGGCCGTCCTGGTGGATGGCACGCTGGGCGCGGGCGGCCACACGGAGTACTTCCTGGAGACTTTCCCGGAGGTGTCGGTAATCGGCGTGGACAGGGATGAGGCATCGTTGGCTGCGGCCCGCGAGCGCCTGGCCCGGTTCGGCGACCGTTTTGTGGGCGTGCAGGCGCGCTTCGACGAGGTGGGCGACGAGATCGCCCGGCCGACCACCCCGCACGCGGTTTTGGACAAGGCGCAGGAGTGCGGCATCGCGGGCGCGTTGTTCGACCTGGGGGTTTCTTCCATGCAGCTGGACCAGGTCGAGCGCGGCTTCGCCTACAGCCAGAACGCGCCGCTGGATATGCGGATGGATCCTAGCCAGGGGATAACCGCCGCGGACGTGCTCAACACGTATGACCACGGCAACCTGGTGCGCATCCTCAAGACCTACGGGGACGAGCGTTTCGCCGGAAAGATTGCCAGCGCCGTCGTGCGCGAGCGCGAGAAGGAACCCTTCCGTGACTCGGCGCGGCTCGTCGACCTGCTCTACGCCACCATCCCGGCGGCGACCCGGCGCACGGGCGGTCACCCGGCCAAGCGCACCTTCCAGGCACTGCGCGTGGAGGTCAACCGAGAGCTCGAGGCCATTGAGCAAGTCCTGCCGGTTATCACCGCGGCGCTGCGGGTCGGCGGCCGCGCGGTCTTTATGAGCTACCAGTCCCTGGAGGACCGCCTGGTCAAGCAGTACTTCAAGGAGCAGTCGACGTCGTCGACTCCGGAAGGGCTGCCGATGGACCTGCCGGGGACCGAACCGGACTACCGGGTGGCAACCCGCGGGGCGGAGAAGGCCTCGCAGGCGGAGATCGCGGAGAACCCGCGCGCCGCCTCGGTGCGGGTGCGGGCGCTGGAGCGAATATCCGGCACCCCGCAGCTGCTTTCCCCGGGAGGCACACCATGACCCAGGCCACGCGACGCACCACCCGCCCATACTCGACGAAGGGACACCGCTCCATGGGAGCTAGCCGAGATTTCACCACCGGAGAAGACACCGGAGCGGCCACCGCGCTGCTCGAGCGGGATAGCCGCCGCGGCACCCAGCGCACCGCCCGCACGCGCACCCCGGAACGCCGGGAGGTGCGCCCGCGGCGCAGCACCCACGGCACCACCAGCCCGCACGGGCCGCGCTACCAGCGCTTAGGCTCGCAGCAGGTGGTCTCCCAGCGCGGCCGCCGCCTGACGCCCATCAAGAAGAACTCGCTGTTCGCCCGCCTGTCGGCGGTGGCCATCGTGCTGCTCATCGGCGGGGTGTGCCTGGCGATGTGGCTGTCCGGCCTATCGACCTCCCAGACCTTCAAGATCCAGCAGCTCTCCGCGCAGGAATCGCAGCTGAGCAATCAGATTGAGACGCTGAACCGCGACCTAGAAAACGTCCGCTCTACCGCGGACGTGGCCCGCCGTGCCGCGGACGCGAACATGGGCGTGCCCACCAACCCGGGCGTCGTCGAGGTCGCCGAGGACGGCAAGGTGGAAGAAAAGCGCGCGGCGACGGATGAGCAGGAAGCCATCATCGACGTCAACGGTACGGCGATCCGCCCGGGCCGCGCCTCCAGCAACCCGGACGAAACGGAAGGCATGTCCGATAGTCTCAACGCGACGCCGGACGGGCATCGGTCGCTCCAGGCTGATTCCCAGCGCCAGGGCGAGGACCGCGGGCAGAACGCGGAATCGAATGCACCACGCGCGGACGAGTTACCGGATCTGCCGGTCCGCGCCCCGTATTCTGGAGCTGGGAATTAGCAGTTGCTTTGAGCAGCCGGGTGGTTGCCCCAAAGGAAATGAATAAGGCAGGTGACTTACCACCGTGACGTCACGGAATCCGGGATCGCGCCCGCACCGGCGGTATCGCGATACCGGCGCGCGGGTGGGGCAATCGGCACGCCAGCCGCGCGCTGGCGGCCGCAGCTACGCTACCGCCGCGGAGAAGATGCGGCCGGCTAGCACCCAACCGCAGGTCAAGAAGCTCTACAAGAACTCGCACATGATGTCCAAGCGCCTGCGGCTCATCATGGCTTTCCTGTTGGTGGGCATGCTGTTGCTGGTGGGGCGCCTGGCTTGGGTGCAGGTGGTCTGGGGGCCGGATCTGTCGGCCAAGGCCATGGAGCAGCGCTCCCGCGTCTACGTGGAGCCGGCCCGCCGCGGCGAGATCACCGATAGCGACGGGCAGCGCCTAGCCTATACCATGCAGGCCCGCTCCCTGACGGTCTCGCCGACGCGCCTGCGCAAGGAGCTGGAAGAGCAGTTCACCAACGAGCTGAGCGCTGAAGGTGCCAGCGGTGAGGACCTAGAGAAGAAGGCCGGCGAGGCCGTCGATGACCGCCTGAAGGAGATGTCCAAAGGCATCCCTAAGATGATTAAGGACGCCGGCGCCGAGGTCGGCAGCGTCGACGACAAGGAGATCCTCGACAAGCTGAAGGCAGACACCCAGTACGAGGTGCTGGTGCGCAACGTGGATCCGGACGTGGCCGTAGAAATCGCCGAGGAATACCACGGCGTGGCCGCCGACCACCAGGACATCCGCCAGTACCCGAACGGTGCCATCGCCGAGAACGTGATTGGCAAGGTCTCCATGGACGGCCAGGGCCAGTTCGGCCTGGAGGCCTCCGGGGACTCGACGCTGACGGGCATCGACGGGCGCAAGACCGAGGACGTCTCCACGGACGGGCAGCCCATCCCGGGCACCCTGCGCGATGAGGTCAACGCCGTCGACGGCGCCAACGTCCACCTGACGCTGGACCTAGACCTGCAGACCTTCGTGCAGCAGAAGCTGGAGAAGGCCAAGGCCAATTCGCAGGCCAAGTCCGCCGAGGCCGTGGTGCTGGATGCAGCCACCGGCGAGGTGCTCGCCATGGCGAACACGGACACCATCGACCCGAACGAAGACATAGAAAAGCAGGTCAAGGCCGGCAAGGGCTTCGAAAACCCGTCGATCTCCCACCCCTACGAGCCGGGCTCGGTTGCCAAGATTGTCACTGCCGCCGCGGCGATCGAGGAGGGCGTGACCACCCCGGAGGAGGTCCACCAGGTCCCCGGCTCCATCGACATGGCCGGCGTGACGGTCAACGACGCCTGGCAGCACGGCGTCGAGCCGTACACCACGGCCGGAATCTTCGGTAAGTCCTCCAACGTCGGCACGCTCATGCTGGCCGAGAAGCTGGGGGATAAGACCTTCTCGAAGTACCTCGAGGCCTTCGGGTTGGGCAACGCCAGCGGCATCGAGCTGCCGAACGAGTCTGGCGGGCTCGTGCCGGCCTTCGAACAGTGGTCCGGCGGCACCTTCGCCAACCTGCCGATCGGCCAGGGCATGTCTTGGACGACGCTGCAGATGGCGAGTGTCTACCAGACCATCGCGAACGAGGGCGAGCGCATTTCCCCGCGCATCATCAAGGACATCGAGGGCGAAAGCGGCGAGGACCGCATCCACTCCGAGCCGGAGAAGACCCAGGTCATCAGCCCGGACGCGGCGAAGACCACGCTGGACATGTTCCGGGCGGTCTTCCAGGAGGACCCGGCGGGCGTGCAGTCCGGCACGGCGCAGGGCGCGGGCATCGACGGCTACCAGCTGTCGGGCAAGACCGGCACGGCCCAGAAGGTCGACCCGAACACGGGGGCGTATTCTAATTCCGCCTACTGGATTACCTTCGCGGGCGTGGCCCCGGCGGATGACCCGCGCTTCGTGGTCGCCATCATGCTGGACGAGCCGAAATCGGGCGTTAACGACGACGGCTCCGGCGGGCAGTCTGCCGCGCCGGTGTTTAGCGACATCGCCAGCTGGCTGCTGAACCGAGACAACATACCCACCTCTCCGGAGGACAAGAAACTTACTTTGCGGGCGGAATAGGAGAAGATCACCATGGCACGTACGCTAGCGCGACTGGCGCAGTTGGCCGGCGGAAACCTGAGCGGCTCGCCGGAGACGGAGGTTAGCAGCATCGGACTGGACTCGCGCTCCATCGCCCCAGGCGGGATGTTCGCGGCCCTGCCCGGCCTGCACGCCCACGGCGCGCGTTTCGCCGCCGACACCCCGGCCGCGGCTGTGCTTACCGATGCCGCCGGCGCGGAGATCCTCGACGCGGCCGGCGACACGCGCCCCCGGCTGGTGGTCAAGGACATCCGCGCGGTGCTGGGAACTATCTCCGCCGAGATCTACGACCACCCGTCCGCGGACCTGACCATCCTGGGCGTTACCGGGACCTCCGGCAAGACCACCACCAGCTACCTGCTGGAGGCCGGGCTGCTGGCCGCCGGCTACCAGGTAGGCCTTATCGGCACCACCGGCACGCGCATCAACCGCACCCCGGTGCCCACGTCGCTGACCACCCCGGAAGCGCCCAAACTCCAAGAGCTTTTCGCGCAGATGCGCGACCAGGGGGTCACCCACGTGGTCATGGAGGTCTCCTCCCACGCCCTGGCACTGGGCCGCGTGAAGGGCACGCGCTTTGCCGTGGGTGGGTTTACCAACCTCTCGCAGGACCACCTCGACTTCCACCCGACCATGGAAGACTATTTCCTGACCAAGGCCCGCCTGTTCACCGAGCCCGAGGCTGCCGCGGCCGCGGTCATATGCGTCGACGATTCCTGGGGCCAGCGCCTGGTGGAGCTGTCCCGCGCGGCGGGCACGCCCACCGCGGAGGTCGCCACCGCCGAGCAGGCCGTAACAACCAACGCGGGCAAGGTAATTTCCGCCCACCACACCGCGGTGGAACCGACCGGCGAGCAGCACGGTGTGCTGAGCCTGGAGGGCAAGGACTACGAGTTCACGGTCCCGCTGCCGGGCAAGTTCAACGTGGCCAACGCCGCCCTGGCAGCCGGGATGGCCGCCGCGGCCGGAGTGGACGTGGAGGCCTTCCTGCAGGGCGTGGCCGGCGTCGCGGTACCGGGACGCATGCAGCGCGTGGACTGTGGGCAGGATTTCGTGGCCGTGGTCGACTACGCCCACAAGCCGGCGGCCGTGGCCGCGGTCTTGGACACGCTGCGCGAGCAGATCCGGACCTCCGAGCACCCGGAGGGGCGCATCGGCATTGTCATCGGCGCCGGTGGCGACCGCGACTCTTCGAAGCGCCCGCTGATGGGGCAGGCGGCGGCCAGCCGCGCCGACTACGTCGCGGTCACCGACGACAACCCCCGCACCGAGGACCCGGCTCCCATCCGCGCGGCCGTGCTGGCCGGCGCGCGGGAGGCCGCCGCCGAGCGCGACGACGAGGTCACCCTGGCCGAATACCCCTCCCGCGCCGCGGCCATCGACGCGGCCATCCAGTGGGCACAGCCTGGCGATGCGATTATCGTGGTAGGCAAAGGCCACGAAGTCGGCCAAATCGTGGGGGACACGGTCCACCACTTTGACGACCGGGAAGAGGTACAGCGCGCACTGGAAACTAAGGCCTCCGGCAGCACGCCGGCGGGGAAGGAAGAAGCATGATTGAGCTAACGCTAAAAGAGATAGCCGAGATAACCGGCGGCTACCTGGACGAGGTCGATGACCCGCAGGCTCAGGTCACCAGCTTCGTCGAATTCGATTCGCGCAAGATCACCCCGGGCGGGCTGTTTTTGGCCCTGCCCGGCGCCCGCGTCGACGGGCACGACTACGCCCGCGCGGCCGTCGATCAGGGGGCGGTGGCCGTGCTGGCCGCCCGCCCCGTGGGCGTTCCGGCGATCGTCGTCGAACCCACCGGCCGCGTCGAGGGCGACGGCGCCAACGCCGATATCTACGCCCACGACGCCGACGGATCTGCCGCCGCCGTCGTCCGCGCACTCTCGACCCTGGCTCGGGCGGTCACCCGCCGGCTGGCCGACCACGGCAACCTGACCATCGTCGGAGTGACCGGCTCGGCCGGCAAGACCTCGACCAAGGACCTGATGGCGGCGATCTTCCACTGCGCGGGCGAGACCGTCGCCCCGCCCGGCTCCTTCAACAACGAGGTCGGACACCCCTACACCGCGCTGCGGTGCGACTGGCAGACCAAGTACCTGGTCGCGGAGATGTCGGCGCGCGGCATCGGCCACATCCGCAACCTGGCCGACATCGCCCGCCCGACCATCGGGGCGGTACTCAACGTTGGCTCGGCCCACCTGGGCGAGTTCGGCTCCCGCGAAAACATCGCCCAGGCCAAGGGCGAACTCGTCGAGGCCCTGCCGGCCGCAAACGACGGCGGGGTAGCGGTGCTCAACGCCGACGACTCCTTCGTCGCCGCCATGGCCAAGCGCACCGAGGCCAAGGTCGTCTACTATTCCGCGGCCAACCCGCCGGCGCCGGAGGCTGACTACACCGCCACCGACGTCGAGCTCGACGATGTCGCGCGCGCCGCGTTTACCCTCCACTCGCCGAACGCCGCCCCGCAGCGCATCAAGCTGCAGGTCTTCGGCGTCCACCAGGTCTCCAACGCCCTGGCGGCGGCCGCCTCGGCCATCGAGTCGGGGATCCCGGCGGAGAAGGTCGCCGCGGCGCTGAGCGGGCACCGGAACGCCTCCGCGAACCGGATGGATGTCTACAGCCGCCCGGACGGGGTCACCATCATCAACGACTCCTACAACGCCAACCCGGACTCCATGCGCGCGGCCATCGCGGCGCTGGGGTACACCACCGCGGCGCGCCCAGACGCCCGGGCGATCGCGGTCTTGGGCGAGATGGGCGAGCTGGGCGCGGAAGCCGAACACGCCCACCAGCAGCTGGGCGCGGAGCTGGCGAAGTACAACGTGGACCGGCTGATCATCGTCGGTGATTCCCCGGCCTGCCGGGCGCTGGCCGCCGCGGCCGCCGACCGCGGGATCACCACGACCGTCGGGGCGGACCACGCGCAGGCCGCCCAGCTGGTCGAGGAAACCCTGCGGACCCCGCCCGCTGCGGTGGAGCAATGGTCGCAGCGCGCAGCGAAAGACGTGGTGCTCATCAAGGCCTCGAACGCCCAACAGCTGTGGCGGGTAGCCGCAACCTTAAAGGGCGAGGGCTAGAACCACCTCGATAAGATAAGCTCGCGCAGAATTTCTTCAGACTGCTCTTTGTTGTATTAGAAGGACCACGTTCACAGTGACCCAAATTATTGTCTCCGGCGTAATTAGCTTTATCGTCGCGATTTTCTTCACCCCCTGGCTGATCCGGTATTTCTCCCACGCCGGCAAGGGGCAGGAGATCCGCGAAGACGGCCCCAAGTCGCACCTGCGCAAACGCGGGACCCCGACCATGGGCGGACTGGCGATCCTGGCCGGCATCGTCGTGGCCTACCTGACCACGGGCCTCTACGGGGTCATCTCCGGCAAGGGCGGATTCACGGTCTCCGGCGTCCTGGTCTTGGGCTTGACCCTTGGGCTCGGCGGGCTGGGCTTCGCGGATGACTTCATCAAGCTGTTCAAAGCCCGCAACCTGGGCCTGAACAAGAAGGCCAAGCTCATCGGGCAGCTCGCGCTGGCCCTGGCCTTCGGCTTCCTGGCGCTGCAGTTCCCGGACGAGAACGGGTTGACCCCGGCGTCGACGAAGCTATCGATGTTCCGGGAGATCGACACCTTCGATATCGCCGTCGGCGGCGCCGTCATTGGCACCATCGTCTTTTTGGTGTTCATGTATATCCTCATTGCGGCCTGGTCGAACGCGGTAAACCTCACCGACGGCCAGGATGGGCTGGCGGCCGGCACGACCGCCTTCGTGATGGGCGCCTACAGCCTGATTACCTTCTGGCAGTTCCGCAACGCCTGCGGCGCCGACCACGCCGCCGGCTGCTACGAGGTCCGCGACCCGCTGGACCTGGCCATCCTGGCTGCGGCCGGGCTGGGCGGCTGCCTGGGCTTTCTGTGGTGGAACGCCGCCCCGGCCAAGATCTTCATGGGGGACACGGGCTCCCTGGCGCTCGGCGGCTTGGTCGCGGGCATCTCCGTGACCACCCACACCGAGCTGCTGATGATCATCATCGGCTCCCTGTTCGTGGTGGAGGCGGCCTCCGTGGTCATCCAGGTCGCCGTCTTCAAGACCACCGGCAAGCGCTTTTTCCGCATGGCGCCCATCCACCACCACTTCGAAAACGGCGGCTGGCCGGAGACCTCCGTGGTCATCCGCTTCTGGCTGCTGGCCGGCATGGCCGCCATGCTGGGCGTGGCCCTGTTCTACGCGGACTGGCTGACCGCCGCGGGCATCGGAATCTAGAAACTGAAGATAGAGGTTAGGAGCCTTCGAAAACACCATGACTTTGCACACGGCGCGTAGTCTGCCCGCGGACCTGGCCCAGGCCTGCCGGGTGCTGGTAGCGGGCGCGGGCGTATCCGGGCGGGGGTGTGCCCGGGTCCTGGACCGCCTGAACTTCGCGGTCACGATCGTCGACGACAACCCGCAGGCGCGGGAGACCGCGCTGGACGATTGCGGGGCGCGCGCGGCCGGGCTCAGCACCGAGCAGGCCACGGCCATCGCCGGCGACGGACAAATCGACCTGGTGGTAACCTCCCCGGGCTGGCGCCCGGACTCGCCGCTGCTGGAGGCCTACCGGGCTGCCGGCGTCGAGGTCATCGGTGACGTCGAGCTGGCCTACCGCTTGGACGCGGCCGGCACCTTCGGGCCGGCCCGCCAGTGGCTGGTCATCACCGGCACCAACGGCAAGACCACGACCACCGGCATGCTGGCGGCTATCATGCAAGCGGATGGTGCCCGCACCGGCCGCCGCGCGGTGCCGGTGGGCAACATCGGGGTCTCCGTCTTCGACGCCATCCAGGACAACGATCGCGTCGACGTGCTGGTCGCTGAGCTGTCCTCCTTCCAGCTGCACTGGGCCAGCCAGCTGCGCCCGGACGTGGGCGTGCTGCTGAACCTGGCCGAGGACCACCTGGACTGGCACGGCAGCTTCGACAACTACGCCGCCGACAAAGCCAAGGTCATGCACGGCGGTATCGCCATCGCCGGCGCGGACGACGCGCACGTGATGGAACTGGTCTCTCGGGCCCGCCAAGCCGGGGACCTGGCGCCGCAGGTCTATTCCTTTACCTCCCAGACCCCGCAGGCCGGGCAGGTCGGCGTGGAAGGCGGGCGGATTATCGCCCGCCTAGACGGCGAGGACCACGACTTGGTCTCTGCCGATGGGGTAGAGCCGGCCGGTCTGGCCGGCGTCTTGGACGCGTGTGCTGCCGCCGCGGCCGGTCTGGCCGCCGGAGCGAGCCGCGAGGCCGTCGAGGCGGGCCTGGCGGCCTACCACGTCGCCGGCCACCGAGGCGCGGTCGTCCACCGCCACGGTGGGGTCAGCTTCATCGACAACTCCAAGGCCACCAACCCGCACGCCGCCGACGCCGCCCTGGAGGGCCTCGACCGGGTCATTTGGCTGGCCGGCGGGCAGCTCAAGGGCGCCGACGTCAGCGAGCTGGTTTCCACCCACGCTGACCAGCTCAAAGCCGCGGTCGTGCTGGGCCAGGACCGGGGGCTGGTGGCGCGGGCGCTCCAGGGCCACGCCCCACAGGTTCCCGTCACCGTCCTCGACCAGCAGGACCCGCAGGCGGCCATGGATGCCGCGGTGGCTGCGGCCTGGCAACACGCCGAGGCGGGGGATACCGTACTTTTGGCCCCGGCTGCGGCATCGTTAGACATGTACACCGGGATGGCACAGCGCGGCGATTTCTTCGCCGCGGCGGCGCGTACCGTCACGGAACAATCGGATCACCGTCCCACGCCGGATGACGGAGAAGATAACGAGGAGAAGCCAGCGCGATGACCTCCACAACGCAGAAGTCAGCCAAGCCCGGGCAGCGGGTGGCCAATTTCCTCGAGCGTCGCCACGAGCAGATGAACAAGTGGCCGGGGCTGGACTATCTGATGTTGCGGATCATCATCTTCCTGCTCGTCGGCATCGGCGTGACGATGGTCTTTTCTTCCTCCATGGCCGAGTCCCTCGTGGAATCCGGACTGGTCTGGGGCCAGGCGCTGCGCCAGTCCGCGATGGTCCTGGTCGGCCTGCTGGCGTTCTGGGTGGCGCTGAAGATCCCGCCGCGCGCCATGCGCTGGGCCATCCCGTGGATCCTTTTGCTGTCCATCGTGTTGCTGATCCTGGTGCTCATCCCGGGGGTGGGTACCGGCCGCGCGGAGGTCGGCTCCCAGTCGTGGATCATCTTGGGTCCCATTTCCCTGCAGCCCTCGGAGCTGGCGCGCGTAGCCATCGGCCTGTTCGGCGCCTCGGCGCTGGCCAATAAGCAGCACCGCCCGAAGGACCTGTTGGATCCGTTTATGGTCTACTCCGCCATCGCGGGCCTGATGTTTCTGCTGATTATCCTCCAGGGCGACCTGGGCATGGCCATGTCCTTCGCCGTGGTGGTCGTGTTTACCCTGTTCTTCGCCGGCGTGGACTGGCGCGTGGTCGCCTCCATTATCGGGCTGGCCGTGGCGGGTGTGATCTTCGTCTTCCTGTCGGGCGGTTTCCGCTCGCACCGTTTCCACACCTACTTCGACGCGCTGGTGGGCAACATCCAGGACACCCAGGGCACCGGCTTCCAGGCCTACCAGGGCTTCCTCTCGCTGGCCGACGGCGGCGTCGCGGGCGTGGGCATCGGCCAGTCCCGCGCCAAGTGGTTCTACCTGCCGGAGGCGAAAAACGACTTCATCTTCGCCGTGGTGGGCGAGGAGCTCGGCCTGTGGGGCGGTGCGCTGGTCATCGTGCTTTTCGCCCTGCTGGGATTCTTTGGTATCCGCACCGCCCTGCGCGCGCAGAACCAGTTCCACGCCCTCATGGCGGCGACCCTGACCACCGGCGTGGTGGCCCAAGCCTACTTCAACATCGGCTACGTCGTCGGCCTGCTGCCGGTGACCGGCATCCAGCTGCCGATGATCTCGGCCGGCGGTACCGCGGCGATCATCACCATCGGCTCCATGGGCCTGTTGTGCAACGTGGCCCGGCATGAGCCGGAGGCGGTCTCGGCGATGCGCAACTACGGGCGTCCGCTCTTCGACCGTCTGTTCTTCATCGCGGAGCCGGAGCCGGCCGATGCCGCCCCGCGCGGCGGCCGTCGCCGCGCCGACGGTTCGGGCGCGCCCTGGGACCGCCGCCCCGAGCACCCGGGTGCTAGCCCCCAAAGGCGGGGAAGTGCCCGCAGACAGCAGCAGCGCGAGGAGCGTTTCGGCTCCCCGGTGACCGGGCGGACCCGCCCGGTGCGCTCCACGCCGCGCGGGCAGGATTCCACCGGGCGCGGCGGGGACAGGAACCCGCGCCGGCGCTGGTAGCCTGTAGTTCATGAATTCAAAGCCTTTATCCGTCGTCGTCGCTGGTGGCGGCACTGCCGGACACATTGAGCCGGCCCTGGCTGTGGCCGCTGTCCTGCAGCGCGATTACGGCGCCCGTATTACCGCTCTGGGCACCCAGAAGGGGCTGGAGAGCGATCTCATTCCCGCCCGCGGGGTCGATCTGGAGATGATCACCCCGGTCCCGATCCCGCGCAAGCTCAGCCTGGACTTGCTGAAGCTGCCGTACCGCCTGGTGCGTTCCGTGCTGGAAGCTCGCAAGGTTCTCAAGAAGGTGGACGCGGATGCCGTCTTCGGCACCGGCGGCTACGTCGCCGCGCCGGCCTACCTGGCCGCGGCCAGCCACCACCTGCCCTTCTACGTTTTGGAGACCAATGCGCTGGCGGGCCTGGCCAATAAGCTGGGCGTCAAGCTAGGCGGCATCGGCTTCAACGCCCAACCGAATTCGGGCATGCCGGGCGAGCAGGTCGGCATTCCGGTGCGACCGGAACTGGGCAACGATCCGGAGGCCGCCGCCCGCGGGCGCGAGCTCTGGGGCCTGCGCGAGGGTATTCCCACTATCCTGGTCACCGGCGGCTCCCAGGGCGCGGCCAGCATTAACCGCGCCGTGGCCGAGGTGAAGTCCTCCTGGTCCGGGGAGTTCCAGGTCCTGCACGCCGTCGGCAAGAAGAACGTGCTGCCCGAGTCGAGCGAGGGCTATGTGCCGGTGCCGTACATCGACGACATGTCCGCGGCCCTGGCGGTGGCGGATCTGGCGGTCTGCCGCTCCGGGGCAATGACGGTCGCGGAGGTTTCCGCCGCCGGCGTGCCCGTCATCTACGTGCCGCTGCCACACGGCAACGGCGAGCAGGCCCTCAACTCGAAGGACGTGGTGGCCGCCGGCGCGGCCGTCCAGGTTCCCGATGCCGAGCTAGACGGCGCCCGCCTCGACCGCGAGATCCGCACCATCCTGGGCGACGAGGAGCGCCTCCAGGCCATGCGCACGGCGGTCGCCGACAGCGCGGCCGGCGGCGCAGCCCAGCGCCTAGCCGACCACATCGCTACCGCTATCCGAGAAGCCAAGGAGGAATCCTAGTGGGCCCCGAAACCACCCCCGACGCAGTCAACCTCGACCGGGTCCACCTCGTGGGCATCGGCGGCGCCGGCATGTCCGGCCTGGCCCGGATCCTCCTGGCCCGGGGCAGCGCCGTATCCGGCTCGGACCAGAAGGAATCCACCGCCGTGGAGGTCCTGCGCACCCTCGGTGCGAAAATCTCGGTCGGCCACGCGGCGGAGAACCTGCGGCTTTCCGGCGCTGAGCCGACCGCCGTGGTCACCTCCTTCGCCGCTATCCCGCAGGACAACCCGGAGCTGGTCGCCGCGCGGGAGGCCGGTATCCCGGTCATCCGCCGCTCCGATCTGCTGGGCGAGCTCATGGAGGGCTACACCCAGGTGCTGCTGGCCGGCACCCACGGCAAGACTTCGACGACCTCGATGACGGTCAACGCGCTACAGCAGGCCGGGGAGGACCCGTCCTTCGCCATCGGCGGCCAACTCAACCGGGCCGGTACAAACGCGCACCACGGCACCGGCAAGGCCTTCGTGGCCGAAGCCGACGAGTCGGACGCGTCCCTCCTGCGCTACCGCCCGGACGTGGCGGTGGTGACCAATATCGAGCCCGATCACCTCGACTTCTTCGGCACCCCGGAGGCCTATTTCCAGGTCTTCGAGGACTTCGCCGACCGGATCACCCCGACCGGGCACCTGGTGGTCTGCCTGGAGGACGAGCACGCGGCCCAGATGGGGCAGCGCGCCGCCCAGCGCGGCATCGACGTGCTGGGTTACGGCACCCCCGCTGCGGTGGAGCGCTCCCCGGAGATCCTCGCCGGCGCGGTGATTTCTACCGAGGAGGCCACGGCGGAGGGCACCCGCGTGACCGTCCATCTGGACGTGGCGGGGCACTCGGTGGGCCTGGACTACCTGCTGCAGGTCCCCGGGCACCACATGGTGCTCAACTCGGCGGCGGCCTTGGTGGCCGGCACGCTGGCGGGCGCGGACCCGCACAAGCTGGCCGACGGGCTCAGCGACTTCACGGGCGTGCGCCGGCGCTTCGAGCACCGCGGGACCGTCGAGGCGGGGCTTAAGGGCCAGGAGCCGGTCGAGGTCTTCGACGACTACGCGCACCACCCGACGGAGGTCGCCGCGGTCCTGCGCGCCGCCCGCGAGCGGGTGGAAGCTACCACCCGCGCCGGCCGCGTGGTGGTCTGCTTCCAGCCGCACCTGTACTCGCGCACCATGAAATTCCAGCAGGAATTCGCCGACGCGCTGAGCCTGGCGGACGTGGCGGTGGTGCTGGACATCTACGGCGCCCGCGAGCAACCGGTGGAAGGGATCACCTCCCGGATTATCACCGACAAGATCCCCGCGGGCACCGAGGTCTTCTACGAGCCGGACTTTTCCGCGGCGGCGGCCAGCGTGGTCGCAGCCGTGCAGCCGGGCGACTTGGTGCTGACCATGGGCGCTGGCTCGGTCACCCTGGTGGCCGCGGAGATCCTGGCTGGGCTGGAGCAGCGTTTCCGATGAGGGGCAAGCTAGTACTTTCGGTGGCAGGGGCGCTGGTAGCGGTGGTGGTCATAGCCGCCGCCGTGGTGTGGTTCTTTCCTGTGTTCAAGGCCCAGGATTTCGAGCTCAACGGGGCCAGTCAGGTCACGGAGGAAGAGGTCCGCGAGGCCTCGGGGATCGCCGAGGGCAGCAACCTGATGCGCCTGGACGCGCACGCGGCCGCCGAGGGCGTGGCCACGCTGCCGTGGGTCAAATCCGCGACGGTGGGCCGCTCCCTGCCCGGCACGGTGCAGGTGGACATCACGGAGCGGGAGGCCGTGGCCTTCCTGCGCGAGGGCGATGGCACGCACCTGATCGACTCGGCGGGCAAGGAGTTCGTCGTCGCCGAGCCGCCGGAAGGCGCCGTGGAGATCGATAGCAATCAGGAGGCCGGCTTGGTTGACGCCGTCGAGATCCTGGCGGCCCTGTCGCAGGACCAGCGCGCGCAGGTCGAAAAGCTCAGCATGGACGAGAAGTACTCGGCGACGTTGCACCTGGCGGAGGGGCGCACCGTCGTCTGGGGTGCGAATGACGACAACGCGGACAAGGCCCGCGCGTTTTCCGCCGTGCTGCAGATGGACGGTACCCATTGGAATATCACTAACCCCGAGTTGGTGACCAAGCGCGATTAGCGCCGGAAAAATTCGCGACTTCGCGCCCCTGCCAGATTGCCGTATGGTGGGGGCGTCAACTGCATAAAAGCCCATGTCAGCAACCCTAAAGTAGAGGTTGAGGGTACCGACACGCGGGCAAATGAACACGTAAATTACACGTGTGTCAGTGAAGATGGAAAGCAACCGCGTCACAGGCGCGCAATTCCTCGTTTATTTACCAACAAATCCCGAAAGGTTTGACCACCTCTCATGAGCACACCGAACAACAATTTGGCGGAAATCAAGGTCGTCGGCGTCGGCGGCGGCGGCGTCAACGCCGTCAACCGCATGATCGAAGAAGGCCTCAAGGGCGTCGAGTTCGTGGCTATCAACACGGACTCCCAGGCGCTGATTTTCTCCGACGCTGACTTCAAGCTCGACATCGGCCGCGAGGCCACGCGCGGCCTGGGCGCCGGCGCCAACCCGGAGGTCGGCCGCACCTCCGCCGAGGACAACAAGTCCGAGATCGAGGACGCCCTCAACGGCGCCGACATGGTCTTCGTCACCGCCGGCGAAGGCGGCGGCACCGGCACCGGTGCCGCCCCGGTCGTGGCCTCCATCGCCAAGAAGCAAGGCGCGCTGACCGTCGGTGTTGTCACCAAGCCCTTCAAGTTCGAGGGCGCCCGCCGTACCCGCCAGGCCCTGGAAGGTATCGAGCAGCTCCGCGAGGTCTGTGACACCCTGATCGTCATCCCGAACGACCGCTTGCTGCAGCTGGGCGACGAGAACCTGTCCATGATGGAAGCCTTCCGCGCCGCCGATGAGGTCCTCCACAACGGTGTCCAGGGTATTTCCAACCTGATTCTGATCCCGGGCATGATCAACGTCGACTTTGCCGACGTGCGCTCCGTGATGGCCGACGCCGGCTCCGCCCTGATGGGCGTGGGCTCTGCTCGCGGCGACAACCGGGTCATGACCGCGGCCGAGCAGGCCATCAACTCCCCGCTGCTGGAGTCCACCATGGAAGGCGCCAAGGGCGTGCTGCTGTCCGTGGCCGGTGGCTCCGACCTGGGCTTGCAGGAGGTCTACGAGGCCTCCTCCATGGTCGAGGAGAAGGCCGACCCAGACGTCAACCTGATTTTCGGCACCATCATCGACGACAACCTGGGCGACGAGGTCCGCGTGACTATCATCGCTACCGGTTTCGACGCCGAGAAGAACGCCACGGATAAGCCGGCTAGCGAGGCCCGCCCGCAGCAGTCGCAGCAGCGTTCCGGTTCGCTGTTCGAAAACCGCGACCGTGCCACCGAGCCGGAGCCGGCCGAGGAGCCGCGCGGCGGCTACGAGCCGCGCCACCAGCTGCGCCACGACGAGCGTGAAGGCTTCAGCCCGCGCGAGTCGGAGCGGCAGCGCCGCGCCGGCGATTCCCGCGGAGACGGCGGTCTGTTCACCACCCGTGAGCGCTTCGAGCGCGAGGCCCCGCGCGAGGACTACCGCCCGAGCTACCGCGACGAGCGCGACAACCGCGGTGACGACGACTTGGACGTGCCGGACTTCTTGCGCTAATTGATCCTTAGCGCGCGCTAGTCTGGAGTGCATGCCAGTAAACGAGGAAGCACGCACCACCCGCCCCGCCCGCCTGAAACGCCCCTTCCGGATGGTCTTTACGGCCCGCTCGGGAGGGGCTTCGGTGTCCCCGTACGAGTCTTTCAACCTGGCCGAACACGTCGGCGACGACCCGGCGGCGGTAGCGGCAAATCGGCAGCGCCTGCAGGAGCTGCTGCGCCTTGATGACATCGTCTGGATGGAGCAGCTCCACACCAACAACGTCACCGTCGTCGACGGCCCGCGTTCTGCGCCCGTGGAGGCCACCGATGCCCTGGTTACGGCCACCGAGGGGCTGGCCCTGGGTGTGTTGGTCGCCGACTGCACCCCGGTACTGCTGGCCGACCCGGAGGCCCGCGTGGTCGCCTCGGCCCACGCCGGGCGCTTAGGGGCGCGCAACGGAATTGTCCCCGCGACTGTCGAGGCGATGTGCGATCTCGGGGCCCGGCCCGAGCGCCTGCAGGTGCTGCTGGGCCCGGCCGCCAGCGGACGGCACTACGAGGTGCCGGCAGACATGGCCGCCGACGTCGAGGCCCACCTGCCCGGGTCGCGCACGACCACGGAGAAGGGTACCCCAGGCCTCGACGTGCGCGCCGGACTCATCCGGCAGCTGATGGGCCTGGGCGTTACCGCGATCCAGGCGGATCCGCGCTGCACTATCGAGGACACCACTTTCTTTTCCTACCGCCGGGAGGGGACGACCGGCCGGCAGGCAGGACTCATCTGGTTGGAGGAGCAGACCGACAATGACCGATAAGGCCACCCCGCAGGACCGCCAGCAGGACACGGCAGACCAGGGCGGCGACCAAGCCCGGCTCGCCGAGTTGGAGCGCGGCCTGGCTAGCACCCGGGTGCAGATCTCCGAACTGGCCGCCGAAGTCGGCCGCCCGGCGCCGCGCCTGCTACCGGTGACCAAGTTCCACCCGGCCGAGGACATCGCGCTGCTTAGCCAGCTGGGGGTGAACGATGTTGCGGAAAACCGCGAGCAGGAAGCCCGTGCCAAGTCCGAGCAGCTGCCCGAGATGCGCTTCCACATGATCGGCCAGATCCAGACCAAGAAGGCCAACCACGTGGCCCGCTGGGCACACAGCGTGCACTCGCTGGATTCCGAAAAACTCGCCCACGCCCTCGACCGCGGGGTGGAGCTGGCGCGTGAGCGCGGCCAGCGCAGCGAGAACCTGCCGGTCTACGTGCAGCTGTCCTACGACTCGGATCCGTCCCGCGGGGGCGCGGCCTGGGACACGGCCGAAGACCTGCTGCGGGTGGTCGAGGATCTGGACAACCTGGAGCTGCGCGGCATCATGGTCGTCCCGCCCGTGGAGGCGGACGCGGCAGAGGTCTTTGCCTCCGCGCGCCAGCTGGTCGACGAGCTGGGGGAGAAGCTCGGCCACGCGCTCGAGCTGTCGGCCGGGATGAGCGCGGATCTGCGCGAGGCAATTTTTGCCGGCACGGATATCGTGCGTGTCGGAACCGGCATCATGGGCGCGCGGCCAGTAGGTTAAAAACCAACGCAAAGACGCATATCAGACCACACTTGTACATTTCGGGTCAGAGGGAGACCACATATGTCATTTATTGATCGCACGAAGGAGTTCTTCGGCCTGCAGCCGATGGACATGGACCACGACGACGCCTACTACGAGGACGACGCTCGCTACGCCACCGCCGGCTCCGCGGCCTACCAGCCGCGCCCGAGCTACGAGCGCACCCCAGCCGAGCCGGAGTTCGGGCCGACCATCGTGCCGATTTCCCTGACCACCTACAACGACGCCCCGAAGATCGGCGAGCCCTTCCGCGACGGCGACGCCGTTGTCTTCGAGCTGACCGATGCCGAAAAGTCCGCCGCCAAGCGCTTCATCGACTTCGCCGCCGGTCTCTGCTTCGCGCTGCGCGGCCGCATGGTTGACCTGACCAAGGGTCTAGACACCGACCGCCGCGTGTTCGCCATCGTGCCGGAGCGCGCCAACATCTCCACCCTGGAGCTGGAGCGCGCCGCCCAGCTGCGCTAAGCGCGCCACGGCTTTTTCCCCGGGCTTTGCCCACCGGTTAACCCCGGTGAGGGCACCCGGGGATTTTTCGTGGCTTGCCGGGTAATTCCCCAAAGGTGGGGGTAGTTCGGATAGGGTCGAAGGGGTGAGTCAATTAGGAATTATTCTGTACGCCGTGCTCCGTATCTTTTCCCTAGCGCTAATCGTGCGCATCATCATCGAGATGATCCAGTCCTTTTCCCGGCAGTTCAACCCGCCGCGCTGGTTCATGATGTGCGCCGAGCCGCTGTTTGCGGTCACAGATCCGCCCGTAAAAGCCCTGCGCAAACTCATTCCTCCGCTGCGGCTGGGCGGGGTAGCGCTAGACATGTCAATCATCGTCCTGTTCATCATCCTGGCCATTCTGATGAATATCGTCATCGCCACGATGGTCTAGTTTCCGTGATTTAGCCGGCCGCCGACGGGCTAGAACAAGGCGGTAACGGACGGGGCACTAGCGGAGCGGAGGTAAACGAAAGTGCAAAATCGTCAACCTCGGCTTAATATTGAGACTTGAGTAATCGTCCGTTACTGTGTCTTTTGGTTACAATGAAACGAAGAATCGTATTATTGTCCGATTAGAAAACCTTGGGTTGGGCGACGAGTGTAGGCTCGTTGCTTGATTCATATCTTCTATTAGCTCCGGAAACCTCCGGGGTTGCACCGACTTGAAGGGGAAGAGAAGTCAATGCCGCTGTCACCAGCTGATGTACACAACGTCGCGTTCAGCAAGCCGCCGATTGGCAAGCGTGGCTACAACGAGGACGAGGTCGACCAGTTCCTCGACCTGGTTGAAGACGCCCTTGCCCAGCTGCAGGACGAGAATGACGAGCTGCAGTCGCAGGTCAACAGCCTGCAGTCCGGCGCCGCCACCGCTTCTGCGGCGCCCACTACCTCTTCGGTCGACGAGGCCGCTCTCCGCAAGGAGATCGAGGCAGACCTTCGCTCCCAGCTCGACAAGGAATACGAGAAGAAGCTGGCCGACGCCAAGGCTGAGGCCGCGCAGAACGCCAAGAAGGAGCAGGCTTCCGCCGCCGCTGGCAAGTCCAGCGCCGACTCCAAGGAGCTGAAGGCCGCCCAGGACGAGGCCACCAAGGCCAAGCAGGACCTGGACAAGGCCCGCCGCGACCTGGAGGCCGCCAAGAAGGAAAACCAGGAGCTGCAGAAGAAGGTCGCGGACGTTTCCGCTTCCACCGCCAAGGAGAACCCGGCGGCTGCCGCCACCGCGGACGCCAACGGCCTGGCTACCCCGGAGACCCACATGCAGGCCGCCCGCGTGTTGGGCCTGGCCCAGGAGATGGCCGACCGCCTGACCAACGAGGCCAAGGCCGAGTCCGAGTCCATGCTGAGCGACGCGCGCACCGCGGCCGAGAAGCAGCTGTCCGACGCTAACTCCCGCGCCGAGGCCCAGATCCGCCAGGCCGAGGAGAAGGCAGCGGCCCTGCAGGCTGACGCTGAGAAGAAGCACACCGAGATCATGAACACGGTCAAGCAGCAGCAGACCGCCCTGGAGACCCGCATCTCCGAACTGCGCACCTTCGAGCGCGAGTACCGCACCCGCCTGAAGACCCTGCTGGAATCCCAGCTGGAGGAGCTCGAGACCCGCGGCTCCGCCGCTCCGAACGGCGAGTCCAACTAAGACCTCGCTAGGGAGGAAGCTCGTCTTCCTCGCGCTACCGCACGCCCCCGGACGCCCACGGTCATAACCGTGCGCGACGGGGGCTTTGGTGTAGGTTTAATGCATAAGCCAGTTTGATACGCATCTGCGAGAAAGGGCGTCATTTTCCATGCTGATTGCTGCTTTGGTCTTAGCGTTCATCGCTTTCATCGCCTTCGTTAACTACCTGTTGTCCGCGGCCACCTGGTCGCTCGTGGTGGTTTTCGTCGCCGCAGCCGCCGGCATCATCCTGGTTATAATCGACGCCTTCGCCAAGCACCGCGGTGACCGGACCCCGCCTAGCTCGCAGCCGCAGGACGCGGCCCACCAGTCCTAGCTGTCCTGTCCTCGCATGCTGGCCTGGTGCGGAAACGAATTGCCGCGGAGACTGGCCCAGCCGGCGCTCGGGCGGCTATACTAAGGGCTTATATACGATGAGCCGGCAATCACCGGGGAGTATTCCGGAAGAACGGCGCTGCTTTTTACGTTATCTGAGCAGCGCTTATTAGAACCGGGCGGGTGGGACCGTCAACTCCTTCACGACCAACGAAGCGGGAGCGCCATGTGGGCTCCAAGCGGGGTGGTACCGCGCTCATAACGGGCGTCCCCGCGCAGTGTTTAATTACCGCGCGTGAAGGATGGAGTAAACCGTGAACCACCACAGCCCCAATGTCGGCGGCGTGTACCCCAAGGTCGATATGACCGGCGGTTCCAGCCGCTTCCCGGATATGGAAGAGGTCGTCCAAGACTACTGGAAGCAGGACGGGACCTTCCAGGCCTCGTTGCATCAGACCGAGGACAAGCCGGAATACATCTTCTACGACGGCCCGCCTTTTGCTAACGGCCTGCCGCACTACGGTCACCTTCTGACCGGCTACGTCAAGGACATCGTCCCGCGCTATCGCACCATGGCGGGCAACTACGTCCCCCGCGTTTTCGGCTGGGACTGCCACGGCCTGCCGGCGGAGCTGGAGGCCGAAAAGCAGCTGGGCATCACTGACAAGGGCCAGATCGAGGAGATGGGGCTCGAGCGCTTCAACGAGTACTGCGCGTCCTCGGTTTTGCGCTACGCGGGCGAGTGGAAGGACTACGTCACCCGCCAGGCCCGCTGGGTGGACTTCGACCACGGCTACAAGACCATGGACCTGGACTTCATGGAGTCGGTCATGTGGGCCTTCAAGGAGCTCTACGACAAGGGGCTTATCTACCAGGGCTTCCGCGTGCTGCCGTACTCCTGGGCCGAGCACACCCCGCTGTCGAACCAGGAAACCCGCCTGGATGACTCCTACAAGATGCGCCAGGACCCGACACTGACCGTGACCTTCCCGGTCACCGGCGCGCTGGCCGGCTCGGCCGCGGAGGAGACACTGCAGGCCAACCCGGAGCTGGCCGATGCCTCCTTCCTGGCCTGGACAACCACCCCGTGGACCCTACCGTCTAACTCCGCCCTGGCCGTGCACCCGGAGGTCACTTATGCCCTGGTGCGCGTGGGCGGCGACGGCGAGTTCGCCGGCCGGCTCTTCGTGCTCGCCGACGGGCTGCGCGCGGCGTATGCCAAGGAGCTGGGCGAGGACGCCGAGGTCGTCAAGACCTTCACCGGCGCGAAGCTGACCGGCTTCAACTACCAGCCGATCTTCGATTACTTCGCCGATATGCGCAACGGCTTCCAGGTGCTGTCTGCCGACTACGTCACCACCGAGGACGGCACCGGCGTGGTCCACCAGGCCCCAGCCTTCGGTGAGGACGATATGAACACCTGCGCCGCGCACGACATCGAACTGGTCATCCCCGTCGACGACGACGGCAAGTTCACCTCCCAGGCGCCGGACTACGAGGGCCAGCTGGTCTTTGACGCCAACAAGGACATCATCCGCGACCTGAAGACCGCGGGCCGCGTGGTGCGCCACCAGACCATCGAGCACTCCTACCCGCACTCGTGGCGCTCCGGCGAGCCGCTCATCTACAAGGCGATGCCGTCCTGGTTCGTCAAGGTCACCGAGTTCCGTGATCGCATGGTCGAGCTCAACCACAACGAGATTGAGTGGATGCCGGGCCATATCCGCGACGGCCAGTTCGGCAAGTGGCTAGAGGGTGCCCGCGATTGGAACATCTCTCGCTCGCGCTACTGGGGCGCGCCGATCCCGGTGTGGGTCTCCGACTCCGAGGAGTACCCGCGCATGGACGTCTACGGCTCGCTGGACGAGCTGGAGCGCGACTTCGGCGTGCGACCGAGCTCGCTGCACCGCCCGTACATCGACGAGCTGACCCGCCCGAACCCGGATGATCCGACGGGCAAGTCCACCATGCGCCGCGTGCCGGACGTGCTGGACTGCTGGTTCGAGTCCGGCTCCATGCCTTTCGCTCAGAAGCACTACCCGTTCGAGAACAAGGACTGGTTCGAGACCCACTCACCGTCGGACTTCATCGTCGAGTACTCCGGCCAGACCCGCGGCTGGTTCTACGTCATGCACGTTTTGTCCACCGCGCTGTTCGACCGCCCGGCGTACAAGAAGGTCGTCGCCCACGGCATCGTCCTAGGCAACGACGGGCTGAAGATGTCCAAGTCCAAGGGCAACTACCCGGACGTCAACGAGGTCTTCGACCGCGACGGCTCGGACGCCATGCGCTGGTTCCTCATGTCCAGCCCCATCCTGCGCGGCGGCAACCTCATCGTCACTGAGCAGGGCATCCGCGACGGCGTGCGCCAGGCGCTGCTGCCCATCTGGAACGCCTACTCTTTCCTGCAGCTCTACGCGGGCCAAGAGGCGCACTTCGACACCTCCTCGACCAACGTGCTGGACCGCTACATCCTGGCCAAGACCCACGACTTGGTCAAGAACGTCGATGCCGCCCTGGCCAATACTGACATCGCCACCGCCACCGAGGAGGCACGCCTGTTCGCGGACGTGCTGACCAACTGGTACGTGCGCCGCTCCCGCGACCGCTTCTGGTCCGGCGACGCGGAGCACCCGGAGGCTTTCAACACCCTCTACACGGTGCTGGAGACCGTGGCCCGCGTCTTCGCCCCGCTATTGCCGCACATCAGCGAGGTCATCTACCGCGGCCTGACCGGCGAGCGCTCCGTCCACCTGACCAGCTTCCCGGATCCGGCGGACTACCCGGCTGACGATGCCCTGGTCGCCGCCATGGACGCCACCCGCGCGGTGGCCTCGGCGGCCTCCTCGGTGCGCAAGTCCAACAAGCTGCGCAACCGCCTGCCGCTGCCGAAGCTGACCGTGGCCATGGCGGGCGCGGACAAGCTGGCCGACTTCGCGGACATCATCCGCGACGAGGTCAACGTCAAGGAGGTCGAGCTGACCGAGGACGTGGATTCCGCGGGCCGCTTCGAGGTCGTCTGCAACGCGAAGGTCGCCGGCCCGCGCCTGGGCAAGGACGTTCAGCGCGCGATCAAGAACCTGAAGGCGGGCAACTACGAGCGCCAGGGTGAGGAGGTCGTCGTCGATGGTGATATCACCCTGCACGCCGATGAGTACACCGAGCGCCTGCAGGCGGCGGATCCGGACTCGACGGCCCGCATCGACGGCGTCGACGGCCTGGTGGTGCTGGACACCGACGTCACCGAGGAGCTGGAGGCCGAGGGCTGGGCCGCGGACGTTATCCGCGGCCTGCAGGACGCCCGCAAGGCCTCCGGTTTCGAGGTCAGCGACCGCATTTCCGCAGTGCTCTACGTGCCGGCGGAGAAGGAAGAATGGGGCCGGCGCCACGCCGAGCACATTGCGGCCGAGGTGCTGGCCACGGACTTTGCGGTCAGCACAAATGCCCCCGCCGATAGCGAGGGCGTGCACCAGGTGGTGGAGGGGGTTACCGCCACCGTCGCGAAGAATTAATTCGCGCCCGGCAGGTGCTTGCGCCAGGCTAGGGACACGTTGCCCAGGCAGAACAGCGCAAGCACCGCGCCGACGGAAAACAGGCTAGTAAAGCCGATATACGGCGCTAGCGCCGAGAACGCCATCGGGATGAAGAACCCGAGGTAGGCGATGCAATAGTAGACGGCGGTCAGGCCGGCCAGCTCCCGCTCGCCGGCGATTCGCTGCACCTCGGACAGGCCGGCCACCAGGGCCAGGCCGTAGCCGGCGCCCATCGTGGCAGCGGCGAGAATGCCCAGCGGTAGCGACAAGGTGTGCGCGGCCGCGGCCCCCAGCAGGGTGCCGCAGGTGATAACCGCCATGGCGATAGCCGAGGCGCGCGCCGAGCGGTTGGTGTCAATGACCTGGCCGAGCATCTGCACGCCCACGCCGCAGCCCAGGGTGATGACCGTCATCAGGCCGGAGAAGGCGATGGGGACGTTGCCGGCCGAGCGGGAGAGCAGCTGGGGCAGGAGGGCATAGGCCGCGCCGGCGCAGCCAAAGACCCACGGGGCGACCGGAACCACCACGCGCAAAAAGCGGCGGTGAGCGGCGGCCGGGATGCGCAGCATGGCCAGCATGTCGCCGATGGTCAGCTCCAGCACCGTGCGTTTGATCGTCCCGCGCATGGGCTGGCGGGTCTCCGGGGCGTGTCCCAGCCACCAGCCGGTGGCCAAGGTGAGCACGATGTGGATGACATAGGCCAGGTGGGTGGGCCACGGGCCCCACTGGGCGAGCACCGAGGCCAGCCCCGCGCCGACGAGGAATCCGACGGTCAGGCACAGCGATGCCTTGCGGGCACCGCCGCGGGGCTCGAGCTCGGTGATCCAGGTAGAGCCGACCGCCATGACCAGGCCCAGCGCCATGCCGCATAGCACGCGGCCGCCGGCAATAATCAGCGGCTCGTTCGGGGCCACTGACAGCAGGAAGGAGCCGAACAGGGACAAAGGCGCGGCCGGCAGCAGGGTGGGCTTGCGGCCGATGAGATCGGACAGCGGGCCGCCGATGAGCAGGGCGGGGATGATACCCACCACGTAGGCGGCGAGCAGGCCGTTGACGGTGACCTGGCTGAAGCTGGAGACCTCGCGGTACATCACGAGCAGCGGGGTGAACTCGTTGCCGCCCCAGGCGACGGCGACCATGGTGCCGGCTACCGGCCACCAGGCGTGGGTGGGATAGGACTTAACAGAGGGGATGCGTTCGGTAACGGTAGAGGTCATAACTGATTTCGGGAATTCGTGAGGTGTTCGGATAAGGCGTGGCGGTAGGCGTCGAAGTCGCCGTCGTTAAGGGCGCGGGTGAGCTGGCGGTGGTCGTCGACGAAGCGGCGGGCGCGTGCTGGGCTGCGCCCCACCGCGGTGGCGGTGAAGCGCTGCTGCTGCTCGCGCAGGCTGTGGCCGAGCTGGGAGAGGAAGCGGTTGCCGCCGTTGTCCATGATGGTCTGGTGGAACTTAGCGTCCAGACGGGTGTACTCGGCCAGGTCCTCGGCCGCTAAGGCCTCGTCCTGCTCGGCGATGATGGCCTCCAGCACGCCCCCGATGACGTGTCGCTCGTTGTCCGGCAGGCCGCAGATGTGCTCGGCGGAGAAGCGATCGACCAGCTCGCGGGCCTCGTAGACCTCGCGGACATCCCGGGCGGTCAGCGGCACCACCAGGGCACCGCGCTTGGGGTAGAGCTGCAAGAAGCCTTCGACCTCTAGGCGGAGGAAGGCTTCGCGGACGGGGGTGCGGCTGCAGCCGAGCTCCTGGGCCACTTCGCCCTCGCTCAGCATGGTTGATCCGGGCACGGTGCCGTCGATAATTCGTTCCTTGAGGTAGGCGTAGGCCCGTTCCGCCGCGGGTGGGGAGGGGTGCTCGGTCTTTGTATGCAACATGGATACATCATGGATCCAAGTTGGGGCGCAGGGCAAGTGCTCGGTTAAAATCGGGGTATGCAGCGCTGGGTTCTCCACATCGACATGGACGCGTTTTTCGCCTCCGTCGAGCAGCTGACCCGGCCCACCCTGCGCGGCCGCCCCGTCCTCGTCGGCGGCCTGGGAGGCCGCGGTGTGGTTGCCGGGGCCAGCTACGAGGCCCGCGCCTTCGGGGCCCACTCGGCGATGCCCATGTACCGGGCCCAGCAGTTGGTCAGCGCCCGCACCGTCGTGGTCCGCCCCCGCCGCGTGGTCTACCAGGCCGCCTCCCGGCGCGTCTTCGAACTGATTTCCTCCCGCGTCGGGCTCGTCGAGCAGCTGTCCATCGACGAGGGCTTCATGGAACCGGCCCAGCTGCAAGGCGCGAGCGCTGAGACCGTCTTCGACTGGTCCGAGGAACTGCGCGCGGCCATCCGTGAGGAGACCGGCCTGCCGTGTTCCATCGGGGCCGGCACGGGCAAGCAGTTCGCCAAGATCGGCTCGGGCGAGGCCAAGCCGGACGGCACCTTCGTCATCCCCGCCGACAAGCAGCTGGACTTCCTGCACCCGCTGGACGTGGCCAAGCTCTGGGGAGTGGGCCCGGTGACGGCGCAGAAGCTGCACTCGATTGGGATCAAGACCATCGGCGACCTGGCCGGGCTGAGCAAGCGCGAGGTAGAAATCTCGGTCGGCTCCGTTGTCGGCGGCCAGCTGTGGGAGATGGCTCAGGGCATCGACCCGCGCGAGGTCGCCCCGCGGGCCATCTCCAAGTCGATTTCCGCCGAGCACACCTACCCGAAGGATCTGGTCACGGAGGCGGAGGTGGACGCGGCCATCGACCGCGCCGCCGAGGGGGCGCATGTCCGCCTGCTCAAGGACGGGCGGGGAGCGCGCACCGTGACGGTCAAGCTGCGGATGGCGGACTTCCACATCGAGTCGCGCTCGGCGACCTTGCCGTACGCTACCGACGACTTCAAGACCTTGCGCGCCGCGGCGTTTAAGCTGGCGCGCTACCCCGCGGAGCTAGGCCCCATCCGCCTGGTCGGCGTGGGCTACTCTGGGCTGGAGACCGCCCGGCAAGACGTGCTCTTTCCGGAGCTGGATCGCGAGATCGTTCGGCCGGTCCCGCCGGATAGTGACTTCGAGACCGGCGTGGCCGACCACACGGTCGACACCAGCCCCGTGGCCGTCGACGTCGCCGATACCCCTGACAGCCAGTGGGTGGCCACCCAGGACGTCTACCACCCCGAGTACGGGCACGGCTGGATCCAGGGCGCCGGCCACGGGGTGGTCAGCGTGCGCTTCGAAACGCGCGCGACCGGGCCCGGGCGAACCAAGTCGCTGGCCGCCGACGACCCGGACCTGGTACCCGCCGACCCGCTGGACTCGCTGGCCTGGGACGAGTGGTTTCGCTCCCGCGAGGACGGCCTAGCCGAACTGGACGAGGGTTAGAAGCTAAAGACCTCGGCCGGGTCCACGCCGCCGGCCAGGCAGGCCGCCAACAGGATGCGCGCCTGCCCCGGGCGCAGCGGCCCCGCGCCCAAGGCTCCCGCCGCGCCCAAGGATGCGCCCCCGCCGTCGCCGCCGTAGGCCAGTCGCACCGCGCCGTAGGGCGAGCGCGTCGAAATGACCACGCTCACCCCGCCGCGCGCCGCCTCGCCCAGGGCCTGGCCCATCGCTGGGGACATGTTGCCCGAGCCCATGGCCGCGACGACGATGCCGCGGGCGCCGGCGGCACAGGCGGCATCGACAAGCTCACGCCCGGCGCCCGGGTAGGCCGCGAGGGTGGTCACCGGGGCGTCGGCCAGGGCGCCGGCCGGCAGGGGGAAGCGCGCCGGGAGCGCGTCCGGAACCGCCAGCGACTCGAAGGCCTCCAGCTCGCTGGTGTGGCGCTTGCGCACGCCTGCCGCCGGCAGGACCTTCCCGCCGAAGCTCACCCACGCCCCGCCCGTGCCCTCGGCGGCGTGGCGGCAGGCGGTGTCCAGGGCCAGCTGCAGGTTGCCCGGCCCGTCGGGATCTGGGTGGTCGGCGGCGCGCTGGGCGCCGGTGAGCACCACGGGCCGGGCAGGGGAGAGCTGGCAGGCCAGGGCCATGGCCGTTTCTTCCAGCGAATCGGTGCCGTGGGTTATCACCACCCCGGCGGTGGCGGGTTCGGCCAGCAGCCGGCGGACCTCGGTCAGCAGCCCGTCCAGGTCTTCCGGTGTGATGGCAGAAGAATCCAACTGCAGGTAATCCACGGCGCGGACCGGGCGCGGGGTGCTCAGGTCCCGCACCAGGTCGGCGGCCCGGCGGGTGGGCACGAGCGCGCCGGAATCATCCTGCGTACACGCGATGGTCCCACCGGTGGCTAGGACGACGATGGACGAGGACGCGGAAGTGGACTTCATGCGCTCCAGCATAACCTTTGGCGGCCGCTGAGAGCGGGCGGAGTTTGTGAATTGGCTGATAGCTCCGGCGCGCGTGTTTCGCCGGTGGCTAGATAGCCGGTAGCATAAATAAAGCTGACAGGCGCGCTCGAGATGACCGCGCGCTGGACCCTATGCAAGGAGATCTATTTCGTGATTAACGCTCAACTTGGTCGTCGGATTTCCGCCGCGGCACTCGCCACGGCCGCCGGGCTGGCGCTGGCCGCCTGCTCTTCCGACGAGGAAGAGGACAACGCCCCCGACTCCGCCGCGACCACCCAGGCGGAATCCACTGAGGGCTCCGAGGGCGGGGACAGCGCGACCCCGGAGCAGCCGACCGCCGCGGACCTGAACGCCGTGTTGGCCACCGCCACGGATCCGGCCGCTTCCGAGGAAGATAAGGTCGCCACCGTCCAGGGCGGCGAGACCGCCCCCGAGCTCTTCGAGACCATGGCCGCCTCCAAGGCGGAAACCGGCGCCACCTTCGAGGTCGTCGACCCGGTCCTGCCGGGCTACGCCCCGCAGTCCGTGCTGGCCACCGTCAACTTCAGCGTCCCGGAGGAGCCCGGCCAGACCGCCGACAACGTCGAGTTCGTCTACGAAGACGGTAAGTGGAAGCTGTCCCAGTCCTGGGCCTGCACCCTGATCACCAACACCGTCGCCCCGGAGCAGGTTCCGGCCATGTGTACTGACGGCAGCGTCGAAAACAACGACGGCGCAGTCAGCGAGCAGTAAGCCTGCCCGCCGCCGCGCAACTATTGAGCCGAAGACCGTCCCCGCCCTAGCGGCCGGGAGGGGCTCGTGTTATGCGGGGCCGGGGTTCTAGGAAAAGTCCAGCGCGGTGGCGGAGGTCTGGACCACGCGCACGTCGGATTCCGGCGTGCCGTAGGTGATCTTGGTATGCATGCTGACGTGTCCGGCCACGGGCAGGGGCTTGCCCAGGTCCACGGTCAGCGAGCCCTCGCTGTTGGTGCTCGAGTCCAGCACCTTCAGCTCCTGGCCCTCCAGGTCGGTTCCCTCCGCCTGGCCCTCCAGCGACAGCGCGCCCAGCGACGGGCGCTGGTGGATCTCCACGCCCAGCTCGGCCCGGCCGTCTTGGAGCGATTCCAGCGTGTAGGTCGTCTCCTGCAGCAAGACGGCCTCGCCTGGAACGCGCGACTCCACGGTCCAGGTCGCGCCGGGCCCGATCTCCTCGTCCGGGAAAACCACGGGCAGGGCCGTCAGCTTGGTGATGGCTTGCTCGGTAATCGCCCGCGCGTTATCGGTGGATTCCTGCGGGGCGGCGAGGCGTAGCGAGGTCATCTGGCCGTTGTCCTCGGCGCGCCAGCCGAACTGGAAACCCGTGGCCGAGGAGATGTCGGCGTCGCCGTCGAAGCCGGGCTCGCCCACGGTAAAGAAAGCGTTGCGAGTGGCCGGTGCCTGGCCCTCGGTGGCCTCGGAGGCCTCCTCCACGGAGCCAGTCAGCGGCAGGTGCGTGGTGGCGGTGTCGATGTCCTCGGCGCGGAAGTCGGCCGCGGCATCGGCCTGCAGCACGTCCTGTTGGAAGCCTTCCGTGATATCCAGGTTGAGCTCCTGCTCGGAGTCGATATCGGAGAAGGTCAGCAGCTGCTTGTCGCCCTGGCCGGTGGATTCGACGGTGACCCGTGGGGCATCGACGGCCATGCCCACGGGCTGCTCCACGGCCGGGCCGGGGGCTTGGTAGTTGCAGCCGGCCAGCAGCAGGGAGGTGACTAGGACAGCGGGGATAGCTTTAACACGAAACACGTATTCCAAATTACCGGATCGATACGTTTACAATGGACCGGGTGAGCCCAACTAAAAGGAGAAATCTCGGATTAATGGCCACCATCGTGGTGGCGGTGGCAGTCCTCGACCAGGTGACCAAGGCGATCATGCTGGCGTGGCTCGACGAAGGCGAAGCCGTCGCCGTCATCGGGGACTGGTTCCGGTTCTTCCTCGTCTTCAACCCCGGGGCCGCCTTCTCCATGGGCGGGGAGGGGGCCACCTGGCTGTTTACCACCATCCAGCTGGCCTTCGTCTTGGGCGTGGCCATCGCCGCGCCGCGGATTAAAGACCCCGGCCAGGCCGTCGGGCTGGCGATGATCGCCGGCGGCGCCCTGGGCAATTTCATCGACCGTATTGCCCGCGACCCGGGCTTCTGGTTCGGCCACGTCGTGGACTTCATCTCCGTGGGATCGTTCGCCGTATTTAACATCGCCGACGCGGCCATCACCGTCGGGGTGGTCGTCTTCATTGTCGCCATGTTCTTAGAAGAAAGGAGCCAAGCCCGTGCACAGGGAGAGTAGAGCGCTGCCCGTCCCCGAAGGACTCGCCGGCATGCGGGTCGATGCCGCCCTATCCAAGCTGCTCGGCTTCTCCCGGGCCACCGCCGCCCAGCTGTGCGCGGACGGCGACGTCACCGTCGACGGCAAGCCGCAGAGCAAGTCCGACCGCTTGCTGGAGGGCGGCTGGCTGGACGTGACCATGCCGGAACCGCCCAAGCCGCTCATGCCCACCGAGGAACTGGTCGAAGGCATGGACATTCTGTACTCCGACGACGACGTTATCGCCGTGCACAAGCCCGTCGGCGTGGCCGCCCACCCCACCGTGGGCTGGGACGGCCCCACCGTCGTCGGGGGCCTGGCCGCCGCCGGATTCCGCATTTCTACCTCGGGCCCGCCGGAGCGCAAGGGCATCGTCCAGCGCCTGGACGTGGGCACCTCGGGCGTGATGGTGGTCGCCGCCAGCGAGCGCGGCTACTCGGTACTCAAGCGCGCCTTCAAGGAACGCACGGTGAAAAAGACCTACCATGCGCTGGTGCAGGGCCTTCCCGATCCCATCGAGGGCACCATCGATGCCCCCATCGGCCGCCACCCGTCCGCCGGCTGGAAATTCGCCGTCACCGAGGACGGCAAGCCGGCCGTGACCCACTACCAGCTCATGGAGGCCTTCCGCGAGGCCAGCCTGCTGGAGGTCCACCTGGAGACCGGCCGCACGCACCAGATCCGCGTGCACATGTCCGCCACCGGGCACCCGTGCTGCGGGGACCCGATGTACGGCTCCGATCCCAACCTCGCGGAGCGCTTGGGCCTCATCCGCCAGTGGCTGCACGCGGTCAAGCTGGGTTTTTATCACCCGGTCAGCGGCCGCTGGATGGAAATCACCGCGCCCTACCCGGATGATCTGGCCCACGCCCTCGACGTGGTGCGCGGATGAATGGGCGCGGCTGGGCGGTCGTCGGCGTCGCCGCGGTCGGGGTGGTCTGGGCGGCCGGTGCTTTCGGCGCGCAGCCTACCGCGCCGCTGCAGGGCGACCAGCTCGGCCCCGAGACGGGCGAAGACCCCGGCGCGTACGTCGCCCGCGCCGACAGTCTCCTGGCAGAAGCCGACGATGCCACCCCGACCTACGCCCTGGTGACCTTCCAGTCCGCGCTATCTGTCCAGGACGCCGCGAAGGCCGTGGGGGAGGCCGGGCGCGTCAACGCTCTGCTGGTAGGCGCGTCTGAGCCAATCGCCCTGCCGGAGCCGATCGCTGGGGCGGACCGGGCGGACGTCTTCGACGCCGCGCTCGACCAGACCCAGGCGGGCCTGGACGGGATCGGGCGCGTCGAGGTCCCCCGCGAGCTCAGCGCCGTGGTGGTCTGGGACACGGGCGAGGTCCTGCGGGAGGTCGCCGCGGCGCCGGAGGTCGCCGCCGTGGAGCCCGCGCCCGACGATGCCGCCTGGGGCAGCTTCGCTATTCGCCCGCCGGGCGCCCTCTAGCCCGCCTCGTTGTGCGCGGCCGGTGGCGCAGTAGGTCGATGAGGTAGACCGTCACGGCCACCCAGATGATGATGAAGCCGACCCAGCGCTCCGGGGGCATGTGCTCCTGGGTGACGAACAGCGCCCAGAGCATCTGCATGGTCGGGGTGATGTACTGGAGCATGCCGATGGTTGCCAGCGGCAGGTGCTTGGCGCCCTGGGCGAAGCACAAAAGCGGCAGCGCGGTGACTAGGCCGGCGCTGATGAGCAGCAGCGGGTGCAGCGGGCCCTGGTTGAAGAATGTGCCCTGGCCGCCGGCCTCGAGGTAGATCAGGTAACCCAGCGCCAGCGGGACCATGGCCAGGGTCTCCGCCGCCACGGAGCCGGTCGAGGAGACCGAGATCTTCTTTTTGAGCAGCCCGTAGATGCCGAAGCTGAAGGCCAGCGCGAGCGAGATATACGGGGTCTGACCCGTCATGAAGGTCAGCCAGAGCACCGCCACGGCGGCGATGAGTACCGCCGCCAGCTGGCCGCGGCGCAGCTGCTCCTTCAGGAAGAGGATGCCTAGGCAGACCGCCACCAGCGGGTTGATGAAATAGCCCAGGGCGGCGTCGGCGACGTGGTTGGTGTTAATCGCCACGACGTACACACCCCAGTTGATAGTGATCGCCACGCCGCAGGCGGCCATCCAGCCCCAGGTGCGCAGGCTGAAGGCTTTGAGCTCCCGCCAGCCGCCGGTGACCAGCAGGTAGGCGCCGACGAGCACGGCGGTCCACACCACACGGTGGGCGAGGATCTCCAGCGGGTCGGCGGGCAGGAGGAGAGGGAAGAAGGCGGGGAAGAATCCCCACATCAGGTAGGCGGCGAGTGTATACAGCATTGGCTTAAAAGGTACTCCTCCCGCGCCGGACGGGCCGTCTTGACGCACCGGCTAGAATAGCCGGCATGGTCAAAAACTCCTCCTTCGTCCATCTGCATAACCACACCGAGTTTTCCATGCTGGACGGCATGGCCAAGGTGGATCTGCTGGCAGAGGAGGTTAACCGGCAGCAGATGCCGGCGGTGGGCATGACCGACCACGGCAACATGTTCGGCTCCGACGCCTTCTACCGCCGCATGACGGGGGCGGGAATCAAGCCGATCATCGGCATCGAGGCCTACATGGCGCCCGGCTCCCGCTTCAACAAGAAGCGCCAGCTGTGGGGCAACCCGGACCAGAAGCGCGACGACGTCTCCGCCTCCGGCGCGTACCTCCACCAGACCATGCTGGCGGAAAACGCCACCGGCCTGCAGAACCTGTTCAAGCTGTCGTCGCTGGCCTCCTACGAGGGCCAGCTGGGCAAGTGGCCGCGCATGGACGCCGAGCTCATCGCCGAGCACGCCGACGGAATCATTGCCACCACTGGCTGCCCCTCGGGCGACGTGCAGACGCGCCTGCGCCTGGGCCAGTTCGATGAGGCCCTGGAAGCCGCCGCGATGTGGCAGGACATCTACGGCAAGGACAACTACTTCCTGGAGTTGATGGACCACGGGCTCGACATCGAAAAGCGCACCCGCGACGCCCTGCTAGAAATCGGCCGCCGCCTCGACCTGCCGCCGCTAGTGACCAACGACTGCCACTACGTGCTGGAGTCTCAGGCCCCCAACCACGAGGCCATGCTGTGCGTGCAGACCGGCAAGACGCTTAACGACCCGGACCGCTTCAAGTTCGGCGGCTCGGGCTACTACATCAAGTCCGCGCAGCAGATGCGCGAGATCTGGGACGAGATGGTCCCGGACGGCTGCGACAACACCCTGTGGATCGCCGAGCGCGTCGGGGACTACAGCAAGGTCTGGGAGGAGCACACCCACGACCGCATGCCGATCGCGGACGTGCCGGAGGGGCACAGCCCGACCTCCTGGCTGACCCACGAGGTCATGGAGGGGCTCAAGGCGCGCTTCCCCGACTCGGAGGTGCCGGACGACTACATCAAGCGCGCCGAGTACGAGATCTCGGTCATCGATATGAAGGGCTACCCGTCCTACTTCCTCATCGTGGCTGAGCTCATCAAGCACGCCCGCTCGGTGGGCATCCGCGTCGGGCCGGGCCGTGGTTCTGCCGCCGGCGCCCTGGTCGCCTACGCGCTGACCATTACCAATATCGACCCCCTCGAGCACGACCTGCTCTTCGAGCGCTTCCTCAACCCGGAGCGCCCGTCCGCACCCGATATCGATATCGACTTTGACGACCGCCGCCGCGGCGAGATGATCACCTACGCCGCTGAGCGCTGGGGCGAGGACAAGATCGCCCAGGTGATCACCTTCGGTACGGTCAAGACCAAGCAGGCCATCAAGGACTCCGCGAAGGTGCACTTCGGGCAGGAGGGCTTCCAGATGGCCGACCGCATCAACGCCGCCCTCCCGCCGGCCATCATGGCCAAGGACATTCCGCTGGCTGGCATCACGGACCCGGAGCACGAGCGCTACTCCGAGGCCGCCGAGGTGCGCAACATGGTCGAATCCGACCCGACCGTCCGCCAGATTTACGACACCGCCCGCGGCCTGGAGGGCGTGGTCCGCCAGGCCGGCGTCCACGCCTGCGCGGTGATCATGGCCTCGGTGCGGCTGATGGACCACATCCCGATGTGGAAGCGGCCGGCCGACGGCGCCATCATCACCGGCTGGGACTACCCGGCCTGCGAGGCCATCGGCCTGCTGAAGATGGACTTCCTGGGCCTGCGTAACCTCACCGTCATCGGCGACGCCCTGGAAAACATCCGCAAAAACCGCGGCGAGGAGATCCACTTGGAGGACCTGCACGCCGACGACCCGGCCGTCAGCCGCGTCTACGAACTGCTCTCCCGCGGCGAGACCCTCGGCGTGTTCCAGCTGGACTCCGGCGGCATGCAGGAGCTGCTCAAGCGCATGAAGCCGACGGGTTTCAAAGACATCGTGGCATCGCTGGCGCTCTACCGCCCGGGCCCGATGGGTGTCAACGCCCACTGGGACTACGCCGACCGTAAGAACGGGCGCAAGGAAATCACCCCGATCCACCCCGAGCTGGCCGAACCGCTGAAGGAAATCCTGGACGAGACCTACGGCCTCATCGTCTACCAGGAGCAGATCATGCGTATCTCCCAGAAGGTAGCCAACTACACGGCCGGCGAGGCAGACGGCTTCCGCAAGGCCATGGGTAAGAAGAAGCCCGAAGTACTCGCCCAGCAGTACGAGAAGTTCTCGGGCGGTATGTTCGACAACGGCTACTCCAAGGACGCCGTCGATGCCCTCTGGGGCACCATCGAGCCCTTCGCGTCCTACGCGTTCAACAAGTCCCACGCCGCCGGCTACGGGCTGGTCTCCTTCTGGACCGCCTACCTGAAGGCCTACTACGCGCCGGAATACATGGCGGCGCTGCTGACCTCGGTCGGCGACAAGAAGGACAAGTCCGCCATCTACCTGTCCGACTGCCGCCACCTGGGCATCAAGGTGCTGCCGCCGGACGTCAACGAGTCCGACGTCGACTTCCAGGCCGTCGGCGAGGACATCCGCTTCGGCATGGGCGCCATCCGCAATGTCGGCGCGGACGTGGTGGAGTCTTTGATTTCCACCCGCCGCGCGAAGGGCGCATTTACCAGCTTCTCCGACTACCTCGACAAGATTGAGCTAGCCGCGTGCTCCAAGCGCGTGACCGAGTCGCTCATCAAGGCCGGTGCCTTTGACTCCCTGGGCCATCCCCGCAAGGGCCTGATGCTCATCCAGGAGGACGCGGTGGACTCGGTACAGACCACCAAGAAGGCCGCGGACAAGGGCCAGTTCGACCTGTTCGCGGGCTTCGGTGGCGACGACTCCGAGACCGCCAACGCTTTTACCATCGAGGTCCCCGACGAGCACTGGGAGCGCAAGCACGAGCTGGCGCTGGAGCGCGAGATGCTGGGCCTGTACGTCTCCGGCCACCCCCTGGACGGCTTCGAGGAGGCCCTCGACGCGCAGACCGACACCCCGCTGCCCAAGATCCTGGCCGGCGAGGTCCGCGACAAGCAGGAGCTGCTCATCGGCGGCATCATCTCGGGCGTGGACCGGCGCTTTTCCAAGAAGGACGGCTCGCCCTGGGCCATCGTCACGGTGGAGGACCACCACGGCGCCCAGGTGGAAATCCTGGTCTTCAACAAGGTCTACTCCCTGGTCGCGCCGCAGATCGTGGAGGACAACATCATCCTGGCCAAGGTCCAGGTCAAGATCCGGGATGAGCGCATGTCCCTGTTCTGCAACGACATCCGCGTGCCTGATCTCGGCCCCGGCAACGGCGCCGGCCTGCCGCTGCGGCTGACGATGCGCACCGACCAGTGCACCATGGACAACATCGCCAAGCTCAAGCAGGTGCTGACCAACAACCGCGGCGAGTCCGACGTCTACCTGACCCTGACGTGTGGCGACGAATCCACCATGATGATCCTGGGCGAGGATCTGCGGGTGGAGCGCTCCGGCAACCTGATGGGGGATTTGAAGGCGACGATGGGCGCGGGCATCCTCGGCTAGCTGGGAATGTGAATATAAACGTCGGGGGGAGGCCCTCCTCAGTTAATGTAGACAGCACAGTCTACTAGGAACGAAGGAGGGCCTCCCATGGCCAACAAGATTCGCACCACTCACGTCGGCTCGCTGCCGCGCACCCCGGAACTGCTGGAGGCCAACCATAAGCGGGCGCAGGGCGCGCTCAACGACGAGGAGTTCCACGCCATCCTCGAGCGCTCCGTCGACGAGGTGGTCAAGCGCCAGGTCGACCTGGGGATCGACATCATCAACGAGGGGGAGTACGGGCACATCACCTCGGGCGCCGTCGACTACGGCGCCTGGTGGAACTACTCCTTTACCCGCCTGGGCGGGCTCACCATGACCGACACCGACCGCTGGGCCAACGACGAGGTCGTGCGCTCCACCCCGGGCAACCCGCGCCTGACCTCCTTCCCGGACCGCCGCGACCGCGCGCTGTTCTCCGAGGCCTATGAGGATCCGGAGTCCGGCATCTTCACCGGCCGCTCCAAGGTGGGGAACCCGGAGTTTACCGGCCCGATTACCTACATCGGCCAGGACCAGGTTGAGGTCGACGTGAAGCTGCTGCGCCAGGCCATGGACAAGGCCGGCGCCACTGAGGGCTTCGTCGCAGCCCTGTCCCCGGGGTCCGCCGCCCGCCTGAAGAACAAGTACTACGACGACGACTTTGACGTCGTGCGCGCCTGCGGCGAGGCGCTGAGCCACGAGTACAAGGCGGTTACCGACGCCGGCTTCACCGTCCAGTTCGACGCCCCTGATTTGGCCGAGGCCTGGGACCAGATCAACCCGGAGCCGTCCGTGGAGGATTTCCGCGGCTTCGTGCGGGATCGCATCAACGTGCTTAACGATGCCATCCGCGACCTGCCCGTCGAAAAGACCCGCCTGCACATCTGCTGGGGTTCCTGGCACGGCCCACACGTGACCGACGTGCCGTTCGCCGACATCATCGACGAGATTCTGCAGGCCAAGGTCGGCGGGTTCTCCTTCGAGAGCGCCTCCCCGCGCCACGCCCACGAGTGGCGCGTCTGGCAGGACCACCAGCTGCCCGAGGGCACGGTCATCTACCCGGGCGTGGTCTCGCACTCCACCAACGCCGTCGAGCACCCGCGCCTGGTGGCAGACCGCATCATCAAGTTCGCCGAGCAGGTCGGCCCGGACAAGGTCGTGGCCTCCACCGACTGTGGCCTGGGCGGGCGCCTGCACCACCAGATCGCGTGGGCGAAGCTGCAGTCGCTGGTCGAGGGCGCGGAGATCGCGTCGCGCGAGCTGTTCTAGCAGCTAAGTTGTCCACAGCCCCCGCCTGGTGCGGGGGCCGTGGACAACTGTGCCTAATTTGGCCTATCTATGGCTACTTGGGTACGTTGCTCCGTTTTTCGGCCTTTGGGCAGGTGGCGCGGAGAAAACCGGCGTTTTCTGCTGTTTCGGGCCTCGTGCAGGATGGCTACTGTGCTCCGAGTTATCCACAGGCGCGGATTTGTGCCCTTGTGGGGGTTGACGCGTGCGAGCGTGTCAAGTTGTTTGTGTGTGGGGCTGGGTTTATAGGTATTTGTCGAAGCGGTCGGGGTAGGCCACGGCCATTTGATTGATGGCTTGTTTCCAGCCGGAAACCCGGGCTCCTTCCATAAGCCTGCCGGCTGTTCTTGAGACTCGTTTGCCCTGCTTCGCCCTCTTTGCAGCTCGTTTGTCTTCAATATTGCAGATCATCAACCACAGTGTTTTAAGCGCTGATTCATCGTTGGTGAACTGCACCCTGTTGCGAGTAGCTTTACGCAGCTCGTTGTTAAACGACTCAATGGAATTCGTCGTATAGATAACCTTTCTGGCCGCTGGCGGGAACTGCAGAAACGGGACAAACCGGCCCCACGCGTCCTGCCAGACCTTGACTGAGCGGGGATACTTTTCTCCCAATTCAGAGGCTTCAAATTCGTCCAAAGCAGCACGGGCTGTGGGTTCATCCGCAGCGGTGTAAATCTTTTTTAACGCCGCCGATACACCCCGACGATCCCCGTAGGCTACCCACCGGTTCGCGGCACGAATCAGGTGCACGATACAGGTTTGCACCATCGAGTTCGGCCACGTTGCCTCGACTGCTTCAGGCAGGCCTTTCAGCCCGTCACAGCAGACAATAAAGACGTCTTTGACCCCACGATTAGCCAGGTTAGAGCACACCTGCGCCCAGAAGGAAGCGCCTTCTTCCTTGGCGATCCACAATCCTAAAATGTGCTTGATGCCGTCGAGGTCCACGCCGATTGCCATGTACGCGGACTTGTTGACAACCCGGCCGCCGTCGCGGACTTTAATACGCAGCGCGTCCAGGAACACCACGGGGTAGAACTCGTCTAGCTGGCGGTTTTGCCASACCATGACTTCATCCAAGACGGCGTCAGTAACTGCAGAAATCGTCTCATGGGAAATATCAACCCGCATCGCAGTTGCCATGTGGTGCTGGATATCCCTAATGGTCATCCCGCCGGCATACAAGCTGATGATCATGTCATCGACATCGGTCAAACGCCTCGAGCCTTTAGGGACCATAGTCGGCAAGAATGTTCCAGCCCGATCCCTAGGGATATCAACGGTAACTGGCCCGTAGTTAGAATCCACGGTTTTTGGGTAGGTTCCGTTGCGGTGATTGTCTGTCTCAGCTGCAGCTTTAGCTGCTCTATCGCCGGACTCGTAGCCAAGGTGAGCATCCATCTCAGCGTTTAATCCCCTAGTAATCGAGGCTTGTAGCATGCCCCGAACTAGGTCATTGGCATCCGTTGTCGATGTGCCTAGGTCATCAATGAGTTTCGCGATTTCAGGGTTAGCAAGCAGCTTCTTTTCAATCGCATCAATCTTGGCCTTATCAGCCGGATCTCGTCTCGTCACAGTAGTCATTCTGGTCCATCTCCTCATGCGGGTTAGGTTCCCACACACAAACCATCAGACACTCTCGATTCTGAGTTCTCGAGCCTTATCCAGCTTGCGAACAATCTGCTCGGGAGTGTGTTTACTGAACTTCTTCACCATTCATCCATTCTCCCCACCCACAGGAAGGGCATCAATGGACAACACTCAAGTCACCCGGACCTAAAAACCTAAGGCACTCCACTTCATTGCGGAGGTTGACGATAGGACACTTAACTTGCACTCGGTAGACAGCATAGGGTGTGATTTCTGGTGGAACGCTGCTTAAGGAAGTGGCTGGGGTAGCGCTGGCTGTTCCCTGCGCCCCGGAAAGGGCGATCATTAGGCTAATAGCGACTGCGGATAGCGAGCGAAAAGGTTTCTTCATGACGGCAAACTCCTTCGAGGACGGAATAGTTGAGCAGAAATTCGTTGAAGAGCTGCATTTGTACTGCTCTCAACCGGAACTTGAAAGGCTGATAAAGCGGTTTAAAAGTTCCTTCGCTCAAGAATTTCACGAATTGGATGACTTTTCTCCCGTTGCAGTGGAAACCGAAGAAGACGACTATAATCTAGCTATCGAAGCAGCAGGTAGGGGCGATTTTGAGGATCTTCGAGCTTACGTAATAAAGCAAGAGTTTGTTTTCCCTGTCCGAAAAAAGAACGAGGAAGATCTCGACAAAATCAGCAATAGGGTCTTCGGGATTGTTGGAGAAACTGTTGAGGATGTCCCCTATTTCAGCTTCCTTGACCTGGAAGGGGATCGGACCTAAGTAGCCCCAGCGATTCTCCGCGTTCTGAGACGCCTGCACCACGCCTGGGTGATGTGCTCGACGCTCAAGAGCGCATAGAGCGCCCCGGACGGGGCGGGCGCGCTGGCTGGCGTTAGCCGCGTTCAAAGTCAGCGATAACCAAGTCAGCCGCCGTCGCCGTCTGCGTCGACACCTGGCGCTGCCGCGCGTACGGCTGCGCCGCACGCTTGCCCCTGAATTTTTCGTGCCCGACAGCCCCGCCCTGTACGTGCTTTTTCCCGAGGCCACCACGGAATCTCGGCAGATTGCCCGGGAGGATAGCGATTACCTGACACAGCCAAAAGCCGCCGAAAACTCGGCGGCTTTTCTATGCTGACCACGCTCTACGAGCGCTAAGCGCTCTAGGATATGGTACATTTGCAACAAGTTGCCCAATGGGGTGCCCAGGTGGTCACCGTGGTGATTGACAGGAGGTGTCGGAGCGCTGACTATCGCGAAGATGGGTGCGCACTCCGTGGCCTATTATCAGTCCACGGTTGATGAGAATCGGGGGACGGATTCGTACTATTCCGAGGACGGAAAGCAGCCAGCTTCGGTGTGGCTTCGGGGCGAAAACATGGCTGAAGTTTCGGCATTTTTGGGCGCTGAAGATGGTGCGATCGTGCGGGGAAAACGGTTGAGGATTGGTTCAATAAGGCGGTCGCTCCGAGCGGTGCGGGGCTTGGAAATGCTCCGCGAAAGGATAGTGTTCCAGGTTTCGATCTGACGTTTTGCGCGCCGAAATCTGTCTCCTTGTTGTGGGGGATGGGCGCAGATTCTGCCGTGCGTGGCATCGTCGATGAAGCCCACCAGGCGGCAGTATCCCAGGCGCTGGATTACTTGTCGGAGCATGCCAGCTACACGCGAAAGCAAGTAAAAGAGCCGACGGGAAAGCGTCTTATTGTCGAAAAGTTGGCGGGTATTTCGGGCGTGAAATACGAGCACCGCACTTCACGTGCGGGCGACCCGCATGTGCATTCACACGTGTTGTTGGCGAATAAACAGCTATGCCGCGACGGTAAAGTGCGCACGCTCGATGGGGTGAGTTTGTACCACGAGGCGCGCGCGGCAGGCATGGTGTATCAAGCCACGGTGCGTGAAATCTTGAGCCAGAAACTCGGTGTGGAGTTCGGCGACGTGGGGCCTGTGCCGCCAGTTGAGCCTGCCTGCTTTGAAGGCTGTCATGTCGGATGTTGCCGCGGCCGCGCACTACCGTGCCTGCCAGACCTTCTTCGGGCACACCACGTATACGCGCAAGCGAGCCGCCGCGAGGAAAGCGGCCGCCGCCCAGGGACACCACCTGGATACGTTGCTGGTCCTGGATAGTGCCTTCCGCCGGGTGCGTAATAAGGGCGAGGCTTGGGCCATGCTCATCGAACTGTGCAACACCCCGGCACCACCAAACAGCTAAGACGCCTAGCCAACCAAAAGGTCCTAGAGCTTAACCGCCCGGCACCACCAGCCGAGGGCGTACGAGTCACCCGTCGCAAGGATGGACCGAGTACTTTTTCGGTCACCGGTGATCCGGAGTTGGTGGAAGACCTCTGGGCCTCAATTAAAACCATCCCGGATGTCGAGGCTTTGTTTTGCGGCGGGCTGAACAAGCAGCGGAAGGCCACCCACGTGGTGATCTCCCTTCCTGACTGGGTGAGAATCCTTGCCGGTGATGGGGATGAGATCACCCTGCAGCTGACCAACGGAACAACCATGACCGGGGCCGACTACGTCCGCCAATGTTTGTTGGACGCGGGCCTGGCCACGCTGGTGGACCCTAGGCGCGGCCCGGTCAACCAGTACCGCTACCAGCGCCACGCCTCACCGAAGCAGAAGGACATGGCCAAAGCCGAGACCACCACGTGTGCGTGGCCGAACTGTAGGAAACCAGCCGATGAGTGCCAGGTCCACCACATCCACCCCTGGGCCGACGGCGGTGAGACCAACCAGGAGAACCTGACACTACTGTGCGAGTTCCACAATTCATGGAACGACGACGACCCCGCCTACCCCAGGCACGGCAGGATAAACCGCCGCGATGGCAGGGTGACGTGGGACCCGCCCTGGAGCAGCGGCTGACGGCTGACGGCTGACGGCTGACACGGGGGCGGCGGGCATAAAACCCGCCGCGGGGCTGGCATAAAACCAACCGAGCTGTAAGGAAAGACCAGCCAATCCCACGACTGCCGGGCCACAAGCAAAGCCCAGCCAAAAGACGCGAAAAGGCGCCACGGACCACGTCCGTAGCGCCTACTCGGCGTGCCTTAAGTCCCTAGAACTTAACGCCGGCCTGCTTCAGGAGATCCTTGAGCGGGTTGAGAATAGCCGGGTTGATCTGGGCGATCATCACGGTGGCCTTAACGATGGCTGCCAGGAGCGCACCCACCACGGAGCCCCACGACATGACTTCCTTGAACATTGCGGTCTGCTCGACGCTGGAGCCGAACATGGTATCGGGCTCCTCGTCCTCGGAGCCGCCGTCACCCCCAGCGCGGTTTTCGGTAGCGGTCGAAGAGGCTGCCCAGATGTCCGTGGCCTCGTCGGCCATGGCGACTGGGGAGACGAGACCAAAAGTGACGGCGGCGGCAGCGACAAGGGTGGTGGTAAGGCGAGTACGGCGCATGGTGGAACTCCTTAAAAACAAGACGAGAGCAACGGTGCTAAATATCCTCAGATGAATTTACCAGGTTGTTTGGAGATGTCTACCCATGTGGTCGCAAAAGTGGTCCAGGGCACCCCGGCGCTGGGGATTGTCTGTCAAACTATAGGTATTGCGCGACGGGTGCCAACCGGCCCGCTAGAATAAACCGACATGACGCAAAACTTCGACCCCATCCGAGCATCCGACGTCCAGCTGGCCCAGTCCCGCATTTCGTCCGAGATTGCTCCCACACCCTTGTACTACTGCCCGCGTCTGTCGCAGATTACGGGCTACGAGGTCTACCTCAAGCGGGAAGACCAGCAAGACGTGCGCTCCTACAAGATTCGCGGGTCCTATTTTGCGATTTCCAACCTGTCGGAGGAGCAGCGCGCCGGCGGGGTAGTGGCGGCATCGGCGGGCAATCACGCCCAGGGCGTGGCCTATGCCTGCCGCACGATGGGCATCAAGGGCAAGATCTTCGTGCCCGGCCCCACTCCGAAGCAGAAGCGCGACCGCATCAAGGTTCACGGTGGCGACGCGGTCGAGCTGGTCGTCGTGGGCGCCAACTTCGACGAGGCGGCCGCCGCGGCCCGTGCCGACGCGGAAGCTCGCGGTGCGACCATGATCGAGCCATTCGATGCCCGCGACACGATCACCGGACAAGGTACCGTCGCCGCGGAGATCGTCTCGCAGCTGTCCGCCCAGGGTCGTAGCCTCGACGCGGTCGTCGTCCCGGTGGGCGGCGGTGGTCTGCTGGGTGGCATCGTCAGCTACTTGGCGGACATGTCCCCGCGTACCCAGGTCTACGGCATCGAGCCGGGGGGAGCGGCGTCGCTGACCGCGGCGCTGCGGGCGGGGGAGCCGGTCACCCTCGACGAGATTGATCCCTTCGTCGACGGCGCGGCCGTCGGGCGCATTGGTTCGCTGCCCTTCGAGATCGTCAGCCACAACCGCGAGCGGGTTAGCTGCGACACGGTCTCCGAGGGCGCGGTCTGCACTGAGCTGCTGGAGCTGTACCAGAACGAAGGCATCATCGCCGAGCCCGCCGGTGCCCTGTCCGTGGCCGGCCTCCAGCTTGTCGATGCCCCCGCCGGCTCCACCGTCGTCTGCATCATCTCGGGCGGCAACAACGACGTGCTGCGTTACGCCGAAATCATGGAACGCTCCCTGGTCCACCGCGGGCTCAAGCACTACTTCTTGGTCAACTTCCCGCAAGAGCCCGGGCAGCTGCGCGCGTTTTTGGAGGAGATCCTGGGCCCGCACGACGACATCACGCTGTTCGAGTACCTCAAGCGCAACAACCGGGAGACCGGGGCGGCGCTGGTGGGGCTGCAGCTTGGGGAGGCCGTCGGCCTGCCGGGGTTGCTGGCCCGGATGGAGGAGTCGCGGATTAAGTGCCAGCGCCTAGAGCCCGGCACCCCCGAGTACGAATTCCTGGTGTCTTAATGGAGCACTACCCTTTGCCCGCGGCCGGAAAGGTCACCGAGCACGAAGTAGAAATCAAGCGCTCGCGCTTCATCGCACTCGTTAAGCGAGCGCAAAATGAGAACGAGGCGCGCGATTTCATCGCCGACGTGCGCGAGCGCTTCCCGGACGCCCGCCACCACTGCAGCGCCTACGTCTACCACCAGAACGGGGCGCAGCCGGCGGAGCGGTCCTCCGACGACGGCGAGCCCTCCGGCACCGCAGGCAAACCGATGCTGGACGTGCTCAAGGGCAGCGGCATGCTGGACGTGTGCGCGGTGGTGGTGCGCTACTTCGGCGGCATCAAGCTGGGCGCCGGCGGGCTGGTGCACGCCTACGGCGGCACGCTCAGCGAGGCCGTCGCGCAAGTAGATCGCGTGACCCGCGCGCAGCGGGAGCTGTACACGATCGAGGTGGAGCACGCCGAGGCCGGCCGCCTCGAGGCGGAGCTGCGGGCCCGCGGCTACGACGTCCGCGACACCCAGTACGGCGCCGCGGTGACCTACACCTTGGCCTGCGAGCCCGGCGGCCGAGACGGGCTGGAAGCCGAGCTGGCGGCGCTGACGCAAGGGCGCGTGGCCCCGCGGGCAGACGGGCGAGCCTGGGTGGAGTTACCTGGTACGTGAGGTAGAATACCTACCCATGACCATGCAGCGACGTCCCAACAATCCGATTGAAGCGCGCAAGCAAGCAGTCCGCAAGCACTCCCGCAACGGCCTCATCTCCGTGGGCGCCGGGGTCGGCGGCGGCGTTCTGATGACAATCCTGTTCGGCAATCCGGGCTTTTGGCTAGTGCTCGGCTTGGTGGTGGCCGTCGTCGGTGGCGCCGCCAACTTCCTCAAGGTGCGCAAGATCATCAACCAGAACTACAACAACTACTAATTCATGGATAATCAGCCGGCTGGTAGGCCGGTTCGCATCGACGCGTGGGTCTGGGCGGTGCGCATGTTCAAAACCCGCTCCGCGGCCGCCGATGCCGTCAAGGCCGGCCATGTCAAAATCAACGGCGAGGCCGTCAAGCCCGCGCAGCAGGTCGTCCCCGGCGACCGCGTCCGCGTGTGGAAGGACCACCACGAATACGACCTCGAGGTGCTAGCCACCGTGCGTAAGCGCGTCGGGGCGCCGGTCGCGCGCACCTGCTACACCGACCACGCGCCGCCGCCCCCGCCGCGGCAGTTCCAGCCGTCGGTTCCCGTCCGCGCGAAGGGGGCGGGCCGGCCCACCAAGCGGGAGCGCCGCCAGATGGAGAAATTCCGCGGCGGATTCCGTTAGCCTAGCCGCGCAGCTGCTTTAAGCGCCCCCGCAGGCGCTTGGCGCGATCGGCGCGGTTGCCGGTGTGCGCGGTGGCATCGATGTGCGCCTGCCCGAAGCGGTTGAGTAGGAGATCGTCGACCAGCCGGATATGGCCGGGGCGGAAGCGATACTGGAATGCCTCCTGCAGGGAGGCGATGTCCTCGTCGTTGAGCAGTTCCTGGAGCTGGCGCACGGTGGTCACCCCGTTGAGTTCGAGTAGCTCCGCCAGCCAGCGGTAGTGATCCGAGCGCGACCGCGGGAAGCGCGAGCCCAGCAGCATGGTGAGAATACCCGGCAGCGTCTCCGCGGTGACCACGACGTCCTCGGTGGTCTCGGTGCGCGGGCTCTTGAGGGCGGCGATCTCGTCGAATTGCTGATCGGCGAGCTCGATCAGCCCGGCCGCCAGCGTAAACAGACGGTCCACCTGCGGCGACGGCGGGTTCGGGCCCTGCTTGTAGCGGATGTCGTGCTCGAACTCGGCCCAGGCGTGCTGCAGGACGGTGCGCACCTGCACCTCGAAGGTTAAGCCGCGGTAGGCGGCCAGCTCCTCGATGGCGTCGGTCACCCGCAGCACCAGGTGGTGCGAGCCGTAGCCGAAGCCGCCCGAAATCCGCGTCTGCGCCGCCTTATCGACCGAGCGCAGGACCTCGAAGGATTCGCTCAACACGTCGATGGCCTGCGGGATGGCGGTGGAGTGGAAGACCGTCGCGCGAACGCCGACCAGATCGTGGATATCCTCCCACGGGTGCGGGTAGACCGGCTGGCCGTCGGCGTTGCGCTTTTTCGCCTTCGCCTTGAACGAGGACCAGCTCTTCACGCGGGCGGAGACGTGATCGAAGATAACGCCGGCATCGTTGAGCAATTCTTCGATGGCGGCATGGAAGTCTGCGGCGGCGTGAGGGTGCTGCCGGTTCCAGTCGTGGTAGCGGTTGCCCAAGCGGGCCACGGGGCGGCTCCTTTCTCTAAATGCTTAAAAGTCGAGGCAGTAGTCCTGCGGAAACCCCTGCACCAATAGTAACGGCACCGACGACAATTGCACCCGATGCCGCGGCCTCGTTTCCTGCGCCCGCCGCGCCCACGCCGTGGCCTCCTGGTGGCTTACCCCGGCCAGCGCAAGCACCGTGACCGGGTCGGGCACGAGGTAGACCAGGCGCTCGGCGGCCAGGATGTTGCGCAGGTGCTCGTCGAGGAGGAGGAAGGCGCGCGGGTGGGCCAGCCAGGAGCTAATGGGGTAGCGGGAGGTGGCCACCTGCACGCCATTGGGGCATCCGGGGCCGAGGACCGCGCTGGCCGGCCGCATCCAGAACTGCGTGCCGTACTCGGAGCGGGAGGCCTCCGCCAGGTTGATGGCGGCGAAGTCCCACGCGTGTTGGATGGATACGCCCAGCTTGTCCAAGCCGCGCTGGCTGACGTTGATGCCGCCGTCGGAGGTTTGGCACCGCAGGGTCATCGACCAGTTCTGCGACAGCGGCAGGGTGGCCACGGAGTCGCAGAAGCCGTCGTCGGACAGGCCGGTATTACTGGTCCAGCGCTGCCGGACCAAGCGGGGCAGGAGTCCGTCCAAGCTCAGCTCCGGGTGCGTGGCGGGATGGATGGCGGTGGTCACGACTACTCTCCTGACAGGTCGGCGGGAATCCCTGACGAGTAGTTAGACTGTGCCGCGGCCGCAGCGGTTCCCTAAAACGGCGGTTGGTGGCTCAACCCCACGGCATCGAGGAGCTCGTTGGCGCTCCAGAAGGTGATGTCCTGGCCCTTGTCGCGCAGCTCCTCGGCGCGCTTTTCCTTGGACGTCTTCTTCGCCCACGTGCCGACGACTAGCAGGGTGGTCTTCTTCGTGACGTTCTTGCCGATCACCCCGCCGCGCTCGGCGATGGCGGACCACAGCTGGCCCTTGTCGAAGGGCTCGAAGTCGCCGGTCAGCGTGACGTGTTGGCCGTAAAGCGGGCCCTGCGGGTCGGCGTCGGGGTTGGGCTCGGGGATGGTCTCCGGCGTGGCGACGGTCTTCCAGGGGGCGGGGCGGCGAGCCCCGGACTCGCGGGTCTGCGAGCGGAAATCCGTGCCCGCTCCCAGGTCGGCCGCCGACGTCGGCGCCACGTTGTCTTGGAGGACCGGCATGACCTGCTCGGCAGATAGCGCCCCCAGGCGGAAGCCGCACCCGTCGAAGAGGCCGGCGATGCCGCCAGTCAGCCCCAGCTTCTGCGCCAGGCCGGCGACGATGACCCCGGCGGCGCGGGCATCCGCGCAGGCGTCGTGGTGGCTAAAGGACTCCATCCCGCACGCCGCGGCGACGGTGGGCAGCTTGTGGTTGGCCACGTCGAGGACCCCGCGGGCGGAGCAGTGGCGCGCCAGCGCCAGGGAGCAGGCCAGCTGCCAGTCGGGGATGTCGCTGGAGGTGGCCTGCAGGGCGGCGTGGAGGGCGCTGGAGTCGAACTGGGCGTTGTGCGCGACGAAGACGTCGCCGCCTACAAAGTCCACCAGCTCGGCGGCGACGGTGGCAAAGGGGGCGGCATCGGCGACATCGGCGGCCGTGATGCCGTGGATGGAGATGTTGACGTCGTCGAAGTCGGGCCAGTTAGCCGGCGGTTGACACAGCCAGGTCCTAGATTCGGTCTCGCGGCCGTCGCGGAAGCGGACCGCACCCACCTGGCAGATAGACCCCCAATGCCAGTTGGCGGTTTCGACGTCGACGGCGGTGAAATCCAGCCCCGGCACGCCCGGGTCGTGCTCGCCGCTTTGGGCGGCGGCGATCAGCGCGCGGATGGCCTCGGCGTCCTGGTGCGGGTCGACGGGGATGGTTACGTCCGTGCCCTCCAACACCACCCAGCCCTGCGCGGTGGCGGTGGGCTCGTGCACGCTTAACCCGCTGATGTCGGCGAGCGGGACCGAGGTAGTGGCCGGCTTCCCCAGGCTCAGCGACAGTACGGAGTGGTGGATCTCCACGCTGGTAGCGGTGACATCGACGAGGGCGCCGTGGGCTTTAACCGACACTAAAATCAGGGCCTTTCCAAGCAGGAACTAATCGAGAACGGGCGGCTCCACCTGCTTGAGCAACAGCGTGGAGCGCGGTTGCACATCGATGGTACCCGCTGTCGGGATGAGGATTTCTTCGGTGGGGTACCCGCCGGGGTGTGCGGTGTCGACCACCAGTTTCCACTTCGCGCCGAGATCCTGGGTGGGCAGCGTGAACTCGATTTGCTCGTGGTGGGCGTTGAAAATCATCACGAAAGAGTCGTCGACGATCTTCTGGCCGCGGGCATCGGGCTCGCTGATCGCGTTGCCGTTCAGGTAGACCATCAGGGACTTACCGAAACCGTGGTCCCAGTCGTCCTGCGTCATCAGCTTGCCCGAGGGTACGAGCCAGGCGATGTCGCGGTCGCGCGCGTCGGTGCCCAGCGGGCCGCCGGCCAGGAAGCGGCGGCGCCGGAAGACCGGGTGGCGGTGGCGGATGCCAATCAGCCGCTTGGTGAAGCCGTAGAGCTCGGAGTTTTTCTCTTGCTCCAGCAGCGACCAGTCCATCCAAGCGATCTCATTGTCCTGGCAGTAGGCGTTGTTGTTGCCGGACTGGGTGCGGCCGAATTCGTCGCCGTGGCTAAGCATCGGGGTGCCCTGGCTCAGCAGCAGCGTGGCCAGGAAGTTACGCTGCTGGCGGCGGCGCAGGCGCTGGATGTCCGGGTCGTCGGTGGGGCCTTCGGCGCCGTGGTTCCAGGAGCGGTTGAAGGACTCGCCGTCCTGGTTGTCCTCACCGTTGGCCTCGTTGTGCTTGTCGTTGTAGGCAACTAGGTCGGCGAGGGTGAAGCCGTCATGGGCGGTGATGAAGTTGATGGAGGCGGTCGGGCGACGGTCGTTGTTGCCGTAGAGATCGGAAGAACCGGTCAGCCGGGAGGCGAATTCGCCGAGGGTGGCCGGCTCGCCGCGCCAGAAGTCGCGGACGGTGTCACGGTACTTGCCGTTCCACTCGCTCCAGATCGGCGGGAAGTTGCCCACCTGGTAGCCGTCGTGGCCGACGTCCCAGGGCTCGGCGATGAGCTTGACTTGGCTGACCACCGGATCCTGCTGCACCAGGTCGAAGAAGGTGGCCAGCTTGTCGACGTCGTTGAGCTCGCGCGCGAGCGTGGCCGCCAAGTCGAAGCGGAAGCCGTCGACGCGCATCTCGGTGACCCAGTAGCGCAGCGAGTCCATGATCATCTGCAGCGAGGACGGGTGGCGCACGTTAAGCGAGTTCCCGGTGCCGGTGTAGTCCATGTAGTACTCGGGGTTGTCATCGTGCAGGCGGTAGTAGGCCTGGTTATCGATGCCCCTAAACGCAATGGTCGGGCCCATATGGTTGCCCTCGGCGGTGTGGTTGTAGACCACGTCCAAAATGACCTCGATGCCGGCGGCGTGGAAGGCCCGCACCATCGTCTTGAACTCGGCCACGGCCTCGCCGGGCTTGCGGGCGAAGGCATAGTCCTGGTGCGGCGCGAAGAAGCCGAAGGTGTTGTAGCCCCAGTAGTTGCGCAGGCCCAGCTCGCGCAGGCGGTCGTCCTGGAGGAACTGGTGGACGGGCATGAGTTCCACGGCGGTCACGCCGAGGTCGCGCAGGTAGTCGGTCACCGCCGGGTGGGCCATGCCGGCGTAGGTGCCGCGCAGGTGCTCCGGGACGCCGGGGTGCTGCATGGTCATGCCCTTGACGTGGGTCTCGTAGATGACCGTTTCGTTTTCGGGGGTGTGCGGGCGGCGGTCCCCGCGCCAGTCGAAGAAGGGGTTAATGACCACCGAGTACATGGTGTGGCCGAGCGAGTCGGAGGTGTTGCGTCCGGTGCCGGGCTCCTCGGCGTGGATGTCGTAGGAATACAGCGCGGCGTCCCGGTCGAATTCCCCGGTGAAGGCGCGGGCGTACGGGTCCACCAACAGCTTGGAGGGATCACAGCGCAGGCCGGCCTCGGGGTCGTAGGGGCCGTGGACGCGGTAGCCGTAGCGCTGGCCGGGCGAGACATACGGCAGGTAGCAGTGCCAGACGTGGGCGCTGACCTCGGTGAGTTCGATGTGCTCTTCCTGGCCGGCGGCATCGATAAGGCAAAGCTCTACCTTGTCGGCTACCTCGGAAAAGAGGGCGAAGTTGGTACCGGAACCGTCGAAAGTGGAGCCCAGCGGCGAAGGGGAGCCGGGCCAAACTTGGGTGATCTGAGGGCGGTGAGTTGCGCTCATGGCTGCTTAGCTTAATGCCAACCGGGCGCTTTCACCTGTCAAGCGAATCGATGCCCGCCAGCACGATGTCCACCGCCCGCGCGAGCTCGGCAGCCCCGGCCTGGAGATCTGCGCCGTCCTCGGCGTCCTCGTTACCGGTGGCCGCCTGGAATTGCAGCAGCGACTGTTCCAGGGTGGTAGAGCCCAGGACTAGGTGGACTAACGACTCGGCCCCGAGCTGGCGGGTGGCATCGTCAGCGCCGTGGCCGGCGGCGCCCAGCGCGGCCTTGAAGCGCGCCACGAGCTGCTCCCAGGCCAGCGAATGTGGCTGGGACAAAGCGGCGGAAACGACCTCGGCGCCGTCTCGGTGGGCCAGCAGGTTAGCACGCAGGCTCAGGCTGAGTTCGGCGGGGGAGGTGCCGGACAGGGGTGCCAGGATGGCATCGGAAAGCGCGGAAATCAGGCCCTGTTTGTTGGAAATATGCCAGTAAAGCGCGCCGGGGGCTACCCCCAAGGACCCCGCGACGCGCCGCATGGTGGTGTCTGCCAGTCCGTAGGTATCTAGCAGGTCAAGGGCGGCTTTGATGATGGTCTCGCGGGATAACTGCACGGTGCCCCAGTCTAGCGGGCCGGCGCTGCGCGGGCCAGAAGCCCCGCGTTCACAGGTTTCTATGACGAAACTGTAACTGTGCTGCCACACAAAGGTTGTTATGATATTCGACGTTAAGGGTGTACTGCCGCTGCGTTAGGGTAGCGCCCCCGAAAGCCTGTAGTCCCTCAATCGTCAGGAGAAACGTTGTCTCTTTTCACCCCGTCTAAGATGTCCGTTGCCGCGCTTGCGTTGGTCGTTCCACTGACCCTTACGGCTTGCGGTTCTGACGAGGAAGACTCCACCGAGGCTGCTCCGTCGACCGAGACCGCCACCAAGGAGGCACCGAGCTCTAAGGCCAAGGACGAGGATAAGGACAAGGACGCCGAGAAGTCCTCCGAGGCCAAGGATAAGGACAAGGACGCTGAGAAGTCCGCGCAGGGCAAGGAGCGCTCCGCCTCCCACCAGGACGGTGGCAACGCTGGCGGCGGCAACGCCGGCGGCGGCGACCAGGCCGCGGCGGCCGAGTCCCAGGTCGACCCGTTCGAGGGCGGCGACCCGCTACAGGGCCAGGCCGACATCGCCCCGGTCGAGGGCGGCCAGGCTGCAGACGGCGCCGTGTCCGATGAGATCAACGGCCTGGTCCGCGGCCTGTACGACCAGCAGGACATGCGTTCCTTCATGCGCTACATGCCGGATCATACCTGCCAGCGCGTGCTGGACGCGCAGCCGGAGCTGCGCAACGCCGATTACAGCCAGATCCCGCAGGTCTCCATGGACGAGGCCAGCAACGGCCAGTGGAAGAACACCTTCGTCCAGGACATCCGTGACATCCAGGTCAAGGACAACACCGCCTCCGCCACCGTGGAGGTAGCCACTCCGCAGGGCCCGGACACCACCACCATGCGCTTTGCCAACGAGGGCGGCAACTGGACCTTCTGTAAATAGTAACACCCGGCAGGGTAGCCTTGAAGGCTATGTTCAGCCGCTCGTTTACTCCACCCCGCAGCGTCGGTTTCGCTGCGGGGTTATTCGCTTGCGTACTCGTCTTCTTCGGTATCGCGGGCATCCTGTGGGGGCTGTGGCGCCCGCGCGTCGTCCTCGCGGAGCTGCCCGAAGGCGGCTTCGGTGTGGACTTGGGCTCGGCGCCGACGATGGCGATGCTCAGCTTCACCGTGATCACCGGGGTAGCCGGCACGGTCACCGGGGTGCTGACCTTCACTCGGGGCGCGCGTTTCCGCGGGTTAGGCACCTTGTTGTGGGTGGGCGTGTGCGCGCTGGCTGGGGCCGCGGCCTTCGTGGTCTTTTCCGGCCTGCTCGCGCCGACCGAGCTGCCCGCGATGGTTGACGGCGCCGAGTTCGTCCCGCCGTTCCCACTCGGGGTGGCCCTCTTAGCCGCGCCTTTCATGGCGATGTTCGGCTACTGGTCGGCGGCGTTTGTCAGCGGCGACGACGCCTGGGAGCCTGAGGAGGCACAGGAAGCCTCGGTCGCGGCCCCGGCTACGGCCGGCGACAACCACGCGGCCTAGTTGGGCCACTTGACGGGGGAGACGCCCACGACATCGCGGGCAATGGAGTCGAGCCCGTAGAGGATGTTGTGCAGCCCGATGCCGATGTGCTGGGTCAGCTGCGCGTCCGTGAGCCCCTCGGCCGTGACGACGGAATAGTCGATGTGGACGTCGACGGTGCTTTCGGCGTCTGGGTCTGTGTCGTCGTCCGCGTCCTCCCCGTCGGCCGTAGTCAGGTGGCAGAACGCGGACGATGCCTCCGTGGTGCGGTTCCAGTCGTTGCAGGTCAAAAACAGCTTGGAGAATTCCGCGGCCGGCAGCTGCGGCTCCCAGCGGCCGTTGATGACCACGGAGGGGCCGGAGTCGATAGCGAAGCTGACCAGGACCTCGTTGATCCAGGCTAGGACGGGGCCGTCCTCCAGGCCGTGCTGGTTGACTACCCCCATCTGGCGCAGGCGCTCCCGCAGCCGCGGGTAGCTCACGGGCGCCGGGCGCTCGCTGTCGTCTTCGGCTGACTCCGGAACCCAGCCGGCCCAGCTGGCGTGCGCGCTGCGGCCGGGCGCCTGGTCGACCTCGGGGAAATGATCGATGAAGAAGTCGAAGGCGGCGCCGGCGTTGGAGAGGGCCCGGATGAGGCAGGACTCCAGCTGCGCGGTGGTCAGGCCCTGGTGGCTGACAATCGCCCCGTGCCCGGAGAGGGTGAGGTTTTCTAGGCCGGTGTGCTCGAAGACCATGGTGGGGGTGAAGCAGTCGTGGTTCCACTCGTTGAGCGCCCGGGCGAGGGCATCGATGGCGGAAAAGGCAATGGGGCCGTCGAACTCCAGCCGGCAGTTGATGACCGCGGGGTTGTGCGGGTTGAGGGCAAAGGTCAGCCGGCAGTGCGGGCTATGGTGGTAGACCAGCTGGGGCTGCGGCCCGTCAGCCCAGCGCAGCGGCAGTCCAATCTCCTGGGCGCAGGAATAGACCCGCGGCAGATCGACCGGCGCCAACGAGTCCGGGTAACCGGGGCGGGGGGAGGTGGTCAACGCCTAACACCTGCTTTCTATTCGGCCTGTTCGGTGCCCGGGGCAGTGGCGCCGGCCGGGTGGGACGAAAAACGGTCGCGCTCCAAGTCTATCTGGTGATACAGGCCCGGCACTGCGAAATTGCTCCTAAGATGGTCTCTACTACCGTTTGGCCCTTTGAGGAGGCATAAGATTGCTCAATATCATGGATTTGCGGAATACCAAGCTGACGACGTCGGCGCTGCGGAAGGTTCTGCCCCGCGGCGGCGTCAACGTCGAATCGGTGGCCGGCACCGTCGCTCCCGTCGTCGAAGCGGTGAAGGTCGGCGGCGAGTCCTCCGCGCTGGACTACGGCGAGCGCTTCGACCATGTCCGCCCGGCGGCGGTCAAGGTCCCGGCCGCGGCTATCGATGCCGCCGTCGAGGTCTTAGAACCCCACGTTCGCGCCGCGATCGAGGAAGCCATCGCGCGCGTGCGCAAGGTCCATGTTGAGCAGGTTCCGCAGCCGCACACTACCCAGCTGGGCGAGGGCGCGACCGTCACCGAGGTTTTTGCCCCCATCGAGCGCGTGGGCCTCTACGTGCCGGGCGGGCAGGCGGTCTACCCGTCGTCCGTGGTGATGAACGTGGTCCCGGCGCAGGCCGCCGGGGTGGAATCCTTGGTGGTGGCCTCCCCGCCGCAGGCCGATCACGACGGCCTGCCGCACCCGACGGTGCTGGCTACCTGCGCCCTGCTGGGCGTTGACGAGGTCTGGGCCGTAGGCGGCGCCCAGGCGGTCGCGCTGATGGCCTACGGCGACGACGCGGCGGGCCTGGAGCCGGTCGACATGATTACCGGGCCGGGCAATATCTTCGTGGCCGCGGCGAAGCGCCAGGTCTCCTCGTTTGTTGGGGTGGATTCGGAAGCCGGCCCGACGGAGATCGCCGTGCTGGCCGACGACAGCGCGGATCCCGTCTTCGTGGCCTACGACCTGATTTCCCAGGCTGAGCACGATCCGATGGCCGCCAGCGTGCTGATCACCGACTCGGAGTTTCTGGCCCAGCGCGTCGACGAAGAGATCGAGGCGCGCTACACCGCCACCGCCAACGCCGAGCGCGCCGCCGAGGCCCTGCGTGGCAAGCAGTCCGGGATCATCCTGGTCGATGACATCAACGCCGGCATCCGCGTGGCCGACGCCTATGCGGCCGAGCACCTAGAGGTCCACACCCGCAACGCCCGCACCGTCGCGGAGCGCATCCGGCACGCCGGCGCGATCTTCGTCGGCGAGTTCTCGCCGGTCCCGCTGGGCGACTACGCGGCCGGCTCCAACCACGTGCTGCCCACCTCCGGCACCGCGCGGTACAGCGCCGGTCTGTCCACGCACACCTTCCTGCGACCGGTCAACCTCATCGACTACGACGAGACGGGCCTGAGCGAGGTGGCCAGCCACGTCATTGCCTTCGCCGACGCCGAGCACCTGCCCGCCCACGGGGAGGCCATCCGCGCCCGCACCGAACGTTAAACCGCCACCCGCCGCCCACACCGACCCTGTCAGAAAGGCTTGTCGTGTCCTTGTCCCTGGAAAACCTTCCCCTGCGCCCCGAGCTGCGCGGGCGCAGCGCCTACGGCGCCCCGCAGCTGACGGTGGCCAACCAACTCAACACCAACGAAAACCCGTACCCGCCCTCCGCGGAGCTGGTCGAGGAGCTGGTCAGCGAGGTCCGCCGGATCGCGCCGCAACTCAACCGCTACCCGGACCGCGACGCCGTCGAGCTGCGCGAGGCCCTAGCCGACTACGTCACCGAGCGCACCGGCGTCGAGGTCACGGCCGCGCAGGTCTGGGCGGCCAACGGATCCAACGAGGTCCTCCAGCAGCTGCTACAGGCCTTCGCCGGCCCCGGGCGCAGCGCGCTAGGGTTCACGCCGTCCTATTCCATGCACCCGGTGCTCTCCGCCGGCACCCAGACCGAATTCCTGGAGTGCCCGCGGGGCGCGGACTTTCGCATCGACATGGCGGCGGCCCGCCAGGCCATCGCCGAGCAACAGCCCGACGTTGTGTTCGTGACCACGCCGAACAACCCGACCGGCGACGTGACGGAACTCGGCGACATCGAGGAGCTGGTCAAGGCCGCGCCGGGCATCGTCATCGTGGACGAGGCCTACGCGGAATTCTCCGAGGGGCCTTCGGCCGTGCGCCTGTTGGCCGACTACCCGGAAAAGCTGGTCATCTCGCGCACGATGTCCAAGGCCTTCGACTTCGCCGGTGGCCGCTTGGGCTATTTCGTGGCCGATCCCGCCTTCGTAGAGGCGGTCATGCTGGTGCGCCTGCCGTACCACCTGTCCGCCCTGTCGCAGGCCGCGGCCCTGGTGGCGCTGCGCCACCGCGCGGCGACTCTGGAGACCGTCGCTCAGCTCGCGGCCGAGCGCGACCGCGTCGTGGCCGGCCTGCGGGAGCTGGGCTACCGGGTCGTCGACAGCCAGTCGAACTTCATCTTCTTCGGCGAATTCAGCGATCAGGCCGCCGCCTGGCAGGCCTTCCTCGACCGCGAGGTGCTCATCCGCGACGTCGGCCAGGCCGGCTTCCTGCGCGCGACCGTGGGCCTGCCGGGCGAAAACGACGCCTTCTTCGCCGCGGCCGCGCAGCTGACCGACTACCAGACCGACACTGAGAAAGGGCGCTCCTAATGAACCAGCCGGAACCGCGCCGCGGGAAAGTCACCCGCCGCACCAAGGAATCCGATATCACGGTGAGCATGAACATCGACGGCACCGGCCAGTCGAGTATTGATACCGGCCTGCCGTTTTTCGACCACATGCTCACCGCCGTAGCCACGCACGGCGGCTTCGACCTGGAGGTCAGCGCCCGCGGGGACATCGACGTCGACGCGCACCACACCGTCGAGGACACCGCCATCGTCTTCGGCCAGGCCTTCGCCGAGGCAGTAGGGGACAAGCGCGGCATCCGCCGCTTTGGCTCCCAGCTGCTGCCGATGGATGAGACCCTGGTCGAGGCCGTCGTCGATCTGTCCGGCCGCGCCTACTTCGTCATGCACGGGGAGCCGGAGCACCTCCAATGGCAAATTATTGGGGGCCACTACGCTACGGTTATCAATAGGCACTTTTTTGAAACCTTTGCCGCCCACAGTAAGACCACCCTGCACGTCAACGTCCGCTACGGCCGCGACCCCCACCACATCACGGAGGCCGAGTACAAGGCAGTCGCCCGGGCACTGCGCCAAGCGGTAGAATCCGATCCGCGCGTGGACGGCATACCATCGACGAAGGGAGCGCTGTAGCCGTATGTACATGATGGTCTGGATTCTTTTCCTGCTGGGTGGACTCCTTCTAGGCGGGGCCTGGACGGCCTACCAATCCGGCTCGCGTTTCTGGACCATCGTCGCCGCCGCACTCGGCGGGATTACGACCATTACCGCGTTGATTTGGATGATCGGGGAGATGCAATAGATGGCAGAAGCAGGCGCATCGCAGGGCAAGGTTAGCCTGTGGAAGGTCCCGGGTTTCGCGGAGACCATGGTCGCCGTGGCCGCTGCCTTCGGCGCGTGGTCGCTGCTGCTGCCCGTACTGCCCATGGCGGTGCTCGACTCCGGCGGGTCAAACACGCTCGCGGGCGGCTCGACGGGTGCGTTCATGGCCGCGACCGTTATCACCCAGATGCTTACGCCTTGGCTGCTCAGCCGCTTCGGCTACCGCCCGGTCATGGCCGTGTCCGCCGGCATGCTGGGCATCCCCGCCTTGGGCCACCTGCTAGGCATGGAGGTCTGGCAGGTGCTGCTGTTTTCCGCGCTGCGCGGTGTCGGCTTCGGCGCGTTGACGGTGGCGGAATCCGCCCTCATCGCGGAGCTGGTCCCGCTGCGCCTTCTGGGCAAGGCCACCGGCACGATGGGCCTGTTCATCGGCCTGTCGCAGATGATCTTTTTGCCGGTGGGCCTGGCGATGGCCGAAAACATCAGCTTCGCCTCGACCTATTACACGGCCGCGGCCATCGCCTGCCTGGCGGTGGTCATGTGCCTGCGCCTGCCGAGCGTGCACCCGCGCAGCGGCGGGGAGTCCGAATCCGCCGAGGCGCCTCGGGCCTCCACCTGGAAGCTGGTTATCGTGCCGGCCTTGGCGCTGACCACCCTGTCGATGAGCTACGGCGTGGTCTCTTCCTTCCTACCGGCCTCGGTCCGCGAGATCGACCCGGAAACCGGCGCGGTGCTGGGCGGGCTGATGCTGTCCATCGTGGGCGGATCGGTGATGGTCTCGCGCCTGTTCGCGGGCGTGGTCGCCGACCGCCTGGGCGAGCCCGGCCACCTGTACATCCCCGCCCAGGTCATCGGCGGCGTGGGCATGCTGCTGATAGCGGCCGCCATGATTAACGGCTGGTCCGTGTGGTGGATGGTGCTGGCCTCGGTCTTTTTCGGCATCGCCTTCGGTATCGCGCAAAACGAGGCGCTGCTGTCGATGTTCAACCGCCTGCCGCGCTCGAAGATCTCGCAGGCCTCGGCGGTGTGGAACATCTTCTACGACGCCGGCACGGGCCTCGGCTCGGTCGTGCTTGCGGCCCTGGTCACCGGCTACGGCTACGCGGGCGCGTACGGGGCCGGCGGCGTCATCATCCTGGCCGGCATCCTGATGACCGGCCTGGATACCATCCTGGGCCGCCACCGCGTGGCCGAATTCGACAACATCCGCACGCGCTTGCGCCGCCTGCGGAGGGGGCCAGCCCAGAACCAACGCCGGACCGTGGCCCGGACCGAAGAACTGAAGAAGAACAAACTCGATAACGTCAACAACGTCAACAAGGAGCTGGACTAGTGGCGGAGAAGAAAGTAGCCCTGCTGGACTACGGGGCTGGAAACCTCCGGTCGGCCCAGCGGGCACTGGAAGTAGCCGGGGCGCGGGTCTCGGTCACCGCGGATCCGAAGGTGGCCACGGAGGCCGACGGCCTTGTCGTGCCCGGCGTGGGCGCCTTCGCCGCCTGCATGGAGGGGCTGCGCGCCATCCAGGGCCCGCGGATCATCGGCCAGCGCCTGGCCGGATCCCGGCCGGTGCTGGGCATCTGCGTCGGCATGCAGGTGCTCTTCGACGGCGGCAACGAGCACGGCATCGAAACCGCCGGCTGCGGCGAGTGGCCCGGCCTGGTCACGCGCTTGCAAGCCGACGTGCTGCCGCACATGGGGTGGAACACGGTGGAGCGGGACAGCGACGGCGCCATGTTCGCCGGCATCGACCCGGAGGAGCGCTTTTATTTCGTGCATTCCTACGGCGCGCGGACCTGGGAGCTGGAAACCGAAATCACCACCCCGCCGTCGGTGGCGTGGGCCAACCACGGCGGCGATCGCTTCGTCGCCGCGGTAGAAAACGGCGCCCTGTGGGCCACGCAATTCCACCCGGAGAAATCGGGGGCCACCGGGCTGAAGCTTTTGTCCAACTGGATGGGCACCCTGTAGGTAGGATATAGACGATGACTCAGCACACAGATTCCTTCGTTCTCCTGCCCGCCGTCGACGTCGTGGGCGGCAAGGCAGTGCGCCTCGAGCAGGGCAAGGCCGGCACCGAAAAGTCTTATGGGGAACCGCTCGCGGCCGCCCTGCAGTGGCAGGAGCAAGGCGCGCAGTGGCTCCACTTCGTCGACTTGGACGCCGCCTTCAACCGCGGTTCCAACCACGAGATGATGGCCGAGGTCGTCGGTAAGCTCGACATCCCGGTGGAGCTGACCGGCGGAATCCGCCACGACGCCGGGTTAGAGCGCGCCCTGGCCACCGGCGCGCGCCGGCTGAACATCGGCACGGCTGCGCTCGAAGACCCGGAGTGGATCGCCCGCGTCATCGATAAATACGGCGACAAGATCGCCGTCGATCTGGCGGTCCGGGAAGAAGCCGGCGAGTGGCGCACCCGCGGCAACGGCTGGGAGTCCGACGGCGGGGACCTCTGGGAGGTCCTCGAGCGCCTCGATGCCGCCGGCTGCCAGCGCTTCGTGGTCACCGACGTCACCAAGGACGGCACCTTGACCGGCCCCAACCTGGAGCTACTCCAGGACGTGACCATGGCTACCGATGCCGCGGTGACGGCCTCCGGCGGCATCTCCACCTTGGACGACCTCACGGAGCTGGCCACCTTCCGCAACCGTGGCATCGACTCCGCGATCATCGGCAAGGCCCTCTACGAGGGGCGCTTCCGCCTGGACGAGGCCCTCCAGGCCGTGGCCCAGGTAGACCCGCTGCCGGCCGAGACCCCCATCGACCTTATTGATTCCTCGGAAGACAGAGGATAGACCGCCCCACAGACCACCCCACCGCAGGATAAAACCGACCGAGGATGAGTGAGCACGCCATGACATCGCCGCTGGAATTGCTGGCCTTCGCCGAGGCCATCGTGGATGAGACCACCGACCGTTTCCGCACCGGGCTGGGCGCGAAGCCCGCCCAGTTCAAGGGCCAGGGCGATTTCGCCACCGAGGTCGACATCGCCATCGAGACCAACCTGCGCCGGCGCCTGACCCAGCTCACCGGCATCCCGGTCTACGGGGAAGAATCCGGCGGCAAGCTGGCCGAAACCGTCTGGGTGGTCGACCCCATCGACGGCACCGCCAACTACTCGGCCGGCAGCCCGCTGTGCGGCACCCTGGTGGCGCTCGTCCAGGATCACCAGCCCGTTGTGGCCGTGGCGGATTTCCCGCTTTTGGGGCGCCGGCTGGCGGCAGCTGACGGCGCGCCGCTGCGCTCGGCCGGGGGACCGCCGAGCGGCTTCGGCGGCGGGGAGGACGCGTTGGGCTTCGACGAGGCCCGTGGCCACGTCGGCTGCTCCTCGCACCTGCAGACGCCCATCTTCAACGATCTCAAGCGCAAGGGCCTGCGCCCGCGAATTACCGGATCCGTGGGGCTGGACAGCGCCTTCGTGGCCCAGGGAGTCTTCGACGGCGCGGTGAATTTCTCCCCGCACGCCTGGGACAACGCCGCGGGGGCGCTCTTCGTGCGCTCCGCCGGGGGCCTGGTTACCGATCCTTACGGAAAGGAGTGGTCCGTGCACTCGGCCGGCATGGTGGTCGGCACCCCGCAGGTGCACGCGACCATCCTGGATTCCATCCGCGCAAACAGGGCCGACAACTAAAACAGCAGTTATCCGGCCAGTTCCTGTGCTGGCCCAGATTTTTTAAAAAAAGGAGTGTGCTCCCCGTGAGCTTGTCCGTGCGGGTCATTCCCTGCCTCGACGTCGATAACGGCCGCGTGGTCAAGGGCATCAACTTTGCAAACCTTCGCGACGCCGGCGACCCGGTGGAGCTGGCCGCCCGCTACGACCAGCTCGGCGCCGACGAGCTTACCTTCCTAGACGTTAGCGCCTCGAAGGAGGGCCGCGGCACGCTCATCGACGTCGTGCGTCGCACGGCCGAGCAGGTTTTTATCCCGCTGACCGTGGGCGGCGGAGTACGTAGCGCCGACGACGTGCGCGCCCTCCTGCGCGCCGGCGCGGACAAGGTCTCCGTCAACACCGCGGCCATCGCCCGGCCCGAGCTGCTGCGGGAGCTGGCGGAGATCTTCGGCTCCCAGTGCATCGTGCTCTCGCTGGACGCGCGCCGGACCGCGCAGCGGGAGGACTGGGCCCCGTCGGGCTTCGAGGTCACCACGCACGGCGGCACCCGCTCCGCCGGCCTCGACGCCCTGGAGTGGGCCCGGACTGCCGCCGACTTGGGCGTAGGCGAGATCCTGCTTAACTCCATGGACAGCGACGGCACTGAAGGCGGTTTCGATACCGAGCTCATCGCCGCCGTGCGCGCCGCCGTGAACGTGCCGGTCATTGCCTCGGGCGGGGCGGGCGCGCCGGAAGACTTCCCGCCGGCGGTCGCCGCGGGCGCGGACGCGGTCTTGGCCGCCTCCATCTTCCACTTCGCCAAGACCACGATCGGCGAGGTTAAAGACGCCCTGTCTCACGCCGGTTATCCGATCCGGCCGGTGCCGGAGCTGGTGGCGGAAGCGGAGCCAAAGCCTGCCCTGGCCAACCCGGCGCAGTGCGAACTGGACCCGGCGATTGCCGGCCGCCTGAAGCGCAATGCGGACGGGCTGGTGCCGGCCGTCGTGCAGTCGGAAGACGGCGAGGTGTTGATGCTGGCCTGGATGGACGACCACGCGCTGGCTTTCACCCTGGCCACCCGCCAGGGCACGTATTTCTCCCGATCGCGACAGGAATACTGGGTCAAGGGTAAGACCTCCGGCCATACCCAGGAGGTTTTAGGCGTCAAGCTCGACTGCGACGGCGACACCCTCCTGGTGACCGTCCGGCAAAAAGGCGGGGCCTGCCACACCGGCGATCGCAGTTGCTTCGACGCCGATGTACTACTCTAGGATCCCTGAATAACCGCAGGAAGGGAGTAGACGTGGGAAAGCGAATTGGCCCGCTGCTCATGGCCCTCGGCGCGATTGGGCTGTGGGGCTCGTCGCGCATGAATTGGGTCCAGGCCTCCGCTGAGGACGACAAGTCCGGCGGGCAGGTCGTGGACATCCTGGGCTCGCACTGGTCGGTCGAGCTCATGGCCGTCATGCTGTTGCTGCTGGCCGGCACGCTGGCCGGGCTGGTGTTGCGGCGGCTGTCCCGCCGGGTGGTGGCCATCGTCTGCGCGGTGGCGGCGGCCGCGGTGGCCTGGCGGCCACTACAGCTGCTGACCGCCGGCCCGGACGTCCAGCGCGCCCAAGATATTTTGCAGGCCGGCCAGAACAACGATCTCTCGGTGGACGTGACCTCCATTTCGGACTGGGCCGTCATCACGGAAGCCTCGGCGCACACCGCCGGGCCCGTCCTAGCGCTTGTCTCCGCGGCCGTCGCGCTTTTCGGCGCGGTGCTGTTGGCCACCCGCCCGGGCGAGGACACCGCCCGCTCCAACAAATACGAAACCCCCGCCATGCGGCAGGAGAAGCTGGCCCAGGATCTGCAGAAGTCCCCGGACAGCGGCCGGGTGCTATGGGACGCGTTGGACGCCGACATTGACCCCACCGATTTAGACAACCAACGTGGGCGTTTAACCTAAAGTTTGCCTATCGGGGGTACCTCTGGATTTCCGCTGGGCACGCTTGAAGGGATAGCCTTAGGTGAGACTGCGCATGTGATCCTTGTCGCTTACTTCGAGGAGGTGCCCCGGTGCCCACCCCTATTGCCGTTGACCGTTTAGTCACCGGCGTCCTCGAAGACGTAGCCGCGCGCGAAGCGAAGGTCTCTTTTCAAGACATCAAGGCGAAATCCCGCTCGATGGAACCGCCCCGGGACGCCAAGGCGGCGCTTCTGAGCAACGGCTGTTCCGTGATCACCGAATTCAAACGGGCGGTGCCGTACCTGGGCGAAATCGCGCGCCTAGACAACCCGGAGCGGATGGCGCGGCTGGCCCGGGACTTCGAAGAAGCCGGCGTGGTGATGATGGCCTGCCAGACCGACCGGCGCCGCTTCCACGGCTCGCTGGACGATATGCGGCTCATCCGGGCGGCCACCGAGGTGCCGATGATCTGCCGGGACATCATCGTCGACCCGTACCAGATCCACGAGGCCCGCTGCTTCGGCGCGGACGTCGTGCCGCTGCAGGTCGCCCTCTTGCAACAGGCGCGCCTGGAGGCCCTGCTGGACCGGATCGAGTCGCTCGGCATGGTCGCTCTGCTGGAAATCCGCAGCAGCCAGGACGCGGACCGGGCCATGCAGGCCGGCGGGACCGTGGTGGGCATCAACGCGTGGTCGCTGTCCTCGGACGCCATCGACCGCGGGGCCTTTGCCGAGATCGTGCCCGGCCTACCCGAATCCCTGCTGCGGATCGCCGTCGGCGGGGTGGAAAACCCCCGCAACTTGCTTGGATATGCCTCGCAGGGCGCCGATGCCGTGTTGGTGGGCGAGTCGGTGATGACCGCCCAGGAGCCCACCGCCCTGGCCCGCAGCCTGGTGGCCGCCGGCAAGCACCCGGCGTGCCCGTCGCGCAAGACCCCCTGATCTCGCATTCGGGTGGGCTTTGGGGCACACTGTGTACGTGCAGATTATGAACTTGGCCAATATCCCGTCCCCGCCGCAGGGCGTGTGGCACGTGGGCCCGATTCCTATCCGCGCCTACGCGCTGTGCATCGTCGCCGGCATCCTGGTGGCCATGTGGATGACCCTGCGCCGTTACCGCGCGATGGGCGGGAACCCGGACACCGTCTGGGACGCCGCCATCGTGGTCATCCCCGCCGGCATCATCGGCGGGCGCCTCTACCACGTCATCACGGACTACGACAAGTACTTTTGTGCCGAGTGCAACCCGGTCGATGCGCTGAAGATCACCAACGGCGGCCTGGGGATCTGGGGCGCGGTGGCGCTCGCGACGGTGGCGCTGTGGGTGATGTTCAAGGTCAAGGGCATCCCGCTGGGGCCTTTTGCGGACGCGGTGGCGCCGGGGCTGGTGCTGGCCCAGGGCATCGGACGCCTGGGCAACTGGTTCAACCAGGAGCTCTACGGGGCGGAAACTGACCTCCCGTGGGCCCTGGACATTTACTACCGCGTCGACGAGGCCGGCCGGGTAGCGCCGGTCAGCGGCACCTCCACGGGTGAGGTCATCGCCTCGGTCCACCCGACCTTCCTCTACGAGCTGCTGTGGAACGTCGCCGTGTGCCTGTTCCTGCTTTGGGCGCATCGCGCCTGGAAGCTGGGGCACGGGCGGGTCTTCGTCCTCTACGTCATGGGCTATACCTACGGCCGCTTCTTCATCGAGCAGATGCGCACGGACGAGGCCACGCTGATTTTCGACGTGCGCGTCAACGTGCTGGTTTCCGTGGTGGTCTTCGTGGCGGCCTGCATCGTGTTCTTCCGTCTGCCGCGCGGGCAGGAGTCCGCGGACGAGGTGGATCCGAAGTTTGCCGCGGCGGCGAGGGAGCGCTCCGAACCCTAATGTGGGAATCTGTGGGAGTGTTTCCGTTTTTGCAGTGGCAACCGCTGCGGGGGCGGGGTACGTTGGGAATGGTTAGGCAGTCACCATTACAGGAGTAGGCACAGATAGATGTTGGATAGAAGAACCAAAATCGTATGCACGCTCGGCCCCGCGGTCGCGAGCGAAGACGCTATTCACCGCTTGGTTGAAGATGGCATGGACGTTGCCCGTCTCAACATGTCCCACGGCGACCACGCCGATCACGAGCAGAACTACCGCTGGGTGCGCGAAGCCACGGATAAGACCGGCCGCGCCGTCGGCATCCTGGCCGATCTCCAGGGCCCGAAGATCCGCCTCGGCCGCTTTAAGGAGACCGAGACCTACTGGGAGACCGGCGAGGTAGTCCGGATTACCATCGACGACGTCGAGGGCACCCACGACCGCGTGTCCACCACCTACAAGGGCCTGGCTAACGATGCCCAGCCCGGCGACCGCCTGCTCGTCGACGACGGCAAGGTAGCCCTGGTCTGTAAGGAAGTCGATGGCAACGACGTCGTCTGCGAGGTCACCGAGGGCGGCCCGGTCTCCAACAACAAGGGCGTGTCCCTGCCGGGCATGGACATCTCCGTGCCGGCGCTGTCCGAAAAGGACATCGAGGACCTGCGCTTCGCCCTGCGCCTGGGCGTGGACTTCATCGCCCTGTCCTTCGTGCGTTCGCCCGCGGACGTGGACCTGGTCCACGAGGTGATGGACGAGGAGGGCCGCCGCCTGCCGGTCATCGCCAAGCTGGAGAAGCCGGAGGCTGTAGACGCGCTCGAGTCCATCGTCCTGGCCTTCGATGCCATCATGGTCGCCCGCGGCGACCTGGGCGTCGAAGTGCCGCTGGAGCAGGTCCCGCTGGTCCAGAAGCGCGCGGTCCAGATCGCCCGCGAGAACGCGAAGCCGGTCATCGTGGCCACCCAGATGCTGGATTCCATGATCGAAAACTCCCGCCCGACCCGCGCGGAGGCCTCCGACGTGGCCAACGCCGTGCTGGACGGCGCGGACGCGGTGATGCTCTCCGGCGAGACCTCCGTCGGTGTCGACCCGCACAACGTGGTGCGCACCATGGCCCGGATCGTCTCCCGCGCGGAGACCGACGGCCGCGTGCCGCCGCTGGCGCACGTCCCGCGCACCAAGCGCGGCGTGATTTCCTATTCCGCCCGCGATATCGCCGAGCGCCTCAACGCCAAGGCAATCGTGGCGTTTACCACCTCCGGTGACACCGCCCGCCGCGTGGCCCGCCTGCACTCGCAGCTGCCCCTGCTGGTGTTTACCCCGAACCAGGCGGTGCGCTCCCAGCTGGCGCTGACCTGGGGCGCGCAGACCTTCCTGAGCCCGCAGGTCGGCTCGACCGATGAGATGATGCAGGCCCTGGACGAGGCCCTGCTGTCCATGGACGCTTACGACGAGAACGACCTGATGGTCGTCGTCGCCGGTACCCCTCCGGGAATCTCCGGCAACACCAACATGATCCAGTGCCATCTGCTGGGAGAGACCCGCTCCTAGGACACTGTGATTTAAGGCTCAAGCGTCCGGCACCTGAACTGGTGCCGGGCGCTTGAGCGTGTCCAAGCCCGCTAGTCGATGGGCAGGGAGTCGAGGTGCCAGACCTCGGTGGCGTAGTCGTGGATGGTGCGGTCGGCGGAGAAGCGGCCCGAGTAGCAGATGTTGAGCCAGCACTTGTGAGCCCAGCCGCGCGGGTCGTCGGCGTAGTCGGCGGCCGCCTGGTCGCGCTTGTCGCGGTAGTCGGCGAAATCGCCCAGGACGTAGTAGGTATCGGCGGCGGAGGTGCCGTAGCCGTCGGTCAGGCTGAAGCGCAGGTCGTCGAAGTTGCGGTCCAGCGTGCCGTTGGTCAGGGCATCGAGGGCGCGGGCCAGGCCGGGCACCTCGCGGTAGAGCGAGCCCGGGTTATAGTTCTCGCGCAGGCCTGGCAGCTCGTCGTTGCGGGCGCCGAAGATATAGGCGTTCTCGCGGCCCACGGCGTCGACGATTTCGACGTTCGCGCCGTCGAGGGTGCCGAGAGTCAGCGCGCCGTTCATCATGAACTTCATGTTGGAGGTGCCGGAGGCCTCCTTGCCGGCGACGGAGATCTGCTCGGAGACGTCGGCAGCCGGGATGATGTGCTCGGCGGGGGAGACGTTGTAGTTTTCCACGAAGACCACGCGGATGATGTCCTGGGTGGCCGGGTCGTTGTTGACTAGGTCGGCCACGGAGTTGATGAGCTTGATGATCTCCTTGGCGCGCACGTACCCGGGCGCGGCCTTCGCGCCGAAGATGAAGGTGCGCGGGGTTGGCTCTTCGCCGTCCTGGGTGATGCGGAAGTACAGGTCCAGGATGTAGAGCGCGTTGAGCAGCTGCCGCTTGTACTCGTGCAGGCGCTTGATCTGCACGTCGAAGAGGGAATCCGGGTCGACCTCGGCGCCCTGGTGGCGGTGAATCCACTCGGCGAAGTCGCGCTTGTTGGCCGCCTTGACCTCCCACAGCTCGTCCAGCAGCGCGGCGCCTTCGGGGCCGTCGGCGAGCCCGGCGAGGCCGGCGAGCTCGTCCAGGTTGGTCACCCAGCTGTCCGAGCCGCTGGCCCGGGTGAGCAGGTCCGCCAGGCGTGGGTTGCACATTTTGAGCCAGCGGCGCGGGGTAACCCCGTTGGTCTTGTTGTTGAACTTCTCCGGGTACATCTCGTGCCACTCGCGCAGGGTGTCGGCCTTGATGATCTCGGTGTGCAGGGCCGCCACGCCGTTGATGGAGTAGGAGGCGTAGCAGGCGATCCAGGCCATGCGGACCTGGCCTTCTGCCACCGGGGCCAGGTAGTCGATGGTGCCCTGGTCCAGGCCGCGCTGGGCCATGTCCTCGCGGAAGCGGCGGTCGATCTCTTCGACCAGTTCCCAGATGCGCCAGAACAGGCGCTGGAAGATGGAGACCTCCCACTTTTCCATGGCCTCGGCCAGGACGGTGTGGTTGGTGTAGGCGAAGGTCTCGGTGACCACCTTCCAGGCATCGTCCCAGCTCATCTGGTGCTCGTCGAGCAGGATGCGCAGCAGCTCCGGGATGGCCAGCACCGGGTGGGTGTCGTTGAGCTGGATGCAGTTGTACTGGGCGAAGCCGCGCAGGTCCTCGCCGTGGTGCTCGAGGTAGTTGTCCACCATCTCCTGCAGGGAGGCGGAGACGAAGAAGTACTGCTGGCGCACGCGCAGGACCTTGCCCTCGTAGGTCGTGTCGTTGGGGTAGAGCACGCGGCAGATGTCCATGACGCGCTCGCGCTCGACGATGGCGTCGGTAAAGCGCTGGGAGTTGAAGGCGTCGTAGTCGAAATCGTCGATGGGCTCCGACTTCCACAGGCGCAGGGTCCCGACGTTGCGGGTGCCGTATCCGGTGATCGGCAGATCGTAGGGGATGGCGCGCACGTCCATGTCGTCGAAGTGGATGCGGCGCTGCGTGCTGGCGCGGCGGACCAGGAAATCGTAGCCGTTTTCCATCCACGCGTCCGGTTTCTCGACCTGGTAGCCGTTGTCGAAGGTCTGCTTGAACAGGCCGTAGCGGTAGAGCAGCCCGTAGCCGGTCACCGGCAGGTTCTGGGTGACCGCGGAGTCCAGGAAGCAAGCGGCCAAACGCCCCAGGCCGCCGTTGCCCAGGGCTGCGTCGTGCTCCGCCTCCAGGACGTCGGCCAGCTCGCGGCCGGTGGACTGAACGTAAGCGTGGGCGTCATCGACCAGGCCCAGGTTGGTGAGGTTATTGAGGAGGGCCCGGCCCTGGAGGAACTCGGCGGAGAAGTAGTGCTGGCGGCGGGCCGGCGCGTAGGTGCGGCGGGTGGTTTCCCAGTCCGCGGCGATGTGGTCCATGACCGCGTTGGCGAGGCCGGCCCAGTACTTGCGGTTAGAGGCGGCGGGCGGGGTCACGCCGGCGGCGGCGCGGACGTGACCGGGGATTACAGAGGAAAAATCCGTGGGAGAGGCCATGGGCTAAACACCTTCGCGTCGAGGGGAGAGTGTAAAAACACTGCCTACTGTAACGGAAGGTAGCCCGGCCCGCCCGACTTCGCGCGGGGCGCCTTAGCGGCCCAGATAGGCAAGCACCGCGGTAAGACCCGCCTGGGTGGTAGCGGCCACGGTGGGGGCGTAGTCGGGCAGGAAGTTGGCCTGGTGGTTGACCGGTGGGCTATCCAGCTGCTCGGCCGGGGTGCAGCCGACGTGCCAGAAATAATAGGGCACGCCCCAGGCCTGCGGGAGATAGCAGAAGTCCTCGGAGGCGGTGCTGCCCGGGGAGGTGACGGACTGCTCGCCGAAGACGGCATCGAAGGCGGGGCGGAGGGCGGCATCGACGCCCGCGTCGTTGTCGGTGACCTCGCCGTGGGCGTAGTACTCGAAGGTCGGATCCTGGGGGCTGCCGGAGGCCCAGCACTCGGCGCGCACCATGCGCTCCAGGCTGGCGTAGACCCGCTCGGCTACCTGTGGGTCGTAGTAGCGGGTGTTGAGGACCAGCTCGGCGGACTCGGGGATGATGTTGTTCTTGTCGCCGGAGTGCAGCTCGCCGACGGAGATGACGAAGAACTCCTGCGGGGCGACCTCGCGGCCGACGATGCCCTGCAGCCGCACCACGATCATCGCTGCCAGGAAGGTCGGGTCGATGGAATTGTGCGGCATGGAGGCGTGGGCGGAGCGGCCGAAGACGCGGATGCGCAGGCTGTCGCAGCCGGCCATGATGGACCCGGGCGTGCTCTGGACCGTGCCGGCCGGCCCGGGCATGATGTGCTGGCCGAAGCAGACGTCCGGCTTGGGCACGCGGTCGGTCAGCCCGTCGGCCAGCATGTATTTCGCCCCCATGGAGGACTCCTCGGCCGGCTGGAACAGCGCCAGGAAGGTCCCGGCCCAGACGTCGCGCCGGGCGTCGAGGACCTCGCACACGCCCAGCAGGGCGGTGGCGTGCATGTCGTGGCCGCAGGCGTGCATGGCGCCGTTGGTGGACGCGTAGTCCGCGCCGGTGGCCTCCCGCACCGGCAGGGCGTCGAAGTCGGCGCGCATCAGGGCCGTGGGAGTGGTCTCGGTGGCGTCGTTGCGGAAGATGGCAACCATCCCAAAGCCGCCGATGCCGTCGACGACCTCGCAGTCCAGGTCGGCTAGCCGGGCGCGGATTTGGGCCGCGGTGCGTTCCTCCTCGTGGGAGAGCTCCGGGTGGCGGTGGAGATCCTGATAAAAATCCTCCTGCCAGGACAGGTCGACGCCGTGGTCGCGGACGAATTCCGGATTTTTTGTGGGGGAAGCCATAGATCTCACTGCGATAGTTTGGGTAGGGTTACCTGCATGCCACTTATTCAGTTCGATGTCCTCGTCCCTGACCACCAAGCTGAACGCGTGGAAGAGGTCTTCCGCGAAGCCCTGGATCGGCTCGTTGACAAGGGGCAGCTGGCCCAGGCGAGTGTAAAGCGTCATGATACTCCGCGCCTGGCGGAGGGGGTAGAAGAACAGCTGCGCCAGACCTACCGCGACGAGCACGAAGACCGCGACCTCGACAACGCCCAGGTCCGCCGCTACGCCCTGTCCGTCGAGGGTGCGACCGGGTCTATCAACCAGCTGGCCATGGTGCTCGCGCGTCTGCTTACCCCGCACGCCGCGCTGCCCAAGGACCACGTCCTACTCGAGGACGAGACCGCCCACGAGCGCCCGGCCATCTTCCCGTGGACCGTGGATATCCAGCGCTAAGCCCCTAGCTCTTCCTGGATCTGACGGGCCAGAGCCTGGCCGGCCGCGCGCAGGCGTTCGGGCATCTCGCCTTCCGCCGGCAGCGCGGCGTGAAAGCCGCCGGCGGGCAGCTCGGCATCGTCAGCGAACTGGCCGGCCGCGATGGCCACGCGCGGCGGGGTGGGGGAGGCTGCCGCGCGGTCGGCGACGGTGCCCACGACCTTGCCGGTCAGCGACTGGGCGTCGAAGCGCCCCTCGCCGGTGACCACGACGTCCGCCTCGGCCAGGTGCCGGTCGAGGTCGAGCGCGTCGGCGACGTACTCGGCGCCGCTGAGCACGCGCACGTGCTCGTCGTTGCCCCACAGGATGCGCGACATCCAGCTAAGGCCTACCGGGATCGCCCCGGCCGCGCCGAAATACTCGGCGGCGGGGCCCTGTTCGGTGAACTCGCACAGGCGCAGCAGCGCGCCGGTCAGTAGGGCGACCTGCTCGCGGTCCGCACCCTTCTGCGGGCCGTACATCGCCGGCGCCTCCCTAGGGGTGCAGCGAGTATCCGCCAGCAGGGTGTAGTCCAGCATTCCGGCCTTGTAGTTCAGCTGTGCCGTGTCGATATCGTCCAGGCGCACCAGCTCGGCCGGCCCCTGAGCCAGGGCAAGGCCGCGGGCGTCGTGGGGCGCGGCGCCGAGTGCGCACAGGATGCCGATGCCGCCGTCGACGGTCGCGCTGCCGCCCAGGCCCAGTACGATGGACTTGGCGCCGCGAGTCTCGGCGTCGGCGATGAGGGCGCCGGTGCCGAAGGAATCCGCGCGGAGGGGATCCGGGCTATCGGCGACCATGGGCAGGCCGGTGGCGGCGGCGACGTCGATATAGGCGGTGGCGGTTTCCGGGTCGAGGTAGTACTCGGCCTCCGTGAGGCGGCCCAGCGCGTCGACCGAGGGGATGCGCACGCGATCCAGCTGCCGGCCCGCCAGGCTGGCCGCCGTGGCGAGCGTGTGTGCGGTGCCTTCGCCGCCGTCGGCTAGGGGGCAGGTCACCACCGTGGCCTCGGGCAGCTCCTGGCGGATGCCGGAGGCCAGGCCGGCGGCGGCCAGGCTCGAGCTAGCAGTACCTTTGAATGAGTCTGGGGCGACGACGATATGCATGGGCGCAATTATAGGGCACGCTTTTTCTTCCACCCGCGGCCAGCCGGTGGGAAGCGGGGTGGTCCACCCCTTAATATCGGTACTATGACAGAAAATATATCTCGCAAAACCGCAGCTAAGGAGGGGTGAGCCATTTTCAGCTCCCAAGAAGTAGTTGCGAAAGTGGCCTCGTCCAAGGAAACTGTCACTAAACAGGCCCCGCGAAAACCGGGGACTGGTCGAAGCCAATTAGTTACTACCGAGCAGGAGAAGACGTGTCCGTAGACCTCCAGATTTCCGATTACTACAACAAGCTGCTGAAGAGGAACGCGGGCGAGCCGGAATTCCACCAGGCGCTCTCCGAGGTCCTGGACTCGCTGAAAATCGTCCTGGAAAAGGATCCCCACTACGCGGATTACGGCCTGGTCGAGCGGCTCTGCGAGCCGGAGCGCCAGCTGATCTTCCGCGTGCCGTGGACCGACGCCGACGGTAAAATCTGCGTCAACCGCGGTTTCCGTGTGCAGTTCAACTCGGCGTTGGGCCCGTACAAAGGCGGCCTGCGCTTCCACCCGTCGGTCAACCTGGGCATCATAAAGTTCCTGGGCTTCGAGCAGATCTTCAAAAACTCCCTGACCGGCCTGCCCATCGGCGGCGCCAAGGGCGGCTCGGACTTCGACCCGAAGGGCAAATCCGACCAGGAAATCATGCGTTTTTGCCAGTCCTTCATGACGGAGCTGCACCGCCACATCGGCGAGTACCGCGACGTGCCGGCCGGCGACATCGGGGTCGGTGGCCGCGAGATCGGCTACCTCTTCGGCCAGTACCGCCGCCTGTCTAACCAGCACGAGTCCGGCGTCCTGACCGGCAAGGGGCTTAGCTGGGGCGGCTCCCTGGTGCGCACCGAGGCCACCGGCTACGGCACCGTCTACATCACCGAGCAGATGCTCCAGTCCCATGGCGAGGAGCTCTCCGGTGCCCGCGTGATCGTCTCCGGCAGTGGCAACGTGGCCATCTACGCCGCCGCCAAGGTCCAGGAGCTCGGCGCGACCGTAGTCGCGATGTCGGACTCCGCCGGTTACGTCACCACCCCGGTCGGCGTGGACATCGAGCTGCTCAAGGACGTCAAGGAAAACCGCCGCGAGCGCATCTCTGCCTACGCCGCGGAAGCCGGCGGCAACGTCGAATACCACGAGGGCGCGGGCATCTGGTCCGTGGCCGCCGATGTGGCTCTGCCGTGCGCGACCCAGAACGAGCTGGACGGCGACGATGCCCGTCAGCTCATCGACAACGGCGTGAAGTACGTGGCTGAGGGTGCGAACATGCCGTGTACCCCGGAGGCCGTCCACGCCTTCCAAGACTCCCACGTCAACTTCGTGCCGGGCAAGGCCGCCAACGCCGGCGGCGTGGCCACCTCCGCGCTGGAGATGCAGCAAAACGCCTCCCGCGACTCCTGGTCCTTCGACTACACCGATGACCGCCTGCGCCAGATCATGTCGAATATCTTCACCAACATCGACAAGACCGCGGCGGAATACGACCGGGAGGGCGACTACGTCGCGGGCGCGAACATCGCCGGCTTCAAGAAGGTCGCCGACGCCATGCTCGCCCAGGGCGTTATCTAAAACCGGCGCGGCCGGCCCGGACGTCTCCCGCATTTTTTCGGGGAGGCGCCCGGGTTTTTCCGTGCGCACTGCGGGTGCCCGCAGGGGAGGGGAATAGTCTCAAGTGAAACTTGAGATTTTCCGGGCTTTTCCAGTGTGGGAAGCCGCCGTAGCTGGTTGTGCTGGCTAGGCTGGACATCATGTACCGCGTATTCGAAAGCCTTGATGAACTAGTACAGAATCTGGAGCAAGCCCGGGGCGTTCCCATGACCTTGAATTGCATGGTTCCCCGCAACGAGATGCTCGCCCTGCTCGACGATCTGCGTAACGCCCTGCCTGTCGAGATCGACGACGCGCAGGACGTCCTGGACAAGCAGGACGAGATTATCCGCGGCGCGGAGGAACGCGCCGAGCACACCGTGGCGGACGCCAACGCGCAGGCCGACGACATCATCGCCCGCGCCCAGGCGGATTCCGAGTCCATGGTCGCCGACGCCCAGGCGCACGCCGCCGGCCTGGTCGAGCGCGCGCAGAACGAGGCCGATTCCACCGTGGAAAAGGCCCGCGCCGACGCCGAGCGCGCCGTCGTTCAGGGGCAGGAGTCCTACGAACGCGCAGTCGCTGCCGGCCAGGAAGAGCAGGACCGCTTGGTCTCCGAGTCGGAGGTGGTGCGCCGGGCGAACGAGGAAGCCCACCGGATCGTGGACAGTGCCCACTCCGAGTCCCACCGCCTGCGCACCGAGTGCGACGAGTTCGTGGATGGCAAGCTCGGCGAGTTCGAGGAGACCCTCAACTCCGTGCTGCGCACCATCTCCTCGGATCGCTCCGCCCTGCGTCGCGGCGCCGGCGCCGCGGGCTGGGCCGGCGGCAGCGATTATTCCCGCGGCTACAGCGGCTACGGCCAGGACTCCTACGACGCCGGTTACGACAACCGCGGCTAGCTCGAACCTCTAGCGTCAGCGCGAGCGCCCGCTGGAGGGGCAGCGGGCGCTGGGGCAGAGGCGGGCGCGGTAGCTAGAAATACGCCGGTGCGCGCTGGGTGCTGGTGGGCTCGACGGGCGCGGACTTGATATTGAGGAAGGCCGCGATCAGGGCGAAGATGAGCCCGGGCAGCGCGCACAGCGGCCACAGCAAGAGGAAGGACGTCAGCAGATCCCCTTCCCCGCCGCTGGTCACGTGGCTGGTGAAGAGACCGTAGGAAAAGACGGCGGCGTGGACCAGCCCGATCCCGGTGGTCAGAGCGCCGACCGAACAAAACGCGGCACTGAGGGGTTCCTTCGCGCTCCAAGTCAGCTGGGCGGCGCAGACCGCCATGCAGGCCGCGCCCAGCATGACGGTGATTTCGAAGGGGACCGGTACAAACAGCAGGACGCCGACGAGCATGCCGGTCAGCAGCGCGCTGAGGCAGACGCGGCGCAGGCGGGAGCCGGTGGAACCGTTCAGCCCGGCCGGGTGCGGGCCGCGCAGCCGGCGGACGAGGCAGCCCACCACGCCCAGGCAGACTGTCGGGGCGACGACCGCGAGGGGGAAAGACCACGCCACCTCGCGCAGGCCCGCCAACATGGATATGTTCATGGTCTCCCAGTCTAGGTAGCCTGCCGGCGCTGTTAAAGGGAAAATCGGCCTACCCAACGCATTATGACCGCGTGCCCAGGGGGCTGACAGATTAGCCGGGAAAGTCGTCAGCCGGCTGTGGGTCTGGGCTGCGCGCCGCGGTGTTGACCGGCGGGGTAGGATATCCGGTGATATGACTTCACCACTGAAATTTAACGTTGCTTCGCTGCTGGGCGCGTCCGCCGACGGTCTGCCCGCCCAGCGCAGCCAGACTGGTCCCGCCCCTGCGCGCATCGGCGGCGAAATGCTTGCCGTCCCGGAGGGCGAGGAGCTCACCGTGGACGCGACCCTGACCCCGCTGGGCGGGGGCGTGCTTGTCGATGCCGACGTGCGCGGCCTCCTGCACGGCGAGTGCTCCCGGTGCCTACGCCCCCTGAACCCGCCGCTGGACATCCACGTCAGCCAGGTCTTCGCCGCCGACGACGATTTCATCACCGGCGATCCGGAATCCGAAGAGGAACAGGGCTCCGGCGACGAGATCGGCCAGGTCGAAGGCGACGAGGTGGATCTGCTGCAGCCGGTTATCGACGAGGTCGGCTTGAGCCTGCCTTTCGCCCCAGTCTGCGAGAACGGCTGCGATATCCAGACGCCGAAGGGCGTGACCACCGGGGTGTCCGGCGAGAAGGACTCGGACGACGAGAAGGTGGATCCGCGGTGGGCCGGTCTGGAGAAGTTCCTATGAGCAAGAAAGCAAAGCTAGATCCGCTGGCCGCCTGGGCTGCCGCCTACGAGGCAGTCGATCACACCCCGCTGCGTGAGAAGCTACAGGTCAACCTGGATGACGAGCACCTGCGCTTGGCGCTGACGCACCGCTCGTTTGCCAACGAGAACGGCCACCTGCCCAACAACGAGCGCCTGGAGTTTTTGGGCGACGCCGTGCTGGGCCTGTCCGTGGCCGCGCAGCTCTACGAGCAGTATCCGTCCCGTCCGGAATCCGACATCTCCAAGATGCGCGCCTCCATCGTCTCGCGCTACGGCCTGGCTGACATCGCCCGCGAGATCGGGTTGGGCTCCTATATCCTGCTGGGCAAGGGGGAGCAGTCCTCCGGCGGGGCCAACAAGGAGTCGATCCTGGCCGATACCACCGAGGCGTTGCTGGGCGCCGTCTACCGCCAGTTCGGCTTCGCGACCGCCCGCCGGGTAGTGCTGTGCCTGTTCCAGCACAAGATTGACACCGCCACCGTCGCCGGCCGGCACCTGGACTGGAAGACCACCCTGCAGGAGCTGTGCGCCGAGCTGCACGCGCCGATGCCCGTCTACGAGGCCAGCTCCACCGGCCCGGAGCACGATCAGACCTTCACCGCGGTCGCCCTAGTCAACGGCCAGGAGTTTGGCCGCGGGGTGGGGCATAACAAGAAGCTGGCGGAGCAACAGGCCGCCCACCTGGCTTGCGACAAGCTGCGCGAGTCCCCGCGGCTGGTCGCCGGCACCGCGCGCTCGGACGCGGGGTCGGATTAATACCGCGGACCCGAAGACCCTGAAACACTGTGCCGGAATTACCAGAAGTTGAGGTCGTCCGCCGCGGGCTAGAGCCCTACGTGGTCGGGCGCACCTTCGAAGCCGTCGAGGTGCTCCACCCGCGCGCCACGCGCGGCCAGGACGTACCCTTAGGCGACCTGCTCGTGGGCGCGCGTGTGCGCGCGGTGGCCCGTCGCGGCAAATACATGTGGTTAGAGCTGGCCGGCGAGCCCGCCGCGGATCCCGCCCGCAACGTGGTCTTCATCCACCTGGGCATGTCGGGGCAGCTGCGGGTGGGGCATAACGACTCCGCCCACGTGCGCATCCGCACGCGGCTTACCGGCGGGGTGGAGCTGGATTTCATCGACCAACGCACCTTCGGTTGCTGGCACTTCGGGCCTCTTGATACCATCGCGCACATCGCGCGGGATCCGCTCGACCCGAACTTCGATATCGCGGCCGCCGCGCGCCGGATCACGGCGAAGAAAGTCCCCATCAAAACGGTCCTGTTGGATCAGACGGTGGTGTCCGGCATCGGCAATATCTACGCCGACGAGGCGCTGTGGCTGGCCGGGCTCGACCCCCGAAAGCGGGCGAGCGCCCTGCGCCAGTACCGGGCCCGCGAGGTCATCGAGTCTGCCGCGGCGGTCATGCGCACCGCGCTGGCGGCCGGCGGGACGAGCTTTGATTCCCTTTACGTCAATGTCAACGGTGAGTCCGGGTATTTTTCCCGCGACTTGAATGCCTACGGGCGGGCGGGATTGCCGTGCCGGCGGTGTGGGAACTTCCTGCAGCGGAGCGTTCTCGGCGGGCGCTCGACGCACTACTGCCCGCAGTGTCAGACCTTCGGGTGATCTGCCATAGCGTGATCTAGGCTATGTTATTTACATGACTTTTCTTGAAAACATCGTTGGCACTGGCAACGATTTTCTGTGGACCTGGGTGGTGCCGTGGCTGCTGATCGGCGCGGGCATCTTCTTCGGCATTCGCACGGTTCTGGTCCAGATCCGCATGGTGCCCGACATGTTCAAGGCCGTCGTCGAGCGGCCCAACGGCACCGGCCGCGATGAGGACGAGGACTACGGCGGCATCTCCGCCTTCAAGGCGTTTACCATCTCGGCCGCCTCTCGCGTCGGCACCGGCAATATCGCCGGCGTGGCCGTCGCCATCTCCCTGGGTGGTCCGGGCTCGGTGTTCTGGATGTGGATCATCGCCATTCTGGGCGGCGCGACCGCCTTCATCGAGTCCACGCTGGCCCAGCTGTGGAAGGTCCGCGACGGCGACGCCTACCGCGGCGGCCCGGCCTACTACATGAAGCGCGGCCTGGGCTGGGGCCCGCTGGGCGTTATCTTCTCCATCGCCATCGCCTTTACCTTCGGCTTTGTCTACAACGCCTTCCAGACCAACGCCATCGCGGATTCCCTGTCGACCTCGATGGGCAACGACAGCTTCGCCTTCAAGGCCATCGTGGGCGTTATCATCGCGGCGATTTCCGGGCTTATCATCTTCGGCGGCGTCCAGCGCATCGCCAACATGACCCAGCTCATCGTGCCGTTCATGGCCGGTGCCTACCTCATCGTGGGCCTGTTCGTTGTGGTCACCAACCTCGATGCCGTCCCGGCCATGTTCGAGGCCATCATCGGCCACGCGCTCGGCTTCAAGGAGATCGCCGGCGCCGCCCTGGGTACCGCGATGATGCAGGGCATCCAGCGTGGCCTGTTCTCCAACGAGGCGGGCGAGGGCTCGGCCCCGAACGCCGCGGCGACCGCCACCGTCTCCCACCCGGTCAAGCAGGGCCTGGTGCAGACCCTGGGCGTCTACTTCGACACCCTGGTCGTGTGTACCATCACCGCGTTCATCATCCTGCTGGGCTCCGAGGTCAACTACGGCGAGGAAGCCGAGGGCGTGTCCCTGACGCAGACCGCACTGTCGTCCGAGGTGGGTGACTGGGGCATCCACTTCGTGACCTTCATCCTGTTCTTCCTGGCGTTCTCCTCCATCCTGGGCAACTACTACTTGGCCGAGGCCAACGTCGAGTACCTGTCGCGCTCCAAGGTCGTGTTGGTGGTCTTCCGCCTGGTGGTGCTGTTCTTCGTCTGGTTCGGTGCGGTGGGCACGCTGCCACTGGTCTTTTCGCTGGCCGATACCGGCGCCGGTACCATGGTCGTGCTCAACATCATCGCCATCGTCCCGCTGAGCGGCGTGGCCATCAAGCTGCTCAAGAACTACAACGAGCAGCGCCGCAAGGGCGTGGACCCGGTCTTCCACCGGGACATGCTGCCCGAGGTCAACAACGTCGAATGCTGGGACGGCACCGACCCGGTCACCCGCCGCAGCGTGGAGGACCGCCAGATCCTGCGCGACGACGCCACCCCGGACAAGTCCTAGCCCGCCGCACGCAACAGAAAATAGGTGACAGCACGAATGACCAAGCGCATGACCGCCTTTGTCCACGGCCACGTCCAAGGGGTGGGGTTTCGGTGGTGGACCCGCTCGCGGGCGCTGGAGCTCGGGCTGTCCGGGCACGCGACCAACCTGCGGGACGGGCGCGTGCAGGTCGTCGCGGAGGGGCCGGAAGAAGACTGCGCGCGGCTGCTCGAGCTGCTGCGGGAAGAGCCCTCAACGACGTCTCGCCCCGGCCGGGTGGATACTGTCGTGGAACAGTATTCCGACTCGCGGGGCGAGGAAGGGTTTATCGAGCGCTAAAAGCCCAGCGCCTTGGCGCCCGCCAGGGGGGGCGAGCAGTAGTCAGCGGCTGTTAGCGCGGTGGGCGGATCGTGGTGGAGACCAGGTTCGGCGGCTCGGGCAGGGAGCGGGTGACCTCGACGGCGCGCTCCAAAAGCTCCTCTTTGGGCATGGAGAAATCGTTATCCGCCCAGCACATGATGATGTTGAACAGCAGCCCGTTCCAAGTCACGCCGGCGATGGTGTCGTCGAATTCCGCGAGGTTTTTGTTGAGCTCTTCCAGGATGCGGTAGTGCGCGCCGGCGGAAATGGCCAGGGTCAACTCCTCGCGGTACTGCCAGGTCTTGTCCAGAACCGCGGCCCAGTAGCTGCGCAGGGAATCGCGCGCCGAGGGGGTGGTGCCGATTTCGTCGAAGACGCGGTGGATGAACTGTTCCACTACTGAGTCTTTGGTGGGGAAGTGACGGTAGAACGAGGACCGCGAGATCTTCGCGGTCCGGATGATCTCGGAGGCCGTGATATCGGCAAAGAGCTTGTCCTTAGCGAGGACTTTGACGGCCTGGAAAACTGCCCGACGAGTCTCTTGCTTGCTGCGCTCGTTGTGAGCGCGCAAGGCCCGGGCCTGAGGAGTGGTCACCTTGTTTTTAACTCAGCTTTCTTGGGGAGGGGTTCGACCGGGGAAGTTGAACTAAGGCTCAAGATTTAATCCTAGAGCATGTTTACGGGAAATTTTAACTTAGTTCAGCAAAATGTTACCCGGTATGTTAATGCCGTTTGGTATGGGTTGCGCTTATACCCAAACGCCGTCATCCGCCGTGGTTAGCGGCGTCTGGTGCGCGGCCAGGGCAGAATAAGTTGTTAGACTTTGTCCAATGCACCTGAAATCACTCACGCTCAAAGGGTTTAAGTCCTTTGCCTCGGCGACGACGCTCAAATTCGAGCCGGGGATCTGCGCCGTGGTGGGCCCGAACGGCTCGGGTAAATCCAACGTGGTAGACGCCCTCGCGTGGGTGATGGGGGAGGGCAGCGCCAAGACGCTGCGCGGCGGCAAGATGCAGGACGTCATCTTCGCCGGCGCCGGGGACAAGAAGCCGCTCGGCCGCGCCGAGGTCACCCTGGCCATCGACAACTCCGACGGGGCGCTGCCCATCGACTACCGCGAGGTCTCCGTGACCCGCCGCATGTTCCGCGACGGTGCCAGCGAGTATGAAATTAATGGTTCCAAGGCGCGGCTCATGGACATCCAGGAGTTGCTCTCGGACTCCGGTATCGGCCGCGAAATGCACATCATCGTCGGCCAGGGCAAGCTCGCGGAGATCCTCGAGTCCCGGCCGGAGGAGCGGCGTTCCTATATTGAGGAAGCGGCCGGCGTCCTCAAGCACCGCCGCCGCCGCGAGAAAGCCCAGCGCAAGCTCAACGGCATGCAGGCTAACCTCGACCGGCTGACCGACCTGACCGAGGAGTTGGGCAAGCAGCTCAAGCCGCTTGCCCGCCAGGCCGAGGCTGCCCAGCGCGCCGCCACCGTCCAGGCAGACCTGCGCGACGCCCGCCTGAGGCTGGCCGGAGCCCGGATCGTTTCCCTGCGCGGCCAGCTCGACGATGCCCGCGCGGCCACCCAGCGCGTTTCCGAGTCCCTGGCCACGTCCCAGGCTGCGCTGGAGGAGACCACCGGCGCCCAGCTCGACCTCGAGACCGAGCTGGAAGAGGTCGCCCCCGCAGCGGAGGCGGCCCAGCAGCTCTGGTTCGACCTGTCCAACCTGAGCGAGCGCATCGCGGCGACCCTGCGCATTGCTGCCGAACGCGCCCGCACCTCCGGCGAGGCCACCGCCTACCAGGGCCAAGACCCCGAAGAGCTGGAGGCGCGCGCCCGCCAGGCGGACGAAGACTACGAGATGCTGCTGGCCAGCGCCGAGGCCGCCGCCGAGGCCTTCGAAGAGGCCAAGGAGGAAGTCGCCGCCTGCCAGGAGGAATACGCCGCGGAGGAAAAGGAGCACCGCGCCCAGGTCCGCGCCTTGGCGGACCGCCGCGAAGGCGTGGTGCGCCTAGTCGCGCAGGAAGAATCCCAGACCAGCCGCGTGGAACAGGCCGAAGCCGAGCTCGCCCGCCAGGAAGCCACGTGCGAGTCCACCCGGGAACGCGTGAGCCAGGCCCGCCGCGAGGCCGACGACGTCGGCGATAAACTCACTGCCCTGCAGGCCGAGCGTGAGCCTTTGGACGAGGCCCACGTGCGCGCCGCCAGCGAGTCCGACGCCGCCGACAAGCGCCTCGAGCAACTGCGCGACGAACAGCGCGACCGCGACCGCGAGGTCTACACGCTGCGCGCCCAAATCGACACCCTCGCGCAGACCGCCCCGCCGGCCATCGAGCTCGGCGCGGCCTTTTCCCCGTTGGCCGACCACGTCACCACGAAATACGACTCCGCCCTGGCCGCGGCGCTAGGTGCCTTTGCCGAGGCCCAGGCTGGCCAGGTCGACAGCGACGTTCTGGACAAGCTCATAGGCGCCGCCCGCACCGCCGTGGTAGATACCGATGCCCCGGCCAGTTCCGGCTGGCGCCTGCAAGCCGAGCTGCCCGCCGGGACCAGCTGGTTGCTCGACGAAGTCGAGGTCGACCCCGCCGTCAGCGCCGGCCTGAACCGCCTGCTCGCCGACGTCGTGCTCGCCCCCACGGTGGATGCCGCCCGGGAGCTTGTCACCGCCGACCCGCGCCTGCGGGCCGTGACCCCGGACGGCGTGCTCTGCGGCGAAGGCTGGCTGCAGGCCGGCACCGGCGCCTCCTCGACCGTGGAGGTCAGCGCCCAGATCGCCCAGGCGCGCCAGCGCCTCGAGGCAGCCCAGACCGCCGCCGAGGAGCTCTCGGGCACCCTGGAGGGCGCCAAGCAGGCGGCCGAGGAGGCGCGCGTCGCGGCGGCCTCGGCGACCGCGGCCCTGCAGGAACACGACGCCCAGATAGCGGCCTGGCAGCGCGATCACCAGCGCCTGCTCCAGCAGGTCGAGGCCAATACCAAGGAACATGAAAAGGCCGCCGTCCGCGCGACCGAGCTGGATGTCCAGCTCGATAAGGCCCGGGAGGAACTGGAGCAGACCCGTGACCGGCTCAGCCGCGTCGACGACGACGAGGCCACCGAGGAGCCGGACTCCGCGGCGCGCGATGCGGCATCGGCCGCCCTGGAGCAGGCCAAAAACCGCCAGGTGGAGGCCCAGTACGCGGCCCGTTCGGCCCAGGAGAAGGTCTCCCAGGCCGCCGGCAAGGCTGACAACCTGCGCCGGCAGGCCGAAAACGAGCGCCTGGCCAAGCAGCGCCACGACAACGCCCAGGCCCGCCGCCGCGCCCAGGCCCGTCTGGCCGCCGCCGTGCAACGCCACGCCGAAGACCTGTCGGCCCGCGCCGCCGATGCCCTCGACCGCGCCACTGAGCGCCGCGACGAGCTGGTCAATCAGCGCAACGCGCTCAACGCCCGGCTGGCCTCGGCCAAGCAGGCCGTCTCCTCGGCCCGGCAGCAGGCCGAAAGGCTCACCCAGCAGGCCCACGACGCGGAGGTCGCCCAGACCCAGGCGCAGGTCCGCGTCGACGAGGCCGAGGCGAAGGTCACCGAGCAGCTCGGCATCTCGATTGCCGATCTGCTTCGCGACTACACCCCGGGCCCGGATTTCGACCAGGCCGCGGAGAAGAAACGCCTCAAGCAGGCGGAGAAGGACTTGAACTCGCTGGGTAAGGTCAACCCGCTGGCACTGGAGGAGTACCGCGCGCTGGAGGAGCGCTACCGCTACCTGTCCACGCAGCTCGACGACGTCATCCAGGCCCGCCGCGACCTGGAAGGGGTCATCGAGGACGTCGACGCGCGCATCCTGCAGCTGTTCACCGACGCCTGGCGCGACGTGGAGGCGGAATTCCCCAAGGTCTTTTCGACGCTCTTCCCGGGCGGGGAGGGGCGCCTAGTGTTGACCGAGCCGGATTCCATGCTGACCACCGGCATCGAGGTCGAGGCTCGCCCGCCGGGTAAGAAGGTCAAGCGCCTGTCCTTGCTTTCCGGCGGGGAGAAGTCCCTGACCGCCCTGGCGATGCTGGTCGCCATCTTCCGCGCCCGGCCCTCGCCCTTCTACGTTATGGACGAGGTCGAGGCCGCCCTCGACGACGTCAACCTGCGCCGGCTCATCGCCCTGTTCGAGGAGCTGCGCAACGACTCGCAGCTCATCGTGATCACCCACCAGAAGCCGACGATGGACGTGGCCAACGTGCTCTACGGCGTGACCATGCGTGGCGACGGTATCACCCGGGTCATCTCGCAGCGCATGAACCCCGCCGGCACGGCTCCGGGCACCGAGCAGGCTGCTGACGATGCCGCCCGCCTCGGCGTCGATGCCTCCTCCCGGCGTTAAACCCCGGGCCCACCTCACTAGCGCGGCCGTTTGCTGGCACTATGGAAGGCATGGAATCTAACTTAGCGCTATGGATTGGCATTGCTGTCGTCGTCCTTATCGTCGTCGCCCTAGTGGCGGTGGTCTTAGTAGGCAAGCGCCGCGGCGAGAGCAAGAAGGTGTCCTTCAACCAGGAAGACGCCGAGCCGAAGGAACTGACCCAGCAGGAAAAATCCGGAAACTACCAGGCCAAGTCCGGCTTTAACTTCGCCGCCGGCAGCGAGCCCGAAAAGCAGCCGGCCGGCAATCCGAACGCCGCCGGCAACGCAAACGCCGCCGGCATGCCCGGGGTCTTCGCCAGTGCCCACGACGAGCCGGCCAAGGCCGAGCAGTCGGCGCCGGCCACCCCGGCCGACTCCGCGCAGTCCGAGTCCACTAAGGCCGAGCCCGCCCAGTCTGGCAGCGAGAAGGCTGCCAACGAAGACACCGAGCGGACCGAGAGCATCGAGGACATCGCCGCCGCGGCCGTAGCCCGCGCCAAATCCGACGAGCTCGCCGATGCCCCGCTCACCTCCGAGGCCGACCGCGCCGAGGCCGCCGCGCCGGCTGACAAGGCGCCGCAAGCTCTGAAGGCTGAGAAGGCCGGGAAGGCTGAAAAGACCGAGAAGGCTCCGAAGGCCGAGCCGACCGAGGCAGGGGAGAAGATCGCCCCGGCCACGCCGACCGCGGATGCGGTCCAGGCCGAGCCGGTCGAACCCGCTGAGCAGGCTGAGTCGGCCCAGCCGGAGGCCGCGGACCAGCCCGCCCAGGATGAGACCTCCACCGCGGAGGCCGAGGAAGCCGCAGGTGCCGCCGACGCGCAGACCAGCTCCGCGGAGCGCGCCCTCGAGGAGACCCCGGTGCCGGAGCCGGCACCGGCCGCAGAAGAAGTTGAGCAGCCGCAGCCGGAAACGGAGACTGAGCCCGCAGCGGCGGAACCACGCGAGGAGATCGCCCCGGCCGTCGGCCGCCTGGGCCGGATGCGCGGGCGCCTGTCGCGCTCCCAGAACGCCATCGGCCAGGGGCTGATGGGCATTCTGTCCGCCGGCGACCTGGATGATGACGCCTGGGAGGAAATCGAAGACACCCTCATCATGGCGGATCTGGGCACGAAGTCGACGCTGAAGGTCACGGAATCGCTGCGCGAGAAGATCGCCGAGCGCGGTGTCAGCAGCGAGGACGAGGCCCGCGCCATGCTGCGCGAGGCGCTCATCGAGGCCGGCCACGTGGAGATGGACCGCTCCATTAAGGCCATGCCGCACGACGGCAAGCCGGCCGTCGTCATGGTCGTCGGCGTCAACGGCACCGGCAAGACCACGACCACCGGCAAGCTGGCCCGCGTGCTGGTCTCCCTGGGCAAGAAGGTCCTGCTGGGCGCGGCGGATACCTTCCGCGCCGCGGCCGCGGACCAGCTCGAGACCTGGGGCAAGCGCGTGGGTGCGGAGACCGTGCGCGGCAAGGAAGGCGCGGACCCGGCATCGGTGGCTTTCGATGCCGTCGCCGCCGGCGTCGAAAACCAAGTCGACGTTGTCCTGGTCGACACCGCCGGCCGCCTGCACACCTCCACCGACCTGATGGACCAGCTGGGCAAGGTCAAGCGCGTGGTGGAAAAGAAGTCGCAGGTCGACGAGGTTCTGCTGGTCATCGACGCCACCGTCGGCCAGAACGGCCTGGTCCAGGCGCGCATCTTCCGCGAGGTCGTGGACATCACCGGCGTGGTGCTGACCAAGCTGGACGGCACCGCCAAGGGCGGCATCGTCTTCCAGGTGCAGGAAGAACTCGGCGTGCCGGTCAAGCTCGTCGGACTGGGCGAGGGCGCGGACGACCTCGCGCCCTTCGAGGTCGAAAGCTTCGTCGACGCCCTGTTGGGCAGCTAAACGACCTGCCTTTCTATTCACCTTAGGCCCCGGCTGCAACGGACAGCTAGGGGCCTTAGTGATCGGCAATGAGCACGGGCAGTGACGTGATCTGGATTAACCACAGTGCTAATCTGGGGAGGCTGTATTGATGCTATTTTCAGCAAACTCCATACCTGTCCATTACCGTCCATCGTGTTAAGGCTTTAAACCTGTGACGCTTTTATATGTTGTCCTTCTCGCGGCGCTGGCAGTGGTGTGCTCGCCCGTCGCGGTCAAGGTACTTGATCGAAAAGCAGGATGGCCGCTGGCGGCCATCTTCGTCGTGGCGGCGGGACTGATCCTCCGAGAAATTCCCGCGATTTCCAGTGGGAATGGCATCGAGTACCAGCTGACCTGGGTCGCGGACTTCCTCGCGCCCGGGGTGGACGCTGGGGTCTCGTTGCGCGCGGATGCGCTCGGCGCGTTCTTCGCGCTGCTGGCGCTTGTAATCGGGGCTGTCGTCCTCGTCTATTCCGCCGCGTACCTTCCCAAGCACCAAGGCAACGTCAGCTTCTACACGCTGATGACTGCCTTTACTATGTCGGTGCTCCTGCTCGTGCTGGCCGACGACGTGATCGTCCTGTTCATGGCCTGGGAGCTGGTCTCGCTGGCCTCGTTCATGCTGATCGCGCGCTCCGGCGCCACCGGTGAACCGGGCTCACAGCGCACCCTCGTGCTGACCTTTATCGGCGGCCTGACGCTGCTGACGGCCGTGGCCATCGCCGCCACCGCCGTGGGATCGACCAACCTGCACGCCATCCTGACCTCCTCGGTCTGGACCGAGGACCAGGCGCTGACTGTCGGGGTCGCGGTGCTCATCGCCGTGTCCGCCTTCACCAAGGCCGCGCAGTTCCCGTTCCACTTCTGGCTGCCCGAGGCTATGGCGGCCGCCACGCCGGTCTCCGCGTTCCTGCACGCCGCCGCCGTGGTCAAGGCGGGCATCTACCTGCTTATCCGTTTCTCGACGGTCTTCCACGACGTCGCGGTCTGGAACTGGCTGCTGATCGTCGTCGGCATGGGCACGGCCGTCATGTCCGCGCTCTTTGCCGTCCAGAAGACCGACCTTAAGAAGCTGACCGCTTATTCGACAGTTTCGCACCTGGGCTGGATCGTGGCGACCATCGGCGTGGGCACCCCGTTTGCCATCGCCGCCGCCGTCGTCCACACCCTGGCGCACGCGTTGTTTAAGTCCTCGCTGTTCATGCTCATCGGCGTCATCGACCACGAGGCCGGGTCCCGCAACATCAAGGACCTGGACAAGCTGTGGAACAAGATGCCGTTCACCTTCGTCTCCGTGGTCATCGGCGCGGCCTCCATGGCCGCGGTCCCGCCGCTTCTGGGCTTCGTGTCCAAGGAGGGCATGCTGACCGCGTTCCAGGACGCGCCCATCGGGGGCGCCGGGGTAGTGGTCCTGCTGATCGCCGCCGGCATCGGCGCGCTGCTGACGTTTACCTACTCGGCGAAGCTCGTCTTCGGTGCCTTCATCGACGGCGACAAGGACATGTCCGGCGTCCACGAAGCCCCAGTTTCCCTCTGGCTGCCGGCCGCCCTGCCCGGAACCATGTCCGTGCCGCTGGTCTTCGTCCTCGGGCTTTTCGATGCCCCCTTGGACAACATCGCCGCCGCCGTCGGCATGGAACACCACAGCCACCTGGCGCTGTGGCACGGCATCAACGTGCCGCTGGTCATTTCCGTGGTGGTGCTGGTGCTCGGCATCGCCGGCCTAGCCGTGCGCCGCCCGCTGTGGTCTGCCCTGGAGTCGCGGGAACTGCTGCCGACCAACGGCAACCAGCTCCTGCACGGAGTGCACAAGCTCAGCGAGGGCATCGGCCGCGTCTTTGCTTCCCTGGCCGCCACCCACAACCCGTCGCGCCACCTGCTGCCCATCGTATTGCTGGTAGTCCTGCTGGCGGCGGCGACGCTGTTCGGCAGCGAGGGCATCGACGGCGAAGCCTTGGCGCCGCGCGTCGACGGCCTGGACAACCCGTGGGACCTGCTGCCGCTGGGCATCATCGTGCTATCGATGTTCGGCCTGGTGCGCACCCAGAACCGCCTGACCGGCGCGGTCATGGTCGGCGCGGTCGGCGTCGGTGTCACCCTGCAGATGTTCCTGCTGGGTGCCCCGGACGTCGCCCTGACCCAGTTCACGGTGGAGGCCCTGTCCGTCATCGTGATGATGATGGTGCTGCGCTACCTGCCGGAGAAGTTCGAGCCCGTGCGCAACCCGCGCCGCCGCTACAGCTCCGTGATCGTAGCCGTGCTGGCCGGTATCACCGCCTTCCTCGGCGTGTGGACGCTCATAGGCCGCCGCGAGCGCTCCGACCTGGCTGAGTGGTACCTGAACAACGCGCCGGACATCACCGGCGGCGACAACGTCGTGGCCACCATCATCGTCGAGTTCCGTGCCCTGGATACGCTGGGCGAGCTGTCCGTGCTGGGCATGGCCGCCGTGGTTATCGCCGCGTTGACCTCCACGCTGCCGCGCTTCCCGTTCTCGCCGGGTACCCGCCCGGCTCCGTTCGGGCAGTCGCAGCTGAACTCCGTGCCGATGCGCAAGGCCCTGCAGATCGTGGTGCCGATCCTCGTCATCATGTCCGTCATCGTCTTCTTCCGCGGCCACAACGTCTCCGGCGGCGGCTTCCCGGCCGCCCTCATCATGGGTGCCGCCATCGGCCTGACCTACCTCTCGCGCGGCCGCGACGAGATCGTCTTCGGCCAGATGGCGCCCATCCGCCTGACCGGTATTGGCATCATCATCGCGCTGCTGGCCGGCTTCATCGGCTACCTGGCCGATCCGAGCGGCTTCCTGGTGGCCATCCACGGCGAGGCCCTGGGCCAGCACTGGACCACCTCGCTGATCTTCGACCTGGGCATCTACCTGGCCGTGCTGGGCATGCTGACGATGGCCATCAACGCCCTGGGCGGCTACCTGCGACCGGGTACCGAGCGCGAGTACCTGCCGTGGGTCCACGACGACGGCTCGGTGCTCACCAACACCCCGCAGGCCACGATGGACGACATCGACGACCCGTACCCCGACCCAATCAACCCGGCGCAATCGCCGAAGTCGGTGCTTACCCGCTCGCGGCGCGGCGCCCGCAAGAAGGGGGAGAAGTAAAATGATTCTGGCTTTGACCATCGCCATCTTGATCGGTGGGGCCGTCTACCTCATCCAGCAGCGCGGCCTTGTGCGGATCGTGCTCGGTATGATGTGCTTCGGCCACGGCGCTAACCTGACGCTGCTGGCCACCGGTGTCTACTCCTTCCGCGGGGAGACCTTCCCGTCTCAGACCCCGCCGGAGCAGATGGCCGACCCGCTGCCGCAGGCCTTCGTCCTGACCGCCGTGGTCATCTCCATGGCGACCGCGACCATCCTGCTCACCCTGGCCGCCATGGGCCCCAACGACGACACCGATGCCGCCGACCCCGTCGACGACAACACCGTCGACCACCCGTTCTCGACCCTGGGGCGCGACGTGCACAACCAGGACATCCGGCAGCGCTCCGACGAGGCGGTGCGCCGCATCCAACACGCGCGCGACGCCTACGAGGACGTCTACGAGACCCAGCAAGCTGCCGCCGACCGCACCGCGAAGGAGGGCTAGGCACCTATGTACGACCTAGTAAGCCAAATGCTGCCGCTGTTTCCGGCAGTACCGCTCATCGCGGCGGCCTTCGCGCTGCTGGCGCCCTGGCGCCCGGTCCGCGACGCCATCATGCTGGTGGTGCCCGCCGTCGGTATCTTCGCCGGCCTGGGGCTGCTGGCCTACACCGTTAACAACGGCCCGGTGGCCCACAACGTGGGCATGTACCCGGGCAACGTGGCCATCCCGTTCGTGGGGGATTCCTTCTCCGCGATCATGCTGACCACCGCAATGATCGTCTCCTTCGGCGCGAACTGGTTCGCCATCGCCGGCGGGGAGACCAAGTCGCGCTACTACCCGTCGCTGACGCTCATCCTGCTCACGGGCGTGGCCGGCGCGCTGATCACCGCCGACCTGTTCAACTTCTTCGTGTTCATCGAGGTCATGTTGCTGCCCTCCTACGGGCTCATCACCATGTCCGGCACCTGGGCCCGCCTGGCCTCGGGTCGCGCCTTCGTGCTGGTGAACCTGTTCGCCTCCACGCTGTTGGTGGTGGGTGTGGGCTACATGTACTCCGTGACCGGTTCCGTGAACATCGCCGCCCTCAACGGCGTGGCGGCCGGCAACGGTCCCGCCACGGTGGCCGCCGGGCTGATCATCATCGCGATTTCGGCCAAGGCCGGTATCTTCCCGGTCCACACCTGGCTGCCGCGCACCTACCCGGGCACCTCCGCCGCGGTGATGGGCTTGTTCTCCAGCCTCCACACCAAGGTGGCGGTCTACATGCTCTACCGCCTCTACGTCCACCTCTTTGACCTGGACGAGCGCTGGGGCGCGCTTATCGTCGTGGTGATGATCCTGTCGATGGCCGTCGGCTCTTTCGGCGGCCTAGCCGAGGCCACCATCCGCCGCGTGCTTGGCTACCAGATGCTCAATGGCATGCCGTTTATCCTCATCATGCTGGCGTTTACCGCGGCCGATGGGCAGCGCGCGCTGGCCGCCGGCATCCTGTACACCATCCACCACATGATTACGGTCGGCTCGCTCATCCTGGCCTCCGGCGCCATCGAGGAGACCTACGGCACCGGCCGGGTCAACAAGCTTTCCGGCCTGGCCCGCAGAGACCCCATCATCGCCTGGATCTTTGCCGCCGGCGCCTTCTCCGTGGTCGGCTTCCCGCCGTTTTCGGGCATGTGGGGCAAGGTCATGCTGGTCGTGGAAATCGCCCGCAATGGCAACGGTTGGGCCTGGGCCGCGATCACGGCCATCGTGGTGGCGTCCTTCGCGGCCTTCCTGGCCATGCTGCGAGTGTGGCGCAAGGTCTTCTGGGGCCGCCAGCTCTCCCAAGACGAGGTCCCTGATGAGCTGGTCATCCGCAAGAAGCTCATGGCTCCGTCGGCCGCGCTCATCCTGGGCTCGCTGACGATGTTCATCCTGGCCGGCCCCGTCATCGACTTCACCATGGCGGCCGCGGGCGACCTGCTGGATACCGGCAGCTACATCCACGCGGTGCTGGGCGATGATGCCGTCGCGCTGCCTAACCCGTCCGTCCTGGAGGGAGGAGCATAAATGCACGTCGTAACGTATATCCTCTGGTTCATTAAGGAGATCTTCGTTTCCGGTTTCCAGCTCGCGGCCTGCTCATTCAAGGCCGACACGGGCTACCACCCGGTCATCGTCCGCTACCCGCTGCGCGTAACCAGCGGCTGGGAGGTGTTCTGGCTGACCTCCTCGATCACCGCCACGCCGGGCACCCTGTCGCTCGGCCTGCGCGAACCCCCGCGGGAGGGCCTGCCGCGCATCGTCATGGTCCAGGCCGTCCTTGGCGATGACCCCGCGGAGGTCCTGGCCGGTATCGCCGAGATGGAAGAGCGTCTGGCCCCGCACGTCAAGGAACTCGACTACGGCGTGCCCGGGCAGGGGAGCGCCACCGAGGCCGACCCGGCGTTCTACGAGTACCCGCTCGAGTCCGTGGGCCGCTACCTGCGCGCGCCGGAGCTGGCGGAGACGGAGGACCAGCCCATCTCCGAGGACGAGTCCCTGGCCACCCGCAGCTGGCGCCGCCAGCAGAAAGGCAAGGACGTTTAAATGTTTGACGTATCCGCTTTTACCGCTTTCGACTGGTTGGTTGCCGCCTGCGTGTTCATCATGGGCCTGTGCGTTTTCGCCGCGCTGGTGCTGACCCTGCGCACGCGCGACGAGCTCACCCGCGCGGTGGTCGCCGACCTCATCTTCTACGGCATGCTCGCTATCTTCCTAGCCCGCTCGACCATCGTCTACTCGTCCATCGCCTACGACATCGCGCTGCTGGCCTCCATCGCCGGCGGCGTGCTGCCGACGCTATCGATGGCCCGCATCATCTCGAAGGGAAGGCGCTAAACCCATGGCTATCTACGAAATTGTGGCCTCCGTGCTCATCATCGTCGCCACGGTGCTGGTTCTGGCCACCACCGTCGCGGTCTGGCGCGCCCCGGACGCGCTCACACGGGTGAACCTGCTGGGCCCGACCATCTGTCTGGCCGTTCCGCTGCTACTCGTGGCTAAACTGGTGGTGGACTTTTCCACGGAGGGCTTCGACGTCATGTCGCTTGTCAAGGCGCTCGCCGCGTGCTTCGGCGTGTGGATCATCGGCGCCATCGGCTCCTACTACATGGGTCGCTCGATTTACGGCGTGACCGTCACCGACGTCAAGCACTCCCTCCGCATCCAACAGCAGCAGAAGCATCAGAAGCAGCAGTAGAGCACAGGAAGGTTTTTATCCATGAAACTCGTGACTGCCATCGTGAAGCCGTTTACCCTGCCGGAAATCCGCGAGGCCCTGAGCCAGCTGGAGGTTCATGGCCTCACCGTGACCGAGGTGCAGGGTTTCGGCCGCCAGCGCGGCCACAGCGAGGTCTACCGCGGCGCGGAATACGCCACGGACTTCGTGCCGAAGGTCAAGCTCGAGATGGTCGTGGCTGAGGATGCCGCCGCCGAAGCCATCGACGCCGTCGTCGACGCCGCCTACACCGGCAAGATCGGCGACGGCAAAATCTGGGTCAGCCCGGTCGAAGAAGTCGTCCGCGTGCGCACGGGGGAGCGGGGAGAATCCGCCCTCTAGAACTGCGGGACAACGCCTATCAGCGCGCGGTCGAGCTCCTGCGCAGCCTGCCCGTCCCGCCGGGCTGCGCGCTGGCGGCCACGGGCTCTTTCGCCCGCCGGGAGATGACCCGGCGCTCGGACCTGGACCTGATGCTGCTGTGCCCGGACGATGCCCCCATCCCGTATACCACCGACCTCTGGAACCCTGTCTGGGACGCCGGCTACCACCTGGATTTCGCGGTGCGCACCCCGCGCGAGTGCGGCGAAATCGCCGCCCGGGATACCGCCGCCGGCCTGTCCCAGCTGGAACTTACCCATGTTTCCGGCCCCAAAATGCTTGTCGATGCCGCCCGCGCCCGCCTCTATTCCTCCTGGCGGCGCCAGCTCCAGCGCAACTTCGACGCCTTCTTGGATCTGGCCATCCGCCGCTGGCACCGCTCCGGCTCCGTGGCGACGATGACGAAGCCGGACGTGAAAAACGGCCGCGGGGGCCTGCGCGATATCCAGCTCTTGCGCGCGCTCGCGCTGGGCAACCTGTGCGACGCGCCCGACCTTAGCGCCGAGACCCGCCTGCTGCTCGACGTGCGCACCCTGCTGCACGAGCACGCGCGCCGGCGCCGCGATGTGCTGGATCCGGAGTTCGCGGCATCGGTAGCCGCGGAGCTGGGGTATGCGGACCGCTACGAACTGTCCGCGGCCTTGGTGGATACCGCCACGCGCGTTGACCGCGCGGTGGAACGCGGCCTCGCTACGGCCCGGGGGTTGGTGGGCAAGCGGGGAGCGCTCTCGCCGCGGCGGCCGCTGGACCTGGATGTTATCGACAACGGCGGCTATATCACGCTGCCGCGCCACCCCAACCTGGAGGACCCCGCCCTAGTTTTGCGCGTCGGGGCGGCCGCGGCCCGCACGGGGCGCCCGGTCGCCGCCGGCGTGTGGCACACGCTGCGCGAGCTGCCTGCCCTGCCGGAGCGCTTCACCGCCGCCACCACCGACGACTTTTTCGCCCTGCTGTCCTCGCCGGCGAATACTCCGCGGGTCATCCGGGAGATGGATGCCCACGGGCTCTGGGAGAAGATCGTGCCCGAGTGGGCGCATATCCGGGGGCTGATGCCGCGCGAGCGGGTGCACACGCACAGCATCGACTACCACAGCCTGGCGACGGTGGCGCGCTGCGCCGAACAACGCACCAGCGTGGCCCGCCCGGACATCCTGCTGCTCGCGGCGCTGTTCCACGACATCGGCAAGGGCTACGACCGCCCGCACGCGCTGGTCGGGGCGGAAATGGTGACGCGGATGGCCGCGCGCTTGCGGCTCAACCTGGCCGATAGGTCGCGGGCGCAGACCCTGGTCGCGGAGCACACCACCTTGTCGCGGCTGGCCCGCACGATGGACCCGGCTTCGGATGCGGCCCGCGATAGCCTCCTGACCGCCTGCCACTACGACCAGCTCACCGTCTCCCTGCTGTCCGTGCTCACGCGCGCCGATGCCGAGTCCACCGGCCCCGGGGTCTGGAATAACCGGTTGGAGGCCGCCGCGGGGCAGCTGTGCCGCCGCGCTCTGCAGGCCCTGGTGCCGCAGCCCCACGTGCGCCCGCGCGTACCGGCGCCCAGCGAGCTGAAGGTGACCCGCGATAGCGACAACCAGCTGCTGACGGTCTCGTTGCACGCGGACCAGGCAAGCATAGTCGAGGTTCTGGCCCTGCTGGCGGCGCTCGGCTGGACCGTGGTGAGCTCGCGCATGGAGTACACGGGCGGGGCGTTGGCGGCGGAGTTTTCCGCGCGCACGGTGCAGGAGTCCTGGGAGGACGCCAGCGATGTCGACCGCTTCCTGCAGGCCTACAAGTCGGGCGTGCACTCGCGCCTGCCCCAGGTCGCCGGCGGGCACACGACGGCGATGTTCAACGCCGAAGGGCTGCTGGAGGTGCGCACCGTCGAGCGGCGGGCGGCGCTGGGCACGCTGATCGCCCAGCTGCCGGAGATCGAGTGGGTGGAGCACGCGGCGCTGGGCGCGACGATGATCGTGACCATCTGCCTGCGCGGTAACCCCTCTACGGGTCTGAGCCGCGCCGCGGTGGTTGCGAATGTGACCGCGGCCCTGTCTAGCGACTAAGCTGGGGGAGTTAATAGATAACCCCTAGATAATGGAGAGCCAAGAAACGTGTTTGAGTCATTGTCCGATCGCTTGCAATCAGCCCTTAAAGGGCTGCGTGGCAAAGGCAAGCTGACCGAGGCAGACATCAACGCCACCGCGCGCGAAATTCGCCTCGCGCTGCTGGAGGCGGACGTCTCCCTGACAGTAGTCCGCGGGTTCATCAAGCGAATCAAGGCGCGCGCGGCCGGAGCGGAAGTCTCCGAGGCACTCAACCCGGCCCAGCAGGTCATCAAGATCGTCAACGAAGAGCTGGTTGAGATCCTGGGCGGCGAGACTCGCCGGTTGAACCTGGCGAAGAACCCGCCGACGGTCATCATGCTCGCCGGTCTGCAGGGTGCCGGTAAGACCACCCTGGCCGGCAAGCTGGCCAAGCACCTGGAAAAGGACGGTCACACTCCCATGCTGGTGGCCTGCGACCTCCAGCGCCCGGGCGCGGTCCAGCAGCTGCAGATCGTCGGCGAGCGCGCCGGCGTGAAGACCTTCGCCCCGGATCCGGGCACATCCCTGGACTCCCACGACCACGAGATGGGCACCTCCCACGGGGACCCGGTGCAGGTGGCGCGCGACGGCATCGCTGAGGCGCAGCGCGCGCAGCACGACGTGGTGATTATCGATACCGCCGGCCGACTGGGCATCGACGAGACCCTGATGACCCAGGCGCGCAACATCCGCGATGCCGTCAACCCGGACGAGGTCCTCTTCGTCATCGACTCGATGATCGGCCAGGATGCCGTCCAGACCGCCGAGGCCTTCCGCGACGGCGTCGACTTCACCGGCGTCGTGCTGACCAAGCTGGACGGCGACGCCCGCGGTGGTGCCGCCCTGTCCATCCGCGAGGTCACCGGCAAGCCCATCCTGTACGCCTCCACGGGCGAGAAGCTCGCCGACTTCGACGTCTTCCACCCGGAGCGCATGGCCAGCCGCATCCTGGGCATGGGCGATATGCTCTCGCTCATCGAGCAGGCCGAGTCCACCCTCGACCAGCAGAAGGCCGAGGAGGCCGCGGCCAAGATGGGCAGCGGCGAGCTGACCCTGAACGACTTCCTGGATCAGCTGCTGATGATCCGCAAGATGGGCCCCATCGGCAACCTGTTGAAGATGATGCCGGGCGGCAAGCAGATGAACGAGATGGCCGATATGGTCGACGAGAAGCAGCTCGACCGCATCCAGGCCATCATCCGCGGCATGACCCCGGCTGAGCGCGAAAACCCGAAGATTTTGAACGCCTCGCGCCGCAAGCGCATTGCCAACGGCTCCGGCGTGAAGGTCTCTGACATCAACCAGCTCATTGAACGCTTCGAGCAGGCAAAGAAGATGATGACCAAGATGGCCGGCCAGTTCGGCATGGGCGGCGGCTCCCGCTCGGCGACGAAGAAAAAGCCCAAGGGCCGCAAGGGCAAAAACGGCAAGCGCAAGAAGGGCAAGGGCGGCGGCCGCCAGCGCTCCGGGGCGCCCGGTCGGATGCCGGGAATGCCGGGCGGTATGCCCTCCATGGAGGAGCTGCAGAAGATGCAGAACCAGATGGGCGGCGGCATGCCAGGAATGCCGGGTGGGATGCCGGGCATGCCCAAGGGCATGGAAAACATCGACCTCAACAACCTTGACTTCGGCCAAGGCAAGAAGAAGTAACTAGTAGTAGAGTTCCTCCGCAGGCTCCGGCTCTGCCTCGTCCTCCGGGACGGGCGGGGCCGGAACTTCTTGCTGCTGGGGCTGGCCGGCCAGGAAGGGCGCGATGAGGTCTTCCAGCAGCGGCTTCATGGACATCGCGTAGGCATTCGAGATGTGGTGCATGTCGCGGTAGACCATGACGTTGCCGATGACGACCGGGCACTTGTCCGCGTCGCAGTACCAGTCGGAGGTATCCACGGCGATCATGTTCGGCCACTGGGCCAGGATGGCCGCCGACGGGTCGACCGGCTGGTAGTTCTGTTCACGGGTCGTGCCGCAGCCGATGGCGTCCTCATTGGCCACATAGCATTCATCGAACTCGATGGGGTTGAAGTTTTTATCGAAGCCCCAGGGGTTCTCGCGTAGGCCTAGGAAAGGGATCTCGTTGTCGGCCAGGACCTCCCAGAAGCGCTCGTAGCCGGCCGGCACGACGTCGGGGCCGGTGCCGTGTTCGCCCATAGGGCGGGTGGTATTCGAGATGACCAGGTCGGGGTCGGCATCGAGGATGCGCTCGGTGGCCAGCTCGGACCACTGGGCGCACTCCGGGGTGACGGTGAGCTCGTCCCCCAGCTCGACGGGGCAGTCCTGGCGTAACAGCGGCACGACCTTGAAGCTCATTTCCTTGCCCAGCGAGTCGATGGCGGAGGCGTATTGCTCCGCGTGGGAGCCGCCCACCAGGTAGACCTCGACGTCGGAATCCGGATCGCCGAAGATGCACGGGTTGCCGTCCTTGTCGATCTCGAAGAAGGAATCCCCGGGCGCGGTGTCCGGGATGAAGCAGTGCTGGTAGGCCACCGGCGGGACCATGCTGCCCACGCGCACTGGGTCGGGCTTGACCGGCTGGTTGGCCGGTACGTCCTGGCCCATCAGCGCCATTACTCCGGGGTAGAGGGCCGGGTCCAAGTATTCGGCTTCCTCGCTGTCGAGGGTCGACTTGAACCACGGGTGCACGGACAGCAGGGCGACGACCAAGGCGGTCGCCGCCACGCCGCCGGCGGCGCGCAGCGCGCCGACCTTCTCCCGCATGGTGGCCATGGCCTTGTGGACGGGCATGTCGTCGGCTAGGGGGCGCTTGCGATGCTGCCGCAAGGGGGCCTCGATGAAGCGGTGGGTGGCATCGGCAAGCACGAGGGACAGAGCGATGATGATGACGCCCAACCACCAGGCCGGGCGCTCCATATCGAGCGCCGAGGTGGACAGGATGAGCAGCGGCCAATGCCACAGGTAGAGGCAATAGGCGACATCGCCAAGCCAGCGGGCCGGCTTGGACGCCATCGCGCGGGAGATGCGGCCGCCGCCACCGATGATGATGAGCACCGCACCGCCCAGCGGAATCAGGGACAGCGGGCCCGGGTAGGCGGTGGAATCCGCGATGGCCGCGCCAGTGAACATGAGCAGTAGCAGACCCAGGCCGGTGACGACGTCGGACAGGCGCTGCGGGATGCGGATGCGGTGGCCGTAGATGGCCAGCACCGCACCCAGGGTCAGCTCCCAGGCGCGGGAGAAGGTGGAGTAGTAGTTTTCCGGGGTGCCGAAGAAGCCGAAGCGGCTGGCGTAGGCGAAGGAAGCGATGGTGACCACGATGAGGATCGGGCCCGCCACGGCGTTGACCTTGCTGGACTGGCCGCGCCAGCGCATCACGGCGCCGAGGATCAGCGCGAAGGCGATGCCCAGCAGGTAAAACTGGCCCTGCACCGACATCGACCACATGTGCTGCAGGGGAGAGGTGTCCGCCGCGGCCGCCGCGTAGTCAGCGTTCTGGGAGGCTAGCTCCCAGTTTTGGTAGTAGAGCATCGTGGCGGTGATCTGCTGGGTCAGCTCGATGCGCATCAGCTGCGGCGTCCAGAAATACACCAGCAGGTAGGTCACCGCGATGACCAGAGCCAGGGCCGGCACCAGGCGCCGCAGGGTGCGCCAGATGGGCCACCAGGGGTTGAAGGTGGCGTTCGGCTTCGTCACGTAGCGAAGCTGGGAGCCGAGGAAGAAGTAGCCGGAGAGCAGCAAGAAGACGTCCACGCCGCCGGAGACACGGCCGACGAATACGTGGTAGATAACCACCAAACCGATGGCAATACCGCGGAGACCGTCGAGGTCATACCGGTACTGAAAACTGCGTGGGGAATCTTGTGACATAAACTCTATTCGCGTTTCATTCTTTGACGTGCGACTTCGGCCCGAGTCTGCGGACATGGCCGCTTAGTAGATTACTCTGTCCCACCCTAGAGTCCACAACGACCTGCCCAACGGCGCGTTGGGATTTCGTTTTTCGGGGGTTATCCAGTAACGTGTCTGGGGTTGCTGCGTAAACCCGTTCCCGTCTACGGTCGGCCGGTAGTCACGCGCAGCTAAAAACCCAAGGGTTGAACCGGCCCGCCGGCAAGCGGCGGGTGTCTGAACTGCCCAGTGACTTAAGTAAAGGAGCCACACATGGCTGTCAAGATTAAGCTGCAGCGGTTGGGCAAGATCCGCACCGCTCACTACCGCGTTGTCATCGCGGATTCCCGTACCCGTCGTAACGGCAAGGTTATCGAGAACATCGGTATCTACGAGCCGAAGCAGGAGCCGTCTCTGATCGACATCGACTCCGAGCGCGTTCAGTACTGGCTGTCCGTCGGCGCTCAGCCGACCGAGCCGGTTCTGGCTCTGCTGAAGGTCACCGGTGACTGGCAGAAGCACAAGGGCCTGCCGGGCGCCGAGGGCACCCTGAAGGTCGCCGAGGAGAAGCCGTCCAAGCTGGACCTGTTCAACGCTGCTCTGTCTGAGGCCAACAACGGCCCGACCATCGAGGCCATCACCGAAAAGAAGAAGAAGGCCAAGGAAGAGGCCGAGGCTAAGGCTGCTGCCGAGAAGGAAGCAGAAGAGAAGGCCGCCGCTGAGGCTGCCGAAGCCGCCGAGGCTGCCTCCGAGTCCGAGGCTGAGGGCGAGGAGTCCGCTGAGTAATCCTCAGTAGCTTTCATCCCGCCACCCCGTGAGGGTCGGCGGGATTTTTCTTTGCGGCACGCCGAGTAGGCGCTACGGACGTGGTCCGTGGCGCCTTTTCGCGTCTTTCAGCTGGGCGTGTTCCTTGTGGCCCGGCAGTCGTAGGGCTTGGCTGGTCTATCCTTGTCCCTCGGCTGGCTTTCCTTCCAGCTCGGCTGACCCTATTCCTTGGGGTTTGCGGCTGACCCCCGTGTCAGCCGCTGCTCCAGGGCGGGTCCCACGTCACCCTGCCATCGCGGCGGTTTATCCTGCCGTGCCTGGGGTAGGCGGGGTCGTCGTCGTTCCATGAATTGTGGAACTCGCACAACAAGGTCAGGTTCTCTTGGTTGGTTTCACCACCGTCGGCCCAGGGGTGGATGTGGTGGACTTGGCACTCGTCGGCTGGTTTCCTACAGTTCGGCCAGGCACAGGTGGTGGTCTCCGCCTTGGCCATGTCCTTCTGCTTCGGTGAGGCGTGGCGCTGGTAGCGGTACTGGTTGACCGGGCCGCGCCTAGGGTCCACCAGCGTGGCCAGGCCCGCGTCCAACAAACATTGGCGGACGTAGTCGGCCCCGGTCATGGTTGTTCCGTTGGTCAGCTGCAGGGTGATCTCATCCCCATCACCGGCAAGGATTCTCACCCAGTCAGGAAGTGGGATGACCACGTGGGTGGCCTTCGGCTGCTTCTCCAGGCCTCCACTGAACAAGGCCTCGACATCCGGGATGGTTTTAATTGAGGCCCAGAGGTGTTCCACCAGTTCCGGATCCCCGGTGACAGAAAAAGTACTCGGTCCATCCTTGCGGCGGGTCACGCGCACGCCTTCGGCTGGTGGTGCCGGGCGGTTAAGTTCCAGGACTTTCTGGTTGGCTAGGCGTCTTAGCTGTTCGGTGGTGCCGGGGGTGTTGCATAGTTCGATGAGCATGGCCCACGCGTGGCCTTTGTGGCGCACCCGGCGGAAAGCGTTGTCCAGCGCAATGAGCGTATCGAGGTGGTGTCCCTGGGCGGCGGCCGCTTTCCTCGCGGCGGCTTGCTTGCGCGTATACGTGGTGTGCCCGAAGAAGGTTTGGCAGGCACGGTAGTGCGCGGCCGCGGCCATGTCCGACATGACAGCCTTCAGGGCGGGCAGGTTCAGCTGGCGGCACAGGTCCAAATACTGGATCCCGTCCGCGAAGATGGAGTGTGCTGCTTTCAATGTGTCCATGGCTGTCGTTGCTGTCATGACCCACACGCTAGAAGCACGCGTCAACCCCTACAAGGCCCAGAAACCCGATCTGTGGATAACTCGGGGCAAAGTAACCATCCTGCGCGAGCACCGGAAGAGAAGAAAACGCCCGTTTTTGCGTCACCACCTGCCCAAAGGGCGAAAAATGGAGCAATGTGCCCAAGTAGGCGCAAAGCTGGTCTCAACACGCGGCGCGGCTGTGGACAATTCCCGCCGAGGCGCGGAGGCGCCGAGGTGCGAACAGGAGGAAGCCGTGAGTAGTGTCTACTAGTCCAACAAAGCTTTGTGCACCGTCGCGAAGACGTGCTCGGCCAGACGAAGTTGTGTGGACTCGTCCAGGGTCGACAGGTGGCTGTCCAAGCACAGGTGGGTGAAGCCGTGCAGGGTCGACCACCCGCTGATGGTGTTGAAGAGCAGCTGCTCCTGGGTCAGCGTGGTGCCGGACTCGGCGGCGTACGCGGTCATGGCTGCGCGGTAGGAGAGGATCGCCTCGACGTGCGAGGGTGGGAGATCGAACGTGGCCGCGAGTTCGGCGGGGCTAAGCTCCTGATTGCTGGTGAGCGTGGAGCTGAAGGCGGTCGGGAAGGTGGTGTCCCCGATGTTGAGCATGCAGCGGAAGAAGTTCGGCTCCTCGCGGGAGAAATTGAAGTAGGCCCAGGCGGCATCGTGAAGCGCTTGGCTGGCGGTGGTGGCGCCGGAGTTGAAGCCATCGAGCGCGCCATGGACGCGCGCGACTAGCTCGCTGATGGCGGCCTTGGCGACGGCGTGCTGGAGCTCGCCCTGGTTTTTGAAGTGGCGATAGGCAGAGGTCGGGGAGACGTCGGCCTCGCGGGTGACCGCCCGGATGGTGACGGCGTTGGGGCCTCCGCGCTGGCCGTACCTGGTTGCTATCCGCAACAGTTCGTTGTACAGGTCACCGTGATGGTAAGGCTTCGATCGCTGTTCCACCCTCGCTACGGTAGCACTGAATATTTCTCCAGGAACTGTCTCGCCTCGTGGGAACCGGTCGCGTGGGGTAAAAGTCTTTATTTATTTTCCGACGCTTTCGCCGGTGTGCATCATCAGCAGCATGACGGCAGGGGTATTACCTTTGTTTTTCTCCCCGGGGCAATCGACCCGGTGCGGCGCGTAGGCGGGGAGGTGGATCACAGTGCCGGGGGTAACGTCCGCGGCCTGGCCCTGGTAGGTGAAAGTGACTTCCCCGGCCAAGCACTGGACCGTGATGGGGTGGGCCGCCTTGTGGTCGGGGAGGGACTGCCCGGGCAGGAAGCTGAACAGGATGAGGTTGACGCCGTCGGCGGTGAGCACGCGGCGGACGCCGGGGCGGGGTCGGGAGGCATCGCTGGCAGGGGCGAGTTCGAGCAGGTTGAGGTGGGTGAGTGTGGTCTCGGTCGGGGTGGCTTCGCCGAAGGTCTCGGGGCGGTTAATCGGTAGGTTGTCCATCGGTGTCCAGTCTAGCGTGCGCGCCAATTAGTATGGGGCGTATGGATTTGATGATTGGCCGCGTGGTGAAATCGCACGGGGTAAAAGGAGAGGTCGCGGTGGACGTGACCACGGACGACCCGGACGCCCGCTTTGCGGTGGGTGAGGTGCTGCAGGGCAAGCAGGGAAACAAGGAGCACACGCTGACTATCACGTCGGTGCGCCCGCACCAGGCGCGCCTGTTGGTGCGCTTCGAGGAGGTCCCGGACCGCACCGCCGCAGATTCCCTGCGGGGCACCAAGTTCTTCGCGCCCCCGCTTGACGATGCCGACGACGACGGCTTCTACGAACACGAACTGTTGGGCCTGCGCGTTATCCACGACGGCGCGGTTATCGGCGAGGTCACCGCCCTGCAGCCCGGGGTCGCACACTCGCTGCTGGAGTTTCGCGGCGGCGAGGGGCGCACCAGCCTTATCCCGTTCGTGGAGGAAATGGTGCCGGAGGTCGACTTGGAGGCCGAGACCGTGACGGTCACGCCGCCGGAGGGGCTGCTGGATCTATGAGTGGATCTATGAGGATCGACGTCGTCACGATCTTCCCGGATTATTTGGAGCCGGTGCGCCACGCGCTGCTGGGCAAGGCCATCGAGCAGGACCTGCTGCAGGTCGGCGTGCACGACCTGCGCCAGTGGGCCACGGACCGGCACAAGTCGGTGGATGATTCCCCGTTCGGTGGCGGGCCCGGCATGGTCATGAAGCCTACGGTCTGGGGTCCGGCGCTTGACGATGTCGCCGCTGGCACCGGCCCGGCCGCCACCGCCGCGCGCCTGGAGTCCTCGCTGCCGCACCTGAACCGGGCGCGCCACGACGAGCTGGAGGGCATCGAGGCGCGCCCGTATGCGACCGCCGGCGCCCCCGGCGATAAAGACGGGCGCCCGCTGCTCATCGTGCCGACGCCGGCGGGCGAGCCGTTCACGCAGGCGCACGCGCGGGAGTTTTCCCGCGAGGACCACATCGTTTTTGCCTGCGGGCGCTACGAGGGCATCGACCAGCGTGTCATCGACGACGCGCAGCGCCGCTACCGGGTGCGCGAGGTCTCCATCGGCGACTACGTGCTCATCGGCGGCGAGGTGGCGGTGCTGGTGATCGCGGAGGCTGTGGTCCGGCTGGTGCCGGGCGTGCTGGGCAACCAGCGCTCGCATGAGGAGGACTCCTTCTCCGATGGGCTGTTGGAAGGGCCCAGCTACACCAAGCCGCGCGTTTGGCGGGACCTGTCGGTGCCGGAGGTGCTGGCCTCCGGTGACCACGCGAAGGTGGACCGCTGGCGCCGCGAGGAGTCGCTGCGCCGCACCCGGGCCCGCCGCCCGGAGCTGCTGGAAAAAGCCGAGCTCAGCGACGCCGACCGTGCCTTCCTGGACGGCCTCGATCAGGATGGGGAGGTGCGGTAGCCATGGAGGTTTCTACCGATCTGTCGGTCCTGGTGGGCGAAGAGGAGCTGCGCGCCTGCGTGCCCGCGATGCCCGCCGCCCTGGCCGAGCGCGACGTCACGGTCAGCGACATCGCGGTCGAGGTCGTCGACGCCGAGTGCGTGGCGGATAACGTCCTGGTCCGCGAGTACGTCTGGAAGCACGGCGAGAAGCCGGTGGGGCTGGTGGTCTGGCGGGTCATCGTCAACGCGGAGACCGCGCTGGCGCTGCCGAAGGTGACCCAGGCGGTAGCGGAGACGCTGCCCGCCGCGGCGCTAAGCTACGGCACGAGCGAAATCGGGCACACCGAGTTTGGCCTGGGCACGACCCTGGCGTACTCGGCGTCCCGGTAATTTAGGTTTTTAGTAGAAGAGGTATTTTGTGAATATTGCAGCCACGATTGCTGCGGAATTGAACGTGCGCGTCGACCAAGTCGAGGTCGCGCTCAAGCTCATGGCGGAGGGCAACACCGTGCCCTTCATCGCCCGCTACCGCAAGGAGGCGACCGGCGGGCTGGACGATGCCCAGCTGCGCACCATCGAGGAGCGCGCGACCTACCTGCGTGAGTTGGAAGAGCGCAAGAAAACGGTGCTGGCCGCCATCGAAGAGCAGGGCAAGCTGACCGATAAGCTGCGCGCCCAGATCGTTGCCTGCGAGTCGAAGGCCCGCCTGGAGGACCTGTACCTGCCGTACAAGAAGCGGCGCAAGACGAAGGCGGACATCGCCCGCGAGGCCGGACTGGAGCCGCTGACCGACCAGCTCATCGAGAACCCGGCGGCGGACCCGGACAAGCTGGCCGAGCAGTTCTTGACCGAGGGTTTTGCCGAGCCGAAAAAGGCGCTGGAGGGCGCGCGGTCGATCCTGGTGGACCGCTTCGCCCTCGATGCCGACCTGGTCGGCCAGGTGCGCGAGAAGTTCTTCGACGACGGCGCGCTGGGTGCCCAGGTCGTCGAGGGCAAGGAGACCGAGGGGGCGAAGTTCAAGGACTACTTCGATTTCTCGGAGCCTTTCGATACCCTGCCCTCGCACCGCATCCTGGCGCTGCTGCGCGGCGAGTCCGAGGGCGTGCTGCACCTGAACCTGGACGCCGGCGAGGACGCGGCCTACGAGGGGATCATCGCGGACCGCTTCGACCTGGATACGTCGTCGGCCTGGCTGGCCAACGCGGTGCACTGGGGCTGGCGGACCAAACTTTACGTCTCCTCCAGCCTGGACGTGCGCATGCGGCTGAAGGAGCGCGCTGAGGAGGGCGCGTTGCAGGTATTCGCCACGAACCTGCGCGACGTGCTGCTGGCCGCTCCGGCGGGCCAGCGCGCCACTCTGGGCCTGGACCCGGGCTACCGCAATGGTGTGAAATGTGCGGTCGTGGATGCGACCGGCAAGGTGTTAGATACCACCATCATCTACCCGCACCAGCCGCAGAACCAATGGCCGCAGGCGGTCAAGGCGCTGGCCACCTGGTGCGCGCAGCACTCGGTCGACCTGATGGCCATCGGCAACGGCACCGCCTCCCGCGAGACCGAGAAACTGGCCGGGGAGGTCGCCGACCTAGTCGCCCAGGCCGGCGGTACGCGGCCCACACCCGTGGTGGTCTCCGAGTCGGGCGCGTCAGTCTATTCGGCCTCCCCGCTGGCGGCGGAGGAATTCCCGGACATGGACGTCTCCCTGCGCGGGGCGGTCTCGATTGCCCGCCGCCTCCAGGATCCGCTGGCCGAGCTGGTCAAGATTGACCCGAAGGCCATCGGCGTAGGCCAGTACCAGCACGACGTGAACCAGACGCAGCTGGCGCGCACCCTGGACGCGGTCGTCGAGGACGCCGTCAACGGGGTAGGGGTGGATCTCAACACCGCCTCGGTCCCGCTGCTCGAGCGTGTGGCCGGGGTGAACTCCACCATCGCGGGCAACATCGTGGCCTACCGCAACGAGCACGGCAGCTTCGCCAGTCGCAAGGAGCTCAAGAAGGTCCCGCGGCTAGGGCCTAAGGCCTTCGAGCAGTCCGCCGGCTTCCTGCGCATTACCGGCGGCACCGACCCGCTGGATGCTTCCGCGGTGCACCCGGAGGCCTACCCAATCGTGGCGGCGATAGCGAAGTCGACGGGGCTGGGCATCGGCGAGCTGATTGGTAACAGCCGGGTACTGGCCGCGCTGAACCCGCAGGACTTCGCCGACGAGACCTTTGGCGTGCCGACGGTGACCGACATCATCGCGGAGCTGGACAAGCCGGGCCGCGACCCCCGCCCGGAGTTTAAGACCGCCACCTTCCGCGAGGGAGTAAACAAGGTCTCCGACTTGACCCCGGGCATGATTCTGGAGGGTACGGTCACCAACGTTGCCGCCTTCGGCGCCTTCGTGGACGTGGGGGTCCACCAGGACGGGCTGGTTCACGTGTCCGCGATGAGCCACAAATTCGTCTCCGACCCGCACGAGGTGGTCCGCTCCGGCGAGGTCGTCAAGGTCAAGGTCATGGACGTCGACGTGCAGCGTCAGCGCATCAGCCTGAGCCTGCGCCTGGACGACGAGCCCGGCCAGGACGGCAAGCCCGCCAAGTCTGGCAAGCCGGGCAAGCCTGCTAAGGACGCCAAAGGCGGCCAGGGCCCGAAGGGCAGCGGCAAGAAACCAAACAAGCCGCGCGGCGGCAAGCGCGGCCAGGGCGCGGCCCCGCAGGGCGGATCCATGGCCGACGCGCTGCGCAAGGCCGGCTTCGGGCGCTAAGCGCCGCTGCCCGGGATTTGGCGCGGGCTTTGTGCTTGTGTCAGAATGGATAACCGCTGTATGTAACAGGCACGAACCGGCGCCTTGGCGCTAGGGTCCTCTGTCTTAAACTGAAAAGGATTCAAACAATGAGCAACATCATCGACAAGATCGATGCCGCGCAGATGCGCGACGACATCCCGGCCTTCCGCCCGGGCGACACCCTCGAGGTTGACGTCAAGGTCATCGAGGGTAGCACCGAGCGTACCCAGCTGTTCAAGGGCGTCTGCATCCGTCGCCAGGGCTCCGGCATCCGCGAGACCTTCACCGTCCGCAAGGTCTCCTTCGGCATTGGTGTCGAGCGTACCTTCCCGGTGCACTCCCCGAATCTGGCCTCCATCAAGGTCTCCCGCCGTGGCCGCGTCCGCCGCGCCAAGCTGTACTACCTGCGCGACCTGCGCGGTAAGAAGGCCCGCATCAAGGAGCGCCGCTAGTCGCTCCCCGCACACCCAAAGCTCGTGGGTGCGCTCCATGCCGCCGGTTCCTCGGACCACTAAGTCCGGGCCGGCGGCGTTTTGTCATGTCGGGGCTATTTCGGACGCCGGCCGCGAGGTGCTCGCCGCCGCGGTCGGCATTGTTGATAGGATCTACTGCGTGAATTACGACAAAACAGCATCAACCCCGACCCCGGATGAGCCCGAGCAGTCCTCGGCGCAACCGGTGGAGCAGGAAAAGAAGCAGCTGCCATGGCTGGTGGAAACGGCTCTGATTGTCGTGGGCGTGTTGCTGGTTGTCGGCGTCGTGCAGACCTTCATTGGCCGCCAGTACGTCATCCCGTCGGCGTCCATGGAACCGACCCTGCACGGCTGCGAGGGGTGCACCAACGACCGCATTTTCACCGAGAAGATCAGCTACTACGGCGACAACCACCCTGAGCCCGGCGACGTCATCGTCTTCGAGGGCACCGACTCCTGGAACATCAACTACCAGTCGCCGCGCTCGGACAACTCGGTCATCGCGGCCATCCAGGAGGCGCTGAGCTTCGTCTCCCTCGCCCCGCCGGACGAGAACACCCTGGTCAAGCGCGTCATCGCGACCGGCGGGCAGACCGTGTCCTGCCAGGCCGGCGACCCGTCCGTCATGGTGGACGGCAAGCCCGTCAACCAGGATTACGTGATGGATCCGCAGACCTACCCGGTCGACGAGAACTCCGGCTCCGAGGCCTGCGGAGGTCCGTATTTTGGCCCGGTGACCGTGCCGGAGGGCAACTACTTCATGATGGGTGATAACCGCACCAACTCGGCGGATTCGCGCTATCACCTCGACGACCCCTACCACGGCACCATCCCGGACGAGAACGTGCGTGGCAAGGTGGCCTTTGTCTTCTTCCCGTTCGACCGGCTCGGCGGTGTCGATGACCCGGACATCCAGCAGTAACCAGCCTGCGCGTTTGCCCCGCCGGGACTACCGTCGCGCGGGCGATCCCCGCCCGGATACCCGCCGGGCCGGGGCCGAGTCCGGGCAGCGGCCGGTGCGCGCGCCCCGCGACGGCGACGACGGCGCCAGTTGGTGGCGCGGCATGGCCCTGGCCGTCGTGGCGACCGTGGTGCTGCTGAGCTTGATCCAGGCCTTCATCGGCCGGCTCTACGTGGTCCCGTCCGGCTCGATGGAGCCGACATTCCACGGCTGCGCCGGCTGTGAGAACGACCGCATCGCGGTGGAGCGGGTCTCCTATTATTTCCAGGAACCGCAGCCCGGCGACGTCATCGTCTTTGCGTCCATGCCCTCCTGGGACGGCGAGTTCACCGTGGAGCGCTCGAACAACGTGCTGGTGCGCGGCCTGCAGAACCTGTTCTCCCTGGTCGGGCTGGTACCCAACGCGGACAACATCCTGACCAAGCGCGTTATCGCCACCGGCGGGCAGACCGTGTCCTGCCAGGCCGGCGACTCGGCCGTGATGGTGGACGGGCGGCCGACGGATCAGTCCTTCGTGCTGAGCCCGCAGGTCAACGAGATCAACCCGCTGACCGGCTCGGAGGCCTGCGGCGGGGACTACTTCGGGCCGGTGACCGTGCCGGAGGACAGCCTGTGGGTGATGGGGGATTCGCGGACGAATTCGCTTGACTCTCGCGCCCACCTGGGCGATAACCGGCAGGGGACCATCCCGGTCGACAACGTCCGCGGCAAGGTGCGCGCGGTGGTCCTGCCGCTGGGGCGCGTCGGCATCGTCGAGCACCCGGACATCCTGGGGTAGCCGGAGGTGCGGGCGCTGAAACAGTTACGGACCTACGAGGTTGCGCTTTCCAAGGCGGGCCTGGGGCCGGTCGCGGGCGTGGACGAGGCCGGCCGCGGGGCGTGCTGCGGGCCGATCACCATCGCCGCGTGCGTGCTGCCGGAGCGAATCATCCCGGAGCTGTCCACCCTGACTGATTCCAAGAAACTCACCCTGCGGGCGCGCGAGCGGCTTTATCCCATCATCCAGGACTGCGCCCGGGCCTTCGCCGTCGTGCACATTGGGCCCGCCGCCATCGATCGCCGCGGCATCCAGCACGCCAACGTCTCCGGGATGCGGCGCGCCGTCGCGCTGCTCGACGTGCGGCCGGGCTACGTGCTCACCGATGCCCTGAAGGTGCCCGGCATGCCCTGCCCGCAGCTGCCGATGACCGGCGGCGACGCGGCGGCTCGGTGCATCGCGGCAGCGAGCGTGCTGGCCAAGGTCTCCCGGGACCGGCTGATGGCCGAACTCGACGAGCACTACCCGGGCTATGGCCTGGCCGGGCACAAGGGGTACGGGACGGCGGCGCACACGCGCGCCATCGAAGAGCTGGGGGTGAACCCGCAGCACCGCTTGAGCTATGCGAACGTCGCCGCCGCACAGCGAAAATACCTGGGCGCGCCTTGACGTGAGCGGGCCGCCGGCAGAATATGCTGGGCATTATTACCTGCCCACGCGCTAAGGAGGAAGACCAACGTGAGTGCCGAGGACCTGGACAACTACGAGGCTGAAGTCGAGCTGTCGCTCTACCGCGAATACCGCGACGTGGTCAGCCAGTTTTCCTACGTGGTCGAGACCGAACGACGCTTCTACCTGGCGAACGCGGTAGAGCTCATCCCGCACACCTCCGGCGCGGACGTTTACTACGAGGTGCGCATGTCGGACGCCTGGGTCTGGGACATGTACCGCGCGGCCCGCTTCGTGCGCTACGTCCGCGTTATCACCTACAAGGACGTCAACATCGAGGAGCTCGACAAGCCCGATTTCGTGCTGCCCGATTAAGGGCGCGCCACTATAGGCGCTGGCGGGGCAGTGCGCAACTTTAAGAGCGCGGCGCCTGTGGATAACTCGGGGTGCTAAGCAGTTATCCACAGATTTGGCGGTTCCGGGGAGGCCTGCCCTTGTGCGGGTGTTGACTGCGGCGGTGTGATGTGGGTGTGCCGTTCGGGCACACGCTTCAAGCTACAGAATTTTTGGGGGGAATTTCTACATGCACACCGCCTATACACGCAACCATGCCTTAGCCCGCCGCGGGGAGGCCTACGCGGCGCAGTTCTACCGCCGCCGCGGCGGCCAAGTCCTAGCCCACAACGTCCACTACGCGGTCGGGGAGATTGACCTTATCGTGCTGGCGGGCGAAACCGTCATTTTCGTCGAGGTCAAAACCCGCAGCCGGCGCGACTTCGGCGTCGCCGAGGCCGTGGGCCCGCGCAAGCTGGCGCGCCTGCGCAAGGCGGCGCGGCTGTGGTTGAAGGACAAACCTTTCACGCAGGTGCGCTTCGACGTCGTGGCGCTGGTGACCTGCGGCGAAGGCTTTGAGCTCGAGCACTACCCGGGGGTCGATGATGGCGCTCGGTAAATGCTATACGACCGCCCTGGACGGGGTCTTGGCCAACGTGGTCACCGTCGAGGCCAATATTGGGGCCGGGCTGCCGGGTACCCACGTGGTGGGCCTGGCGGATACCGCCATCACGGAATCCCGCGAGCGCATGCGCACCGCGGTGACCAACTCGCAGCTGCGCTGGCCCAAGACGAAGATCATCATCTCCATGTCGCCGGCGTCCATGCCGAAGTCCGGCTCCCACTTCGACCTGCCCATGGCGCTGGCCATCCTGGTCGCGGCGATGGGACCGGAGGCGGACCTGGAAACAGGCATCGACGGCGCCAGCCCCGCGGGGCGCCTGGCCAGCTGCCTGGTGCTGGGCGAGCTGGGCCTGGACGGGACCGTGCGCGGGGTGCCCGGGGTCATCCCGGCGCTGCTGTCGGCGCGCAAGCACGGCTACCGCACGGTGCTCATCCCGCCGGACAACGCGGCGGAGGCCGCGCTCATCTCTGACATGAACGTGCTGGTTGCACCGACGCTTGAGCGGGCGCTGGCGTGGGTCTGTGGGGCGACTCCGCTGCAGTCGGCCGCCGCGGCGGCCGGGCCGGGCGCGCACGCACAGGCGTCGCGCACGCCGCTGGATTTCCGGGACGTGGCCGGCCAGGCGTCGGCGAAGAAGGCCGCGGAGATCGCGGCGGCCGGCGGCCACCACTTGATGATGGTCGGCCCGCCCGGCTCCGGCAAGTCCATGATCGCGGCGCGCCTGCCCAGCATCCTGCCGGCGCTGAGCACCGACGAATCCGTCGAGACGACCGCCGTCCACTCGCTGGCGGGATCGGCCGGGACGGTCATCGGGCACGCGCCGTTTATCGCCCCGCACTCCTCGGTGACGCGGGCGGGTCTGCTCGGCGGCGGGGGAGCACGCGTGCGCCCCGGCGCGGTCAGCCTGGCCCACAACGGCGTGCTCTTCCTCGACGAGGTCTCCGAAATCCCCGCCGCCTTCCTGGACGGCCTGCGCGCGCCGCTGGAGGAGGGCATCGTGCGCGTGGCCCGGGCGCGCCGGGAGGTCAGCTTCCCCGCGCGCTTCCAGCTGGTCATGGCCGCCAACCCGTGCCGCTGCGGGGCCGACCAGGCCTCCCGTTGCCGGTGCCGCTCCGCCGACCGGCAGAACTACCTGCGCAACATCTCCGGCCCGCTGCGCGACCGCCTGGACATCATCCTGAGCCTGAGCGCCCAGGGGGCGGTCATCGGCAGCGCGGACGAGGAGCCCTCCGCCGTCATCGCCGAGCGGGTGGCCGCGGCCCGGGAGCGATCCGCGGCTCGGTGGCGGAGCGCCGGCCTGGATGTCCGCACCAACGCCGCGGTGCCGACGTTTTGGATGCGGCGGGAATACCCGGCGACCGAAGACGCGATGGAAACGCTCAAGGCCCTGCTGCTGATGGGGGATATCACCCAGCGCGGCATCGATAGGGCGCTGAAGGTGGCCTGGACGCTCGCGGACCTGGCCGGCCTTGAGCAGCCGGACTTGGATTTGATCTCGCAGGCGCTGGAGCTGCGGCAGGACTCCACGCTCTAATCCGTAAGCGGAATAACAATAGGGGGAGGAAAGCTTTATGTCCGATTTTCACTTGCGCACCGAGCTCGACGCCTGGGTCTACCTGAACCGGGTCGTGGAGGGCCCGTCGCGGCACCTGGCCGCGCTGCTGGCCGAGTACCCGGTCGACGAGGTCGCCCACGGCGTCTACCACGCCCGGGACTGGGTAGGCCCGCTGCTGCGCCAGACCGTCAGTCGGCGCGATTGGCTGCGCCAGGACGAGGACTTAGCGGCCGCCCGTAGCGTGGGTGCCCGGCTGATCACGCCCGAGGACCCGGAATGGCCCCTCGACGAGTTCGCACGCGCCTTCGGCTTTTTCGGCCAGGTGGCGGGGGAGGCTCCCGCCAGCTTCAACGCCGAGGCCGTGGCCCCGCACTCGCTGTGGGTGCGCGGCGGCGACCTGGGGCAGGCCGTGCAAGAGTCTGTCGCCCTAGTTGGCACCCGGGCGATGAGCCGCTATGGCTACGAGGCGACCCAGCTGCTTACCCGCGACCTGTGCCAACACCACGTCACGGTGGTCTCCGGAGGGGCGCTCGGCATTGACACCACCGCCCACCAGCAAGCACTCGACAGCGGCGGGTTAACGGTGGCGGTGGCCGCGTGCGGCATCGATTACCCGTACCCGGCGCGCAACGAGCCGCTGTTTAACGCCATCGCCGCGCGCGGCGTCATGGTCAGCGAATACCCGCCGGGCACTACGCCGCAGCGCCACCGCTTCCTCACGCGCAACCGCCTGGTGGCCGCGCTGACGGCGGGGACCGTGGTGGTGGAGGCGTCGTTTCGCTCCGGAGCGCTGAACACCGCCAACTGGGCGGAGGCGCTCGGCAAGGTGGTCATGGCCGTGCCCGGGCCGATCACCGGCCGCGGGTCGGTGGGCTGCCACCTGCGCATCCAGGAGCACCGCGCCCAGCTGGTGGCGAACGCGGAGCAGATCCGGGAGCTCATCAGCCCAGTGGGGCAGGTGGACGCGGGCGAGCAGTTCGAGCTGGACTTTGCCGCCAGCCCCACCCAGCGCCTGTCGCGCAACGAGCTGCGCGTTTTTGACGCCGTCCCGCCCAGCGACCGCGCCGAGGGAGCGCGCGCCCAGGACATCGCCCGCGATGCCGGGATGCGCCTGCCGCTGGCCATCCACCTACTGGTCGCGCTGGAAAAGCAGCAGCTGGTCCGCCGCCAGGGTAACCTCTGGGTCCGCGACGGGCTGGCAGAAGGGTACTAGGGGCGCCCCGCGGACTAGACTGTGGGGCATGACTACCACGCCCTGCCCCGCCGGCCAGCTAGCCGAGGCGATCGAGGACTTCGCCGAGCACCAGCGGCTGGTGGAAGGCAAGTCGGCGGCGACCGTGCGCGGCTACCGCTCCGACTTGCTTGACTTGTCCCGGACCGTGGGCACCTTCGCGGAGTTCCGCCTCAACGCGCTGCGCGCGTGGCTGGCGGAGGCGGTCAGCCAGGGCAAGGCCCGCTCCACCCTGGCGCGCCGTACCGCGGCGGTGCGCGCCTTTTCCACCTGGGCGCAGCGCCAGGGCTACCTGGACGCCGACGTGGCCGCGCGGCTGGTCAGCCCCAAGGTAGACAAGCACCTGCCGACGGTGTTGGGCACTACCCAGGCCGGCGAGCTGGTCGGCAACGCGGTCTCCCACAACGAGGAGGAATTCGCTCGCGACAGCGCCATCCTGGAGCTTTTGTACGCCACCGGCATGCGCGTCGCGGAGCTGGCCGGGCTGGACTGCGGTGACGTCGATCTTGCCCGGTGCACCGCCCGGGTCACGGGTAAGGGCAACAAGCAGCGGGTGGTGCCCTTTGGACACGCGGCTGCCGATGCCCTGGCGCACTGGCTCGACGATGTCCGCCCCCGCATGGCCGCCGTCGAGGACGCCTTGTTTGTCGGCGTGCGGGGCAAGCGGATTGATGTGCGGCAGGTCAGGCGCATCGTCGAGCGCGCCGGGGCCGTGACCGGCACGCCGGATCTGTCCCCGCACGGGCTGCGGCACTCGGCGGCGACGCACTTGCTTGAGGGCGGGGCGGACCTGCGCGTGGTCCAGGAGCTGCTCGGGCACTCCTCACTGCAGACCACGCAGGTCTATACGCACGTCTCCGCGCAGCGCCTGCAGGAGGTCTACCGGCAGGCGCACCCGCGGGCGTAGAGCACCGGCCGAGAAAGGTATGCGCCCTAGAGTGGCTTGAGGCGAATTACCGGGCTGCCTAGCAGGCTGAGCGGGTCGAGGTAGTCTTCCGGGCCGCGCCTAGCGCCCCAGTGCAGCCCGGGCTTGCCGTCGTGCGGGTGGCCCAGCGTGCCGATAACCTGGCCGGTGGTGACGGCCTCGCCGCGGCGGACCCGGGCGTGGACGGGTTCATAGGTGGTGCGGATGCCGTCCGCGTGGTCGATGGAGACCACCGGCTTGCCGGCTACCACCCCGGCGAAGGCGACGCGGCCGTCGTCGGCAGCGCGGACCGGGGAGCCGACCGCAAGCGCCAGGTCGACGCCGCGGTGGCCGGCGAGCCAGCGCTGCGCCGGCGGGTCGAAGCCGCGCAATACCTGGCCCGGGCTCGGGGAGCCGGAGACGGGATCGACGTAGGCCAGGGCGGCCGGGGGAGCGAGTAAGAGAAGGAAGACGGTGGTTGAACAGCAGGCGGACAGGATACGGGGAACAATTCGTGAAAAAATCATGCCTTCACTGTGGCGGGGATGCCGACGGCGGGGGAAGGGGGCGCCGCGCGGCCTGTGGATAACTCGCCGAAATTGGCCAATTTGGTTGACCTGTCAACACGGGGCTATCCACAGGTGCGCTTATGTTTTGGCGCGGCCAGGATTTCGGGCTATTATTGAGCGCAGCAGTATGTCTTGCGTGCGTGCCTGAGCTTTTCATCATTTCGACGCGCGCGGGCGTGCTGACTACGCGCGGCGAAGCCGCTGCCTCCTGCTAGAAGGTGCGCAGCAGTCGCGGCCAACGCGGTCCCCGCGGTTAACGCGGGGTGTTGGCCACGGCCTTCGTAGCCAGGGTGCGGGATAAAAACCCGCACGAACACATTTGTCCAAAACCAAAACCGAACTAGGAAAGCGAGCGAAACATGGCAGTCGTAACCATGCGCGAGCTCCTCGACGCTGGTGTGCACTTTGGCCACCAGACCCGTCGCTGGAATCCGAAAATGCGCCGTCACATCTTCACCGACCGTAACGGCATCTACATCATTGACCTGCAGCAGACCCTGACCTACATCGATGAGGCCTTCGAGTTCGTGAAGGAGACCGTCGCACACGGCGGCACCATCCTTTTCGTGGGCACCAAGAAGCAAGCTCAGGAAGCCGTCGCCGAAGAGGCCGAGCGCGTTGGTATGCCGTACGTCAACCACCGCTGGCTGGGCGGCATGCTCACCAACTTCCAGACCGTTGCTAAGCGGCTGAAGCGCATGAAGGAACTTCAGGCCATGGACGCGGCCGAGGACGGCTACAAGGGCCGCACCAAGAAGGAAGTCCTGATGCTCAACCGCGAGCGCACCAAGCTGGAGCGCGTCCTGGGCGGCATCTCCGACATGACCAAGGCTCCGTCCGCACTGTGGATCGTGGACACCAACAAGGAGCACATCGCAGTTAAGGAAGCTCACAAGCTCAACATCCCGGTGGTTGCCATCCTGGATACCAACTGCGACCCGGACGACGTCGACTACCCGATCCCAGGCAACGACGACGCCATTCGCTCCACCAAGCTGCTGACTGGCATCGTCGCCACTGCAGTCGAGGAGGGCCGCAAGGCTCGCGAAGAGCGCCAGCTGGCCGCCGCTAAGGAAGCCGCCGGTGACTCCGCATCCAAGGAGCAGCGCGACGCCGCTGAGGCCGCCGCCGCTTCCGACCCGGCTTCGGCTACCGAGGCTGAGCAGTCCTCGGAGGACGCACTCAAGGTTGAGGGCGAGGTCCAGAAGCCGGAAGGCCAGCAGCCGGCCGGCAACTAAGCCCCTAAAAGGCTAATCCAACAGTTGCCCCCGCGCCCCCGTAAACGGTGGGCTCGGGGGTTTGCTGTAGCGTATGCTGGTGGACGCTTACCTTGGCTAAACACCACCCGCCGTGCGCGCGGTGAGTGTCGAGGCAAGCGGCATGAGCATTGAAGCTTTAGGACAAGCGGGCCTCAGCCCGGCTTGGGGAGTGTAAAAAGGCCACCCTACGCCGGCGGCACCTGAGCTAATCGGCTACGCTTGTGCATCGAACATCGTTTTTTACACAAGGAGGATCGCCCGAATTATGGCGAACTACACTGCTGCAGACGTCAAGGCACTGCGCGAGGCAACCGGTTCCGGCATGCTCGACTGCAAGAAGGCACTCGAGGAATCTGGCGGCGACTACGACAAGGCCGTCGAGCTGCTGCGCATCAAGGGCGCTAAGTCCGTCTCCAAGCGCGCAGACCGCGAAGCTACCGAGGGCCTAGTGGCCGTGTCCGGCAACACCATGGTCGAGATTAACTGCGAGACCGACTTCGTGGCGAAGAACGAGGACTTCAAGGCTTTCGCCGCTAAGATTGCCGAGGCCGCCGCTGCCGCTAAGGCCAACTCCACCGAGGAGCTCAACGCCGTGGAGGTCGACGGCAAGGCCGTCTCCACCCTGATCGACGAAGAGTCCGCCAAGATCGGTGAGAAGCTGCAGGCTCGTCGCGCTGTGACCATCGAGGGCAACAACGTCGCTACTTACCTGCACCAGCGTTCCGCCGACCTGCCGCCGGCAGTGGGCGTGCTGGTTGCTTACGAGGGCAACGCCGAGGGCGCTCACGCCGTCGCTCTGCAGATCGCCGCTATGAACGCTGAGTACCTGACCCGTGAGGACGTGCCGTCCGAGATCGTGGAGAAGGAGCGCGAGATCGCCGAGGCCACCACTCGTGAGGAGGGCAAGCCGGAGGCTGCCCTGCCGAAGATCGTGGAAGGCCGCCTGAACGGCTTCTACAAGTCCGTCGTCCTGCTGGAGCAGGCTTCGGTCTCCGACAGCAAGAAGACCGTCAAGCAGGTAGCTGAGGAAGCCGGCACCACCGTCACCGGCTTCGTCCGCTACGAGGTGGGCGCCTAAATATAGGCCCCAGCCCAGCGCACGAACGCGCGCGGACTTTACCCCAGGAAGTTACCTCCTAGCCGGGAGGCATGCTTCCTGGGGTTTGTTGCGTCTTGGGCGATTGCGCGCGGGCTGCGGCCGGTGGGGCGGGGCATGGGGAGGCAGGCGGCCGGAGTGGGTAGAATGAATGCGACCCGCGTTTGGACGATAAGTCGAAACGAAAGAAACCTTGTTCTACGTTCCATGATGAAGGAGACGACATGCCTGAGACCACCCCAGAAGGCACAAACAGGACCGGCTACAAGCGCGTAATGCTCAAGCTCGGCGGCGAGATGTTCGGCGGCGGCAAAGTGGGCATCGACCCGGACGTGGTCGAAAACGTGGCCCGGCAGATCGCTGAGGTGGCGAACAACGGCACGGAGATCGCCGTCGTCATCGGCGGCGGCAACTTCTTCCGCGGCGCCGAGCTGTCCCAGCGCGGTATGGACCGCGCCCGCTCCGACTACATGGGCATGCTGGGCACCGTGATGAACTCGCTGGCGCTGCAGGACTTCCTGAAGCAGCTGGGCGTCGACTGCCGCGTGCAGACCTCCATCAACATGGCGCAGATCGCGGAGCCCTACCTGCCGCTGCGCGCCGAGCGCCACCTGGAAAAGGGCCGCGTGGTCATCTTCGGCGCCGGCATGGGCATGCCGTACTTCTCCACGGACACCACGGCGGCGCAGCGCGCGCTGGAGATCGGCGCGGAGGTCCTCTTCCTTGCTAAGGCTGTCGACGGCGTCTACTCCGACGACCCGCGCACCAACCCCGACGCGGAGCTCTACAGCGAGATCACTCCGAAGGAAGTCATCGAAAAGGGTCTCAAGGTCGCGGACGCGACCGCCTTCAGCCTGTGCATGGACAACAACATGCCGATCCTGGTCTTCAACCTGCTGGAGGAGGGCAACATCGCCCGCGCCGTGGCGGGCGAACAGATCGGCACTCTGGTGCAGTCCTAATAGCAAAAGAAGCGCTAAACCTGCTAGGGTTTTCCCCAGCTAGTTTCGATATTTCAAGGGAGAAACGTTAACTCATGATCGATGATATTCAACTCAGTGCGGAAGAGCACATGGCCGCCTCGGTGGAGCACACCCGCGAGCAGCTGGTGACCATCCGAACCGGCCGCGCTAACCCGGCCATGTTTAACGGTCTGGTCGCGGAATACTACGGCGCCCCGACGCCCATCACCCAGATGGCTACCGTGTCGGTCCCGGAGCCGCGCATGCTGCTCATCAAGCCCTACGAGCAGTCCATGATTGGCGAAATTGAAAACGCCATCCGCAACTCCGATCTGGGCGTTAACCCCACCAACGACGGCCACGTGCTGCGCGTTACCGTGCCGCAGCTGACCGAGGAGCGTCGTAAGGAAATGGTCAAGCTGGCCAAGTCCAAGGGCGAAGACGGCAAGATCGCCATCCGCAACATCCGCCGCAAGGCCATGGAGTCGCTGAAGAAGCTGCAGAAGGACGGCGACGCCGGCGAGGACGAGGTCGTGGCCGCCGAAAAGGAGATGGAGAAAACCACCTCCGGCTACATCGAGCAGGTCGACAAGCTGGTCGAGAACAAGGAAAACGAGCTGATGGAGGTCTAGCCTCCCCGTCAGCGATCTGAGTAGGGTGCCGCCGCGTCACGCGAATAGCCTGCCGCGGGGGCCAAGTTTTATTGCCCTTTCGATACTTCTTTGCCAATTGAAGGAACGATAGTGACCAATCCCGCTTCGCCCGACCCCGCGCCCGCCCAAGCGGCGCCTGCTCGGCGCCACCTGCCGAAGCCGAAGAACGGCGCGGGACGCAACCTCTCGGCCGCCACTGGGGTGGGGGTCGCCCTCGGGGCATTGGTCATCTTCGCGGTGTGGGTTGGCCCGCTCGCCTGGTACCCGGTGGTCTCTGTCGCCGTCGGCGTGGCCATGTGGGAGGTGCTTACCCGCTTGCGGGAGCATTCCTACCACCTGCCGCGCACGCTGATGATCATCGGCGGGCAGGCCATGGTCTGGATTTCCTGGCCCGTGGAGGCCGGCGGCCTAGTGGCGGTCTACGTGACGGCCGTGCTGGCGCTGATGTTTGGTCGTCTGTTCCACAACGGGCGGCACCGCCCGCCGATCCACTACATGCGGGACATGTCGGTCGGCATCTTCGTGCTGACCTGGATCCCCCTCTTCGGCGCCTTTGCCGCCATGCTCTCGCGGGTGGAAACCCCGCTGGCCAGCGGCTCGGCCTCCATCCTGACGTTCATGCTGTGCGTGGTGGCCTCGGACACCGGCGGCTATGTTGCGGGCGTGATGTTTGGCTCGCATCCGATGGCACCGGCGGTGAGCCCCAAGAAATCCTGGGAAGGCTTCGCCGGCTCGATCTTCTTCGGTACCGTGGCCGGCGCCCTGAGCGTGAAGTTCCTGCTCCACACCGACGCCTGGATTGGCGCGCTCATGGGCGTGGGCCTGGTCTTCTGCGCGACCCTGGGCGACCTGGTGGAGTCTCAGTTCAAGCGCGAGCTGGGCATCAAGGACATGTCCGCCATCCTGCCCGGCCACGGCGGCCTGATGGACCGGCTCGACGGCATGCTGCCGTCGGCCATGGTCACCTGGGTGGCAATGTCCTACCTGGCAACTTAGCGCCCGGCGCGCTTGACCTGGCGGCGCAGCTCGAACATGCGCCAGCCGCCGACGCACGCCATAATCAGCGCGCCGGCGATAGCAAACAACAAAAAGGCGATCCCGGCGGGGAAGGCGCCGCTCCAGCCGAGGAAGTTGACCGGCACGGACTGCTGGTTCTGCATGATGAAGACGATCAGCAGGATAAGCAGCAGGAAGCCGATGATGAGAGCGACCCAGGTAGAAGCGGCGAAGGATCCGGAGACCTTGCCCTTGCCCTGTGGTTTCTCGTCGGTGGCCGGGGTGGTCTCTAGGGCACCGGAATCTGCGCCCGCGCCGGTGGTGGCGGGGGCCTTAGCGTTGGTCGAGCCGGCGCCCGCGTAGGCGTCGGTGTAATCCGGTTCTGCGTTTTGGGAATGTGTCATATAAATATTTAAACGTGTCGCGGGTTGGTTGCGCCACTTCTGGGCCGCGTGGGCGCCGATAGATTGGGCACTTGGCGCGCAGACGTGCCAAAATGGGAGCCATTATGGCACAGTCTGTGAAACTTAACTTCTCGGCCCCGCGGCGTGGTCTTCCGCCGAAGCACTTCGCCGACCTTTCCCACGAAGAACGCGTAGCCAAGCTCGCGGAGCTCGGCCTGCCGAAGTTCCGCGCGAAGCAGCTGGCCCAGCACTACTACGTTCACTACACCAACAACGTCGAGGACATGACCGACGTCCCGGCTAGCGCCCGCCAGGACATCCAGGACGCGCTCTTCCCGGAGCTGATGACCCCGATCAAGCACTCGGGCACGGACGACGGGGAGACCACCAAGTCCCTGTGGCGCCTACACGACGGGACGCTGCTGGAGTCGGTGCTGATGCGCTACCCGGGGCGCGCGACCTTGTGCATTTCCTCCCAGGCCGGCTGCGGCATGGCCTGCCCGTTCTGCGCGACCGGCCAGGGCGGGCTGGACCGCAACCTGTCCACCGCGGAAATCGTCGAGCAGGTCCGCAACGCGGCCAAGGAGATGGCCGCGGAGGGTGGCCGCCTGTCCAACATCGTCTTTATGGGCATGGGGGAGCCGCTGGCCAACTACAAGCGCGTCGTGCAGGCGGTGCGCCAGATCACCGCGCCCGCGCCCTTCGGCTTCGGCATGTCCATGCGCAACGTGACCGTCTCCACCGTTGGCGTGGCCCCGGCCATCCGCAAGCTGGCGGACGAGGACCTCTCCTGCACCCTGGCGGTCTCGTTGCACACCCCGGACGACGAGCTGCGCGACACCCTGGTGCCGATCAACAACCGCTGGTCGGTCGAGGAAGTCTTGGACGCAGCGCGCTACTACGTGGACAAGACCTCGCGGCGCGTGTCCATCGAGTACGCGCTCATCCGCGATAAGAACGACCAGGACTTCCGCGCCGACATGCTGGGGCGCAAGCTGCACCAGGCGCTGGGCTCCAAGGTGCATGTCAACGTCATCCCGCTGAACCCGACGCCGGGCTCTGAGTGGGACGCGGCCCCAAAGGCGCGCCAGGATGAGTTCGTTCGCCGCGTCCAGGCCCAGGGCGTGCCGTGCACGGTGCGCGACACCAAGGGCCAGGAGATCGCTGCGGCTTGCGGCCAGCTGGCGGCCGAGGAGCGGGACGAGGATTCCGCCGACGCCAAGGAGCCTGCCGGCGTTTAGGTTTATCCTGCGGGGCTGATAGCCGACTGATAATCTTGCGGGCATGACACAGCCCAATTTTCCTCAGCTCGCCGCTGATCCGACCACTCAGGCCTTCGCCGTGCGGGGCCTGAGTAAAGCTTTTTCCGGTACCCCGGCCGTGGACAACCTCAGCCTGGACATCCCACGCGGTTCGCTCTACGGCATCGTGGGCCCCAACGGCGCCGGCAAGACCACCATGCTGACGATGGCCTGCGGGCTTGTGCGGCCCGATACCGGGCAGGCCTACCTGGCCGGCCACGACGTGTGGGCCGAGCACAACCAGGCGGTGGCCCGCGTCGGGCTGCTCATGGACGGCGCCCCGGTTTTCGACCGCCTGAGCGGCCCCGAATACCTCTACTACCTGGGCGCGTTGCGGGGGATGGAGGAGTCCGTGGTAGCCAGTCGCTCCGAGGAGCTGCTGGCGGCGCTGCAGCTTTCCGATGCCGGCTCCAAGTACATCGCGGATTATTCGGCCGGCATGACCAAGAAGATCCTGCTGGCCGGCGCCCTGCTGCACGCCCCGGACGTGCTGGTGTTGGACGAGCCCCTGGAGGCCGTCGACCCGGTTTCCGGCCGGCTCATCCAGTCGATCCTGCGGGAGTTCGTGGCCGGCGGCAAGACCGTCATCTTGTCCTCCCACGTGATGGAGCTGGTCGAGGGGCTGTGCGATCACGTCGCGGTCATCCACCGCGGCCGGGTGGCCACCTGCGGCCACGTGGATAACGTGCGCCAGGGCCGTAGCCTGACCGACCTGTTCATCGAGCTGACCGGAGGCGGCTCCCTGGCCGAGGGATCCCTGGGTTGGCTGCGGGGTGGTCGCGATGACTAAGGCCTCGGTGCCTGCCACGCTGTTTTCCCTGCACCGCACGCTGTGGACGCGCAGCTTTAAGTCCAACCCGTCCCAGACGTGGATGGTGGTACTTTTCGGCTTCTACGCGCTCATCGGTCTGGTCAGCGTGATCCTGAACGTGAGCCTGGAGGTCTCCGCCGGCCCGGGCCGCTTCCACGCCCTGACCGGGGCCGTGGCCCTCGGCACGGCGGCGCTGATCGTCGTCAGCATCTTCATGCCCGCCGGTGAGCGGCAGGTCGGGCCGGTGGACCTGCGCGGCCTGCCCATCGACGCGGCCACGGCCGAGCGCGGGCTCGCGCGGGTGGCGCTGTGGTCCAGCCGCGTATTCATCGCCGCCGCGGTCACGCTCATCTTCGCGGTGGCCGGCTCGTTCGTGCTGGCGGCCAACGGCGCCGCCGCGATGATCGTGGTCTTCGTCCTGGGCCAGGCCGTCTCGCTGGCGTTGGCGGTGGTGTGGACCGAGGTCATTGCCGGGGGAGCGCAGCTAGTGGTCAAGGAGATGGGCGCCAGCAAGACGCGGAGGTCCATGATTTCCGGGGTAGGCTTCGTGGTGTTGATCTTCGGCTTCATCGCCGTCCAGAACTTGGGTGTCGAGGGCCTGCCGATAGTCGGCTTCGGTGAGGCCGCCGCCTGGACGCCGTTGGGCGCCGGTATGGGCTGGGCGGCATCGGTAGCCAACGGGCAGTGGGCGCAGGCTTTAGGCCAGCTGCTAGCCGCCGTGGTCTTTCTGGCCATGGGGTTGTGGCTGTGGCGCCGGCAGACCGCCCGCAGCTTCCGACAGGCCTACGAGTCGGGGCCGCAGGCCTCGGAAGGGGCCCGGGCCCAGGGCGTGGGTGCGCTGCGGCTGGCGGGCCTGCCTTATGCCAGCCCGGCGGCGATGGAATACAAGCGCGTGCTGCGCTACTTTATCCGCGATACGCGGCTGTCGTCCACGCTGCTGTTCCTGCCGGTGATGATCATCTTCGCCGTCGCGATGAGCTTCGGCGGGCGCGGGGTGGAAGGCTTGTTCTTCCTGGCCATTACCGGGGTCCTGGGCGGGATTAGCGCCTCCAACGATTTCGGCTACGCCGGGCCCAGCAACTGGGTGACCATGGTAGTACCGGTGCGCCCGCGCGTTTTCCTTTACGCCCGCCACCTGGCCATGGTAACCCCGGGTGTTATCGCGGCGGTCGTCCTCTTCGTCATCTTGCTCATCATCCAGCCCGATCCTTCGCTGACCGTGCTCGTGGGCGTGGCCACCCTGGGCCTGCTGCTGTCGGCCTGCGGCCTGTCCATGGTGATGGCCACCTTCAACCCGTACCCAATGTCTGCGCCCGGGGCGAACCCCTGGACGGACAAGTCCGGCATGCAGGCCGCGGCGTTTATCAGCGCCTTCGTCGTGCTGCTGGCCGGCTGGCTGCCGATTGCGCCCGGCGGCATCCTGATGATCATCGGGGTGAGTCAGTCCTTGGCCCTGCTCACCGGCCTGGGCGTGCTGGTGACCGTGGCCCTGCCCGCGGCGATTTACGCGGCGGCTTGGATAATCTGCGGCAAGCGCGTGGACAAGCAGATGCCGGAAATCTACGCCAAGGTCGGCACCTACGTGAAATAGCGCGGGGCAGGGCTTATCTGCCGAGGACACGAAAAAGCCGCCGGCCCCGGGACGGGGCGGGCGGCTTTAATCTTGCGCGGCTAGGTGCTTTTTAGCGCTCTACCTGGGCGGTCGGAACGGCCTCGCCGACGCGCAGGTGGGACACGCGAGAAGGCTCGATGTTCAGGGCGCGCAGCTGGGAGTCGGTCAGCTCCGCGTAGGGGCCGCCGACCGTCTTCTGCTCGTAGGTCCAGTCCAGCTCCTGGTAGCCCTCCGGCTGGTTGCGGGCGGTGATGGTGCGCACCTGCTTCATCTTCGGCTGGAAGAGGTCGATGATGAGGCCGATGGCGATCAGCGCGGCAAAGAGGAAGAGGTAGATGGTCTCCACGTGGCCCTGGTGGTTACCGAAGTTGTAGCCCAGCAGGACTAGGACGGTGATCCAGCCGGCGACCTGAACACCGGTATGCGGGGTCCGGGACCAGCCGAACTCTGCCGAGGGGACGTCATCGGTGGAAACTCCGCCGTGGACCTCAGGAACCAACTTGTGGGAAGACACGTGCACTCCTTTTGCGTGTGCGCCTTAAAGCACACGCCCCAGGCCGGGGCGCGGCACGGCGCTATAGGCCAACTTTCTGGGCCCTATTTTAGAACATTGACGCGGGCTCGTGCGATCGAACACCCCCGCCGCGCGGGGCCGGCGGAGCTACTACTCTAGGACGGGTGAGTATTAAGCGCGTTCTGATCCTGGGATCTACCGGCTCAATCGGTACCCAAGCAGTGGAAGTCATTCGGGCCAACCCCGACAAATTCGCGGTCGTGGGCATCGCCGCCGGCGGCAGTAACCCGCAGGCCATCGCGGAGCAGGCCCGGCAACTCAACCTTTCGGCTAACCACGTCGCGGTAGCCGACCGGCAGGCCGCCGCGGAGGTCTCGGAGGCCTTGGGCGGAAAGGTCATCGCCGGCCCAGATTCCGCGGAGGAGCTTACCCGCCTAGTCACCGCGGACACGGTGCTCAACGCCCTGGTCGGTTCGCTGGGGCTCAAGGCCACCCTGGCCGCCATCGAGACTGGCTCCTACCTGGCGCTGGCCAACAAGGAATCCCTGGTGGCCGGCGGCACGCTGGTCACCAACACCGCCCGCGAGGGACAGATCGTGCCGGTGGACTCGGAGCACTCGGCCATGGCCCAGGCGCTGCTGGCGGGCCGGCGCGGCGAGCTGCGCTCGCTGGTGCTAACCGCCTCGGGCGGGCCGTTTAGGGGCTGGACCCGCGAGCAGATGTGGGAGGTGACCCCGCAGCAGGCCGCTCAGCACCCGACGTGGTCGATGGGGCAGATGAACACCCTGAACTCGGCCACGCTCATCAACAAGGGCTTGGAACTCATCGAGGCGACGTTGCTCTTCGACGTGCCGGCCGCCGACATCGAGGTCACCGTGCACCCGCAGTCCATCGTGCACTCGATGGCCACCTTCGTCGACGGCTGCACCATGGCGCAGGCCTCCCCGCCGTCGATGAAGCTGCCGATTTCCCTCGCCCTGGACTGGCCGAACCGCTTGCCGGATGCCGCCCCGGCGCTGGACTTTAGCAACGCCTACACGTGGGAATTCGAGCCGCTGGATGATGAGTCCTTCCCAGCGGTGCAGCTGGCCCGCCAGGTGGCGACCACCGGCGGCAGCCACCCGGCGGTGTACAACGCGGCGAACGAGGAAGCGGCCGCGGCGTTTCTGGCCGGGCGGCTCCACTTCCCGCGCATCGTGGACATCGTGGGCGAAGTGGTAGGTGACTGCGGCGGTTATGCTGGTGTACCCTCAAGCGTCGGTGATGTCCTCGCCGTCGAGCGCGAGGCCCGCGCCCGCGCCAATGAGCGCGTAGATCACTACGCCCGCTAGCCAGCTAGAAAGCGGTACTGTTAATGGCCAATATCTTGGGGATAGTCCTGTTCGCCCTGGGCATCGGGATTACCATCGCCCTGCACGAGGCGGGGCACATGCTCACCGCCCGTGCCTTTGGGATGCGGGTGCGCCGTTATTTCATCGGCTTCGGCCCGAAGCTGGTGGGCTTTACCCGCGGGCATACCGAGTACGGGCTGGCCGCCCTACCGGTCGGCGGCTTCTGCGATATCGCGGGCATGACCCCGCAGGACGAATTCCTCACCGAGGAGGAAAAGCCCCACGCGATGTACACCAAGCCGTGGTGGCAGCGCATCGCGGTGCTCAGCGGCGGCGTGGCCGTGAACCTGGTCTTGGGCTTTCTGATCCTCTTCATCGTCGCTCAGACCGCGGGCCTGCCCGATCCGAAGGCGGACTACCGCCCGCGCGTGGGCGAGACCGTCTGTAGTGCAGACGCGGATGCCGCCGGGAAAATCCAGCCGTGCCAGGGCGATGGCCCCGCGGCTGCGGCAGGAGTGCGCCCGGGCGACATCATCCTGACCCTGAACGGGGAAGAGATCCCGGATTTCACGACCCTTCGCGACGAGGTCCTCCAGCTGCCGGGCGAGACCATCGAGCTGGGCATCGAGCGCGACGGTCAGGCCCGCACCGTCGAGGTGGCACTCGACACCGTCCTGCGCCCGGACCCGCAGGGGGAGCTGGTCGAGGCCGGTTCTATCGGGCTGGTCAACCAGCCGCTGGACACGGTCCGGCAGTACGGCTTCTGGGAGGCGTGGCCGGCCACCTGGCACTACTCCTGGAACATGCTGGAGGCGACCGTCGAGGGCATTAAGCAATTCCCGGCGAAGATCCCGGGCGTGGTGGCCTCCATCTTCGGCGCCGAGCGTGACGAGCAGGGGCCGATGTCCGTCGTGGGCGCCTCCCGCGTGGGCGGCGAACTGGTGGAAAACGACCTGTGGGCGGCGTTTTTCATGATGCTGGCGACGCTGAACTTCTTCCTGGCCTTGTTCAATCTCATACCGCTCCCGCCGTTTGACGGCGGCCACATCGCGGTGGTCTTTTACGAAAAGATCCGGGACTTCTTCCGGCGCATGGCCGGCAAGCAACCCGCCGGCCCGGCGGACTACACCAAGCTCATGCCCGTGACTTATGCGATCGCGGCGGCGCTGCTGGCCGTCGGCGTGGTCATCATCATCGCGGACGTGGTCAATCCCATCCGGCTCTTCGGCTGACCGGGCCGCCCCAGCGCAGGCGTCGGTGCGCGGCAGGCAGTGCTAAAGTGGGGGCGTTATCGGTAGTACCGCACAACCTGTCCCTACTTTTCCTAGCTGGTTTCCGTCCTCTGCGGGCGGCACCTGTCGGAGGGGCGAGGACAGACCGGCAAATCAGACAAGCAAGGAGCGTGCATGTCAACCTCTATTGGTCTCGGCATCCCCGAAGGACCGCCGCCTACCCTGGCCCCGCGGCGTAAGACCCGTCAGCTTTCCGTCGGCCCCGTCGGTGTGGGCTCGGAGCACCCCATCTCGGTCCAGTCGATGACCAACACCAAAACGCACGACATCAACGCCACGCTGCAGCAGATCGCGCAGCTGACCGCGTCCGGCTGCGACATCGTGCGCGTCGCGTGCCCGAAGCCCATCGACGCCGAGGCGCTGCCGACCATCGCGAAGAAGTCGCCCATCCCGGTCATCGCGGACATCCACTTTCAGCCGAAGTACATCTTCCAGGCCATCGAAGCCGGCTGTGCCGCGGTGCGCGTGAACCCGGGCAACATCAAGGAATTCGACGGCCGCGTTAAGGAGGTCGCACAGGCGGCCGGCGACGCCGGCATCCCGATCCGTATCGGCGTCAACGGCGGCTCCCTGGACAAGCGCCTGCTGGAAAAGTACGGCAAGGCCACCCCGGAGGCCTTGGTCGAGTCCGCCATCTGGGAGGCCGGCCTCTTCGAGGGGCACGGCTTCGGCGACATCGCCATCTCCGTCAAGCACTCCGACCCGGTGCTGATGGTGGAGGCCTACCGCCAGCTGGCCGAGCAGACCGACTACCCGCTGCACCTGGGCGTTACTGAGGCCGGCCCGAAGTTCATGGGCACCATCAAGTCCTCGGTGGCCTTTGGCTCGCTGCTGTCCCAGGGCATTGGCGACACCATCCGCGTGTCCCTGTCGGCCGACCCGGTGGAAGAGATCAAGGTGGGCGACCAGATCCTGCAGTCGCTGAACCTGCGCCCGCGCAAGCTGGAGATCGTCTCCTGCCCGTCCTGCGGCCGCGCCCAGGTCGATGTCTACACGCTGGCCGAGGAAGTCACCGCCGGCCTCGACGGGATGGAGTTCCCGCTGCGCGTGGCCGTCATGGGCTGCGTGGTTAACGGCCCGGGCGAGGCACGCGATGCCGACCTCGGCGTTGCCTCCGGCAACGGCAAGGGCCAGATCTTCGTCAAGGGCGAGGTCATCAAGACCGTGCCGGAAGACAAGATTGTCGAAACGCTCATCGAGGAAGCTCAGCGCATTGCTGAGGAAGAAGGCATGGAAGCTGTCGAGGGCGCCAAGGCCGAGGTACGTGTCACGAAATAACAAATTGGCTTAGGCCGGCACGAAAGATGTGTTGGTCACGGCCGGCAGCCACTAGCCGAGTAGTGTTTGCACATATGAAAAAGGCGGTGGCTTTGCTGTGGGTAACAGCGTTGTGTAGTGCCGGGGTAGTGGCCTGTACGCCGAAGCCGCCGTCGGTCGATCCGGTGGCCGAAGAGGTATTCACCGCTCTTGAGGAAGGCGACACGGAGTCCCTAGACGGGCTGGTCGATAATGCCGAGGCCACCCGGCAGACCTTCCAAGAAAGCTACGACAGCCTGCAGGCCGAAGGTGTGGATTTCGAGTTGGCCGGCGTCAACAGCCACGATCCGGGCTACGCGACCGTGGATTACTCGGTGACCTGGACGTTGCCACGGGATCGGCAGCTGCACTACGACACCCAGATGGCGCTGACCAAGTCCAATGACGAATGGACCGTGCGCTGGCAGCCGTCGATGATCCATCCCAAGCTGGGGGCGAATCAGCACCTGGAGCTGCGTGCCATCGAAGCCGAGCGGGCCGGGGTGGTCAGCTCCGACGGGGTGGAGCTGCTCAAGCCGGGCACGGAGTTCCGCCTGTTGGTAGACGGGGAGAAGACCTCCTCGCCGCGCGGGCTGGCCGCGCGGATTGCCGACGCGGTCTCTCGCGCCAAAGCCGAGGATGAGACCGTCGGCGACATTGACGCCAAGGAGCTGGCCAAGACGCTGGAGGACAACACCGGCACCTATTCGGTCGGGATGTACAGCGAGGTCGCCGGCAAGATCCTGCAGGAAGAGCTGGCCGGGGTGGACGCGGTGCGCCTTAACGAGGAACCGGCACTGGTGACGAAGGACCCCGGTTTCGCGCCGGATATTATGTCGCGCGTGCGCTCCCTGGTCCAGGATGATGTGGACGGCAACAACGGCTGGAGCATCTCTGTGGTCAACGAGCACGGCGCCGCCCTCAGCGACGTCGAGCGCCATGCCCCGGAGCCGGCGCCGGCGCTGAAGGTGGGCATCGACTACGACGTCCAGCGCGCCGCCCAGGAGGCCGTCGATGCCCGGGCGGGGCAGGAGGCCATGATGGTGGCGATGCGCCCGTCGACGGGCGAAATCCTGGCCGTCGCGCAGACCGCCGAGGCCGACAAGAAGGGCGATTTGGCTTTGCAGGGCCAGTACCCGCCGGGCTCGGTATTCAAGATCATCACCGCCGGGGCGGGCGTTGACCACCAGGGCCTGGCGCCTAGCACGATCGTTCCGTGCCCAGGCACGATGGATATCTACGGCCGCGTGGTGACCAATTACAACGGCTTCGCGCTGGGCGATGTCCCGCTGGAGCGCGCGTTTGCCCAATCGTGCAACACGACCTTCGCTGATATCTCCACCAAGCTGGCCCCGGGCGAGCTGAAAGACATGTCGAAGGCCTTCGGGCTGGGCATCGACTACGAGGTGCCGGGATTAAACACCATCACCGGCTCGGTGCCGATGGGCGAGGAGCCGCTGGAGCGCACCGAGGCCGGCTACGGCCAGGGCCACGACCTGGCCAGCCCGTTTGGCATGGCGCTGGTCTCTGCGACCGTGGCGGCCGGCAAGCGGCCGGTGCCGGCCCTCCTGGCGGGCCGGGAGACTAAGGCCAGTGAGGACGTCAACGGACCAAGCCCGGAAATCATCGACAAGCTGCGGCAGATGATGCGGGCGACGGTGACAAACGGTACGGCCTCCGGCATGCAGGCCGGAGGCGAAATCCACGGCAAGACCGGCGAGGCCGAGATCAACGAGGGCTCGCACGCCTGGTTCACTGGCTACCGCGCCGACGATGATATCGCCTTCGCCACGTTGGTGGTCTTGGGCGGCGGCTCGGAGGTCTCCGTGGCGATGACGGACAGCTTCTTCCAGAAACTGGACCAGTACCGCGCCGAGCCGGATCCGGACACGCCGGCGGCCCCGGCGGAGAACTAACGCGCGCCGCGCGCAGCGTTAACGACGTCTGAACCCGGCGGGTTGCTTTGCCGTCATGGGGACTACGATGGAGAGCATGACTAACCGCGGAAAACTGCAACCTGGTAAAGAAACTCCCGTGCGCACTGTCGATGAGTCTATCGAGCGCCCCGAATACGTCTGGAAGGACACGGTCCAAGAAAATATTGGGGAGCCGTTCGTCCAGACCCCGGAGACTATCGAGGCCATGCGTGAGGCCTCCAAGATTGCGGCCAACGCCCTGCAGGAGGCCGGCAAGGCGGTGGCTCCGGGTGTGACCACCGACGAGGTCGATCGCGTGGCGCACGAGTACATGTGCGACCACGGCGCTTACCCGTCGACCCTGGGGTATATGGGCTTCCCGAAGTCGTGCTGCATTTCCCTTAACGAGATTGTCTGTCACGGCATCCCGGATAGCACCGTGATTGCCGACGGCGACATCGTCAACATCGACGTCACCGCGTACAAGAACGGCGTGCACGGCGACACCAACGCCACTTTCCTCGCCGGCAACGTCTCTGAGGAGCACAAGCTGCTCGTTGAGCGTACTAAAGAAGCGATGATGCGCGGCATCAAGGCCGCCAAGCCGGGCCGTGAGGTCAACGTCATCGGCCGCGTCATCGAGTCTTATGCCAAGCGCTTCGGCTACAATGTCGTCGAGGACTTCACCGGCCACGGTGTGGGCCCGACCTTCCACAACGGACTGGTCGTGCTGCACTACGACTCCATGGCCTACCGCAACGTCCTGGAGCCGGGCATGACCCTGACCATCGAGCCGATGATCAACCTGGGCTCCCTGGACTACGACATCTGGTCCAACGGCTGGACCGTGCAGAACAAGGACGGCAAGTTCACCGCCCAGTTCGAGCACACCCTGGTCATCACCGAGGACGGCAACGAAATCCTCACCCTCCCGGACGAGAACTAAGCACCCTTCCTCCCCGGCGGCGCCCACGCCGAACGGGGAGAAGGCATAAAAAGGCGCCGGCCCCACAAGGGGACCGGCGCTTTAGCGTATTTGAGTAAACGCTTTACTTGAACAGGCCGTCGAAGATGTGGCCCGGCAGGATGCCGTTGAACACGGCGTAGTTGTAAGCAGCGATCAGGCCGCCGACCAGGGACAGAACGCCGCCGGCGATGGTGGTGTCGCGGAACAGGACGGCCCAGTCCGGAAGATCCTCATCATCTGCCTTCTCGGAGCCGAGCAGGTCGACGCCGGAGACCTGGTTTTCGTCCTTGATGACGGGCTTGCCGTCCTCGCCCTCGGTCCAAGCGCCCAAGTCCTTGCCCCACTGGGAGGACGAGGAGCCGATGGAGCTGGAGCTGGATTCCTCGGCGGAGGCGATGGCGGTGCCGGAGAAGGCGACGGTCAGAGCGGTGGCGGCAGCAACAGCTGCGGTGCGGAAGTTACGCATTTTAGTTACCTTTCAGGGAAACGAGTTGAGCTGAGTGCTGTCTTAGCGGGAGAACGGGCCGTACTTGATGAAGTTGTCCAGCGGGCCAACGATCATGCCCAGCACGGAGCCGATGCCGCCGGCGATCAGCAGGCCGTAGAGAGCCTTTGCCCAGTTCGGGACGTTGGTGAAGTCCTTGGAGGAACCGAAGATGGAGACGCCGTCGGCTGCCTTGTCACCCTCGAGGTTCAGGCCGGTGTTGATCTTGGAGGACAGGCTCGGGGTGTAGTCCTTGTCGGTGGTGTCCTGGTCAGCACCATCGGTGGTCAGGTTGGTGTGGTCTTCTTTGACGATCTTGTTGCCGCCCTGGTCAACGGTGTTGGTCTCAGCGGTAGCGATGGAGGTGCCGCTGAAGGCTACAGCGACGGCAGTGGCGCCAGCGATGGCTGCTTTGCGAATACGCATATTAAATCCTTAAGAGAGGTCGTAATGTGCAAGGCTTCCCTCGTGGAAACCTGTTGTGTTGTGTGGCAATCACAGCGGATTGCCAGATTACACTCGGTCCCCGGACAGTGGCTGGAGCCGGTGTCAAAGAGGAAGGCTAACGGATATGGTGCGCAAATGCAGCCTGTTCACACTAATTTGGGGGAGGAAGAGCTATCAGTCTCCTTCAAGCTTAATAAACGTAAGTTGAATTAAGGACAACTGATCCAGGCTAAAGTCCCTGCTATGCTAATGCTGGTGTGACTATTGTGGTGGATGGTGAAGTAGTCACACCGGCGGTCGGGGGGAATTTTTTGGGAAAATTTAGGAAAAATCTAGCCCCAAAAGTGCGTTCTCGGTGAGCTCCGGCAGGGCCGGGTGGATCCAATACTGCTTCGTGGCGACCTCACGCACGTCCAAGCCGAAGGCCATCACGGTGATCATCTGCTGGATGAGGGTGGACGCCTGCGGGCCGTAGTAGTGCGCGCCCAGCAGCTGGCCGGTGGCTTTGTCCGCGATGAGCTTGCAGATTCCCGTGTGGTCCTCCATCGCCCAGCCGTAGGCCACGTCGCCGTAGTCTTGGACCTTGACGGTCACGTCGTAGCCCTGTTCGCGCGCGGCGTCCTCGGTAAGCCCGACGGTGGCGATCTGCGGGTGGGTGAAGATAGCCGAGGGGACCAGATCGTGGGGCATCGGGCGCATGTCGTCCGGGTGCAGGATGTTGTGGCGCACGGCCTTGGTCTCCGCGTTCGCGACGTGCTTGAGCATGTACGGCGAGGAAACATCGCCGAGTGCCCACACTCCCTCCGCGGTGGTGTGGCCGTAGTCGTCGACGGCAATGCGCCCGTCTTCGCGCATCTCAATCCCGGCAGAGTCCAGGTTCATCTGGTCGCCGTTGGGCACGCGGCCGGTGGCGATGAGGATCTCCTCGGCGGTGATGGTCTGGCCATTGTCCAGCTCTAGCTCGACGCCCTCGCCGCCTTCGCGCAGGGCGGTGCCGTTGGCGCCGGTGATGACCTCGAAGCGCTGCTTGGCCTGCTCGTTGAAACGAGTGGACAGGTCCTTGTCGAGGAAGCGCAGCAGTTCCTCCGAGCGGTTGACGATGGTGACCTGCGTGCCCAGCCCGTCGAAGACGTGGGCAAATTCCATGGCGATAAACCCGCCGCCGACGATAATCAGCGACTTCGGCTGCCGCTCCAGGCGCATGATGTCTTCGTTGGTGCGGTAGCTAACCCCGGAGTTCGCGTAGACCTCGGGGATAAGCGGGCGCGAGCCGGTAGCGATGATGATTTGCTCGCCGCTAATCGTCTTGACTTCCTCGCCTTGGCCGGTGCGAATGGTCTTGGGGCCCACGAAACTGGCGTGCTGGTCGTAGACAGTAATATTCGGGGTCTCGTCGCCGCGGCGGTAAGCCTCGCCGCCCTCGGCGATCTTATCGATGCGCTGGTGGAAGACGCGGTCCACGATAGAGTCCCAGTCGACGCTGTCCACGTGGGCCTGAATGCCCAGCTTGTCGGCCGTGCGGGTGCCGTAGGCGGTATCGGCGGCGTAGACGTACATCTTTGTCGGGATGCAACCGACGTTCATGCAGGTTCCGCCGAAGCGACCGGATTCGACGATGGCGATGGACTTGTCGTCGAAGTCCGGGGTGGGGATGGAGTTGCCGGAACCGGCGCCGATGATGATGAGGTCATAGTGGGCGTCGACAGCCGGGGCGGCGGCGGACTGGGTCATGGATTTTCTCCTTATATAACTGGTGGGGAAGTAGGGCCCGAAGATTAAGGCCTCGTTGAGCCTTGAAAGTAGTCCTTTACTACTAGTGTGCCCGTGCTAGCCAGTGAGAGCTAATCTCAAAGGCCTCGCGGCGCGCAGGCGGCAGCGACAAAAAGACTTCGTGCCGGGCGCCCAGGATCGGACAGACAGTAATGTCGTTGCCCAAGCGGGGAGCCCAGCGGACGGTCTGGGAGACATCCACGACGGCGTCGGCCGTGTCCGTCTCCGGCGAATAGGGCTTGCCCAGCCGCGAGCGGGTCGAGCACAGCACCAGCCCCGGCACGCCGATATCGATGGCCCCTTGGTGGATCCGGTCCTGGCCGGCAATGACCCCGCGCAGCCAGCCCAGGTACTTCTTGTGTCCGGACAGCGGCTTCAGTGTGATGTCGTAGTCCCACTCGCCGTAGCGAGAGGCGTGGATGGAGTCGCCGAAAGCGCTCAAGCCCCCGCCGGGGAAGGCCACCTTCGGAAAGGCCTTGCCGATGGCGTTGATGACCGGCTTGGCGGCCTGCAACACGGGCTTCGGCACGCCCATGATGTCGAGCCACGGGCTGTTAAAAATCGCCGAGGACACTCGTGCGTGTGCGGCGGGCTGGGACGTGCGCAGCCGGTCCAACCAAAGCGGCACGATGACCCCCGCCGTCGAGTGCGCGATGGGAGTGACGTCGGGGTGTGGGCCGCAGATTTCTTCCAAGGCCGCGTCGAGGTCGGCGTAGTATTCCTCCATCGCCGCGGCGTAATGCCACGTCTGGCCCTCCCGGCGGGAGCGGCCGCATTTGTGTAGATCAATGGCGTAGAAGGCATAGCCGCGGGCGTGGAAATAGCGAGCCACGTGTGCCTGGAAGAAGTAGTCGGTCATGCCGTGCACCCACAAAAGGGCTGGGCGGGCAGTGAACTCTTCGTCCCCTTCCGGGCCTTCCTCCGGGGCGGTGGCGGGAGCATCAGCGGCGCCGTCCGAGCCGGGGTAGTACCGGACGAGAGTGGCGCACAGATCGCCCTCACCCAGTGGATCGGGGCCTAGCTCGAGGGTGCGGGCGGAAAATCCCGCGCCCAAGCGGTCTGGGTGCCAGTGTTCGGGTTGGTTCACACTCATGCCCCCAACTTTAGGCACACTTGCGCTTCAATTCCGCCTCAATCACGCCTTCGGCGGGGCGCCAGTACAAATCGCCGGGCTACCAGCGTAGGGTTGTAGACAACGCGTTTGCCTGGGGCCGCGAAGCCGGTGACCCAGGCACTGCGCTGCGAAAGGATCGGATAGCCCCTTTTGCGAAGCTTTGACCACAATCATGTTGAATATGAAGAGGTAAGTAACAAGGTGTCCCCCGCAAAAAACGTCGTCCAAGCAGTAGACGAGGTAGACGTAGCACTCGTCGGCGCCGGCATTATGAGCGCCACCCTGGGTGCGATGCTCCGCGAACTTGAGCCCAGCTGGACCCAGATGGTCTTCGAGCGTCTTGACGCTCCCGCCGAGGAGTCCTCCTCCCCGTGGAACAACGCCGGCACCGGTCACTCCGCGCTGTGTGAGCTTAACTACACCCCGGAGAAGAACGGCCGCATTGATGCCTCCAAGGCGATGAACATCAATGAGAAGTTCCAGGTCTCCCGCCAGTTCTGGTCCCACCAGCTCAACAACGGCATCTTGACGGACCCGCGGGAATTCATCAACCAAGTTCCGCACATGTCCTTCGCCCAGGGCGAAATCCAGGTGGACTACCTGCGCCGCCGCTACGAGCTGCTCAACCAGAACCACATGTTCCCCGAGATGCAGTTCTCCGCGGATGATTCCGTTTTCGCAGAGAAGCTTCCGCTCATGGCCCAGGGCCGCGACTTCAACTCCCAGAAGGTCGCCATCTCCTGGACCGACGTGGGAACCGACGTCAACTTCGGCGCCCTGACCAAGCAGTTCCTCACCGCCGCCAAGGCGGCCGGCACCGAGGTCCGCTACGGCCAGGAGGTCTACGACCTCAAGCGCGACGGTGGTGTGTGGAAGATCTACTCCAAGAACCGCCACACCGGTGATACCCAGATGACCAAGGCGAAGTTCGTCTTCGTCGGCGCGGGCGGCTACGCCCTCGGCCTGCTGCGTAAGGCCGGTGTGCGCGAGGTCGCCGGCTACGCTGGCTTCCCGGTCTCCGGCCTGTGGCTGCGCGCCACCAACCCGGAGCTGATCCAGCAGCACCAGGCCAAGGTCTATGGCAAGGCCAGCGTCGGCGCCCCGCCGATGTCCGTGCCGCACCTGGACACCCGCGTCATCGACGGCGAGAAGGGCCTGTTGTTCGGCCCGTACGGTGGCTGGACCCCGAAGTTCCTGAAGAAGGGCTCCAACCTGGACCTGTTCAAGTCCATCCGCCCGGACAACATCCCGTCCTACCTGGGCGTAGCCGCCCAGGAGTTCGGCCTGACCAAGTACCTGGTGCAGGAGGTCATGAAGGACTTCGACGACCGCCTGAAGTCCCTGTGCGAGTACGTGCCGTCCGCCGACCCGAACGACTGGGAGACCATCGTGGCCGGCCAGCGCGTCCAAGTCATCAAGCCGGCCCCGGCCCCGCGCTTCGGCTCCCTGGAATTCGGCACCACCCTGATCAACAACCCGGAGGGCAACATCGCCGGTCTGCTCGGCGCCTCGCCGGGTGCTTCGATCGCCCCGGCCGTCATGCTGGAGCTGTTGGAGCGCTGCTTCGGTGAGCACATGATCCAGTGGTCTGAGAAGATCTACGAGATGATCCCGTCCTACGGTGAGAAGCTGACCAAGAACCAGAAGCTCTTCGATGAGATGTGGGAGTTCACCCAGAAGACCCTGAAGCTGGACCAGGCCTAAGCCTGCTAGCTAAAGACGGCTTCTTTCACCACCAAGCCCCGCCACGGAGCTATGCCGTTCGGCGGGGCTTGGTGTTTTTTCCGAGTGGTGAGCTCGGCCGCCCACGGAGTGGGGCCTGGGATGCGGCGGTGCTAGGTCCCGCAGTAGGTCAGGTAGTTCTCTAGGCCGCCCGGGTCGGGCTGGGTGAGCAGCTCGCGCTCGTTGTCCGGCAGCGCGTCCACGCCCGCGTCCGGGTCGGTCAGGGCGGCCACCAGGCGTTCGGTGGGGGCGAAGTCACCGTCCGCGGCGGCGTCCAAGGCATGCTCGACTGCGCGCGGCCGCGGGATAAAGCGCGGGTGGTGCTGGTCGAGGCGCGCAGCATCCGGGCCGGCGGTCAGCCAGTCGTTTATCCATTCTTCGTCGCCCAGTGCGTCGGCCAGGCGCCGGGCGGCTTCAGCGTCCCCGGCGGCGGCCGCGGCAAGCTCGCGGTGGCAGGTGCACAGATCCGGTTGGCTTTCGACGAGTAGCTCGCGCCAGCGCCGTACCAGCGCATCTGCGGCGCCGTCAGAAAGGCCCAGGGTCTCCCGCCGCGTGTAGAAGGTGGCGTAGTCGCCGAAGCGCTCGCCGAAGCTATCGACCTCCTGCTGGGCTATCTCGGTCGCGCGGTTGGCATCGTCGCTCAGGATCGGAAGCAGGGACTCGGCCAGGCGGGTCAGGTTCCAGCCCAGGATGTTGGGTTGGTGTCCGAAGGCATAACGGCCGAAGCGGTCGATGGAGGAAAAGACCGCGTGCGGGTTGAAGCGCTCGGTGAAAGCGCAGGGGCCGAAGTCGATGCTCTCGCCGGAGATGGTCGTGTTGTCCGTGTTCATCACGCCGTGGATGAAGCCGGTCTCCTGCCAGCGGACGACGGTGGCTATCTGGGTCTCCATCACCGCGCGGAAGAGGTCCCGGTAGGACTCGGAGGAATCCGCCAGGGCGGGGTAGTGACGCCGGATGGCGTAGTCCGCCAGCGAGCGGGCGGCCTCCGGGCCGCGCAGCTGCGCGTAGTGAAACGTGCCCACCCGTAGGTGGCTGGCTGCCACTCGGACGGAAATCCCGCCGGGCAGGGCGCGCTCCCGGGCCACGGGCCGGCCGGTGGAGATGACCGCCAGGCAGCGCGTGGTGGGGATCCCCATGGCGTGCAGGGCCTCGGAGAAAACGTACTCGCGCAGCATGGCCGGCAGGGTGGCGCGGCCGTCCGCGCCCGGCCGGGAGAACGGCGTCCGGCCAGACCCCTTGACGTGCAGATCCCGCAGGACCCCGTCGGCGTCGCGGACCTCGCCCAGCAGCAGGGCGCGCCCGTCGCCCATGTGCGGATTGAACTGCCCGAACTGGAAGCCGGCGTAAGCCATCGCCCGCGGGGGTTGGTCCGCGGGGTTGCCGCGCCCGCACAGGAAGGCAATTCCTTCCGGGCCGGCCAACCAGTCCGGATCCAGACCCAGCCGTTGTGCCAGTGGCCGGTTAAGCAGCACTAGGCGCGGGTCGGGCTGCTCCTCGCCCCAGCTAGCCCGCACGAAGTCGGGCAGGGCGGTGGCGAAGTCGGCGGTTAGTTCGGTGCCATTGCCTAGAACAAAGGTCATGGGCCCAGCCTAATGGGATTTAAATATCCACGTGGCCGGCGATCCGCACCGTGGCGCGGCCGCCTACCCAGAGTTCGTCGCCGTCATCTCGGATCTCCACCCGCCCGGCGCGGCCGCGGCACGTTCCCTGGCTGACCCAGTACTCCGGCCCCACGGCTTGCCGGGAGCGCAGGAACTGGGCGGCCCCGCCGTTGAGCGAGCCGGTCACGGGATCCTCGTGGTCGGGGGTGAACGCCCGGATGACATAGGCCGGGGAATCGTCCTTGTCGTCGCCGCTGCGGTCGACGTTTTCGCTGGCCTGTCCAGACATGCCCACGACGCCCAGCTTGTGCGGGGTGGTGGGGCGGAAGGCACCGATGGCGCGCACAGCGGCGGCATCGGCGAGCTGTACCATGCGCCAGCCCGGGCCGTTGTCCACCCAGGCGTGGGAGATGACCGCGGCCGGGTCCACGCCGATCGCGCGGCAGCTGTCGGCCAGCTCTTCCTCATTGAGCGGGCCTTCCTGCTTCAGTGGTGGGGTGGCGAAAAACAACGGATCGTCGCCGGCGCCCTCCTGGCGGATGGGGATAAGTCCCGCGCCGCATTCCTGCGTTAGCCGGTCGGGCTGGCGCGGGGTGCCGCCGAAGGCGAGCCAGGCCCGCGCGCTGCCCAGGGTGGGGTGCCCGGCGAAGGGGAGCTCGGTGCGCGGGGTGAAAATCCGCACCCGGTAGTCCGCCTCCGGGGTGGTGGGGCGCAGTAGGAACGCGGTCTCGGACAGGTTCGTCCAATTGGCAATTGCCTGCATCTGCTGGTCGCTTAAAGCATCCGCGTCGGCGACGACCGCGAGCGGGTTGCCGCTAAAGGCGGTGGTGGCAAAGACATCGACCTCGCAATATTCGTGGCGCATGGCGGCGATCTTAGCGCGTCGGCCCGCGCGATCCCGCCTAAGGTAGAGGACATGAACTTGCCGTTGTTTTCCCGCGTCGAGCCCATCCAGACCATGGCCGACGGCACCATCAAACAGGTCAACCCCTTCTCCGGGACGGAAGTGTGGACGGTACCCGGCCGGGGCAACCGGCCTTTGGCCACCACCAACGGCACGCCCCAACCCGCCGAAGGGGACGACGATAAGCGCTGTGCCTTCTGTACTGGGCGAAAGCTAGAAACCCCACCGGAAAAGGCGCGGATCCTGGCCGACGGGACCATCGTCCGGCACGCCATGCCCGCGGAACTCGACGTGACCGCACCGCTGTTTAGGCGCGTGCCCAACCTGTTCGAAATCGTCTCCTACGATTACTGGCGCGCCAACTACGGCTACCGCATGGATGCCGCCACCGCCGCCCACCAGGAGGCCTACCTCGCGAACCCGGAGGGCCGCCGCCACGTCGAGGCCATCATCGCGGCGAAGGCCAAAGCCAGCGGGCAGGAACTTCCCCGCGGCGAGGAGGAATTCCAGGCCGCGGCCGCCCCCTTCTTCGGCGGCGGGCACGACGTCATCATCGCCGACCGACACGTGGACTGCGCCGGCGGGTTGTTGTCCTCCGGGCGGCTGACCCCGGACGAACACCTGCGAATGATGCAGCTGTGCATCGATTCCATGCGGGACCTCTACGAGCACAACCGGTACGTCTCCTACGTGGCCGCGTTCCAGAACTGGCTGGCGCCGGCGGGGGCGTCGTTTGAGCACCTACACAAGCAGCTGGTGGCCATCGACGACCGCGGCATGGCCTCCCAGCGGGAAGTCCAGCTGCTGCGCTCCCACCCGAACATGTACAACGAGTGGGCGGTAGGTTACGCCGCGAAGCACAACCTCGTCATCGCGGAGAACCAGCACGCGGTGCTTTTCGCCGGCTTCGGGCACCGCTACCCGACGCTGGAGGTCTTCTCCAAGTCCGCCATCGGCCGCCCCTGGCGCCAAAGCGCCGAGGAGGTGCGGGCCGTCAGCGACCTGGTCCACGCCGCCCACGCGGCGGTGGGCCCGGCCGTGGCCTGCAACGAGGAATGGCATCACCAGCCCGTCGACGTGGCCGTGCCGCAGCCCTGGCGGATTCTCATCAAGCTGCGCATCTCGACGATGGCCGGCTTCGAGGGAGGCACCAAGATCTACATCAACACCATCAGCCCCTGGGGACTGAAAGACAAGGTGCTCGACGCGCTAACTGACGCCCACGCGGAAGGCCACGTGGGCCCGGATATCCGCCTTGGCGACGAGTGCTGCACCGAGCATAACTGCCTGCGCTACAGCCTGTAAGGAACAGATAGGCGGCGGGCTAGACCACCAGGGTGAGTTCCCCGGCGGGCCGGCCGGTGGTCGCAGGTAGCTCCACCGTGAAGCCGGCACTGTTGAGCAGCTCGGCCACCCCCTCGGCATCGTCAGCGCACCGCTGAGCGCCGGCAAGCTCGCGCGCGGCCAGGCCCTTGTAGTGCTTGTTGAAGTGGCTGACCACCTTCCGGCTGCCGTCCGCCTGCACGGATTCGATGCGCAGCGTCAGCGCGCCGGGCACCGGGCCCAGCTGCTTGTACGCACCCGAGCGCAGGTCGATGATGAGCTCGCCGTCTTCCTGCAGCTTCTGCAGCTCAGCCGTGATGGCCTTGCCCCAGCGCTTCTTCATTGTGGGCGCGGCCTCCGCGGGCTGGGCGCGCCGGGGCAGCTTGGTCGAGCCGGACAGGCGGTAGTGCGGGATGAGATCGCCGGCGCGCACTACCCCGAACAGCGCCGAGCCGACCGCCAGGCGCTCGAGCGCGGTCGGCGGCAGGCTGGCCGGCTCCAAGGCGTCGTAAAGCACCCCGGTATAGCGGTAAAGCGCCGGGGTAGTGGGGGTGGCATAAAGCTGCTGGTTCGCCTCCGCCGACGCCAGGAGCTTTTCGGAAATGCCCAGCACGCCGAGGGCCTCGCGGGGCTCAAGCGCGCAGAGATCCGCGGCTATGTCCTGCCGGATTTCGGTCAGCGCGGGAAAGGATAGCGACTCCAGATCCAGGGGAGCGCCTTCACCGCCGGTCGACTTCGTCTCTGAGGGAGGGAGGATGATGAACATAGCTTTAGGGTAGCGGGGTATATTTGTGACATGATTACTCGCCTGTCTGAGCTGTTTTTACGTACCCTCCGCGAAGATCCTGCGGATGCGGAAGTCCCTAGCCACAAGCTGCTGGTCCGCGCAGGCTACGTGCGCCGAGCCGCGCCGGGCATCTACACGTGGCTGCCGCTGGGGCTGCGGGCGCTGCGCAAGATCGAGGACGTCGTGCGCCAGGAAATGAACGCCATCGGCGGCCAAGAAGTGCTCTTCCCGGCGCTGCTGCCGCGGGAGCCCTACGAGGACACCAACCGGTGGACCGAGTACGGCGACAACCTCTTCCACCTTAAGGACCGCAAGGGCGCGGACATGCTGCTCGGGCCGACGCACGAGGAGATGTTCACCACCGCGGTCAAGGACATGTACTCGTCCTACAAGGATTTCCCGGTGACCTTGTACCAGATCCAGACCAAGTACCGCGACGAGGAGCGCCCGCGCGCGGGTGTGCTCCGCGGGCGCGAGTTCACCATGAAGGATTCCTACTCCTTCGACATGACCGACGAGGGCCTGGAGGACAGCTACCAGCGCCACCGTCGCGCCTACCAGAACATCTTCAACCGCCTGGAGATCGAGTACGCCATCTGCCAGGCTACCTCAGGCGCGATGGGCGGGTCGGCCTCGGAGGAATTCCTAGCCGTGTCCCCGGTGGGCGAGGACACCTTCGTCCGTGCCACCGACGGCGACTACGCCGCCAACGTCGAGGCCGTGGCCACCCAGGCCCCGGCCGAGCGCGACTTCGCCGGCGCCCCGGCCGCCGAAATCCACGAGACCCCGGAGGCGGCCACCATCGAGGCCCTGGTGGACTGGGCCCGCGAGGCGGGCATCGAGGTCGACGGCCGGGCCGTCGAGGCCGCCGATATCCTCAAGTGCATGGTCATCAAGACCCGCCAGCCGGGCGAGGACTGGGAGCTGGCCGGCGTGCTCATCCCGGGCGACCGCCAGCTGGACGAGAAGCGCTTGGAAGCCAGCCTCGAGCCGGCCGAGTTCGAACTGGCCGAGGAGGCCGAGTTCGCCCGCCACGACTTCCTGGTCAAGGGCTACGTCGGGCCGAAGGCGCTTAACGACAACGGCGTGCGCGTGCTCGCCGACCCGCGCGTGGTCAGCGGCACCTCCTGGATCACCGGCGCGGACGCGCCGCAGCGCCACACCGTCGGCCTAGTGGCCGGCCGCGACTACCACGTCGACGAGTTCGTCGAGGCCGCCGAGATCCGGGAGGGCGATCCGGCGCCGGCAGGCCAGGGCACGCTGCGCTTGGAGCGCGGGATCGAGCTGGGCCACATCTTCCAGCTGGGCCGCAAGTACACCGAGGCCTTCAACGTGTCCATCCTGGACGAGAACGGCAAGCGCGCCACGCCCACCATGGGCTCCTACGGCATCGGTATTACCCGCATGCTGGCTGTGCTGGCGGAGCAGCGCCACGACGACAAGGGCCTGAACTGGCCGGTGGAGGTCGCCCCGTACCAGGTGCACGTGGTCGTCGCGAACAAGGACCAGGCCGCCATGGCCGCCGGTGATGAGCTAGTCGACAAGCTCGACAAGCGTGGCATCGAGGTGCTCTTCGACGACCGTCCCAAGGTCTCCCCGGGCGTGAAGTTCAAGGACGCCGAGCTGCTGGGCATGCCGTTCATCGCTATCCTCGGCCGCTCTTTCGCCGACGGCATCATCGAGCTGCGCGTGCGCGGCGGCGAGACCCTCGAGGTCCCGGTCGACGACATCGTCGACACCCTGGTGGAGCGGGTGCGTGGCGATGAATAGGGCGCGGGTTTTCGCCGCGGCCTTGGGCGGCATGGGAGTGCTGCACTTTGCCACGCGCGGTTGTACAACTACGCCTCGGGGCTGTGGGAGCTAGCCACCGCCGGGCTGCTGTGGCGCAAGGAAACCCGCCGGGTGGGCGCGGCCAGCGCGTACGCCTTGCTGCTGGCGGTCTGGCCGGCGAATTTCTACCACGCATGGAAAGAGCGCTCCGGCTCGGTGCCGAAGCGCTGCTATCACGTGGTGCGCTTGCCGCTGCAGATTCCTATGCTGCAGCTGGCGCGCCGTATCTATCAGGCGAACTAGCCTAGCGGGCCACCGCAGTTCGGCCAGGCGCCCGGGCCCTGGGTGGCCAGCACGTTTTCCGCCACGGCGATCTGCTGTTCCGGGGTGGCCTGGTCGGCCTGCGGGGCGTACTGGTGGCCGCCGTGTGCCGCCCAGGTCTGGGCGTTGAACTGCAGGCCGCCGTAGTACCCGTTGCCGGTGTTGATAGACCAGTCGCCGCCGGACTCGCAGGCGGCTACCTGCTGCCAGGCATCGGGGCTAGCGGCGCCGGCGTTCGGGGCGGCGAGGCCGGCGACGCCGATCGCGGTAGCGGCTGCGGCGGACAGGAAAGACTTCCGGGAAAACATAAACTCCTAAAATCGGGTGCAAAGTCTGCCTGGTTGCGTGAGCTCCAAGGCCCGTCGGCAACCAACGGTCGTCCAATTTAGGATCGTCCCCCGCGGCTATGCAATGAAAACCTCCGCAAAATCCATTAATGATTGGCTGGCCGCCCGTTCAGGCGGCGTTAAGCTCACCGCTGTGCCGGGCCGCCCGCGACGGCACCGGCGTAACCGCCGCGAATACCGTTAGGAGCGGGCGGCGACCGCGATGAGCCAGTCGCGCCACTCGGTGGAGGCCGACTTCCCGCTCAAGCGCGCGGCCTCGTCGGTGGCGGCAGCGCGCCAGGTCTCGGCGTTGGACTTGCGCAGCGACCGCACGAACTGCTCGGCGCTGGCTGCGTCCGACGGCAGCTCCAGCCGGGCCGGCTCGTAGCCGGCGGCCGGCTGGGGAACGTCGCCGGTGGCCGCCAGCGCCTGCTGGAGCTGGGCGGTCAGGTGCGCGTGGGTATCCAGGCGGGCGTCGATGATGGGCACGAGCCAGGGCTCGGCAAACGCGCGGGCGAAATCCAGGCCGAAGGATTGCTGGTATTCCCAGTCCAGAAGCTCGCGCGCGGTGTCGGCCTGCTCCGGGACCAGGGCATCGACTGCCAGCACGGACGCGGGATCAGACTCGGAATCCTCGTTAGCGCCGGCGTCTGCGGCGAGGCTATTGACGGCGGCCGAGAGATCGATGGCCTGGTCCGTGACTAGGGGGCGGGACTCGGCCGTTACCGAGGTGAGCTGGTCGAGCACCGCGTCGCGGGCCCGGGTGAGCACGGCCGCGGAGTCTTCCGCGCCTTCGCCCGTGGCAGTTTGTCCGTCGGCTGTGTCTCCGGCGGCGTTCTCTACTTCGCACGACTCCGGCACTTTTCCGTCCTGGGTGCCGCACAGGCGGGCGACCTCCGCGTAGAGGGCGTCGGCCTGGCCCTGGCGCATATCCGCGTTTTCGGGATCGGCGGTATGCAAGGCCTGGGCATCTGCTTCCGCGGCCTGGGCCAGTTCGACCAGGGCCGCGTCCGGGCGGGGACCGAAATAGTCCACCACGGGTTGGCAGGCGGTCGTGGCGGGCACGAGCGCGATAACGGCAACGGCAGGGGTAGCAAGCTTTCGGCGATTCACGCAAGAGACTGTACCCGGTCGGGTTAGGCTTGAGGTTATGGCTTTCCCAGACTCGGCAACATTGACTGATTTCGTGCAACCGCTCATCCAGGACCGCGGCCTCGACGTCGAAGACATCAAGACCACGCGGGCGGGCAAGAAATCCCAGGTAATCATCCGCGTGGACGGGGATAAGCGGCCGACCTCGGACGTGCTGGAGGAGGTCTCGGAACTCATCTCCCAGCGCTTTGATGCCGCCGAGGACGCCGGCGAGCTCAACTTCGGCGCCGGTTACACCCTGGAGGTCTCCACCCCGGGCGTGGACCTGCCGCTTACTGCCCCGCGGCACTTCCGCCGCAACCAGGGCCGCCAGGTGGCCGTCGAGCTGGCCGATGCCCCGGGCCAGCGCACGGTCTGGCGGATGGGGGCGCTCAACGCGGATAACACCGAGGTCATTGTGGTCCGCACCGTCAAGAAAGACCTCCAGGTGGAGATCCTGCGATTGGCTAATATCGCCCGGGCAGTGGTAGAAATTGAATTCGCGCAACCTTCAGCCGCCGAGCTGGAAATCGCGCGCGAAGATTTTGAACATGCGGCCGAGCGCGTCTCGGCCTAACGAGAGGATCGACAAGTGAATATTGATCTGGCGGCACTGCGAGCTATCGAAAAAGAACGCGAGGTTCCGGTATCTGAACTGCTGCGCTCCATCGCGGGCGCCCTGCTGAGCTCCTACCTGGACTACCGCGGCGGCTCGGCCGGGGACAACGCTAAGGCCCGCGTGGACATCGACTCGGAGACCGGCGCGGTCGCCGTCATCGTCAGCGAGCTGGACCCGGAGACGGGGGAACTGGCCACCGAATACGATGACACGCCGGAAAACTTCGGCCGCGTCGGCGCCCGGGCGGTCCGCGAGGCCATCTACGGCCGCCTGCGCATGGCCGAGGCCGATCGCACTTTCGATTCCTACTCTCACATCCAGGGCACCGTGGTCTCCGGCATCGTCGAGCGCGAAGCCACGCTGAACGCCCGCGGCATCATCGTCGTTCAGCTGGGCACCGAGGCCGAGCCCCAGGACGGCATCCTGCTGCCCGCCGAGCAGATCCCGGGCGAGAAGCTGGAGCACGGCGACCGTGTAAAGGCCTACGTCGTAGGGGTCAGCCGCAACGGCAACAATGTCCAGATCAACCTCTCGCGCACCCACCCGGAGCTGGTCCGCGGGCTCTTCGAGCTCGAGGTCCCGGAGGTCGCCGATAAGGTCGTGGAGATCCTGGCGATCGCCCGCGAGGCTGGTCACCGCTCGAAGGTCTCCGTGCGCGGCACCGTCAAGGGGCTCAACGCCAAGGGCGCCTGCATCGGCCCCCGCGGTCAGCGCGTGAACAACATCATGCGCGAGCTCGGTGGCGAGAAGATCGACATCATCGACTACCACGATTCCCCGGAGGTCTACGTCGGCAACGCCCTGGCCCCGTCCAAGGTGGTGCGCGTCGAGGTGCTCGACCCAGACGCTCAGGTCGCCCGCGTGACCGTGCCGGACTACCAGCTGTCCCTGGCCATCGGTAAGGAAGGCCAAAACGCCCGCCTGGCCGCGCGCCTGACCGGCTGGAAGATTGACATCCATTCGGACGCGGACGCCGCCGCCCACGAATAGGCGCGAGATAACCTAGGCCCCACACGCGGAGTGTGGGGCCTAAGTTCATTTTTAGTCCACTTTGCCGTAAACTATTGGACGGCCCTAACGCGGCCAGGTTTCATGGAGCAGAGCTAAGATTCGGAGGTAATGAGTGCGAGCTAATCGGGCCCGGCCCATCCGGCTTCGCACTTGTATCGCCCACCGAACGACGCATCCTGACTCGGAATTGCTGCGCGTGGTGGCAACCACCGCACCAGACGGCACGGTCATCGCCGTGCCTGATCCGCAGCGTTCATATCCGGGGAGGGGAGCGTGGATCCAGCCCACCCTGGCTGCCTACGAGCTAGCGGAGAAAAGGCGCGCCTTCGGGCGGGCTCTTCGCGTGTCTGCAGCTGTGGACACAGGTCAGATTCGAAAGTACTTGGAGGCCAAAGCCGCCAAGGAACCTCATGCCGCGGCCGGCAACGGCCGCGGGGAAGACCCTGAGATTGTAAGGAAGACCGAACACTGATGAGCGCACAACGATGAAGCATCAGCGATGAAAGTCCTACGTAAATCCTAGGGGTCATGACCGCCTTTCCGGCGCTTATGGCCTCTAGCTAACCCAAGAGGAGACAAGTGGCCGGAAAGCTACGTGTTCACGAGCTGGCTAAACAGCTCGGTGTAACCAGCAAGGAACTGCTCGCAACCCTGAAGGAACAAGGCGAGTTCGTTAAGACCGCCTCGTCCACCATCGAACCGCCGGTGGTCAAGAAGATGCGCGCCCACTATGAGGCGCAGGGCGGCGGCGACAACGCCGCCGAGCAGAAGTCCGCCAACCAATCCAAGCCCAAGCCGGGTGCCGGCAAGGCTGCCCCGAAGCCGGGCTCGAACAAGTCTGCCGCGCCGAAGTCGGGCGCCGGTAAGTCCGCTCCGAAGCCGGGCGCTGGCCAGGCTGCCCCCAAGCCGGGCGCGCCTAAGCCGGGCTCCGGCAAGGCGGCTGCCCCGAAGCCGGGCCAGGAAGCCCCGAAGCCGGGTGCAGGCAAGGCTGCCCCGAAGCCGGGCCAGGGCCGTGGCGACAACAAGTCGCGCGGCGGCGAGCGCCCGACCCCGGGCAACGCTATGCCGCGCCCGATGCCGAAGCCGGGTGGCACCCGCCGGGTGGCCAACAACCCGTTTTCCACTGGCGGCTCCAGCGAGCCGCGCGGTGGCGGCAAGGGTGGCCCGCGTCCGGGCGGGACCAAGGGGCCGCGTTCCGGCGGCAACAAGCCGGGCCAGGGCCGCGGTGACAACAAGCCGCGCGGCGGTCAGTCCTCCGGCGGTCAGGGCGGCGGTCGCCGTCCTACCCCGGCGATGATGCCGTCGCACCCGAACCCCGCCTCCATGCCGTCCAAGTCCGCCAATGGCGGCGGTGGCGGCCGGGGTGGTCGCGGCCGCGGTGGCGGACCGGGCCGCGGTCCGGGTGGCTTCCGCGGTGGACGCGGCGGCCGTCGCGGCGGTACCGCCGGCGCATTCGGCCGTCCGGGCGGCGCACCCCGCAAGGGCAAGAAGTCGAAGCGTCAGAAGCGGCATGAGTTTGAGGAGCAGCAGAAGCACGTCGTCGGCGGCGTTCGCCTGCCCGACGGCGGCGGCAAGACCGTGCGTCTGCGCCGTGGTGCTTCGCTGGCGGACTTCGCCGAGAAGATCGGCGCGGATCCGGCCGCCCTGGTCCAGGCGCTGTTCAACCTGGGCGAGATGGTGACCGCTACCGCCTCCGTCTCGGAGGAGACCCTGCAGCTGCTGGGTGCCGAGATTAACTACAAGGTCGAGGTCGTCTCCCCGGAGGACGAGGACCGCGAGCTGCTCGAGTCCTTCGACCTGCAGTTCGGTGAGGACGAGGGCAGCGAGGAAGACCTCGCTAAGCGCCCGCCAGTGGTTACCGTCATGGGCCACGTCGACCACGGTAAGACCCGCCTGTTGGACACCATCCGTAAGACCAACGAGCGCGAGGGCGAGGCCGGCGGTATTACCCAGGGCATCGGCGCCTACCAGGTGGACGTGGAGGTCGACGGCGGCGATCGCGCCATCACCTTCCTGGATACCCCGGGCCACGAGGCGTTTACCGCCATGCGTGCCCGCGGTGCCAAGTCCACGGACCTGGCCATCCTGGTCGTGGCCGCTGACGACGGCGTCATGCCGCAGACCATTGAGGCCATCAACCACGCCAAGGCCGCGGACATCCCGGTCGTGGTCGCGGTGAACAAGATCGATAAGCCGGAGGCTCAGCCGGACAAGATCCGTGGCCAGCTCACCGAGTACGGCCTGGTTCCGGAAGAGTACGGCGGCGACACCATGTTCGTGGACATCTCCGCCAAGGGGGGCCAGAACATCGAGGAGCTGCTGGAGGCGGTCGTCCTGACCGCGGACGCGGCCCTCGAGCTGACCGCCAACCCGGACATGGACGCCCAGGGAGTGGCCATCGAGGCCTACCTGGACCGCGGCCGCGGCCCGGTGGCTACGGTCATCGTCCAGCGCGGTACGCTGCGCATCGGCGACTCCATCGTCGTGGGCGACTCCTTCGGTCGCGTGCGCCGTATGCTCGACGAGTTCGGCAACGACGTGGAAGAGGCGGGCCCGTCCCGCCCGGTCCAGGTCCAGGGCCTCAACGGTGTCCCGGGCGCCGGCGACAACCTGCTGGTGGTCGAAGACGACCGCGTGGCCCGCCAGATCGCGGCCCAGCGTGACGCCCGCAAGCGTTCCGCTATGCAGGCCAAGGCCCGCAAGCGCGTCTCCCTGGAGGATCTGGACGCGGTGCTGAAGGAGACTTCGACGCTGAACCTCATCCTCAAGGGCGACAACGCCGGTTCGGTCGAGGCTCTGGAAGACGCCCTGCTGGACATCAAGGTCGACGACGAGGTTCAGCTCAATGTCATCGACCGCGGTGTCGGTGCGGTCACCCAGACCAACGTCACCCTGGCAGCCGCCTCCGACGCCGTCATCATCGCCTTCAACGTGCGCGCTGAGGGCAAGGCGACCAACGAGGCCAACCAGGAGGGCGTGGATATCCGCTACTACACGGTTATCTACCGCGCCATCGAGGACGTGGAGAAGGCCCTCAAGGGCATGCTCAAGCCCATCTACGAGGAGCGCGAGACCGGCGCGGCCGAAATCCGTGCGCTATTCAAGTCCTCCGCCGTGGGCACCATCGCTGGCTGTATGGTCACCGAGGGCCAGGTCAAGCGCAACGGCAAGGTGCGCATCGTGCGCGATGGCAACGTCATCGCCAGTGATGCCCGCATCGAGTCGCTGCGGCACGAGAAGGACGACGCGAACGAGATCAACGCCGGCTACGAGTGCGGTATGGTCCTGTCCTTCCCGGACATCCAGGTCGGCGACCAGATCCAGGCCTTCGAAGAGGTCGAGGTCCCGCGCGACTAGTTCGACTCGAGCCAGCAACTAGCTGGCGCTGACTGGTAGGCCTACTACCGGTATCGAATGTCCCCGCCACGCTATAGTGTGTGCCGGGGATTTTTCGTTGCGCGGGGAAGCTAGAATAGATTAGCTTGAAGATCGATTTTTCCAACTCAGGTCTAGGAGGAGCAATGGCAGACCACGCACGCGCGGGTCGCATGGCGAAGAGGATTCAGGCAATTGTTGCTAACGCCCTTGAACACAACATCAAGGACCGCCGCGTGGAGCTGGTGACGGTCACCGACACCCGCGTGACCGGGGATCTGCACGACGCGACGGTCTACTACACGGTCCGCGGCCGCGACATCGACGACGAGCCGGACTTCGACGCCGCCGCGGAGGCCCTGCACCGCGCCCGCGGGCAGCTGCGCAAGCTGGTCGGCGACCAGCTGGGCGTACGGTTTACGCCGACGCTGAGCTTTGAGGTCGACACCGTGCCGGAGTCGTCCGCGCACATGGAGCAGCTGCTGGAAAAGGCGCGCGCCCGCGACGCCGAGCTGGCGAAGCTGAAGGAAAACGCCCAGCCGGCCGGCGAGGCAAACCCGTATAAGGAGAAGGAAAGCGAGTAAATCCGTGCTCGAACAGGACTATGAGCGGGTAGTGGCGGTGATGCGCGCGGCGAGAAGCGTGTGCATCATCACCCACCTGCGACCGGATGCCGACGCGGTGGGATCGGCCTGCGCGTTGAATATGGCGCTGCGGCAGTTCGACAAAACCACCCGCGTCGTCATCGGGCAGCGCCGGGAGATCTCCCGCAACCTGCTCACCATCCCCGGCGCGGAGGCCGTCGAGCTCGTTGACGACCTGCCGGACGGCTATGACCTGTACGTTACCGTGGACTGCGGCTCGCTGGATCGCACCGGCTCGCTGGCCCAGGCGGTGGAGGGGCAGGCGGCGGCCGGGCGGGTGGTCTGCATCGATCACCACTACTCGAACCCCGGCTTCGGCTCGGTCAACCTGGTGGACTGCGATTGTGAGTCCACCACCGTGGCCCTGACGCAGATCCTCGACATGCTCGATGTGCAGATGGACAAGGACATCGCGCACGCGCTCTACGCCGGGCTGGTCACGGACACCGGTAGCTTTAGGTGGGGCCGTCCGGCCATGCACGAATACGCCGCGCGCCTGATGCACTACGGGCTCGATACCAAACAGATCGCGGTGGAACTGCTCGATAGCACCACCGCTTCCGATCTGCAGATGCTCGGCCGGGTCCTCGCTGGCGTGCAGGTAGTGGAGGCCGGCTCCCACACGCTCGGCGTGCTGGTCGGCCGCCTGGCCGATATCGGGGACCACTCCGATGCCGCCGTTGAGTCCCTGGTGGAGTTCGTCCGCGCCCTGGACGGCACGGATATCGGCGTCGTGTTCAAGGAGCAGGCGCCGGGGGTCTTTGCGACTTCGCTGCGGTCCTCGGTCGTGGACTGCTCGTCTATCGCCCTGCGCTTCGGCGGCGGCGGGCACGTCCCGGCCGCCGGCTACACCGCCCACGGCACCCCGGAAGAAATCACTGAGAAATTAGTGGAAGTTGTACGAACGTATTAATGACTAAAGACGAAAACTCTGCCGATACCAGCCTAGCTGGTACGACTGCCGTTGATGCCAGCGGCGAACCGACCGGCGGGAAGGCCCCGGAGGTTACTCTGCGGCGCATCCTGGGGCTCGCACTTCCCGCGCTGGGCGTGCTGGCCGCGATGCCGCTCTACCTCCTGTTTGATACCGCCGTCGTCGGCCGTTTGGGTGCCGAGGATTTGGCGGCGCTGGGCGCAGCCGCCGCGGTGCAGTCGGTAGTGACCACGCAGCTGACGTTTTTGTCTTATGGCACCACGGCCCGCGGCGCGCGCCTGTACGGGGCGGGCAAGCGCGCGGAGGCCGTCGCCGAAGGTATCCAGGCCACCTGGGTGGCCCTCGGCGTGGGTACGGCGCTGGCGGTTCTCATGTGGCTTTTTGCCGAGCAGATCACGTGGTGGATGACCGGCAACGCCGACACCGCCGCGCGGGCGGCCCAGTGGCTTCACATCGCGGCTCTGGCCATCCCCATCACCCTGGTGGTCATGGCCGGCAACGGCTGGATGCGCGGCGTGCAAAACACCCGCAAACCCCTGGTCTTTACCCTGGCCGGGGTCATCCCCGGGGCTATCTGCGTGCCCATCTTCGTCCACCTCTGGGGCCTGCCGGGCTCCGCGGCGGCCAACGTGCTGGGCATGGGGATCGTAGCCACGCTCTTTCTCATCGAGCTGGCCCGGCAGCACGGCGGGTCCTGGAAGGTCCGCCCGCGGGTCATCGGCCGCCAGCTGGTGCTGGGCCGGGACCTCATCCTGCGCTCGTTGAGCTTCCAGGTCGCCTTTCTGTCCGCGGCCGCCGTGGCGGGCCGCTTCGGCACGGCCTCCCTGGCCGCGCACCAGGTCATGCTGCAGCTGTGGAACTTCCTGACGCTCGTGTTGGATTCTCTGGCGATCGCGGCGCAGACCCTCATCGGCGCGGCCCTGGGCGCCGGTTCGGCGCAGGCCGCCCGCCGCACGGGCGGGCGCATCATGCACTATTCGGCCGGCTTCGCCGCGGCACTCGCCGCGATTTTTGCGCTGGGCGCCGGGGTCATCCCGCGGATCTTTACCAATTCCGACGCGGTGATTGAGGCCATGCGCGGGCCCTGGTGGGTCATGGTGGCGATGGTGGTCGCCGGCGGCATCCTCTTCGCCTTCGACGGTGTGTTGCTGGGCGCGGGCGACGCCGCTTACCTGCGCAATATCACCATCGGTTCGGTCCTGGTGGGCTTTTTGCCCGGCATCTGGTTGGCCTATGCCGCGGACGGGGGGCTGCTGGGGATTTGGTTGGGCCTCGGAGCGTTTATCGCCTTGCGTACAATCGCGGTGGTATACCGTTTCTACTCCATGCGCTGGGCAGTCGTCGAACCCCGCGCGGTGGCGGAGGCGGAATAGCAGCCAACTGAACCGACAGCGACAACGAGGAGGACCAGGTGCCACGCACCCTGTGGGCGGTCGCGGACCTGCACGCCGCCGTGAAGGCGAACACGCCGCACATCGACGGCTTGGCGCCGAACAACCCCCACGACTGGCTCATCGTCGCCGGCGACGTCGCGGAGCGCAGCGAGCTCGTGCTGCGGGTGCTGCGGCAGCTAAAATCCCGCTTCGCCGAGGTCATCTGGGTCCCCGGCAACCACGAGCTGTTCAGCCGGTCGGGGGATCGCTACCGCGGCCGCGAAAAATACGACGAGCTCGTCGCCGGCTGCCGGGACCTAGGCATCTACACCCCGGAGGACCCGTACCCGGTCTTCGCCGGGCACACGGTGGCCGGCCTGTTCACTCTCTACGACTACAGCTTCCGTCGTCCCGGCGTCAGCGTGGAGGAGGCCTTGGCCGCCGCGCGGGAGGCGCAGCTGGTGATGACGGACGACTTCGCCATCGCGCCTTTCGTGGACATCCGTGCCTGGTGCTGGGACCGGCTGGCCTATACCATCAAGCGCCTGTCCCGGATTTCCGGCCCGACGGTGCTGGTCAACCACTGGCCGCTGGTCCAGGAGCCGACGCTGCGGCTGGGGATCCCGGAGATCAGCCTGTGGTGCGGCACGCGCCATACCCGCTCCTGGGCTAAGCGCTACGACGCCAGCGCCGTCATTTACGGCCATCTGCATATGCCGGGCACGACCGTGGTCGATGGCGTGAAGCACCACGAGGTTTCCCTGGGCTACCCGCGCCAGTGGCGCCAGTGGGGAGCCGAACACCGGCAAACCTGGCCCTACCCGGTCTTGCGGGAGGAGGAGTGATCATGCTCGAACCAAGCCTGTTCCCGGACTCCGCCCGGTTCTGCTACGTGCGGACCCGCTCGGAGCATTCCGACCTGGTGAATTTCCAGGCGCTGCACCCGCTGGAGCAATCCATCGTCTCCCGGTCGGTCAACGTCCGTAAATCCGAGTTCGGCGACGCCCGCTGGTGCGCCCACGAGGCCCTGCGGGAGGCCGGCTACACCGGCAGCGAGCCGATCCTGCGCGGCGAGCGGGGCAAGCCGCTCTGGCCGGAGGGGTTTACCGGCTCCATGACACACACCGAGGGTTTCCGCGCGGCCGTGGCGGCGCCCACCACCAAAGTGCGCTCGTTGGGACTAGACGCCGAACCGGCCGAAGAGCTGCCGGAGGGCGTGCTGGCGATGATCGCCCGCTCCGGCGAAATCCCCCAGCTCTACCGGCTGCGCGCCGCGGGCATCCCGTTTGCCGACCGGCTGCTGTTTTGCGCCAAGGAAGCCACCTACAAGGCGTGGTTCCCCATGACGGACCGCTGGTTGGGTTTCGAGCAGGCCGAGATCGACCTGCGCGAGGACGGCACGCTGATTTCTTATCTTTTGGTCAGGCCCACCCCCGTGCCCTTTATCTCCGGACGCTGGCTGGTCCGAGACGGTTACGTGGTGGTCGCTACGACGGTGGACGTCAACTCTCCCTGAACCCGGAATCCGGGCCGGCGGAGTGCAAGGCTGGAGAATCCGGGACGGAAAGCAGCGGGCTAGAGCGTGGACGGGCGCGCCACGAAGACGGTGGCTAGGCGCTTGCCCTTCTCCTTGACTAGGGCGACGGCGCGCCCGTCGGGGCCGACGGCGGCGTGCGTGCCCTCCAGTCCGCGGGGTTCAAGCCACTGTCCCATGGCAAGCGCGGCCTGCTCGTCGGCGGTGACCTCCAGGACGGGGTAGCAGCGGGTGAGCGCCTCGTCGAGGGAGAGAGAAAGGCGAGGAGAATCCTCTAGCTCGGCCAAGGGAGCGGAATCAGACAGGCGGAAATTTCCCACGGCCGTGCGCCGCAGGGCCGTCAGGTGCCCGCCGCAGCCCAGCGCTTCGCCCAGGTCTCGGGCCAGGGAGCGGATATAGGTGCCGGAGGAACACTCCACGCTGCACTCGATATCGATCCAGCCGTCGGTGCGGGTAATGGAGTGCACCTCGAAGGAGCGGACGGTCACCGGGCGGGCGGGGATGTCCACGTCCTCGCCGTCGCGCACGCGCTCGTGGGCGCGCTTGCCGGCGATCTTGATGGCGGAGACGCTAGCCGGCCGCTGCATGATATCGCCGCGCAGATCCTGGATGGCGGCGTGGATGCGGGCATCGTCGATTGCCTCGGTGGCCCCGCGCGAGGTGATTTCGCCCTCGGCGTCGTCGGTGGTGGTCGCCGCGCCCAAGCAGATGGTGGCCTCATAGGCCTTGGTAGCCGCGACGAGGTGGGCCAGGAATTTCGTGCCGCGCTCCAGCCCGACGATGAGCACGCCGGTGGCCATCGGGTCGAGGGTGCCGGCGTGACCGACCTTGCGGGTGCCGAAGTAGCGGCGCAGCCGGGCCACGACATCGTGTGAGGTCATGCCCGCGGGCTTGTCCACAATTACCAGTCCAGAGCTAGCGAGAGGATCCGTCATGGCCTTCGAGTCTAGGGCATGGGCGGCCATGTTCTAGCATAGAGGGCGTGGATATTTGGTATGGAATGGAAGCCATCAGCGACCAACTGGAGGCCAGCGTGGTCACCATCGGCGTCTTCGACGGCGTACACCGCGGCCACCAGCAGCTGATCGAGCGCACCGTGAGCCGGGCCCACGCCCAGGGCGTCAAGGCGGTCATGGTGACTTTCGACCCGCACCCGGTGACCGTCTTCTTGCCGCAGCGCGCCCCGCTGGCGGTGACGACGCTGCAGCGGCGCTTCCAGCTGGCCGAGCGCTACGACCTCGACGCGGTGGTCGTCATCGACTTCACCCACGAGCTGTGCGGCCTGAGCCCGCGGGACTACTCCCAGACGCTTCTGGTCGACAAGCTGCACGCCCAGGGCGTGGTCGTGGGTGCCAACTTCACCTTCGGCGCCGACGCCGCCGGCACCCCGGCGGTCCTGAAAGAATTGGGCGAGGAAATGGGCTTTACGGTCGACGTCATTGAGCTGCTCGACGACGAGGGTGTGCGGATCTCCTCGACCACGGTGCGCCAGTTCCTCGCCGCCGGACAAGTCGACCGGGCCAACTGGGCGCTGGGGCGGCACTTCTCGGTCTCCGGGCCGGTGGTCCGCGGGGCCGGACGCGGTGGCAAAGAGCTGGGCTACCCCACGGCCAACCAGTACTTCCCGGATTCCATCGCCATCCCTGCCGACGGCGTCTATGCCGGGTGGTTCACCATCGACGAGCCCGCCGCGCCTATCGAGGGCAACATGGAGGCCGGCGTGGCCTACGCGGCGGCGATTTCCGTGGGCACGAACCCAACCTTTGGGGACGAGCAACGCTCCGTGGAATCCTTCGTGCTGGACCGCAGCGCCGATCTCTACGGCCACGACGCGACGGTGCAGTTTACCGCCCACGTCCGCGACATGGTCAAATTCGACTCTGTCGACGAGCTGCTCGCGGCCATGCGCAACGACGTGGCGAAAACCCGCCAGCTGCTAGCAAAAGACGCCCAGGCCTGCGGCTGGGGCCGGGACAGCTATTTCCTGGAAAGCGAGAGCTAACTAGCGCGGCTAAGCGCAAGGAAGGACGCCTAAGTGCGCAAGATCATCCTGGACTTAGACACCGGCATCGACGACGCCTTGGCGCTGGCGCTCGCCGTGGCCCACGAGGACCTCGAGCTTATCGGGGTGCTGGGCACCTACGGCAACGTCGAGGTCGAGGTGGGCGTGCGCAATACCTTGGCGCTGTTAGAACTGCTCGGTTGTGACGACGTGCCGGTCTTCGTCGGCCCGCAGCGCCCGGGCTTTGCGGTCAGCGCGGCCTCGGCCGGCATCCACGGCGCCAACGGCCTGGGCAGGGTAGAGCTGCCCGCGCCCAGGCGTCAGCCGCAGCCGGAACCGGCTGTGGATTTCCTAGTCCGCATGGCCCACCAGAACCGCGACACCGGCAATATCGTCTTCGTGCCCACCGGGCCCTCGACCACCCTGGCCCGGGCCCTCGAGCGCGATCCGCTGGTAGCAAGCCTGCCGGTCGTCATGATGGGCGGGGCGCTGACCGTGCCGGGCAACGTCACCGCGTGGTCCGAGGCAAACGTCTCCCAGGACCCGGCGGCGACCGATGTGGTCGTGCGCGGCTGCCGGGATCTGACCATGGTGGGCCTCGACGTGACTTTGCAGACGCTGTTGACGCGGGCGACCACTCGGGCCTGGCGGGCCGCCGGCACGGCTGCGAGCGTGGCTTATGCCGACATGGTGGATTTCTACATTGACGCCTACGCGAAGAACTCGCCCCACCTGGGTGGGTGCGGTCTGCACGACCCGCTGGCCGTGGCGGTCGCCGCGGAGCCAGACCTGGTCGGCTGCCGGCGGATGCCGCTCAAGGTCGACGTGGACGGGCCCACTATCGGGCGCACCATCGGGGACGAATCCCGGATCGGGGAGGACGCCGGGGTAGCAGTCGCCCTGGATGTCGACGCCGAGCGTTTCGTCGACGGCTTCGTCCGCCGGCTCGAGCGGGTGCTCGTGTGATTTGGTGGTTTGCGCCGCTAGCAGCTAAGATTTTCGGATAGCTTTGTGACTGCGGTCCGCAGCAGTTGCGGCGGCGCCTTTTTGGGCGCTTGATTTCATGCGGACTGAAATATGTTTGAGGAGATTATCTCATGGCACTGACCACTGAGAAGAAGGCCGAGATCCTGAAGGAATACGGCCTCCACGAGACCGATACCGGCTCCCCGGAAGCCCAGGTGGCCCTGCTGACCTACCGCATCAGCAACCTGACCGAGCACCTGAAGGACCACAAGCAGGATCACCACTCCCGTCGTGGCCTGCTGCTGCTGGTTGGCCGTCGCCGCGGCCTGCTGAAGTACCTGGCTTCCACCAACATCGACCGCTACCGTGACCTGATTTCCCGTCTGGGCCTGCGTCGTTAATTACCAGCGTCGATTGTCGCATAAAGGCGTTGAGCACCTGCCGTGCTCAGCGCCTTTTTGCGATTTCTTAAACCTTTTCTCCCTCCCAGCCGGCGGTCGTGGCGGCGGGGCCAGGCGGTTTGTACCACGACTTTCGTGAGTGGCGTTGTATCGGTTCGGCGTTTGTGCTGGTACGATTGAGCACCGTTGTGTGTGAATTCAACGTTGTACGACTACCGGCGACACCGACGATTGCCGGATGATGAGGAGAATTAACTTTAATGAGCGCTAACAACGCTGTTGAGTATGTAACCGACGAAGACTTCGGCATCACCGAAGCTATCGCCACGCTGGATAACGGGGACTTCGGTACCCGCACCATCCGCTTCGAGACCGGGCAGCTGGCTCGCCAGGCCGACGGCTCGGTGACCACCTACCTGGACGACGACACCATGTTGCTGGCCACCACCACGACCTCCAACCAGCCGCGGGAGGGCTTCGACTTTTTCCCGCTGACCGTGGACGTGGAAGAGCGCATGTACGCCGCGGGGAAGATCCCGGGCTCGTTCTTCCGCCGCGAGGGTCGCCCGTCCACCGAGGCCATCCTGGCCTGCCGCCTGATCGACCGCCCGCTGCGCCCGACCTTTGTCAAGGGGCTGCGCAACGAAGTCCAGGTCGTTATCACCGTGATGTCCCAGGCTCCGGATGAGTACTACGACGTCGTGGCCATCAACGGCGCTTCCGCCGCCACCCAGCTGTCCGGCCTGCCGGTCTCGGGCGCTGTGGGCGGCGTCCGCATGGCGTTTATCGCCGATCAGAAGCACCCGGAGGGCCAGTGGGTGGCCTTCCCGAACTCCGAGCAGCACGACCGCGCACTGTTCGAGATGGTCGTGGCTGGCCGCATTGTCCAGCGCAAGAAGGGCCGCAAGACCGTCGAAGACGTGGCCATCATGATGGTGGAGGCCGGCGCTGGCATCAACGTCGCCGAGCGTGTGGCTGAAGGCGCCCCGGCGCCGCAGGAAACCGCCGTGGCCGAGGGCTTGGAGGCCGCCAAGCCGTTCATCAAGACCTTGTGCGAGGCGCAGGCCGGCTTGGCCGAGCGCGTGGCCAAGGAGACCCAGGAGTTCCCGCTCTTCTCGGCCTACTCCGACGAGGTCTTCGAAGCCGTCGAGAAGAAGGCCAGCAAGAAGCTGGAGAAGCTGCTGACCATCGCCGGCAAGCAGGAGCGCGACGAGGCTACCAACGAGCACATGGAGCAGGTCGAGGCCGAACTGCTCGAGCGCTTCGAGGACGACGACGCCTCCAAGCAGATCCGCAGCGCTTATAACGCGGTGATGAAGGAGATCGTCCGCCACAAGATCCTTTCCGAGGGCTTCCGCATCGACGGCCGTAGCGTCACCGACATTCGCGACCTGGGTGTTGAGGTCGAGCTGGTCCCGCGCGCCCACGGTTCCTCCCTGTTCGAGCGCGGCGAGACCCAGATTCTGGGCGTGACCACCCTGGACATGCTGAAGATGGAGCAGCACATCGACTCCCTGACCCCGGTCGAGTCGAAGCGCTACATGCACCACTACAACTTCCCGCCGTACTCCACCGGCGAGACCGGCCGCGTCGGCTCCCCGAAGCGCCGCGAGATCGGCCACGGCGCGCTGGCCGAGCGCGCCCTGCTGCCGGTCATTCCGTCCCGCGAGGACTTCCCGTACGCCATCCGCCAGGTCTCCGAGGCGCTGGGCTCGAACGGCTCGACCTCGATGGGCTCGGTCTGTGCCTCGACGCTGTCGCTGTACAACGCCGGCGTCCCGCTGAAGGCCCCGGTGGCCGGCATCGCCATGGGGCTGGTTTCCGGCGAGGTCGAGGGCAAGGAGAAGTTCGTCGCCCTGACCGACATCCTAGGCGCGGAAGACGCTTTCGGTGACATGGACTTCAAGGTCGCCGGTACCTCCGAGTACATCACCGCCCTGCAGCTGGACACCAAGTTGGACGGCATCCCGTCCGCCGTGCTGGCCGACGCGCTGGAGCAGGCTCGCGATGCCCGCTCCGCCATCCTGGCCACCATGGCCGAGGTTATCGAGGGCCCGGACGAGATGTCCCCGCTGGCGCCGAAGATCACCTCCGTGCAGGTCCCGGTCAACAAGATCGGTGAGCTCATCGGCCCGAAGGGCAAGACCATCAACTCCATCACGGAGGAGACCGGCGCCGACATCACCATCGAGGACGACGGCACCGTCTACGTTTCCGCCGAGTCCGGCGAGGCCGCCGATGCCGCCCTGGACAAGATCAACTCGATTGCCAACCCGCAGCTGCCGAAGGTCGGGGAGCGCTTCCTGGGCACGGTCGTCAAGACCGTCGCCTTCGGTGCGTTTGTCTCCCTGACCCCGGGCCGCGACGGGCTCATCCACATCTCCAAGCTGGGTGGCGACGAGCGCATCGAAAAGGTCGAGGACGTGGTCAACGTGGGTGACAAGATCCAGGTCGAAATCGCCGACATCGACAACCGCGGCAAGATCTCCCTGGTGCCGGTCGACGAGGACTAATTATCCAGTCACCGGTAGGTCAATGACCTAGCGATAGATAGTTAAGGGGCCGGAAGGCCCCTTTTCTTGTATCGTTAGGTGTATGGACGTACCCCGACAGCGCGCTGGCGATAAGCAGCGCCACGCAGCCGCTGAGCTGGTCAGCCAGGCCTTCAGCGAGGGCAAGATCAGCTTGGCGGAATTCGACGAACGCTCCCGTAGCGTCTGGGAGGCCACCTACGTGGACCAGCTCACCGAGCTGGTCGACGACTTGGGGCTAAGCCACGACTTGGACAAGCGTGACTCGCCCGCGCCAGCGCGCAGCGCCAACTACTCGGTGGTGGTTCCCAACCGCGAGGGCTCGAAGTTTTCGATCGGCATCATGGGCGGCGCGGAGCGCTTCGGCGGCTGGCACTGCGAGCCCAGCCACTTTGCTTTGAGCATCATGGGCGGCAGCGAGCTGGACTTTTCCGAAGCTACCCTCGGTGCGAACCGCGTAGTCATCAACGCCTGGGACCTCATGGGCGGCTCGGAAATCCGCGTGCCGGAAAACTACAACATCCGCCTCGAGGGCTTCGGGATTATGGGCGGAGCGACCGTCAAGAACGGCCCAGGCGTGACCGTCCCGCTCTCGGAGGTCCCGGAAGACGCGCCGACCATCGTGCTGGTCAACTACGCGCTCATGGGCGGCAGCGATATCATCCGCGTGCCGGAGGTGCGCCGCCGCAAGGACTAAGCCTTTCGGGCGCCCGCCTACTTAACCGGCGAAGTCGATGACCACGCGCGGCGGGCCATCCAAATACGTCACGGAGTAGGGGGCCTTTTCTTTCAGGCCCACCACGAACTGGGACTGGGCCTCGAAGGCGCTGGTGAACTGGACTTCTTCGATGACGCCGGCGCCCGGGAAGCTGCCAATATCTAAGTATTGTTCCTCCAGCTCCGGCGTAGACGGCCACGGGGTGGGCTCGATCCCTAGGTTCAAGAAGGCGTTGCCGGCCACTTCGACGGGGTACCCGGAGGCCTGCTGGGTGGGCGCGTCGGTGTAGCTGGCGAACCAGCTGACGGGGCCGTTACCGTTAAATTCGATGACCATGCGGGTAAAGCCGTCGTGTTCCGCGGTGCGCACGCGCACCGGGACCAGCTCGCCGGCGCCCTGGGCCATGTGCCGTTCATCGTCCAGGGACGGGGTGCCCAGCATCTTCACCCCGTCGGAAGCCCCGGCGGCAGGGGTGGTCGCGCCCTTGCGTACCGTGGAGGATTCGGCCCCCGCGGCGTTGTTATCGGGGGCGCTCGAGGTAGAGGTCACGGTGCTGGGGGAGGAGGCCCCGTCAGCGTTGTCGGAGCTGCCGGAATTGGCGCAGCCGGTGAGGACGAGGCCGGCCACCGCGAGGGGAGCGAGGGTAGAGATCCACTGGCGGATAGGGAGTCATCTCCTTGGGTAGGTAAAGGTTATCCCCAGTTTAGCTGAAACGCGTGTGGCGGTTGTTATTTGTGAAAAGCGGTGGTTAGTTCTTGAGATCCACGATCTGGATCAGGTTGCCGCAGGTGTCGTCGAAGACCGCGATCCGGGACGGGCCCACGTCGGTCGGCTCCATGGTGAACTCCACGCCTCGGTCTTGCAGCTCCGCGTAGTCCCGGTCCAGATCGTCGGTGAGGAACTGGGTCAGCGGCATCCCGGCCGCATGGAACCGATATACATGCGCATGGGAGCCAGTATAGTGGCCAAAACCTGGCGGCCGGGCGGTAGAATGGCCGGGGTAACAGAACGCGGGCCCGGCCCGCAGCCGTGTACCCGCCGTTTCCCGCCACCGCCTCCCGCTGTGAGCGGATGGGCTTTCCCGCGCGGTTAGGCGCGGGCGGATGACGCGGAACAAGACGAGACCACTACAGGAAGAAGGTAGCGCGATGAATATTCAAGTCGGTGTGCTGGGCGCAAAGGGGCGCGTGGGCGAGGCCGTCGTGGAGGCGGTGCAGGCTGCCGAGGACCTCGACCTGGCGGCGACCATTGACCATGGCGACTCCCTGGAGCTGCTCAAGACCAACGGCGTCCAGGTCGTCGTGGACTTCACCACGCCGGATTCCGTCATGGGCAACCTGGAGTACTGCGTGTCCAACGGCATTCACTGCGTGGTGGGCACCACCGGCTTCGACAAGGACCGCCTGGCCCATGTCAAGCAGTGGACGCAGGCCTCCGGCGCGGGCCACGTTCTGATCGCGCCTAACTTCGCTATCTCCGCCGTGCTGACCATGGTGCTCTCCCGCCAGGTCGCCCAGTACTTCGAGACCGCCGAGGTCGTGGAGTACCACCATCCGACGAAGCTGGACGCGCCGTCCGGCACGGCCGTGCACACCGCCGAGGGGATTGCCGCCGCTCGCCAGGAGGCTGGCATGGGCCCGATGCCCGACGCCACGGAGAAGACCCTGGACGGCGCCCGCGGCGCCAACGTGGACGGCGTGCCGGTCCACGCGGTGCGCACCCGCGGCATGGTGGCCCACGAGGAGGTCATCTTCGGCGCCCAGGGCCAGAGCCTGACCATTCGCCAGGACTCTTACGACCGCACCTCTTTTGTGCCGGGCGTGCTGGTCGGCGTCCGCAACATCGCCGACCGTCCGGGCCTGGTCGTCGGGCTGGAATCCTACTTGGGACTCTAGGCCATGGCTGAGGTCAGTAACCTGCAGGTCGAGCTGATTGCGGCGACGGCCTTCCACGCCCCCTCCGGGGTGGAGTGGGGCCCGGATGCCACGGCCACGGACGCCGAGGCGCTGGTCGAATTCGCGGGCCGGGCCTGCTACGAGTCTTTCGACAGGCCGAACCCGCGCACCGCCACCAACGCCGCCTACCTGCGGCATATCCTGGAGGTCGGCCACGCCGGCCTGCTCGAGCACGCCACGGCGACACTCTACATCCGCGGCATTTCCCGCTCGGCCACCCACGAGCTGGTGCGGCACCGGCACTTCTCCTTCTCCCAGCTCTCGCAGCGCTACGTCCACCCCGAGCGGGCCTCCGTCGTGCTGCCGGATCCCATCGCCCGCGACGAGCAGCTCACCCGGCTGCTGCTGTCCGCGGTGGACGAGAGCCGTTTTGTCTACGAGGAGCTGCTCCACGCGCTGGAGGAGAAGCTGGAGGACGAGCCCAACGCCCTGCTGCGCAAGAAGCAGGCGCGCCAGGCCGCGCGGGCCATCCTGCCGAACGCGACCGAATCCCGGATCGTGGTCACGGGCAACTACCGCACCTGGCGGCAGTTCATCGCCGCGCGGGCGACGGAGCACGCGGACACGGAGTTGCGGGCGGTGGCCGTGGCCTGCCTGCGGCTTTTGTACCAGCAGGCGCCCGTGCTCTTTGATGATTTTCACATCACCACGTTGTCCGACGGCACGGAGATGGCCGCCAGCCCCTACGCGGGCTAGAACACCGCCATGCCGGGGGCGGATGCCCGCAGCCCGTCGATAAGCGGGTATCCTTGACGCCTATGAGCACAGGTATGACTGCACAGATCGGCATCGAGACGTTCGGCCGCGTCGGGGTCGCCATGGTCACTCCGTTTGACCAGGACGGCGCCCTGGACTTAGGCCGGGCTCGAGAGCTTGCTGCGCACCTCGTGGACAACGGCATTGATTCCCTCATCGTCGGGGGCACTACGGGTGAGTCTCCCACCACCACCGTGGCGGAGAAGACTGAAATGCTAAAGGCCGTTAAGGACGAGGTGGGCGACAGGGCACGAATTTGCGCTGGTGCGGGAACTAATAATACGGTGTCTTCCGTAGAGCTTGCCCGCACCATGGCCAACGCGGGGGCGGATAGCCTCTTGGTTGTGACCCCGTATTACTCCAAGCCTTCGCAGGCGGGAGTCCTGGCGCACTTCACCGAAATTGCTGGCGCCACCGATCTGCCAATCTGCGTTTACGACATTCCTGGTCGCTCCGGTATCCCGATCCACGCGGATACGTTACGCCGGCTGGCTGAGCTGCCCACCGTCGCGGCCGTGAAGGACGCGAAGGGCGACCTGCCACTCGGTGCCCAACTAATGCAAGAGACCGGACTGGCGTGGTATTCCGGTGATGATCCGCTCAACCTCCCGTGGCTTGCCATGGGGGCCAGCGGTTTCATCTCGGTCATTGGCCACGCAGCCCCGCGGGCTCTTGTGGAGCTTTATACTTCCTTCTCAGAAGGAAACCTTGCCCGTGCAAGGGACATAAACGTAAATACTCTGGCCCCGCTCGTTCACGCCCAAGCGCGTCTGGGCGGCGCCACCTTAGCCAAGGCGGCCCTGCGACTGCAGGGAATCGACGTCGGCGAACCGCGGCTGCCTATTCTGGCAGCCAATGAGGATGAGCTGACCGAACTCCGCCGCGATATGCAACAAGCTGGAGTCCTATAAGTATGACTGAATCTCGAAACCGTGCCCGGAAAGTGACCCGCAAGGCGGGCCCGCCGACGGGCGAAGAAGCAGCCTCCAACGAGGCGGCATCGCCGGTATTCCAGGCCCCGCAAAAAACCGGCAACGACTCTGCCGGGGCAGAGGGCGGCAACGGAAACAACAACGACAACAACGGCGGTGAAGGCAACAACAACGGCGGCAACCGCCGTTCCAACCGCTCCCGTGGTTCCCGCGGTGGCCGCGGTCGCGGCCGGGGCGGCAATAGCGGCAAAAACAACCACGGCAATAACAACGGCAACGGCAAGGGCGGAAAGAACAATCGCAACAACAACCGGGGCCGTCGCAACGTGCCCAAGTCCATGCAGGGAGCGGATCTGACCAAGCGCCTGCCGGAGCCGCCGAAGCAGGCCAAGGGCTCCCTGCGCATCTACGCGCTGGGTGGCATCTCCGAGATCGGCCGCAACATGACCGTCTTCGAGTACGACGGTCGCCTGCTGATCATCGACTGCGGCGTGCTCTTCCCGTCCTCGGGCGAGCCGGGCGTGGACCTGATCCTGCCGGACTTCGGCCCGATCGAAGACCGCCTGGACAAGGTTGAGGCCCTCGTGGTCACCCACGCGCACGAGGACCACATCGGCGCTATCCCGTGGCTGCTGAAGCTGCGTCCGGATATCCCGATCGTCGCCTCCCGCTTCACCATCGCGCTGATTGCGGCCAAGTGCAAGGAGCACCGCCAGAGGCCGAAGTTCGTCGAGGTCAACGAGAAGTCGGACGTTAATTACGGCCCGTTCCGCGCGCGTTTCTGGGCCGTCAACCACTCCGTGCCGGATGCCCTGGGCATCATGCTGGGCACCCCGGCCGGCAACATCATCCACACCGGCGACATCAAGATGGACCAGACCCCGCTGGACGGGCGCCCGACCGACCTGCCGGCGCTATCGCGCTACGGCGACGAGGGTGTGGACCTGATGCTGTGCGACTCCACGAACGCCAACGTCCCGGGCGTTTCCGCCTCGGAGGGTGATATCCCGGCGACCTTTAAGCGCCTGGTGGCCAACGCCCGCCAGCGCGTCATCATCGCGTCGTTCGCGTCCAACGTCTACCGCGTGCAGGCGGCTATCGATGCCGCCGTGGCCGCCGACCGCAAGGTCGCCTTCAACGGCCGCTCCATGATGCGCAACATGGAAATCGCGGAGAAGATGGGCTTTTTGAAGGTCCCGCGCGGCACCATCGTGCCGATTGACGAGGCCGCCAAGATGGCCCCGCACAAGACTGTCCTTATCACCACCGGTACCCAGGGTGAGCCGATGGCCGCGCTGTCGCGCATGGCCCGCCGCGAGCACCGCCAGATCACCGTCCGCGACGGCGATCTCATCGTTTTTTCCTCCTCGCTCATCCCGGGCAACGAGGAAGCCGTCTTCGGCATCATCAACATGCTGTCGCAGATTGGCGCCGAGGTCGTGACCAACAAGGAGGCCAAGGTTCACGCCTCCGGCCACGGTTACGGCGGCGAGCTGCTCTTCCTCTACAACGCCGCGCGCCCGAAGAACGCCATGCCGGTCCACGGCGAGTGGCGCCACCTGCGCGCCAACAAGGAGCTGGCCATTTCGACCGGCGTCGACCGCGACCGCGTCGTGCTGGCGCAGAACGGCGTCGTCGTCGACCTGCACAACGGCCGCGCCCAGGTCGTGGGCCAGATCCAGGTCGGTAACCTCTACGTCGACGGCGTGAACATGGGCGAGGTCGACGCGGACACGCTGGCCGACCGCACCAACCTGGGCTCCGGTGGCGTGGTCTCGATCACCTGTGTTATCGACAACCGCACCTCCCGCCTGATGGAGCACCCGACGGTCGCGACCACCGGTTTCAGCGAAGACGATCGCTCCGTGGTCCCAGAGGTGGCCGAGCTGGTCGAAAACACCATGAACGACCTGGTCGCCGAGGGCGAGAACGACACCTACCGCATGGTGCAGAAGATTCGCCGCAAGGTCTCCAAGCTCATGGATTCCAAGTACAAGCGTGAGCCGGTCATCTTGCCGACCATCGTGCCCACTTCGGGCGACGGTTCGCTGATTGATGACGACGAGGTCCACAGCGCCCGCGAATCCCTGTAGCGCTTAGTCCGCGCACTTGCTCCCCAGCTCCCTTCCCACGCTTGAAGGGATATGCTGGGGAGCATGTCTTTTTCCGGTACTGAAAGAAACCGACTAGCCGATCTCCTCATCGACCTAGGCCCCGACGCGGATACCCTGTGCGAGGGCTGGACCACCCACGACATGGCCGCCCACCTCTGGCTGCGGGAGCACCGCCCCGATGCGGCCGCCGGCATGTTTATCTCGGCGCTGAGTGGCCACCTGGACACCGTAACCAAGCGGGTAAAGAGCTGCGACTACGTGGAGCTGGTCAACGCCTGGCGCGCGGGCCCGCCGAAGTGGAGCCCGTTCTTCGTGCTGGACTCGAAGCTGAACTTTGCGGAGAATTTCATCCACCACGAGGACGTGCGCCGCGCCAACGGTCAGACCGAGCCGCGGGAATTCTCCGCGGTGGTCGACGACGAATTTGCCGCCACGCTCCAGCGCTTTGCCCCACTGATGTTGAAGAAGTCTCGGATGCCCGTCATCCTGCACCCGGCGGGCGGGCGCCGGATCGTGGCCGCGGACAAGCGGGGAGTGGCCGAGCGCGGCGACGCCGTGGTGACTGTCTCCGGGCAGCCGGCCGAGTTGCTGCTGTGGGTCTACGGTCGGGACGCAGCCCAGGTCGATATCGCCGGCGACGAGCCCGCCATCGTGAGGTCTAGTCTTTAGGCTTGACCACAACTTTTCTTGGTGAACTGTGTGTTGTGCCTGTGATTAGTGGGGTATAAGCGGCTAGAGTTACAGGCATGTCTGTCAAGAATGCCTCGTCTCGCCGCAGTAGTTCCCCTGGCCGCAACAAACCATCGCCGGCTAAGCGGGCGCGTCCGGCGGGCCGTGGCAAGGCGCCCGAGACGTTAGCGGTATCCAGCGCTGCCGAGAGCGAGCACCCTCGCACCGGCAGCGCTTTCCGTGCGGTCGGGCACGGGGTTGGGGCCATGTTTTCGGCCACCGCCCGTGGCGTGAGCCGGGGCCTGGCAAGCCTGAAGCCCAGCGACGAAGACTTGCTGGACGAGGGTAACGCCGGTAACGATCATAGCGACGGCGCTGCGGCGCCGGTCGAGCAGAACACTAAGCGGCCGCGCCACGCCAAGAGAAAGAAGTCAGAAATTACGCCTGAGGCAACCCCGTCGAAAAGGTCGAAATTGGAAGAAGAGATTGACGAATACGACGCGCTAGACACCGAAGAGGACGGCGCGGAGGCCGGCATATCCATCGGCAACCCGGACGCGGTTGGCCTGATCCTTCTTGGGCTGGCCGCGGTGATCGGTGCCTCTGTGTGGCTGGACATCGCCGGCCCCATCGGCGCCGGCATCGCCACCGTGGTCCACCTCGTCATCGGTGCGGGCGCACTCGTGCTGCCTGTCGCCCTGGTTGCCCTGGCTCTGGTGCTCATGCTGCGCATCGGCGGGCCCTCGGGCGGTATCCCGCCCCGGGTCATCCTCGGCACGACCCTGATTGTGGTCTCCATGCTGGGGCTTATCCACATCTTTGCCGGCGATCCCACCGAGTGGGCCGAGCGCATGAGTGCCGGCGGCGCCGTAGGTGCCTGGACCGGCGGGCTGCTGGCCCTGGGATTCTCGGGCTACGTGGCCGTGCCTCTGCTCTTCCTCGTCATTGTCTACGGCGCGCTGAAGGTCACCGGCATTACCGTGCGCGAGGCGTGGGATCTGCTGGTTGATACGATTTCCGGCCTGCGCGGCAAGGACGCCGCGGAGGAGGACGTCGACGACGACGCCTACGGACAGGTCAGCGACCACATCGACGATATCGCTGCCGGCCGTAACACCGAGCGCCGTTCCACGGCCCGCCGGGCCACCGGGCGCCTGCTGCCCCAGAAGCCGAAACCGGCCCCGCAGTCGGGCCCGGGCGCAAGTTCTGCTGCCGCGGCGTCCCCGGCTTCTGCCTGGAGCTCCTCGGAGGCGGAGACCACCGCCCTGAACAACCCCGGCCGACCGGCGGGGAGCAAGTCCAGCCAGCGCGACGAGCTGGCGGATACCAACGAGATCCCGGTCGTGCGCGACGCTACCCCGGAACCGGAAGACCTGTTTAGCGCTTCCCAGGACGCCGGGGCCGCGGAGCCCACGCGCACCCTGGACGCGGGCGCGACGTCGACGCCGCGCGCGACCGCTGCTCAGTCGAAACCCGGTGACGCGGTCTCGGCCTCGCGGGAGGCCATGCGCCAGGCGATTATCGCCCGCTCCGGTCAGGACCCGGCCAGCGGGAAGGCAGCCGACGAGGAAGAGCCGGCGGCAGAGCCTGCCGCGGCGCCTTCTGCCGCGACCCCGGCGCCGACCGAGGACGGTGACTACGACCTGCCGACGACGGACCTGCTGACCGCGGGCACTCCGGCGAAGGAGCGCACCGAGGTCAACGATCACATCATCGCGGCCATCACGGACGTCTTCGAGGAGTTCAAGGTCAACGCCCAGGTGACCGGCTTTAGCCGCGGGCCGACAGTGACCCGCTACGAGATCGAGCTGGGTCCGGGCGTGAAGGTCTCGAAGGTGACCAACCTGCAGTCCAACCTGGCCTACGCCGTGGCTACCGACAACCTGCGCCTGCTCACCCCGATCCCCGGCAAGTCCGCCGTGGGTATCGAGGTGCCGAACCCGGACCGCGAGATGGTGCGCCTGCGCGAGGTTCTCGACGCCCCGGCGACTCGCGCGCAGACCGACCCGATGCTTATCGGCTTGGGCAAGGACATCGAGGGCGACTTCGTCTCGGCCTCGGTCAAGAAGATGCCCCACCTGCTGGTGGCCGGTGCTACCGGTTCCGGTAAGTCGGCGTTCGTGAATTCCATGCTGGTCTCCCTGCTCACGCGCGCAACGCCGGAGCAGGTTCGCCTCATCCTGGTCGACCCGAAGATGGTTGAGTTGACGCCGTACGAGGGCATCCCGCATCTCATCACCCCGATCATCACGCAGCCGAAGAAGGCTGCGGCGGCCCTGCAGTGGTTGGTCGAGGAGATGGAGCAACGCTACTTGGACATGAAGTCCGCGCGGGTGCGCAAGATCGAGGACTTCAACGCCAAGGTGCGCTCCGGCGAGTACCAGGCCCCGGCCGGCTCGCAGCGCGACGTTCGCCCGTACCCGTACATCGTCTGCGTGGTCGACGAGTTGGCGGACCTGATGATGACGGCGCCGAAGGAGATCGAGGACTCCATCGTCCGCATCACCCAGAAGGCCCGCGCGGCCGGCATCCACCTGGTCCTAGCTACCCAGCGCCCGTCCGTTGACGTGGTCACCGGTCTCATCAAGACCAACGTGCCGTCCCGTCTGGCGTTCGCTACCTCCTCGCTGACCGACTCCCGCGTCATCCTGGACCAGGGCGGGGCGGAAAAGCTCATCGGCATGGGCGACGCCTTGTTCATCCCGCAGGGCGCCGGCAAGCCGCAGCGCCTGCAGGGCGCGTTCGTCACAGACGAGGAAGTCCAGGCCGTGGTCGATGCCGCCAAGCAGCAGGCCCAGCCGAACTACACCGAGGGTGTTACCGAGGAGAAGCAGGATAGCAAGAAGAAGGAAATCGACGACGATATCGGAAAGGATATGGACGACCTCCTGGAGGCCGTCGAGCTCGTCGTTACTTCCCAACTCGGCTCTACCTCGATGTTGCAGCGCAAGCTGCGCATCGGCTTCGCCAAGGCCGGCCGCCTGATGGATCTGATGGAATCCCGCGGCGTCGTGGGGCCCTCCGAGGGCTCGAAGGCCCGCGAGGTGCTCACCAAGCCGGAGGAGCTCGAGACCATGCTGTGGTACATCAAGGGCGCCGACCCGGCTGACGCTCCCAAGGAGGTGCAAGAGGAAATGGCACAACAGGAAGCTGCGGGTGCCGGCGGTGAGACAGACACCAGCCCGGATGGGGCACCTGCCGGTGGGGAAGATACCCGCACCGTACAGGCGACCTACAACCCGTCGTCGGGGGCGTTTTAAGGCCCCGGCGGGCCGGCTCGTGTAGGATTAAGCGAGTCTTGGAGGGGAGTACCCCATCCTTCGGCGCTGATCGTCAACACGGCAGCGGCAGCGCACACTGCCCGCTCCCGGTCGCGCCGGCCTGGGTGCCCGGGCGGGGGAGACCTCCGGTCCATTTTTTGCTGCAACGACCGGAGGGATAAGTGCCATGAGTGTACCCGTATGGATTTGGCTGCTAACTAGCGCAGTCATTCTCGGATTTTTCGTCTTTGATTTCTACTCGCACGTGCGTACCCCGCACGAGCCCACCCTGAAAGAATCCGGTCTGTGGACCGCCTTCTACGTCGCATTGGCGCTGCTGTTCGGCGTAGTCATCTGGGTCCTGTGGGACCACGAGCACGCCGTACAGTACTACACCGGTTACGTGACGGAGAAGGCCCTGTCGGTCGACAACCTCTTCGTCTTCGCCCTGATTATGGGTGCGTTCAAGATCCCGCGGAAGTACCAGCAGAAGGTGCTGCTCATCGGCATCGTGCTGGCGCTCCTCTTCCGCCTGATCTTCATCCTGCTGGGCGCCGCGGTCATCGCCGCGTGGTCGGACGTGTTCTACCTGTTCGCCATCTTCCTCCTCTACACCGCCATCAAGCTGATCGTGGACGAGGTTCGCGACGCTCCCGAGACCGATCCGAACGACATGGCGGTCATCAAGGTGATCCGCAAGGCCATCCACGTCACCCCGCGCTACCACGGCGACAAGCTCATGCACCGCGAGGAATCCGGACCCAAGAAGGGCAAGCTGGCGCTGACCCCGCTGTTCGTGGCGCTGGTGGCCATTGGCCTGATTGACATCATGTTCGCCTTCGACTCCATCCCGGCCATCTACGGCATCACCTTGGAAGCGTTCTTGGTCTTTACCACCAACGCCTTCTCCCTGATGGGCCTGCGCCAGATGTACTTCCTGCTCGACGGCCTGTTGGACCGCCTGGTGTACCTGCCGTACGGCCTGGGCATCATCCTGGGCTTCATCGGCGTGAAGCTGCTGCTGCACGCCCTGCACGAGAACAATCTGCCGTTCATCAACGGCGGCGACGACGTCCCGGTGCCGGAGGTCTCCACAATCTGGTCGTTGATCATCATCGTGGGCGTCCTCGTCATCACGGTGTTGGCGTCCATCTGGAAGAACAAACGCGACGAAGCCCAAGGCGGCATCAAGGTTTCGCACAACCACTACGACTGGGACGAGGAAGGCAACAAGATTGTCCGCGACAAGCGCGGCCACCTCATCGGCAAGGCCGACGAGGTCGCCAGCTCCGAATTGCCTTAGAGCCGAAAATGGTTGGTCGGTGCGCTAGCGCACCGATTCACACCTGAGCGTCCCGAGCGCGATCTTTCGAAAGCCCATATCTACACTGCTGATGGGAGGGGAATCTGGCCGGGCGTATGTCGCTGCGGCGCCGGAATAAGAGAAGGCGCAGGCTAGAAAATCTTGGTGACGGGGTTCCACTCGCGGAAGCTGCGGCGGGTGACCACGCCCGAGGTGTGGAACGGGTCGTCGTCCATGATATTGATGGCGTCGGCGACCTGGGCGTCGTCGTCTAGCTGCAGGATGATTAACGCGCCGCCGGCTGAATCCGGGTGGGGGCCGGAGCCGACAATGAGGCCCTTCTCGTGCAGGCTGTTGACGAATTCGCGGTGGGCGGGGCGCTGCTCCGACACAAGTGGGTTGGTGGGGGCGTAGTCGTAAAAGGTGGCGAAATACTTCATGCTGTCATTTTAGTTTTTCCGCGCCCGCCCCGGCGGCTTTCTTGAGGGACTAAATCCGTCCTGGTCCATTGTGGATGAGATTTTGCTCGAACAACTAGCGGCGGTTTAGCTTAGTTCGCCCCGCTATTGCCCGGTGGGCCCCGGTTTGGGCTGCGGCCAATAGGAAACTATCTAAAGCAGGTAAGATTGCAGGCGTGAGTCAACCAGGAACTAGGTCATCCAACCCCGGCCCAGCGCACAGCGGCGGCGGGGGCTTGAAGCGCGGCGGGGAGAAGCCCTCCAATTGGAACCTGCCCAACATCCTGACTAGCCTGCGAATCCTTTTCATTCCGGTCTTTGCCTGGCTCGTGTTGGCTGAGCATCAGTGGTGGGCGTTCGCTGTCTTCGTCCTGCTGATGATTACAGACAAGCTTGACGGCGACATCGCCCGGGCCAAGGGACTCATCACAGATTTCGGCAAGATTGCCGATCCGATTGCGGACAAGGCGTTGATGACCACGGCGCTGGTCTCTCTAAATATCATCGGGGTCCTGCCGTGGTGGATTACCGTGGTCATCCTGGTGCGGGAGTTCGGCATCACCATCTGGCGCATGGTCATGCTGCGACGCGGTCTGGTGGTCCCGGCTTCCAAGGGAGGCAAGCTCAAGACCGTTCTGCAGTCGCTGGCCGTGGCCATGTATCTGTGCCCGCTGCCCGACTGGATGAATATCCCGACGCTGACCGTCATGCTCTTGGCCATGGCCGTCACGGTTGTCACGGGCGTGCAGTACCTGGCGGATGCCCGGAAGCACAATGCCTAATCCTGCTGGCCCAAACCCCGCCGCCCGCGAAGTGGTGACCGCGCTGAAAGAGCGCGGCGAGACCGTCGCCTGGTGCGAGTCCCTGACCGCGGGGCTGGGCGCGGCCACGCTCGCCACGGTGCCCGGGGCATCGGCGGTGCTGCGCGGGGGACTGGTCACCTACGCCACCGAACTCAAGACCACGCTAGCCGGCGTGGACCCCGCGCTCATCGAGGAAAACACTGTTATCTCCGCTGCTGTGGCGGAGGCGATGGCCGCGGGGGCACGGATGCGGTGCGGCGCGGACTGGGGGCTGGCCTTGACCGGCGTGGCTGGGCCCGACCCGCAGGACGGGCACGCGGTCGGCGAGGTCTGGGCGGGGCTTGCTGCCCCGGATGGCTCCCAGCACTCCTGGCAAGTGGGAGGGGCAGAGGGCCTGAGCGGAACCAGGGAAGAGATCCGGGCCGCCGCCGTGGGCCAGACGCTGACCAGAGCGGTCGAAAAGATTCGAAATTTTCCCCGCCGATAGGGAACAAAGTACGTTACTGAGCCGTTGGAACTAGTGATGAACACTACTACCGCACTGCTGGATACCCCCACCCGCTCCCATGCCGCGCCGTTAAACGAGCCGTTGCTGCGGGAGGCCCTGGGCTTGAGCCTGCGTGCTTTCCGCGCGGACAAGTCCGTGACTCTGCGCGAGCTCGCCGCGGTCGCCCACGTCTCCCCGGGCTACCTGTCCGAGCTCGAGCGTGGCCGCAAGGAGGTTTCCTCCGAGATGCTTGCGGCAGTCTGCGGTGCCCTCGACGTGTCGGTGGCCGATGTACTCATCGAGGCCGCCGGCTACATGGCGCTGCCGTCGGTGGATGAAGAACTGGCGCAGACCGCCCCGGCTGCCTCCGAGCTTTAGCTCCCCTTACGCCGCCTATTGGCAGCGTGTGCCCACCATTTTCGCTACGATGGTGGGTCGAAGCACTACTGAGCAATCGATATGTTTAAAGAAAAGAGGCCCTTGGCTCATGGCTAACCCATTTTCCAAACTCTGGAAGTACCTGATGGCTTTGTTTGACTCCAAGATTGAGGAAAACGCCGATCCGAAGGTCCAGATCGAGCAGGCCATCGAGGACGCTCAGCGCCAGCACCAGGAACTGTCCCAGCAGGCCGCGGCCGTCATCGGTAATCAGCGCCAGTTGGAAATGCAGCTGAACCGCCGCCTGGGCGAGATCGAGAAGCTGCAGGGCAACACCAAGCAGGCCCTGCAGCTGGCCGACAAGGCCCGCGCCGACGGTGACGAGACTAAGGCGGTCGAGTACGAAAACGCGGCTGAGGCCTTCGCCGCGCAGCTGGTGACCGCGGAGCAGTCCGTCGAGGACACCAAGAAGCTGCACGACCAGGCCCTGCAGCAGGCAGACCAGGCCAAGAAGGCCGTCGAGCGCAACGCTATGACGCTGCGCGAGAAGGTGGCGGAGCGCTCCAAGCTGCTGAGCCAGCTGGAGCAGGCCAAGATGCAGGAGAAGGTCTCCGAGTCGCTGAGCAGCATGAACGAGCTGTCTAACGGCTCGACCCCGTCGCTGGACGCCGTTCGCGACAAGATCGAGCGCCGCTACTCCAAGGCTTTAGGCCAGGCCGAGCTGGCTGAGAACTCCGTCGAGTCCCGCATGCAGGAGGTCCAGCAGGCCGGCGTGCAGCTGGCCGGACACTCCCGTCTGGAGCAGATTCGCGCGGAGATGAACGACTCCAAACCGGTCGAGTCGGGCCAGAAGAAGCAGCAGCTTGAGGCCGGCCAGAGCACCGGTGGCAACGCCCAGTCGGCGGCCGACCAGGCTGCCCAGCCGGAGGTCAGCAACGACGCCGTGGAAGCCCGCCTGCGCGAGCTGCGCGGGGAATAATCCGCACTAGCTACTTTGCTTAGCGTCAGCGCCCGCTGACAGGCACTAAGCCCCCAGCCATCCCGAAGAGGGAAGCTGGGGGCTTGGTGTGTTGCGGACTAATCGCCGACGCCGCGGGCGGCTAGTGCCTCGCCCATGGCCTGGGCCCGGCGGATAGAGCGAATGACGACCGGGGTGGCAAAGGCCATCACGGACATGTTCGCCCCGCGGGCCTTGCGGGCGTCCAAGACCTCGCCGACGGTCTCGAACATCAGCGGGATGAGTCGGATGGTCAGGGACATCGCCAAGCTGATGGTCTCCACGGGCAGGCCGAATCGCGCCAGGGGAGCGAGGGTCCGCTCCATCGACTCCATGATCTCGTCCACCGTCGAGGTGAGAGTAAGCAGGAAGGCGACCTCCATGGCCGCGAAGATAGTCAAGAACATCACTGCCGCGTACTCGAAGTCGCGCGACCACCATTGGAAGGCCGCCAGCGGAACGAGGATGAACAAGGGCGGGGTGAGCTGGCTGGCGATGATGGACGGCGGGACCTGGGCCAGGGCGTAGGGGATAGCGCCTACCACCACCGCGGCTAGGGCCCAGGGGATGGTCTTGATGAAGATGCTGGTGACCAAGATAAAGACGATGATGATGGCCAGCTTCACCGAGGGGGAGAGCCGGTGGACGATGGTGTTCTTATCGACGTAGACATTCAGCGGTATGTTTTTGCGCCGCACGAGCGTTGACTCCTTTGCCTTAGAGCGGGCGGGCTGCCATGAGGTCGCGGTAGAAGCTCAAGACCTCCGCCGGCGGGCCGTCGGCGGCGACCTGGTGCTCGTCGATGCAGATGACGCGGTCGAAGTCGGTGAGGAAGTCCAGGTCGTGCGTGACGACGATGAGCTGCTGCTCCAGGCTGGAAAACTCGCGCCGGATGCGGTCGCGGTTGCGCAGGTCCAGCAGGGTAGTGGGCTCGTCGGCGAGGATCAGCGTGGGTTCGATGACGAGTACGGCCGCGAGTGCTAGCATCTGCTTCTGCCCGCCCGACAGGGTGTGCGGGGATTGCTCCGCTAGGTCCGTCAGCCCGAAACGCTCCAATGCGGCGTCGACGCGGCGGTTGCGCTCCTCCTTCGACAACTTGAAGCGGCGCAGGGAGAAGGCGACGTCGTCGCGCACCTGCGGCATGACGATCTGGTTCTCCGCATCGGAGAAGACGAAACCGATTTTCTTGCGCAGCTCCTTGCCGTTTTCTTCGACGTCGAGGCCGTCGACCGTCACCGTACCGCTGGTCGGCTCGCCCAGTCCGTTGATAAGACGGGTCAGGGTGGACTTGCCGCCACCGTTCGCGCCGATGATGCCGATCCGGTGCTCGTTAAGCTCCAGGCAAATATCGCGGAGGACCTCGGTCTCGTCGTAGGTGACGCCGACGTGGTCGAACTTAATTGTTGGCACGGCGGTCAGCTCGTCGCTTGGTAGCGCCCATGAGATCCGGGAAGGCGGCGTGCACGCCGTACGCGATGATGATGGCGACGACGAGCTTCGCGGAGTCCACCGGGACGAAGGCGAACTGAGCCACGGTGGCCTCGGTCAGCGAGAGGCCGGAGCGGACCATCAGGCCGATCGCGCCGCAGACGTACTGGGTGAGCAGGGCCACGACGCCGGCCAGGATGAAGATGCCGATGCGGGCGCCCTTGGCGCGCGGGGCGCGGTAGGCGATGGAGCCGGCGACCCACGGGGAGATCACGTAGCCGATGATGTAGCCCACGGTCGGGCCGGCCAGGGCGCGCAGCGTGGTGCCGCCGCCGGCCAGTACCGGAAGGGCTAGTCCGAGGAAGAGGAAGAGTAGACCGACGGCCAGGCCTCGCTTCCCGCCCAGGACGAGGCCGGCCAGGATGATGGCGGCGTTTTGCAAAACGATCGGGACGCCGGCGGTACCGACGGGGATGGAGACAAAGGCCAGGACAATGACGAGGGCGGTAAAGACCGCCACGTAGGCCAGATCGGAGGCCAGAGTATTCTTCTTCATGCCCGAAAACCCTAGCAGCGAACAGACAATCTGCAGGAAACGACCACTTTTGAACGGTGTTCATGCAGGATAGAGGCACCCCCGCTTTACCCCCATGTAGTGAGGGGTCAAACGTTTTTCTCTCCGTCCGCCGGGTTGTTTGAGCGCGGAGATAACGCGGTAGGATGGCGGGCATGCGTTTGACGGAGTATACCCAGCTTATTACGGACGAATTCGGGGCGGAAAAGACCGCCTGGATTTCCCATTCGCATGTCTTGGCCGAGTTCGGGGATACCGCGGACGCGCTTATCGAACGCGGCGTCGATCCGGGCAAGGTCTGGGACGGGTTGTGTGACGACTCTAGCATCCCGGAAGAGCGTCGACTGGGCGTGGATTATCCGACTGAATGACGCTTGGACGGCGTGCCGCATTCGAAATTCGAACAGGCGTGCGTGTACTATGAGGTTGGTGTCCGTCGGTGGCATTAGGTTTTACGTTGTAAACGCCAGCGCGCGGGAACCTACCGGCTAGCCGGCGGAGTCTAAAAGTTAAGGCCGCGGGTTTATCCGTGCGCTGAGTTATAAACGCGAAGTGCTCTAAGTGCTCAAGCCCCCAAAAGACTTGTTAAAGAAAAGGTGAGTTAGAACCATGGCTGCTAAGAAGAAGTCCGCTAAAGCCACCGGAAATAGCGCGGATGACCGCAAGAAGGCGCTAGATGCCGCGATGGCCATGATCGAAAAGGATTATGGCAAGGGCGCGGTCATGCGACTGGGCGATGACAACCGCCCGCCCATCCAGGCGATCTCCTCCGGCAACACCGCCATCGACATCGCGCTGGGCATCGGCGGCTTCCCGCGAGGCCGCGTGGTAGAGATCTACGGCCCGGAGTCTTCCGGTAAGACCACGGTGGCCCTGCACGCCATCGCGGAGGCCCAGAAGGGTGGGGGCATTGCCGCCTTTATTGACGCCGAGCACGCCCTCGACCCGGAATACGCCCGCCTGCTGGGCGTGGACACGGACAACCTGCTGGTCTCCCAGCCGGATACCGGCGAGCAGGCCCTCGAGATCGCAGACATGCTGGTTCGCTCCGGCGCCATTGACATCATCGTGGTGGACTCCGTTGCCGCGCTGACACCGAAGGCGGAAATCGAAGGCGAGATGGGTGATAGTCACGTCGGCCTTCAGGCCCGCCTGATGTCGCAGGCGCTGCGTAAGATGACCGGCGCCCTGTACAGCTCGGGCACCACCGCCATCTTTATTAACCAGCTGCGCGAAAAGATCGGCGTCATGTTCGGCTCCCCGGAGACGACCACCGGCGGTAAGGCCCTGAAGTTCTACGCCTCGGTGCGCTGCGACATCCGCCGCATCCAGACCCTGAAGGACGGCCAGGACGCCATCGGTAACCGCACCAAAATGAAGATCGTGAAGAACAAGGTTTCCCCGCCGTTCAAGATCGCGGAGTTCGACATCATGTACGGCGAGGGCATCTCCCGAGAGTCCTCCATCATCGACCTGGGCGTCGAACACGGCTTCATCAAGAAGTCCGGCTCCTGGTTCACCTACGAGGGCGACCAGCTGGGGCAGGGCAAGGAAAAGGCCCGCAACTTCCTGAAGGAAAACCAGGACCTAGCCAACGAGATCGAGAAGAAGATCTTCAAGAAGCTGGGCGTGGGCGCCGACGCCGCCAACGCGGACGAGGAAGTCGCCATGGACGTGCCAGGCACCGACGATGACCTGTCGGATGAGTCGGTGGGCTTGGTGCCGAACGTCGACTTTGACGACGACGATCAGGACTAGGTAGATGCCGCAGCCATCGACGGACAAGATCGCGCGGCTGCAGCGCGCCCTGGACGATTACGCACACGGCAGGGGCGAGAGCGATCTCTTCGATAAAGAAGCCGAGGAATCCAAGTCCAAAGTCCGCGAGCGCGCCTTGCGGCTGCTGGATCAGCGCTCCCGCTCGCGGCATGAGCTCGCCCAGCGCCTAGAGAAGCTGGAATTCGACCCCGCCGTGGTCGCGGACGTCGTGGATGATTTGTCCCGGGTGGGGCTTATCGATGACGCCGCTTTCGCCCGCGAGTGGGTGCGTCAGCGCCACCAGGCCCGCGGGAAGTCCACCCGCGTGCTGGATCAGGAGTTGCAACGCAAGGGCGTCGGTGCCGAGGAGCGCCAGGAAGCGTTGGAGCAGATCGACGCCGCCGACGAGCGCGCCATGGCTTGGTCGCTGGCGCAAAAGAAGGCCCGTGGCGTGAAGGCCGTGCCGGCGGATCAGCACGAGCGGGACAAGGCGCTGCGGCGCATCGTCGGCGTGCTGGCCCGCCGCGGATTCCGAGAATCTGACTCGCTGGATCTGGCGAGGAAGGCGCTGGCCGAGCGCGAGGCCGAACTGGAAGCCTAGGCCCCGGGCGGTTATGAAATGGCCTGGTTGATCATTAAAATGAACCGGCGTGACTAACCCCATGACTGAAAACCCGCGCACCTACGAGGTGCGCACGTTCGGCTGCCAGATGAACGTGCACGACTCGGAGCGTATCTCCGGCCTCCTGGAAGACGCCGGTTACGTGGCCGCCTCGCAGGAGGCGGAGCCGGATCTCATCGTTTTCAACACCTGCGCGGTGCGCGAGAACGCCGACAAGCGTCTCTACGGCACCCTGGGCTCGCTGAAGCAGACGAAGGAAAACCACCCCGGCATGCAGATCGCCGTGGGCGGGTGCCTGGCGCAGAAAGACAAGGACACCGTCTTGACCAACGCGCCGTGGGTGGACGCTGTTTTCGGTACCCACAACATGTCCGCGCTGCCGACGCTGCTGGAGCGCGCCCGTCATAACGACGAGGCGCAGATCGAAATCGTTGACGCGCTGGAGGCTTTCCCCTCGGTGCTGCCAGCCAAGCGCGAGTCCGCCTACTCCGGCTGGGTGTCTATCTCCGTCGGCTGCAACAACACGTGCACCTTCTGCATCGTGCCCTCGCTGCGCGGCAAGGAAGAAGACCGCCGGCCCGGCGACATCCTCGCCGAGGTCCAGGCGCTGGTCGACCAGGGCGTGTCCGAGGTGACCCTGCTGGGCCAAAACGTCAACGCTTACGGCGTCCACTTCGCCGACCCAGAACTGCCGCGCGACAAGTACGCGTTTTCCAAGCTGCTGCGCCTGGTGGGCCAGATCGAGGGTCTGGAGCGCCTGCGCTTTACCTCCCCGCACCCTGCGGAATTTACCTCCGATGTCATCGACGCGATGGCGGAGACCCCGGCGGTCTGCCCGCAGCTGCACATGCCGCTCCAGTCGGGCTCGGACAAGGTGCTCAAAGACATGCGCCGGTCCTACCGCACAAAGAAATTTCTCCGCATCTTGGATGAGGTCCGCGAGAAGATCCCGCACGCGGCGATTACCACCGACATCATCGTCGGCTTCCCAGGCGAGACCGAGGAGGATTTCCAGGAGACCATGGAGCTGGTGCGCAAGGCGCGGTTTAGCTCCGCGTTCACGTTCCAGTACTCCCCGCGGCCGGGTACCCCGGCGGCGGAGATGGAACAGCAGATCCCTAAGGACGTCGTCCAGGACCGCTTCGAGCGCCTGGTGGCCCTGCAGGATTCCATCCAGGCCGAGGAGAACGCCCAGCTGGTCGGCACCGACGTGGAGCTGCTCGTGCAGGCCACGGGCGGTCGCAAGAACGACCAGACCCACCGCCTGTCCGGACGGGCACGCGACGGCTGCCTGGTCCACTTCGCCGCCGTGGACGGCGACGGTAACGATATCCGGGACGAGATCCGCCCCGGCGACGTCGTGCACACCACGGTGACGGACTCCGGCTCTTTCTTCCTAGTAGCCGACGCCGGGGTAAGCTCCCACCGCCGCACCAAGGCCGGCGACATGTCGGCCGCTGGCCAGACCCCGACCACGGCGCCGGTAGGTGTCGGCCTGGGGCTGCCGTCGGTGGGTCGGCCCGCCGAAACCCCGGCATCCGCTCACGGCGGGTGCTGCTAAGCAAACCGAGTAAGGTCGAAGACTGTGACTGATTCAAATCGCCCGCAGACGCCATCGCCCAATTCGGAAGTAGAGCAGCCAGACTCGCTGCTCTACATCGAAAACAACAAGGAGAAGCAGGCCGCCGCCGCGGCGGAAAAGCGGGCGGCGCGCACCATGGACCTGCGCGGCCAGACCGTTACCCTCTGGGTGGCCGTAGCTTTGTTCGTGGCCTACCTGCTGCTGCCGCACGCTGGCCCCGCCCGAGGTTTCCAAGTGCTGAGCGGGCAGTCCGGCGAGGTGGAAATCTCGATTGTGGAATACGTCTTCGCCGTGCTGATGACCCTGGGCGTCGGCGTGCTGACTACCCTGACGCTGCTTACCCGCCGGGCCGTTTTCGGCCTGGCCGGCTGGATGATGGCGACGGTAGCCTTGGCGGTCTCGCTGTTCATGTTCTGGGTGCGCGGCACCCAGGACTACGGGGTCGGCATCGGCGCCGTGTGCGGGGTGGTCGCCTGCGGCCTGACGTTCATCGCCTACTGCCTGGTCGCCCTACGCCGCAGCCCGGAGCAGCAGGAGGCCCAGGAACGCGCCCGCGCCGCCGCCGGGACCATGGACGAGGTCGGGCAGGTCCAGAACCGCATCCGCGCCACCGTGGCCCCGGACAGCAACCCGCTGCTGGTCGATGACCGCCGCCAGCAGGCCGCGGCCCGCTACCGCCGCGATCACGGAGGGAATAGCGCGAACTAAGCGGGCGCCCTAGAGGTCGCGCTGCCAGGCCGTGGTGACGGCGATGGGCTGGCTGCCCAGGCGCGCGTGCAGTGCCCGGGAGGCCACGTCGCTAAGCGCGGCGGATCCGTAGACCCGGTTGAGTTCCGGCCAGTACTCGCGCGCCATAACTAGCGCGGCCCGCGCGGTCGCCGTGGCCAAACCCCGGCGGCGCCAGCCCCGGTCGGTGACCATGAGCGTCCATTCGGCGATCTCCGCGTGCCCGCCGTGGTGGCGGCCGCACTCGACGAGGCTGCGCACGCGGCGGGTGGCCCCGGTGGCATCGATAGCCGCCACGAGGACGGTCTCGGACCGGCGCTCGTGCACGCGGCGGCGCGCCTCGTTGAGCCGGTCGGCAGTCCAAGCCACCGGCTCTACGGTCATCTCCCCGTAGTCGGCGTCCTGGGAGGCCACCGTGAGCAGCTCGACGACTTGCGGCTCGATATCGGCGGGCAGGTCGTAGTTGTGGAAGGCAGCGAACTGCCACCCCTCGGGCAGGCCGGGGAGAGCCGGGGAGTCCGCGGTGAGCGGTTCGCCCGCCTCCGTTATACGGGTGACCAACTGGGTCTCAGCGTGCCGGCGGCTAAAGCGACTGCGCGTGAAGACCTCCGCGAGGGATGTAGGCAGGACCTCGTCGTCCGGCGCGTGCATCATTCCGGTGAGCACGCGGGCACGGCCCAGGCGCTGGGCGAGCTCGCAGCCGGTATCCAGCATCCAGGCCAAGAGATCCGCGGCCTCCGACTCCAGCGGGGTGCCCGGCAGCGGGAGGTAGCCCGCGTCTAAGACGCAGTCGAGCTCGACGTTGTCCCGGTCCTCTAGCTGCGGTCGGCTGAGCTGGATAAAGCCCACGTAATCTAGCTCCGGTGTTTCACCGGTGCTGGCCAGCAGCGGGTAGCCCAGCGGGGAGAGCTCGCCGACGGGCACGGGGCCGGAGACCACCGCGAAAAGTTCGGTGAGCATCTCCGGGGTGCCGCACAGCGCCTGCAGCGCCAGCTCCGCGGACATGGAAGCCGCCGGATCCCCGGTGGCTTCCTGGGCGGCCAGGTTCGACAGGAAGCTCAGCGTCCGGATGGCGTCGCTGGGCTCGGCGAAAACCGCCGGCTGGCCCGGAGCAACCGGGCGGCCATCGGTGGTGCGGGGAGCGGCGAGGTAGGCGAGGTGCAGGTGGGAGAAATCAGGCACGGGTTTTACTGCTCGTCCAGCACCGCGGCGGCGGTCTGGGCCCACTGCTCCCACTGCTCGGCCTGGGCGCGCAGCTTCTTTTCCTTCTGCGCGTTGCCCTTGGAGGCGGCCGCATCCGCCTGCTGGTTAAAGTCCTGCGCCCGGGAGCGGAACTGATCCACGCGCGCCTGGGCCTCCGGGTCGGTGCGGCGCCACTGGGACTCCTCAGCGTCGGAGACGCGCTTTTCAACCTCGGCGATTTTGTCCTCGTACTCGCGGATCTGGTTGCGCGGGACGAAGCCTACCTCCTCCCACTTTTCCTGCAGCTCGCGCAGCTTGGCCTTGGCGGTGTTGAGGTTGGCCGCCGGGTCGATCTGCGGGGAGTACTCCGCCAGCAGCGCGTCCTTGGCCGCGGCGTTGGCGGCGAATTCCTTGTCGCGCTCCGCGTTGACCTGGTTGCGGGCGTTGAAGAAGTGGTCTTGGGCGGCGCGGAACTGCTTCCAGAGGCGATCGTCGACCTCGCGCGGAGCGCGGCCGGCGGCCTTCCACTCTTGCATCAGGTCGCGGTAGGCGCGGGCGGTCGGGCCCCAGTCGGTGGAGTTCTGGAGCGCCTCGGCGCGCTCGACCAGCTCTTCCTTCTTCTTGCGGGCGGCGGCGCGGGAGCGGTCCAGCTCCGCGAAGTGGGAGCCGCGGCGGCGGTTGAAGGCGTCGCGGGCGCGGGAGTAGCGCTTCCATAGCTGGTCATCGGTCTTGCGGTCGATGCCCTTGATGGTCTTCCACTCGTCCAGGATGGCGCGGATGCGATCGCCGGCGGCCTTCCACTCGGTGGAGTTTTCCGCGATCTCTTCGGCCTCGGCCGCGAGCTTTTCCTTAGTCGCGATGGCCGCAGCGCGGCGTTCGGCCTTGTCGGCCTGGGCCTTCTCGCGCGCGGCGGCGGAGTGGTCCATGATGGCGGCCAGGCGCTTGTCCAGCGCATCCAGGTCGCCGACCACGGCGGCGGTGGCCAGGTCCGCGCGCAGGGTGGCGGCGGTGTCCTTGATGGAGTCGGCCTCCTGCGGGTTGGCCTTGAGGCGGGCCTCGAGCAGCTCGACCTCGGTGGCCAGGTCGTCGTAGCGCTTGCCGAAGTGGGCCAAGCCCTCGGCGGCCGTGCCGGCCTGCCAGGAGCCCACGGCGCGCTCGCCGTCACCGGTGGTGACGTAGACGGTGCCGTCGTCCGCCACGCGGCCCCACTTGGACGGGTCGGACTTCGGCGTCTGGGACAGTGCTACCGGCGCGGCCGGCTTTGCCCCGGGCCGCGCGGTTTGACCCGGCTTCGGGGCCTGCGGCCGAGGGCCGGGCTTCGGCATGTTGCCCGGGTGCGGTTCCTGTGATTGAGGGGCCATGAGTCAAACACCATCCTTGTGCAAAAATCGCCGCCGCGCGACACGGCTGCCTTTAACGGGAGTATGCGATTTCGCGCCCAAAAATTGCGCGAAGTGCCGATTCATTACTTTACCCGGTATTGACCCGCCACGTGCGGACTCCCAGCCGGCCGGGTGAACTGTGGGCCAGCCCCGCCGGCGGCTAAGATTATCCGCGTATGTCTACCCTCGTGATAATCCCCGGTTCCCCCGCCTTGGTGCGTGAACTCGCGCCCAGCGACGCCGCCGGAGCCCAGCTGTTCGACCACGCCCGGGCGGCATTGGGGCAGACGGCAGCTAAGCTACGCGCGCACGCCGCGGCGGAGCATGCCCGCGTGCCGGTCGACGTGGTCTGCTCGCAGGCGCCGCGCTGGCGCACCGAGCACGCCGGCTCCTTCGCCGCCTGGGGCGCCCCACACGTCCGGGTGTCGGCCGGGCATTACCTGGCGGAGCTGGCGGCCCGTTACGTCACCGAGCCTATCGACGGGGTAGAGGTGCGCGCCGTGCGCGAGCACTTAGGCGCACCCGACCCGCAGGCCATCACCGTGGTCGTCGTCGACGGCAGCGCCGGGCTGGACGCCCGCGCCCCGCTGGCCGAGCTGCCCGCAGCAGCCGCGGCGCACCAGTGGTGCTGCGAGCTGCTTGGAGGAGGCAGCACCAACCCGCACGCGTGGGCCGCGGGCCAGCTGTCCGCGGCCGGCATCGTCGAGCCCGCGCTCTGGCTGGAGCTGGCCGAGTGCGCCTCCCGCCAGGGCCTGCGGGAGGCGGAGCTCATCGCCGCCGACGACTCCCTGGGCGTGGGGCGCTACGTCGCGCGCTGGGAGGTGGACTAATGCTGCCCACCCCTATTGCCGTGGTGGGGCCGACGGCCTCCGGCAAGTCCGCGCTCGGCGTGGCCCTGGCGCACGCGCTCGACGGGGAAGTGGTCAACGTTGATTCCATGCAGCTGTACCGGGGCATGGATATCGGCACGGCCAAGCTCTCTGTCGAAGAGCGCGAAGGTATCCCGCACCACCAGCTGGACGTCTGGAACGTCACGGAAACCGCCTCCGTGGCTCGCTACCAGGCCGCGGCCATAGCCGACGTGGAAGACATCCAATCCCGGGGCAAGACCCCCGTCCTGGTCGGCGGGTCGATGCTCTACGTCCAGTCCTTGGTCGACGATTGGCAGTTCCCGCCCACGGACCCGGACGTCCGCCAGAAATACGAAGACCTTCGGCTAGACATCGGCACGGCGGCCCTGCACGACCTGCTGGCCGAGCGGGACCCGCAGGCCGCCGAGACCATCGAGGACCAGGACCCGCGGCGCACCGTGCGCGCCCTGGAGGTCATCGAGCTGACCGGCCGGCCCTTCCAGGCCAGTCAGCCGCCAAAGAATGCCCCGCCGCGCTGGGGGACCCGGCTGCTGGGGCTGCACGCCTCGGCCGAATGGCTCAACCCGCGGATTGAGCTGCGCACCCGGCAGATGTTCGTCCAAGGCCTGGTCGGCGAGGTCGAAGGCCTCAAAGAGGAGGGCCTGCAGGCAGACTCCACGGCCGGCCGGGCCATCGGCTACGCGCAGGTCTTGCAGTACCTCGACGGCCAGCTCTCCCTAGACGAGGCGGAAGAAAAGACCGTCTTCGGCACGCGCCGCTACGTGCGGCGCCAGCGCTCCTGGTTCCGCCGGGACAAGCGCATCTACTGGTTAGATGCGGCCGGCGACACCTTTGCCGAGGCCCGGCAGGCCTTAGGCCTGGGCTAGTAACCTTGCCGCCCCGGGTGCTCCAACCCGCAGGCTGGCGCTGGTCGGGAAGACAGTAGACTCGGTGCCATGCGAGTTAGCAAAGGTCACGGAACCGAGAACGATTTCCTCATCATCCCGAGCTTCGAGGAGCTCGTGGACCTGCCCGAAAAGCGCGTGCAGCGGCTGTGCGATAGGCGCGCCGGGCTCGGCGCGGACGGCGTGTTGCGTGTGGTGCGCGCCGGGCAGCTGCTGGAGGCCGGCGAGATCGAGGTGCTGCCCGCGGGCCTGGAGCGCGAGGACTGGTTCATGGACTACCGCAACGCGGATGGCTCCATGGCGGAGATGTGCGGCAACGGCACCCGGGTCTTCGCGCACTGGCTCAGCGCCCACGGCCTGGTCGATAACGCAACATTCAACGTCGGCACCCGCGCCGGCACCAAGGAAGTCACCGTGCATGTTGCCGATGCCACCGACGCCACCGTCAGCGTCCAGATGGGCGAGGCGAAGGTGCTGGGGGTCTCCACCGCGCAGGTGGGCACCCACCGGGTAGCCGGCCTCGGGGTGGATATGGGCAACCCCCACTTGGCGGCCGTCGTGCCGGGCCTGGAACCGGCGGAGCTTGCCGAGTGGGAGCTGGGCACCCCGGCCTGGGACACGGAGTTTTTCCCAGCGGGGGTCAACGTGGAGATCCTCACCCCGGCGGCAGACGGCGAGGTGCACATGCGCGTGGTCGAGCGCGGCGTCGGGGAGACGCGCTCCTGCGGTACGGGAACGGTGGCAGCCGCGCGCGCCGCGCTGGCCGATGCCGGCCGCGGGGAGGGCAGCTTGCGCGTCCACGTGTCGGGCGGGACCGTGGAGGTCACCATCACCGACGGCGGCTCGGTACTGACCGGCCCGTCGCGGATCGTCGCGGACGGGGAGACGAGCCTCTAGCTGGCCTCGTCGCCCAGGCGGTTGTCGGGGCCCTCGCTGTTATAGCGGGTGCCCAGCCGCTGGGCCGACCGGCGGGCGTTGATCCAGGACTCCTTGATATCGAGCGCGCGCTGGTCGGTGACCCGCAGCAGCGACTCCAGGTCCTGGGTTTCTAGCTCTGTGCTGGCCAAGCGGGCATTCAGACGATTGAGGAAGCGGCGCGCGGAGGCGTACTGGTAGTGGAAGTTTTCTACTGCCTCGTCGCCGCAGTCGTAATCCAGCAGCGCCGGGCGGTGCAGGGTGCGGTCCGCGATGGTGTCGGCATCCTGGGCGTTGCTGAAGTGGTCAAATTCGTCCATGACGTCCGTGATGTCTTCCGCCGACAGCTGGATGGAAGAGCGCAGCACCCGGTGCTCGTGGGCGTCCGGGCGCATGGAGAGCATGACCCACACCGCCCCGGCCAGCAGGAGCGCGACCACCAAGCCGACCACCTTGAGTAGCCCGATGAGGAAGGCGGCGGCGATGATCGTCGAAACGATCGCCAGGGCGCGGCGCTGGCCAGCGGATCGGGGGAAAGGCAGTGGCATGGTGGGGTCACCTCCTTGAAGGGCCGGTCAAATATCGGAAGCTACGAATAAACGGACAGGACTTTGAGGGTTATCTTACCGTGTGGGACGGCCGTCGACTAAGAACAACCGCAACTGCCGGAGCCGCACCCGCAGCCCCCGCCGGATCCACACCCGCCGGTCGGGGCGGCCACGCTAGCCGTCAGCAGGGCCGAGCCGGCCAGAACCGTGTTCTTTGCCGGCAGCTCGCCGCCGTCGTCGGGCAGGCAGACATCCAGCGGGAAGGCGCCGTCGAGTACCAGGTGGGCAAAGCGCTGGCCGGTCAGATCGTTGGTCAGCCACTGGCTTTCCATGACGCGCCCGGCGAATTCGAAGGCCGGGGTCGGCGCCTGGGCGCCGGAGCCGGCAGCGATGATCTCCGCGCCGCTGGACTTGGCCACTGCCGGGAACTCGCCGGTTTCAGCCTCAAAGGCCTCGGCGGAGTCGTAGCGGCGGGTCTCCAGTGCCAAGGCGGTCAGGCTGACCTGCTGCCACTGCTGGGTTTCTTCCTCCGCCAGCAGCGGGCCCTGGGCGAGGTTCGCGGTCACCGTGGCCAGCACCGTGCCGAAGGGGTCGATGACCTCCAGGTGGGCGAGCACGTCGTTGACCATTTCGACGTGGGCGAAGGACTGCGTTACGGCGTCGAAGCCGACGAAGGTGGCAAACGGCTCCACGGCGAGGATGTTGAGCTGCGCGCCGCTCGGGTCGGTGAACTGGATGAGCTGCCCGCCGCGGACCTCGCCGGTGACCTGCAGGTGATCGGTGGCGATGGCCGCCTCGACGGCCTGTTGCCAGCGGTCGAAGTTAAACCCCAAAGCCACCATTTCCGGCAGCTTGTGTGCCACTCCGGCCGGTTGTTCGGCGCGGGCGGCGGGTACTGCCTGTGTCGGCTGCTGGGGAGAGTCTGGATTCTCGGCCGCGGGCGTCGGGCCGGACTGGCTGGCATGCGTAGTCATATCGATATTCTATCCCTCCGCACGCTGGCACTTAAACTCACGCCGGCCGCCCGCCGGGCCTGCCCGCTGGCCCCAGGCGGTGCCCCACGGAGGCGGCGGTCTTTGGATTGCCGGTGTCACTTGGGGTTTAGTGCAGTGACGTGGAAGAATAAGCACCAATATGACTGAATCTTCACAATTTAGTAACGAGCACGAAAAGCTGCTCGCCCACGCCTTCCGCGATAACGCGCCGCAGGGGCCCGCGCATGCGGACGAGGAACTAAGCACTGGTGAGATGGACCTGGCAGAGCGTAACGCCCTGCGCAGCGTGACCCGGGAGACCACCATCCGCGCCGAGGACACCACGGATGGCTACGAAGTCGAGTACCGCAAGCTGCGCCTGGAGCAGGTCATCCTGGTCGGGGTGTGGACCGAGGGAACCATCGCCGAGGTCGAGGCTACCCTGGACGAGCTGGCCGCCCTGGCCGAGACCGCCGGCGCGGAGGTCGTCGAGCTCATCTACCAAAAGCGCGACAAGCCGGACTCCGGAACCTTCATCGGCTCCGGTAAGGTCAAGGAGCTCAAGGAGATCGTGGAGGCCACCGGCGCGGACACGGTCATCTGCGACGGCGAGCTCAACCCCGGCCAGCTGACCGCGCTGGAGCGCGCCCTCAACACCAAGGTCATCGACCGCACGATGCTGATTCTGGATATCTTCGCCCAGCACGCGAAGTCGAAAGAGGGTAAGGCGCAGGTCTCGCTCGCCCAGCTGGAATACCTCTACACGCACACCCGTGGTTGGGGCGGCAACCTGTCGCGCCAGGCGGGCGGCCGCGCCGGCTCCAACGGCGGCGTGGGCCTGCGTGGCCCGGGTGAGACCAAGATTGAGACCGACCGCCGCCGCATCCGCACGGAGATGGCCCGCCTGCGCAAGGCGCTGCGCAACATGAAGACTGCGCGCGAGGTCAAGCGCTCCCGCCGCGCCGCGTCCACGGTCGCGCAGATCGCCATTGCCGGCTACACGAACGCGGGCAAGTCCTCGCTCATCAACGCGATGACCGGGGCGGGCGTGCTGGTGGAAGACGCCCTGTTCGCCACGCTGGATCCGACCACCCGCCGCGCGCAGCTGGGCGACGGCCGCCAGGTGGTCTTCACCGACACCGTCGGCTTTGTCCGCCACCTGCCCACGCAGCTGGTCGAGGCCTTCAAGTCCACGCTGGAGGAGGTGCTGGGCGCGGATCTCATGCTGCACGTGGTCGATGGCTCGGATCCCTTCCCGCTCAAGCAGATCTCCGCGGTCAATAAGGTCATCTACGACATCGTCAAGGAGACGGGGGAGAACCCGCCGCCGGAAATCATCGTCATCAACAAGATCGACCAGGCCGATCCCCTGGTACTCGCGGAGGTCCGCCACACCCTGGACCGCGACAACGTGGTCTTCGTCTCGGCGAAGACCGGCGACGGCGTCGACGAGCTGACCACCCGGGTCGAACTCTTCCTCAACACCTTGGACGCGGACGTCGAGCTGCTCGTGCCGTACACCCGCGGCGACGTCGTGGCCCGCCTCCACGAGGAGGGCACGGTGCGCAGCGAGGACTACTCGGAGGAGGGCACGCGGATAAGTGCTCGCGTGCCGCAGCAGGTCGCGGCTGAGCTAGCCGAGTTTCGTGTGGATTAACCCCGTCTGGCGCAGGTGATCCATAATGAAGACTCGTGAGTAATATTTTTGGTTGGTCCGTCCACGGTGACGGAAAGAAGATCGCCCCGGGGGCCGTGGTCGCCCCGGAAGAAAGGCTGAACTGGCCGCGCACCATCGGCATCGGCATGCAGCACGTCGTGGCCATGTTCGGCGCCACGCTGCTGGTGCCCACCCTGACCGGCTTCCCGGTCAACACCACGCTGTTGTTTTCTGGCATCGGCACCATCCTCTTCCTGGCGATTACCCGCAACCGCCTGCCGTCCTACCTGGGCTCCTCGTTTGCCTTCATCGCGCCGCTGTCCGCCTCGCAGGCCCAGGGCATCGGCGTGCAGGCCGGCGCCGTGCTGTGCACCGGCCTGGCGCTGGTTGTCATCGGCCTTATCGTCAAGGCCGCGGGCAAGCGCGTTATCGATGCCGTCATGCCCCCGGCCGTTACCGGCGCCATCGTCGCCCTCATCGGGCTGAACCTGGCCCCGAACGCGGCTGCGAACTTCTCCAGTCAGCCGCTGGTGGCCGCCGTGACCCTGGTGGTCATCCTGCTGGCCACGGTGGCCGGCCGCGGCATGGTCTCGCGCCTGTCAATCCTCATCGGTGTCGTAGTCGGCTGGGCTTTTGCCGCGCTAACCGGAAACCTGGACCCGTCCGCCGGCGAATCCATTAGGGAGGCCGCCTGGGTGGGCCTGCCGCAGTTCCACGCCCCGGAGTTCAACCTTTCGGCCATCGCGGTGGCCCTGCCGGTGCTGGTCGTCCTCATCGCCGAAAACGTCGGCCACGTCAAGGCCGTTTCGGAGATGACCAACCGGGACCTTGACGACTTGGCGGGCGATGCCCTCTTCGCCGACGGCCTGGCCACCTCTTTGGCCGGCGGCTTCGGCGGCTCCGGCACCACCACCTACGCGGAAAACATTGGTGTCATGGCCGCCACCCGGGTCTATTCCACCGCCGCCTATTTCGTCGCGGCCCTGACCGCCATCGCCCTGGCATTCATCCCGAAATTCGGCGCCCTCATCTTCACCATCCCCACCGGCGTGCTGGGCGGGGCCACCCTGGTGCTCTACGGGCTTATCGGCATGCTCGGTGTGCGCATCTGGATGGACAACAAGGTCAACTTCAACAACCCGGTCAACCTGACCGCGGCTGCCGTGGCGCTCATCGCCGGAATCGGCAACCTCACCCTCGACGTCTTCGGCGTCACCCTTGAGGGCATCGCCTGGGGCTCCGTCGGCATCATCATCGGTTACCCCATCATGAAGCGCCTCTACGACCACGTCGGGGAAGGGCAGAACGCGAAGTATTAGGCTCCCGCTCAATAAGCACGTGACTATGAAGTGAACTTCGCGTTAAATCTGTTTAATATCGGTGGAATAAGGGGGGTAATGGCGACTTTCCGGTAAGAATGGAGTCTGCCAAAAGAGTATGACTAAGTTCTTATATTTTCATGATGACGACCACCGTGAGGCCTACTGAGCGCTACCGCCTGTGCAAGCAGAACTGACTGCCGCCGTTGGCGGAGGCAGTCTTTTGCCGCGGGCCGGGACCTGGTTCGGGAGATGCCGCGTGTTTGTCGGAAGGGAGAGAATCCGGTGTCGCACATCGACTGGGACAGTGTTTCTTTTCGATACTCGAAATATGGGCCATATATTCTGCGGGATGCCTCGCTGTCGTTGTCACGGCCTGGCATTTACGAAGTCCGGGGCCCATCGGGAAGCGGTAAATCCACGGTTCTGGACCTGTTAGCCGGTCTGCGCTCACCCAGTGAAGGCCAGGTCACCATCGACGGTAAACGGTTCGGAAAGGGCGCGGCCAAGAAGCTAACCTCGTGGCGCGCCGCGCACGTCGGATACGCGCCACAGGCACCGACCCTCCTGCCTAGCCTCAGCTGCCGGGAGAACCTCGAGCTGGCAGTTCACGTCGCCGGACGGGGGCTCGACGCCCAGGACAGGGATGAGCTGCTTGGCACGTTGGGCATGCAGCCTTTCGCAGAAGCCCTGCCGGTAGAGTTATCCGGGGGTCAGCGCCAGCGCGTTGCGGTGGCCCAGGCACTAGCTTCCCAACCGGACCTAGTGCTCATGGATGAGCCCGTCAGTGCGCTTGATGGCGCGAATGTCAGCGTGGTCGAGGACTTGCTGCGCCAGTCGGCGAAGCGGGGAGCCATAGTGGTCTATTGCTCCCACCGCGAGCTTTTCAACGGGCAGGCAGAAAAGCTGCTGCAGATGGGAGCATAGCTCATGAAGGCCATGACTCCCACCGCCGCCTACCGGAGAGAGCTGTCGGTGACGGCGCGCCCCTTCATCGGGGGAATCGTACTGGCTGCGGTAGTAATAGGCACGCTCGTCGGCACCATCCTTTACGTCGCATTCTCGACTGGCGGAAGCAGCGATTTCAAGGCTGGCGTGACGAATATGAGTCTGATTGCGATCATCCCGGCATTCGCCGGGGTTCGGTTGGCGCATCAGAATTTTATCGCTGACCACCGAAATACCGTGCAAGCGCTGCGGATTCTCGGCATAGGCAGGGCGTTTTTCACCAGGTACCTGCTGCTGCAAGGGGCGTGCCTGGCGCTTCTGGCAAGCGTTTCGGCGGTCGTGTTGGGACGGTTGTTGGCGACGCCGCTTTTCAAGGTGATTTTGCTAGGGCTCAACAAGCAGCTGCCAGATCACTGGGGCTCGCCCATTGACGTTGCCTGGTCGTCACTGTTGGTCTTAGTCCCCCTGTACCTCCTCGGCGTGGGGATTCTCAACGTCGACAAGGTGCTGGCCAAAACCGGGGATCGGGGAGCGGCGACAGTAGGTAAGTCCAAGTCCTTGGTGGGACTGGTTGGCCTAGTGCTCGCAGTGGTCAATATTGCCGCGGGTATCTGGTCCATGGTGACGACTCCGCCAGGGCCTGTCGTGTTGATATTCGTCTTCACCTTGCCGTTCCTCGCTGTCACACTTGCCGGCCCCTTCGCTCGGGCGCTAGCTCGCTGGGCAGCCGCGGCGATCAAAAAGGTGAGCGGCTGGTCGGCACCCGCACTAGGCATCCGCTCCTCCGAAACCGTCGGGACGACCTCGAGGGTGGGGCTTGCTACCGCGCTCGTGGCCATCCCGCTGGCAGGCTTCACAGGTGCACAGACCTCGTTATGGGCGGCAAATTACGTAGGATCCCAGAATTTCCAAACGGTCCCAGTCGTCGTTGGCCAAGATTTTCGCCTGTTGCAAGCGCAGGAAGCAGACGGTGTATGCGAGGAGATCGGTGACGACTGCCGTGGGGTGGTCTACTGGCAGCCTTCGGACTTCGAAGCTGCGGGGGAGACCTCCGTACCGATGGAGAAGGCGTCTGACTATTCTCTGGCCGGATCGAATGACCACGTGATAGGGCAACTACTCTCGCCCGCGGCGCCGGTGAAAACCCACAGCCCCTTCTACCCAGACTTCATGGTGCCGTTCTCCGGTATCTCTAGCGAGTCTCCAGTCAAACCGGAATGGGGGCTTCCCGTGGTCGCAGAATCGGCTAGCGCACCGGATCATCTCCGGGTCGAGTCCGCGCAGGATTGGGTACGGCACGTGGATATGGATAGCCAGATCATGTACGGGCCCCACGGCGACGGAACCGCCGGTTTCGTCCCCACCGCGGCCTACACTCTCCTGGCGATCTGCCTGGTCCTCGCGGTCTCTGTGATGGGCAAGCGGGCCAATCTGCATGCGTTCTTCTCACCGCTGCGTCTTTTGGGCCGTACCCAAGGCGCGATCCGGCGAACGGAATTTTGGGCCATCCTCTTCCCGTACTGTGTTGCCATGCTGACAGCGCTCCTCGTGGGCATCTGGTACACGGTCGCCGTCCATGTCGCGGTCTCGGGGTACCCGGGGGCGCTGCTGCCTTACCTTCCCCCAGGGCTATGGGTGCTCTTTGTCCTCGTCTTCTTAGGCACGAGTGCGACTGCCTTCCTGCCTACCCCAGACAAGGACGAGCGTGGCGCAGAAGCGCCCTAGACACTGGCGTGCCGGCGCCTAAGGACGCAAAAATCCCGCCGCGTGGGCGGGATTTCCTTGCTAATTACTACAGATTACGGGCCGCTGCTTTAGGACCTTTTACTCGGCGTCCAAATCCTGCTCGATGAGGGAAGCGATCTTCTCGACGGCTTCGGAGTTCTCGGAAGTGACGGTGACCTCGTCGCCCTGCTCGGCGCCTAGGGCCATGATCATCAGGGACGAGGCGGCATCGGTCTCATCGTCATCGTCTTCGCCCACGAGGTTGAGGAAGATGTCCTCGTCGAACTCGCCAGCGGCGTCAGCGATGATGGAAGCCGGACGGGCGTGCAGGCCCACGGAGGAACCTACCTTGACAGTCTTGGAAGCCATGATTAATCAATCCTTTCATCGGTTGTTTTCTGCCCCAGTCTACGGCGCCCTAGTTCCGCGTGCCACGCCTCGCGCCGGAGGGCGCGCGACTGTGACGGAAGCGGTAGCGCCGCGGGGCGTGCTTTAAGCCGCGGCGGGCTCGGCCTGGGCGGCGGCGTCCTTGGCAGCGGCTTCGCGCACGGCCTTGTTAGGCCAGAACTGCTTGAGGGCGAGCACACAGATGGCCGAGACCACCACGCCGGCGATGATCGCCAGGAAGTAGCTGCCCACCGGGGAGATAGCGAACGGCACGAAGATGCCGCCGTGCGGGGCGCGGGAGGTAACGCCCATGCCCATGGAGATAGCGCCGGTCACGGCGCCGCCGGCCATCATGGCCGGGATGACGCGGAACGGGTCGGCCGCGGCGAACGGGATGGCGCCTTCCGAGACGAAGGACAGGCCCAGCAGCCAGGCGGACTTACCGTTTTCTTGCTCCGCCGGGGTGAACAGGTTCTTGCGGATGAACGTGGCCAGTGACAGGGCGATAGGCGGCACCATGCCGGCGGCCATGACCGCGGCCATGATCTCCATGGAGGCCTGGTCGCCGGTGGACAGGCCGGCGGTGGCGAAGAGGTAGGCCGCCTTGTTGACTGGGCCGCCCAGGTCGAAGCACATCATCAGGCCGAGGATAAGGCCCAGCAGGACCGCGGAGGAGCCGGTCATGGAGCGCAGCCAGTTCTGCAGGCCCTCCATGATGCCGGCCAGCGGCGCGCCCAACAGCATGTACATCAGTACGCCGACGACCAGGGTGGCGAACAGCGGGATGATGACCACCGGCATCAGGGAGCCCAGCCAGCGCGGGACCTTCCAGCTGCCAATCCACATGGCGACTAGGCCGGCGATGAGACCGGTGACCAGGCCGCCGATGAAGCCGGCGCCCAGCAGCACGGCGATGGCGCCGCCGGCAAAGCCCGGGGCGATGCCGGGGCGTCCGGCCAGCGCGAAGGCGATATAGCCGGACAGCGCGGCCACGATGAAACTCATGGCGGCCTGGCCGGTGGCGAACAGAACCGCGCCCAGGTAGAGCATCATCCCGGAGCGCTGGAATTCCATCATCGCCCCGTCGACCTCAACGGCATTGCCCGGCAGGTTGGTCGGGGAGTAGTTGGTGGTAATGGCCTGCCAGCCGTTGGCGACGTCGGCGCCGCCAAACAGGAAGCCAAGCGCCAGCAGCAGACCACCGGCGGCCACGAACGGGACCATGTAGGACACACCGGTCATGATCGCCTGCTGGATGCGCTTGCCCCAGCCCAGCTTGGCGCCTTCCTCGGCCCCGTTGGACTGGGCCGCAGCGGTACCGCTGACCTTGCGGGCGTTCGGGTTCTGCGCGGCCGCCACGGCCTCATCCAGCATGGTGCCGGGCTCGTTGATGGCGCGCTTGACACCGGACTCGATCACGGGTTTGCCGGTGAAGCGCTCCCGGTCGCGGACCCCGACGTCGGTGGCGAAGATGACGGCATCGGCAGCCTCGATGACGCTGCCGGGCAGCGGCTCCTGGTTGGCGGAGCCCTGGGTCTCCACGTTGAGCTCAATATCGGAGCGGGTATCCGCGTTTTGCGTCAACGCGTCGGCTGCCATGTAGGTGTGGGCAATTCCGGTCGGGCAGGCGGTCACCGCCACGATGCGCGTGACCGGGGCACCGGACGCCGACTTCTGTGCACCGGTGGCATCAGTGCCGTTAGATGCAGCGGCACCGGTGACCGCGGTGGCCCCGGCCTGTGCCCCGGTGCTATCGGCAGACTCAGCGGCCTGCTTCTTCGGCTTCTTTTCCGCGTTGACCACGCCGAGCACGGCCTCGACGACTTCTTCCGGGCGCTGGGCGGTGCGCAGGACCTCGAGGAAGTCCGGGCGGACCAGCGCGCGGGCCAGCTTGGACAGGATCTTCAGGTGGGCCTTGCCGCCGCCTTCGGGGGCGGCGATGAGGAAGACCAGGTTCGCGTCGCCATCCGGGCCGGAGAAGTCGACGCCGTCGGCCAGGCGCGCGAACGCCAGGGTCGGCTCGGTGACCGCGGCGGAGTGGCAGTGCGGGATGGCGACCTGCCCAGCCACGCCGGTGCGCCCCTTGGACTCGCGTTCGATGGCCGGCTGGGCCAGGCCGTCGACCTCCGTGGCGCGGCCGGTGGTGTGCACCAGCGTGGCCAGCTCGGTGATGACCGAGTCGACGGAATCGCCGAAGTGGGCATCAAGGGTCACCAGGTCGGCGGTGATGATCTCAGAAGCCATGAGACAGCTCCAATTCTTTAGGATTTCGGGAAAGGATGTTTAGTTATCAAGTTCGTCGAGCGTGGTGCCTGCCAGGTCGATCTGGTCCGGCCGGGGCAGGGTGGTACCGGCCAGGCCCGCAGCGGCCGTGCCGTAGGCGACGGCCTGGCGCAGCGCCTCCGGATGGGTGGTGCCCGCGGTGCGCGCCAGCAGGTACCCGGCGAGAGCCGAGTCACCCGCACCGACGGTGGAGACGACCTCGGAAGCCGGGGGCGTAGCCACCCAGGCCTCATCGGCGGTGACGAGTACCGCGCCGGCGCTGCTCAGGGTCACCAGGATTTCGCTGACTCCGCGCTGGACCACGGAGCGGGCCGCAGCCACGACTCCAGAATAATCGCCGCGCGCGGCTTGTTCCTCGAGCGCGAGCCCGTCCTCGCCGGCGAGCTGGCCGAGCTCGAAGCCGTTGGGCTTGAGCAGGTCCGGTGCGGCCGCCTCCAGGTTATGGGCAACTTCCAGCATGGGCTGGTCGGAGGTGTCTACCGCGATCCGGGTCTGCGGGGAGGCGCTGCGCAGGGCCTTGATGAGTGAGGAATACCAGTCGGTCGGGCAGCCCGGTGGCAGGGAACCAGCCAGGACGACCCAGTCCGCGTTCGCCGAGAGGGCGCCCAAACGCTGGATGAGCTCCTGCTGGACCTCCGGACCCACCAGCGGGCCGGGGCCGTTGATCTTGGTGGTGCCGCCAGAGGGATCGGTAATCGTCGTGTTCACGCGGATGGTCTGGTCGAGGGGGACCGCCTCGTAGGGCAGGGAGGCGTCTTCTACCAGGGAGAGGAAGAGATCCGAGGGGCCGGCGGGAAACAGTGCGATGGTGGGGTGCCCCGCCAGGTAGGCGGCGTGGGTGACGTTGATTCCCTTGCCGCCTGCGACTTGGGAAACAGACCGGGCGCGGTGGACCAGCCCGGTGGTTAACGGTTCATCGAGGGACAAGGTCGCGTCGATGCTGGGGTTAGGGGTCAGCGTCAAAATCATAGTGGGTGGGCTTCCTCCGGCGGGCGCTTCGACTATTCGTCCCGCGCTGCGCCGATTGTCGTCCTTGACCGCCGGCGCAGGGCGCCGGGCGGAGTGGACCAGGCAGCGGTTCGCGGCCGAGTGGTCGAGGGGTCAATGTCAACGAACTGTAACGTGTGTCAACGTTTGTAGATGTTTACTTGGTATTGTTGCCCGATTATGCCCGTATGTCAATGGGTATATGTGGTTTTCCGTGGGTCTCGGTAGACTGGGCAGAAAGTTGTTCTCTTGCGGAGCCTCCCCGGGGCCTGCCGACTCCTGCACCAGCGGGCCGGAGGCGCACGGGATTTAGCTCCGCAAGATCTCAGAATTCGTTTCTAGTGAGTACTGGCGAGCCTGAGTAGGATTGCCTTCACAACGCGTATATCGATCTTGTCTACTTTGTCTTCAGACGTAGGGAGAAGTTTTACATGACCAACACCGACAACACTGGCAGCACCGCCACCACCGGGTCGACGAGCGCTGAAGCTACCGAGGCTCAAGCGAAATCCGGGCAGCGGGGCACCATCGCGGGCACCGGTGTGGTGGCCGGCGTCGCCTACGCTCCCGCGGTGTGGGTACGCCCCCGCCCGCAGCTGCCGCAGTCCGGCGAGGCCATCGTCGCAGAAGACCAGCGCGAGGCAGAGTTTGCGCGCTTCCAGGAGGCCGCGGAAACCGTCGCGCAGCGCCTCGAGGGGCGTGCAGGAAGCGCCGAGGGGCACGCGGCGGAGGTTCTAAAGGCCACCGCCTCGATGGCGCGGGACAAGGGCTGGCACAAGACGGTGCGCAAGAACGTGCGCGGCGGCAACGGAGTGGAATATGCGGTCGTGGCTGCCACGGATAAGTTTGTCTCGATGTTCGAATCCGCCGGCGGCGTCATGGCCGAGCGCACGACGGACCTGAAGGACGTCCGCGACCGCGTCATCGCGGAGCTGCGCGGCGAGGACGAGCCGGGCCTGCCCTCCGTCGAGGGCGAGGCCGTGCTGCTGGCCGACGACCTAGCGCCGGCGGATACCGCTACGTTGGACATCGACCGGATCAAAGCCCTGGTGACCGAGCTGGGCGGGCCCACCAGCCACACCGCCATCATCGCACGCCAGCTGGACATCCCGTGCATCGTGGCCATGGGCGCGAAGCTGCGCGAGCTCAACGCGGGGGAGTGGCTGTTCGTGGACGGTTCCCGCGGGCTGGTCGAGACCGGCGCGGACTCCGAAAGCTCCCAGGCCGCCGTGGCCGAGTACCAGGCCAAGGCCGCCAAGATCGCCCAGTGGGAAGGCCCGGCGCAAACCAGCGACGGCTACCGCGTGCAGTTGCTGGCCAACGTCGCCGACGGCAACGCCGCGCGGCTGGCGGCCGGCACCCAGGCCGAGGGCGTGGGCCTGTACCGCACCGAGCTGTCCTTCCTCAACGCCTCGGAGGAGCCGAGCATCGACGAGCAGGCGCAGATTTACTCCAAGGTTTTTAACGCCTTCGGCGACCGCAAGGTCGTCGTGCGCACCCTGGACGCTGGCTCGGACAAGCCGATTAGCTACGCCACCCTCGACGATGAGGAGAACCCGGCGCTGGGCGTGCGCGGCCTGCGCATCGCCCGCGACAACGAGTCGCTGCTGACCCGGCAGCTCGACGCCATCGCCCAAGCCGCCGAGCAGCGCCCGGAAGGCGCGCAGACTTGGGTCATGGCGCCGATGGTGGCTACCGCGAACGAGGCCCGCTGGTTCGCCGGCCTGTGCCGAGAGCGCAACCTAATCCCGGGCGCGATGATTGAGGTCCCCGCCGCCGCCCTGATGGCAGATACCATCATGCCGCACCTCGATTTCGTGTCCATCGGCACGAACGACCTGACCCAGTACACCATGGCCGCGGACCGCCTGTCGCCGCAGCTGGCGTACCTGACCGACCCGTGGCAGCCGGCCGTGCTACGGCTTATCCAGCACACCTGCGTGGTCGGCAGCGACAACAACGTCCCCGTAGGGGTCTGCGGCGAGGCTGCCGCGGACCCGATGCTCGCCGCGGTGCTCACCGGGCTGGGGGTTAACTCCCTGTCGGCCGCCTCGACCGCCGTTGCCGGCGTGGGTGCGCAGCTGTCTGAGCTCAGCCTTGAGGACTGCCAGAAGATCGCAGCAGCGGCCGTGTCCTGCGAAGGCCCCTCCGAGGCCCGCGAGAAGGTCCGCGAGCTCATCGAGGAATTCTCCCGCCCCGCGGCAGACAACTAAACGCCGCTGAAAAACTACACCCGGCGCAAGCCCACAGCTTAGAGTGGGGCCTGCGCCGGGTGTCCGGCATCTGGGGACTGGGCCTTAGGCGTCGGCGGTGACGACGGTGATTTCGCGCTCGCGCAGCGCGTCGACGAAGCTTTGCGGCGCGGCCGAGTCCGTGATGACGACGTCGATGTCGGAGATCTTGGCAAAGCTGACCAAGTAATCGTTGCCCAGCTTGGAGGAGTCGCACAGGACAACGACCTTGCGGGCGTTGGTGACGAACGCGGCCTTGATGGCCGCCTCCTGCGCGTCCGCCGTGGACAGGCCGTGGTCCAGGGTCAGGGCGTTGGTGCCGATGAAGGCGACGTCGGCGCGCAGCAGCGCCATGGTGCGCAGGGCGGTGTCGCCGACTACTGCCTGGGAAATGCCGCGCACCGTACCGCCCAGCAGCTGGACGTCCTTGATACCGTTATTAGCCAGCGACAGGGCAATGGGCAGGCTGTTGGACACGATGGACAGCTGGTTGGCCAGCGGGCTGGCGGCAATCAGGTCGCTTAAGGCGTTCGTGGTGGTGCCGGCGTCCAAGAAGATGCTGCCCGGGGTCTCGGGGAGGAATTCGAGGGCAGCTTCGGCGATCGCGGACTTTGCCCCGGTGGCCGAGCGCGAGCGCGTGTCCAGGGTGAACTCGGCGGTCTGGAAGGTCTGCGAGGCCACCGCGCCGCCGTGGACCCGGTGCACCACGCCCTCCCGGTCCAGAACGGCCAAGTCGCGGCGAATGGTTTCTGCGGTGACGTCGAATTTGTGGGAGAGTTCCGTGACATTGACGCGTCCCTCGACGGCGGTGAGGGACGCAATCTGCCGACGGCGTTCTTCTGCATACATGGGGGAGTTCTCCTCGGTCCGTGGGTACGCACGCTGATGGGCCAGCGCACACGGTGAAATGGGTCTACTCAAATTGTCTCAGAAAAACCGCGTGGGCAAACACAAACAGAAAAACCCAAGCGCCCGATTCTTGGGTTGCTTGGGTATTTCTTGAGGTAGATCGGGCAAACCGGACCAGGGAACACACACGCGGCGTGAGATTTTGTATGCCCGATTACCTCAGAAAGGGGGAATAACGCGGGAAGTTCCGGGGAATTAAAGCTTGCGCATCACGGAGACGACCTTGCCCATGATTTCTGATTCATCCCCGTTGATGGGGGAATAAGCGTCATTGTGCGGCAGCAGCCAGACGCCGGTGGAGTCGCGGTGGAATTCCTTGACGGTTGCCTCCTCGCCGTCCAGCAGGGCTGCGACGAAGTCGCCTTCCTCCGCCGTGGACTGCGAGCGGACGATGACCCAGTCCCCGTCGAGGATGCCGGCGTCCCGCATGGAGTCGCCGACGACCTGCAGCATGTAGAGGTCTCCGCCGCCGACGACCTCGTCCGGCATGGGGTAGTAAGTATCAATGTTTTCTTCGGCCGTAATGGGGGTCCCGGCGGCAATGCGCCCGACGACGGGGATGTAGCTGACTTGGCCTGCGTCCGGCGGGGTCTGGGGGAGCTCGGCAGACTTGCTGGCCTTCTCAGCCTTCGCGTCTTCCTTTTCGGTGTTGAGGTGGCGGACATCGACCGCGCGCGGCTTGTTGGGATCGCGCCGCAGGAAGCCCTTTTCCTCCAGCTGCCTGAGCTGGTAGGCCACCGAGGAGGTGGACTGCAGGCCGGCCGCGTCACCGATCTCGCGGATGCTCGGCGGGTAGCCGCGCAGGAGCACGGCGTCGTGAATGACCTCGAGGATGCGCCGCTGGCGGGCACTCAAGGAGTCCAGGCTGGGCTTCTGTGAGGATTTGCTGGGTCGGGCCATGGTCTTTAACTCTCCAAGTTGGTTGGCAGGTCGGATAGTCGGTCACAGGCACTGTGGGCCCGCGTAAATTCCTACCTTCATTTCTAGCATGAAAAGTACAAATGTTCGAGACTTTCGCCCGCGCGCTAGACAAACTCTGGGGAGCCTGCTATAAATCGAACACAGAACCTAATTCGAACATTCGGACGAAGGAAAGCCGATGCCATGTCGGAGTCCAGATTTAGACTCGGTGGCACCAAAGAAAGGAAGGATTACTATGACTCTCGCCTTTGAAGACCGCCGTATTGCTGACACTGAATATGCAGCTTACCGCTCCGGTACTCTCGCGCCTTCCGTGGTCCCCGCGGCTGCGGTGTGGGAGCCTTCCGTCCGTGTTTCCGAAAACCGCAATCCCAGCGCCGGTTGGCTGGGAGGTGGACCGGCTGGCGTGGGCGATCGTTATTCTCGAACGCTCACGCTGGATAATCGAACAGACCGTCGTTCGCAGCCCGCGCTTAGTGCTGAGGATTTCGCAGGGCAGCCACGTGGGGCGGTCTCCGAGCAGGCGCGCCAGAAGGGCAACTACGCGCTCGGCGCTGTGTTCGGATTCGCCGTCTTCCTGGGCACGTTGGCGGCGGGCATGGGCCTGGTCGACGGCGCGGATGCGGCCGGTTCCCTGGGCACGGCGGACAGCGCCGTGACCCAACAGGCCACCCTGAACTAGGAGACGGGCTAGCCCGCCCGGTTGAGGCTCGCTCGGGCGCAGTAGACTGGTAGCGCATCCGCTTAATCTGCTCTGGCGGATTGAGTCGGAAAGCTAGAAAGATACGGGGAGCGAGCCACATTGTATTGCCCATTTTGTCACCACGAGCAGTCACGCGTTATTGATTCCCGCGTCGTTGACGCGGGCACGTCCATCCGCCGTCGGCGCGAGTGTTCTTCGTGCCGGGGCCGTTTCACCACGGTCGAGAAGGCGGTGCTGTCCGTGGTCAAGCGCAATGGGCTGTCCGAGCCCTTCAGTCGTGACAAGCTGATCCGTGGCGTGCGGCGCGCCTGCCAGGGCCGCGACGTCTCGGATGACGCGCTGAAGCGCCTGGCCCAGGAGGTGGAGGAGACCGTGCGCAGCCATGGCAGCTCCCAGATCAATGCCAACGATATTGGCCTGGCCATCCTCGACCCGCTGCGCGACCTCGATGAGGTGGCGTACCTGCGCTTTGCCTCCGTGTATAAGTCCTTCGACAGTGCGGACGACTTCGAGTCGGAGATCCGCCTGATGAAGCGGCGCGACCGCACCAGTTTTTAGGCTCCCGCTGCGGCGCTAGGCCAGCTTGTCGACCGCCTTTTGGATGCGCCGCAGGGAGACCGCGTGCGCGGTGCCGAGGCGCTGGGCGAACAGGGAAACCCGGAGCTCCTCGATCATCCAGTAGATATCGCGCACCGCTTTGGTCTTCGCGCGGCCGGCCGGCAGGGAGCGCAGGCGATTGTTGAGGTAGGCCTTGGCCTCATCGACCTCGGCTTGGCGGTCCGCGTCCTTGTCCGGATCTAGGTTCATCTCCTCCAGCCGGATGCGCACGGCTTGCAGGTAGCGCGGCAGGTGCCGCAGGTGCTCGATGCCGTTTTTCGTGATTGCTTGCGCCGGAAGCAGGAAATCCAGCTGGGCGCGGATGTCGTCGATGGCCGGGCCGGTCCACTTGTTGAGCTCGTCGGTGATGCGGCCGTATTCGACTAGGCCCGGGGCGATAGCGACGACCATCTGCCGCACGCGCCCGGGAACCGCCGGGGCGATCTTCTTGCGCAACTGGTCGAATTCCTCTGGGGAGCGCACCGGGCCGCCGGCTTCCAGTAGAAGATCGCGGAGGGCTGCCACGCGGGCGTCGGAGACCAGGCCGTCGGCCCCGCCGTGCGGGTAGTTGTCGATGGCCACGCGCTGCTGCAAGGGCAGGCCCTTGACCATGGGGCGCGGGTTGACGGTGATCTCCCGCATGAGCAAGGTCAGCGTGGTGGTCAGCATGGCGGCATCGGCCGCGGCCTTGGTGGGGTGCGCCTTGACCTCGACGCCGTCCTTCGTGGCGACCAGCGCGGGGTAGGCGGTGACCTCGTGGCCGTCTACCGTAGTGCGGACCTCGTCGTCGATGGAGCCCAGATTATCCGAGCGCCATTCCTTGACCGCCCCGGACTCCGAGATGCGGCTGACCTTCGAGACCGAGGACTTAATCGAACCGGCCTGGCGATGGACCAGCGCGGAAAGATCGCGGTCGGAGTCGATAATCTTTCCCCGCTTGTCGATGGCCGCGTAGTTCATGCGCAGGTGGTCGGGCAGCGACTGCGGGCGGAAATCCACGGCGTTGATGCCCTGGCCGCCCAGCTCCCGCAGAACATCGGCGAGCTGTTCGGTAATGGGCCCGGCGTAAGGGACCAGCTTGTCCAGGGCGCGCTCGGCGAACTCCGGGGCAGGCACCACCGTGCGGCGCAGGGCCTTCGGCAGGCTGCGGATGAGCTCCGTGACTAACTCCAGGCGCAGGCCCGGTACCAGCCAGTCGAAGCCGGTGGTCTCCAGCCCGGCCAGCATGGGCACGGGGACCTGGATGGTCACGCCGTCCAGGGGATCGCCGGGGCTGAAGTGGTACGACAGGTCCAGCTCCATGGAACCGGCGCGCCAGGTATCGGGGAAGTCCGCCTCGGTCACGCGGTTATCGGCGTCGTTAACCAGCGCCTCCGGATCGAAGTCCAGCAGCGCGGGGTGGGCGTGGCGCTCCTTCTTCCACCAGGAGTCGAAGTACTTGCCGCTGGTGATATTGGCGGGCAGGCGCTCGTCGTAGAAGGCGAAGAGGGTGTCCTCGTCCGCGACCAGGCCGCGCCGGCGCGCCTTGTCCTCGTACTCGGCCGCTTTGTCGAGTTTGGCGACATTGTCGTGGAAGAAGGAATGGTGGGTATTCCACTCGCCGCCGATGAGAGCGTGGCGTATGAACAAGTCCCGGGCCGCGGCTTGGTCGACGCGGTGGTAGGGCACGGAGCGGTCGTGGACCACCGGCACGCCGTAGAGCGTCGACTTCTGCTTGACCATGGTGGTGGCCCGCTTACTCGACCAGACCGGGTCGGAGTAGCTGTGCTTGAGCAGGCCGGCGGCCAGGCGCTCTACCCAGGCGGGATCGATCTGGGCGACATCGCGCGCCCACAGCCGGGAGGTCTCCACCAGCTCGGCGGCCATGACGAACTCCGGCGGCTTCTTCGCCAGCGCGGAGCCGGGGAAGACCATAAAGCGCGTGTTGCGGGCGCCGTGGAACTCCTTGGAGTTGCCGTCTCGGGCGCCGATATTGGACAGCAGGCCCGACAGGAGCGCCTGGTGGATGGCGGCATCGGCACGCTTGCCGGATTCCTGGGCGGTCCACTTGAGCTGCTTGGCGACCTCGCGCAGCTGACGCACCAGGTCGAACCACTCGCGGATGCGCATGTAGTGCAGGAACTCCGCCTTCATCTGCTTGCGGAAGGCATTGCCGGACTTTTCGTTGCGGGAGTCTTTAATGTAGTCCCACAGCTTGAGCTGGCTTAAGAAATCCGAGGTCTTGTCCTTAAACCGCGCGTGCGCCTGGTCCGCCTGGGCCTGCTTTTCCAGGGGGCGTTCGCGTACGTCCTGGATGGTCATGGCCGCAACGATGATGATGACGTCGTGCAGGCAGCCCAGCTTGTGGGCTTCCACCAGCATCCGCGCCATGCGCGGATCCACCGGGATGCGCGCGAGCGTGGCGCCGGTCTTGGTCAGCGTGGGCAGCCCGTTCTTGTCGGCCGTACCCAACGCACCCAGCTCGTTGAGCAGGGCGATGCCGTCGCGCACCGCCTTGTCCGCCGGTGGCTGCACGAAGGGGAAGCGGGAGATATCGCCCAGCCGCAGGGAAATCATCTGCAGGATGACGCTGGCCAGGTTGGTGCGCAGGATTTCCGGGTCGGTGAACTCTGGGCGGGATAAAAAGTCCTGCTCCGAGTAGAGGCGGATGGCGATGCCGTCGGCTACACGTCCGCAGCGGCCGGAGCGTTGGTTCGCGCTGGCCTGCGAGATGGGTTCGATAGGAAGGCGCTGGACCTTGGTGCGCGTGGAGTAGCGCGAGATACGCGCGGTGCCAGTGTCCACGACGTAGCGGATGCCGGGTACCGTCAGGGAGGTCTCGGCAATATTGGTAGAGAGCACGATCCGCCGCCCCGAGTGCGGGCTAAAGACCCGGTGCTGCTCCTGGTTGGACAGGCGGCCGAAGAGGGGAGTGACCTCCACGCCCTTCCACTTCTTAGCCTCGATGACCTCCATGGCGTCGCGGATGTCGCGCTCGCCGGGGAAGAAGCACAAGATATCGCCGTCACCCTCGGCCATGAGCTCGGTCAGGGCTTCGACGAGCCCGTCCAGCGGATCCTGGTCGACCACCTTGTCGCCGGCCTCGAATTCCAGGGGTCGGTAGCGGATCTCGACGGGGTAGGTGCGGCCGGAGACCTCGATGATGGGCGCGGGGCCTTCCGGGCTGGCGAAGTGCTGGGCGAAGCGCTCGGGATCGATGGTCGCCGAGGTGATAATCACCTTAAGATCCGGGCGCTTGGGTAGCAGCCGTTTGAGGTAACCCAGCAGGAAGTCGATGTTCAGCGAGCGCTCGTGGGCCTCGTCGATAATGATGGTGTCGTAGGCGTTGAGGAAGCGGTCGCGCTGCATCTCTGCCAGCAGGATGCCGTCCGTCATTAGCTTGACGGCGGTGGACTTGGAGACCTGGTCGTCGAAGCGGATGGCGTAGCCGACGGTCTGCCCTATCTTCTGTCCCAGCTCATCGGCGATCCGCTCGGCCACCGTGCGGGCCGCCAGGCGCCGCGGCTGCGTGTGGCCGATGAGCCCGCGGCGGCCGCGCCCCAGCTCAAGGCAGATCTTCGGGATCTGCGTGGTCTTACCGGAGCCGGTCTCGCCGGCGATGATGACCACCTGGTTGTTGTCGATTGCCTCCGCGATGTCGTCCCGGCGGGCGCTGACCGGCAGGCTGTCCGGGTAAACGATCTCCGGCACGAGGCGGTCGATGCCACGCACGCGCTCTTCGGCGGCGTCGATGTCGGCGGAGATCGCCGAAAGCGCGTGCGGGGAGCGCGCCTTTTTCAGGCGGCGCCGGAACGAGTACTCGTCGGCGCTGCGCACATTAGCCAGGCGGGCGTACAGATCGTTGCGGCTGGGCGCAGCGGGAGAGTTGTCGCGCGCCTCGCGCGGTTCTTGCGGGTCCTTGTGTGTATTAGCCATTGTTGCAGCTAATTCTACTCACGGCGGCGCGTGAGGGCTCAAACCGGTAACTATTGAGAAACTCTTTCGGAACAGGTTGAACGTATAGGGCCGCCGGGTGATACCGTCACTGGGGTAGCCAGTCCCCGCCGCATCCTGTTGATGAATTCAGAAAGGACCCACCATGACCACCCCGAACGATCCGCACGACGGGCAGTCGCCGAACGACTCCTTTGGCGATCTACCACGTTACGAGCCGACGAGCCACCCGGAGGACAACCCGAATTTCGGCTCCCCGAATCCCGGCGGGCAGCAGGCCCCGGGCTACGGTTACGCGGGCGCGCAGGGTTATGTGGGCGGCAATGATGGATACCTGCACGGGCCGCAGCGCCCGCAGGCGGTCCGGTCCATCGGCTGGGGCTTTTCCGCCTTCGGCCGCAACTGGAAGACCCTGGTGCCGCTGGCGCTAGTCCTGGGCCTGGCCGGCGCGATCCTGTCTATAGGCATCTCCTTGCTCACCGGCGGGGATATCGAGGCAGGTTACTCGGGCAACTCCGTGGTCACCAGCCTGCTCAGCCTGGTGATCTCGATCGTGGTCACGCCCGTTCTGTACCGGTTTGCCACCTGGCACGTCGACGAGCCGCGGCCGGGTATCGGCGCCCTCGGCAAGGACGTGCACTGGGCCGCCGCCGGCGTCTACCTGGTCGTCCAGGGGATTATCACCGTCATCATGCTGGGCGGGATGCAGCTAAGCGGCTTCAACGAGATGAGCAACACCACCGACCCGGCGCAGCTGGATCCGAGCTTGTTCGCGGGGGTTTTCGCCTTCTTCATGGCCTTCGGCCTGCTCATGTTCTTCCTGTCGCCGCTGTTCACGCTGATGCCGTGGTTCGCGGCAGACGGCAAAACCGGCTTCGGCGCCTCCTTCTCGACGGGCTTTGCCGCCGGCAAGAAGAACTACCTGCAGCTGCTGCTGTTCAGCCTGTTGGTGGGGCTTATTTCCTTCGGTCTCATGCTGGCCGTGACGCTGGTGAGCCTGCTGTTTATCTCCTTCGGCATCGTGGGCGTGATCCTGATGTCCATCTTCATCATGCTGGGCGCCAGCATCGTGGCGGCCGTCGTGCTGCTGGCCCAGGCGCACATGTATCGCTCGTGCGCGGCTACCGTCCGCGTCTAAAAGCGGCTCACTAAAGTTTTCACCCCGCCCGGAGCACGTGGTTGTGCCCCGCGGCGGGGCGAAGTGTTTGTGGCGCTTGGACTTACTGGATGGACTCGCGGGAACGGGCCAGGGCCTTGTCGTGGGCGTCCTTGACGGTCTCGCCGAACTCGCGGAACTCTTCGGCACGGGCGGCGGAGTTGCGGAAGACCAGGCCGATCTGGCGCTGGGCGGTCACGGAATCATCAAAGCGGGCGATGCCCAGATCCGGGTGGTTAGCTTCCGCGGCCAGGGCCGAATCCGGCACCAGGGTGGCGCCCAGGCCCGCGATGACCAGCTGGACAATGGTGGTCAGCGACGATGCTCGGGTCACCGAGTTGGTGGCCTCCGATGGGTTGATCTTCGCCTTGCGGCACAGGTCCATGATCTGGTCGCGCAGGCAGTGGCCGTCGTCGAGGAGCAGCAGATCCAGGGAATCCAGGTCCTCGAGCTTCAGGTCGTTGCGGCCGGCCAGCGGGTGGTCGCTGGGGACGACCACGGCGAAGTCCTCGGTGTAGAGGGGGACCTCGACCAGCCCGGAGGCCTCCGACGGCAGGGCGATGATGGCTAGGTCCAGCTGGCCGTCGCGCAGGCGCTGGAGCAGATGCTCGGTCTGCTCCTCGACGATGCGGGGCTCCATATCCTCGAACTTGCTGTGCAGGTTCTTGAGCAGATCCGGGAGGATGTACGGGGCCACGGTCGGTATGGCACCGATGGTCAGTGGCCCGGACAGGTCGCCGTGCGCGCCGCGCGCGTGGGCGAAGAAGGCGTTGGCGGCTTCCAGGGTGGCCTTGGCGTAGGGCAGCAGCTTTTCGCCGGCGGCGGTGACGATGACTCGGCGGGTGGAGCGTTCAATCAGTTGGATGTCGAGGCCTTGCTCCAAAGCGACCAGCGCCTGGGACAGGGAAGGCTGGGAGATTTGTAGCTTTTGGGCGGCCGTGCCGAAGTGTTTATTTTCGGCGATGGTGACGAATGTGCGCAGCTGAGCGAGGGTGGGACGGTACTCTTTATTATGCATACTTATCATTATATCATTAATAGATAGGCAGGTCTATTGACGTTCTAGAAATTGATAGGCATAATGGAAGTCGTTGGCCGCTAAGGCGGCCGCAGACCACAAATCTGGACCAAGCAACCTCATTAAAGGAGATGTTGTCAACAATGCCTATTTTGACCGTTGGGGAAAAGTTCCCGGAGTTCAATCTGACCGCGCTCACCGGTGGCGACCTGCACGACGTGAACGCCCAGCAGCCGGAGGACTACTTCGAGCAGGTTTCGCTGGATAAGTACGAAGGCAAGTGGAAGATCGTCTTCTTCTACCCGAAGGACTTCACCTTCGTCTGCCCAACCGAGATTGCGGCATTCGGCAAGCTGGACGAAGAGTTCCAGGACCGTGACACCCAGGTGCTGGGCGGCTCCACCGACAACGAGTTTGCTCACTTCAACTGGCGCGCCACCCACCCGGACCTGAAGTCCGTTCCGTTCCCGATGTTCTCCGACGTTCGCCACGACCTGATCCGTGCGCTGGGTGTCGAGAACGCTGACGGAGTCGCCGACCGCGCCACCTTCATTATCGACCCGGACGGCATTATCCAGTTCGTGTCCGTCACCCCGGACGCTGTGGGCCGCAACGTGGACGAGGTCCTGCGTGTGCTCGACGCCCTGCAGTCCGAAGAGGTCTGCGCTTGCAACTGGGAAGCTAACGACCCGACCAAGAACATCAACAAGATGGACGTCGTTCAGGAATCCCTGAAGTAAAGATTCAAGCCATGGACCCCGTCGAAGTCCGCTCCGGCGGGGTCTTTGTTTCAATCCCGTTGAAATATACTTATCAAAAACTAGAAGGAGAATAGTCTTGTCTATTGATAACCTGAAGAGCTCCATGCCCGAGTACGCCAAGGACCAGAAGCTGAACCTGGGCACCCTGACCCGCAGCACCGAGCTCAACGAGGAGCAGCTCTGGGGCTCCCTGCTGGCCGCCGCCGCCGCTACCCGCAACGACACCGTCCTGTCCGAGATCATGGAAGAGGCCAAGGAGCACCTGTCCGACGAGGCCGTCGAGGCTGCCCTGGGTGCCGCCACCGTCATGGCGATGAACAACGTTGCCTACCGCGCCAAGGGCTGGCTCGGTGACGACTACGCTCAGCTCAAGTTCGGCCTGCGCATGAACATCATCTCCAAGCCGGGTGTGGAGAAGGCTAACTTCGAGCTGTGGAACACCGTGGTCTCCGCCATCAATGGCTGCGAGCACTGCCTGGCCGCCCACGCGCACGAGCTGCAGGAAGCCGGCCTGACCAAGGAGCAGATCTGGGAGGCCGTCAAGGTTGGCGCCGTCGTTCAGGCTGTCGCCCAGACCGTCCAGATTGAAGCCGCTCGCTAAATTTAGCGCCGCGCTTTAAAACAGACACCCGCCCTAAGGCTCGCAACTGAGCCCGGGCGGGTGTTTTCGCGTCCCAAGGGGGAAGGCGCCCTAAGCCGTTAGTAGTCGACGCGCAGATCGGACAGGCGGACCTCGCCGGCCTCGTCGGAGGCGTCCAGGTCGACGGTGCCGACGAGCGCGTAGGCGTTGTCGCCGTCTGGGTCCTTGATGATCTGGCGCACCGTCCACGCGCGCGGGCGGGTTTCTGCCAGGCGGAAATATTCTGGTCCGCGGGCGGCGGGGCCGGAGTCGATGTCGGCGTATTCGTCGAAGTAATCGTCCAGCGCCGCGCCGAAGTCGGGCACCTCGTCCAGATAGTCCAGGAGCTCGGCCAGGCGGTCTTCCTTCTCGAAGGCAAACAGCTGGACCAGGCGGAAGAAGTAGTTGCGCACCATGATGGTAAACGCCCGCTTATTGGACGTCAGCGCGGTCGGGTCCTCGACGCCAAAGGCCAGTTCCCGGTCCACCGTGGCCTGGTCGACGGGGGAGTCCTCGCCGGCCATCTGCGCCCACTCGTCCACCAGGGAGCTATCGACCTGGCGGATGAGCTCGCCCAACCATTCCAGGATGTCCGCGAGTTGCTCGGTCATGTACTCCTGCGGCACCGACTGCTTGAGCGTGCGCCAGCAGTCGGTCAGGTAGCGCAGGATAACGCCCTCGGAACGGGCCAGCCCGTAGGTGGCGACCAGGTCGGAGAACGTCATGGCCTTCTCGACCATCTCGCGAAGGACCGACTTCGGAGCGATATCGAATTCCTTGGCCCACGGGTTGCCCTCGCAGAAGGACTCGAAGGCCTGGTCGAGCAGCTCTTCGAGGGGCTTCGGCCAGGTGATGTCCTCGACGATGGCCATACGCTCGGTGTAGTCGACGCCCTCGGCCTTCAGCGCCGCGATCTCCTCGCCGCGGCGGGCCTTCTGCTGAGCCTGGAGCACCTGCCGGGGATCGTCCAGGATGGTCTCGAAACAGGAGATGATGTCTAGGGTGAAGGTCTCGGATTCGGGATCCAGCAGCGTTAGCGCTGCCAGCGCGAAGGGGGAGAGCGGCTGGTTCAGCGCGAAGTCCCGGGGCAGCTCGCGCACTAGGTGGTAGGGCCGGCCGTAGATGTCCAGGCCCTTGGTCGACTTTTGGACCACGCCGGCGTTGAGCAACCCCTTGAACAGGTCCAGCGCGGTTAGAATGTGCTGGTTTTGCTGGGCGCGGGTGTCGTGGTTGGTCCGCAGCAGGCGCTTGAGGTGCTCGTAGCCGTTGCCGTGCCGGGCCAGGACGTTGAGAAGCATAGAGTTCGACATGCGGAACTGCGAGGTCAGCTGCTCCGGCTCGGCGTGGGTCAGCCGCTCGAAGGTCTTTTCCGACCAGGAGACCTCGCCGTCGCGCGGGGCCTTCTTGCGCAGCTTCTTCAGCCGCTTCGGGTCGTCGCCCACGCGGCGGCGGGCCTTGGCGTTTTCGATCTCGTGCTCGGGCGCCTCGACCACGACGGTGCCCTCCGTGTCGTAGCCGGCGCGGCCAGCGCGCCCGGCGATCTGGTGGAACTCGCGGGATTTCAGGATGCGCTGGCGCGTGCCATCGAACTTCGCCAGGCCCGTCATCAGCACCGTGCGGATGGGCACGTTAATGCCCACGCCCAGGGTGTCGGTGCCGCAGATGACTTTTAGTAGGCCGCGCTGGGCGAGACGTTCCACCAGGCGACGGTACTTGGGCAGCATGCCGGCGTGGTGGATTCCGATCCCCTTGCGCAGCAGCCGCGACAGGTCCTTGCCGAAGGTGGTGGTGAAGCGGAAACTTCCAATCTCGCCGGCGATGGCCTCCTTTTCCTCCGGTGTAATCATTGCCTTGAGGGAGGTCAGTGCCTGCGCGCGCTCGGCTGCCTCGCGCTGGGAGAAGTGCACCACGTAGATGGGCGCCTTGCCGGCGCTTAGCAGCTCCTCGATGGTGTCGTGGACGGCCAGGAAGGTGTAGCTGAAATCCAGCGGGACCGGGCGCTCCGAGCCCGCCACGAGGTCGGTGGTGCGGCCGGTGCGCTCGGTGAGATCCTTCTCCAGCCAGGTGGTGTCACCCAGGGTGGCGGACATCAGGAGAAACTGGGCTCGATCCAGCTCTAGGAGCGGGACCTGCCAGGCCCAGCCGCGCTGCGGGTCTGAGTAGTAGTGGAACTCGTCCATGACTACCTGGTCGATTTTGGCCTCGCGCCCGTCGCGCAGGGCGATATTAGCCACGATTTCCGCGGTGGCGGCGATGATGGGGGCGTTGCCGTTGACGGTGGCATCTCCGGTCATCATGCCGACGTTTTCCGCGCCGAAGATTTCGCACAACGCGAAGAATTTCTCGCTCACCAGGGCCTTGATCGGCGCGGTGTAGAAGCTGCGCTGCCCGCGAGCCAGGGCGATGAAGTGCGCGGCGTTGGCCACCATGGACTTGCCGGAACCCGTCGGAGTGGCCAGGATGACGTTGTCCCCGGCGAGGATGCCTAACGATGCCTCCTCCTGGGCCGGGTACAGCGAAATCCCGCGCTCGGTGGTCCACGCGGTGAACGTGTCCCAGATCGCGGTGTCAACGAGCGACTCCGGTACTTCGGCGAGGTCGGGCAACATTTGCGTTAAAGTCACGCCTACCACTTTAGGCCATCGCCGTCACCGCCGGGGCCGCCGGGCGGGCCCCGCCTAGCTCTCGTCGCTGCGATCTTCCGGACCCGTCCCGGAGTCGACATCCCCGTCGTCGCGGCCGTGGTTCATGTTGCGCTCGATGGCCCGACGGACCTCGGGGTCCTGGTCATCGAGGTAGGCGAGGAAGCGCTCGAATTCCTCGCTGATCTCCTCGCCGGTGGGCATGTTTTGCTCGCCTGGCAACACGGCCTGCGGGTGTTCGTAGCGGTAGTGCTCGAGGAAGGAGTCGTACTGCTCCTCGAGCTGGCGCACGACCTGGTTGACCTCGTCGGAGTCCTCGACCTGCTCAGCCAGCTGCTGGTTGACGCGCTCCACGTCGTGCTCCAGGCTGCCGAGCGGCAAGTCTAGGTCCGCGGCAGTGGCCACGGACTCTAACAGCTGCAGCGTGGCGTGCGGGTACGGAGAGGACGCCAGGTAGTGGGGCACGTGGACGGTGAAGCCGGCGACCTTGCGGCCGCGGTCGGCCAGCTCCTTTTCCAGGTAGAGCTGGGCCGAGCCCGGCACCATCATGGTCGAATCCAGCTTGAACATCCGCTGCTTTAAGCGGCGCGAGTTGCCGTGGGCGGTAATCACCAGCGGGCGGGTGTGGGGCACCGGCATCGGGGCAGCGTACAGGCAAATGGTGTCCGAGACGTCGAACTTGTCGGCCAGGTCCGCCACCGCGTTAGTAAAGCCTTCCCAGCGCAGGTCAGGCTCGGGGCCGGACAGCAGCAGGAAGGGCTTGTCACGGGTGTCGCGCACCACGCGCATGCTCAGGTCGAGCTGCTCGATTTCCATCGGGCTGTCGGCGTCGATGGTTACGGCGGGGCGCCGCGAGCGGTAATCAATGAGTTCGTCGTTGTTGAACGCGGCCACGGGCCGCGAGTCGAGCGCGGCCAGCAGGTGCGCGGCGCTGGCGTCGACCGCTTGGCCGGCGTCCGCGTAGCCGCCCATGGCCACTACGAGGGTGGGGCCGTTGCCGTCGTCATTCGCGGAGTCGACTACTGGGGCAGGATACTCCAGTTCGTACATGCGGCGATCTTCATCAGGCATGTCTTTTCCTCCTTCTCTTAACTGCAACAACGATTCCCCGGCCGGGTTTATTCCTTAACCTTTTCGGGAACGTATTGGAGCTATTGTAGACCATCGCCGCGCGCCCCGGCCTGTGGATAACGTGCCGATATATTACGTGGAATATAAATGAGGCGGGTTATCCACAGGCGCGGGACGGCAGCGCTCGATTTCGGCGTGCATCCCGCCGATGATGACAGCATGACTACTTCACAAGCACACACGTACACGCCCGCCGAAATCCTTGCCGATATCCCCGGAAACCTTGGTTTCTACCCGTCCGAATCCCTCGTCATCGTCAGTTTCCAGCCCGCCCACGACTGTCCCGAGAGCTATATTCCCGGACCCCTCCTGCGTATTAGCATCGACGACGTCGACGAGGGCTGGGAGGAAGGCCTCGCCCTGCTGGACCAGTACCCCGACCACCTCTTCTTCGCGTTCATCATCAGCACCCGCCCGGAGCGCCACCTGGCCGAACTCATTGACTTCCTTTCCGAACCAGACCAGTGCTATCTCGACCTGGAGGGCCTGTGGATGGTGCCAGAAATCCAGGTCGGCCAGCCCTACGAGGAGCTTTTTGCCGACCCGGCACTGCACCAGGGCCCCGGCGGCGACGCGTGGCTGGAAGGCCGCGTCGCGCCGATTACGGACTCCGACAGCATGCGCGCCTGCATCGCCGAGGGCGAGTTGCCCGCCCTCGACCGGCAGGAATGCTTCGAGCCCTTCCAGCGCCGTAACCGCCTGGGGGAGTCGGAGGAACTCGCTGCCCTCAACCGACTGGCTACCACCTGTGCTAACGATGCCTGCTGTGGCCACCGCACCTACGGCTACGACCTTGTAGCCATCGCCCGCGACGTCCCGGAGGTCCTAAGCGAAATCGACGGGCCCGGCGACGTCGCCGGGGACGCCGATCTATTGTTTACCGCCGCCGTGTGGATGGGTGGCACCAAGGCCCGCGATGTCGCCTTGGGCGGCTGCCTGACCCAGCCTGCGGCCGCCTGCACCCTCATGCTGGCGCTGGCGCAGACCTTCAGCGGAAACATTCGCGCCAACGCGCTGGCCGTCTACGCAGTCTGCTCAATCGAGATGAGCATCTACTACAAGGCCAGCACGGCGCTGATGGTAGGCCGCGAGGAATTCCCCGAGCACAACTTCCTGCGGCTGCTGCTCAGCGCGTTCCGCTGCGGGCTGCACGAGGCCCTCATCGATAGCGTGCGTCAGGGCTCGGAGAAGGCGCGGCTATCAGCCGTCTACGGGGCATGCCACTGCGATCCCCAGCCGCGGGCTGCCTAGGCCTAGCGGTTACGCGCGCCGGGCCGAGTGCGCCTTGTCGCCGAGCTGGCGAGTGAACTCCCACGCGTCCGAGACGATGGTGTCTAATTCCGTGCGCGTCGGGTTCCAGCCCAGCTCCTCCTTGATCTTCTCGGAGGAGGCGATGAGCACCGCCGGATCGCCGGCGCGCCGCGGGGCGTCCTCGGCCGGGATCGGGTGGCCGGTGACCTTACGGCAGGCGGCGATGACCTCCTTAACGGAGTAGCCGTCGCCGGAGCCCAGGTTGTAGATCCGGTGGCGGCCCAGCTTGTTGCTCTCCAGCGCCAACACGTGCGCGTCGGCTAGGTCGCGGATATGGATATAGTCGCGGACCGCGGTGCCGTCCTTGGTGTCCCAGTCGTTGCCGAAGATGAAGATCTTGTCGCGGTGCCCCAGGGCCACCTGCAGGATGATGGGGATGAGGTGGGTTTCCACCGCACGATTTTCCCCGATGGAGCCGTAGGCGCCGGCCACGTTGAAATAGCGCAGGGAGGTCGCCGCCAGGTCAAAGGCCTTCGCGTAGGAGGTGATCATGTAGTCGATGGACAGCTTGGTCGCCCCGTAAGGGTTGGTGGGAGCCGTCGGCGCGTCCTCGGTAATCGGTACCTGGTCCGGTTCGCCGTAGGTGGCTGCCGTGGAGGAGAAGACGAGGTTTTTGACGCCGTTGCCCCGCATGGCGTCCAGCAGGGCCAGGGCGGTACCGACGTTGTCGTGCCAGTACTCGTTCGGGATCTCGACGGACTCGCCGACCAAGGAGCGCGCGGCGAAGTGGACCACGCCGTCGAAGCCGCCCTCGGAAAGCACGGACTGGGCCAGCTCGTCGACGCGGCCCTCGACCAGGCGCGCCTGCGCCGGGATGGCCTCGCGGTTGCCCGTGGAAAAATCATCAATAATCGTCACGTCGTGGCCGCGCTCGATAAGAACCGCAGCGCACACGCTGCCGACGTACCCGGCGCCGCCGGTAACCAGAAGCTTCATGGGGTTTAAGACTCCTCGATCCGCACTGCGTGGGCCAAGTCGGTGAGTAGCTCGACGCCGTGCCCGGACTTAGTGGTCAGGGTAATGGCGCCATCGTTGTTGAGGGCGGTGACTTCGGCGCCGACGGCGATCCCGGCATCGTGCAGCTCCCGGAAGTGCTGGTGATCGACCTGCAGGATCTCATTAATCTGGCTGACGGTACCGGTGACCTCCTTGCCCTCCGGCAGATCGATCGCACGCGTGCCCTCCGACTGCTCCGGCACGTTGGTGCCCAGCTGGGCCAGGCCCGGGATCGGGTTACCGAAGGGGGAGCGCGCCGGATCATCCAGTACGGCGACGACGCGGCGCTCCACGTCCTCGCTCATGACGTGCTCCCAGCGGCAAGCCTCGTCGTGGACCTGGTGGATGTCCAGGCCCAACACGTCGGTCAGCAGCCGCTCGGCCAGGCGGTGCTTGCGCATCACGGCGGTGGCCAGCTCACGGCCGCTCGGGGTCAGATCCAGGCTCCGGTCGGTGCGCACATGCAAAAGACCATCGCGCTCCATGCGTGCCACGGTCTGCGAGACCGTCGGGCCGGACTGCTCGAGCCGCTCCGCGATGCGGGCGCGCAGTGGGGTAATGCCCTCTTCCTCGAGCTCGTAGATGGTTCGCAGATACATTTCGGTGGTATCGACTAGGTCCCTCACGTGGGCTGGCACCTTTCTGATTCCGGGAGTGGATTCTCTCTCGCAGCACAGGATTGCTAAACCTAAGCTGCGGCAAAACTAATACACCATAGTCTAGCGCATATCGCCGGGCTGTCGTTGTCGCAGTAAAGGCTATAAACGCCATTTACGGTCTAGGAAGCGTCCAAACAAAGACGAAACCGCCGGCCTGAAAGATCAGGTCGCGGCGGGGTAAGGCGGCGGATAAAAGTCCTACTGGGCGTACTCGCGCAGGCGGTCGGCGCGCTGGCCGTCGCGCAGCTTGGCCATGACCTCGCGCTCGATCTGGCGCACGCGCTCGCGGGACAGGCCGAACTGGCGGCCAATCTGGTCCAGGGTGCGCGGCACGCCGTCGTCCAGGCCGTAGCGCAGGCGGATGACGTCCTGCTCGCGCTGCTCCAGGGAGCCGATTACCGAGCGGATATCGGAGTGCCGCAGGGAGGCGACGACGGCCGTTTCGGCGTCGGCAGCCTCGGCGTCCTCGATGAAGTCGCCCAGTGGGGCCTCCTCGTCTGCGCCGACCGGCATGTCCAGCGAGACCGGGTCGCGGGACTGGCGCAGGAGCATCTCGATCTTGTCCTCATCGATGCCGGATTCCTCCGACAGCTCCTCATTCGTGGCTTCGCGGCCCAGGGACTGGTACATCTCGCGTTTGATGCGGGAGAGCTTGTTGACCTGCTCCACCAAGTGGACGGGCAGGCGGATGGTGCGCGACTGGTCGGCCATGCCGCGGGTAATAGCCTGGCGGATCCACCAGGTGGCGTAGGTGGAGAACTTAAAGCCCTTGGCGTAGTCGAACTTCTCCATCGCGCGGATAAGGCCCAGGTTGCCTTCCTGGATGAGATCCAGCAGCGGCATGCCGCGGCCGGTGTAGCGCTTGGCGAGGGAGACCACCAGGCGCAGGTTCGCCTCCAGCAGGTGGGAGCGGGCCTTCTTGCCTTCCTTGACGAGAATCTTCAGGTCGCGCTTCTCGGCGCGGGTGAGCTTTTCCGCGTTATTCAGTTTGTATTCGGCGTACAGGCCGATTTCGATTTCCTGTGCCAGCTCGACTTCGTCCTCGGCGGACAAAAGAGCGGTCTTGCCGATGCCGTTGAGGTAAACCCGCACGAGGTCGGCCGAAGGGTTGTCGTTGGTATGCCCGCGGCGGGAACCGCGATCAACCTCCTGCTCCGTGGCGTCTTGCTTAGATGAATCCTGGTCGTGGGAAGTGGTCATCTAGGGCCTCCTAAAGTATCGCCGGTTACAAACTACTCAACGGCTAGCGGCGCGAATTAGTTCCCGCACCATCTTTTGGGGGTGACGGCCTAGGTCTCCACCAGCAAAGTAAAGGGTCCTTGGTTGACTGAGCTGACTTCCATCATCGCGCCGAAGCGGCCCTCGGCCACGGTGATGTTGCGGGAGCGCAGCTGGCGCACCAACTCCGTGATGACCGGCTCGGCCTTCTCGGCCGGTGCCGCCGCCGACCACGAGGGGCGCCGCCCGCGGGCCGTCGCGCCGTACAGGGTGAACTGGCTGACCACCAGGACGGGCGCGCCGGTATCCGTCACGGATTTTTCCCCGTCGAGCATCCGCAACTCCGCGATCTTCCGCGCCATCTTCTCCACCGCGGCGGCCGTCCTGGCCTGGTCCTCACAGTCCTCGCGCGAAACGCCCACCAGCGCCAGCACGCCGCCGGTGTCCAGGCAATCGATGCGCCCGACCGTCTCACCCGCCACGGTCACGCTTGCCTGCGATACCCGCGTCAACACTGCCTTCATAAACTCCTCGTGCCTTTCTGCTTGTTGCCTGCCCGGCTGCGTGCATTCTGGTGGTTGCTGCGCCGGTGCTTAGTCCAAGAACTCGGCGGGCAGCACCAGCCCGTGCCGAATCAGGTCCACGATGGCCGGCACCGCCGAGCGCACCAGCTCCTCCTCGTCTAGCCCGTGGGCGGCGGCGTACAGGGCAATGGTCTCGCCCAGGTTGAGCCCATCTGGCCTGAGGCCAGCAACCACCGCGGCCAGCCCGTCGTCGACCTCGTGCGACCAGCGCGGGCCCTCCGTGCGGGTCAGTCGCTTGACCGCCGGCTCGAAGCCCTGGTGGCTTTCGGCGTCCGCGACGGAGACGTCCTCCAAAGCGACGCCGGGGCGCAGGCCGAAGTACTTGGTCTCGATCTCCCCGGGCACCAGGTCGCGCAGCCAGGCCACGCGGGCGAAGTATTCCTCCACCTCCGGGCCCAGCGGATCGCTAAAGGCCTGGGGCAGCGACTCCGCCAGGACCTCGGTGGGGGCATCGTCAGCAATGCGCTGCAGGGCCACGAATCCGAAGCCGATGCCGGTCACGTCGTGCGCGGCCAGGTACTCCAGCCAGGCCTTACTGCGCTTGCGGCCGGTGCGGGTGCGCACATCGACGGACTCGTCGCGCAGCCACGTGGACACGTAGAGCGCGGGGTCCGCCACGTCGCGCTCGATGACCCACGCGGCCACTCCGTGCGACGGCAGCCAGCTGGCCACGCGCTGCGCCCAGTTTTCCTCCGTGCGGTGAACCCACGCCGCCAACAGGTGCGCGGTGCCGCCCGGGTTCAGGTAGTCCGCCACCTCCGAGACCACCTTCTGGGAAGCCCCATCCAGCTCCATCCCAGAGTCGCGGTAGACGTGGCCTACCTCCGGCAGGCCCACCACGAACGGCGGGTTGGCCACCACGCGGTCGAAACGGCGCCCGGCCACCGGCTCGAACCAGGAACCTTCCTTCAGCTCCACTCGGTCGCTAGCACCGGCCGCGGCCACCGTCGCGCGCGCCAGGGTCAGGGCGCGCTCGCTGACATCGGTCGCCGTGACCGACTCGGCGCAGCCCAGCTGGCCGAGCACCTGCACGCCCGAGCCCGTGCCCAGGTCCAGCACCGTGCCAACCGGGGAGAGGGGAGTGGACTGCAGCAGCGACAGGCTGGCCGCGCCCACGCCCACCACGTGCTGGGAGCCGGGCACGTGGTCGACCAGGGAAGCATCGACGTCAGAAAAGACCACGCGCTCCCGGCCGGCGATGATCTGCGGCCGAATCTCCAGCGCGCAGTAGACCGTCCCGTGCTCATCCGCGCGCACGATGCCGGTATCCACCAGCTGCGTGGCCAGCCGTGCGCCCACGGCCTGGGCCAGGGCGGTGGCGGGGACGGCATCGTGCAGCAAAAAGATACGGACCAGCCACGCCATCTGGCTGTCGTCCCGGCAACGCAGCGCCACCGGGGCGTATTCGCCGCGGTGCAGGGCCTCGGTGGCCTCTGGGCCCAAGAAGCCGGCAATACCGGCCACGTCGAAACCGGCGGAGGTAAACACATCCGCGAGCTCACCCGCCAGGGCGGAGAGATCGTCCGGCAGGGGCAGGCAAAAGCGTTCGGTGGCGGGCATAGCAGGCAGGCTCCTCGGTCTAAGGGTTCTTCGGTTCGTCGTGGTCGATGGTTTCCGGCTGGTCGAGCTGCCGGCGCTGGGGGCCGGTAACCTGCTCGCGTTGTTGGGCGGCCATCTGGCGGGCCAACGCCGGCTTGTAGACGTTGCGCTCGCGTTTGTCCTTCGGCTGGCCGCGCCCGTTGGCGATGACCACCGCCGCCCACGGCAGCGGCAGCGTGAGCCCGGAGACAATCCCTGCCGCGAGCCACGCCTGATGCGCGTAGACCAGGTAGATTGAAACAAACAGCGCGGGGATACGGATAAACTGCAGGATCGCGTAGACCACCTCGCGGTGGTGGCGATCCTGCCCGGGGCCGACCTTGGCATCCGTAATCAGGGACACCGAGGCGCGCCGGAAGAGGCGACGGGAGCCCTTAACAGGGGGATCGCCATCCGGATTGTCAACGGTGTACGGTTCCATGCCTCCCTAGGGTAGCTGGGGACTCGCATTAATCCACACTCTTGCGGCAAAATGGGGTGCTGTGAGTACGACGACGAAAACAATCGAAAGGCCAGACGTCCGGGAGGATACGTCCACCCCGAATGACGACACCCCGAAGTTTTTCCACTACGTAAAGAAGGACCAGATCCTCGACTCCGCGGTCAACGGCAAGATGGTTGTCGCGCTGTGCGGGGAGACCTTCCCGGTGACCAAGCAAGCCAAGCCCGGTTCGCCGGTCTGCCCCGACTGCGAGCGGATTTTCAAAGGTCTGCGGCGCAAGTGATTCCGGGCAAGAACAAAGGCAAACTCCGCCAATGGCAGCAGGAGGCGCTGGAGAAGTTCTTGCGCACCAAGCCCCAGGACTTCATGGCCGTGGCGACGCCGGGCGCCGGTAAGACCACCTTCGCCCTCCGCGTGGCCACCGAGCTGCTCGAAGACCGCACCGTCGAACGCGTCATCGTGGTGGTGCCCACCGAGCACCTGAAGATCCAATGGTCGTCCGCCGCCGCCCGCGTCGGCATGTCCTTGGACGCGCACTTCACCAACTCCTCGGCGGTCAACCCCGCCTACGACGGGATCGTGGTCACCTACGCCCAGGTCGGCATGCACCCGTTCAAGCACCGGGCGGTCGCCTCCGCGCGGCGCACTCTGGTCATCCTGGACGAGATCCACCACGCTGGCGACGCCAAGAGCTGGGGCGACGGCGTGCGCGAGGCCTACGACGACGTCAACCACCGCCTGGCGCTGACCGGTACGCCCTTCCGCTCCGACGATTCCCCGATCCCCTTCGTGCGCTACGAGCAGGACGGGGAGGGCCACCTGGTCTCCCGCTCCGATCACGCTTACAACTACGGCGACGCGCTGGCCGATGGCGTCGTGCGCCCCGTGGTCTTTCTGGCGTACTCGGGCGAGGCCCGCTGGCGCGACTCCGCGGGCGAGGAATACGCCGCCCGCCTGGGCGATATCCTCAACCAGGAGCAGACCGCGCGTGCCTGGCGCACGGCCCTGGACCCGAAGGGCGACTGGATCCCCGCGGTGCTGCAGGCCGCGCACACGCGCCTGATGCAGATGCGCCGCAACATGCCCGATGCCGGCGGCTTGGTGCTGGCCACCGACTCGACGACCGCCCGCGCCTACGCGAAGATCCTCAAAGGGATTTCGAGCACCCCGGTTTCGGTCATCCTGTCCGACGATCCGGGCTCGTCCGAGCGGATCGATGAATTCTCGGAGAGCAACGACGAGTGGATGGTCGCCGTCCGCATGGTCTCCGAGGGCGTCGACGTGCCCCGGCTGGCCGTGGGCGTGTACGCGACCTCGGCATCGACGCCGCTGTTTTTCGCCCAGGCCATCGGCCGCTTCGTGCGCTCGCGCATGCCTGGCGAGACCGCCTCGGTCTTCCTGCCGTCGGTGCCCGTGCTGCTGGGGCTGGCCGAGAACATGGAAAAGTCCCGCGACCACGTCCTGGGCAAGCCGGACCGGCCCAAGGAGGGCTGGGACGACGAGCTGCTCGAACAGGCCAACCGCAAGGAGTCCGAGCCGGACCTGGACAAGCCCTACGAGTCGCTCGGCGCCGACGCGGAATTCTCCTCCCTCATCTACGACGGTTCTTCCTTCAACACCGCCGCATTTACTGACGATGCGGAACAGGCCGATTTCCTCGGCATCCCCGGGTTGTTGGACGCCCAGCAGGTCAAGGACTTGCTGCGCAAGAAGCAGGAAGAGGAGATGGACGCCCGGGAGGCGCGGGAGAAGGCGCGCCGGGCAGAGGCTGCGGCAGAGGAGCATCGGCGGCAGATCTACGGCATGCCGAGCGCGCCGAAGCAGAAGCAGCAGCCGCAGCCACAGGGCGGCGGGGCCGACGAGGTCGCCGTCGACGAAATCGCGCGGCTGCGTAAGGAACTCAACACGGTCGTGTCCATCACCGCCGGGCGCAAGGGGCGTCCGCACGGGGCCATCCACAACGAGGCGCGCAAGGCCTGTGGCGGGCCGCCGACCGCGCTGTGTAACGCCGAGCAGCTGCGCGAGCGCATCGAGTACTTGCGCGCGTGGTAGAAGTTCGCGCTGCGAAACCGGCCACTTATTCGCTATTGTGGGGAGGGATAGTAAGTTATAGCACTAGGAAAGAGGGTAGAAATGACCACTCCCAACAACCCTTATGGGAACGACCAGAACAACGACCCGAACCAGGACCTGCCGTCCTACGGTGATTCCCGCCCGGGTGCTAACGATGCCCAGGGCCAGCACGCAGCCGATCCTGGCGCCGGCTACGGCGGCACCGGCGAGGCGAACGCTGGCTTCGACGGCGGCGCCTATGGGGCCTCGCCGGAGGACAACGCCTACGCCGCGCCGGCCGCCGGCTACGGCGGCTCCCAGTACCAGGGAGGCTTCGAAAACGCGCCGAACTTCGAGAAGTCGAAGCTGGCGTTGGCCGTTCTCATCATCGGTATTGTTGCCTTGGTCGGCCTGCTTGTCGGCGGCTTGGGCGCTCTCCTGGGTGTCGTGGGCGTGGTGCTAGCCATCGTGGCCCTCGTGCGCAACGCCAAGAAGCCGAAGGAGGCCCGCCGCACCTGGATGTCGGTGGTGGGCCTTATCCTCTCGCTGATTTCGATCGCCGTCGGCGTGCTCATGGTGCTCTTCATCGGTTGGTTCTTCAACGAAGCCAACTTCGAAGAGTGCCTGAGCTTGCAGGACGAGCAGGCGCAGCGCGAGTGCGTCGAGCGCCAGAGCGAGGAACTGGTCAATTCGAGCAACTAGGCTCTCATTCCTCTTGGCCCCGCCTGGTGCGGGGCCGTTTTGTGCCTAATTGTGCCTAAGCGTGCCCAAATTATGCCAACCTGTGCCTACTTGGGCACATTGGCCAATTTTTCGGCCTTTGGGCAGGTGGCGCCGCAAAAACGGGCGTTTTCTTCTCTTCCGGTGCTCATGCAGGATGGCTACTGTGCTCCGAGTTATCCACAGATCGGGTTTCTGGGCCTTGTAGGGGTTGACGCGTGCTTCTAGCGTGTGGGTCATGACAGCAACGACAGCCATGGACACATTGAAAGCAGCACACTCCATCTTCGCGGACGGGATCCAGTATTTGGACCTGTGCCGCCAGCTGAGCCTGCCCGCCCTGAAGGCTGTCATGTCGGATGTTGCCGCGACCGCGCACCACCGTGCCTGCCAAACCTTCTTCGGGCACACGTCCTTTACCCGCAAGCAGGCCGCCGCGAGGAAAGCGGCCGCCGCCCAGGGACACCACCTCGATACGCTCATTGCGCTGGACAACGCTTTCCGCCGGGTGCGCCACAAAGGCCACGCGTGGGCCATGCTCATCGAACTATGCAACACCCCCGGCACCACCGAACAGCTAAGACGCCTAGCCAACCAGAAAGTCCTGGAACTTAACCGCCCGGCACCACCAGCCGAAGGCGTGCGCGTGACCCGCCGCAAGGATGGACCGAGTACTTTTTCGGTCACTGGGGATCCGGAGTTGGTGGAAAACCTCTGGGCCTCAATTAAAACCATCCCGGATGTCGAGGCCTTGTTCAGTGGAGGCCTGGAGAAGCAGCCGAAGGCCACCCACGTGGTCATCCCACTGCCCGACTGGGCGAGAATCCTTGCCGGTGATGGGGATGAGATCACCCTGCAGCTAACCAACGGCACCACCATGACCGGGGCCGACTACGTCCGCCAATGTTTGTTGGACGCGGGCCTGGCCACGCTGGTGGACCCTAGGCGCGGCCCGGTCAACCAGTACCGCTACCAGCGCCACGCCTCACCGAAGCAGAAGGACATGGCCAAGGCGGAGACCACCACGTGTGCGTGGCCGAACTGTAGGAAACCAGCCGACGAGTGCCAGGTCCACCACATCCACCCCTGGGCCGACGGTGGTGAAACCAACCAGGAGAACCTGACCTTGTTGTGTGAGTTCCATAATTCGTGGAACGATGACGACCCCGCCTACCCCAGGCACGGCAGGATAAACCGCCGCGATGGCAGGGTGACGTGGGACCCGCCCTGGAGCAGCGGCTGACACGGGGTCAGCCGCAAACCCCAAGGAATAGGGTCAGCCGAGCTGGAAGGAAAGCCAGCCGAGGGACAAGGATAGACCAGCCAAGCCCTACGACTGCCGGGCCACAAGGAACACGCCCAGCTGAAAGACGCGAAAAGGCGCCACGGACCACGTCCGTAGCGCCTACTCGGCGTGCCTAGAGGCGCTCGACCGGCCCGTTCGCGCGGACGAGTTGGCGGGCTTCCTCGCGGACGACATCGTAGATGGTCAGCGTCGGGGCCAGCTGCGCCAGCTCCGCCCAGGTGGTCAGGTGCTCCGGCTTCAGCGGCACGTAATAGGAGACCCGCCCCTTGAGCTCGGCGGCGCCGGCGCGCGTGATGTGCGCGGCCATGGCCGACAGGTACGGCACCCAGGCCCACTGGTTCTTTTGGCGCTTGCCGGCGGTGTGCGCGAAGCGGCGCAGCAGGTGCAGGTGCGCGCGGATCTCGTCGCCGACCACGTTGGCCTCCTGCTTCATCATCTCCTCCCGGAACTCCGCGAAGCCCGTGACGTCGATGAACTTCTTGCGCCGGCGCAGGATCTCGGCCCAGCCGTGGCGCAGGGCAGAGGCATCGGCGACGCGGCGGGCGGGGGCGACATCGTAGAGCGCCTCGAGCGCCTGCTGCGTGTTGTTCGCCTTGGCGGCCGTCAGCACCTCCTTCATCACCTGCTGCGTGTCCGCGGTGCCGGTGTCCTCGCCGCCGCGCAGCAGCTCCAGCAGCACCTCGCCGCCGGCGGTGCGGATGAAATCGGTGGCATCGTCCCAATCGGCGTGCCCATCGACGAGATCGTTGAGCTGCTCCACGACGCGAATCCACGGCAGGGCGCGGAACTCCGCCACGCGCTCGCCGTTGCTGTGGAAGTCGTAGTTGGCCAGCCCGTGCGCAATCGCCAGGGCTGGCTGGTCGCCGGAGCGCACGTTGGACCGCCCCAGCGCCTCGAGCATGTGGCGCGGGTCGGCATCGATGGTCTTGCGCAACACGCCGGCCATCGGCCGGGTAGCGGACGGGCCCAAGTTGCGCAGCGCGAACAGGTGGCGCCACAAGGCGGGCTGCTCGTGCTTGGCAACGGTTGCCCGCGGGTTAGCGCCAGACAGCTTGTAGGCCAGCTCGTCGCCGTGGCCGTCGTCGAAGTAGCCGTCCTGGGCGACGATGAAAGCGCGCATCGACGGCCGGTTCGGCGCCTTGGCCTGGTAACCCGGCTGTGCCTCGACCACGTCGACGGCCAGCGGACCCGCCTCCTGCAGCTCCTCCGGCACGCGCGTGGACAGCTGGGCGGAAAATTCCACCCGCCACGGCGCGATGTCCGGGCGCGTGACCGGCCACAGGAAACCGGTCAGCTGCCGGCCCATCGCGTTGCCGGACAGCCGGAGGCTATCGCCCACAATCCGCCCCGACAGCTCAAACTCCGACTCATTGAGTCGCAGCAGGGTAGCCAGCTGTACGTCCGGGGTCGCGTGCGCCTCCCACGCCTTCTCGAACTCGAGCTCCGAGCCGAAGGAATCGGACAGCTCGGCCCACGTCTGCGCCGCCGATGCCGGGTGCCACGCCAGCGTCGCCACCAAGTTGGCGTGGGCTTCGGGGAAGGCGTGCTGGATGGCGGAATTGCCCACCGTAAACACGCGGCCGTGGCGACGGCGCTTGAGCTGGATGACCCTGACCTTGCGGGAGACCTCGTGGGTCAGCAACAGGGCCGCCGACCCGCCGATGGCCACGGGGAAGCGCACCTTCAGCTCGCCGTTGCGGGCCAGCGAGCCCTGCGGGATGGTGCCGGGGTGGGTGTCCCAGTCCGGCTGCTCGCCGCGCAGGTCCAGTGAGTACTTCAGCGCCTTGGGCACCACCACGACGTCGAGGCAGTAGTCCACGGCGTTGGAGATCTGGAACATGGCGGTCTCGGCACCGCGAGGCACGGACTGCGTCTTGTCGAAGGGCACGTCGATGTACTTTTCCGCCCCCTTGCGCTGGGAGTAGTAGGCCTTGGTGTAGGCGTTGGCGTCGGCGGCCTGGTCGGGGTGCCTAAACTGCGCGCCGTTATAGGTCACGTGCAGGTCGAAGCCCTCGGCCATATTGAAGGTGCGGCGACCCACCAGGGTCTCGTCGCGCATCACGTCGACTTCGTAGCGGCCGACCCAGGCGTCCTCGTAGGCGTCGGCGAACAGCGCCAGCTCCTGGCCCTGGAACTCGGCCAGCTCCACCAGCTGCTCGACGAGTTCGCGCTCGCCCAACGGGTCGACGTAGTACAGCTCCACGGACCACTCCGGGGCCGGATCGACCGGCAGCACCAGCCGCGGCGAGGAGCCGTAGATACGCCCGGCATCCGTGCCGCGCAGGTCCGGAATGGCGTTGTCGGCGCTGTGCCACTCCGGCAGGCGCGAATGCGGATCCTCCGGGGCGGACACGCGCACCTGGCGGGTGGTGAAGCTAGCCGGGTGATCCAGCGCAACCGTCAGCGTCTCGACGTCCGCGGCGGCCAGGTCTCGCAGCTCGAACAGGGACCACTCCGGCCAGGTGGTAAAGCGCAGCTCGTCGGCGACCTCCACGGCCGCCCCCTCGGCCGAAAACTTCGTGCGCGTCGGCGCGAGGACGAAAACCGACGGGGCAGTGATGCGGTGCTGGTCCGGCAGCGGGCGGCAGTCCGGGCCGAAAAACAGGACGGGGAAGTCCTCGGCCACCACGCCCAGGCGGTGCTTGGTGCCGCTGGCGGCGTGCGTGGCGGTAATGCGCGCGGTCGGCTGGACGAGCGCGACGCGGGAGGGGGCATCGCGCAGCTCGGGCGGCTGGGGCTGCGGGCTAATCCGGAAGGTGTCGAAGCCCGCGTCGACGGACCAGGCGCTCGACGGGTCGGGCAGGACCAGGCTCAGGCGCCCGGCTTCCGGGTCGAGCTCCAGCCACGGGCGAAACTCCGCATAAGGTACCACCGGCAGCTCCAGCGGCTCCGTATCCGCCCCGGCCGCCGATGCCGCCTCGCGCACCGCCTCCAGCGCCTCCCCGTCGATCTGCAGCTGGGCGGCGGCGACGTCCCAGAAGGAGTCGGCATCGGCCAGCTGGGTGCGGGCGTTGGTCAAAACCGCCGCCACGACGTTGGCGTGGGCGCTCACGACCTCGGCCGGGGCCTCCGCGGCTGCCAAGGCGCGGCCAAACTCGGTGCTGAGCCAATCGAGCTGGGCGGCGCTCAGCTCGGCCGGGTCCTGGCCGGCTAGGGCATCGTCGGCGGCGCGCAGGCGCTCAGCGGTGGTGGAAAAATGCTGGAGGCAAGAGGGGAAATCTGCAGGGAAGGCCACGGGTTAAAACTCCTGAAGTGGTGAAACAAGAATGTGGGCAGTAGCAGTGACACGACTGAGCCCGAACCTTAAACATCGGTCAAGGCTCGGGCTCGGTGGCGGGGAGGGCAATTTAGTCGAGGTAATCCCGCAGGACCTGAGAGCGCGAGGGGTGGCGCAGCTTCGACATGGTCTTGGACTCGATCTGGCGGATACGCTCGCGGGTAACGCCGTAGACCTGGCCGATTTCGTCTAAAGTCCGCGGCATGCCGTCGGTCAGGCCGAAGCGCAGGCGCACCACGCCGGCCTCGCGCTCGGACAGGGTGGTCAGCACGTCCTGGAGCTGGTCCTGCAGGAGGGTGAAGGAGACGGCATCGACGGCGATGACGGCCTCGGAGTCCTCGATGAAGTCGCCCAGCTGGCTGTCGCCCTCGTCGCCGATGGTCTGGTCCAGCGAGATGGGCTCGCGCGCGTACTGTTGGATTTCCAGCACCTTTTCCTCGGTGATGTCCATCTCCTTGGCCAGCTCCTGCGGGGTGGGCTCGCGGCCCAGGTCCTGCAGCAGCTCGCGTTGGATGCGGCCCAGCTTGTTGATGACCTCGACCATGTGTACTGGGATACGGATCGTGCGGGCCTGATCGGCCATGGCGCGGGTAATGGCCTGGCGGATCCACCAGGTGGCGTAGGTGGAGAACTTGTACCCCTTGGTGTAGTCGAACTTCTCCACGGCGCGGATAAGCCCCAGGTTGCCTTCCTGGATGAGGTCGAGGAAGGCCATGCCGCGGCCGGTGTAGCGCTTGGCCAGGGAGACCACCAAGCGGAGGTTGGCCTCCAACAGGTGGTTCTTGGCCTTGCGGCCGTCGCGGGAGATGGTGCGCAGGTCGCGCTTGAGCGACGGGGAGAGCTTGGCGTCCTTGTCGCCGTCGGCAAGCGCCTTTTGCATCTCATCCATGCGGTGCTGGGCGTAGAGGCCGGCCTCGACGCGCTTGGCCAGCGAGACCTCCTGCTCCGCGTTCAGCAGGGCGACCTTACCGATCTGCTTGAGGTAGGCGCGCACGGAGTCCGCGGACGCGGTCAGCTGGGCGTCCTTGCGGGCCTGGCGCAGCGCGGCGGATTCTTCCTCGTCCCAGACCGAGGAGCCGTCGTCTTCATCCTCGTCCTCCTCGTCGACGTCGCCGGCCAGGTCGTCTTCCTCGTCGTCGAGGTGCTCTTCCAAGTCGGCGTGGTCCGGCTCGAAGTCGTCGTCGGTGACACTGGCGCCGAACTCGTCCTCGGCGTCGGTCTCCGGCTTTTGCTCCTCGGCCGCGGTGGCGGCGAGGTTCTGCTCGTCGTCCTTGGCCTTCTTGGTGGCCGCCTTCTTCGGCGCAGCCTTACGGGTCGACTTCTTGGCGGTCTTTTTAGCTGACTTCTTAGCCGTTTTCTTCGCCGACTTCTTAGCGGTCTTCTTGGCGGTCTTTTTGGCCGTCTTCTTTGCCGCCTTGGCGGCAGGCTTTCCCGCAGGGGTATTTGCCTCTGCGTCCTCGCCGAGTACCTTGTCGGAAGAATCAGTGGCTGCCACGTACGCCCTTTCGCCTTAATTGTTACAGTCAAAACCTATACCGCGCAGTGGCGGTCGGTTTATCTAGTTACGATCGACCGCCCAGTATAGAGCATTCTGGTCAACTCTTGTGACAGCGGGGTCGTGCTCCCGCCGCCGCACCTTAGCTTTATCTTAGGGTTGTACGTGTGCGTTAACGGCCATCGCCGCGCCGATAATGCCGGCTTCGTTGCGCAGTTGCGCTGGCACGATCTGGGTATCGATGGACAGGTGCGGGCCCCATTTTTCGAATTTCCGCGAGATCCCGCCGCCGACGATAAATACCTGCGGGTTAAACAGCTTTTCATAGGTATACAGCACGCGGTTGAGGCGTTTGGCCCACTTTTTAAAGCTTAAGTCCTCGCGCTCTTTGACGGCTGACGATGCCACGTGCTCGGCCTCCTTGCCCTTGACCTCCAGGTGGCCTAGCTCGGTGTTGGGGAAGAGCCGCCCGTCGAGGAGGAAGGCCGAGCCGATGCCGGTGCCGATGGTCAGGAAGATGGCCGCGCCCTGGCGGGCGACGGGATCGCCGTGGGCGACTTCGGCGAGGCCGGCGGCGTCGGCATCGTTAAGCACGACGACCTCGCGCCCGCCGAGCTGGTCGCGGAAGAGGGCTTGGGCGTCGACGCCGATCCAGCTGGGGTCGATGTTGGCCGCGGACTGGACGATGCCGTCGCGCACGATGGCCGGCACCGTAATACCGACGGGCCCCTCCCAGCCGTGGTGGTCCACGACTTCGGCCACGGTCTCGGCCACGGCCGCGGGGGTAGAAGGCTGGGGAGTGGCGATCTTCTGCCGGGCGGAGTGCAGCTGCCCGGATTCCAGGTCCACGATGGCTCCCTTGATTCCGGAACCGCCAATGTCGATCCCGTAGGCTAGCGGGGCATTTCCGGCGGTCGAATCCTCACTCGTGTGCATGCCGGAAAGTGTAGCGCATGGCGCCGCGGGCGCAGGGTTAAAGGCGTTAAGGGGGTACCCACGTTCGTGGGTTCTACCTGCGAGTGTGACAGCGGTGCGATTGTGCTTTAGTATGCGCGATCGACATAGTTGATTTCCCTGCACAAGTTTGCATGAAAACCGATTGGAGCGTGCAGTTATGGCAACCGATTACGACGCACCGCGGCGGCGCGTGGAAGACGAATTGGAGACCGATTCCCTGGAGGGGCTGAAGGCCGCCGAGAGCGAAAACAGCGCCATGGACGACGACGGCGAAATCGTCGAGCCCTTCGAGCCGCCGACAGTCGATCTGAGCGGTGAAGAACTCAACGTGACGGTCGTGCCGCGCCAGGAAAACGAGTTCACCTGCTCGGTCTGCTTCCTGGTCCAGGACAACAAGCGCCTGTCCTACGAGGAAGACGGCGACAAGGTCTGCATGGACTGCGCCTAGGCGCAGTGAGGCGCTCTTAGGCGCTGCGATAACTGCGTAGGGCCTGCTCTGCTTGCTCGGGGACGAAAGCCTCGATGAGCGCGGCCGGGTCCTTGCTGGCGATGAGCCAGTAGGGGGTCGGGTCATCCGGGTCATCGAGGACGAACATGGCGAGCTCATCCACCCACTCGTGGGTCGAGAGGAACGCCGCGGGATCCAGCTGCGGGCCCAGCGCGTTGCGGCGGGCGGACTTGGGAACGGCCAGCGAACGGGCCACGACATCGCTGGGCAGCTGGGCGTCTTTCACGCTGAGCCAGCGGGTGCCGTCGGGGTCCTTTTCCACGGTGACGACGGTCGAGGACCAGGAGACCAGCACCCACACGGCCACCGCGATGAGCACGATGGCGGCGGTCAGCGGCCAAATGCCCGACCGGTTTAGCCCGACCGTTGCGGTGGTCACGGCGATGACGATGGCCGCCAGCACCCAGAAATACCAAGGAACCCACTGGCGTTCCTGGTAGATGACCTCGGAATTCGCGCTGGGGTTCAGGTCGTTGCCACTATTGTCCGCAGGTTTCACGGTATGCCAGTCTATCGCACCGCCCGGGGCACAAGGCAAAGCTGCCGGGCGGGGAAGGTAGGCTAACGGACGTGACTAGCACTCCGGATACAAACCTCTCCGTCCAGATCAAACGCCTCGACCCCGAGCTGCCGATGCCGCACCGCGCCCACCGCGGCGACGCCGGCGCCGATCTCTATGCCACCGAGGACGTGACCCTCGCCCCGGGGGAGCGCGCGCTGGTGGGCACTGGCATCGCCCTGGCGCTGCCGGTGGGCACCGTCGGCCTGGTGCACCCGCGCTCGGGCCTGGCCGCCAAGCAGGGGCTTTCCATTGTCAACACCCCGGGCACCATCGATGCCGACTACCGCGGCGAGATCAAGGTCTGCCTGGTCAACCTCGACCCAGCCACGCCGATTGAGATTACGCGCGGCATGCGGATCGCCCAGCTGGTAATCCAGAAGGTCGAGCTGGCCGAGTTCGTGGAGGTCTCCGAGCTGGACGAAACTGTCCGCGGAGACGGCGGTTACGGTTCGACCGGCGTGTAGGCCCCGCGGCGAGGGGCTACAGTGGAACGGATAGACGTCGATGAGTAAAGGACTTTTTAACCATGGCTTTGTGGCCTTTCGGCAAGAAGAGCAAGGACAACCGCGCCCCTGAGCCGTCCGCGGCAGAACCGGCGGCGGAACAGGCGCCGGATAACGCACCCGTCGACCGTCTGGATGACGTGCCGGATACGCCCGGCGATGCCGCGGTAGCCAACGGTTTCCCGGGCGCTGCGGGCATTAGCGTCAACGTCGTCGAGCACGACGCCGTCGGCGGGGACACCGGCCCCTTCGACGGCGACAGCCTGAACTACGAGGACTTCGACTTTAGCGATTTCTCCGCTGGCACGCTCGACTTGGGCTCGATGAAGATCGCGCTGCCGAAGGGCTCCCAGGTCCAGGTGGAGATGGGCGAAAAGGGTCCGAAGATGCTCCACATCGTCACCACGGCGGGGCGCATTACCCCGGTGGCTTTCGCCGCGCCGCGCTCGAGCGGGCAGTGGGAGTCCTCGGCCAAGGAACTCATCCAGGGCATCGAGAACGACGGCCTGCCCACCCGCTTGGAGGAGGGGCCCTGGGGCACCGAGATTGTAGGGTCGAACGACAACGGCGAGATCCGCATCATCGGTGTGGAGGGTCCGCGCTGGATGCTGCGGGTGACCCTGGCCGCGCCGAAGGGCAAGTCGGAGGAGCTGGCGCGGATCGGCCGCGAGCTGGTCGCCCGCACCTTCGTCTACCGCGGCGACGAGCCGATCCTCGCCGGCAACGCCTTGCGCGTGGTCATGCCGCCGGCGCTGGTGGAGCAGCTGCAGAAGGCCATGCAGCAGCGCCAGGCCGGCAACACCAACGCCGGCAACGCGGGCAACGCCGCCAATGCGGGCAACACCGGCTCGGACGGCCAGCGCACCGCCGCCGACGAAGAGCGCGAGAAGCAGCTGCGCGAGCAGATGTGGCGCCTGCTGAGTAGCGGCAACAGCAACGGCACCGGCAACTCCGCCGGCGCGGACAACGGCAGCGCCGCTGACGGCGCTGGCTCGCAGGACGCCGGTGACGACAACTCCGACCGCTAGCTAGAACCCCAGAAAGACTCACGTGGCTGAAAACAAACCCCTCGAGGACCAGACCCTGCTCGAGCAGATGGGCGGAGTGACCGGGCTGGTGGCGGCGACGCTGCCGGTGGTCGTGCTCATCCCCGTCAACAGCATGTGGGGTCTGGTTCCCGCACTGCTGGCCGCCATCGGCGTGGCCGTGGCGGTCGCCCTCTGGCGCGTGGCGCGCAAGGAGTCGCTCCAGCCGGCCATTTCCGGCCTGCTGGGAGTGGCGATTTGCGCGGGCATCGCCTACGCCACCGGCGATGCGAAGGGCTACTTCCTGTACGGGATCTGGGCCTCGCTGGTGCTGTGCATCGCCGCGGTCGTGTCCATCCTGGTGCGCTGGCCGGCGGTGGGCGTTATCTGGAAGGGCATCAACGGCGAGGACATGGCCTGGCGCCAGATCCCTACCGCGCGGCGCGCCTACGCGCTTGCCACGGCCGGCTGGGCCGTGGTCTTCCTGGCCCGCTTCGTGGTCCAAAACGGCATCTACAACGCCGGCGAGACCACCGCGCTGGGAATTACCCGCATCCTCATGGGGTGGCCGCTGACCGGCCTGGTCACCCTCCTGACCATCTTCTTGGTGCGCCGGGCCAATCGGGTCATTGAGGTCGAAGAAACACAGCCACCCCGCGAGAAGAACGGACAACGAGACTAATGGAGACCGCGAACTACCAGGTAGGCGGCGATATCCGCCTGCGCATCGACCGCATGGCGCACGGCGGGGAGGGGATTGGCCGCGCCGGCGACGGGCGCATCGTCTTCGCCCGGGGCGGTTTCCCCGGCGACGAAGTCGTCGTCTGCCTCGACAAGGTCAAAAAGTCCATGTTGCGCGGCACCGTTACCGAGGTGGCAGCCGCCGGCCCGGTCCGCGTGAACTCGGCCTGCCCGGCCGCCGCGGCGGGGGCGGGCTGCTGCGACTTCGCGGAGGTCGATCCGGCCCAGGAACTTGGCATCAAGGCCGACGTCCTGCGCGACCAGCTGGCCCGCGTCGGCCACCTAGGCGCCGACGGAGAGCTGCCGGAGCTGGAGCTGCGCGACCAGCTGGCCCGCGTCGGCCACCTAGGCGCCGACGGAGAGCTGCCGGAGCTGGAGCTGCGCGAGCTGCCGCCGCACCGCGGCTGGCGCACCCGCGTGCGCTTGGGCGTCGACTCCCGCGGGCGGGCCGGCACCCGCAAGCGCGCCTCCAACGACCTAGTCACCGACGTCGCCTGCACGCAGCTGGCGCCCGGGCTGGTAGACGGCATCGTAGGGCCGGGCGCGCGCACGTTCACGCCGGGCGCAGAAGTCATCGCGGTGCTGGATAGCACCGGGGCCCGCCACGTGATTGAGACCCGCAAGGGCCCGCGCGGCAAGCGGGTGGAAAAGATCGAGCAGGTCGTCGAGGGAACCGCCGGCGTAGTCGAGGAGGTCGACGGGCACCGCTTTGAGTTCCCGGCGACCGCCTTCTGGCAGGCCCATCGCGGCGCGCCGGAGGCATACACCGGCCTGGTCGCGGAGCTGCTGGGCACCGGCCACGGGCCGGCCTGGGACCTGTACGGCGGCGTCGGGCTCTTCGTGCCCACGTTGAGCGCGGCCACCGGCGGCGCGGAAACCTACTCGGTGGACCTGTCGCCGGCCGCCCGCCCGGATCAGCAGCCCGGCCTGGCGGAATACGCGGTGCGGGTCAAATCCGCCCGCGTAGACAAGGCCATCGGCCAGCTGCCACCCGCCGATGCCGTTGTCTTGGACCCGCCGCGCGTCGGCGCCGGGGCCGAGGTCGTGGCCCGCATTACCGAGGCCACCCCGAAACGCGTCGTCCACATCGGCTGCGATCCGGCCGCCCTGTCCCGCGACCTGTCCGCCTGGGTGGAGGCGGGCTACGGCATTGACCGATTGGTCGTTGTTAACGCTTTCCCCGGCACGCATCACTTCGAGACCCTGGTGCTTTTGACCCCGCGGGCGGGCCACGATGTACGGTAGAACATAAGACAAGCGGGGTACCGCTGCGATTTTAAGCAAAGGAGTAGTTGAGCACTCCATGAGAATCATTGATTCGATTGACTCGCCGAAGGATCTCAAAAAGCTCGATGGAGATGAGCTGGAACAGCTTGCTGCGGAGATCCGCCAGCTGCTCATTGAGAAGGTCTCCGTCACCGGCGGCCACCTAGGACCGAACCTGGGCGTGGTGGAGCTGAGCATCGCTTTGCACTACACGTTCAACTCGCCGCAGGACGCGATGGTCTTTGATACCTCGCACCAGTCTTATGTGCACAAGATGCTCACCGGCCGCGCCGGCGACTTCGACAGCCTGCGGCAAAAAGGCGGGCTGTCCGGCTACACGCGGCGGGCGGAGTCCGAGCACGATTGGACGGAGTCCTCGCACGCTTCGGCGTCGATCTCCGTGGTCGACGGGCTGTCCAAGGCCTTCCGCCTGGCGGGCGAGCCGCACCGCAACGCCATCGCCATCGTGGGCGACGGCGCCCTGACCGGCGGCATGTGCTGGGAGGCGCTCAACAATATCTCGGCGGACAAGGACCGAAACGCCGTTATCGTGGTCAACGACAACGGGCGCAGCTACGCGCCGACCATCGGTGGCCTTTCGGAGAACCTGGGGCGTATCCGCTCCCAGCACGGCTACGACGAGCTGATGGCCCACGGCAAGAGGACACTCAAGTCGATGGGCTGGGTCGGCGAGCGCGCCTTCGATGCCCTCCACGCCTTCAAGGAGGGCGTCAAGTCCTCGGTCTTGCCCACGGAGATGTTTCCCGAGCTAGGCATGAAATACATCGGCCCCATCAACGGCCACGACCTCGAGGCGCTCAACCACGCGTTCCGCTACGCCCGCGACTTCGAGGGCCCCATCATCGTCCACGTGGTCACCGAGAAGGGCCACGGTTTTGCCCCGGCGGTTAACGAGCCCAAGGACCAGATGCACTCGACCGGCGCTATCGACCCGGTCACCGGCGTGCCGAAGGGCAAGAGCCAGCCCGGGTGGACCGCGGCCTTTTCCGAGGAGCTCATCAAGGCCGCCGAGCGCCGCGACGACATCGTGGCCATCACCGCGGCGATGGCCGGACCGACCGGCCTGATGCCTTTCGCGGAGCGGTTCCCGGACCGCTTCTACGACGTCGGCATCGCCGAGGCGCACGCGATGGCCTCGGCCTCCGGGCTTGCCCTGGGCGGGCTGCACCCGGTGGTCGCGGTCTACTCGACGTTCCTGAACCGCGGCTTCGACCAGCTGCTTATGGACATCGCTCTGCTGGGGCTGCCGGTGACCGTGGTGCTGGATCGCGCGGGCGTGACCGGCTCGGACGGCGCCAGCCACAACGGCGTTTGGGATATGGCCTTGACCAGCATTGTCCCGGGCATGCGCGTGGCTGCCCCGCGCGATGGCAAACGCCTGCGCGAGCTGTTCAACGAGTCCCTGGACATTTCCGACGGGCCCAGCGTGGTGCGCTTCCCGAAGGGCAACCTGCTCGACGACATGGACGCCGTCGACACGCTCGCCGACGGCACGGACGTCATCTACACCAACGTCGGCTCGTCCTCCGGCGCCGCGGCCAGCGATGCCGAGGCACGCCGCGACGTGCTCATCCTCTCGGTGGGCGCGATGTCGGCGCGCAGTATCGCGGCGGCTAAGTTGCTGGCCGAGCAGGGCGTCGGCGTGACGGTCATCGACCCGCGCTGGGTCGCGCCCGTGCCGGAGTCTGTGGTGCGCTTGGCCGCGGACTACGGTCTGGTGGTCACGGTGGAAGACGGCATCAAGCGCGGCGGCATCGGCTCCCTGGTGGCCGAAAAGCTGAGCGATGCCCAGGTGGACACCCCGCTGCGCCGCCTCGCGTTCCCGAACTACTTCCCGCTGCACGCCTCCCGCGGGCAGCTGCTGGAGGACGTCGGGCTGGCGCCGGAGGGCATCGCCGAGTCCATTAGGGAGTGGCTCCGCTAGAAGCTGGTGATGCGCCGCGCGATAATCGGCACGGCCCACTCCAGCTGCCACGGGCGCACCCCGTTGGCAATCAGGAAGTCCACCAGGTCGGCGGTGTCGGTGAGGTGTGCCTTGGGGCCGAGCGCGGCCCAGATCGCGGCCCGCAGGGTGGCGGGCTTAATGAGCAGGGAGTCATCGACGGCTAGGTCGTGGCCCAGGTCGGTGAAGTCCTGGCGGGCGGCCTGGTAGAGCTCCCAGAGCTCGGCCGGCCAGGCGGCCTTCCCGGGGACTTCGCGGCGGGTGCGCTGGGGGCGCGGCCAGTCGCTGGCCGGCAGGTCGCGGGCGCGCTCGACGACGTCCCACCACAGCTGCGTGGCTGATTTCCGCTTGCGGGGAAAGCCCTTGACGCGGGCCAGCTCGGCGGGTGAATTCGGTAGCGTGCGCGCGACATCGATGAGCACCTTGTTGCCCAGCACGCGCGGCGGGGCGATGTCGCGGTGCGCGCTTAACGCGTCGCGCTTAATCCACAGCGCCTTGGCCACGGCCAGCTGCTCGCCGCGCCGCAGGGTGCTCAGGCCCTTGAGCTCGCGCCAAGAGCCGGGCTCTGGGGCGGTGGTCGCGGCGTGCTCGGCGATAAGCGCGTCGAATTCCTGCAGCGCCCAGTCCAGCTTCTCCTCCTCGGCCAGCACGTCCTTGAGGGTCTCGGCCAGGGGGAGGAGGAATTCGACGTCGAGGGCGGCATAGGCCAGCCAGTCCTGCGGCAGCGGCCGGGTGGACCAGTCTACATAGCCGTGGGCTTTTTCCAGCTCGATGCCCAGAATCTCGTCGACCATGTGGCCCAAGTTGGGGTGCTCGAAACCGGCCATGCGGGCGGCGACCTCGGTATCAAACAGCGAGCCGGGCTTGAGCCCCAGCCAGGCCAGGCAGGGAAGATCCGTCTTGGCGGCGTGCAGCACCCAGGGCTCTGCGTTTATGGCGCCCCCGATGTGGTCCCTAACGGCCTCGGCGTTGCCCTCGGGGTCGATGAGCACGGTGCCGGCCCCGGCGCGGTGCAGCTGGAGGAGGAAGGCGCGGTCGTTGTAGCGGTAGGCGCCGGCGCGCTCCGTGTCGACGGCCAGCGGCCCGGTACCGCCTAACAGCCGGGTGGCGGCTGCGGCGATCTCCTGCGGGGTGCTGGCGACCGGCGGGATGCCCTGCGCCGGTACTCGTCTAAGCTCGCTCATGCTATGCCAGGCTACCTGCGCGCTGGCTTATCCGCGCCCCAACTGGGTCACGCCCTCCGGCGGAAGGCCGGCCACGTTCGCCAGCACGGCGGCAAAGGCCTCCACGTGCGGGCCCAGTTCCAGGTCTTCTGCGGTCCAGGAGGCGCGCATCTCGAGCTGGTAGGCGCGCGGCGGGCCACCGATTTCGCCGTAGCGCACCGAGGCGGTCGAGGTGACGGTGCCACCCAAATTAGTGTGGCGGGCATCGCTGTGGGCCATGCCCTCGGTCAGCCACTCCCAGGCCACGTCCGGCAGGAGGGGATCACCGGCGACGTCCGGGTCCATATCGGCCTGGATATAGGCGACCAGGCGCATGGGTCCGTCCCAGGCCTCTTCGGCGCCCGGATCGTGGAGGAGGATCAGGCGGCCGAAGGCGTCGCCGCTGCTGTCGGTGGGGATGGAGTCGGCATCGTCCGCGCCGCGGTCGACCTCGAGCCCGATGGCGTGGCTATATGGGGCCAGGCGCTGCGGCGGGCGGATGGATCCTAAGGAAATCTCGGGGCGCAAACGAGCCTGATGCATGGACTCCACGGCACGGTTGAAGGTGACCGGCGTGGTGGCCTCGCCGTCGGCGGGGGCATCGTTAGCGGCAGGGGAGGCGCTGTGCGGCTGGGAAGTCTCGGAAATGCTCACAATGAATCAAGCTATATTTTCCCCGGCGCCACTGGTGGGAGGCGCGCCGTGCCCCCAGTTGGCCAAGTATCCAACTAATGATGGATACTGGAGGGGTCATGTCTAAGTCAGACTCGAACGTCCTTTGAAAGGGGATTGTCCATGGCGAAGCTCGATTTTAAGAAGCTCAACGAAGTCCAGCAGTACTCCCAGCACGCGGTGTTCCGCGCCATCCCGGGGGCCTTGGGCACCGAGCGAGACGACATCATCGCCCAGGCCCAGGACTTCTTCGCCCGCCTGGCGGAGGAAGGCAAGGTCACCGTCCGCGGTATCTACGACCTGTCCGGCATGCGCGATAGCGCCGACTTCATGATCTGGTGGCACGCCGAAGAATTCGAGGACCTGCAGCGCGCCTTCGCGGACTTCCGCCGCATCACGGTCCTCGGCCAGGTCACCGACGTGACCTGGGTGGGAAACGCCCTGCACCGCCCGGCGGAGTTCAACAAGTCGCACCTGCCGTCGTTCATCATGGGCGAGGAGCCGGGCGACTGGATCGCCGTCTACCCGTTCGTGCGCTCCTACGACTGGTACATCATGGATGAGGAAAAGCGCCGTAAGATCCTGGTCGAGCACGGCATGGCGGCGCACGACTACGCCGACGTGCGCGCCAACACGGTCCCGGCCTTCGCGCTGGGCGACTACGAGTGGATCCTGGCCTTCGAGGCCCCGAGCCTCGACCGGATCGTCGACCTGATGTACGTCATGCGCTACACGGAGGCCCGCAACCACGTGCGCGAGGAAATCCCGTTCCACACCGGGCGCCGGGTGTCTGACGTGGCAGAACTCATCAAGGTCCTGCCCTAAGGAGCGGCTAGACCTCGCGCTCGTCGAGGTCCAGGCAGATGGAGTTAATGCAGTAACGCAGGTCGGTGGGGGTGTCGTAGCCTTCGCCGGCGAAGACGTGGCCGAGGTGCGAGTGGCAGTTGGCGCACAGTACCTCGGTGCGCACCATGCCGAGCGAGCGGTCCTCGCGCTCGATGACTGTGTCGACGTCCTTGGGGGAGTAGAAGGACGGCCACCCGCAGTGGGAGGCGAATTTCTCGTTGGAGCGGAAAAGCTCGGCGCCGCAGGCGCGGCAGGAGTACACGCCCTCGGTGGTGGTGTCGGTGTACTTGCCGACGTGCGGCGGCTCGGTCCCGCCCTGGCGCAGGACGTAGTATTCCTCGTCGCTTAAGCGCTTTTTCCAGTCGGCGTCGGCGATGAGCTTGAAATCAGTGGGCTGGTCGGTCATGCCGCCCAGTGTAACCGGCGCCGCGGCGCTGGCCTAGGTACCAGCCGGTCACGCTGGCCGCGCACGCCACGATGAGCAGGAACCACCCGGCGGTGCCCAGGAAGAAATTCGCCCAGCGCCCCGCGTCCGGCCAGTGGGTGGACGTCCATGTCACCGGCAGTAGGAAGCAGGCCGCGGCGGCCCAGGCGAGCCATGAATGAAAAACGCTGCGCGGCAGCACCGCGGTAAACATCAGCGGGAACAGCCACATCGAGTAGTACTGCTGGCCCAGCGAAGACAGGAAGAAGATACCGACCAACAGCACGCCGGTGGTCGTCAGCGCCCACAGGGCCGGGTCGGTGTTGCGCCAGCGCAAAAGCAGCACGACGGCGACGGCCACGAGGACCGCCGCCAGGACCCAGACGGGGTAGTAGGCCCAGCCGGGCAGGTCGAAATAGGCGCGCAGGCCGTCCCAGGAAGAGTTGGCGTAGTCGCGGGTGGTGCCCAGGTAGGGCACCAGCCGGCGCAGGTAGTCCCCGGCGTCCGGGATGACGGGCCAGGCCAGGGCGTTGAGCCCCATCGGTACCGCCAGGCCGGCGGCCACGGTGGACCAGCGAGCCTTGACTAGCGGCAGCACCAGCAGCGGGGCGAACTGCGGCTTGACCGTAATGGCCAGGCCCAGCACGATGCCCGCCCACAGGCTGGAACCCGCGCCCCGGCCCCCGCGGCCGGCCCACCCGCGCAGGCCCAGCGCCAGGAAACCGCTGAGTGCCAGCAACAGCAGGCCGTTGATATTGGCGAAGGTCAGTGTGTTGATAACGGACTCGGTGACAAAGGCCAGGGCGATGCTCGCCGGCCACAGCGGGCTGGACAGGCGGTGGCCCACCAGGCGGGTCAGAATCGCCAGCGCGGCGATAATCGCCGCGGCGTTGACCAGGATGAACAGCCCGCGGGCCAGGCTGAAGTTTTCCACCAGGCCCAGAGGGTAGAGCAGTAGCGTGGCGCCGGGGTTGTAGAGGTAGAGCGGGTCGACGTGGTGATAGGCCTGCTCGTAGACGGCTTGGCCGTCCAGGGCGCGGCGCACGGCGTAGTAGACCGTGCTGAAGTCATCGGTGGGCGCGCCGTTGAAGGCGCGGACGAGCACAGTGTTGAACACCAACAGGATGGCTAGCGGCCAGGCGGCCAGGTTTAGGCCGGCGGGCAGCGGGATGGGGCGGCCGGGGGCGAGCGCGGCGCGGGCAGTCCACGCGGAAGACAGGAAACTGGTACTCACGGCCAGCCAGTTTACGGGCTCGGCGTGCGGCGGTATCGCAGAAACACGGTGCCGTCGGCATCGGGGGCGCAATTGTCCAGGGTAAGGTGGGTGGTGCGGGAGGCGGTGGCATCGTTGGCGCGGACGACGGGGGTCTCCACCGCCGAGGTGACGGTGGGGTCGAGGGTCAGGTAGAAGGCGTCGATGCAATCGGCGGCCACGAACTGAGACAGAAGGCCGGGCCCGCCCTCGCAGACGATGCGCCGGTAGCCCCTGGCCCGCAGGCAGGCCAGGAGGTCGGTGGGGCTCGCGGTCCCGGCGTCGATAACCTCCGCGCCTTGGGCCTCCAGCTGGCGGGTGCGCTCGCGTACCTCGGCCTGGGCGAGGGCGACGTGCGGTACCAGCAGTAGCGGGGCGGTGGTGAAGTCGGTGAAGAAGCGGGAGTCCGGTTCCATGTCCGCACTGCCGGTGACGACCGCGATGGGCGCCGGATCCCCTGACTGGGAGGTCGCGCCCCCGTAGTCCTCGGCGCGCACGGTGGACGCGCCCACCACGATGACCTCGGCCCATTCGCGCAGGCCCTGCAGAAGCTGCGCGTCGGTGTCGTTGCCCAGGGACTCGGAGGTCCCGGCCGCCGATGCTGACCCCGTCACCGTGGCCACCATGACTGCACGGACTTCGGGGCGGTCGGGGCCTACTAAAGCGTTGATATCCATGGCCACCATCCTAAGGTGCGGATACAAAAAGAGCGCCTCCCCGTATGCGGGTAGGCGCTTAAAAAGTGGTGGTCCCAGCTGGGATCGAACCAGCGACCTTTCCGGTGTGAACGGAACGCTCTTCCACTGAGCCATGGGACCGTGCTGGGCTAAAATGTAGCACGGCGCCGCGCGATCCGACGAATCCCCAGCAAAACGGCGGTGCCGGTGGAGCCGCGGCGGCCCGGATGCCGGGGGCGGGGATGACAGCGGTGTCATTTAGCTTGCGCCACACCCCGCCGCGATGGGCCTAAGAACTGGCCTGTGAGCGGGCGATTTGTAAACCGGGACCGGTTCAGGATAATGTTTTTACTCGCACCGCACAGAAAGCTGCGGCTGGAACCGGTGCATGCGGATGTAGCGCAGTTGGTAGCGCATCACCTTGCCAAGGTGAGGGTCGCGAGTTCGAGTCTCGTCATCCGCTCCACACTTTCTTTTTATAGAAGGTGTTTGTCCCGCGCGATTAGCTCAGTGGGAGAGCGCTTCCCTGACACGGAAGAGGTCACTGGTTCAATCCCAGTATCGCGCACCAAGGGTTTTCCAACCTCGTTGGGAAGTCCTGAAACCGGGCTTGGTTTCAAATTTGCGGATGTAGCGCAGTTGGTAGCGCATCACCTTGCCAAGGTGAGGGTCGCGAGTTCGAGTCTCGTCATCCGCTCCAACACAGTTTCACTTTGTATAATTGTGTGAGGCGGCATACGCCACGGTGGAATGGCCGAGTGGTGAGGCAACGGTCTGCAAAACCGTGCACACGGGTTCGATTCCCGTTTCCACCTCCAGCTAGCGTGGCCACCGGCGACGCCTGCGCGATTAGCTCAGCGGGAGAGCGCTTCCCTGACACGGAAGAGGTCACTGGTTCAATCCCAGTATCGCGCACCACGGGTTTCCCAACCTCGTTGGGAAGTCCTGAAACCGAGCCTGGTTTCAAATTTGCGGATGTAGCGCAGTTGGTAGCGCATCACCTTGCCAAGGTGAGGGTCGCGAGTTCGAGTCTCGTCATCCGCTCCATTTTTCGACGCCGTCCCCGCTGGGGGCGGCGTTTTGTATGTTTGCGCTCGGGTGGGGGACAATCGGGGCACAGCTAGTAGCAGTGAGATCTGCGCCATTGTTGGGAACTACTTCCAGCAATGGAGCGACTAGTCGGATACGCGTCGCGCAGCGCGGCGGCAAGCCCGCGGTGTGTGCCGCTGCGACCTTGGAACGACCAGGCGAGTCCTCGCCGTAAGGAGCAGTACATGTTTTCATTTTCCCCGCGCGCCGCAGGCGCCGCGGTGGCTGCCGGGGCCCTCGGCCTGTCCGCCTGGGCAGCGCCGGTAGCCCTGGCTCACGATGCCGTCATCGGCGGCACCGTCACCGAAGGCCAGGTCCTCGACGAATTCCCCGAGACCATCACCCTGGAATTTTCCGGAATCCCGCGGGAGGGCTTCAACAACTTCGCCGTGACCAACGAGGAAGCCGGGGACGTACTGTTTTCTGCCGAGCCGGAGCTCGACGAACGCAACCTGACCATCGAGACCCCGGACGACGTCGATCCGGGCCCCGGTGACTACCAGGTCGGCTTCCAGATCACCTCCTCAGATGGGCACGCCACCCGCGGGGGAGTCAGCTTCACCGTGGCCGGCGGCGACGATTCCAGCGTCGCCGTCGACGAGTCCGCCGTCCCGTCCCCGGACGAGGAGGTCGGCGGCGCCGACGGCCCGCTGAAGTGGATCCTCGCCGTCGGCGGCGTGCTGGTGCTGGCCGCCGTCGTCGTGCTGGTTCTGGCCAAGCGTCGCCCCATTGATGAACAGTAAACAAAGGAATCTGTCATGAAATACACCCGTCTTGTAGTCTCCGCTGTTGCCGCCTCGGCCCTGTCCCTGGCGGCCTGCTCCCCGAGCGAGGAGCCCGCGGACCAGACCGACACGCAGACCACCACCTCCGCCGAGTCGGAGCAGGCCGCCGAAACGGACGTCACTTTCGAAGGCGGTGTCGTGCGCGCGATGGCCGAGGACTCCGACATGACCGCCATCTTCGGCACCCTGGTTAACCACACCGACACCGACCTGCAGGTCGAGTCGTTTAGCACCAGCATCGACGCGGAGATGACCCAGCTGCACGAGACCGTCGACGGCCAGATGTCCGAGATGACCGAACCGCTGACCATTCCGGCCGGCGGCGAGGCCACCCTGGAGCCGGGCGGCGACCACCTGATGCTGATGGGCGTCAAGGAGCCGGTCATGGCCGGCGAGTCCGTGACGATTACCCTGCACCTGACCGACGGCAAGACCATCGACCTGGGCGAGGTGCCGGTGCGCAGCATCGGCGCCGGCGACGAAGACTACGGCGACCTGGGCTCCACCGATCACAGCGATCACGCCGAGCACGAAGGCCACGGCGACCACGCCGAGCACGAAGGCCACAGCGGCCACTAGGGGAAGGTAAGCGAAAGCCATGACGGGACTTAATCGCCGGTACTTCCTACAGGGAGCGGGCGCGGCGGGGGCGGCAACGTTCGCCTTAAGCGCGTGCAGCCAGGCGGAAGAAAAGGACGCGATTGAGCAGGCCAGCCAGTCCGACCCGCTGGCGGAGGCGATCGTCGCCTTCGACGGCGAGCACCAGGCCGGCGTGGACACGGACATGCAGGCCCACCTGAACTTGGTGGGCTTTGACCTAAAGCCGGGCATCGGCAAGCGGGGCTTTCGCAACCTGATGAGCCTGTGGACGGAGGACGCCCGGGCGCTGTGCACGGGCGAGACCCCGCTAGGCTCCCTGGAGCCGGAGATGGTGGACGTACCCGCCAACCTGACCATCACTTGCGGCTGGGGCGAGCCGGTCTTCGACAAGCTCGGGGCAGGGGACCTAAAGCCGGACTGGCTGCGGGACATCAAGCCCTTCTCGAAGGACCAGCTCAGCGATAAGTGGGGCCAGACCGACGTCGTGCTGCAGATCTGCTGCGACGACGCGGTGATGGCCTCCCACGCCATGCGGCACATGATCCGCGCCGCCACCGATTACGCCAAGGTCACGTGGCTGCAGCAGGGCTTCGCCAACTCCTTCGGCTCCCTGCCGCAGGGCGCGACCCACCGCAACCTGTTCGGGCAGCTCGACGGCACGGTCAACCCGCGCGGCGAGGAAGAATACGACGAGCAGGTCTGGATTGATGAGGGCCCCGACTGGGCCCAGGGCGGGACCTGCATGGTGGTGCGCCGCATCCGCATGAATCTGGACACCTGGGAAAAGCTGGACCGGGCCACGCGGGAAAACTCCGTGGGGCGCAAGCTGTCCAACGGCGCGCCCCTGACGGGCGAGGAGGAGCTGGACGAGGCGGATTATTCGGCCACCGACAAATACGGCCTGCCGGTCATCGATCCGAACTCCCACATGGCCCGGGCCCGGCCGCCGGCCGACCACCCCGAGCAAAAGCTCAAGCGGCGCCCGTACAGCTACGATCTGATGCCGGACTACGCCGAATCCCAGGAAGAAGACCTCATCCAGCTGTCCAACGCGGGCCTGGTCTTCATCTGCTTCCAGAAGGACCCGACGCGCCAGTTCGAACCCATCCAGGCCCGCCTGGACGAGGCCGATCACCTCAACACCTGGATTAGCCACATCGGCTCGGCGGTCTACTTCGTCCCACCCGGGACCAGCAGCGGCGGCGCGGGCTCGGCCTTTTGGGGATCCGCACTGCTGGACGCGGTAAGATAAGCCCCGGAATAATAAACCGCGGGCCGCGGCCAGGTATGCTGCTGCCCGCATGAGCGCAAAGGAGCGCACCAAATGGCGGAAGCTATTCCTGCAGTCCCCGTGAACTACGAGTCCTTCGTCTGCCCGGCCGGCACTGCCGTCGGGGCAGCGATGCGCGAGCTGGACTTGCCGAACAAGGGCCCGGAGGCCGTCGTGGTCGTCCGCGACTCCGAGGGCAACCTCAAGGACCTGTCGCATGTTCCGGAGACCGACCAGACCTTTACCCCCGTCGCCGCCAGCGAGGAGGAGGGCCGTGCGGTGGTCCGCCACTCCTGTGCCCACGTGCTGGCCCAGGCCGTCCAAGCAGAATTCCCCGGCACCAAGCTGGGTATCGGCCCGGCCATTGAGAACGGCTTCTACTACGACTTCCAGACCGAAGAGCCCTTCACCCCGGAGGACCTCAAGGCCATCGAGAAGCGTATGAAGAAGATCATCAAGACCGGCCAGCGCTTTACCCGCGGGGTCTACGAGAGCCCGGAGCAGGCCGCCGAGGCACTCGCCGACGAGCCCTTCAAGCTCGAGCTCATCCAGGACAAGGGTAACGTCGACCCGGATTCAGACGAGGCCGCCGAGGTCGGCGCCGGTGACCTGACCTTCTACGACAACGTCAACCCGCGCACCAACGAGGTCGAGTGGTTCGACCTGTGCCGCGGCCCGCACCTGCCGACCACCAAGTACATCCCGGCGTTTGCGCTGACCCGCTCCTCGGCCGCCTACTGGCGCGGCGATCAGTCCAAGGCCGGCCTGCAACGCATCTACGGCACCGCCTTCGAGTCCAAGGAGGCCCTGGAGGCCTACCAGACGCTGATGGCCGAGGCCGAAAAGCGCGACCACCGCCGCCTGGGCTCGGAGCTGGATCTGTTCAGCTTCCCGGACGAAATCGGCTCCGGCTTCCCGGTCTTCCACCCGAACGGCGGCATCGTGCGCATGGAGATGGAAAACCACTCCCGCCGCCGCCACCTGGCGGACGGCTACTCCTTCGTCAACACCCCGCACATCACCAAGGGTGACCTGTTCAAGAAGTCCGGCCACCTGGACTTCTACGCGGACGGCATGTTCCCGCCCATGCAGCTGGACGGCGAGTACGACGCGGAGGGCAACTGCACCAAGCAGCCGCAGGACTACTACGCCAAGCCGATGAACTGCCCGTTCCACAACCTGATCTTCGCCTCCCGCGGGCGCTCCTACCGTGAGCTGCCGCTGCGCCTGTTCGAGTTCGGCACTGTCTACCGCTACGAGAAGTCCGGCGTGGTCCACGGCCTGACCCGCGCGCGCGGCTTCACCCAAGACGATGCCCACATCTACTGCACCGAGGACCAGCTCGAGGACGAGCTGACCAAGGTCTTAGAGTTCATCATCTCCCTGCTGCAGGACTACGGCCTGGACGACTTCTACCTGGAGCTGTCCACCAAGGATCCGAACAAGTTCGTCGGCTCGGACGAGATCTGGGAGCGCTCGACCAGCATCCTGGAGCGCGTGGCCACCAAGTCCGGCCTCGAGCTGGTCCCGGACCCGGCGGGCGCGGCCTTCTACGGCCCGAAGATTTCGGTCCAGGCGCGCGACGCCATCGGCCGTACCTGGCAGATGTCCACCGTGCAGCTGGACTTCAACCTGCCGGAGCGCTTCGAGCTGGAATACACCGCCCCGGACGGCTCCAAGCAGCGCCCGATCATGATCCACCGCGCGCTGTTCGGCTCCATCGAGCGCTTCTTCGGCGTCCTGCTGGAACACTACGCCGGCGCTTTCCCGGCCTGGCTGGCCCCGCAGCAGGTCATCGGCATCCCGGTAGCGGACGAATTCGTCTCCTACCTGGAGGACGTGACCGCGAAGCTGCGCTCCCGCGGCATCCGCGCCGACGTGGATACCTCCGACGACCGCATGCAGAAGAAGATCCGCAACCACACCACGGGCAAGGTTCCGTTCATGCTGCTGGCCGGCGGCCGCGACGTCGAGGCCGGGGCGGTCTCCTTCCGCTTCCTCGACGGCTCCCAGGTCAACGGCGTGCCGGTCGACGAGGCCGTCAAGCTCATCGACAAGTGGGTGACCCAGCGGGTTAACGACCAGCCGAGCGAGGACAACCTCCGTGGCTAGTGGCCAAAGCGCGGAATCCGCACAGCCCGAACCCGGCGTCTACGTCGACTCCGGGGCGGGTGAGCCAGACCGTCTTGAGCGGCTCTGGGCCCCGTACCGCATGGCCTATATCCAGAAGCGTTCGAAGGACCCGTTCGTCGAAGCGCCGCAGGGCAGCGACGAGGACGGGCTCATCATCGCCCGCGGTAAGGAGGTCTACGCGTTGTTGAACCTCTTCCCGTACAACGCGGGACACCTCATGGTGGTGCCTTACCGCAAGGAATCCCAGTTGGAAAGCCTCACCGAGTCCGAGACCGCGGAGATGATGGCTTTTGTGAAAAAGGCAATTCGCGTCCTCAAGCGGGTGTCGCGTCCGGAGGCGGTCAACGTGGGGCTTAACCTAGGTAAGGCTTCCGGCGGCTCGGTGGGAGACCACCTGCACATGCACGTCGTGCCGCGGTGGCCGGGAGATAGCAATTTTATGACTATCCTGGATGGGGTTAAAGTACTGCCGCAGCTGTTGCAGGAGACGCGCCGTCTTTTGGCCGCAGCGTGGCAGGACATAGACGAGGAGGATTCGCGTGCTTAGTGTGCACGGAAGGAAACCAGCCGCGGTGGTGGTGGAGCCGGTAGCCAAGGCGGCTCTGAAGGTCGGGTTGACCCCGAATGCAGTGACCGCGGTCGGCGCCATCGTGACCATCGCTATCTCGGTGCTGTTGATCCCCTCCGGGCACTTGGTCTGGGCGGCGGTGCTGTCCGGGCTTTTCGCCGCCTTCGACATGATCGACGGGACCATGGCCCGTATCCGCGGCGGGGGAACGCCGTTTGGCGCGACGCTGGACGCCTCCTGCGACCGCGTCACCGACGGCGCGCTTTTTGCCGCCATTATCTGGTACCTAGTCTATACCGTCGACGCGCACCCGTCCACCGTGGCCGCCGGCCTTATCGTCCTGGTTTCCTCGCAGGTCATCTCCTATGTTAAGGCCCGCGGCGAGGCCTCCGGGCTGCGCATGGTCGGCGGGCTGATTGAGCGGCCCGAGCGGCTCATCATCGGCCTAGTCGGCGTGGGGTTGGAAGGCTTCGGCGTGCCCAACGCGTTGGCTATCGCCCTGTGGATCCTGGCCGTCGGCTCTGTGTTCACTATCTACCAGCGGCTTATCATGGCCATGAAGCAGGACAAGGTAGCCGACCAAGCTTAACTTTAAGGGGCAGCAATGGCGCGGTTTCTCGCACGCGATATCGATTTCTCGGCGCTCGGGTATCTGGCCGGCTGGCGGGTAGTCAGCTGGCTACCGGAGGCCTGGGCCTCTTGGCTCTTCGACCGGATCGCGGATCTAGCCTGCGACCACGGGCGCGGCATGGACCAGCTGCGCCGCAACCTGTCCCGCGTCGTGGGGCCCGAAAACGTCACGCGCGAGCTGGTGCGCGCGTCGATGCGCTCGTATATGCGCTACTGGAAAGAAGCTTTCCGCCTGCCGTCCATCCACGACGATCCGGGCCTGCACGCGGCCCTGGAACGCGACCTCGACGGCCGCGAACACCTGGAAGAGGGCCTGGCAGGTGGGCGCGGCGTCATCTTGGCGTTGCCGCACTCGGGCAACTGGGACATGGCCGGGGTCTGCCTGGTGGGCATGCACGGACAGTTCACCACCGTGGCCGAGCGCTTGCGCCCTGAGGTGCTTTTCAATGCCTTCGTGGACTACCGCGAGTCCCTAGGCTTCGAAGTCCTGCCGCTGACCGGGGGCGCCCAGCCTCCTTTTGGCCGGCTGAAGGAGGTGCTGGCCGCAGGGGGCATCGTTTGCCTGTTGGCTGAGCGGGACCTGTCGCGCACCGGCGTGCCGGTCGAGTTCTTCGGGGAGACGGCGAATATGGCCGCCGGCCCGGCCCTGTTGGCCGCGCAGACGGGCGCGAGCCTGCACGTGGTGCACCCCTGGTTCACCGAGGATGGCTGGGGCCTGTCCTGCGCGCCGGCGCTGGAAGTGACCGACGTGGCGGAAACGACCCAGCGGATGGCGGACGGTTTCGCCGAAAATATCGCGGCGCACCCGGCCGACTGGCACATGCTGCAACCGCAGTGGAACGTCGACGTCGAGCGGCGGCGGGCCGAACGTGCCCACAAGGCCGAGAGGAAGGGGAACTAGCAACCATGCGGATTGGTATCGTGTGCCCCTATTCCTTCGACGAACCCGGCGGGGTTCAAGCCCACATCCTTGACCTGGCGACGGTCTATCTGGAGCAAGGGCACTACGTGCGCGTTATCGGGCCGGCGGACGAGGAGACCGAGGTCCCGTACTTCGTGGTCAAGGGTGGGCGCTCCATCCCCATCGCCTATAACGGCTCCGTGGCCCGCCTGGCCATCGGCCCGCAGGTCTTTCGGCGGCTGCGGGAGTTCATCACCGAGGGCGATTTTGACGTCCTGCACATCCACGAGCCGAACTCGCCGAGCTATTCCATGGCGGCGCTCTACCTCGCCACCGGGCCCATCGTGGCGACCTACCACGCCTCGGCCGCCAACTCGACCATCCTGACCCTGGCCAAGCCCGTCCTGGCGCCGTTTCTGGAGAAGGTCCGCGGCGGGATCGCGGTCTCCGAGATGGCGCGGCGCTGGCAGGTCGAGCAGCTCGGCGGCGACCCCGTGCTCATCCCCAACGGGGTGGACACGTCGGTCTACGCGCGCTCCCGCCAGGCGCAGGAGGACGCGGAGCGAACGGACCCGCGCCCCGAGATCGTTTTCCTGGGCCGGCTGGACGAGCCGCGCAAGGGCCTGGATATCCTTTTAGAGGCCCTGCCCGAGGTCCATCGCGAGGTGCGGGTGACCGTGATGGGCGGGGGACGGGCCCGCGAGGTCGACGGGGTGGACTTCGTCGGCCGCGTCAGCGACGCCGAAAAAGCCGAGATCCTCGGCCGGGCGGATATCTACGTCGCGCCGAATACCGGCGGCGAGTCCTTCGGCATCGTGCTGGTGGAGGCCATGGCCGCCGGCTGCGCGGTCGTCGCCAGCGACCTCGAGGCCTTCGCGGCGGTCTGTGACGTGGAATCGGACGAGCCGGCCGGCCTGCTTTTTAGCAACAGGGATGCTGCCGCCCTGGCCCGGCAGCTCAACCACGTGCTGGACGACCCACAGCTGCGCGCCAGGCTCACGGCCGCCGGCACCCGCCGGGCGCAGACCTACGACTGGGATCACGTGGCCGCCCAGGTGATGGCGGTCTATGAGACCGTGCAAGACGGATCGAAAGTGCAGGTGAAATAAATGGGTACCGCTTTGCTCGTGGTCGCTGCCGTGGTGGTGACCGTGGTGATGCTCTGGGCTTATTTCACGGCCCAGCGGCTCAACACGTTGCACATCCGCACGGACTCGGCCCTGGCGCAGCTGCAGGCGGCACTGGATAGGCGCGCGGCGGTGGCGGCCGCGCTGGAGCCGCGGCTGGCTGAGGCCAGCGCGCAGGCCGAGGCGACCGCCCTGGTGCCGGGCCAGTTCACCCAGCGCAGCGACCTCGAGCACCGGCTGGGGGAGGAAATCCGCCGCCTGTGTGATCCGGTGCCGGCGCAGCTGGTGGACGCCGAGGTGCGCGTCCAGCTGGCCCATCGCTTCTACAACGAGGCCGTGGCCGATACCCGCGCGCTACGCCTGCGCCCGCTCGTGCGCACCTTCCGACTGGGTGGCACCGCCCGGCTGCCCGAGTTCTTTGATCTCACGGCGTTCTAGCACCTGGGCGCGCAGCTCCAAGACCCACCACACCAGCGTGAACACGAACATGGCCACGACCAGCACGTTGCGCGCGACCAGCGCGGCCACGGGGGCCAGCTGCTCGCCGACGAAATTCCAGAGGTAGTCGTAGCCGAAGGGGTAGATATAGGTCCCCAGGCCGGCGCAGACCACGGTCATTACGCCCAGGATTGCCACCACCTTGCGGCGCGCACTTCCCGGCGTCGTCGTGCGCAGGGCGACGGCGATAAGCGGGCCGAACCAGATGATGTACTGCGGGGAGAAGACCTTGTTCGTGACGATAAGCCCCAGCACGACGACCGCGGCCCAGGAGATGGTGGTCTGCGGGCTCCAGCCGCCCCAGATGAAGCGGTAGAGCGCCCAGAGCAGCGCGAAGGCGATGACGATGCCCATCGCCCACGTCGTTGCCTGCACCGCGCCGTCGGTGCCCGCGCCGGTGATTTCGAAGGACTTCGACGGCGCTATGCCGAGCTCGTAGGCCGCTGGGTGCCGGTACGCGTCCCACATATAGGGCGTGGCCGCGACCGACTCGATCTGCAGGCCGCGGACGTTCTGGTAGTCCAGGGGACTGGTCAAGCGCTCCCAGCCGCCCGAGAGCAGTGTGATGCCGGCGAAGGCCACCAAGGACACCCCGAAGGTCAGCAGGCGCAGCCAGGCGCGGGCGTTGGTCGCGCGCCCGACCAACCCGGCGGCGAGTACGCCCGGCCATAGCTTCATCGCGCAGGCCAGAGCGATAAGGCTGGAGGAGAGCACGGGCCAGCGGTGAATGACCAGCGCGGCGAAGCCGACGGCCAGACCGGGGAAGATATCCAGGCGCATGACGAAGACGTGGCCGGCGGCCAGCCCGAACAGTACCCAGAACCAGGCGGCGGTAAAGGCGGTCGGGCGTGTGTCGTGGCGGTGGAGCAGGGCGGCGAGGAAGGCGGCGTCGCAGGCTAGGCAGAAAAGGGCGAAGACGAACATGAAGGCCATGATCTCGCTGCCGCCCAGCCAGGCAGCCAGGTAGGTCGGCCAGGTCCCGGCGTGCGGGTATTCGGTCATATCCTGCGGGTTCGAACCGAAAATGGCCACGTGGTAGTAGAACAGATCGCCCCGCGGCTGGTGGTTGAGCTTGATGAGCATAGCCAGGCACAGGCGCGCGATGGCCCAGCCGACCCACACGGCCGGGACGCGGCGGAGTCCACCGCGTGCCCGCAGGAGCTTAGTCATTATTCAAAAGTCTTTTCATCATCTCAACACGGACAGAAACTGGCGCCAACGAGCGCCGGGCTACGGGGAGCCAAAGCGCTCGCTCAACTGGAAGGAAGGGCCTAGGAACCGCTGATGATTCCTTCGACATCGACGGGCGGGCCCAGCGTCACGAGGACCCCAAATACGATAGCAATAACCACTACCGCCAACAGGATAGAGCGCACGGGGTGGCGCACCACTTGCACCAACAGCGCGTCGGCGGGCCCGGCGGGGGTAGCCGCGCTGTCCGTGTCACGGTAGCGCCACCCGCCGGCCACCAGGCCGCGGCGGGCCGTCCAGAGGGCGAAGGGCAGGGCGGCGAAGGGGATGGCGGAAACGGCCAGGCCCAGGACGCCGATGCCTAGGGGCCACCGGTTGTTGATCCAGATCAGGCAGGTCATGAACAAGAAGCTTAAGAAGCCGAAGCCATGGATGCTGCCGGCGACTGGGACGACGGCCTCGGTCACACCGGAGTATTTCAGGGCCATGCCCACCAACAGCAGGGTCCAGGTAAACATCTCGAGTACGGCGGCGGACAGGTGTAGTTTCTGGGGAGTCATCGACCGACCATCTTACGGAGGCTCGCCCCACGAGGTAAGGTGGGCAGCCGTATATGTGGTGGGCGTCATAGTCCCCGGGCCGGCCCGGGCGCAAGCTCGCGCGCACTGGCGCGTCGCCCGCCTGCCAGAAGAAGGGAGTTTAGGGTGTCGTTTCGGCAGGTAATTGAGATGTCCGACCTGGGCGGAGATCGCTACCGCGGGCCCGGGGTGCCCTCGGAGATGAAGCGCACCTTCGGCGGGCAGGTCGTTGGCCAGGCGCTGCAGGCGGCGCAGCAGACCGTGGAAGGCAAGACGGCGAACTCGCTGCACGCATATTTTGTCGGCGGCGGATTGTCAGCTGAGCCCATCGATTTCACCGTGCGTACCATCCGCGACGGGCGCACCTTCAGCCACCGCCGGGTCATCGGCTGGCAGGGGGATAAGGAGATCGTGGAGATGCTGGTCAGCTTCCGCCGCCCCGGCGACCAGGGGCCGGAGCACGCCGCGGCGCTACCGGACGTGCCGGGCCCGGAGGAGTGCCGCGCGAGCGCGGAGGATTGGCCGTCGACCTCCCGTATCGTGCTGGGCGAGTGGAGCGACTGGGACGTTCTCATGGTCCCCGACGAGCACGACAACTCCCGCCACGCCCAGGACAAATACGGCGCCGGCGCGCGGCACATCTGGTTCCGCTACAACGTCGGGTTAGGCGACGAGCCGGCCCTGAATCAGGTGGCCTTGTCCTACCTGTCGGATATGACCCTGCTGAACTCGACGCTGATTTCCCACCCCGAGGCGCGCGTGCAGATGGCCAGCCTCGACCACAGCCTCTGGTTCTTCGACGAGATCCGCGTTGACGAGTGGTTGCTCTACGAGCAGGACTCGCCGTTCGCCGGAGGCGGGCGCGGTTTCGCCCAGGGGCGGGTCTACCGTCAGGACGGGGCGCTGGTCGCCCAAGTGAGCCAGGAAGGGCTCATCCGTTGGCTGAAGGAATGACCGAGTAGGTGGCCTGGGCGAGGTCTTTTTCAGACGCGATGGCCTCGGAACGTATAATCGCGTTAGTTAAAACCAACTAGGAAGGGGCACACCTTATGGCCGGCCACTCTAAATGGGCGACAACCAAGCATAAAAAAGCTGCCAACGACGCCAAGCGCGGCAAGGAATTTGCCAAGCTCATTAAAAACATCGAGGTGGCGGCGCGTACGGGTGGCGGCGATCCCGCGGCCAACCCGACGCTGGACGACATGATCAAAAAGGCCAAGAAGGCCTCCGTCCCTAACGACAACATCGAGCGCGCCCGCAAGCGCGGCTCCGGCGAGGAAGCCGGCGGTGCCGACTGGGAAAACATCATGTACGAAGGCTACGGCCCCAACGGCGTGGCCATGCTGGTTGAGTGCCTGACCGATAACCGCAACCGCGCGGCCACCGAGGTGCGCACCGCCATGACGAAGAACGGTGGCAACCTGGGCGAGTCCGGTTCCGTGTCTTATATGTTCTCGCGCATCGGCGTCGTTTTTGTGAAGAAGGGCGAGCTGACCGAGGACGACCTGCTGCTGGCCGTGCTCGAGGCCGGCGCCGAGGAGGTCAACGACCGCGGCGAGCAGTTCGAAATCACCTGCCAGCCCGCCGACGTGCGCGCGGTGCGCAGCGCCCTGGAGGAGGCGGAGATTTCCGTCGAGGACGCCGACACCGACTTCCGCCCGTCCGTCGAGGTCCCGCTCGGCGCGGCCGATGCCAAGAAGATCTTCCGCCTCATTGACGCGCTGGAAGACTCCGACGACGTGCAGAACGTCTACACCAACATGGATCTCAGCGACGAGGTCCTGGCCGAGCTCGAGGACTAGTAAGCCAGCCCGGGGCTTAAGAACCTGGCAATGGGGCAGTCGGGGCGAGAATTTCTTGCCGCGGCTGTCCTCGGTCGTGTCTGCACGGGGGTGAGTACACCGGGGCACCCAGGCTGGCCGGCCGGGCGTAGCGCGTGTAGGATGCGTGATAATGTACTAGAACATATGTGTGGCGGAGGTGGCCGGTGAACCTGGAGGGCTTGCGCGTCATGGGCATCGACCCGGGCCTGACGCGCTGCGGCCTGTCGGTCGTGCAGGCAGGCCGGGGTCGCGCCGTCATCCCCATCTCCGTCGGCGTGGTGCGCACGCCCGCGGACAAGGAGCTCACCGAGCGCCTGCTGCGCCTGTCCAAGGCCGTGGCCGAGTGGATGGACGAGTACCAACCGGACGTGGTCGCCATCGAGCGCGTCTTCGAACGCGGCAACGTCTCCACGGTCATGCAGACCGCCCACGCGGTCGGGGTCTTGGTGCTCGCGGCGGCTGAACGCGGCCTGGAGGTGCACATGTACACCCCCTCGGAGGTCAAGAAGGCCGTCTCCGGCAACGGCCGCGCCGACAAGAAGCAGATGACCGCCATGATCACCCGTATCCTGGGGCTTAGCGAGCCACCCAAGCCGGCCGATGCCGCCGACGCGCTAGCGCTCGCCGTCAGCCACTGCTGGCGCGCCCCGGCGCTCGCCCGCGCCGAGCAGGTACGGGAACGGACGCAGGCCCAGCGGCAAGCCCAACAGCAAGCCCTGGCGCGCGCCCGCGCCACCCAGTCCGGCTAGGCGGCCGGACGAGCACCAAATCGCCCGAAACCTGCAGAACCTAAAACTCCATCCCGGGAAGAAAGGACACCCCTCGCCATGATCGCATCGTTGCGCGGAGAGGTCATCTCCATCGCGCTGGACCACGCCGTCATCGAATGTCAGGGCGTGGGCTACCTCGTGCACGCGGCCCCGCCCACCCTCGGCCGGCTGACCCGCGGGGAAGAGGCCTTCGTGCTGACTTCCATGGTGGTCAAGGAAGACTCCATGACCCTCTACGGCTTCGGCACCGCCGAGGACCGGGAGATGTTCCACCTGCTGCAGTCCGTCTCGGGGCTCGGCCCGAAGCTGGCGCTGGCCGCGTTGTCGGTGCTGGAGGCCAACGAGCTGGCGCAGGCGATTAGCCAGTCGGACGCCAAGCGCCTGCAGACCATACCGGGCGTGGGTAAGCGCATGGCGGAGCGGCTAGCACTCGAGCTCAAGGACAAGGTGGCAGGCTTCGCCGGGGCCGGCGCGGCCGCGGACGAGGGCGCGGCCGCCGGCGGGGTCCCCGCGGCCAGCGAGCCGGTCGTCCAGCAGGTCACCGAGGCGCTAATGGGCCTGGGCTTTACCGAAAAGGCCGCAGCGGGGGCCGTCGAGGCGATCGTCGCCGAGCAGCCCGATGCCGCCACGCCGGTGGTCCTGCGCAACGCGCTGGCCCGGCTGGGCAAGAAATAATTAGGCGCACGCCAGGGGTTGACGACGGGTAGGGTGTTAGGACATGTCAGATATTGAGCGCACCGAGTTTCAGCTGCCAGACGGGCTAGAAGCCGCCCGGCAGGGCAGCGCGCAGGCGGCGGAGCGCCGCAACGACGACGTTGACGGGCATGCTCAGCAAGGTGAGCGCGACATCGAGCGCTCCCTGCGCCCGAAGAGCCTGGACGAATTCATCGGGCAGCCGAAGGTCCGTGAGCAGCTGTCCTTGGTGTTGCAGGGCGCGAAGAAGCGCGGCGTGACCCCGGACCACGTGCTGCTGTCCGGCCCACCCGGGCTGGGTAAGACCACCATGGCCATGATCGTCGCCCAGGAGCTGGGCACCAGCCTGCGGATGACCTCGGGTCCGGCGCTGGAGCGCGCCGGCGACCTAGCCGCCATGCTCTCCAACCTCATGGAGGGCGACGTGCTGTTTATCGACGAGATTCACCGCATCGCGCGCCCGGCCGAGGAAATGCTGTACATGGCCATGGAGGACTTCCGGATCGACGTCATCGTGGGCAAGGGCCCGGGTGCGACCTCCATCCCGCTGGAGATCCCGCCGTTCACGCTGGTAGGGGCGACCACCCGCGCCGGCATGCTGACCGGCCCGCTGCGGGACCGCTTCGGGTTTACCGCGCAGATGGAGTTCTACGACACCGCGGATCTGACCCAAGTCATCAAGCGCGCCGCGCAGATCCTTGGCGTGGACATCACGCGGGAGGCCGCCGTGGAAATCGGCTCGCGCTCGCGGGGTACCCCGCGTATCGCCAACCGCCTGCTGCGCCGCGTGCGCGATTACGCCGAGGTCAACGGCGACGGCGAGATTGATCTGGAGGCCGCCCAGGGGGCCTTGGCCGTCTTCGACGTGGATGAGATGGGCCTGGACCGCCTGGACCGGGCGGTCCTGCACGCGCTCATCGAAGGCCACAACGGCGGGCCCGTCGGCGTGAACACCCTGGCGATTGCCGTGGGGGAGGAGCCCTCGACCGTCGAGGAGGTCTGCGAGCCCTACCTCGTGCGCGCCGGCATGATTGCGCGCACCGGGCGCGGGCGCGTGGCCACGGCGGCGGCTTGGCAGCACCTGGGGCTAACCCCGCCCGACGGGGCGATTGGCCTGTTTTAATAGATTCTTACTGCCAAACGGCGTTTGATTAACAGCTAAACTGAAATTTCTGGCACACTGGATCGGTATGGAACTAGTGCTATTTATCGTCCTCGTTGTCCTTCTGGTCCTGCCTACCTTCTTCGCAATGCGCAAGCAGCGCCAGCGTCAGAAGGAAGTTGCCGCCTTCCAGGCCTCGTTGACCCCGGGTAAGCGCGTCGTGACCGCCGGCGGCATCCACGGCACCGTGACCGCGGTGCGCGAAGGAGATATCGACCTGGAGGTCGCCCGCGGCATGATCATCACTGTCGACAAGATGGGCATCCTGCGCGCGGCCAACACCGCCCCGAACGGGGTGGGTGACGCCCCGGATGATCCGCAGCAGACCGATTTCCACTCCGAAGATAACCCGGGCAACCCGGACGAGCGGAACTAGGTCAACCGGACCCGCCCGTTCTTGCCTCCACTCACCGCCTGCCTAGGGCGTGCCGAGCGCACGCCACCGGTAGGCGGATTTTTCTGTTTCCTCGCACTGTGATCGTTGTCATGGTCACACTAAGCACTTTTCTGGCTCCCTGTCGAGGTTTTGCCAGCGGTATGACGTACCATGATGGATCGTGTTCGCTCCTTTCATCGTTAGAGGCAGCGATTTTTACTTAGCCCTGTAACTTGCAATGCACAGGAGATTGTATTCGTGTCCGCTCCTCACAAAGGCGCCATCAACAACGCCAGTAGGAAATGGCCGAAGCGCGCCATCATGCTCTTCGTCGTCATCCTGCTGGCGGTGTGGGCGCTCGTATTCTTTACTGGCGATCGCACCGCCAGCACCAAGCTCGGCATCGACCTGCAGGGTGGTACCCGCGTCACGCTGGTCCCGCAGGGCGAAGAACCGACCCAGGACCAGCTGAAACAGGCTCGCGAGATCCTGGAACAGCGCGTCAACGGCATGGGCGTGTCCGGCTCCGAGGTAGTCATCAACGGCAACACCCTGGTCATTACCGTCCCGGGCGAGGACACCCAGGAAGCGCAGTCGGTGGGCCAGACCTCGCAGCTGCTCTTCCGCCCGGTGGCCGAACAGCCCACCCCGGACATGACCAAGCTGCTGCCGGAGATGGAAGACATGGCCAACCGCTGGGTCAAGTACGGCGTCTTGAACAAAGATGAGGCGAACCAGTCCCTGAAGCGCGTGACCGACGCCATCAACCAGGCCAACGAGCAGGCCGAGGGCCAGGGCTCGAACAACACCAAGGTGGATGAGAAGAAGGTCAGCGCCGAGCCGCTGCCGGAGCCGGAGAACTCCCTGGAGCAGGCGGAGCGCCGCGACGAGATGACCGACATGTTGCTCAAGGACCGCCAGTCGGAGGACCCGACCACGCTGTCCGCGGCCTCTGCCCTGATGACCTGCACCCAGGACACGGATCCGCTGGCGGGCGCGGACGATCCCGCCAAGCCGCTGGTTACCTGTGACTACTCGCAGGGCATGCCCTATATCCTGGACCCGGCCCCGCTGCTGGACGGCGTCGAGGATCCGAACGGCACCCGCCTGACCGGCTCGGAAATCGACACGGATTCCCCGATCGACGGCGGCCTGAACCCGGAGACCGGTCAGATGCAGATCAGTTTCTCCTTCCAGACCGGCGACGGCCCGAACGGCTCGGCCACCTGGGCCAAACTGACTGAGGAGTACCTGCAGAAGCAGATCGCCATCACCCTGGACTCCGGGGTTATCTCCGCGCCGCAGATTCAGGGCGCGACCCCGTACGGCTCGGCCACCTCGATTACCGGTGACTTCAGCCAGGAAGAGGCGCAGTCGTTGGCCAACAACCTGCGCTACGGCGCGCTGCCGCTGTCGTTCGTCGGCGAAAACGGCGAGCCGGGCGGCACCACCGAGACGGTCCCGCCGTCGCTGGGCCACGCCGCCCTGCAGGCCGGCCTCATCGCCGGCTTGGTCGGCCTGATTCTGGTTCTGGCCTATTCGATCTACTACTACCGCGCCTTCGCCTTCGTCTCCTTCCTGACTCTGGTCGGCGCCATGGCCCTGACCTACGGTTCCCTGGTGCTGCTGGGCCGCTGGGTCGGCTACTCGCTGGACCTGTCCGGCATCGCCGGCCTGGTCATCGGTGTCGGCGCCATGGCCGACTCCTTCGTGGTCTACTACGAACGCATCAAGGACGAGATCCTGGAAGGTCGCACCTTCCGTTCAGCGACCACCAAGGCCTGGGAGCGGGCGCGCACCACCATCGTGACCGGTAACGCCGTCACACTGATCGGCTCCGTGGTCGTCTACTTCCTGGCCATCGGCGAGGTCAAGGGCTTCGCCTTCACCCTGGGCCTGACCACCGTCTTCGACCTGGTCGTCTCCTTCCTTATCACCGCGCCGCTGATGATGCTGGCCGCCCGCAAGCCGGTCTTCGCCAAGCCGTCCATGAACGGCCTCGGCGGCATCTTCGCGCTGGCTGAGGAAACTCGGGCGAAGGGCCACTATGGTAAGGCGCATCCGCGCGGCGACCAGGCCACGGACGCTCAAGACACGAAGCCTGAGCACACTGAGCGCACCGTGCGAAGCAAGCGCAACGAGCAGGGCGAGGAGAACAACTAATGGCTAAGAACAAGATTTCCCGGTTGGATCGCCTCTACTCCGACGAGGGCGGCATCGACTTCATCGGCCGGACGAAGCTGTGGTACTCGATCACCATCGGCCTACTGGTCGTGTCCATCGCCGCTATCCTCATCCGCGGCTTCAGCCTCTCGCTGGACTTCGAGGGCGGCACCACCGTGACCATGCCGGCCGCGGACCTAGTGGAAGAGGAAGTCGGCCAGACCTTCGAGGAAGCCACCGGCGTGGAACCCGAGCAGGCCCAGATCGTCGGCTCCGGCGCCTCCGAGACGCTGGAGATCACCTCCGAGCGACTGAGCCAGGAGCAGGTCGACAGCGCCCGGCAGGCCATCTACGAGGAGTACCAGCCGGAAAACGCCGAGGGCGAGGCCACCCCGGACGCCATCGGTACCTCCACCGTGTCTGAGTCATGGGGCTCCTCGATTACCGAGCGCATGATCATCGCGATGGTGGTCTTCCTCATCGCGGCGACCATCTACGTCGCCATCCGCCTGCAGCGCACCATGGCGTTCGCGGCGATCCTCGCGCTGATCGTCGACGGCGTCATCATCGCCGGCATCTACGCCTTGTTCGGGCTCGAGGTTTCCCCGGCCGTCATCATCGGTCTGCTGACAGTGCTGACCTTCTCCATCTACGACTCCGTGATCGTCTTCGACAAGGTCAATGAGAACACCCAGGGCATTTTGGGGCAGCGCAAACACACCTACGGTGAACAGGCCAACCTGGCTATCAACCAGACCGTGATGCGTTCGATTTCCACCTCGGTGATTTCCGCCCTGCCGATTATCGCCCTCTTCGTGGTTGCGGTCTGGCTGATGGGCATCGGCACGCTCAAGGACCTGGCACTCATCCAGCTCATCGGCGTTATCGAGGGCATCTTCTCCTCCCTGTTCCTGGCCACCCCGCTGCTGGTTAGCATGGTCAACCGGAAGAAGGAATTCCGCCGCCACAACGCCGAGGTGAAGCGCTACCGTTCGGGCGAGGCTGACGACGAGCTCGACCTCGAGGAAGGCGGCGCGAAACGCACCGTGGCCTCCCCGGTGACGGCGTCGGCTAACGACGATATCGCCGAATCTAGCGACGACCACGGCCCGCTCCCCGGCGAGGGCACTACCAGATCCGGCGCCACCTGGCGCCCGGGACAGTAGCCCGGCCCAGGTAGTTCACGGTCAGTTTCTCTCCCCGGGGCTTTCACCCCGGGGTTTTGCAATCGGTAGTCTCAGGTAGGAGTAAGCCCGAAATGGGAATTGGAGTCAACAAGAACCCGACGCGGTGGCGTCTGGCAGCCGCGGGCCTGGCCGCCAGCCTGGCGCTGGGCCTGGCAGCCTGCGGGCAGGGGGAGGAGCCGGCCGAGGAGGAAGGCACCGCCTCCAGCGACCACTTCGGCTACCAGACCTCCTCGGAGCTAGTAACCACCAACGCCGGCACCGCCTTCGGCTCCGCCGGCAGCGTGGCGCAGCTGTCCAGCCGCCTGTACCCGGCCGCCTTCGTGCCAGGCCCGCGCGGGCAGATGATCCCGAACACGGACCTGGTCCAGGCCCAGGAGCTCAGCCCGGGCTCCGAGGATGAGTCCAAGTCGGTGCTCTACACGCTGAGCGACGACGCGAAATTCTCCGACGGCCAGCCGGTGACCTGCGTGGACTACCTGCTGGCGTATACGGCCGGCACGATGCAGGAAACCTTCGGCTCGCACATGCCGCTGGTCCAGGATATCCAGCAGGTTAAGTGCGCGCCGGAGAACAAGGTCTTCGAAGTCGTCTTCGCCCCGGGCACCGGCCAGCGCTGGCGCGGGCTGTTCGGACCGGGCACGGTAATGCCGGCCCACGCTATCGCCAAGAAGCTGGGGATGGATTCCCAGGAGCTGACCAACGCCTTGTACTCGCAGGATCCCACGGTGCTCGAGGAGGTTGCGCGCATTTGGCGCTTCGACTTCCAGTTGGCCGAGTTCGATCCGGAACTGCAGGTCTCCTTCGGACCGTACGCCATCGACCACGTGGGCGAGAGCGGGGAAGTGGTCCTGGAACGCAACCCGCACTTCTTCGGCAACGAGGCCGAGATCGCCCCGGTGACCGTCTGGCCCGCGGACGCGGATTCCGGCGCGCTGAAGGACGCCGGGACCCTCGGCGTGGTTGACTCCCGTGCGGCGAACCCCGCCTGGCTGGACCGCGACGCGGCCGATAACCCTTATGAGATCGAGCCGGTCGTCGGCGATCTCACTGAGTCGCTGGTCCTGTCGGAGTATGGCTTGTTCGCGCAGGAGGAGCCGCGGAGGGCTTTCTCCGAGTGTATCGATCAGGCCGCGCTCGCCAAGCTCAGCTCCGCCGAGTCCGGGGTGGAGGTCCCGCCGGTCTACCAGCACGTCCTCCGGCACAATGACCCCATCGGCAAGTACCTGAAGCGGGCCGTCGAGCCGCACGTGGGCACCGACAACGCCATTGCTCAGACGCTGAGCGGGCAGACCATCCGCATCGGCTACCTAGGCCCCAACGACCGCTACGCGGCCATGGTGGAAAAGATCGCGGAGACCTGCCAGCCGGCCGGGATCACGGTCGAGGACGTGAGCGCGGAGAACACCTCGCAGTACATGCTCAACCCGGATCCGGCAACTGGCCTGCCCGCCATCGACGCCTTCCTGGGGCCTATCGATCCGCTCACGGAACTCTCGACCGCGGAACCGCGGATTTCGAATGTGGAAGAGCTTAACAAGGCCGAGGCCGAGCAGTGGCAGACGGTGCGGACCATCCCGCTGGCGGCGCAGCCGAAGACTTTCGTGGTCCGCAACGATGTCATACACGTAGTACCGTACACTGGGCTGGCGGGAATCGGTTGGAATATGGACAGGTGGACGCTGATCCCCGAAGGCGCCACCGAATCGAAATCGAAGGATAATTAAGTGAGTTCTCAGTACTCCAACGCTAATGAAGCCCTACAAGACAAGATCCGCTACGTCCAGGATTTCCCGGAACCGGGTGTTCTCTTCGAGGACCTGACCCCGGTGCTGGCCGACGCGGACGCCTTCAGCGTCGTGGTCGATGGTCTGGCCGAGGCCTGCGAGGACCTGGGCGCGGAAGTGATCGGCGGGCTGGACGCCCGCGGTTTCTTGCTGGGGTCTGCGGTCGCCTACAAGATGGGTGTGGGGATCCTGGCCATCCGCAAGGCGGGCAAGCTGCCGCCGCCGGTCCTGCACACCGAATACGAGCTGGAATACGGCACCGCGGCCCTGGAGATCCCCGCTAACGGCGCGGAGCTTAAGGGCAAGAAGATCGCCCTGGTCGACGACGTCCTGGCCACCGGCGGCACCCTGTTTGGTGCCCGCCAGCTGCTGGAACAGGCGGGCGCCGAGGTAGTCGGCAACGTCGTGGTCATCGAGGTCGAGGGCCTGGGCGGGCGCGAGCGCCTAGCGGGTACGCCTTTGGTGGTCTTACGCACACCTGAGGAGAATTAAGCGCTAGACTGAACTAATTAGTAGTTTAGTTCGGAAAGGGGCGCGTAATGACTCACGATAAACCGGCGAAACGCCCCGCTGGGTCTAGCATGCGCAGCATGTCCGCCCGCCTGGCTCGTTCCCTGACGGGTGGGCGGACCAAGGCCAATCCGGTCTTGGAGCCTTTGCTGTCCATCCACCGCGAATTCCATCCGCGGGCAGACGTGGAGCTGCTCAACAACGCCTACGAAACCGCCGAGCGCCTGCACGAGGGCGTGATGCGCAAGTCGGGGGACCCGTACATCACGCACCCGCTGGCGGTCGCCACCATCGCCGCGGAGATCGGCATGGACACCACCACGGTGGCCGCCGCCCTCCTGCACGACACGGTCGAGGACACCGACTACTCGCTCGAGGACCTGACTGGCGATTTCGGCCCCGAGGTCGCCCGGCTCGTCGATGGCGTGACGAAGCTGGATAAGGTGGCGCTGGGCGCCGCCGCCGAGGCCGAGACCATCCGCAAGATGATCGTGGCCATGGCCCAGGATCCGCGCGTGCTGGTCATCAAGGTAGCCGACCGCCTGCACAACATGCGCACCATGCGCTTCCTGCCGCCGGAAAAGCAGGCGAAGAAGGCCCGCCAGACCCTCGACGTGATTGCCCCGCTGGCGCACCGCCTGGGCATGGCCAGCGTCAAGTGGGAGCTCGAGGACCTGGCTTTTGCCATCCTGTACCCGAAGAAGTACGACGAGATCGTGCGCATGGTCGCCGCCCGCGCGCCCTCGCGCGATCGCGCCCTGAAGCAGATCAAGGAAGAGGTCGGCGCCGCCCTCAAGGAAAACGGTATCCAGGCCGAGGTGATGGGCCGGCCGAAGCACTACTGGTCCATTTATCAGAAGATGATCGTGCGCGGCCGCGACTTCGACGAGATCTTCGACCTGGTGGGCATCCGCATCTTGGTCGAGGACATCAACAGCTGTTACGCCGCCATCGGCGTGGTCCATGCCCTGTACTCGGCGCTGCCGGGCCGGTTCAAGGACTATATTTCCTCCCCGCGTTTCGGCGTCTATCAGTCGCTGCATACCACCGTGCTGGCCGACGGCGGCTCCTCGTTGGAGGTGCAAGTGCGCACCCACGAGATGCACTACAACGCCGAGTTTGGCGTGGCCGCGCACTGGCGCTACAAGGAGACCAAGGGCAAAAACTCCGGCCACCAGGAAGAGGTCGACCAGATGGCGTGGATGCGCCAGCTGCTCGACTGGCAGAAGGAAGCAGCCGATCCGAACGATTTCCTGGATTCCCTGCGCTACGACCTGTCCGCCAGGCAGATCTTCGCTTTTACCCCGAAGGGTGACGTCATTAACCTGCCGGCCGACTCCACGCCGGTCGATTTCGCCTACGCCGTCCACACCGAGGTCGGCCATCGCTGTATCGGTGCGAAGGTCAATGGCAAGCTGGTCGCGCTGGAATCGACGCTGAAATCTGGCGACAAGGTGGAGATCTTTACCTCCAAGGACACCAACGCCGGCCCGTCGCGCGACTGGCAGGAGTTCTTGGTCTCGCCGCGAGCGAAGGCGAAGGTGCGCCAGTGGTTCGCCAAGGAGCGCCGGGAAGAGCACCTCGAGGCTGGCCGCGACGCCCTGGCCACGGAGGTCCAGCGCGGCGGCTTGCCGCTCTACCGGCTGTTTACAGCCAGCTCGATGAAGCAGGTGGCCAAGCAGCTGCACTACTCGGACGTGGATTCGCTGTACACGGCCATCGGCTCGGGCAATGTCTCTGCCCAGCACGTGGCCAACCAGCTGACCTCCCTGTTCGGCAACCGAGATGACGCCGTCGAGGCCCTAGCGGACCGCACCCCGCTGTCGGCGCTGGAGAATTCCCGCACCAAGGAGACGGAGGATTCCTCCTCGGGCACCGGCATCCTCGTGGAAGGCAGCCCGGACGTGATGGCCAAGATGGCCAAGTGCTGCCAGCCCGTGCCCGGCGACGAGATCTTCGGCTTCGTCACCCGCGGCGGCGGGGTCTCCGTGCACCGCGTGGACTGCACCAACGCGGAAAAGTTGCGCAGCCAGCCGGAGCGCATGATGGACGTCTCCTGGGCCACGGGCAATTCCGCCTCGGGCGCTTTTGCCGCCACGCTGCAGCTGGAGGCGCTGGACCGCCAGGGCCTGCTGTTCGAGATCACGCGGATCTTTAGCGATCAGAACCTGAACGTGCTGTCGATGACCTCGAACCGCGGCGACGATCACATCGCGACACTGAAGTTCACTTTCTCGGTCTCTGACACTAAGCAGCTGGGACAGCTGATGACCACGCTGCGCAACACCGAGGGCGTCTTCGACGTCTACCGCGTCACCGCTTAACCCCGCGCGAGCCGCGACCCCTTGGCGCGGGCGACAGGGGAGCCTGCGGCAGGGGAGAGCGCAGTGCCCCCCCTCGTCCGGTGACCTGCAGGTGAACTTTGCGCCGCGGGCAGGTTAACACCGCAGGGGAAACCGCGGCCTACCGCCGGGGCCCCTGCGGCGGCTTGGTCATGGGTTTATAAAAGGACTTGTCTCTAGTCCCTTTTCCCTAGTCTTGCAGGAGAACTCCCATGAGTAACTTCCGTCGCATTGGCCGCCTCGTGGCGGCTTCCACCGTCACCGCCGTCGCCCTGCAGGGCGCTCCGGCTGCTTTCGCCGAGGACAAGGTCAGCTTCTCGGTGTCCAATTTCACTGACTTCCACGGCCACCTGGAAGAAGCGGATCCGGAACTGGGTGCCGCGAAGCTGATGAGCCTGGTCGAGCAGGTCAACCAGGACCAGAACTACGACCTGACCACCTCGGGTGACAACGTTGGCGGCTCCGCGTTCGTCTCCGCCATCACCGACGACGAGTACACCCTGCAGGTCCTCAACGCCATGGGGGTTGAGGCCAGCGCCGTGGGCAACCACGAATTCGACCAGGGCTTTGATGACCTGAACGATCGCATCATCCCGAACTCCGACTACCCGGTGCTGGGCGCCAACGTCCTCAAGGACGGCCAGCCGGCGATGGATGCCTCCCACGTGTCCGAGATCGACGGCGTCAAGGTCGGCTACGTGGGCACCGTGACCCAGCTGACCGCTGAGAAGGTCGCCCCGAGCGCCATCGAGGGCATTACCTTTACCGACCCGGTCGAGGCCACCAACAAGGAGGCCACCCGCCTGAAGGAGTCCGGCGAGGCCGACGTCGTCGTTGCACTGATGCACGAGGACGCCGAGCAGTACGCCGAGGGCTTCAACAACGATGTGGACGTCCTCTTCGGCGGCGACTCCCACGTACGCTCCCAGGGCACCGTCGAGCGCGAGGGCGCGCTGCCGCTGCACTGGGCCCAGGGCCACGAGTACGGCAAGGTGCTCAACGACGTGGACTTCACCTACGACAAGACCGCCGGCGAGCTCACCGACGTGGAGCTGACCCAGTACGACTACACGGATGCGGCAGCTCTGGAGCCGCACCCGGAGATCGCGGGCCTGGTGACGGAGGCCAAGGACAAGGCTGCGGAGAAGGGCGCCGAGGAAGTCGGCGAGACCCCGCAGGCCATGTTCCGCGGCTCCGACGAGGGCAAGGAGCCGGGCTCCAACCGCGGCGTCGAGTCCACCCTGAACAACTTCATCGCTGAGGGCCAGCGCGTGAGCATGTCCGAGCAGGTCGAAAAGGACATCGACCTGGGCCTGATGAACGCCGGCGGCGTGCGCGCCGATCTCAAGGGCGGCAAGGTGACCTACCAGGACATCTTCGAGGTCCAGCCGTTTGGCAACTCCATCGCCTACGGCACCATCACCGGCCAGGACCTGGTCGACGCCCTGGAGAACCAGTGGCAGCCGGGCCAATCCCGCCCGCGCCTGGCGCTGGGCCTGTCGAAGAACGTCTCCGTGGCCTACGACCCGCAGGCGGAGCAGGGCCAGCGCGTCCAGTCGGTCATCATCAACGGCGAGCCGCTCGACCTGGAGAAGAACTACACCGTGGCCCTGTCGACCTTCTTGGCCGGCGGCGGCGACGGCTTCTTCAAAGAGGACCAGGTCAAGGACATCGTGGATGTGGGCTACATGGACACCCAGGCGATGATCGATTACATCGCCAGCGGCGAGGCCGACGTCCGCACCGGCCAGGGCCAGGTCGGCGTGCACCTGTCCGGCGAGCCGAAGGCCGGCGAGAAGCTGACCGTGGAGCTTTCCTCCCTCAACTACACCAGCGAGGGCGAGCCGATGGCCAAGACCGCCACCGTCTCCCTGGGGGAGGCAACCGCCGAGGCGGAGATCGACAACGCCCGCCAGGACGGCGACGACCAGATGGGTGAGCGCGGCCGCGCCACCGTCGAGCTGACCGTCCCGGAGGACCTCTCCGGCGAGCAGGAGCTCAAGGTCACCACCGACCAGGGCACCGAGGTCATCATCCCGGTCACCGTGGCCGACGACAACGGCGGCGATGACAACGACGACGACACCGACGACAGCGACAACGGCTCCAGCCAGAGCTCCGGCTCCAGCGACTCGCTGCTGTCCTCGGTAGGCATTGGCGCGGGCGTAATCGTCGCTCTTGTCGCCGGACTGATGGGCGCGGTCGGTACCGGCATCATCACCCTGCCGGCCCCGGTCCGCAAGATGATTGAGGACCTGCGCCAGCAGTTCGGCCTCTAAGCTCACACACCGCGCGGCCTAAACACCGCCGCGTCCAATAACGCCAAGGCCCTGGGGATTGCCCTAGGGCCTTTGTTCGCACTACCGCAGTCAAGCAATAACCACCAGCGTTTCCATATCCGTACCTATCAGCGACTAAGCTAGGGCACGTGAGTTGGCAGCAAATTCTTCTGGACGAGGCCTACTACCAGCTGGGGCTGGAGTGGCACCGCATCCCGATCGTCATCCTGGCATCCATCGGCATCTACCTGGCGTTCATGCTCTTGGTGAAGGTCTTCGGTTCCCGCGTGCTGACCTCCATGACTGCTTCCGATGCCGTCATTATCATCATGTTCGGCGCCGTCGCCGGCCGCGTCATCGTGGGCGTGCCCCCGTCTCTGGCCGCCGGCGTCCTAGGCCTAGCCACGCTCATGGGGCTAGAGGCCGCCTTCGGCGTGCTGCGCAACGCCGTGGGCTGGTCGCGGTTCATCGACCGCAAGCCCATCCTCATCATGCACCACGGGGAGAAGGTCGAAGCCAACGCCGACTTCGCCCACGTCAGCGACACGGACATCTATTCGGCCATTCGCAAGGCCGGACTCGGCAGCAAGCAGGAAGTCCAAGCCATGATTCTGGAGCCCACCGGCCAAATCGCCGTCATCCAAGAAGGCAAGACCATAGACCCAGACGTTTTCCGCGACGTCAAGGGCCTCGGCCAAGACTAAGCGCCAAAACAGATCAGCGAAGCCGAAAGCCAGACACACAACTGGATCCGGAGCCAAGGCATAAAAAACCCCGTGGATAAAACCACGGGGTATCAAGCGTGCTAGCTAGCAGCTAGTACAAGCCGAATTACTTCAGGCCCGGAATGTCGATGTACTTGCTGAAGAAAGCGAAGAGGGAGCCCAGCACACCGATGATGGCGGTGGCCACGCCGATCCAAGCCTTGACCTCTTCAGCCACTTCCTTGGAGGTCTTCTCGGGGTTCTTGTTCTTGTTCTCGTCGTCGCCGCCGGTCTGGTCTTCCTGGTCGCCGCCGGTCTGGTTGCCAGCCTCGGCGCCGGCCCCGACACTCTGTTCCTGCGTGCCCTCGTTAGCGGTGGCAACGTTGACGCCAGCGAAGGAAACGGCGATGGCGGTTGCACCAGCAACCAGGGACTTACGGGAGAAAAGCTTCATTATCGAAATCCTTAGATTCGGTGGAGTACTTGCAGACGCTACAAATAGTAGCGATATGGGCAGGGGTTTGCAAGACCTGTTTAAGGAAACTGCCAAAATCGGGCAGTAGACGTAGAGTTCTTAGTGAATTTAGAATCGCAGGTGAACAAAGGGTTAACTGTCAATATCTAAAGAACAACTAAGAATGTGCTGAGTGTGGGTTACCTAAGTTGGGGGTATGGGGGCTGCTTGGCGCGGGTGGTGCGGATAAGGGAAAGCCCCGGCATCGCGCAGGGGTGCGCAGGTGCCGGGGCTTGGCGTTCAGGAAGGCGGTCTGGCGCTTAGCCTCCTGAGTATTCGTTAGGACTCCACGGAGACCTTGTCAATCTTGACCTCTTCGGCGGGCTTGCCGTCCGGCTGGCCGCCTTCGACGCCCTTTTCGGCGATCTTGTCGAGGGCTTCCTGACCCTTCTCGGTCAGCTTGCCGAAGTAGGTGTAGTCCGGTGCCAGCTGCGAGTCGGCGTAGTTGACGAAGAACTGCGAGCCGTTGGTGTCCTTGCCGGAGTTAGCCATGGCGATGGAGCCCTTCGGGTAGGTCACCGGCTGGCCGGCCTCGGCATCTTCCTCGGTCGGGTACTCGTTGGCGAAGCTGAAGCCTGGGCCGCCGGAGCCGGTACCGGTCGGGTCGCCGCACTGTAGGACGTTCAGGCCGCCGGAGGTCATGCGGTGGCAGACGCTGCCGTCGTAGTAGCCCTCATCGGCCAGGTGGGTGATGGCGTTGACGGTACAGGGGGCCACGGAGCGGTCGAGCTCCATTTCCATGTCGCCCTGGTTGGTAGCGAAGTTAACCTTCACGGTGCCCTTGGTGGATATGTCGTCGCCGTTCGGGACGGTAGCGCCGTTGGAATCCTGGCCTTCCGTGGCCGGGTATTCGCAGGTGACGGTCTCCGGGAGTGCCTGGGCGCGCTTGCCGGTCAGCGCGACGGCCTCCGGCTGCTCTTCGGACTCGGTGGTCTCAGTAGTGTTCTGGTCTTCCGCGGTGATTTCCTCGTCGGAGCTATCGCGGGAGGCCATGAACCAGACGCCGCCGACGAGGGCGACGATGGCGAGCAGGGCGATCAAGGCCACGCCGATGGGGCGGGTCTTGGTCTTGCGCTCGCGGGACTTGAGCTCACGGTTGAGGTTGGCCAAGGCCTCCTCGCTGCGCTTTTTGTTATCAGGCACTGTAGTTTTCCTCGTTACACAGTAGGCAGAATGAACACGTCTTTCGGTCCGGGACGCTTTCGGCGCGGCCCGAACCAACTGGCACACAATCCTATCGCGTCGCCCGCCTTAGGTGGGGGATTAGGCCGGTGACTGTGTGGCTTTAGCAGGACCGTGGCAGGCATTAAACAGTGTGGGTATCCTCGGGGCCATGGCAAACGTTAACTTTGATGGAAATGCAACGACGACCACCGGTGAGCTGCCCACAGTAGGCGAGCAGATTCCGGACTTCACCTTGGTCGGTACCGACTTGAAGGAAATTACCGCGCAGGACTTCGCCGGCAAGCGCCTGGTTATCTCCATCTTCCCGTCGCTGGATACCGACGTGTGTGCGGCCCAGCTGCGTAACTTCAACGAGAAGGCCGCCGGCCTGGACAACACCGTGGTGCTGTCTGTCTCCCGCGACCTGCCCTTCGCGCAGGCCCGTTTCTGCTCCACCGAGGGCATCGAGAACGTCGTCAGTGGCTCCGACTTCCGCACCGACTTCGGCGAGAAGTTCGGCGTGACCCTGGAAGGCTCCCCGCTCAAGGGCCTGCTGTCGCGCTCCGTGGTCGTCACCGACGCCGACCACAAGGTCGTCTACACCGAGCTGGTGGATGAAATCACCACCGAGCCCGACTACGACGCCGCCCTGGCTGCTCTGAAGTAGTCCGCGCTCGCGCGCTTCAACGCCGTCGTCCTGCACTTGCGGGGCGGCGGCTTTTCCTATTGCGGTTCGTCAGGTTGCTGTTGAATGGGGGCGCGGTGGCTGGTGGTGGCGGAGGAGGCGAGCGGTCGTGGTCGCTGCGGGGCCGAGTCACTATTCTGGAGGACATGCAGTATTACGGTTTCACCGCGGGTCCCTACAAGACGAATTGCTACCTGGTCACGCACGAGGACAAGGCATTTGTCATCGACCCCGGTATGCACGCACTGGATCGCGTGGAAGGATTGCTGAACGAACACCAGGTCACCCTGGAGGCGGTGGTGCTCACCCACGGGCATATCGACCACACACGCAACGCCGGGGACCTGGCCCAAAAGCACAACTGCCCGGTCTATATCCACGCAGAAGACGAGTTCATGCTGGCAGACGGCTCGGGCGTATCCGAGGAATCCAAGGTGCTTTTCGACGCCGCCCACATGGTCCCGATTACTGAGGTGCGCCACCTGCGTGACGGGGAGGACCTCGAGTTGATTGGCCTGAAGTTTGCCATCCACCACGCGCCGGGGCACTCGCCGGGCAGCGTCCTGCTGGTCAACGAGGAAGTGGCTTTTACCGGTGACGTGCTCTTCCGCGGCTCCATCGGGCGCATGGACCTGCCGCATTCGGATCCGGCGGCCATGGACGCCTCTCTGCGCGGGCCCGTGTGGAACCTGGCCGATAACCTGGCGGTCCTTCCCGGCCACGGGATGACCTCCACCATGCGGCAGGAGCGGGGGGCCAATCCCTTTTTGCTCAAGGTCGGACGGGTAATGTAGATGAACGTGAGTGACAAGAAGAAGCAGTTTAAGCCCCTGACCGCCCCGAAGGGGGTGCCGGACTACCTGCCGCCGGAGTCCGCCACCTTTTACAAGGTCCGCCAGACCATGGTCGAGCAGGCCCATCTGGCCGGTTTCCAGCACATTGAGCTGCCCGTCTTCGAAGACACCTCCCTGTTCGCCCGCGGCGTGGGCGAGTCGACCGACGTGGTCTCCAAGGAGATGTACACGTTTGCCGATCGCGGCGACCGCTCGGTGACGCTGCGCCCGGAGGGTACTGCTGGCGTGATGCGTTCGGTGATCCAGCACAACCTGGGCCGCGGCCAGCTGCCGGTCAAGCTGAACTACTACGGCCCCTTCTTCCGCTACGAGCGCCCGCAGGCCGGCCGCTACCGCCAGCTGCAGCAGGTCGGCGTCGAAGCCATCGGCGTGGACGACCCGGCCTTGGACGCCGAGGTCATCGCCCTGGCAGACCGCTCCTACCGCGCGCTGGGCCTGAGCGGCTTCCGCCTGGAACTGACCAGCCTGGGCGATCACACCTGCCGCCCGCAGTACCGCGACAAGCTCCAGGAATTCCTGTTCAAGCTGGATCTGGACGAAGAGACCCGCCACCGCGCGCAGATCAACCCGCTGCGCGTGCTGGACGATAAGCGCCCGGAAATCCAGGAAGCCACCGCGGATGCGCCGCTCATGCTGGACTACCTGAGCAACGAGTGCCGCGAGCACTTCGAGACCGTCACGGGCCTGCTCGAGGACATGGAGGTCCCCTACACCATCAACCCGCGGATGGTGCGCGGCCTCGACTACTACACCAAGACCACCTTCGAGTTCGTCCACGACGGCCTGGGAGCCCAGTCCGGCATCGGTGGCGGCGGCCGCTACGACGGGCTGATGGCCCAACTGGGCGGCCAGGACCTCTCCGGTATCGGCTACGGCCTGGGCGTGGACCGCGCGGTGCTGGCACTAGAGGCCGAAGGTATTACCCTCGACGGCACCGAGCGCCGCGTCGACGTCTACGGCGTCGCGCTGGGCGCCGAGGCCAAGCAGAAGATGGCGCGGCTGGTTAACGACCTGCGCTCCCGCGGGATTTCCGCCGACATGGCCTACGGCGACCGCGGCCTGAAGGGTGCTATGAAGGGCGCGGACCGCGCCGGCGCCCGCCTGGCGCTGGTGCTGGGCGAGAACGAGCTCGCCGCCGGCACCGTGGCGGTCAAGGACCTAGCCGCCCACGAACAGCAGGAGGTCTCGCTGGACCAGGTCGTCGAGACCATCGCTAGTCGGGTCTAATCCCGACCCGGATACCGGCGAGGTAGATCCGGACCATCGCACTGTCGAGGTCGGACTCGGCCTCGCCTAGGTCGATGTCGCGTGGCCGCTGGAGTGCCAGCAGGCCCGCGATGAACTCGAGGTGCGTGACCCCGGGACCAACGTGTCCCAGGGCGCGCGCCTTTTCTATGAAACGGGCACCGTTATCCATCAGCTCGTTTCGCAAGGCCTTCTGCTCCGGGGGTAGGGAATCCAAGTTGGCCGGCAGGAAATTGGGGATGAGGACGCCGAGCCCTAAGGAGAGCAGCTGGCGGGCGTATTCGCACACGGTCTCGCCCCCGGACTCCGGATCCGAGTCTAAGCGTTGCAGCAGCGCGTTCTGGGTATCGATGAAGCGCTGGGCATAAGCGCTCACACATTCGTCGATGAGCGCTTGCCGATCGGGGAAGTTGCGGTAGAGCGTGGCGATGCCGACGCCGGCGTGCGCGGCGATCTTTTCCAGGCTGACGTTGTTTCCGCGCGCGCGAAACAGCTCGAGAGCTGCGGTGATTATGGCTTGGCGGCGGCGGGCGGCATCGGCGCGCATGAAGCTTCCTTTCGCGGATCAGTTGACATTAGCGGCGGCGAGGATTAAGTATATTTACGTTAACTGATAGTACACCCTCCGCTTTAGGTTTTAATCATTTTCGAAGGGTGCTTTTTTAAGTTGGAGTAACCGCCACCATGACACAAGCTTACCTGTGCAGCACCCATAACCTGGTGCTGAGCACCGGCTTTGCGGTACCGGACTTCCACCTTGTCGAAGGCCTCAACCTGCTGCACGTCAGCCGGGAAGCCTCCGCCACCGTGCTAGGCCTGACCCTTGCCGGTCGCATGAAGAAGAAAGACGGCGAGGTGCGTTGGACCCCGTCGCTCGCCGGGCAGCACGAGGAAGGCAGCGCGCACGCCGCCGGGGAAGAACTTCCCGCCCGTGCGCTGTTTTCCGACATCGCCTATGCCGGAACCCCGGAGATCGACGGCCTGGAGCGCCTCGTGCCGGTGCGGGCCGTTGTGCGCGAGCAGCTAGCCTGGACCAGCCCGTGGTACCGGCTCACGCCCCGCAAGATTATGTCCAACGAGCGCGTCCAGGACGCCTTTAACGCGCTTGAGATTGACCTCGACGAGGAGACCTGCCGGAAGACCAAGGTGGGCGACGTCGACGTTCTCACCCGCTTGAAGCTGCGCGTGGCGTTAGCGCTTATCGCCCGGCCCGAGGCGGTGGCGCTGGTCATCGACGACGTGGACCAGCTGCGCTCGTGGCGGCTGCGCGAGGAATTTCTTTCCACCGTGCGCCGCCTGGCAGACCGCCTGCCCGTGGTCTGCATTAGCGCCAACGCGGACACCTCCGGCCTCGCCGACCACGAAGTCCGCATTCATGATTCGGAGATGGACTTGGCGGGGCCGAGCGCCGTGGAAGGAGAGCAGGAATGAACCTGACACATCTAGGTATCGAAATCCGTCGCTTCGGCCACGGCAAGCTGCCGCCGCTCGCCTTCGTGGTCATTATCCTGCTGCCGCTGCTCTTCGGCGGCCTTTTCGTCTGGTCCTACTGGGACCCGGTCGGCAAGGTCAACGAGCTGCCGGTAGCCTTTGTTAACTCCGATAAGGGCGCCGACGCCGACGGCGAGCACCTAGACGCCGGGCAGCAGATTACCGACCGGTTGTCCGAGTCAGGCCAGCTCAACCTGGACGTCGTGGACGCGGACACCGCCCGCGACGGGGTTCGCAGCGGCGAGTACTACTTCGCCATGGAACTGCCGGAAGACTTCTCCGAGTCGGTGCTGTCCGTCCGTGGGGACAACCCGCGGCGGGCGAGCCTGAACGCCACCTTTAACAACGACAACGGGCAGATCGCGCAGACCCTGGGTAACCAGGTGGTCTCCACCGTCCTGGGCACGATCAACGAGGAGCTGGGCACCCGCGTGACCGACAACCTCCTGGTCGGCTTCAATACTATCGGCGACGGGGTGAACCAGGCCGCGGACGGCGCGAACGAGCTCTCCGACGGTGCCGGCAGTGCGGCTGACGCGTCGAAGAAGCTGGATTCTGGCGCGGGCGAACTCCACGAGGGCATTGTGAGCGCGGATGAGGGCGCGAAGAAGCTCGAATCCGGCGCCCGAGAACTCGACGAGGGCCTGAGCACGGCAAGCAATGCGGCCGACCAGCTGGCCGGCGGGCTGGGGCAGCTCAACTCCGCCACGCAGCGCCTGGGCGAGGGCGCCAGCCAGGTCTCTGGCGGCGTGGATCAGATCACCGGCATGGTCGGCCAAGCCGCCGACGCCCAGGCACAGCTCCTGGCGGGCTTGGTCAACGTCTCCAGCCAGCTGCGGGCCACCGGGCTGCCGCCGGCCCAGGATCTGGCCAACCAGTTGGAAGGGGTAATCGAACAGGTGCGCACGCAGGCCCTCGGCCCGGATTCGCCGGTGCTGGGGGATGTGGAAAAGCTCAGCGGCGGCGCGCAGGAAATCGCCCGCCAGCTCACCGACCCGGCCAGCGAGTACTCACAGGGCATGCAGCGGGCCACCGACGGCTCCCAGCAGCTGGCGACGGGCCTGCACAAGCTCAACGATGGCTCGAGTCAGTTGGTGGTCGGCACCCAGACGCTGAGCCAGGGCACCAGCAAGCTGGTGGATGGCTCGCAGCAGCTCTCGGTGGGCGCGAAGCAGCTCAGCGACGGGCTGGTCCGGCTCGACGAGGGCTCGGGCACGCTGGCGCTGAAGCTTACTGAGGCCGGCGGCAAGGTGCCGCACTACGGCGACGACCAGCGCGCCGATTACGCCGGTGCGATGTCGAGCCCGGTGGAGCAGAACCGGCAGGGAGATGGCCTCGCCATCTTCGGCGAGGGGCTGGCCCCGATCTTCATCTCGCTCGGCCTGTTTATGGGTGCCACGGTTACTTTCATGGTGCTACGCCCGCTGCAGCGCCGCGCCATCGAGTCCGGCATGTCCCCGCTGCGCGTCGTACTGGCCTCCTACCTGCCCGCGGCCATCGTCGGTATCGGCCAGGCTACCGTCATGTTCTTGGTGCAGAAGCTGGCGCTGGACCTCAATGCCAGCCACGAGTTCGGCATGTGGCTAGCTATGTGCCTGACTGCGGTGACCTTCCAAGCCATCGCGCTGGGTATTAACGCCCTGCTGGGCGCTACCGTGGGCCGGGTGATCTGCATTTCCCTGATGTCGCTGCAGATCGTCTCCTCCGGCGGCCTGTACCCGCCGGAGACCCAGCCGGCCTTCCTACAGTGGTTCCACAACTACGACCCGATGACGTACTCGACGAACCTCTTGCGGCAGATGATCTTCCATTACGACGCCGCCGATCCGCGCCTGCAGCAGGGCATCGGGGTCCTAGCACTCATCTGGGTCATCTTCATGGCCATCGCCGTGGTGGGCGCGTGGCGCGGGCGCCACATCGCCATGAAGGACCTGCACCCGGAGGTGGCGGTCTAGGTGGGCAGGGGAGTGTAATCCCCGGTGTTTAGCACTCGACCTGGGTGACGGAAAAGCCCATGGTCTTGGCCAGCCCGCCCAGGGAGGTCTCTTTGTACTTGGAGAGCATGTCCCGGCCGGTTTCCGCCATGGTCTGTACGGCGTTGTCCAGGGAGACGTAGTGCGTGCCCTCGCCCAGCATGGCCATGCGGGCGGCGTTGATGGACTTGACCGCGCCGATGGCGTTGCGCTCAATACAGGGGACCTGCACTAGGCCGCCGACCGGGTCGCAGGTCAGCCCCAGGTTGTGTTCGAGGGCGATCTCCGCGGCGTTTTCGATCTGGCGGGCGTTGCCGCCTAGCAGCTCGCACATACCGGCCGCCGCCATGGCGGAGGCGGAGCCGACCTCGCCCTGGCAGCCGACCTCGGCGCCGGAGATGGAGGCGTTATCCTTGATGATGGTGCCAACGGCCCCCGACGTCAGCAGGTAGCGGCGGGCGTTTTCGCGGGTGAAATTGGCCATGAAGTCGCGCGCGTAGTGCAGCACGGCGGGGATGATCCCGCAGGCGCCGTTGGTGGGCGCGGTGATGACGCGGCCGCCGGCGGCGTTTTGCTCGTTGACGGCGAGGGCGTAGAGGTTGGTCCACTCCATAGCGGAGAAGCCGCAGGAGGGGTCCTCCTGCTTTTCCAGCAGGGTCTGGTAGACCTGCGGGGCGCGCCGGGGCACGCGCAGCCCGCCCGGCAGGGTGCCCTTGGTGGAAATGCCCTCGGTCACGCACTCGCGCATGGTGTCCCAGACGGTGTCCAGGTGGCGCAGGAGGTGGTCCGCGCCGCCGGAGCTGCGGTGGAGCACGGCCTCGTTGGCCAGGACGATTTCCCACACCGGCAGGTCGTGGGCCTCGCACAGCTCGAGCAGCTCTTCGCCCGAGCTAAACGGGTAAGGGACCTGGTCCTCGACGGCGGCCGCGGCGGCGCCTGCGGGCACCGCGCTGGAGGCCTCCTCTTCCGCCTCCAGCTCCGCACGGGAGAGAATGAAGCCGCCGCCCACGGAGAACCATTCCTGGCCCGTAGCGATCTCGTTGCCTGCGCCGTCCCAGGCACTAAAGATGAGGCAGTTCGGGTGCTCCGGAACCGGCTCGTTGTTGAAGCTAATCTCAAACTCGACGCTGCCCGCAGGCCCCGTGACGGTGCCCTCGGAGGGAATGGGGCTGGACGGGTCCTGCTCCGCGTCCAGCGGCACCGTCAGCGGGGTCCAGCCGGCCAGGCCGAGGATGACCGCGCGGTCGGTCGCGTGCCCGCGGCCGGTCGCCGCCAGGGATCCGCGCAGCTCCGTGTGGACGCGCGCGGGCAGCTGGGGCAGCGAGTCGATGAACGTCTTGGCGGCGCGCATGGGGCCGACGGTGTGGGATGAGGACGGCCCGATCCCGATGGAGAAGATATCAACGACGCTAATTGTCATGTTGAGTTCAAGCCACCTTTCTCTGAGCGAACAGACGTGGACTGTAACTTAGGGTAACTTTTCTCACCCAAGTCTATGTGACGAACCCCACATTTCGCGTGCGGCCTACCTCTCCGGCTCCTCTGCGCCCTGCTCGCGCGACGCGGCGTTCGGGCTGACGTCGACAAACCCGGTGGCATCGCGCCCGCCCGCGCCCGGCTCGGGGGTAGTCGCGGCGCTGGAATCGGTGTCGGAATTGGCGTCACCGCCGAGGAGCTCGCTCATGGGGGTGAAGTCGTCCTCGTAGTCGATGCCGTTGCGGCGGTTCGGTGCCGAGCGCGTCACCGCGGGGGAGGCGGACAGTCCGCCCACCCGGTCGGTCGGCGTGACGATGAGGTCGGCGAGCTGCTCGGCGGCCTGGCTAATGCGGTTGGGGCTCAGTCCCCCGTGGCCGGCCTCACCGCCGGCCGGGGCCGCGCCGTAGTCCTCGGTCGCGCGGTAGATGCCCGTGGGCACAACCACGGCGTGCAGGTAGTTCATCAGGGGCCGCAGGGCGTAGTCCAGAATGAGCGCGTGGCGCGAGGATCCGCCGGTGGCGGCAATCAGCGTGGGCATGCCGGTGATCGCCTGCGGGTCGAGGGTGTCGAAGAACATCTTGAACAGCCCGGAGTAGCTGCCCTGGAAGACCGGGGTGACCGGGATGAGCGCGCTGGCGGAGCTGAGCAACCGGCGGGCATCGTCCAGCGCCGGGGTGGCCGCGCCCCAGTTGGTCATGGCGTTGGTTAGGTCCTGTGCCAGGTTGCGGACCTCAATGAACTCGATGTTGAGTCCTTCCCCGCGGGCGGTGACGCGGGCTTCGGTGGCCGCGGCGAGTTCCTCGCCCAGCTGGCGGGTAGTAGAGGGAGTGGACAGGCCGGCGGTCACGACCACGAGGGTGTGCACGGTAAAAACCTCCTTGGGTTGAGATACGGGCCGGGGACAGGGTGGGGCTTAGCTTTCCTCGCCGGGGTTGACGCGATAGTGCGGCGAATCCGGGTTGTTGCGCAGGCTGGCGTGGGTCGGCGGATCGGAGGGGACGTGATCGGGGCGGCGCTGCTCGAAGCGGCGGCGCAGTTCCGGCACGACCTGGGTGCCCAGGCGCTCAATCTGGTCCAGGACCACTTCCTGGGGCAGGCCGGCGTGGTCGATGAGGAAGAGTTGGCGCTGGTAGTCGCCCACCCAGTCGGCGAACTGCAGGGTGCGCTCGATGACCTGCTCGTAGGTGCCGACGGTCAGCGGGGTCATCTCGGTGAAATCCTCCAGCGAGGGTCCGTGGCCGTAGACCGGGGCGTTGTCGAAGTAGGGGCGGAAGTAGTTCTTGGCCTCCTGCTCCGTGTCCGCGATGAAAACCTGGCCGCCCAGGCCCACGATGGCCTGGTCCTCCTGGCCGTGGCCGTACTTGGCGTAGCGGCGACGGTACATGTTGACCATCTTGGCGGTGTGCTCCTTGTTCCAGAAGATGTTGTTGTGGAAGAAGCCGTCGCCGTAATAGGCGGCCTGCTCCGCAATCTGCGGCGAGCGAATGGAGCCGTGCCACACGAACGGCGGGACCCCATCCAGCGGGGCGGGCGTGGAGGTAAAAGCCTGCAGCGGGGTGCGGAACGTGCCCTGCCAGTTAACGGAAGGCTCGCGCCACAGTCGACGCAGGAGGTGGTAGTTCTCCACGGCCAGCGGGATGCCCTGGCGGATGTCCTTCCCGAACCACGGGTAGACCGGGCCGGTGTTGCCGCGGCCCAACATCAGATCAACGCGCCCACCGGACAGGTGCTGCAGGAACGCGTAGTCCTCGGCAATCTTGACCGGGTCGTTGGTGGTGATAAGCGTCGTCGAGGTCGACAGCTGCAGGCGCTGGGTCTGCGCGGCGATATAGGCCAAGTGCGTCGTGGGCGACGACGGGACGAACGGCGGGTTGTGGTGCTCGCCGGTGGCGAAGACGTCGAGGCCGACCTCTTCGGCCTTGAGCGCGATCTCCGTCATGTTGCGAATGCGCTCCGCCTCCGTGGGGGTGGTGCCGTTGGTCGGGTCAGCGGTCACGTCGCCAATGGTGAAGATGCCGAATTGCATGGTGGGGATCCTTCCTCGATCAACTATCTATGACGTGTCAACAAAAACTCGAGGGGAGTTATTCCCACTCCACGGCCTCCAACAAAACCCCCACGTCGGACTGGGTAATGACTCGGATGGGGCGCTGGGACTTCTCGCCGGTCTCGGTGATAATCAGCGCAAACGGCAGGGAGCCATCGCGCGCCGGGGAGGTCAGGGCATCGATAGCCGCCTGCGCGCCCACCGTCTTCGGTAGGAACACCGCCCGGTCGGTGTTTTCCGCCCGCTCCAGCACGTCGGCTACGGTGCGGGCATCGATGGTCTGGTTATCACCCAAGTCAGCCGCGACCCAGTGCGCGATGGTGTTGGTGGTCAAAAGTCGGCGGAAGGTGCCGGAGTCGTAGACGGGCAACTGCGAAAACCCGTGGGTGCGGATAAGCTCCAGCGCCGAGAGCACCGAGTCCTCGGGCGTTACCGTCTCCACCTTCTGGTCGCCCAGCCGCGCCACCGCGCCGGGCGGGTCCATCAGCAGGTCCCGCAGCCGCTCAATCTGGTCGATGACCCGGGGGTTCGGCTCCGCGATCGGCGCGCCGTCGTGGTAGCGCCCGTGGGAGATGGCGTTGCGCAGGCTTGTGTAGTCGTGCAGGGCCTCGGCCTGCTGGGAGTTGAGCAAGTGCTCGTGCCGGGCGGAGTCGATAAGCCGCCGGAAAGAGTCCCCGTCGCGCGCCTGCAGACGGGACCTCAGGTGTTGCTCGATGTCGTTGAAAGCAGCGATAAAGCGGTGGGCGCCGTGGCCGGACTGCGCGTCAGAAGTCATAGCTCCCAGTGTAGAGCCTGCACTAGCGCGTGCCGGGGAAGCGGCAACTGGGGGCTGGGCTGACCTTGAGTTGACCTTGGGCTGGCTGCGGACAGATTTATGCCCCGGTGCGGTTTTCCGCCCGGGGCTTGAGTGGCTTGCTGGCTTATTTGTAGGCGCCGCGGCCCAGAGTGTCGCAGGACTTCATGGATCCGGACTGGTAGCCGGCCAGGAAAGACTCCTGGCGCTGCTCGGAGGTGCCGTGGGTAAAGGAGTCCGGATCCACCTGCCTGCCGGAACGGGACTGGATGTTGTCGTCGCCGACCGCGCGGGCGGTCTCGATGGCCTCGGCGACCTGCTCCTCGGTGATGGGCTCGAGGAGGGCGTCCTCGCCCTTGTCCGCGTGGGAGGCCCAGATGCCCGCGTAGCAGTCGGCCTGCAGCTCAATCTTGACCGCGTTGGAATCCTCGCCCGGGTCGTCGTAGTTCGACAGGCCGAGGGTGCCCTCGAGGTTCTGGATGTGGTGACCGAACTCGTGGGACACGATGTACATCTGTGCCAGCGGGGCGGAGGAGCCGCCGAAGCTCTCCAGCTGCTGGAAGAAGGAAGTGTCGAAATAGGCGGTGTTATCCGCCGGGCAGTAGAACGGACCGGTGGCGGCAGAGGCAGCGCCGCAGCCCGACTGGGTGGCCTGCTCGAAGACCACGCGCTCCGGCTCGGTGTAGTCGATGCCGGCCTGCTGCGGCAGCACCTCGCTCCACACCTGGTCCAGGGACACACCCGTGAAGTCCACGCGGCAGTCGTCGTACTTGTTGCCGTCCTCCGGGGTCTGGCAGTGCTCCAACTCGCTGCCGGCCTCCGGCCCGGAGTCGGACTGGGACGCCGGCTCCTCGGAGCCGAGCAACCCGCCCAGCTGCCCCGGGCTGCCGCCCAGCAACAGGTACAGACCGATGAGGACCACGGTGCCGAGGCCGCCGCCGGCCGCTACGACACCGCCGCGCCCGCCACCGCCGGTACGCGCCCGTTTGCCACTAATGTCACCGCCACTGCGAAAAGTCATAGCTTAAGTGTGCCAGGCCCGAGCCTTATCTACCCCTTTAGCGTCAGATTCCCGCGGCCGCCGTGGCTCTATCGGGCCGGCCACTTGGCAGGATCGCGCCTGGGTGCGAACGCGAATGGAGTGGTGGTCGAGCCCGGGCCAAACCGTGGGCACTGCCCGCCCTGGGCGGGGACGGACTGCCGGCAGGTGGGGGATAAGTCACTACCGGTTGCCGTGGGTGGGTAGACTGAAGGCGTCAACTTCTGCCTCCCGTCGCCGGGCTGGTCGCTGGGGCACTGTGGGCACCGCGTGATGCGTGCCGCACGGTGGCTGCGGCGCGCCGGGCGGGGATAATGCGGAAGCTACCGAGGAAGCTATGTGTGAAGGGATTTGAGCAACAGTGCTGCGTACCCATTTGGCGGGCGAGCTCCGCAAGGATATTGCCGGCGAGACAGTAACGCTTACGGGGTGGGTGTCTCGCCGCCGTGACCACGGCGGAGTGATCTTCATTGACCTGCGCGACCGGAGCGGTCTGGCGCAGGTAGTCTTCCGCGAGTCCGAGGTCGCCGAGCGCGCCCACGACCTGCGGTCCGAGTACTGCATCAAGGTCACCGGCGTGGTCGAGGCCCGCCCGGAGGGTTCGGAGAACCCGAACCTGCCGTCCGGCGAGATCGAGGTCAACGTCACCGACCTGGAGGTGCTGAACAAGTCGGCGGCCCTGCCATTCCAGATCGATGATCCGTCTACCTCCGGCGAGGTGGGCGAGGAGGCGCGCCTGCGCCACCGCTACCTGGACCTGCGCCGCCAGAGTCAGGGCAATGCCCTGCGCCTGCGCTCGGCTGCTAACCGCGCGGCCCGCCAGGTGCTGGACTCCCACGACTTCACCGAGATTGAGACCCCGACCCTGACCCGGTCCACCCCAGAGGGTGCGCGCGACTTCCTGGTGCCGGCCCGCCTGAAGCCGGGCTCCTGGTACGCGCTGCCGCAGTCCCCGCAGCTGTTCAAGCAGCTGCTCATGGTCGCCGGCATGGAGCGCTACTACCAGATCGCGCGCTGCTACCGCGACGAGGACTTCCGCGCCGATCGCCAGCCGGAGTTCACCCAGCTGGACGTCGAGATGTCCTTCGTGGACCAGGACGACATCATCGCCCTGGCCGAGGAGATCCTGGTGGCCCTGTGGAAGCTCATCGGCTACGACATCACCACGCCGATCCCGCGCATGACCTACGCGGACGCCATGAAGTACTACGGCTCCGACAAGCCGGACCTGCGCTTCGACATCAAGATCGTGGAGTGCACCGAGTTCTTCAAGGACACCACCTTCCGCGTCTTCCAGAACGAATACGTCGGCGCGGTCGTCATGGACGGCGGCGCCTCCCAGCCGCGTCGCCAGTTCGACGCCTGGCAGGACTGGGCCAAGCAGCGCGGCGCTAAGGGCCTGGCCTACATCACCATCGCCGAGGACGGCACCCTGGGCGGCCCGGTGGCCAAGAACATCACCGACGCCGAGCGCGAGGGCATCGCCGAGCACGTGGGCGCTAAGCCGGGCGACGCCATCTTCTTCGCCGCCGGCGACACCAAGTCCTCCCGCGCGCTGCTGGGCGCAGCCCGGGGCGAGATCGCCCGCAAGCTGGGCCTTATCAAGGAAGGCGACTGGGCGTTTACCTGGGTCGTCGACGCCCCGCTCTTCGAGCCGGCTGCCGACGCCACCGCCTCTGGCGACGTGGCCCTGGGCCACTCCAAGTGGACCGCCGTGCACCACGCCTTCACCTCGCCGAAGCCGGAGTGGATTGACTCCTTCGACGAGAACCCGGGCGAGGCCACGGCGTACGCCTACGACATTGTCTGCAACGGCAACGAGATCGGCGGCGGCTCCATCCGTATCCACCAGCGCGACGTCCAGGAGCGCGTCTTCGATGTCATGGGCATTGGTGAGGAGGAAGCCCGCGAGAAGTTTGGCTTCCTGCTGGACGCCTTCGCCTTCGGCGCCCCGCCGCACGGCGGCATCGCCTTCGGCTGGGACCGCATTGTCTCCTTGCTGGGTGGCTTCGACTCCATCCGCGACGTCATCGCCTTCCCGAAGTCCGGCGGCGGCGTCGACCCGCTGACCGACGCCCCGGCCCCGATCCCGGCCGCGCAGCGCAAGGAGACCGGCGTGGACTTCAAGCCGGAAAAGAACGCCAAGGCGGATAAGGAAACCAAGCCCAAAGCGCCCGACTCGACGGATAACTAAGGCGGCACGCCCCGGTCCACGCGGTGCGTGTGCCGGGGCTTACCGTTTACCCAGGAGGAGATTTTAGGTGGAGACTGCACAGCCGGACCAACAGGCAATTGTCGCCTTTGCGGAGGACTTGTTGTCCAACCGATTTGGGGGAACGCAAAAGCTCAGCGACGTCGAAGCCTTGACCGGTTCGGGGCATGCGGTTGTGCTGCGGGCCCGGGTGGCCAATTCCCCGTTCCTCCCGCACCGCTCCGTGGTCATCAAGCACAACCCGGCCACCGGTTATGCCGTGGATGATGCCGCCTTCCTCCGGGAGATCGTGGCCTACCAGTTCACTAACTCGCTGGCGGCGGACGTACGCCCCGGGCCGGTGCTGCTGGCGCACGACGTCGACAAGCGCACGGTGGTGCTCACCGACTCCGGCAATACCGATACCTTCGCCGAGGCCCTCGAGTCCGCCGACGAGGACATGCGGCGCACGCTGCTGCGCTCCCTGGGCGCGGAGCTGGGCCAGATGCACGCCGGCACCGCCGACCGCGAGCAGGACTACGACCTGCTGCTGTCGCGGATGCTGAAAAAGCACCCGGAATACGCCGAGAACCAGGTCATGCGCGACAAGGCGCTCTATGACTCCATCTACCGCGGCGTGACCATCGCCGAGGCCGCCGGGCTGGCGGTGCCGGCGGAGGTTAAGGCCTTGGCGGACCAGGCGGCCAAGTCACTGCAGTCCGGCCGCTATCGCGCTTTCACGCCCTTCGACCTGTCGCCGGACAACATCATCGTGGCCGACAACATCCACTTACTGGACTACGAGTGGGCCGGTTTCCGCAACGTCGGCTTCGACGTCGCCTGCGTTATCGCCGGCTTCCCGCAGTTCCTCTTCGCTCAGCCGGTCTCCGACGCGGAGGCGGACGTCTTCATCGAGGCCTGGGCCCGGGAGGTTAACGGGCTGTGGCCGCAGTTCAAGGACGCCGGCCAGATCCAGCACCTGGTCACCGCATGCCTGGTCGGCTGGGCCTTTTCCAGCCTGACCACCATGTCCGCCGGCGGGGTAGAGGTGCTCGCCGCCGTACTGCGCGGCCACGAGGAAATCCCGCTCAGCCCGGAGCAGTCCCTCCTGCGCACCGCCGAGCACGGGCCGTTCAGCGACGACGAGCTGCTCATCCGCCGCGATCTCTTCGAGACCTTCGAGGCCCTGTCGCGCTTTGCCAACCGCTGCGAAGACGGCGACTGCCAGCCGGCGGCGGAGTTCGGCGCGGTGCTGGCCCAGCGCCTGCGCGAGCCCGGCCAGCGCTAAGTCGGCGCGGGGCACAGCCCCGCGCTGCCGCCCCGGACGTTGTTTTAGAAAGTGAGGTGCCGGCCATCGTGGCTCAAGAAGATCTCTTCGGCGGGATTTCCCCGTCCCCGGACGCCGAGCAGCCCAGCGGGCTGGCCGGCCGCGGGCAGCAGATGTTTAGCACCCACGCGGGATCGCCGCTGGCCGCGCGCATGCGCCCGCGCACCCTGGACGAGGTCGTCGGCCAAAAGCACCTGCTCGACCCAGGCAAGCCCCTGCGCCGGCTGGTCGAGGGCTCCGGGGAGGCCTCTGTTATCCTTTACGGCCCGCCGGGCACGGGCAAGACCACCATTGCCTCGCTGATCGCCAGCGCGATGGGGCAAAACTTCGTGGGCCTGTCCGCGCTGGATTCCGGCGTCAAGCAGGTGCGCGAGGTCATCACCCAGGCCCGCCACGAGGCCGCCCGCGGCGCGCGCACCGTCCTGTTTATCGACGAGGTACACCGCTTTTCCAAGACGCAGCAGGACGCGCTGCTGGCGGCCGTGGAAAACCGCACGGTGCTGTTGGTCGCCGCGACTACGGAAAACCCGTCCTTCTCCGTGGTCTCCCCGCTGCTGTCGCGCTCGCTGCTGCTGCAGCTCAACCCGCTAGGCGACGAGGATCTTAAGACGCTGGTGGACCGGGCGGTAGGCGACGAGCGGGGGCTGGCCGGCCGCATCACCGTGAACGCCGAGGCCCGGGACCAGCTGGTGCTGCTGGCTGGAGGCGACGCTCGCCGCGTGCTGACCTACCTGGAGGCCGCGGCCGAGGCCGTGCCCGACGGCGGGGAGCTGGATCCCCAGACCATCAAGGACAACGTCAACAAGGCGGTGGTGCGCTACGACCGCGACGGCGATCAGCACTACGACGTCATCTCCGCGTTCATCAAGTCGATCCGCGGCTCGGACCCGGACGCGGCGCTGCACTACCTGGCCCGCATGATCGAGGCGGGGGAAGACCCGCGGTTTATCGCCCGGCGGCTCATCGTGCATGCCTCGGAGGACATCGGCATGGCGGATCCGACTGCGCTGCCGACCGCCGTGGCCGCCGCCCAGGCCGCGCAGCTCATCGGCCTGCCGGAGGCCCGGATCCCGCTGGCGCAGGCCACGATCCACCTGGCGACCGCGCCGAAGTCGAACTCGGTGATTGGCGCTATCGATGCTGCCCTGGGCGACGTGCGCGCCGGCAAGACCGGCTTCGTGCCCGCCCACCTGCGCGACGGCCACTACGTCGGGGCGAAGGACCTGGGCAACGCCGTGGGCTACGTCTATCCGCACGACGATCCGCGCGGGGTGGTGGCCCAGCAATACCTGCCGGACACCCTGGTGGACGCGGTCTACTACCAACCCACCGATCACGGGGCAGAAAAGCGCGTGCGCGGCTTCCTGGGTCGGCTGCGGGACATCGTCCGCGGGCGCGGGCGCGGCTAGCGGGCGCGGTTTAGCGGCCGAGCAGGCACGAGCCGGGCCCTAGCGCGGTGCCGGATCGGCGCGCGACCCAGCCGGCGGGACGGGGCGATTTGGGCGTCCCGAACTTCACCCGCAGCTGCGGGGCGGGTAAAGTTGAGCGCTGTTACTGACGTTAGTCGATAGTCAAAGGAAGTTACCTGGTGAAGACCCACGAGATTCGGGAGCGCTTTACTGCGCATTTTGTGAATAAGGGCCACGAGCCCGTCCCCAGCGCCTCGCTGATCCTGGACGATCCTAACCTGCTGTTCGTCAACGCCGGCATGGTTCCCTTCAAGCCCTATTTCCTGGGCCAGCAGAACCCGCCCTTCCCGAACGGGCTGGCCACCTCCATCCAGAAGTGCGTGCGCACCCTGGACATCGAAGAGGTCGGCATCACCACCCGCCACAACACCTTCTTCCAGATGGCCGGCAACTTCTCCTTCGGCCAGTACTTCAAGGAAGGCGCTATCACTAACGCGTGGGAGCTGCTCACCAACTCGATCGACGAGGGTGGCTTCGGCCTGGACCCGGAGCGCCTGTGGGTCACCGTCTACGAGACCGACGACGAGGCCGCCAGCATCTGGCACGACAAGATCGGCGTGCCGGAAGAGCGCATCCAGCGCATGGGCATGGAGGACAACTACTGGTCCATGGGCGTGCCCGGCCCCTGCGGGCCGTGCTCCGAGATCTACTACGACCGCGGCGCCGAATACGGCAAGGAAGGCGGCCCGGCCGCGGACGACAACCGCTACATGGAGATCTGGAACCTGGTCTTCATGCAGAACGAGCGCGGCGAAGGCAACGGCAAGGGCGATTTCGAAATCGTCGGCGAGCTGCCGAAGAAGAACATCGATACCGGCCTGGGCATCGAGCGCGTCGCCTGCCTGCTCCAGGGCGTGGACAACGTCTACGAGACGGATTTGCTGCGCCCGGTCATCGACGTGGCCGAGGAGCTGACCGGCTCGAAGTACAACTCGAACCACGAGGACGACATCCGCTTCCGCGTCATCGCGGACCACTCCCGAACCGGCATGATGTTGATCTTGGACGGCGTGACCCCGTCCAACGAGGGCCGCGGCTACATCCTGCGCCGCCTGCTACGCCGCATCATCCGCTCCGCCCGCCTGCTGGGCGCGACCGGACAGACCATCGAGCGCTTCCTGACCACGGTCATGGACACCATGGAGCCGTCCTACCCGGAGATCGCCGACAACCGCGAGCGCATCCTCCGCGTGGCAAAGAACGAGGAAAAGGCCTTCCTCAAGACCCTCGAGTCCGGCACCTACCGTTTCGACGAGGCCGCCGCTTCCGTTAAGGCCGCCGGGAAGAAGACCCTGCGCGGCGAGGACGCCTTCGCCCTGCACGACACCTACGGCTTCCCGATCGACCTGACCCTCGAGATGGCCGCCGAGGCCGGCCTCGAGGTCGACATGCCCGCCTTCGAGGCCGCCATGGCCGAGCAGAAGGCGCGCGCCAAGGCCGACAACCGCGCCAAGAAGCACGGGCACACCGACGAGTCGCTCTACCGCGAGTGGGTCGACAACCAGCCGACCGTCTTCACCGGCTACGAGGAGCTGAGCTCCGACGCCCAGGTCATCGGCCTGGTGCGCAACGGCGAGAAGGTCACCGAGGCCGAGGTAGGAGACCAGGTCGAGGTCATCCTGGACCAGACGCCGCTGTACGCCGAGTCCGGCGGCCAGATGGCCGACCGCGGCCGCCTGGTGGCGGGCGAGACCACCCTGCAGGTCGACGACGTGCAGAAGATCGGCAAGAAGCTGTGGGTCCACAAGGCTACCGTGACCGCCGGCGGGCTGGATCTTGGCACCCGCATGACCGCGGAGGTCGACGCCGCCTGGCGCCACGGCGCCACCCAGGCGCACACGGCCACCCACCTCATCCACGCCGCGCTGCGCCAGGTGCTGGGCCCGACCGCGGTCCAGGCCGGTTCCATGAACCGCCCGGGCTACCTGCGCTTCGACTTCAACTTCACCGACCAGCTCACCGAGGCACAGATGGAGGAGATCGCGCTTATCACCAACCAGGCGGTGGACTCCAACCTGGCGGTCAACACCATCGAGACCTCCCTGGAGGAGGCCAAGGCGATGGGTGCGATGGCGCTGTTCGGCGAGAACTACGGCCGCAACGTCCGCGTCGTCGAAATCGGCGGCCCGTTCTCCATCGAGCTCTGCGGCGGCACCCACGTCGGCGCCTCCTCCCAGGTGGGCCCAGTCTCCGTGCTGGGTGAGTCTTCCGTGGGCTCCGGCGCCCGCCGCATCGAGGCCTACACCGGCCTGGACGCGTTCAAGTACTTCTCCAAGGAGGCCGCCCTAGTCGAGGGTGTTTCTCGCGACCTGAAGGTCCAGACCGAGGAGCTGCCGGAGCGAATCGCCCAGCTGAGCGAGAAGCTCAAGGCTGCGGAGAAGGAAATCTCCAGCCTGCGCAAGGCCCAGCTGCAGGCCCAGGCCGCGGACTTCGTGACCGCCGCCCGCGAGGTCAAGGGTTTCCGGACCATCATGCTGCGCCTGCCGGAGGGCACGGATGGCAACGACCTGCGCACCGTGGCCACGGATCTGAAGAACCGCCTGAAGGACCGCGACGGCGTTATCGCGCTGGGCGCGAAGAACGGCGAGAAGTTCTCCTTCATCATCGCCGCGACCCCGTCCGCCGTGGAGCGCGGCGTGAAGGCCGGCGACATCGTCAAGCTCTTCGGCGAGTACGTCGACGGCCGTGGCGGCGGCAAGCCGGACATGGCGCAGGGCTCCGGCCGGCTGGCCGAGGGAGCCGAGCGCGGCTTCGAGGCCGTCAAGGACATGCTGGAAAGTCTGTAAGCGCTATGGCGAAAGTCACACCGGATGCTCCCGGCCTAGACGACCCCGGCCCCGGCCGGCGTCTCGGCGTGGACGTCGGCACCGTCCGAATTGGGGTAGCAGTCAGCGATCGCGACGCGCGCCTGGCTACCCCCGTGGAAACCGTAGCCCGGGTGACCGGGTTCAAGGACCGCGACGGTGCGGACATCGATCGGCTCGTTGAGCTGGCCGAACAGTACCAAGTCGCCGAAGTAGTCGTCGGGCTGCCGCGGGATTTGCAGGCCAACGGATCCAAAAGCGTCAAGCACGCCAAGGAGATTGCGTTTCGTATCCGTCGCCGGTTGGTGAAGTCTGAAACGATGGTCTCGTTAGCACCTGTCAGATTGGCGGATGAGCGTCTCACCACGGTGGTTGCAACCCAAGCCTTGCGTGCCTCTGGAGTATCCGAGAAGAAGGGCCGTAAAGTGATTGACCAAGCCGCTGCTGTGGAGATTCTCCAAAGCTGGCTGGACGCCCGCGCGCGGGTATTATCCGATAACCAGAATGACGCAAACCAATAAAGCCTTCGAACTCAGGAGACTAATTTAGTGAGCCGCAATGAACAGCGCTTGGCTAGGCGCATGGAACCGAAGTTCGTGAAGCGACGCCAGCGTGGCTTAGCCGTGCTGATCGCCTCCTTCGTGCTGATCATCGGTGCGATCGTCTATATCGGAGGCCAGATCCTAGTGGGCGACAAGGGCGGTTCGCGCACCGATTTCGAAGGGACGGGCAACGGCGTGACGCAACTTATCCAGGTGCCGGAAGGTTCCTCCATCTCCCAGCTGGGCCCCGACTTGGTAGACAAGGGCGTGATCAAAAGCGATGAGGCTTTCCAAACCGCGGCGGCCAACAACGTCGACGCCGGTTCCCTGCAGCCCGGGTTCTACCGCCTGCAGGAGGAGATGAGCGCGGAATCCGCTGTGAAGGCGCTGCTCGATCTGAACAACCAGGTGGATCTGCTCGACGTGCAGGGCGGTGCCACACTCCAAGACGTCTCCGTCATCGGCGGCGACGTGCGCTACGGCATCTACTCCATGATCGAGAAGGTCACCTGCGAGGAAGGCAGCTGCGTCAACAAGGATGAGCTCGAGCGCGTTGCCTCGACCGCGGACCCGGAGCAGCTGGGCGCGCCGGAATGGGCCGTCGAGCCAGTTAAGGCCCGCGGCGATGATCCTAAGCGCCTGGAGGGCCTCATTGCGCCGGGCCGCTACATCCTGGACCCGAACATGAGCGCCGAGGACATCCTGACCGACCTGGTCTCGCGTTCGGCGGAGCAGTACAACGAGACCGACATCGTGGGCCGGGCCCAGGCCATTGGCGTGAGCCCCTACGAGCTGCTGACCTCTGCCTCTCTGGTCGAGCGCGAGGCGCCGGCCGGTGAGTTCGACAAGGTCGCTCGCGTCATCCTGAACCGCCTGGACGAGCCTATGCGTCTGGAGTTCGACTCCACCGTTAACTACGGCCTGGAGGACGTGGAGCTGGCCACCACCGACGAGGACCGCGAGCGCAAGACGCCGTGGAACACCTACGCCAAGCAAGGCCTGCCGGATACCCCGATCGCCTCGCCGTCGGAGGAAGCCATCCAGGCGATGGAGCACCCGGCCGAGGGCGAGTGGCTCTTCTTCGTCACCGTCGATGATCAGGGCACAACCGTGTTCACCAACAACTTCGATGAGCACCAGGAAAAGGTCCGCGAGGCGCTCGACTCTGGCATCCTGGACCACCAGCGCCAAGGCACCAACCCGGCCGACGCGGACAAGGCCGAAAACTAGAACGCTATAAACCTAGAAAGCTAGGAGGCCTCGGTCATGCCACGCGCGGCGGTATTGGGTTCGCCCATCGATCATTCGCTCTCCCCGGTGCTGCACAACGCCGGCTACGCCGCCCTCGGTCTGGAGGACTGGGAATACAGCCGGCAGGAGTGCACCGCCGAGCAGCTGCCCGGATTGGTGCGCGAGGCCGCCGCCGACGTGCGCGGCTTCTCCGTGACCATGCCGGGCAAGTTCGCCGCGGTGGAGGTTGCCGACGAGGTCACCGACCGGGCGCGACTGCTCGGCTCGGCGAATACTCTGGTGCCGCTCGACGGCGGTCGCTGGCGGGCTGACAACACCGACACCGAGGGAGTTGTGGGCGCGCTGCAGCGCTTGCTGGGGGACCAGGAGGTCGGCGAGGCCGTGGTGATCGGCGCCGGCGGCACCGCGCGCCCCGCGCTGTGGGCGCTGGCCCAGCGCGGGGTGGACACCGTCACTGTGCTCAACCGCTCCGACCGCCGGGCCGAGCTCGAGCCGCTGGCCCGCGAGCTCGGCCTCGATTTGCGTACCACGGACTTTCACATCGACCTGGAGCAGCTAACCCTGAACACCGGGGTCATCGTCTCCACGGTTCCCTCAGCGGCGCTGGAAGACCACCTGCTGGATCTCGCGCACGCGCCGGTGCTGGACGTCATCTACGAGCCCTGGCCCACGCCGCTGACCGTGGCCGCCGCGGCCAACGGCTACGCGACGGTCAACGGGCATATCATGCTGGCCCACCAGGCCTTCAGCCAGTTCGAGCAGTTCACGGGCCAGCCCGCCCCGCAAGAAGAGATGATTACCGCGCTCAACAACGCCCTGGCCGCCCGCCAAAGTCCGGTGGTAAACCGCGCCAAGCGCAGCTAGCCCGCGGGCTCATCCCGGGCAGGCCCGCGCCCGATCGCTTAAGCTGGCCCCAAGAGGGACAAGCTGTGGGGTGAGGGAGGGGGAGATTTAGCGCATGGTGCACACCGCGCCTTTCGAGTACACGGGGCAAGAGCTGCCTATCGCGGCCTGTGCCGCGGGCCTTGGGCTGCTGGTCGCCTGGGCTGCGGCGCTGTGCTGGTGGGACCTTAGCTCCCGGCGCCTGCCCGACTGGCTGACGCTGCCCGCCGGGGTTCTAGCAGTCCTCGCGTTGTTCCAGCACCCTTCCTGGGCCGTGGGGCTCGTCTGGCCGGGTGTCTACCTCGCTCAGGCGCTGCTGCCCGGCCCGGCCGGGCGCCTAGGCGGCGGGGACATCAAGCTCGCGGTCCCGCTCGGGGTGGGCTGCGCCGCCCTTGCTGGGGTGGCCGGGGTACTCGCCGCGATGGTCATCGCTGGGCTGGTGACCCTGGCGGCCGGATTATTATGCACCGCGGCCGGCCGCGACCGGAACGCCGGCCGCAGGGGCGTTCCGCATGGGCCGGCCATGCTCTTTGCCGCCGCCGTGGTGGCGGCCGGCAGGTGGGTGGCTACCCCCATAATGTAGACGGATGCACCACTTCACAGGGCCGGCGTGAAATAATGACAGCCATGCTTCGTTGGACAACTGCGGGAGAATCCCACGGGCAGGCGCTCATCGCGCTGCTTGAGCACCTGCCGGCCGGGGTTCCGATTACTAAGGACGAGATTGCGCAGCAATTATCGCGGAGGAGGCTGGGCTACGGCCGCGGCGCCCGAATGAAATTCGAGGCCGATGAGCTCACCCTGCTTGCCGGCGTCCGCCACGGCAAGACCTTGGGCAGCCCGATCGCGGTGATGATCGGCAACACCGAGTGGCCGAAGTGGACCACCGTGATGAGCCCGGACCCGCTGGATATGGACGACGCGCAGGTCGCAGAAGCCATGCAGTCAGGCCGCGGCGCGGCGCTGACCCGCCCGCGCCCGGGGCACGCGGACTTTGCCGGCATGGTCAAGTACGACCACGCCGAGGCCCGCCCGATCCTGGAGCGTTCCTCTGCCCGGGAGACCGCCGCCCGCGTGGCCGCGGCCACCTTCGCCCGCAACTTCCTGCGAGAGACCCTTGGCGTGGAGGTCATCTCCCACGTCATCTCCATTGGCGCCTCCGATCCTTACGAAGGCCCGGCCCCGGCGCCGTCGGATCTCGCGGCTATCGATGCCTCCCCGGTGCGTTCCTTCGACAAGGCCGCCGAGGAGAGCATGGTCACCGAGATCGAGACCGCCAAGAAGCAGGGCGACACCTTAGGCGGCGTCGTGGAGGTCGTCGTCGACGGCCTGCCCATCGGCTTGGGCTCGCACATCAACAGCGAGGATCGCCTCGACGCCCAGCTGGCGGCCGCGCTGATGGGCATCCAGGCCATCAAGGGCGTGGAGATCGGCGACGGCTTCGCTGAGGCCCGCCGCCGTGGCTCCGCAGCGCACGATGAGATGGTGCGCACCGACGACGGCGTCGACCGGCTGAGCAACCGCGCGGGCGGTCTCGAAGGTGGCATGACCAACGGGCAACAGCTGCGGGTGCGGGCGGCCATGAAGCCGATTTCTACCGTGCCGCGCGCGCTGAAGACCGTGGACATGGCCGACGGTTCCGCCGCGACCGCTATCCACCAGCGCTCCGACGTGTGCGCCGTGCCCGCCGCCGGCGTGGTGGCCGAGGCCATGGTGACACTCGTCGTCGCCCGCGCTGTGCTGGAGAAGTTCGGTGGCGACAGCCTGGCGGAGACCAAGCGCAACATCGCCGCGTACCAGGACTATGTTGCCGAGCGCTTGAGCTTCCCGCAGGATTAGCCTGAAGCATAACGACTAAGAGCAGTGGAAAGGCCAGGACTACGATGACCGTACCTCCTCTAGCGACGGGAGCTCCGCGACCGGTGGCGGTGCTGGTGGGGCCGCCCGGCGCCGGTAAATCCACCATCGGGCGCCGGCTCGCCCGGGCCCTGAACGTGGGGCTGGTCGACTCGGATCAGCTGATCGAGGCCGCCCACGGCAAGCCCTGCGGCGAGGTTTTCGCCGAGCTGGGCGAGGAAGCCTTCCGCCAGGAGGAAGAAAAGCACGTGGCCGAGGCCCTGTCGGCCGGCGGCGTGGTCAGCCTCGGCGGGGGAGCCGTGGTCAGCGCGACGACCCGGGACCTTTTGGAGCGCCACACCGTCATTTGGGTGGAAGTCAGCGCTGAGGAGGGCGTGCGCCGCACCTCCAGCAGCAATTCCCGCCCGGTCCTGCAGTCCGCGGATCCGCTCGCGCGCTACCAAGAGCTACTGGACCAGCGCGCAGATTTCTACCGCGAGGTCGCCGACTACCGCGCCCGCACCGACGGGCGCGGCCCGCAGCAGGTGGTCGGGGATATCCTCGGCTTCTTGGAGACACTGTAGGAAGATCACCCCTAACCGCCACACCCCACCCCCTAATTTTGTCGAGGAGAAGCCCATGTCCGTCATCCCGGTCAACGGTCCGGCCCCATACCACGTCCACATTGGTCACGGGCTGGCCCCGGCCATCGTGGAGACCATCCGCGACTCCGGGGCAGCGCAGGTAGCTATCCTCTGCCCGGAGGTCTTGAGCGCTTCCGCCCGCCGCCTGGCCGATGCCGCGGAGGCAGCCGGAGTGCGCTGCCACGTGTGGCTCCTGCCGGACGCCGAGCGAGCCAAGCAGCTCAGCGTGGTCAGCGAGCTCTGGGACAAGCTCGGCGCGGCCAGCTTCGGCCGGCAGGACCTCATCGTCGGTTTCGGTGGCGGCGCGACCACGGATCTGGCGGGCTTCGTCGCGGCGACCTGGATGCGCGGCATCCGCGTGGTGCAGGTGCCGACGACCCTGCTGGCCATGGTGGACGCCGCAGTCGGCGGCAAGACCGGCATCAACACCGCGGCCGGCAAGAACCTGGTCGGCTCCTTCCACGAGCCGCTGGCCGTCTTCGCGGACATCGAGGTGCTGCGCAGCCTCCCGGAAGCAGAGATGGTGGCCGGCTCGGCGGAAATCATCAAGACCGGCTTCATCCACGACCCGGAGATCATCGAGCTCTACCGCCGCGATCCGGCCGCCTGCCTGGACCCGGACGTTGCCCTGCCGGAGCTCATCGCCCGTTCGGTGGCCGTCAAGGCTCGCGTGGTGGGCGAGGACCTCAAGGAGTCCGGCCTGCGGGAAACCCTGAACTACGGGCACACCTTCGGACACGCCATCGAGCGCGCGGAGGACTACTCCTGGCGCCACGGCAACGCCGTGGCCGTGGGCATGATGTTCGTGGCCTACCTGGCCGAGGCCCGCGGGCTCATCGACGCCCACGTGGTCGAGCTGCACCGCGACGTCCTCACTTCCGTCGGCCTGCCGGTTGCCTACCGCGACGGCCAGTGGCCCGAGCTGTACGCGGCCATGCGCCACGACAAGAAGAACCGCAACGGTAAAATCCGCTTCGTGGCCTTGACCGCGGTGGGGGCTACCACCCGCTTCGAGGGCCCGAGCGACGAGGAATTGCGCCAAGCATTTGAGAAGGTGAGCAGCTAATGCAGGTAGTTATCATCAACGGGCCTAACCTGAACCGGCTGGGCAAGCGCCAGCCGGACGTCTACGGCACCACCACCCTGCACGACATCGAGGAGATTATCCGTCAGCGCGGGGAGAAGCTCCGCGCGGAGGGCGCCGAGCTGGAGCTGGACTTCTTCCAGTCCAACCACGAGGGCGAAATCATCGACCGCGTCCACGCCGCCGCCGACGCCGGCGCGGGTGTGATCATCAACCCCGGGGCCTTTACCCACACCTCCGTGGCCATCCGCGACGCCCTGGCGGAAATCGCCGACGGCGCGGGCTTCGTCGAGGTCCACCTGTCCAACGTGCACGCCCGGGAAGAATTCCGGCAGCACTCCTACCTGTCGGCCATCGCCCGCGGCGTTATAGCCGGACTGGGCCCGGTCGGCTACCTCGCCGCCCTGGAGTACTTCGCCGCCTCTTCCTAAGCCTTGCCGGCCCGCGCATTCATCCTGGTGTGAAAACGGTTACCGTGTCTGCGGACACCGGCTAGAATGGGTGTCCTACGCGGTGGGCTTTTAGAGCCTGCCTTTAGTGCATTTTGCTCAGCGGAAAGGATTAACCATGGCTTTGGCAGATACTCGCTTCAGCGACCGGCGCCGGAAGCTAGCGGCGCAGCTGGCGGGGCAGCGCATCGACGCGATTTTGGTCACCGACCTGATTCACGTGCGCTACCTGTCGAATTTCTCCGGCTCGAACGGCGCGCTGCTGCTGCGGAAGGACCTCTCCGCCGCCATTGCCACCGACGGGCGGTACACCACCCAGATCAAGCAGGAAGTGCCCGACATTGAGCCGATTATCGAGCGTGGCGTCGGCACGGCCCTGCTCAAGACCCTGGAAGGGCAGGGGCCGCTGCGGGTCGGCTTCGAAGCGGACACGGTCTCGGTCAACCAGCACGCGGCACTCGAGAAGGCCTGCTCGGAGGACGTGACCCTGGTGCCGATCTCCGGCGTGATTGAGGAGATCCGCCTCTACAAGGATCCGCTCGAGCTGGAACGCCTGGACTCCCTGGCGCAGCTGGCTACCGATGCCTTCGAGGCGATGCTGGCCGCCGGCGAGGTCCGTGCGGGCCGCACCGAGCGCCAGATCGCGGCCGACCTGGAATACCGGATGCGCGCGGCCGGCGCGGAGCGTACCAGCTTCGACACCATCGTGGCCTCCGGCCCGAATTCCGCGCTGCCGCACCACGGCGCCGACGACCGCGTGCTGGAAGACGGCGACCTGGTCACCATCGACTTCGGCGCCCACCTGCGCGGCTTCAACTCCGACATGACGCGCACCGTCGTCATCGGTGAACCGGACGAGTCCGCCCGGGAGATCTACGACGTGGTCCAGCGCGCCCAGGAGGCTGGCGTGGCCGCGGCAACCCCGGGCACCGCACTCGCGGACGTGGACAAGGCCTGCCGCGACGTCATCGAGGAGGCCGGCTACGGGGAGTACTTCGTCCACTCGACCGGTCACGGCGTGGGCCTGCTCGTCCACGAGGCCCCCGCGGCCGCCCGCAACGCCAAGGGCACCCTGGCCGCCGGCATGACGCTGACCATTGAGCCGGGCGTCTACGTGCCCGGCAAGGGCGGCGTCCGGATCGAGGACACCCTCATCATCACCGACGGCGCCCCGACTATCATCACCCGCTCGCCGAAGGAACTGCGGTCCTTCTAGCGCCTGCCCCAGGTCCCTCGAGCGCACCGCCGGTGCGGACGCACTCACCGCTCGGGGGCGTTGCCGCCGGTTGCCCACCACAAAAAGTGGGCGCCGGTTTTACACGCATTCCGGCAGGGATAGTAAACTGGCAAGACGTAACTTTTAATCCAACAGACTTCGGGAGATTGATTCGTGGCTGATACCACCGCATTCAAGAACGGTCTTGTTCTAAAGATTGACAATAAGCTCCAGCAGATTATTGAGTTCCAGCACGTCAAGCCGGGCAAGGGCCCTGCCTTCGTGCGCACCAAGCTCAAGGACGTTGTCTCGGGCAAGGTCACGGATAAGACATGGAACGCCGGCGCCAAGGTCGAGACCGCGACGGTGGACCGCCGTGACATGACCTACCTGTACCACGACGGCAGCAACTACGTCGTGATGGACGACAAGGACTTCGAGCAGGTCGAGCTGAGCCCGGACAAGTTCGGCGACGCCGCCAAGTTCCTGCTGGAAAACATGCGCGTGCAGGTCTCCTTCCACGAGGGCGAGCCGCTGTTCGCCGAGCTGCCGATCAACGTTGACCTGAAGGTCGAGCATACCGATCCGGGCCTGCAGGGCGACCGCTCCAACGGCGGCACCAAACCGGCCACCCTGGAGACCGGCGCGGAGATCCAGGTCCCGTTGTTCATCGAGACCGGCAACGTGCTCAAGGTTGACACCCGGACGGGCGAGTACCTGTCCCGCGTCAGCAACTAGCGTGCAGCAAGATTCAAAGAAGGACCCAGTGACGGAAGAAAATACCGAGCAGCACAGCTCGTCTCCCGAGCGTGTGTCCCGTAATCGTCGCCACGGCGCGCGGTACCGGGCACGGCGGCGTGCCGCCGACATCCTCTACGAGGCAGAAAACCGCGACATCGATCCGGTGGCGATCGTGGAGGAGCGAAAGGGCCTAGCCCTGGAAGGCGAGCACGGCGTTGCGCCGATCGCGGACTACACCGCAGAAATCGTTCAGGGCGTGGCCGAAGAGCTGGACGATATCGACGACGCGATCGCCCGCTACCTCGCCGATGATTGGCGCTTGGACCGGCTGCCTCCCGTCGAGCGCGCCATCCTGCGTGTATCCACCTGGGAGCTGCTGTTCAACCCGGAGGTGCCGCTGGCTACCGCGGTGACCGAAGGCGTGGAGCTGGCCAGCGAATACTCTCACATCAAGGCCGCCCCGTACATCAACGCCGTCCTCGACGACATCGCGCAGTCCCGCCGCACCGGCAGCCCGATGACCGCCGAGCAAGACCTCGCCGCCGGAGCCGACGAAGATGCAACGAGCACCGCCGACGTCACCGAAGTCACGGCGCCGGCCGCTGCCGAGACCTGTGACGCTGCGCCGGCGGCACCCGAGCCCGAGCCCGACGAGGCTGAGGCTGCGGGCACCCCGGAAGGGGAGAAGGACTCGCCGGCCGAGTAGCCGCGGTCCCGCGGTGCCGGCCCATGCCGGCCCCCGGCTGGTGCTCCGAGATCCAAAAAGTTGGCTGCCTTCCCACCCACCCGCGCTAGTGCGCGAGGTTGGATAAGGAGGGCAGCCAGCTTTTGTGCTGTCTGGGCTTTTAGTTTTCGCCGCCGGCTTCCTGGGCGGTCTCGGAGCCTTTTTTGGCCATTTCCTCGGCGGCGGAGACCATGGCGTTCTGCGCGCCGATGACGCCGTCGACGGCGGCCTGGAGCGCGGCGGTCAGCTGGCCGTCGGTCGCGCCGGCGGCCACCGGCAGGTCGCGCTCGGAACGCACGATGAGCATGTCCTCGTGCTCGGCGATGGCCACGCGGGCGCCGAAGGAGACCGAGTTGATCTGGTTGGCCGCCAGGAAGAGCCCGGCGTCGGCCTGGGAGAAGGAGGCGTCGGTAGCCACGTCGCAGCGCACGATAACCACGGAGTCCAGCACCGCGAACATGCACGGCAGGCCGTTGAGGTTGGCCGTGGCGGCGTCGTTACGGCCCTCGATCTTTTCCAGCTCGATCTCGAAAGTGCGCATCGCCTCGATGACGCGGTCCAGGGTGACCTCCGGCAGGGCGGTGTCGGTCGGATTCTGGTTAGTCATTGTGCTCCTCCCAAGTCACGAGTTCCGGGTACTGCTGTTCCAGCCAGGTAAACGACTGTACGACGGCGTCCAGGGTGGACATCACGAAGGCGCCGACCTGGTTGCGGGACAGGCCCTGGCTGATGTTGAGCTCGCGCACGGCGGAGACGGCCAAGCTTCCCTCGCCGGTCTCAAAGAACCGCAGGGTCGGGGCGAAGTGCTCGGTGTTCCACTGGTTGAGCTGGGCCAAGACCTTCGGGCCCTCGGAGGCCGGCACGTCGCCGCGCCACACCGAATCCAGAATGAGGGTGTTTTCCCGCACCTGCATGGCGATGGCGGCGTTAGAAAAACCGGTCCGCAGGATGTCGATGGTCTCCTCGTCGCTGACCGGCTGGTTTTCCATCCGGTACTGCAGCTTTTCGGCGTCGAAGATCTCCGCGACGCGGGCGAGGGTCACCGGCTCCACTGGGGTGTCCGGGTGCAATTGGGGTTGTTCATCAGTCACTGGGACAAAATCCAAACTTGTAGCTTAAAGGGGGTCGAATATCATTCGTTACCTACCGAGGCCTTCGGCGGGTAACCCGTCCATCCAGCATAACGGAGAGCAATCCGGCGTGGGGCGCGGGCGGCTAGTTCGCGTCTGCAGGCTGCCAGAGGCGCTGGTTGCCTAGCTCGTGGGCGAAGGTGTCCTGGATGGTGTCAAAGCGCATGACGTGCCCGCGACGTTGCAGCTTGGCCGGGGCCACGCGCTGGTCGGCCAGGGCTAGTTCCTGGGCGCCTTCCTTGCCCAGCAGCAGGGCCGGGCCGAGGGCGGGGATGGGAATGGCCGCCGGGCGCTTGAGCTGTTCGGCCAGGATCTGAGTCATTTCCCGGTTGAGCACCGGGGCAGTGGAGGCCGCGTTTACGGGCCCAGACAGGGCGGTGTCGAAGATGGCGCGGGTGTAGATATCGCATAGGTCGTCAAAGGCGACCCAGGAGAACCAGAAATCCCCGTCGCCGAAGGAGCCACCCAGGCCGGTGGAAAACAGCGCCCGCAGCAGCGGCAGCAGGCCGCTAGCCCCGGTCAGGGCGATACCGGTGCGGATGTTGACCACGCGCTTTCCGGCCTCACGGGCCTCGGCGGTGGCGGCCTCCCAGTCGCGGACCACCTCGGCCAGGAAGCCGTCGCCGGAGGCGGAGTCCTCGGTAAGCACCTCGTCGCCGCGGTCGTTGCCGTAATAGCCGATGGCGGAGGCGCAGACGAAGGTTTCGGTATCTGGGCTAGCGGCCACCAGCTGGGCCAGCTTGCGGGTGGGCCCCACGCGGGAGTCGCGGATTTCCTGCTTGTGCTTGTCGTTGAAGCGACCGAAGATGGGCTCGCCGGCTAAGTGGACCAGCACGTCGACGTCGTCGAGCAGGTTGCGCGACGGCGAGTTCGGGTTCCAGGTGCGCTGGCCGTCCTTGGCCTCCGAACGGACCAGTTGGATGACGCGGTGGCCCAGCGTGGTCAGCTCTGCGGAAAGCGCTCGGCCGACGGAGCCGCGCGAGCCGGTAATCGCCACGGTCAAAGGCCGAGCCTCGGGGGTCAGGATGTTAATGCCCTGGTCGCGCAGCTGGTTGATGAACTCGAAGTCCCCAATCAGCTTGTGCTGCCGGTAGGCGAAAGAGGCCTCCAGCGCGCTAGAGGGGATGCGGGTGTCCACCGTGTCCGTGATCAGCGTGCCGTCGGCGTGATCGGCAAAGTGGTGGTCGTGGCGCCACGAGGCCAGCCGCTTGAGTGGGGCGGAGACGCACACGTCGCTGAAGGACACCCCGCGGCGGTACCGGGACAAGTCGTGGCGGGCGACCCACTTGAGGCCGGCGGGCAGGGAAAACACGGTGGTGCCGTCGGCCAGGCTGCGGGCCTGCTCCTGAGGGGCCATGGGGAGGAAGGGCGGGGTCAGGCGGCTCACGGCGCCGAGGCGGGTGTGCCACTCCCATACCTGCTCGCGGTCGGCGGGGATGACGTGCTGTGCCTGGAATGTCACGGTGTTGAAGAACTCCTTTAAAAAGTCCGGGTATTCGGTGGAGTGTAACCAACTATTGTCCCAGTTTTGGCCAGCCGCGCGCTCGGCCCGCCCCCGAGTTCGGGGGAGGATGTGTTTCAGCTACGCGCAGGGGTGCAATCGGGGTACCGGGGCTGCTAAGATTCGCCTTAGCACGAGCGGGGCCGGCAACGCTGCGTACCCGGCTACGTGAATAATTTCATCTGACCCTTATTCGACATCCTTTAAAGACCGCACCGTGAGGCGGGGAAGGAGGTCACGATGAGTGGTACCGACACCTCCGCGGAGTCCACTGAGCTGCTGAGCTCAGACGACGTCGCGCGCACTGTCGCACGCATCGCGCACCAAATCATTGAAAAGACGGCCCTTGATGAGGCCGACGCGAACCCAGTCGTCCTGCTGGGTATCCCTTCCGGTGGTGTGCCGTTGGCCCACCGGCTAGCAGAAAAGATCGAAGAATTCGCCGGGGTGACCGTGCCGTGCGGCTCCCTGGATATCACCCTCTACCGCGACGATTTGCGTTCCAAACCGCACCGCGCCCTGCAGCCGACCCGGATCCCCGGCGGCGGCATCGACGGCACGACCCTCATCCTAGTCGACGACGTCCTGTTTTCCGGGCGCACCATCCGCGCCGCCCTAGACGCCCTGTCCGATGTGGGGCGCCCCCGCATTATCCAGCTGGCGTGCCTGGTCGACCGCGGGCACCGCGAAGTCCCGATCCGCGCCGACTACGTGGGCAAGAACATCCCCACCTCGCGCGACGAGGACATTGCCGTCTACAGCCGCGACCTTGATGACCGCGACGCGGTCGTGCTGACCCGCGTCAACCGGGAGGATTAGTCATGAAGCACCTACTCGATATTGCCGACGTCAGCGCGACCGACCTGGTGGCACTTCTGGACGAGGCAGACCGTTTCAAAGAGGTCCTCGACGGCCGCGAGGTCAAGAAGCTGCCGACCTTGCGCGGACGGACCATCTACACCCTGTTCTACGAGAACTCCACGCGTACCCGCTCGTCGTTTGAGACCGCCGGCAAGTGGATGTCGGCCGACGTCATCAACCTGTCGGCCTCGACGTCCTCGGTGAAGAAGGGTGAGTCCCTGCGCGATACCGGCCTGACCCTGGCCGCCATCGGCGCGGACGCCATCATCATCCGCCACCCGTCCTCGGGTGCGCCGCAGCAGCTGGCCCGCTGGGTGGCCCCGGACGGTAACGGCCCGTCGGTCATCAATGCCGGCGACGGCGCGCACCAGCACCCGACCCAGGCTCTGCTGGATGCGGTGACCATGCGCCAGCGTTTGGGCATTACCGGCGGGAATTTCTCCGGTCTGCGCGTGAAGATCGTGGGCGACTGCCTGCACTCGCGTGTGGTGCGCTCCAACGTGGAACTGCTGACCAAGCTCGGCGCGGAAGTTACCCTGGTCGCCCCGGCCACCCTGCTGCCGAACGGCGTGGAAAACTGGCCGGTGCGCGTGGCCTACGACTTCGACGCCGAGCTGGCCGATGCCGACGTGGTCATGATGCTGCGCGTGCAGGCCGAGCGCATGCACGGCGGCTTCTTCCCGTCGCACCGGGAATATGCGAACCTCTACGGCCTGTCGCCGCAGCGCGCGGCCCAGATGAAAAAGGACGCCATCATCATGCACCCGGGCCCGATGCTCCGCGGCATGGAAATTAACTACCAGGTGGCTGATTACGACAACACCGCCGTTCTGCAGCAGGTCAGCAACGGCGTGCACCTGCGCATGGCAGTCTTGTTCACTTTGCTCGCCGGCGGCGAAAGCTCGGCGGAATAGGAGAAAATACTCATGACCAACACTTCTCAATTCCCGGCTACCGGCGCCAACCACCCGGCGCCGCAGCGCCCGTTGCTTATCACCAACGTCCGCCCCTACGGCGAGGGAGACCCGGTCGACGTCTTGGTTCGCGACGGCGTCATCGCCGAGATCGGCGCGGGGCTGGCCGACCAGCTGGCCGGGGACGATGCCCAGCAGGCCGAGGTCATCGACGGCGCGGGCAACGTGCTCCTGCCAGGCCTGGTGGACATGCATGTCCACCTGCGCGAGCCAGGCCGCGAGGACACCGAGACCATCGAGACCGGTTCCCAGGCCGCCGCCAAGGGCGGGTTCACTGCCGTGTTCACCATGGCCAATACCAACCCGGTCACGGACCAGCCGGTCATCGCGGAGTCCATCTGGGCCAAAGCCCAGCGCATCGGCACCTGCGACGTGCACCCGGTGGGCTCTATCACCAAGGGGCTCGAGGGCAAGACGCTCACCGAGTTCGGCATGATGGTCCGCAGCGACGCCAAGGTGCGGATGTTCTCCGACGACGGCAAGTGCGTGGCCGATCCGCAGCTGATGCGCCGCGCCCTGGAATACGCCAAGGGTCTGGACGTCCTGCTGGCCCAGCACGCCGAGGAGCCGCGGTTGACCGACGGGGCAGTGGCGCACGAAGGTGAGACCGCCGCCAAGCTGGGCCTGACCGGCTGGCCGCGGGTCGCCGAGGAATCGATCGTGGCCCGCGACGCCCTGCTGGCCCGCGACTACGGCAACCGCGTGCACATCTGCCACGCCTCGACCACCGGCACGGTGGAACTGCTCAAGTGGGCGAAGTCCCAGGACATCCCCCTGACTGCCGAGGTGACCCCGCACCACCTTCTGCTGACCGACGACAAGCTGCACACCTATGACGGTGTCTTCCGCGTCAACCCGCCGCTGCGTGAGGAGCACGACACGCAGGCACTGCGCCAAGCGCTGCTGGACGGGGTCATCGACTGCGTGGCCACCGACCACGCGCCGCACGGCGCCGAAGACAAGTGCGTGGAGTTCGAAAACGCCAAGCCGGGCATGCTCGGCCTGGAGTCCTCGCTCGCGATTATCGCCAAGATCTTTGTCGCTTCCGGCTTGGCCGACTGGCGCTTCGTCGCCCGCGTGATGTCCGAGCGCCCGGCGGAGATTACCCGCCTGCCGGGCCAGGGGCGTCCGATCGCGGTGGGCGAGCCCGCCAACCTGGCGCTGGTGGACCCGAACAGCCCGTGGAATTCGGACTCGACGCGGCTGGCCTCCAAGGCGCGGAATAACCCCTATGAGGGGGAGGAATTCAACGCGCAGGTTACCCACACCATTCTGCGTGGCGCGGTGACGTACTCCCGCGGGGCTGACGACTAAAGTCAGTCGTGGAAGAAATACATAAGACCGCATATAATACTTCTCAAGATTTACTAGTCAGCGAAAGGCACATTCATGACTGACTCCGCCCATACCTCCACGCCGGCCATCCTGGTCTTGGCAGACGGTCGTACGTTCCGCGGCTTTGGTTTCGGCGCCACCGGAACCACCCTCGGTGAGGCCGTCTTTACCACCGGCATGACCGGCTACCAGGAGACCATGACGGACCCGTCCTACCACCGCCAGATCGTGGTGACGACAGCCCCGCAGATCGGCAACACCGGCTGGAACGACGAGGACAACGAGTCCCGCGGCAACCGCATCTGGGTTGCCGGCCTGGTCATCCGCGACCTGGCTCACCGCGTGTCCAACTGGCGCGCCGAACGCAGCCTGCCGGAAGAGATGGAAGCCCAGAACATCATCGGCATCCGCGGCGTGGATACCCGTTCCCTGGTCCGCCACCTGCGCAACTACGGCTCCATCGCCGCCGGCATCTTCAGTGGTGAGGCCGCCGAGCGCGACGTCGAGGAGCTGCTCGCCGAGGTCAAGGGCCAAGAGGCCATGGAAGGCGCCGACCTGTCCGGCGAGGTGACCACCGACGCGCCGTATACCATCGAAGCGGAAGGGCAAAAGCGCTACACCGTCGTCGCTTACGACATGGGGATTAAGTCCGCCACCCCGCGCCACTTCGCCCGCCGCGGCATCGAGACCGTCGTCGTGCCCTCGGGCACCCCGCTCAAGGAGATCGAGCAGTACCAGCCGGACGGGGTATTCATCTCCAACGGGCCGGGCGACCCGGCCACGGCCGACGAGATGGTCGGCATCGTCCGCGACATCCTGTCCGCCGGCTACCCGCTCTTCGGCATCTGCTTCGGTAACCAGCTGCTCGGCCGCGCGCTGGGCCTGAGCACCTACAAGATGAAGTTCGGCCACCGTGGCATCAACGTCCCGGTGCAAAACCACCTGACCGGCAAGATCGACATCACCTCCCAGAACCACGGCTTCGCGCTGGAAAACCCGACTGGAAAGCCGGGCGGGGAGTTCGAGTCGGACTTTGGGCCGGCCATCATCACCCACACCTGCCTCAATGACGGCACTGTCGAGGGCGTGGCGCTGAAGAGTGGCAAGGCTTATTCCGTGCAGTACCACCCGGAATCCGCCGCCGGCCCCCACGACGCCAACCCGCTGTTTGACCAGTTTATCGAGCTGCTCAGCCAGCGTGCAGACAACAAGTAAAGACCAGGAAGGATTGTAAAGAGACCATGCCAAAGCGCAACGATATTAACCACGTCCTGGTCATTGGCTCCGGACCCATCGTCATCGGCCAAGCCTGCGAGTTCGACTATTCCGGCACCCAGGCCTGCCGCGTACTCAAGGAAGAAGGCCTGCGGGTAACCCTGGTCAACTCCAACCCGGCCACCATCATGACGGACCCGGAATTCGCCGACCATACCTACGTCGAGCCCATCGAGCCGGAGTTCATCGAGAAGATCATCGTCAAGGAGATTGAGGAGGGCCACCGGATCGACGCCGTGCTGGCCACCCTGGGCGGCCAGACCGCCCTGAACGCGGCCATCCAGCTGGATCGCCTGGGCATCCTGGACAAATACGACATCGAGCTCATCGGCGCCGACATCGACGCCATCGAGCGCGGCGAGGACCGCCAGAAATTCAAGGACATCGTGGCCTCCGTCGGCGGCGAGTCCGCCCGCTCGGCGGTCTGCTACAACATGGACGAGGTCCACGCCACCGTCGAGAAGCTGGGCCTGCCCGTCGTCGTCCGCCCGTCGTTTACAATGGGCGGCCTGGGCTCCGGCCTGGCCTTTAGCTACGAGGACCTGGACCGTATCGCCGGCGGCGGCCTGGCCGCCTCCCCGGAGGCCAACGTGCTCATCGAGGAGTCGATCCTCGGCTGGAAGGAATTCGAGCTCGAGCTCATGCGCGACGGCGACGACAACGTCGTGGTCATCGCCTCCATCGAAAACGTCGACGCCCTGGGCGTGCACACCGGCGACTCGGTCACCGTGGCCCCGGCGCTGACCCTGACCGACCGCGAGTACCAGAAGATGCGCGACCTGGGTATTTCTATCATCCGCGCCGTGGGTGTGGACACCGGCGGCTGCAACATCCAGTTCGCCGTGAACCCGGAGGACGGCCGCATCATCGTCATCGAGATGAACCCGCGAGTGTCGCGTTCCTCCGCGCTGGCGTCGAAGGCCACCGGCTTCCCGATCGCCAAGCTGGCCGCGAAGCTGGCCATCGGCTACACCCTGGACGAGGTCACCAACGACATCACCGGCGTGACCCCGGCGGCCTTCGAGCCGACCCTGGACTACGTCATCGTCAAGGCCCCGCGCTTTGCCTTCGAGAAGTTCCCGGGCGCCGACGACACCCTGACCACCACCATGAAGTCCGTGGGCGAGGCCATGGGCATTGGCCGCAATTACATCGCCGGCCTGAACAAGGTCATGCGCTCGCTCGAGAACAAGCCCGCGGGCTTCTGGACCACCGACGACGAGTTCTTCGCCGGCGAGCGTGCCACCGACAAGAACGCCGTCCTGGACGACCTGCGCACCCCGACCGAGGGCCGCATGTACGACGCCGAGCTGGCCCTGCGCCTGGGCGCTACCGTGGACGAGGTCCACGAGGCCTCCGGCATCGACCCGTGGTTCCTGGCCGAGCTGCAGGCGCTGGTGACCTTCCGTACCAAGCTGCTGGAGGCCCCGGTCCTGGACGCCGACCTGCTGCGCGAGGCCAAGTACTTGGGCCTGTCCGACGCCCAGATTGCCGCGCTGCGCACCGAGTTCGCCGGCGAGGATGGCGTGCGCTCCCTGCGCTGGTCGCTGGGGATCCGCCCGGTCTACAAGACCGTGGATACCTGCGCCGGCGAGTTCGAGGCCCAGACCCCGTACCACTACTCGTCCTACGAGCTGGACCCGGACGCCGAGTCCGAGGTGGCCGAGCAGCGCGAGCGCGAAAAGGTCATCATCTTGGGCTCCGGCCCGAACCGCATCGGCCAGGGCATCGAGTTCGACTACTCCTGCGTGCACGCCGCTCTGGAGCTGTCGCGCCAGGGCTACGAAACCGTCATGGTCAACTGCAACCCGGAGACCGTCTCCACGGACTACGACACCGCTGATCGCCTCTACTTCGAGCCGCTGACGTTCGAGGACGTCATGGAGATCTACCACGCCGAGTCAGTCTCCGGCACCGTCGCCGGCGTTATCGTTCAGCTCGGCGGACAGACCCCGCTGGGTCTGGCTGAGCGCCTGGTCGAAGCCGGGGTGCCGGTCGTGGGTACCACCCCGGAGGCCATCAACCTGGCCGAGGACCGCGGTGAATTCGGCAAGGTGCTGGCCGCCGCCGAGCTGCCGGCCCCGGAGTTCGGCACCGCCACCAGCTTCGCGGAGGCCCGCGAAGTCGCCGCCAACATCAGCTACCCGGTGCTGGTGCGCCCGTCCTACGTGCTGGGTGGGCGCGGCATGGAGATCGTCTACGACGAGCCCTCCCTGGAGTCCTACATCGAACGCGCCACCGAGCTCAGCGAGGACCACCCGGTGCTGGTGGACCGCTTCCTGGACTCGGCCATCGAGATCGATGTCGACGCCCTGTGCGACGGCGAGGAGGTCTACCTGGGCGGCGTCATGGAGCACATCGAGGAAGCCGGTATCCACTCCGGCGACTCCTCCTGCTCGCTGCCGCCGATGACCCTGGGGCCGCAAGACATCGAGAAGGTCCGCGAATCGACCCGCAAGCTCGCCGAGGGCATCGGGGTCAAGGGCCTGATGAACGTCCAGTACGCGCTCAAGGACGACGTGCTCTACATCATCGAGGCCAACCCGCGCGCCTCCCGCACGGTCCCGTTCGTGTCCAAGGCGACCGGCGTGCAGCTGGCGAAGGCCGCTGCCCGCATCATGATGGGCGCGACCATTGCCGACCTGCGCTCCGAGGGCATGCTGCCGGAAAGCTATGACGGCGGCGCGCTGCCGATGGAGCACCCGCTGGCGGTCAAGGAAGCAGTCTTGCCTTTCAACCGCTTCCGCCGCCCGGACGGTTCCATGCTGGATACCTTGCTGTCGCCGGAGATGAAGTCCACCGGCGAGGTTATGGGCCTGGCCGACAACTTCGGCGCCGCCTACTTCAAGGCGGAGACCGCCGGCTTTGCCAAGCTGCCGAAGGAAGGCTCGGTCTTCGTCTCCGTGGCCAACCGCGACAAGCGCACGCTCATCTTCCCGATCCACCGCCTGTCGACGATGGGATACAAGATCCTGGCCACCGCCGGGACCGCCTCCATCCTGCGCCGCAACGGCATCGAGTGCGAGTCCGTGCTCAAGTCCTCGGACATCCGCGGTGGGGCAGAGGGCAAATCCATCGTGGACCGCATCCTGGACGGCGAGGTCGACCTCATCATCAACACCCCGGCCGGTTCCTCCGGCTCCCGCCACGACGGCTACGAGATCCGCGCCGCCGCCGTCGAGGTGGACGTGCCGCTGATTAACACCGTCCAGGGCGTGACCGCCGGCGTCCAGGCGCTCGAGGCGCAGCGCCAGGGCAACTTCGAGGTACGCGCGCTGCAGGAGCTCAGGCATGCCCCAGTCAACAACTAGCCAACAGCAACCCGGGACGAGAGCGCCGGGCTGCGGCGAGCGGCTGGTCGCGGCCGGCCAGCAGCGCGGCCGGCTGTGCGTCGGCATCGACCCGCACCCCTACCTGCTTCAGCAGTGGGGGCTGGGCGTGGACGCCGCCGGCGTGCGGGAGTTTAGCCGCCGCTGCGTGGAGGCCTTCGCGCCGGTGGCCGCGCTGGTCAAGCCCCAGGTGGCTTTCTACGAGCGCTTCGGCTCCGCGGGCCTGGCGGCCCTGGAAGAGACCTTGGCTGATCTGCGCGCGGTCGGCTGCTTGAGCGTGGCGGACGCCAAGCGCGGCGACATCGGTTCCACCATGGCCGGCTACGCCGACGCCTGGATGGGCGAGGACTCGCCCCTAAGGGCCGACGCGGTCACCCTGAGCCCCTACCTGGGCGTGGGCGCCCTGGAGCCGGCCTTTGCGGCGGCCCAGGCCACCGGCCGGGGCATCTTCGTGCTGGCGGCTACCTCCAACCCGGAGGCCCGTCGCCTGCAGGGACTCCAGGCACCGGATAGCGGCCGCACCGTGGCCCAGTCGGTGGTGGATATCTGCGCCGAGCGCAACGCGGAAACCCGTCCCGGCCAGGTTGGGGATATCGGCGTGGTGGTCGGGGCAACCTTGGACACGCCGCCGGAGTTGGACCAGCTCAATGGGCCAGTCTTGCTGCCGGGCGTGGGCGCCCAGGGGGCCGGCCCCAAAGAGGTCCGCGCGATCGTGGCCGGGCGCAGCGAACTGGGCTTCGCGAACGTCTCGCGCGCCATCCTGGAGCGCGGCCCGAAGGTAGATGACCTGCGAAAAGCTGTGGATTCCATAGCCGCGGACTTCCGGGATTAGCGCGCGCCTCGGGCCGATTATCGGCCCCGGGCCTAACCTGGTATTTTAGTAACCGCACTTCGATGACGTGCTGAAACGGTGTGCGACACCAAGCCCGGTAACGGCATCGATTTACTAGCAGTGCTAGGATTGCCAGAAGTCGGAGCGGGTGCCTGCGTGTAATGCGCTGGTACTAGCTTCGGAATCTGGTATTCATGTACTGGACGTCAAAATCAATCTAACGAATCGGAGGAAACCCTGTGGCCCTTCCAAAGTTGACCGATGAGCAGCGTAAGGAAGCCCTCGCTAAGGCTGCTGAGGCTCGCAAGGCTCGCGCTGAGCTGAAGGCTGATCTGAAGCGCGGCGCTACCAACCTGAAGGAAGTTCTGGACAAGGCAGAAAGCGACGAGATCATTGGCAAGACCAAGGTCTCCGCTCTCCTGGAAGCACTGCCGAAGGTGGGCAAGGTCAAAGCTAAGGAAATCATGGAAGACCTGGAGATTGCTCAGACCCGCCGCCTGCGCGGCCTGGGTGAGCGCCAGCGTCGCGCCCTGCTGGAGCGCTTCGGCTACTCCTCCTAAGTCCGTCATGTCTGGTGCAACCAAACGCGGGCGGCTAGTGGTACTGGCTGGGCCGTCCGCAGTGGGTAAATCCACGGTGGTTTCGCGCCTACGCACCGGAGTGGACGGGCTGTACTTCAGCGTGTCCATGACGACGCGCCAACCCCGTCCTGGTGAGCAAGACGGGGTTGACTATTTCTTCGTCACCCCGGAGCAGTTCCAAGAACGTATCGACTCCGGCGAGATGCTCGAGTGGGCAGAGATCCACGGCGGGCTCCAGCGGTCGGGTACACCAGCGCAGCCCGTTAAGGACGCGATGGCCGAAGGCCGGCCGGTCTTGGTCGAAGTTGATCTGGCCGGTGCCCGCGCCGTCAAGCAGGCGCTGCCCGAGGCACAGCTGGTCTTCCTAGCGCCCCCGTCGTGGGATGTTCTGGTTGACCGCCTGACCGGCCGGGGTACGGAACCGCAGGGCGTTATCGAGCGTAGGCTGGAAACCGCGCGGCAGGAGCTAGCAGCCCAAGACGAGTTCGACCACGTGGTGGTCAACGAGGACTTGGAAGAGGCGGTCGCCGCCATCAGTGCTATCCTGCAAGGTTAGAGTCAGTATTCAAGTATCCGTAATTCAACGAAAAGGTGCATGTGACTAACGTGACCACCAATGACACCGCTGAGGCAGTAAAGGCCGAGCCGGTCTTCGATGCCCCCGAGGGCATCACCGCTCCGCCGATCGATGAGCTGCTGGACAAGGTATCTTCGAAGTACGCTCTGGTGATCTTCGCCGCGAAGCGTGCTCGCCAGATCAACAGCTACTACCAGAACCACGGTGATAGCGTGTTCGAGTTCGTCGGCCCGCTGGTCACCCCGGAAGCTGGCGAAAAGCCGCTGTCCATCGCCCTGCGTGAGATCGACGCGGGCTTGCTGGACCACGAGGAAGGCAACTAAGCCACTCGCGTTCCGCGTAGCACACCTCCCGGACGGGGCATCCCGCCCCGCCGGGAGGTTTTTGCGCGCTCTGGGCACCGGAGAGCGCCAGGGGAGCGGGCCCGGTGCGTACAATGAGGTGCTGTGACTGAGCAGAACGGACAAGAGCAGCAAGAAGCCCGCCAGCCGGCGGCACGTACCCCGCGCATCCTGGTGGGTGTGGCCGGGGGCATCGCCGCGTACAAGGCCTGCCACCTGGTGCGCGACCTGAAGGAAAACGGCGCGGACGTGCGGGTCATCCCGACCCCGAACGCGCTGAAATTCGTCGGCGCCGCGACCTTCGAGGCGTTGTCCGGCCATCCGGTGGACACCTCGGTTTTTACAGCCGTCGACGAGGTGCAGCACGTGGCGCTCGGCCAGCAGGCCGACGCCATCGTTATTGCCCCGGCCACCGCGGATCTGATCGCGCGGCTGGCCGCCGGGCGTGCCGACGATCTGCTCACCGCGTCTGTTTTGGTAGCGACCTGCCCGGTGATCGTGGCTCCCGCCATGCACACGGAGATGTGGAACCACCCTGCGACCCGGGACAACGTGGCCACCCTGCGCCGCCGCGGCGTCACGGTTCTCTACCCGGCGCACGGCCGGCTGACCGGCGCCGACTCGGGTGCCGGCCGCCTGCTGGAGCCCGCGCAGGTCGCTGAGCTGACCCGCACGACCCTGGCCGGCTACGCGCCGAGCGCCGACTGGCAGGGCACGAAGGTGGTCATCTCCGCCGGCGGCACCCAGGAGGACCTAGACCCGGTGCGCTACCTGGGCAATCGTTCCTCCGGCCGCCAGGGTTTTGCCCTGGCCGAGCTGGCCAGCCAGCGCGGCGCCGAGGTCGTCCTGGTCGCCGGAAACATAGTGGACCTGCCGGTCCCGGCGGGTGCCCGCGTGGTGCGGGTGACCTCGACGCGGGACATGCTGGGGGCCATGCTGGCCGAATCCGCGGACGCCGACGTGGTCATCATGTCCGCGGCCGTGGCCGATTACCGTCCGGCCACCGTGGCCGAATCCAAGATGAAAAAGGGCGCGGATGACGCTAACCTGTCCCGCCTCGAGCTGGTGGAAAACCCAGACATCCTGAAGACGCTGGTTGACAAGCGAGCCGCCGGCGAGCTGCCGGGGCACCAGGTGCTGGTCGGCTTCGCGGCGGAGACCGGCGACGAAAACCACACCGCCGTCGAGCTGGCGCAGGCCAAGCTAAAGCGCAAGGGCTGCGACGTGCTCATGGCCAACGAAGTCGGGCACGGCAAGGTGTTTGGTCAGCTAGACAACCAGGGCTGGCTGCTGACCCCGGGCGCAGAGCCGCAGGAGGTGGCCTATGGGACAAAGCAGGTGGTCGCGGCCCAAATCCTGGCAGCAGTGGACCGCGTGATGGACGCCGCGATATAGACGTGAGGTTGATTACCCACAGACAGACTAGGTTGCTCTTATAGACTGCTTGGTCTATGGTGGGGGATTGTTAAAGCTTGATGCGTCAGTCGAGCTGGAGAATGTAGTTCGTAGAAAAGGATAAATACGTGTCAGAAAACGCCACCCCGGCGACCCGCCTATTTACCAGCGAGTCTGTAACCGAAGGTCACCCAGACAAGATCTGCGATGCCATCTCCGACGCCATCCTGGACGCCATGCTGGACGGGGATCCGCATGCGCGCGTAGCCGTCGAAACTCTGGTCACCACCGGCCAGGTCCACGTGGTCGGGGAGGTGCGCACCTCCACTTACGTGGAAATCCCGCAGCTGGTGCGCTCCACCCTGACGGAGATCGGTTTTACCTCCTCCGACGTCGGCTTCGACGGGAACACCTGCGGCGTCAACGTCGCCATCGGCGAGCAGTCCGCCGAAATCGGCGCCGGCGTTGACTCGTCCACCGAGGTCCGCTCCGGCGACGAATTCGAGGCCGACGACCAAGCCGGCGCCGGCGACCAGGGCCTGATGTTCGGCTACGCCACCAACGAGACCGACGAGTACATGCCGCTGTCCATCGCCCTGGCCCACCGCCTGGCCCGCCGCCTGACCCAGGTCCGCAAGGAGGGCATCGTCGACCACCTGCGCCCGGACGGCAAGACCCAGGTCACCTTCGCTTACGACGACGCCGGCAACCCGAAGCACCTGGACACCATCGTCATTTCCACCCAGCACGATGAGGAAATTACCCAGGAGGAGCTGGCCGAGCAGCTGCGCACCCACGTGGTGGAGTGGGTCATCAAGGACGCCGGCCTGGCCCATTTCTACGACTCGGAGTGCACCACGCTGCTGGTCAACCCGTCCGGCTCGTTCATCCTGGGTGGACCGATGGGGGATGCCGGTTTGACCGGCCGCAAGATCATCGTCGACACCTACGGCGGCATGGCCCGCCACGGCGGCGGCGCCTTCTCCGGCAAGGACCCATCGAAGGTCGACCGCTCGGCGGCCTACGCCATGCGCTGGGTGGCCAAGAACATCGTGGCCGCCGGCCTGGCGGATAAGGCCGAGGTGCAGGTGGCCTACGCCATCGGCCGCGCCAAGCCCGTGGGCCTGTACGTGGAGACCTTCGGCACCGCCCACGGCGACCTGACCGACGGCGCCATCCAGGCTGCCGTCAACGAGGTCTTCGACCTCCGCCCGGCCGCCATCATCCGCGACCTGGACCTGCTGCGGCCCATCTACCGCCAGACGGCCGCCTACGGCCACTTCGGGCGCACTGACGTTGACCTGCCCTGGGAGTCGACCGAACGGGCCGCCGCCCTGCGCGCTGCCGCCGGGCTGTAGAATCGGGGCCTATGCCTCCCAAGACACCCGCTGCCACCAAACCGGTGGCGCGGGTGTTGCCTTTATTGGGCATCTCCCACTTGGACCGCGGCTTCGACTACTACGTTAGCGAGGCCGACTCGGCGGCCGCGCAGCCCGGGGTGCGCGTGCGCATCCGCTTCGCCGGCCGCCTGTGCGACGCCCTCGTGCTCAGCCGCGAGCCGAGCCCGGAGTTTAGCGGCGAGCTGCGCTTTATCGAACGGGTCATCTCGGGTTTCGTGGTCTACCCGCCGCAGCTGGCCGCGCTGGTCAAATCCCTCGCCGACCGCTACGGCGGGGTGCGCTCTGACATCATCCGCTCGGCCCTGCCGCCGCGGCACGCCAAGGCCGAAGAGGCGGACTTCTCCACGCCCTGGGAGGAGCTCGGTTCGACCACGGAACCGGACCTGTCCGACTGGGCCGGCTATGTCCACGGGCAGTCCTTCGTTGACTACGTCTTAAGCGGCAACCCCGCCCGCGCTGCCTGGCAGATGGCCCCCGGTAACGAGTGGCACCGCCCGCTGGCGGCCTTGAGTGCCAAGGTCGCCATCGACGGCGGGGCCGTGCTGCTGGTCGTGCCCACCCAGCGCCAGCTCGACGAGCTGGAGCACAGCCTGCGCGACTACGTCTCCGCCAAGCAGATCACCGTGCTGTCCAACAGCCTGGGCCCGCAGGCGCGCTACCGGCGCTTCCTTTCCGCGGCTCAGGGGCAAGCCCGGATCGTGCTGGGCACCCGTTCAGCTGCCTTCGCCCCGGTGAAGGGGCTGCGCCTGGCAGTCGTGGTCGACGATGGCAACGACAACCTGGTCGATAACGTCAAGCCCTACGCCCACACCCGCGAGGTCTTAAGCACCCGCGCCGCCCAGGAATCCGCCTCCCTCATTGTCGCCGGGTTTTCCCGCACCGCGGAGGCCCAGCTGCTGGTCGAGTCCGGCTGGATGCACGATCTCGTGCCGGATCCGGCCACCCTGCGCGCCCGGATGCCGGCGGTGCTGCCCGTCGGCACCTACGGCATCGACCTATCCCGCAACACGGAGGGCGGGACCACCCGGCTGCAGGGCCCGGCCTATCAGGCGATGGCCCGCGCGCTGGACCGCGGAGAGCCCGTCCTGGTGCAGTCCCCGCGGGCCGGCTACATGCCGATTCTAGCCTGTGGGAATTGCCGCGCGCCGGCCCGCTGCCGGCATTGCAACGGGCCCATTGGCCTGCCGCCGGAGGAGGGCTCTGGCAGGTCGGGGCAGCCCTCCGCTCCGACCTGCCGGTGGTGCGGTAAAATCGCCGCGCATCACCGCTGCAGCGAATGCGGTTCGCCCCGGCTGCGCGCCATCGTGCTGGGGCAGGAGCGCACCGCCGAGGAATTCGGCCGCGCCTTCCCCTCGGTACGCGTCAAGGTCTCCGGCGGCAACCGCGTCATCGAGGAGATCGAACACGCCCCGCAGCTGGTGGTCGCGACCCCCGGGGCGGAGCCACCCGTGCGTGGCGGCGCTTATGGGGCGGTCATCTTGATGGACGCGGGCGCGCTGCTCAACCGCCAGGACCTGCGCGCCGGCGAGGATACCTTGGCCAAGTGGGCCCGGGCCGCCCGCCTGGCCGCCCCGGCCGGCCAAGGCGGAGAGGTCATCGTCGCCGCCGACCCGGACCTGCCCCTGGTGCAGTACCTGGCCGAGTGGGACTTCGCGGCCGCTGCCCACGCGGAGCTGTTGAGCCGGCGCGAGGTCCGCTTCCCGCCGGCGGTGCACATGGCCGCTATCGACGGCCCGGACGCCGCCCTGGACGGCTTCCTGGAGCTAGCGGAGCTGCCCGCGAACGCGGAGATCCTCGGCCCGGTTCCGCTGCCGCCGGGGCTGAAACTGCCCGGCGACTACGATGAACAGCGCCTGGGCGCGCCGCAGCGGGTCCTCGTGCGCACGCCGTTGGGGCCGCGCTCCGAGCTCGGCCGCGCCTTGCGGCAGGCGAACGCGGCGCGCACCTCCCGTAAGGATGACGCGCCCCTGCGGATTCAGGTAGATCCGATCCATATCGGCTAAAGCGGCGTGTTAGCCGCCAGAAAGGGACAACGACCATGACGTTGCGACAGATCCGCCTCTTCGGCGATCCCGTGCTCAACACCGCGGCGGACGCGGTGACCACCTTCGGCCCGGGGCTACGCACGCTGGCCCGGGACATGCTCGAAACCATGGATGATGCCGGCGGCGTCGGGCTGGCCGCCAACCAGGTGGGCGTGACCCAGCGGGTCTTCGTCTACGACTGCCCGGATGGCGGCGGGCGCCGCCGCGGCGTGCTGGTCAATCCTTCTTGGTCCCCGGTGGGCCGCGGCGCCGACGGGCAAGCCGCACCACTGGTGCCCGGGCGCGAAGGCTGCCTGTCCATCCCCGGGGTGCCCGGCACCGTGCCGCGCCACGAGCGGGTGGTAGTCAGCGGCTCGGACGAGTGGGGCCGGCGGGTATCTCTGCTCGCCGGCGGGTTGCTAGCCCGCTGCATCCAGCACGAGTCCGATCACCTGGATGGGGTGTTGTTCTTGGCGCACCTGAGCACCGAGGAACGCCGGGAGGCGATGGTGGCCATTCGCTCCGCGGACTGGTTTAACCGATAGTGAGAGCGGATCCGTATCATGAGGGAGACAACGCTGAACGCAAAGGTTAACCGGGTCTCCCGGTCAGGCCGCGGGAAGCGGGGAGCGAGAGGTCAATTGGGAAGGACGAGGGCCTAACCGTCATGCGAATTGTTTTTGCCGGGACACCAGAGCCGGCAGTGGTTGCCTTAGAAAAGCTCATTGCATCGGAGCACGAGGTCGTAGCCGTTATCACGCGGCCGGACGCGCGCCGCGGGCGCGGGCGGAGCCTGCACCCCAGCCCGGTCAAGGCCTGCGCGGAAAGCCACGGCATTGAGGTACTCACGCCCACGACCCTGAAGCCGGGCACCGAGGACGGTCAGGAGCTGCGCCGCCGGCTCATCGAGCTGGCTCCCGCGGCCATCCCGGTCGTGGCCTACGGCAACCTGATCACCCCGGACCTGCTGGGCGTGGCCCCGCACGGCTGGGTCAACCTGCACTTTTCCCTCCTGCCCGCCTGGCGGGGCGCGGCGCCGGTCCAGGCCGCCATCGCGGCCGGGGACGACATCACGGGGGTGACGACCTTCCGGATCGACGAGGGGCTGGATACCGGCGAGATTCTCGGCACCGTCACGGAGGAAATCCAGCCCACCGACACCGCCGATGATCTGCTGACCCGGCTGGCCTATACCGGCGGCGACCTGCTGGTGGCCACGATGGACCTGTTGGACAGCGGCGAGGCCGCGCCGCGCGCCCAGGAGGGGGAGGCGACCTACGCCGCCAAGATCTCCAAGGACGATGCCCGCATTTGCTGGCAGGACCCGGCCTTTGCCATCGACCGCACCGTGCGCGCTCACACCCCGGCCCCGGGCGCGTGGACGCTGTGGGGCTACAAGCGCGTCAAGCTGGGGCCGCTGACACCCGTCCGCCTGGACGGCGACGCCCGCCCGGACAGTGACCAGCTGGAACAGCTGCAGCCGGGCGAGCTGCACGTGGCCAAGGACGCCGTCTTCGTCGGCACCGGTAGCGGCGTGGTGCAGCTGGGCAACATCCAGCCGCCGGGAAAGAAGATGATGGAGGCCGCGGCCTGGGCCCGGGGCCTGAACCAGAACGATGGGAAGGTGGTCTTCGAATGAGTGGTGGTTTCCGTTCCCGCTCGAAGTCGGGAGACAAGCCGAAGAACAAGCCCACCCAGGGAGCCGGCCAGAGTCGTGGCGCGCATAATCGAGGCCAGGGCGGCGGGCGCAATTCCCGCGGCGGGAAGAATTTCCGCGATAACCGAGACAACCGCGGCCACCGGCAGGGACGCGGCGACGCCAACGCCGGCTCGTCCCGTCGTCCCGGGCGGGCCAACAGCGGGCAGCGCCTGAACGAGCGCGCGCAGGCGGCCTCCCTGGCGCAGGCCGCGAAGCAGGCCGGCCTGGACTTGCCGCGCGCGGTGGCGCTGGAGACTCTGCAGCGCGTGCACCAGGAGGGCGCTTTCGCGAACCTCATCCTGCCGCGGGCGCTGCGGGAGCACAACCTCAGCGGCCGCGACGCCGCCTTTGCCACCGAGATTGCCTACGGCACCCTACGCGCCGAGGGCGTGGTAGACGCGGTTATCGCGCGGTGCTCGAGCCGCGAGCTGTCGGCGATAGCGCCGGCCGTGCTCGACGCCCTGCGCATGGGCGTCTACCAGGTGCTCTACACCCGGGTCGAGGATCACGCCGCGGTGGATACCACCGTGCGTCTGGTCGAGGCGGCAGGGAAGACCAAGGCCAAGGGCTTTGCCAACGGCATCATGCGCTCGGTGACCCGCCGCGGCCGCGAGGACTGGATCAACCTGCTGGCCCCAGACGACGAGGTCGCCCGCCTGGCCTTCGAGCACGCCCACCCGGAGTGGATCGCCCGTTCCTTCGCCTGCGTGGTCGGACGCGAGGAGCTGCCTGCCGCGCTAGCCGCGGACTCCGAGCGCCCCGTGGTGCACCTGGTGGCGCGCCCCGGCGAAATCACCGCCGAAGAACTCGCGCTGATGACCGGTTGCGAGCAGGGGCGCTACTCGCCCTACGCGGTCTACTTGGAACACGGCGACCCGGCGGACCTGGAGCCGGTGAAGGAGCGCATGGCCGCCGTCCAGGACGAGGGTTCCCAGCTCATCGCCCGGGCCGTCGTCGAGGCCGAGGTCAGCGGGGAGGATCACGGCCGTTGGCTGGACCTGTGCGCCGGCCCGGGCGGCAAGGCGGCGCTCATGGGCGCGCTCGCGCGCATCGAGGGCGCGAAGGTGGACGCTGTCGAGGTCAGCGAGCACCGCGCCAAGCTCATCGACCGCACCGCCGGGGACCTGCCGGTGCGGGTCCACGTCGCCGACGGCCGCGATCCGGGCCTCGAACCCGGCTACGACCGCGTGCTCGTGGACGCGCCGTGCTCCGGGTTGGGCGCCCTGCGCCGCCGCCCAGAGGCCCGCTGGCGCAAGGAGGAGGCCGACCTGGCCGAGCTGAGCCGCCTGCAGTTCGAGCTGCTGCGCTCCGGGCTGGAGCTGCTCCGTCCGGGCGGCATCCTTATTTATTCGACGTGCTCGCCGGATTTGCGCGAGACGCGCTCAATCGTGGACAAGGCCGTCGCGCAGCTGGGCGCCGTGGAGGAGGACGCGCACGCGCTCCTGCCGGAGGCAATGACCGACGTGGGCGAGGAAAAATCGGTCCAGATGTGGCCGCACCGGCACGGCACGGACGCGATGTTCTTCGCGGCCCTGCGCCGCAAGGACACGTAGGATAGTAGACATGTCAGCACCGATCATTTCGCCGTCCATCCTGGCCGCGGATTTCTCGCGGCTCGGCCAGCAGATCGCCGCTATTTCCAACGCGGATTGGATCCACGTGGACATCATGGATGGCCACTTCGTCCCCAACCTGTCCTTTGGCCCGGGTATCACCTCCACGGTCAACGGCCTGACCGGCCAGCACCTGGACGTGCACCTGATGATCGAGCACCCCGAGAAGTGGGCGCAGACCTATATCGAGGCCGGCGCCGATTGCGTGATCTTCCACGTCGAGGCCATGGAGAGCACGGCCGCCGTGGTGGAGCTGGCCCGCGATCTGCGCAGCCAGGGGGTAATGGCCGGAATTTCCATCAAGCCGGACACTCCCATCGAACCCTGGCTGGAGATCTTGGAGGATATCGACCTGGTCCTGGTCATGAGCGTTGAGCCCGGCTTCGGCGGCCAGAAGTTCATGCCGGAAATGCTGGACAAGGCCCGTGCGCTCCGCGCGGCTATCGACGAGCGCGGCCTGGTGACCCTCATCGAGATAGACGGCGGCATCGACGCCACGACCATCTCGGAGGCCGCCGCGGCCGGGGTTGATGCCTTCGTGGCCGGCTCCGCCGTCTTCAAGCACGCCGACCCGGGCCAAGCCGTCGACGACCTGCGTGCGGCCGCCACCCAAGCCGCCGCCTCTTAGTAAGACAGCCACCTACCGCGTACCCATTCATCTACCACGCACGCAGCCGCCGGGCTGGGCCGCAAAAAGGCGAAGAACACAGACTTTTTGGAAAGGAATCGCATGCCAGAAGGACTCGCAGCGGGCATCGGCCGCGCCATTGAACGAGCAATCGAATTGGGCGCCGGCGTGAGGGGGACGACCAGCCCGAACCCGCCGGTGGGCGCGGTCGTGCTCGGCGCGAACGGCGAAATCGTCGGCGAGGGAGCCACGCAGCCGGCCGGCAGTGACCACGCGGAGGTCGTGGCCTTACGCGCGGCGGGCGAGGCCGCGGCCGGCAGCACCGTGGTCGTGACCCTGGAGCCGTGCAACCACACTGGGCGCACCGGCCCGTGCGCGCAGGCGCTTATCGATGCCCGGGTGGCGCGCGTTATCTACCTGCACGCGGATCCCACCGGCGCGGCCGGCGGCGCCGAGGCCCTGCGCCAGCACGGCATCGAGGTCGAAAAGCGGGACGTGCCGGCGGCCCTGCGCACCCGGGACGCCGTGGTCTCGTGGCTGACCTCGGTGCGCCTGAAGCGTCCGCACGTGACCGTGAAATTCGCCCAGACCCTGGACGGGTACACCGCCGCGGCCGACGGGACCAGCCAGTGGATCACCGGCACCGCCGCCCGCGAGTACGCACACCGCGATCGCGCTCACCGCGACGCGATCGTGGTCGGCACCGGCACGGCACTCGCGGATAACCCCTCGCTGACCGCGCGGCGGGCCGACGGCAGCCTCTACGAGAACCAGCCGCGACGCGTGGTCATCGGCAAGCGCGATCTGCGCGCCGCGGGCCCGGCGTCGACCAACCTCCGGGAGCTGGGTTATACCCAGTACGGCGACCTCGAAGAGGCCATGGATGAAATGTATGACGACGGGGTGCGCGACGTGCTCGTCGAGGGCGGGGCCGGGCTGGCCAGCGCCCTGTTCTACGGCGGCTACGTGGACGCCATCAACGCCTATATTTCGCCGGTGCTGCTGGGCGAGGGGCTCGGCATCCTGGCCCACCCGCTGGTCGACACCCTGGCGGACGCCCCGCGCTTCCACCACCTGGGTACCCGCCAGCTGGGCGAAGACGTCCTGGTGGAATACGTCACCAGCGACGCGGCGTTGGAGAGCATGAAGCTCTAGCACAACTGAATACCTTTTAGAACGAACGAAGACGCAGACGCCGTGAGCGCCGCAGAGCACGGCGAAGGAGATACGCACCAGAAGTGTTTACCGGCTTGATTGAAGAGACTGGGGCAGTCGAGTCCCTCGAGCAGCTGGGGGATTCCATCCGGCTGTGGGTTCGCGCCCCGCACGTGGTCCAGGACGCGGGCTTGGGGGATTCGATCGCCGTCAACGGCGTGTGCCTGACCGTGGCGGAGCTCACCGCGGACCGCACCGGCTTTGCCGCGGACGTGATGCAGGAATCCCTGAGCCGCAGTGCGCTGGGCCAGCTCGGCGTTGGCGACCGGGTGAACCTGGAGCGGGCCCTGGCGGCGGCGGCGCGGCTGGGCGGCCATATCGTGCAAGGCCACGTCGACGGCACCAGCCGCCTGGTCGAGCGCACGCCCTCGGAACACTGGGAGGTCCTGCGCTTCGAGCTGCCGGAGCAGCTGGCGCGCTACGTGGTGGAGAAGGGCTCCATCGCCATCAACGGCACCTCGCTGACCGTCAGCGCCCGCGGCGAGGACTGGTTCGAGGTCTCGCTCATCCCGGTGACCCTACGGGATACCACCCACGGCGACCTAGCGCCCGGCGACGTGGTGAACCTGGAAGTCGATATCCTGGCAAAATACGTGGAAAATATGCTGTCCTACCCGAAGGCCGGCGGCGCTGTCGACCCGACTAAGGTTGAGCACTATGAGCGTTGAGGAGCAGCAGACGGCCGCGGGTAGCGTGCGGCTGGATTCGGTGGAGACCGCCATCGCGGAGATCGCGGCCGGCAAGCCCGTCGTCGTGGTTGATAACGAGGACCGAGAAAACGAGGGCGATCTGATCTTCGCCGCCGAGCTGGCCACCCCGGAGCTGGTCGCTTTCATGGTGCGCTATTCCTCCGGCTATATCTGTGCCCCGCTGCTGCCGGCCGACTGCGCCCGGCTGAACTTACCGCCCATGGTCGCGCGCAACGAGGACGTGCGCGGCACCGCCTACACCGTGACCGTCGACGCCGCCACCGGCACCACGGGCATCTCCGCGACCTCCCGCGCCGAAACCATCCGTCGCCTGGCGGATCCGGAATCCACCACGCAGGACTTCACCCGCCCCGGCCACGTGGTACCGCTGGCCGCCCGGCCGGGCGGGGTGCTGGAGCGCGAGGGCCACACGGAGGCCTCGGTCGACCTGGCCCGCCTGGCGGGCCTGCGCCCGGCTGGCGTGCTGTGCGAGATCGTCTCCGAGGAAGATCCGACGGACATGGCGCGCTCGCCGGAGCTGCGCCGCTTTGCCGACGAGCACGGCCTAGCGATGATCTCCATCGAGCAGCTCATCCAGTGGCGCCGCCGCCACGAGAACCAGGTCGAGCGCGTCGTGGACACCCAGCTGCCCACCGACTACGGCCGCTTTACCGCCATCGGCTACCGCCACGCGGTGGACGGCCAGGAGCACGTGGCTCTCGTCGCGGGCGACCCAGAGCAGCTGCGCGGTGCGGAAAACGTCACCGTGCGCGTCCACTCGGAGTGCTTGACCGGGGACGTCTTTTCCTCCCGGCGCTGCGACTGCGGCCAGCAGCTGCACCGCTCGCTGGAAATCATCCAGGAGGCTAGCAGCGGCGTGGTCATCTACCTGCGCGGACACGAGGGCCGCGGCATCGGCTTACTCCACAAGCTGCAGGCCTACCAGCTCCAGGACCAGGGCTTGGATACCGTGGACGCGAACCTGGAACAGGGCCTGCCGGAAGACGCCCGCGAGTACTCCGTGGCGGGGCAGATCCTGCGGGATCTGGGCATCGTCTCGGCCCGCCTGCTGACCAACAACCCGCACAAGGGCCAGGGGCTGGCCGGCTTCGGCGTCGACGTGAGCGCGCACCAGCCGCTGGAGGTCACGCCGAACGCAGACAACATCAAATACTTGCGCACCAAGCGCGACCGGATGGGCCACGACCTGCCGCAGGTCGCCGCCTGGGACGCCGAGCACGGCGTCACCTCCTAGGCAGTGCCAGCTGCCGCGCACGGCGCAGCACCACCGCTAAGACAGCACCACCGACACAAAGACCACCGACCGGAAAGAGGTACCGAAATGAGTAAGGAAGGCTTGTCGGCGATCGACTCGGTCGATGCGCGCGGGATTTCCGTCGCCGTTATCACGGCGACTTGGAACGCGGAAATCTGCGATCAGTTGCACGCCGAGGCGCTGGCCGCCGCCGAACGCAACGGCGCGAGCGCCGAGGGCTTCCGGGTCGTCGGGGCGCTGGAGATCCCCGTGGCTGTCCAGGCCGCGGCGCGGCGTTTCGATGCCGTGGTGGCGCTCGGCTGTGTCATCCGCGGCGGCACCCCGCACTTCGACTACGTCTGCGACTCCGTCACGCAGGGGCTGACCCGGATCGCGCTGGATGAGTCCACGCCGGTGGCCAACGGCATCCTCACCGTCAACGATCACGACCAAGCCGTGGACCGGGCGGGCTTTGCCGGCTCCGCTGAGAACAAGGGATCCGAGGCCATGGTGGCGGCGCTTGACACCGTTGTGAAGCTGCGGGCGATTAACCAATCCGGTAGCACGGACGTAGACTATGAGGGCGCAGACAAAGGAGTGGAGCACTGATGACTGACAGCACTGGCAAGCCGGCGAAGCCACAACTGTCCGAAGAGGAGTTGCTGGCCTATACCCGCATCGATCCCTTCGCCCTGACCAGCAACAAGCCGTGGGAGCTCGAGGTCAAGTCCCCGTACCTGCGCAAGCTGGCGGTCATCGTCGTCATCGTGGTCATGGCAATCCACATCTTCATGGGCCTAACCCTGGACATCGAGTTCACGGGCGCGACCGTGACCACCATTGACAAGTTCGCCTTCCCTGGTGTGGGCGTGCTGCTGTCCATCCTGTTCTGGCTCATCCTGACGCGCCCGCGCGTACGGGCCAACGAGGACGGGGTAGAGGTCCGCAACATCGTGGGCACCCGCTTCTACCCGTGGGCGGTCATCTACGGCCTGTCCTTCCCCGAGGGCGCGCGCATGGCGCACCTCGAGCTGCCGGAATTCGAATACGTACCGATGTGGGCCCTGCAGGCCGGTGACAAGTCCACCATTATGGACTCCGTCAACAAATTCCGCGCCCTGGAAGCCCGCTACATGCCGCAGGATTAGGCGCCGCTGTGGCTGATCCAACTACCTATCGGCCGGCCCCCGGAACCATCCCCACGGAACCGGGGGTCTATAAGTTCCGAGACGAAAATCGCCGCGTCGTCTACGTGGGCAAGGCGAAGAACCTGCGGGCCCGGCTGTCCAACTACTTCCAGGACATCACGCAGCTGCACCCGCGCACCCGCCAGATGGTGCTGACCGCGGCGTCGGTGGAATGGACCGTGGTGGCCAGCGAGGTGGAAGCGCTCCAGCTCGAATACACCTGGATTAAGCGCTTCGACCCGCGGTTCAACGTCATGTACCGCGATGACAAGACCTACCCGATGCTCGCGGTTTCGGTGGGCGAGCGCTTCCCCCGTGCGTTTTTCTACCGCGGTCCGCGGCGCAAGGGCGTGCGCTATTTTGGCCCCTACTCGCACGCGTGGGCCGTGCGCGAGACCCTGGACCTGCTCACCCGCGTGTTCCCCATGCGCACCTGCACCAAGGGCGTGTTCAACCGCCACGAGGCGCTCGGCCGACCCTGCCTGCTGGGCTATATCGGCAAGTGCGATGCCCCGTGCATCGGCCGCGTCAGCGAGGACGAGCACCGCGCTACGGTTAAGCGCCTGGTCTCCTTCATGAACGGCAACACCGCCCCGGTGACCCGCCAGCTCACCCAGGAGATGGAAGAAGCCTCGGCCAACCTGGAATTCGAACGGGCCGCGCGCCTGCGGGACGACCTGGGCGCTATCAACAAGATCATGGAGCAGCAGGCCGTCGTCTTCAGCGACGGCACGGACGCCGATCTTATCGCCTTCCACACCGACGAACTCGAGGCCGCGGTGCAGATCTTCCACGTGCGCGACGGGCGCATCCGCGGCCAGCGCGGCTGGGTCGTGGAGAAGGTCGGGGACCAGGCCAGCACAGAGACGGTCGTCGAGGGGGAGGAGGACCCGGCGCTGCCGGCGCTCATCCAGAACTTCCTCATCCAGTTCTATGCCGACGCCGTGGAGCGCGAGAAGCAGGAGGCCGCCGAGGACGCGGCCATCGACCTGGGCGTGCCGCGCCGCGGCGTCGACCAGGAATCCCACGCGAAGTCGCGCACGGTCAAGGTGGTCCCTCCGGAAATTCTGGTCCAGCGCCCGCCGGCCGAGAACGCGGAGGTCAAGCAGCTGCTGGAGGAGCTGCGCGGGGCCCGGGTGGATCTGCGCGTGCCGCAACGCGGGGACAAGCGCGCCCTGATGGAGACGGTCGCGCGCAACGCCAAGGACGCCCTGCGCCAGCACAAGCTCAAGCGCGTGGGCGATCTGACCGCCCGTTCGGCCGCGCTGCAGGACATCCAGGAAGCCCTGGGTATGGAGCAGGCGCCCCTGCGCATCGAGTGCACGGATATCTCCCACATCCAGGGCACCGACGTGGTGGCCTCCCTCGTGGTCTTCGAGGACGGCCTGCCACGGAAGTCGGACTACCGGCGTTACCGCATCAAGGAAGCGGCCGGCGACGGCCGCTCCGACGACGTCGGCTCGATTGCGGAGGTCACCCGCCGCCGCTTCAAGCGCCACCACGTGGACAAGCTGGCCAACCCGGACGAGGAGTCGGAGGAGCAGACCTTCTCCGACGAGCAGATCGTGGAGGAATCCGCGGAGGCCGGGCGCCGCTTTGCCTACCCGCCGCAGCTGTTCATCGTCGACGGCGGCACGCCCCAGGTGGCCGCGGCCCATGAGGTCTTCGACGAGCTGGGCATCAACGACGTCGTGCTCGTGGGCCTGGCCAAGCGCCTGGAGGAGATCTGGGTGCCCGGCGACGACGAGCCGGTGATCCTGCCGCGCAACTCGCAGGCGCTCTACCTGCTGCAGCAGATCCGCGACGAGGCCCACCGCTTTGCCATTACCTACCACCGGCAGCAGCGCTCGGCGCGGATGCGCTCGTCGGTGCTGGATGCCATCCCGGGGCTCGGACCGCAACGGCGCAAGGACCTGGTCAATCATTTCGGTTCCGTCAAGAAGCTCAAGCAGGCCTCCGTCGAGGAAATCGCTGAGGTCAAGGGCTTTGGCCCGAAGCTAGCCCAGACCGTCTTCGACGGCCTGCAGGCCCGCTAAGAATCCAGACGGGCCGGGATCGGCCGCGAACCAGATAGAATGGCCCCATGGCACAATTCGTCACCCCTCCCATCCTGCTGACCGGCATGTCCGGCGGCGGGCTGAGCTCGGCGGCCAAGGTCCTAGAAGACAAGGGCTATTTCGTCGCGCACAACCTGCCCCTGGTGCTCATCGTGGAGCTGTTGGAGCTGTGCGCCCAGGACGACTCGCCCGTGGACAAGGTCGCCGTCGTCACCGACGTGCGCAGCCGGATGTTCCCCGGTTCCTTGCTGGAGACCTTCGACCAGCTGCGCGAGCGGGACATGCAGCCCACCGTGCTGTTCATGGATGCCCGGGACGACGTACTGATCCGGCGCTTCGACTCCGTCCGGCGCACCCACCCGCTGCAGGGCGAGGACACCCTCAAGGTGGGCATCCGCCGGGAGCGCGACGCTATCGCGAGCGTGCGCGCCCGCGCCGATATCATCCTGGACACCACGAACCTGTCGGTCCACGATCTGCGCCGCGCGATCGAGGCCTCCTTCGGGCCGCTGGGCAGCCAGAAGCAGCACGTCACCGTCGAGTCCTTCGGCTTCAAGCACGGCTCGCCGCGCGACGCGGACCTGGTCGTCGACGTGCGCTTCCTCCCTAACCCGTACTGGGTCCACGAGCTTCGGCCCTACCGCGGCACGGATGCGCCGGTGGCTGATTACGTGCTCTCCCAACCGAGTGCGGAGGAGTTCATCAACCGGTTTATGTCGATGTTGGATTCCATGCTGGCCGGCTACCACCACGAAGGCAAGAACTTCATCACGGTCGGCGTCGGCTGCACCGGCGGGCACCACCGCTCCGTGGCCGTGGCCGAGGAGATAGCCCACCGCCTCCGCGAGGCGGGCAAGGTGGACGTGAGCGTGCTGCACAGAGATATCGAGCGGGACTAAGCCACCGGCCCATCGAGCCACCCAGCCACTGGTAGCCAGCGATGCTCCCCAGTAAGTCCCAGCACAAGCATTCCCACTAACTGAATTTTCCCACTACCAACGCGGGCGAACAGCGGCCGCGGAGTCGGTGGTCCGAAGCAGGCCGGGCGCCCCGCGCCCCAGTACTAGGCAAGGGCCTGCACGACCTTCCGGTCCTGGGCCTTGAGCATTAGGGCCTGGAGGGCGCGGCCACCGGCGATGAGACCATAGAAAGGCGGCAGGGATCTTTTCCAATGTCTAATCCCTTCCACGTAGCCTGCCTGGGCGGCGGGCATGGCTTGTACCAAACTTTGCTCGCGGCGCAGAAGACCGGCGCCAAGAAGGTGACGGCTATCGTTACGGTGGCCGACGACGGCGGCTCCTCCGGGCGCCTGCGCCGCGAGCTGGCGATCATCCCGCCGGGGGATCTACGCATGGCGCTGGCGGCGCTGTCCGACGGCGAGGACGAGGGCCGCTTCTGGGCGACCACGCTCCAGCACCGCTTCGGCGGGCACGGGGCGCTGGCCGGGCACGCGCTGGGCAACCTGCTCATCGCTGGGTTGACCGAGATTTTGGGCGATAGCCAGGCCGCCCTCGACAAGGTCGCGGAGCTGACCGAGTCGCACGGCCGAGTCCTGCCGGTGGTCAACGAGCCGCTGGAAATCGAGGCCGAGGTCGCGGGCCTCGACGAGGACCCACGCGTGGTGCGCTCGGTCCGCGGCCAGGTGGCCGTCGCCTCAACTCCGGGCCAGGTCCGCCGCGTGCGGATCATCCCCGAGGACGCGCAGGTCAACGAGCTGGTGTTGGAGGCCATCGGCCAGGCCGACCTCATTACGCTGGGGCCGGGCTCGTGGTTTTCCTCCGTGTTGCCGCACGTGGTCATCCCGCGCCTGATGGAGACCATCAGCGCCGCCGATGCCCTGCGCGTGGTGGTGCTCAACCTGTCCGCGGAGCCGGGGGAGACCCAAGGGTTTTCCGCGGAGCGCCACCTCCACGTCCTGGCGCAGCACGCCCCGGGCCTGCGGATCGACAAAATCTTAGTGGAGGAGAAGATCCTCACCGCGCCCAGCGAGCGGGAGTACCTGCAGCGCGCCGCCCGCGTCTTAGGCGCCACGGTCGAATATGCGGACCTCTGCCGGCTGGACGATAATGGGCAGCCCACCAGCGTCCACGATCCGGATAAGTTGTCCGCTGCGCTTTCCCGGATGCATTCCGCCTTCCTCGAGGCCGGACGCTAGAATAGGCATTCTGCTTTAATATTTTTCATCTCTATTTCGATTACCTGACGACAACCGGTGTGGTGCTGCGGGCCGGAAGCTGGCACCGCAGGATAGAAAGGGCAGGAAGGCATAAAAGATGACTCTTACCGACGCGGTGAAAAAAGAGTTAACGGCGGTGCACGGCACCCGCACTAGCGCGCGGGCAGCAGAGCTGGCGGCCATCTTGCGTTTCGCCGGCGAGCTGACCGTCTCGGGCAGCTCCATGATGTACGAGGTGCAGCTGCCCGACCAGGACACGGCCGACCGGGTCATCGCGGCCCTCGACGAGCTTTGCGGGATCAAGGTGGGAAGCCACGTGGTGGGCCCGACCGCCGCCCAGGCCCATAAGCGGGCCCGCATCCACATCCGCATCACCGACGGTACCCCCGACCTGGTTCGCCGCCTGGGGCTTATCACTCGCTCCGGGCACCCGGTGGTGGGCCTGCCGCCGCAGGTGATTTCCGGCTCCATCGCCGACAACGAGGCCGCGTGGCGCGGGGCCTTCCTCGCCGCCGGCTCCCTCACCGAGCCGGGGCGGTCCTCCTCGCTCGAAGTCGTTTGCCCGTGCCAGGAGGCCGCTCTGGCCCTGGTGGGCTGCGCCCGGCGCCTGGGGCTGTCCGTCAAGACCAAGGAGACCCGCGGTGCTGACCGCGTGGTCGTGCGCGACGGCGACGCCATCGGTGCGCTGCTGACCCGCATGGGCGCGCAGGTCACCCGCCTGAAGTGGGAAAAGAAGCGCCTGCGCAACGAGGTGCGCATGAGCGGGGAGCGCCTGCAGAACTTCGACGACGCGAACCTGCGCCGCTCGGCCCGCGCGGCCGTGACCGCGGCGGCCCGCGTGGAACGCGCGATGGAGATCCTGGGCGACGACGTGCCGGAGCACCTGGCGGATGCCGGTCAGCTGCGCGTGCAGCACCGCGAAGCCTCCCTGGAGGAGCTCGGCCGCCTGGCCGATCCGCCGATGACCAAGGACGCGGTGGCCGGCCGGATCCGGCGCCTGCTGTCCATGGCGGACAAGCGGGCCGAGGAACTGGGCATCCCGTCGACCAGCGAGGCGGTCACCGAGGATCTCTTCGACGCGGACGGCGCCGGGCACGGCGAAGACCAGTCCGGCGCGGACAGCTAGGGCGCTCGGAAGCGACCGGGGGAGTGGTTTAATCCGCCCCGAGCGGGGATTTGTGCCCAGAATCACGCCCCTATTTTTCCCTCGGCCCTATGCGGATCTAACCGGGTATCGCCTTTTAACCTGCAGGTATTCGCGCTGTTTTGTGGCCGTGTCCAGGACTATTAGTCACCGGATGTGAGAATATGTCTGGTTTTGTTGATTTGCTTTCCGTTACCCGTGCGCGCTAGCGCGAGCGCCGGTAGTATCGGTCTTGTTGGAAGTTGTCGAGGAAAAGCCAAACTACCCCACGTAGCCCTCGGTGAGTTCCACCAGACGTAAACCCTTACGTACATCCAATTTTCTAGGAGAACATCAAGTGACTATCCGCGTAGGCATCAACGGCTTCGGGCGCATTGGCCGCAACTTCTTCCGCGCAGTCGTTGAAGGCGAGCACGACCTGGAGATCGTCGCGGTCAACGACCTGACCGACAACCAGACCCTGGCAAACCTGCTGAAGTACGACTCCGTCCTGGGACGCTTCCCGGGCGAAATTGCCTACGACGACGAGTCCATCACCGTCGATGGCAAGCGTGTGGTCGTCACCGAGGAGAAGGATCCGAAGGATCTCAACTGGGGTGAGCACGGCGTTGACATCGTCATCGAGTCCACCGGCAAGTTCCGCACCGGCGAGAGCGCCCGCGCTCACATCGACTCCGGTGCCAAGAAGGTCATCATCTCCGCCCCGGGCAAGGAGGTCGACGCCACCTTCGTCTACGGCGTCAACTCCGAGGAATACGACCCGGCTAACCACCACATCATCTCCGCTGCCTCCTGCACCACCAACTGCCTGGCTCCGATGGCCAAGGTGCTGGACGAGAAGTTCGGTATCGAAAGCGGCCTGATGACCACCATCCACGCCTACACCGGTGACCAGCGCCTGCAAGACGCTCCGCACAAGGACCTGCGCCGCGCTCGCGCCGCTGCCGTCAACATGGTCCCGACCTCCACCGGCGCTGCCAAGGCCGTGGCTAAGGTCCTGCCGAACCTGGAGGGCAAGCTGGACGGCTACGCCATGCGCGTTCCGGTCATCACCGGCTCCGCTACCGACCTGACCTTCACCGCCTCCCGCGACGTCACCGTCGAGGAAGTCAACGCCGCCATCAAGGAAGCGTCCACCGGCGAGTTCGCTGACGTTTTGGGCTACACCGAGGATCCGTTGGTCTCCACCGACATCGTCACCGACGGCCACGGCTGCATCTTCGACTCCGGCATGACCAAGGTCTCCAACGGCAACCTGGTCAAGGTACTCGGCTGGTACGACAACGAGTGGGGCTACACCGCCCAGCTGCTGCGCCTGACCGACCAGGTGGCAGCCAACCTCTAAGGAACAGTTTCTCTAAGAACTAGTTTCTGTGACACCGACCCACCGCAGGCCCAGCCCATCTGACGGCGCCGCCCGCGTTGGGTCGGTATTGTTTTAGGTGCATCAACTGTCGCCAAAGGAGTAGGAAAAACTATGGCTTTCAAGACGCTGGACGAACTGCTTTCCGAGGGTGTGGAGTCCCGCCACGTGCTCGTGCGCTCCGACTTCAACGTCCCGCTGGACGACGAAGGAAACATCACGGACCCGGGCCGCATTACCGCTTCGCTGCCGACCATCCGCGCGCTGGTCGACGGCGGCGCCAAGATCATCCTGACCGCCCACCTGGGCCGCCCGCAGGGCGAGGTCAACCCGAAGTACTCCTTGGCTCCGGTCGCGGAGGCCCTGTCCGAGGCCCTGGGGCAGTACGTCGCCTTGGCTGGTGATGTCTGCGGCGAGGACGCCCACGAGCGCGCCAACGGCCTGAACGACGGCGACGTCGTCCTGCTGGAAAACGTCCGTTTCGACCCGCGCGAAACTTCCAAGGACGAGGCCGAGCGCGAAGCCTTCGCCGCTGAGTTGGTCGCCCTGGCCGCCGACAATGGCGCTTTCGTCTCCGATGGCTTCGGCGTGGTCCACCGCGCCCAGGCCTCCGTCTACGACGTCGCCAAGAAGCTCCCGGCCTACGCTGGCAAGCTGGTCCAGAAGGAGCTGAACGTACTTTCCACCGTGGCGAGGGAGCCGGAACACCCCTACGTCGTCGTCCTGGGCGGCGCCAAGGTCTCCGACAAGCTGGGCGTCATCGAGGCGCTGGCCGGCAAGGCCGACAAGATCATCATCGGCGGCGGAATGTGCTACACCCTGCTCGCGGCCAAGGGCTACAACGTGCAGAAGTCCCTGCTCCAGGAGGGCCAGATTGACAACTGCCGCGACCTGCTCGAGCGCTTCGGCGACAAGATCGTCCTGCCGGTCGACCTGGTCTCCGCCACCGAGTTCGCCGCCGACGCCGAGCACGAGACCACCTCGGTCTCCGAGATCCCGGAGGGCTGGATGTCCCTGGACATCGGCCCGAAGACCGTCCAGGAATTCGCCTCCGTGCTGGCCGAGTCCAAGACTGTGTTCTGGAACGGCCCGATGGGCGTTTTCGAGATGGAGGCCTTCTCCCGCGGCACCGCCGGCGTGGCCCAGGCCATCATCGACGCCACCAAGGCCAACGGGTCCTTCACCGTGGTCGGCGGCGGCGACTCCGCGGCCTCTGTGCGCGCTCTGGGCCTGGACGAGGACGGCTTCAGCCACATCTCCACCGGCGGCGGCGCCTCGCTGGAGTTCCTGGAAGGCAAGGAACTGCCGGGCGTTTCCGTCCTCGAAGCCTAGCTTGCGCACGCCCCGCGTGACCGCGCGGGCAGCCTCCGTTTAAACCCCTAAGAAAGGACCACCACGTCATGGCACGTAAACCGCTTATCGCGGGCAACTGGAAGATGAACCTCGACCACATTGAGGCCATCGGTTCGGTGCAGAAATTCGCCTTCTCCTTGCCGAAGGAATACTACGAGGAGGCGGACGTGGCCTTCCTCGTGCCGTTCACGGATCTGCGCACCATCCAGACCCTGGTCGACGGGGACAAGCTGAAGATCACCTACGGCGCGCAGGACGTCTCTCGCCATGAGTCCGGCGCCTTCACCGGCGAGGTCTCCGCCCACATGCTGTCCAAGCTGGGGGCTAGCTGGGCTATAGTCGGCCACTCCGAGCGGCGCCAATACCACTACGAGACGGACGAGACCGTGGCGCAGAAGGCCGCGGCGGCACTGAGCCAGGGCATTAGTCCGATCGTCTGCGTGGGCGAGCCGCTCGACGTGCGTGAGGCCGGCACCCACGTGGACTTCGTGGTCAACCAGACGCGCAACTCGCTGACCGGCCTGGACAAGGAGCAGCTGGCCAAGGTCGTCGTGGCCTACGAGCCGGTTTGGGCTATCGGAACCGGCAAGGTTGCCTCCGCCGCCGACGCGCAAGAAGTCTGCGCCGCCATCCGCGGCGTGCTGGGTGAGCTGGCCGGCGAGGAGACCGCGCAGGAGATGCGCATCCTCTACGGCGGTAGCATGAAGATCGACTCCGCGGCCGAGCTGGTCAGCCAGCCGGACGTGGACGGCGGCTTGGTCGGCGGCGCCTCCCTGGTGGGCGAGGACTTCGCCAAGCTGGTGGCCAACGCCGGCAACGCCGTCAACTAATACACCCACCCGCCCCGGGGCCGCCTCTGCGGTGCCGGGGCTTCGGCGGGGCGCTACTACTGCCATGGTGGCAGGTGGTGTAGACTAGCCGGAGTACATAAAGCGCTGGAGCGTGCCGCGCATCGACCGCGCCTGCTGGCCGGCGCCCAGACCTTTCGGCCTCTTCGAGAAGCAAGGAATTTTAATGACCCTGGCATTGCAGATCATCCTGGTTATCGCAGCAGTCTTGATGTCTGTGTTCGTCCTGCTCCACAAGGGCAAGGGCGGCGGCCTTTCTAGCCTGTTCGGCGGCGGGGTGCAGTCTAACCTGTCTGGTTCCACCGTCGTGGAAAAGAACCTGGACCGCGTGACCGTCGTGCTGGTCATCATCTGGCTCGGCTGCGTGATCGGCCTGAACCTGATCACTGCCTACAGCTAAACCGCGGTCCGCGGGGCGCTTCCGCGCCGCCGCACACGCCGCGCAGATAAAAAGCACCGCCTAGCTGGTATCCCCAGTTAGGCGGTGCTTTTGGCGGTAGTTCCTGGCTTTCCTGGCTACTGCGCGGCGGCGTCGTCGGCCAGGTAGAGGCGGGTGGCGCGCTCGCCCTGGGCGCCGGCGGCCGGCCACTCGAGGGCGTCCGCTCGGTCGATGACGTGCTGGGCGGCCTCGGCCTTTTCCTGACCGCTGACCAGCAGCCAGACCTGCTCAGCTCGGCGGATGGCCGGCAGGGTCAGGCTGGCGCGCTCGGCCGGGGGCTTGGGGGAATCGGTCACTGCGACCACCAGGCTTTCCTGCTCCCGCACCGCCGGGGTGTGGGGGAAAAGCGAGTTGATATGGCCCTCACCACCCATGCCCAAAAGGTGGAGGTCGAAACCGCCAGGGGCGTACTCGTTTAGCACCGCGGCGTAATCCGCGGCGGCCTGCTCAAGGTCGGCCTCGCCCAAGCCGTAGCCGTGGATGTGGGAATCCGGGATGTCGACGTGATCGAGCAGGGCGGCGCGGGCCTGGCCCTCGTTGGACTCGGGATCATCGATGGCCATGTTGCGCTCGTCGCCGAAGAAGACGTGCACGCGGGACCAGTCCACCTGCAAGGCCGGGAAATCCTCGCCTTGGGCCTGCGCGGCGTCGGCGAAGCGGCGTAGCTGCTCGAGCATCCCGATGCCGGCGCTGCCGCCGGTCAGCACCACGCGGGCGACCCCGTCGCCGTGGCGTCCGCCGCCGGGCGCTTGGCAGGCGGCGACCAGATCGATGAAATCGAGTGCGGCCTGCTCGGTGAGGGCAGCCTTGTCCGAAACGCGGTGAATATCGACCATCTGCGCGAGCCTTCCTTTCTAGACGTAGCTCACGCGCGGCAGGGCGCGCAGAGCGTTGGCGAAAATCTGATCGGTGTCCAAGTGGCGTAGCTCCTCGGCGAGCACCTCGGCTTGGGAACGCACGCTCAGCGCCACCAGCGAGGTGGGCGAGTTCGGCACGGACAGCTCGACGCTGCCGTGGTCGACCACCGTCAGGCTGATGTCCCCGGAATCCCGGTGGAAGATGAGCTTGGAGATGGGGAAGTGGTGGTGCAGACTCGGGTCGTCCGCGGCGCGGCGCACGGCCACGCCCAGGCGGTCGGCCAGCCAGCCGGCGGCCAGATCCACGGCCGGGTGCGACTGGGGCCCGGAGATGGTCACGGAGCCGACTGGCTCGTGCGGCAGACGGTCCAGGGCGGAAGCCACGATGCCGCGCCACAGGGTGATCATTGCCCAGGACATGTCGGAATCGCCCGGCTGGTAGCCGTCGGAGAGCTGCTGGAGCATCTGCGGGGTGGGGCTGTCCGAATAGGCGATATCGGTGATGCGGCGCTGCGCCAGGCTGCCGATGGGGGCTTCGGCCGGCGAGTCCGGGTACCGCGTCGGCCACCAGGCCACGATCGGGGTATCGGGCAGCAGCAGCGGGGTGACGACGGCCTCAGCCTGGTGAGCGAGCTCGCCGTGCAGGCGCATGATGACGATCTCGGAGGCGCCGGCCTCGCCGCCGACGCGCAGCTCGGCGTCCAGGCTGGTTTCGGCCGCCGGGTCCTCGGAGATGACAACCAGCACGCGGGCCGGATGCTCGTGGGAGGCGTCCCGGATAGAGTCGAGGATGACGTTGATGTCATCGCCCTGGTATGCGGAGACAATCAAGGTCAGCACACGGCCGGTGGTCAGCGTGTAGTGCTCCTGGGCCTCGACCAGCTTCTTGGAGATGTCGCGCGTGGTGGTATCTGGCAAGGGGATAATCATGGCAAATGTCTCTTTTCGCTCGAACTCTTAAGGACGGCGCCAGGAGTGACCCCGGCGGCGCAGCATCTTGTCGGCGGACTCCGGGCCCCAGGTGCCGGCCGGGTACTCGTCCGGGCGGCCTGCCTCGGCCCAGTAATCGAGGATGGGGTCCAGGATCGCCCAGGACAGCTCGACTTCCTCGTTGGTGGGGAAGAGCGAGGACTCGTCCAGCAGCGCGTCGAGGATGAGCCGCTCGTAGGCCTCCGGGGATTCCTCGGTAAAAGCCTCGGCGTAGGCGAAGTCCATGTTCACGTCGCGGACCTCCATCGTGGAGCCCGGCACCTTGGAACCAAAGCGCATGGTCACGCCCTCGTCTGGCTGGACGCGGATCACCACGGCGTTCTGGCCCAGCGCATCCGCCTGGCCGTTCTGGAAGGGCTGGTGCGGGGCGTGCTTGAAGACCAAGGCAATCTCGGTCACGCGGCGCCCCAGGCGCTTGCCGGTGCGCAGGTAGAACGGCACGCCGCCCCAGCGGCGGGAGTTGACCTCCAGCGTGCAGGCCGCGTAGGTCTCCGTCGTCGACTCCGGGTCGAAGCCTTCCTCCTCGCGCAGGCCCTTGACGTATTCCGAGCCCTGCCAGCCGGCGGTGTACTGGCCGCGGGCGGTGGTCTTGTTCAGCGGGTGCACCGGCGTCGTGGCGCGCAGCACCTTGGTCTTCTCGGCCTGCAGGGCCTCCGGCTCGAAGGAGGAGGGCTCCTCCATGGCCACTAGCGCCAGCAGCTGCAGCAGGTGGTTCTGGATGACGTCGCGGGCGGCGCCGATGCCGTCGTAGTAGCCGGCGCGGCCGCCCAGCCCGATGTCCTCGGCCATGGTGATCTGAACGTGGTCGATGTAGTGGGCGTTCCACATCGGCTCAAAGATTTGGTTGGCGAAGCGCAGGGCCATGATGTTCTGGACCGTTTCCTTGCCCAGGTAGTGGTCGATACGGAAGACCGACTGCTCCGGGAAGACCGCGTTGACGACCTCGTTGAGCTCCCGGGCCGACTTCTGGTCGTGGCCGAAGGGCTTTTCGATGATGACCCGGCGCCACGTGTTGTCGGAGCTGTTAGCCATGCCGACGCGCTCGAGCTGGTGGCAGATGCTAGAGAAAAACTCCGGCGGGACGGACAGGTAATAGGCCCAGTTTCCACCGTTACCGCGGGCGGTATCCAGCTCGCTCAGGCGGGCCGAGAGCTTGTCGAAGCCGGCGTCGTCGAAACCGCCCGTGACGAACTCGACGCCCTGAGCCAGGTGCTGCCAGACGTGCTCGCGGAATTCGGTGCGGGCCCCGGCTTGGACGGCTTTAAGGACGTAGTCGGCGAACGCCTGCTTGTCCCAGTCGCGGCGGCCGTAGCCGACCAGGGTGAAGCCGGCCGGCAGGAGGCCGCGGTTGGCCAGGTCGTAGATGGCCGGCAGGAGCTTTTTCCGTGCCAGATCGCCGGTAACGCCGAAGATGACCATGCCGGAGGGGCCAGCAATGCGGGGTAGGCGTTTGTCTCTTTCATCCCTTAACGGGTTGTCCCAAGAACTGGGGTCTGACACGGGAAATCCTTTCGCCGGAGATTAAGAAGACAATATTTATTTTAAGGTTGCGGTTACCCATTGTAGCGAGGAGCGCACCGCCGGTTTACTTCGGCGGTGCGCTGCGAATCGCGGCTTGAGGGGGGACACAACGCCGACCTTCAGGCGGGCGGAGGACAGTCCTTAGAGCTTCGCGGACATGGTCTCCAGCAGCTCGTTCCAGGAGGCCACGAACTTGTCGACGCCCTCCTGCTCGAGTTGCTCGTAGACCTCCTCGAGGGAGACCAGTTGGGCCGCGCGCCCGCAGGTGCTGTTGGCGGTCTCCAGCATGCCGGTCAGGGCGTCGCCCAGGCGCACGTCCGTGTCCAGGAACGCGTCCAGGGTGGCCTCCGGCATGGTGTTGACGGTCTCCGGGCCGGCCAGCTCGGTTACGTACAGGGTGGCCGGGTACTCCGGGTTCTTCACGCCGGTAGAAGCCCACAGCGGGCGCTGGAAGTTCGCGCCGGCCGGCAGCGGATCCGGGGCGGGGAGGTGCTCCGGGTGGAGGAAGGCCGACTCGAAGAAGCCGTAGCAGAGCTTGGCCTCGGCCAGGCCGACCTGGCCGCGCAGCTGTAGCGCCTCAGGCGTACCGATTTCCTCTAGGCGCTTGTCGACCTCGGTGTCGATGCGGGAGATGAAGATAGAGGCGACCGAGAAGATCTTAGTCACGTCCAGGCCGGCGGCCTCCGCGCGGCGGATGCCCTCCTTGTAGCGGTCGACGACCTTGACGTAGCGCTTCAGGGAGAAAATCAGGGTCACGTTGACGCAGATGCCCTCCGCCAACGCATCCTCGATGGCCTCCAGCGAGCCGTCGGTCGCCGGGATCTTAATCATCGCGTTGGGGCGATCGACCTGCTTCCACAGGTCGCGGGCCTGGTTCAAGGTGGCCTCGGCGTCGTCGGAGATACGCGGGTCGACCTCGATGGACACGCGGCCGTCCTCGCCGTTGCTGTCGACGAAGACGTCGTGCAGCTCGTCGCAGGCGGCGCGCACGTCGTCGATGGCCAGGCTGTAGACGGCCTCGTCCACGGCCGCGCCCTGCTCCTTGAGCTTGGCGATGTCGGCATCGTAGGCCGTGCCTTGGGACATGGCCTTGGCGAAGATGGTCGGGTTGGTCGTCACCCCGACCACGCTCTTGGTGTCGATGAGTTCGCGGAGGTTACCGGACTGCAGACGCTGGCGGGACAGATCATCCAGCCACGTCGAGGTGCCCATCTGGGCGAGCTTGTCAACGTTGTTCATGTGCGTTCTCCTTAAGGAAAATCTCGGGTTAGGTAGCTCGGTCGGGCGGGTAAAAACTACGCGCGGGCGGCGGCCAGGGACTGCTGAGCAGCCTCTACGACGGCCTGGGCGGTGAAGCCGAACTTCTCGAAGAGCTCCTCCGCCGGGGCGGAAGCACCGTAGTGCTCGAGGGAGATGTTGCGGCCGAAGGTGCCGGTGTACTTGTGCCACGGCTGTGCTACCGCGGCCTCCACGGACACGCGGGCCCGGACCTTGGCCGGCAGCACCTGCTCGTGGTATTCGGCGTCCTGCTCCTCGAACCACTCGAGGCACGGGGCGGAGACCACGCGGGTGGGCACGGACTGCTCCTCGAGCACCTTGGCGGCCTCGACGGCGTATTGGACCTCGGAGCCGGTGGCAATCAGGATGACATCAGGTTCGCCGCTGGTGGCCTCGACCAGGGTGTAGGCGCCGCGGCGCACGCCCTCGGCGGCCTTTTCCGCGGTGCCCTCCAGGATGGGCAGATTCTGGCGGGTCAGCGACAGGCCCTTCGGGGCGGCCGGTCGCTCCAGGGCGGCGGCCCAGGCCTGGGCGGTCTCGTTCGCGTCCGCCGGGCGGATCACCGCCAGGTTCGGCACCGCGCGCAGGGCGGCCAGGGTCTCGACCGGCTGGTGGGTCGGGCCGTCCTCGCCCAGGCCGATGGAGTCGTGGGTCCAGACGTAGTAGGTATCCGTGGACATCAGGGCGCCCAGGCGGATGGCCGGGAATTGGTACTCGGAGAAGATCAGGAAGGTGCCGCCGTAGACGCGCGTGTTGCCGTGCAGGGCGATGCCGTTCATGATCGCTGACATCGCGTGCTCGCGGATGCCGAAGTGGAGGTTGCGGCCGTAAGGCTGGGCGGACCAGGCGTCGGTGGTGATGGCGGTCGGGCCGAAGGAATCCGCGCCCTTGATCACGGTGTTGTTGGAACCGGCCAGGTCGGCCGAGCCGCCCCACATCTCCGGCAGGGCAGCGGCCAGCGCCTGGATGGTCGCCTCCGAGGCCTTGCGGGTAGCCAGCGGCTTGTCCTCGGTAGACCAGGTCGGCAGCTCGGCCGCGAAGTCCTCCGGCAGCTGGCGGGCCTGCATCCGGTCGAAGAGCTGCTTGGCCTCCGGGTTCTTTTCCGCCCAGGCGTCGAAGCGCTGCTGCCAGCCCGCGTGGGCCTGCGCGCCGCGCTCGACCAGCCCGCGGGTGTGCTCGAGCACGTCGGCGTCGATGTGGAAGGTCTCCTGCGGGTCGAAGCCCAGGATCTCCTTGGTGGCGGCGACCTCGTCGTCGCCCAGGGCGGCGCCGTGGGCGCCGCCGGTGTTCATCTTGTTCGGCGCTGGGTAGCCGATGACGGTCTTGACGCGGATGAAGGAGGGCTTGTCGGTGACCTTCTGGGCCTCGCGCGCCGCCTTCTCGATGGCCACGACGTCCTCGCCGGAATCGACGGTCTGGACGTGCCAGCCGTAAGCCTCGTAGCGGGCGACGACGTCCTCGTTGAAGGCGATGTTGGTGTCGTCCTCGATGGAGATGCGGTTGTCGTCCCAGAAGACGATCAGGTTGCCCAGCTGCTGCGTGCCCGCCAGGGAAGAGGCCTCGGAGGTCACACCCTCCTGCAGGTCGCCGTCGGAAGCGATGACGTAGACGAAGTGATCGAAGGGGGACTCACCGGCGGGAGCCTCCGGGTCGAACAGCCCGCGCTCCTTGCGGGCGGCCATGGCCATGCCCACCGACGAAGCCAGGCCTTGGCCCAGCGGGCCGGTGGTGATTTCGACGCCGTCGGTGTGGTGAACCTCCGGGTGGCCCGGGGTGCGCGAACCCCAGGTGCGCAGGGCCTTCAGATCGTCCATCTCCAGGCCGAAACCGCCCAGGAAGAGCTGGATGTACTGGGTAAGGGAGGAGTGGCCCACGGACAAGACGAAGCGGTCGCGGCCGGCCCAGTCCTTATCCTGCGGATCGTGGTTGAGGATCCGCTGGTACAGCGTGTAGGCCAGCGGCGCGAGCGACATCGCGGTACCCGGGTGCCCGGACCCGCAGTTCTGTACGGCGTCGGCGGCAAGCACGCGGATGGTGTCGACCGCGCGGGTGTCGCGGTCGGTCCAATCCTCGGGGTAGCGGCGCTCGGTCATGGCCTGCAGCTCAGGCGACAAGGTAATTTCCGACACGGTAAATGGTCCTTACTAGCTCGGTGTCTTAAATGCTTAGAAAATTCCTCCCTCAGTCTAGTGAACTTTGCGTCCCCAAGGGAGCACCTCCGGGCGCATCTACCGAAGGCGGGGGCGAATTGTGCTTGCCGACAGTGACCGGCCCGGCGGTGGGGCGCCGCACGGGAGCGGTGCGTGCTCGCCCTGAACAGGGGTCACACCGCACGTGACCGCCCGGGCAGGGCGCTCGGTGGACTGCCGCCGGCTGGTGTCGAGGTGTCTCGACACGGCAGCGGAGAGAATTTAAGGTTTATCAGCCAAACGTTGTAGGCTGGCAGGGATAGGAAAGGCTGGGGCTGGACCAGAGCGCTCTTTTTCGCGGCGCGCCTAGTCCGATTAACGCTCCGTCGTAGTCTTCCCACCCGCCGGCGTTGTGAAGTTGGTAACGAATCACGGCGTGCGCGGAACTATCGCCCGCGAAGGAGCGACCACTTAACTGCGGCCTTTAGCGGCCGCCTTTTGACCACCAACCCGCTCGTGCCCAGGACGCTGGAGGATGATTCCTTGGAGACCATCAAGGCCTATTTTGCGCTGACTAAACCGAGGATCATCGAACTCCTCCTCGTCGCAGCAATTCCGGCGATGCTCCAGGCGCAGCGCGGTTTCGAGGCCGTCAGCGACAATATCTGGCTCATCCTCTCCACGCTCTTTGGCGGCTGGATGGGCGCGGCGGCCGCGCACACGTTCAACAACGTGGTGGACTACGACCTCGACCAGAAGATGCAGCGCACCCGCGCCCGCCCGCTGGTCCGCGCCAAGATCAGCAAGCGCAACGCCGCCATCTTCGCCTGGATCATGCTGGCGCTGTCCATATTCTGGCTCGGCGTTATCGCCAACTCCTGGCTCGCCGCCTTCTTCGTCATCCTGACGAACCTGTTCTACGTCTTCGTCTACACCAAGTTTTTGAAGATGCGCAACGCCCAGAACATCGTCTGGGGCGGGCTGGCCGGCTGCATGCCGGCGATGGTCGGCTGGGCCGTCATCAAGGACAATGCCCCGGCCGACGAGCCGGGCCAATGGTGGCAGGCCATCGTCTTATTCCTCATCATCTTCTTCTGGACCCCGCCGCACACCTGGGCGCTGGCCATGAAGTACAAGGAAGACTACCGCCGCGCCGGCGTCCCGATGCTGCCCGTGGTGGCCTCCGACCAGGAGGTCACCCGCCAGATCGTCTGGTACACCATCGGCACCGTCATCGTGTCCTGGCTCATCGTCCCGGCTACCTCCTGGATCTACCTGGTGGTCGCGGTGCTCTCCGGTGCCGCCTTCCTGTGGATGGCCATCCGCCTGCATCAGGGCGTCAAGGGCGGGCAGACCGTTAAGCCCATGCGCTTGTTCATCTACTCGAACAACTACCTGTCCGTGCTCTTTATCGGCCTGTCCATCGACGCCATCCTGGGCTGGCAGACCGTCGGCGGGGCCCTCGGCTTCTAGACCGCGCGGAGACTCGGGAGCGCACAGCACGAAACCCAGTCCGTCCTACCTTTGGTGGAAGAATCCACCGGGTGGTAGGCGGGCTGGGTTTTTAAGCGCTTGAGGCGCTAGGCGTGGGGGTTGAGGACGATGGAGCCGGTGGTCTTGCGGGCCTGCAGATCGCGGTGGGCCTGCTCGGCCTGCTCGAGCGGGTACTCGTTGCTCACGCGCAGGGTCAGCTGGCCGCTGCGGATCATCTCGACGACGGCCTGGGAGCGCTTCTGGAACTCGGCATCGGTAGCCGTGTAAGCGGCCAGCGACGGGCGGGTCAGGAAGATCGCGCCGTGGGTGTTGAGCACCTGCGGATCGATGGGCTCAACTGGGCCGGAGGCCGCGCCGAACAGGCAGACCGTGCCGCGCGGGCGGACGACCTCGAGGGACTCCTGGAAGGTGGCCTGGCCGACGCCGTCGTAGACCACGTCGACGCCCTGGCCGCCGTTGAAACGGCGGACCTGCTCGGCCAGCACGTCGGAGTAGCGGAAGACCTGGTCCGCGCCGGCCTCGTAGGCCAGCTGTTCCTTCTCCTCGGAGGAGACCACGGAGTAGACCGTCGCGCCTAAATACTTGGCCATCTGGGTGGCCAGCAGGCCCACGCCGCCGGCGCCGGCGGTGATCAGGCAGGTGGAGCCTTCCTCCAGCTGGTAGACGCCGTGGGTGAGGTAGTGTGCCGTCATGCCCTGCAGCATCATGGACGCGGCGATATTCAGCGGGAAATCGTCCGGCACCTGGGCCATGCGGTTGCGGTCCACGCAGACCTGCTCGGCGTAGGAGCCGAAGGCGTGGTGCCAGGCCACCAGGGTGCCCTCGGCGATCTCGCCGCGCGGATCGTGGCTGACGCGGCCGACGCCTTCCAAGCCGAGGATGAACGGAACGTTGGCGTTATAGATGCCCTCGCGGTAGTAGGTGTCGATATAGTTAACCCCCGCCCGCTCGACATCCACGAGAACCTCGTTGTCGTTGGGGACGGGGGCATCCACGGACACGTACTCCAGTACTTCCGGGCCGCCGGTGCGCTTTACTTGAATAGCATGCATACATCCACGTTAACTGTTTTTAGCGCGCGGCGAGGGCAGCTTGGCGATCCGCGTAGCGCTTATCACCCTCGATCGAGCCCGTTTTGAGGCCCTCTGTACCGCCGGTACGGACGAAGCCGTAGGCGTAGAGAGCCGCGGTCAGGGCGGTGACAAGGGAGGACATCCCGATGTGCACCGGGATGGTCCAGCGGGGGATGCCCAGGCGGACCTGGATGACGCCGATGGCCCACTGAATCAAAATAGCGACCACCAGGTACCAGCCGATGTTGCGCGGGCGGGCCGCGACCCGGTTGCGGTAGAGCAGGATGATGACGACCAGGGTCAGGGCCAGGTAGACGTACATGCACATCGCGTGGACGACGGCCATGGACTCGGTGTCCAGGTGGAGTCGGCCCAGCATGCCTTCCTCGGCGTCGCCAGCGTGACGGCCCGAGCCGGTGACGAAGGTGCCGGTAATCAGCACGATGGCCAGAGCGGCCGCGGCGACGGCGGCCAGGTTGCGGATGGTATGCGGGAAGGCTTGGGTCGGGGTGCCGTCGTCCGGCTGGCGCAGGCGGGTATACAGCAGCGCGGCGATCCAGACCAGGATCATCGACGGCAGGAAGTGGATGGCCACGGCCCACCACTTCAGCTTCATGAAGACCGACAGGGCGCCGATAAGGGCCTGGACGAAGATGCCGGCGACCGAGAGCCAGGCGTAGACCTTGAGCTCCTTGCGGCGGCGCGCGCGGTGCATGGCGAAGGCGGCGGCCAGGGCGGCGGCCAGCACGACGAAGGTCAGCAGGCGGTTGCCAAACTCGATGAACTGGTGGATCAGCGGGGCGGTACCCTCCAGCGGCACCAGCGAACCGGGGTGGCAATTAGGCCACGTCACGCAGCCCAGCCCGGAGCCGGTCACGCGGACGATGGAACCGGAAACCGTAATGCCGCCCTGGCACAGCAGCAGGATGAACGCAATGATGCGCTGCTGGCGCAGGCTGGGCACGCGGTTGCGGACGAAGCCGCCCAGGCGGGAAAGGAACCCGGGGCGGGTATCACCCGAGGCGGGGGAAGCAGGGATTGTCACGTTGTTACTCACGGTCATAAGGGTACTCCGTACTCACGTCGAACTAAAAAGAAAAGTAGGTCTCAAGCTGGGTTTTTAGAAATAACTCACACTTAGCCTTCGAAACGGAACCATTTGGCCGCCGCCAACGACGCGGCCCCCGCCCAGGCGGCCAAGACAAGCATCTGTACCCAGGGTAGGTCACCGGCGAACGCGTCGGCCAGCCCGCCGGCCAGGGCCACCGTGGGCACCACGTTGAGCAGGCCGTTGGAACCCAGGCCCTGGCTGTACATCGTCCAGCCGACGACGCCGAGCAGCAAGAACCAGATGAGGTTGGCCAGCGCCAAGACGATTTCGGAGGACAGCGTCCCGCCTAAAATAAGGCCCAGGGCGGTGAAGGTGGCCACGCCGAAGAGCAGGATGACTAGCGCCAGCAGCACGCCGAGCCAGCTGGTGCGAAAGCCCAGGAGCACGGCGATGGCGCCCAGGACGACCACCTGGACGGTGACCATGGAGAGCACCGCCATGATCTTGCCGGTCACGATGGTCCAGGCGGGCACGCCGGAGGCACCAGTGCGCTTCAGGGCGCCGTAGCGGCGGTCGAAGGCCAGGGAGATGGCCTGCCCGGTAAAGCCGGCGCTGGTGGCGGCCACGGCAAGCACCATCGGGAAGATCTGGTTGAGGCTCATCTCGTCCGCCAGCAGCGGCATCCGCGCCGCGCCGAAGAGCAACAGCGCGGGGATGATGATGCTCAGCAGTAGCTGCTCGCCGTGGCGGAGCATGAGCTTGGACTCGATGGCTCCCTGGGCCCAGGCGAGCTTGGCTGCCGAGGCCCGCTGCGGGGCCGGGCGGAAGGTGCCGGGCGGGAAATCAGCGGTGCGCCCGACGGCCCGGGCGGAATCAGCAGGTGTGGTTGGTGTATCCATGGCTTTCCCCTTAACTGCGTAGTTCTCGGCCGGTGAGATCGAGGAAGACGTCCTCGAGGTTCCGGTGGGCGGTGTCGATGCGGTGGGCCAAAACGCCCTGGTTGGCCAGCGCCTGGGTCAGCCGGGCCAGCAGGTACGGGGTGCCCGCCGCGTGGACGCGGTAGTGCAGGGGCCGGATCAGGTCGAGGCTGATGCTGGAGTCGCGGGCGAAACGTTCGACGTCGATAGCCTCCTTGGTCGAGACCGTCACCTGCGGGTTCGCCGTACGCGTCATCAGTTCGCTGGGGGTTCCCTCGGCTATCAGCTCGCCGCGGTCGATGATGGCGATATAGTCCGCCAGGGCCTCGGCCTCGTCCATGAGGTGGGTGGTCAGGACGATGGTGGTGCCGTCGCGCTTGAGGGCATCGATAAGCCGCCAGACGGCGAGCCGGGATTGCGCGTCCATGCCGGCGGTCGGCTCGTCGAGGAAGACGAGCTCGGGCCGGGAGATAATCGCCAGCGCCAGGGAGAGGCGTTGTTTCTGGCCGCCGGAGAGCCGTCGGTAGGTGTTGCGGGCCACGCCCTCGAGGCCGAGCAGCTCCATCAGCCAGTCCGGGTCGTGGGGGTTCTGGTTGTAGCTGGCGGCCAGGTGCAGCATCTCGCGCACGCGGATGCCGGAATAGGAGCCGCCGCCCTGGAGCATGATGCCGATCCGGGCGCGCACTTGGTCGGCCTGGGACGTGGGATCCAGGCCCAGCACCCGGATGGACCCGGAGGTCGGGGCGATGAAGCCCTCGCACATTTCAATGGTGGTGGTCTTGCCGGCGCCGTTGGGGCCGAGCAGGCAGAGCATCTGCCCGCGGGGAACCCGCAGGTCGAGCCCATTGACGGCGGGCTTGCCGCTGTAGGTCTTGTGCACCCCGCGGAGCTCTAAAGCTAAAGATCCATCGAAAGTTCTAGTCACACCGCTCTACCTTAGGAGATCAACCCGCGATCGGCGCAATAGCACCCACCAGATTCCGCCGACTATGACGAACATTACCGCCGCGGCGAGGTAGATGAGCAGGATGGTCATCGGTGGCAACCCCAGGCCGCGGGGCAAGACAAAGAAGCTGACGATGGCCGAGTAACCGACCACAGCGGCGCGGAAGATGAGGCGGTTGGCCCAGGCGGCCAGGGGAAAGACCGCCCACAAGATGTACCAGGGGTGAACCACCGGGAAGAAGACGACCAGCACCACGGTGGAGACCCCCAGCCCGCCGACCGGGTGAATGGAGCCGCGGAAGGTGGCGAAAAGCATGCGCACCATAAACACCCCGGCGACTAGGACGCCCAGGGTGCGGGTGACCGAGAGGATGGCATCGGTGTGATCGCCTAGCCCCAGCTGCATGCCGAGGAAGCCAGTGCCCACGCCCACAGAGGTGGTCGCCGACATCCAGGACCGGATGGTCGCCGCGCCGCCCTGGCCGGTGATCCAGCCCAGGCCGATGCCCGTGAGCACGGTGACCACGGCGATGGTCGCAATGAGCAGGGCCAGGTGGATGGCGGCAGAGCAGGCGATGGCCCGCAGCGGGCTGGCGTCCCGTTGGCGGCCCAGCGTGCGGGCTAGCGTCATGCCGACGAAGCCCAAGGCGATAAAGCCGGTGACCTTGACCATGCCGGCGCAGGAGATGAGCGCGACGGACAGGGCCAGGTATCCGGTGGTTGCGCGCCCGGCGGGGTTACTAAGCCGTGCGCCAGCCGGGAGATCCGCGACCCGGTCGGCGGCGCGCAGGCCGCACTCGACGCCGACCAAAATGAGCCCCAGCATGATGGACTCGTTGTGGATGCCGCCGATGAGGTGGAGGACTGTCAGCGGGTTGAGGATGCCCAGCCACAGGGCGGTGGCGACCCCTACCCGGCAGCGCAGCGCCAACCGGGTCAGCGCCCAGCCGGCGGCGCCGACGCCCAGGATGGACAGTAGGCGGTGGGCGATAACGCCCAGGAGGATGGAGTCTTGGGTCAGCCAGCTGACCGCGCCCGCCAGCCCTAGGGCGACCGGCCCGTACGGGGAGGGGGAGTTGGCCCAGATGAACGGCACCGACCGGGCGAGCCCGTTTTCCGGGCCCAGCAGCTGTACCGGGCCCGCCGAATAGGGGTCCAGCCCGGCGACGACGATGGAGCCGTTGGCCAGGTAGGAATAGATGTCCTGGGTGAACAGGGGAGCGGTCAGGATGAGCGGGATGACCCAGCCGGCGAAGGTGCGCCAGATAAGGTGCGGGGCGATTGCGGGGTGAGTACGCTGCGCGCGGCGCAGGGGCGCGCCCACGTAGGGCGCCATCAATCCCCAGGCCACCACCAGCAGGGCCACGCCCAGAAAGACCAGGGCGGAGGCGGTCTGGAGCATGCGGGACATCAAGGAGCCGAAGGGGACGTTGTCGTAGGGGTTGCCCACCACGGGCACCGCGCCCGCGCCCAGGCCGCCGAAGGCGATGAGGAGCGCGCCGACGGTGCCCATCCACCGGAGGACGAAAAAGCCCCGCAGATGGTTGACGGAATATCGCCCCCGACTACCCCCCGCGGGATCCACCGGCAAAAGGTCGAAGCGGGAGCTTTTCTCTCCGCCCGTTGCGCGGTCCGCGCGGGCCGCCGGATCGTCGCTGGTGTGCAGCAACGCCGACCGAGAACCGGCCGTGCCCAGGCGGGGTAGTGCGGATCTCAGCGAGGCGAGACCGTCGGCGAAAATCTGTTTCATCGGCGTCTACTTTACGCACTCCACCCGCGGGGGCCCGCGGGCGGCACGCCGATAACCTGCGTTGGTGGCATTCGGGAATGAATTAGGGAACACTAGTGTTGTCTAAAGTGTTAGCCCGGGTATCGTCGGGGCTGACTCGGATACGACTTGTGAACGTGCACGGCGAGTGTGCAAGGAGGTGGAAGACATGACTGAGAAGGCGCGAGCTGCCGCGGCGGCTAGCCGGGCAAAGGAGTCCCGCTCCACGGAGGGGGATACCCGACGCCAAGTCATGCTTCTGCTACTCAAGGACGGTCCGGTCACCGCTTCGTACCTGGGAAAGCGCCTGGGGCTTTCCGCCGCGGGCGTGCGACGCCATCTAGACATCCTGGTGGAAGAGGATTTGACGGAGGTGGTCCACCGCCGGCCGCACCCCAAGTACGGGGAACCGGCCGGGCGCGGGCGCCCCGCCAAACATTTCCGCCTCACCGACAAGGGGCGGGCCCAGTTCGGGCACGCCTACGACGAACTCGCCTCCGAGGCGCTGACTGCCCTTCGGGAAGTCGGCGGCTCCGCGGCCGTCAAGCAATTTGCGAAAGCCCGCATGGAGCGGCTGCTGGCGGACGTGGAACCCTTGGTCCAGGAGGGCGAATCCGTGGAAGAGATCGCGGCGGAGCTCGCCGCGGCCTTGGACGACCACGGTTACGCCGCCACCGTGACCAGCGCGGGGCACGGAGTGCAGATTTGTCAGCACCATTGCCCCGTGGCTCACGTGGCAGCGGAGCACCCCGAGTTGTGTGAAGCGGAGCAGGAGGTCTTTTCCGCCCTGTTAGGCAAGCACGTGCAGCCTTTGGCCTCCATCGCGGACGGTCACGGGATCTGCACGACTAACATCCCCTTGACACCAATTTTTAAACGACGCAACTAATCTTCACACGCAGTGAGAAAGGAGCGGGTCATGACTCAGGCACAATCTGCGCCGGGTATCGAGGCCAAGATGACCGATGATGAAATCATCGAGTCGATCGGTGCGTACGAATATGGCTGGCACGACTCGGACGTGGCCGGTGCATCGGCACGACGTGGGCTGAGCGAGGAGGTCGTTCGTGACATCTCGCGTCAGAAGAACGAGCCCGAGTGGATGCTCAACCAGCGGCTCAAGGCCCTCAACATCTTCGAGAAGAAGCCGATTCCCACCTGGGGCCCGGATTTGTCCGGGATCGACTTCGACAACATCAAGTACTACGTCAAGTCGACCGAGGAGCAGGCCCAGACCTGGGACGATCTGCCCGCCGACATTAAGGAAACCTACGACAAGCTGGGTATCCCGGACGCCGAAAAGCAGCGTCTGGTGGCTGGCGTCGCCGCCCAGTACGAGTCCGAGGTGGTCTACCACCAGATCCGCGAGGATCTGGAGCGCCAGGGCGTTATCTTCGTCGACACCGACACCGCCCTGCGCGAGCACGAGGAGCTGTTCAAGGAATACTTCGGCACGGTCATCCCGGCCGGCGACAACAAGTTCTCCTCGCTGAACTCCGCCGTCTGGTCCGGCGGCTCCTTCATCTACGTTCCGCCGGGAGTCCACGTGGACATCCCTCTGCAGGCATATTTCCGTATCAACACGGAAAACATGGGGCAGTTCGAGCGCACCCTCATCATCGTCGATGAGGACGCTTACGTGCACTACGTCGAGGGCTGCACCGCGCCGATTTACAAGTCGGACTCCCTGCACTCCGCCGTCGTGGAGATTATCGTCAAGAAGGGCGGCCGTTGCCGTTACACGACCATCCAGAACTGGTCGAACAACGTCTACAACCTGGTGACCAAGCGCACCAAGTGTGAAGAGGGCGCGACCATGGAGTGGGTCGACGGCAACATTGGCTCCAAGGTGACCATGAAGTACCCGGCCGTCTGGCTGACCGGCGAGCACGCCCGCGGTGAGGTGCTCTCCGTCGCCTTCGCCGGCGAGGAGCAGCTCCAGGACACCGGCGCGAAAATGACGCACATGGCGCCGCACACTTCCTCGAACATCGTGTCCAAGTCCGTCGCCCGCGCCGGCGGGCGCGCGGCCTACCGCGGCCTAGTGCAGGTCAACCAGGACGCGCACCACTCGACCTCCAACGTGGAGTGCGACGCCCTGCTGGTAGACAGCATCTCGCGTTCGGACACATACCCCTACAACGACATCCGCAACGACCACGTGACCTTGGGCCACGAGGCGACCGTCTCGCAGGTGTCGGAGGAGCAGTTGTTCTACCTGATGTCGCGTGGCATCGCGGAAGAAGAAGCAATGGCAATGATCGTGCGCGGTTTCGTTGAGCCTATCGCCAAGGAGCTCCCGATGGAGTACGCCCTAGAGCTCAACCGCCTCATCGAGCTACAGATGGAAGGATCGGTGGGCTAGTCCCGATGGTGAACTCAAACGAATTTTCTGCTCGTAAGAACCCGAACCAGGTCACCAAGGGTGATCTCTTCGGTTCCTTCGACGTGGCGGACTTCGACATCCCGAAGGGGCGCGACGAGGTGTGGCGTTTTATCTCCCTGCGCAACATCCGCGGCCTGCACAACGGCGAGTTTGCTGAGGCCGTAGCCCAGGACGTGAAGGTCACCGGTCCGGAAGAGGTCCGCACCGAGACGGTCGCTCCCACCGACGAGCGGCTGGGTCGGGCGGGTAAGCCCACCGACCGCGTGGCAGCCCAGGCGTGGACCTCCATGCCGGAGGCGCAGATCGTCACCATCGAGCCGGAGGCCCGGCTGGAGGAGCCGACCGTTGTGACAATTACCGGCCGCGGCCACGGCCTCACCAGCTTCGGCGCCACCTCCATCGAGGTCGGCCACCACGCCGAGGCCACCGTCGTGCTCAAGTACGAGGGCTCCGGCACCCACGCTGACAACGTCGAGTTCGTCATCGGCGACGGCGCCCACGTCACGGTCATCGTCGACGCCGACTGGGACAACGACGCCGTGCACCTGTCGCACCAGGCAATCAAGATGGGCCGCGACGCCACCCTGCGCCACAACTCCGCCATTTTCGGCGGCGAGATCGTACGCATCGTCCCGCGCGTGACCTTCAGCGCCCCGGGCGCCGACGCCGAGCTGCTCGGCGTCTACTTCGCGGACTCCGGCCAGTACTTCGAAAACCGCATGCTGGTTGACCACTCCGTGCCGAACTGCCGCTCCCGCGTGCTCTACAAGGGCGCTCTGCAGGGCGACAAGAAGGCCGAGTCCCGCACCTGCTGGGTGGGCGACGTGCTCATCCGCGCCGACGCGCAGGGCACCGACACCTATGAGACGAACAACAACCTCATCCTGACCGACGGCGCGCGCGCCGACGCGATCCCGAACCTGGAGATCGAGACCGGCGAGATCACGGGCGCCGGCCACGCTGCTACCGTCGGCCGCTTCGATGACTTGGAGCTGTTCTACCTCATGTCCCGCGGTATCCCGGAGGCCGAGGCCCGCCGGCTCATCATCCGCGGCTTCTTCAACGAGGTCATCAACCGCATTCCGGTCGAGTCCCTGCGCGAAGAGCTGGAAAACCGTGTTTCTGACGAGCTAGCGAAGATCAACGCCTAGCGCCCCCCGCTGAAACCCACGCAACAGAAAGATTAAATCGCTATGTCAACTCTGGAAATCAAGAACCTCCACGCCCAGGTGCTCCCGAACGAAGAGGGCGAAGAGCCCAAGGAGATCCTCAAGGGCGTGAACCTGACCATCAACTCCGGTGAGACCCACGCCATCATGGGCCCGAACGGCTCCGGCAAGTCCACCCTGTCTTACGTCATCGCCGGCCACCCGAAGTACGAGGTTACCGAGGGTGAAGTCCTCCTCGACGGCGAGAACGTGCTGGACATGGAAGTCGACGAGCGCGCCCGCGCCGGCCTCTTCCTGGCCATGCAGTACCCGACCGAGGTCCCGGGCGTGAAGATGAGCCAGTTCCTGCGGTCTGCCGTCACCGCTACCCGGGGCGAGGCCCCGAAGCTGCGCGAGTGGAACAAGGAACTGACCGCGGCCCGCGAGCAGCTGCAAATCGACAAGTCCTTCGCCCACCGCTCCGTGAACGAGGGCTTCTCCGGTGGCGAGAAGAAGCGCCACGAGGTCATGCAGCTGGACATCCTGAAGCCGAAGATGGCCATCATGGATGAGACTGACTCCGGCCTAGACGTCGACGCGCTGCGTATTGTCTCCGACGGCATCAACCAGTACCAAGAGGAGACCAACGGCGGCATCATGCTGATTACGCACTACAAGCGTATCCTCAACTACGTGAAGCCGGATTACGTCCACGTTTTCGCTCAGGGCCAGATCGTGAAGACCGGCGGCGCCGAACTGGCAGACCAGCTCGAGGCCGAGGGCTACGACAAGTTCGTCAAGTAAAGCTGGAGACTATGTCAGGACTAGATACTCAAGCTATTCGAACGCAGTTCCCTGTCTTAAGCCGCACCGTGCGCGGGGATAAGCCGCTGGTCTACCTCGACTCCGGGGCGACCTCGCAGCGGCCCCTGCCGGTGTGGAAGGCGGAGGAGGACTTCGTCCTGCACACCTTCGCACCTGTCCATCGCGGCGCCTACCAGCTGGCCGAGGAAGCTGACGACGCCTACGAGTCGGCCCGCCAGGCGATCGCCGCCTTCGTGGGCGCCGATCGAGACGAGATCGCGTTCACCAAGAACGCGACTGAGGCCCTCAACGAGGTGGCCTACGTCTTGGGCGACGACCGCGCCGGCGACTTGGCGGTCACGGCCGATGACACCATCGTCATCACCGAGCTGGAGCACCACGCCAACCTGGTTCCGTGGCAGGAACTGGCGCGGCGCACCGGCGCCACCCTGAAGTGGTACTCGGTCACCGAGGACGGCCGGATCGACCTGGACTCCCTGGAGCTGGACGAGTCCGTCAAGGTGGTCGCGTTCACCCACCAGTCCAACGTGACGGGTGCCGTCGCCGACGTCGCGGAGATCGTCTCCCGCGCGAAGGCCGTGGGAGCGCTCACCGTCTTGGACGCCTGCCAGTCCGTCCCGCATATGCCGGTCGACTTCCACGCGCTCGACGTGGATTTCGCCGCCTTTTCCGGGCACAAGATGTGCGGGCCCTCCGGCATCGGCGCGCTCTATGGCAAGGCTGAGCACCTGAAAGCTCTCCCGCCGTTTTTGACGGGCGGCTCGATGATCGAGGTCGTCAAGATGGAAGGCACCACTTTCGCGGCGCCGCCGCAGCGCTTCGAGGCCGGTACCCAGATGACCAGCCAGGTCGTCGGCTTGGGCGCGGCGGTCAAGTACCTGTCCGAGATCGGCATGGATAACATCCAGGCCCACGAGCGTGAGCTGACCGAGTACGCGCTGGAGCAGCTGAACCAGATCGACGGCCTGACCATCGTGGGGCCGAAGACGGCGGAGCGCCGCGGCGGGGCCATTTCCTTCCTCGTCGACGGCGTGCACCCGCACGATTTGGGCCAGGTGCTCGATGACCAAGGCGTCGCCATCCGCGTGGGCCACCACTGTGCGTGGCCGGTGCACCGCGCGGTGGGCGTGCAGTCCACGGCGCGCGCGAGCTTCTACCTGTACAACACGCGTGTAGAAGTCGACCAGCTGGTCGCCGCCATCAAAAAGGCGAAAGAATTCTTTGGAGTGGTGTAGATGCTGGATTCGATGTACCAAGAGGTGATCCTGGATCACTACAAGAACCCGCAGTACAAGGGCCTACGGGAGGGCCACCAGGCCGAGGTTCACCACGTGAACCCGTCCTGTGGCGACGAGCTGACCTTGCGCGTCAAGCTGTCCGAGGACGGCAAGACCGTGGAGGACATTTCCTACGACGCGGAAGGGTGCTCGATTTCGCAGGCCTCGACCTCGGTCATGGCCGAGGAGATCGTGGGCCAGCCGCTGGAGGTGGCTAACCAGAAGCTCGCCGAGTTCGAGAAGATGGTGACCTCGCGCGGCAAGGAAGAGGGAGACGACGAAATCATCGGTGACGGCGTGGCCTTCGCCGGGGTTTCCCAGTACCCAGCCCGAGTCAAATGCGCGTTGCTAGGCTGGAAGGCATTCCAAGCCGCCGCAGGCGACGCACTCAACGAATTGGAGCACTAATGACCCAGCCCACTGACCCGTACCAGAACGAGTCTTCGAGCTTCGAAGGGGGCCGCGAGCGCCCCGAGCAGACCGAGGAGCAGATCGCGAAGGCCTACGACGTCGCTGAGTTCCTCCGTGACGTCATCGACCCTGAGCTCGGCATCAACGTCGTCGACCTCGGCTTGGTCTACGAGATCTGGATGGAAGAAAACGAGGGCAAGGAAAAGGCCGTCGTTAACATGACGCTGACCTCTCCGGCGTGCCCGTTGACCGACATCATCGCCGAACAGGCCGAACAGGCGGTCGTGGGCAACAAGGTAGCCGACCAGTTGGAAATCAACTGGGTCTGGATGCCGCCGTGGGGTCCGAACATGATCACCGAGGAGGGGCGCGAACAGCTCCAAGCCCTCGGGTTCGCCGTCTAGGCTCGACTTCGTTTTTCACACTTAGCCAGGCTCCTTGGCTCGTCTAGGGGGCCTGGCTTTGCGCTGCGCGGAAGTTGATAAACTAGCGGGTTGTGATTGTTACCAATGACTTGGAAGTTCGCGTCGGCGCTCGCACTTTGCTCAACGCCCCGGGGCAGCACCTGCGCGTCCAGCCGGGGGACCGCATCGGGCTCATCGGACGCAATGGTGCAGGAAAGACCACCACGATGCGCATTTTGTCGGGGGAGACGGAGCCCTATGGCGGTTCGGTGACCACCTCTGGGCCCATCGGCTACCTGCCGCAGGACTCCCGCGAGGGCAACATCGAGCAGTCCGCCCGCAACCGCGTGCTCTCTGCCCGCGGCCTGGATGAAATCCAGCGTTCCATGGAAAAGCAGCAGCACATCATGGAAAACACCGAGGACGATAACAAGCGCGACAAGGCGATCGCGAAGTTCTCGCGCCTGGAGGAGCGCTACCAGGCGCTGGGCGGCTACGAGGCCGCGGCCGAGTGCGCCCAAATCTGCGACAACCTGGGCCTGCCGCAGCGCGTGCTGGACCAGCAGCTCAAGACCCTGTCGGGCGGCCAGCGCCGCCGCGTGGAGCTGGCTCAGATTCTTTTCTCCGCCACCGCGGGCGCGGGCAAGTCGAACACGACCCTGCTGCTGGACGAGCCCACCAACCACCTGGACGCGGACTCGATTACCTGGTTGCGCGGTTTCCTGGCTAAGCACGAGGGCGGCCTCATCATGATATCCCACGACGTGGAGCTTCTTGATGCCGTCTGCAACAAGATCTGGTTTTTGGACGCGGTCCGCGCGGAGGCCGATGTTTACAACATGGGGTACAAGAAGTACCTCGACGCCCGCGCTACCGACGAGGCCCGCCGGCGTCGCGAGCGCGCCAATGCGGAGAAGAAGGCCGCCGCGCTGCACAAGCAGGCCGCGAAGCTGGGCGCGAAGGCGACGAAGGCCGCGGCCGCGAAGCAGATGCTCGCCCGCGCCGATCGCATGATGAACGAGCTGGACGAGGTGCGCGTGAGCGATAAGTTCGCCAGCATCAAGTTCCCGGAGCCCGCGCCCTGCGGCAAGACCCCGATGAACGCCAAGGGGCTGACCAAGATGTACGGCTCCCTGGAGGTCTTCGCGGGCGTGGACTTGGCCATCGACAAGGGCTCCCGCGTGGTGGTGCTGGGTACCAACGGCGCGGGCAAGACCACCTTGCTCAAGCTGCTCGCCGGGGTGGAGCGCACCGACGGAGAGGGCGGCATCGTCAGCGGCCACGGCCTGCGCATCGGCTACTTCGCCCAGGAGCACGACACCATCGACGGAGATAAGACCGTGTGGGAAAACACCATCGAGGCCTGCCCGGAGGCCGGCCAGCAGGACCTGCGCGGCCTGCTGGGCGCGTTCATGTTCTCCGGTGACAAGCTGGAGCAACCCGCCGGCACGCTCTCGGGCGGTGAGAAGACCCGCCTGGCGCTGGCCACGCTGGTCTCCTCGCGTGCCAACGTCCTGCTACTGGACGAGCCGACCAACAACCTGGACCCGATCTCCCGCGAACAGGTCCTGGACGCGCTGCGCACCTACACCGGCGCCGTCGTCCTCGTGACGCACGACCCGGGCGCGGTCAAGGCCCTCGAACCCGAGCGCGTCATCATCATGCCCGACGGCGACGAGGACCTCTGGTCGGACGAGTACATGGAGATCGTCGAGCTGGCCTAAACGCCACACCGCCTGCGCTGCCTGCCGGCCGTGTGCCCAGGCGGCGGGATAGTAGCGGGGAAGTTCGAGACAAAAGCACCGCCGCGGGGTGCCAGGAAGGCAGCCGCGGCGGTGCTTTTAGGTATGGGTTAGCGTTAGCGCAGCTAACCGAAGCTCAGCAGGAATGCTTCGAGCTGAATCATCTCGTCGGTATCGGGGCGTGGCCGGCGATAGCTTCGAAGGCCGCTGCGGCCTCCTTGGTGCTCGCCGGGGTCGAGTCGGCCTCGACCAAGTATTCTGCTACCGCGGCGTCGACCGGGGTAGCGGAAATGGTATCCACGCCGGTACCGGTGAGAGAATCCTTGAACGTATCAGCAATGCCATCCAGGATGATGCGCATTGTGGTCATCATGATTCACCTCCACGTGAATACGGATCATCTCTTTGTTGATGCCTCAATTGAAAGACGCCCATACTGCGAAAGCAACCCCTAGGTAACTAGGAATTTACCCTCTGGTCACTTGTAATGTGTCTGGAATCACGAACCGGTGTTTACAAGCCGCCTTAGAGCTCCATGCCGAAGTAGTGGGTGATGGAGTCGCGGGCAATCCAGACGATGGCCAGGATGATGACGGCGGCGACCAGGGCCAAGAAGATAACGCCCATCGTCTTCTGCGCGTCACCGGCACCGTGCGCCAGGGAAACCAGGCACGCGGTGACGATCTGGCCGTGGCGGAAGTGCTCGTTCTTGACCTTGGTCGGGATGATGATCTTGCCGGCGATGGAGGACCACACCACACCACGCCGCCGGAGCCCATGGCGGCAAACGCCGCGCCAATCAGGCCGCCGAACAGGGCGGGGAGGAGCTCGACTGCATGCCCAGCAACCAGGTGAACAGGTTCCACAGGATGCCGCCGATGAGGCCGGTGAAGACCACCATCAGTAGGGCCTGGCCGTCGGCCGGCACTGCACCGGTGCCCGCGCCGGAGAGGTCATAGGAGTCCAGGTTGACGATTCCCTTGGCCACCGTGGCGGCCACGTTAACGGAGAGGAACGCTCCCATCAGGTTGAGCGCCGCGGAGATGGTTACCGCGGTAAAGGGCTTGAGCGCGCCCGTGGCAATCGAGGTAGCCATGGCGTTGGCCGTGTCGGTGCATCTGCGGCGCCCAAGCGTCGCGGACGGTCCGAAACTTTACTCCTGCCTGGAGATTTAAACAATTTAGTTCATGGACCTATCTAAATTGTCACACTAAATTAATCCCCAGGTCGCATGGAGTTGACCAGAAGTTGGTCTGAGTGCTTGTTTCCCCCTAGCCGGAGGTGGCTAACGCAACATCTAAAGCCCCGAATTCTCCCCATTGCAAACACTAAAATAGGGGAAAGCATTTCACTACTTTGCGCCTACCGTGACGCAGGAAAAGGAGTCAACCATGTCCTGTTCGTGGGATAAGTGTCAGCGCGACCTGAACAAGCGCTGGTCGCAGCTTTCTTCAGCCGAGCAGAAAGGTGTTATCGGCGCCCTCGTCCTAGACGGCGTCCTCAAGGCGACCGCGTGGCACTACCTCTACCACCTGCCCAACCGCAAGATCCGCGGCCCGAAGTGGCTCTGGGCCATCATCACCGCCGTCATCGGCACCTTCGGCCCCGCCGGCTTCCTCCTCGGCGGCATCCGACGCCGTTAGAACATAACGCACTTAGTGGCAGCCCTGGCTCTGGCTGGTCTGCCACTTTTTCTTTGTTTGGGGAGCGGTCCCTCTCTATCCCCGCACGGGTCGTGGCGCTTCGGGCTTTCCTACCAGAAATCCCGCCTGGCCCGCTCGCCAGTGGACTGGCTGGGTTGGGCGCCTATAAGGCCGCTGCCCCCGGGGACCGGGCGGAATAGGGGAACGGCTCCTAGTTGCGGAAGCCGTGAACCGGGGCGGGGATGAAGCCGCCGCGGTTGATGAACTGGGAGTTGCCCACGGTGTTGACCGGGATGACGGGGGCGTAGCCCAGCAGACCGCCGAAGTTGACCTCGTCGCCGATCTGGGCGCCGGGGACGGGGATGACGCGCACCGCGGTGGTCTTATGGTTCATCATGCCGATGGCCGCCTCGTCGGCGATCATGCCGGCGATGGTGGTGGCAGAGGTATCGCCCGGCAGGGCAATCATGTCGAAGCCGACGGAGCAGATGGAGGTCATCGCCTCCAGCTTGTCCATGGAGATGGCCCCGGACTTGACCGCGTCGATCATGCCCTTGTCCTCGGAGACAGGGATGAAGGAACCCGACAGGCCGCCGACGCGGGAGCAGGCCATCATGCCGCCCTTCTTGACGGCATCGTTAAGCAGTGCCAAGGCAGCGGTGGTGCCGTGGGTACCGACCTGGTCCAGGCCCATGTGCTCGAGGATGTGGGCGACGGAGTCGCCCAGCTCGGCGGTGGGCGCCAGGGACAGGTCCACGATGCCGAAGGGGACGCCGAGGCGTTCCGCGGCGAGGTTGCCTACCAGCTGGCCGGCGCGGGTGATCTTGAACGCGGCCTTCTTGACCTCTTCGGCGACATCGTTGAGGGTCGCGCCCTCCAGCGAGCCTAGGGCGCGGTCAACCACGCCGGGGCCGGACACGCCCACGGAGACGACGCAGTCGGGCTCCTCGATGCCGTGGAAGGCACCCGCCATGAACGGGTTATCGCCCACGGAATTGGCGAAGACGACCAGCTTGGCGCAGGCGATGGCGGATTTGTCGCGGGTCAGTTCCGCGGACTCCTTGATGACCTCGCCCATGCGCTTGGCGGCGTTCATGTTGATGCCGGCGCGGGAGGAGGCGATGTTGACCGAGGAACAGACGAGGTCGGTGGTGGACAGGGCCTCCGGGATGGAGTCGATGAGCTTCTTCTCCGCAGAGGTGGCACCCTTTTCTACGAGGGCGGAATATCCGCCCACGAAGTTCACGCCGACTTCCTTGGCGGCGCGGTCGAGGGCCTCGGCGACCTCGACGGGGTTGCCTTCGACGCCGGCGACCACGAGGGAGACCGGGGTGACGGAGACGCGCTTGTTGACAATCGGGATGCCCAGCTCGGTCTCGATACCGCGGGCGACCTCGACCAGGCGCTCGGCGCGCTGGGTCACCAGGTCGTAGACGGCCTCGGCGGTGGCGGACATCGTGGAGCGGGTGCAGCCGAGCAAGGAGATGCCCATCGTGACCGTCCGGATGTCCAGGCGGTACTTGTCGATCATCTCGATGGTCTCGAGGACCCGGTGAGTATTGAACGTATTAACCATGAATCCAGACTCTCCTTAGACCTCGTTCATGGTGGTGAACAGTTCTTCGGACTGGATACGAATGGACTGCTTCTTCGCTTCTGCGACCGGATCCATCTTCGACTGGATTTCGGCAATAGAGGTGGCAGAATCATCAAACTCGACCCGCAGAATCATCGTGAAAAAGCCCGACATCAGCGTCTGGGATATGTCAACAATATTCACATCGAGTTCGGCAAGCTGGGTCGACACGGAGGCAACAATACCGGTGGAATCCACACCGGTCACGGTCATAATCGCAAACATGTCCCTATTGTATCTGTCACTCCACAGGTGGCGGGGCAATGGGCACAATCGGCAAGGTAATTCGCCTCACGTTGGTACGGTGGGGCGTATGAATGCGAACAAAGAACTCAAGGTCCTCATCATCGGCGGACACGGCAAGGTCGCCCAGCTCGCCGCGCCGAAGCTGCGCGAGGCCGGCGCCGAAGTCACCTCGCTCATCCGCAACCCGGATCAGCAGGCCGACATCGAAAAGCTGGGTGCGACGCCGTACCTGGCGGACGTCACCCAACTAACTGTGGAGGACTGGGCCCAGCTGGAGAGCCAGTTCGACGCGGTGGTCTGGTCCGCCGGTAACGGCGGCCGCGGCGGCGAGCAGGTCACCATCGACGTCGACCAGGACGCCGCGCTGGCCAGCATCCACGGCCTGGAGCACCTGCGCGATCAGGGTGCGAAGGTCCCGCGCTACGTCATGGTTTCCTACAAGGGCGCGACGCAAGCGGAGTTCGACCCAGATCACGACCTTTATACCTATTCGCTGGCCAAGAAGGCCGTGGACGACTATCTGAACTCCACGGACCTGGACTACGTTATCTTGGGCCCGGCAGTGCTTACCGATGAGCCAGCCGGGGGCATCGAGCTCGTCGCTGATCAGCCCGCCACCTCCACCGATGAGCACTCTTCCCGCGAATTGGTGGCCGCGGTCATCACCGAGGTCGTCACCCGCAAGCAGACCCCGCACAGCCCGGTCACCTTCGTCGACGGCGAAGGCAAACTCAGCGAGATCGCCTAGACTGGGAAAGTCCGTCGGCTCCACAGAGCCTGTCGGGCCCACAGACTTCGCAGACCGTGGAGATTTCCAAAAGTATTGGAGATTCTGGAGACTCTGGAGCCTTTGCGGGCCGCGCAGACTCGGGAGACTGTAGACGGGGAGAAGACGCCTGAGGGGGTGGGAGACGAGATGGTGGACGAGCGAATGATCACAGCGGCGGGGCAGGGGCCGCGCAGGGTCCTGCTGGACTGCGACCCCGGCATCGATGATGCTGTGGCGATCCTGTACCTGGCCGGGCGGCACCACGCCGGGGAAATCGAGCTGGTCGGGATTAGCGCCACGGGCGGCAACGCCAGCGCCGAGCAGACGGCGCTCAACGCCCGTTGGCTGCTGGACGCGTCCGGGCTGCCCGAGGTTCCCGTGGGCGTGGGGGAGGCTGGCCCTGCCGACCGCGAGCTGGTCACCACCCCGGAGACTCACGGGCCCAGCGGCCTGGGGCACTTCGACGTGCAGCTAGCCGACGGGGCAGCGCCGCGGCTCCCGTGGAGGGAGCTGTGGCAGCAGTGCCTGGACGGGGCAGCGCCGGTAGACCTTATCGTGACCGGTCCGCTGACGAACGCGGCGCAGTGGGACAAGCTTGCGGAGTTTCGCCAGGTGACCGTCATGGGCGGGGCCGTTAATTACCGTGGCAACACCACGCCCACTGCCGAGTGGAATTTCTGGGTGGACCCTCTGGCCGCCCACCGTTTCTTCCGTGCCCAGCTGCCGCCGGTGGTGCTGTGCTCGCTGTCGGTAACCGAGCAATTCCTCATCACCCCGGAGCGCGCCGCGCGGTTGGCAGGCGTGCTTGCTGACGCGGATCTGGCCGAGGCGATGCTCGAGATGCTCCAGTTCTACTTCGAGTTCCACGACGCGCAAGGCGAGGGCTACCAGGCCCAAGTCCACGACGCCGTGACTGCGATCGTGGCGCTGGGCGCCTGCGGCTACGATGCCGTGCCCACAACCATGGACGTCGAGGTCGACAGCCCGCTGCTGCGGGGCACGAGCGTGGCGGATCTGCGCGGGCACTGGGGCCGTGAGCCCAATGCCTCCCTAGTCAGGGCGATAGACGTCGAGGGCGCGCACGCGGAATTGGAGCGGGGCTGGCGGCTGCTGGCCCAATTCGGGTCGCAGGAGTCGAAGACGCTAAGATAGCCCGCGTACGTGTGCAGGCTCGAGGTGACATAGAGCAGGCAGCGCGGCGCACGCCGTGCTTTTCCAACCCACTACCAACTCCGCAGGTGGTCAATTTCTATGTCTCCGCTGTTTTCGAAGTCCGCCCAATCTGCTGATTCTTCCGGGCCGCGAACTCCCGGCCCGGCTAAACTCATCGCCGGCCGCCGCGCCCTGATGGTAGCCGGCGCCCTAGTCGTCGCCGGGACCTGGATCTACCTGGTCCTGCTGCGGCCCACCGGTTGGGAGTCCGTGGCCGGCAGCCCCGAGGCGTTTATCACCCTGGCCGGCTATTTCGGCGGGGCAGCGCTGCTGCTGGCCGGCGCCTTGCCCTCCCTGACCGCCGGGGCCATCGCCCTTATCCCCGTCTGCTTGGTCATCAACATCGTCATCGGTGAGCTCATCGGCTCAATCGGCGTGCCGCTCTACCTGGATTCCCTGGGCACCGTTCTGATGGCGGCACTTTTGGGCCCGGTGGCAGGCCTGGCCACCGGCACGTTGTCGTCCGTGGTCTGGGGCTTTATCAACCCGGCCGCCCTGCCGTTTGCGGCGGTGTCGGCGGCCACGGGTTGGATGGCCGGGTGGGCCATCCAGCGCGGTGCCTTCCAGCGCATCTGGCGGATCGTGGTCAGCGGCGCCCTCATCGGCATCATCAGCGGCATGCTCGCCGCTCCGGTGGCGGCCTTCGTCTACGGCGGCACGGCCGGGCTGGGCACCGGGGCCTTGGTCTCGGTCTTCCGCGAGTTCGGCAATTCCCTCTTGGCCTCGGTGACCATGCAGTCGCTGGTCTCCGACCCGCTCGACAAGATCTTGGTCCTTTTCCTCGTCGCCCTCACGGTCAAAGCGCTGCCGCAACGAGTCCTCAAGCGCCTGCACCCGGCCGTGCAGCCACGCCCGGACGCGGAGACGAAGTCCTAGCCGCCGGGGAGACGGTCCAGAATGGGTATGGGAACGGACGCGGTCCCGACCGCGGGCATGAGTGACGGCGAGGGCGCGCCGGCCGGGGTGCTACGCGGCAGACTGCACCCGGCTACACCAGCCACCTGCGCCGCAGTGGCGTGGTTGCTCGTCATCGCGCTGAACCACCCGGTGGTCTCCGCGCTGGTTCTGCTGCTCGCGCTTGTCGCCGGTGCCGTCACTGGCCGCGGGCTAGCGGTTGCGTTGACGACCTGTGTCATTTCCTTCCCCGCGGCTTTATCGATGGTGGCCATCCACGCCCCGCACGGTCAGGACCAGATCTTTGCATTCGTCACCCGCGACGGGCTGGCACTGGCCGGGTCCTTGTCCCTGCGGTTTTTCGCGCTCGTCGCGGTGGTGCTGGCCGCGGTGGCCTTTGTCACCGTGCCGGACGTGGCCAAGGCTATCCAGGCCTCCCAGGCCGGCCACAAGGTCGCCTATATCGTGGGCGCCTCGCTACAGCTGCTGCCGCGGGGCACCCGGGTCGTCGGCGTAGTACGGGACGCTAACCGCTTGGAAGGCCGCGTGCCTAGCTGGCGGAATCTCGCTAGCCGCTATATCGGCCCGGTGGTCTCCCTGCTTTTGTACCAAGCCACCGCGCAAGCCAAGGCGCTGACCTCCGTCGGCTTCGACCAGCCCGGCCCGCGGACGGTGCTCCGCCCAGTGCCGGACAGCCGCGGGCAACGGGCCTTCCGCTGGGCGGTCGCGTGCATGGGACTGGCCGTCGTGGGGTGGTCGCTGTGGACCTAGCGCAGGTAGCCGCCCACGTTCGCGAGACGTCCGCACCGCTCGTGCAGGTGGTAGTGCCCTTTACCTACCAGGCCGAGGACGTCGCCGAGACGCTTTCCGCCGCGTTGGAGACCCGGGCGGTTTTGGGGGCGGACCCGCAGGTGCATATCTCCGGGCTGCGCTCCACCGTCATTGAGGAACTGGCCATCCCGCTCGAGCACGCCGGCTGGACCCGGGAGCGAATGGAGCGCCGCTGCGCGGAAGCACTCGCGCAGGTGGGGCTTAGCGATCACACCGAGCGCGATCCGTTGCACCTATCCGGCGGCCAGACCCGGCGCTTGGCCATCGCTGCGCTGACCATCGTATCCCCGGCAGCAGTCGTGCTGACCGAACCGTTCGCGGGGCTGGACCGGGCGTCCCGGGCCGGCATCGTCGAGCTCCTCCACGCCCTGGACGGCAGCCGGGTGGCCACCATTAGCCATGCCACGGAAGAGGACTTGGGCGGCGAGGTTGTCACCATCGACCCGGACGCGGACGCCGTTGCAGTTGCCGCTGCGGTGCAGGCCTTGGATGAGCCGCTAGCGGTGAACGCGGCCAGACCGGCGGCAGGGGCTGCGCCGGTCCCGGCGGGGGAGGTCTTGCCCGTGCGGGGCCTGGTTGTGCGGCGCGGGGCGCGCCGGCGGCGCTGGTGGCAATTCCGGCGCAGTAGCGGATCTGGCTTCCGGGTCGGTCCGGTGGACTTCGACCTCGTGCCCGGCCAGGTTCTGTGGGTGCGTGGGGATAACGGCAGCGGGAAGACCACGCTGGTGCGGGCGCTGGCCGGCCTCGACGGGCATGCGCCGGTAAGCGACACGGTCGCGGCCTGCCTGCAGTCGCCCTTCGACCAGGTGGCAGCCCCGACCGTGGAGGCGATGCTGGGATCTGGGCAGGCCTGCGCGCAGCTCGGCGTTGACCCGCAGGTACACCCGCTAGACCTGCCGGTTTCCCAGCTGCGGGTGGTCCAGGTTGTCGCCACCGCCCGGCGGGCGGCCCGCGTCGTAGTCTTCGACGAACCGGATACCTACCTCGCGCCCGCCCACCGAGAAGTCATCGCCGGACTTATCGCCCGGGTGGCGGCCACGGGCGCCGCGGTGGTACTGACCTGCCACAACGAAAAATTCGTGCACGACCTGCCTGCGGGGCTGGCCGTGCACGAATTGTGGCTGGGGCGGATGGGTAAGGACCTGTCCTAGTCGACACCGTCCTTGCGGATGGAGTGCTCGACGATGTCGAGGACGCTGCTCAGCCGCTGGGGGTCCCCCATGGCCAGCCGGTTGATGAACCCGTCCATGAACGTCTCTAGGTAGATGACCAGGGTCTCGACGGGGACGTCATCGCGCAGCCGGCCCTTCTCTGCATTGGAGTAGAGGCGCTGGCGCACCGCGTCATCCAGGATGGACTGGTGATCCTTCCAGCGGGCCCGGAAGGAGGCATCCGTGCGCAGCAGCGAGATGATCTCCAGGCGGGTGGCCAACCAGTCGTAACGCTCCGGCTGGTTGAGCATGTTCCGCATGACCTCCACCAAGCCTTCGCGGGCGACGACCTCCGCCTGGCGGGCGGCGTCCTCGCGGGCCAGGGCCAAAAACAGCGACTCCTTGTCACCGAAGTGGTGGAAGATAGCGCCGCGGGATTTGCCGGTCGCCTCCTCCAGCAGGCGCACGGTGGCCCCTTCGTAACCATGCTCAGCAAAGCAACGCCGAGCGCCTATCAAGATGTCGTGGCGGCGCCGGTTGAGCTCGCTATCGCTGACGATGGGCATGTTGTGACCTTCTGCTCTGTGGGTGGACGTGGACAGGAAAATGCACGCGTGAAGCGCTAACACCGGCTACCGGTGGACAAGGCGAGAGGACGGCAAAGGGGGCGAGACTCCCGCTGGCTTATCGCGGAAGTGCAGCCCCCTTTGACTCTAACGTGCGGTTAGTGGCCTAGCCGTTTTAGGACTTGACCATCTGGCGCAGCACGAACTGGAGGATGCCGCCGTGGCGGTAGTAGTCAGCCTCACCAGGGGTGTCGATGCGCACGTCGGTGTCGAACTCGACGGTGGAGCCGTCCTCCTTGGTGGCGGTGACGTGGACCTCCTTCGGGTGGCCCTCGTTGTTGAACTCGCTCAGGCCAACGATGTCGAAGGTCTCGGTGCCGTCCAGGCCGAGGGACTCGTGGGAGTCGCCGTCCTTGAACTGCAGCGGAGCCACGCCCATACCGATGAGGTTGGAGCGGTGGATGCGCTCGTAGGACTCGGTGATGACGGCCTTGACGCCCAGCAGGTTGGTGCCCTTAGCGGCCCAGTCACGGGAGGAGCCGGTGCCGTATTCCTTACCAGCCAAAACGACCAGCGGGGTCCCCTGCTCCTTGTAGTTCTGAGCAGCGTCGTAGATGAACGCCTGCGGGCCACCCTCCTGGGTGAAGTCGCGGGTGTAGCCGCCGGTCACGTCCACCAGCTGGTTAGCCAGGCGGATGTTCGCGAAGGTACCGCGGACCATGACCTCGTGGTTACCACGACGGGAGCCCAGGGAGTTGTAGTCCTTGCGGGCCACGCCGTGCTCGTCCAGGTACTGGGCGGCCGGGGTGCCCGGCTTGATGGCGGAAGCGGGGGAGATGTGGTCGGTGGTGACCGAGTCGCCCAGCTTCACCAGGACGCGAGCGCCCTTGATGTCTTCGACGTCGCCCGGCTCGAGCTCCATGTCCTCGAAGTACGGTGCCTTGCGGACGTAGGTGGAGTTCTCGTCCCACTCGAAGGTCTCGCCCTCCGGAACGTCCAGGTTGCGCCATGCGTCGTCGCCCTTGAAGACGTCGGCGTAGTCGGCCTCGTACATCTCGCGGGAGATAGCGGCCTGGATGGTCTCCTCAATCTCCTCGGTGGACGGCCAGATGTCCTTCAGGAAGACGTCGTTGCCGTCCTGGTCCTGGCCCAGGGCCTGCTTGTCGAAGTCGAAGTCCATGGTGCCGGCAATGGCGTAGGCGATGACCATGATCGGAGACGCCAGGTAGTTCATCTTGACGTCCGGGGAGATGCGGCCCTCGAAGTTACGGTTACCGGACAGGACTGCGGTAGCAGCCAGGTCGTGCTCGTTGATGGCGTTGGAAATCTCGTCCGGCAGCGGGCCGGAGTTACCGATGCAGGTGGTGCAGCCGAAGCCGGAGAGGTAGAAGCCCAGAGCCTCGAGATCCTTCCACAGGTCGGCGCGCTGGAAGTAGCCGTCGACAACCTGGGAACCCGGGGCGCAAATGGTCTTGACCCACGGCTTGGAGTGCAGACCCTTCTTAGCCGCGTTGCGGGCAATCAGGCCGGCACCGACCATGACGGACGGGTTCGAGGTGTTGGTGCAGGAGGTGATGGAGGCGATAGCCACCATGCCGTGGTCCAGGGTGTACTCGCCACCGTTCGGGGAGTTGACCACGACCGGGTGGGACTGACGTCCGGAGGAGCCCTTGGCGGCGGACTCGTTGTTGCCGGCGCGGGACTGGTTCAGGCCGCCGGCGACGTCGACGTCGTCGTCCGGAGCGCCGCCCTCGTCGGTCATGCGCTTGGCCTCAACGGTGGTCTCGTCGACGATGACCTCGTCGGTGGTGTAGTTGCCCAGGTCCTTACGGAACTGCTCCTTGGCCTCGGACAGCAGGATGCGGTCCTGTGGGCGCTTCGGGCCGGCGATGGACGGAACCACGGTGCCCAGGTCGAGCTCGAGGTACTCGGAGTACTCGGCCTCCGGAGCGTCCTGCTCCAGCCACATACCCTGTGCCTTGGCGTACTCGCGGACACGGTCGATCTGCTCTTCCGGACGGCCGGTGAGCTCGAGGTACTTGATGGTCTCTTCGTCGATCGGGAAGATGGCCGCGGTGGAGCCGAACTCCGGGGACATGTTGCCGATGGTGGCGCGGTTGGCCAGCGGGACGGACTTGACGCCGTTGCCGTAGAACTCGACGAACTTGCCGACAACGCCCTGCTGACGCAGCATCTCGGTGATGGTCAGAACGACGTCGGTAGCGGTCACGCCGACCGGGATCTCCCCGGTCAGCTTGAAGCCGACGACCTTCGGGATGAGCATGGAGACCGGCTGGCCCAGCATGGCAGCCTCGGCCTCGATGCCGCCGACGCCCCAGCCCAGGATGCCCAGGCCGTTTTCCATGGTGGTGTGGGAGTCGGTACCGATACAGGTATCCGGGTACGCCAGGCCCTCGTTGTCGAAGACGACGCGGGACAGGTACTCGATGTTGACCTGGTGGACAATACCGGTTCCCGGGGGCACCACGCGGAAGTTGGAGAAGTTCTCGGAGCCCCAGCGCAGGAACTGGTAGCGCTCCTCGTTGCGCTGGTACTCAATCTCGACGTTCTTCTCGAGAGCGTCGGAGGAACCGAAGGCCTCGGTGATAACGGAGTGGTCGATGACCATCTCGGCCGGGTTCAGCGGGTTGACCTGATCCGGGGTGCCGCCCAGAGCGGACACGGCCTCGCGCATGGTGGCCAGGTCGACCACACAGGGAACGCCGGTGAAGTCCTGCATCAGAACGCGGGCCGGGGTGAACTGGATCTCGGTGTCCGGCTCAGCCTTCGGGTCCCAGTTGGCCAAGGCATCGATATGCTCCTTGGTCACGTTCTTGCCGTCTTCGTGGCGCAGCAGGTTCTCGCCGAGGACCTTCAACGAGTAGGGCAGCTTGGACATGCCCTCGACAGCGTTGATGTCAAAGTAATCGTAGGACTTGCCGTTGACGTCAAGAGTCTTCTTGGCGCCGAAAGAGTTCAAGCTTTCAGTCACAGGGAGCTCCATTCCTTGTTTGAGAACTAAGATGTTCGCCATCGTCGCTCAGGTATTAGTTCCGCATACTCGCCCGGGCGCCCCGCGTGAGCGGGAAACTAGGGCGAAGTTAATAGCCATGGGATATATACTTCGGAGACGACGTGAACGCGATGGTTCATTTACCCATCATAGATGGCTGAACCGTCGACTCCCTTAACTATAACAGTACGCGCGTTCTGTTTCCAGTATTTTGACGCTCCGCGGCGAGTCGGACGCGCGTGGGGTGCGAGTTAGTGCGTAATGTGGCCCCGTAAACAATCCCACCGGGCCCGGTCTATTCCCAGCTTAACGCACTGTTGGGGGAAGGCCTGGGGTGCGACAAGGAGACGATTCGATGATTCCGCAAGGGGTAGATGTTCCGGACTTGGCGGAGCAGCTGGACCAGGATTCGGTTGCTTTTACTAACCCCGTTTTAGCGGGGGACCCGGGTGCGCAGGCGGACGCGCAGGCCTCATTGCGGGACGGCGATGGGATTGCCGTTGTGGACATTGCGGGCGGTTCGCCGGCCGATTATCGCGACGTCGCCCAGGAGCTGCAGGACGCCACCGGCTTGGATACTGTCATCGTCCAGTCTCCCGGAACTATCTCTGTGGTTAGTGATTCCTTGTCCCGCGCCGAGATTGAATCGGCCCAGGCTGGGGTCCCCGCAGGGCTGGTGCAATCTGAGGTCCTCGATGACTTCTATGCCGGCGTCGACCAGACTCCGTTTAGTTATGTCTCTGCAGTGATCGTTGCGGTCGCGATTCTTGCCGTGGTCGGGGCAATCTGGGCCTTCCGGCGGGCAGTCGGCGGGACCCAATATATTGAACTGGCGTCGGCCTAGAGGGGCAGTGCGGGTGTCGCCTTAGGCACGCGCAACCGCCGATGCTAGGTGTCCGCGCTAAGAGCGTAACGATTGTCCTTGTCAGGATACGGCCGCTTCTGGTCGTGGGGCTCGGGTATAAATCGGGGTCGGTAGGTGTTAGGGGGCACCGCCTTTAGGTGCAGTGGTCAACCCTGTAGGGTTGACCACTTTCTTTGATCTGCATGCCCGTCGGCGGGGCGGGCGGTGCACTATCGGGCAAGAAAAGCGCGAAAGTGACGAAATTCACAGCATTAGTCTCAAGTTGGTAACAGTGCTGGTGACGGCGAAATGTTAAGTGCTGTGACTTTACTTAACTCGTGTGGTTTGTGAGAAACATATGCAAGATGTGGCGTAGGTGCTTTATGGTTTTCATAGCAACTCATGAGGTGAATTGTGGAACATGGTTCACGGATTGAGGCTTGACTGGAACGTCCAGACGTACGCGGTACGGGCATGTGGGGAAGCACGCCAAGACCGGGCGAAGGGCTGTTGTGGTTGGGGTTCAATCGTTTTCCGCGTCCGGCAGTTGGCCCATGGGTTGGAGTTAATGTCCAATCTTTGTATTGCCAACAGGCTAGGAGAAAACAAGTCGTAGGCCTTTACCTTTGTTCTTAAGTGTCGTGCCCATACCGACGGTCTTTCGTTCCGCGATGACCGATTTACGGGGTGGCTGCTGCGCCCGGAGCTCATGCCGATGGGGAAGTCTGTGCCTGAGTCCGCCCAACAGCCGTTCCCATAGACGGTATGGGTGAGCGCGCTTTTCTGCTCACGGTTGAGAACCTGCGGATTCGGCATATCTTTGTGCGAGGTAGGCCTGTCTCAACAAACCTAGCTTGCTGGCCAAGGAGCATATTCGTGGCCACCACATCTATTGTGAACGCGCGGAATAATTCCGGCCGTTCTTTCAAGTCCCGTTTCCGAGCGGCGTTTTCCGCTGTTGCCTGTACGGCAGCGTTGTCTACCGTCGCCACTTTGACCCCGACCGTTGCCAACGCCGATGAGCCCGGCGACGACCTCCAACGCCTGACCCGGGAACTGACCCGCGGTAGCAGCTCGATCTCCGACGTCGCCGGCGCCATTGCCGACGTCCAAGGCGAGATCTCTCGCCTGGAGGGCGAGATCGGTCGCTACCGCGAGATCGTCAACCAAGCCTTGGTCGACCTCCAGGACGCGCGCACCGAGGCCCAGCAGGCCCGCGACGGCGCCGCCACCGCTAAGGAAGAACTCAACGGCGCACAGGTCGACGTCGAAAAGGCGCAGGAAAAGCTCGACGAGATTTCCCGCTCGGTCTACCGCCGCTCCGGTACCTCGGACGCGGTGACCAACGCCGCCGGCGCCGACGCGCGGGCGGAGAAGCTGGAGCGCCAGAGCTACCTGGCGGGCCAGTCCGATAAGCAGCGCGCCGTCGTCGAAGACCTGGAAAAGGTCCGCACGCAGAAGGCCAACAAGGAGTCCCAGCTGCGTCTGGCCAAGGAACTGGCCGACCAACGCGAGGAGCGCGCGACCTCCGCCGAAGAGGACGCCCGTAAGACCCTGGAAGACTCCCTGGCCGAGGTGGAAAAGATCTCCGCCCAGCGCGACGAACTGACACACCAGGAAGAAGACGCCCAGGACGCATTGGATGCGGCTCGCGGCCTCTCGCACAGCGCTAACCGCGGCACTGAAAACGCCGACAAGGACGACAGTCAGTCTGCTGCTAGCGGCCGCTCGCAGTCCGCGACTGCGAGCTCGACGGCCGCCCCGCGGGAGGAGTCGACCTCCACTCGCGCGGGGGCCGGCAACAGCACCTCGGCCCAGGCGTCGACCTCGGAGAGCGCCTCCGCGTCCGAGTCTTCTGCCTCGACTGAGTCCGCTGGTTCGTCCGAATCCGCGGAGCCGACCGAGGCCCGCGATTCCTCGGCTACCTCCACCAGCGTGGAGAACGCCGGCGGGGACAACAGCGGCTCGCAGCGGGACGAGCCGACCGTCCAAGGCCTGGAGCCGGCACAGCGTTCCGGCGCAGACGAGGCGGACTCCGGCGACCAGCTGAGCTCCAACGAAAACGGCTCTTCCGAGGAAGACATGGCGCTGCTGTCGAGTGCGGCGATGGCCGTGGCGCAGGGCATCGTCGCCGGCTCTCAGCCGGTGCACACGCAGCTGGAAGAGGCGACCGGGGACGAGTCCACCGGGAGCCTGCCGGCCCTGCAGGGCGACGGCCAGGGCGAGCAAGATGCGGACCTGACCAGCCAGCTGGGCGGCGTGCTCGAGGAACTCGAGACCTCCGACTCGGTGACGGAAGAGGCCAGCGACGCGGTCTCCGACATGGGGCGCGAGGCCCAGATCGAGGCCGTCATCGCGCGAGCCGAGTCCCAGATTGGCGTGCCCTACGCTTGGGGCGGCGGCGACGCCAACGGCCCGACCCAGGGCATCCGCGACGGCGGTGTGGCCGACTCCTTCGGCGACTACAACAAGGTCGGCTTCGACTGCTCCGGTCTGGTGCTCTACGCCTTCGCCAGCGTGGGTATCTCCCTGCCGCACTTCACCGGCTATCAGTACAACCACGGTGAGAAGATCCCGACCTCCGAGATGGAGCGCGGCGACCTGATCTTCTACGGCCCCAACGCCTCGCACCACGTCGCCATCTACCTGGGTGACGGCATGATGCTGGAGGCCCCGCAGTCGGGCCAGAACGTGCAGAAATCTCCGGTGCGCTACGGGGGTATGGCACCGTATGCCGTACGTCTAATCTAGCGTCGCCAAATATTAAGCCACCAACTTTAGTTGGTACTGTCAGGATTATGACTGACGCACAACAGACTAATCCTGGCTATGACGCCCTCCTCGTTCTTTCTTTCGGTGGCCCGGAAGGAAACGAGGAGGTCGTCCCGTTTCTGGAGAACGTCACTCGCGGCCGCGGCATCCCCCGGGAGCGCCTCGTCAAGGTCGGCGAGCACTACTTCCACTTCGACGGTGTCAGCCCCCTGAACGGGCTCAACCACGAAATCATCGAAAACGTCAAGGGCGAGCTCGCCCGGCGGGGCATGGATCTGCCGATCTACTTCGGCAACCGCAACTGGCACCCCTTCGGCAACGAGGCCGCGGAGCAGATGGTCGCCGACGGCGTGCGCCGCGTGCTCGTCTTCGCCACCTCCGCGTGGGGCGGCTACTCGGCCTGCCGGCAGTACGACGAGGACATCGTCGCCATGCGCCAGCACCTGGCGGACAAGGGGCTGCCCGAAATCGAATTCACCAAGCTGCGGCAGTTCTACTCCCACCCCAAGTTCGTCGGGGAGATGGCCCGCGCGCTCAAGGACGCGTGCGCGGAGATCCCTCAGGAGAAGTGGGATAGCACCCGCGTGCTGTTCACCGCCCACTCGGTACCGAACGCCCACGACGCAGTCGGCGGCGCAGAAGGCGACAAGCACCTCTACTCCCGGCAGGTGGCGGAGGCGGCCAAACTCATTGCGGAGCAGGCAGGTATCGGCCGCTACGACCTGGTGTGGAACTCTCGCTCCGGCAACCCGGCTACGCCGTGGCTGGAGCCCGACATCGTCGACCACGCCACCGACATCCACAACGACGAGGGCGTGGACGCGATTGTCGTGTCCCCGGTCGGCTTCATCTCCGATCACATGGAGGTCATCTGGGACCTGGATTCGGAGCTAGCCGAGGCCTGCCGCGAGATGGGCGTCGACATGTCGCGCACCCGCACCGCCGGGCCGACCGCGGCCTTCACCGAGATGATCGTCGATCTTGTCGAGGAGCTGACCGCCGGTGCCCCGCGGGAAGACCTGGGCGAGGTCACCACCCAGGGCTGTACCGTCAACGGCGAGCCCTGCGCCCCGGGCTGCTGCGACATCTGGTCGCTGCGTAAATCCAGCTAGCGAGCGAAGTCGCTGAGCGCGTAGGCCACCCCGGACATGCGCGCCTGGCGGATGTGCCGCCATAAGCGCAGCAGCTGCGGATCCAGGCTGTGATCCCCCAGGCGATCCGTGACCGTTTCGATAATGGCCGCCACGCGATCGGCGCGGGCAAAGAGCTTGGCCGCGCGCCCCGGTACGCACGATGGCAGGCCGGGAGTGTCGTAGAAATCCGCGAGCGTGCCGACGGTAAGCCGGGCGTCGTCGGCGTTTATCTTACGCTGCCCGCTGGCCTCGATGAGCTGCGCGGATTCTTCCGTCGCAGCTGAAAGCACAGCGTTCGCCTCGCCGGGGCTGAGCCAGGCCGGCTCGGGCAGGCGCCCATCCACCTCATAGGCGAACCACCAGGTCGCCCCGTCATGAAAGTCGGGCTAAGACCAGGTGGCGGTCGGGATCTGCAGTGCGCACGACGATGCCGCCGGCCCCATTCGCCGCCACGTGTTCCGCGGCCTCCGTCCCCGCGGGCAGGGCGGGCGGATCCCCGGGGCCGGAGAGAATCAACCGCAGCGCCGGCTCCGGCCGGGCGCCCGGCGATAGCTCGGCGTCGTCTGCGGCGTTGTCGCGGATGAGCCGCAGCAGCTCAATGCCGGGCTCGCCGTGGCGGACATAGACCGGCCCGCCTAGCTCCTCGAGGGCCTGCAGCGTCGCATCCGCCGACTCGTGGTGGTAGAGCCAAGCTCCCAACCAGACGGCGGAGTTTTGCAGTGGTGACCACACCTCGGCGCGCATATCCATGACGGGACAGTCTAGTAGATAAGATATTCCGCCATGAGCTTCAACTCCCGAGACCCCTACGGCGGCGATATTTTCGCCGGACACGCGCGCAAGCAGCCGAAGAACTACCCCGAGGTGCCTGCCGAACCCGGGCTCGTGGTGGAGGTCCGCGGGGACGAGCAGGAATTTACCGGGGCGGTCCAAGGCGTGGACAAAACGGTCTTCGGCGAGGTCGTCCGGCTCGCCGACCGCCACGGCAACGAGCGGGTGTTCAACCTAGTCAAAGGCGGCTTCCTTATCGAGGGCAAGCCGGTGACCCTGGTGCGCTACGTGGAAAAGCAGGCCCCGCGCCGCTCGAACTCCGGCTCCCGGCGGGTGGAAAACCTCGAGGCCAAAGTCGCCGCGCCGTCGCGCATTTGGGTAGAAGGCATCCACGACGCCGCCATCGTGGAGAAGGTCTGGGGCCACGACCTGCGCGTCGAGGGCGTGGTCGTCGAATACCTCGAGGGCTTAGACAACCTGCCGGAGCGGCTCGCGGAGTTTCGCCCCGAGCCTGGGCGCCGCATTGGCGTGCTGGCCGACCACCTGGTCGAAGGCAGTAAGGAGACCCGGCTGACCCGCGCGGTCGGCCCAGACTGCCTGGTCACCGGCCACCCGTACATCGATATTTGGGCCGCGGTAAAACCGGAGCGCCTGGGCCTTAAGAGCTGGCCGGAGGTGCCCTACGGCGAGGACTGGAAGACGGGTATCTGCAAGCGCGTGGGCTGGTCCGATCCGAAGGAAGGTTGGCACCGCGTCTACAGCGCAGTGAATTCTTTCCGCGACCTAGAGCCCAGCCTGATCGGCGCGGTCGAGCGTCTGGTGGATTTCGTGACCACCCCGGAGCTCTCCAAGGAGGACTTGCTCTAGGCCTGGTTGCCGCGCTCCAAAAGGCGGACGGCTAGTTGCCAGCCGGCGCTCTCGGCCGCCCAGCCGGCGGCTTGCAGGCGCTGGGACATGGCCTGTTTGGAGATGCCGAGCTGCTCGGCCGCCTCGTTCTGGTTGTAGCCGGAACGCACTAGGGAGGTGGCCTCGCGCCCCTCGGCGGTGCGCTTGTGGAGCACGTATCCCAGGAGGCCGAAGGCGGCGGCGATGTCGTCCGCCTCCGACTTGCGGGCGCGCACGTCCGTCTTGGCCCGGACCTGGCCGGCGCGGGCGGAGCGCCCCACGGCCCCGGAGGCCGTCGCGCGCGCCACGGCTTTGTCGGTGGCGCCGGGGCACAGGCCGAGCCCGACGGCCCAGTCGCCGTCGGCCAGCAGCGCCATGACGACCTCGCAGACCGTCGAGGGGGAGTCGACCACGGTGCAGATGTCCTCCACACCGAGGATGGTGAAATCGTCGACGCCGTCGAGGGTGGCGAGCGCCTGAGCGGAACGCTTGACGAGGTCGGCGCGGTGCATGGAGGAACCGCGGTAGCGAGCGTGCACGGCGAGCATAGGGATCCAGCTCCTTCCGGTAAGCGGCCAATTGAAAACGTTGGCAAGGCAAAAGCCTTGACCTTTTCTTCTAGTCTACCCCCTGGGCTTGACTTAGTTGAGGTTGGGGTAGCCGGGACTCAACGTAGAGGCCTAGTAGCCCGACGGCTGCGGCAAGGAGGAAGGCGGCGAGAATCCAAGGGGAGATCCCGCTCGTGAGCGCCTCGCCGAAGAAGACGCCGATGACGGTCGTGGGGATGGAACCGACCAAGGTCGCGGTGACGAACTGCCAGAACGGGATGCTCGTCAGGGCGGCTGTGTAGTTGAGCAAGGAGAAAGGGACGCCCGCCACCATGCGCAGGCTGCAGATGGCCAGCCCTCCGCGGCGGGCTAGGCGGGCGTTCAGGCCGGCCACCGCCGGGTGGGATAGTCTCGGGCGCATCCACTCGCCGAAGAGGGTGCGCACGCTTAGGAAGGCGAGCGCGGCCGAGACGGTCAGACAGACCAGCGCCAGCCCGAGCCCCAACACCGGCCCGAAGAGGATTCCCGCCGCGACGGTCCAGATGGTCCGGGGAAGGGGAAAGAGGGTGAAGACGATATAGGACAGCGCGAAAAGCACGACGAAGAAGTCGCCGTATTGTTGCGCGCCGGCCCGCAGGTCGGCTAACTCGGGGACGTCGACATAGCGCGCCGCCACCGCGAGCGCGGCTACGGCCACGAGGATGATCAGCCAACGCCGCCAGCCGAGCCCACACAGCGTGCGCACAGCGTCGCGCGCGACCTGGACCAAGAAGCTGCCGAAGCTGCGCAACCAGCCCCACGCGGAGTTCTCATCGTGCATGCCGGACACCTTGCTTTATGCCTCTTGTTCTGTCTTTACCCTTATTCAAGTTCTACGCCACTCCTGTGCGCATCCGTGCGCGCACGTTCTGGGCAGAAAAAGAAAAAATCCCGCGTTCTTCGAACAAGAACGCGGGAGAGTCATTGTGCCCGGAGGGGGACTTGAACCCCCACGTCCGTTAATAGGACACTAGCACCTCAAGCTAGCGCGTCTGCCATTCCGCCACCCGGGCAGGGTGTTTTCAGCCGTTACCGGCTTCGGCACTCCCAAAACTCTAGCCTGCCGGCGGCGGCCAAACAAATCGCCAGTACAAGGCGGCAAACGCCCGCGGGATTATGGGGCCATTGTTAGGATGTTCCTTATCCTGGCCGGGTGGGCGAGGGGAGGTTAGGTGCCTGCCGCGGTCACGGTGCGGGGCAACTGACGGGGCAGTTCCACTTTGGGAACTGCATCAAACTCCGGGGTGGGGTGGGGGCGATGAATATGGTGCGCGTTACTGACAGACACGGAATGTGTTTTCCGGTACAAATGGGAGTATGACTTCTTACAACGATTCTCGGTTCCCTGGCCCCGACCCGTACGCCCCGCTGCGGGATCTCCCGTCGTTTGCGCTGTCGTCCTCCGACCTGGTCGACGGCGACGAGATTGCCGAGCGCTTCCGCGCCCCGGAGAGCGTCTCGCCGCAGCTCGAGTGGTCCAACCTGCCGGAGGGCACCAAGTCCCTGGCCGTGACCTGCTTTGACCCGGACGCCCCGACGGCCGCCGGTTTCTGGCACTGGGCCGCTTTCAACATCCCGGCCGACGTAGCCGAGCTGCCCACCAACGCCGGTGCCGCCGAAGACTTGGACATCGAGGGCGTTATTTCCCTGCGCAACGACTCCGGCAAGCGCACCTACCACGGCCCGCAGCCGCCGGCCGGCCACGCCCCGCACCGCTACCTCTACGCCGTCCACGCCGTGGACACGGAGAAGCTGGACATCGACCCGGACGCCACCCCGACGGTGCTCGGCTTTAACCTGCACTTCCACGCGATTGGCCGCGCCATCCTGTGGGGCTGGTACGACCAGAAGTAGTCCTCGCTTAACGTATGGCCAACAACGACAATCCCGGGGTGACGATCCCGCTGCAGTTGCGAGTGGGCGGAGCCTTCATAGCCGTCGCACTCGTCCTCGTCATCATGACCTTCGTCGCGGTGCTCACCGAAGGGTGGATGAGCCCCTTCGTGTGGACCCCAGCCCGCGTGGCGCTGGTGGTAGCCGCGCTTATCATCGGCGCTTTCGCCACCATCCGCAAGGATCAGCGCCCTAGCATCGCCCAGGTGGTGGCCCTGGGCGCGGCGGTGCTTACCATCATCGCCAGCCGTTTCCTGCCCAGCGCCGAGCTTGCCGTAATGGGCCAGTGGTGGCTGCTCATCTACGCCGGCCTAGCGTTGGTCTGCGCGCTCGTGCTGCGCCGCAGCTTGGCTCCTCGCTCCTAAGAGGGGGAAGTTCCCAACACGGGCTGGCGGGCGGTTGGCGGCGCCGGCAGACTGCCTGGCAATGCAGAGCGCGGAAAAGAAAAAGCTAGGGCTGCGAGTGCAGCCCTAGCTATTGTTTATGTCGCGCTCCTTGTTGGGAGTGATTAGTTCTTCCACGGCAGGCCGGAGCCGACGGCTTCGCTGATGTTGCCCAGGCCGTGGGCGCGGATCTGCGCGGCAATCCCTAGGTGGATGTCGCGAATCCAGTCCGGACCGCCGTAAATGAAGGGGGTATAACCCTGCAGGAGGCTGGCGCCCGCCGTGATGCGCTCCCAGGCCTGCTGCGGGGTGAAGATACCGCCGACCGAGACGATGGGCAGTTCGCCGCCCAAGTGCTCATGAAGCAGGCGCAAGACTTCCAGGGAGCGCGCAGCCACCGGCGCGCCGGACACGCCGCCGGCCCCCATGGCCTCGACCTCTGCGGCCGCGGTCTTGAGTCCCTCGCGGGAGATGGTGGTGTTGGTGGCGACGATGCCGGCCAGGCCGACTTCGCGGGCCAAGTCGGCGACGGCGAGGACGTCCTCGTCGGACAGATCCGGGGCGATCTTCACCAAGACCGGAGTCGGGGTGACTTCGGCAACGGCGGTGAGGATGGGGCGCAGCGATTCCACGGCCTGCAGATCGCGCAAGCCCGGGGTATTCGGGGAGGAGACGTTGACCACCAGGAAATCGGCCAGCGATCCCAGCACTGAGGCCGAACGGCGGTAGTCGTCGACGGCCTGGTCCACCGGGGTGACCTTGGTCTTGCCGATGTTGATGGCGATGACGTCGTCGCTGCGGCGGGCCCGCAGGTTGCGGGCAACTTCCTCCGCGCCCTGGTTGTTGAAGCCCATCCGGTTGAGCAGACCCTTGTCCTTGGGCAGGCGGTAGAGCCGGGGAGCCGGGTTACCCGGCTGGGCGGCCGCGGTGACGGTGCCGAGCTCGGCGTAGCCGAAACCGATGGGTCCCCAGGCATCCGCCGCGGTGGCGTTCTTGTCGAAGCCGGCGGCCAGTCCGAGCGGGCGCGGGAAGTCCACACCGAAGACGGTCTGACGCAGGACCGGGTCCTTGACCGGCAGGACCTTGTTCAGCCCGCGATTGACCGACCAGGCGACGTGGAAGCCGTGGAGGGCCGAGCTCATTAGGTGGTGGATGCGCTCGGCATCGATCTGGAACATGGCCTTGAGCGCGGCATCGTAAACCTTGCCCCGGACGGTGCGGAAGATAGTGGACATGGTGGAAACTCCTTAAATGTCTTTAATGATCTGCAGTCCGTCACCGGTGGCGGAAGCAATGGCGATGGTCCCGTCGCTGAGTGCGACCATGTGTTGGGCGTTGGCCACGGTGGAGACCTGTGTGCGCTCCTCGGGAACGCCCTTGGAAATCTCGAAGGCCTGCGCCCGGTTGTTGTCGGTCGTGGTCGTCCACGCCAGCTGCCGGGACTCGTCCCAGGCCGTGGCCCACGGCACCCCGTCGGTGTTGCCGTACTGGTGCAGGCGGATGACGTCCTCGGCGTTATAGATAGCGATCCGCTTGCCCAAGGTGTCGGAAACCACGATGGTGCCGTTCTCACCGACTGAGGCCTGGCCCAGGCCGACGCCGACGCGCAGACGGCCGCCCGCACGGGACTGCTCCCAATCCAGCGACTGGATGGTCGAATCCGCGCGTAAAGTGCGTACCACGTTGTCCGTGCCGTCCTGGTTGGGCACCGACAGCAGCTGGTCGGTCGCGTCCTCAACCGCGAAGGAGTCGCTGCGCTCGCCGTCCTTGTAGATGGCGACGTCGGAGCCTTGATTGGAGGCCACGAAAAGCTCCCCGGAGGAGGTCCGCGCGGCGGCGGTGACGGGGAACTCCTCGTCGATTGCGATCTTCTCTGGCTGCTCGGGGCGGGCCGGGTCGAAGGAGAGAACCTCGGTGCCGCAGCCGAGCAGGAACTCGTTGTCAGCGGCCGAAATCTGGCCACAATCGGTCGGGATCTCCACCACCGCGGCGGAGCCTTCCTGGAAAGCGGCAGCGTCGCCGATGGCCAGGTGATCGGAGCTGCGCACGGCGATCGTCTCGCCGGTAGCGGCCATGTCGGATACCTCAGCGACCTCGCGGGAGAGCTGGGCGACCTCGCCGTCGGGTTCTGCGGCGGCGGGGGATTCGGCCGGGGTGGCGTTGCCGACCGTGGCGGAGTCGTCCGCCTCCTCCTCCGGCGGGGTTTGTTGGCACCCTGCGAGAGCCAGGGCGGAGACTGCGGAGACAGTCATTACTGCGAAACCGGTCTTAGAAGTCACAAACAGTCATCCTAGCAGTAAGACCTCCAAATCCAGCAGTTCCACCAGACGCTGGGATCGGCGCGGAACGCCACGGGCCAGTGGGGAGGCGTAGCGAGTTAATCGGAACTTTCCGGAAGGTGTGAGCTTGCTTCGAAAGTCAGACTCGCCCGGGGTGGTTCTCGCGTGGGAGGCGGGGGCGTCAGTATGCTGTTCCGAGTGAATAACGTGCAGTACCTCGCCCAAGCAGGCGTAGAACAATCAGACATGTCCTGGTTGCAAGTCATCGTCTTGTCGGTAGTCCAGGGCCTCACCGAGTTCCTCCCCGTCAGTTCCTCGGGGCATTTGCGGATTGTCTCCGAGCTCTTCTGGGGCCAGGACGCCGGTGCCTCCTTCACCGCGGTCATCCAGCTCGGCACCGAGCTGGCCGTCGTGGTCTATTTCGCCAAGCTGATTTGGCAGATCCTGTCCGGCTGGTTCCGCGGCTGGGTCGACAAGGAGTCGCGCGGCCAGGACTGGAAGATGGGCTGGATGGTCATCGTCGGTTCCATCCCGATCGGGATCATCGGGTTCTTCGGCAAGGACCTCATCCGTGACGCGCTGCGCAACTTGTGGATCACCGCTGCCATGCTGGTCCTATTTTCCTTCGTGTTCATCCTGGCCGAAAAGATGGGCAAAAAGACCCGCGGCTTCGACGAGCTGACCATGAAGGACGCCATCATCATGGGCCTGTGCCAGTGCCTGGCTCTCATCCCGGGTGTGTCCCGCTCCGGCGGCACCATCTCCGGCGGCCTCTTCTTGGGGCTTGACCGCGAGGTGGCCACTCGCTTCAGCTTCCTGCTGGCCATCCCAGCGGTGCTGGCCTCCGGCCTGTTCTCGCTGGACGATGCCTTCGGCCCGACCGTGGGGCAGTCCGCCACCGGCACCCAGCTGCTGATCGGCACGGGCATCGCTTTCGTCGTCGGCTACGCCGCGATCGCCTGGCTGCTGAAGTTCGTGGCCAACCACTCCTTCTCTTGGTTCGCCGCCTACCGCATCCCGGTCGGCCTCTTTGTCATGGCCCTGCTGGCCTTCGGCGTGCTGCAGCCTTAAGGAGTAGGGCTAACGTCCCAGTCGCCCCTGGGTCGTACAGGCCCGGCTGGGGCGTTATGCGCGTCGGCGGGACTCGGCGTTACGATGGTGGGCATGCATACTTGGCCCCAGCCCAAAATTCAGCCCGTCCCGGGCGCTTCTGTTCCCCTGCAGCTTTTTGATTCCGCGGACCGCGCCGTCCGCGAGGTTAAGGTCCACGGCCCGCAGGCGGGTGTGTACGTATGCGGCATTACCCCGTACGACTCCACGCACCTTGGGCACGCGGCAACCTACGTGACCTTCGACCTGGTCAACCGCATGTTGATGGACAACGGCCACGACGTGCACTACGTGCAGAACATCACCGATGTCGACGATCCGCTCTTTGAACGCGCCGAGCACGACGGCGTCGACTGGCGCGAACTGGGCACCTCCCAGATCGATCTCTTCCGTTCCGACATGGAGCTGCTGGAGGTCATCCCACCGCAGGACTACGTCGGCGCCATGGAAGCGGTCGACGAAATTATTGAGCTGGTCCAGAAGCTGCTCGACCGCGGCGCCGCCTACGTGGTCGATGATCCGGAGTACCCGGACGTTTACGCCTCCATCGAGGCCACGGAGCAGTTCGGCTACGAGTCCAACTACAGCCGCGAAGAGATGGAGAATTTCTTCGCCGAGCGCGGCGGGGACCCAGACCGCGCCGGCAAGCGCAACCCGCTGGATGCCCTGCTCTGGCGGACGCACCGCGACGGCGAGCCGGCCTGGGAGTCCCCGTTCGGGCCCGGCCGCCCGGGCTGGCACGTCGAGTGCTCGGCTATCGCGACAAACCGCCTGGGTAAGACTTTCGAGATCCAAGGCGGCGGCAGCGATCTAAAGTTCCCGCACCACGAGTTCTCCGCCGCCCACGCGGAGGCCGGCCTGGGCGTGGACCGCATGGCCGATTTCTACGTCCACACCGGCATGATCGGGCTGGACGGGACCAAGATGTCCAAGTCCTTGGGCAACCTCGTCTTCGTGCACAAGCTGGTGGAGCAGGGCGTGGAGCCCTCGGCCATCCGCATCGGCATCTACGCCGGTCACTACCGCAGCGACCGGGACTGGTCGGATGAGGTCCTGGCCGCTGCCCAGCAGCGCCTTTCTCACTGGCGCGAGGCCCTGGAGCACGCCGGCTCACTCGAGCGGGCCGAGGCGCTGGTCCAGGACATCCGCGCCGCCTTGGCCAACGACTTGGATACTCCGCGCGTGTTGGAGGCACTCGACGAGTGGGCCGCCGGCGAGCGCGGGGAGGACGATCCGGCCGCCCAGCAGCTGGTGACGGTCGCGCTGCGGAGCCTGCTCGGCGTGCGAGCGTAGCGGAATTGAGTAAGAATTAAGCGCATGAGCATTCGCGCAGATTTCCAGCCCACCGTCGACGAGTTCATTGCCAACCTCCAGTCTTTCGCCACGGGTGACTACCTGAAGGAAGACGAGAAAGAATTCTGGGACCAGCCCTTCGACCCTGCGGTCCTACCGGACCTGCAGGAGATCATCGAAGGCCTGCTGGATGACCTGGACGCGGTCCCGGATGATCCGAAAGGCGACGTTCTCTCCGCGTTGATCGCTAAGCGGCAGGTGGAGCTGGTCGCCTTTAACAAGGCTAATGACTACGCGGTGCTGGAGCCGGAGGAAAAGGAAGAGCTCGCCGAGCTCATCTATTCGGCCTCCGCCGCGACCGGCGCGGACGACGAGGCCCTGGCCCAGATCCCTGAGCTGGACTAGTCCTCGCCGCCACGCCCCGGCGCCATAGCTGGCGCAGCAGCGCGCCGGCACTCCGGGGCGCGAATTTGCCAACCCAAGAAGAAAGTAGTCACGAATTTCTATGCCGCTTCCTAGCGAGTCCTACCGAGACCAGGCCGCAACAGCCCCGAGCGATGCCGGCTCTATGGCTCGTCCCCGGGCCATCTTCTGGGACATGGATGGCACGCTGACTGACTCCGAGCCGTTGTGGGCGGAAGCGACGTTCTACCTTTCGGAGACACTTGGCAACCGCCTGACGCCGACGGAGCGGCTGGCCACGGTCGGCTCCACCTTCGCCACCACGCTGGAAATCTGCGCGGCGAAGGCGGGAGTGACGCTGACCGAAGAGGATTACCCGAAGTACCGGAAGCTGATGTTTTCCAAGGTCCGGGAACTCTTCGCCGGCAACCTGAAGGTCTTTCCCGGCGTCCGTGACCTGCTGCGGGAGCTTCATGCGGACGGCTTGCCGATGTTGGTGACCACCAACACGGAGCGCTACGTCGCCGACGGGGCCATTGAGGCCATCGGGCCGGAGTTTTTCTTCGACACGATCTGCGGCGACGAGGTGCCCACCGGAAAGCCGGCGCCGGATATGTACCTCCAGGCCGCACGCAGCGTCGGCGCCGACCCGGGGGATTGCCTGGTCTTTGAGGACTCCACGGCCGGCATGACCGCGGCGGTCGAGTCGGGGTGCCGGGTCATTGGTTTGCCGGAAGACGACCACGTGGCCGTACCCGACGGCGTGGTCCAGATTGCCGAGCTGCACAGTAACCGCCACCTAGCCCCGGCTGGGGCTGCCGATGTCTACGCGTGGTGGCAGCGCATGACCGCATATCGGGGGTAGTAGCGCGCGCTCACCGCAGCGGCGCTAATTTCTATGGAACAATAGATGGCGTGAAGACCTTCGATGATTTATTTGCAGAGCTAAAAACCAAGGCCACCGAGCGGGAGGAAGGGTCCGGCACCGTTGCCGCCCTAGACCATGGTGTGCACCACATCGGCAAGAAGGTCATCGAGGAAGCCGGCGAGGTCTGGTTGGCGGCCGAATACGAGTCCGACGAGGAGCTCTCGGAGGAAATCTCGCAGCTGCTCTACTGGACGCAAGTGATGATGCTGGCCCGCGGCCTCGAGCCCAAGGACGTCTACAAGTACCTCTAGCGCAGGCGCTGCGCATCCTCTAGCGCCCGCGCCGCGCCCAGTCCACCCGAGTACATACCAGCAGGGAAGAAAGACACACGCATGATCACTATCGCAGTGCCCAACAAGGGCTCGCTGTCCGAAGCCGCGATGTCCATCTTCGCGGAAGCCGGGTACAGGTCCCGCGGCAATTCCAAGTCGCTCAACGTCGTCGACGAGCCCAACGGGGTGGAGTTCTTCTTCCTCCGGCCCAAAGACATCGCCATCTACGTCGCCAAGGGCGTGCTGGATATCGGCGTGACCGGCCGGGACCTGGCCGCCGACGCCAAGGCTGACGTCCAGGAGATCCTCGATCTCGGGTTTGGTGGTTCTACCTTCCGCTACGCCGGGGTCAAGGGCGAGGGCTGGAGCGTGGACCAGCTGGGCGGCAAGCGCATTGCCACCTCCTACCCGAACCTGGTCCGCAAGGATCTGGCCGAGCGCGGCTTGGACGCCGAGGTCATCCGCCTGGATGGGGCAGTGGAGGTCTCCATTCACCTGGGCGTGGCCGACGTCATCGCCGACGTGGTCTCCACCGGCCGCACCTTGCGGGAGCAGGGGCTGGAGCCCTTCGGCGAGCCGCTGATTAGCTCCGAGGCCGTGGTCATCAAGCGCCAGGGCGCGACCGTGGGCCGCGAGGAAGAAATCCTCCTGGGCCGCCTGCGCGGCATCTTGAACGCCCGCCGTTACCTGATGATTGACTACAACATCGCCGAGGAGAATCTGCCGGCTGCCTCGGAGATTACCCCGGGCCTGACCGGCCCGACGGTCTCCCCGCTGGCCCGCGAGGGCTGGGTAGCGGTGCGCGCTTTGGTGCCTAAGAAGCAGGCTAACCAGCTGATGGATGATCTTTCCGGCCTCGGTGCGGAGGCGATTCTGGGTTCCGAACTCCGCATTGCCCGCATTTAGGGGTACACCTTCGGCGCGAGGATTCTAAAACTCCTTTGCTAGCTACCATGGGGTCAAGTATTTGAAGTACTTAAATTCAACCCCCAAGTAACGCAAAGGAGCGTCGCCGAGATGGCCAAGAATGCCAAGAAGGATACTAAGAAGCCTTCTGAGGACGTCCAAGGCAAGGAAACCACCGCAGCCGCTAACGCCTCCGATTCTGCTAAGTCCACCAAGGAGACCAAGCAGTCGCAGCAGACCGCTGCCAAGGCTAAGAAGTCCCGCGTCGAGCAGGACCTCATCGGTGAGATGGAAGTTCCTAACTCCGCCTACTACGGCGTGCACACCATGCGCGCCATGGATAACTTCCAGATCTCGTACGTGACCATCAACTCCATTCCGGAGTTCATCCGTGGCATGGCCCAAGTCAAGAAGGCCGCCGCCATGGCCAATCGCCGTCTGCACACCCTGCCGAGGAAGAAGGCGGAGGCCATCATGTGGGCCTGCGACCAGATTCTGGAAGAGGGCCGCTGCATGGACCAGTTCCCGCTGGACGTTTTCCAGGGCGGCGCTGGTACCTCGGTCAACATGAACACCAACGAGGTCATCGCCAACCTGGCGCTGGAGTACCTCGGTGAGGAAAAGGGCGCTTACGACATCATCAACCCGAACGATGATGTCAACATGTCCCAGTCCACCAACGACGCTTACCCGACCGGCTTCCGCCTGGGCCTGTACGCCTCCATCAACCAGCTGATCGAGCGCATGGACGCCCTGCAGAACGCCTTCAGTGTTAAGGCTAACGAATTCCAGGACATCCTGAAGATGGGCCGCACCCAGCTGCAGGACGCGGTCCCGATGACCCTGGGGGACGAGTTCAAGGCCTTTGCCCACAACTTGCAGGAAGAGCAGTCCGTCCTGCGCGACGCCCAGGCCCGCCTGCTGGAAATCAACATGGGCGCTACCGCCATCGGCACCGGCGTGAACACCCCGGCCGGCTACCGCCACCAGGTCACCGCGGCGCTGTCCGAGGTCACCGGCCTGGAGATGAAGACCGCCCGCGACCTCATCGAGGCCACCTCCGACTGCGGCGCCTACGTGCTGCTGCACTCGGCCATCAAGCGCGCCGCCATGAAGCTGTCCAAGATCTCCAACGATCTGCGTCTGCTGTCCTCCGGCCCGCGAGCTGGACTGAACGAGATCAACCTGCCGGCCCGCCAGGCCGGTTCCTCCATCATGCCGGGTAAGGTCAACCCGGTTATCCCGGAGGTCGTCAACCAGGTCTGCTTCAAGGTCTTCGGCAACGACATCACCGTCAACATGGCAGCCGAGGCCGGCCAGCTCCAGCTCAACGTCATGGAACCGGTCATTGGTGAGGCCCTGTTCCAGTCAATCCGCATCATGGGCAACGCCGTGGATACCCTGCGTGAGAAGTGCGTGGAGGGCATTACCGCTAACGCGGACGTCTGCCGCCACTACGTCGAGAGCTCTATCGGCATCGTGACCTACCTGAACCCCTTCATCGGGCACCACAACGGCGACCTCATCGCCAAGGAGTCCCTGGAGACCGGCAAGGGCGTGCGCGACCTGGTCCTAGAGAAGGGCCTGCTGGACGAGGAGACCCTGGACCGCGTGCTGTCCGTGGAGAACCTCATGCACCCGGAGTTCCGTGGCAAGCTCTACATGGATGAGAACTAATTCTTAACGCGTAGAGCACGACGCTCGGCATGCCCTCCCGCTGCGGCGACTGGCTCCCTGAATAGGGGAGTCGGCCCCGCGGCCGGAGGGTTGGTTTTTGCCCTAACGGACTCCAATCCACCGAAGCGGGTGTGGCAATCAACACAACCGGGCATTTGAATTGGTATGAATCACCCCGGCGGGGCAGAATAGTAACGTAGTGATAATTTTTTACGACGTTTGGAGACCTCCATGGTTGTTATCCATATCTTGATTGTTCTCGCGGCAATCTTCCTGGGCGCCCGGCTGGGCTCCATCGCCATTGGTTTCGCCGGCGGCTTGGGCGTTTTGGCCCTGGGCCTGACCGGAGTGCCGGTCACCCGAGAAGACATTCCCTTCGACGTCATCGGCATCATCATGTGCGTCATCGCCGCCATCGCCGCCATGCAGCGCGCCGGCGGCATGGACTACCTCGTCCACCTGGCCGAGCGCCTGCTGCGCAAAAACCCCCGCCAGATCACCTATTTCGCCGCGGTCGTCACCTGGCTGATGACGGTGTTCGCAGGCACCGGCCACACCGCGTTTTCGACCATGCCCGTCATCGTGGAGGTCGCCAAGGAAGGCGGCGTGCGTCCGTCGCGCCCGTTATCGATTGCGGTCGTCGCCTCCCAGATGGCTATCTGTGCCTCGCCGATTTCCGCAGCCGTCGTGCTGATGGCGTCCCTCCTGGAGCCCGCCGGCGTGGGCTACCTTCAGGTGCTGGCGGTTCTCATCCCGGCGACCTTCCTGTCCATCTTCCCGGCGGCCTGGTTGGCCAACAAGATGGGCAAGGAGCTGGACGTCGATCCGGTCTACCTCGAGCGTAAGGCCGCCGGCCGCGTTAAGGAGCCCATCGGGGCGTCCTCGTTTACCCCGGCACCGGGCGCGAAGCTGTCGGTCCTCATCTTCCTGGTCGCCATCTTCATCGTGATGCTCTGGGCCACCATAACCTCGGAGCAGGTCGGCCTGATTGCGGAACCGACCCTGCCGCGTAATGAGGCGATCATGGCCGTCATGCTGACCGCCGCCACGGTCATCGTCATGGCCACCAAGATCCCGGCCGGTGATGTCCTGAGCACGCAGGTCTTCAAGTCCGGCATGTCGGCGTGCGTCTGTGTGCTGGGCGTGGCCTGGCTGGGCACCACCCTCATCAACCACTACATCGAGGACATCCAGGCCCTGGCCGGCGACGTCATCCAGGCCACCCCGTGGCTGCTGGCCGTCGTGCTTTTCCTGGCTGCCGCACTGTTGTACTCCCAGGCCGCTACCACCAAGGCCCTCATGCCGGCCGCCCTGGCGCTGGGCGTTAGCCCGCTGACGGCTCTGGCCGCGTTCCCGGCGGTTTCCGCACTGTTCGTCCTGCCGACCTACCCGACGCTGCTGGCAGCGGTGGAGATGGACGACACCGGGTCGACCCGAATCGGCAAGGCAGTGTTCAACCACCCGTTCTTGGTCCCCGGCGTGGTCAGCATCGTGCTGTCCATCCTGCTTTGCTACGCCATCGGGGTAGCGGTGGTCTAGCCCCACCGGGGAAGCTATCCCCAGATTTCTCGTCACCTCGGCGCCGCAGTACAACAGCGGCGCCGGGGTGATTTTTCTATCACTTTGGGTCTATGGATGAAACTGGCCACACGGGCGCGCCACCTCGGTACGATGGGGACCATGACTACTCAGCCATCCGATGTTGAAATCGCTCAGTCCCACCAGTTGCAGCCAATCGCCGATATCGCTGAGAAAGCCGGCCTGCCGGCCGACGCCCTCATCCCGTACGGCACCACCAAGGCCAAGGTGGATATCACCAAGCTGGACCACTCCCGCGAGCACGGCAAGCTCGTACTGGTTACCGGCGTGTCGCCGACGCCGGCCGGGGAGGGCAAGTCCACCGTCCTGATCGGCCTCACCGACGCCATCGCGAAGCTGGGCAAGAAGGCCATCGTGGCTCTGCGCGAGCCCTCCCAGGGCCCGGTCATGGGCATCAAGGGCGGCGCCGCAGGCGGCGGCTACTCCCAGATCGTCCCCATGGAGGACATCAACCTGCACTTCACCGGCGACCTGCATGCCATCGCCGCGGCGACCAACACGCTGGCCGCCATCATCGACAACCACATCCACCAGGGCAACCAGCTGAATATCGACCCGCGGCGGGTGACCTGGCAGCGCTGCCTAGACGTAAACGACCGCGCCCTGCGCGGCGTCGTCACCGGCCTGGGCGGTCCGGCCCACGGCGTGCCGGCGGAGACCGGGTTCACCATCACGGCTGCCTCCGAGATCATGGCGATCCTTGGCCTGGCCACCAGCCTGGAGGATCTCAAGAAGCGCTTGGGCGACATCACCGTGGGCTACACCTACGACCAGGCTCCGGTCACCGCCCGGGACCTGGAGGCCGAGGGTGCCCTGACCGCCCTGATGCGCGATGCCCTCAACCCGAACCTGGTCCAGACCCTCGGCGGGACCCCCGCGTTCGTGCACGGCGGCCCGTTCGCCAACATCGCGCACGGCTGCAACACCCTGCTGGCTACGCAGACCGCCCTGGAATACGGCGAGGTCGTGCTCAGCGAGGCCGGCTTCGGCGCCGACCTGGGCGGCGAGAAGTTCGTGGACATCAAGTCCCGCTTTGGCGAGCTGAACGTGGACGCCGCCGTGGTGGTGGCCACCATCCGTTCCCAGAAGTACAACGGCGGCGTGGCTAAGGACAAGCTGGCCAACGAAAATGTTGAGGCCCTCGAAAAGGGCTTGGTGAACCTGCAGCGCCACGTCGAAAACGTGGGCAAGTTCGGCGTCACCCCGGTGGTCGCGCTCAACCTTTTCCCGTCGGATACCCAGGCCGAGCGGGACTTCATGCGCGACTGGGCCGAGAAGGTCGGCGTGCAGCTGGCCGAGGTCGAGGTCTTCACCAAGGGCGGCGACGGCGCCCTCGAGCTGGGCCAGATCGTCCTAGACAACCTGGGCGGCAACTCCGCGCCGTTGTACGACCCGGCGGAGGGTATCGAGGCCTCCATCGAGAAGATCGCCACGGAGATCTACCGTGCGGACAAGGTCGAGTACGGCTCCAAGGCGTTGAAGGACCTGAAGTACCTGAAGGACAACGGCTGGGACACGCTCCCGGTGGTCATCTCTAAGACCCAGTACTCCTTCTCGGACGATGCCCAGGCCCTTGGCGCCCCGGAAGGACACACGCTGCACGTGCGCGAGCTGCTGCCGCGTACGGGCGCGGGCTTCGTGGTCGCGCTGACCGGCAACGTGATGACCATGCCGGGCCTGCCGAAGAAGCCGGCGGCCAACAACATCGACGTCGACGCCGACGGCCTCATCTCCGGTCTGTTCTAGGCTTTACATAGCTCCAGGATCGCGAAGCCCCACGGCCCGAACATTCGTGTTTTGGGCCGTGGGGTTTTACGTGTGTACAGGTCTTTCCGTCGGTAGTGTCGCGGGCAGAGCCGGGGCAGAATAGCGGACGCGGCGGCAGCCCGGCTAGCTGGTGGGGGCGGCATCGGCCGCGGAGCCGGGCCAGCCCGGGTAGGCCGGGGGAGTCCCGCCGAAGGCGGGGCACAGGTCCTGGAAGGAACACCAGCCGCACAGCTTCGAGGTCTTCGGGTGGAAGGTGCCGGCCTTGCCGTCGCCCTCGATGCGCGCCCATAACTCGCCGAGATCGCGCTCGAAGTACTCGAGTTCCTCGCGGCTGGGGTTCAAGAACATCGAGTCAATGACCTTGAGGTACATCAGGCGCAGCTGGGTGGGGATGGTGCCCAGCAGGCGCCAGTAGACCAGTGCGTAGAAGCGCATCTGGAACTGCGCCGAGTGGCTGAACCTGGACGCCGGCTTCTTGCCGGTCTTGTAGTCGACCACGCGGACCTCACCGGTCGGGGCGACGTCGACGCGGTCGATGAACCCGCGCACGGGCACGCCGTTGGGTAGGACCGTGTTGACGTACATCTCGACTTCTTGGCAGTCGAAGCCCTGCGGGTTTTCCATCTCGAAATAGCCCTTGACCAGCGCGCGGGCTTGGACGAAGAAATCGAGGGTCTGATCTTTGGGCACCAGCTCGTCCAGCTCGGCGTCCCCGGCGCGCATTTTCTCCCAGGCCGGCTTGATCATTTTCACCGCGGCCGGATAGGTGCGCTCTTGGCGCGGAAGCTCGTGCATCTCCTCCAAGACGGAGTGGACCAGGGTGCCCTTGACCTGCGCCAAGGTTTTGGGCTCTGGGAGGCGGTCGATCGCGCGGAAACGGTAGAGGAGAGGGCACTGCTGGTAGTCAGAGGCGCGGGAGGGCGATAGCGCCAGGGGCCGCGGCTTGCGCGGCTGGGCCGGGTTAGCGGGCTGGGAAGATTCAGTCATGGTGTTTTTACCTTATCGCGCGCGCCGACGTGGCAAGGTAGAGGGTATGACTAGCACGCCGGATTTCCTCGACTTCATTGACGCTTCCCCGAGTTCCTACCACGCCGCGGCCAACGTGGAGCGCGAGCTGGTGGCAGCCGGTTTCCAACGCCAGCGCGAGGAGGACGCCTGGGACGTGAGCCCCGGCGGCCACGTGGTGGTCCGCGGGGGCGCCGTGATGGCCTATATCGTCCCGCCCCGGCTGGCCGAGGCCGCCGGCGAGAAGCTGCGGGGCTTTCGGATCGTGGGCTCCCACACGGACTCGCCCGGGTTTACCGTCAAGCCCGAGCCGGATTTCCAGCATGCCGGCTGGGATCAGATCGGGGTGGAAGTCTACGGCGGGCCGATCCTGCACTCCTGGTTCGACCGGGAGCTGACCCTGGCCGGCCAGGTGACCCTGCGGGATCAGAGCACCCACTTGGTCAACACCGGCCCCATCCTGCGAATCCCGAACCTGGCCATCCATATGGTGCGCAAGGACGAGTTCACCCCGGACCGCCAGCTGCACCTGCAGCCGGTCTGGCAGCTTAGCGGCCAGGGCAAATACGCCTCGCTGGGCGAGTACGTCGCTGAGCAGCTGGGCGTGCAGGCCGCCGACATCGCCGCGTTCAACCTGATTACCGCCGCCGCGCAGCCGGCCGGACTGTTCGGCCCAGCCGAGGAGTTCATCGCCGCAAGCCGGATGGATAACTTGAGCTCCGTGCACGCCAGCCTGGAGGCCTTCAAGTCTGCGGCCCAGGACTACGACGGCCCAGACGTGTTGGTGATGGCCGCCTTCGACCATGAGGAGGTCGGCTCCAACTCGCGCTACGGCGCGGCCGGCCCCATCCTGTCCGATATCCTGCAGCGCACTGCCGTCGGCCTAGGTGTCACCGGCGACGATCTCTTCCGCGTCTTCGCCCAGTCACACTGCGTGTCGGCGGATGCGGCGCACTCGGTGCACCCCAACTACGCGCAAAAGCACGATCCGCACCACCAGCCGCTCATCGGCCACGGCCCGGTGACCAAGATCAACGGCAAGCAGCGCTACGCCTCCGACTCCGAATCCATCACCCGCTGGGAAAACGCCTGCCGGCGCGCGGGCGTGCCCTTCCAGCGCTTCGTTGCCAACAACGACGTGCCCTGCGGCAGCACCATCGGGCCGATTACGGCCACTCGCTTAGGAATCGAGACCGTGGACATCGGCGTGCCCATGCTGTCTATGCACTCGGCGCGCGAGATGGTCGGCGTTTCTGACCAAGCGGCCCTGTCCGGCGCCCTGCTGGAATACCTGGTCGGCTAAACTAGCCAGGTTGACTGTCCCATCGGGGTGCCTAGCCAGTTCACCTGGCCCCACGACATGCAAGGAGCATAACCACATGGCCTATTCCGGCCCCTTCCAGTACGGCGATCGCGTCCAGCTCACCGATGCCAAGCGCCGGCACTACACCATCGTCCTAGCCGAGGGCGGCCAGTTCCACTCGCATAAGGGCATCATCGAGCACAGCCAGATCGCCGGCCTCGACGAAGGCTCGGTGGTCACCTCCAGCCTGGGCTCGGACTTCCTGCTCTTCCGCCACCTGATGGTGGACCACGTGCTGTCGATGCCCCGCGGCGCGGCCGTTATCTACCCTAAGGACTCGGCCCAGATCCTGGTCGAGGGCGATATTTTCATGGGCGCGCGCGTGCTCGAGGCCGGCGCCGGCTCGGGAGCGTTGTCGATGACCCTGTTGCGCGCGGTAGGCCCGGAGGGCCGGGTCTTTTCCTACGAGGTGCGCGACGACCACCTGGAATACGCTGTGGACAACGTCAAGGAATACTTCGGCGAGACGCCTGAGTGGTGGACCCCGCGCCTGGGGGACCTGGCCGACGTGCAGGTTGAAGACCTGGGCGGCCCGGTGGACCGGATCATCCTGGACATGCTGGAGCCCTGGGAGCACTTGGAAAAGGTCCGCGACTTGTTGATCCCGGGCGGGGTCTTCATGACGTATGTGGCTACCGTTCCGCAGCTGATGAAGGTGATGGAGGGCATTCGCGAGCTCCAGTGCTTTACCGAGCCGCGGGCCTGGGAGTCCCTGGTGCGCGAGTGGAAGGTCGAGGGCTTGGCCACCCGCCCAGAGCACCGCATGAACGCGCACACGGCCTTCCTCATCTGGACCCGTCGCCTGGCCGACGGGGTGACGCCGCCGCGCCCGCAGCGCCGCGCCCGCCGTTAGGAACGATAGCCGTGAGGGGGATAGGCAACCCCGCACAATGGTGGGGCGGATAGTCCGCTCGTCGCTAAAAAGGTTAGGGTGGTGACATGGATGACACGAGAGAGTTGCGTCGCCAGATTTCACAGTTGGCCGACCGCAACGCGAAGCTCGCGGAGCTGCTGAAGGATTCGCGCGACAAGCTCGGTCAGCTCGCCGCCGATGTCAACGCCTTGGCCGAGCCGGCCTCGACCTACGGCACCTTCCTGGGCTATAGCCAGACTCCTTCCGGCGGCCGCGAGGAGGCCGAGGTCTTTACCAACGGCCGGCCCATGCGTCTGAAGATCTCCCCCGAAGTGGAGCATGGCTCGCTGCGGGTTGGTCAGCAGGTGCGTATCGGCGACGGCATCGTCGTGGTAGAAGGCGTGGCGGCCCAGCGCACCGGGCACCTGGCCACCGTGTTGGAGCGCCTGGGGCCCGACCGCGCCCTAGTGACCAACGGCCCGGCCGACGAGGAAGTCATCACCCTGGCGGAATCGCTGCGCGAAAACCTGCGCGCCGGCGACACCGTGCTGGCGGATCCGAAGGCCGGCATTGGCCTGGAGATCATCGCCAAGACGGAGGTCTCCCAGCTCTCCCTGGAGGAGGTCCCCGAGGTCGAGTTTTCCGACATCGGCGGCCTGGACGCGCAGATCACCCAGATCCGCGACTCGGTGGAGCTGCCCTTCCTACACCCGGAGCTCTACCGCTCCTTCGAGCTGCACCCGCCCAAGGGCGTGCTGCTCTACGGCCCGCCGGGCTGCGGCAAGACGCTGATCGCCAAGGCGGTGGCCCATTCGCTGGCCCAGAAGATGGGGGAGGGCGAGCCCAGCTACTTTCTCAACGTCAAGGGCCCGGAGCTGCTCAACAAGTTCGTGGGCGAGACCGAGCGCAAGATCCGTCTGATCTTCGAGCGCGCCCGCGAGCTGGCCGGCAAGTCCACCAACCGCCCGGTCATCATCTTCTTCGACGAGATGGAGTCCATCTTCCGCACCCGCGGATCGGGCGTGTCTTCCGATATGGAGACCACGGTCGTCCCGCAGCTGCTGGCCGAGCTTGACGGCGTGGAGGACCTGCGCAACGTCATCGTCATCGGCGCGACCAACCGCGAGGAGCTCATCGACCCGGCGATCATGCGCCCGGGCCGCCTCGACATCAAGATTCGCGTGAGCCGGCCCAACAAGCAGGGCGCGCGCGAAATCATGCAACGCCACTTCCCGGCGTCCATCCCGCACGCGGGCGACCGGGAGGCGCTGATCTCGTCGAGCATCGCCGAGCTTTACGCCCCGCGCCCGTTCGTGAACCTGCACCACGCCGACGACTCGGTGACCACTCTGCATTACCGCGACTTCGTCTCCGGCGCGATGATTGCCAATATCCTCGCCCGCGCTAAGAAGCTGGCCATCAAGGAATCGCTGGCCACGGGCAAGGAAGCGGCCATCGAGATGCGTCACCTGTCGCAGGCGATTGCTGCCGAACAGTCCGAGAGCGAGCACGTGCCGACCTCGACCAACCCGGAGGAGTGGGCCAAGATCGTCGGCGGCAACGCCACCGGGCAGCCCATAACCCGCGTTGAATTGATTGGATTTAGGAGCCCCACGTGGCACGCCTTCTAGGAACCGAGACCGAATACGCCATCGTGACGCCGGATCGGCCGGATTTCTCGCCGATCGTCTCTTCGACCCACGCGGTGGTCGCCTACGCTGCCCTATACACCGACGCCCGCACGCGCTGGGACTTCGCCGAGGAGCACCCGCTGCGAGACAGCCGCGGCTTTGATCTCAAGCGCTACCAGACCGTCCCAGTGGTGGACCCGCACGCCATCGGCGTGGCCAACGTGGTCACCGCCTCCGGCGCGCGCTTCTATGTCGACCACGCCCACCCGGAGTACTCCTCGCCGGAGTGCCGGAACGCCTGGGAGGGCATGCTCTACGACGCCGCCGGCGACGTCGTGCTGCGCAAGGCGGCCGCGGCCGTGGCCCAGTTGACGGCGCAGGACACCTCGGTCCTAAGCGATCACGAGCCCTGCCCGCCGCTGAAATTCTACAAGAACAACGTGGACGGCAAGGGGGCCTCCTACGGCTCCCACGAGAACTACCGGTGGTCCCGCACCACGGACTTCGACGACCTCGTCCAGGGGCTCATCCCGTTCTTCGTGACCCGGCAGGTGGTTACCGGTGCCGGGCGTGTGGGCCTTGGCACGGAGGGCGAGGAGCCCGGCTTCCAAATTTCGCAGCGCGCGGACTATATCGAGCAGGAAATCTCCTTGGAGACCACTCTCAACCGCGGCATCATCAACACCCGCGACGAGCCGCACGCCGACGCCCACCAGTTCGGGCGCCTGCACGTCATCATCGGCGACGCCAACATGTCGCAGACCTCCAACCTGCTGAAGCTGGGGATGACCTCGCTGGTCATGGACGCTATCGAGGCCGGCGTGGACTTCAGCGACGTGCGGCTGGCCGATCCGGTCGAAGCCGTGCGCACCGTCAGCCGGGACTTGGAGCTCAAGGAGAAGTTGCCGTTGTGCGGTGGCGGGCAGATGACCGCGTTGGAAATCCTGGCCGTTTACCGATCGCGGGTTAGCGCGGACACCGACGCCGAGCGCGAGGTCCTGCGCCGCTTCGACGAGGTCGTCGAGCTCTTGAGTACCGATCCGCTGCAGGCCGCTCACCTGCTGGACTGGGTGGCCAAGTACCGCCTCATCAAGGGCTACCTGGACCGCGGCGTGGCGGCGGACGACCCCAAGCTGGCGCTTATCGACCTGCAGTACACCGATATCGACCCAGGCAAGTCCCTCTACCACGCGCTGGTGCGCCGCGGGCAGATGCGTACGCTGGTCAGCGAGGAAGAGATCGAGCGCGCCGCCGACGTTGCCCCGCCGGGCTCCCGGGCCGGCCTGCGTGGTGCCTTCATGCAGCACTACGCCGCGGATCTGGTTTCGGCGAACTGGCAGTACGTGGCGCTTCGACGCGGAGATCTGACCGCGCTTTTCGAGCTGGATGAGCTCTTAACGGCCGCGCCGGAGACCCGCGAGGCGATACTCCACGGCGAGCTGGACCTGGACCAGCTCATCTCCCGGCTCAAGGCCGACGGGATTAGCCCGGAGTACCGTTAGAACTAGTAGCACGAACCAAGGTTTAGCCAGACGTACCTAACAGGCACTGAGCCTGGGAAGGGAGAAGACAACACCATGTCACAGCAGAACCAACAGATTCACTCCGGTGGCGGCGACGACCAGGGCGGTGCCGCCGAAGACGGCGCCTTGGGTTCCGGCCAGGCGCAGATTTCGACCAGCGGAACCGACGACCTGCTCGATGAGATCGACGGCCTGTTGGAAAACAACGCCGAGGAATTCGTCCGCCACTACGTGCAGAAGGGCGGTCAGTAGACGGTGAGCCCACTGTCATTTAACGGCCCGCAGCAAGCCCCCGGGCCTTTCGCGCGCCGGATCATGGGCATCGAGACCGAATACGGGCTGTTCTCCTCGTCCCCGGCGGACCGCCGCGGGCTGGACCCGGATGAGCTAGCGCGCAAGCTCTTCCGCCCCGTGGTGGAGAAGTATTCGTCCTCGAATATTTTCACCGCCAATTCCTCGCGCCTCTACCTGGACGTCGGCTCGCACCCCGAGGTGGCCACGGCCGAGTGCGACAGCCTGACCCAGCTGCTCAATCACGAGCGCGCCGGCGATGCCATCGTCGACGAGCTCGCGCGCGCCACAGAGGACGAACTGCGTGCTAGCGGGGAGGCCAATGCGGTCTACCTGTTCAAGAACAACGTGGACTCGGCCGGCAATTCCTACGGTTGCCACGAGAACTACTTGATCTCGCGCCACCTCGTGCTCAAGGAGCTGGGCACGGCGCTGCTGCCGTTTTTCATTACTCGGCAGCTCATCTGCGGCGCCGGGCGCATCAAGCCGGCGACGGGATCCGCTCCCGCGCAGTTCGTGCTCTCGCAGCGCGCCGACCAGGTCTGGGAGGGCGTTTCCTCGGCGACCACGCGCTCCCGGCCCATCATCAATACCCGCGACGAGCCGCACGGGGACTCGTCCCGCTTCCGCCGCATGCACGTCATCGTGGGTGACTCGAATATGGCGGAGCCGACCTTCGCGCTGAAGGTGGGCTCGGCCCTGTTGATGCTAGAGATGCTCGAGGCCGGCTTTGACGTGCCCAGCTTCGCTATCACCGAGCCCATTGCCCAGATGCGTGCCATCGCCGCAGACCCGACCGGGCAGACCCCACTGAGCCTGGCGGACGGCAGCACCGTCCCGGCCATCGCGGTCCAGCGCCGCCTAGTCGGCGCCGCGGCGCGGTGGCTCAATGAGCGCCCCGACGAGGGAACCTCTAATAGCGAGATGCGCCGGGTTGTTGACCTGTGGAGGCGGACCGTCACGGCCGTGGAGACGCAGGACTTCAGCCAAGTCGATCAGGAAATCGACTGGGTGATCAAGAAGAAGCTCCTGGAAAGCTTCCGGGCGAAACTGGACTGCGATTGGTCGCACCCCAAGCTGGCGCAGGTCGATCTGACCTACCACGATATCCGGGGCGGCCGGGGTCTCTACAGCGTGCTGAGCCGCCGCGGGCTGGTCCGGCGGTGGACCACGGACGAGGCCATCGCGGCCGCCCGAGAGCAGGCCCCGGCCACGACCCGGGCCACGCTGCGCGGGAAGTTCCTGGCCGCCGCGCGTCAGACCGGAGCGAACGTGACGGTGGACTGGACCAAGCTCAAGGTCAACCGCCCCGAGCCCCGCGTAGAGCAGTTCCTGGATCCCTTCGTTGCGGACGATGCCCGCCTGCAACCGCTGCTAGACTACATGCAGGAAAATCAAGGACACTAGGCAGGTGCTGTCCAGCCGGCGAAACCGGCCGGCGAGCTCGTGCCACGGGGAAGGAGAGCGGAGAGAACTTGGCTGATGATACCGTCTCGCAGGGCTCGCGCCGCGACAAGGCTGTCGAGCGTTTGACCAATCTCTGCTTCGCCCTCCACGGCGCGGCCTCGAACGGCGGTAGCCCGGACCGCTCCGCCGCCTGGATCCGTTCCCACGTCGCGGGCTACCAAGACTTGGGCGACGAGGCCTTCCAGAAACAGCTCAGCCGGGACATCCGCAGCCTGCAGCGCGCCGGCGTTCCGGTCACGCAGTCAGCGTCCAAAGCCAGCGCAGGGCCAGGCCAGGACCGCAGCCTGTCGGTCTACCGCATGCAGCAGGCTGATTACCAGCTAGCTGAGGTCGAGTTCACCCCGGAAGAGGCCATGGTCTTAGGCGTTGCCGCCGGGATGGGGCAGCCGGGCGGGCTGAGCTCGTTCTCCTCGTCCGCGTGGACGAAGATCGCGGCCTCCGGGGCCTCCCGCGACCTAAGCGGCGCTCCCGTCTACACCGCGGACAATGACCTGACCCGCCTGGAGCCGTACATTGTCCGCGACATTCTGACCACCGTGCGCGAGGGGCTGCGGATTAACTTCACCTACGTGCCGGGCCCGCAGCAAAGTGCCCAGTCCCGCTCCATGGACCCGTGGGGGCTGGTGACCCTGCACAACCGCGTTTACCTGGTGGGCTGGGATAACGACCGCGGCGCGCCGCGTGCCTTCCGGCTGCTGCGGGTCGCCGAGATCCGGGCGACCCGCCAGGCCCCAGAGCATGCCCACCCTACGCAGTCCCTGCAGGAGGTCGTGGAAGCCTCCCTCAACCGGGACGTCGTCGGCCGCGCCGTGCTGCGCATCCCCGCCGGCCGCGCCGGCGAGCTGGCCGCCCTCGGGACGCCAGGGGTCGACGGCACCGTGGTGGTAGAAAACATCTCCCGCGACTTCCTCGTGCGCACGGCCGCCGGATACGCCGCGGACGTGGAGGTTCTCGAGCCGACCAGCGTGCGCGACGACATCGCCGCGCTGCTGCGCGCGGCTGCCGCCACCGCTTCCCAGGACAAGCAGGACCAAGACAAGGAGGCCCGCAACTAATGGCCGACGCACCCCAGAAACTGCACGCCCTAGTCCAGTCCTTGAACTTGATCCCGTATTTCCGCAGCCACCCGAAGGCCACCCTCATGGAAGCCGCCCAGGACCTCGGGATGGAGGTGGCTGAGCTCAACAGCGCGCTCAACCGCCTGTTTTGCTCCGGGGTGGGGCAGCGCACCGAGGATCTGATCGACATCAGCTTCGGTTACCGCGAGGGCGTGACCATCGTGGACGACCAAGGGCTCAACCAGGCGCTGCGGCTGACGCCCACGGAGGCCGGCGCGCTGCTGCTGACCCTGGAGTCGCTGGAGTCCATGCCGGGGCTCATCGACACGGCGGCAGTCCAAAGCGCTGCGGAAAAGGTCCGCGGGATCATGGACGATAAGACCAGGGCCATCTACGACTCCATCGCCCAGCCGGAGGAGGCCGAGTCAGCCGCCCAGGTGGCGGCCGCCCGCGCCATTGAGACTAAGCGGCAACTGCGGTTGCGCTACTGGTCAGCCAGCTCAAACGAGGAACGCACCCGTACCGTCCACCCGGCCCGTATCTTCATCTTCGACTCGCAGGTCTACCTGGCGGCCTGGGAGGAAGACAAGGACGAGCACCGGCGCTTCCGCATGGACCGGATCCGCCAGGCCACGGTCCTGGACGACGAGGCCCAGCCCCATCTGCGTCAGCTCGACTTCGACCCGCGCGATCCCTTCGGTTTGGCGGACAGTGACAGAGCCCATATTGAGCTCAAGAAGGAAGCCACCTGGCTGGCCGATGACTACGAGATCCGGCTGGGGGAGGACCTCGGAAACGGCTTCGTAGCAGCCTCTATGCCTATCGGATCGGCGGAGTGGTTCGCGCGCTTTGCCGTCGGGCATGCTGACAGGTTCCGGGTAATTGGCCCAGATTCGGTTAAGAATGCTATTGCGCATGCCAGCGAGGCGGGCCTGCGGAGATATACTGACTAATTATCCGCTGGCAGCCTTTAGCAAGCCACCAGCGAATGCGTTAGGCTCTTAGGGGCAAAACAGCCGCTCCGCGGCGCCTGTGGAGGAGAAGGAGAGAAATACTATGACGGTCGGACCCGCCCAAATTGCCATTATCATTCTGCTGATCGTGCTGCTTTTCGGCGCGAAGAAGTTGCCGGACCTGGCCCGCTCGATGGGTCGTTCGATGCGCATTTTCAAGTCGGAGGTCCACGAGATGGGCAATGACGACCAGCGCTACCAGGACGAGCAGCAGCGCCAGCAGCAGGGGCAGATCAGCCAGACCCCGGCTAGCCAGCAGCAGTCGGACGAGGACTTCTGGAACAGCCCGCAGATGCAGCCGCGCTACGACCAGAACAACCAGCAGGCACCGCGTCCTGACAATCAGTAAAATCCCTACCCGCCCGTTCGCGGGAGCTGTTCGTCTTGTGTCGTGCTAACCAGGAAGTGTTCTAGAAGCGATGTCACCTAGCCCGAAGGGTTCTGAAGGTTCGCGGTCCCTACCGCAACCCAGTGCTCGCGCCGGTGCGCCGGCTCGCCGTCAACGGCAGCACGGGGGCGCGTGGGCACGCCTGAAGAAGGCGCAGGAAGCCCGCCGGGCACGTAAGAACCCGACGGGGGAGATGACGCTCATCGAGCACCTCCAGGAGTTGCGCCGGCGGATCGTCTACTCGCTCATCGCCCTGGTCATCGGCACGGTCATTGGTTTCCTCTGGTACCAAAACGCCCCGTTTGGTTGGCCTACCCTGGGCGAGATCCTCCGCGAGCCTTATTGCTCTCTGCCAGCGGACAAGCGCGCCGACTTTACTAACGACGGCACGTGCCGCCTGCTGGCCACGACCCCGTTCGAGATGCTGATGCTGCGCATCAAGGTAGGCGCCCTGGCCGGCGCGGTCATCTCTTCGCCCGTCTGGCTCTACCAAGTGTGGGCGTTTATCGTGCCGGGCCTGCACAAGAAGGAAAAGCGTTACACCTTCATGTTCGTCAGCGTCGCTGGCGTGCTCTTCGTCACCGGCGCCGCGCTGGCCTACTTCGTCCTCTCCGAGGGCCTGGAATTCCTGATGTCCATCGGCGCGGAGTACCAGACCGCCGCGCTGACCGGTAAGGAGTATTTCGGCCTGATGCTGACCATGCTCATCCTCTTCGGAATCGCCTTTGAAGTCCCGCTGCTCATCATCGCGCTGAACCTGGTGGGGGTGCTCGAGTACGAGCACGTCAAGGGCAAGCGCCGCATCCTGTTCATCATCGTGATGATCATCTCCGCCTTCATCACCCCGGCCGACCCTTACTCGCTCATTGCTTTGGCGGCGGCCCTGTGGATTCTCATCGAGTCGGCCTTCCAGTTCTGCCGCATCAACGACAAGCGTCGCAACCGCCAGCGCCCGGTCTGGATGGACCTGGACGACGAGCAGGCCTCGCCGCTGGGCACCGGCCCGGGCGCGGTGGGGCCGACCGAACCGGTACCCGCGCCCACCCCGGTTAACCCGCCGAGCAGCCACCCCAGCGCCCCGGCGTCCGCGCGTCCGGTGAGCGCTCATTTCCAGCCGCAGGGCAGCAGCCGTCCGGCCCGCCCGCAGCAACCGGAGAGCGGCTTCTTCGACGACGTACTCTAGGGCCGGGTAAGCTGGGCGGCTATGACGCAGTCGCATCTGGAATACTTCTCGCACAATCTGTCCTATTCGCTCGATGAGTTCCAGCTACTCGGCTGCCAGGCGGTAGAGCGCGGAAGCGGGGTGCTGGTGTGCGCGCCAACCGGCGCGGGCAAGACAGTTGTCGGCGAATTCGCGGTCTCCTTGGCGCTGTCCCGGGGCACCAAATGCTTTTACACCACCCCGATTAAGGCGCTGAGCAACCAGAAGTACCACGACCTGGTCGACCAACACGGCGAGGACGCCGTCGGCCTGCTCACCGGTGACGTTTCCATCAACGGCGACGCGGAGATCGTCGTGATGACCACCGAGGTGCTGCGCAACATGATCTACGCGAAGTCGCCTGCGCTAGATCGATTAAGTCACGTGGTCATGGACGAGATCCATTTCCTGGCGGATGCCTCCCGCGGCGCGGTCTGGGAAGAGGTGATTCTAAACCTCGACGAGTACGTCTCAATCATCGGTTTGTCCGCCACGGTGTCGAACTCGGAGGAGTTCGGACGGTGGCTGCGCGCGGTGCGCGGCGAGACCGAAGTCATCGTCTCCGAGCACCGCCCGGTGCCGCTGGACCAGTGGATGATGATTGGCCGGCAGGTCTATTCGCTTTTCGAACCCGGCACCGACGGGGAGGTCAACCACGAGCTTCTCCGCCGCATGCGCCGCTTGGAGGCAGGCGATACGGACGAGGGGCGGGCCGACTACCAGTCGGGCAAGGGCTTTCGGGCGCGCTCGGGCGGCGGCCGCAGCGGCGCACGACGCCCGCAGGATCGCTACCGCCCGCTGGGCCGACCGGAGGTTCTCAAGGCCCTGCAGGGCAAGGACATGTTGCCGGCGATTACCTTCATTTTCTCCCGGGCCGGCTGCGACGGCGCGCTCTACCAGTGCCTGCGCTCCCGCATGAGCCTGACCACCCCGGAGGAAGCAGCCGAGATTGTTGAGACGGTCAACGCCGGTGTCGAGGGAATCCCAGAAGAAGATCTCGAGGTGCTGAACTTTAAGTCTTGGCGCACCGCGCTCAGCCGCGGTTTTGCCGCCCACCACGCCGGGATGCTGCCGGCCTTCCGCCACATCGTCGAAGACCTCTTCGTCCGCGGGCTGGTACGCGCGGTCTTCGCCACTGAGACCCTGGCGCTGGGCATCAACATGCCGGCGCGCACGGTGGTGCTGGAAAAGCTCATCAAGTTCAATGGCGAGGCCCACGTGGATCTCACCCCGGGCCAGTACACGCAGCTGACCGGCCGCGCCGGCCGCCGCGGCATCGACACGCTGGGCAACGCGGTGGTCCAGTGGGCCCCGGCGATGGATCCGCACTACGTGGCGGGTCTGGCCTCCACGCGCACCTACCCGCTGGTCTCCACCTTCCAGCCCGGCTACAACATGGCCATCAACCTGCTAGGCATGCTCGGCTTCGAGGATTCGCTGCGCCTGATGGAAAAGTCTTTTGCGCAGTTCCAGGCCGACGGATCCGTGGTGGAGGAGACCCGCGAGGTTGAAAAGGCCGAGCACCGCGCCCGCCAGCTGCGCGAGCAGCTCGACGAACTCATCAGCGCGCTGGCCCCGCCGGCTTGCGATGCCGCTACCGCCCGCCAGGAGCTGCTGGACTATATCCAGCTGCGCCAGGAGCTGACCGCTGAGGAACGCTCCTCCCAGGTCAACGGCAAGCAGGAACGCTCCAAGGAGGTCACCACGGTCCTGGCCAAGCTGCAGGTCGGCGACGTCATCGCCCTGGCTACCAAGAAGCAGCCGTTGCTGGCGGTGGTCAACACGCCAGCCAACCAGACCAAGGATCCGCGCCCGTGGGTGACCACGGAAGGCGGTTGGTCGGGCCGTATCGACGCCTCCGGTATTGCCAACCCGCCCATCGTGGTCGGCCATATGAAGCTGCCTAGGCGCGTGACCAAGGCGCCGCGCAAGTCCGCGGGCTACGTCCAGAAGCTCTTCCAGCGCAACAAGTACCCGCGGCCGAAGAAGATGCGTCTGACCCCGCGGCACCGGCCCAACAAGAAGGTCGGCGAGCTGCGCGATGCCATCCGCCAGCACCCGGTCCACGCCTGGCCCGCCACGGACCGGGAACAGCTGGCCAGCATGGCCCACAAGCTGGCCCGGCGCGAGAAGGACGCAGACAAGCTGCGCTCCAAGATCACCCAGGCTACCGACACCCTGGGCCGCACCTTCGAGCGCATCGTTGACCTGCTGTCTGAGATGGACTACGTCGAGTTCGTCGGCGCGGGCACGGACCGGCACCCGGAGATCACCGAGGAGGGCGAGCGCCTGGCCAAGATCCACAACGAGTCGGATCTTTTGGTCGCGCAGTGTCTCAAGCGCGGGATCTGGAACGACCTGGACCCGGCGGAGCTGGCCGGCGTGGTCTCTGTGTGCACGTTCGAGAACCGCAAGGCCACCCGCGGGGAGCCGGAGGCCGCCACCGACGCGATGGCCGACGCGATGAACGCCACCTGGCGCATCTACACCGAGCTGGTCGCCGACGAGCAGCGCCACCGCCTGCCGGTCACCCGGGAGCCGGAGCCCGGCTTCGCCTTGGCCATGCACCAGTGGGCTGCGGGTGCCCCGCTGGGCTATTGTCTGGCCGCGGCGGCCGAGTGCGGCGCGGAGTTGACCCCCGGCGACTTCGTGCGCTGGTGTCGCCAGGTGGTGGATCTGCTCCAGCAAGTCGCCAAGACCGGCTACGAAGAAGGCATCCGCGCCAACGCCCGCCGGGCCATGGACGCTATTCAGCGCGGCGTGGTGGCCATCGGCGCCTAAAGCCTCACCGGCGTCGCGCTATAGCCCGTGGAACCTATACAGCCCGTGGTTCGGCGCACAGGGCCTCAGCAGCGGCGCGGATTGCCGGCAGGTGCGGAGCGGTGACGCTGACGGTCGCGACTCCGAGGTTGGTCCCGAAGGGATCCGCGATAAGTGACTGCGTGGCGACGATCTTGCCGCCCGCGATGACCGGCCCGCCGGAGTCACCTTTGACCGCCGGGGGAGCGTTGCGTACCAGGGCCGCGGGGCAGTGCGGAAGAAGTGCGCGCAGGTAAGCACCAGGCGGGTTCTTCTTGGACTGTCGGCAGCATGGCCGGTTCCGCTGTACGGCTCGGCGATGAGAACGCCGGAGCAGACGCGGTTGCGCTCGTTAAGGCGCACGGTGGTGGAGCTGGCAATTTCTTCCCACTGGTCGAAGGAGTCATCCATGGGCGGTTACACTGTTGTCCTATGGGTGAAAATTCTTCTGCTTTCCCTTCCGAAGTCTATCGAAGCCGGATCGCTGCGGCGCAGCAGCAGGCGCGTACCAACGACGTGGCCGCGCTGGTGATTAGCCCGGGCGCTGAGTTCGCCTATTTCACCGGCTCCTGGATGAGCTCTCACGAGCGTTTTAGCGCCCTGATGATCCCGGCCGCGGGGGAGGCCTTCCTGCTGGCGCCGGCTACCGATGGCGCAGAGCTGGCTGCCGCCCCAGTCGCGGAGCTCAACCTGGATTTCCACGGCTGGCAGGACGACACCAACGCGCACGCGCTGGCCGCGGATAAGCTGCGTCAAGCCCACGCGGCGGTAGCCGAAGACGGCGCGCGCCTGGCGGTCTCCGGGGTGATGGACGCCGCGCACCTGTTGGGCCTGCAGGCCCAGTTCCCGTCCGCGCAGTGGGTCGCGGCCGACCAGGTTATCGGCGCGCTGTTCTCCCGCAAGGACGCCGAGGAGATCGCGCAGCTGCGCGCGGCCGCGTTGGCTATCGATGCCGTCCACGCCCGTGTGCCCTCCCTGCTCCAGCCCGGCGTGACCGAACAGCAGGTGGCCGATCAGCTCACCGAGCTCATTCTGCAAGAGCACGACGCCGTGGACTTCGTCATCGTCGGCTCCGGCCCGAACGGCGCGAACCCGCACCACAGCTTTTCCGAGCGCGTGCTTAACGAGGGCGAGCCGGTCGTCGTGGATATCGGAGGCACCTTCGGGGCCGGCTACCACTCGGATTGCACCCGCACCTACGTGGTCGGTGGTGACGCCTCCCGCGCGCCGGAGGACTTCCAGGCTGCCTACGAGGTGCTGTGTCAAGCCCACGCCGCCGGCATGGAACAGGCCCGCCGCGGGGCCACCGCAGGCAGCGTCGATGACGCGTGCCGCCAGGTCATCACGGACGCCGGCTGGGGTGAGTTTTCACCCACCGCACCGGGCACGGCATCGGCCTATCCACCCACGAGGAACCCTTCATCGCCGCCGGCAACGACCTGGAGCTGGCTGAGTCCATGACCTTCTCCATCGAGCCCGGCATCTACAAGGAGGGCGAGTGGGGCATGCGCCTGGAAGACATCGTCACCATTAACGGCGACGGTGTGGCCGAGAGCCTGAACGAGGGCGAGCGCGGCCTGCGATGAGCGCGCAGGACTACACCGCCGGCCACGCGAAACCAGCCCCGCAGGTCCCGGGCGCGGTCCTGGTACTAGGCGGGCGCTCGGATATCGGCACGGAGATCGCCGCGCTGCTCGCCCCCGGGCGCCGGGTGGTGCTTGCCGCCCGTGGGGACGAAGGCATCGATAAGCAACGCGCCCGTCTGCGGGCTGCCGGTGCTCGGGAGGTCGACTTCCTCGACTTCGACGCGCTCGATATGGACAGCCACCGCGCGGTGGTGCGCCGCGCCCGCGAAGTCGCCGGCGAGATCACCACGGCGGTGGTGGCCTTTGGGGTGTTGGGCGATCAGGAGCGCGCCGAGGCCGACGAGGCCCACGCCTCCCACATCGCGCAGCTGGACTACACCGCGCAGGTCTCTATGCTGACCGTGCTCGCCGACGAGATGGAACGCGGGCATATCGTGGCTTTTTCCTCCATCGCGGGTTGGCGTGCCCGCCGGGCCAACTACGTCTACGGCTCCACGAAGGCCGGCCTGGACACCTTTTGCCAGGGGCTGGCGGATCGCCTGCACGGCGGGCCCCTGGCGCTGATCACCGCCCGGCCCGGCTTCGTCATCGGCTCCATGACCGAGGGCATGAAGCCCGCGCCGCTGTCCGTGACCCCCGACGTGGTGGCACGCTACGTCGTCGACGCCATCGGCGGGGAAGCGGACAAAGCAGCAGCTGGTGGCGCATTGACCAGCCGCACGCTGTGGATCCCGGGCACGCTCCGCTTCCTGGCGTGGGTGATGGCGCTGGTACCGCGCCCCATCTGGCGGCACATGCCGCGCTAGGCCATGGGGCTGACGATGCCCTCTGGGCTGACCGCGCTGGCGTCGAAGATGAACCCGCGGGGAGCCAGCACGCGCAGCACGACGTCGGCGTTGCCTTCGGCCAAGCCGTGCAGGACGAGCCCGCCGAAGGGCGTGACGGTAATCGGCACGCCGAGGTGGCCCAGCAGCGTGGCGTATTCGGCCGGCAAAACACCCTCGGGCAGGGCAGTGCCCAGATCCACGAGTCCGTCGTCGCGGTGATCCGCCAGCCACCCGATGGGCCCGACTGAGCCGGTGTCAGTGTTGGCATTAGCCGTGCCGGCCCCGCCAGTCGTATCGGCGGTGTCGGCGGCTTCTTGCTTAAGAAGCTGACGGACGTGCTCCCAGGCATCCTCCTGGGCAGCGTGGCTAGCCAGTTCCTCAGCGCCGCGGAAGACGGTAAATGAAGACCCGGCCAGGGCTACTCGGAAGCGGGCCGGCACAACCTGGAACGGCTCGTCCGCGGCGCCGATGGCCACGCGGGCGCTACCGGCCGGACCAGCGGTTCCGTCTTCGGCAAGGTGGTCGGCGAGCCCGCAGGCGAAGTCGCGAGCGGCATCAGACAGGGGAGAGGCTAGAATTTGATGCGCGCTGCCCGGCCACGACAGCTGGCTCAGGCCGTCTGCCACGGCCTCCTGGTCCTGGATGCCGCGCAGGGCCACGCGGCTCCACGCGCCCAGATAGATCTTGCCATCGGCAAAGTCGTAGGCCGTTTTCCCGAGCGCAAACCAATCGTCCGGGCGGGTAAGGCCACCGGGAATGAAGGTATCAGCGGCCGGCGCGGAACCGGAGTGAGAGAAATTCAGCAATGCCATAGGCAGTAGTCTAATTGCCGCTGCCGCGTACCCGTCTCATCACCGTCTTCGCGCCTGTTCCACATTGTCCAGTCAGGCAGGTAGGCTAGGGAATTATGCCGTTTCTGCTGTTTGTCGCCTACTTGGTTTTGGAAACCCTGACGTTTTGGGCCGTGGTCTCGCTCATCGGCGTGGGCTGGGCGCTGGTCGCTTTGTTCGCCACTATGTTCTTCGGGATGTCGATAGCTGGCTGGGAGGCTCGCCGGATCATGAGCTCCAAGGTCGTGCGCCAAGAAGACGGAACGGCCGTCATGCAGGACGATACCCCGGGCAAGACCGCCGGCAACGTCGGCCTGACCATGGTCGGCGGCATCCTGCTCACGCTGCCGGGATTTTTCACCACGCTGGTCGGCCTGCTCTTCTTGTTCCCACCGACCCGGGCGCTGCTGCGCGGCTTCATCGCCTTCCGCCTGGTGCGTTCCGTGGAGAACTTCGGCGTGCGTCTCTACGACCGCAGCCCGATGTCGCAGCAGCACGATAGCTACGGCAGCTTCGGAGGCTCTGCCGGCGGCGCCGGTGCGGCGCATGAGCCGACCGTGCTCGAGGAAGAAGAGATCCGCCGCTGGTCCGAAAACGCTAACCCGTCCGACTTCGGCGAGCCGGACTCGGGTGATGCAGACGGCGAAAACGGCACGAACCCGGGGGACAAGCGCTAGTGTGGCTACTGCTTGCCCGGTGGCTGCTGGCGGCCGGGTCGGGGGCGATGGTCTATACCGGCTACGCCCCGCTGAATTGGTGGCCCATGGCCTACGTGGGCATCGCGCTGTTCTATTTCAGCCTGTCCCCATGGCGCGGGGAGCGCGTCTCGCTGCGACTGGGCGCGGGGCTGGGTTTTGTCCACGGTTTTGCTACCTACGCGCTGTTGCTGCCGTGGATCGGGGAGCTGGTCGGTAACACGCCCTACCTGGCCCTGGCTGCGGCGCTGAGTCTCTACGCCATCCTGACCGGGCTGTGTGGGGTAGCAGTAGCGCGCTGGCGCTTTGGCTACCTTGCCTTCCCGTTTATCTATCTTGCCGTCGAGTTTGTGCGCTCGTCGGTACCTTTTGGCGGCTTCGCCTGGGTGCGCCTGGCGTGGGGACAGGTCAACGGGCCCCTGGCACAGCTGGTCCAGTGGGGCGGGCCCGCGCTGGTGACGGTGGCGGCCAGTCTGCTTGGCACGAGCCTGGTGGCGGTCTGGTCGCGGCTCCACGCCGTTCGTTTCACGGCCGTGGGCGTCATCATGGCGGTTGTTGCCGCCAGCTTCGTTGCCGGCTGGACCCGCGGCATGGCCGGCCACGAGACCGGGCGGGTGACCGTCGCAGCCGTGCAGGGCAACGTCCCGCGCATGGGCCTGGATTTTAACGCCCAGCGCCGCGCGGTCCTCAAAAACCACGTGCGGGTGACCAAGCAGCTAGCAGAAGACGGCCACGAGCCGGACCTGGTCATCTGGCCGGAGAATTCCTCCGACGTCAACCCCTTCACGGACGAGGAAGCGCGTGCTGCGATCGAGGGCGCGGTCGAGGCCGTCGGCGTACCGATTATGGTCGGCACCTTGACTTACGACGAGGTTGGTGCCCGCAACACCATGCAGGTATTCGAGCCCGGCGGGCACTCCGGCGACCGGCACTATAAGAAGTACCTGCAGCCTTTCGGCGAGACCATGCCCATGCGGGACTTTTTCGCCAAGCTGTCCGACTACGTGGAGCTGGCCGGCGACTTCAAACCCGGCAACGGCAACGGCGTGGTGAGCATGGCCGGCGTCGCAGTGGGCGTGGCCACCTGCTACGAGGTCATCTTCGACCAGGCTTTCCGCACCGCGGTGCAGTCCGGTGCGCAGATTCTGACCACCCCCACCAACAACGCCACCTTTGGGTTTTCCGACATGACCTACCAGCAGCTAGCTATGAGTCGCATGCGCGCACTGGAGACCGACCGCGCGGTGGTGGTCCCGGCGACTTCCGGCGTGTCCGCCATCGTGCACCCGGACGGGAAGGTCAGCCAGGAGACGAACATCTTCGAGGCCAAATACTTGGTTGAGGACCTGCCACTGCGCAGCGGCGAGACGCTTGCGGTACGCTTTGGTTCGATCCTGGAACTGGCCATGGTTATTATTGGTGGAGTATTAGCGCTGGCTGCCCTGATCTCTGCCGGATCCCGGCGGTCGGCTGCCGCGAGCCCCACGGCCGCAAGGGCTAAGAAGAACACCCGCTCCATGCGGGCCAAGAAATAGAAGGAGCCTCCCACTCGTGACCGCTAACTCAGCGTCGACGCTGGTCATCATCCCCACCTTCAACGAGCTGGAAAACCTCCCGCTCATCACCGGCCGCGTGCGTTCCGCCACCCCGGAGGTCCACGTCTTGGTTGTGGACGATAACTCCCCGGACGGCACCGGCGACTTGGCCGATGAGCTGGCCGCGAAGGATGAGAACCTCCATGTGCTGCACCGCGAGGGCAAGGGCGGCCTGCTGGGCGCCTACCTCGCCGGCTTCGAGTGGGGCCTAGAGCGCGGCTACCAGGTCCTGTGCGAGATGGACGCGGACGGCTCCCACGCCCCGGAGCAGCTGCACCTACTGCTGGAAGCCATCGATAACGGCGCCGACCTGGTGATCGGCTCCCGCTACATCCCGGGCGGCGAGACCGTCAACTGGCCGGCCTCCCGCGAGTATCTGTCCCGCCTGGGCAACATCTACATCTCGGTGGCCCTGGGCGCCGGTTTGTCGGACATGACCGCCGGCTACCGCGCCTTCCGCCGCGAGCTGCTGGAGGCACTCGACTTCGACGAGCTGTCCAATGCCGGCTATATCTTCCAGGTGGACGTCGCCTTCCGCGCCGTTAAGAAGGGCTTCGACGTGCGCGAGGTGCCGATCACCTTCACCGAGCGCGAGTACGGCGAGTCCAAGCTCGACGGCTCTTTCGTCAAGGATTCTCTCTTCGAGGTCACCAAGTGGGGCGTGCAGCACCGCGCGGAGCAGGTCGGCGACGTTGCCCACGAGACCGGGCGCATCGCCCAGCAGACTCTCAAGGAGATCGGCGCCTACGACCTGCCGCACAAGGCGGGAAACAAGCTGCGTTGGCTCGGCAACTTCGGCGAGGAGCTGGGCAACCTGGCCAAGCACCAGTGGAAGGCCATGCGGCGCGGCTAGCGCGGGGCCTGCTATGGGCGCGGTAGTCTAGTCAAAAGTTATTTTCCACTCGGATCGTTCGGCACGTACCTGCCGATGGAGGAGACACCATGGCTACCGTGAGCTTTAAACACGCCAGTTTGACCTACCCGGGCGCACAAGCGCCGTCCGTGGACGACTTCGACTTGGAGATCGCCGATGGCGAGTTCCTCGTCCTGGTCGGCCCGTCGGGCTGCGGCAAATCGACCACGCTACGAATGTTGGCGGGCCTTGAGGAGGTCACCTCGGGCAGCATCTTCATCGGTGATAAGGATGTCACCAGCCTCGACCCGCGCGAGCGCGATATCGCGATGGTCTTTCAGAACTACGCTCTCTATCCGCACATGAGCGTGCGCGACAACATGGGCTTTGCCCTGAAGCTGGCCGGGGAGTCGAAGGAAGAGAACAACCGCCGCGTCGACGAGGCCGCCCAGACCCTGGGCTTGGTCGATCTGCTGGATCGGAAACCGAAGGCTCTCTCCGGCGGCCAGCGCCAGCGCGTGGCCATGGGGCGCGCCATCGTGCGCAGCCCCCAGGTCTTCCTCATGGACGAGCCTTTGTCCAACCTGGACGCCAAGCTGCGCGTGCAAACGCGCACCCAGATCGCGGCCCTGCAGCGCCACCTCGGTGTGACCACCGTCTACGTCACCCACGATCAGACGGAGGCGCTGACTATGGGCAACCGCATCGCCGTCCTCAACGGCGGCGTGCTCGAGCAGGTCGGCACCCCGCGTGAGCTCTACGAGGACCCGCAGACCACCTTCGTGGCCGGCTTCATCGGCTCTCCGGCCATGAACCTGGGCCGGTTCACCGTCGACGCCCAAGGCCGCGCGTCCTCTGGCGAGGCCTGGATCCAGCTGCCTGATGATGCCGCCCAGGCCCTGGCTGGTGCCGGCGAGAAACAGGTCATCTTGGGCGTGCGCCCGGAGGCCCTGCAGTTGGTCGCGGAGGGCGATGAGCAGGCCTCCCGCAGCGCCTTTATCCCGTTCGACCTGGAACTGGTCGAGGAACTCGGCGCGGATTCCTACCTCTACGGCCAGATCCCGGGCGGCAGTGAGCTCAGCTCGGGGGCCACGACAGAGGAGGCCGCCTCGCCTACGGGCAATGAGCTGGTCATGCGCGCCAAGCCCCGGACCGCGCCGGAAAAGGGCAGCCGGGTCGTGGCCACCGTGGACCACAACCAATTGCACTGCTTCAGCGTGACTACGGGTAAGCGCATCAATAGCGCGGCCACCGTGAAATAGATGAAAAGAAAAACCGCCGGCCCTGAGCCCTTCTAGCTCAGTGGAAGGCGGTTTTTCTACAGCTCGGGGAGTGCTCGCCCGGGCGAGGAGCTACTTCTTATCCTTCTTTTCCTGCTGTTCACGCAACAGGCGGGCAGCGGAACGACGGCGCTTGCGCAGCTGCTGGATGCGTTCTTCGAGGAGCTCGTCCAGCTCGTCCAGGGAGCGGCGTTCGCACAGCATGTCCCAGTGGGTGCGCGGCGGCTTAGCCGGCTTGGCCTCCACGCCCTCACCCTCGACCAAGGTGCCTACCTTGCCGTTCTTGCACAGCCACTCCTCGGGGATTTCTGCGTCATCGGCAAAGGGGACCTCGTAAATGTCGCCGTCTTCGGTGCGGTACTTCACCATCTGGCGGGGCGCAAGGTCGTGGTCGCGATCTGTTTCGTAGCTAACGGCGCCCATTCGGCTGCCACGGAGTACGCGATCTGCCATGCAACATCATCCTTTACTAAATTTACCTATGAAGGTGCGGGGAGATTACTATTCCCGCGTCCAGTCCTAACATTATAACGAAGAGCGCGGTGTGATTGTTCCCAGGTAGGGGTTAATGAGCTAAGGTGGATTACCGTGATGCGTACTTCGGCTCATTCCCGCACAAAGATCACTTGTCAGTGGTGCAATAAGGAAATGGACCAAAACGGCAGGGGGCGACCCCGGAAGTTTTGCAGCGCGGCCTGCAAGCAGCGCGCTTACGAGCAGCGCAACGCGGTCTCGGGGACTACAATCCCGGAGGACGCGATTATCATGTCGCCCAAGAGCGCGGCCGAACTTGCCGATGGCTTGTTCGAGCTGCGCTGCGGGGCGCAGGATATCCAGACCGCCGTCCAGGAGGGTGCCGAAGTCAGCGAAATCAGCCAGTTATGCGAGGAGATGGTGGCCTTGGCCCGCCACCTAGAGGAGTTAAGGTAAAACGCCATGCTAAAGAAGCTTTTCTACAACCGGACTCTGGTCATCAGCGTCTTCGTAATCCTCATTATCGGGCTGACCATCGTGGGGCTAGGCCCGCTGATCTACTCGATGATCGCTGGCCCCGGAGTGACCACCGAGCCGCTCGATGACTCCCGGGCGAAGGAGGCTAGCACCGACGTCAACGGCCAGTGGCGCGTCGGCGACGGAACCGCCCCGAATTTTACCTCCGTGGGCTTTAGCTTCAACGAGGTGCTACCGGCAGAGCGCCGCCTGACCTCGGGCTCGACTACGGCCGTCGACGGCGAGATCGAGGTCACCGACCAGGAGGTGACCGAGGGCTCAATCAAGGTGCTTATGGGGGAGTTGACCACTGATAAGAAGGTGCGCGACCAGAACATGAAGTCCAAGCTCTTCGAAACCGATAAATTCCCCGAATCCTTCTTCAAGCTGACGGCGCCGGTAGACCTGTCTGGCGTGCCGGAAGACGGCACCAAGGGGAAGGTCACCATGGAAGGGGAGCTGACCATCAAGGACGCTACCCAGGAAATCAAGCAGGACTTCGACGTCCTCCGCGACGGCGAGCACCTAGTCATCGGCGGTACCATCCCGATCAACCGCCTTGACTACAACGTGAAGACCCCGGAGTTCCTGGCCGCCAAGGTGGCCGAGGAGGGCGACGTGAACATCCTCATCTCTTTCGAGAGGCAGGATTAGTTCCTTTCGCAAACTAAGTACTAGTTGCTAACTAGCAACTGCGCGGATACGGCTCCGCTCTTCGCCACTTAACCCAATACATCGACCGCAGTCAGAGCCCGCCGCATAAGGTACGGGCGCCACATGGGAACGAGGGGGCCCACAATGTTGACCGAACGCATGATTCCAATGCTATGGTTCCGCCTCGTGGTGGTCCTCGGCTTCGCTATCTTCGTGGCCACGCAGAAGATGTGGCTCGTCATGGTCATCGCCATCGTGCTAGCCGGCCTGACCGGCTGGCAACTCCAGCAGGCCTACCAGAACAAGAAGGAAAAGTAGCGCGCCCGCCATACTGTGCCCCAGGAGATCTGCCGGAGGCATGCCGAAGGCTTCCCAGGCATGAAATCGGATCCAGCGCCGACAGAGTGATCGGCCGGCCCGCCCCGGATATCCTCCTGTTAAAGTCACAGTGACGTAAATAGGGCGAGCTTCCCCTAGGGGTGAAGCGGTCTAGATCTCCGGATCTCGTGCGGAAAAGGTCGCGAGACCGAGATCGTCCACGAGAGCTTAGGTGCTAAGAGAGCTGCCGCCTGGGTTCTGTGAAATACGGGGACGCCCGTAGGGCCCGGCGTCGCAGATTCGGTGGCGTATGGATTAGCCGAGCCAACGAGCGCCACAGGAGCATCGGCGGCGTCGAGTGTCACGACGCGGTCGTCGGCGCGGTGACACTGAGAGAGCTTACGTGTGCCAGCGCGTGGCGAGCAGTATCGGCTGGCCGCCGCATATCGGCAACAGAGTCGTTAAACATCCGATGGCCGAGTGTCTAGCTGAGAGTCACAACAAACGACCGTCGTTCGAAAGGTCATAGAGCTAAACTAGGATAGCCTTGCTAAACGCCCGATATGCGTTATTGGCCGATAATGTACATTATGTCATTTTAGTTCCGGGCCACTCCCCGCCATTTCTACAAACGGCGGTCTTGCGTGCCGGCGGCTTGCGGCACGCATTCGCCCAAGTGGTTTGCCTACTGGTTGCTGTCGAGCGTGTAGTACTCGGCCTGGTTCGGGTAATAGCTTTCCCATTCCAGGATGTCCGGGTCGTCGCCGGAGACTGCGGCCATGAGGCGGTCCAGCAGGAACTCCCACATCGGTCCGATGAACTCCGCGCGGTCCTCGAGGCCGGCCAGTCCGTGGCGCAGCTCGAGCTCGGAGCCTTCCGATGTGTCGGTCAGGCGCAGATCCATCCAGGCGTTCGGGCGGTTGGCGAAGCTGACCTCAAAGCGCAGATATTCCGGCTTCACCTTCTCGGTGACCTTGATGTGGACATCCTTGGTGCGGCCGACGTGGTCGACCAAGTAGCACGGGTGGCCCTCGGGGCTGTCGGACTCCTTGGTCCACTCCCCGTGCCAACGACCCAGATCCTTGGTGTCCGTCAGGTAGCCCCAGATCACGGACGGGCCCTGGTGAAATTCCCGCTCAATCACTAGTTCCGGGCCGCCGTCGGCGTCCTCGATCTCCCCTGTCGGGTCGTAAAAATCCAGTTCTTGACTCATTTATCTTAGCCTAGCTGGCCATTAAGGCCCGCGCGCAACTAGGTGCGGACAGCCTACCCCGTTAAAGGGTAAACAATAGGTGGCCGCGAGCTAGCGCTGCCCGCCGCGGCTGCGGTGCGTGGCGACGAACTGGACCGAGTCGAGCATCTCCGCCTTCAGGAGGGCTTCGCGGAGGGCGAATTGGAACATCCAGAGCCGGCGGTAGACGGGGTCGAAACCGGCCGCGGCCGCCTCCCGCAGGCGCCCGGAGAAGAACGAGCGCTGCTGCGTGATGGATTCGCGGTAATGCGAACCGGCGTGGGTCTCCCCGATGATCCGCAGGTGGCCGTTCTTCTCAAAGGCCTTGTGCACGTCAGCCGCGGTCGGGTACTCAAGACCCGGCCAGATATAGGCGCGCAGCACCTGGCACGCTGAGCGGGCAGCCGGCGTCATGTTCTCGGTGGCGACCAAGGACTGGACGGCCGCCTTTCCCCCACTGATAAGCAGCCGCGCCAGGGTGCCGGTATAGTCGGCGCGCTGCCGCGGGGTCAGCGCCTCGAAAAGTTCGACGCTAATGATTGAATCGTAGCGGCCGCGCCATTGGCGGGGTCCCGGGATCGGGGCATCGATAAGTTGGCAGTGCACGGAGTCCTCCGCGCCCTCTAGTAGGAAGAACTCCTCCAGCGGCCGCATGCTGTCCGGATCGGCGGAGAGCAGATCAACGGTCGCTTTCCGCCCGGCTGCCTCCACCGCGGCGCGAGCGCCGGAGGAAGGAAAGACTAGGCAATGCGAGCCGGAGCGGACGCCGGTGGCATCGAGCAGCCAGTTCGCCGCGCGCGTCTGGGCGGACTTGAGATCCTCGCGGTCGACTGCCTGCGGCTCCGTCATGGTGGTCACATCGACGAAATGCGCGCCGGCCGGCAACCCGCGGCGGTTGTTCTGCTCGGTATCGACGGGCTTGCCTTGGCGATCTATGGTCTGGCGGGTGGTGGTCGGCACCCCGGTGGCAAAGATTCCGCCCTGGTGGCTCACACTATCGCCGGCGTAGAGTGCCAGCAGCTCCTGGGGGATCTCCCCGCCTTCGTACGCGGCCACCGGCGCGGTGGGTGTTTTCGGGGAATATCCGCACTGCACCAGCCGGGTAAGCACGTGGACCAGCTTGTCCGAGTTGGGCGTGGTCCACTCCCCGGCCAGGTAGGACTCGGCCAAGCCCAGCCAGCCGGAACTCGCAATCCGCGCGAACAACGAGTCGTATTCGACCTTGAGGTCCAGTTCTTCCGGGTCCTCGGCATCGAGGACCAGCCCCGCGCGGTCACAGGCGCGGGCAAAATCAGCCTCCGCGTGACGGGCCCGCAGGCCTAGCAGGCGGCCGCTGGGAACGCGGGCTACGCCTGGCCATTGCTCGGCATCGATAGCCGCAGTATGCTCCAAGGCCATTTCCTTCAAAAGTCCAATCCTGACGCCGCCCGCACACCACGCGCCACGTGGGGCAAAAACGCTGTGTAGGCGGCCTCGCGTTCAGTCCGATCGTTCCTAGATTAATGCCGAAACCACCCGCGGCCCGGGTGCCATGCCGAGACCTCTGGTTTATATCGGGGTGAAACTATCTGTTCCGGCGAGTAGCGTTTACAATGTTCAACGGTAGGTACTTAGTTCAAGCATTTAGGAAGGTAGTCATCTACATGTCAGCAACCCCTTACCGCCCCAATGGAGGACGTCACCACGTCGTCGTTATTGGCGCTGGCTTCGGCGGCATCAACGCCGTAAAGCAGCTTAAAGGCACGGAAGTCGATATCACCATCATCGACAAGAAGAACCACCACCTGTTCCAGCCGATGCTCTACCAGGTGGCTACCGGCATGATCTCCGCTTCCGAGATCGCCCCGTCCACCCGCCAGATGCTGCGCGGGCAGCAGAACGCGAACTTTGTCAACGCCACCGTCACCAACATCGACCTGGAAAACCAGACGGTGACCGCGGAAAACGATAACTTCCACCGCACCTACGGCTTTGACTCCCTGGTCGTGGCAGCTGGTTCCAGCCAGTCCTACTTCGGCAACGACCACTTCGCCGAGTTTGCCCCGGGCATGAAGACCATCGACGACGCTCTGGAGCTGCGCTCCCGCATCGTCTCCGCGTTCGAGCAGGCCGAGCTCACCGAGGATCCGGCTGAGCGCGAGCGCCTGCTGACCTTCATCATCGTCGGTGCTGGCCCGACCGGTGTGGAGCTGACCGGCCAGATTGCTGAGCTGGCTAACCGTACCTTCACCGACGCCTTCTCCACCTACGGCCCGTCCTCGGCCAAGATCTACCTGCTGGACGGCGCTCCCCAGGTGCTGCCGCCTTTCGGCAAGCGCCTCGGCCGCAAGGCCCAGCGCACGCTGGAAAAGCTCGGCGTCGACGTCCGCCTGAACGCTATGGTCACCAACGTCGACCAGGACACCGTCACCTACAAGAACACCAAGGATGACTCCGAGACCACCCTGACCGGTGCCACCAAGATCTGGTCCGCCGGTGTGTCCGCTTCCCCGCTGGGCAAGATGGTCGCCGACCAGGCCGGCGTCGAGACCGACCGGGCTGGCCGCGTCTCCGTCAACGAGGACCTGACCGTGGGCGAGTACTCCAACGTCTACGTCATCGGTGACATGATCAACCTGAACAAGCTGCCGGGCTTGGCCCAGGTCGCTATGCAGGGCGGTACCCACGTTGGCCGCCTCATCGACGCCAAGGTCGACGAGGAGTCCACCGCCAACGAGAAAGAACCTTTCGACTACTTCGACAAGGGCTCCATGGCGATCATCTCCCGCTTCAACGCCGTGGTGAAGATGGGCAAGGTCGAGTTCACCGGCATCTTCGCCTGGTTGGGCTGGCTGGCGCTGCACGCGACCTACCTGGTCGGCATGCGCAACCGCTTCGTCACCTTCATCAACTGGATCTCCAACGCGTTTACCCGCGACCGCGGTAACCTCGCCATCACCGAGCAGATGCGCACCGCCCGCAACGCGCTGGCCAAGAAGACGAAGGATTCCGAGGCCTAAAGAGCCCCCGCGTGCGGTGCCGCCGAGCACCTGCACCTTAACCCCGCCGCAAGTGTGCGCTGGTTTCACCGCCAGCGCGTGCTGCGGCGGGGCTCTTTTTGTCCCTAGCGGCCCGTAGCTGTGTTCTGTGGAGCCTGAACTGGCCTTAGTCGCGTTCCCCGTTGGGGGTGTTTTCCCTCAAACCAGAAAAATTCCGGGTCCGACTCTGTTAGGGTGGACGGCACAACATTGGGGTGCCGGAAGGACTGATTCCGGCTGAGAACATACCCATGGAACCTGCTCTTAGTTAGAACTAGCGAAGGAAAGTGTTGTGAAGGAAGCAGTATGCGCTGCTCTTGCCGCCGTGCGCGAGCGCAATCCCTTGGTCCAGTGCTTGACCAATACCGTCGTCACGAACGTCACCGCCAATGCCCTGCTGGCGATCGGCGCCAGCCCCGCCATGTGCGATACTCCGCAGGAATCCCGCGAGTTCGCGCGCCTGGCCAACGGCATCCTCATCAATATCGGCACCCCATCCGCGGCCCAGTATGAGGGCATGCGCGAGGCAATCGCCGGTGCCAACGAGGCCGGAAACACGTGGGTGCTCGACCCGGTTGCCGCCGGCGGCCTATCCACCCGCACGGAATTTGCCCGCTCAGTAGTCGACTCAAAGCCCGCGGCCATCCGCGGCAACGCCTCCGAGATCATTGCCCTGGCGCAGCTGGGCGAGGGCGGCCGCGGCGTCGATGCCACCGACACGGCGACCGCCGCCCTGCCCGCAGCCCAGGCGCTAACGAAGCGCACCGGCGGCGTGGTGGCTATCTCCGGCGAGAAGGACGTGCTCGTCACCCAGGACGAGGCCTGGGAACTCGCCGGTGGCGTGCCGCTACTCCAGCGGGTCATCGGCACCGGCTGCAGCCTGGGCGCTATCACCGCCGCCTACCTGGGCACGGGCCAGCCGCCGCTCGCCGCGGTCATCGCCGCGCACGCCCACGTGTCCGTGGCCGGCTCCCTGGCCTACCAACAGGCCCAGTCGCCCGGCAGCTTCGCCGTCGCCTGGATGGACGCCCTCTACGACCTGGGCCCGGAGGATTTGATCACCTACAGTGCCCTTCAGCCCGTGGAACTGCCATGAGCCCGATCGACTGGAGCCTCTACCTCGTCACCGACCCGGGGCTAGCCGGCGGCCGGGACAACGTCGCCGACATCGCCGTGGCCGCCTGCCGCGGCGGTGCCACCGTGGTGCAGCTGCGGGACAAGGACGCCAGCGACGCCGAGCTGCTCCTCTATGCCCGCCGCCTGCAGGAACAGCTAGGTAAAGTCCCGCTGTTTATCAATGACCGGGTGGAGCTGGCCGCTGAGCTCGGCTGCCACCTCCACGTCGGCCAGGACGATCACAGCGTCGCTGAGGCACGCGCGCTGCTGGCCGACGATGCCCTGGTGGGGTTATCGGTTGGCTCCGAAGAGGAGCTCGACGCCGCACTCAGCGCCACGGGAGCTGCCCGCCCGGACGTTCTCGGCATCGGCCCTGTCTTTAGCACCGCTACCAAGGCCAACGCGCCCGCCGGTATCGGGGTCGAGGCGGCGGCGCGCCTGGCCGGCCGCGCCGCCGCTGCCGGCATGCCCGCCGTAGCCATCGGCGGGCTGAAGGCCCACAACGTCGCCGAGCTGAAAGGCAGCGCCTTCGCCGGCGTCTGCGTGGTCTCCGCCATCATGGCCGCTGAGGACCCGGCCTCCGCCGCGAGCGAACTCGTCGCCGCCTTTCGCCATTAGTCATTCCGCCCTCTGCCGCACTGCGCACGGCTTCTGCACGCCCTAGTGCTGGATGCTGCGCTTAATTGATTGCTCGATAGGAGTACAACCATGACTCACGTCTACCCGCTTGGTACTAGGTGTACCCAGCCGCTGCCCGTTGCCCGCGTCCTGTCTATCGCCGGGACCGATCCGACCGGCGGGGCGGGCCTGCACGCCGATCTCAAGGCGATCAGCGCCGCGGGCGGCTACGGCATGGCGGTGACCACCGCTATCGTCTCGCAGAACACCCAGGGCGTCGACTCCATCTTCACCCCGCCGGCGCAGGTGTTGCGCGACCAGCTGGCCTCCGTGGCCGCCGACGTGGACATCGACGCGGTAAAGATTGGCATGCTCAGCAACCCGGAGATCATCGACATCGTCCGCGAATTCATCGCCACGCTGAACGGCACGCCGGTCGTCCTGGATCCCGTCATGGTCGCTACCTCCGGGGATCGCCTGTTGGAAAAGGAAGCAGAAGCCGCGATCCTCGATCTGGCGGGCCAGGTCGATTGCGTCACTCCCAACCTGAAGGAGCTGGCGGTCCTCTGCGCACTGAGCCCCGAGGAGGAAGCCACCGACGTGGACCAGGCGGTGGCCATGGCCCAGGGCTGGGCGCAGCGGACCGGGACCACGGTCATCGTCAAGGGCGGGCATCTGCGCGACAACCGCGCGGATAACGCCGTGGTCGATGGCACCGGCCTTATCCACCGCGTGTCGTGTCCGCGGGTGGCGACCAAGAACACACACGGGACCGGCTGCTCCTTGTCCTCGGCGCTGGCCACCCGGCTGGGTCAAGGCGAGGGGCTCGCCGCGGGGCTGGAGTGGTCTACCCGCTGGCTGCACGAGGCGATCGCCACCGCCGACGCCCTGGCGGTAGGCCGCGGCCACGGGCCGGTCGACCACGGGCATCGGCAGCGCCGCCTGGCCCGGGCGGCGAGCGCCGAGCCGGTGCCCGGCGTAGACCTTGCCGCCGCCTATGCCGCGGCGGAATCCCAGCCCGCTCCGCAGCCGTCCATCCCGGCGGCCGGACCGCATACGGCGGCGCTCTGGGCGAGCACTCTGGGTTTGTGGAAAGAACTGCTCGCCCTGCCGTTTATCAGCCGCTTGGGCGACGGCACCCTGGACGCGGATGATTTCAGCTTCTACCTCGCTCAGGACGCGATCTATCTGCGCCACTACTCGACTGCCCTGGGGCGGCTCGGCGCGCTCGCTCGAGACCCCCAGGATCGCCAGTTCTGGGCCGCCGGGGCGGCCGAGGTCCTAGTTGCCGAATCCGAGCTACACCGTGACTGGCTTGGCGGGGAAACTACCGTCCGCCCCTCCGCGGTCACCAGCGCCTACACGGATTTCCTGGTGGCCACGGCCTATACCGAGGATTACGCGGTCGCCGCCGCGGCCGTGCTGCCGTGCTACTGGCTCTATGCCGAGGTCGGACGGCACCTGCTGGCACAGGATCGCGCGGATCACCCCTTCCATGCGTGGCTGCAGATGTACTCGGGCCCCGACTTCGTGGAAGGCACCCAACACGCCCTGCAGATGGTCGAGGACGCCCTGGAGGAGGCCACCGAGGACCAGCGCCAACGCGCCTTCGACGCCTTCTACCGCGCCAGTCTGGCCGAGCTGGCCTTCTTCGACCAAGCCGACCGGCGCTTCTAGCCGGGGCGGTATAACCGCTACTGGATGAGGTCGGCGCCCGGGCGGGTCAAGACGGCGACCAGGAAGGCCGAGTTCGGGCCGAAGGGCTTGAGGTCCCAGGAACTGAACTGGTTGTCCACGCGGAAACCGACCTGCTCGGCCTGGGCGATGAAATCGGCGAATTCCCAGCCGCGGCCGGCGCCAAAGCCGGTCACCAGGCGGCCGCCGGGGCGCAGCGCCTCGAAGATGTGGCGTAGTGCGGGCTCCCGGCCCTCCGGCGCCAGAAAGCCCATCACGTTGCCCGCGGAGACGGCCAGATCGAAGCCGGTTTCGGGGATTTCCTCGGCAGAGAGGTCCCCTACCACCCAGCGACCCTCCGGGAAGTCGTGCTCCGCGTGCTCGATGAGCACGGGGTCGACGTCGACGCCCAGGACGTCGTGGCCGCGGCGGACCAGCTCGCCGCCGACGCGGCCGGTGCCGCAACCGGCGTCGAGGATCCTGGATTCGCGTTCGGCCATGGCATCAATGAGGCGAGCTTCGCCGTTGATGTCTTTGCCCTGGGCCTGCATGAGCTTCCAACGCCGCGCATAGTTGTGGGAATGTTCGGGGTTGGCTGTCGTCAGTTCTTTCCACGTAGGCATAGGTTTCATTATAGGGCGCGGTTTCGCGCTACACTTTATTCGCCGCACTGTGCGGCTACCACTGCCCGACCACGAGGAGGAGGCCGCCATGGCAAATGTGCCCAACCCGCTTCGGCCCCGCAAGAAAAAGCTGTCGCAACCCGAGGTCACCCAGTTCAAGGTCCCCGTCGAAGAGGCAATCGAGCACTGCCGCGTCTTCGTCGATGGCGAGGCCTTACCAGGTGAGTACACCCCGCGCTCAGCGCAAGAAGCCCTCCGCGAATACGGACGTGGTTTCATCTGGGTTGGCATGCACGAGCCGTACGAAGGCCAGATGACCCGGGTAGCCAGCGAGTTCAATATCCACGAGTTGATCGTGGAGGACACGGTCCAGGCCCACCAGCGCCCCAAGCTGGAGCGTTACGACGATCAGCTCTTCGTGGTGGCCCGCTCGGTCAATTACCGCGACCACGACGAGGTCAAGGACAAGCGTCAGATCATTACCACCGGCGAGATCCAGATGATCGTGGCCTACGACTTCCTCATCACCGTACGCCACAGCGCCAAGCTGCCGAACCTGGCCCACTGCATCAACGACGAGCAGGACCTGGTCGAGCTCGGCCCCATCGCGCTGGCCTGGAAGGTCCTGGACATGATGGTGGACCGCTACAAGGAGATCACCACCCTGTTGGAGACCGAGGTCGACGAGGTCGAGGAAGAGGTATTCACCCCGGGCGCGCAGTTCAACATCGACCGCATCTACATGTTCAAGCGTGAGATCCTGGAGATGAAGCACGCCGTCGCGCCCCTGTCCACGGCGTTGCAGGCCATGGTCAACGACCACAAGGATCTGATCCCCAAAAAGATCCGTTCCTACCTGCGCGACGTCAACGACCACGAGCTGGTGGTCCGCGACGAGGTTGCCTCCTTCGATGAGCGCCTTACTTCGCTAATCGATGCCTCGGTGGCGAAGGTTTCCATGCAACAAAACTCCGACATGCGCACCATCTCCGCGGTGGTCGGCATGGCCGCCGCCCCCACGATGGTCGCCGGTATCTACGGCATGAACTTCGACCACATGCCGGAGCTGCACACCGAGTACGGCTACCCCATCGCGCTGTTGGTCATGGTCGGCATTGTGGCGCTGATGTTCTGGTGGTTCCGCCGAAACAACTGGCTCTAGCCGCCCAGCGGCATCGTCCGCAGCTGGGAGCGGGCCATCAGCCGGCCCTGCTCGTCGCAAATGTCCACGCCCCACAGCTGGGTGCGCCGGCCCAGGTGCAGCGGGGTGGCCGTGGCGGTCAACGTCCCGGAGCTGGCCGGGCGCAGGAAGTCGGTGTTGTTATTGACGCCGACGACGGGCCGACGCGCGGCGACCACGCCGGCTACAGAGGCGACCGACTCGGTCAAGCAGGCGTACACGCCCCCGTTGGCCACGCCCCACGGCTGGTGGTGGCGGGCGTCAACGGCCATGGTAGCGCGCACTTCGCCGTTGCTGATGGCCGTATAGGTGATCCCCAGGGTGGCGTCGAGGCCGGTCAGCTGCCGATTGATGGTCGCCAGCTGGGAGTCGTCCAGGGCGGTCTCGTGGGCCGAATAGAGCAACTGTTCTAGCTCGTGGGTCGGGTTTAGGGGTTCTCCGCTAGCACTCATGTCTTCCCAATCTAGTCTTTCGGCTGTGCCGATGGCCTATGCGGTAATCTAGGCGGCATGACTGAACCTAAGGATCTCGCCCAGATTGGTGTCGTTGGCCTCGCCGTGATGGGGTCTAACCTCGCCCGCAACTTCGCCCACAATGGCAATACCGTGGCCGTGTACAACCGCAGCCCGGAAAAGACTCGCGCCTTCATGGACGAGCACGCGGGTGAAGGCAGCTTCATCGCCTCCGAGACCATTGAAGACTTCGTGGCCTCCTTGGAACGGCCCCGCAAGGCCATCATCATGGTCAAGGCCGGCGCGGCTACCGACGCCGTCATCGACCAGCTGGCCAGCGCCATGGATGACGGCGACATCATCATCGATGGCGGCAACGCCAACTACACCGACACCATCCGCCGCGAGCAGGAGGTAGCGGCCCGCGGCCGCCACTTCGTCGGCGCCGGCATCTCCGGCGGCGAGGAAGGCGCCCTCAACGGCCCGTCCATCATGCCGGGCGGCCCGGCCGAGTCCTGGGAAACCCTGGGCCCCATCCTGGAGTCCATCGCCGCCAACGTCGACGGCACCCCGTGCGTGACCCACATCGGTCCGGACGGCGCCGGCCACTTCGTCAAGATGGTGCACAACGGCATCGAGTACGCCGACATGCAGGTCATCGGCGAGGCCTACCAGCTGCTGCGCTACGGCGCCGGCCTGAGCCCGCACGAAGTCGCCGAGACCTTCCGTGAGTGGAACTCCGGCGATCTGGACTCCTACCTGATTGAGATCACCGCCGAGGTCCTGGCCCAGGACGATCCGGAAACCGGCAAGCCCCTGGTCGACGTCATCGTGGACGCCGCCGGCCAGAAGGGCACCGGCCGCTGGACCGCCATCAACGGCCTGGAGCTGGGCGTGCCGATCACCGGCATCGCCGAGGCCGTCTTCGCCCGCGCGCTGTCCTCCTCCACCGCGCAGCGCGCCGCCGCCCAACAGGCAAGCCTGCCGGCCGGCACCGAGGCCACCTTCGAGTCGCTGGACCTTGACCGCGCCGAGTTTATCGAGGACGTGCGCCGCGCGCTCTACGCCTCCAAGCTCATCGCCTACTCCCAGGGCTTCGACGAGATCAAGGCCGGCTCCGCCGAGCACAACTGGGACGTCGACCCGCGGGACCTGGCCACCATCTGGCGCGGCGGCTGCATCATCCGCGCGAAGTTCCTGGACCGCATCCGCGAGGCCTACGACGCCGACCCCCAGCTGCCTGCGCTCATCCTGGCGCCGTACTTCCAGGACGAGCTGGGCAAGCTCATCTCGGCCTGGCGCCGTGTGGTCGTCGCCGCGACCCAGCTGGGCCTGCCGGTACCGGTCTTCGCCTCCTCCCTGTCCTACTACGACTCCCTGCGGGCCGAGCGCCTGCCGGCCGCGCTGATCCAGGGGCAGCGCGACTACTTCGGCGCCCACACCTTCCAGCGCACCGACAAGCCAGGCACCTACCACCTCGAGTGGTCCGGTGATCGCAGCCTGAGTCAGTGGGACTAGTCGTCTGGTAGTCCTGCGGTGCTAGACTAAAGCACCTTATGACTACTTTCGCCGATCTCGGCTTACCCCGCGCCCTCGTCGACACCCTGGCCCAGCAGGGAATGGACAGCCCCTTCCCTATCCAGTCGGCCACCATCCCCGACGTGCTCGCGGGCAAGGACCTGCTGGGGCGTGCCCCGACCGGCTCCGGCAAGACCTTGGGCTTCGGGTTGCCGATGCTGGCCCGCCTAGGCGGCACGGGCGTATCCCGGCCGGGCAAGCCCCGCGGGCTCATCTTGGCGCCGACCCGGGAGCTGGCTACCCAGATCCAGGAGCGCCTCGACGGCCTAGCGGCCAGCCTCAACCTACGCACCCTCGCGGTGGTCGGCGGCGTCAACATCAACAATCACATCCGGCAGCTGGCCCGCCCGGTCGACGTCTTGGTCGCGACCCCGGGCCGCGCCCAGGATCTGATCAACCAGGGCTACCTGGATCTGTCCCAGGTGGAGATCACCACGCTGGACGAGGCCGACCAGATGGCCGACATGGGCTTTTTGCCGCAAGTGAAAAAGCTTCTAGCCCTGACCCCGGCGGACGGGCAGCGCCTGCTGTTTTCAGCCACCCTGGACGCCGCCGTCGAAGAGGTCGTGACCACCTTCTTGGACTCGCCGGTTGAGCGCTCCACCGCGCCGGCGGAAGCCGCCGTGGACACCATGGAGCACTACGTCTTCTACGTGGGCGAGCGGCCCCAGCGCAACGACGTCGTGCTGACCATCGCCGCCCGTGCCGGTAAGACCATCATGTTCATGCGTACCAAGCACGGCGTGGACAGCCAGACCAAGAAGCTGCGCCGCAACGGAATCAACGCCCTGCCGCTGCACGGTGACAAGAGCCAGGGTGCGCGCACGCGGGCCATCGAGGGCTTCCGCGACGGCAGCGTGCCGGTGTTGGTGGCCACCGACATCGCCGCCCGCGGCATCGACATCAGCGGTGTGTCCTTGGTAGTCCACGTCGATCCGCCCGCCGAGCACAAGGCCTATCTCCACCGGGCCGGGCGCACCGCCCGGGGCGGTGAGTCCGGTACCGTGGTCACCCTGGGCATGGAGCAGCAGCGCGACGAAATCACCCAGCTGCTCCGCAAAGCTGGGGTGGGCGCCACGGTCATCGATCTCTCCGACTCCGCGGATCCCGCCCACGACCCGCGCCTGGTAGATCTCACCGGGGCCACCAACCCGCCCGGCACTCCCCTGCCCCCGCCGGGCCAGCAGCCGCAAGAAGGCTCGGGCAAGGCCCGTAAGCGCTCCGCTGAGCGCCAGCCCGGCACCAAGAAGCCGCGCCCGCGCCGCGGTAGCGGCACCCGGAGTGGCAACCGGGGCCGGAAGAAGGCCGCCGGCTCCACCCGGACGAAGAAGCGCACCGGCGCCGATAGAAAGAACCCGAGGAGGAAGTAGACCATGGCCGATGTCCTAGCCCCGCAACAGTGGCAGGAACTACTCGCTGCCCATGAGGCACGGGCGGATGACCGCATGGCGCGGTTCCGCCACCCGGGCAGCTACCATCCGGTCTACGACTTCCTTTTCCAGTACTATCCGGTCCGCCCCAGCCACCTGCGCGCCTGGCACCCCGGGGTCGGCACCCGGCTGGCGGGTGACCCGCCGCACGCCGAGTGGCGGGACTACCACCGTGCCGAGGACGGGACGGTCGGGCTCGATCTCGAGGCGTTCTGGGCCCGCCGGGGCGACTCCGTGGACTATACCCACCGCCTGCTTACTCAGTCGGCACGCAACCCGGTTAACTTCGATTGCTTCGGCCTGCACGAGTGGGCGATGGTCTACCGCACCGATTCCCCGCGCCACGATCTACCCCTGCGGCTGGGCGCCGACGGTACGAACGCCGTGGTGGAGTCCCACCGGCTAAAATGCAGCCATTACGACGCCTTCCGCTTCTTTACTCCCCCGGCCAGACCTCTCAATATCCGGCCGCTGAACCGCCAGCAGCAGCCGAACAACGACCAGGCCGGCTGCGTGCACGTGACGATGGACCTCTACAAGTGGGCGTGGAAGCTTGGGCCCTTGGTCCCCGGCGAGGTCTTCCTGGACGCGTTGGATCTGGCCGTCGATGCCCGAGTGTTGGACATGGAGGCCTCGCCGTATGACTGCCGCGCCTGGGGTTTTGGCGTCGTCGCCATCGAAACCCCGGAGGGCAAGGGCGAGTACGTGCACCGGCAGCGCGCGCTGGCCCAGCGGGCCGAACCCATCCGCCAACGGCTTGTCGGACTCATCGAGCAGGCCCAAGCCACTAGACTGGGCAGCTAAGCACGCCCGGTCATTTTTACCTGGCGTCACGGCCCCGCAAGCACCACAAGTGAGGAAGACGATATGGCCCGCCACGCCAACGACAAGAACAACTTCGCTATCGCCGGATGGCTCATCGCCGTCATTGCCATAGCCATTCTGGTGGTGCTCGGCCTAATCATCTACTTGTTTACTGGCAACGACGACAACGGCGACGGCACCGACACGACCGCCCAGGAAACCACGCAGGCAGCCGAAGAGACCGCTACCGACAAGCCCGCCGCCGGCGCGGACAAGGACGCCAGCCAGGCGCCGAGCTCCGAGGAATCCTCGGCCCCCGCTTCGGAGAGCGCGGCCTCCTCCACCGCCGCGGCCGCCGGCGCTGCCGCCGCGGCCGCCGGCGCTGCCGCCCCGGGTGCCGCGGAGTCCACTCTCTTCCTTCTGGATACTTCCGATCAGATGGCGCCGTACTTCGACGCTGCGGCCGGTGGGGTGGCCGCGGCTGCCGACGGCGTCGGCGGCGAGGACAAGGCCGTGTCCCTGTGGAACTACTCCTCCCCGATCTCCGCGACGGCTACCGTCGGCTACCGCCAGAACCTCGGTTTCACCGACGGCGGCGAGACCGCCGGCGTGGTCAACAACTTCGGCACCGGCGGCGTGCCGCAGACCCGCGCCGCAATCGTCGCCGCGGTCAACAACGCCGCCGACTACGCCCGCGAATCCAACGCCCCCGCCCGCGTCGTGCTGGTGACCACCGGCACCGACGACTCGCTCTCCGACGAGGACTTCGCCGCCCAGCTGGCCGGCGCCAAGGACAGTAACGTGGAAATCTCCGTCGTGCACCTGGGCGACGGCGAGGTCGACAAGGCCTTGGAGGACGCCGCGGACTACTTCGACACCGTCGACCGCGCCGACGACGGTGCTGCCGTCAACGAGGCCATCAGCACCGCTGCCGGCGTCAAGTAGTCAGCCAGAACGCCACACAGCGCAGTTCAAGTACCGCTCTTCTTAGCTCTTGGTGGCGCCTCCGCCCCAGAGGGCCTGTAGACACAGCAAAAGGCTCCCCGGCCGCGTGAGCGACGGCTGGGGAGCCTGCGAATTAGCCCGGGAGTGTCAGGCCTTGAGCGAGCGTTCTAGGAGGACTTGCGCTGGCGGCGGGCGGCCAGCTCGTCGAGGCCGACGACGTTGGCCTCGTTGTCGATGCGCTCGGACGGGAAGGAAGAGATGGTGCCGGACAGTTCCTTCATGATGCCCGGGACGGCGATGCCGAACACGCCCTGACCGCCGGAGAGTAGGTCGATGACCTCGTCGTTAGAGCGGCACTCGTAGACGGTCTTGCCGTCGGAGACCAAGGTCAGCTCAGCCAGGTCGTTGACGCCGCGGTCGCGCAGGGAGTCCACTGCCAGGCGGATGTTCTGCAGCGAGATGCCGGTGTCCAGCAGGCGCTTGACGATCTTGAGGACCAACACGTCGCGAAAGGAGTACAGGCGCTGGGAGCCGGAGCCGCGGGCGGTGCGGATGGACGGGTTGACCAGGTTGGTGCGCGCCCAATAGTCGAGCTGGCGGTAGGTGATGCCGGCGACCTGACAGGCGATCGGTACGCGGTAGCCGACCTGCTCGTCCGGGCCGAGGTCGAACAGGGACTCCTGAACATAAGTCCCGTTGCCCTCGTGTGCGTAGATGTCTTCTTGGATGCTCACGTAATTACTCCATTGAAGTTTGGGGGAAGCCCTAATGCTTTATTTAAAGTCAAGCCTAGGCAAGAGTCAAGCGTTATCTGGCGTAACACGCCGAAACTTAAACCTCGAGTTTAACTTTAGACTTTCCCACAACTCGAGAGCACCATAGTTCACATCTGTTGCTTAGGAACCCTCAGCCCCCTCTTCCCCATCTTCATCAGGTGTCACATCATTATCTTGAACATCATCTGACGCAGGAGTCTCAGTGGTTTCAGGCCGCTCACCGGCGGAATCCCGCCCGGACTCGCAGAAATCGTCCGGGTCCAGTGCCTGAAAATCCTCCTCCGTCATGCCCAGCTCCTGCATCATTGCGGAGAAATCCGCGTCGGCCTGGGCGTCGCCGGAGGCCGAATCCGGCTGATCCGCGGCATCACCCAGGTCGTCGCCGGCCTCCCCGGCGGGGGTAGTGTCCTCCACCCCCACGTAGTGTTGCAGATCTTCCGGAGACACAAAGACCGCTACCTGGTTGAGCTCTTCTTCCTCGATCTCAATGGGGACATCGAAGTGATCAGCCAGGATGAGCGCGTCCGACATGCGCGCGTCCAAGACAGCGCCGTCGCCAGTGGTCAGCTCGAGGATGAAAACTCCCTCGTGGTAGCTGGTCACGACGGCGGATTCCAGCCCGCCCTGCTCGGCCAGGACGTCGATGAGTAGCTCGTGGGTACCCGGCCGGCGGCTTTGCGCACCGCCCAGGTGCGCGACCACGCGGGCGCCGTCGATGGGCGACATCCACACCGGCACGACCCGCTCCCCCGCATTCCAGCGGAACAATGCACAGAGGAATTCCTCCGGCTCGAGCATGTGAATGCCCAAAAACTCTAGGGCTATCCGGGCCACGCGACCTCCTTGTCTCCGCGCCGCCCTTAAAGCGGCGCCAATCGACTAAAACTCTTTGCGCAGATCCGTCTTGACCAAGGTGGCGTGCAAGGAAACCACCAGCGCGGTCATCTGCTGCGACATTTCTTCCGCCCGCAGCGTGGCGGTATCCGACTTCGAGTTTGCTACCGGGCTGGTGACCTGGGAGATCAGGTCTGCCTGCCGGCGAGCGTTGTTGCGCAGGCTCTTGAACTGGCGGTCGTCCAGGCCGAAGGCGCGCAGCGCCTCGACCGACTGGACCACGGCGACATCGTCAGCCGTGAAAAACCCGGACTCATCCGGCGCGAGCAGGCCCAGCTTGACCAGGTGAGCCACCGTCTTCTGATCGGAGCCGGCCTGCGAGGCGATGTCCCCGTCGGTCAGACGGGTAACAACCGGGGCGCGGAACTTGTCCGGGCTGACCAGGGTTTCGGTCTGGCCCGCGCTGACGATCGCGGTCACCTCGCCCGAGTCCATGGCCTCGAGCTGCTGGCGGATGACCTTCAGCGGGGTGTAGTTGTCCCGCTGAGTGGTCAGGATGTAGCGCAGGCGCTCGACGTCGTCATTGGTGAAGCGGCGGTAGCCGGAGGCGGTACGCTGCGGCGTGATGAGCCCCTCGGCCTCCAAAAATCGGATCTTGGAGACGGTGACCTCGGGAAATTCCTGGTTCAGCTTCCCCAAGACCACGCCGATAGACATGGTCTTCGCCTTCTTGGCAGCTTGTCCTGCTGCTTGGGTGTTCTTTGGTACTGCGCTCACTGTGCCTTACTCGCCAATTCCCTAAAATAAACGGTTGATACCACGCGTTCACAGCCGTCTTCTGGGCCGCGGAAGCGGTGCGCTCTGCGTGACACTACAAGCCGGCGCTGCGGAAGCTCCCCAGCTGTGGCCCGGGAGCCTAACGCCTGCGCGGTGTGGACTGAGTCCCGACGGTGGTCCGGGTACTAGTCCTGGTTAGCAATGAAAACTAGGCGGAACTTGCCGATCTGGATCTCGTCGCCTACCTCGAGCACCTGGCTGTTGCGCGGCTCGCGGTTGACGTAGGTGCCGTTAAGCGATCCCACATCGACGACCTCGAACTGGCCGTCCTGCTTGCGGAACTCGGCGTGCTTACGGGAGACCGTGACGTCGTCCAAGAAGATGTCGGCCTCCGGGTGGCGGCCGGCGGTCGTGGTGTCCTGGTCCAGCAGGAAGCGGGCGCCCGCGTTCGGGCCGCGCTTAACCACCAACAAGGCCTGCCCCTCGGGCAGCTGGTCCGCACCGGTGGCGCCGGATTCCGAGGTTGCCGCCGCGCCGTTTTCCATTTCCTTCAGCAGGTCAGCGCGGAAGACCGAGGTAGTCTCGACCTGCGGCTCCGAGGTGCCGTTGTTCTCACTCATTGTTTTACCTCCGGTTGGTGGCTCTCAATTAACTATTCCAATAATAGCGACTTCGCGCGGTGCGCGGGCTGCCTTCTACTTAAACAGATTACCTATGCTGCTCAAGGCGGAGTTGCCTGCCCCCGCGAGGGGGTTATCCGACACCATATATGTCCAGGTGGCACTCGGGCGCGCGAGACCGGCGTCCGCCAGGTGCGCCCCGGCCTCGTCGATCGGGATTGTGCGGAATGTCTCGACTGCCTGCTCGACAGCCCGCTGCGCGAGGTCCTTGAATTCCCGCACGGCAATTCGGTGGTACTCGTCGATGGGCGTCTCGCGGGCAATCGCGCGCAGGTGGATCGACTCGCGCACGTCGTCGAGGTGCTCTAGGTGGTCGGCCCAGCCCAGGTCCAGGTGGTAGAGCATAATCTCCCGGGCAGCGCGCACCCGCGCGTCCTCGCTCACGCCGGCCTCGGTCAGCTCCGCGGCCCGCTGCGGGGCCCGCGCGGCGAGCTCCTCCCACGCCTGCGGGGTGTCGAGCAGCTTGGCGCGGCGCTCGTCGATGATGATGCGCTGGTCGGCCAACAGCTGGTTGTACTTCCACGTCTGGGCGTGGATTTCTAGCAACTGCGCCTCGGTCACGCGCTGGCAGTGGGCCACGAAATCGCGCACCCGCTTGGACTCGATGCGGCCGTCCGCATCCGGGCGGGCCAACAACGACTCGTCCTCGCCGCCTTGGCGGACCACGTCGTCCTCGAGCGAGACGAAGATGACGCTGCGGCCCGGGTCTCCTTGGCGGCCGGCACGGCCGCGCAGCTGGTTGTCCAGGCGGGAGCTGCGATGTCGCGAGGTGCCGATGACGGCCAGGCCGCCCAGCCCACTGACCGCGTCGTGGTCGGCCTCGTCCGCCCCGCCCAGGCGGATATCCGTACCGCGCCCGGCCATCTGGGTGGACACGGTCACCCGCCCGCGTTCGCCGGCCTCGGCGATGATCCGCGCCTCCTCCGCGTCGTTTTTCGCGTTGAGCACGTTGACCTGAATGCCCAGCTCCTCGAGGGCGCTGGCAAGTGCCTCCGACTCGGCGACGTCGTGCGTACCCACCAGGATCGGCTGGCCGGCAGAGTGGAGGAGCTGGATTTCGCCGACGATGGCGCGGTTCTTTTCCGCGATGGTCGAGTAGATGCGGTCGGGTTCGTCCTCCCGGATCAACGGTTTGTTCCGGTCGATGACCGAGACCCGCAGGTCGTAGAACTGTCGCAGCTGGTCGGTGGCCTCAACCGCCGTACCGGTCATGCCGCAGACCGTCGGGTAGCGACGCATCAGCTCCTGCAGCGTGATCGTGTCGAGAATCCGACCGCCCTCGGAGACCTCGAGCCCCTCCTTGGCCTCGACCGCGGCTTGCAGCCCGTCCGGCCACCGCTGGAGATCGGCGACGCGGCCGCGGGAGGCATCGATAAGCTGCAGCTGCCCGTCGGTCACAAGGTAGTGGATGTCGCGGATGAGCAGCGCCTTGGCATGCAGCGCTAGGTTGACCTTGACCAGGATGGTGCCGATACTGTCTTCCGAATACAGCGAGTCGATGCCCAGGGCCTTTTCAACGCGCTGGGCCCCCTCGTCGGTCAGGGAGACTGTGCGGCCGTCCTCGGCGACGATATAATCCTTGTTCTCGGTCAGGTGCCCGACCACATCGGTGATTTGGCCGGTCGGCGCCTGCCCCGGCTCGGAGCCGGCCAGCACCAGCGGGACCAGGGCCTCATCGACGAGCACGGAGTCCGCCTCGTCTACCAGCGCGACGTCGGGACGGGCCTGCACCGTCTGCTCGCGGGCGGTGATCTGGTTGTCCCGTAGGACGTCGAAGCCCAGCTCGTTGACCGGGGCGTAGATAACGTCGCTGCGGTAGGCGGCGCGGCGCTCGGCGGAGGTCATCTTCTCTGTCACCGGGGCCACGGACAGGCCGAAGAACTCGACGAGCGGGCGCATCCACTCGGCGTCGCGGCCAGCCAGGTAGTTGTTGACGGTGACCACGTGGACACGCTTGCCGGTTAGGGCGAAGCCGGTGGCGGCCATAGCTCCCACCAGAGTCTTGCCCTCGCCGGTGGCCATCTGGATCACGTCGCCCTCCAGCAGACGCAGCACGGCCTGGGATTGGACGTTGAAGGGAGACATGTCTAGGCGGCGCTCCGCAGCCACGGCGAGCGCGGCCAGGAAGGCCGGCTTGTCGGCGACCTCCCCGTTTCGGATGGCGTCGTGGCCGGCCTGGGCCACCGCCGCGTCGTCGAGCTCGCGGAGCTGGGCCACGGAATCTTCCGCGCTCGTTACTACCGCCTTCGACTTTTTATCGTTGCGCTCAGACTGCGCGCCCATCGCTTTCCAGAACCAATCAAATGCGCCCATGGTTGTGTGGCATCCTCCTCGAACATCGGTCCCTTCAACTCTAATAAACCCGCAGTAGCTCGTGCGCAGTCGCCTCGTTATCCTTATAGGCATGCAATCAGTGAACGTCACCTTACCGTCGTCCACCGGCCTGAAGATGGCCGGGACTATAGACTTCCCCGATACCCCGCCGGAAGCCTTCGCCATCTTTGCCCATTGCTTCGCCGGCTCCCGCCACACCCCGGGTGCATCCCGTACCTCGAAGAAGCTCACCGACTTCGGGATCGCCACGCTGCGCTTCGATTTCCCCGGCCTGGGCCAGTCGGAGGGGGCGTTCGCGGACACCACCTTCCACCAGAACGTCGCCGATATCCAGGCCGCGGCAGAGTGGCTGGCAGACAACTACCACGCCCCGCAGCTGCTCATGGGCCACTCCCTGGGCGGGGCGGCCTCCCTGGCGGCTGCCGCCACCGGCATCCCGTCCCTGCGCGCCGTCGCCACCATCGGTGCGCCCTTTGACCCGGCCCACTCCGTTCTCCACTACGCCGACAAGATCGGTGAGGTTGATGCCAACGGGGCCGTCGACGTCGTGCTGGGCGGGCGCACGCTGACTATTTCGCGCGGCTTCCTGGAGGACCTCGCGGAGACCAACCCTGTCGATTACCTGAGCAAGCTGCGCAAGCCGCTGATGGTGCTGCACTCGCCCATCGACCAGACCGTTGGCATTGACAACGCCCAGAATATCTTCCGAGTGACCCGCTACCCGAAGTCGCTGGTCGCCCTAGACAAGGCCGACCACCTCATCACCAAGCAGGGCGCCGCCCAGCGCGCCGCCGATCTCATCGGCGCCTGGGCCGAGCAGTTTATCGTCCCCGATAACCAGCCGCCGGCGGTGGCGGCGGATGCCGCCGAGGCCCACCTGGCCTACGGCACCAAGATGGGCGTGGTCGTGCGCCACAACGAGCGCTCCGTGACCTCCGACCGCCTCAAGGCCGACGGCGGCAAGGGCCAGGGCTTTACGCCGGAGGGCCTGCTGATGTCCGCGGTTGCCGCCGGCACGGCCCAGGCTATCAAGGCAGCCGCCCGCGGCATGAAGCTCGACGATGTCCACGTCACCGTCAACCAGGGCGAAGGCGCCAACTTCACCCGTTCCATCACACTCTTCGGGGATCTGGACACCGGCCAGGAAAAGGCCCTGCTCGCCGCGGCCCGCCAGGCCGACATCCTCGAGCTCATCAGCAACGCCCGATTGGTGGATGAGGATAAGTGAGCATCCACCGCCCCTTAGCCGATGACGCCCGCTGCCCCTGCGGTACCGGGTTGACCTTCGGCGAATGCTGCGGCCAGTACCACGCCGGCAAGCCTGCGCCGACCGCGGAGACCCTCATGCGCTCGCGGTTTAGCGCCTTCGTCACGGGCAACGAGGACTACCTGCTGGCGACCTGGGATCCCTTCACCCGGCCCAGCGAGCTTAACCTCGCTGATGATTCCGTCCGCTTCTATCGGCTCGACATCCTCGACACCGTGGCCGGTGGACCCCTGGATGACAAGGGCATCGTTGAGTTCGAGGCCTTCTACAAGGGCGCGGCGACCGGAAGTCAGCGCGAGCGCTCCAGTTTCAGCCGCACCGACGGCCGGTGGATCTACACCACCGGCGCTTAAGCCCCAAGGCCCCTAGCCCCAAAGCTCCCGCCCGCCCTCACCCCGGATGTGCAGGCGATTCGACGAGCGCAATGACACTGTTGTAACCTTAGTCAACGTTGCAACAAGCAACGGCGGACTATGGCGCAGTTTGGTAGCGCACTACACTGGGGGTGTAGGGGTCGCAGGTTCAAATCCTGTTAGTCCGACAGGATTCGGCGACGGTTTCGCGAATCTAGCTTAAATCATTTGTGAAACCGTCTCCGACAGATAAACCCACCGCGTTGTCGCGGTGGGTTTAGTCGTTGTGGACGCCTAGGCCTCCTTAAACAATAAGAAACACAACATGGTTCGTCCCCTCTAAAACGACTTCTAGCCCGGAACCCCACACGGTTTTCCGAGCTAGATGTAGAAGCATATTCAGTTGTTCTTATGCAGCCTCGCCCGCGACCTGCGCGGGCCACATACGCGGCCTTAACGGTCTAGCGTGACCACCGTCGGGCGCGGTTGCGTAGCCGCGAAGCCACCGCTGACGCCTGCCACTTATCACCGCCACCCTGCGAGCGGGGCACCTTTGTTCCCCCCTTGCCGACGCTGGTGGACACAGCGCGGGACTCACCCGAATCCAGAGTGGTGACACTGCCCGCGGCCCCATCCCACTTACCCGGTCTGTAAACGAGGCCACGGTTGCAGACATGTCTGCCTCCACACCAGGGCTTACCCTCAACCTGCCCAGTGATGTCCACGACGACCTAATCATTCGCTGCACCACTTTTGACCCGCACGGGTGCGTTCCCGAAGCCAAAGACGAGTTTCCCGGCGTGGACTACTGCCCTAGCCTGCACCGCCTACTACGGGACGAACCAGCCCCAGGCATCGACATCACCCACGACATTATCCGCGCGCTACTTCCCTACCGCGGGGGTCCACATGGACATCGAGCCGAGGATTCTCGACGGCGAGGTAGACATCGAGCGGCTGTAGCTTCTGGCTTCACTTTATGCGATAAAGGAAACCCAGCAGTGGTGCGATGCTGCGGCTGGGGCTTCTCTTTTGCCCAGTCCCCCAAGGGGATGTGTCACCAAAACAGAGGCACCCTCGGCCTAAATGTCGCCACCACCAGCTAGGGTTATGAGACGAAACTGTCTCTCAGACCCCAAAGGACACCTCAACAGTGAGTACAGCTGAACTGAATCAGTCCGTCGTGTGGAACACCGCCGACAAGTACCTGCGCTCCATCGTAGAACCCGAGGACTACGGTGACTACATCCTGCCGCTGACCGTCCTGCGCCGCTTGGAGTGCATTTTGGCACCCACCAAGGACAAGGTTGTAGACCTTGCCACCAAGCTGCACGAGGAAGGCATGAGTGAGGCCTACCAGGACTGGGAAGTACAGTCACAGTTCGGATTGTCCTTCTACAACACCTCGCGGCTGGACTTGACTCGCATCGCGGAAACCGACGACCACGTATTCGACTCCCTCATGGATTACGTCGGGGCATTCTCACAGAGCGTGCGCGATATTTGGGACGCGTTCGACTTCGCAGTCAAAATGCGCACCCTCGACCAAGCTGGCCGTCTGTGGCCGGTGGTCAAGCATTTCTCCACCATCGACATGTCTGTGGAGGCACTACCAGACGCACAGATGGGTGACCTGTTCGAGCACGTCATGTACCGCGCCTTTAACACCAAGGGCAAAGCTGCGGGTGCCTTCTACACCCCACGCGACGCAATTCGTCTCATGGTGGACATCCTCTTTGAATCTGACGACCTAGGCCTAACCTCACCGGGTGCCTCGCGCACCGTCTACGACCCCACCGCGGGCACCGGCGGCATGTTGCTCGTAGCCGAGCGCGCGTTGAAGGAACTCAACCCCAACATTGAGGTCAACCTCGCCGGTCAGGAGCTTATGCCCACCGGCTACGCCATTGGCAAGGCCGACTTGCTCATTCAAGGCGGCGAACCAGACGCGATCCGCCACGGTGACACACTGCTGACAGACCTGTATGAGGGTGAACAGTTCGAGTACATTCTGTCTAACCCGCCGTTTGGTTCTGACTGGTCGGTGCAACAATCATCAGTCAAGGAGCAGGCCAAGGTACCGGGTTCGCGCTTTAGCCACGGCCTGCCTAATAAGGGCGATGGCCAGATGCTGTTCTTATCCCACGTGACTTCCAAGCTCATGCCCGCAGGCAAGAACGGGTCCGGGGGACGTGGTGCAGTGGTATCCAACGGCTCGCCTCTGTTTACGGGTGGCCCTGGATCAGGGCCTGACCAGATCCGCGCGTGGTTGCTAGAAAACGACCTGGTGGACGCGATTATTCAGCTGCCTAACAACATGTTCTACGGCACGGGAATTTCCACCTACATCTGGATTCTGGACACCAACAAGGAAGACCACCGCAAAGGCTTTGTACAGCTCATTGATGCTTCCGCGTGCTGGTCTGTACCGGATAAAGGCCTAGGAGATAAGCGCCGTGAAATGCGCGAGGCTGACCGCGCCAAGGTGCTGGAGGCCTACAGCGCTTTTGCCGATAGCGATATGTCCAAGGTGCTCACCCCAGACGACCTGGGCTTCCGCGATGTAAAGGTGACAAAGCAGGCGCGCCTGGGAGTCCACGTCACCGACGACGCAATTGCTGAGGTACTGGAACAAAAGCAGGCAGTTAACGAACACGCCGACGTGGTACGCGCGGTGGCCGACACTTCTTACAGCGACCTGCCAGATGCACTCAAGGCCGCGGCCAAGGAGCACGGTGTGAAGATGCCCGCCACGCTTATCGACGCCATCTCCAAGGCCATCGCCGTTTCTGACAACGAAGCCGAGCCAGCAGTAGACCGCAAGGGTAACCCAGTTCTCGATCCGTCATTCACCATGACTGAGCGCGTGCCGCTTACCGAAGACATTGACGAGCACATGCAGCGCGAAGTACTCCCCTTCGCACCCGATGTCACCTGGGACGCAGCCAAGGCCGTCACCGGCTACGAGATCCCATTTAAGCGCGTGTTCTACAAACCCGAACCCGTGCGCCCCCTAGCCGAGATCGATGCCGACGTGGCCGAGGTCATGGGCCGTCTCATGGAGAAGTTCGGGCAGGTGAGGAAGTGATGAATGAGGTAAAGCTCGGAGCCATCGCCGATCTAATTTCATCCAATGTAGATAAAAAGTCACGTGATGATGAAACTCCTGTAAGACTCGTCAACTACACCGACGTATATTACGGGTCTGTCCTCAATTCCGATCACGACTTCATGGAAGCCACCGCTTCATCCCAACAAATTGAACGTGTGGGCCTAAGACACGGCGATGTCATCTTCACCAAAGACTCCGAATCTCCCGATGACATTGGAATCCCCGCAATTGCTAATTCTCCAGACGGCGATATGATTTGCGGGTATCACCTTACAATCGCACGTCCCCACCCGGAGTTCGTCTTCTCCAAATATCTCTACTGGTACCTGAATTCTGCTCAAGCAAAACGACACTGGGAACAGACGGCAAACGGAGTAACTCGGTTCTCGATAGGTTTTTCCGCAACATCTGCGCTACCTGTCTACCTACCACCTCTTCCAACACAGCGGGCCATCGCTGACTACCTCGACCGCGAGACCGCAGAGATCGACGGCATGCGTGCCGATTTGGACGAGATGGAGCGGCTGCTGGAGGAGCGACGGGAATCTCTATTTTCGTCAATAGTGGGTAACGAAGACACTGAGGTCAGGGTCGGAGTAACGTCCCTGCTGATCACTGGCTCCACTCCCAAAGGGGGAAGACTCGGCGCAAAAGACAGGCCGGAAAAAGGACTTTTATGGCTCCGCCCAGAAGATTTAGATGAGAAACGTCCTACTAGGGCGATAAAACTCACGCCCGCTGAATCCGAAACCGTAAAAACACTTCCGGCGAATACTCCACTTTTCTGCGGAATCGGTGCGACCGTAGGAAAAACGGGCTTCGCCAACCAAAGGTGTGCCACGAACCAGCAAATCACGGCATTAGTTCCCCAGCACGGCTTTGACGCGCGCTACCTATTCCGTGCTTTGCAAGCAAAACAGAATGAGATTCGGGAAACCGCGCCTTCCAGCACATTGAAGATAGTCAATAACCAGAGGCTAGGTGCACAAAAAATCCCATACGCCTCTTATGCCGAACAACGCCGCATCGCCGACGAGATCGACCGTGAGACCGCCGAGATTGATTCGATGTTGGAGGACATTACGAAGCTGCGGGATTTGCTTGTGGAGCGTCGCGCAGCGGTGATTTCTGCGGCGGTGACCGGCCAGATTGATATTCCTGCTTCACTCGACGACAAGGACGAACCTCATGCCTAAACGTGACATTATGCGCGAAGAGCGCCTGGAAGAAACCATCTGCGAGTCGTTGCAAGCCAGCGGCTGGATCTATGAGCCGGGAATGAAGGACACCGGATGGGACGAACGTCTTGGCCTGTTTCCGGCTGATGTGCTGCACTGGCTTTCCACCCAGTACCCAGAGGACTATGCCAAGGCCGTGCCGCAGGATGCTCCTGAGGCAACGCGGGAGAATGCGCAGCGTTTGCTGCTGGAGTACGTCGCCAAGCGGCTCGAATCCGCAACGCGCAAGGACGCACAAACCGGACGCATCCGTGGTGGTCTGCTCGGTACCCTGCGCGAGGGCTTTAAGTACGCGCAGACCAACGCACGCTCAGCCACCTTTGGCCCCATGGTGGCGTTCCCACCGGCTAATCCGCTCAGTGTGTCTGCTGCCAAGCGAGCACAGGAGAACCGTCTGCGCATTATCCGCCAGGTGCACTTTGATACCACCAGCGGCGAGACACTGGATCTGGTGGCTACGGTCAACGGCATTCCGGTAGCCACGTTTGAGTTGAAGACGGACAACACGCAGTCAGTGGCTCGTGCGATAAAGCAGTACCGCAAGGATCGCGTACCCTCGAAGAATCGCCGCGTACTCCTGCCGGGGCGCGCACTGGTTCACTTCGCAGTGTCGAATGACGAGGTGTACATGACCACCGCGCTGAAAGGCAACGACACGAGGTTCCTGCCGTTTAATCAGGGACATGACGGTGCTGGCGGCAACCCGCCAGTAGCGGGCAAGTCTGCAACCGCCTACTTGTGGGAGAAGGTGCTGCGTCCTAGGCTCCTGCTGCGCATCTTGAGTGATTTCGCAGTATGGGAACCGAATTCCGCGTCCAAGCGCGGCGCGAAAGGTACCTTGATTTTCCCGCGCTTCCACCAGCTGCGCGCGGTGGAAAAAGTCACCACCGATGTCGCCGAGCGTAGCGCTGGCGGGCGCTATCTCATCGAGCACTCCGCTGGCTCGGGCAAGACCAAGACCATTGCGTGGCTTGCGCACCGCCTAATTAGGCAGGTAGCCGATGACGGCACCAAGACCTTTGATTCCGTCATCGTGGTCACCGACCGCACAGCACTCGACACCAACATTCGCCAGGACATGCAGGCACTAGCGGCATCGCGCGGACTGGTGGTCTCGGTCGGTGAAAACTCCGGTGCGAAGTCGCCACAGCTGCGTGAAGCACTGGTAGAGGGCGGTCACATCATCACCTGTACGTTGCAGACATTCCCGTACGTGCTCTCACTGCTAGATGACGACCCAGATATTCAGGGCCGCAACTGGTGCGTAATTGCTGATGAGGCGCACTCTTCACAAACTGGTTCGTCTGCCTCGGCGCTGCGTGAGCTGCTTGCTGAGGTGGAGCTAGAAGAGTCGGAGGACTACACTGCCGACGACCTGCTGGAGCTACGCCAGGAGGCTGTGGCCACCGCGTCCAACATGACTTTTGTAGCGCTCACAGCCACGCCGAAGGGTAAAACCCTGCGCTTGTTCGGTTCACAGACCCCGGACGGACACTGCATCGCCTTCGATACGTACCCGATGGGTCAGGCCATTGCCGAGGGCTTCATCATGGACGTGCTTACCAACTACTCCACCTACACCATGTGGGCGGAAGTACGCGACGAGTTGGGACGAACCGAAGAGGTAGATCAGTCCGAAGCAGTCTCCGACATGGTGCGTTTTGTCCGCCTGCACCCGACCTCCATTGCACAAAAAGTTGAGGTCGTTGTAGAGCACTACCGCCGCAACGTGGCCCACCACCTCGACGGCCAGGCACGTGCCATGGTGGTGACCTCCTCGCGCAAGGCAGCAGTGCACTGGGCGCGTGAGATGAACCGCTACATCAACGAAAAAGGCTACGAGTTTCACTCGCTCGTGGCGTTCTCCGACGCGGTGCGTATGGAGGACGAACCAGAGCCGGTCACCGAAGTCAGCATGAACGGCGAATCCGATGTAGAGCGCGCCTTCAAAGACGACGATCTGGACTACCGCGTGCTCATTGTGGCCAACAAGTTCCAGACCGGATTTAACGAGCCGCGACTGTGCGCGATGTATGTGGACAAGCACCTCTCCGGTGTCGCAACGGTGCAAACTCTATCTCGCCTGAACCGAATTTATCCGAATAAGCCCGCCCCGATGGTGGTCGATTTCGTCAATGATCCCGAACTCATTGAGGCTGAGTTCAAGCGCTACTACCAAGGCGCGGTCATTGACACCGACATTGACCCCAATTCCCTGCACACGCTGGCAGACGAGTTGGACACTGCTGGCTACTATGACCTAGACGAGATGAATAAGGTTGCCGAAGCCTACATGGCAGGCGAGGACTCAGAAAATCTGCGCGGTGCGGCCAATACGATTCTTGACCGCTGGCGCTCAGACCGAAACTCCACCGATAAGGACACCCGCGAGCGCGCCAAGGATTTCAGGGCACACGTACTCAAGTATCGGCACGCCTACGAGTTCCTCTCCCAGATCATTGCCTACGCAGATGCTGACGTGTCACGCCGCGCCATGCTGTGTAGCGTGCTGGAGCCGAACCTGCACATCACCGAGCTAGACGACGATGAAGACTTCCTGACAGGTGTCACCCTGGCCGGTGTCGCCATTGCCCAGAGCGGCGTAGAGGAAGACTATAGCGTGAGGGACAGTGAACTAGAACCGTTGAATGTTCCTGAGTTCACGGTTCGTCTTGGTGAGCCGAAAACCCCACTACGCGCGGCTTTTGACGAAGCCGTTGAAAAAGTCAACGACATCTTCTCCATGGCAGGTGTAGATGTCAACAGTGATGAAACCGCGCAGATGATTGTTGCTGCCTGGGGAACATTGTCCTCCAGTCCAGTAGCGGTGCGGCTGGGCAAAGAGAACAACCGCGAGCAACTCAAACGCTCGCGCAAGTTCCAGCAGGAAGCCACCAGCGCCATCTTCGACGGCATCGAACAACGCAAACAGCGCGACGCGCTGCTTACCACCGACCGCGACGTGCTACGCAACGTGATTTCCACCTTGGCTGAAATCATGGCCGCGGCGAATGAGACTGGCGAGTTGGAGTAGGACAGAGGACGAACCTCCTGCCATCACCCCGCCTCCGACACCGACGCGGCCCATCAATCGACGGACCCGGCCACGGAAACTGGCGGAAACCATCGCTGTGGTGCGGATCGTTGCTGGTGGGTGGGTAGTTTCGCAAAAGACTCTCGGCCCGTGCTTCGGCAGGGTCCTTTTTCATACCCACTGCCGCCACCGCCCCATTTTCAGGGCACTTCGCGGCCGAGTTGCCGCAACGGGGCCGCCAGGGCCGGTTAGAATAGCCGTCATTATGCGTACTCGCCGTCACCAGCTGTTGCCCCTGCTGGCTATTGGGATCGTCGGTTGGCTCGTGCGCATGGGGGTTGCCGCCCGCGGCTGGTTCTACTGGGACGACTTCATCCTTATGGCCCAGGCCCCGGAAACAGCGCTGATGGCCCCGCACGACGGGCACCTCATGCCGGCCGCCCGCGGAATCATGCGGCTGGTGGCGGCCGCCGGCGACCTCAATTGGGCCGCCGCGCTATGCGTGCTCGGCCTGCTCAATGCCGCGGCTATCGCTGCGGTGGGATTCCTCGCCCACCACCTGCGGGGCGGCTGGCCGGTGCTGCTGGCCTTCGCCCTGTACTGCCTGTCACCGCTGAACCTACCGGCCACCAGTTGGCTCTCGGCGGCTATCAACCTGCTCCCACTGGAAGCCGCCATGGCCACGGCGACCACCTGCGTGCTCGGTGGCGTCCGCGTGGTTCGAGACCGCAGCAATGACCGTCCGAGGGCGCACGTGGCCGGGTGGGCCGCCGCACTCTGCGTGCTGGTGGGCTGCCTGTTCAGCGAGCGCATGCTGCTGGCCCTGCCCTTCCTCGCTTTCTGCTGGTTCCTCCTGGGGTGCCGGCGCAGCATCTTCCCCTCCCTCGGAGTGGCCGTGATCTGGGCGGGCATCTACGTCCTCGCGGTCGACCTCCCCCGCGCGGAGAGCCTGGGGCTTGCAGGGACCTTAAGGCACGGTTTCCTACAGGGCTTCCTGCCGGCGGCGACCGGCGGGCCCCTGGCGTGGGACAGGTGGCACCCGGGCCCTCCCTTCGCCTCCCCGGTTACCGCCATGGTGGCCGTCGGCGTGATCGTGGCGGCCGCCATCGTGGTACTAAGCGCACGCAACCGCCGCGGACTGGCAGGTCTTCTCACCTGCGGCGCCTACGTGGCCGTCTGTCTACTCGCGGTCAGCCTGGGCCGGGGCGGCCAGGACACGGCCTTCGAGATCGTGCAGACGCTGCGCCACTTCTCCGAGGTCAGCGTGCTGCTGGTTATCGCCACGGCACTCGCCTTCCGCTGCCTGGACTCCGCCACCTGGCCGGGTAGAATCCTTCTCGCCCTGGGCGCGGTGATTGCCGCCTTGAGCATCGCTAGCACTCTCAGCTATTCAGCGTCCTGGGCCGAGCAGCCGGCCCGCGAGTATTTCCGGACCCTTAACGGCCAGCTCGCCGCGCCGGAGACTCCCCAGCTGGACCAGGAAGTCGACACCCAGGTCCTGCTGCCAGTCGCCTACCCTGACAACCGGCTGAGCAAGATTCTGCCGGGCGCAGCAATCGCCGCCTGGACCGAACAACCCGGCATCGTCGGCACCGACGGCCGCATCCTCGCCGCCGACCTCCACCCCGCCCGCAGCACCACCCCGACTGGGGCCGGGGACGCCGGCATGGCACAGTGCGGGCAAGAAGTCGGAGCTGGCCAGGAACAAACCCTGCGCTTGGACGGCCCATTGTTGGAGCGCGAGTGGGTGGTGGAGCTCAACTACCTGGCCGGCGCGGAGGCAACGGCGGGGATCAGCCTAGACGGCGAGCGCACCGAGGTGCCTCTGCGCGCCGGGCTCAACCAAGTCTTCGTTCAGGTCACCGGCGGCGGGACCGAGCTCACCGTCGATCTGCCCGAGGCAGCCTCCCCCATCTGCGTACAGACCAGTCGCGTGGGCACGCTCTGGCCGGCGGGCTAGCACCTAGTGGTGCCGGTGGCGTGCGTTTTCCGGGACATCAAGGCCGATGGACTTCACCACCCCGATGAGCGCCAGGTCCATTATGTGTCTGGAAGAAAAAGGGCTTCTCCTCCAGCGATAGCTGAGCTTCGCCGAGATGCGCGGTGATGCGCAGCGCCTGACGGACAATAGCGGTCTTCGGGAGGGCTGCGACTTCGCAATCCTCCTGAGACATAGCCACAGTCCCTAGCCTAGCGGTTAAATCCACGGGGATACCCGATAGTTGGCCAAAAGGAGCATAGTTAACATTTCGCTTGAGCATGCAAAAACCGCCGTGGCCCCAGTCTGCCACGGCGGTTGAAGAGTTAGACGATTTACTTCTCGTCCTCGCCCTTGTTCTCGTCGTTGCCGGTGCCCAGGCGGTCCTCGACCTTGCCGCGGACATCAGAGATCTGGTCGGACTTGTCCTCGCCCAGCTTGTCCTTGGCGAAGTCCTCAGCCTTGTCCAGGCCCTGAGAGGTGGCTTCCTTGCCCTTGTCAGAGTTCAGTGCGTCCTTAGCCTTGTCCATCAAACCCATTGTCTTTACTCCTAATAGTCTCGAGTATCTTGACTGCTTAAATTTTCACTTATCTGGACCGTTTGACCGGCCGCTACCGACCGTACCGACTTCTTTGCCACTCGCCCACCGCGCGAGCGCAACAATTTGATAACCACCCGCCCTACAGTCGGAACTGTCCCAGCCTAGGGACACCCGCCGCGTAGCCGTACCGAGAGGAACTTACCCCCAAAAGGAGGGGTGAGAATTCTTCTGTTTCCAAAGAGCAAACAGGCCTATTCCCAAGTGTTAGCGTAATCCACAAGGTAGTGGCTCCTACGCTGCTGATGTCGATTGCACCGTTTACCTCCCCTACAAGGAGATCGTTTCATGACCTCTTCTGCCCCGGCCCAGGCATCCGGCCGGACTGTCAACACTAGCTGGGCTTTTTCACTCTTCGGCACCGCCGTGGGAGCGGGCATCCTCTTCCTGCCGATTAACGCAGGCAGCTTCGGCTTCTGGCCGTTGCTGATTGCCACCATCTTGATCGCCCCCATGACCTACCTGTCCCACCGCGCGCTCGCGCGCATCATGTGCGTCTCCCCGCGCCAAGGCGAGGACATCACGGTCGTCGTCACCGACTACTTCGGCCGGAAGGTCGGTTTGGTCATCTCCGTGCTGTATTTCTTCGCGATCTACCCCATCGTGCTGATTTACGGCGTGTCCATTACCAACACGGTGGACTCCTTCATCGTCAACCAGTTCAACGGGCCGCACATTAACCGCACGTTACTGTCCTTCCTTCTCATCGGCGCGATGACCCTGGTCTTCGCCTTCTCCGAGAAGCTGATGCTGTACTTGACCCAGTTCATCGTCTACCCACTCATCCTGTGCCTGGCGGGCGTGTCCATCTACCTCATCCCGCAGTGGGACCTGCAGAGCTTCATGGAGGTCGACTCCGGCAACTCACTGGCGCTCATCGGCGGCATCATCATGATTTTGCCAGTGCTGGTCTTTTCCTTTAACCACTCCCCGGCCATTTCCCAGTTCTCCCTGGCCATGCAGCGCCAGTGGGGCATCAAGTCGCACGAGAACGCCTCCAAGGTCCTGCTCGCCACCGCCCTGATGCTGACCGTGTTCACCATGTTCTTCGTCTGGTCCTGCACCCTGGCCCTGGGCGCGGACGGTCTGCAGGAGGCCCGCGAACAAAACATCCCGGTCCTGTCCTACTTGGCGAATATCTCCGGCGTTCCGGTGCTGGCCTACCTCTCCCCGGTCATCGCCATCCTGGCTATCATCTCTTCCTACTTCGGCCACGTGCTGGGTACCACCGAGGGCGCGCGCTACATCCTCAAGAAGGTCTCTCCTTCCCTGGCCGAGCGCACCACGCACCAGCAGATCACCAACATCGCCTACGCGCTCATCTTCATCACCACGTGGATTGCCGCCATCCTGAACCCGGACATCCTGGGGCTTATCGAGAGCATCGGCGGCCCGTTCATCGCGGCCATCCTCTACCTGATGCCCATCTGGGCCATCTACCGCATCGATGCCCTCAAGGGCTTCCGCGGCCGCTGGACCAACTGGCTCGTGGTGGTTCTCGGCGTCATCACCATCTCCGCTGCGGTCTGGGGCCTGTTCAACTAAACGCTCCCCACGTGGCACGCCGCGCTAAGGGCGCGGCTCCTACGCCTGGCGGCTAGGTATCGCGGGTGCCCTCGGGGCGGCCCGGAATCCCGAAGAAGTCGAGGACCTTGTCGGTGGCAAAGCCCTTGCCTACCGTGGCGTCTTTGTCGTAGGCGCCGCCGGGCCAGACGTGCTTGCCACCGCCAATCCGGATGTGCTGGAGCGGTTCCTCGCAGCCGCTCCAGGTCTGCAGCAGGGCCGAGTTGGCCAGGCGCTCGGTCCGGATGCGGGAGCTGCAGCGGTTGCGCTCCTCGTCGTGGGCTAGAACATCGACCACCGAGTTGTAGCGGGTACCGTGCCGCTTGCCGCCGTAGTACTTGACCACCGGATCGTTGGTCCCGTGCAGGTCCAGGCGGCCGACGGGTTGATCGGCGCAGTTGTTGTGGATCGCCTCATAATAGGCGGCCGAGATACTGGCGATGGACCTGAACGTCCCGGGCATCTGGCAGGCCAGGTAGGCCACGAAACCGCCGCCGTTGGACATGCCGGTCGCGTAGATGCGCTCGTCGTCGATGGTGTAGGTGGCGCGCACGGTGTCGAGGATGTCCTCGACGAAGGCGATGTCCTCGGAGCCCTTGGTGTCGGCATAAGGGGCCGGCGCCCACGCGCCGTTTTTGCCCTGCGGGTAGACGGAAATGGCTTCCGCGTGCCGGAAGGCGGTGTACTTGAAATTGTTCCAGCTGGTTTCCTTCCAGCCGTGGAAGGACATCAACAGCGGCCACTTCTTGGCCGGATCATAGTCTTCCGGCACCGCGAGCACGTAGGTGCGCCCCGAGGGCAGGTTGATCTCGGTGAAGCTGCCGGGCTCTGGCCCGTCCAGCGGGGCCGAGCGCGGGATGCCCAAATCGGTACGCTCCCTAGAGCTCGGAGCCGTCGCGTCCCTTTCGGGGGTGCCCTGGGAGGAGCACCCGGCCATTAAGGCCGCGGTCGCCGTGACTGCCGCTACTGCGCGGAGGATGGGTTTCACTGCGCTTTATCCCGGCCTTTCTTCCATGCGGCCCATAGGCGGGCGTACTGCCCACCGCGGGCGACTAGTTGCGTGTGGTTGCCCCGTTCGATAATCCGCCCGCTGTGCATGACGAGAATCTCGTCGGCATCGTAGGCCTGATCAAGGCGGTGGGCGACGACAAGGGCGGAGCGGGATTGGGTGACCGCCTGGGCCGCGTCGGTGAGCACCGCCGCGCCCGAGGTTCCGGCCTCCGCGGTTGCCTCATCCATGATAACCACCTTTGGATCCAACAAAAAGATCCTAGCTAGGGCGAGTTGCTGCGCGGCGACCGGGTCCAGTTGTTGACCCCGGGCGCCAACCTCCGTGTCGAGTCCGTCCCGGAGCTCGGGGAAGCCCACGTGGTCGAGCGCGGCCTGCATCTGGGCGTCAGTGGCCGCCGGAGCCGCCAGCGCGAGGTCCTCTCGCAGCGTGCCGGAGAAGACGTGGACCTCCTGGGAGATCAGCGCCAGGCGGGCGACGCGCTCGCGGTCCGAAAGGGCGGAGACCTCTACCCCATCGACGGTGACGTGCCCCGCGTCCGGCACGCGCAGGCCGGCCACCAACGCGGCCACCGTCGTCTTGCCCGCGCCGGAGGCGCCCACCAGGGCGATCTTCTGGCCCGGCTGCACGCGCAGGTTGACCTCTTCGACCGCCCAGCCGTCGCCGTAGCCGAAGCTGACGCCTTCCATCTCAACCTCGCCGCGACTGGTGGGCGCGCCCGCGGCCCTGACGGGCCGCGGCGGGTCGATGACCACGCCCACGATGCGAGCCAGGGAGGCGTAGCCGGACTGGACGGTGTCCAGGATGCGCATGAGACCCAGCAGCGGTCCGCGCAGGCGGATCAGCAGGAGCATGGCGGCCGTGACCGCGCCGACGCTCAGCCCGGCCGACTGCGTGGCCAGGTAACCGGCGATGAGCCCGGCAGACAGCATGACGAGCTCGACGAGGGTCATCCAGAACTGCAGGGTGATCATGGTGCGCCGGGCGCTGTAGCCGCGCTCGACGACCTGCCAGGAGGCCTGACCGACCTTTTGGTGCATCTCGTCTTCTAGGCGAAAGGCCCGCACGGTCGCGTTGCCGCGGATGACTTCCAGGACGCGGCGGGCGCGGGTAGCCATGGACTCGCGTTCGGCCACGTAACGACCGGGCGCGACCTTGAGGTAGGCCCGCGCGGCGAAAAAGTACAGCGGGGCGGCGCAGGCGACGACCAGGAGGAACTGCCAGTCCAGGGTCACCAGGGCGATGGCGGTGGCGACGATGGAAAAGGCGGAGTTACTGACCACCGGCGCGGTCTCCGTGACGGCAGCAGATAGCTCAGCAACGTCGTCGGTAGAACGCGAGACCAGGTCCCCCGTGCCGGCGTCCTCGACCCGGTGGGTGGGCAGGCCGACGGCCGTGGAGACCATCTGCAGGCGCAGCTGCGCGATGATCTTCTCCGTGACCCGGGAGATGAGGTAGAAACCCAACGCCGCCAGGATCGCCGCGGCCGCAGCCGCGCCCAGCAGCTGGGCTGTCAGGCCGACCAGGTGTTGCGGCTCGCCCGCGATAACGACGTCGACGATCCGTCCCAACCAGATCGGGATTAAGATGTTGGAGGCCGCGCCGGCGCTTAAGACCACCAGCGCCAGGACCAACCGCCAGCCCGCCCCGGGGATAGCCTTCACGTTGTCGGCAACGCAGCGGCGCACCTGCGGCCACGTGGCGTTCGGGAACCGCATTAGGCGCGCACCTCCTGGGTCAGCCAGGCTGGCGAGGAGGTGTAGACCACCGTCGGCTTGTCCGCGCGGGTGGCAGCGATGCGTTCCACGATGGTGGCCTCGGTGACCGAGTCCACCGCAGACGTCGGCTCGATGAGCACGAGGACTTCCGGGTCCGCCGCGATGGCGCGGGCCAGTGCCACGCGCTGGCGCTGGCCGCCGGACAGGTGCCCGCCGTTCTCGCCCACCTCGCGGTCGTTGCCCCCGGGGATCTCCTCCGCCGCGGCCACCCACAGCGCCCGGGCGGCGGATTCGGCGTCTGCGGAAACATTGCTGCCCACGGTCCCATCGAAGATATCGGCCTGGTGCGGGGCCACCAGGTAGCGCTCCCGCGGCAGTCGCGCCAGGTAGTCCGGGACCTCGCCGGTCTCCACGTGGATGCCCGGCCGCAGGGCCGGCAGCTCGGCGGTGTCATCGGCCGCGAATTCCGGCGGCTGGTTCAGCAGATCGACGATCCGGGCCCCGCTGGCCTGGGCGGCCGCCCAGCGCGAGGCGATATTGCGGCCCAGCATGGTCATCGGGGTGATGATGAACTGGGTCAGTCCGATGATCGTGATGAGCTCGCCCACGCTGAGGTGCCCCTGCAGCGCCAGCCAACCCGCCACGCAGCCGACGACGATCACATACAGGCTGCCGATGCCGGTGGTCACCGCGTTCAGTCGCGCCCGGGCAGCGTTGGCAAAGATAGTCTTGTCGTAAGCGTTATCGGAGGCCTCCGCGTAGCGGCGCCGTACCGGATCGACCGCGCCGATGCCCTTGATGATGCGCAGCCCTTCCACGACGTCGGTGGCCGTGGCGGCCGCCTGGGCCAGGGCGGCCTGGCGCACGCTGGAGCGCTTACGCAGCGGGCGCGCCGCCGTCAGAGAGCACCAGACGATGATGGGTCCGCCCAGCAGGACGGCCAGGCCCAGCGGCAGGTAGATAAACTCCACCATGACGGCCACGTAGACGATGGAGACGACCTCGGCGACGGGAAAAACCGTCATGAACACGGCGTTCGCCACGCGCTGGGTATCGGTGGAGGCGATGGACAGCAGTTCGCCGGCAGTGCGGCGCCGCCCGCCGATGCCCCGTGGATGGGTGATCCGGTCCGTGACCGCCATGCGCAGCTGGTGGGCGATGAGCAACATCGCCCAGTTAAACAGGCCCCGGGAGAACCAGCTCGCCGCGGCGTTGACGGCGAAGAGCCCGATAAGCACCGCTACCCACAGCACCAGCGAGCGCAAGGAGCTGCTGGCTATCGCGTCGTCCACGGCTTTGCCGACGACCACCGGGGTAAGCCCGTTGCACACGAAGGTCACTGCCATGAGCACCGCGGCCGGGATCGTCCGCTGCTTCTGCGAGAAGACAGTTTTCAGCAGCCAACGCTTGTCGCCGGGTGCTGGAAGACTTGACATAGGGATCCATCCTATAAGGGAACATGAGAAACAGGTAAGTTTATTAGCGATGTCTACACAGCCTGACCCGCGCAATTTCCCGTCCTACCGCCCGCCCTCGGAAAAGGAGGGCCCCGAGTTCCGCGGGGCCGCCCACCGCACGGCCACGGCCCGGGCGTTCGGGCACGGCGCCGGCACCTACCACGACGTGCGCCCGTCCTATCCGGCACAGGTCGCGAAGCTACTGGCCGACCACGCCACCGTGGTCGATATCGGGGCAGGCACCGGAAAGCTCACGGAACAGCTGGCCGCGGTCCCCGGCGTCGAGCGCGTCTGGGCCGTCGATCCTTCCGCCGACATGGCGCGGTTGCTCAATAAGCACCTCGCCGTTCCTACGTGGCGCGCCAAGGCCGAGGCCACTGCCCTGCCGGAGGCAAGCGTGGACGCCGTCGCGGCGGCGCAGACCTGGCACTGGGTGGACGCGCCGGCGGCCTGCGCGGAATTCGACCGGATCGTCCGGCCCGGCGGTCACGTGTTGCTGGTGTGGAACACCCTGGACGTCACCGACGATCCGTGGCTGCTGCGACTCGCCCGCATTATGCACAGCGGCGACGTCCAGAAGCCGGGATTTCTACCGGCCCTGGCCGAGCCCTGGGGCATCGAGCGCGAGCTGCGCACGACGTTTATTCAGGAGCTCTTTCCGCCGCAGCTACACCAGCTCATGCACACCCGGGCCTACTGGCTGCGCAATGGGGAAAAGATCCACCAGCGGATGACGCACAACCTCAACTGGTACCTGCGGGAGCACACCGGGTTGCGCGACGAGGACGCGGTGCAGCTGCGCTACCGCACCGACGCCTTCCTACTGCGTCGCGCCTAGCGCTTCTTGCGGCGCTCGCGCACGCGCACTGCAATCCGGACCGGGGTGCCGTGGAAGCCGAATCGCTCGCGGAACTTCCGCTCCAGGTAGCGGCGGTAGCCGGCATCCAGGAAGCCGGTGGTAAATAGCACGATGGTCGGCGGCTGGGTCGAGGCTTGGGTGGCGAATAGCACGCGCGGCAGGCGGTTGTTCTTCATCGGCGGCGGGTTGGCCGCGATCGCCTCGCGCAACCAGTTGTTCAGCTGGCCGGTGGTCACGCGCTGGTCCCAGCTTTCCAGAGCCTCGATCATGGCCGGCTCCAGCTTCTGGAGCGCGCGCCCGGTCTCCGCGGAGATGTTGATGCGGGTGACCCACGGCAGGTGCGCCAGCTGCTGGTCGATTTCCCGATCTAGGTAGTAGCGGCGGTCTTCGTCCATCAAATCCCACTTGTTGAAGGCGATGACCAGGGCCTTACCGGCCTCGAGGACCATGTTGAGCACGCGCTGGTCCTGCTCGGAAATCTCCTCCGAGGCATCGATCAGCATGACGCAGACCTCGGCCGCGTCGATGATGCCGCGGGTACGCAGGGAGGCGTAGTACTCGTGTCCCTGGGCGTTTTTGACCTTCTTGCGCAGGCCGGCGGTATCGATAAACCGCCACAGCTGCTGATCCAGCTGGACTAGGGAGTCGACCGGGTCCACGGTGGTGCCCGCGACGTTGTCGACGACCGCGCGGTTCTCGCCGGTGAACTTGTTCAGCAGCGAGGACTTGCCGACGTTCGGCTTGCCCACCAGCGCCACGCGGCGAGGGCCGGCCGTGATCGAGTGGGAGCGCGGGGACTCCGGGAATAGCCGCAGGACCTCGTCGAGGACGTCCGCGCCGCCCCGGCCGTGCTGGGCGGAGACCGGCCACGGATCGCCCAGCCCCAGGCCGTAGAACTCCGCGACGTCGGCGTACTGGTTGTCCGAGTCGAATTTGTTGGCCACCAGGATGACCGGGACCTGCGACTTCTGCAGGCGCCGCGCCATGACCGAGTCGGTCTCCGTGATGCCGACCTTGGTGTCGACCACGAAGACGATGACGTCGGCGGTTTCCATGGCGACCTCCGCCTGGCGGGCGATGGCCGCGTGGATACCCTTCACATTGGGATCCCAGCCGCCCGTGTCCTGGACGAGGAAGCGCTGGCCGTTCCAGTCGCCGATATAGGACACGCGGTCGCGGGTCACGCCCGGGTGGTCTTCGACCACGGCCTCGCGGCGACCCAAGAAGCGGTTGACCAGGGAGGACTTGCCCACGTTCGGGCGGCCGACAATCGCCACGGTGCACAGGGCCTCCGCGTCGTACTGCTGTCCGCCCATCCCGTAGGAGGCCTCGATCTCGGCCCACTCTTCTTCCGTCAGCGGGGTCTCCGGTTCCTCGTCCTCGCCGTAGTCAGCGTCGCCGAACTCGGAGTCATCGAATTCGTAGTCGAACTCCTCGGCGTCAAAATCGGCCGCCGCCCAGCCCCCGTGGGGATCGCGCTCGAGGCCGTCCTCGGCCGGCTGCGCGTCCGGGGTCTGCCCGTGCGGGTAGAAAAACTCGGTTTCGTTGTCGTTGGGGTTATGAGTCATGGCGGGACTCCTCTACTAGCTGCACTAAACGCTGCACTACCTCGGGGAGGGTGAGCTCGGAGGTATCAATGACGGCGGCGTCGTCGGCCGGGCGCAAAGGCGAGGTCGCCCGCGAGGAATCCGCGGCGTCGCGGCGCTCGACGTCGGCCAGCACCGCGTCGAAGTTGGAATCGCGGCCGGCGGCGAGGTTTTGGTCGTGGCGCCGCTGGGCGCGGACCTGCGCACTGGCGGTCAGGTAGGCCTTCGCCGGGGCGTCCGCCAGCACGACGGTGCCGATGTCGCGGCCTTCCACGATTGCCCGGTGGGCCTGGTGGGCCAGCTTGCGCTGCAGGGCTACCAGGTTGTCGCGGACCTCGGGGATGGCGGAGACGGCCGAGACGTTGCGGGTGACCTCGTCGCCGCGGATCTCGCCGGAGACGTCCTCGCCGCCCAGGAAAACGGCGGTAGTGTCCGGGTCGTCGGAGACCTCCAGCGGGAGATCCTTCGTGGCCTCGATGACCGCGGGGGCATCGGCCGGGTCCACGCCGCCGCGCAGGACCGCCAGGGTCGCCACGCGGTACATGGCGCCGGTGTCGACGTACTTGGCCGCAAGCCGCTTGGCCAGCTCGCGGCAGGTGCTGGACTTGCCGGTGCCGGACGGGCCGTCTACGGCCAGCAGCAGGCCGTCGTTGGGCATATTGCTTAACATCTACATCCCCACTTCGTTGTACAGGCTGGTCAGTTCGCTATCGTTGAGGGCGCGCATCTTGCCCGGCTTGAGCTCGCCCAGCTGCACCGTGTGAATCTTGGTGCGGACCAGGCGCTGGACCGGGTAGCCGGCGGCCTTGAGCATGCGGCGCACGATGTGCTTGCGGCCCTCGTGCAGCTCGAGGCGGATCAGGGAATAGCCCTGGTTTTTGTCCACGACCTGAACGAAGTCGGCCTTGGCGATCCCGTCGTCGAGTTCGATACCTTCCTTGAGCGCGCGCACCAGCTTCTTATCGCCCTCGCCGAGCACCGTGGCGAGGTAGGTCTTGCGCACCTCGTACTTGGGGTGCATCAGGCGGTTAGCCAGCTCTCCGTCGTTGGTGAGCAGGAGCAGGCCCTCGGTGTCCGCATCGAGGCGGCCGACGTGGAAAAGCCGCTGGCCGGCGGCCACACGCTCGGAGATCAGATCGCCCACGCAGGGACGGCCCATCTCGTCGGCCATGGTGGAATGTACCCCGCGCGGCTTGTTGAGCACGAAGTATTCCATGTCCTCGTTGACGTTGACGCGGGTGCCATCCACGCGGATGATGTCCACGTTCGGGTTGACGCGCACGCCCTGGCGGGTAATCTTTTTGCCGTTGACTTCGACGCGACCCTTCTCAATAAGGACCTCCGCGTGGCGGCGCGAGGCTACCCCGGCCTTGGCGAGGACCTTCTGGAGGCGCTCGCCCTGCTGGGCGGGCGCTGCGGAATCCGCGGAGTCTTCGTCGGCATACAGCCAGTCGGCCCCCAGTTCTTCGGCTACCGACTGTGCGGTCGCGGCGCGGTCTTTCTTAGATACGTGCTGGTGGCGTGCCGGTTTCGCGTTTGAGACGATGATCTCGTCGACGCGCTCCTTCTTGTCCGGTGTGCCATCGCGGCGAGCGGGTGGATTCACAGGTGCATCCTTTTCGAAATATGCAGTTGATTAGGTACCCCGCCATGCTACCCCAGCGCCCGCAGACCACGCTAAACGCCGCGAACAGGCCGCGAGCCTAATACTCTTCGTCGATGGCGTCGACGTCGGGCAGCAGCGGGGCTAGGTCGGGCAGGCGAGAAAGAGAGTCGATGCCCAACAGCTCCAAGAAGAGCTCGGTGGTCTCGTAGCGGTGGGCGGAACCCTCGAAGTCCTCCTCCGGTAGCTCCCGGATGAGCCCGCGTAGGGTGAGCGTACGCATCACGCCGTCGACGTTCACGCCGCGCACGCCGGCGACTTGGGCGCGGGTAACCGGCTGGCGGTAAGCCACAACGGCCAGGGTCTCCAGCGCGGCGCGGGACAGCTTGGACTGGGCGCCTTCGAGTACAAAGCGCTCCACCACCGCGGCGTTGGCGGGTCGGGTGTACAGCCGCCAGCCTTCGGCAGTCTCCCGCACGTCAATGCCGGAACCGCGCGCGTCGTATTCCTGCGCCAGCTCCCGCAGCAAGTCGCTGACCACCGTAGTCTCCTCGCCTAGCGCCGCGGCCAGCTGTTCTACCGGCGCGGGCGCGTCCAGCACCAACAAGATCGATTCCAGGTGCGAGCGCTGCTGGGAAATCATCGGCAAATCCATGTGCCACAGTCTAGACCCATGGTGCGCCGCAGGTGCGCGGGCCGAAATTGTATCTAACCTTTACCCAATCACACTTGACACTTCGTGTGACATGCATAACATGGTGTCATGGATACGATCACACGAACTGACCGCCTGCTCCTAATCCCGCTGTCGACGGCCAACGTGGAAGAAGCCTACAAGGTCTACGGCGACAGCCGCATCTGGACCCACCGCCCGAACGCGCGCCACATGGACATCCGCACCACCCGCGCGCTGACCGAAGTAGCCAGCAACTCCTGGTCCGAGCACCAGCTCGGCCCGTGGAGCGCCTATTTCCGCGACCGCCCCAGCGAGTTCTTGGGCGTCGGCGGCGCCGAATACGTCGACGGCGCCGGTGGCTTCTGGGACATCAAGTACCGCCTCCTGCCGGAGCATTGGGGCCAGGGCATCGCGACGGAGCTGACTAAGCAAGCTATCGACTCCGCCCGCCGGGTCAACCCGGATGCGCCAATCACCATCCGCGTGACTACCAACCACCCGGCCTCCTCGCGCATCGCCGAGAAATTCGGGTTGGAGAAGATGTGGGAGGGCCGCCGTGTCGGTACCGAGGACAACCCGGACGAGCCGGACGTGCGCGTCTACGCTGACCGCCATCTGTCTGCCGAGGTGCTCGAGTTCATTCAGCAGCGCCCTTAATACCGCCCCTAATACCCCGCTGTTGTTGCCGCCTAGTCCCAGTTGGCCGCGGCAACCACGGCGGGGTCTACGTCTAGCCCGGTCCAGCTCACCGAGAGCGGACCGAGTGACTCCGGTTGCTCGGTGTCGACGGCCTTGGCCTTATACAGCTCGAGCAGCGCCAGGAACCGGCCGACCACCTGCATGGATACCGTGCAGTCCCGGGTGAGGGACGAAAAACTCATCCACCGGGCCTGGCCGAGCAACTTGAGCGTGTCCATGATCTTGCCGGCCTGCTCTGGGACGGACACGGCCACCTGGTGCACGTGCCCGATGCCCACTTCCTCCGGCGGCTTCGGCCGGAAAACGCCGGCGGCCAGCTCCGCAAAGCTAGCCGGGCTGTGGCCGAGCCGAACCGGGGGCAACAGATCCGCGAAACGCTCTTCCATGCTGACCGCCCGCGGGTAGCGCCGCTGCGCGTGGCGCTGCCACTCCGCGAACTGGTCCGCGACCTGCTTGTAGGCCTTGTACTGCAAAAGGCGCGCGAAAAGCAGATCCCGGGATTCGAGGAGCTCTAGGTCTTCCAAGTCATCGACCTCCCCACGCGGGAGCAGGCGCGCGGCCTTGAGATCCAACAGCGTGGCGGCGACGACGAGGAATTCCGTGGTCTCGTCTAAGTCGGCGTCCACCCCAAGGGCGCGGGTGTATTCGACGAATTCGTCGGTCACCTCAGACAGCGCGAGGTCGGTGACCTCCATCTTTTTGGACTGGATGAGCTGCAAGAGCAGGTCAAAGGGGCCCTCGAAGTTATCCAGCGCGATCCGGAAGCCGGTGATTTCGGGCTGAACCGGCTCCCCCGCCGGCGCCTCGGCTACCGCGGCTTCGTTCTTAGCCACGCGACGGGCTGGTGCGCTCAATGACCTCGAGCGCCAAGTTGTGGTACTGCGAGGCCGCCTGCGAGCTCGGCGCCCAGGTGGTGATCGGCTCGCCGGCCACGGAGGTCTCCGGGAAGCGGACGGTGCGCGTGATGACCGTATCGAAGACCTTGTCGCCGAAGTACTCGACCACCCGCGACATGACCTCACGGGCGTGCTTGGTGCGGCGGTCGAACATGGTCACCAGGATGCCCAGGATCTCCAGGTCGAAGTTAATGCGGTCGGAAACCTTCTCCACGGTGTCCGTCAGCAGGGCCAGTCCGCGCAGGGAGAAGAACTCGCACTCCATCGGGATGATGACACCTTGGGAGCAGGCCAGAGCGTTGACGGTCAGCAGGCCCAGCGAGGGCTGGCAGTCGATGATGATGAAATCATAGTCGCGGCGGACCGGGCGCAGCGCCCGGGCCAAGGTGTGCTCGCGGCCGACCTCGTTGACCAACTGGATCTCCGCCGCGGACAGGTCGATGTTCGCGGGCACCAGGTCCAGGCCGTCGACGGCCGTGTGCTTGATGGCGGAGTGAATGGAGATCTGGCTGTCCAGCATCACGTCGTAGATCGTGTCTTCAATCTCGTCGTGGGTAAGCCCCAGCCCCGCCGAGAGCGCGCCCTGTGGGTCTAGGTCCACGAGGAGCACACGGCGGCCGAGCTCCGCGAGGCACGCCCCCATGTTGATGGTCGAGGTGGTCTTGCCGACCCCGCCCTTCTGGTTGCACATGGAGATGATGGTCGCGGGCCCATGGGATTCAAGGGGTGCGGGCTCGGGCAGCTCACGAACCGGCCGGCCCGTCAAGCCCACTTCGACCTTAGAGGCATCGAACAGACCATCGTCGCTCACAGTCACACCTGCTTCCTTGACTAGCTAGCGCGCCACGCAACGCCGGTACCGCAACTAGCAATTACACGCTTGTAATTAACACATTACCCTTAGACCGTAACGCGGCGACACCCAACCGTCACAGTCAAGGCTATTTGGTTGATTTTACGCGCGCGGGTGGGCCGTCCGCCACACCTCGCGGAGGGAATCCGCGCTGACGTGGGTATAGATCTGCGTCGTCGTCACCGAGGAATGCCCCAGCAGCTCTTGCACGGTGCGCACGTCCGCGCCGCCCTCCAACAGGTGCGTGGCAAAGGAATGGCGCAGGGTATGCGGTGAGATCTTTTTGGTCAGCCCGGCCCGCCCCACGGCCTGTTGGATAACCGCCCACGCGGATTGGCGCGACAGGCGCTTGCCGCGGGTGTTCAAGAACACCGCCGGGCTTAGTCCGCGGCTCAGAGCCGAGCGCCCGCGCACCAGGTAGGCGTCTACGGCGGCCTGGGCCATCGAGCCGACCGGCACTAGGCGCTGTTTGCCGCCCTTGCCCTCGAGCTTGAGGATGCCTTCGTCACCGGAGACCTCATCCACGTCCACGCGCACGAGCTCCGAGATGCGCGCGCCGGTGCCGTAGAGCATCTCCAGCAGCGCGCGGTCGCGCAGATCCAGCGCGGTGGCCTCCGGACCCTGGGGCACGGCATCGATGAGAGCGGCGACCTCGTCGACGGACAGGGTCGCGGGAAGGTGGGTTCCCGTCGCAGGTGGCGAGACCTCCGCGGCCACGTCGACGGCCACCTCCCCCTCGGTCACCGCGAATTTGTGCAGCCCACGGGCCACGACGAGCGCGCGGTTGGCCGAGGAGGCGGCCAGCGGCTTGTGCCCGGCATAGCCGCGGCGGAGATCCGCCATATAGGCCTCGACCTGGCTGGTGGTCACCTCCCGAAGATCACTAACTCCGGCCTGCTCCAGCCATTCCAGGTAACGGTTGACGTCCCGTCGGTAGTTACTCAGCGTATTGCCCGCGGCGCCGCGCTCGACGGCCAGGTGGTTGAGCCAGGTATCCGCCACCTCGCGCAATGGGCTGTGGTGATCATTCACCGCTGTTGGCTCACAGCTTCTTGAGATCGGGGCCGGGCCGGCGCGCCGCGATCGAAGTCGGACGCAGCTCAAAGGGGGCATCGACCCCGCGCAGGGTACGCCCGCCCTGCTGGTAGGCGAAGGCCGCGAGGATGCCGGCAACCGCGATGGAGTTGACCACCTGGCCGGAAAAGACCATGTCGACGGCCTCCCCCAGGTCGAACCAGGCGCGTTCCATGTCCGCCTCCTCGTCGCCCACCGCATCCAGCTGTTCCACCTCGCGCAGGTTCTGGGCCAGGTAGATCCGGCTGGCCTCCTCGCAGAAACCGGGAGAGGTCACGATGTCGGCCAGGACCGCCCAGTCGTCGGCGGCGAGGCCGGCTTCTTCCTGCAGCTCCCGCTGGGCGCCGTCAAAGGCGGGCTCGTCCTTGACGTCGAGCAGCCCGGCGGGGATCTCCCACAGCCGCTGCCCCACCGAATGGCGGTACTGCCGGATGAGCGCTACCTGGCCTTGATCGTTGAGTGCCACGATGGCGACCGCGCCCATGTGCTCGACGACCTCGCGGTAGGCGTGGTGGTCATCCGGCATGGAGACCAAGTCCTTGCGGACGGCGATGATCGGAGCATCCAGGAGGAGCTCAGAATCGAGCGTTGTAAATTCGTGGGCCACGGTACCCCTCTCGTGCTAGTTGGATTCGGGCTTGGCCGGCGCGGCGGCTTCCGCCGAGGCCGCGGAGCCATAAGCGCCGTGTCCGCCATCGAGCTGCTCGGCGATCGCCAGGACCGCCGCCATCCGGGCGAAGGAGCGGTCCACCGAGTCCACGGTGGAGACCTGCGAGTCGGAACCGCGCAGCGAGCCGATCACGCCGTCCGGGGCGGCCTGCTCCACGCGGCCGGCCACGACGGTGTTACCGCCCACCTCCTCGAGCGCCTCGGCGAAGGTGCCCAACGTCTCCGTGGAGTAGCCTTCCTTCTCCGAGCCGGTAACCAGCAGGATCGCCTGCGCCGAGCGCATGGTGCCGTCCTCGTAATCGATGAAGCCGGCCTTGCGCAGCGCCTGCAAGAGCTGGGCGCGGTCGTCGACGCTGGCCAGCGGCTGCGCGTCTTCCGGGTCCATGAGCATGGCTGCACCTAACGCCTGTCCAGCGTGTGTACCAGGCGAGATCTTGTCCTCGCTCAGCTCCGCCCCGGCGGGCAGGGTGTTGGCCACAATGGACTTGAGCTCGTCGGCCTTGTCCTGGGTGAAGAAGTCTTCGGTCAGCTTGAGGTGGCCGGCCTTCGGCGCGCCGGCGCTGTGCAGCAGGGACTGCAGGCCGCGCAGATCGCCGTCGGAGGCGTCCGGAGTGCTGATGACCAGCACCGGGCGATCGCTCAGGGTCTCGCTCACGGTCTCGGAGCTAAATTCCCGCACAACCGAGTCAGAAGAATTGGCTTGGGCGCGAGCGATCTCCTTATCCTGGACGGCCTTCTCGTAGTCGCTGCTGTGGTTGTTGCCGCCACCGGCCTGGGAGGTATCCATGGACGGGGCCAACACCAGTGCGCCCAGGGCAACGCCGGCGGCTACGCCGAAACCAAGCCCGGCGATGACGCCGCCGGGAACTGCGCCAGAGCCTTTCACTTGAACCACCCTTGGACAGTCAGCGCCAGGTTATTCCAGGTGTCGACGAGGTTGTCGGTGAAGCCGGCGTCGCCGCCGAGGCCGACCACCAGCACGATGACTGCCAGGGCGACCAGGATGCCCAGGATAGCCCACAGCCATGCGCTCCCGCCGCCGCGGTTGACCGTATAGAGGTTGATGATGGCGTCCGCATCCACCACGCGGGTTCCCGCTTTGACCCGCGACAGGAGTGCCGCCGGCGTGGCGTGCGGGCGGTCGGCGAAGACATCATCCAGATCCACGGAGTTGCCGACCTGCACGATCATCTGTGCGTCGTGGTAGTCGGCCAGCAGCAGCGCCAGGTCCGTCGCGGACTGGGTGGCCGCCGGGAAGGTCATCGCGCCAATACCCAGGTCCTGGATGCGCTCTAGGCCCTCGGCCGTGCCGTCCGGCTCGGCCGGCAGGATCACACGCGCGCCGGAGCGCAGCGTCTCGGCGGCAATACCCGCCGGGTTGCCCACGATGAGATCCGGCTTGTAGCCGAGCTCCACCAGGGTGTCGGCGGCCGCATCCACGCCGATCAGGTACGGCTCGTACTCGCGGATGAAGTTGTGCAGGTCCTTGACCTTGCCGCGGTGGCCCTCAGTGTCCGAGACCACGACGACCTTCCGGCCCTGCATTTCGGATCCCGCGTCCGGAACGCCGAGGCCGTCGATGAGCAGCGGGCCCTCGGAGTGGATGAACTCGATGGAGTTGCCGAAGTAGGCTTCCATGTGGTCGATGAGGCCGCGCTGGGCGTTGGAGAACTCGTCCTCGGCGGCGGCGCGCTCGACGAGCTTGCCCGTGCCGATCGCCTTGCTGCCGAGGTAGACCGTCCCATCGTCGGTGATCCGCGCCTTCTTACCGTCGCGGAACTCCGACATGAAGGCCTCGCCTAGGTCCTCGAGGAGAACGACCTCGGCGTCGAGCAGCATGTGCGGGCCATAATTCGGGATGGCGCCCGTGGTGAACTTGTTGAGATTGATTACGGCAGCAGGGGAAATATCCAACAAGGCCTGGGCTTCCTGGCGGGAGATATCTGCGGCACTAATGACGGCAATATCACCGGCATGGAACTTCTTCATGCCTTTGCCGCCCGGGGTGCAATCGCGCAATGCGCCGTGCAGCCCCGGCAGGTCGTCGTTGCGGGAAAACAAACTCATGTGTGGCATTGTTCCCTGTCCCGGGGCAAAAGTGGTCAAGGCGCGCGGAAAGATGCGACTTCCGCTTGGGCCTTATCGAATAATTCCGCTGCGTGGGCCCGACCGGTGGCCGTGTCGTCGAGGCCGGCCAGCATCCGCGCGAGTTCCTCAATGCGCTCCTGCCGGTCCAGGTTGGTCACCCCCGAGGTCACGGTCTCGTCGGAGACCTCCTTGGCCACGTGCAGGTGGGAGTCCGCGTAGGCGGCTACCTGCGGCAGGTGGGTGACCACGATAACCTGGTGGTTGCGGGCGAGCTTGGCCAGGCGGCGGCCGATCTCGACGGCCGCGCGTCCGCCCACCCCGGCGTCCACCTCGTCGAAGACCATCGTGCCGCCCTCGTTATCCGCGGAGAGGATCACCTCGAGGGCGAGCATCACGCGCGAGAGCTCACCGCCGGAAGCCGAGCTGGCCAGAGGGCGGGCGTCGGCGGCGTCGTTGGGCGCCATCGCCAGTTCCACCTCGTCCGCGCCGGTGCGCGAGTACTTCGCCGGCCGGACTGCTACCTCGATGCGCGCCTTGGGCATCGCCAGCCCGCGCAGCTCCTGGGTGACGGCCTCCGCCAACTCCCCTGCCGCCCGCGTGCGCTCCCGGGTCAGAACCTCCGCCGCGGCGATCATCTCCTTTTCCGCGGCGGCGACGTCCTTCTTCAGCTCCTCAAGCGCCTCGCTGGAGACATCCATCGTGCCCAGCTTGGCGACGGCCTCGTCCCGCCAGGCGATTACCCCCTGGATATCCGGCGCGTATTTGCGGGTGAGTTGTTTGAGCTCCTGCTGGCGGACCAGTGACTTTTCCAACAGGTTGGGGTCGGCCGGCAACTGGCCAAGGAATAACCCCAGCTCGCCGGAGATATCCGCCAGCTGGGCGGTGATCTCCTGCATCCTCTTTCCCAGCGCCTGCAGCTGAGAATCCGAGCTGGCAGCCAGCGCCGTCGCGGCGGCACCCAACTGCGTGGAGGCGGCCTCCTGCTCGGCGTAGCCGTCGCCGGCCGCGGCGCCGTCCGCACCCTCGATGCCCTCTGGGCCGTCGATGCCAGCCAACGCCGTGGTGGCCGCGTCCTGCAGGGCGTCGACGTCCTGCAGGCGCCGGATCTGCTCGACCAGCTCGGCATCTTCCCCCTCCGCCGGGCTAACCTTGTCAATCTCGTCGACGGCGAACTGCAGGCGGTCAACCTCCTGGGCCAGCTCCCGGCGGGATTCGGTCTTGCGCTTGAGTTCCCGGGCCAACTTGCGCCAGGCGGTGAACTTTTCGGTATAGGCCTCGCGCAGGCCGGGCAACGCCTCGTCCGAACGATCGAGCGCCGCTAGCTGCTGCTCTGGGGCGAGCAGGCGCAGCTGATCGTTTTGCCCGTGGATAGTTAGCACCTCGCCGGTGAACTCGGCCAGGGTGGCGGCCGGAACGGCCCGCCCGCCCAGGTGGGCCTTGGAGCGGCCGACCGCCCACACGGTACGGGTGGTGATGAACTCGCCGTTATCGTCGGGCTGCCCGCCGGATTCCTCGACGATCTCGGCCGCGCGCTGGGAGGAGGTAGCAAAGGTGCCTTCCACGACCGCCTTCTTCGCGCCGCTGCGCACCCGGGAGGCGTCCGCGCGGGCGCCGGCCAGCAGGCGCAGGCCGGTGACCACCATGGTCTTACCGGCACCGGTCTCACCGGTAAGCACTGTCAGGCCATCGGCGAGCTCGGCGCTCGACTTATGGATAACACCCAGATCTTCGATGGTGATATCGGTTAGCACGCCTATCACTGACTCCTTTACGTGGGGGGCGTTTAGCGTTGCGGTCCCCGCCAGCCCTCGACGGGAAGGCGCAACTTGGACACCAGGCGGTCCGTGAACGGGTGATCGTCAAGCCGGACCCAGCGCACCGGACGCTCGCCGCGGACGACCTCGACGCGGGAGCCGGGTGGCATGGCGATCTCGCGGAACCCGTCCATGTTAACCAACGCTGCCGACGTTTCGGAGGCGGATTCGACGGCCACGGTCGACTTCGGGGAAACGACCAGCGGCTTGGTAAACAGTGCGTGGGCGTTGTTCGGCACCACCAGGATGGCATCGAGCTCCGGCCACAGCACTGGGCCACCAGCAGAAAAGGCGTAGGCGGTCGAACCGGTAGGCGTGGAAATCAGAACGCCGTCGCAGCCGAAGCCCATGACCGGGCGGGCGTCGACCTCCAGGATGGCGTCTAAGACCCCGGAACGGTTCAGGTTTTCCATGCTGACCTCGTTGAGGGCCCAGCTGCGGCCGATCAGTTCATCGTCGGGGCCGGTGACCGTGACGTCGATGGTCATCCGGTCTTCGATGCGGTAGTGGCGGGCAACCACCCGTTCGATGGCCTTGTCCAGGGATTCGGCCTCCCATTCGGCCAGGAAACCGACGTGACCCAAGTTGATCCCCAGGACCGGCACGTCCACGGCGCGTGCCATGTCCGCCGCGCGCAGGAAGGTCCCGTCCCCGCCCAGGACCAGCACCAGCTCGCAGCCTTCAGCTGCCGCGGCGGTGTGCTGGACGTGCGGGAAGTCGGGCAGGATCTCGGCCGGGGCGCATACGCGCACGACGATGCCGGCCTCGTCCAGCAACTGCGCCGCCCGGTCCGTGGCCGCCAGGTTGGTGCTGCGGCCGGCGTGGGGAACCAACAGGATTTCCCGCTGCTGTGTCACCGAATTCTCCTGACTCACTGCGGCCCCTCCTTGATTGCCTTGCCGATCACTGACTCCAATTCTGCCCGCCCCGGTTGGGTCTTCGCCTCATCGGCGACCAGATGCAGGAAGTATTCCACGTTCCCGCTCGGCCCCGGCAGCGGCGAGGCACATACCCCGCGGCAGCTTAAGCCCAGCTCCTGGGAGAAAAGCGCGATGTCGGCCGTGACTTCGGCGCGCAGCTCCGGCGAGCGCACCACCCCGCCCGGCCCCAGGCGGTCCTTGCCAACCTCGAACTGGGGCTTGACCATGGGCAGCAAAAAAGCGCCGGGCCGCAGGCAGGACACGATAGCCGGCAGAACCAGCTTCAGGGAAATAAAGGACAGGTCTCCGACCATGGCGTCGGCCGGCTCGCCGATGGTATCCAGGTCCAGGTGCCGGATGTTCGTCCGGTCGAAGACCCTCACGCGCGGATCGTTTTGCAGACGCCAGAGCAACTGGCCGTAGCCCACATCGACGGAGAGTACTTCCCGGGCGCCGTTGCGGAGGCAGACATCGGTGAACCCGCCCGTCGATGCCCCGGCGTCGAGCACGCGTTTGCCTTCCAATGAGACATCAAAGGCTTCCAGCGCGCCCAGCAGTTTGTGGGCGCCGCGCGAGGCCCAGTCATCCTCAGGGGCGTGTTCGACCCGGATGGAGGCCTCCGGTTCCACAATAGTGGCCGGCTTGGCCGCCTTGAAGCCGTTGACGAAGACCCGGCCGCCCTTGATCATCTCGACGGCCTGCTCCCGAGAACGCGCGATTTTCCGCCGGACGAGCTCCGCGTCCAGCCTCCTGCGTGCTGGTGGCATCAGTTCTCCTGCAGCGCCGCACGCAGGACCTCGTGGGCGTTGTTGAGTTGGTCGACTTCCTCCGGCAGGTCCCCAGCCGGTTCGTTGAAGATCTCCGCGATCTTTGAGTCCACGTCCTCCGGGCTGACCTGGGTCTGCCGCGGATCGTGCGGGATCGGACGGGCCATCACCACCACGCCCCTGTGGCCTGGTCGGCGACGTCGGAGGCCGGGCGCACATACCGCGGCGGGTGCGGCATGGCCCAGGCCACCTCGAGCACGGTCCGCAACGCCTGCACCGGGGTCGCACCCGGGTCACCCGCGCTCAAGATAATGTCTTCGCCGTCGACGCGGGCGTGAAAGCCGCCCTGGGCGCCAGGTCGCAGCTCGGCTTCCGCCAGGTTGATATCCTGCAAAGACTCGCCGATAAAGGTCGGGCGCTGGTCTTCTTCGGCTTCGATGAGAGCCAGCGGTCCGGAGACCCCGGTCAGAACGTGGAAGGTATCAACCCCGGCGGCGTTGCCGCCCTGGATGTCGGTGTCCAAGCGATCTCCCACCGCCAGCGGCGCCTGCGAGCCAATCTCCTGGACGGCCTGGGTAAACATGGCCGCGGCAGGCTTGCCGGCGGAGGCCGGCTGTACGCCGGTTGCTGTGGATACCGCGGCGACCAAGGAGCCGTTGCCCACGGCCAGGCCGCGTTCCATAGGCAGGGAGGTATCCAGGTTGGAGGCATAGAACTTCGCCCCGTTGCGGATAGCCAAAGCCGCCTCGGTCAGCTCCGCCCATCCGATTGCGGGGTCGAAGCCCTGGAGAACTGCCTGCGGGCCATCGTCCGCACTGGTGACGACGTTAAAGCCCGCCTGACGGGCGAGCTGCCGGAAAGACTCCGCGCCGACGACGAGAACGGTCGCACCGGCGGGAAGCTCCTCACTGGCCAGGCTCAGGCAGGCCTGGGCCGAGGTCAATACGTGCTCCGGATCGGCCTTGATTCCCATGCCGACCAGCTTGTCCACGACGGCACCGGGGCTGCGGGAGGCGTTGTTGGTGATATACACGCACGGCAGACCGCAGGCGTTGATGATGTCCACACTGGCACCAATGGGCCGGTCGCCCTCCCATACAGTGCCGTCTAGGTCAAGCAGCAAAGAGTCGTGGGACTCCAACAGGGACGCCATCTACCCAAGTTCCTTTACGCGCTCGGCGGCATCGGTCCATTCGCCCTCATCAATGGCGACGGTGTGCTGGAACCAGTCCTTGGCCTCGTCCTTGCGCCCGGCCAGATCCAGCGCGTTGGCGTAGGCGTAGGACAAACGGCAGGCGCTAATCCCGCGGTCGTCCCTGTTCGGGTTGAGCCGGGACAAGGTCACCACGGCGGATTCGTTCTGCCCCAGATCCTGGCGAGCGCCGGCTAGGACGATAGCTAGCTCGATCCGGGACTCGTCGTCGAGTTCCTTTGCCTCCGGCTCCCTCGCCAGTTCCAGGGCCTTCTCCGGCTTGCCCAGACCGCGCTCGCAGTCCGCCATCACCGCCATAAGCCCCGGGCCGCCCGAAATCCGCCGCGCGGCGCGCAGCTCCGACAGGCCTTCCTTCCACTCCTGGGCGCGGTAGGCGGCGATGCCGTTGACCTCCCGCACCACGGAGACCCGTCCCGCGCGGTTCTTCGCCGCCCGGGCGTGGCGCAGGGCCAGTTGCGGATCGTCATCCATCCAAGTAGCTGCCATGATCATATGCTTGGCGACGGCCTCGGCGTTGTCCTTGGACAGCACCTTCAGGTCCTGCAGAACCATCGGGTCGAGGTCCCGCACGTCGATATCGTTCGGCAGATCCGGGTCGGCCATGCGCTGGTTCAAACGCTCCTCGCGGAAGCCACTGCGCTGGGGGTGATTACGGCGCTGCTGGGAATTGGACTTGCCCCCGCGACCCTTGTGGGCCGGCTTGCGCCCGCCCCGATTGCCGCCGTTGCGACGACGTTCATCCCGGGAGCCTTCCGAGCGCTTCCCGTAGGGCTTGCGACCACCCTTGTGGCCACCGCCGCGACGCTCTCCGCCGGCGGAATCAAAAGACTTACGGCCACCTTCGTTGTCTGACATACCTAAATCCATTTCTACCATCGCGACAGCAAACTAATACCCGCCCATTCTACTAGGCCCGGCAGCTCAGTTAAGAACCCCCACCCGGCATGAACTAACAGCACGTGGTCTAGAAACCAGCAAGCCTGATGCGAGCATGCTAAAGCGCTCGGTAAGACAGTCATCGGGTGACTGCCCTACCGAGCGCTACTACTTATTAAGTTATTCTTTCGTTTGGTGTCGGCGGTAACCTACTCTCCCACAACCTCCCGGTTGCAGTACCATCGGCGCGACGCAGGCTTAGCTTCCGGGTTCGGAATGGGTCCGGGCGTTTCCCTGCCGCTATTGACCACCGACAAACATCCGGGACACACATGTGGTGTCTGGTCCGGGGTGTTGTGTCAGATACTGCATAGTGGACGCGAACACGACAAAGTGACGATATCTTGTGTTTTGTTTTGTTCCACACAATAGTTTGTGTGGTGTTGGTTGTTTGGCCGATTAGTACCAGTAGCCTCCACATCTTACGATGCGCCCAGGTCTGGCCTATCAACCCGGTAGTCTTCCGGGGGCCTAATAATGAAACCTCATCTTAAAACAGGCTTCCCGCTTAGATGCTTTCAGCGGTTATCCCTCCCGTACGTAGCCAACCAGCCCTGCCACTGGCGTGACAACTGGCACACTAGAGGTACGTCCGTCCCGGTCCTCTCGTACTAGGGACAGCCTTCTTCAAGTTTCAACGCGCGCGGCGGATAGAGACCGAACTGTCTCACGACGTTCTGAACCCAGCTCGCGTGCCGCTTTAATGGGCGAACAGCCCAACCCTTGGGACCTACTCCAGCCCCAGGATGCGACGAGCCGACATCGAGGTGCCAAACCATCCCGTCGATATGGACTCTTGGGGAAGATCAGCCTGTTATCCCCGGGGTACCTTTTATCCGTTGAGCGACACCACATCCACAAGTAGGTGCCGGATCACTAGTCCCGACTTTCGTCCCTGCTCGAGCCGTCACTCTCACAGTCAAGCTCCCTTGTGCACTTACACTCACCACCTGATTGCCAACCAGGCTGAGGGAACCTTTGGGCGCCTCCGTTACATTTTGGGAGGCAACCGCCCCAGTTAAACTACCCACCAGGCACTGTCCCCAACCCAGATCATGGGCCAAGGTTCAGGCATTCACTACCATCAGAGTGGTATTTCACCAACGACTCCACCACCACTAGCGTGATAGCTTCACAGTCTCCCACCTATCCTACACAAACGATAGTAAATACCAATACCAAGCTATAGTGAAGGTCCCGGGGTCTTTTCGTCCTGCCGCGCGTAACGAGCATCTTTACTCGTAATGCAATTTCACCGGGCCTGTGGTTGAGACAGCAGAGGTCTCGTTACGCCATTCGTGCAGGTCGGAACTTACCCGACAAGGAATTTCGCTACCTTAGGATGGTTATAGTTACCACCGCCGTTTACTGGGGCTTAAATTCTCCGCTTCGGAACCAAAGGTTCCTAACAGGTCCTCTTAACCTTCCAGCACCGGGCAGGCGTCAGTCCATATACATCAACTTCACGTCTTCGCATGGACCTGTGTTTTTGATAAACAGTCGGACCCCTCTATTCTCTGCGACCACCACCAGCACACACACCGCAAAGAGTATGGCACCAGCAGTGGCCCCCCTTCTCCCGAAGTTACGGGGGCATTTTGCCGAATTCCTTAACCACAGTTCACCCGAACGCCTTAGTATACTCAACCTGACTACCTGTGTCGGTTTAGGGTACGGGCCGTACACCCACTCACTAGAGGCTTTTCTCGACAGTACAGGATCACCAACTTCACCCTCACGGGCTACGCATCACGCCTCGACCATACATGGTGCGGATTTAACCTACACCACAGTCTGCACGCTTACACCAACAATCCAATAAGTGGCATGGCTACCAACCTGTGTCACCCCATCGCTTGGACCACAGTTCAGGCCCCACGCATATCAACCACGACAATGCCCTCGAAAGGGCGAGTACATGGCGATATGGGTGGTTAGTATCACTGCTTTACCATTGGGCGCGGATATACGGGTACCAGAATATCAACTGGTTATCCATCGACTACGCCTGTCGGCCTCGCCTTAGGTCCCGACTCACCCTGGGAAGACGAACTTGACCCAGGAACCCTTAGTCATCCGGCGGGTAGGATTCTCACCTACCAATTCGTTACTCATGCCTGCATTCTCACTCGCACACACTCCACAGCGCCTTACGATACTGCTTCCACACGTGCACGACGCTCCCCTACCCAACAAAACATTGTTGCCGCGGCTTCGGCGGTATGCTTGAGCCCCACTACATTGTCGGCGCAGAACCACTCGACCAGTGAGCTATTACGCACTCTTTCAAGGATGGCTGCTTCTAAGCCAACCTCCTGGCTGTCTTCGCGATCCCACATCCTTTTCCACTTAGCATACCCTTAGGGGCCTTAACCGGCGATCTGGGCTGTTTCCCTCTCGACTATGAAGCTTATCCCCCACAGTCTCACTGCCACGCACACACTAGCGGCATTCGGAGTTTGGCTGATGTTGCTAAGATTGTAGTCCCGCTCAACCAACCAGTAGCTCTACCTCCACTAGGCTTAAAAAACGTAACGCTGCACCTAAATGCATTTCGGGGAGAACCAGCTATCACGGAGTTTGATTGGCCTTTCACCCCTACCCACAACTCATCCCCGCAGTTTTCAACCTACGTGGGTTCGCGCCTCCACAACCTCTTACAGCTGCTTCACACTGGCCATGGGTAGATCACCCCGCTTCGGGTCCAGGACATGCCACTGACAACACCCCATTAGGATTCGGTTTCCCTACGGCTACCCCACACGGGTTAACCTCGCGACATGCCGCTGACTCGCAGGCTCATTCTTCAAAAGGCACGCCATCACACACAAACAAGTGCTCTGACGGATTGTAAGCACATGGTTTCAGGAACTATTTCACTCCCCTCCCGGGGTACTTTTCACCATTCCCTCACGGTACTCAATACACTATCGGTTATTGCACGTATTTAGGCTTACCGGGTGGTCCCGGCAGATTCACAACAGATTCCACGAGCCCGTTGCTACTCGGGGACAACAACAATCATGACAAGTATGCCTTCACCTACAGGACTCTCACCTACTCCGGTTGACCATTCCAAGCCAATTCAGCTAACACACACACCACAACGAAGCACTGGTAGACACTTCAACGTTGAAACCCCACAACACCGCATGCGCAACCCCTACCAAGTATCACACACACACGGTTTAGCCTCATCCACGTTCGCTCGCCGCTACTAGCAGAATCATTATTATTTTCCTCTCCTACGGGTACTGAGATGTTTCACTTCCCCGCGTAACCCCCACACCCACTATGAATTCATGGGCAGGTACCACCCCACAACGAGTGGCAGGTTTCCCCATTCGGACATCCTCGGATCAACGCTTACTTGACAACTCCCCGAGGCTTAACGCAGCCTGACACGTCCTTCATCGGCACACAATACCAAGGCATCCACCATGCGCCCTTCACACAACGAACACACACCACCACAAACACAGCCCACAAAGACTGCCCTCATGGCGGGTGAACACACAAAAATTAAGAAAAACAAGAAATCACATCACACCACACACAAACAACCACAACAGTTGCTCACATGCAGTACATGCTCGCGTCCACTATACAGTTCTCACACAACACCCAACACACACCACAACCAACCACACCATGGCCAACTGCTAGTCGTGTGTTAGCACCAGGACAACACTAATGCCCCAGACACCCAACAATGCACCAACATACCCAAAACAAACCAACACATGGAATATAAGCATTTGCGAAAAAGAATGATTGCACCCAGCCTCATTCACTGGGGGCATGCGTCCACCCGATTAAACAAATGATGACAGTGCCATACACAGACACATCAGCCACCAACACCCACAACCGTGGGCCAATAAATGAAAACTCCTTAGAAAGGAGGTGATCCAGCCGCACCTTCCGGTACGGCTACCTTGTTACGACTTCGTCCCAATCGCCGATCCCACCTTCGACGGCTCCCTAACACGTTTGGGCCACCGGCTTCGGGTGTTACCAACTTTCATGACGTGACGGGCGGTGTGTACAAGGCCCGGGAACGTATTCACCGCAGCATTGCTGATCTGCGATTACTAGCGACTCCGACTTCATGGGGTCGAGTTGCAGACCCCAATCCGAACTAAGGCCAACTTTAAGCGATTAGCTCCACCTCACAGTGTCGCAACGCATTGTATTGACCATTGTAGCATGTGTGAAGCCCTGGACATAAGGGGCATGATGATTTGACGTCATCCCCACCTTCCTCCGAGTTAACCCCGGCAGTCTCTCATGAGTCCCCAACCAAATGCTGGCAACATAAGACAAGGGTTGCGCTCGTTGCGGGACTTAACCCAACATCTCACGACACGAGCTGACGACAACCATGCACCACCTGTATAAAGGCCACAAAGGGAAACGACATCTCTGCCGCGAACCTAAATATGTCAAGCCCAGGTAAGGTTCTTCGCGTTGCATCGAATTAATCCACATGCTCCGCCGCTTGTGCGGGCCCCCGTCAATTCCTTTGAGTTTTAGCCTTGCGGCCGTACTCCCCAGGCGGGGCGCTTAATGCGTTAGCTACGGCACAAAACCCGTGGAAGGGTCTCACACCTAGCGCCCACCGTTTACGGCATGGACTACCAGGGTATCTAATCCTGTTCGCTACCCATGCTTTCGCTCCTCAGCGTCAGTAACTGCCCAGTAACCTGCCTTCGCCATCGGTGTTCCTCCTGATATCTGCGCATTTCACCGCTACACCAGGAATTCCAGTTACCCCTACAGTACTCAAGCCTGCCCGTATCGCCTGCACGCCCGGAGTTAAGCCCCGGAATTTCACAGACGACGCGACAAACCACCTACGAGCTCTTTACGCCCAGTAATTCCGGACAACGCTCGCACCCTACGTATTACCGCGGCTGCTGGCACGTAGTTAGCCGGTGCTTCTTATCCAGGTACCGTCACAAAACGCTTCGTCCCTGGCGAAAGGAGTTTACAACCCGAAGGCCGTCATCCCCCACGCGGCGTCGCTGCATCAGGCTTCCGCCCATTGTGCAATATTCCCCACTGCTGCCTCCCGTAGGAGTCTGGGCCGTATCTCAGTCCCAATGTGGCCGTCCACCCTCTCAGGCCGGCTACCCGTCGCCGCCTTGGTAGGCCATTACCCCACCAACAAGCTGATAGGCCGCGGGCTCATCCTACACCGAAAAAACTTTCCACCACACACACCAAAGTGCGGTCCTATCCGGTATTAGACCCAGTTTCCCAGGCTTATCCCGAAGTGCAGGGCAGATCACCCACGTGTTACTCACCCGTTCGCCACTCGAGTACTCCAGCAAGCTGAAGCCTTTCCGTTCGACTTGCATGTGTTAAGCACGCCGCCAGCGTTCGTCCTGAGCCAGGATCAAACTCTCCACAAAAAGGCTCGTGAAAAGCCCAAACCTAACAAACAAAACCAACACACAACACACAAACCATGCGCTGCATACTGACCAAAAAAGAATTACTACAAAGAAAAAATGAAAAATTCACAAAACATGAACAATCACATCAATGCAGCCAGAAAGAAACAATTATATTTCAATGACACCCCAACTGAAAGCGCCATCCGGCACACACCAACACAACCATCCACACAAATGCAAAAAGTACATTGGCACACTATTGAGTTCTCAAACATCACTGTTGCAAAGCCGTTCCGCGCTATTGTCTAGCGTAGTTCGTGCTTTGTAACTGGGATTTAAATCTTAGACCAACTTTTAAACCAAAGTCAACCTGGAGTTTAACTCCCCGTCACCTGCTCTCGCGGCGACTCGGACCAATTTACACACCCCTTCAATTTTCCACAAATCCCCTGCTAGGCAGGCAAACACCCGCCACCAAGTGGTGACGGGTTAACTTGTGGCGGACCGGTAACTGCGTAGCCGAAGTTTTAGACGAACTTGGCGCCGGCGAAGTTCTTCTTGCCGCGTCGCAGGACCAACCATGCTCCGTGCAACAGATCGCTGTCGGACGGTTCCCATTCGGAGTCTTCGACTCGCTCGTTGTTGACGTAGGCGCCGCCCTCCTTAATGGTGCGGCGGGCCGCGCCCTTCGATTCGGCTAAGCCGCTGGCAACCAGTAGGTCCACGATGGTACGCGGCTGGCCGGCCTCGATCTCAGCAACCTCGGTCTCGGACAGAGCGCCGCGCAAGGTCTCCTCGTCCAGCTCCGTCAGGCTGGCCTTTCCGAACAGCGCCTGGGCGGCGAGCTCCACGGACTTAGTGGCTTCCTTACCGTGGACCAGGTCGGTCATCTCCTGGGCGAGCCGGCGCTGGGCCTCACGCTTGTACGGCTCGGTTTCTACCTTCTCCTGGTAACCGGCGATCTCATCCTGGGGCAGGAAGGTAAACCAGCGTAGGTAGTCGATAACCACGGAGTCGCCGGCGTTCAGGAAGTACTGGTACCAGGAGTACGGCGAGGTCTTTTCCGCGTCCAGCCAGAGCTTGCCGCCACCGGTGGACTTGCCGAACTTCTGACCGCTGGCGTCGGTGACCAGCGGTACGGTCAGGCCGTGCACCTTGGCCCCGTCAACACGGCGGTTCAGGTCCACGCCGGAGACGATGTTGCCCCACTGGTCTCCGCCGCCGATCTGCAGGACGCAGTCGTAATTGCGGCGCAGTTGCACGTAGTCGTTCGACTGCAGCAGCATGTAGGAGAACTCGGTGTAGGAAATGCCGTCGGCCTCCAGGCGGCGCTTGACGGTGTCGCGATCCAACATTGTGTTCAGCGAGAAGTTCTTGCCCACGTCGCGGAGGAAGTCGATGACCGACATGTTCATCGTCCAGTCAGCGTTGTTGACCAGGGTTGCGGCGTTCTCGCCGTCGAAATCGACAAAGCGACGCAGCTGGCCCTTGATTGCTTCGAGGTTCTTTTCGATGACGTCCTCCGAGAGCATGGAACGCTCGCCGACGTCGCGCGGATCGCCGATGAAGCCGGTGGCGCCACCAGCCAGAGCCAGCGGGTGATGGCCGGCTTCTTGGAAGCGGCGCAGCATGATCATCGGGACCAGGTGGCCGGCGTGCAAGGAGTCGCCGGTCGGGTCGAAGCCGCAGTACAGGGTGATGGGCTGCTCGCAGGCCTCGCGCAGGGCGTCAAGATCCGTGGACTGGTTGATCAGCCCGCGCCATTGCAACTCATCGATGATATTCATGAAAATCGTCGTCCTTCTAGTCGATCTCTTCTTAGTTTTGGTTTCGGGGTGCCGCTGAAGCCGGGCCTAGGCCGGCCATTCCTTGGCCTCATCGGCCAGCATGACTGGGATGCCGTCTTCGATGGGATAGGCGATCCCCAAGCGGTTGTTTACTAGGACCTGCTGGTCCTCGATATACTCCAACGGGCCTTTATCCTGCGGACAAACCAAGATGTCTAGGAGGGCGGGGTCACAACTCATGGCCCTCATAGTACCCGTTGCGCTTCCACCCTGCGGGCTTGGCCCCGCCTTTTTTGGCGGCGAATCCTCCGCTGCGGTTTGCTGGTGGCGCCCTCGGACGCGACAAAGCCCCGCTTCCCCAGCGGTGCGAAACCGCGGGGAGGCGGGGCGAAGCCTAGCGCGCGCAAGCTTTAGGCGCGTGCGCAGCGGGCTAGATCAGGGAGGGAACGTTCGCCACGAGGGAGAACAGATCCTTCGGATCGTCCGGGTTGGCGATGATGTCGATGTCAGTTTCCAGGTCGGTGCCCTTGACCGCGTCGCGGAGGTAGCGCAGCGCGGAGAAGTCGTTGATGGCGAATCCCACATCGTCGAAGAGCGTAATCTGCTCGTCGTCATCGCGGCCGGTCGCCTGGCCCGTCAGGACCTGGTAGAACTCCGTTACGGGGAAGTCCTCCGGCATCTGCTGGATTTCGCCCTCGATGCGGGTCTGCTCCGGGAACTCAACGAAGACCTTGGACTTGTCCAGGATGGAGGCCTCCAGCTCGGTCTTGCCCGGGCAGTCGCCGCCGACGGCGTTGAGGTGCACGCCCGGGGCGACGTGGCGCTCGGCCAGAATCTGGTTCTGGGCCTTGTCCGCGGTGCAGGTGGTGATGATGTCGGCGCCCAGCACGGCCTCATCGACGCTGTTGCAGGCGGTGATGTTGAAACCGAGCGGCTCCAGGTTGCGCTTGAACTTCTCCACGGCGTCTGGGTCGATGTCGTAGATGGTGATGTCCTCGATGCCCAGCACACCGCGGAAGCCGAGGGCTTGGAACTCGGACTGGGAACCGGCGCCCACCATGGCCATGCGCTTGGAGTCCTTGCGGGCCAGGTACTTGGCCACCATCGCGGAGGTCGCAGCCGTGCGCAGCGCGGTCAGCAGCGTCATCTCTGCCTCGAAGGTCGGGTAACCATTGTCCACATCGGCGAGAACACCGAAGGCGGTCACGGTCTGGAAGCCGCGGGCCGGGTTGGACGGGTGGCCGTTGACGAACTTGAAGGAGTACTCCTCGCCGTCCGAGGTCGGCATGAGCTCGATAACGCCGAACGGGGTGTGGGAGGCCACGCGCGGAATCTTGTCGAAGCGCTCCCAGCGGCGGTAGTCGTTCTCGAGGTACTCGACCATGCCGGTGATGATGTTTTCCACGCCGTCGCGCTGAATCCAGCGCGCCATGTTCTCTACGTCGACGAATTTGACCATTGTTTCTAAATCTTCCTTTCGTAATAAACGATGCCGTTCCACTGAGCGCCGGCCTGTATCCCAACGCTCAGTTCTAACCGTTAGAGAGCCTACCTACTTTTGGTTGCGCGGGCGCAAGTCCGTCTGCGGGGCAGCCGGGAAGCTGGACGTCGGCAGGTGCTTGGCGCGGCGCTCATCCGCGATGGCCCGGATGCGGTCGCGCCAGGCGAACCACATCACCATGAAGATCGGGATGAGCAGGATGGAGGCGCCCAGAGCGTAGGTGCCGATCGGGTAGTCGAAGGCCATCAGGACGATGACCACGCCGATGAAGATCAGGGTGGCCCAGTCCCCGACCGCGCCGAAGGGCGAGCGGTATCCCGGCCGCGTGTAGCGTCCGCTCTTGGACAGGCGCACGAACTTCAGGTGTGCCAGGGCGATTGCTGCCCACGATGCCAGCGTGCCCAGCGCCGCCAGGTTCAGCACGATTTCGAAGGCCGCCTCCGGGACGATGAAGTTCAGGAACACGCCCGCCAGGCCCACGAAGGCTGCCATGACGATGCCGCCGTAGGGCACACCCGACTTGGACATCCGGGCGCCGAACTTCGGGCCGGAGCCAGCGGTCGACATGTTGTACATGATGCGGCCGGTCGAGTACAGGCCGGCGTTCAGTGAGGAGATCGCCGCGGTTATGACCACCAGCTGGAAGATTGGGGCCGCAACCGCGATGCCCAGGGACTCGAAGAAGGTCACGAACGGCGAGACGTTCGCGATGTATTCGGTGTACGGCAGGACCAGGGTCAGCAGCAGCACGGAGCCGAAGTAGAAGACCAGGATGCGGATCAGGACGTTGTTGACCGCGCGTGGGATGTGCTTCTCGACGTCCTTGGTCTCGCCACTGGTGGTACCGACCAGCTCAATGCCGGCGTAGGCGAAGACCACGCCCTGGATGACGATGATGGCCGGGATGAAGCCGTTCGGCAGCCAGCCACCGGCATCAGAAATCAGGCTGAAGCCAGTCGGGTCGCCGCTCGGGTGGCCGAAGATGACCACGCCGATCGCCACCAGCATGAAGATGAGCAGCGCAACGACCTTGATCATGGAGAACCAGTACTCGAGCTCGCCAAAAATCTTGACCGACATCATGTTGAACAGCAGGATGCCGCCGATGACCAGCAGTGCCAGCACCCACTGCGGGATGTCCTCGATCCAGTGGGTGTACTGCGAGAACCACTTGATATAGAGGGCCACGGCCGTGGCGTCGGCAACCAAGGTCATAGCCCAGTTGCCCCAATAGAGCCAGCCGGTCACGAACGCAGTCTTCTCCCCGTAGAACTCACGGGCATAAGACACGAACGAGCCGGAGCTCGGGCGGTAGACGATGAGCTCGCCGAGCGAGCGCAGGATGACGTAGCCGAACATACCGCAGATGAGGTAGAGCACGGCCAGGGAGGGGCCGGCCTGCTCGAGGCGCGAACCGGTACCCAGCAAGAGGCCGGTACCGATGGCGGAACCGATGGCAATCATCTGGAGCTGGCGGTTACCCATCCCCTGTTGCAAGCCATGGTCCTCGGAGGCATAGACGTTGCGTTCTGCCTCGTGGGGGGCTGACTCGGAGCCCGTTGGATTGGTTGTCATAGGTTGGCTTTCTAAATCTGTCCACGATTAAGTAGCACGGATCACATCCGCTCGAGTGAATCGTAGTACACACTTTTGGAAGGTGTGACTGGCAGCATCTACTCAAGTCTCTTTTCCCAGACTATCCCCGGACACAACCCCGCCACCACAGAAAACAAAACACCATACCGAGAAAATCACTAGCCCCGAAAGAGGTAGGCCGCTCCCCCGCCGATCCAAAAACCGGCGCGGCCTTGCCGCCTCCCGCAGGAGACAACCAAGCCGCGCCGGTTCGTTAGTGGTGGCTGAGGAAGCTAGCCGGTGCTATTTCTGGACGCCGAGGATCACCGGCGTCTCCGCCCAGGTCTTCGCCTGGGAGTTACGCTGGGCGACCAGCTCGCGCTGCTCTGTCACGCGCACGCCCGCGGTGCCGCCCTTGGTAGAGCGGGAGGCGACCGCACCATCGATGGTCAGCACCTCGCGTACCTCCGGCGTGAGGGCCTCGTGGACCCCGGCCAGCTCCGCGTCGGTGAGATCGATGAGTTCGACGCCGCGCTCCTCAGCGATGCGCACGCATTCGCCCGAAGCCTCGTGCGCCTGGCGGAAGGGCACGCCCTGGCGCACCATCCACTCGGCCAGGTCGGTGGCGAGCGTAAACCCGCGCGGGGCGAGCTCCCGTATCCGGTCCTCGTGGAAGACCAGGGTGCTCACCAGGCCCGTCATCGCCGGCAGCAGCAGGTTGAGCTGGGCGACCGAGTCAACGATCGGCTCCTTGTCCTCCTGCAGGTCGCGGTTATAGGCCAGCGGCTGCGCCTTGAGCGTGGCCAGCAGGCCCGTCAAGTTGCCGATCAGCCGGCCGGTCTTGCCGCGGGTGAGCTCGGGGACGTCCGGGTTCTTCTTCTGCGGCATGATGGATGAGCCCGTCGACCAGGCATCATCCAAGCTGACGTAGCCGTATTCCGGCGTGCACCAGTAGATGATCTCCTCGGCCAGGCGCGACATGTCGATGGCCGTCTGCGTGAGTACGTAGGCGGTCTCCGCGGCAAAGTCGCGCGAGGCGGTCGCATCCAGCGAGTTCTCCGCCGCCGCGTCGAAGCCTAGCTCCGCGGCGATAGCCTCCGGATCCAGCGCCAGCGACGAGCCCGCCAGGGCGCCGGAGCCGTAGGGAGAAATCGCCAGGCGCTTGTCGAGGTCTTGGAAGCGCTCGATGTCGCGCAGCAGCGGCTGGGCGTGGGCCAGCAGCTCGTGGGCCAGCAGGATGGGCTGGGCGGCCTGCGAGTGGGTCTTGCCCGGCATGATCGCCTCCGGGTGCGCGCCCGCCTGCTCGACCAGGGCGTCGACCAGCTCGGTGATCTGCGCCGTGATGTCGCGGATGGCGTCGCGGACCCACATGCGGAACAGGGTCGCAACCTGGTCGTTGCGGGAGCGGCCCGCACGCAGCCGGCCACCCACCTCGGGGCCGACGCGCTCGATGAGCCCGCGCTCCATGGCGCCGTGGACGTCCTCGTCGTGGGCGTTCGGCGTGAACTCGCCAGAGGCGACGTCCTCGCCCAGCTGCTGGAGGCCGGAAATCATGGTCTCGAAGTCGGCGTCGCTGAGCAGGCCGGCCTTGTGCAGGACGCGCGCATGCGCCTGGGAGGCCAGCACGTCGTAGGGCGCTAGGACCCAGTCGAAGTGCGTGGACACGCTGAGGGCAAACATCGCCTCAGAAGGCCCGCCGGAGAACCGGCCGCCCCAGAGGGCGCCCTCGTTCGTCTTGTGCGGCTGCATCTACTTCGCCCCCGTGCGGAAGCCGCCGTCCCGGTCGCGCTGGTTGGAGATCTGCGTAGACAGGCCGTGCAGCTGCACGAAGCCCTTCGCCGCGGTCTGGTCGAAGGCGTCGCCGGTGTCGTAGGTGGCCAGGTCGAAGTCGTACAGGGACTGGCCCGAGCGGCGACCGTTGACCACGATGGAACCAGCGTGCATGACCATGCGGATGTCGCCGGTGACGTTCTCCTGGGAGGACTGGATGAACTGGTCCAACGCCTTCTTCAGCGGGGAGAACCAGAGGCCGTCGTAGACCTCTTCGGACCAGCGGGCGTCGGTGAGCCGCTTGTAGCGGGCCAGCTCGCGCTCGACGGTGACGTCCTCCAGAGCCTCGTGGGCCTTGATGAGCGCTATCGCGCCCGGGGCCTCGTAGACCTCGCGGGACTTGATGCCCACCAGGCGGTCCTCGACCATGTCCAGGCGGCCAATGCCCTGGGCGCCGGCGCGCTGGTTCATCTGCTCGATTGCCTCCAGGACGGTCACCGGCTGGCCGTCGATGGCCACCGGCTTGCCCTTCTCGAAGGAGATCACGACCTCGTCCGGGGCGTTGCCCAGGCCCGGATCCTCGGTGTAGGCGTAGAGGTCCTTTGTCGGCGGGTTCCACAGATCCTCGAGGAAGCCGGTCTCTACGGCGCGGCCCCAAACGTTCTGGTCGATGGAGAACGGCGAGGAAGCGGACTGCTCGATCGGCAGGTCGATTTCCTCGGCGAAGGCGATGGCCTTGTCGCGGGTCCAGGCGTAGTCACGGGCCGGGGCGATGATCTCCAGCGACGGATCCAGGGCGCGGAAGGAGACCTCGAAGCGCACCTGATCGTTACCCTTACCGGTGCAGCCGTGGGAGACGTGGGTGCCACCGTGCTCCTGGGCGGCCTCGACCAGGTGCTTGACGATGAGCGGGCGGGAGATGGCGGAAACCAGCGGGTACTGCTTCATGTACATGCCGTTGGCCTGGATGGTCGGCAGACAATACTCCTCGGCGAACTCGTCCTTCGCGTCGATGACGATGGATTCGACGGCGCCACAGTCCAGGGCGCGCTGTCGGACCGACTCCATGTCTTCCCCACCCTGGCCAAGGTCTAGGGACACCGCGACGACGTCGCCGCCGGTCATCTTGGCCAGGTACGGGATGGCCACCGAGGTGTCCAGGCCGCCGGAATAGGCCAGCACTACGCGTGCACTCATTGCGAATCTTCTCCTTCTTGAGAACGGTTGTCTGCAATTAATTCATCTGGATAAATATTATACACCGGGAGCGCGGGGAAGAAACTCCCCCACCCCGCGTGTCACCCCTGGCGCTGCTGCGCCGGCGCTACTCGCTCGCGGAGCTGCGCCCGGTCAGGCGCTCCCCCAGCTGCTTGCCGGCCACCGGCTCGCGCGCCAAGACGAAGACCGTGTCGTCGCCGGCAATGCACCCGACGACATCCGGCAGGCCCACGCGGTCGATGAAGCTGGCCAGGTACTGAGCCGCGCCCGCCGGAGTGCGGAGCATGGCGATATTGCCGGAATGGTCGTGGGAGACCACCAGCTCGTCGACCATGCGGCGCAGCTTCTCCCGGGGCCCGTTGACCTGGTCGTCGAAGTCCTCGTGCTCCCCGCCGACCTTGTAGAAGGAACGCCCGCCGTCGCGCTTGACCTTCTTAGCACCTAGCTCGTCCAGATCGCGCGACAGCGTCGCCTGGGTGATGTCGATTCCCTCGTCCAGCAACAGATCGGAAAGCTGCACCTGGCTGGTCACCCGGGTCTTTCCCAGGATTTCCAGGATTTTGGCTTGACGCGCGTTCCGGGTACTCGGCACGGTCATGTATCTAGCTGTCCTTTCGTTCCAACAACCACGTCAGCAGCGCCTTCTGGGCGTGCATCCGGTTTTCGGCCTCGTCGATGACGCGGGAAGCCGGGCCGTCGATCACCTCGGCGGTGACCTCGTTGCCGCGGTAGGCCGGCAAGCAGTGCAGGAAGATGGCGTCGTCGGCCGCAGCCGCCATGACCTCATCGTTGACCTGGTACGGCAGGAACGGGGTGCGCCGGTCCTTGCCATCGCCCTCCTGGCCCATGGAGACCCAGGTATCGGTGATCACCACGTCGGCACCGGCCCCGGCCGCAACGTCATCGCTGACAACGACGTTAGCACCGGTGGCCTCCGCCCGAGCGCGCGCCCGGTCGACGAAGCGCTGCTCCGGCTGGAACTGCGCCGGCGAGCAGATGGTGATATCCATGCCGGCCGTGGCAAAGCCCAGCAGGTAGGAGTTGGCCATGTTGTTGGCACCGTCTCCGTAATAAACCGCCTTCCTCTCGCGCAGGTTGTCTACCCCGCCGAAGTTCTCGGCGCAGGTCACAAGGTCGGCCAAAATCTGACACGGGTGCAGATCGTCCGACAGGGCGTTAATCACCGGGACCGTGGCGGTTTCTACCATGTCCACCAGGTTCTGGTGGGCAAAGGTGCGCCAGACGATGGCGGAGACAAACCGCGACATCACCGCGGCGGTGTCCTGAATGGACTCGCCCTTGCCGATCTGGGTTTCCGAGGTGTCCGAGACCACCGCGTGGCCGCCCAGCTGCGGCACTCCGGCGCCGAAGGAAAAGCGCGTGCGCGTCGAGGTCTTATCGAAAAGCACCGCGACGGTCTGCGGGCCCTCCAGGGGCCGATAGCCGTACGGGTCCTTCTTCATTTTAAGGGCCAGGTTTAACACCTCGGCCTGCTCCTGCGGGCTCAGGTCATCATCGGCCAGGAAGTGCCGAAGCTGTGCGCTAGTAGTCATCTAGTTGGTTGTCCTTTCGGTGTGTCTTGGATCTTATTTTATAGCCCCGCATGCATAATCCGCAGGGACGCGCGGCGACGCGCTTCCGTTATTTGCTGAGCCCGCCCAGGATCTCGGCAATCCCGGTGACCGCGAAGTCGATGTCGGCGTCGGTGATGACCAGCGGCGGGCACAGGCGCAGCACGTGCTCGTTCGGGGCGTTGAGCAGCAGGCCGTGGGCGTAGCCGGCCTGCACGGCCTGCTTGGCCAGCGGCTGGTTGAGCACGACGCCCAGCAACAGGCCCTGGCCGCGCACGCAGTCCACCTGCTCCAGGGCGGTCAGGCCCTCGCGTAGGGCGGCCCCGGCGTCCTGGACGCGCTGGCAGAAAATCTCGTCGACGTGGTCGATGACCACCCGGGCCGCGGCCGCGACCACGGGGTTGCCACCGAAGGTCGTGCCGTGGGAACCGGGCGCGAACAGCTCGGCCGCCTTGCCCCGGGCAATCGTCGCCCCCATCGGCAGCCCGCCGCCCAGTCCCTTGGCCAGAGTGATGACGTCCGGCTGGATGCCCGCCTGCTGGTGGCAGAAGAACGAGCCCGTTCGGCCGATGCCGGTCTGCACCTCGTCGATAACCAGCAGGATGCCGTGCTCGTCGCAGAGTGCGCGGGCGGCGCGCAGGAATTTCGGCGTGGCGGGGACAACGCCGACCTCGCCCTGGACGGGCTCGAGGATGATGGCGGCCGTGTCGGCCGGGTCCTGCTCTACCAGGGTGCGCAGGTAGTCGATGTCGTTGTAGGTGAAAAACTCCACCCCGCCGGGCAGCGGACGGAAGGCGCGCTGCTTGTCCGGCTGGCCCGTCAGCGCCAGCGAGCCCATGGTCCGGCCGTGGAAGCCACCGTGGGCGGCGAGAATCCGCCGGCGCCCGGTCAGGCGCGCGAGCTTGAAGGCGGCCTCGTTGGCCTCCGCGCCGGAGTTGCAGAAAAAGACCCGGGCGCTGTCATCCCCCACCTTCTCCCGCAGGGCGGCCGCCACCTGGAGCGTCGGCTCGGAGGCGCACAGGTTGGACACGTGGCCCAGGCGCGCGATCTGCTCGCTCACCGCGGCGACGATGTCCGGGTGGGCGTGCCCCAGCGCGTTCACGGCGATGCCCGCCACCAGGTCTAGGTAGTCCTTGCCGGCGTCGTCAGTCACCCAGGCACCCGACCCGCTGCGCAGGGTCAGCGGCGGGGTACCGTAGTTGTTCATCATGACGTCATTCCAGTGCGGGGTGGTGCTCATTTCGCGTCATCCTTCCTAAATACCGTTCCGGCCGGGTAATTGTTGATTTGGTAATCGTCGGGCAGCACCATCGTGCCAATGCCGCCCATGGTCATCAGCTCCAGGAGCACGGTATGGGCCTGTCGGCCGTCGATGACGTGCGCCGCCTTCACCCCGCCTTCCACGGCCTTGAGGCAGGCCTCCATCTTCGGAATCATCCCGGCGTCCAGCTGCGGCAAAATCTCGCGGAGCCAGCTGGACTCTAGCTTCGAAACCAGCGAGTCCGGGTCCGGGTAGTCGGTGTATAGGCCCTCGACGTTGGTCAGCATGACTAGGCGCTCCGCGCCCAGCCCGACGGCCAACTCGCCGGCGGCGATGTCGGCGTTGATGTTGTAGACCTCCCCGTTATCGCCCGGGGCGATGGTCGAGACCACCGGGATACGGCCGGCATCGATGATGTCGCGCACGGCCGCGGGGTTGACCTCGGTGATCTCGCCGACCAGGCCGACGTCGCAGCCCTTGCCGTCGATGGTGACCTCGCGGCGACGGGCCCGGAACAGCCCGGCGTCCTCCCCTGAGGTGCCCACCGCATAGGGCCCGTGGGAGTTGATGAGGTTGACCAGCTCCCGGCCGACCTGGCCGAAAAGCACCATGCGGACGACTTCCATGACCTCCGGGGTGGTCACCCGGAAGCCGCCGCGGAATTCGCCGTGCAGCCCGACGCGCTCCAGCATCGCGTTGATCTGCGGCCCGCCGCCGTGGACGACCACGGGCTTGGCTCCCACGGTGCGCAGGAAGACCATGTCCGCAGCAAAGGCCTCCTTGAGCGCGTCGTCCACCATGGCGTTGCCGCCGTATTTCACCACGACGATCTTGTCGCGGAAGTGTTTCAGCCACGGCAGCGCCTCTGCCAGGATCTGGGCCCGCTGCCCGTCGCTGAGTCGGTCCGTAGTGGGATTATTCATTGCTCTTCTTCTCCCCTAGTCCTTGTTAATGCTTTTTCGAAGCCACTGAGCCTAGGAGCTGTAGGCGGAGTTGATCTCGACGTAGGCGTGCGAGAGATCCGTCGTCCGCACCGTCGCCTGCCCCGCGCCGCCCGTGCCCAGATCGACGGCGACGTCGATTTCCGGCTCGCTCAGGTCCACCTCACGCGCGGTCGGCGTGCCCGTCGTGTTCTCGCAGACCACGTGCCCGTTGAAGCGCACGGCGATGCCGTCCGGGTCCATCGCCACCGGCGCCATGCCGACGGCGGCCAGCACCCGGCCCCAGTTCGGATCGGAGCCGAACATCGCACACTTGAAAAGGTTGTCCCGGCCCAGGGTCCGCGCGGCGACCAACGCGGCGGCATCGTCCTGGGCGCCGGTGACCGTGATCTGCACCCGCTTGGTCACACCCTCGGCATCGGACTGCATCTGCGCGGCGATCGCGGCGCAGACTTCATGGATGGCGGCGTTGAGCTCTGCCTGGTCGGGGGTAATGCCGGCCTGGCCCGAGGCCAGCGCCACCACCGTGTCGTTGGTAGACGTGGAGCCGTCGATGTCCAGTGTGTTGAAGGTCTGCGGCATCGCCGCCTCCAGCGCGGTCTTTAGCTGCCCGGAGGTGACGTCGGCGTCGGTGGTGATAACGGCAAGCATCGTCGCCAGTGACGGCGCCAGCATGCCCACGCCCTTGCCCATCGCGCCGACGGACCAGCCCTCGCGCTGAACTGCGGCCTGCTTGGGCACCGTGTCGGTGGTCATGAGGGCTTCCGCAGCCTGCTGTGCCGCTTCCGGCGTTGCGCCCGCCCCCTGGGCGGCCTGCGCGCCCAGTTTGTCGATGCCACCGGCCACCACCGGCATGTCCATCGGCTCGCCGATAATGCCAGTCGAGCAGACCACCACCTCCTGCGGCTCTACCCCCAGGGCTTGAGCCGTTTCCTGGGCCATGGTCCGGGCGTCCTTGTCGCCCTGGGCGCCGTTGCAGGCGTTCGCGTTACCGGAGCTGATCACCACGGCCCGCACGCTGCCGTCGGCCACGGCCTTCCGGCTGTACTTGACGGGCGCGGCCACGACCTGGTTCTGGGTAAAGACCGCGGCGGCCGCGCTGGACGGGCCCTCGTTGACGACCAGCGCCATGTCGGGCTTGCCGGAGGGCTTGAGCCCGGCAGTCGCAGCGTAAGCGCTGAAGCCCGCCGGGGTCACGACGCCGCACTCGTCCGGGGCGGCGTCGGTTTCTAGGGTGTGGGTGTGCATGGGGTTCTCCTAAAAGGTGCTTAAAAGGGTTGGGGAAAGAAAGGGGCGGCGGGGAGGATTCACCCGCCTCTAGGGCAGGACGGCGGTGCCGGTCAGCCCGGCGGTTTCCTCCCAGCCCAGAGCGAGGTTGAGGCACTGCACTGCGGCCCCGGCGGTGCCTTTGGTCAGGTTGTCGATGGCGCAGGTCATGATCAGGCGGCGCGCCACCGCGTCGACGTGGACCTGGATCTGGGCGAAGTTGGATCCGACGACGTGCTTGACCTGCGGCTGGATACCCTGCGGAAGAAGCTGGCAGAACGCCTCGTCCGCATACGCCGCTGCGTAGGCGCGCCGGGCAGCGTCCTCGACGGCGGCGGCGTCCTCTGCGGCGCCGGCGGCCAGCCGGGCGCTCACCGTGGCCAGGATTCCCCGCGTCATAGGGGCGAGCACCGGGGTGAAGCTGACGGTCACGCCGGGCACGAGCTCGGAGAGGTTTTGGACCATTTCCGGGGTGTGCCGGTGGGTACCGCCGGGGCTGTAGGCCTTGACGTTGACGATGGTCTCGGAGCCACTAAAGGCCACCGCGGCCTTCTTGCCCGCCCCCGACAGTCCGGTGACGGCCACGACGTCGAAGTGCGGCTCCACGGTGCCGCCCTGCAGCGCCGGGACGGCCGCCAAGGTGACAGCCGTGGGGAAACACCCCGGCACGGCCACGCGGCGCGCGCCCGCGATGGCCTCCCGGTGGCCGGGCAGCTCCGGCAGGCCGTAGGGCCACGGCCCGGCGTGCTCTGTGCCGTAGTAGGTATCCCAGGCGGCCGAGTCTTTCAGCCGGAAGTCGGCGGCGCAGTCGATGACCAGGACCTCGTCCGGCAGCTGCTGGGCCAGGGCGGCCGAGTGACCGTGCGGCAGAGCCAGGAAGACGACGTCGTGGCCAGCCAGGTTCTGGACGGTCGTGTCCTCCAGTGTGCGGTCGGACAGCTCGGGCAGGTGCGGGAGGGACTCGGCCACAGATGCCCCGGCCTGAGAGTGCGCGCACAACGAACCGATGGTCAGGTCGCCACGGCGGTACGCGGGGTGTGACAGCAGGAGGCGGAGGATTTCGCCACCGGCGTACCCGGTGGCGCCAGCTAGTGCGACGTGAATACTCATAGCGGCGAGCATACTTAAATATGCAGCCGAACGTAAGTTATGCACCGTAATTCCGGGATATTTCCCGTTTTCTAAGGTTTCTACTACCCCCGAAAATGCATAACCCCCACCGCTGGGTGCGGCGGGGGTAGGTACGGGCGTGGCCTTAGGCGCGGATCTGGGCGCCCAGTTCCTGCTCGGCCAAGGCGGCTGCGGCCTCGCGGTGCGCGTTGACCTCTTCGTCGGTCAGCGTGCGGTCCGGGGCGCGGAAGAGCAGCTTGAAGGCGAGGGACTTCTTGTTCTGGCCCAGCTGCTCACCGCGGAAGACGTCGAAGAGCTCCACGGACTCGAGCAGCTCTCCCGCGCCCTGTGCAATGACGCGGCGGACCTTTTCGGCCGGCACGTCCTCGGCGACGGTTAGGGCGATGTCCTGGTGCAGTGCCGGGAACGCCGAGAGCACCGGCGCCGGGAAACGCTCGTCCAACGGCAGGGCCGTGACGTCCAACTCCATGGCGCAGGTGCGCTCCGGCGCGCCTAGCTTCTCCAACACCTGCGGGTGCAGCTCGCCGGCGTAACCGACAACCTTCTCGCCCACCTTCAGCGCGGCGCAGCGACCCGGGTGCCACGGCAGCTCGCTAGCGGCCTCCACGTCCAGCTCCACGCCGGCCGCGCGGGCAACGACGCGGGCGGACTCGATGGCGTCCGCGTAGGTGTAGGCACGGCCCTCGCCCCACGGGCCCGGGTTGTCCGCGAAGCCCGCGGAGACGGTGGCCACGTGCAGCGGCTGCTCCGGCAGGGTGCCCAGCAGCTCGGCCAGCGTCTCCTCGTCCGGGCGGGAGGCGACCGAGGGCATCGGGGTGGCATCCGCGCGGCGGAAGGAGACCTGCTGCAGGCCGTAGAGGCGCAGGTTGGACTGGCCGCGGGAGACGTTGCGGTTGAGGGCTTCCAGCATGTTCGGCAGCAGGGTCGTCGACAGCTGGGCCTTGTCGGCCTCCAGCGGGTTCTGCACGGCGACGGTCTGGCGGCGGGCATCGTCGGCAGCCAGCCCCCACACGTCGAAGGTGTCGTTGGACACGAACGGCGACGGGATGATCTCCGCGTAGCCGGAGTAGGCCAGGCTGTGCCCGATCGCCCGGCGGCGCTTCTGCGCCGGGGTCAGGCCGCGGCCGCCGCGCGGGGTCGGCAGGATGGACGGGATGTCAGCCAGGCCTTCCAGGCGCAGGACCTCCTCGATGAGGTCGACGTCCATGCCGATGTCCGTGCGCCAGGTAGCCGGGATAACCGACAAGGTCTCGGAATCCGCGTCCTCGACCTGGCAGCCGACCTCCTGGAGACGGTTAACGACGGTCTCGCGGGAGTAGTCGACGCCGGCGTAGCGGCCGGGCATATCCACCGGAAGCTCGATGGCGGCCGGCTGCTGGACCTCGCCGATAAGGGTGCGGCCGGCCTCGATGGTGCCGCCGGCTAGCTGCTGCAGCAGCGCGCAGGCGTAGTCCAGGGCCACCTCGGTCAGTGCCGGATCCACGCCGCGCTCGAAGCGGCGGGAGGACTCCGAGGACAGCTTGTGGCGGCGGGAGGTACGCGCCACGGTGATCGGATCCCAGATCGCGGCCTCGAAGATGACGTCGGTGGTCTCGTCTGAAATCTCCGAGGTGGTTCCGCCCATCACGCCGGCCAGGGACTGGATGCCGTTGTCGTCGCAGATAACGACGTCCTCGGCGTCCAGGGTGCGGTCGACGTGGTCCAGGGTCTGGAAGCTCTCCCCCGCTTCGGCGTTGCGAATAACCAGCCCGCCGGAGACCTGGTTGGCGTCGAAGGCGTGCATCGGCGAGCCCAGCAGCAACATGAGGTAGTTGGTGACGTCGGTCGGCAGGTTGACGCTGCGCTGGCCGGAGAGCATCAGCTCGCGCTCCAGCCAGAACGGGGTGCGCGCTTGCGGATCGATGCCGCTGACCTTGCGCAGGCCGAAGCGCTGGGCCTTGGTCTCCTCCCGCAGGTCGACCGGCAGCGCGCCGGCGGCATCGTCGGCCGCCGGTACGTTGGCGGTATCGATGCCCGCGGCGGCCGGGTCCTCGGCTAGGTCGCGGTAGTCGGAGTCGAAGGCGGAGGCCACCTCGCGGGCCAGGCCACGCACCGACAGCGCGTAGCCGCGATCTGGGGTGATGTTGACGTCGAAGACGGTTTCGTCCAGGCCGATAACCTCGCGGGCGTCGCGGCCGACAGGGCCGGCCTTCTCGCCAAGGGTGATGATGCCGTCAGCATTCTCGCCGAAGCCCAGCTCCGCGGCCGAGGCCAGCATGCCGTTGGAGATGTGGTCGTAGGTCTCGCGCGCGGCGATCTGGAAGCCGCCGGGCAGCTCCGAGCCGGGCAGCGCGACGACCACGTAGTCGCCCTCGCGGAAGTTACGGGCGCCGCAGATGATCCCCTGCAGCTCGCCGGTGCCGTTGGCCTCGCCCACGTTGACCTGGCAGTAGCGGATCGGCTTCTTGAAGCCGGTCAGCTCCTCGATCTCCTCGACCCGGCCGATGACCAGCGGGCCGGTCGATTCGGGCAGCGCAGCGTAGCCCTCAGTCTCGAAGCCGACGCGCACGAAGCCGCTGTCGAGCTCCTCGGAGCTGACCGACCAGTCCGGGTTCTGGGTGCCAAGCACGCGGGTTACCCAGCCTTGCGAAATAAGCATGTGGTGAATTCTTCCTTTCTAAGAGTCTGGGTAGCGGCCTAAGCCTGGATTCCGAACGGGAGGGTGAAGCGGACGTCGCCTTCGACCATGTCGCGCATGTCGGACAGCCCGTTGCGGAACTGCAGGGTGCGCTCCAGCCCCATGCCGAAGGCGAAGCCGGTGTACTCGGCCGGGTCGACCCCGACGGCGCGCAGCACGCTCGGGTTGACCATGCCGCAGCCGCCCCACTCGATCCAGCCGGCGCCACCCTTCTTGTTCGGGAACCACACGTCGACCTCGGCCGACGGCTCGGTGAACGGGAAGTAGTTCGTGCGCATGCGGGTCTTGGTCTCCGGCCCGAAGAGCACCTGGGCCAGGTGGTCCAGGGTGCCGCGCAGGTGGGCCATCGTCAGGCCCTTGTCGACGGCCAGACCCTCGACCTGGTGGAAGACCGGGGTGTGGGTGGCATCCAGCTCGTCGGTGCGGAACACGCGGCCCGGGCAGGCGATATACAGCGGGACGTCGCGGTCCAGCATGGTGCGGACCTGCACCGGCGAGGTGTGCGTGCGCAGCACCTGCTTGGAGTCTTCCACGGAGACGTGGAAGGTGTCCTGCAGCGTGCGGGCTGGGTGATCCGGCTTGAAGTTCAGCGCGTCGAAGTTGAAGTACTCGGCCTCGACCTCGGGCCCGTCGGCGATCTCCCACCCCATGCCGACGAAAATATCGGCGATCCGCTCGGATAGAGCCGTAATCGGGTGCAGAGCACCGGTCTGGGCGCGGGTGGTCGGGATAGTCACGTCCACCGTCTCCGCGACCAGCTGTTCCTGGCGGGCGCGCTCTTCGAGCTCCTTCTTCAGCTGCGCGTAGCGCTTCTCGGCCTTGCCGCGCGCCATGTTGACAGCCTTGCCGGCGTCCTTGCGCTGCTCCTTCGGTAGCGATCCCAAGGACTTGCGGGCCTGCGGGATATATCCCTGCTCGCCCAAGTGCTCCCGATGCGCCTGCGCCAGCCCGGCCAGGTCCTCGGCTCCCTCAAACGCGGCGATGGCCTGGTCTGCGGCCGCGGCCAAGGCCACCTCTGTCAATTCAATCTCGGGGGTATCTGACACGTCGCTTCAACCTTCTTCTCACGCTTAAACTAACGCAGGCTATGTTACCCGCTTAAGCCGTACCCACCGGCGCCGGGGCGGCAATTTTATCCCCTGAGCTAACCCGGCGAGCACGGGTTAGCTCGGGCTAGCCCTGCGCCTTGGCGGACTCGTAGAGGCAGATGCTGGCGGCGGTCGCGAGGTTGAGGGACTCGGCGCGGCCCCGAATCGGGATCCGCACCCGTAGATCCGCCTGGTCCAATAGGTCCCGCCCCAGCCCGTGGGCCTCGTTACCGAACAGCCAGGCCGTCGGCTGCGAAAGGTCCACGTCCGCGAGATCGGCCTCCCCATCCGCAGCGGTAGCCAGGATCTGTAGGTCATGGGAGCGCAGCTGGCCGAGCACGTCCTTGACGTTGGTCTCGCGGGCCACCGGCACGTGGAAGACGGAGCCGGCCGAGGCCCGCGCCACCTTGCAGCCCAGCGGGTCGACGGTCTCGCCGGCGAAGATGACCCCGTCGGCACCCATGGCGTCCGAGGTGCGGATGAGAGTGCCCGCATTTCCCGGCTCGCTGGTCAGCACCGGCACCGAGACCAGCGAGGGCTTGCCCGCCAAGATCTTGCCGGCCGACCACAGCACCGGCCGGCACACGGCGAAAAGGCCGGTGGTGGTCGCGGTGTCGGACAGCGACTTGGCGGCCTTGTCCGTAATCGGGTGCACGTAGACGTCCATGTAGCCGGCGGCGGTCAGGATCTCCGCGAAACGCTCCGCGGCCTTCTCGGTGGCGAAGACGTCGGTGGCCGCGCCGGTGGACACGGCGGCATCGACGGCGTTTTCTCCTTCGATGAGGAAGGCGCCGGCCTTCCGCCGGGCCGCGGCGCGGTGGAGCTTCGCGGCCTTGACTACGCGGGGCGTGCGTTCGGTTAGAGGTTGAGAAAAGTCCAGTGTCATACCCGCCAATCTAGCAGGCAGACCGCTGCCCGCCCCCAAGGGGACAGCGGGTCCGGATAAGAGAAAAACCCCGCGACCGGCGCACTGTCAACCAGTGGCGGGCGCGGGGTGGAAGGCGAAGTAGTGGAACTACTCCGAGACCCGTTAAGGCTTAGGCAGCCTTCGGGGCGTTGACGTCCTCCGGCAGGGCGGCCTTGGCGGCGTCGCACAGGGCGGAGAAGGCGTCGAAGTCGTTGACGGCCAGCTCGGCCAGGATCTTACGGTCGACCTCGATCTCAGCCAGGCGCAGGCCGTGGATGAGACGGTTGTAGGTCAGGTCGTTCATGCGGGCTGCAGCGTTGATGCGCTGGATCCACAGCTTGCGGAACTCAGACTTACGGGCGCGACGATCGCGGTAAGCGTAAGTCATGGAGTGCAGCCACTGTTCCTTCGCAATGCGGTAGCGGCGGGAACGGGCGCCACGGTAGCCCTTAGCGGACTTCAGAATCGCGCGACGCTTCTTCTTGGCGTTCACAGAGCGCTTTACTCGTGCCACGGTAGTACTTCCTTAAATCTTTCTCGACGGTATTGAGGTGGGGTGGATTCGGCGCTATTAGGAGCGGCCGAGCAGGCGCTTGACGCGCTTGACGTCGGACTGGGCGACAGCCTCGGTGCCCTTCAGTCGACGGGTACGCTTGGAGGGCTTGCCCTCCAGCAGGTGGCGACGGCCAGCCTGCTCACGGCGCAGCTTGCCGGAACCGGTCACCTTAATACGCTTGGCGGTGCCCTTGTGGGTCTTCTGCTTCATGAGAATTAAGTCCTTAAATCCCTAGTGTGTGGTCTACTTCTTACCCTTGCGAACCGGGCCCAAGACCATGGTCATGTTGCGGCCATCCTGCTTGGGGCGGGACTCGACGACGCCGACCTCCGCGACGTCCTCAGCCAACCGCTCCAGCAGGCGGAAACCGAGTTCCGGACGCGACTGCTCGCGACCGCGGAACATGATGGTCACCTTGACCTTGGAGCCCTTTTCGAGGAAGCGAACAACATTGCCCTTTTTGGTCTCGTAATCGTGGTCATCGATCTTAGGACGGAACTTCTGCTCCTTGACCACAGTCTGTTGCTGGTTCTTGCGAGCCTCGCGAGCCTTCTGGGCCTGCTCGTACTTGTACTTGCCGTAGTCCATAATCTTGGCCACCGGAGGCTTCGCCTTCGGGGCAACCTCGACCAGGTCCAAATCGGCTTCGTACGCAACCTTGCGGGCGTCGTCGGTACGGACAACTCCTACCTGTTCACCCTCGGGTCCGATCAGACGAACTTCGGGTACTCGGATTCGCTCATTGATGCGAGCTTCAGCGCTGATTGTGTGTCTCCTAAGTGAGAAGGGTCAATAGTTAATTCGCCTACCAACGCCACAAACAAAGAAACCCGCCTGCCAAATCTGACAGCCGGGAGGTCTCACCTAGATACCGCACCCCGCAGGGGCTTGGTTACCTTTTGACCCGTTGCCTGCTCTAGGCGGCTGGGGGTGGGAGAATCTCCGCTTGTGACCCGGAAACCTTATGGAAGGTACCACGGGCGGTAGTGGCAACTACACTAGCACGGCACCCGCTGCCCACCAAATCGCAACGCTGCTCCCCTCTCCGGGGCTCTCCCCGGCTACTTGCCGGCCGGTGTCAAAACGTCGGCGAGGAACTGTCCGGTATAAGAGCCCTCAACAGCCGCGACCTGCTCCGGAGTACCCTCCGCGACGACCGTGCCGCCGCCGTTGCCACCCTCTGGGCCCATGTCCACCAGCCAGTCGGCGGCCTTGATGACGTCCAGGTTGTGCTCGATGATGATGACCGAGTTGCCCTTGTCCACCAGGCCCTGGATGACCAGCATCAGCTTACGGATGTCCTCGAAGTGCAGGCCCGTGGTCGGCTCGTCCAGGATGTAGACGGTCCGGCCATTGGTCCGCTTCTGCAACTCCGAGGCCAGCTTCACGCGCTGGGCCTCGCCACCGGACAGGGTCGTCGCCGCCTGCCCCAGCCGCACGTAGCCCAGGCCGACCTCGACCAGCGTGTGCAGGTAGCGGTGGATGGAGGTGATCGGTTCGAAGAACTCGGCGGCCTCCGAGATCGGCATGTTCAGTACCTCGGCGATGTTCTTGCCCTTGTACTGGACCTCGAGCGTCTCCCGGTTGTAGCGCGCGCCGTTGCAGACCTCGCAGGGCACGTAGACATCCGGCAAGAAGTTCATCTCGATCTTCAGGGTGCCGTCGCCGTGGCAGGCTTCGCAGCGCCCACCCTTGACGTTGAAGGAGAAGCGCCCGGCCTTGTAGCCGCGTACCTTGGCCTCCTGGGTCTCGGCAAACAGGTTACGGATCTTGTCGAACACGCCCGTATAGGTCGCCGGGTTCGACCGCGGGGTGCGCCCAATGGGGCTCTGGTCGACCTGCACCAGCTTGTCGAGATGTTCCATGCCCTCCACGCGCTTGGCGCGGCCGGGCACCTGGCGCGCGCGGTTGAGCTCGTTGGCCAGGGTCTTGGCCAGGATCTGGTTGACCACGGTGGACTTACCCGAGCCGGACACACCGGTCACGCAGACCAGCACGCCCAGCGGGATGGTCACGTTGATGCCCTTGAGGTTGTTCTCGCGGGCGCCGACGATCTTCAGCACGCGCTGCTTGTCGATCTCGCGGCGGTGATCCGGCACCGCCAGGACTTTGGACCCGGACAGGAACTGGCCCGTCAGCGATTCTTCGCAGCTTTCGATGCCGGCCGGCTCGCCCTGGTAGACCACGTGGCCGCCGTACTCGCCGGCGCGCGGGCCGATGTCCACGAGCCAATCCGCCTGGCGGATGGTGTCCTCGTCATGCTCGACGACGATCAGCGTGTTGCCGATATCCCGCAGCCGCTGCAGCGTGGCGATGAGCCGCTGGTTGTCGCGCTGGTGCAGGCCGATAGACGGCTCGTCCAGGACGTAGAGCACGCCCGCCAGCCCGGAACCGATCTGGGTGGCCAGCCGGATGCGCTGGGCCTCACCGCCGGAAAGCGTGGACGCGCCGCGGTCCAGGGTCAGGTAGTTCAGGCCGACGTCCAGCAGGAAGCGTAGGCGCGCCTGGATCTCCTTAAGCACCGCGCCGGCGATAATTTCCTCGCGGTGGCCAAGCTTCAGCGTGGACAAGAACTCGGAGGCGTCCTCGATGGACAGGGAGGTCAGCCCCGCGATGGACTGCTCGCCGTGCGCGCCGGAGGCTAGGCGCACGGCCAGGATCTCCGGCTTCAGGCGGGAGCCGTGGCAGGTCGGGCAAGGCACCTGGCGCGTGTACTGCAGCAGGCGGTCCTTCTGTGAGTCGGAGTCGGTGGTCTCCAGCTTGCGCTCGATAAAGCCCACCGCGCCTTCGAAGGGGGCGGTCCAGTTGCGCTGGCGGCCGTAGCGGTTCTTGTAGCGGACGTGGACTTCCTGCTCGGTGCCGTGGATCAGGGCATCGCGCTGCTCGTCGGTCAGCGAGCTTAGCGGGGCGTGCGGATCGAAGTCCAGCGCCTTGCCCAGGCCCTCGACCAGCTTGACGAAGTAGCGACTATTGGGGCTGGAGTGCCATGGCTGGACGGCATCGACAGCCGGGGCGTCCGGGTCCGGGATGAGCAGGTCCTCGTCGACCTTGAGGCGGGTGCCCAGGCCGTCGCAGACTGGGCAGGCGCCGAACGGCGAGTTGAAAGAAAAGGCGCGCGGCTCGTATTCCTCGATGGTCAGCGTGTGCCCGTTCGGGCAGGCGGCCTTCTCCGAATAGGTGTGGTTGAGCTCCGGCTGGTCGACGAAGTCGATGCTCACTAGGCCTTCGGCCAAGCGCAGGGCCGTTTCCACCGAATCCGTCAGTCGCTGCTTCTGGGAGGCCTTGACCTGCAGGCGGTCAACGACGACCTCAATGTCGTGCTTGATCTGCTTTTTCAGCTTCGGCGGATTAGACAGCTGGTGCACCTCCCCGTCGACGCGCACACGAGCAAAGCCCTGGGCGGCCAGGTCGGCAAAGAGGTCGACGAACTCGCCCTTGCGCCTGCGCACCACCGGGGCGAGCACCTGGAACTTCAGCTTCTCCTCGTGCTCTAAGACCGTGTCTACAATCTGCTGCGGGGTCTGCCGCTCGATGACGGCGTCACACTTCGGGCAGTGTGCGGTGCCCGCGCGCGAAAACAGCAGGCGCAGGTAGTCGTAGATCTCGGTGATGGTGCCGACCGTCGAGCGCGGGTTGTGGTTGGTCGACTTCTGGTCGATGGACACGGCCGGGGACAGGCCATCGATGAAATCGACGTCCGGCTTGTCCATCTGCCCCAAAAACATACGGGCGTAGGAAGACAGTGACTCCACGTAGCGGCGCTGGCCCTCTGCGAAAATGGTGTCGAAAGCTAGCGAGGACTTGCCCGATCCGGACAGGCCGGTGAACACAATCATGTTGTCGCGGGGCAGGTCGATATCTACCCCTTGGAGGTTGTGCTCGCGGGCGCCGCGGACGACGAGGCGATCAGCCACAGTTTGCCTACCTTCCTTAATGGATCTAATGCAGATTATTCACTGCGTGTCTCTTCGCTCGAATTTACCCGTAGACTGGTCAACATGACTAAAGAGCTCAAGCTACACCATATTTCCGTCTCCGACATGGACAACAACTGCTACCTGCTGGCCTGCGGCGACGAGGGCTTGCTTGTCGATGCCGCCGACGACGCCCCTGCCATCCTCGACATGGCCCGCCAAGCTGGCATCAGCATCACCGCGGTCTTTACCACCCACCGTCACTGGGACCACGTCCGCGCGTTGCCGGAAATCCTGAAGGAAACCGGCGCCACCCACTACGCGTCCTTCCTGGACTCACCCGCCCTGCCCGCGCCGGTCGACGTCGAGCTCAACCACGGCGACACCATCGATTTCGCCGGGCACGATCTGCCCGTCATCATCCTGCGCGGCCACACCCCGGGTGGGGCGGCGCTGGTCACCGAGCTGGACGATGTGCCCAACCTCTTCGTGGGTGATTCCCTCTTCCCCGGCGGCGTCGGCAAGACCACCTCGGAGGGTGACTTCGTCCGCCTTTACAAGGATCTGACCGAACGCGTATTTGATATCTATCCGGACGAAACGGTCGTCTGGCCGGGCCACGGCAAGCCCACCACCCTCGACGAGGAGCGCCCGCACCTCGGCGAATGGTGGGACCGCCGCTGGTAGTCTCCCCGGCTGGCCCACAGCCGCGTAAAAAGTGCGTAAACTTGAACCCCTAGGTTAAATTTCTGGCTTAGAACTTCTAGGTTAGACTTACTGGTCTTTTTCACTAAAGGAGCATTTCAGACATGATTCGCAAGATTGCCCGCCCGATGTTGGCTTCGGTCTTCGTTTACGACGGTGTGGACACTCTCCGTAACACCTCCGATCACGTGGAGGAGACGGAGTCCTTCCTGCAGACCCTGCGCAAGGCCCTGCCGGGCAGCTACGCCGGTTACGTCCCGAACGACCCAGAGCTGGTAGCCCGCGGCCTAGGTGGCGCCAAGGTCGGCGCCGGCTCCCTGCTCGCCTTGGGCAAGGCCCCGCGCACCTCGGCCGCCGTCCTGGCCGCCGCTACCCTGCCGACGATGTTGACCCGCAACAATTTCTGGGAGGCCGACAGCGCCGAGGAGAAGACCTCCAAGCGCAACGGCCTGCTGACCAACACCGCCCTGCTGGGTGCGCTGTTCATCACCACCCAGGACACCGCGGGTAAGCCCTCCCTGCGCTGGCGCGCCCAGAAGGCCGGCGAGCGCACCAACAAGAAGATCCAGCAGGCGCTGCCTACCAAGTCCGAGTCCCAGAAGTTCGCCGACGACCTGTCCGAGCGCGCCTCCGATTTCTCGGATCGCGCCTCCGACTGGTTCAACGAGACCTCCGACAAGGTCCAGGCCTACGTCGACGACAATAAGGACGACTGGCAGGAAAGCGGCAAGGACCTGTTGGAGACCGCCAAGGGCTACGTCAACGACGCAAAGGACTTCGTCACCGATAACAAGGACGACTGGCTAAAGGCTGCCCAGGACAACGCCGAGACCGCCCGCAAGGGTGCCGTCAAGGCCGCCTCCCGCGCGCAGGAGAAGGCCGAGAAGGCCCGCTCCGCCGCCGACAAGAAGAACGGCAAGCGTGCCGCCAAGAAGGCCTCCAAGAACGCCGACAAGCTGCAGAAGCGCGCCGACAAGGCCATCGCCAAGGCCATGCAGAAGCTCGAGGGCAAGCTCTAAGCTTTCCCACCCAGCTACTTTTCCACGCAACGGCCCAGCGAGTATGCTGGGCCGTTGTTCTTTTGCCCACCCCGCCAACCCGTGCACGAGACAGAAAGCCCACCTTATGACCGGTGAACGTGACCCGCGGCAGGCCTCGGTCCACCAGGCCGAGGTAGCCGCCGAGCAGGCCTACGTGGACGGCTTGTTCGACCGCCTAGACGACGCCGTCGCCCGCGCCAACGAATCCTTGGCCCGCGTGCAGGCGGACGTCGATCCCCAGACCCCGGACGCGGACGCCCTGGTGCGCCGCGAAACCGAGTACCACGGCCTGCAGGCCAAGCTGGACAAGCTCAACCTGGCGCAGCTGGGCCTGGTCTTCGGCCGGATCGATATCGACGCGGACGGGGACAACCCGACCGAGGCGGGGCTCGACCGGCGCTACATCGGGCGCATGGGCATGGACGATCGCGCCGACGACTACCGCACCCTACTGCTGGACTGGCGCGCCCCGATGGCCCGCCCGTTCTACCTGGCCACCACCGCCCACCCGGAGGGCGTTGAGCAGCGCCGCACCATCCGGATGCGGGGGCGCGAGGTCACCGATCTCACCGACGAGTATCTCTCCGGCGACAGCGCCGGGACGGACACCGCGGGCGTGGCCAGCGAGTCCGCGCTCTTCCAGGCCCTGCAGCAGGCGCGCACCGGGCACATGTCCTCCATCGTGGAGACCATCCAGCGCGAGCAGGACGAGATCATCCGCGATTCGACCCGCGGCGCCCTAGTCGTCGAGGGCGGGCCCGGCACCGGCAAGACCGCCGTGGCGCTGCACCGCGTGGCCTACCTGCTCTACACCTACCGCGAGCGGCTCGCGTCCACCGGCGTGCTCATCGTGGGCCCCAACCCGACCTTCCTGGACTATATTTCCCAGGTCCTACCCGAGCTGGGTGAGACCGGCACTGTGCTCTCGACCATCGGGGATCTCTTCCCCGGCGTGACCGGCGACCACCCCGAGGATCTACTGGCCCGCGAGATCAAGGGCTCGGAGGCCATGGCCGAGATCCTGGCCAACGCCGTCAAGGACTACCAGCAGGTCCCGGACACGGCGCTGGAGATCACCGTCGAGCAGCTGCCGCTTAAGGTCACCCCGGCCATGGTCAAGGCCGCCCGGACCCGCGCGCGCCGCTCCCGCAAGCCGCACAACGATGCCCGCCTGGCCTTCGCCGAGCACCTCACCGAGTCCCTGGCCCAGGCGCTCTCGGAGCGCATCGGCGCCGATCCTCTCGGCGGCGACAACCTGCTCTCGCGCGCCGACGTCGACCAGCTTCACGACGATCTGGCCGAGTCCCCCGCCGTGCGCGGGCTCATCGACGCCTACTGGCCGGAGCTAGCCCCTCAGCAGGTGCTTTCTGAGCTCTTGTCCTCCCGCGAGTTCATTTCCCGGGCGGCCGCCGCCTACGACGAAGAGACCCAGGAGGCGCTCTACCGGGCCGACGGGAAGGCCTGGACGGCTAGCGATGCCGCCCTCCTCGACGAGCTCGCCGTCTTAATCGGCATGCCCGACCCGGCCGCTGTCGAGGAGGCGGAGCGCGAGGCCTGGAAGCAGCAGGTCGCTGAGGCCGAGGACGCCCTCGACATCCTGAGCAGTTCCGAGTCCACGGACAACGACGACGACATGTTCGACGCGGAGATCCTCTCCGCCCACGATGTCATCGACGCCGAGACCCTGGCGCGGCGCCAGCAGGTCCAGGATCACCGCACCACCGCCGAGCGCGCCCGCGCCGACCACACGTGGGCCTTCGGGCACGTGGTGGTCGACGAGGCCCAAGAGCTCAGCGCCATGGAGTGGCGGATGGTCTTCCGCCGCAGCCCCTCGCGCTGGGTCACCCTGGTCGGTGACACCGCCCAGACCAGCGCCCCGGCCGGCGTGGACGCCTGGGCCGACACGCTCGAGCCCTTCGTCGGCGGCCGCTTCCGCCACCACCGGCTCACGGTCAACTACCGCACGCCGGAGCCCATCGCCGAGGTGGCCGACCGGCTGCTCGCACTCATCGACCCACACGCCAAGCCCGCCACCGCCATCCGCCCCGGCGAGCCGGTGACCTACCACCGCCTGCCGGAGGAAGAAGCGGATCGTCCGGCAGTCGGCATCGGCAGCACGGAGGACGGGCGCCTGCGCGCGGTGATTGATGCCAGCAACGTCGAAGAGATCAAGGGCCTGGAGTTCGACCACGTGGTTATCGTCGACCCGCAGGCCATCGTCGAGGCCTCCCCGCAGGGGCTGCAGAACCTCTACGTGGCTCTGACGCGGGCCACCCAGACGCTTTCGGTCTACGGCGAGCTGCCCGCTTAGGATAGATTGGTCACCATGGCTTTATCTGATTTTGCCCGCCTCTGCGAGCGCCATATCAACCGCTGGAGCGTCAAGCGTTCCGATGCCCGGGGCTGGGTCCCCACGGTGGCCGGCTACCTGGGCTACGGCAGCCCGGACCGGGTCCGCGTGCTGGGGCGCGTCCTGATGGAGAACCCCGACCGGCCCGCTCGCAGCTGGGCTGAGCGCGGCTACCGCCAGTTTTTCACCATCCAGGTCGCCGGCATCGACGTCGCCGTGACCGCCGGGGACCAGACCGTCCACGCCTCCACCAACGACAACGGCTACATCGACGTCCTCGTCAAAGACCACGGCCTGACCCCCGGGTGGCACGAGGTGACGATTGCCGCCGAAGGTGCCGAGCCGGTGACCGCGGAGGTGCTCATCATCGATGAAAGCGCCCGCGTCGGCATCATCAGCGACGTGGACGACACCATCATGGTCACCTGGCTGCCGCGCGCCCTGCTGGCCGCCTGGAACTCCTGGTTCAAGCGCACCAACCGCCGCCAGCCCGTGCCGGGCATGGACGCGTTCTACTCGGAGCTTATTGACGCCCACCCGAGCGCGCCCGTGTTCTACCTATCGACGGGTGCGTGGAACACCTTCGACACCCTGGTCAACTTCGTGCGAACGCACCGCCTGCCGCGCGGGCCGATGCTTCTGACCGACTGGGGCCCCACGCCCACCGGGCTCTTCCGCAACGGCGTGGAGCACAAGAAGGTCCAGCTGCGAAACTTGATTATCGACTTCCCGCACATCCAGTGGGTCTTGGTCGGCGACGACGGCCAGCACGATCCGCTGACCTACCGCGACGTGGTCAACGAGCACTCCGAGCGAATCGCCGGCGTGGCCATCCGCAACCTGTCGCCGCAGGAGCACGTGCTCTCGCACGGCACCGCCGCCCCGCTCGCCGAGGCCGGTGGCAGTGCGCGCAGCGACGTCCCGCTCATCCAGGGCGACAACGGCCACAGCCTCCTAGCCGTCTACCGCCGCAACCCCTTCGATCGCGTCGAAACGCACCGCGCCCACTAGGCCCGGGCACGCACAAGGCCCTCCCGACCGCACCACGAGGAATGCAGCGGGGAGGGCCTTTAGTCTTCGGCGAGTAGGCCGCGCCTTAGGCGACGGTGTGGACGATCATGACGTCGCAGTCGGACTGGCGGGCGACATCTGCCGGGACGGACCCCAGCAGGCGGCCGGTCAGGGAGTTGATGCCACGGTTACCGACGATCAGCAGGTCAGCCTTGTTGTCGTTGACAATCGACATCAGGGCCTGGACCGGGGTGCCCGGGCGGACGGCGGTCTTGACATCCTTGGCGCCGAACTTCTCAGCGTGCTCGCGGCCGGCCACGAGGTTGGCCTCGGCCTTGTCATCACCCAGGATGGTCACAGACTCCTGACGCAGAGTCTTGGAGGCCTCTTCCTTGTTCTCGTAGTAGGCGCAACCGATGATGAGGGTTGCGTCGAACGCAGCGGCAATCTTGGCTGCGCGCTCCACTGCCAGCAGAGAGGAGTTGGAGCCGTCGGTGCCGACAACAATGGTGTTGTAATCGCTCATGGTGACCTTTCTGTGGACTCTTAGTCCGCCAAATATTCTTCTGGTATTTACCCTATTCTAGTGTAACAACCGGCCGGCGGGGCTTTAGTGCAGCGGGCTAGTCAGTGGTATCTGCCACAAGCACGTCGACGTGTGCCCGGCGGGTCAGATCCTTCGCCACGGAGCCGAAGACGCGGCCGCGCATGGAGTTGAAGCCCTTGTTGCCCACGACGAAGAGGTCGACGTCGAAGTCCTCGCCAGCCGCCAGCAGCGCCTTGACCGGATCGCCGGGGCGGCCCACGATCTCAACGTTGTCGGCCTTCTCCTCCTCCGCGACCTTCAGCGCGTTGGCCAAGAAGTCCTTCGCCATGTCCTCGCTGATGACCGGCACGCCGGTGTTGTCCGAACCGGTCGCGCCCAGCATAGAGCTGGAGTGGTTGAAGAACGCGGAGACGATGATGAGGCGGGCCTCGTAGACGCGCGCCAGGGAGGCGGCGGTGCGCACGGCGCGCAAGGAGGTAGCCGAGCCGTCGGTGCCGACGACGATGTTCGAATAGGTAAGCATGTTCTTTCTTTCTTGCAGATTCAGCTTGCTTCCGCCCTAGTATAGCCTCTAAATGCCCGCCTCTTTGAGGCCTCGCGCTTCCTTTCTCAGGTCCGCAATCTCGTCGCGCAAACGTCCTGCAAGCTCGAACTTGAGCTCCCGGGCGGCTTCCCCCATTTGGGCGGTCAGATCGTCGATGAGCTTCTCGACTTCCTCGACCGCCATCGAGGACACGTCCGGCTTATCCACCATCGCCGCCGGATCACTGGCCGCGGCTGATTCCCCGTCGCTGTCGCCGTCGTTGTCGTAGACCTGGTCCAGGATGTCGGCGATCTTCTTGCGCAACGGCTGCGGATCGATGCCGTGCTCGGTGTTGTAGGCGATCTGCTTCTCGCGACGGCGCTCAGTCTCCTCGATGGCGTTGTTCATCGACTCGGTAATCTTGTCCGCGTACATGATGACCTCGCCGGATACGTTACGGGCCGCGCGCCCGATGGTCTGGATGAGCGACGTCGTCGAACGCAGGAAGCCCTCCTTGTCCGCATCCAAGATGGCCACCAGGGAAACCTCCGGCAGGTCGAGGCCCTCGCGCAGGAGGTTGATACCCACCAGCACGTCGAACTCGCCCAGCCGCAGCTGGCGCAGCAGCTCCACGCGCTGCAACGTGTCGATGTCGGAGTGCAGGTAGCGCACCTTGATCCCGTGCTCGAGCAGGTAGTCCGTGAGATCCTCGGCCATGCGCTTGGTCAGCGTGGTCACGAGCACACGCTCCTGCTTGTCGACGCGGGTGCGCACCTCGTCGATGAGATCGTCGATCTGGCCCTTCGTGGGCTTGACCGTGACCTTCGGGTCCACCAGGCCGGTCGGGCGGATGACCTGCTCAACGAATTCGCCGCCGGTGGCGGACAGCTCGTAGTCGCCCGGGGTCGCGGACATGTAGACCGTCTGGCCTACGCGCTGCTCGAACTCGTCGAAGGTCAGCGGGCGGTTGTCGACCGCCGAGGGCAGGCGGAAGCCGAACTCGACCAGGTTGCGCTTGCGGGCCATGTCGCCCTCGAACATGCCGCCGATCTGCGGCACGGTCACGTGGGACTCGTCGATGATCGTCAGGAAGTCTTCCGGGAAGTAGTCCAACAACGTGGCCGGCGCGGAACCGGCCTCGCGACCGTCCATGTGCCGCGAGTAGTTCTCGATGCCAGAGCAGAAACCGACCTGCTCGATCATCTCCAGGTCGTATTCGGTGCGCATGCGCAGGCGCTGCGCCTCCAGCAGCTTGCCGCGGTTTTCCAGGTCGGCCAGGCGCTCGGCCAGCTCCTCCTTGATGTCCGCGACGGCCTTTTCCATGCGCTCCGGGCCCGCCACGTAGTGGGTGGCGGGGAAAATCCGCAGCTCGTCGACTTGCTCGAGGACGTCCCCAGTGACCGGGTGGATGTAGTAGAGCGAGTCCACGTCGTCGCCAAAGAACTCGATGCGCACCGCCCGCTCCTCGTAGGCCGGGATGATGTCCACCGTATCCCCGTTGACGCGGAAGGTGCCGCGGGTAAAGCCGACGTCGTTGCGCTCGTACTGGATGTCAACCAACAGGCGCAGGAAGCGGTCCCGCTCGACCTCGTCGTCGACGGCGAGCACCACCGAACGGTCCAGGTAGGACTGCGGCGTGCCCAAGCCGTAAATGCAGGACACGGAGCTGACCACTACGACGTCGCGGCGCGACAGCAGCGCCGAGGTCGCCGAATGGCGCAGGCGCTCGACGTCCTCGTTGATCGAGGAGTCCTTCTCGATGTAGGTATCCGTCTGCGCGATATACGCTTCCGGCTGGTAGTAGTCGTAGTAGGAAACAAAGTATTCGACCGCGTTGTGCGGCAGCAGCTGGCGCAGCTCGTTGGCCAGCTGGGCGGCCAGGGTCTTGTTGGGCGCCATCACCAGCGTCGGGCGTTGCTGCTGCTCGATGAGCCACGCCGCCGTCGCCGATTTACCGGTACCGGTCGCGCCCATGAGCACGACGTCGGCTTCGCCGCGGTCCAGCCGCTTATCCAGCTCCGCGATGGCCGCAGGCTGATTGCCGGCGGGCTCGTATTCGGACTCGACCTTAAACTTACCGGGGGTGCGCTCCACCTCGCCCACGGGGCGGTGTTCGGACTCGGACAGGATGGGGTGTTCCGCTGCAAAGGCCATGTCGGCCAGTCTACCCGCCTGCCCGCGGCTGCCCTAGGCGAAGACGCGTTCCCGGATGGCGTCGACCCGCTCGCGCAGGTCCTCGAGGCTGCCGTTGTTGTCGATGACGATATCGGCAGCCGCGCGGCGCTTATCGTCGGGGATTTGGGCCATGATGCGCGCGCGGGCATCGTCAGCGCTCAGGCCGCGCCCGACCAACCGTTTAACCCGCTCCTCCGGGTCCACGTCCACTACGACCACCAGGTCCATGTCCTTGTCCAGACCCTTGTCGACGAGCAGCGGCATGTCGTAGACGACGACCTCGTCGCCGCGCTCGCGGGCCTTGCGGAAGGCCTTGCGAGTCTGCTCCCCGATGCGCGGGTGGGTGATCCGGTTGAGCTTATCGGTCGCCTCGCGGCTGGCAAAGGCGCGCTCGGCGAGCTTGCCCCGATCCAGGCTCCCGTCCGGGTTGAGGATATCGCGTCCGAACGCGTAGGCCGCGTCCTGGAGGGCTGGGCGGCCCGGCTCCATGATGTCGCGGGCGATCTGGTCGGCGTCCACCACCGAGGCGCCGGCCTCCTCCAGCATCTTCGCCACGGTAGACTTACCGCTGCCGATGCCCCCTGTCAGCCCCACCAGCCGCATTAAGCGTCCTCCTTCTTTTCATCCTGCTTATCTCGCGGCACCACCTCGATGACCGGAGTGGTGGTATCGACTGTACCGAGCGTCGGGTTCACGCGGGCGAATTTCTTCGTGTTGGTCACCACTACCGGCGTAATCAGGTTGTAGCCGCGGGAAGCGATGAACTCCGGGTCGAAGCTAATGAGCTTGTCGCCGGCGGCTACGCGCTGCTTCTTGTCCACGTGGACGGTAAATCCCTCCCCGCCCAGCTCGACGGTGTCCAGGCCGACGTGGACCAGCAGCTGCACGCCGCTGTCCAGGCTGAGCCCCACCGCGTGCCCGGACTTCTGGACGGTGAGCACCTTGCCGTCCGCCGGGGCGTAGACCGTGGTGCCGGTCGGCCGGATGGCCACGCCCTCGCCCAGCTTCGCGCCGGCGAAGATGGGATCGGGGACCTCGCTAAGATCGACGGCCTCGCCGGCCAGGGGCGCATCGATAGCCACGGCGCCTTCCTTCGCCGGGGCGGCGACGGCGGCCGGGGCGGCAGCCGGTGCGGTGGCATCGTGAGCCGGGGCAGGGGTCTCCTTGCCCCCGGCGGCGCGGCGGGAGGCGATACGGTCCAAATCCGCGGCCTTTTCCTCCGGGGTGCGGTATCCGAAGAAGACCGTCAGCAGGAACGACGTCATAAACGCGACCAACAGGCCAAGGGCGTAACCGGCGGCCGGTTCCATCGCGAAGACGGTCAAGGCCGAGGTGAACACGAAGGCGTTGGCCTTAACGTTGAACAGCCCCATCACCGCGCCGCCGATGGCACAGCCCGGCAGCAGGCGGTAGTAGCTGCGGCGGAACCGCAGCAGGATACCGTACAGCGACGGCTCCGAGACACCGCCGAGCAGGCCGGCGGCCAGACCGCCGATGGAGACCTGGCGCATCTGGTCGTTGTGCTCACGGAAGGAGATAACCATGACGCCAGCGACGACGCCGAAGCAGGCGAAGTTCCAGGCGCCCATCGGGCCTTGGATGAAGTCGTAGCCGTAGGTGGCGATGTTCTGGACCATGATGATGTTCAGCGGCCAGTGCAGGCCCAGCGGGACCAGGAACGGATACAGCAGCGGCACCACGATGGCCAGGATGAACGGCGAGAACTCATTGATGCTGTGCAGCAGCCAGGAAATCCCGTTGCCCACGCCGACGCCGAACGGACCCAACAGGAACGCCGTGGCCGGGATCATGATGAGCAGGGAGAAGAATGGCACGAAGACCATGTGCACTGCGGACGGGATGATCTTCTTTAGCCCCTTTTCCAGCCAGTACAGGCCGATGGCCGCCAGGATCGGCGGGAAGACCTGCGAGCCGTAGGAGTTGATGACCAGCGGCAGCCCAAAGACGTCGACGACGTCGCCCTGCTCGCCCATCGCGAGGAACTCCGGGGTCAGCAGGGCCGCCGGGATGGCCGCGGAGACCCACATATTCGCGCCGAGTTTATTCGCCGCGGTGGCCGCGACCATAATCGGCAGGAAGTAGAAGACGCTGCGCCACATCGCGTGGCCCAGCTGGTAGGCCGGAGGCTGCTCCTCCATCGGCGCACGGAAATCCTGCCAGCCGATGGTATCGGCCAAGATGAGCAGCATGATGATAAGCGACGCGCCCAAAAGCGCCCACAGGATGGGCCGGAAAGTATCCGAGAGAAACTCAAAGCAATAGTCAACCCAGGAATACTTCCCGCGCACGCCCTCGTACTGCTTCTTCTGGCCGCTTTCCCTGTACACGCCCGATGCCGAGACGCCAGGCGTCTTAATGATGGCGTTGTAGTATTCCGCTACCCCGCCGCCCATGACGACCTGGAAACCGTGGTCGCCCTGCGGGACGGTGCCGAGCACGGCCTTGTCTTCGTCCATCTTGACGGTGTCGACCAGCGAGGTGTCTGCCAGCTGGAAGCGCAGACGCGTCGCGCAGTGGGTCAAGGACGTAATGTTGTCGGCTCCACCGAGGTTGTCCACGATGTGCCGCGCCGTGTCTTGTGTTGACACCACGACGAAAGCCCCTTCCTAATGAACTGGACCACCGCCACGGCAGTGGTTATTACCAGGACAGTATAAAGGGGCAAACAGTCCGAAACCTAATAGTTTCGCCGGCCTATGGCATATCCCACTTTTCGGGCCGCTTTGCCGGCTTCGCGCAGCGTGACAAGGATAGAACAGTTGGGCTTACGGGGCCGAAAAAGCCCCCGGCCCGCGGGTGCGGACTGGGGGCTCTAGCGGCTGACTAGCGCGGTATTACTTACCTGCCAGCTTGTCGCGCAGCTTAGCGAGCTGCTCGTCGGAAGCCAGGGAGCCAGCCTCTTCTGCCGGAGCCTCAGATGCCGGAGCTGCATCTGCGGACTCGGAGGAGTAGTTGGAGGACTCGCCGGCCTCGGCTGCCTCGGCGGCAGCGGCACGGTGACGCTCGATCTGAGCGGAGTGCAGCTGGAAGCGACGCTCGGACTCGGCGTAGCGGGCCTCCCAGGCCTGACGCTGCTCGTCGAAGCCTTCCTTCCACTCGTTGGTCTCCGGGTCGAAGCCCTCGGGGAAGACGTAGTTACCCTGCTCGTCGTAGGAGTCAGCCATGCCGTACTTGGACGGATCGAACTCCTCGGTGTAGTCCTCGTCAGCCTGCTTGACAGACAGGGAGATGCGGCGACGCTCGAGGTCGATGTCGATGACCTTGACCATAACCTCTTCGCCGACGGTGACGACCTGGTCCGGGACATCCACGTGGCGCTGAGCCAGCTCGGAGATGTGAACCAGGCCCTCGATGCCCTCCTCGACGCGGACGAAGGCGCCGAACGGAACCAGCTTGGTGACCTTGCCCGGGACGATCTGGCCCACAGCGTGGGTGCGGGCGAAGACGCGCCACGGATCTTCCTGGGTTGCCTTCAGAGACAGGGACACGCGCTCACGGTCCAGGTCGACGTCGAGAACCTCGACGGTGACCTCGTCGCCCACGGTGACGACCTCGGACGGGTGGTCGATGTGCTTCCAGGACAGCTCAGAGACATGAACCAGGCCGTCGACACCGCCCAGATCGACGAAGGCGCCGAAGTTGACGATGGAGGAGACAACGCCCTTGCGGACCTGCCCCTTCTGCAGCTGGTGCAGGAACTCGGAGCGGACCGCGGACTGGGTCTGCTCGAGGTATGCACGGCGGGACAGGACAACGTTGTTGCGCTGCTTGTCCAGCTCAATGATCTGGGCTTCCAGCTCCTGGCCGATGTACGGCTCCAGGTCGCGGACGCGGCGCATCTCGACCAGGGAAGCCGGCAGGAAGCCGCGCAGCCCGATGTCGAGGATGAGGCCGCCCTTGACGACCTCGATGACGGTACCGGTGACAGGCTCTTCCTTGGTCTGCAGCTCCTCGATGGCGCCCCAAGCACGCTCGTACTGGGCGCGCTTCTTGGACAGAATCAGGCGGCCTTCCTTGTCCTCCTTGGTGAGAACCAAGGCGTCAATCTCGTCGCCGACCTCGACGACCTCATCCGGGTCGACGTCGTGCTTGATGGACAGCTCGCGGGAAGGGATAACGCCCTCGGTCTTGTACCCGATGTCGAGCAGCACCTCGTCGTGGTCAACCTTGACGACGGTACCGGCAACGATGTCACCATCGTTGAAGTACTTGATGGTCGCGTCAACGGCTGCGAGGAAGTCCTCAGCGGTTCCGATGTCGTTGATCGCAACCTGAGGGGTGTTAGAAGATGGCATGCGTAAAAATGCTCCGAAATAACGTAGGAAATCGAATTTGGACATTCGCACGTCTCTTGCGCCACCGCATTAATGCTGCTGAGAGTATTGATGAACGGATAGGCACAATCCCGCCCCAAGCGCCATTTAGCTTTCCTACCAGAGCCAAACGACCGCTTGAGAGCATAGACGCACCTGCTACACATTACATCCGTGCAGCTACTTGCGCAAATACCGGCGGTTTTCTTCTAAGGTGGAGGGCTATGTGGACGGAAAGAATTGCCCTATTGCTGCGCCGAGCCGTCGCTTGGTGGATCGATGCCTTCGCGGTCGCCGCGGTCTTAGTGCTGCTCCGGGGCCTTATCAACCTCATGTTTTCGGAGCCACTGACCGGGCAGGCCGCCGAAGTCTACAACGTCGTGGGCCTGGCCGTTGGCTTCTTCGCCTACCGCGTGGTGGTCGAGGGCCGCTACCGCACCAGCCTCGGCAAGTGGTCGTTGGGCCTGCAGGTCTACGAGGGCGCGCGCGGCCACACCGGCGCAGCGATCCGCAACAGCTGGGTGCTGCTGACCATGCTGGCCGCCGTCGGCCCGGCCATCCTCGACGAGCTCATCATCGGTCTGGTCGCGCTCAGCGTCCTGCTGCTGGGCCGGCATCCCGGCGACTTCGCCGCCCAGGCCCGCGTCGACCGGCGCCTCGACCCCTTCGACCCCATGGAAGAGGTCTAGGGAAAGGTCCAGTTCCCGCGCTAGTGCGCCGCGGCGTCCCAATTGGCGCCGGCGCCGGCGGAGACCTCCAGCGGCACGCGCAGGTTGATGGCCGAATCCATCTCCTTTTCCAGGATGGCGCGGACCTCGTTGAGTTCGCCAGGGGCGATTTCGACCACCAATTCGTCGTGGACCTGCAGCAGCACGCGGGACTTCTTTTCCTTGAGCGCGGCATCGACTCGGATCATCGCAACCTTGATGATATCGGCCGCGGTGCCCTGGATGGGGGCGTTGAGGGCGGCGCGCTCGGCGTTCTCGCGGGCCAGCCGGTTGTCGCTGGCCAGCTCCGGCAGGTAGCGGCGGCGCCCGAAGATGGTCGAGGTATAGCCGTCCTTGCGGGCGGTATCGACTACCTCGTCCAGGTAGGTCTTTACCCCGCCGAAGCGCTCGAAGTAGCTTTCCATGATCTCCTTGGCCTCCTTCGGGCTAATGCCCAGCTGCTGGGACAGCCCGAAGGCGGACAGGCCATAGACCAGGCCGTAAGACATGGCCTTGACGCGGCGGCGCAGCTCGGAGGTGACCTGGTCGACCGGGACATCGAAAACCTTGGAGCCGACGTAGTTGTGCAGGTCCTCGCCCGCCTGGTAGGCCTCGATGAGCCCCGGGTCCTGGGACAGGTGGGCCATCACGCGCATCTCAATCTGGGAGTAGTCCGCGGTCAGTAGGGTCTCGAAGCCCTCACCCACCACGAAGCCCGAGCGGATCTTGCGCCCGGCCGGGGTGCGCACCGGGATGTTCTGCAGGTTCGGATCCGCCGAGGACAACCGGCCCGTCGAGGCCACCGTCTGGTTGAAGGTGGTGTGGATGCGCCCGTCCGGCTGGACCGTCTTGATGAGCCCCTCCAGCGTGGACTTGAGCTTCTGGTACTCGCGGTGGGCCAGCAGGTGGTCCAGGAACGGGTGCGGGTGGTTCACCGCTAGGGCCTCGATCTCCTTGGCCGCGGTGGAATAGCCGGTCTTGGTCTTCTTCGTCTTCGGCAGGTCGAAGGTGTCGAAGAGCACCGCCTGCAGCTGCTTCGGCGAGTTCAGGTTCAGCGAGGGGTCGCCGGCCAGCTCGCGCGCGGCCTCCTCCTGCTCCTTGACCTGGGCGACGAAGGCCTCCAGCTGGGCGTCCAGCGTGTCGATATCGACGGCGATGCCGGTGGCCTCCATCCGCGCCAGGATGGAAATCAGCGGCAGCTCCAGGTCCGTGTACAGCTGGAAGGAGTCGATGTCGTGCAGCTGCCGGGTCAGCTCCGCGGCGAGCTCCATGATCGCGGCCGCCGAATCCACCAGGGAGGTCTCATCTAGCAGGCTCAGCTGGTCGCTGGCCGCACCCAGGGTCTTGTGCAGGTGGCGCTGGTAGACGTCCGTCAGCTCGTAGGTGCGCTGGCCCGGGCGCAGCAGGTAGGCCGCCACCGCGGTGTCGTGGGCGATGCCCGCCAGCTCAATGCCGCGGCCCAACACCATGTGGTAGGCAGCCTTGGCCTCGTGCAGGTACTTGGGGCAGTCGGCATCGGCAAGCCATTCGGCCAGCGATTTGTCGTCGGCCGCGTCGAGTTCGGCCAGCTCGACCTGCAGGCCGTGGTAGTCGGTGTCGACGAAGGCCATGGCGGCGGCATCGCCCTGCCCGGGCCGTCCGTCGCCCTGGACGAAGACGGCCACGTGCCCGCGCCCCGGCAGCCAGTCCGCCAGCTTTTCACTAACGATGTTCACTTCCGGCACCTGCACATCCTCGTCCTGCGAGGCGGCCTCACCGCCGTCGTTCGGGATGGCCTTAAGGACACGATCGCGCAGGTTGGTGCCGAATTCGAGATCGTCGAAGTGATCTGCGACCTCGCTGACGACCGCGCCCCTAAAGTCCAGGTCGCCCGGGCCGACCTCTAAGTCCATGTCCGTAATCATCTGGGTCAACTCGCGGTTGAGCTGGACCTGCTCCAGGCGATCCCTAAAGTTCTGGCCGGCCACGCCCTTAATATCATCGGCGTGCGCGACCAGCTCGTCGAGGCTGCCGTACTGGGTAATCCACTTGGTCGCCGTCTTCTCCCCGACCTTCGGGATGCCGGGCAGGTTATCGGACGGATCGCCGCGCAGCGCCGCGAAATCCGGGTACTGCCGCGGGGTCAGACCGTATTTCTCCTCCACGGCCTCCGGGGTGAACCGGTGCAGGTTGCTCACCCCGCGCATGGGATAGAGCACCGTCGTGGACTCGTTGACCAGCTGCAGGTAGTCGCGGTCGCCGGTGACGATATAGGTATCGAAGTCCTGCGCCGCCGTAGCCTCGGTCGCCAGGGTCGCCAGGATGTCGTCGGCCTCGAAGTTCTCCCGCGACAGCGTCGTAATGCCCAGGGTGGTCAGCACCTCGCGGATGATGTCCACCTGGCCCTTGAATTCCTCCGGCGCCGCCTCGCGCTGGGCCTTATACTCCGGAAACTTCTCGGTCCGGAAGGTCTTGCGCCCCACGTCGAAAGCCACGGCCATCTTGTCGGGGCGTTCCTCGCTCACGATGCTCGACAGCATCGACAAGAACCCATAGACCGCATTGGTGTGCTGGCCACCCGAGGTGGAGAAATTTTCCGCCGGCAGCGCGTAGAAAGCGCGGAAGGCCATAGAGTGTCCGTCGATGAGCAGAAGGCGTTGTTTGGAATCAGTCACGGCTCCCCAGTCTAGGCAATAGGCGCCCCAGCCGCGTAGGCCGGCGTGCGATTTCTCTTCCCCGCTTTCGATGCGCTAGTATTTCCCCAGTGCGGCCACGCCCGCGCGCCCCTGTAGCCCAATTGGCAGAGGCAACGGATTCAAAACCCGTCCAGTGTGAGTTCGAGTCTCACCAGGGGCACCACGAAAACCTCGTTAGCGTCAAAATATATTTCGCACAACGCCCGGCCAGGACGAACACCTAGGCCGGGTTTTTCGATCTTTGTCCGGGAAGCCTCGCGCGTTCCGGCGCGGTAATTTCTTAAATGCGGGCGAATAATATACATTTGAGGGGTAACTATTCATTCGCAAGTTTTCCCAAAGGACCACACGACTATGGTTGTGCCTGCACCAGGCAAAGTCACCGCCGCACGCCGCGCCCGCCGGGCCACGGCTGCCGCAGTGACGATAGTCACGCTGGGCTTGAGCGGCTGCGTGACAAACGTGGAAAAGTCCACGCCCGACGGGTGGGAACCCATCCGCGCAGAAAAGGTCGACGAGATCGCCGCAATGTATGACGATGATGACGGTGTGCTCAGCATCGGTGTCAACCCGCCCTTCGCCCCCTTCCAGCTTAAGGACGCCGACGGCCAGATCGTCGGCTTGGAAATGGATCTCGCCCACGCCGTCGCCGACGTGCTGGGGCTCGATTTCCGCATCGAGGAGCAGGACTTCGCCATGATCCTGCCGGCCGTCCAGTCCGGCCAGATTGACATGGGTGTCTCCGGCTTTACCGATACCCCGGACCGCCGCGAGAACTTCGACTTCGTCGACACCCTCTACGCGGGAATCCAGTGGACCAAGCGCACGGACACCTCCAAGGAAATCGACCCGGATAACCCCTGCGGCTTGACCGTGGCCGTCCAGCGCACCACTGTCTCCGACACCGACGACGTCCGCCCCAAAGCCGAAGCCTGCGACGGAGACATGCAGGTCCTGGCGTACGACACCGCCGACAACGCCGCGCTCGCCGTGCTCATGGGGCGGGCCGATGCCCTCTCGGCCGACTCCCCCGCCGCCGGCTGGTCCGTCAACCGCTCCGACGGCCGCCTGGAGCTAGTCGGCGACATCTCCCAGGCCGCCCCTTACGGGATGGCCGTCCGCAAGGGGTCGGAACTAGGCCCCGCTGCCGCGGCCGCGCTACAGCACCTCATCGACAACGGGCAATATGCCGAAATCCTCGCGCAGTGGGGCGTCGAAGACGGGCTCGTCGACGAGGCTCTCATCAACGAAAGGCCAGTGAAATGACACAGGATACCCCCTCCACTCCCCCGGAAATCCACGCGAAACCGCTACGCCACCCGTGGCGCTGGGCTTTCGCCGCCCTACTGCTCGTGCTGGCCGCCTGGTTCGTCATCGCCGCCGCCAACAACGAGGCCTACGGCTGGTCGACGTACTTCAGCTACCTGCTGGATACGCGGATTGCCATCGCCTCGTTGCACACCATCGCGATCACCATCCTGGCGATGATCATCGGCGTCGTCGGCGGCGCCGTCTTGGCCATCCTGCGCATGTCGCCCAACCCGGTGTTGCGCGCGGTCTCCTGGGTCTTCCTCTGGGTCTTCCGCGGCACCCCGATCTACGTGCAGCTGGTCTTCTGGGGCCTGCTCAGCGCCATCTACCAGTCCATCAACCTGGGCTTTGCGGAGATCTCCCTCGAGGAGCTTTTGTCCAACGCCTTCTTCCTGGCTGTTATCGGACTGGGGCTTAACGAGGCCGCCTACATGGCCGAGATCGTGCGCTCCGGCATCAACTCCGTGGGCGAGGGCCAGCGGGAGGCATCGAAGGCACTCGGCCTGAGCTGGTGGCAGACCATGTACCGCACGGTCATGCCCCAGGCCATGCGCATCATCATCCCGCCGACCGGCAACGAGTTCATCTCCCTGCTCAAGACCTCCTCCCTGGTCGTGGCCATCCCGTACACCCACGAGATTTTCGGGCGCGCCACGGACATCTCCGCCGCGCTCTTCGAGCCGATCCCGCTGATGATGGTCGCCGCCACCTGGTACCTGGTCATCACCTCGCTGCTGATGATCGGCCAGCACTACCTCGAGCGCTACTTCGACCGCGGCGCCACCCGTGAGCTGACCGCCCGCCAGCTGGCCGCGCTCGCCGATGCCGAAGGCGTCATCCCCAACAATGTCAACGTCGTCCAGGAGGCCCCGCGCAATGAACGCTAAAGATACCCGCCAACCCATGGTGCAGGCGCAGCAGATCCACAAGAAGTTCGGCTCCCTGCAGGTTCTACGCGGCATCGACCTGGAGGTCCAGCACGGCGAGGTCGTCTGCCTCCTGGGGCCGTCTGGCTCCGGCAAGTCAACCTTCCTGCGCTGCATCAACCACCTCGAAACCATCGATGCTGGCCGCCTCTACGTCGACGGCGACCTCATCGGCTACAAGGAGCGCAACGGCGTCCTCTACGAAATCTCCGAGAAGGAAGCCGCCGCCCAGCGCGCCGACATCGGCATGGTCTTCCAGAACTTCAACCTGTTCAGCCACCGGACGGTCCTCGAAAACGTCGTCGAGGCCCCCATCCACGTCAAGAAGGTGGACCCGGAGGCCGCCAAGCAGCGCGCCATGGAGCTGCTCGACCAGGTCGGGCTGGCATCGAAGGCCAATGCCTACCCGGTCCAGCTCTCCGGCGGCCAGCAGCAGCGCGTGGCCATTGCCCGCGCGGTGGCCATGGACCCGAAGCTGATGCTCTTCGACGAGCCAACCTCCGCGCTTGACCCCGAGCTCGTCGGCGAGGTCCTGCGCGTAATGAAGGAGCTGGCCGCCGACGGCATGACGATGCTCGTGGTCACCCACGAAATCGGCTTCGCCCGCGAGGTCGCCGACAAGATCGTCTTCATGGCTGACGGCCGCGTGGTCGAGGCCGGCCCGCCGAGCCAGGTCATCGACAACCCGCAGCAGCCTCGTACGCAGGAGTTCCTGTCTTCCCTGCTCTAAGCGCCGGAGTGGCGCGACCACCGCGGGTTTGGTTGCCGCTAGGCTGGAAAGAATGAATCATCTTGCCAATGCAATCCGCGGTGGGCTCATCGGCTCTGCCGAACTGGTCCCCGGCATCTCCGGGGGCACAGTTGCCCTCATCGTAGGCATCTACGAGCGGGCCCTCCACAACGCCGACAAGATCCTCAAAGCCCGCTTCAAGGAAGTCGAGTGGGGCTTCATCATCGCCGTGGCCGTCGGTATGCTCGCCGCGGTCTTCGGCCTCTCGTCCGTGCTGTCCAGCTTCGTCGAGGGCCACGTGTCCCTGTCGAAGGCCCTGTTCTTCGGCATGGTCGCCGTCTCCATCATCGTGCCGGTGTCCATGATGGACAAGGCCGACCGCTTCAAGGCCCCCTCGCTCATCGCTTTCGCGGTGGCAGCCGTGCTCATCTTCTTCATCACCGGCTTTACCTCCGCCCCGCATGAGGACCCGTCGCTGATCGTCGTCTTCTTCGCCGCCGCCATCGCCGTCTGCGCCCTGGTACTGCCGGGCGTGTCCGGCTCCCTCATCCTGCTGACGATGGGCCTCTACCAGCCGATCATCGGCGCCGTCAGCGATCGCGAGATGGGTACCGTCGCTGTCTTCGCCTTGGGTGCCCTCTGCGGCTTGGCCGCCTTCGTCAAGATGCTCAACTACCTGCTGGACAACCACCACTCCGTGACCCTGGCCGCGATGGCCGGATTCATGCTGGGCTCGCTTCGCGCCCTCTGGCCCTGGAGCGAGAGCCAGGACGCCGGCACCCCGGCCATCCTCGGCATGATTGTCCTCGGCGTGGCCATTGTCTCCGCGTTCATCTACTTGGACAACCGCAAGGCCAAGTCCTACCAGTAACTTCGCGCCCACGATGCCCCTTCTAGTTGCAGGCTGGCAGAGGCTCCTTTAATGTGTGGGGCATGACATCGGGGGATTGTTTTTCTAGGTTCGTGGCTGCCGTGACCCAGCCCGGCATCGAGATCGTGGAAGGCGCCTGGCACGCCGATTGGGATGCCGAGCGCGCGGCCGCCGGCTCCGGCCGCGACGAGTTGGAGCGCCTCTTCGACCTGGCCGGGGTGTTTTTCGGCCCGGTCAGGCACGCCGGCCGCCAGCGCCGGGCGCGCGAATGCCGCCCGGCACGGGCACTGCCTGCCCGTGCTCGACGTACTGCGCGGGGTGCTGCGGCGGGTGAAGAACAAAAATGATGCCTGGCGCATCATGGAAGAACTATCCGCCCAGCCGGTTGATGCCAAGGAGATGGCCGCGACTGCGCGGCGTAAAATCCAGGAGGCCCACCCCGCCCCGGCGCCGCAGCCAGGGGTGATTTATCGGCGTTCGGCTGAGGGCTTGTGGTCGATGCGTCTTATCGCCGATGCCGGCCTCGTCGCCGATATTAAAGCCCAGGTGCGCACCGTCGAGGATGCCCGCGCGGTCTTCACCGGCGGTCACGGCACCGGTGATGGTGCTACCGCTGGTGCCGGTAGTAGACCTCGCGGCGGGGTGCGCGCGTCGGTTATCACGAACGTGGTCCTTAACCTTCAGGATTTCGGCCACCTGGTCGGCGGCAAGGATGCCGCGGATATTACCGTGCAACTGACCAATGGCGCGGTAATCAGTGGTGCCGAGTTGGTGACTCGGGCGTTTGAGCAGGTTGGCTACGTGGGGGTTTTCGACCCGGTGGCCGGGCCGGTTAATTGTTACAGGGATGTGCGTTTGGCGTCGTGGAAGCAGCGGCGCTTGGCGTTGATGGAGCATCCGGTGTGTGCTTGGCCGGAGTGTTTGGCCGGTGCGGATGAGTGCCAGGTCCATCACCTGCAGTCGTGGGAGTCGGGTGGGCCGACGAATGCGGCGAACCTGGCGACGTTGTGTCCGCACCATAATGGGGCCAACGAGGACGGGCCCGGGCCGGCGCAGAGCAGGGGCCGAATGGCGAGGGTTGGTGGCCGGGTGGTGTGGATACCGCCCGAACGCGTGCCGGCCTAGCGCGCCGGCGGCAGAAGCGCAGCAAAGCAGTACAACACGCGACAAGACACGCAAAGAGGCGTCCACGGTTTGAAGACCGTGAACGCCCATTCAGCGTGCCTACTCGCCGCGCCAAAGTTGCGCACCTGGGTTGCGCGGTTGAAACGCGCGCTTTAAAGGCTGGTGAGGCCGCGGACCACGGCGCTCGCGGCGCCGACCGAGGCGATGAAGAGCGAGAACTTGTGCGCCGCCCCGCGGGGGACGCGGCGCGTCAGTGCGGTGCCGGTGCTAATGCCCAGCAGCATCGCTATAAGGCCCACCGGCCACAGCCAGCCGCTCACCCCGTCGAAGCCGCCGGCACCAACCAGTATCTTGACCGTGACGGAGATGAACCCGCCCACCATGAAGATCGGCTGCAGCGTGGCGGTATACATCTCCTGCGGCCAGCGCGCGGCCTGGGCGTAGACCGTGATGACGGGGCCCGCGATACCGGCCAGCGTGTTGGTAAACCCGCCCAGGATGCCGGCGGAGACGGCGGGGCCGGTGCCCTGCATCGGCGGCACGAAGCGCCTGCCGAAGGTCACCACGCCCAGCGCGACAAGCAGCGCGCCGCCGACGATGACCAGCAGCGGCGCCGTGTCCGTGCGCGCCACTAGGAAACCAGCCGGGATGGAGCCGAGCACCATCACCGCCGCAATCTGGGCGAAGACCTTCCAGTCCACGTCGCGGCGCACGGACACCGTCGTTAGCGCGGCGTTGATACATGCCAGCACGTTGATGACCAGGATGCCCTCGACCGGCCCCATCAGCAGCATGAGCACGGGCCCGCCGATAAGCCCCAGCCCCATCCCGGAGACCCGCTGCATGCAGGAGCCTAAAAGGACGACGGCGAAAAGGGCCAGCAGCATCATGCGTGGTACTTGTCCATGACCGCGCAGGCAACCGCCTCGGGGAACATGCCCTGCACGTCGCCGCCGAACTTCGCGACCTGCTTGCACAGGGAGGACGAGATATACCCGTATTTCTCATCGGTGAGCAAGAACATGGTGTCAATCCCGGTCAGCCGCCGGTTCATCTGCGCCATCGGCAGCTCGTACTCGTAGTCCAGAGAGGAGCGCAGGCCCTTGACCAAGCAATCGATGCCGTGCTCGCTGGTGTAGTCAACCAGCAGACCGCCCCAGCGATCGACCATGATGTCGGCGGGCACGCTCTGGCGGATGAGCTCCATGCGCTCCTCGATGCTAAACAGACCCGACGGCTTGTCCGGGTTGCCGGTCACAAGCACGGTGACCTCGTCGAACAGCTGGTTAGCCCGGGTAAAGATGTCAAGATGCCCCAAGGTCATCGGGTCAAAAGAACCCGGGCACACGGCCTTCGTCATGGCGTTTACGGTCCTTCCTGTAGCGGTCTAGGAGGCGCGGTGGTACAGCGCCATGTCCATCCGCGCAATACCAAAGGTACGCTTCTTCAGCTTCTGGCCGGTCGGCTCGAAGTCGGCGGGCCACTCGGTGTGCGGGGAGTCGACGTGGCGCTCGATGACGACGATGGCATCGTCGGCCAGCGCCGGCTCTATGGCGGCGATGAGCTCGTCGACGGCATCGAAGGCATAGGGCGGGTCCGCTAGGACCATGTCGAAGAATCCGCGCGGGGCGCCCGCCAGGTAGGCCGAGGCCTTCTGCTGCCGGATGGTCACCCGCGGGTGCCCGACGACGCCGACGTTGTGTTCCATGGCGCGGCAGGCGAGCGTGGCTTCGTCGACGAGGACGACCTCCTCGGCGCCGCGGCTGGCGGCCTCCAGCCCCAGTGCCCCGGAGCCGGCGAACAGGTCCAGCACGCGGGAACCGGCAAAGCCCCAGCGGGCGTTAAGGGAGGAAAACAGTCCCTCCCGGGCGCGGTCGGCGGTCGGGCGGGTCCCGCTATCCGGCACCACGATGGTGCGTCCCCGGGCTTGTCCAGCGATGATCCGCGTCATGGACGCTCTCCAATCTCGGCCAGGCGGTCACCGCCGGCCACGGTTGAAAAATCCGGAACCAGCACCCGGCTCACGATGCCCGGCGCCGGGCTGACCACCGGAATCTCCAGCTTGGTCGCCTCCACCGTCGCGACAGAGGCGCCGGCGTCAACCGTGTCCCCTTCCGCCACGTGGTAGCGGACGATGCCCGCGAAGGGCGCACAAATTTCCATGCCCCATACCCTAGCACCGCGGCCAGTTAACTCTTCTCCAGGTAGCTGAGTTTGTCCGCGTTCATCTCCTGGGTCAGCTTGAGCGCCAGATCCGGGTTGCGCTCGACCAAGGCGAAGGCGTCGGCGTGGCTGCGCTCGATGATGTCGCGGTCGCGCAGCAGGTTGAGCAGCTTGAGGCTGCGGCGGGTGCCGGACTGCTCGGTGCCCAGCACGTCGCCCTCCTGGCGCTGGGCCAGGTCCAGCTCGGCCAACTCGAAGCCCGAGTTCGTGGCGGCGACGGCCTGGACGCGATTAAAGGCCGGGGTTCCCTCCTCGGCGAGCGTGTGCAGCAGGCAGACCGAGGCGTTTCCGCCGCGGCCGACGCGCCCGCGCAGCTGGTGCAGCTGCGAGACGCCGAAGTTCTCCGCGTTGCGGATGAGCATCACGGTGGCGTTGGGCACGTCGACGCCGACTTCTACCACGGTGGTCGCCACGAGCACGTCGATTTCGCCGCGGGCGAACGCGGCCATCCGCTCGTCCTTGTCCGGCATGCGCCCGTGCAGCAGCCCGACGCGCAGGTCTTTGAGCGGCCCGTGGGCCAGCTGCTCGGACACGGCCTCGACGCCGCCCTCGCCCTCGATCTGCGGGCAGACGATATAGGCCTGGTGGCCGGCCGCGACCTCCTCGCGGATGCGCTCGAGCGCCCGCGAGACCCAGGACGGCATCCACTCGGGCACCACGGAGGTCTGGATGGGCTTGCGCCCGCCCGGCAGCTCCGTCAGCGTGGAGACGGCCAGATCGGCGAAGACGGTCATCGCCACCGTGCGCGGGATGGGGGTCGCGGTCATCACCAGCAGGTGCGGGCTGAAGCCCGGGTGGGACTTGGTGCGCAGGGCCTCGCGCTGCTCGACGCCGAAGCGGTGCTGCTCATCGACGACGACCAGCCCCAGGTCGAAAAACTCCACCTTGTCCTGGATGATGGCGTGCGTGCCGATGACGATGTCCGCGTCCCCGGAGACGATGTCCAGCAGCGCCTGGCGCTTCTCGGCGGCCTTCATCGAGCCGGTCAAGCAGACTACCTTGACATCCGCGGGGACGGTGGCGGTCACGGACTCGTAGTGCTGCGCGGCAAGCACCTCCGTCGGCGCGAGCAGGGCGGCCTGGAAGCCGGCATCAGCGGCCTGCAGCATGGCGAGTACGGAGACCATCGTCTTGCCGGAGCCGACCTCGCCTTGCAGGAGCCGGGCCATCGGCGCCTCCTGGGTCATGTCGTGGGAGATGTCCGCGGTCACGCGCTTTTGCCCGTTGGTCAGCTCGAAGGGGAGGTTGCCCAGTAGTTCGGCGCGGAAGCCGTCGTCCAGCGGCGGCAGTGGCTTGGCCCGGTGCGACTGCACGTCGCGGTGCCGTAGGGCCATCACCAGCCCGATGCCCAGCGCCTCGTTGTACTTCAGCCGCTGGATGGCGCGCTGCGGGCCAGCCGGCCCGGGCTGGTGGACCTGGCGCAGCGCGGTGTCGAAGCTAACCATCTGCCGCTGGTCGAGCGGTTCGGGCACCGGAGGCAGCGTGTCGAGGACGCGCTTGACCGCCATCATGATGAGCCACGAAGGCGCCTTCTCCGAGGCCGGGTAGACCGGGATCCACTCCCACTGGCTCAAGACCTCCTCGAGCTCGCCCGCGCTGGCCAGCCCGCGCAGGGCCCCGGACCCGGCCACCGTGCCGTCGTGGCTATCGAGCATCACAAAGTCCGGGTGCTGCAACTGCGGGGTCCCGCGGAAAAACTGCAGCTTGCCGGAGAACATAGCCCGGCGCCCGCGCTGGAGGAATTTGCGCTGGAACGTCGGGTTGAAAAAGCTCACCACCAGGCCGTTGTCCAAGAAGACACGCAGCACCCCGCGGCGGCTGGTGGGCCGGAAGTCGGTGCGGGTGATAACGCCCGAGAGGGTGACGTGGTCGCCTTCGGCGGCATCGGCGATGCCCACGTCGTAGCCGTGGCGCATATAGTCGCGCGGGTAGTGCTCCAGCAGCTGCCCGCAGGTGGTGTAGCCGAAGGCCGCCTCCAACCGGCGCGCCTGCTTCGGGTCCAAGACCTCCGACAGCTTTCGTTCATCGCGCCACCCCAGCATGCCCGCTACTCTACCCCAACTTCCGTGGCGATCCCGGGCACCTGGAGAGCCGCGACCTCGGCGCCGAGCCTTTCCCCCAGCTCCACCGAGTCGATCAGGTGGGCGGACAGGACGGTGACCTGTTCCCCGCCCGCGGCCAGCAGCCGGCGGCCGGCTTCCTCGACGGCCTCGGGGGTCTCCTCATCTAGGATCTCGACGCGCATGGAGTCGGCGACCTCCTGCATGGCCTGCGCCATGGCGGCGGTGTCCGGGTTGCCGGGCTCGTAGACGCTCAGCGCGGCCAGGCCGGCGACGAAGGATTCCGTCGGCACCACCTGGCAGCGGCCGGTCTCGGACTCGGTGCCGTTGGTGAGGAAAATATCGTTGTCCTGCGTCTCGCCCGCACTCTGCCCTGGGGCGACGACGTCCACGCCGGCGGCGGCAAAGAGCTTGGCCACCGCGCCGTCCGGGGCGGCCGCGATGACTCGGCGCACCTGCTCGCTGCCTGCCGCAGGCTCCGACGGGGCCGGCAGGACCTCCAGGCGCAGGTCGCTGACCTGGCCGGTTGCGAAGGCCTCTTCGATGACCGGGCCGGCGACGGTGGTGTGCAGGTGGACGGTGGCGGCATCGTCGGCCGCGGGGGCGACGACCAGGCAGTTGCCCATCGCGTCCAGGCGGGCCTGGAGCTCGTCAACGTCGCCGCGGAAGAAGAACATGACCTCCAGCCAGTCGCCCTCCTCCGCCGGCGCGGCAGACGGGGCGGGCTGGGTGTCGGTGGACAGCAAGGACTCGAGGAGCACGACCAGGCCCGCCCCGCCCGCGTCCACGACGCCGGCCGTGGCCAGCTCCGGCAGCAGCGAGGGCGTGTTCTGCAAAGCGATGCGCGCCGCCTCCACCGCCGCCTGCGCCACCGGCTCTAAGTACGGGTCGTCCTCGGCCGCGTCCTCGGCGGCCTCCGCGGCCGCGCGCAGGACCGTGACCACGGTGCCCTCCACCGGCTGCGCGATGGCGCGGCTGACGAGCCGGACCGCTAGCGTCAGGGCATCGGCGAGCACTTGGCCGTCCAGCGGGCCGTCGTGGACGGTCTCCGCTACCCCGCGCAGCACCTGGGAGAGCACCAGCCCGGAGTTACCGCGGGCCCCGCGCACCGATCCGACGGCGAGCGCCTGGGCCACCCCACCCAGGCCCGCCTGCGCGTGCTGGTCGGCTTCGCGCAGCGCGGCCTCCATGGTGTAGGCCATGTTGGAGCCGGTGTCAGAGTCCGGCACTGGGAAGACGTTCAGCGCGTTGATCTCCGCGCGCCGGCGCGAGAGTTCGCCGGTGGCCCGGCTGGCCCACCCGCGCAGCCCGGCCGCATCTAAGGACCCTAGAAAAGACATGGCCGTTATCTTACAAGCGCCAGTCCACTTCGCGCGCGCCAGCCGCCCGAAGGTACTCGTTCGCCTGAGAAAACGGCCGCGACCCGAAGAACCCGCGGTGCGCCGACAGCGGCGACGGGTGCGGGGCCTCCAGCTTGTGGGCGCGCGGGATAAAGCTGGCGCACTTCTGCGCGTCCCGACCCCACAGGATGGCCACGAGCTGCTCGGAGTCCAGGCTGCGGATGGCGGCCTCCGTGACCGCCTCCCAGCCGTGGCCGCGGTGGGAACCCGCCTGTCCCGGCGCCACGCTCAGCACGCGGTTGAGCAGCATGACCCCCTGTTCGTTCCAGGTCGACAGGTCGCCGTCGGCGGGCGGTTCTACGCCTAGGTCGTCGTGGAGCTCCTTGTAGATATTGATCAGCGACTTCGGCGGCTTGATCCCCGGCTGGGTAGAAAACGCCAGGCCCATCGGGTGCCCCGGGGTCGGGTACGGGTCCTGGCCCAGGATGAGGACGCGCACCTGGTCGCGCGGCTGCCAGAAGGCGCGGAAGAGGTTCTCGGCGGCGGGCAGGAAAGGCCCGGCGTCCAGCAGGGACTGGATCTGCGGCCAGTGTTCGTCCAGCACGGGGCCCAGCACCTCCTCCCAGGACGGGTGGTAGGTCGGCGTGCACGTGGGGATATCGCTCATGGGTATTTAGAAGGCCTCCCAGCCGGCATCGTAGGCGGATTCTTTCCCATCCACCGTAGCCGCCGCGCCCTTGTTGACGCTGCCGATGACCCTAAATCCCGACGGCGCCTCTTTCGCTGTCGTGCCCACCAGGGTGTGGTCCTCGCCGCCGGTCAGCACCCAGCGCCACGGGTCGACGCCCAGGACGTTGCCGGCCTCGACCAGCAGCTCGTGCGGGGCGATGGCGGCCGAGTCCAAGTCGATGTTGACCCGGGAGCGCGCCGCGATGGTGCCGACGTCGCGGATGAGCGAATCGGAAATATCCGTCATGGCGGTCGCGCCCGCCGCCCGCGCGATCATCCCCCGGCTGGGATCCAGCCAGGGGCAGCAATGGGCATCGATAAGCGGGTGCAGGTGGGCCAGCTCGGCGGGCAGCTCGCGGCCGAACCGCTCGAGCAAGGCCAGCCCGGCGGCCGACCAGCCGCTCTTGCCGTGCGCGACCAACTGCTGGCCGGGCCGGGCGCGGTCCAGGGCCATCGCGGGCCTATCCCCGCCCAGGTGCCCGATGGCGGTGACCGTGACGGTCACCTGCATACCCTGGGTGAGATCGCCGCCCACCAGCTCGGCGTTATAAGGTTCGCAGCGCTGCGCGATGCCCTCCGCAATCCCCCGCACGAATTCCACCGGGGTATCCGCCGGGGCGCTGATGGCCAGCAGGGCCGCGATGGGACGAGCTCCCATGGATTCGACGTCGGCGAAGTTTTCTAAGATGGCCTTCTGCCCAATCTCGTTGGGCGTTGACCAATCGCGCCGGAAGTGGCGGCCTTCGACCATCATGTCCGTCGCCGCGACGGTGCGCGTGTTGGGGGCGGCCGGAAACATCACCGCCGCGTCGTCGCCGTTGAGTGCGCTGGGCGCGGCCGCGATGATCTCGCCGATGATCTCGTGTTCGCCCACATCGGCCAGAGTCGGGGTTAAGTTCACCGAATACCTTTCGATAAGATTGCAGTTTATGGACTCTCCGGGTAACCAATTTAACCGCACCGCAGTCTACGCGCTGCTGGCTGTCTCCTTAAGCCTTATCGTGGCGGTCCTGTTCGGGACCAAGTACTACTTTTCCACGGTGGCGCGGGAGCCGGTGGCGATGTCGCCGGTGTCGTCGCAGGAGGCGTCGTCGGCCGAGTGCGCCGCGGTGGTCGGCAACCTGCCGGGCAATCTCTACGGCCACGAGCGCTCCGACATCGTCGAGCCCGTGCCGGACGGGGTGGCCGCCTGGGCGACCATCTCCGCCGAGTCCACCACGCTGCGCTGCGGCGTCGACCTGCCGTTGCAGTACACGCCCTACTCCGAGACCACCGAGGCCAGCGGCGCGCAGTGGCTGCAGGTCCGCGACATGACGCCGGGGTCGACCCTGACAACGTGGTACACCGTCGACCGCGCCCCAGTCGTGGCGGTGACTACCCACGACGACGGCCAGCCCGACGGCCTGGAGGAGGCCCTGGGCCAGCTCAAGCAGGAGGACCAGCAGCCGCACGCGGCTCCCCTGTCCCAGCTCCAGGCCGCCGACGGGGAGACTCGTGCCCCCTGCCGCGCCCTCGATGTTGCCCTGCCGGACACCTTGGCCGAGGACTACCAGCGCCAGCGCGAGCTGCCGGAGGGCACCGCCGCGGGCACGGCCGTGTGGACCGCACCGGGCCGCGAGGCAATCGTGCTGCGCTGCGGGGTGGAGCCGGCGCCGGGCTATGCGGCCGGCGAGCAGGTCCAACAGGTCAACGACGTGCCCTGGTTCGAAGACACCACCCTGGCGCCGGGCACGACGGCCAGCACCTGGTTCGCGTTGGGCCAGGACACCGACATCGCGGCGCACCTGCCGCAGGACGTCGCCGACAGCGTGCTGGTGGAGCTGGGCGATGCCCTCGGGGCCGCAGACTAATCCGCCGCTTCGGCCGCGTCCGCTAGCGCGGTTTCGATGAGCGTGTCGAGCAGGGTCTCGTAGTCGACGCCGCTGGCGGCGAGTACCTGCGGGTACATCGAGATCGGGGTAAAGCCCGGCATGGTGTTGATCTCGTTGAGGACCGGGCCTTGGTCGGTGACGAAGAAGTCCACGCGGGACAGCCCCTTGCAGTCTAGGGCCTGGAAGGTCTCCAGGGCCAGCTCCTTGAGCTGGTCGATGACCGCCGGTTCGAACGGGGCCGGGATGGTGGCGGAGACGACGTTGTCCAGGTACTTGGTCTCGAAGCCGTAGAAGCCTTCCTTCGAGTCGCCGGTGCCGTTGAGCAGCGCCGGCTCAGACGCCAGCAGAGTACCGTCCGGGTACTGCAGGACGCCGACCTCGACCTCGGAGCCGACGATTTCCTTTTCCACGATGACCTTCTGGTCGGACTCGCGGGCCAGGCGGACGGCCTCGGGCAGCTGCGCCCAGTCGGTGACCTTGGAGATGCCGATCGAGGACCCTCCGCGCGCGGGCTTGACGAAGACCGGCAGGCTCAGCACGGCTTTTTCCTCCTCGGTCAGCTCGGAACGGTCGCGGAGGATGACCTCCGGGGTGACCGGCAGGCCTTCGGCGACCATGAGCTTCTTGGTGAACTCCTTGTCCATGCCCGTGGCCGAGGACAGCACCCCGGTGCCCACGTAGGGCACCGAGGACATCTCGAACAGGCCCTGGATGGTCCCGTCCTCGCCGAACGGGCCGTGCAGGACCGGGAAGATGACGTCGACGTCGGCGTAGACCTCGCCGCGGGTGACGTTGACGAAGCGCCCGCGGGAGCTGGGGGTCAGCGACAGCGAGAGCTCGTCGCCGGCGGCAACCTCCGGCAGGACGCCGCCTTCCAGCTGCAGGCCCTCGGTGGTCCCCGGGGTCCACAGGCCCTGACGGGTAATGCCGACGGGCACAACCTCGTATTTGTCGTGCGGGAGGTGGCTCATCACCGCCCCGGCGGAGATACAGGACACGGAGTGTTCAGTGCTGCGGCCACCGTAGACGACCGCCACGCGGATCTTTCGGGAACTCATAGGCAGCTAGCTTACCGGGTGCCTACTCCGACTTCTTGGACCGACCCATCAATGCGACGATCATTTCCTCCACCGCGACCCCGCGGTGGCACACCCCGTAGACCGAATGGGTAATGGGCATGTCAATGTTGTGCTGCTGCGCCAGACGGAAGACCGAGTCCGAGGAGATAACGCCCTCGGCGACCTGGCCGTTGGTGGCGGCCTTGGCCTCCTCCAGGGTTCCGCCCTGCCCCAGGCGGTAGCCGAAGGTACGGTTACGCGACAGCTCGGAGCTGCAAGTCGCGACTAGGTCGCCCAGGCCGGCCAGGCCGGCGAAGGTGCGCGGATCGGCGCCCAGCTGAACGCCCAGGCGGCTGATTTCGGCCAGGCCGCGGGTAATCAGGGAGGCCAGGGTGTTGTTGCCCAGCCCCTTGCCGGAGGCGATGCCGCAGGCTAGGGCGATGACGTTTTTGCAGGCGCCGCCGATTTCGCAGCCGATGACGTCGGTGTTGGTGTAGGGCCGCAGGTAATTGGTGGCCACGGCGGCCTGGACCAGCTCGGCGCGGGACTCGTCCTCGCAAGCGATGACGGTGGCCGCAGGCTGCTCCAGCGCGATCTCCCTGGCCAGGTTCGGGCCCGAGAGCACGGCGATGCGCTCGGCGTCCACGCCGGAGCCCGCAATCACCTGGCTCATCCGCTGCAGCGAGCTCGACTCCACGCCCTTGGAGATGGAGACCACGGTGGCATCGTCAGGCAGGTGCTGCGACCAGGCGTCCAGGTTTTCGCGCAGGGTCTGGGAGGGTACGGCGAGGACGACGATTTCGGCATCGGCAAGCGCGTTTTCCGGCTCGGTCGTTGGGGCGATGGTGGCGGGCAGCTCGATGTCCGGCAGATAATCGGCGTTGCGGTGGGTCTCCTGGATGGTTGCGGCCAGCTCCGGCCGGCGGACCCAGAGCCGGACGCTGTTGCCGGCATCGGCGAAGACCTTGGCCAGCGTGGTGCCCCACGAACCAGCCCCCATCACTGCAACTCGGACCATTAAGCGCTCCTTTATAGACATCACGAACAATAGTAGTGTAGCCGGACCCACCGCGGGACTATGATGGACCGCGAGAATTATTCGTTACCGACAGTTGCAAGGAGTAGGCGCGCGCCCATGCCCAAGCCCAAGAACATGCACGAAAACGACAAAGACAGCCAGTCCGAGGTCTTCATTTCTGGGCGGCACCAGGAAATCAGCCCCGATCCGGCAAAGGAATTCGCCCGGACCACCCTGGCGGCGGGCGCGGTGCTGTGGCGCGGTAACCCCCACGATCCGGAGGTGGCCGTCATCCACCGTCCACACTACGACGACTGGTCGCTAGCCAAGGGCAAGGTCGATCCGGGCGAGTCGCTGCCGACGACCGCCGTGCGCGAAGTCGCCGAGGAGACCGGCTACCAGATCAAGCTGGGCAAGCTCATTGGGAAGGTCACCTACCCGGTCCAGGGCCGGACGAAGGTGGTCTACTACTGGCTGGGCAAGGTCGAAGGCGGCGAATTCACCCCCAACGACGAGGTCGACCAAATCAGCTGGATGACCGTCGACGCGGCCATTAACCGGCTGTCCTACCAGGTGGACGCGGACGTGCTCCGCAAGGCGAAGAAGCGCCTGCGGCTGGCTCCGACCACCCGCGTGCTCTACGTCCGACACGCCCGCGCCCTGCCGCGCAAGGGATTCAGCGGCGACGACAACCTGCGCCCGCTGGACAAGAAGGGCCTGCGCCAGGCGGAGATGCTCGTGCCGATGCTTACGCCCTACAAGCCGACGGCCATCTATTCCGCGCTGCCCGACCGCTGCCAGCAGACCGCCGCTCCCCTGGCCGCCGAGCTCGGCTTCGACGTCACGGTGGACGAGCGCCTGGGCGACGACGGCTGGCTGCAGGACAAGGAGGCGGCGCGGGAGGCTTTCGACGGCATCGTTGAGCAGGGCGGCACGCCCGTCATCGTGAGCCAGGGCCTGGCCATCCCCGAGATGATAACCAACCTTGAGCCGGTGTTTTTGAAGTGCGACGTGGACGATCTGAAGGTCAAAAAGTCCTCGGTGTGGGTGCTGTCCTTTAACGGCGGCGAGCTAACCGGCGCGGATTACCTGGCCAGCCCGCTGCCCGTGCGCTAGCGTCTACCAGCGCGCGGCCGGGCACCGGGTCAGGGTCCGGTAGACCAAGACCCAAGCGAAGTAAAGCACCGGCAGCACCACGAGGCTGCCGACAATCGGAATGAGGCTGGCGGCCAGCTGCAGCAACACCAGCAGGACGACCAGCAGCAGCGTGGTGCCAATATTCTGTGTGGACAGACGGTAGGACTCCCCCATCGCCTCGCCGATGCCCTTGGACGGGTCCTCGGCCTTAATCACGGCGACCCAACACAGCAGGAAAGCGATGATAAGGCCCGGGATGATAAAGAAAAGGCAGCCCAGCCACACCAGTATCCCGTAGGCGGCGAGCGTGACCATGGTCCCGACGCGGCCCCCGTCAAAGCGGAACAGCCCGCGGAAACTTACGCGCTTCCCGTTGGCCTCCTCGACGGCCCCGTGGTAGAAGTTTGCGTACATCCACAGGCCCACCAGAAACACGCAGGCGCCCAGCAGCAGCAAAACGGTAAAAGCCGCACCCACGGTGGCCGGCCCTGTGCTCGCGGTGCCTTCGGTTTCGAGGATGCCGGTAACCGCGACGACGAACGCAAACGGGATCATCGGGACGAACTGCAGCACTAGGTAGACCACCGCCGCGCCGAACCAGGGGCCAAAATTCTGGAAGTAGCCCTTGAAGCCCTGGCCGATGGCCCCGGGCGCGTCCGGCGGGGTGGGCGCGTAAACGGTCCCCGGTTGGAAGCCGGCCTGCGGGCCAGCGCCGGCGTAGCCCGGCTGGCCGTAGGGCGTGCCCTGATTTTGGTAGCCGTAGCCTTGTGCGTAGTTGCGGGAGTCGGAGTTGTTCCACTCAGGTGTTGTCATGACACCTGAGCTTATGCGAACTCCTAGCGTACCGCTGGCTTAAACGGCGGGCGGGTGCCCTCGTACGCTGCGATGTCATCCTCGTTGCGCAGCGTCAGCCCGATGTCATCGAGGCCCTCCATGAGGCGCCAGCGGGTGTAGTCGTCGACGTCGAAGGAGTAGACGTTGCTGCCGACGGTGACGGTGCGCGCCTCCAGGTCGACGCTCACGGTGGTCTCGCCGCCCTCCAGCTGTTTCCAGATGAGTTCGATGTCTTCTTGGGCCATCATGCCGGCCAACAGGCCCGCCTTGCCCGCATTGCCGCGGAAGATGTCGGCAAACCGGGAGGAAAAGACGGCCTTGAAGCCGTAGTCGATGAGCGCCCAGACGGCGTGCTCGCGCGACGAGCCGGTCCCGAAGTCAGCGCCGGCGAACAGGACGGAGCCGTCGCGGAAGGTCTCGTGGTTCAGGACGAAGGCGGGGTCTTTGCGCCAGTTGGCGAACAGGGCATCGGCAAAACCGGTGCGCTTGACCGTTTTGAGGTAGACGGCCGGGATGATCTGGTCCGTGTCCACGTTGGAATACGGCAGGGGCACCCCGGTTCCGGTGTGGGTGGTGAATTTCTCCATCGGAATGTTCTCCTCTTTTTCCTTTCGGATTTCTGTGCGCGTTTAGGCGGACGGGACGGCGGGCAGGTCGGCCGGGGAGGCCAGGTGGCCGGTCACCGCGGTGGCGGCGGCCACCAGCGGGGAGACCAGGTGGGTTCGCCCGCCGGGGCCCTGGCGGCCTTCGAAGTTGCGGTTGGAGGTGGACGCGGAGCGCTCGCCCGGCCGCAGCTGATCCGGGTTCATGCCCAGGCACATCGAGCAGCCCGCGGTGCGCCACTCCGCGCCGAAGTCGGCGAAGACGCGGTCGAGCCCCTCGGCCTCGGCCTGCTGTTTGACGACGGTAGAGGACGGCACGACCAGCATGCGGGTGCCGTCTGCAATGCGGCGGCCGCGGACAACCTCGGCGGCGGCGCGTAGGTCCTCGATGCGCGCGTTGGTGCACGAGCCCAGGAAGACGGTATCGATGGCGAGATCGCGCAGCGGGGCGCCCGGCGTGAGGTCCATGTAGGCCAGCGCTTTCTCGGCGGCGGCGCGGGAGTTGTCGTCGCCGAAGTCCTCCGGACTCGGCACGTTTGCCCCCAGCGGCAGGCCCTGGCCCGGGTTGGTCCCCCAGGTCACGAACGGGGTCAGCTCCGCCGCGTCGATTTCCACGACGGTGTCGAATTCGGCCCCCTCGTCGGTGGGGAGGGTCTTCCAGTACTCGACGGCCGCGTCCCAGTCCGCGCCCTGCGGGGCGAACTCCCGGTCGCGGACGTACTCGAAGGTGGTCTCGTCCGGGGCGACCAGGCCCGCGCGGGCGCCAGCCTCGATCGACATGTTGCAGATGGTCATGCGGGCCTCCATCGACATCGCGCGGATGGCCTCGCCGCGGTATTCGATGATGTGTCCCTGGCCTCCGCCGGTACCGATCTTGGCGATGATCGCCAGGATCAGGTCCTTGGCGCTCACACCTTCGGCCAGCTGGCCGGTGACCTCGATGGCCATGGTCTTGAACGGCTTGAGCGACAGCGTCTGGGTGGCCATGACGTGCTCGACCTCGGAGGTGCCGATGCCCATGGCGATAGAGCCGAAGGCACCGTGGGTCGAGGTGTGCGAGTCGCCGCAGACGATGGTCATGCCCGGCTGGGTAATACCCAGCTGCGGGCCGACCGTGTGAACGATGCCCTGTTGCTCGTCGCCCATCGAATGCAGGCGGACGCCGAACTCCTCGCAGTTTTTCCGCAGGGTGGACACCTGGGTGCGTGAGGTGGCGTCGGCGATTTCGTTTAAGCCCCCGATCTTGATGCCCGTGGTGGGCACGTTGTGATCCTCGGTCGCCAGGTGCAGCTCCGGGTGGCGCAGGCTGCGGCCGTTAAGGCGCAGCCCCTCGAAGGCCTGCGGGCTGGTAACTTCGTGGAGGAGCTGGAAGTCAATGTAAATGAGGTCCGGTGCCCCATTCTCACCGCGGGTAACGACGTGGTCACGCCAGATCTTTTCTGCCAAGGTCAGTTTTTGACTCATACTCTTCCTCCACACTTGAAATCTCAGCATTTGAGACGTAAATTTCAAAGTATGGGAGATTATAGCGCAGTTTCCGGGATCAAGGTACTGGACCGGGCCATCGCCATCATGATGGCGGCCGCCAACCGACCCTCGAGCCTCAACGACCTGTGCGAGACCACTGGTTTGCCGCGGGCTACGGCGCATCGTTTGGCAACGGCACTGGAAGCACACCGAATTTTAACCCGCACGGATGAGGGTAAATGGACCGCCGGCCCCGCCCTGCCGGGCAACCGCGATCGGCTGCTCACCGCGGCCGGGCCGATCATGGATAAATTGCTCGAGGAAACCGGCGAATCGGTTCAGCTCTACGAGCTCACCGGCACCACCCGCACTTGTATTGCCACCCGGGAGCCGGAAGCCGGCCTCCACAACGTCGTGCCCGTGGGCCGGCAGCTGCCGTTGACTTCTGGGTCGGCGGCGCGCATCATCGCGGCGTTTACCCCCACCACCGTCAGCGGCACCACCTTCGGCGAGGTCGATATCGAGGCCGCCCGCAGCAATGGCATCTCCGAGTCCGTCGAGGAGCGAGAGGCCGGCCTCTCGTCTGTCTCCGTGCCAGTCTTCGACCCGGCCGGCACGTTCATCGCCGCGCTGTCCGTCTCCGGGTCCGCTGAACGCTTCCGCCCCAGCCCCGCCGCTAAGTTCGGAGCGCCCCTCAAGGACGCCGCCCGGAAGCTGGGCGCACTGTTGTAGGCTACCGGGCCGGTTCGGCATCGTTAGCCGTAGCGCCCGGCTTATTGCGCCAGTTGCGCGCGCCGGAGATGACCACCGGCAGGACGGAGACACCCACGATGACCAGGACGATGGCGTCAATGCGGTCAGCAATCCCCGGGATGCCGCCCAGGAGGACGCCGACCATGGTCATGGTGACGATCCAGGCCACCGCGCCCAGGACGTTCCAGCCCACGAACTTCTTGTACGGCATCGCGGCCGTGCCCGCTGAGACCGGCACATAGGTGCGCACGATGGGCACAAAGCGCCCCAGCACCAACGCCAGCGGCTCGTGCTTGCGGAAGAAGGCCTCGGCGCGCTCGAGGTACTCCGTCTTCAGGATCTTCGCGTCCGGCTTGAACAGCCGGCGGCCGAAGGTATGCCCCAGCCAGAAGCCCACCTGGTCGCCCAGGAAGGCCGCCACCGTGCCGACCAGCAAGATGAGCGGGACGCTCAGGCCTAGGTCGTCGCGGAGGATGGCCGCGGTGACCAAGAGGGAATCGCCGGGCAGGAACGGGAAAAGCACACCCGATTCAATGAAGATGACTAGGCCCAGGCCCGCAAGCGCCCAGCCCCCAAAGTTCTGGAGCAAAACGCCCGCGTCCATAAGATCGCTAAGATGCACGTCGCTTCCCTTCTGTGGCAGGAAAAAATAGAATGTTTTAGTTTTACTCCCCTGCACCCCGCTCGACCAAGGCAAATGCGCCCTTACGGCGAAGTCCCCAGATCATTCACAGCCGACTGGCGGCAAAAGAAAAAGCCCAACCCGTGATGGGTTGGGCTTGTAGGTTTGTACCCCGTACGGGATTTGAACCCGTGTTACCGCCGTGAGAGGGCGGCGTCCTAGGCCGCTAGACGAACGGGGCCTAGCTTGTCCAAAGCATCGCACGCTGTGCGTTGCGGACTTGAATTACTCTAAACTATGCGCCAGGCATCAACAAATCAGCAGCTGAGAACATAAAAATCCCAGTGCGGTAGTGACAGTTCCTTCTGTCCGGCCGGATGCGAATCGAATCAGTGGTTATTTCGCTTGCAGTCTGTCTGACTGTCAGTGGCCCGAAGGATCCTCGGCTACACTGCACTGGGATTTCGTTTCTGCGTCGAGATTCATCCTCGTTTAGCTCCTGTACTTCGTGCAATAGTCGCGGTGGGAAGTTATGAATTATGGCAATGCCGCATCTTCACGAGCTATAAATCTTCGTTGCGCTTAAGACGGAAAGAAGCTTTCATCCAATCTCCTTTTCTTTCGGTTAACGTCTTGAGGCCTAGTATATGACCAGCTCAGAAGGGATGGAAGGGATAAGGGGAAAGTCCCGGAAATAGCGGGTGGTCCTACCCCACTGGGCCCGGCAACTTGAGCTTTCCCGGCGGTGGTCTGGGGTAGGCTAATACCACCCTGCAGACGCAGAAAAGGCAGCCATGTAGATACTGGCTGCCTTTCTGATTTGTACCCCGTACGGGATTTGAACCCGTGTTACCGCCGTGAGAGGGCGGCGTCCTAGGCCGCTAGACGAACGGGGCATAGAACTGTGACTCCAGGTATTTAACCCCTTTATCACTGCTGGCCTACCAGGACTCGAACCTAGAACGACGGTACCAGAAACCGCTGTGTTGCCAATTACACCATAGGCCAATTGTTGCTAGGCTTTCGATTGGGAGGTTTTTCAATCTCTCGCAACCGCTCGCTGCAACGGTTAATAACTATAACCACCCCGGCGGCACACTAGCAAATCACCTGCACATAGGCGGTTTTTAGCGCCTTTTAAGTGTACCTACCGCGGATGAATTACAGCGTGTGAATTTAGGCTTGCGCGCTCTGCCACGGGGTCTTGGCAAGGGCGGCCCGCAGACGGTTGAGAGTGGACTCCTTGCCGAGCAGCTCCATGGACTCGAACAGCGGCGGGGACACAGCAGCGCCGGAGACGGCCACGCGGAGGGCGCCGTAGGCCTTGCGCGGCTTGAGCCTCAGGTCGTCGATGAGGGCCTTCGACAGGGCCGCCTCTATGGGCTCGGTGGTCCAGTCCTCGATGGGCTCCAGCGTCGCGATGGCGACCTCGAGGGGCTGGACGGCGTCCTCTTTGAGGTTCTTGCGGGCGGACTTCTCGTCGAGCTCCAGGTTTTCGTCGGCGGTGACGAGGAACTTGAGCAGGCCGTAGGCATCGGACAGCGTCTTGATGCGGGTCTGGACGAGGTCGGCGGCGAAGGCGAACTTCTCCGGGTCGTAGTCGGCCGGGAAGTCGGTGTACTCCGTCAGGTAATTGCGCAGGCGGAAGGCGAATTCCTCCGGCTCCAGGAGGCGGATGTGGTCGGCGTTGATGGCCTCGAGCTTCTTCTGATCGAAGCGGGCCGGGTTGCCCAGCACGTCGGCCACGTCGAAGTTCTTGACCAGCTCGTCAGTGCCGAAGATGTCCTGGTCAGCGGACAGGGACCAGCCCAGCAAGGACAGGTAGTTGAGCATGCCCTCCGGGATGATGCCATTGTCGCGGTGGTTGAACAGGTTGGACTGCGGGTCGCGCTTGGACAGCTTCTTGTTGCCCTCCCCCATCACGAAGGGCAGGTGGCCGAACTGCGGAGTGAACTCGGCGACGCCAATCTGTTTCAGGGCCGCATAGAGGGCCAGCTGGCGCGGGGTCGAGGAAAGCAGGTCCTCGCCGCGAAGGACGTGGGTGATGCCCATCAAGGCATCGTCGACCGGGTTGACCAGCGTGTAGAGAGGCTCACCGTTGGAGCGGGCCACCACGTAGTCCGGCTGGGTCTCGGCCTTGAAGGTCATCTCGCCGCGGACCAGGTCGGTCCAGGACCAGTCCTGCTCCGGCATGCGCAGACGCCAGACGGGCTTGCGACCCTCGGCCTCGAAGGCATCGATCTGCTCCTGGCTAAGCTCGCGGTCGTAGTTGTCGTAGCCGAGCTTCGGGTCGCGGCCGGCGGCCTTGTGGCGCTCCTCGACCTCTTCGGCGGTGGAATAGGCTGGGTAGACTAGGCCGGCGTCCTTGAGCTTCTGCAGGACGTCGGCGTAGATGTCCTTGCGCTGGGACTGGCGATACGGCTCATGCGGGCCGCCCACGTCAATACCTTCGTCCCAGCCGAGCCCCAGCCAGGTCAGGGAGTCAATAATCGCCTGGTAGGACTCCTCGGAGTCGCGGGAGGCGTCCGTATCCTCAATGCGGAAAATCAGTTTGCCACCGGTGTGGCGCGCATAGGCCCAGTTAAACAGGGCCGTGCGGACCATCCCCACGTGTGGGGTGCCGGTCGGCGACGGGCAGAATCGTACACGTACATCACTCATGCCCACCATCGTAGACGAGCCGGCGGCCCGCAATTCGCTGAGCCTGCGCGCCACGCGCCACCGGACCGCCCGCGCGGCGCTACCCCCGCCACTATTGGGTGTAATATTCATTAGTCGTCGTCAGGGCCCCGTCGCGCCGCGCCGCAGGGGTAGACTATTTGGATTGGAAACCGTTTTCTTTAATCTGGGGTGGAAACCCCCAACTGAAGAAAGGCTTTCCCGACCGTGGCTACACTCCGGCGTCGCTGCATCGCTCTGCTCCTCACCCCTGCCCTCCTGTCGCCCGCGACTGCTCTAGCCGGGCCCGACGACGGCAAGATCGTCGCGACGCAGACCCACATCGACTCTCCCAAGACGTTCTGGGAAAACGACTCCTTCGCACTGAAATCGGAGTTCCACCGAAAAGCCCACCTCCTGGACCAGACCGTGGCCTGGGTGGGCAAGGGCTGGGCGGCAGGCAGCGGCCGGCAGCAATACCAGTTCCAACTGCCGGAGGATGATTCCTTCGCCTTCGCAGGCAAGCCCGGCGATGTCGTCTACAACGCCCCGGCCAACCCGCGCGGCAACCACGACCCCATCTGGATGGGCTTTGGCTCGGACCGAGGCCTGCCGGTGGCAGATTTTCGGGGGAACGTGGCCTCGCTGGATCTGGTCTCCGTAGACGGCCCAGGCGACTTCGAGCTCTACAACTGGCTGCCCGACCAAGCCCCGGAGCGGATCTTCGGCTCCTTTGCGGACTCGGCGCATTCCACCCCGCTGGAGGCCGGCACGCACACCCACAACCACATGCTCTTTACCAAGCCGGGGCGCTACGAAATCACCTACCGCACCACGGCCCGCACCGCCGATGGCAAACTAGTGGCCTCTCAGCCAACGACCACCTCCATCCAGGTCGGCGGCCAGCGCCCGCTCGACGACCCGACGGAGCCGCTGGAGCAGCGTTACCGGGCTGCCGGTGCCGGGGACCGCGACTCATTGCAGTCCGCCGGCTACCACTTACGGGTGAGCCCGAAAACGGGCAAGGATAAGGACGGCGACGAGAACCTGACCACCCTGGGTTTCCGCGCCGAACAGCCCGTCGACGGCACGCTGACGGTCTTCCACGACGGCTACTTCCTCACCGACCTGCCGGTCAAGGGCGGCCGCGCCCAGTTCGACGAGCTGTTGGGCGCCGGTGATTCCCGCCTGCAAGCCGTCTTCGTGCCCGACGGGGATTCCGCCCCGCGGTGGGTCTCCGACGTCATCGCGACCACCGCGGCCAAGCGCCAGGGCGAGTCCCGCGCGAGCACTACCGAGCACTCGCAGGAGCATAGTGCCTGGGAGGTGGCCTCGCAGCCGCGCGGCATGGCCGCCACCACGGAGGCCGCCGTTTCCGACCAGTCCGCGAAGGTGCGCGTGGAACCGGCGGCCAACGGGCAATCTCGGCTGGTTATTGATACCGCCGACCCGCACTACACCGGCTTTATCACCGGCGGGATGTACTCGTCGAAGGACGACGAGCTGCCGATCATCGATTTCCATGCCTCCGTCACCGCCGGCCACGGCGAGTACTACTTCAAGAAGGACTGGGACGGCGACAACACGCTCAAACTCAAGTTCACCCCCCACCCGCTGGTCTCCGACCTTTCCCCCACCGAGGCGGTCATCACCGAGGACTACTCCCCGACCGGGACTGTCGAAAAAACCGTCTCGCTTGCCGGCGCGGATGCCGCCCGGCCCACGCCGGGTGTCCCGGGCCAGACTCCTGCCCGCTGCGGCGAGCGCTACCTGTTGGATAGAGGCCACGTGGATGTGGCGGCATCGCCAAGCGCGGAGGGCTTTGACGTCGGCCTGAAGGACGACACGGGCTTGACCGGGAAGAAGAACCCGGTCCACCGGCTAGACGAGGTGGTGCTGGGCGTGCGGAATAACGCGCAGCGCACCCGGACCCCGGCCATGGCGGATAAGGCCCTGGACTTCATGGGCCCGGTGGGCAAAAAGTTTTTCCTACTGCCGCAGACCCAAAAGGACGGCGTGATCTGGCCGGGCTATAACACGGAGGCGCTGCACTACAGCGCCTACACGGAGGGCTCGGTCACCCTGGAGCTGGACCCGGTGCGCGTCCCGGACGGGGCGAGCTGGGGCCTGTTTACCAACCAGGGCCTGGGCTCCGAGGTGGCGGTGTTGGCCGATTCCCGCGCCAAGGACACGACCGTGGAGACCCAGATGGCCTCGCACGTGCACGCCAACTGGGCCTTTAGCACCCCGGGCTGGTACCAGTTCGCCGTCAGCTTCCGGGCGCGCACCACCGACGGCCGTGAGGTCAGCTCGCGCCCGCAGGTGCTCAGCTTCGCCGTGGGCGACGACGCCGTCGACGACTGCGTGAAAAACGGAGCCCCGGACCAGGGTTCCCAGCCGAAGCCGGATCCGAAACCCGAACCGGAGCCTAAACCAGAACCCAAGCCCCAGCCGAGCCCGCAGCAGCCGGGCACGGGCGATGTGGTGCTGTCCTCCTTCCAGCCACTGGCGCTGTTTGTGCCGCTTGCGGTCCTGGGGGTAGTCGGCGCCGCGGTCAGCTTCGTCTTCCGGCACGTGCCCGGGGTAGCCGCCACCGTCGAGCGCTTCCTGGCCGGGCTTGGCCGCTCAACAACCATCCGATAATCGCTTTTCCGAAAGGTAACTTCCATGCGAGTTGCGCACTACACCCGCCGCGCCGGCCACCACGTGGGCGCGCTGGTCGCCGCGGTCTTTCTGGTTCTGCTTGCGGGGGTCTTGCCCGCCGCCCGGGCCGAGGCCATCACCTTTGATTCCGGGCACGTCGATGCCTTCTACGTCACCGCCGATGGCGGGGCGCTGGACCTGGTGCTGAAGGAGGACGTCACCGGCTCCGGTGTGGTCCGCGCCCCGCAGGAGGTGACCCTACAGGTCAACGAGCAGGCCTGGACTGATGCCACGGAGTCCGTCGACGGCATCGGCGCCAGCACCTACCTGCTGCCGCAGACCCAGGACCCGAACCTGCTCTGGCCGGGCTGGGATACCCAGGGCGTGCGCGCCGGCGGTTTCGGGCAGGTCGACCTGAACTTCGACGAGGTCACCGGGCCGGGCGCAGTCTACGCTTTCGAGTCCACCGGCTTCGGCGACTTGAGCGGGGTAATCACCGACGGCGGCCTGGAACTAACCTCCGGGTCCGTGATCTCCCAACAGACCCCGGCGCACCGGCACGTCAACTGGGCTTTTAGCGAACCGGGCACGTACACGATGACTGTGCGCGCTACTGCCGGCGGCGCCGAAAGCAGCCCGCAGACCTATACCTGGGTGGTCGGCGAGTCAGGCGGCGAGCATCAGGACGCGGGTGCGGGCGAGGCGGCACCGGAAAGCGGTGGGTCTGCCCAGGACCGGCAGGACGATGCCTCTTCCGAGCCCGGGGCACGCGGTGGTGCGCCGGCAGCCGCGGCGGACAAGGGGCAGCCGGGCCGCTGCACGCCGGGGATTGAGCCGCAAGTCAAGGACGACTCCACGACCCCCGCGAGCTGGGTCCCAGCCGACGATGCCGTGTTCCACCTCTCCGACGCCGCCCGCGCCGATCTGCCCGAGGACATTGGCCCGGTGGGTCGCGGCCCGGCGTGGATGATCGGTTCCACGCAGCAGCCGGGGGTGCCCTGGCTGGGCGCTAATACCCAGCATCCGACGATGCTGGAGCACCTCGACGGGCCCGTGACCTGGGAGCTGACCGAGTTTTCCGGGCCCGGCGCGATGATGGTCTACTCACAGGGCCAGCTGGGCCAGATCGTGGGCAAGGAATGGTTCCGGGCAGACAACAACACCCCGTCCGGGGCCACCACCCTCGACCCGAATACCCACGTCCACCCCAACTGGCTCTTCAGCGAGCCCGGCACCTACCGGGTGACGATTTCCCAGTCAGCCCGCCTGACCAACGGCAAGGACGTCTCCGGGCAGGCCACGCTGACCTTCGTGGTGGGCGGCCAGGCCCCGGCCGGCGCGTTTACCGAGGGCCACTTCGACTTAGGCGGCCAGGTCAACCCAGACGGCGAGGCCTGTGCTGCGGGTAGAGGTTCTTCCGGGGCCCAGCCGGCGGCGGGCGCGGCGCCCGGGCAGGGATCGGCTACTGGTTCATCGGCGGCGGCCGGTGGCACGCTCGCCGACACGGGGGCCTCGTTGATGAATACGGCCATCGCGGTGCTGGGCATCGGCCTGGCGGTCCTCGGCATCGGGATGGCGCGCTGGGCGCTGGTAGAGGGGCGCCGCTAATGGCCCGGAGCATTCCTGGTCGGTGGTCCTTTGCCGGTAGCGCCTGCCGGGCCGGGCTGGCGCTGCTGGGTGCGGCCGGCCTGGTGGCCGCGTGTGCGCCCGCCTCGTCGACGCCGGGGGCTGGGGCCACAGACGAGTTCCGGGTGGTGGCCACGACCCCGATCCTTGCGGACCTGGCCCGCCAGGTCGCCGGCCCGGACGCGACGGTGACCAGCCTGGTGCCGCCGGGCCGGGACCCGCACACCTTCGAGCCCAGCCTGCGGACGGTGCGAGAGGCCGCCCACGCCGACGTGGCGCTGGCCAACGGTCTACTCCTGGAACCAGCCGCGCTGACAAACACACTGGAGCAGACCTCGGCGACGCCGGTCATCGAGGTCGCCGAGCAGGCCCGCGCCCGCGGGGCGAAGGTCATCCCGCTGGTCGAAAACGTCGCCTTGGACGCCATCTGGCTGGGCCTGAAGTCCGCCTACACCGCCGCGGGCGACGAGGTCGACTTCCGGCTGGAGGGCGTGGACGGGCCCGGCGCGGTGGCCGCCTATATCGTCGGCACCTTTGGCGCCCCGCAGGTGGTCTTCGACTCCGCGCGCGGCGACTCCGGGACCCGTTTGCCCAACTCGGCCCACACGCACCTGTCGTGGGCGTTTTCCGAGCCCGGGCTCTACCAGCTGCGGTTAAGCGCCCGGGCCGGGCAGGCCGACCCGGTGTCCGCCACCGTGACCGTCGCGGTAGGTGTTGCCCCGCCCGCCGGGGCGCAGGTGCTGGACGAGGGCCACGTGGATATCGCGGCCGACATCGATGGCGGCCGGCTGGAGCTGCGCGACCGCGACCGGGTCTGGCGCCCAGAGGAGGTAGTAATCGCCGTGCCCTCGTCGACGCTGCAGCCCATCCCGCCGGATCCGGACTACCGCTTCCTGGGCAGGCCCGGGCAGGAAACGTATCTCCTCCCGCAGGCGGTGCTGGGCAAGCACGTTCACGGCGAGCTCGATCCGCACCTGTGGCACGACCTGGGTAACGCGACAGCCTTCGTGGACGTCATCGCCGACGAATTGGCGCTGGGAGATCCCAGCCACGGCCAGGCCTACCGGGCCCGGGCCGCGGCCTACCAGACAAAGCTGGCGGAGACGAACCGCTTCGTGGAGGAGAAACTGGCCGGCATCCCGGCCGCGCACCGGCACCTAGTCACCACGCACGACGGCTACGGCTACCTGGCCCAAGCCTACGGCCTCAAGGTCGCGGGCTTTGTCACCCCGAGCGAGTCCGTCGAGCCCTCCCCGCGCGACGTGATTGCCCTGCGGCGCACGCTGCGCGATCTGCAGGTGCCGGCCGTCTTCATCGAGCCCAACCGCACCGGCGGTGCCGGCATCCTCGAGCAGACCGCGCGGGAGGCCGGCGTGGCGCTGTGCCCCATCTACGGCGACACCTTGGACGAGCAAGTCCCCACCTACCTCGACCTGATGCGTTTCAACGCCGAGAGCCTGCGCCGGTGCCTGACCTAGCCGGCCGCTGTCGGCGCTTGATGCCCACACCCATTCCCCACAAGAGCTAGAAACAAAAAGGACTGATGACCATGACACGAATCCATCCCACCTGTTACCTGCGCGCGCCCCGCGCGCTCGTGGCTGCCGCCGCCGTCGCCTGCCTTGCCGCCGGCCCTACCGCCTGGCCCGCCCAGGCCGGGGACCTGGCCCAGGTCGTCGGAGGCGACGAGGCGGTCGCCCCGGCCGGGGACGAAGCCACCATCGACCACGGGCACGTTGACATCGGCGCCCAGGTCATCGACGGGCAGGCCAAGTTTCTCGCCCGCGACGATTCCGCAGCAGCGCCGGTCTGGCGCCACCTGGACGACGTGGTCTTCCGCGTAGGCGATGCCGCCCAGCTGACCGTGCCGGACGGCGACGATTTCTCCTTCGTCGGCGCGCAAGGCTCGTCGCCGGTCTGGACCGTGCCACAGACCGAGATCGCGGATGTACCGTGGCTGGGCTGGAACACGCAGGCCCCCTCCCTGGTCGAGACCGTCGACCGCGGCGTGGACATGGAGTTTCTGGGCCACAGCGGCCCGGGCGAATTCTCCCTCTTCCTGCAGAACGGGGGTTTCGAGCCGCCCGAGGTCCTCTGGTCGACGAAGGCGGGCAAGGCGGATAGCTTTTGGGTGGATTCCGGCACGCACACGCACGCCAACTGGGTCTTCACGGACCCCGGCATCCACCAGGTTGGTATCCGACTGCACGCACAGACCCGAAGCGGCGAGGACTTGAGCACCGACGGCATCCTGACCTTCGCCGTCGGATCCGCGGCGGACGCGGACCCCGCCCAGGCGCACCAGGCGCAGTGGGACCAGGCTGCCGCCCGCACGGGCGCCGAGGAAGGCCCTGCCCCGCACTGGCTTATCGGCGCCGGGCTGGCGGTGGCTGCACTCGTCGCCATCGCGGTGGTCGCGGTAGTGCTGCGCCGGCGCAAGGAGGAAGGCCGTGCATAAGGACTCGGAAACGGTCCTCGACGCGGAAGGCGTGGAGGTTTCTTTCGGCTCCCGGTCGGTGGTGCGGGACGCGTCGTTGCGCATTCACCGCGGGGAGCTGGTCGGCTTGCTGGGCCCAAACGGGGCGGGCAAGACCACCTTCATGCGCGCCTGCCTGGGGCTTGTGCCCCACCGCGGCACGGTAGGGTTCACCCGGCGCTTCGGCTACGTCCCCCAGCGCCACGAGGTCGAGTGGTCCTTTCCGTGCACAGTCCACGAAGCCGTGCTGCTCGGCCGGGTGAGGCTGGTCGGGTGGCTCAAGCGCCCGGGGCCGCGCGACCGGCAGGCCGTACACCGCGCGCTGGAACAGACCAACCTGGCCGAACTCGCCCGGCGCCCCATCGCGGAGCTGTCCGGCGGGCAGCGCCAACGCGTACTCATCGCCCGGGCCCTGGCCACCGAGCCGGAGCTGCTGGTCCTCGACGAGCCCTTCACGGGCCTGGACGCGCCCAATATCGAGCAGCTCCTCGACCTCTTCGCTCGCCTCGTGGCTGCGGGCACCACGATTGTCATGTCCACGCACAACCTCGCCGAGGCCGTCCACACCTGCCCGCGGCTGGTGCTGTTCAACCGCACCGTCGTCGCCGACGGGCCGGTGGCACAGGTCCGCGCGGATCCCGCGGCCTGGGTCAAGGCCTTCGGCGTGCGCACCACCTCCCCGCTGCTGGCGACGTTGGGGGTGTGCTAGCCATGCTCGAGGTCTCTATCGCCCAGTTCTTCGCGGACCTGGCCAACCCGCAGCTGTCCTTCCTCCTGCGGGCGGTCATCATCGCGGTGGTCGCCGCGGTGGTCTGCGGCCTAGTCGGCGGCTATGTCGTCCTGCGCGGGATGGCGTTTATCGGCGACGCCGTCTCCCACGCCGTCTTCCCCGGCCTAACCATCGCCTTTAGCCTGCAGGTCTCCCTGTTGGCCGGCGGGGCCGTGGCCGGCGGCGTGGTGGCCGTGCTCATCGCGCTGTTTTCCCGCCGCGACAGCCTCAAGACCGACGCGGTCATCGGCATCTTCTTCGCCGCGGCGTTTGCGCTGGGCAACGTCATCATCTCCCGGCAGGAGGGCTACACCGCGTCCCTGACCAGTTTCCTCTTCGGCTCGCTGACGGGCACCTCCGCGTCCCAAATCTGGATCGCGCTCGCGGTGGCCGCGGCCGTCGGAGCCTTCCTGTTTGCCTGCGGACCGCAGCTGCGAGCGGTCTGCCTCGACCGGGAATCCGCCCGCGCGCTGGGCCTGCCGGTTACGGCCCTGGACATCGCGCTCTACCTGGCGATTACCGCCGCGATTGTCATCTCCGTCAACACCGTGGGCAACGTGCTGGTCCTCGCCCTGCTCATCACCCCGGCGGCCACCGCTCGGCTGGTCTGCGACCGGCTGACCCCCATGCTGTGGTTGGCCGCCGCCCTGGGCGCGGCCGGCAGCGTGGTGGGCATCTACCTGGCCTGGGCCATCGACCTGCCCGCCGGGGCCACCATCGTTTTGACCCTGACCGCCCTGTTCTTATGCGTGTGGGCCCTGGCACCGCTCAAGGGCCGCCGCCGCGCCAGCCACCGAGTAGAAAGCGTGCCAACACCATGACGAATCTTCCCACCCTATCGCTAGTTACCACCCGCCGGCGTGCCGGGCGCCGCGTTCCGCTGCTGGCAGCCTGCGCCTGCTGCGCGGCAATTGCTGCCGCACCGGGAGCTGCCGCAGAGCCCACCATTCACCCGAGCGCCGACAACGAGCCCTGCACCCTCTCGCTGATCAAGCGCGGTGAGCAGCCGGCCACCACCCGCGGCATTATCCATGGCGAGCAGGCCTTAGCGCTCTACGAGTCCGTGGACGGACCAGCCACCGGCGTCTTCGATTCAACCGACTCCAGCGAGGCCCCGCTGGCCTCCGGCGCGGCCACCTTCCGGGTAGCTGGCACCGGGCCGGCGCCGGACGCCTTCGGGTTCAGCGGCGATGCCTGGGTGCTCTCCCCCACCAGCCCGGGCAGCCACCTGCGTCTGGCCGCCCCCGATGCCGACGCCGGCGCCCGCACGACCGTGCACGTGGCAGTCGATGAGCGTCCCACCGGCGCGGCCCGGGTCGCTGCCTGGAGTAGTAAGCCACGCGCCGCGAGCGCCGCGGCGGTGCCCTTCTTCGACAGCGCCGAGCAGACCTCCGGCGAGGCCACCTTGGACGGGGATGAGCCGCTGCCCGTGGGCTTTGCCTTCAGCGAGCCCGGCTACTATCAGCTGCGCTTTAGCTTCACCGGGGACGACGCCGAGCCGCGCGACCTGAGCGTCGGCTTCCTCGTCGAAGACGCCCCGTCTGGTACCAGCGCCGCTCAGGGGACCGTCGACGTCACCGCCTCCCAAGGCTGCCTGGACCCCGTGGCCATCGCCCGAGACCTCAACGGCATCAACAAGGAGCTGCAGGCTCTGGACAAGGCCGTCGGCGACACGGAGAAGAAGGCCCTCGCCCTGGTGGGCAAGAAGGCCGGCAAGGACGCCGCGGCCTCCGCCGACCAGGCAACGACCTCGCCCAGCGCCCCAGCCCGCCCGGGAACGCAGGCAGGCGGCCACCGCACCCCGTCCGCCCCGGCAGCAGGGGTGTCACAGGCCGCCCCCGGCACGACGGGAAGCGGCACGCAGGGCTCGGCCCGGCCGAAGCCAGCACATTCGGCATCTGGCGGTACGGGCACTACCGGTACAGGGGCCGCGGTTAAGCCCGCGCCCAAGAAAGCAGCGAAGGCCGCGGCACCGAAGCCTGCTGGGGGCAAGCCGGACGGGGCCAAGCCGGCCGAGACTCAAGATCCGGAGGCGCAAGCGTCTGGCCCAGCCACCGAGCAGCCGGTTCCGGTCGGGTTGACTATGGACAAGGTCAGCTTCTGGTCCGGGATCCTGGCGGGGATGGGCGTGGTGGCCTTCTTGGTGGGCGTCTACCTCGTCTTCGCGGTCTACTGGCGTCAGCGCCGGCAAGACCGAGCTGATTCCGCGGTCGCGCAGCCGGGTGACTAAAATATTTTTCATGCATGAAAACCGGCCATCGACCGCGCCCGATTTCCTCCTCTCGCGCGCCACGGGGTCCGTGCGCACCCAGGGCTGCGCGCAGTCCTACACGGACCCGTGGGAGGCGGCGCAGGCTCTGCGCGAGTCCCGCCACGAGATAGTGGTCGGGGCTATCCCCTTCAACGCGGACGAGCCCGCCGCCCTGACGGTGCCGCGGTCTATCATCCGCGAGGACGGGCCCCTCGAGCCGCACGCCTACTACCGGCGCGGCCACCTCAACGCGGAGATCTCCGGGGTGGATCCGGAACCGCAGGAGCACCTGCGCCGCGTCGAGGCCGCCGTGTCCACCATCCAGAGCTCCCGCCTGGAGAAGGTCGTGCTGGCCCGCGCCGTCGATATCGCCTTCGCGGAACCGGTCGACCCGCGCCTGGTCGCCGCGCGGCTTATCGATAATTCCTCCCACCGCGACGGATTCATCGCGGATCTGAGCCCGGCGGGCCGCACCGGCGCCATGCTGGTCGGCTCCTCCCCCGAGGTCCTTATCAAGAAGCAGGGCTCGACCGTCTCGGCCTTCCCCCTGGCCGGGTCCGCGGCGCGCCATGCCGACGCCGCCGCCGATGCCCGCGCCGCCGAAACCCTGCGCGGGTCCGCCAAGGACCAGGCCGAGCACGCCTTCGTGGTCGAGCACCTGCGGCACATCCTGGAGCCGCTGTGCTCGCACCTGGATTGCCCGGAGACCCCGCAGCTGCTGAGTACCACCGAGATGTGGCACCTAGGCACCCCGATTACCGGTACGCTGGCGGATTCTTCCACCAACGCTCTGGAGCTGGCCCTGCGGGTGCACCCCACCCCGGCCATTTGCGGGACCCCGACGGCCGCGGCCGAAGCCCTCATCCACACCGCGGAGACCGACCGCGGCTTCTACGCCGGCGCGGTCGGCTGGTGCGACTCGGCCGGCGACGGCGAATACATGGTGGCCATCCGCTGCGCCGAGGTCGCCGGCGACGGCATGAGCGCGCGAGCCTGGGCCGGCGGGGGCATCGTGGCGGATTCCGACCCGGACACGGAGCTGGAAGAAACCACAGCCAAGCTGCGCACCATCCTGGCCACGCTCGGCCTCTAGGAGGCCTGCCCGGCGGGCCGCTGGGCGATGAGCACCACCTGCCAGCCGCGGCTGGCCAGGTAGGCGACGTCGGCGCGCGGGTTCTAAGCGCGCGCGATGGGGTTGGACAGCGAACCGATGCCCGGGATCTCGATCTCGATGTGATCGCCCGGCGTCATCGGGGCCGTGCCCGCCGGCGAACCGGTGGTGATGACATCGCCCGGCAGCAGGGTCATCGAGGCGGAGATCTCTTCCAGGATGCCGCCCATCTTGACGATCATCTGGTTGGTGTTCGAGTCCTGCTTCTGCTCCCGCTGTCCCTCGTGAGTCAGGTAGGCGTTGATCTTGGTGTTGTCTAGATCCAGGGTGTCCAGGTCGGTCTCGATCCACGGCCCCAGCGGACAGAAGGTATCAATACCCTTGGCGCGGGCCCACTGGCCGTCGGAGAACTGCAGGTCGCGGGAGGAGACGTCGTTGCAGATGGTGTAGCCCAGCACGTGGTCGCGCCAGTTCTCAGCCTTAATATTCTTCGACGGCTTGGAGATGACCACGGCCAGCTCACCCTCGAATTCCACGCGGGTGGCGAACTCCGGGATCTTGATGGCGTTGTCCGGGCCGATGACGGCGGTCGACGGCTTCACGAAGATCGTCGGCGGCAGGTGCTCCGCGGACTCCTTGAAGACCTCGGCCACGTGGTCCGCGTAGTTGCGGCCCAAGGCGACCACCTTGGTCGGCAGCGTCGGGGCCAGCAGGCGCACCTCGTCCAGCTTCCACTCCCGACCCGTCGGCTTCGGGGTGGTAAACGGGGTGTCCGCGATTTCCTTCGCGACGAGTTCGTCCTCGCCCTCGATGATGGCGAAACAGATTCCTTCTGGGTGTGCAATTCGTCCTAAACGCATGACGCATAGTGTACTCATGGACTTCTTTGCAACTTTGTTAATCCCCCTGTTAGGTTCCTTTGATCTGCACGCCGCGCTGGATCTCTTTGAGCGTTCCCACCCGCATCCCGCTGACAATCGCCAGGTAGAGCTCGGCGCAGGCGAGGGCGTCACCCAGCGCGTTGTGGCTGCCGTAGGCCGGCAAACCGTAGCGCGCACGCACGTTTGTTAAGCGAAGGTCCTCCCCGCGCGGGTACGTCCCCATGCGTTCCATGTGGCGGCGCTCGAGCCCGAAGGTGTCCACCACCTCCAGACGCGGCACTCTCCCGCGGTGGCGCTGCGCCGCAGCGTTCACAAACCCGACCTCCAGCCCGGCAAAGTGCGCCAGCAACACCCGCCCGCGCAGGGCGGCGAAAAGAGACTCCAGGACCTCGTCTTCGGCCTCGCCGTCGGCCAGGGCGTCGTCAGTGAGCAGGTGGATGGTGGCCGACTCGCCCACCTCGGCCCCGCGCACCACGTGATAGCCCGCGCCTGCCAAGTCGATGACCCGCCCGCGCACCGGTACCCAGCCGACCGAGACGATCCGGTCGCGGCGCGGGTTCAGCCCGGTGGTCTCCATGTCGACTGCTAACAGCTCCAGCTCCTCCAGCGGCGTGGACCGTGCCGGGGCGCCCAAGTCCAGGCGGGGGCGGCGAAAAAGCGCCATGGGACTGCCTCCTTGTCTTCTCGCTGTCTTCTCGCGCGCGGGCTAGATATTGCGGACCGGGTACTTGGTGGCCAGGGCGTTTTGCTGGCCCTTGATGATCTGGAAGGCGTCGCGCAGGTGCTCGCGCTGGTTGCGGCTAAGCTCCTTCGGCGACAGGTGGTAGTCCGGCTGCTCGCCGCGAGCGTGCTGGCCGGCCTGGTGTTCTAGGGTAATGCTGGTCAGATAGTCGAAGGCGTCGCGCAGGTCGGCCGCGCCCTGCTGGCTGACGCTCTGGCCGGCAGCATCGGCTAGCCGGCTGCGCGTATCGACCGCCGTGCTGCCGGAGACCAGCGCGTGCAGGCGGGCCATCTGCACCACGACGGCGAGCCCGCCCTTCTTCACGTCGAGGGTGTGCGCGTAGTCGCCGGAGCGGTCCACCACGAAGCCTTTGAAAAACGTCAGCGGCGGCTCGCGGCGGGCGGCCAGGCTGGCCAGGTGGGCGTGCGTGCGCCGAGAGGCCTGCCCCGCGGCCACGGCCCCGCGGTGGACCCCGGCGGCCAGCTCCACGCTGCCCGCCACCGCCCGCAGGTCGAAAAAGACCTGGGCGTGCAGCAGCGCGTCGGGCTGCGGGGCCTGGACCCAGCAGCGGAACGTCGCCTCCCAGGCGCCCACGGGCATCCGCCACTCCGGGTTGCTGGCCATCATATCGCCCGGGCACAGCGGCTGGCCGGCGTCTGCCAGGCCCTGGCAGACTAACTCGGAGAAGCGGGCGAAGTACTCGCCGTCGCGGGATTCGTCGTAGTCGCTGGCTAGAACCAGCGCGTTGTCCTGGTCGGAGGCGAAGCCGACCTCACGGCGGCCCTGGGAGCCGACGGCGACGAAGGCGTAATCCACCGGCGGGGTGCCGAGCTCGCGCTCGGCCAGGGTGCACAGGCGCCTAGCCAACGCGTCCGCGCCCAGGGTGAGCACCCCGGCGGTTTCCTCCGGGGAGGCGTTGCGGCGCACGTAGCGGGCGGCTAGCTGGCGCGAGTGCGCGAAGGCGGCGGCCAGCTCCGCGCCGGCCTCGCAGCGGTGGAAGTCCGCGGCGACGTAGAGCGGGTCTTCTTGCAGCGTGCGCGCGATGTCCGCCTGAAGCAGCACCGCCACCACCTGCTCCCCATCGACCACGGGCACGTGGTGGATGGACTTTTCGGCCATGACCAAAAGCGCCTCCATCACGAGGCTGTCGGGGCGCACCGTGGCCACCGGTGCAGTCATCACCGTCGACAACGGCTGGGTCGGGTCGATGCCGGCCGCCACCACGCGGGCGCGCAGATCCCGGTCGGTGACGATCCCGCGCGCGCTGCCGTCGACGGAATGGGTGACCACCAGGCAGGAGACGTTGTGCTCGGTCATGCGGCGGGCGGCATCGGCGATGCCCTCTTCGGCTGCGGCGGTGACCGGCTCCTGCAGCGGCAGGTCGGTCACGCGCTGGCGCAGGATCTCGGCGTGTTCGGTGTCGGTGAGTTTCTTCGCCTCCGCCCGGATGCGGCGGGACTGGGAGGAGAAATAGCGGTCCACGTCCGGGTGGCGCTGGGCCAGCTCCGCGAAACCGGCGCGCGGCAGGGCCAGCACCAGGCTGTCCTCGACGGCCTCCATCCGGTAGCGGGAGGAATTCTTCCCCACCAGCGTGGAATAACCGAAGCACTGGCCGGCGTCGCGCCGGTCTAGCAGCACCCCGTCGGCGTCCATGATGTCCACGGCGCCAGACCGGATGACGTAGAGAAAATCGTTGGGCGCGCCCGGCTCCACGAAGACCTCGCCCCGGCGGGCGTAGCGCATGGTCAGACGCGCGGGCAGGGCGTCGAGCACCGCGCCCGGCAGGCGGGCGAAGGGCTCGTGGGCGGCTAGGAAGGTGCGGACCTCGGTAATCTCCACGCTCATGTGAGCTAGGTTACTGGTACGAGACAAACCAGGGGCGCGGTTTTATGTCATAAGTCTGCCCGGGGGTGAAAGTGGGTGTGTCCTCGTCGATGAAGTTCTTCCACGCCATGAAGTAGTCGTCGCTCAGGCCCTGCTGCATGGTGTTCCAGGTGTCGAATTTCTGATCCGGGCCACCATGGCCGTCGGCGTGCAGGATGAAGGCCAGCTCCGGGTGATCCGTGTTGATGGTCTCGCGGTCGCGGATCATCTGCAGCTGGAACTGGTGGACGATAAGGCCCTTTTGCGGCAGCTCGTTGTCGCGGACCAACCCGGCCAGCCAGTCGGCGACCTCGGTGACCTCTTGGGCCTCGACGTGACCGACACGCCCCATGGGTTGCTCGTCCGGGCCGATCTTCCACTCCGGATCCAGAGCCAGCCCGACGTTCGGGCGCTTGAGCAGGTCCTCGTAGAGCTTCGCCTGGTCGAGCAAGCGCGCCCGGCCCGGCTGCAGATCCAGGAATGCGTACCCGCCGGCCTCGGTGATGGCGTCGATGTACGGGATAAGCTCGTCCGGATCCGCCTCGTTGGAGAAATCACCATCCGGGCCCGGCTCCGAGGAGGCTACCGTCGCGATGATCTCGAAGGCCGGCATGACCGGGTAGTCGGTGTGCGGCTGGTACTCGTCGACCAGCTTTTCCACGCGGTCGACGGCCTCGGCCGGGGGCTGCTCCCCCATCAGGCCGAGTGCGCCACCGGAGGGGTGCCCGTAGAGGGCCACCATACGGCGGCCCGGGAAAACCAGCCCGCCGCCGCCCGGCAGCTCCCCGGCGGCGGCCAGCTCGGCGCTGGCGTCGAATTTATCCTGGGAGTCGAAGTCCTTGCCCAGGCCGACCACGGCGCCGTCCTCGAGTGCCTGCATGGATTCGCTGGTCGCGCGCGGGTCGGCGACCGGAACGCCGAGCACCTCGGCACCGGCGGAGCGGGCCGTCGCCGCCAGGGCGGCCCCACCTTCACCCTCGGCGGTCTGGGCCGAAATCAGCGCCGCGGCCGGCACGTCGTACTCGCTGTCTAGGCCCGCGATGCGCTTGACCTCACCCAAGGGATCCGCCGCGTCTGCGGCCTGGGTGCCGAAGTCCTCGATCGCCTCGATCGATACCCCGTCTGCCAGGTCCGCATCGCTCAGGCCCGCGCCGTAGTCGTGGACGGTCTCCGCGCCGAGGCGCTCGATCTCTTCGGCGACGGCGGCCACGTTGCCATCCCGCGCAGTCCCTTCGCCGCGCACGACGAGCATGGGGACGCCGGCGGCCACGGCGGCATCGGCGGCGCTGGCTTGGGCGTTGCGGTCTTCGCCGGCGACGAAGACCTCGGAGGCCGAGCCAAAGAAGGCCTGCGTGGTAGCCACGCCGTTGCCGTTCTCGTCCGCGACGAGCTCGCGGGAGTCGGCCGCCAGCTCCTTGGCCCCCTCGGGGCCGCTCGCGCCGTTCTCGGAGCCGGAGGAGCCGTCGCCACCGGCGCAGGCGGCCAGCCCCAGCGCGGTCGCGGCGACGATGAGCGCTGCCGTCGCCCGCGGGGTGCGGCGGGAGCGAGGGGACAAAGAATTCAGTGCCTTGGTAGCCATCGTGATCATCTTACAAGCCTGCCGGGGTCTGTATGCAGTTTCCTGCATTCTTCCCCAGCGGTTGCCGGCCGCTGGGGAGAGCCGGGCGGGTTTAGCCAGCGCACACGGCTCGTGCCAGGCGGTTGCCGACCTCGGCGGTCACGATGGGGGCACCCGTGCGCGCGCTAACGTCGGCGGCCACGGCCTTCTCGATGCGCGCGGCGTTGTCCTCGTCGCCCAGGTGGCGCAGCAGCAGCGCGGCGGACAGGATGGCCGCGGTCGGGTCGGCCACGCCCTTGCCGGCGATGTCGGGCGCGGAGCCGTGGACGGGTTCGAACATGGAGGGATTGGCCCCGGAGGCATCGATGTTGCCGGAGGCCGCTAGGCTGATGCCGCCGGTTACCGCGCCGGCTAGGTCCGTAAGGATGTCGCCGAAAAGGTTGTCGGTGACGATGACGTCGTAGCGGCCCGGGTCGGTGACCAGGTAGACGGTGGCCGCGTCGACGTGGTTGTAGTCGACGGTGACGTCCGGGTGTTCGCGGGCCACCTCGTCGACGGTGCGCTGCCAGAGGCCACCGGCGTTGACCAAGACGTTGGTCTTGTGGACCAGGGTCAGGTGTCCGCGGCGGGCCTGCGCGCGGGCGAAGGCGTCGCGCACCACCCGCTCGACGCCGAAGCGGGTGTTCTGGGAGATCTCGGAGGCCACCTCGTGCCGGGTGCCTTCCCGCAGGGTCCCGCCGTTGCCGCAGTAGAGCCCCTCGGTACCCTCGCGCACGACCACCAGGTCGATGTCGCCCGGGTTGGCCAAGGGGCTGCTCGCCGCGCCGGCACGTGACGTGAACGGGCGCAGGTTGACGTGGTGGTCGAGGGCGAAGCGCAGCTTCAGCAACAGGCCGCGCTCCAGCACGCCGGGCGCCACCCGGGCCGGGTCACCGATAGCACCCAGCAGGATGGCGTCGTGCTCACGCAGGGCCACCAGGTCTTCCTCGGTCAAAAGCTCGCCGGAGCGCACGTAGCGGGAAGCCCCCAGGTCAAACTCGGTGGCCTCGATGTCCGAGCGCACAGCGCGCAGCACCTTGCAGGCCTCCGCCGTGACCTCGGGGCCGATTCCGTCGCCGCCAATAATCGCCAGTTTCATATACTGAGACTCCTATTCCACATAATGGACTTTGACTCAGTGTAGCAAAAGCCGGCGGCCCGGCGGCCTTTTATGTTCGCGAGCCGATTTCCGCTTCCCCGCCTAGGCATCACATTTTCTCGCGTAGGCCTCGCTTAGAGGCCTACGCGTCGAAGTTCAGCTGCAAGCAGGTCGCCCCCAGCTTGACGCAGATCTCGTCGGTCAGCTCGCTGGAGACCGGGTTGTCCACACGCAGGATAAGGACGGCGTCGTCGGCCATCTTGCCCTGGGTCAGCGCGGCGGCCTCGATGTTGATGCGTGCCCCGCCGAGCACCGTGCCTACCGTGCCGAGCGCGCCCGGGGTATCGGCGTAGCGGAAGAACAGGTTGCGCCCTTGGGCACGCATGTCGACGCCGCGGCCATCGATGCGCACGATTTTCTCCACGCCGTCGATGCCGGTGCGCGCACCCTCCAAGACGGAGACCTCGCCGCTGGAACCGATGACCTTCACGCGCAGCACGGAGCTGTGCCCTTGGGCGACCTCGCCGGTGCCTACTTGTACGTCGACCCCGCGACTCTCGGCGATCTGCATGGCGTTGACGAAGGTGACCGGCTCGTCCACCACGCCGCTGAACAGGCCCCGCACGGCGGAGAGCCCCAGCACGCCCGGGTCCTCGCTGGCCAGCTCGCCGCAGGCTTGGACCTCGATGGCCACGGCCGGGGAATCCAGCAGCTTGCCGGCGGCCAGGCCGACCTTGCGGGCCAGCTCCAGCCACAGGGCGACCTCCTCGCCTACGCGGCCGCCGGAGACGTTGACCGCGTCTGGGACGAACTCACCGGCCAAGGCCTTGAGTACCGAGGCCGCCACGTCCGTGCCCGCGCGGTCCTGGGCCTCCACCGTGGAAGCGCCCAGGTGTGGGGAGACGGTCACCGCGTCCAGCTCGAAGAGCGGCGAGTCGGTGCACGGCTCAGTGGCATAGACGTCGAAGCCGGCGCCGCGGTGGCGGCCCGAGCGGATGGATTCGGACAGCGCGGCCTCATCCACCAGCCCGCCGCGGGCGGCGTTAATGAGGATCTGGCCGGGCTTGGCCTTGGCCAGCAGCTCGGCGTCGAACATCCCGGCGGTCTCCGGGGTCTTCGGCAGGTGGATGGTCACGAAGTCAGAGCGCTCCATCAGCTCGTCGAGCTCGACCAGCTCGACGCCGAGGGAGCCAGCCCGGGCCGGGTTGGCGTACGGGTCATAGGCCAGCAAGGTGGTCTCGAAGGCCTTCAGGCGCTGGGCGAAAAGCTGCCCGATGTGCCCGAAGCCGACGATGCCGACGGTCTTGCCGTAGACTTCCACGCCCTTGAACTCGGAGCGAGCCCAGCGCCCCTCGCGCAGGCTGCGGTCGGCGGCTGGCACCTGGCGGGCGGTGGCTAGCAGCAGGGCGATGGCCTGCTCGCAGGCGGAGTGAATATTCGAGGTCGGCGCGTTAACGACCATGACGCCGCGCTCGGTGGCCGCGTCGATGTCGACGTTGTCGAGGCCGACGCCGGCGCGGCCGACGATTTTCAGGTTAGTGGCGGCGGCGAGCACCTCCGCGTCCACGGTGGTGGCGGAGCGTACCAAGAGGGCATCGGCAGCCGGGACGGCCGCCAGAAGCTCGGCCCGGTTCGGGCCGTCGACCCACTTGACCTCCACGGACTCACCAAGCGCGTCGACGGTGGACTGGGCAAGCTTGTCGGCTATCACTACAAGGGGCTTGGTCATTGAAGGCTCCTGGGGTTGTTGTCTTTTAGAAAGAGGGATCCGGCTGGCCTCCTGTAGTACCCTGGCTATGCAGCGGGAACGCCGCTGGCAGGGCGCGGTTCCGACCAGCCTTCCCTAATTCTATCGGCTAACAGTTTTTCATCCCCGAATTCGGGGCCAAGAGCCACCAACGGGCCGTCTTCCATCCCCTCGACCATGGCCTGCGAAACCTTGGACTCCCGCGGGTCGGCCGTGGGCATCATCCGCACGCCCGCACCATAGGACCGGGCGTTAGCTACCGATGCCACCGAGGCTGCCTCTGTGGCCACCACAATGGGCGCCATGTCCGCGTCGCGCCGCGACTGGGCCGGCAGCGGCACAGCCTCCTCGTCCTCGAGCCGCTCGAGCGGCTCCCAGGCCGCCTTCAGCTCCGTGCGGGTCCGCCCGTCTAGGTGCGCCACCGCGCGCGCCATGTTCTCCCGGTTGGCCACCACCTTGCTCTCGAACTGGAAGGCGGTGATCTGTCCCAGCGCCCAGGTGGTGCCCGGGTCCTGGACGAGGCGCATGGAGCCGGCCGAGGCCGTCATCGGCACCTGCCCAACCATCAGCGCCCGGTCCACGCCGAGCCGCGCCATCTCGGTGTAGATATCGTTGCGAATGGACTCGTCGTAGACCAGCATGGGCGCGCGCTGGGACACCGCGATAGACGCCGCTCGCAGCTTAGAAGAATCCCGTTGATCGCTAATGACCAGGGTCGGCGACTCCGGGAAGAAATACCGGAGCGTCTCCAACCCGTACGGGTCCTCGAAGACGTGGAAGTTCCCCTTAAACTCCTCCTTGACCATGCGGTTGCGGTTTTCGGCCGCCGCGTCGTCTAAGTTGATGTCGGATTCTGCCGGGGTCGCCGAATCCGTGGGCACCGCCGTCGGCTGGTGGAGCACGTCGTGGCAGCCAGAAAGCGTCAGACACAGCGCCACCGAGGCGACATGGGCGGCGACAACTGCAGTGCGGGTGCGAACACCTTTAACGAACAAAGGCTTGCGGTCCTTCTTCTCCAGCAGTCAGATCGGCCTCATCCACGTCCCGACGCACCGGCGTGCCCATGGCGTATTCGATCATCGCCACCAGGCGGTGGCGGCGATCCCTCAGGAAACCGTCGAAATCGGCGGCCCACAGGTAATCCGGTTCGAGCTCGTGGCTGGCCAAAACGGCTGCGAACTCGTGGTCTTCCATTAAAGACTTGGATTGTACTCGGGGCAGGTAGCGCGCGGGCGAATAGCCGTCCAGAACCGCCTCGGTACGCTTGCCCATGGGCGCGCGGTTGAGCACGGAGGCCACCAGGGAAGCCGGCACCGCATGCTTTTTCGCCCAGGCCAGGGGGAAGACCGGCTCGAAGCCCGGCTGCAGGTCCCCGATGGTCCCCCGATTGAAAGGCTGGGCGGTGCGCCAGTCCCTCGCTCCCCTGCCCATGAGCAGGGCGTAGATGGCGTGGAAGACCCCATCGTCCGGGCCGGCGGACAGCAGCCTGGATTCGCTAAACTGCGCGTCGCGCACCGTCTTCGGGACCCGGTCGGTCTTCCCCTCGACCCAGGCGGTGACCTCGTCGACGTCCCGGGCCGAGCGCAGCTTGACCGCCGAGGAGCCGTAAAGCTCCCCGAACACCCCGCACCAGAACCACTGGTTGAGCTTGTCCCAGGCCGCCTGGGCGCTCAAGACCCGGCCGTGCTCGCCGCGGGCCTCGGAAAGCTGGGCCAGAATCACCGCCAGCGGAACGATCTGGGCGCTATAGGGCACCTGCGCCAGCTCGAAGATGCACCGCTGCGATAGGAACTCGGCGACCTCCCGGAAGGTAATCCGCAGCGTCTCCGTGGCCTTTCGGTAGTCGGCCAGGCGCAGGTTTAGGATGTCCTCGCGCTGCCCGCGCGCAGGACCGCGGGAGCGGGTCACCAGCAAGGAAACCGCCGACAGGAACTGCGTGCGGCCGATGCCGTCCAGCGCCGGGTAGTCCCGCAGCACCCGCTCGGTCTCCTCCCAGTCGCGGGCCAGCTGGAAGTCCGGGTCCTCGGCGGCGAAGACCGCGGTGAGCAGGTCGAAGACGTCCATCTGCAGGCCGGCGGCATTGGCCTGGGCAAAAATCGAGCCCACGCCCGCCCGCGCCGTGTGGCGCGCCAGCCGGATAATTGGAGTGTTGTAGCCGGTCAGCGGGGCCATCACCCGGTGCTGAAAGGCTGCCAGCAGCGCGCGGTCGCCGTCTTCGGCCTGGGCAGCCATGTCGAACAGCAGCGCGGGGCCTTCCTCGCCCAGCAGCGCGGCGACCGGCAGGCAGAGGTTGCCCACCTGCTGGCTGCGCTCGTGCAGGTTGCCCTCAATATCGGGACCGAAATGGGAGCGCACCGCCCCGGCCTGGTTGACCGCGAAGACGGCCTCGTCGGGCAGGAGATCCCCACGCACGGCGCTGCGCACGTCAACGAAGAAGCTGCGGGTAATCTTCTTGGAGCGAAAATCGGTGGTCTCCACCTCCCCCGATCCCCGGAAGCAGTGGTAGAGGCTGGTCAGGCGCTGCTGGCCGTCCAGCAGCAGCATGCCGGGCGCATTGTCGGTGGCCGGCGCGCCGCTAATCCGGCGCGGGCGGAAGCGCTGCGGCTCGTTGCGCGTATCCAGGGCCATCATCGCCCCCATGGGATAGCCACGCAGGACGGTCACGATGAGAGAGCGGATGCGGTCTTCGTCCCAGGCGTAGGATCGCTGGAAATCGGGCAGCTGAATATCCCCGCGATCGATGCGGGCAAACAAATCAGGCAGGTCATAGCTTGGCGTGGTGAAACCCATGTCGCCTAGCTTAACCCCGCCCTAATCGCCGTGCGAGTGCTCAGTACAGGTCGTCTCGTGCGCCTGGTGCCCGGGGTGCTCCAACTGGATGGTCGAATGCTCGATACCCATCTCGTTCAGGATCTCCTGCGCCCTATCCAGCACCGGCCCGGTGGAGAAATCGTCGTTGACCACCAGGTGGCAGGTCGCCAGCGCCTCGGTGCCGCTGACCGACCAGACGTGCAGGTCGTGGACCGCATGCACCCGCGGGATCTCCTCCAGCGCCGCGGCGATCTCCGCGACGTCGTAGCCGGCCGGGACTCGGGCTAGCAACACGGACAGGGAGGCGCCCAGCAGCTTGATGGCGCGCGGGGCGACGATTGCGGCGATCGCCAGCGAGGCGATCGTGTCGGCCTCACGCCAGCCGGTGAAGTAGATGATGAGGGCAGCCGCGATCACGGCTACCGAGCCCAAGAGGTCGGTCAGCACGTGTAGGAACGCGCCCTCGACGTTAAGGGAGGCGCTGCGCTGGCGGTGCAGCACCCACGCGCTGGCCGCATTGGCCAGCAGGCCGACGATGGCCACCCCGCCCATCACGTGCGGGTCCACCGCCTGATCGTTGCCCAGGCGCAACAGCGCCGAGACCACGATCCACACAGAAACGGCAACAACCGCCACGGCGTTGACCGCGGCGGCGAGTGCCTCCACTCCCCGATACCCGTACGTGGCCCGAGCCGAGGCCGCCTTGCGGCCAATCACCACGGCGATAACGGCGAGGATGAGGCCGGTGGCATCGGAGAGCATGTGCATGGCATCGGCCAGCAGCGCCAGCGAGCCGGAAACCACCCCGCCGACCACCTCCGCGAAGAACACCGTGCCCGTGATGGCGAGCGCCGTTACCAGCGCCCGCAGCGGGGTGTTCTGCGCGTCGATGCCGTGCGAGTGGTCGTGGCCGTGCTTTGTCATACTCTTTGAGTATATCCGAAAAACCGGCTACTGAAAATAGATTGAAAATCTAGCGGGCAGTGTCGGTCAGTTCGACCTTGACCCAGCTCATCAGGTCGCGCAGCTGCGCGCCGGTCTTTTCAATCTGGTGGTCAGCGAAGTCCTGGCGCAGGCCCTCCAGTTCCTTGTTGCCACCCTCGACGTTGGCGATCAGGCGCTTGGTAAAGGTTCCATCCTGGATATCGGACAGGATGTCGCGCATGCGCTGCTTGGTGCCTTCGTCGATGACGCGCGCGCCGGACAGGTAGCCGCCGAACTCCGCGGTGTCGGAGACCGAGTAGTTCATGTTGGCGATGCCGCCCTCGAACATCAGGTCCACGATGAGCTTCATCTCGTGCAGGACCTCGAAGTAGGCCATCTCCGGCTCGTAGCCGGCCTCCACCAGGACCTCGAAGCCGGTCTTGATGAGGAACTCCGCGCCACCGCACAGGACGGCCTGCTCGCCGAAGAGGTCGGTGACGGTCTCGGCCTCGAAGGTGGTCGGGATGACGCCGGCGCGGGCGCCACCGATGGCGGCGGCGTAGGACAGAGCCAGGTCCTGGCCGTTGCCCTTCGGGTCCTGCTCGACGGCGATCAGGCAGGGAACGCCCTTACCGTCCAGGAACTGACGGCGCACCAGGTGGCCCGGGCCCTTCGGGGCGACCATGCCGACGGTGATGTTCTCGGCCGGCTCAATCAGCTTGAAGTGGATGTTCAGGCCGTGGCCAAAGAAGAGGGCGTCGCCGTCCTGCAGGTGCGGCGCGATCTGGTTGTCGTAGATCTCCTTTTGGGAGGTATCCGGCGCCAGCAGCATGACCAGGTCGGCCCACTCGGCGGCCTCGGCGACGGAGGTGACCCGGAAGCCGGCCTCTTCCGCCTTGACGGCGGACTTGCTGCCGTCGCGCAGGCCGATGGTGACCTCGACGCCGGACTCGCGCAGGTTCTGCGCGTGGGCATGCCCCTGGGAGCCGTAGCCGATGATGGCTACCTTGCGGCCCTGGATGATGGACAGATCGGCGTCGTCGTCGTAGAAGGTCTGGATTGCCATGAGGTATTTACCTACTTTCCAAAAATAATGATGATGGGTGGAAAACTGTGGCCTAGACGGCCAGGGTGATTATTTGTTTATTTAGGTGGGGCCATCGCCTTGGGGCCACGCGAGAGCGCCACGTGTCCAGATTGCACTAGCTCGCGCACTCCGAACGGTTCTAACACGTCCAGCAGCGCTTGGAGCTTGCCGGGGGTGCCGGTGGCCTCCACGACCACGGACTCAGGCGCCACATCGACCACGCGGGCGCGGAAGATATTGACCGCGTCGACGACCTGGGGCCGGTTCGTGTTGTTCGCTGCGACCTTGACCAACATGATCGCCCGCGCGACCGAGGAATCCTCCTCCAGTTCGACGACCTTGATGACCGGGATGAGTTTGTTGAGCTGCTTGGTGATCTGCTCAATCACAATCTCGTTGGCATCCGCCACGATGGTCAGGCGGTTAATGCCTTCGGTCTCCGTGCGCGCCGAGACGAAGGAGATTATGGAATAGCCGCGGCGGGTAAACATTCCCGCGACCCGGGAGATGATCCCCTCCCCGTCTTGGACGAGCACCGACAGCGTGTGCCGGGTGACATCGGTTGCTGCCATGGTTAGCTCTCCTTTCCGGTCGCGTCCAAGTCCTCATTGGACTCTTCCGCGAACAGGGGGCGCAGCCCCTGGGCGTACTGAATTTCCTCGTTCGATGCCCCGCCGCCGACCATCGGCCAGACCTGAGCGTCCTCGCCGACGATGAAGTCGATGACAACCGGGCGGTCGTTGATAGCGCGAGCCCGCTCGATGGCCGGAGCGACCTCCCCCTCGCAGGTGACCCGGATGGCTTCGCAACCCAGCGCCTGGGCCAGCTGCACGAAGTCCGGCAGGAAGGTGGCTGCCTCGCGCAGCTTGGTGTGCGAGTAGTTGCCGCCGAAAAACAGCGTCTGCCACTGGCGCACCATGCCCAGGTTGCCGTTGTTGATGACCGCCACCTTGATGGGAAAGTCCTCGATGGCCGCGGTCGTCAGCTCCTGGTTGGTCATCTGGAAGCAGCCGTCGCCATCGATGGCCCACACCTCGCGGTCGGGGCTGGCGGCCTTGGCGCCCAGGGCGGCGGGCACCGCATAGCCCATCGTCCCGGCGCCGCCGGAGTTGATCCAACTGCGCGGCCGCTCGAAGTCGATGAACTGCGCAGCCCACATCTGGTGCTGGCCCACGCCGGAGCAATAGATTGCCTCCGGGCCGGCCAGCTTGCTCAGCTGCTCGAGCACGAACTGCGGGTTGAGCAGCCCGTCCTCGGTCGGCTCCCACCCGCGCGGGTAGCGCTCGCACAGGTCGTCCAGGTAAGCACGCCAGCGGTCCAGCTCCAACAGTTCGGGCTGGCGCGGGCCCTGGAATCCCCGCAGCAGCTGGTGGAGGACCTCGCGGGCATCGCCCACGATGGGGATATCCACCTCGCGGTTCTTCCCAATCTCGGCCGGGTCCACGTCGGCATGGATGACGCGGGCCCCCGGCGCAAACGATGCCGTATCACCCGTCACCCGGTCATCAAACCGGGCGCCAATGACGATCAGCAGGTCGGAGCGCTGCATGGCCGCGACCGCCGGCACCGTTCCGTGCATGCCCGGCAGCCCCAAGTGCTGCGGGTGCGACTCGGGAAACGCGCCCAGTGCCATCAACGTCGTGACCACGGGGATGCCGGTGAACTCGGCGAATTCCCGCAGTTCTTTTTCGGCGTTGGCCTTAATAACGCCGCCGCCGACGTAGAGCACCGGCTTGCGGGATTCCGAAATCAGCTGGACCGCCTGGTTGATCTGGCGCGTGTGCGGGCGGGTGACCGGCTTGTAGCCGGGCAGCTCCAGGCGCGTCGGGGTCGTGTAGTCCAGCGTGCCGTTTTGCACGTCCTTCGGGATATCGACCAGCACGGGGCCCGGGCGGCCCGTCGACGCCAGGTGGAAGGCGGCGGCGATAGCCCCGGGGATTTCCTCGGGCGTGGCGACGATGAAGTTGTGCTTGGTAATCGGCATCGTGATGCCCCGGATGTCCGCCTCCTGGAAGGCGTCGGTGCCCAACAGGTTGGACCCGACCTGACCGGTGATAGCGACCACGGGGACGGAATCCAGCATGGCGTCGGCCAGCGGCGTGACCAGATTGGTCGCGCCCGGACCGGAGGTAGCGATGCACACCCCCACCTGCCCGGAGGCCTGGGCGAAGCCCTCGGCCGCATGGCCGGCCCCCTGCTCGTGCCGGGTCAGCACGTGGCGCAGGCGAGTCGAATGGGCCAGCGCGTCGTACAGCGGGAGCACAGCGCCACCCGGGATGCCGAATACCAGCTCGGTTCCGAGATCCTCTAGCGTGCGGACGATTGCCTCGGCTCCGGTGAGCCTTTCACGAACTGGGGTGCCGGTTCGAGCGGCCACGGAAGCGGGCGTGGGCGTGGGTGAAGCTGCCACGGTAGATTCGCTCCTTTTGCTTTCAGTATTGACTGGGTTGACTAGGTTGTCTGGGTTGGCGGTCGTGCTGGTTGGTCATTGTCGGCTACCACCTCCTGGGTGCGAGGCGATGATCATTGCCGGCCAGGGTCTGCCGATACGACAAAGCCCCCGGCGGGAACCTGCCTCTGGTGGTTCCGCGTCGAGGGCGCTTGACGTATACGACAACAGTTAGCCGCTACGGCGAGCGCCGCTCGGGTACGAGTACTAGCTGAAGTCGAATAATGATCATGACCTGCATCATACACAGCCGGATTTGCGGGACAACCCCTTTACCCCTAGCCGGGGTTATCTCATGGTCTGAAATTAACTCCGGGATATTTGACCATAAAATGAAACATGTCGGGGGTTTTCGCACGCTAACCCCCGTCCACTAGCATGGATACCCATGAGCACACCGCAGCGCCGACCCTCCCGCACCAACCGCCCGGCCCGCCCGGAGACGCCGAATAAAAATCGCGCTACCCAGCCCCCCGGCAGCCTGGCCGAACAAACCACGGTGTTTCGGCCCGAGCGCACCCACCTGCTCGCCATCGTCCTGCTCACCGCCATCGCGATCCTCATCATCGCCTGGAAGCCGTTGGTTATGGGCTGGCTGCTCATCATCCCGGCGCTGGCGTTCTGGTGGGTGCTGCGGGCGCGCACCACGGTGGGCGAGGCCGGCATCGCCATCCGCTACGCCTTCCGCGGAGATGCCCGGCTGTCCTGGGACGACTTCGCAGGCATCGGATTCAAGCGCGCGCACGCCTTCGCCGCGACCCACGCGGGCCGGAAATTCAACCTTCCGGGGGTAACCTTTAATTCACTCCCCGACCTGGCGCGGGCCTCCCGCGGGCGCATCCCGGACGCGCTCAGCGCAGGTAAGAAGGCCGCCGACGACAAGGTCGTGGTCATCCACCGCGACGGGCAGCAGGTTCTCATGTCCAAAGAGGAGTATGCTGCCTACCAAGCCACCGAGGGCGACTCGGCCACCCACACTGGGTCCGACCCCAACTAGGCGCGCGGCCACCCTATCCGCGCACGCGATACGGCTTTGCCTCTTCTTTACCTGATATCCCCGTGTGCCCGTAGAAAGGTCAAGGCTTTAGACCCCCATGTACCCGCTGCGCTCAAAAACCACCACTGTAGGCCGTCAAGCCGCCGGCGCCCGCGCCCTCTGGCGCGCGACCGGTACCGCCGAGAACGACTTCGGCAAGCCCATCGTGGCCATCGCCAACTCCTTTACCCAGTTCGTGCCCGGCCACGTGCACCTGAAGAACGTCGGTGACATCGTCGCCGACGCCGTCCGCGCCGCCGGCGGGGTACCCAAGGAGTTCAACACCATCGCCGTCGACGACGGCATCGCCATGGGCCATTCCGGCATGCTCTACTCGCTGCCCAGCCGCGAGATCATCTCCGACTCCATCGAGTACATGGTCAACGCCCACACCGCCGACGCCCTGGTCTGTATCTCCAACTGCGACAAAATCACCCCGGGCATGCTGAATGCCGCCCTGCGCCTGAACATCCCCACCATCTTCGTCTCCGGCGGGCCGATGGAGGCTGGCAAGGCCGTCGTCGTCGACGGCGTGGCCCACCAGCCCACCGATCTCATCACCGCGATCACCGCCTCGGCCTCCGAAGCGGTTTCCGATGCCGCCCTGACCACCGTCGAAGAATCCGCCTGCCCCACCTGCGGCTCCTGCTCCGGCATGTTCACCGCCAACTCCATGAACTGCCTGACCGAGGCCTTAGGCCTGGCCCTGCCCGGCAACGGCACGACCCTGGCCACCCACGCCCAGCGCCGGCGCCTGTTCGAGCAGGCCGGCGAGAAGATCGTCGAGCTGTGCCAGCGCTACTACGGTGAGGAAGACGACCGGATGCTGCCGCGGAGCATCGCTAGCAAGGCTGCGTTCACCAACGCCATGGCGCTGGACATGGCCATGGGCGGGTCCACCAATACCATCCTCCACACGCTGGCCGCTGCCCAGGAAGGCGACGTCGACTTCACCCTGCGCGACATCGAGGACATCTCCGACCGCGTGCCCTGCTTGTCCAAGGTCGCACCGAACGGCGTATGGCACATCGAAGACGTCCACCGCGCCGGCGGCATCCCCGCCATCCTGGACGAGTTACGCCGCGCCGGCCACCTCGACACCACCGTCCACACGGTCTGCTACGACGACGCCAACCGGTGGCTCGACGACTGGGACATCCGCGGCGGGTCCCACCTGCCGGCCGCCGAGGAGCTGTTCTACGCCGCGCCCGGCGGGGTGCGCACCACCGAGCCCTTCTCGACGTCGAACCGCTGGTCCTCGCTGGATACCGACCAGCTGGACGGCTGCATCCACTCGGCCGAGCACGCCTACTCCGCCGACGGCGGCCTCGTGGTACTGCGCGGCAACCTGGCCCCCGACGGGGCCATCATCAAGGCCGCCGGCGTCGAGGAGGAGCTGTGGACGTTTAGCGGACCGGCCCGCGTGGTCGAGTCCCAGGAGCAGGCCGTCTCCGCCATCCTCAACAACGAGGTCCAAGCCGGCGAGGTGCTGGTCATCCGCTACGAAGGCCCCTCCGGGGGCCCCGGCATGCAGGAGATGCTCCACCCGACTTCCTTCCTCAAGGGCGCCGGGCTGGGCAAGAAGTGCGCGCTAATCACCGACGGGCGCTTTTCCGGCGGCACCTCGGGGCTGTCCATCGGGCACATCTCGCCGGAGGCCGCCCACGGCGGGCTCATCGGGCTGATCGAAAACGGCGACACCATCCAAATCGACGTGCGCTCCCGCCGCCTGGAGTTGGCCGTCGCCGACGACGAGCTGGCCCGCCGCCGCGCCGCCCAGATGGAGCGCGATCACCCGTTCACCCCGGTGAACCGCAACCGCCCGGTGACCAAGGCGTTGCGTGCCTACGCCGCGCTGGCGACCTCCGCCGACCGCGGCGCCGTCCGCGTGGTCGACGGCCACGTCCACTAGGCCACGTCGATCGCCCCGGGGCGCGGGCGTCTCGCCTAAACTTTCCGGGGTGAATACCCAACGCCGCGTACTACCGCTACTGGCCTACCTTCTCATCGCCGCCGGGCTCCTCGGCGGCATCGGGAAGACCATCTCCCACACCCTGATCACTGACTTCCCCGTCGACATGATCATCTACCGGGAAGGGGTCAAGGCCTTCCTGTCAGGCGGCGAGGTCTACTCGCAGCCGATGTATGCCGGCGACATCGCCCTGCCGTTCATCTACCCTCCCTTCGGCGCCCTGGTGATGGTGCCGCTAGTCGCCTTCGAGTCGATGAGCGACGACCTGGCTGGCGACATCATGATCGTGCTGTCCGATCTGCTACTGCTAGCGTGCATCTATCTCGTTGCCCGCGCCATCCTGCCGGCGATGGCGCGCCGCAACTTCCTCGCCGTCGTCTTCGTGGTCTGGGCCGTGGTGCTGGGCTTCGAGCCGGTGGAACTCAACAACGGTTTCGCGCAGATCAACATCGCCATCATGGCCCTAGTGGTCTTCGACCTCGTGCCGCGCAAGCGCTACCTGCCGCAGGGCTGGCTCATCGGCGTCGCGGCCGCCATCAAGCTGACCCCGGCGGCCATGCTGCTGTATTTCCTGGTCCGCAAGGAAGCCAAACCGATCATCACCGCTGCCGTCTCCGGCGTCGTCGCCACGGCCCTGGCGGCGGCCGTGCGCTGGGACGTCTTCGTCGAGTTCTTCTTCGGCAAGATGCTGGCCATGGGTTCCGGCGACGATTTCGGCGTCGGCACCGCCTACCAGTCCAACAGCTCGTGGAAAGGCGTACTCGAGCGCGCGTTCAGCTCCGCCGAGGCCGCCGAGGCCCATAGCACCCTCCTCAACGTGGCGTGGCTCATCGGGGTCGTGGTCATCATCGGGGTTGGCGCCTGGCTCATGCGCGGCCTCTTCCGCCGCGGCCTGGACATCGATGCCGCCCTCACCGCAGCCGTCGTCATGCTCCTTATCTCCCCGGTCTCCTGGTCGCACCACTGGGTCTGGCTGGCCCTCATCCTGCAGGTGCTGGCCTACCGTGCGTGGTCGTGGCGGCACCAGACGTGGGTCGCCGGCAGCCTTATCGCCGTCGTGGCTGCCTGGGCCTTCTTATTGCTCACGGTGCCACCCAAGTGGTGGTTCGGCGACGACATCGACGTCTACGGGCTCAACTCCATGCAGAAGTTCCTCGTTAGTGACTTTGTGTGGCTCATTGTCATCGCGGGCGCTCTGTACGCTTACTGCGCGCTGCAGCAACCGCGACGGGAGTTATCCACAGAATCCCGCGCGCGGGGGCCTGTTTCTGCCTAATTGTGCCTAACGATGCCTACTTGGGCACATTGGCCAATTTTTCGGCCTTTGGGCAGGTGGCGCCGCAGAAACGGGCGTTTTAGGCTGTTTCGGGCCTCGCGCAGGATGGCTACTGTGCTCCGAGTTATCCACAGATCGGGTTTTCGGGCCTTGTCGGGGTTGCCAAGGGCTTCTAGCGTGTGGGTCATGACAGCAACGACAGCCATGGACACATTGAAAGCAGCGCACTCCATCTTCGCGGACGGGATCCAGTATTTGGACCTGTGCCGCCAGCTGAGCCTGCCCGCTTTGAAGGCTGTCATGTCGGACATGGCCGCGGCCGCGCACCACCGTGCCTGCCAGACCTTCTTCGGGCACACGTCCTTTACCCGCAAGCAGGCCGCAGCGAGGAAAGCGGCCACCGCCCAGGGACACCACCTCGACACCCTGCTGGTGCTCGATAGTGCCTTCCGCCGGGTGCGCCACAAAGGCCACGCGTGGGCCATGCTCATCGAACTGTGCAACACCCCCGGCACCACCAAACAGCTAAGACGCCTAGCCAACCAAAAGGTCCTAGAACTCAACCGCCCGGCCCCACCCGCCGAAGGCGTGCGCGTGACCCGCCGCAAGGATGGACCGAGTACTTTTTCTGTCACCGGGGACCCGGAACTGGTGGAAAACCTCTGGGCCAGCATCAAAACCATCCCCGATGTCGAGGCCTTGTTCAGTGGAGGCCTGGAGAAGCAGCCGAAGGCCACCCACGTGGTGATCTCCCTTCCTGACTGGGTGCAAATCCTTGCCGGTGATGGGGACGAGATCACCCTGCAGCTAACCAACGGAACAACCATGACCGGAGCCGACTACGTCCGCCAATGTTTGTTGGACGCGGGCCTGGCCACCTTGGTCGACCCTAGGCGCGGCCCAGTCAACCAATACCGCTACAGGCGGCATGCTTCACCGAAGCAGAAGGACATGACCAAGGCGGAGACCACGACCTGCGCCTGGCCGAACTGTAGGAAACCAGCCGACGAGTGCCAGGTCCACCACATCCACCCCTGGGCCGACGGTGGTGAAACCAACCAGGAGAACCTGACGCTACTGTGCGAGTTCCACAATTCCTGGAACGACGACGACCCGGCCTACCCCAGGCACGGCAGGATAAACCGCCGCGATGGCAGGGTGACGTGGGACCCGCCCTGGAGCAGCGGCTGACGGCTGACACGGGGGCGGCGGGCATTAACCCCGCCGCGGGGCTGGCATAAAACCAGCCGAGCTGGAAGGAAAAGCCAGCCGAGCCGGAAGAAAAAGGCCAGTCAACCCCACGACTGCCAGGCCACAAGGAACTCGCCCAGCCAAAACACGCGAAAAGGCGCCACGGAAACCACTCCGTAGCGCCTACTCGGCGTGCGCTTGGGCTAGTTCAGCGGGTTTACCCCCGCGCCGAACCACCAGATGGCGCCCAGGGCGACCAAGCCCAAAACGATGAAGACCCACGAGGACGCCAGCGGACGACGCGCCCACGAGCGGCCGAAGTCCAGCGAGATAACGCCCGGGCCGGTGAACTGGACACCCAGAGCAATAACGAACAACACGACCGATAGCCACACCGACTCCGGCCAGTTAAAGACGTTCAGCCCGGCCCCAGTGACAGCGAGAGCATGCAGGGCGGTAAAGCCGGTGACGAGGGTCGCTAGCATCGCCGCAACTGGCGTCAACAGGCCCAAAACCAGGAAGGCGCCGGCAACCAGCTGCGCGACGGGGACGCCGACCCCCAGAATGTTGGCCCACGGGTAGCCGGCGAATTGCTCAGTGACCTCGCTCAGGCCCGCGGAATCGCCCAGCTGCAGCAGCGGGCGCAGGCCCGCCAGGATGAGGTAGACGCCCAAGCCGAGGCGGACCAGCAATAGGCCAAAGTCGATGGTGCCGCGCTTGGCAGAGGCGGTGGTTTCGGAAGCATCGGGGGCATCGGCAGCGTCGGTGGTGCCGGCGTAGAGGAGCTGCCCGTCGGCATCGTACTGCTCGCCGGCCGGGACCTGGGAGGTCGCGGCATAGTCCGGCTCGTTCGGATCCAGTGCCATGGTCTCCTGCGGCGCGGCAGCCGGCTGGTAGCGGGTAGCGGGCTCGTCGGAGCGGCGCTCGGCGAAGTCGCGATCGGCATAGGCCTCAGACTCGCGCGGCTCCCGGGTCCCGCGAGGCTCACGCGATTCACGAGACTCGCGGTCCAGATGGACGGTCGGATCGGCCGCGGCAGCCGGCGTGGCGGCCGGCGCACCGGAGGCGCTAAAGGCCGTGGTCTCGGCCTCGTTACCTGCTGCCGGGACCCCGGCGGCGTCCTCTGCTTCCGGCTCGGCGGCGGCAGCACGCGGCTCGATGTTCTGCGGCTGGGCGCGACCGGCACGCTCGAAGAGGGAGCTCCGCTTCGGCGCGGGCTTGCTCGGAGCGCCGGACTGGGCGGACTCGGCCTTCTCGCCCGGCTTGGCAGTCTGGCCGAACTCGGTGGTCTCCGGGGCATCGTCGCGCTTTAGGGGACGCGCGGTGCCCTGGCCGGAAGACTGGGAGGGCCCAGTGTAGGTGGGAACGTCGTCAAAGTCATCGCCTAGGTCACGGGCGTTATCTGGCTTGTTGTTCTGGGTCATACCTGCCAACTTAGGCTAGCTGAGCATCCGCGCGGACCACCGACCTCGGCGCGCCGCGACATCGTATGCAAATCGAGACCCCTCCTACTTTGTTGACACGTCACGCTTGTCGCTACACTAGGGCTACTAGCCAAGACCTAGGAGGAACCATGGCCGACAAGAACCACGACTGGGCCGGCGACCCGCACAACGCCTCCCCGGACGGCGAATTCGTCCGCGACACCAACTACATCACCGACCGCTTCGTCGCCGGGCTCACCGAGCGCCGCAACAACGACGACGGCACCGCCAGCTGGCCGATGGCCGCCGACCGCTACCGACTCATCGCCGCCCGCGCCTGCCCGTGGGCGCACCGCTCCGTTATCACCCGCCGCCTGATGGGCCTGGAGGACACCCTTTCGCTGGGCCTGACTGGCCCGACCCACGACGTGCGCTCCTGGACCTTCGACCTGGATCCCGACGGCGTCGACCCGGTCCTGCGCATTCCCCGCCTGCAGGACGCCTACTTCGCCCGCTTCCCCGATTACCCGCGCGGGATCACCGTGCCGGCGGTCGTGTAGGTGGCCAGCGGGAAGGTCGTGACGAACGACTACAACAGCATCGTGCGCGGCTTCATCACCGAGTGGACCGACTTCCACCGCGCCGGCGCCCCGGACCTCTACCCCGCCGAGCACGCCGCCGAAATCGACGAGCTCAACGAGTACATCTTCCGCAACATCAACAACGGCGTCTATCGCTGCGGTTTCGCCGGCAGCCAGGAGGCCTACGAAAAGGCCTACGCGGACCTCTGGGAGGCCCTCGACTGGGTCGAAAAGCGCCTGGGCCGCCAGCGCTACATGGTCGGCGAGCATCTCACCGAGACCGATATCCGCCTCTTCGTCACGCTGGTGCGCTTCGATCCGGTCTACTACTCCCACTTCAAGTGCTCCCGCCACAAGACCTCGAAGCTGCCGAACATCCGCGGCTACCTGCAGGAACTTTTCCAGATTCCGGGCTTCGGCGACACCACCGACTTCACCGAAATCAAGCAGCACTATTTCATCGTGCACAAGGAAGTAAACCCCACCCAGGTCGTCCCGGTCGGCCCGGACATGTCCTGGCTGGCCCAGCAGCACGACCGCGACCGCTTCGGCGGGCGCCCCTTCGCCGAGGGCACCACGCTGCCCGGCGCCCTGCCCCGCGGCGAGGAGCTCAAAAACCCGGAGCCCTTCCAGGTAGAGCTCTTCGGCTAAGCCGCGCTAGGCAACGCGCTAAGCAACTAGTCCCTCCCGGGCGGCGCGCACGACAGAGTCAGTAAGCTCCTCGAGCACCTCGGATTCTAGCCGCCAGCGCTGCCAGTACAGATCGACGTCCAGCGGGTCCCCGTCGAGCAGCACCACCTGCCCACTGCCGAGCAGCGGCCGCGCCTGGGCCTCGGCCACCAGGCCCCAGCCCAGGCCCGCGCGGACGGCCTCGACGTAGCCCTCGGCCGACGGAATCTCCGAGATATTGGCCCGGATGACGTGCGAGTCGATGAAGCGCTCCTGCATGGCGTCGTCGAGCACCTGGTCGTGCGGGCCGTACATCACCACCGGCATCTGCGTCCACGACATGCCCTCCGCCGTCCGATGCCGCCGAGCCAGCCCCGGCGCCGCCACCGCCACCAACCTTTGCTTGCCCAGGTACGTCGACTCGCAGCCGCTGACCGGCAGCTCCTCGCGGGTTACCGCGCCGAGGACGTCGCCGCGCCTAAGCATCGCCAGCGTGCGGGCCTCGTCCTCGATAAGCAGGCGCAACGATGCCTTGCCCCCGTCAGCCACGTCCTCCAGCACTGGGCAGAACCAGGTCGCCAGGGAGTCGGCATTGACGGCCACGGACAGGGGCACGCGCGCCAGCCGTTTTTGCAGGCGGGCGTTGGTCTCGGCCTGGACGAGGGCCATGCGGCGGGCGGCTTGGACGAGGACTTCGCCGGCATCGGTTGCCATCACGGGAGTCGAGCGGCGCAGCAGGACGCGGCCGGTGCTGGTCTCCAGGGCCTTGACGCGCTGGCTGACGGCGGACGGTGATACCCCTAACACTCGGGCGGCGCCGTCGAAGCTGCCTTCGTCCACAATTGCCAGCATGGTTTCCAGATGAAGCGGGTTCATGAAGCATAGCTTAACTAGATTTAGTCTGATTAACTAGACTTCACTTGTTCCCGGCGGCACACTAGAGATATGTCGATCATCGTAGCTGGTTTCGCCCTGGGTATCTCCCTCATCGTCGCCATCGGACCCCAGAATGCCCTCCTTCTGAAACAGGGCATCCGCCGCCACGCTATAGGCGTGGTGATCGCTATCTGCGCGGCCAGCGACATCATCATGATCCTCGGCGGCACTGCCGGCGTCGGCTTCTTGGTCGACCGATTCCCTTGGGCGCTGACCATCCTCAAGTACGCGGGCGCGGCCTACCTGGCCTATTTCACGTTCCTGTGCTTCAGCGACGCCCTCACCCCCGACGGCAAGGCCCTGGACGCCGGCGCGACGCCCAACAAGACCGAGGAGATCGAATCCTTCGGCACCTCCCCCGACACCCGCGGCGGCGTGGCCACCGTGGCCACCAAGACCCGCCGGGTCATCCGCCGCAAGATGCAGGAAAAGACCTGGCTCAAGCCGGCCCTGGCCGCCGTGGCCATCTGCTGGCTCAACCCAGCCGCCTACGTCGACGTGCTCGTCATGTTGGGCGGCGTGGCCAACCAGTACGGCCCCGACGACCGCTGGCTCTTTGCCGGCGGCGCCATCTGCGCCAGCCTCGTCTGGTTCCCCGCCATCGGCTACGGCGCGGCAAAGTTCTCCGACGTTCTGGCGCAGCCGAAGGTCTGGCGGGTCATTAACTTCGCCATCGGCTGCATCATGATTGGTCTGATCATCAAGCTGCTAATACACTAAAAGCCCCGCCGGAGAGCTCGTCTCCGCGGGGCGCCGGTGCGGTTTTTAGTTAGTTCTTCTGCTCGCTAGTGGAAGCGTCGGTGCCGGTGGTCTCGGCAGCGTCGGCCTCGGGGTCCCCGGAGGCGCCGGTTTCCTCGATCCACTGCTTGATTTCTTCCTCGGAGCGGCCTTCCTCAACGTTGTCGCGCTCGGTGTAGTAGCTGACGTCGTTGCGGTTTTCGTCGTAGTCCTTGAGGTCGAAGTCGACTTCCTCGTCGTTGTTGAGGTCGTCGGTGACCTCGTCGACGATGTCGTTGTAGAGCGCCTCGCGCTCCAGGTTGGAGTCGACCAGCTGCTGGCCTATCTCGTCGTCGTAGCGCGCGGCGTCGTACTCCTTGTTCGGGTGCAGCTTCAGGTGCAGCAGCGCGCGGATGCGCTCGCGGCGCACGCCCTCGTCCTTGATCTGGGACTGGCTGCGGAACCAGGCGAAGACCAAGATGGCCACCATGACGATGCCCATGTAGCCGATCACCGGGTAGACGTAGTTCATCAGGGTCTTGAAGCCGGCAAACGAGACCGCGAAGCCGGCCAGGCAGCCCGCGACGAAGATGACGCGGTAGCGGCTCTCGTGGCCGGCGGACAGGCGCTTACCCAGCGCGTAGAACATGCCGATGGCGGTGTTGAAAATCATCAGGTAGATGATGACGGCCATGATGCCGCCCAGCACGGAGCCCATCTCGTCGACGAGCATCAGCATCGGGATGTCGGAGTCGCCGATCTTGTCGGCGTTCATCAGCAGGGAGAAGCCCGCCATGCTCATCATGATGAAGTAGATGACGCCGCCGATGATGCCGCCCAGACCGGCCTCGCGCGGGTCGATGTTGTCGCCGCCGATAACCAGGGACATGGACACGGCCAGCATCAAGGCCAGGCCGTTGTAGTTGAGGGCGGAGACCAGCCAGTTGCCGATGGGCGAATCAATCTGGCCGGAGTGCTCCATGGCCAGGGTGACGTCCTCGGGCATGTTAAACAGCGTGTAGATGAAAACTAGGATGACCGCGATGATGATGGTCGGGGTCAGCGTGCCGATGACCTTGGACACCTTGTCGACGTCCAGCATGCCGCACACCAGCACGAGGATGAGCATCAGCAGGGAGCCGACCCAGGCCGGCCAGCCGAACTGCTGCTCCATGTTGGAGCCGGCGCCGGCGAGCATCACGAAGCCGACGGCGAACAGCGTGATGACAACCGCGATATCCAGCAGCTTGGAGACAATCGGGTGGGTCACGCGGCGGAAGACGGTGTTGTGCTCCGAGGCGTGGAAGTAACTACCCAGCTGCAAGAAGACGGTGCCGGCCAGCGTCATGATGATGCCGGCGACGATGATGCCCCACACGCCGTTGGCGCCGAAGGAGGTGAAGTATTGCACGATCTCCTGGCCCGTCGCGAAGCCGGCGCCAACCAGCAGGCCGATGAAGGCCAAGGCGATGCTCATTGATTTGGTAATAGACACAACTTTCCTAGTTCTGCTAGACAATGATCAAGTCTCAAGCGCGCACCGTGGGCTAGGGACTCAGCCAGTCTAGGCCCGCCGCGGCCCGAGGGGGCAAGCATGCAACTAAACCCTGGCGCAGCTCAGTGGCGCGCGCTGTCGTCCCAAAGCATAACGCACCAGCTCCCGCCGACCCGTGTGCGGTGCAGCCAGTTCACCCCTACCTGTGAGGCGCTTAACGTCTAGCTGGGTCTTTCGGCAGGAAAGGCCTCCGAATACGCCAAAGACCCGCGGATATCATTTTGATAACATCCGCGGGTCTGGGTAAACGCTGTGCGGTCTAGTTGAGCTTTTCAGCAATCAACTTGTTGACCTGGCCCGGGTCGGCCTTGCCCTGGGTGGCCTTCATGACCGCGCCCACGATAGCGCCAGTGACCTTCTTGTTGCCGGAGCGGTACTTCTCCACGATGTCCGGGTTGGCGGCTAGGGCGTCGTCGACAGCCTTCTCGATGGCGCCGTCGTCGCGGACAACCTCGAGGCCGCGCGCGGCCACGACCTCGTCGACGTCACCCTCGCCGGCCAGCACGCCGTCGACGGCCTGGCGGGCCAGCTTGGTGGTCAGCTTACCCTCGGCCACCAGGGCGCACACGCGGGCAACCTGCTGCGGGCTAATCGACAGGTCGGCCAGCGCCACGCCGGCCTCGTTGGCCTTGCCGGAGAGGTAGGCGACCCACCAAGAACGGGCATCGGAAGCCGGGGCGCCGGCCTCGACGGTGTCCACGATGAGGTCAAGGGCGCCGGCGTTGACCAAGTCGCGCATCTCCTCGTCCGTCAGGCCCCACTCCTGTTGGATGCGGGCGCGGCGGACCCACGGCAGCTCCGGCAGCGTGGCGCGGATTTCCTCGACCCACTCGCGCGGGGCGATGACCGGCGGCAGGTCCGGGTCGTTGAAGTAACGGTAGTCCTCAGCGGTCTCCTTGGGGCGCCCCTTGGAGGTTGTGCCGTCGGCCTCCTGGTAGTGGCGGGTCTCCTGGACGATCTCGCCGCCGTCCTCGATGACCTGGGCCTGGCGCTGCATCTCGAAGCGCACAGCCTGCTCGACGGACTTCAACGAGTTAATGTTCTTGGTCTCGGTGCGGGTACCGAACTCCTCCTGGCCGATGGGGCGCAGGGACAGGTTGGAGTCCACGCGCATGGACCCCTGGTCCATGCGGGCATCGGACACCCCCAGGGCGGCCACCAGATCGCGCAGGGCGGAGACATAGGCCTTGGCGACCTCGGGGGCGCGCTCACCGGCTCCGATGATCGGCTTGGTGACGATTTCAATCAGCGGGATGCCGGCGCGGTTGCAGTCCACCAGGGACTTCGTCGCGCCGTGGATGCGGCCGTCGGCGCCGCCCAGGTGGGTCAGCTTGCCGGTGTCTTCCTCCATGTGGGCGCGCTCGATCTCGACGCGCCACTCGGTGCCGTCCTCGAGCTGGACGTCCAGGTAGCCGTCGTACGCAATGGGCTCGTCGTACTGGGAGATCTGGTAGTTCTTCGGCTGGTCCGGGTAGAAGTAGTTTTTCCGGGCGAACCGGGAGGACTCCGCGATGGAGCAGTTCAGCGCCAGCCCAATCTTGATGGCCCATTCCACGCCCTTGGCGTTAACGACCGGCAGCGCGCCCGGCAGCCCCAGGGACACCGGGTCCACGTTGCTGTTCGGGGCGGCGCTGAAATTGGTGGCCGAGGTGGAAAACATCTTGGTTTCGGTATCCAACTCGACATGCACTTCCATGCCCATGACGGGTTCAAACTTTTCCAAGACCTCATCGAAGTCCATCAGGTCATACATCGCAGCAGTCATGCGTGCCATCTTAGTACGTTATTTTTCCTCGCCGGCAACTGGTCTTTTTGCCTATGCTGGGGCGCATGGATACCCCGAATAGCGTAGCCGCCGACCTTGTCAACGCCCCGTTGGTCAACGTCGTCTATTGCCGCAACTTACCCGCCGAGAAAGAATTAGCCGCCGCCATGCGCGACACCTTCGGCGACCAGCTCAGCCCGCTTAAACCCGGCCCCTCACCGGAGTTGCAGGTGGCCCAGGCCCGCGATTGCACCATTACGTTCAAGCTTGTCGATGCCGCCCCTGACCTCAGCGAGGTCGAGCCCCACCCGGAGCTCAACGACGGCTCGGTCGACGTTTCCAGCGCCGCCAGCTACCTGTTGGTCACGGTCTTCCCCGACAACGCCCACCTCGAGCGCGGCAAGAAGTACCGGGAGGACCGCCTGCGCCAGATCAACATGTTGTCGGTAGCCACTCTCGCCGCCCTGAAGACCCCGGGCGCACTCGCAGCCTTGGTGCCGCGGGCCGGGGTGACCATTAGCGCGCCGCGCTTTATCCAGCTGGCCGATAGCGGCGAGCTGGCGATGACGGCCGTGGGCGTGTGGGTACGCCCCTCCGAGGACGCCGACCGCTGGTACGCCTACTCCGTCGGCCTTATCCAGGCCGGACACCCGGAGGTGCAGATCCGCAACGCGCCCGGGGAGCCCAACGACTTCTACGCGGTGCTGCGCGGGCTCGTTTCTTATGTGCTGGACGGCAACACCGTCCGCGCGGGCGACTCCCTGACCATCGTCGAGGAACGGCCGGCCATCACCGTGGCCGAGGACAGATGGGTGGTAGACCCGCAGCTGCCAGCGCTGCGCCTCGACGTCGCGTAGGGGCTGCCCTACCGCGGGCCCGCGCTAGCCGAAGAGCGCCTTGGCGGTGGCGTAGCGGGCGGGCGGGACGACCTTGAGCTCGCCGACGGCATCGGCAAGCGGGACTAGCTCAATCTTTTCCCCGTGCAGGGCCACGCACTGGCCGGACTTGCCGGCGTGGGCGGCGCGGGCCGCGTGGACGCCGTAGCGGGTGGCCAGCACGCGGTCGTAGGCGGTCGGGGTGCCGCCGCGCTGGATGTGGCCGAGCACCGTGGTGCGCACGTCGTAGCCGGTGCGGCGCTTAATTTCGTCGCCGATAACCTGGCCGACGCCGTTGAAGGTCTGGTGCCCGAACTGGTCGGTATCACCCTCGGTAAATTCCATGGTCCCCTCCTTCGGGAGGGCGCCTTCGGCCACACAGATGATGCCGTACTTCTCCCCCATCTGGAAGCGGCGCTCCATGGCCTTGGTGATTTCGGCGATGTCGAAGGGTTCTTCCGGGATGACGGTGTAGTGCGCGCCGCCGGCCATGCCCGCGTGCAGCGCGATCCAGCCAACGTGGCGTCCCATGACCTCCACGATGAGGATGCGGTTGTGGGACTCGGCGGTGGTGTGCAGGCGGTCGATGGCGTCGGTAGCCACGGACACGGCCGTGTCGAAGCCGAAAGTAAAGTCGGTGGCGTTGACGTCGTTGTCGATGGTCTTCGGCACGCCGATGACCGGGATCCCGTTGTCCGCCAGCCACTGCGCGCCCTTTAAGGTGCCCTCGCCGCCGATGGCGATGAGCGCGTCGATGCCAGCGTCGGCGAGGTTCTCCTTAATTTGGCCCAGGCCGGCCTTGAACTTGTCCGGGTGCAGGCGGCCGGTGCCCAGGATGGTGCCGCCGCGCAGGAGGATGCGGTCAATCTCGGCGTCGTCGTAGAGGTCGCGCCGGCGGTCTTCCATGAGGCCTACCCAGCCGTCTTCGTATCCGACCACCGTGTCGCCGAATTCGCTAGAGGCGGTGCGCACCACGGCGCGGATTACTGCATTCAGCCCGGGGCAGTCGCCGCCGGAGGTCAAGGTGGCAAGTCGCATGCTCACCAGCTTAACGCCTCTCGGGCTTCCCCGCCCCGCCGTGCAACGTATCCCGGAAGAAGCTGACCGTCACCAGGCCCGCGGCCAGCGCCGCGATGATCGCCCAGAGGGAGTGCGCCAGACCGGCGACCAGGCCGAAGGCGGCCTGCCCGGCCTGCATGGCCGCCGAGACCACCGCCACGCCGATCACCGAACCGACCTGCCGGGCGGTGTTGTAGGCGCCGGAGGCCGCGCCCATGAGCGTAGCCGGGAGATCGCGCATGGCGGTCGCGGAGTTGGTCCCCCAAATAAACGACTGGCCCAGGCCCAGTAGCCCCAGCGGCAGGGCCAGCCACGCGGCCGCGTGCCCGCCGAGCATTACCCACCACGCAAGGACGAAGGCTCCGAGCGAGACCGCGAATCCGAACTGCGACAGCGCCCGCGGGTGCAGCTTGTCGACCAGGATGCCGGCGAACGGGGTTACCAGCATGGAGACCACCGCCATGGGCACCACGATGAGCCCGGCCTGGTTGGCCGGCAGGTCCTGCACGCCCTGCATCCATATCATCATCGGCAGCATCATGGCCGCGGCCATAAAGCCCATGGTGGAGATGGAGGCCACGCCCAGGCTGTAGTTGCGGTCGGCAAAGAGCGCGGGTGGGATGAGCGGCTCGGTGCCGCGCCGGCCGGCCGTGGCCTGCAGGCGGGCGAAGACGATAAGTCCGGCGATGCCGGCCGCCAGTAGAGCCCAGACCCACCAGCGCCAACCGAGCCCGGGGCCTTGCTGGATGGCGAAGACGATGGCGGCCATGGCCACGAGGGAGACGGCGGCGGAGGTAGCATCGATAGCCCGGGCGACCGTCGGCAGCTTCGGCACCCAGCGGGTGGCCAGGATGATGGCGGCCGCGGCAAAGGGCAGGTGGAGCCAGAAGACGCCGTGCCAGCCGACCAGGCTGACCACCAGCCCGCCGGCTACCGGGCCGGTCAAGGAGGCCAGCGAGCCGACGATGCCCCACACGCCGAGTGCGCGGCCGCGACGCTCGCGGGCGAAAACGCAGTTGATAACGGACATCGTCTGCGGCATCTGGATGGCAGCGCCCAGGCCTTGGACGGCGCGGGCGGCGATGAGCCATTCGATGCTGGGCGAGAGCGCACACAGCAGCGCACCGACGGCGAAGAGCCCCACGCCGAGGCGGAACATCAGCCGCTGGCCGTAGATATCGCCCAAGCGGCCGGTAAACAGCAGGGGGACCACGGCGGCCAGCAGGTAGATGGACGAAACCCACATCGCCTGGTTGATGGATGCTCCCATGTCTGCGGCGATGGCCGGCAGCGCCACGGCCACCATGGTCTGGTCCAGCAGGGAGATGAAAAACCCGAGGCTCAGCGCGATCATCGCGCGCCACGCCTGCGGTTCGGGCAACACCGTCGATGCCGCGGGCTGCTGCGGGGGTCTATCACGCGTCATGGACAACGAGTCTAGCCCCTCCGGGCAGGCCGGCTTCCGAAACTATTTACCGCGGGTCGCCGGGCGGACTAGGGTGATGGCATGGGAATGATTGATATCAAGAAGCCAGAAAACGTCAGCACCGCCACGACGGTCACCCTGGGCCTTATCGGCGGTTGGGTCACGGCCAAAGAGACGGGCGTGCGCCCGCTGGGCGGCGTCATCCTGGGCGCCGCTGGCCTGTGGGCTGGCCGCTCCTGGGCGGCCAAGACGAATGCCGCCACCACCGCCGGTCTGTCGGCGCTCTACCTGGGCGCTTTCGGCGCCTCGCACCCGCTGGCCAAGAAGATCGGCGCCTGGCCGTCCGTGCTGGCCGTGACCGCCGCAACCGCCGGCGCCGCCTACGCTCTCTCGGACGCCAAGTAGCCGAGAGACAAACTTCTGCGCGGTCGGATTAGTTAATCCGCCGCGCCTTTTTCTTCGGCTTCCATCGCCGCGACGAATTCGCCCTTGGTGGACTGCCACAGGTCCTCGGTCATGCCGAGACGCCAGTAACCGGAGATGGACACGTCGGTCTTATCGACGCCGTTTTCCTTGAACAGGAAGCGACGCAGGTCCTTGATCATCTCGGCCACGCCGTGGATGAACCAGCTGGTGCGGCCAGCCGGGATGCCGTGGTTGCGGACCGCGGCGGCCAGCGGTGCGCCCGGGGTCGCGCCGTTGCGGTAGACCCACTGGACGGTCGCCCCCGGACGCTCGGGCATTTCGATCTCGTGGCCGGGGGCCTCGACCTCGACAAAGGCGGTCGCCTGCGCGCCCGCCGGCAGCTTCTCTAGGGCGGCGGCGACGGCCGGGGCGGCCGCCTCGTCGCCGGCCAAGACGAAGGTCTCGTAGCCGGGCTCGGGCTTCCACTTGCCTCCGGGACCGGCGAAGCCAAATTCGTGACCTACCTCGACATCGCGGGCCCAGGGGCCGGCGAGGCCGGCATCGCCGTGCAGGACGAAGTCGACCTCGCACTCTCCCGTTTGCGTGTCGACGCTGCGCAGGGTATAGGTGCGTGTGACCGGGCGCAGGTGCCGCGGCTGGTTGGCGCGAGCGTCGGCCAGGTCGAAGGGCCAGGCGTAGTCGGCACCCTCGGGCACGAAGAGGATCTTGATGTAGTGATCCGTCTTGTCGAGATCCTGGCCCACCAGGCCCGGCGCTGAGATGGTCAGGCGCACCATGTCGGGGGAAATCTGGCGCTTGGCGGTGACGGTGGCGCCGTGGGCCTTGCGCTTGGGTTTGCGCGGGGCCGGTGCCGGAGTTTGGCCGACGGAGCCGGCGGCCTTTTCCTCGCGCCGCCGCAGCTTCTCCGCCCGCTTTTCTTCCTTTCGGGCGCGGCGGGAATCATAGTGGGCTTGGGACTGCCCGGCCTGGAAACCGCGGTCGAAGCCGTTTTCAAAGCCGGCCCCGAAACCTTGGCTGAAGCCGGCCTGGAAACCGGCGCGGTACGGCTCGTCCGGGGTGTATGCAGAATTCTCACTCATTTGGGTAAGGCTACCCTACAGACATTTTTCTTGCTAGGGCCCAATAGTCACCAGCTGGGCAGTCTGGTCAGCGAGATCACCAGCGGCCATGAGACACGACTGTGCCACGAGTCACACTATAGGCTGGGGGGCGCACCACCCATTCAACCCCAAGGAGTGTTTTCCATGTCCAGCACTGGTAGCGTCAGCGCCTCCCCCAACGGCCTGTTGATGGCCCTCATCCAATACCCCGTACCCGTGGTCAACCACCCCGACGACGTGCAGCGCAACGTCGACGAGATTTGCCGCATGGTAGCCAGCACCAAGGCCGGCTACCCGGAGCTCGACCTCATTGTTTTCCCCGAGTACTCCTCGTCTGGGCTCAACACCAAGATCTGGTCCTACGACGAGTTCCTCATCGGCCTCGACGATCCCAAGGTCGAGCAGTACAAGGCCGCCTGCCGGGACAACGACGTCTGGGGCGTGTTCTCCATCATGGAGCCCAACCACGAGGAGGGCAAGCCGCCGTTTAACACCGCCATCATGATCGACAACACGGGCGAGATTGCCCTGCACTACCGCAAGCTACAGCCCTGGACCCCAATCGAGCCCTGGTACCCGGGCGACCTCGGCATGCCAGTGGCCGACGGCCCGAAGGGCTCCAAGATCGCCCTAAATATCTGCCACGACGGCATGTTCCCGGAGCTGGCCCGCGAGGCCGCCTACAAGGGCGCGAACGTCTACATCCGCATCTCCGGCTACTCCACCCAGACCCAGGACTCCTGGATCATGACCAACCGTTCCAACGCCTACCAGAACCTCATGTTCACCGCGTCGGTGAACCTAGCCGGCTACGACGGCACTTTCTACTACTTCGGCGAGGGCAACGTCTGCAACTACGACGGCGGCATGATTTCCGAGGGCCACCGCAACCCGGGCGAGATTGTCACCGCGGAGATCTACCCCGCGCTCGCCGACCAGGCCCGCCAGAACTGGGCGCTGGAGAACAACATCTACAACCTGGGCAACCGCGGCTACGTCGGCTACCCCGGCGGAAAGACCGAGAACTACCTGACCTGGGTCCGCGACTTGGCCAACGGCGAGTACAAGCTGCCGTGGGACGACGAGGTCCGCATCAAGGACGGCTGGAAGTACTACCCGGATGGCCCGCAGCTGGGCCCGCTGCCGGACGAGTACAAATAAGGTGACGAACCCTAAAAAGGGCTAGCCTTCCCCGGACAAACATTTGACCCCTCCCGCAAGCGCGGGAGGGGTCAAATTGAGGAATTACGCGGCGGGACTGTCAATATCCGCGTCTGAAGTACGCCTTAGGCCGTGGCACCTGCCGGACCAGTCTGGTCGGCGGTGGTGTCCGGCTGGACGACGCCTTCGTCGTCCACGTTAGCAGTCTCGGCACCGGTGTTCCCCGCCTGGGATGCATCCTGGTTCGCTTCTGCCCCAAGGACAGGGGTCTCGTCACTTGCCGCGCCGTCAGCTTCCGGAGCGGTCGCCGGGGCGCTTGCCTCCGGCTGGGTGGAAGCGTCCGGGCCCGCCGGCTGGGTGGCCGGGGCGTCGCCGTCACCCTCCTCGGCCTGGGCGGGCTTGAACTCGATGGCGTCGTCGCCGGCGGCCAGGGCCAGGGTGGAGTCGTCGAGCTGGTAGATGGCCGGCTTAGATTCGAGGATCTTGGTGATGGCGGCGGCATCGGCCATGGCGGCCGGCTCGCAGGCCATCTGGGTCGAGGTGATGGTGCCGACCTCGAGGGCGCCCTCGGAGTCGAAGCTGTAGTCGGCGGTGCCGCCGTTGCAGCCGTCCTCGAAGCTCAAGGTGCCGTCATCCTGGAGCGTGATGCTGACAGCATCCGGCTTGACGGTGGATACCAGCTTGCCGGAGATGGTCTCGTTGCCTTCCTTCGGCTGCAGCTTGGTCGCACCCTCCGGCAGGGTGGTCACCAGCTCGGACTGTGCTGCGTCGCCGTCCTCGGACGGGGTGGCGGTCGCTGCAGACGCAGCAGACTCGGTGGACTCGGTCGACTCGGCGCCGGAGTTAGCGGCGGTCGAGGCGGCCTCGCTGTTGGAGCTCAGGCCCAGCAGCTGCTCGAGCAGCTCCGGGGTCACGACGCTGGACAGCTGGTCCACGGCGGACGTTTCCTGAGCAGGTTCTTGAGAATTGGCGGGCGCGGCCATTGCTGCCGGGGCCGACAGGGCAAGGCCGGCAGCCACGGCGGTCGAAGCGGTCAGGGTCTTGATTTTCTTGGAAACCATGTGCCATAACCTACCGCCACAATCGTCACACGCAACCCATCCGATACAAAAAGAAGGTTCCCCGTATGGAAAAAACAGGGAACCTTCAGTTACCGGCGGCGGTTAGTCCGCGGAGTTGCGGCCGGCCTCGTAGGCGGCGCCCACTCTGTACAGGCGGTCATCGGCAAAGGCCGGGGCCATGATCTGCAGGCCGGTCGGCAGGCCGGAGTCGCTGGCCATGCCGGACGGTACGGACATGCCGCACAGGCCCGCCAGGTTCAGTGGCAGGGTGCACAGGTCGAAGTTGTACATGGCCATCGGGTCTTCGACCTTCTCCCCCAGCTTGAACGCCGTGGTCGGAGTGGTCGGCGAGACCAGCACGTCGACCTGCTCGAAGGCCTTGGCGAAGTCCTGAGCAATCAGGGTGCGCACGCGCTGGGCCTGCAGGTAGTAGGCGTCGTAGTAGCCCACGGACAGCGCGTAGGTACCCAGCATGATGCGGCGCTTGACCTCGGGTCCGAAGCCCTCGGCGCGGGACATGCTCATGACCTGCTCGGCGGAGTGGTTGCCGTCGTCGCCGACGCGCAGGCCGTAGCGCATGCCGTCGAAACGGGCCAGGTTAGAAGAGACCTCGCAGGGCATGATGAGGTAGTAGGCGGCCAGGGCGTCGTCGAAGTGCGGGCAGTCGATCTCGACGGTCTCGGCGCCCTGGGCCACCAGCTGGTCCACGGCCTGGTGGTAGGCCTCCATTACGCCCGGCTGCCAGCCGTCGCGCTCGAACTGCTTGATGAGACCGAGCTTGACGCCGCTGAGATCGCCTTGCGCGCCCTCGCGGGCGGCGGCGACCACGTCGGCAACCGGCTTGTCCACGCTGGTGGCGTCGAAGGCGTCGTGGCCGGCAATGACCTCGTGCAGCAGCGCGGTGTCCAGGACGGTGCGCGCGCACGGGCCAGCCTGGTCCAGGGAGGACGCCGCGGCGATGAGACCGTAGCGGGAGACGGTGCCGTAGGTCGGCTTCACGCCGACGGTGTTGGTCAGGGCGGCTGGCTGGCGGATGGAACCGCCGGTATCGGTGCCGATGCCCAGCGGGGCCTGGCCGGCGGCCAGCGCCGCGCTGGTGCCGCCGCCGGAACCGCCCGGGGTGCGCTCGATGTCGTACGGGTTGTGCACCGGGCCGTAGGCGGAATTCTCGCTGGACGAGCCCATGGCGAACTCATCCAGGTTAGTCTTGCCCAGGATCGGGATGCCGGCCTCACGCAGCTTGGTGACCACGGTGGCATCATAAGGCGAGATCCAGCCCTCGAGCATCTTGGAGGCGGCGGTGGTCGGGGCATCAGTAGTAGTCAGCAGGTCCTTGAGGGCCAGTGGGACGCCAGCCAGTAACGAAGCCGGCTTCTCACCGGCGTCGAGGGCCTTGTCGACGGCATCGGCGGCCGCCAGCGCTTCCTCCGCGCCGACGTGGAGGAAGGCGTTGAGCTCGTCGTTGGTCTCCGCGATGCGATCGAGGAAGGCCTGCGTGACCTCGCGGGAAGTCAGCTCCCGGGAGTGGATCTTGTCCGCCAGCTCGGCGGCGCTCAGAGAGGTAATCCCCTCGTTCGGGGCAATAAAGGTGCTCATTTACTCTCCTCCCAGAATCTGCGGAACCGCGAAACGATCGTCCTCTGCGGACGGTGCCTGATCCAACGCCTGCTCGGCGTTCAGGGTCCGCACCACATTGTCCTCGCGCATGGTGGCGTTCAGCGAGTGCGGGTGGCTCATCGGCTCAACGCCGTCGGTGTCCACCTTGCCCACCGCAGAGACCGAGTCCACGATTTCATCAATCTGGCTAGCAAACTGTTCGAGCTCTTCCTCGCTCAAGGCCAAGCGGGAAAGCTTAGCCAAGTGCGCGACCTCGTCACGCGAAATCTCAGACACGTGAACTCCATCCCTTCTATTTGTGCGCCGCCCGCGCCGGCCTGACCCACCCAGCGGGCAGGCGACCAAGGGCTTGGGCAAGCGCACGGTATTTTCTATTTCAAGCTTTTGCTCCTCACCATGCTACTGCACCGCCCGCGGCAGCCGCGTAGGTGGTCTCCGCCTAGACGAACTGCCGCACCAGCGCCACCAGCGCGACGACGACGATCACCGCGCGCAGCACCTGGTTCGGCAGACGCTTGGCCACCTGCGCGCCGACCAAGCCACCGACGAGTCCCCCGGCGGCCACCACGGCCACCCCGATCCACAGGATCTCCGCGCCGAAGAAGGCCCAGGCTAAAAGGTAGACCAACGCGGCGGTGACGTTGACGAACAGGGACAGGAAGTTCTTCACCGGGTTGATGTCCTTGAGGCTGCGCCCAGTCATCACCGACAGGATGGCCATGTACAAAATCCCCTGCGCCGCGGTGAAGTAGCCGCCGTAAACCGCGGCCAACCCCATGGGGGCTACCACCCGGGGCAGGCGGTAGGCCTGGCCCACCTCGGCGCCGGAGGCGGCATCGTTAGCCGTGCCTTGTCCGGCCTGGGAGCGCGCGGCGAGCCAACGGGTCAATCTGGGCTGGAAGGTCACCATCACCAGGGCCACGACGATGAGGATGGGGATGACGAAATCGAGGGCATCCGACGGCGAGGCTAGCAACAGCAGGGAGCCGGCGGCCGAGGCCACGATGGTCACCAGGACCAGCGGGCCCAGGTAGGGCAGCTCGCGCCGTATTTCCTTGCGGAAGCCCCACGCTGAGCCCACCGACGCGAACATCATGCCGGTGGTATTGGTGCGCACCGCCACCCCGGGCGGCACCCCCAGGGCTAGGAGGACCGGAAGGGTGAGCAAGGAACCCGAGCCCACGGCCGAGTTGATAATCCCGGCCAGCACGGCCATGGCGAAAAGCAAAGCACCGCTAACAATGGACATGATCGGCTCCTTTCCCCGGGGATATTTACGCGGGCGGTTTAACGTGTCTCACATAGTAGTGTGCGCACGCTGCGTTTTCGCTATTAGTTTCCGCGGAAAGAAATGTATAGGCGGGGCGTCTATTGAGGCTTACGACACCCGACGGGTAGTATTTACGGGAAAACAAATCGTATCAACCGCGCTAGCCACAGAAAGAATTGTCTACTGTCATGTCCTTCCTCATCCGCGTTCTTCTTCCCGACACCCCGGGCAGTTTGGGCCAACTGGCCGACGCGATTGGCATGGTAGACGGCAATATTCAGTCGGTCGATATCGTCGAAAACTTCCCCGACGGCACCGTCATGGACGACATCGTGGTCGAGCTCGCCGCCGGCGGCATGGCCGATTCTCTCATTACGGCCGCCAGCACCGTCGACGGCGTCGAGGTGGATTCCATCCGCCCGTTCTCGGGCCGGGTGGACCGCCGCGGCCAGATTGCGCTGCTCGCCCGCGTGGCCTCCCACCTGCACGACGTGCGCGCGGCGATGACCGAGGTGGTCGCCGCCATCCCGAAGGCGCTGACCTCGACGTGGGCCATCGTCATCGATAACAACGAGCCGATCCACCGCATCGCCAGCTCGGACGCCGCCCCGGAGGACGACGGGACGACCCCGCACGACATCGAGGTCACCCAGGCCCGCGCTCTCAACCCGGAGGCCGATTCCTGGATCCCGGCCTCTTGGTCCCTGTTGGACTCGGCGCTGGCCGCCGCTCCCATCGGGGATACCGGCCTGGTCATGGCCATCGGCCGCACCGGCGGGCCCGACTACCTGGCCTCCGAGGTGGAGCACCTCGGCAATCTGGGCACCATCCTGGGAGCTTTCTTGAGCGACGGCCACGCGGGTACCGCGGACTAGTCCAGCAGCCGGCGCAGCCCTTCCGCCGCACTATCCACCACGGTCCCGGCGGCGGCCTGGACATCCCGCGGGGCCCAAGGGAAGGAGAAGGCCTGGCGCGAGAGCTGGAACATGGACAGATCGTTCCAGGAGTCCCCGAAGCTGTAGATTTCCATCTCCTCGTGGTCCCAGCCGGCGTGCCGGGCCACCCATTCCAGGCCGGCCCCCTTGGTGGTCCCAGCCGGAAGGATGTCCACGAACCCCTGGTTCTTGGTGGACTCGACCTCGTAATTGTCCAGCACCCAGCGGTGAATTTCGTCCTGGACCTGCGGGTTATCCGGCGTCCAGGTCGCCACCGCCACGAAGTCTTGGTCCGGGATGGCCTCCGGGGACGCGTAGGCGACCTGGGTGATGACGCCGGTATCCGCCGTGCTCACGCACTCGCGGAAGCAATAGTCCAGCCCGGTATGGGAAATCCCGTAGACGTTGGTGCCGGGCCACTCGGCCAAGCTGCGGACCAGCTGGGTCACCGCCGCCTTGTCCAGGCCGGCACGGTGGACGACCTGCCGGTTCCTGTCCGCGATGATCGCGCCGGTGACCAGGATGGAGTAGTCGAATTCCACCCCAGAGCCGGCCAGCGCCCGGTAGGCCTCGTTGTAGGACTTGCCCGTCGCCGCGACCGCGATATTGCCGGCCGCCTGCCACTCGGCGATGCCCTCGGCAATATCCGGGGCGAGCCCGTCGGGGAAATAGATGGTCCCGTCGAAATCAAAAGCGGCAATCTTCATGCTCTTGGTCCTTCCTCCCGGCTTCGGCGGTAACGCTCGAGGCGTCTTAAGCCTCCAGCCTATCCGTCCGCGTCTTCGCCGGCCGGCGCGCCATGAGCTAGTAAGTCCTCGAAGCCGGCCTCGTTAAGAATGGGCACGCCCAGGTCCTGGGCCTTCTGTTCCTTGGATCCGGCGTTTTCCCCGGCGACCAGGAAGTCGGTCTTCTTGGACACGGAGCCGGTGGCCTTCCCGCCGCGGCCGACGATGGCCTCTTTGGCCTCGTCGCGGCTGTAGCCTTCCAGGGTGCCGGTGACCACGATAGTAAGGCCCTCCAGGGTCTGGGGGCGCCGGGACTCGGCCGCGACCTCCATGCGCACGCCCGCGGCGGCCCAGCGCTCCACGATATTGACGTGCCAATCGACCTCGAACCAGGATTTGAAGGACTCCGCGATGATGGTGCCCACGCCCTCGGTCTCCGCCAGCTCCTCGACGTCGGCCGCGCGCAGCGCCTCCATCGAGCCGTAGCGGGTGGCCAACGCCCGCGCCGCGATGGGCCCGACGTGCCGGATGGACAGGGCCACCAACACGCGCCAGAAGTCGCGCTCCTTGGCCTCGCCCAGGTTGTCCAGCAGCGCGCGGCCGACCGTGTTGACCGCGATGTTGTCCGCGGACTTCGGCCCCTTCGCCTTCTTATCCGCCTTGGAGGTGTAGACGTCGGAGGCCAACAGCTTGTCTTCGGTCAGCTCGAAAAGCTCGGCCTCGTCTTCCAGGATGCCCTGCTCGATGAGATCCCAGGCTCCCTTCTCCCCCAGCGCCTCGATGTCGAGCGCCTTGCGGGAGGCCAGGTACTCCAGCCGCGCCGACAGCTGCGCCGGGCACGAGCGGGTGTTCGGGCAGCGCCAGTCGGCGTCGCCCTCTTTTTGCGGCGCGAGCGAGGTGCCGCAGGACGGGCAGTTTTCGGGGAAGGTCCACTCGACCTCGCTGCCGTCGCGGGCCTCGACGACCGGCCCCAAGACCTCGGGGATGATTTCGCCGGCCTTGCGGATGACCACGGTGTCGCCCACCAGCACGCCCTTGCGCTTGACCTCGGACTGGTTGTGCAGGGTGGCCATGGACACCGTCGAGCCGGAGACGAAGACCGGGTCCATCACCGCGAACGGAGTCACGCGCCCGGTGCGGCCCACGCCGACCTGGATATCCCGCAGGACGGTGGTGACCTCCTCGGGCGGGTACTTGTAAGCAATCGCCCAGCGCGGCGCCCGGGAGGTCGCGCCCAGCTGGCGCTGGGACGCCAGGTCATCGACCTTGACCACGAGGCCGTCCATCTCGAAGATGGCGTCGTGGCGGTGATCGGCCCAGTAGTTCACGCGCTCAATGACTTCTTCCGCCGAGTGCACCTGCTCGGTGTACGGCGAGACCGGCAGCCCCCAGGCCGCCAGGGCCTGGTAGGCGTGGTACTGCGAATCCGGGCTGAAGCCCTCGCGGGCGCCGATGCCGTGGCAGACCATCTTCAGCCGCCGCTTTTTCACCTCCGCCGGGTCCTTCATCCGCAGCCCGCCGGCCGCGGAGTTGCGCGGGTTGGCGAACGCGGGCTTGCCGTCCTCGACGCGCTCGGCGTTAATCGCGGCGAAGTCCTCCGGCCGCATGTAGACCTCGCCGCGGACTTCGACCAGCTCCGGCACCGGGAAGTCCGCGGTGACCTGCAGCTGCTGCGGGATGTCCTCGATGACCCGGGCGTTGGCCGTGATGTCCTCGCCGACCTGGCCGTCGCCGCGGGTGGCCGCGGAGCCCAGGCGCCCGGAACGGTAGACCAAGTCGATGGAGAGCCCGTCGATCTTCAGCTCGGTCAGGTAGGTCTTGGCTGGGGTGCGGGTGAGCCAGTCGCGCATCTCCGCCTCGCTGAAGACGTTGTCCAGGCTCATCATGCGCTCGAGGTGCTGGACGTCGGCGAACGGCGAGGCCGCGCCCACCTCGCGCGTCGGCGAATCCGGGACCGCCAACTCCGGGTGCTTTTCCTCCAGCTCCTGCAGGCGCCGGAAGAGCTTGTCAAAGTCGGCATCCGGGATCACCGGCTGCTCGTTGTAGTAGAGCTGCCGGTGCCGCCGCACTTCCTGGGCGAGCTCGTTCCATTCGCGTTGCACATCTGCTGGATTAGTCACGGTGCCCCAGTCTAGTCGCCTGGCCGCCGCTTCCCGGCCGGCGGGTAAAGCCGCCGTGTTTGCCCAGTCAGCCTCGTGTGTCCGGAGTGGCGACTAAGGTGAAAGCCATGAACTTCGACGCGACCCGCATGCTCTCCTTTGACCTGGAAACCACCTCGACCGACCCCCGCTCCGCCCGAATTGTCACCTCCGCGCTGGTCACCATTGACGGCCGCCACGTAGACAGGAAGGAGATGCTGGCGGATCCCGGCGTCGAGATCCCCGAGGCCGCCGCCCAGGTCCACGGGATTACCACCGAAAAGGCACGCGCGGAGGGCCGGCCGCACGACGAGGTCCTCGAAGAAACCGTAAGCGCCATCAAGCAGGCCTGGGACAACGGCCTGACCCTGGTGGTCTACAACGCGGCTTATGATCTCTCGGTCCTACGCGCCCTGACCGGGGACTTTACCGTGACCGGGCCGGTCTACGATCCCTTCGTCATCGACCGGGTCATGGACAAGTGGCGCAAGGGCAAGCGCACCCTGGGCGCGGTCTGCGAGCACTACGGGGTCAGCCTGGACAACGCGCACGAGGCGACCGCGGACGCCCTGGCCGCCGCGCGCGTGGCCTGGAAGCAGGTGCGCCAGGTCTTCCCCGAGCTCGCCCAGAAGGACGTCAACGAGCTGATGGAGTTCCAGGCCGTGCGCTGGTACCACGACCGGATGGACTTCAAGAAGTACCTGGAGGGCAAGGGCCGGGATGCCGAGAGCGTCTCCACTGCCTGGCCGATGATCAGCTAGGGCTCGAAGTCTCCAGACTCTCCAAGAGCTCCCAAAGTCTCCGAACTCTCCATAATCTCCATAATCTCCAGCTGATAGGATCCGGGACATGTCTGCACCCTCCCTCCCGCGGGACAACCCGTTCCGCCCCACCTTCGGCGCCGCTCCCCTGTACTGGGTCGGCCGCGAGGTCATCCTCCGTTCCTTCGAACGCGCGCTGGTCGGCACCGCCGGCACGCCCGGGCGCTCTCTGGTCATCAGCGGATCCCGCGGCATCGGCAAGACGGTCCTGCTCAACGAGCTCGAGGAACGCGCCCGCACCCAGGGATGGATCGTGTTGCGCGCCTCGGGCCGCAGCCCCATCGTGGAAGACTTCGTCGAGACCACCATCCCCGCGGCCATCGAGGGCATCAGCCCGCGCCCGACCACGCGGGTCAAGCAGGTGGGCCTCGGCAAGGTGGCCAGCATCGGCTTCGACACCGACGACCAGGCGCCCTACAAGCACAACCTCAACACCCGGCTGCGCGAGTTGTCGGGCCACCTCACCGGCACAGGCGTCCTCATCAGCATCGACGAGGCTCAGGACGCCTCGCTGGAGGATCTCACCACCATCGCCGTCGCCTACCAGGACTTAATCCGCGACGACCTCAACGTCGCGCTGGTGGTGGCGGGCCTGCCCCAGGGCATCGACAAGCTGCTGAGCCTGCCGGGAGCGACCTTCCTGCGGCGGGCGGAAAAATACCTGCTGGGCCCTTTGAACCAGTCCCTGACGGCGGAGGCCTTCGAGCTGACGGCCCGCGATAGCGGGATCAGCTTCAGCCCGGCCAGCATCCAGGCCGCGGTGGAGCTCTCCCACGGCTACCCCTACCTCGTGCAGCTGGTCGGCTCCCTGTCCTGGCAGCAGGCGGCCCTGCGCGCAGGCGGCGAGGACGGCGCCGTCATTACGGAGGCCGACGTCGCTGAGATAGCACCCCAGACCGTCTCCCTGATGGGCACCCAGGTCCACCAACCGGCGGTCAAGGAGCTCTCCCCGGCGCTGCGTGAATTCTTGGAGGCCATGGCCCAGGCGGCACCGACCGACCCGGTGGCCGTGCACGATATCGCCGCGGCGCTGGGCCGGACCTTGCGTTCCCTCTCCGGCACGCGCCAGCGGCTCATCGACGCCGACATCATCGAATCTCCCCGCTACGGCGAGCTCAACTTCACCCTGCCCTACCTGCGCGAGTACCTGCTGGCGCGGGACTCCGGCGGGCGGGTTAGCTAAAGGTCGCCCGCGTCGCGCTCGAGCATTGCTGCGACTCGATGAGCAAGCCGGTAGTCCCTGGCGGGCTCGTTAGGCCGGGCTGGGTAGACGTCCACCGCGTGGGTCAGTAGCGTGCGCGGCAGGCCCAGCCGATCGAGCAGGCGCGCGATAGCGATCGCCACGCCGCGGGCGGCATCCGGCTGGCCGGCAACTGCGTCCGCCGCCGTGATGCCCAGGCCCACGCGCGCGCCCGAATCCAGGTGTTGGCCCAGACCATCCAGGTCTTTAGGGGTGTCCAGCCGCGGCAGGTCCAGCAGCACCGTGTGGGCGGTGCGTGCCAGCTCCCACTGCGGGCCGTCCAGGTGCAGGTACTGGGCCTGGAACGGCGCCAGGGTGTCCGCGGCGACTTCGGCGGGCACCGCCGCGATGTCGTCGAAGTCGGTCACTCCCGGCAGGGTGCCGGCTAGGATCTGGGACAGGTAGGGCTCGTCCAGCTGCAGCACGACCTGCGCGCCGAAGCGGCGCGCCACGTCGGCGGCGTGGCGGTAAATGCCCTCCTGCAGGCCGAGGAAGAGGTCGCGGCGCGCGCCGCTGTCGGTGATAACGCGGTGCCCGTTGGCCAGCTCGATGGCGGCGGACAGGCTCCACGGCCCGACGGCCTGGATCTTGACTTGGGGCACGCTTTCGCCCCAGACGTCCTGGATTTCGTCCAGGTCGCGCTCCATCCGGTCCCAGGCCCGGCGGGTCAGCAGCTGCGGCCGGTCGGTCATCTGCCAGGCGCGCGGGCCGCGGTCGACCGCCACGAATTCCACCAGCCCGGCGGTGCGGCCGATAGCGTCCGAGCCCAGCCCGCGGTCGGGCAGCTGCGGCAGGTGCGGCAAAACGCCGGTCTCCCCCAGCACGATGTCGGCGGCCTCCGGCATGGAGGTGCCGGGCATGGGGCCGAGACCAAATCCAGTCACGCTGTCACCTTCTCTTTCGTGGGGGAGCAGCCGCCTAGGCCGTCTCGCAGATCGTGCCCGAGCCCAGGACGATGTCGCCGAGCTCGTCCTCGGTCGGCAGGTAGAGCACGGCGGCCTGTCCCCGGGCTACGCCGGACAACTGCCCGTGCAGCTCCAGGCGCATGTAATCGGCCGCGCGGTCGATATGCGCGGTGCACGGGACAACCGAACCGTGGGCGCGGACCTGGACCTCGCACCCCAGCGTGCCGTCCATGGTCGGGTGCAGGTACTTCAGCCGGTCCGCGCCAATGGCGGTCACGGCCAAGTCCTCCCGGGCGCCGACGGTGACGGTGCCGGTGGCAGCGTCGATATCCGTGACGTAGCGGGGCCGGCCGTCGGCGGCGGGCTGCTTGATGTCCAGGCCCTTGCGCTGGCCGATGGTGTAGTTCCAGGCGCCGTCGTGCTCTTTCAGCTCCTGGCCTTCCTGGTCCACGATCATGCCCGGGCGCAGGCCGATCCGCGCGCCCAGGAAGGCCTGGGTGTTGCCGTCGGGGATGAAGCAAATGTCGTAGGAGTCCGGCTTCTTCGCGGTGGAGAAGCCGTGGGCGGCCGCCTCCTCACGGATCTGCGGCTTCGGAGTGTCCCCGATGGGGAAATAGCAGTGCTCCAGCTCGTCGGCGGAAATCACGCCCAAAACGTAGGACTGGTCCTTGTTCTCGTCCTTGGACCGGCGCATGTAGCCGTGCTGGTCCAGGGTCGCGTAGTGGCCGGTGGCCACCGCGTCGAAGCCCAAGGCCATACCCTTTTGCAGCAGTGCGCGAAACTTGATCTTTTCGTTGCAGCGCAGGCAGGGGTTCGGGGTCTCGCCGCGGGCATAGGAGTCCACGAAATCCCCGATGACTTCCTCCTTGAACTGCTCCGAAAAGTCCCAGACGTAGAACGGGATGCCCAGCTTGTCGCAGATGCGGCGGGCGTCGGCGGAGTCCTCCAGCGAGCAGCACCCGCGGGCCTTCTCGCGGGTCTGCTGCGAGTCCTTGTGCAGCGCCAGGTGCACGCCGACGACGTCATGGCCCGCCTCCACCGCGCGGGCAGCCGCCACGGAGGAATCCACTCCGCCACTCATCGCTACCAGTACTCGCACGCCGCGCCACCTTTCTTCTCATCACTGCCGCCGGCCGGATTATCTCAAGCGGCTCAAAAGTCTACTCCCTTGGCCCAACGCGGGGATAATCATCGCCATTCCCGGCCGGCGTCGGGCCGGACCCTCTGCCCGCTGGCCGCGGTGTCTACAGTAAGGGGTCATGGGTAGGAAACGGAACCGAGGCAGCGAGGCTGGCGCAGGCATCGACGGCGTCTACGACATTGATACGGGACAGGCCGAGGTGGTGGCGGATGAGTTCCGCCGCGACGGCTATATCCTCAACGTCAATGGAGTGCCCAGCAGCCACATCGTGATCGGCTTGCCGGGCGAGCTGGAATTTGAGTACATGCGCTGGATCGCCGCCGCGATCGAGGTGCTCAACCCCGTCGACCCGGCGGCGCTGCGCGTTACCCACCTGGGCGGGGCGGGGTGCTCACTGCCCCGCTACTTCGCCGACCTGTGGCCGCGCTCGCGCCACACCGTCGTGGAGCTGGACGCCAAGCTCGCGGAGCTGACCCGCACGCTTTTCGACGTGCCCCGCGCGCCCACGGTCAAGATTCGAGCGGGCGAGGCTCGCGCGGAGACGATGGCCTTCCAGCCGGCCAGCCGGGACATCATCATCCGCGATGTCTTCGCTGGGGCCACCACTCCGCGGCCGCTGACCACGGTGGAGTTCTTCGCCGCGTGCCGTAAGGCCCTGTCGGGCGCGGGCTTATACGTGTCCAACTGCGGCGATCACTCGGATCTGCAGGGCGCCAAGGCGGAGCTGGCCGGCATGGCGGAAGTCTTCGACCACCTGGCCGTCATCGCGGATCCGCCCATGCTCAAGGGACGGCGCTACGGCAACATCATCCTGATTGGATCCACAGCTCCCCTCCCCGCGGCCGGATCGGTCGAGGCCGCCGCCCTGGCCAAGCGACTTCTGGGTGGGGCGGTGCCCGCCCACTACAAGGACGAGGCTTTTACTCGCAAGTTTATGGGCGGAGCTAGCCCACGACGCGACTGACGATGCCCGCCAGCTGCTGCACGTCCAGCTGCCCGCCGTTGGCGCCGGCGGCCGCGGCGGCTTGGGTGGCGTCCGCGACCGTCTGCTCGTCGACCTCGATGCCGGCGGTATGTCCGGCGTTTTCCAGCAGCAGCGCCAGGTCGCCGACGGAGTAGTCGCCCGCTGCCATGGCCTCGAGCTGCTCGACCGGCAGGGCGCCCTCGGCGTTGAGCTTTTCCACGTAGCCGATAAGGCCCTCGGCGGCGTCGCGGTCGATGCCCACCTCACCGGCGGCATCGGCCAGCTGCGGGGCGGCGGCCACGCCAGCGGCGATGGCCAGGATGGCGCCCACCAGGGCCGTCGAATCCTTGCCCAGGTCCGGGGCGCCGGTCACCACGAGGTCCTCGAGTACCCCGCCGAAGTCGACGTAGTTGCCGGCGCTGAAGGAATCCAGCTGGGCGTGGGTGCCGTTGAACAGGTTCATGTCCACCTGGGTGGGGATGCCGGCGACCTTGCCGGAGCCCGAGCGCTGCCAGAAGGACAGCTTGTCCCAGCCGCCGACAGGCTGCGGGGCAGCGTCCTGGTAGGCGGCTAGCCACAGCGGGTACTCCGAGAACTGGGTGGTATTACCCATCTCCACTTCCCAGAAGTACTTGTAGGTGTAGATCATCGGGGTCCGACCGGTCAGCTTCTTGAGCTCGTCGGTGAATTCGCGGACCCAGGCCTGCATCTGTTGCGGGTTCTTGCCGTCGGTGACCTCGATGTCGAGCACCGGCGGTAGCGACTGGTCCGCCACCAGGGCCAGCTGGGAGGCGAAGTGCGCGGCCTGCGTCTTCGCGTCCGTGTTCGGGCGCCCGTAGTGGTAGGCGCCGACTTTCAGCCCGCTGGCGGCCGCGGCGTTAGCGTCGACGGCGAAGTGCGGGTTGCTAAAGCCCTCCCCCTCGGAGGCCTTGACGTAGGCGAAGGACTGCCCGTCGGATTTCACCTGGCCCCAGTCGATGGGGGCACCACCCGGGTGCTGGTGGGCGGCGACATCCACGCCGGCGGGCGCGGACGTAGCCAGCGGCGCGGCATGCGCGGGAGCGGTGGCGGTGACGACGAGGACGCTGGCAACAACGGCGGTCAGGGCGGACTTGAGCGACTTAGTGACGATCATGCCGGCGAGTGTACCGCCTAAACCACAATAGTCACACAAGTAACACGCGTTTCATTCTATTTTTCGCGGCAACTACCTGCCTTTTAAGCCCGAGCAAACCAAAAGGCGCTGCCCCACCCAAGGGGACAGCGCCTGTTTCTGGTGCCAAGGTGTCCCGCCTGGCGGGCCCAGCCTCTAATTTGGACGGGGCGGCGGCCTAGACGCTCCGCGCCCGAGAAATAACCTCCGGCAGGTGCGCCAGGACGTAGTCCACGTCCTCGTCGCTGGTATTTCGGCCCAGCGTGAAACGCAGGGAACCAATACCCTCGCTATCGCTGACACCCATGGCCTCAAGGACGTGGGACATGCGGTTGACGCCGGCCGAGCAGGCAGAACCCGTCGAGGCCTCAATCCCCAGCTGGTCGAGCAGCATGATGAGGCTGTCGCCGTCCGTGCCGGGGAAGGACACGTGCAGGTGCGACGGCAGCGCGGGCTCGCTGGAATTGACCACGACGTCGTCGATCTCGCGCAGGATACCCTCGCGCAGCCGGTCCCGCAGGGCGCCCACGCGCGCGGATTCGGTGGGGATTTCCGCAACTGACTCGGCCAGTGCCGCGGCCAGGCCGGCCGCACTCGCCACGTCGACGGTGCCGGGGCGGATACCGCGCTCCTGGCCGCCGCCGTAAGCGATGGGCTGCGGCGCCGGGCTGCGGCGGGCCAGCAGCAGGCCGATGCCCCGCGGGCCGCCGAACTTGTGCGCACTGGCCGCCAGGGTCGTCGCGCCCAGTTCCGCGAAGTTGATGGGCAGCTTACCAACCACTTGCACCGCGTCGATGTGGACCGGGGTGCCTTGGGCGCTGGCGCGCGCCACGATTTCCTCGACTGGCTGGAAAGCCCCGATCTCGTTGTTGGCCCACATACAGGTCGCCAGGTCCGCCGGCGTATCCAGGGGCGTCAGGTCACTGATCCGCGAGTGCCGGTCGACCGGCAGCAGATCCACGCTCGCGCCCTGCTGTTCCAGCGTGGAGACCGTATCGCGCACCGCCGGGTGCTCGATCGGGGTGGACACGATACGCCGGGTGCGCTTGTCCTGCGGGCCACGCGCAGCGGCCCGGTAGAGGCCCTGGATGGCGATGTTGTCGGCTTCAGTACCGGAGGCGGTGAAGACTACCTCGATGGGCTCGCAGCCCAGCAGCTCGGCGACCTTCTCGCGGGCGTCGTCGAGCACCGAACGCGACTTGCGCCCGGAAGCGTACTGGGCGCCCGAGTTGACGCTGCCGGCGGCTGCAACCCAGGCATCGATGGCCACCTGGCGCATGGGCTGGGTCGCCGCGTAATCGAAATAGTGGGACATTTTAGGCGCGATTCTTCAGCTGTTCGGTCAGCGCCGGGGCGATCTCGTGCAGGTCCCCGACCACGCCCAGATCGGCGATCTGGAAGAAGGGCTCGTCCTGGTCCTGGTTGACCACGACGATGTTCTTGGCCGTCTGCATGCCCGAGGTGTGCTGGATGGCGCCGGAGATACCCAGGCCGATGTAGAGGTCCGGGGTCACGGTCACGCCGGTCTGTCCGATTTGGTAGGCCGCGTCGTAGAAACCCTCGTCCACGGCGTCACGGGTAGCGCCCACGGCCGCACCCAGGGCGTCGGCGAGCGGCTCGACGACGGCGGCGAACTCGTCGCCCACGCCGCGGCCACCGGCGACCACGGTGGCGGCCGACGGCAGGTCCGGGCGGGCGGACTTCTCGACCGAGGCAAAGGACTCAACCTTGACGTCACGGTCGGTGGCGGCCGGCAGCTGCATGGCGGCGACCTCGCCGACGCTGGCCTCGGCCTCCGCGGTCACGCTGCCCGGCAGTAGGGTGTAAATCGGGCAGGAACCAGCCGCGGTGGCGTAAGCGTCGTAGGAGCCACCGAAGATGGCGTGCTGGGCCGCGCCGTCCGGGCGGATGCCGGAGACGTTCGACAGCACGCCGGAGGCCAGGCGCGCGGCCACGCGGCCGGCGATCTCGTTGCCGGTCGCAGACGCGGCAATCAGGATGGGGGCCGGGTTGGCCGCACCCAGCCCGTGCAGGGCGTCGACCTCGGGGGTCAGCAGGCGGGAATCGTAATCAGCGGCCTGGGCGTCGACCACCTGGGCCGCACCCCAGCGGGCCAGCTCCGGGGCCAGCTTGTCTCCAGTGCCGGCGGGGCCGACCACGACGGCGGAGACAGTGCCGAGCTGGCGGGCCGCGGTGATGAGCTCACCCGTGACCGGGCTCAGCTGGCCATCGGCGTGCTCGACCAAAACATAAACGTGAGACATGAAAAGAAAACTCCTTTAAGCGTGCGCGGCGAGCGGGTGTTACAGCAGGTTCTTGGACTCGAGGAACTCAACAATCTTGGCGGCCTTCTCCTCGGCGGAGCCGGTTTCTACCAGCTCGCCGGCGGTCCGCGGCGGGCGCGGGGCGGCCTCGGTGACCTGGGTGGTCGCCGAGTTCAGGCCCACCTGCGCGGGGTCGACGCCGATGGCTGCCAGGTCCAAGGTGGTAATCGGGTGCTTCTTGGCTGCCATGAGGCCCTTAAAGTTCGGGAAGCGCGGCTTGTCGGCCTTGTCCCCCACGGCGATAAGCGCCGGCAGCGGGGCGGACAGCTCCCAGGTACCGCGGTGATCCTCACGGGTACCAGTCACGGTGCCGTCGGCCAGGCCCACCGCGTGCAGCTGCGTGAGCGCCGGAATCTGGCGGTACTCGGCAAGCAGGCCAGCCAGCAAGCCGGTCTGCGAGTCGGAGGCGTCCGTGCCCATGGTGATGAGGGCAACGTCGTCCAGGGTGTTGATGGCGTTGCTTAGCGCCCAGGCGGTACCGATGGCATCCGAGCCGGCCAACGCCTCGTCGCTGACCAAGACCGCGTCGTCGACGCCCATGGCCAGGGCCTTGCGAAGGGCCTCTTCCGCGCCGGCCGGGCCCATCGTCAGGGCCACGACGCGGTAGCCGGCGTCCGGGTTCGAGTCGCGCAGCCGCAGCGCCTGTTCGACCGAATACTCGTTGACCTCATCAATGATGTTGTCCACCGCGTCGCGGTTGAGCGTGTTGTCGTCTTCCAACGTCTTAGTGGACCACGTATCGGGTACGTACTTGACCAGAGCCACGATAGTGGGCATGGGCATTCGACCTTTCCGTCAGTTTGGTTTAAGCGTTCTAGAAACTTATTCTCCGCGCCATAGTAGTAGCGAAGGCGGGGCTAATTCCATTGGCGTGGCTCACAGACCAGCGCCACGGCGCCGCGGCCCAGCCGCGTGACGACCACCGCCAGGGGGCGTGAGCCCCGCAACTTCAGCTTCTTGCGCAGCTGGTCTGGGTCGATGTTGACGCCGCGGACGAGGATCTCCAGGCTGCCCGCGTCCAGGACTTTTAGACAAGAACTCAAGCGCTTGAGGCTCACCTGCTCAATGAATGGAAATCCCGACCGGCCCGGCGGGATTGTCTCCCCCGTCAGGTAGGCGATCTTCTCGTCCAGCTGCCGCAGGCCGTGCCGCGCCGCGTAGTGCTTGACGAGGCCGGCGCGCACCACCGCCCCGTCCGGGTCCACGATGTAGCGACCCACCTCCCCGGCGGCCGGCAGCTCGTCCGGGGAAAAATCGGCGCTGCTAATCGTCTCGTCTCCGGCGCCGTCCTGGCCCGTTGCCGCACCGGAGGCGGCGTCGCCGCGCAGCAGCCAGGCCGCGCGCACCGGCTGGCCGTCTGCGGCCGGGCGCTCTGCGAGGCCCGGAGTGTACAGACAGGCTTCCTTGACCGCGCCGTCGACGCTGGCGACGACCATCGGCCCGGCCCACTCGCTGTAGTCCAGGCCGGGCGCGCACTTGACGGCCATCTCGCGGCCCGGGTAGGCGGCCAGCAGGTCCGGCAGGGCCGGCAGCAACTGTTCCGGCTTGGTGATACGCTGCCCGCCGGCCCGCCGGGCCGGATCCGCCACGACCACGCCCCGCGCGCTGACCGGCGCCAAGGCGTCGGCCACCACGAAGGGCAGCTCGGGCACGTTGTTCCGGGCCATGGCCACGCGCGTTTTATCCAGGTCGCTGCCCAGGTAGCCGATACCGGCTGCCCGCAGCGCCGGGGCCTCCGTGCCCACCGAGCAGGTGACGTCGTGGACGAAGTCCACTCCCAGCCGCGCCAGGTGCTGGGCCCGGGCACAGGCCACAGGCGCCGGGGTGGCCTGCTGGGCGGCGTCGATGTCGCTGAGCCAGGTGGCCGGGAATTTTCCGGTGCGCACGGCGCGGCGGCGGGCATCGGCCAGCTCCCCCACCGCACGCCCGTGCTCGCCGAAGCGCTCGCGCAACAGCTGGGCCTCGACCAGCGCCTTGGCCCGGGTTCCCTCCAGTTGCTCACTGACCTGCCGGATTTCCACGGCGTGGTCCTGGAAGAACCGGATGTCGGCTAGTTCGAATGCCACGGTGCAGCTTGGCCTTTCTCAGCGGGTCGGGACGGGAGGTAGGAGGACAATCAGGGGTGGCCGGCAGGGACGCCCGGCCTAGATCCGGTCGACTGGCCGGGTGGTGAAAAACTCGCGGTAGCGGGGATCGTCGACGGGGTCGCCTATCACGGGGCGCATGTCGGAATAGTCGACGTCGTCGAGGACTTCCTGCACGCTACTCAACCGGCACAGGCGCTGCAGGTTCGCCCAGGTCGGCGCCACCAGCCGCACCAGCCCGGCGCGCCAGCCGTCGATGAGCAGCTGCGGTGGGAACCAGCCGGCATCGGCGGCCTCGCCCGTGTTGCCGTCGGGTTCCTGGCCGGGCGGTAGGGTGGCGACGAAGAAGAAGGTGTCGAACCAGTTGCCGGCCGGGGAATGGCCGACCCACCGCCCCCAGGGCAGCAGGCGATCGGAGTCCATGCGCAGCGACTCCTGGCTCAGGAAGTCGGAGAAGGATAGCTCGTGGCCTTCCAGCTGGAGGCGCTCGGCGTGGAAGCGCGCGGCGTTGGATTCGACGCGCCCCTTCTCGTCGACGACCAAAAGCGTGCCGGCCTCCTCGAACAGTTCCCGGGCGGCCGCGAAGACGAGGGCGTGGGCCTTGTACTTTGTCACCCCCAACCGGCGAGCCTTGGAGACCAGCGAGGCGCCGGCCCACAGCTTGCCGGAGTCCCAGCTTCGTGGCGGGAAATCGCGCGGATCTACCCCACCGCCCGGGAAGACGGCGTGGCCCGGGTAGTTGCGCATGGTGGCCACACGCTCTTGGACCCACACCTTCAGCCCGTCGGGTTCGTCGCGAATGAGCAGCACAGACGCCGACAGCCGGCCACCGTTGAAGCCGGTCGTGTCGGTCGCGTCAATGACATCTAAGGGGTTTATCTTGCTCATCTTCTCCACCGGGACTTAGGCGCGACGAACTCTTGGGCACCAGGTAGGGAGGTTGTAACGCTCCTAGCGTACCCGGCGCGCGAAGTAGCGCTCGCCGATTCGGTCGACCTGGATGGGCTGGCCGAAGGCGCGGGTGAGGTTCTCGGAGGTGAGCACGCTATTGATGAGCCCCTTGGCGACGACCTCGCCCTCGTCCAGGATCATGGCGTGGGTGAAGCCGTATGGGATTTCCTCGACGTGGTGGGTGATCATGACGATGGCCGGGGCGTCGGCGTCCAGGGCGAGGTCCCCCAGATAGCCCACGAGATCCTCGCGGCCGCCCAGGTCCATGCCGGCAGTGGGCTCGTCCAGGATGAGCAGCTCGGGGTTGGGCATGAGCGCGCGCGCCAAGATGACGCGCTTCTTCTCGCCTTCCGACAGCGTGCCCCAGGTGCGTTCGGCCAGGTGGGTGCAGCCGGTCTGTTCCATGATCCGGTTCGCGCGGCTAAAATCCATGTCGCCGTAGTCCTCGCGCCAGCGCCCCAAGACCGCGTAGCCGGCGGAGACCACCAGATCGTCGACGCGTTCGGTGTCCGGGATGCGGTGCTGGACGGCGGCCGAGGAGATGCCGATCATGGCGCGCAGATCGCGCATGTCGGTCTTGCCGAGCTGCTCGCCCATCACGAAGGCCGTGCCCTTGGAGGGGAATTCCTCGGCCGCGGCCATGCGCACCAGCGAGGTCTTGCCGGCGCCGTTGGGGCCGATAATAACCCAGCGCTCGTCGAGCTCGACCTGCCAGTCGACTGGGCCGACGAGGGTCTTGCCCCCGCGGCGCAGCTCGACCCCGCGGAAGTCGATCAGCCAATCCTGATCGGTTTCGGCGGCGGCCGGGTCTGCCGCCCCCGTCGCGGCAGAGGAAGCGGGGCCGCGGGCGGACTGGGCGGCGGCGCGGGCGGCGGCGATTTGTTCTTGGCTAAACATCGAGGAACTCACGTGTCCCATTGTGTCTGATTTTCCAGTTGGCGGGCGACACTGAAACACCTCGACTACGCTAATTTCCATGACGACCCGCCTTGGTATTGACGACGTTCGGCCCGTAATCGACCACGGAAACCTACCCGCGAAAGGAGCAGTCGGTGAGGTCATCCCCGTCACCGCTTTAGTCTGGCGCGAAGGCCACGACGCGGTGGCTGCCAACCTCGTGGTGTACTCGCCTGACGATGCCGCCTTGTCCGCCCCCGTGTCCAACACCCGTTTGACCGCCGACCCGGAAGACCAGGATCGCGTCCACGGCGTCTTCGTGCCCGATAGGCCGGGCACCTGGCGCTTCCAGATCCAGGCCTGGTCGGATCCGGTAGCCACCTGGACGAATGCCGTCACCAAGAAACTGGCCGCAGGCCAGTCCGCGGCGGAGCTGGACAACGACCTGCGCCACGGCGCCGACCTCTTCGACCGGGCCGCCATGACCTGCAAGGATTCCGCCTCCCTGTACAAGGAAGCCGCCGAGGCCCTGCGGGATAGCACCCAGGACCTGGCCAAGCGGGTGGCGCCGTCCCTGTCCGAGGCGGTCTCCCAGGCCCTGGCCGAGCAACCCCTGCGCGATCTGGTGGTCGAAGACACCTTGCGCGAGGTCTACGTGGAGCGCCAGGCCGCGCTGTACAACTCCTGGTACGAACTCTTCCCGCGCTCGACCGGAGGCCGCGACGCAAACGGCGAGCCCGTCCACGGAACCTTCGCCACGACCGCCCAGGCCCTGGAACGCGTGGCGGCGATGGGCTTTGACACCGTCTACTTTCCACCCATCCACCCCATCGGCCAGGTCCACCGCAAGGGCAAGAACAACACTCTGCATGCCGAGCCCGACGACGTCGGCTCGCCCTGGGCGATTGCCGACCACCGGGCCACCCACCCGCAGCTGGGCACCCTGGACGACTTCCGCGCCCTGGTACGCCGCGCCGAGCAGCTAGGCCTCGAGGTCGCCCTGGATCTGGCCCTGCAGTGCTCCCCCGACCACGTCTGGGCCAAAAAGCACCCGGAGTACTTCACCGTGCTGGCGGACGGCACCATCTCTTACGCGGAAAACCCGCCCAAGAAATACCAGGACATCTACCCGCTCAACTTTGACAACGCCCCCGCCGCGCTCTACGAAGAGATTTTGGACGTGGTCTTGTTCTGGGTCGCGGCGGGCGTGAAAACCTTCCGCGTGGATAACCCGCACACCAAGCCGGCGAATTTCTGGGCTTGGATCATCCGCGAGGTCCACCGCGATCACCCAGAGGTCATCTTCCTGGCGGAGGCATTTACCCGCCCGGCGCGCCTGTTCGGCCTGGCCAAGCTGGGCTTTAGCCAGTCCTATACCTATTTCACGTGGAAGACCGCCAAGGAAGACATCACCGAATTCGCCCAGATGCACGTGGAGCAGGCCGATATCTGCCGCCCCAATTTCTTCGTCAACACCCCGGACATCTTGCACGCCTCCCTGCAGACCGGCGGGCGGGCCATGTTCGCCATCCGCGCGAGCCTGGCGGCCACCCTGTCGCCGCTGTGGGGCGTCTACTCCGGCTACGAGCTCTACGACCACCTGCCGGTCGCCCCGGGCAGCGAGGAATACCTGGACTCGGAAAAATACGAACTGCGGCCGCGCGACTTCCAGGCCGCCGTCAACTCCGGGGATTCCTTGGAGGGCTACCTGCGGCTACTCAACCAGATCCGGCGGGAAAACCCGGCGCTGCAGCAGTTACGCGCGCTGCACTTCCACGCCGCGGATAACCCCAACATCCTGGCCTATTCCAAGGCGGACGCGGTCACCGGCAACGTGGTGCTGGTTATCATCAACCTGGATCCGCGCAACCCGCAGGAGGCCACCGTCGACCTGGACCTTAGCTGCCTGGGGCGCAACCCAGGCGATGTCTTCGCCGTCCAGGACATGGTCACCGGCGCGGCCTACAACTGGTCCGAGCGCAACTTCGTGCGGCTCGAGCCCATGCGGGACGTGGCGCATATCTTCCTACTCCCGCCCGCCGAGCCGGATCTGCGCGAGCAGCTGGCCTGGCGAAAAGTCACCGACTACCGCGCCTAAGCCCCAGGTCCTTAGCCCCTGCGCCGGGGCGCATTCACCCTCCGAAGCTGAAGGAACTGACGTACAGTCATAGCCATGGATACCAGCCCAGATTTCGAGCCCACCATCGCCGCCGAAGACCTTAGCCGGCTGGACCACTGCCAGCACCACGACCCGCATGGCTTCTACGGCTGGCACGACGGGACGGTGCGCACCCGCCAGCCCGGCGCCGAGACGGTCGAGCTGCTGACCACGGCCGGGGCCACGCCCATGCGCGCGGTCGGCCACGACATCTTCGAGGCCATAATGCCCGAACAGCAGGACTACCGCCTGCGGGTGAACTACCCCGGCGGCGCGAACCGCACCGTGGCCGATGGCTATACCTTCCTGCCCACGCTGGGCACGCTGGATCAGCACCTGGTGGCCGAAGGACGCCACGAGCGCCTCTGGGAGGTCTTAGGCGCCAACCTGAAGGAATACGACACGCCGCTCGGCGCCGTCACCGGCACGGCCTTCGCCGTGTGGGCGCCGAATGCGCTGGGCGTGGCCGTCGTGGGCGATTTCTGCGGCTGGAACCCCACCCAGTACCCCATGCGCAGCCTGGGCGCTACCGGCGTGTGGGAGGTCTTCATCCCCGGCGTGGGCGCGGGCGAGCGCTATAAATTCGCCATCCAGTCCCGGGAGAACGGGCGCATCGACAAGGCCGATCCGCTGGCCAAGGCCACGCTCGCCCCGCCGGAGACCGCCAGCGTCGTCGCCAGCACCAGCTTCAACTGGACTGACGCCGAATGGCTGGCCGCCCGCGACGGCAACCTCGACCGGCCGATGAATATCTACGAGGTCCACGTCGGCTCGTGGAAGATCGGCTCCAACTACGCGACCCTGCAGGCCGAGCTCATCGACTACCTGCTGGAGCACAACTACACCCACGTCGAGTTCCTGCCGGTGGCCGAGCACCCCTTCGGCGGCTCCTGGGGCTACCAGGTCTCCGGCTACTACGCCCCATCAGCGCGCTGGGGCAGCCCGGACGAGCTGCGCGCGCTTATCGATGCCTGCCACCGCGCCGGCATCGGCGTCATCATCGACTGGGTGCCGGCCCACTTCCCCAAAGACGAATTCTCCCTCGGGCGCTTCGATGGCCGCCCCTGCTACGAGCACCCCGACCCGCGCCGCGGCGAGCAAGCGGACTGGGGCACCTACGTTTTCGACTTCGGCCGCAACGAGGTCCGCAACTTCCTGGTAGCCAACGCCCTGTACTGGGCCGAGGAATTCCACGTCGACGGCCTGCGCGTCGACGCGGTGGCCTCCATGCTCTACCTGGACTATTCCCGCGACGACTGGCTGCCGAACGTGCACGGCGGCCGGGAGAATCTGGAGGCCGTCCGCCTCCTGCAGGAAACCAACGCTACCGTCCACCGGGTCAGCCCCGGCATCCTGACCATCGCGGAGGAATCCACCTCCTGGCCCGGCGTGACCGCCCCCACCGAACACGGCGGCTTGGGCTTCGACCTGAAGTGGAACATGGGCTGGATGAACGACACCCTGGAATACTTCGGCCGCGATCCCATCTACCGCAGCCACCACCATCACGAGATCACCTTCTCGATGGTCTATGCCTATTCCGAGCGCTACGTCCTGCCGTTTAGCCACGACGAGGTCGTCCACGGCAAGGGCACGTTGTGGACGCGGATGCCTGGCGACGACTGGAACAAGGCCGCTGGGGTGCGCACGCTCTTTGGCTACATGTACTCGCACCCGGGCAAGAACCTTTTGTTCATGGGCGACGAATTCGGCCAGGTCACCGAGTGGTCGGAGGGTTCCTCCGTGGACTGGGCCAACCTGGAAGGCTGGGGGCACGAATACCACCAGGGCATTAAGCGCCTGGCCCGCGATATCGGCGCGATTTACCGCGACACCCCAGCGCTGTGGGACCAGGACTTCAATCCGGCCGGCTTCCAGTGGGTCGCCGGCGACGACGCCGCCCACAACGTGCTCGGCTACCTGCGCTACTCGCGCCAGGGCCAGACCCTGCTCGCGGTGGTCAACCTCGCGGGCAGCTCCCACCCCGACTACGAGCTGTGGGTGCCGCACGCCGGCGCCTGGGAGATGGTGCTCAACACCGACGACGGCGTCTACGCCGGCGCCGCCAACGACCTGCCGCGCCACGTGGGGACGCTCAGCCGCGACGGCAACAATTTCCTGCGCCTGCTGCTGCCGGCCAATTCGGTGCAGTGGTACCTCTACCGCGGCACCGACTCTTAAACTCGGACCCTCACCCCGGGGCCCGGGTGAGGGTGGGCTAGTACAGGGCGCTGGCCAGCTGGGTGCGGGCGGACAGCACGCGCGGATCGGCGGCGTCGAAGAGCCCGAAGAGCTCCAGGAGGCGCTCCTTGAGGCGGTCCTTGTCGCCGCCGGCGGTTCGCCGCATCCCCGCGATAAGCCGCTCGAAGGCGGCCTCCGGGCGGCCCGCGACGACGTCCGCGTCGGCGGCGTTGAGCTGGGCGTCGATATCGTCCGGGTGCGCGTCGGCCTGGCTGATGTGGTCGACTCCCTGGCCGGCCGCCGACAGGCGCTTGAGCAGCAGCGTGGTATCCCGCGCCTGCTTGATCTCCTGGTTGCCTGGCTCCTCGGCCAGGATGGCCTCGTAGGTGGCGATCGCGCCGTCGAAGTCGCCGTTGTTGAGTTGCTCCTCCGCCGCGGTCAGACGGGAATCCTCGGCCGGGGCGGCCTCCTCCTCGCCCACGGGCGTCTGGCCGTCCTGGGCGGCCTGCAGGTCGGGGCCGGGGCCTTGAAGCTGCGGGGAGACCTGCTGGACCAGGGCGTCCACCCACTGCTCGAGGGCCTCCATCGGCTGGGCACCCTCGAAGTTGGTCAGCGGCTGGCCCGCGCCGAGTGCGATAGTCGTCGGCAGGTTGCGCACGCCGAAGACCTGCGCGATCTGCGGGTGCTGGTCGGCATCGATATAGCCCACCAGGAACTTGAATCCGCCGCGCTCGGCCAGCTGGCGCAGGTTGGACTTGAGTTCCTCCGACTGCGTGGAGCGCGCGGTGCCGATAAGGGCCACGACCGGCACCTCCAGGGAGCGGCGTACCAGCTCGGCCTCGAAGTTGGCCTCGGTCACCTCGAAGAAGGCGCTCAGGCCGGCGCCCGCACCGCTCGGCGCTGCGCCCTGCCCCGGCGTCTGCGCAGCTTGCTTTTCGGCCTGGGCGCGCGCCTCGGCGCGGGCCTTGACCTCGCCCAGGTCCAGGGCGCCAGCCACCTGCGGGCCACGGGGGTTCGTCATACTAGTCCTTTCTTGGCTAATTTCGGCTGCTAGTTCTGGTTCAGGCGGCGGTGGACGGACTCGACCTTCTGGGTCAGCTGGCCGGTGTGTCCTTCGCGGATGTCCGCCTTGATGACCAGCGAGGTGCGCGGGGAGACGGCGCGGACGGCATCGGTAGCGCGCTTGATGACGTCGAAGACCTCGTCCCACTCGCCCTCGATGAGCGTGAACATCGCGTTGGTCTCGTTCGGCAGGCCGGATTCGCGTACCACGCGCACGGCCTCCGTGACGGCGTCGGCCATTTCGGCGTCCGGGGTATCAACAACTGCGGGGGCTACGGAAAAGGCAACAATCATGCCCGCCATCCTACTCGTCGGAAGCTTTACAGTGGGCCGCTAACGGCGGTCCCAGCACCCGCGGTGCCAGTGTCGTCTGTCATCGGCCTGGCCGCCGGCGTCCTTTGGCCACGCCACCACGTGGGCGACCCCGGGGAAGATGCTCTGGTTGCAGCCCGGGCACACGTAGGTCTTGACTGCGCGCGCCGCGCCAATCTGGCGCACGACGTAGGGCTGGCCAAAGCTCCAGCGTGGACCCTCTTGGACCTGGGCGCCGTAGAAGCCAGCGCCGTCGGCGGGCAGCTTCCGCGGGGCCGAGCGCTGGCGCCGGTTTCGTCGCGGCACGTCTTACCTCCTTCGAGACTTATCGCTCGCGCACATAGTTTGCGCGCGTTAGAACAGCCGCAGCTCGTTCGACTCGATGCCGCGCAGGTCCTGGTAGTCCAGGATGACGCAGCGGATGCCGCGGTCCTCGGCCAGAGTGCGGGCCTGGGGCTTGATCTCCTGGGCGGCGAAAACGCCGTGGACCGGGGCCAGCAGGTCGTCGCGGTTGAGCAGGTCCAGGTAGCGGGTCAGCTGCTCCACGCCGTCGATGCCGCCGCGGCGCTTGACCTCGACCGCCACGTGCTCCCGGTTGTTATCGAGCGCCATGATGTCGACCGGGCCGATGGCGGTCGGGTATTCGCGGCGGATGAGGCTGTAGCCCTCCCCCAGCGTCGTGATGTGTTCTGCGAGCAGCTCCTGCAGATGGGCCTCCACGCCGTCTTTGACCAGACCCGGATCCTCACCCAGCTCGACCTCGATGTCCTGGTGCACCTTCGCGATGGTGATGCGCAGCTGCTCCCCCTTGGGGTTTTCCACCAGCCAGAGGGTGTCCCCCGTCGGCTCGCCGTCGATGTCCTCGATGGCCGATTCCGTCACCGTGCACGGTGGGGTCATCCAGTTCAGGGGTTTGAAGGCGCGGTCGTCGGCGTGGATCGAGACCGAGCCGTCCGCCTTGAGCAACAACAGGCGGTCTGCCAGCGGGAGGTGGGCATCGACGCGACCGACGTAGTCGACGCTGCAGGAGGCGATTACTAAACGCATGGCTACCACCCTATCGCCTTGGCGCCGCACCACCACACACAAGGCAGGCCGGAAGCCCCCGAGATACGTAAAACCGCCCGTAACAGCGGGCGGGGTTGGAAAACTTAGGCGATTATTCGTAGTAGGACTGCCAGCTGGCGATGTCGTGCGGTAGGTTCGTGCGCATCGGGCGTTCCATCTTCTTGCGCATCTGGCGGAAATCGCGGCTTTCCTGCCGCTGGGAGGGCGCGGCTTCGACCCAGGCGGAAAACGCCATGTGCGCGTGCGGGGCAAGAGCCAATTCGTACTGCTGGTTGCGCACGATTATGTGGACGGCCTTCATGCCGGAAGAAATAAAAACCGCCTCTTCATCGTCCAGGGCGCGGGTGCCCAAGATTTCGATGTCGCGGCGGTTAAAACGGCGGTCACAGCTGGGAGAGACAGAGCGCAGCTCGTAGTACTCCACAAACTCCCCGGCGTAGGAAATGACACCATGGCGCCAACCTCGGGTGTCTTTAGCAGGGACAGAACGCATCAACATCGGCGTTCCCTTGGAGCGCAACGTGAAGAAGCGGACCGCGGCCAGGAAAACGACGCAGACCACGAGGGCGACCACGACCCAGAGGACAACAGTAACCACGGTCGAGCTCATAACCTCTCACCTTCCCTGCAAAGCGTGTTTGGCGTGGGTGCCACAAGTGATGCTCCGAGTCTAGTCGGTATCCCGCAGAAAGTGCTAATACAAAAGGCCGCATAAAAACGACAAAGCGCCTGTAAGCAGTTCCTTTTGTAGAGGAACACTTACAGGCGCAAAGCCTTAAATGACGAGAGTAGAAAGGCGGCAGTTGCTGCCCCTTACGTGCCTCTAGAGCACGCTACTTTTCCTGCGAGCGGCGCAGGGCACGCAGCCCGGCCTCACCGCGGGACTGTACGATCTGGTCGTCAGACTTGGCATCTTCCTGAGCCTGCGAGCTATCGATCTCGTCAGCCCAGACGGCCCAGTCAGCCAGGACGGTCACCTTTTCATCAGTCACCGACAGGAAACCACCCTGGACGGCGGCGAAGCGACGCTCGCCGTCCACAGGGCGGAAGGTCACGACGCCGTTCTCGACCAGCTGGCCGATCATAGCCTCGTGGCCCGGAAGCACGCCGATCTCACCCTCGGTCGTTTCCGCGGTCAGGATGCTTGCCTTACCGGTCCACAGCAACCGCTCCGGGGAAACGAGTTCTACGGTGATGTCAGCCATGTGCCACTCCCTACTTCTCGGTCATCTTCTTGTACGCAGCCTCGACGTCGTCCAAGCCACCCAGGCCGTTGAAGGCCTGCTCCGGGTAGTGGTCGAATTCGCCGTTGCAGATGCGCTCGAAGGCGTCGATGGTCTCCGACAGCGGGACGTAGGAGCCCGGCAGGCCGGTGAACTTCTCTGCGACGAAGAAGTTCTGGCCCAGGAAGCGCTCCAGACGACGGGCACGCTGCACCGTCAGCTTGTCCTCCTCGGACAGCTCGTCCATACCCAGGATGGCGATGATGTCCTGCAGCTCCTTGTTCTTCTGCAGAATACCGATAACACGCTGGGCGATGGCGTAGTGGCGCTCGCCGACAATACCCGGCTCGAGAATACGAGAGGTAGAGGTCAGCGGGTTCACTGCCGGGTAGATACCCTTCGAGGCGATGGAGCGGTCCAGCTCGGTGGTCGCATCCAGGTGGGCGAAGGTGGTCGCCGGGGCCGGGTCGGTGTAGTCATCCGCTGGCACGTAGACAGCCTGCAGCGAGGTAATCGACTTACCCTTGGTGGAGGTAATGCGCTCCTGCAGCACGCCCATCTCGTCCGCCAGGGTGGGCTGGTAGCCCACGGCCGAAGGCATACGGCCCAGCAGGGTCGAAACCTCAGAACCAGCCTGGGTGAAACGGAAGATGTTGTCGATGAACAGCAGCACGTCCTGGTTCTGCACATCGCGGAAGTACTCCGCCATGGTCAGACCAGACAGAGCCACGCGCATACGGACTCCCGGCGGCTCATCCATCTGGCCGAAGACCAGGGCGGTGTCTTGCAGCACGCCCATCTCTTCCATTTCCAGGAACAGGTCGGTGCCCTCACGGGTACGCTCGCCGACGCCGGCGAACACGGAGGTACCGGAGAACTCGCGAGCAATACGAGTAATCATTTCCTGAATCAGAACGGTCTTGCCCACGCCGGCGCCGCCGAACAGGCCGATCTTGCCGCCCTTAACGTACGGGGTCAGCAGGTCGATGACCTTAATGCCGGTCTCGAGGATCTCAGTCTTGCCCTCGAGCTGGTCGAATGCCGGCGGCTCGCGGTGGATGCCCCACTGCTCGCCGTCGCGACCCAGGCCCGGCTCGTCCAGGCAGTCGCCCAGAGCGTTGAAGACGTGGCCCTTGACCACGTCACCGACCGGCACCGAAATCGGGTTGCCGGAGTCGGTCACGGTCGCGCCGCGGACGAGGCCGTCCGTCGGAGCCATGGACACGGTACGGACAAGGTTGTCACCGAGGTGCTGAGCGACCTCAAGGGTGACGGTCTTAGCAACAGCCTCGAGCTCAATCTCGACGGTCAGTGCGTTATACAGTGCCGGCATTGCGCCGCGCGGGAATTCCACGTCGACGACCGGACCGATGACACGCACCACACGGCCGGCGGAAGCCGACGACTGTGTGTTCTGCTCTTGCAGAGCTGTAGTCATAATCTAGTCACTTTCTGCGCTTTCGGCGAGCGCGCCAGCGCCACCGACGATCTCTGTAATTTCCTGGGTAATCTGCGCCTGACGGGCCTGGTTGGCCACGCGGGACAGGTCCTTGACCAGGTCCGTCGCGTTGTCAGTCGCAGACTTCATGGCGGTACGACGAGCCGCGGACTCGGAAGCGGAAGCCTCCAAGAACATCGCGAACAAGGTGCGCGAGACGTACTGCGGAAGCAGGGCTTCCAGCAGGCTGTCCGCGTCCGGTTCGAAATCGAAGTCCGAGCCCAGTTCCTCAGTGTTTCCGCTATCGGAGAGCGCCGACTCACCCTGGTTGAGGTCCACCGTATCAATGACCGGCTCGATGGGCAGCAGCTGCTGCGCGCGAGCGGTCTGAGTCAGCATGGACTCGAACTCTGTGTAGACGACGTGCACCTGGTCGAAGCCGCGGACCGGCTGGCCCTCGCCCTCGGAGTGCAGGCCCTTGCGAGCCTTGGTGGTGCCTTCGGAACCAGCGATGAACCCGTCCACGATGTGGTGGCGGACGTCGTGCGTCTCGTCCCACATCGGGTCCTGGGAAAAGCCGGACCAGCTGCCCACCACTTCTTCCTCACGGAACCGGTAGTAGCCGACGCCCTTGTTACCAGTGACGTAGCGGGCTACCTCGTAGCCCTCCTGCTTGAGGAGAGCTTCCAGTTCGGCGGCCTTCTTAAACACGTTATTGTTGTAGCCACCGCACATACCGCGGTCGGAAGAAATAACCAGCACGGCCGCGACCTTGGCGTTTTCGCGCTGTCGCAGCATCGGGTGATCCAGCGAGCTGGCGGCCGCCAGGCGGTTCATCACAGCGTTGAGCTCCTGAGCGTAGGGCACGGATGCCTCCACTCGGGCCTGCGCCTTGGTAATGCGCGAGGTAGCGATGAGCTCCTGAGCCTTGGTGATCTTTTTAGTGGAGTTGACGGACCGGATACGGTCGCGCAATTCACGAAGAGTTGCCATGGTTTACTTTCCTCCCTTCTTAATCAATCGACTTTGTGTCCTCGTAAGCGTGAGCCTACTTGGAAGCCTTTCGGGAGACGTTGAGCTCGGTCTTCTTAACCTCGTCGGCATCGAGCGGTTCAACCGGAGCCTCGGAGCCCAGGTTGTGGCCCTCAGTGGTGCGGAAGGTCGGGGTGAAGTCCTTAGCCGCGGAGACCAAGGCGTCCTTGGACTCATCGGTGAACGGAAAGCCGCCGGCGATCTGCTCGTAGACCTGCGGGGTGTTGGCCTGCAGGTACTCGTGGATCTCGGTCTCGAAGCGACGCACATCTTCGACGGGAACGACGTCGAAGATGCCCTGGTCCGCCAGGAAGATGGATACCATCTGATATTCCACCGGCTGCGGAGAGGACTCGCTCTGCTTGAGCAGCTCAACCAGGCGCTGGCCGCGCTCCAGCTGGGCCTTGGAGGCGGAGTCGAGATCGGAAGCGAACGCAGCGAACGCCTCGAGATCACGGTACGCAGCCAGGTCCAGACGGAGGTTACCGGCAACCTTCTTCATACCCTTGGTCTGCGCGGCACCACCGACACGAGAGACGGAGACACCGACGTTAATAGCCGGGCGCACACCTTGGTTGAACAGGTCAGACTCCAGGAAGACCTGGCCGTCGGTAATGGAGATGACGTTGGTCGGAATGAACGCGCCCACGTCGTTTGCCTTAGTCTCGATGATCGGCAGTGCGGTCATCGAGCCAGCGCCCATGTCGTCGGAGAGCTTAGCGGCACGCTCCAGCAGGCGGGAGTGCAGGTAGAACACATCGCCCGGGTATGCCTCGCGTCCCGGCGGACGGCGCAGCAGCAGGGAGATGGCACGGTAGGCCTCGGCCTGCTTTGTCAGGTCATCGTAGATAACCAGGACGTGGTTGCCCTGGTACATCCAGTGCTGGCCCAGAGCGGCACCGGAGAACGGTGCCAGCCACTTGAAGCCGGCGGAATCCGAAGCAGGGGCAGCCACGATGGTGGTGTAGTCCAGCGCACCGTGGTCGGCCAGGGTCTGGCGCACACCAGCGATGGTGGAGCCCTTCTGACCGATGGCCACGTAAATACAACGGACCTGCTTGTTCTTATCGCCAGATTCCCAGTTGGCCTTCTGGTTCAGGATGGTGTCGATGCAGACCGCGGTCTTACCGGTCTTACGGTCACCAATGATCAGCTGACGCTGACCGCGACCGATCGGGGTCATGGCGTCGATAGCCTTGATACCCGTCTGCATCGGCTCTTCGACCGGCTGGCGCTGCAGCACGGACGGTGCCTGCAGCTCGAGGGCGCGGTCTTCTTCGCCCTCGATCGGGCCCATGCCGTCGATCGGCTGGCCCAGCGGGTTGATAACGCGGCCGAGGAATTCCTCGCCCACGGGAATGGAGAGGACCTCTCCAGTTCGCTTAACCTCGTCGCCCTCCTTGAGGGACTCAAAATTACCCAGCACCACAACGCCGATGGAATTGGTGTCCAGGTTCTGTGCAACGCCGATTACGCCGCCAGGGAACTCGAGCAGCTCATTCGCCATAACAGACGGCAGGCCAGAAACCTGTGCAATACCGTCAGCTGCCGAAATGACCACGCCGACCTCCTCACGGGAGGCCTCCGCGGAGTAGCTCGAGGTGTAGTTCGCAATCGCGCTACGGATCTCATCGGAGGAGATCGTCAGCTCCGCCATGTTCTTCCTACTCTCGGTAGTATCGTCCAGCAATTACTTAAAGTTTGTGTCGTAGTCTTCACGTAGAGACCGTCAACGACTCTACTTAGCCATCGAGGCCCGCAGGCGGGAAATCTTGCCCGCCGTGGAACCGTCGATAAGCTCGTCGCCGACGCGAATAGTCATGCCACCGAGGAGGCTGGTGTCAACCTCAGAGTGAATGGACATCGCACGACCATAAATCTTGCCCAGCTTCTCAGCGAGTACTGCCTGCTGGCCTTCGTTCAACTCACCCGCGCTGACCACGTGTGCGACCTCGCGCCCCTGCAGCTTGGCTGCCAGCGACGCCAGATTGGCAACGTCGTCGATCGGGTTCTGCTCCGGGCGTCCGATGGCCTGCAGCGCGAGCGCCTCAGTAAACATCGTGACCTTGCCGTAGAGCACGTTAGCCAACAGCCCGCGCTTCCTGGCGGACTTGGCAGTGCGGTCGGAAAGCAGCTGGGTCAGCTCGCCTTCGCGGTCCAGGATGCGGGACAGGCGGAAGAGCTCGTCTTCCACCTGGCCGAGCTTCCCCTCGGACTCCGCGCCCCGCAGGAGGGAACGTCGGCCCAGGGCCACCAAGCCCCGAACCAGGTCCCGGCCGGTTGACCACTTGGCGGAGGCAGCTGCCTCCAGCACCTGCTGGGTGCTGGGGGCAACCTTGCCGCCGAAGAGGTCAGCGACCAGCTTCTTGCGGGTGTCTTCCGAAGCCGCGGCGTCGGACAGGTCGGCGCGCAGTTCGCGCTCCCCGTCCAGCACGTCGACAACTTCGAAGAGTTCGAGGCCGGTTTGAGCGGCAACCGCTACGGCGGTGGACTCGCCCAGGATCTTATCCAGGGTCGACTCCACGCCGGCGAGTGCTTCGCGGCTAGCTGCCTTCATAGCCTCCTACTTTCCGGCCGGTGCCACAGTGTCGAGCTCGGACAAGAAGCTATCAATGGTGGAAGACTGCTTGGCGGAGTCAGAAAGCTCGCCGCCCAACAGCTTCTCAGCCAGGTTGATGGAGTTTTGTCCGATGTCGGAACGCAGATCGGAGATGACCTGGGTGCGGGACGCCTGCAGCTGCTTTTCGCCATTGGCGATAATGCGGCGGGACTCCTCCTCGGCCTTCTCCTTGGCTTCGGCCTCGATCTGCTTGCCGCGCTCGCGCGCCTGCTCACGGATCTCAGCTGCCTCTGCACGGGCATCTGCCAACTGCGCGTTGTACTTCTCGAGGGCTGCCTTAGCCTCGGCCTGCTGGGCCTCGGCGCGCTTCAGGCCACCCTCAATCCGGTCCTCACGCTCTTGCAACAGCTCCTGGAACTTCGGAAGAACGAGCTTCCAAAAGACCAAGAGGATGATGATGAACGGGATCAGAGACCAGACGATGTCATAGAGCTTGGGCAGGAGGATGGAGTTGCCGCCCTCCATAGGCTGCTCCGCGCCCTCCGCCGCAAGGTAGTAAAAGACGTTGTTCATAAGTCTCCAGTCTTAAAAGGGGTTTGTGTGAGAAACGCGCGCTTTTAGAACAGGAAGCCAGCGACGAGGCCGATCAGGGCCAGGGCCTCAACGAAGGCGATGCCCAGGAACATGGTGGTACGCAGCTGGCCAGCCATCTCCGGCTGACGTGCCATGCCCTCGACGGTCTTGCCGACGAGGATGCCGATGCCCAGGCCCGGGCCGATGGTGGCGATGCCGTAGCCAATGGCGCCAAGACCGTGGATCGAGGACTCTGCTGCCTGAGCCAAGATGATGTCGTTCATGTGAAAGTCGTTCCCTTTCGAATGTTTCCCCGCCAGCGCTTTGCCGGCGAAGGCGGTGGTGGTTTGATGTGGGGTTATTCAGTTGGCCGCGTCGTTCGCGCGTGCTTAATGCGAATCTGCGTGCAGTGATAGTTCGATGTATACGGCGGTCAGCAGGGCGAAGATGTACGCCTGCAGGAAGATGATGATGATCTCGTATACGGTGAACAAAACCGCTGCAATCAGAGTCACACCAGACATCGCGGTCCAGCCATTCAGCTGCCAGAAGAAGAAGTTGGTAGCCGAGTAAAGCAGGACCAAGATGATGTGGCCGGCCAGAAAGTTCGCCATAAGACGCAAGGCCAGCGTGACAGGACGCAAGATGAACGTCGAGAAGAACTCGATCGGCACAACCAGCAAGTGCAGAGCCGGCGGCAGGTTAGGAATAACCACCGACGACTTCAGGAACTTGCCGAAGCCATAGCGCTTTGCACCGGCGTAAATCATCGCGATATACGCCACGATGGCCAGCACGATGGGCATGCCGATACGGGCATTCGCCGAAATATTCAGGCCTGGGATGATTGTCGAGACGTTCCAAAACAGAATGCCGAAGAAGATGGACGCCAAAATCGGCAGGAACCGACGGCCTTCCTTCTTCCCCAGGATGTCTTCTGCGATGTGAACGCGGACGAAGTCCAGCCCGTATTCCGCAACGTTCTGCAAACCCTTCGGAACCAGCTTAGGGTTCCGGAAGGCGACTACAAACAGGATCACCAAGATGGCCGCCATGAGCAGGCGAACCAGCATCAAGCGATCCAGCGCGAACGGTGTATCCGCAAAAAGGATATGGCCGTAATATTGCCCCGGGAAAAATTCTGGATCCAGTTCGGGTGCGTGAAAGCTTCCCTTCATGGCCAATGTTGTAACGCTCAGCGTTCTCTCCCGTGTTCGGGCCGTATGAGTGTCGAATTCATACGGTGCGATGGACGTCTCAAACTCTCTGCCGCAACAACGGACTCCGTCGCACATCAGCGATGCTGCAGCAGGGATTCACCGCAACGGACTATAAGGCGTAGCAGTCCGTCACTCACAGACTGCGGACCCTAGATCCGCGGTAATCCGCAGGAAATTCTAGCAGCTTGTTATTGAAATTTCGCACGCGGGGGGCCAGTTTGTGCAAGTAGCTGGCAGGAAACCTGAACAATTGGTCCACTCTCGCCCCAAAACTGCCCGTTCCCACTGAAAACCCAGGCGGGTAAGGTTGATCACAGCCTTATACTTTGCTCCGCCGCGGGGGTGACAAATACCTGCTAAACACACCCCCGAAGCCCCACCACGGGGCCCTCTCGTTTGCCCCGGAACGACAAAGCGCCCGGGAAGGATCGGGTCCCGGGCGCCAGGGGCCACACGCTAAAAGGCCCACGCGTATTAAGACACGTAGGTGACCCGGGAGGTGATAATCCCCCAGACCTCGGTTCCCAGCACGATAATCAGCGCCAGGATGACGGTCACGAAGAGCGCGACGTTGTCGTAGAAGTCCATGCCGCGGATGGCCAGCAGGACGATAATCAAGAGAACAACCTTGACCAACCAGCCGCCGAGGACTACCGCCATGGTGGTCGACGGGCTGGAGTTGGCGGTCACGAGCACGGACAGCGCGGTCAGCAGGACGAAGCCGCCGCCGATGGCCGCGCCGAGGAGCACGCCCCAAATGCCGGGCAGGTCTTTGGCCCAGCCCCAGCCGACCAGTGACAGCACGGTCACGACCGCCAGCGCCATGGACCCGAAGCGCACCGCGCGCACCATCGGCCGGCGGTGGTCGTCGAACTCGGAGCGGGGCGCCCCGCCGTTCGGGCTAGTTTGCGTGGAATCAAAGCTTTCAGACACGAATACGAATCCTACAGGTTGTTCGGGTGGACCTACTAGCTCGGCTTATCTGCCGAGGCGGGCACGCGGCCGATCTTGCCGGCGCGCAGCGGGATGAGGGTCGTAACGGCGGCCGTCACGATGGCCACGGCCGTGGCCCCGGCCGCCACGGGCACCGGCACGACCGAGAAGCTGACCGCCCCGAAGGCGACTGCCGAGACCCACAGGTAGAGCACCAGCACGGTGCGGCGGTGCGTGTGCCCCAGCGACAGCAGGCGGTGGTGGATGTGGGCCTTGTCGGCCGAGAACGGCGAGCGCCCCTGGGACAGGCGGCGGATGACCGCCCAGACCAGGTCCAGCACCGGGATGAAGACCGCGGCGACAACCACGATGAGCGGCGAGAGGACCGCCACCATGTCGGCGCCGCCGTAGAGCGACATGTTGATCTTGCCGGACACCGACGTCGAGGCCGCGGCCAACAGCAGGCCGATGAGCATCGAACCGCTATCGCCCATGAAGATGCGGGAGGGCTCGAAGTTGTGCGGCAAGAAGCCGGCGCACATGCCCACCAGGCCGGCCGCGATGATGGCCGGCGGGTACGCCGAGACCGCCCCGCCCTGGTCATGTAGGACCGTCAAAGAGAAGAGCAGGATGGCCCCGCCCGCGATAAGCCCCAGGCCGGCGGCCAGGCCGTCCAGGCCGTCGACGAAGTTGATGGCGTTGACCAGCAGGACCGCGATGAAGATAGTCACCAGCGAGGACTGGAACTGGTCCAGCAGCAGCGTGGTGCCACCGCCAAACGGTACGAACAGCAGCGACCAGGTCAGCCCCAGGGCCGACAGCAAAGTGGCTGCAACCAGCTGCCCGGCCAGCTTCACCAGCGCGGACAGCTCGACCAGGTCGTCGACGATGCCCACCAAGACGATGGCGGTGGAAGCCCAGATGACCGCGGTCATCTCTGGGGTCACCGGCATGAAACCGCGGGTCAGCGCGGGCAGCTGCGCCGCGAAGAAGACCGCGGAGATAAACCCGGTGTACATGGCCAGCCCGCCCAACTGGGGCGTGGGCTGGGAGTGGCTGTCGCGCTGGCGCACCTCGGCGACCTGGCCGCTGCGCACCAGCACCGAGCGCACGATCCCGGTGGTCAGGTAGGTGATAATCGCCGCAACGAGGATGACGAGTCCGATTTCGCGCAGCGGCACCCCGGCTCCGCCTAGCATTAGGCTCCCGGACGGGTCCGGAGGGCCTCAGCGGAAACCCCGATGACCTCGGAGATTTGCTCGGCCGAGATGGCGCCCTCCCGCAGCAGGTAGGGCTGCGGCGCGGCCAGGTCAATAATAGTCGACGGCTTGCCGATGGTGGTTTCTCCGCCGTCCAGGTAGACCGAGACCGACTTGCCCAGCTGCTGCTTGGCGGCAATCGCCGTGGTCGGCGGCTGGTGGCCGGAGATATTGGCGCTGGACACAGCCATCGGGCCGACCTCGCGGAGCAGCTCGATGGCAATCGGATGCAGCGGCATGCGCAGCATGACCGTGCCCCGGGTATCCCCCAGGTTCCACGGCAGGCTTGGCGCCTGCGGCACAACGATGGACAGCCCACCCGGCCAGAAGGCCTCGACCAAGAGCTTCGCCTGGTCGGAATACGTGGCAACGAGGCCCTGGATGGTGTCCCAGGAGCCGATGAGCACCGGCACCGGCATGTCCGGCCCGCGGTGCTTGGCGGCTAGCAGGTTGGCTACCGCGTCGTTGTCGAAGGCGTCGCAGCCGATGCCGTAGAGGGTGTCCGTCGGCAGTACCACCAGGCGCCCGGACTTCGCAGCCCTAGTCGCCGCAGCGATACCGTTGGCACGCCCCGCTTCGTCAGCGCAACTATAGATTTTGCCTTGCATAAACTTCTCCCACGAAAAACTAAAGTCCTCTGGCTTTTGGTCTCGGTGTCTTTTCGGCACCGGTTCCCTGGTTACGGGAGCTTTAACCCTACTCTTTACGCTGCGCGCGCACGAAGCGGGCGGTGCCAGTGAGATCGAGCATTGGTTCTACTGTACTAAAGGCGCCGGTGTCCCGAAGGACGCTCTGCACGGCCGCGGAGGTGGCATCATCGTGCTCGATACCGAGCCACCCACCGGGCGCCAGCCAGCGCGTGAGGTTGCCTGCCATGGACCGGATGACGTCCATGCCATCCGCTCCGGCGAAGACCGCCTCGGCCGGGTCATGGTAGACCTCGGGGTCCAAGTCCGGCGACTCCGACACGTAGGGCGGGTTGGTCACCAGCACGTCGACGCGCCCGTCCAGCTCCGGCAGCAGGGCCGGATCGCACACGTCGCCCGCGACGAGCTCCACATCCAGCCCCAGATCGGCGAAGTTACGCGCGGCATACTCCGCGGCCTGAGACGACTTCTCCACCGCCACGACGCGGGCGGCGGGCACATGGTAGTAGGCCAGGTAGGCCGCGAGGGCGCCCGAGCCGGTACACAAGTCGAGGATCGTGAGGCGGGAATTACTCCCCTGTTTAATCAAGCCCTCAGCCTTGCCATTAGCCCAATCGGCCAGAACCTCGGTCTCCGGGCGCGGGATGAAAACCCCCGGCCCCACCGCGAGATCGAGCGGACCGAACGGCGCGGTGCCCACGATGTGCTGCAAGGGCTCGCGCTGCTCCCGGCGACCAACGAGCGGCTCGAGGGCGAGCTCGAAGCCGCGCATCGTCGGCTCATCCAGCGGAATATCCATGTGCCCGCAGCCGATGAGGTGGCTCATCAGCAGGCGGGCGTCGAACTCCGGGGAGCCCACCCCGGCCGCTGAAAGCCGCCGGGTGGTCTCCTGAAGCAGGCGCGCGTACGTGCCAGGGGCCACTGCTAGCCTTCGGCCTCGAGGCGCTCGGCACGCTCCTGGTTCTGCAGGGCGGTGATGAGATCACCCATGTCGCCGTCCAGCACGGAGTCCAGGTTGTTGGCCTTGTAGCCGATCCGATGGTCCGTGATGCGGTTTTCCGGCCAGTTATAGGTGCGGATTCGCTCGGAACGGTCCATGGTGCGGACCTGGGAGGCGCGCTGCTCGGCGTCCTCGGCCTCGCGAGCCTCGCGCTCCATCTGATCCAGGCGGGCCTGCAGCACCTGCAGGGCACGCGCCTTGTTCTGGATCTGGGAGCGTTCCTTCTGGCAGGTGACGATGAGCCCGGTGGGCAGGTGGGTGATGCGCACGGCGGAGTCCGTGGTGTTCACGCCCTGACCGCCTTTACCGGAGGAACGGTAGACGTCGACGCGGATGTCCTTCTCGTCGATGTTGACCGACTCGACCTCGTCCGGCTCCGGGTAGACCAGCACGCCGGCCGCCGAGGTCTGGATGCGGCCCTGGGACTCGGTCACCGGCACGCGCTGGACGCGGTGGACGCCGCCCTCGAACTTGAAGACGGACCACGCGCCGTCGCGGGACGGGTTCTTCGACTTGAAGGAGATGGTCATGTCCTTCACGCCACCCAGGTCGGACTCGTTGAGGCCAAGCACCTCCCAGCTAAAGCCGGTCTTGTCGGCGTAGCGCTCGTACATGCGGGCCAAGTCGCCGGCAAAAAGCGCGGCCTCTTCCCCGCCGGCGCCGGCCTTGATCTCCATGATGATGTCCTCGGCGTCGTGCTCGTCGCGCGGGGCCAACAGGTCAGCGAGCTTTTCTTCCAGCTCGACGACCTCGCCCTCCAAGCGATCGGCCTCGACCTGGAAGTCGTGGTCCTCGTAGGCCATCTCCTTCGCGTCCTCGAGATCAACGCGAGCCTGGTTGAGCTCGTCGTTGACCTGGATGATGGGCCGCAGCTCGGCGTAGCGCTTGGACAGCTTCCGGAACTGGTTCTGATCGCCGGCCAGCTCCGGGTCGGCCATCTGCATTTCCAGACCCTGGTACTCGGAGACGATGTCGTCGACCAGCGAAACCTGGCTAGCCATTACTTGTAATCCTCCTCGTCCTTGTCAGCGACCATCGGCGCGGACTGCGCCACGCCCATGAGGAATTCGCCGTTGGACTTGGTCTTCTTCAGCTGCTTGATAAGCAAGTCGATGGCCTGGTGGGAGTCCAGGGCCGCGAGGATGCGCCGCAGCTTGGTCATGATGCGCAGCTCCTCCGGCACGAGCAGTAGCTCGTCCTTGCGGGTACCCGACGGGTTGACGTCGACGGCCGGGAAGACGCGGCGCTCGGAGATGGAGCGGTCCAGCTTCAGCTCGGCGTTACCCGTGCCCTTGAACTCCTCGAAGATGACGTTGTCGCCGGTCGAGCCGGTTTCCACCATGGCCGTGGCGATAATGGTCAGCGAGCCGCCGTTTTCGATGTTGCGGGCCGCGCCCAGGAAGCGCTTCGGCGGGTAGAGAGCGTTAGAGTCGACACCGCCGGACAGGATGCGCCCGGAGGCCGGGGATGAGTTGTTGTACGCGCGGCCCAGGCGGGTGATGGAGTCCAGCAGCACGACGACGTCCTTGCCCTGCTCCACCAGGCGCTTGGCGCGCTCGATGGCCAGCTCGGCGACCGAGGTGTGCTCTGACGGCGGGCGGTCGAACGTGGAGGCAATCACCTCGCCGTTGACCGAGCGCTGCATGTCGGTGACCTCTTCGGGGCGCTCGTCGACGAGCACCACCATGAGGTAGCACTCCGGGTTGTTGATGGAGATCGCGTTGGCGGTGTTCTGCAGGATGGTCGTCTTACCGGCCTTCGGCGGGGAGACGATCAGGGCGCGCTGGCCCTTACCGATCGGCATAATCAGGTCGATAACACGGGTGGTCAGGACCTTCGGGTCGGTCTCCAGGCGCAGCCGCTGGTTCGGATACAGCGGAGTCAGCTTGGCAAAGTCCGGGCGCTGCTTGGCCTCTTCCGGGTCCATCCCGTTGACGGTATCGACCCGTACCAGCTGGTTGTACTTGCGGCGATTGCGGCCGTTGCCGTGGGTGTGCGTGGCGCCCGCGACCTTGACCTGTCCGGTCACGGCGTCGCCGGAGCGCAGCCCTAGGCGGCGGACCAGGTTCTGGTTGACGAAGACGTCCGAGTTCGCCGCGCGGTAGCCGGTGGTGCGCAGGAAGGCGACGTTGTTGTCGACTACCTCGAGGATGCCGCCGACGGCCTGCAGCTCATCGCCCTCGCGAATCTGCAGGTCGTTGCCGCCACCGCGGTTGTCGTTGCCGCCGCCACGGTTCCGGCGGTTGCGGCGGTTGCGACGCCCGCGGCGCCCACCGCGTTCGTCATCGTCGCCGTTGTTCCGGCGGTGGTTGTTGCCGCCGTTGTTGCCGTGGTTGTTGCCGTTGCGGGAATCATCCTGGTTGTCGCGGTTATCGCGGTTGTCGCGGCCTTGGTCCTGGTTGTTGCCGTCGTGGTCGTCGCGCCCACCCCGGCGCGCGCGGTTGCGACGGGCCCGGCGGGCCTGCGCGCGGGACTCGTAGCGCGGCTCGTCATTGCCATTATTGCCGTTGTTGTTGTCGGCGTTCTTCTCGCCGTCGCCCTGCTTGTCGTCGCGGCCCTGCGGGCGGCGAGCGTCGCGCTGCGGGGCTTCGTCAGCCTGCGCGGCCGGGGCTTGTTCCTGCGCCTGCTTAGCGGGCTTGTCCGCCTTGTCTGCCGACTTCGGCGCGGCCTTGGCGGCGGCCGGCTTCTTACCGGTGGTGATTGCCTCGATGAGAGCGCCCTTTCGGAGAGCGCTGATGCCGCGCAGGCCCTTCTGGGCCGCAATTTCGCGCAGCTGCGGCAGCTTCAGGGATGCCAGTTCTTGAGGCGAGATATTCTCCGTATCGCTCACGGAAGTCCTTTCGTCGCTTTTCCCAGCGGATGATTCTGGGTGCCCAGCGTGCCCGGTCGGGCGGTCGTGCCGCGTGTTACCGGGCCGGTTTTCCCAAGTCTTTGGGTCCGCCGGCTAGGCACTCTGGAAATGACTGTGTAGTTAAAAGATAAAACTCTGGCTAGCCTACCGTGGGCGCCCGGCGGCTGACTGTCGTGGACCTCGAGCAACCTCGAGGGCGCGCAGCGCCGGTTGGGGCCGGAAGGGAGCCCGAGTGGTCCGCGTGGGACCGAGTTGCCCTTCCTCGGCAGGTACCACGTCGTCCCCCTGCGGGCCGGCCTTAAACCTTGCGCGGTGTGCAAGGCGTTTGAGGTACTCACCCAGAAAGCGCGGGGGCTGTGGTTTGACCCATTCTGTGGGGTCAGGGCCCAGGGACAACGCATCTCGACTGCACGAGCAGGCCCGAGCACATGTGCTTTACTGTTTACCTTAGGGCAGCTCACGTAGCTCAAACGCTCAAGCAGCTCAGCCAGTCCCAGACAGTATAGCGCAAGATTTCGCCTTCTTCGGTACCGGTCCCACCCCGGGGCCTAAAGAAGTGGCTATCATAGTGACCATGCACTCCACCATGCAGGAAGTCCCGCTCAATATCTCCCGTATCTTGGAGCAGGGCGCCACCGTCCACAGCCAGACCAAGGTCACCACGTGGCACGGCGAGCACGCCCCCGACGGCGCCGGGGCGGCCGAGGAATGCACCTTCGCGGACATCGGGGCGCGCGCGGCGGCCTTCGCCCACGTATTGCACGACAAGCTGGGGGTTACCGGCGACGAGCGCGTCGGCTCTTTCCTATGGAATTGCGCGGAACACCTCGAGGTCATGTTCGCTGTGGCCTGCAAGGGCGCGGTCTTTACCCCGCTGAACAAACAGCTGATGAACGACCAGATCGGGCACATTGTCAACCACGCGGAGATCGAGGTCATCGTCGCCGATCCGCGCCTGGCCCAGCAGCTGGGCGCGGTCCTGGCCGGGACCACCACCGTCCGCGCGGTCGTCTTCACCGGTCCGAGCCGGGTGGGCCACTTGAGCCCCTACTTCCCCCGCGGCGTGGAAGTCTATTCGTACGAGGCCCTGTTGGACGGGCAATCGACCCGCTATGACTGGCCGGTCCTAGACGAGTCCGCGGCCGCGGCGCTGTGTTATTCCACCGGCACGACCGGCGCGCCCAAGGGCGTGGTCTACTCGCACCGCTCCATCTACTTGGCCTCCATGCTGCTGCGCACCACGGACAGCCTGGCGATTACCCACGGCGAGTCCTTCCTGTGCTGCATTCCCATTTACCACGTGTTGTCCTGGGGCGTGCCTTTCGCCGCCTTCATGACGGGCACACCGCTCATCCTGCCGGACTCGGACGTCTCCGCGCCCACCCTGGCCAAGCTCATCGCCTCCACCCACCCGCGCGTGGCGCACGGCGTGCCGACAATCTGGATCCAGCTCTTCGTCCACTACCTCCACCACCCGCCGGAGCGCATGTCGCTGACCGAAATTTACGCCGGCGGCTCCCCGGTCCCGCCGCAGGTGATCAAGGTCTGGGAGGAGCGCTTCGGCGTCGACGTGGTGCACGTGTGGGGCATGGTGGAAACCACCACTGTGGGCACCGTGGCGCGCCCGCCGCAGGGCGCTAGCGGCAATTCCCGCTGGGGCTACCGCATCTCCCAGGGCCGCTTCCCCACCAGCCTGGAATACCGCGTGGTCAACGACGGGCAGGTGGTCTCCAAGACCGACCGCAACGCCGGCGAGATTCAGGTCCGCGGCAACCTGGTCACGGAGTCCTACTACCACTCGCCCGCCGCGGAGGAAGGCGGGGCGGCCTCCCAGTTCCGCGGCAAGCGCACCGAGGACGCGGCCAGCAAGTACACCGCCGACGGCTGGCTGCGCACCGGCGACGTGGGCTCGGTGACCAAGGACGGCTTCCTGACCGTCGAGGACCGCGCCCGCGACGTCATCCGCTCCGGCGGCGAGTGGATCTACTCCGTCCAGCTGGAAAACCTCATCATGGCCGACGACCGGGTCATCGAGGCCGCCGTCATCGGCTACCCCGACAAGCAGTGGGGCGAGCGCCCGCTGGCCGTGACCGTCCTCCAGCGCGACATCGACCCGACCATTGAGACCGCTGAGAGCCTCCGGGAGAACTTGCGCTCCGAGCTGCCCGGCTGGATGCTGCCGGAGTACTGGACCTTCATCAAGAGCATCGATAAGACGTCGGTGGGCAAGTTCGACAAGAAGGACCTGCGCTCCCACCTGGCCGAGGGCGAGTACAACATCATTCGCCTGGCCGGCCCGGGCGAAGCCAACCAGATTGATGACAACGCCACCTTGGATCCGGACCAGCCGCTGACCTAGGCCCGCACCCTCGGAAAGGAATAGCTGACCAGGGCGCGCCGTTGTGGTTAGTAGTCCTATCCGCACAACGCATAGAGTTGGGAGAATATGACTGACCGTTCTTCCGCCCCGAAGGTGCTGCTACCCACCCCGCGCGTAGCCGGCCGCCCGCAGGCCGCCGCGGACCTGCCTGCCGCCGACGCCAACGGCAACCGAGCCTTGGTGGACAAATACGGTCGCGTCGCCCGAGACCTGCGCGTGTCCCTGACCGACCGCTGCAACCTGCGGTGCACCTACTGCATGCCCGCCGAGGGCCTGGACTGGATGCCCAACCAGCACAAGCTCGACGACGCAGAAACCATCCGCCTTATCCGCCTGGCCGTCGAGCGCCTGGGCATCCGGCAGGTCCGTTTCACCGGCGGCGAGCCGTTGCTGCGCAAGTCGCTGGCAGAAATCCTCGCGGCCACCAAAAATCTGCGCACCGACGAAGGCCACGCCCCCAGCACGGCGCTGACGACGAATGGGCTGGGCCTGGACAAGCGCATCGACGAGCTCAAGGCCGCCGGGCTGGACCGGGTCAACATCTCGTTGGACACCATCAACCACGCCGCCTACGCCGAGCTGACCCGCCGCGACCGGCTCGATTCCGTCTTCGCGGCCATCGATGCCACCCTGGCCGCCGGCCTCCACCCCGTCAAGATCAACGCCGTGGTCATGCCCGGCATCAACGACGCCGACATCGTCGAGCTGGCCGACTTCGCCCTGCACAAGGGCGCGCAGCTGCGTTTTATCGAGCAGATGCCCCTGGGCCCGCGCGAGCAGTGGGATCGCTCCACCATGGTCACCGCGGACGACATCCTCGGCCGCCTGAAATCCGCGTTCGACCTGCGCCCGGCCCGCGCCCCGCGCGGCTCAGCCCCCGCCGCGCTGTGGGAGGCGATCTGCCCCGACGGCACGCGCGGCAAGCTGGGGATCATCGCCTCGGTCAGCCACCCCTTCTGCGGCGACTGTGACCGCACCCGCCTTACCACCGACGGCGCGGTGCGCAACTGCCTCTTCGGCAACTCGGAGACCTCCCTGCGCGACCTGATGCGCCAGGGCGCTTCCGACGAGGAACTCATGGCCGCCTGGGCCGGCGAGATGTGGGCCAAGCTGCCCGGCCACGGCGTCAACGACGAGGGCTTCCTGCAGCCGGACCGGCCGATGTCCGCCATCGGCGGGTAGCCAGCTTAAGCTAGAACCCGTTATGCACCATTCTTCATCGTGCTCCGTCGCCGACCACCTCGCGCGCGTCCTCAGCCTCGTCCGGCCCCTCCCGGCCGTGAACACGCCTCTGAGCGAGCTGACCAGCGGCCAGTATTGCGCCGCCGATGTCACCTGCCGCATCCCTGTGCCCGCCTTCCACAACTCGGCCATGGACGGCTTCCTGGTCCACCGCGCCGACCTGGGCTCCGGCTCGGCCACGCTGCCGGTAGTCGGCGACGTGCCGGCCGGCAGCGCACCGCAGGAGGTGCCCGCGGGTACTGCGGTGCGGATCATGACCGGCGCGCCCGTCGCCGATCCCCTCGATCCGGAGCTCGTGGTCGTGCCCGTAGAGCTGACCAATATCCCCGCCGGGCCGACCCCGCTGCCCGAAACCGTAACCATCCGCGGTGCCGATCCCGCCCGCGCCCACATCCGCCGGGCCGGCGATAACCTCGCCGTCGGGGACACGGCCGTCCCTGCCGGGGACCGCGTGGATCCCGGGGTCATCGCCGCCTGCCACTCCGCGGGGCTGACCACGCTACCCGTGCACCGCACGCCGCGGGTGGCGGTAATTTCCACCGGCGACGAGCTCGTGAGCCTGGGCGACGGCGACTACCGGCCGCTGGAGCCTGGCCAAATTCCGGATTCCAACCGGCCGATGCTGGCCCAGCTCGTGCGGGACTCCGGGCCCGTCGAGCTAACGCACCTGCACGCCGGGGACAGCGACGGCGCCGCGGGCCGGAGCGATTCCTTCGTCGCCCTGGCCAAGGAGGCGGCACAGACCCACGACCTCATCATCACCAGCGGCGGGGTCTCGGCCGGGGCCTTCGACATCGTCCACACCAGCGCCCAGGCCCACGCCCGCGATGCCTGGTTCGGCGACGTCGACCAAAAGCCCGGCGCCCCGCAGGGAATAAGCGTCTGGAGCTCGACGCCGATGATTTCTCTTCCCGGCAACCCGGTGGCGACCTTCGTCTCCTTCCACCTCTACGTCGCCCCCGCGCTGCGCGCCCTGCGCGGCGATCCGCGCCCGGCCCTCCGCCGCCGCGGGGTAGTCCGAGCCGGCGAGGACTTCCCGGACACCCGGGACCGCCCCGCCTGGCTGCCGGTCCGCGTGGACTACGCGGACAACCCGCCCGCCGCCTTCCCCTTCAACGGGCGGCGCCTGGGCTCCCACATGGTGGCCAACCTGGCCGGCACCGCCGGAATGGTGGGCCTTGCCGCCCACGCCGCCGGGCCCCGGGCGGGCGATACTGTCGAAATCACCTGGTTTTAGACGAGTTTTCAAGCCAAGCCTTAGGAAAGGACGAGCAATGGAGTTTACGCATCTCAACAACGCTGGCGAGGCCTACATGGTCGACGTGACCGAGAAGAAACCGACCGTGCGCACCGCCACCGCCGAGGGCGAGGTGGCCTGCTCGCGGGAGGTCATGGACGCGCTGCGCGACGGCACCGTGCCCAAGGGCGACGTGCTGGCCGTGGCCCGGGTGGCCGGCATCGCGGCGGCCAAGAAGGTCCCGGAGCTGCTGCCGCTGGCGCACACCATCGGCGTGCACGGTTGCCGCGTCGATTTGGAACTTCACGACGATTGCGTAGCGATTTCGGCCACCGTGCGCACCGCGGATCGCACCGGCGTGGAGATGGAGGCCCTGGCCGCGGTAAACGTCGCCGCGCTGGCGGTTATCGACATGGTCAAGGGCGTGGACCGCTCCTCCTTCATCCGTCGCGCCGGAATCGTCGCCAAGTCCGGCGGGCGCTCCGGCGACTGGTCCCGCACCCTGCCGGAGGCCTAGACCATGGCCCAGCTTGCTTATCCCCTCCCCGGCCAGCTCGGCGCACTCGTTTTGGCCGGCGGCCGCGGGCGCCGCATGGGTGGGCTCGACAAGGCGAGCCTGCGCGTTGCCGGCCAGCGCCTAGTCGACCGCGTGCTGGGCCAGCTTCCCTACCACTGCGAGCGCATAGTGGTCTCCCCCTATCCACTGGGCCTGCCGCAGGTCTGCGAGAACCCGCTCTTCGGCGGCCCGGTCGCCGGCATCGCGCGCGGCACGCGGGCCCTGCACAGCGACTATATCGCCGTGCTGAGCGTCGATGCCCCCGATTCCGGCCAGCTTCTCTCCGCCCTCTGGCGCGCACTGCACGCCGCCGATGCCGATGCCGCCATCGTCCGCAGCGCCGACGGCTTCCTGCAGCCGCTGTGCTCGCTGTGGAAGGCCACCCACCTGCGCCGCGCGCTCGGCGATCTACCCCGCGTGCACAACGCCTCAGCCCGGCGGCTGCTGCGCCAGGCGCGCCGCGGCTCCCGGATTATCGAGGTCCCCGGCACCGGCGCCGAGCGCGACTACGACACGCCCCAGGAGCTAACGGCATTCGCGGAAGATGTCCTTCAGCAGGGGAAGAACCACCGCTAGCGTGTCCTCGACCGCCCCAACCGAGGAGGCGGAATTAACCAGCAAGGTCCCCGGCGGGCACGAGGTCACGCCGATGATGCCGCGGCACAGGCCGGCCCTAGGTGAGTTCTTCAGGCCCTCCAGCAGGACCTGGGTCTCCAGCCCCCACATGCGGGCCGCGATGAATTCTTCCGTGACCTCCGGGGTGTCGTTGTCGCGGGAAATCCCCGTTGCGCCGATGACCAGCACCACGTCGGTGCCCGCCTCGATTACCTGGCTCAGCGCCGGCCGCAAATTCGCGGCACCCTCGTTTAAGCACTGCTTTTGCGTGACCTCCACGCCGTGGTTGGTCAATAGCTCCACCGCACGCTGACCGGCCTTGTTAGGCTTGGTGCCCTCCTTGACGCGGTTCGACGCAACGATTACTGCGGCCTTCAACTCAGGCATTGGTGCCTCCTGGTGTCCCATTCGGCCGTCTCCTCTACTACACCCGTGAGAAATATCACTGTGGGGTTTATTTCCCCTGCTTAGGCAACCCTCAGCGGCCTACGCAGCGCGAATCTAAGGACAGGGAAATGCGCAACATTAACGTTTTCTAAATAAACCCAGAAATTTCCGTACAAATTCCTCTTCTGAGTCTAATACTCGATAGATTGTTATTCAGCTATTCCTTCGAGATGTTTTGAGGACACCCCATGACTCAACTAGACACCTCAGGCAAAGTCATCCAGGGCTGGGATCCAGAAGATTCCGACCACTGGGACTCCAAGATTGCCTGGCGCACGCTCATTATTTCAACGACCACCCTGTTCATCGGCTTCGCCGCGTGGTACCTGGTCTCCGCCATCGCCCCCATCCTGAACGAGATCGGCTTCGACTTGAGCTCCGGACAGCTCTACGCGCTCACCGCGGTCTCAGGCCTGGCCTGCGGTCTTCTCCGCCTGGTCTTCATGTTCCTGCCGCCGGTGCTGGGCACCCGCAAGCTGGTCACCTTCTCCTCGCTGCTGTTCCTGCTGCCCATGTTCGGCTGGTTCTCGGTCGTCCAGCGCCCCGACGCCTCCTTCGTTGAGCTGCTCGCCATCTCCTTCGCCTCCGGCATCGGCGGCGGCGTCTTCTCCGGCCTCATGCCATCCACCGGCTACTTCTTCCCGAAGCGGATGTCCGGAACAGCGCTCGGCCTGCAAGCCGGCCTGGGCAACTTCGGTATCTCCTTCATCCAGCTGGTCTCCCCGTGGCTGATGGGCTTCAGCCTCATCGGCATCGGCTTCGTCGCCCCGCAGCGCCTGCCCGACCAGACCACCATCTTCGTCCACTCCCCAGCCATCTTCTTCGTGCCGTGGACCATCGTCATGGCCGTGCTGGCCTGGACGCTGCTCAAGGACGTGCCGGTCAAGGCAAACTTCCGCCAGCAGATCGACATCTTCGGCAACATCAACACCTGGGTGCTGACCGTCGTCTACCTGATGAGCTTCGGCGCCTTCTCCGGCTTCGCCGCCCAGTTCGCCCTGATGATCAACGACCTCTACGGCCAGACCTCCAAGTTCGCCGAGGTTATGAACCCCGACGATCTGCCCCGCGGCGCGGCCTTCGCCTTCATCGGCCCACTGCTCGGCGCCCTCGTACGCGCCCTCTGGGGCCCGCTCTGTGACAAGTTCGGCGGCGCCATCTGGACCTTCATCGGTTGCCTGGGCATGACCATCTTCACTGCGTTCTCCGCGCTGTTTTTGAACCCGGATTCCCCGGACCAGTTCTGGTGGTTCCTGGCCGGCATGCTCATCATGTTCTTCTTCACCGGCCTGGCTAACGCCGGCACCTTCAAGCAGATGCCGATGATCCTCCCGCCGCGCCAGGCAGGCGGCGTGGTCGGCTGGACCGGTGCCATCGGTGCCTTCGGCCCGTTCGTCGTCGGCATGCTCCTGTCGGCTATGCCCATGGCCGCCTTCTTCTGGGGCTGCGTGGTCTACTTCGCCATCACCACGGTCCTGGTCTGGGTCTTTTACGCCCGCCCGAACGCCCCGTACCCCGGCTAAACCCCGCCCCCAACAGAGAGTTCTACCCCATGACTACTCAAGTCCCCGCTCCCGAAAACGGCAAGCTCAACCCGCTGTTTAAACTAGGCGCCTACCTGCGCCGCGGCGAGGCCTCTGCCTCCGGCCAACAGGTCTTCTTGCAGGGCGGCCGGCAGGCCGACGTCTTTTACCGCAACCGCTGGGCCTTCGACAAGATGGTCCGCTCCACCCACGGCGTCAACTGCACCGGCTCCTGCTCCTGGAAGGTCTACGTCAAAGACGGCGTCATCACCTGGGAGTCCCAGGCCGTCGACTACCCCACCACGGGCCCCGACACCCCGGAGTACGAGCCCCGCGGTTGCCCCCGCGGCGCCTCCTTTTCCTGGTACACCTACTCCCCAACCCGCGTGCGCTACCCGTACGCCCGCGGCGTTTTGGTGGACATGTTCCGCGAGGAAAAGCAGAAGCACGGCGACTCGGTGCTTGCCTGGAAGGCCATCCAGGAAGACCCGGACAAGCGCCGGGCGTATATCTCCCAGCGCGGCAAAGGCGGGCTCATCCGCATCTCCTACGAGGAGGCCATCGACATGGCCTCAGCCGCGCACGTCTACACCATCCGCAAGTACGGCCCCGACCGCATCAACGGCTTCACAGTCATCCCGGCGATGAGCCAGGTCTCCTATGGCGCCGGCAGCCGCTTCCTGCAGATGATCGGCGGCGTCGCCCTGTCCTTCTACGACTGGTACGCGGACCTGCCGCCGGCCTCCCCGCAGACCTTCGGCGACCAGACCGACGTCCCCGAGTCCGGCGACTGGTACAACTCCTCCTACTTGATGATGTGGGGCTCTAACATCCCGGTCACCCGCACCCCGGACGCCCACTTCATGGTCGAGGCCCGCTACAAGGGCACCAAGGTCGTCGTCGTCTCCCCTGACTTCGCCGACAACACCAAGTTCGCCGACGAATGGGCCCGCATCGAGCCGGGCACCGACGCCGCCTTGGCCTTTGCCATGGGCCACGTCATCCTCAAGACCTTCCACGTCGACCGCCAAGAGCCGTACTTCCTGAACTACATGCGCAAGTACACCGACGCGCCGTTCCTGGTCTCCCTCGACCAGCGCGAAGACGGGACCTACACCCCCGGCAAGTTCTTCACGGCCTCCCAGACTAACGATGCCTCCTTGGCCGGAAGCCCCAACGCCACGCACCGTGGCCTCGTCATGGAAGACGACGGCCGCGTGGTCGATCCGGGCGGCACCGTCGCCGACCGCTGGGACATGGATTCCGCCAAGTGGAACCTCTCCCTGGACGGCGTCGACCCCGTCATGTCGATGGCGGAGACGGATTCCTTCTCCACCGCCGAGGTCCTCTTCCCGCGCTTCGACCTGGACACCGACCCGGCCGATATCGGCACCGGCAAGCCGGTCGGCGCCGGTGTCGTCCACCGCGGCGTGCCGGTGCGTGAGGTCAACGGCAAGCTGGTCACCACCGTCTACGACATCATGCTCGCCCACTACGGCGTCCCGCGCGAGGACCTGAACCTGCCGGGTAGCTGGCCGACCGGCTTCGACGACGCGAGCGAGGTCGGCACCCCGGCCTGGCAGGAGGAGCTCACCGGCGTCCCCGCCGCCGCGGCCATCCGCATCGGCCGGGAATTCGCCCAGAACGCGGCGGACTCGCAGGGCCGCTCCCAGATCATCATGGGCGCGGGCGTGAACCACTACTTCCACGCCGACAACATCTACCGCAGCTTCTTAGCGCTGACCTCGATGTGCGGTACCCAGGGCGTCAACGGCGGCGGCTGGGCGCACTACGTCGGCCAGGAAAAGCTGCGCCCTGTCAACGGCTGGACCCAGTGGGCCATGGCCACCGACTGGCAGCGTCCCCCGCGCCACATGATTACCACCGGCTTCTACTACTTCGCCACCGAGCAGTACCGCTACGACAACTCGCGCGCCTCCCAGCTGGGCTCCCCGCTGGCCAGCCGCGGGGCCATCGGCGACAAGATGGTCTCCGACACCATGTCCGAGGCCATGCGCCGCGGCTGGATGCCGGCCTACCCGCAGTTCAACCGCAACTGCCTGCTGCTAGCCGACGAGGCGGACGCCGCCGGCCTGGACATCAACGACTACGTGGTCCAGCAGCTTCACAAGGGCGACCTGGAGTTCGCCTACGACAACCCCTCTGCGGAAGAGAACTGGCCGCGCATCCTGCTCAACTGGCGCACCAACCTGCTGGGTTCCTCGGCTAAGGGCACGGAGTTCTTCCTCCGCCACCTGCTGGGCATCGACTCGGATGCCACCGCCGAAGAGCTGTCCCCGGAGCAGCGCCCACGCACCATCAAGTGGGTCGACGAGGCCCCCGAGGGCAAGCTCGACCTGATGCTGACCACGGACTTCCGCAACACCTCGACCACGCTGGTCTCCGACATCGTTCTGCCGGCCGCTACCTGGTACGAAAAGCACGACATGTCCTCGACCGACATGCACCCCTACCTGCACTCCTTCAACGCGGCGATCAACCCGCCGTGGGAGGCGCGCACCGACTTCGAGGTCTTCCAGGACCTGGCCGCCGCGCTGTCCGACAAGGCCGTCAAGTGGCTGGGCACCCAGCGCGACGTCATCACCCAGCCGAGCCACCACGACACCCCGGACGAGCTGGGCATGCCCAACGGCATCGTCCCGGACATCGACGAGGTCGGGCTGGTCCCCGGCGTGACGATGCCGAAGCTGCACGTCGTCGAGCGCGACTACACGCGCATCTACGAAAAGTGGGCGCACCTCGGCCCGCTGCCCGCCAAGGCCGGCACCGGCGTGCACGGCACCAAGTTCAACGTGGAAAAGCAGGTCAAGGAGCTCGAGCTCATCTGCGGCACCTCGCAGACCTCCCAGGGCGAGCTCATCGATCTGACCAAGGACACCAAGGTCATCGACGCCATCCTGCACCTGTCCGGCGTCTCCAACGGCGAGCTGGCGCAGCAGGGCTTCGAGTTCCTGTCTTCGCGCACCGGCAAGGATCTCACCCCGCTGGCCGCTTCCGATGCCGACGTCCACATCACCTGGGACTCCATCAAGGAGCGCCCAACCGAGATCATCACCTCGCCGGAGTGGACCGCCGACAAGCGCAACAAGCGCCGGTACACGGCCTTTTCCATCAACGTCGAGTTCGACAAGCCCTGGCACACGCTCACGGGCCGCATGCACTACTACCTCGACCACGACTGGTTCATGGACTACGGCGAATCCCTGCCCGTGTTCCGCCCGCCGCTGGACCACGTCCACCTGCACGGCGAGCACGCCCCCGGCCAGACGCTGAGCAACGAGCGCGGCGAGGCTGAGGTCACCCTGCGCTACCTGACCACCCACAACAAGTGGTCCATCCACTCGCAGTACTTCGACAACCTGCACGTTTTGTCCATCTCCCGAGGTGGCCAGGTGGTCTGGATGTCCGACAAGGACGCCGAGAAGATCGGCGTTAAGGACAACGAGTGGGTCGAGGTCTATAACCGCAACGGCGTCGTCAGTGCCCGCGCCATTGTCTCCCACCGCATCCCGGAAGGCACCATGCTGTGCAACCACGCCCAAGAGCGCACCGTCGGCACCCCACTCAACGAGCACACCGGCCGCCGTGGCGGCACCCACAACTCGCTGACGCGCATTTCCATCAAGCCGGTCCACATCGCGGGTGGCTACGGCCAACTTACCTACCACTTCAACTACATCGGGCCCACCGGCAATAACCGCGACGAGGTCACCCGCGTCCGCCGCCGTTCCCAGGAGGTGTCTTACTAATGAAGGTCATGGCTCAGATCTCAATGATCATGAACCTCGACAAGTGCATCGGCTGCCACACCTGCTCCGTGACCTGCAAGCAGGCATGGACCAACCGCGAAGGCACCGAGTACATCTGGTTCAACAACGTCGAAACCAAACCCGGCGTCGGCTACCCGCGCGGCTGGGAGGACCAAGAGAAGTGGAAGGGCGGCTGGGAGCGCACCAGTTCCGGCAAGCTCAAGCCCAAGGCCGGCGGCCGGCTCAAGAAGCTGGCCACCCTGTTCCACAACCCCAACCTGCCGACCATCCAGGACTACTACGAGCCGTGGAGCTACCAGTACGAGGACCTGATGGGCGCCAAAGCCGGGCAGAAGACCCAGCCGACGGCCAAGCCGGTCTCCCAGATCGATGGCCGCCCCATCGAGAAGGTCGAGTGGTCCTCCAACTGGGACGACAACCTGGGCGGGTCCACCGCCACCATGGACAACGACCCGGTCCTGCACGAGATGAACCTGGACGTGAAGAAGGAGATCGAAGACACGTTCATGTTCTACCTGCCGCGCATCTGCGAGCACTGCATGAACCCGACGTGTGTTTCCTCCTGCCCGTCCGGCGCGATGTACAAGCGCACCGAGGACGGCATCGTGCTGGTGGACCAAGACGCCTGCCGCGGCTGGCGCATGTGTGTCTCCGGCTGCCCGTACAAGAAGGTCTACTTCAACCACAAGACGGGCAAGGCCGAAAAGTGCACGCTGTGCTACCCGCGCCTCGAGGTCGGTCAGCCCACGGTGTGCTCGGAGACCTGCGTGGGCCGCCTGCGCTACCTGGGCGTCATCCTCTACGACGCCGACCGCGTCGCCGAGGCCGCCGCCACCGAGGACCCGCAGGACCTGCTGGAGGCCCAGAAGTCGGTCATGCTTGACCCGCACGACCCCGAGGTCGTCAAGGCCGCCCAGCGGGAGGGCATCCCGCACTCCTGGATCGATGCAGCGCAGAACTCCCCCATCTACGACCTCATCTTCAAATACGGGGTCGCGCTGCCGCTGCACCCGGAGTACCGCACCCTGCCCATGGTCTGGTACATCCCGCCGCTCTCGCCCATCGTCGACCAGGTCACCGCCTCCGGCAACGACGGCGAGGACCACAAGATCCTATTCACCGCCCTGTCGCGCATGCGCATCCCGCTGGACTACCTGGCCGGCCTGTTCACCGCCGGTGACCCGGTCCCGGTGGAAAAGGCCCTGCGCCGGCTGGTGGCCATGCGCTCGTATATGCGCGACATCAACCTGGGCAACGAGCCGCAGGAGGAAATCGCGCAGGCGGTCGGCATGGACGGGCGCACGATGCAGGAGATGTACCGCCTGCTCTCCATCGCCAAATACGACGACCGCTACGTCATCCCCACCGCCTCCCCCGAGACCCCGCGTGGCATCAGCGCGCTGGATCCCTTCGGCGGCGTCGACCCGGCCCGCAACCTGAACGACACGTTCCAGGACCTGGGCATGGGGGCGCCGGAGGCCTGCACCCACGGCAGCGCGCCCAGCGGCAAGGTCTCCCTGCTTTCCTGGACCGGGGACCGTCCCGATTCCATGTTCCCGCCCAAGGATTAAGCGAGGCCAGCCATGAATATCTTTGAAAAACTCGCGCGCCGCACCCCCAGCCAGCCACCGGCCGACGATGCCGTGGCCGGGTTCGGCACCCCAGCCGGCATCGGTAGCGGCGGCGGAGCCAAGGACGTCGAGCGAGCCATCCGGACCCACACCGGCAAGCTCCCCGACGAGTTCATCGCCCCGGTGAAGGTCTCGGTGGACCAGCGCCGCATTATCGCCATGGCGGTCTCAGTGCTGCTCAACTACCCGCAGCCGGGTTTCCTGCAGCGGCTCGAGACCGTCGAGGAGCAGCTGGATCAGCTGCCGCTGGCCATCGCCACCGATTTCGTGGACTTCGCCACCTGGGCCCGCTCCGCCGGGCTGCGCGGGATGGAGGAGCACTACGTCGAGACCTTCGACCAGCGGCGCCGCTGCTCGCTTTTCCTGTCCTATTACGCGGTCGGCGACACCCGGCAGCGCGGCATGGCCATCCTGTCCTTCCGCCAGCAGCTCGAGGCCCTCGGCTTCGTCATTAGCGACGAGGAGCTGCCCGACCACCTCTGCGTCGTCCTGGAAGCCCTCGCCCTTAGCGAGGACCACGACAGCGCCGTAGAGATGGTGGCTAGCTACCGGGAGGGCATCGAGGTGCTGCGCGCGGCCCTCGGCCACGTCAACTCGCCCTACCTGAGCCTGGTGACGGCCCTGTGCAAGTCCTTGCCCAAGGTCGACCCAGACACCGCCCAAAAGTACGTCGATCTCATTCGCACCGGCCCACCCGCTGAGATGGTCGGGATCGCGGATCTGCCCTTCCCCACCGCTCAGCCGAATACGGTCTAAGGACTTTCCATGGATACTTTCAACAACTTTCTCTGGGGAGCATTCCCCTGGCTCGCGATAGCCGCGTTCGTCGTCGGCATCTTCTGGCGTTGGCGCTCCGACCAGTTCGGGTGGACCACCCATTCGACCCAGATCTACGAGTCCAAGCTGCTGCGCCTGTCCTCCCCGCTGTTCCACTGGGGCATGGTCTTCGTCATCATCGGCCACCTCATGGGGCTAGCGATGCCCAAGTCTTGGACCCGCGCCGTCGGCATCAGCGATCACGTCTACCACTGGATCGCCACCATTCCCGGTTCGCTGGCCGCGGTCGCCGTGCTGCTCGGGTTTGCTGGGCTGGTCTACCGCCGCGTGGTCAACCGTTCCGTCTTCCTGTCGACCTCCACGTCCGACAAGGTCATGTACGTCCTGCTCGGGCTTGCGCTACTGTCCGGGTCCATCGCCACGTTCACGCTGCAGCTTTTCGACCTGGGTGGTACCCACGGCTACGACTACCGCGAGACCATCGCACCCTGGCTGCGCAACCTGCTCATCTTTAACATCCAGCCCGAGCTGATGGCCGACGTACCGTGGCAGTTCAAGGTCCACGTCTTGGCGGGTTTTACCATCATCGCTGTCTGGCCGTTTACCCGCCTCGTGCACGCCTTCTCCGCGCCCGTCGGTTATGTCACGCGCCCATACGTGGTCTACCGGTCCCGCGACCAGCGCACCACGGATATGCGCCACCACGTCGCTTGGGAGCCGGTGCGTTCCCACCGCGCGCAGTTGGACAAGAGCGAAACACCGTCCCACGGCGCCTAGGCCGTAGTTTCCCACAGCCCCCGCCTGGTGCGGGGGCCTTTTTGTGCCTAATTGTGCCTAACGATGCCTACTTGGGCACGTTGCTCTATTTTTCGTCCTCTGGGCTGGTCGCGGCGCAAAAACGGCCGTTTTCGGCCTGTGGATAGTTTGCGCAGGATGGCTACTGTGCTCCGAGTTATCCACAGATCGGGTTTCTGGGCCTTGTAGGGGTTGACGCGTGCTTCTAGCGTGTGGGTCATGACAGCAACGACAGCCATGGACACATTGAAAGCAGCACACTCCATCTTCGCGGACGGGATCCAGTATTTGGACCTGTGCCGCCAGCTGAGCCTGCCCGCCCTGAAGGCTGTCATGTCGGATGTTGCCGCGACCGCGCACCACCGTGCCTGCCAAACCTTCTTCGGGCACACGTCCTTTACCCGCAAGCAGGCCGCCGCGAGGAAAGCGGCCGCCGCCCAGGGACACCACCTGGATACGTTGCTGGTCCTGGATAGTGCCTTCCGCCGGGTGCGTAATAAGGGCGAGGCTTGGGCCATGCTCATCGAACTGTGCAACACCCCGGCACCACCACACAGCTAAGACGCCTAGCCAACCAAAAGGTCCTAGAGCTTAACCGCCCGGCACCACCAGCCGAGGGCGTACGAGTCACCCGTCGCAAGGATGGACCGAGTACTTTTTCGGTCACCGGTGATCCGGAGTTGGTGGAAGACCTCTGGGCCTCAATTAAAACCACCCCCGACGTCGAGGCCTTGTTCAGTGGAGGCCTAGAGAAGCAGCCGAAGGCCACCCACGTGGTGATCTCCCTGCCTGACTGGGTGAGAATCCTTGCCGGTGATGGGGATGAGATCACCCTGCAGCTGACCAACGGAACAACCATGACCGGGGCCGAATACGTCCGCCAGTGTCTCCTAGACGCAGGCCTAGCCACGCTGGTGGACCCTAGGCGCGGCCCAGTCAACCAATACCGCTACCAGCGCCACGCCTCACCGAAGCAGAAGGACATGGCCAAAGCCGAGACCACCACGTGTGCGTGGCCGAACTGTAGGAAACCAGCCGATGAGTGCCAGGTCCACCACATCCACCCCTGGGCCGACGGCGGTGAGACCAACCAGGAGAACCTGACACTACTGTGCGAGTTCCACAATTCATGGAACGACGACGACCCCGCCTACCCCAGGCACGGCAGGATAAACCGCCGCGATGGCAGGGTGACGTGGGACCCGCCCTGGAGCAGCGGCTGACGGCTGACGGCTGACACGGGGGTCAGCCGAAGGAACAAAGCCGCGAGACCAGGCTGCGAGGAGACACCACCAGGAACACACCCAGCCAAAAGACGCTAAAAGGCGCCACGGACCACGTCCGTAGCGCCTACTCGGCGTGCCCGCCTACTCCGTGACCACGATCTGCCCGCGCTGTCCCTTCTCCGCGTTGGTCAGGGCATGGTTGACGAACGTGTACGTCCCCGGCTCATCGAACGTCATCTCAACGAACCCGCCCTGGGCCGCGGCCAGGTCGACGGCCTGGGAGCCGGTGTCCTCGGCGTCGCGGATGAGGTACTGCCCCTCCTTGAAGACGGTGTCGAAGACCTCGCCGACCACGTGGAAGCTCAGCGACTCGTCCGGGCCCACGTTCAGCACCCAGATGCGGATGGTCTCGCCGACTTTGACGCGCAGGGGCCGCTGCTCGTACTGGTTGGGATAGAAGTTGAACGCCGCAAGATCGTAATTGCCGGCGGCGACGCGTTCCTCGTCCGCGCCGACCTCGCGCTCGCCCAGGAAGAGCTGGCTGGCCACGAGGGCGTACTCGGCATCGACGTCCGAAAAGGAATCCGGGGAATCCTCCGGCGGGTCGATGATGACCGCGCCCGTCATACCGTTGGCGATGTGCAGCGTCATCGGCGCCGTCGCGCAGTGGTACATCCAAATCCCGGAGCGCTTCGCGGTGAATTCGTAGACCAGCTCCTCGCCGGGATCGATGGTCGCCATCGCCTTGTCGGGGTTGACCTCGCCGGCATGGAAGTCCACCGAGTGGCCCATGTGCCCCTCGTTGCGCAGCGTAATCCGGAACGTGTCCCCGACCTTGCCGCGCAGCGTCGGCCCGGGCGCCTGCCCGTTAAACAGCCACTGCTTCTGCTCCACGCCCGGCGCGACCTCGCGGATCTCCTCGGTCATCACCCAGGTGTATTCGTGCACGCGGCCGGACGGGGCGGCCTCCAGGTGCGGGTCGAAGGCAGCAAAGTCCGGCCCCAGGTCGCTTTGGCGCTCCGCGGCCGTCGGCACGTCCACGTGCGGGTTCGCCCCGCCCGCCGCGCTTGACGATGCCCCCCTGCCGCCCGCCGGCGCATCGCCCGCGACGACGTCAAAGGTCATGCCCTGCGTGCGGTGCCCGGCGATGGTGCAATAGCCCTCGACGGACGCGGAAATCACGCCGGCGTCCAGCACCACCGAGTCGCCGGGGTTGACGCGCCCGGTCTCCGCCTCGCCGATCTTCAGGTCGTGGACCTGGTCGCCGGTGTTGGTGAAGTTGACCTTGAGCTGCGACCCGGCCGGCACGTCGACGCTGCTGGGGACGAAGGCCATGCCCTCGACGCTCACGTCGACCTCGACAACGTCGCCGGTCGCGGCCACCGGCTGCTCGCCACCCGACGTAGACTCCTTGCCGGCCGAGGTGGTGGTGACCACAGCCAGGATGACCACGGCGACGACCGCGATGCCGATGAGCGCCCAGGCGGCCCACCCGGCCGAGTGTTGGGTGGTCGTGCCACCAGTAGGCGTGGATTGTTTAGTCATGTTTTCTCCCAACAATTGCGACAACGGTGGCGATAACCACCACATTAGCCAGTAGCGCGAGCCCCACCAGGATGAGTCCGGCCGTACCAGCGGGCCCGCCGAGGTTGCCCTCGAGGATCAGCGCGGCGCCCACGTTGAGGCAGACCAACCGCGCGATGCCGCCGGCCCCGGCCGCCTTCCGCGTCCGGTGCACCACCGCCGGCTCGCCGCCGCGCAGCGTGGGCAGCAGATGGTGCAGCACCCCGGTCACCAGCTGCAGCAGGCCGCCCAGCAGGAAGACCGGCAGCAGTTGCAGCGTGATGGCGCGCGGGAAGGCGCCGACTGCCAGGCTGGCGGCATCGGCGGCGTTTACGGCCCACATCCAGCCCAGCCCGCACAGCACGGACAGGCTGGCGGTATTTAGCCCCGGCCCCTGGGCTAGAACGGAGCTCACCACGGCCACGACGAGCATGCCGCTGGCTAGCGCCACCAGCGCCATCCCGAAGCCGGCGACCAGCTCCGCCCCGGCGATCAGCCCCGCCGCGGCTGCCGCCAGCCCCACGGCGTGGACCACCAGCGAGCGCGTACACCGGGCCCGCGCTGTCGGACTAATCGCCGTGCCCGTGAGCGTGGGCAGCAGGGTCACGACCGTGCCCAGGATGGTCAGCCAGGCAAAGCCCCAGACCATCAGCCGCGAGTGCGCGGCAATCAGCCCCGTATAGCCGCCGATGCCCCTGCCCGCCAGCACCGCCAGCGCCACCGCGGCGATAAAGCAGCCGAAGGCCGCCACATAAAACGGCACCGTCACCGCAAAGGCCCCGGACAGGGAACGGCGCAGGCGGGTCACGATGACGGCCACCTGCCACGCGGCGGCGAGGAGGATGAGGGCGCAGGAGGCATCGGCAAGTAGGGACCAGCAATAGCCGGCCCGGTCCACCAGCAGGCCGACCAGCCCGACCTGGACCAGCACCACGCGGGCAGCCACGCCGCGGTAGCTGGCCGTCGGTGTGCGGGTTAAGGCCTCAGTAAAGTGCGTGGAATAGACCACGATGGCGGTGGTGACCACCCCGAGGGTGAAGGTGTGGATGAAATCCCACCAGACCACGGGCCCGCCGAGGTGGTAGGCCACCGCGACGGCCAGGCCGACTAAGACCCAGGCCCCGATAAGCGCGCCGGCGGCCGTGTGCCACCGCGACCTCGCCCGCAAGGAGACGTCGCTGACTGCGCCGAGATTAATCTGCACGGCGACCACCCCGCAGGGTCAACACCAGCCCAGTACCCACGAAGACCAGCACGGCCACGAGGGTTATCACCCCGCCGACGGTATATATCGCGTCCTGGGCCAGAAAATCCCCGGCCAGGCGCGTGGCCAGCCCGCCGTGGAGGAGCACCACTGGGACATAGAGCACCCGGCGGTACGGCAGCCGGCGGTGGACCACGGCGGTCAAGATGATGGGCGCATGCGCGAAGATCATGGACATGACGAAGCCCAAGAAGACGGCGTGGACGGCGGCATCGTAGGCATAGCCTTCCGCGCCGGAGCCGTAGGCCAGCCAGGTAAAGCCGGCCAGTACCAGCCAGAAATAGCCGCCCAGCATGCACGCGGCAGAATAGCGCGGCAGGCCCCGCGAGCGCACCAGGTTAACGGCCACGTCGACGCGCAGCGCGGTCGCAGCCACCACGATTAGTCCCAGCGCGACCAGCACGTGCCCCAGCCACGGGGCCACGGCGAAGACGACGGCGGCCAGCACCATGGACAGCACCTGCCAGGTCAGCTGGACCTCGGCGCGGGTGCCGGCCACCGACAGGCGAGCCAGCTCCATGCGCTCGCCGATGATGGTGGCCACCACGTACGCCACCGCCAGCGGCAGCACGGTCGTAAAACGGCCCGTCATCCCCCACAGCAGCGCCGCCATCACGGCCGCCACCACGCCGGCTGCCTGCACGACCACCGACACGGTCGGCTGGCGGCGATAGATGGCCACGTAGATTGCCCCCAGCGCGCCGAAGCTGGCCGCAAACAGCGCCCCGGGCACCAGCGCCGGCAGATCCGCGCCCGCCGCCGCGGGTAACAACAGCGCCACCACGCCGGCAACGTGGGCGGCCGGACCGGCCCAGGCCCACGCGCGCCGCACCGCGACCGCGCGCTCCAGCCCGATGGCCCCGCCGACGAAGCCGAAGACCATCAGCGGGCCGTGCAGATCCGCTACCGGCGCCGCGGCGTTGAACACCCCCAGCAGGGAGGCCCCCGCCGCCAGGCCGGCCAGCAGCGCCACCCCGGCGAAGGCCAGGAACACTACGCGGTAGGCTACACGGTCTTTTTGCACAGGTTTTATGGTACTAATTCCTGCTACCAACCGGAAACCCCACGCGCTCCGGCAAGCGCACCCGTTTCTACCCCCATGCCGACGTCTGGCCGACCGCGGGCCGACGGGCATGTAGAATAAGTTGAACACGCGTCCAAGAAAAGCCGATCTACTAGGGTAGATGGGATGGGTGTGTTCTCGATTGTAGCGTGAAAGGAATATGTCTCCATGGTGAAGCGCGTTCTCGCCAGCTGCACAGCCGCCGCCACGTTGTTCGCTGCCGCCTGCGCCCCGTCGACGGAATCGACATCGGACAGCAACGCCGATAGCACCGCCGGCTCTGGCAGCTCCGTGGAGCTCAACATGCTGGCCGCCTCCTCCACCCGCGTGCTCAACGAAGACCTGCAGGCCGCCGCCGACGAGCTCGACCCGCCGGCCGAGCTGAAGTTCCAGAACGCCGGCTCCTCCGACTTGGTCTCCCAGCTCAAGGAAGGCGCCCCGGGCGATCTCCTGCTGACCGCCTCCAAGAAGACCATGGACGACGCCGTCGAGGCGGGCACCGTCCAGGATCCCAAGGTCCTGGCCGAAAACGAGATGGTCATGGTCGTGCCAAAGGGCAACCCGGCCGGCATCAAGTCCGTCGAGAACATCACGGACGAGACCCGCTTCGTGCTGTGCGACCCGCAGGTCCCGTGCGGTGACATCTCCCAGCAGATCATCGAGGACAAGAGCCTCGACATCCAGCCGGACTCCCAGGAGCACCAAGTTGCCGACGTGCTCGGCAAGGTCGTCTCCGGCGAGGCCGACGCCGGCTGGGTCTACTCCACCGACGCCGCTGCGGCTGGTGACGACGTGGAGGTTATCAAGATCGAAGGCGCCGACCAGTTCACCAACCAGATCCTCGGCGCGGTCGTTACCACCTCCTCCGAGCAGGACTCCGCCCAGGCAGTGCTGGACCTTCTGGCCGACGACTTCGACGCCACCTGGGAAGAGTACGGCTTCACCCCGGCCGACTAAGTGAGTTTCGTGGCTACTACCGCTACTTCAGCTGCTACGGCTACTACCCCACCGCGCCCCGCCCGCACGCCCGCCCCTGTGGCGTTCGGGCTCATCGGGATCATCGCGGTGGGGTTTATCCTGTTCCCCATCATCGCCCTGGCCGTGCGCGTGCCCTGGGCGCGCATGGGGGAGATCCTGGCCCGCCCCGAGGTCCACGACCTGCTCAAGGTCTCCCTCGCCGCGGCGGCCCAGTCGACCGTTCTGACCATGATCTTGGGCACCGGCCTGGCGGTCTGGATGCAACAGCTCGGCCGCGGCGGGCTCGCCACCCGCCTGCTGGTTTTTCTCCCGCTCGCGATGCCCCCTGTCGTCGGCGGCCTCGCCCTTACCGCCGCCATCGGCCGGCGCGGCCTGCTGGGGCCCTGGCTGGAGGCGATAGACCTGCACTTCGCCTTCGCCTTCCCCGGCGTCGTGGTGGCGCAGATGTTTGTCTCCCTGCCGTTCGTGGTCGTCGCCGTTGATTCGGCGCTGCGCCAAATCGACGGGGAGGTGCTGGCCTCGGCCCACGGCATCGGGATGAGCCCCGGCCGCGTGCTGTGGAAAGTCACCCTGCCGCTGGTCGCGCCGTCTATCGCCACGGGCGCCGGGCTGGCTTTCGCGCGCTCTCTGGGTGAGTTCGGCACGACGCTGACCTTCGCCGGCTCGATGCCAGGTGTCACGCGCACGATGCCCCTGGGCATCTACCTGGAACGCGAGGTCGACACGGAGGCCGCCTACGCGCTTGCGGCCATCCTCATCGGCCTGGCGCTAGTCTGCCTGGCGCTGGCCGGCCTGCCGGTGCTTCTGGGCCGCAAGCCCCGCCCGCACGCCCGCACCATCACCGAGATGGACGTCGAGCGCCTGCGCGAGCTCACCCGCCCACCGGAGGATCCCACCCCGGTCACGGTGGAGGGCACGACCCTGCCAGCCGGGCGCGTGAGCGCCATCGTGGGCCAGAACGGTTCGGGCAAGACCACGCTCATGCGCCGGGCGGCCGGCCAGCTGCGCGGACAGGTCGCTATTGGGGACCGGACCGTGGACGACGCGGCCGGCCAGTTCGTGCCGCCGCACCAGCGCCGCGTCGTCATGGTCACCCAGTCGCCGGGCCTGCCGCCGCGGGCGAGCGTGGTCGAGGCCGTCACCATGGCCAGCCGCGACCACGCGCTGGCCACCCAGCTGCTGGAGGCGGCGGGCCTCAGCGACCTGGCCGACGTCGACGTGCCCTCCCTGTCGGGCGGGCAGGCCGCCCAGGTCGCGCTCGTGCGGGCGCTGGCCACCCGGCCGTCCGTGCTCATCCTGGACGAGCCACTGGCCGCCCTCGATGTGGCCGCCGCCGCCCGGTGGCGCCGCTTCTTCCACGCCAGCCGCCACGACCACACCGTGCTGATGGTCACGCACAACCTGCTGGACATCCAGCGTCTGGCCGAGCACCTGGTGGTCATGGAATCCGGCCAGACCGTAGCTAGCGGGCCCACGAGCCAGCTGCTTGCTGCCCCGCCGACGGAGTTCGTGGCGCGGGTCAGCGGCCTCAACCGGGCCACCGGCACCTGCGAAGTCGTCCACGCGGACACCGCGCGGGTGGCCGCCGGCGGGGCCACGCTCATCGGGGCCACCACCGCGCACCTGCGCCCCCAGCAAGAGGTTGTCGTGACCTTTCCGCCCGAGGACGCGCGGCTGTCCGCCCACCCAGTGGCCCGCGCGGAGAACTGCTGGCCGGGCACCGTCCAGGCGGTGGAGGCGCGGTCGCTGACCACCTTTTTGGTCACGCTCGACTGCCCGTTCGGCCAGGTGCGCGTCTCCCACGCCGAGGCCCCGGCCGTGGGGGAGGAAGTCTACTGTCAGGTGGACCCGCAGGCAGTTCACATCAGCCCCAACGAGTACTAAAGTAATAAATATGACCGATCCTGCCCGCCTGCCCCGCCCCGCAACGGATCTCTTCCCGGAGGCGCTCGCGCTGTCGCCGAAACAGCGCGAGGTACTCGACGTGGTGGGTTCCTTCACCGACGGCGCCACCGCGGCCCAGGTCGCCGAGCGGTTAGGCATGCACGTCAACACCGCCCGCGGGCACCTCGACGAGCTGCAGGCCGCCGGGGCCGTCGCGACGGTTACCGCCCGCTCCCACGGGCGCGGGCGCCCCTCCCTCATCTTCCGGGTCCGGGTGCCGGATAACCAGGCCATCGCCAGCGAATACGTCAGCCTGGTCACCGTGCTGCTCGACCAGCTGGCTGATGATGCCGAGCTCGCCGACTACGGCTCACCCCGCGCCCGCGAGATTGGGCGCCAGTGGGCGAGGACGCTGGAACAAACGGGGCCGGCATCGGCGGTACAGATGCAGGCCCGGCTGCGCGCCATGGGCTTCGACCCCGAGCAGACCAAGCAGGGTCTGTGCTTGCACGCCTGCCCCTTCGTTTCTGCCGGGGCGGCCCCCACGCCGTTTTTGTGCGCGGTCCACGAGGGCTACCTGCAGGAGATGACCGCCGCCTCCGACGGGGAGCCCACCGTGCGGCTCCACCCGCTCACGGACAGCGGCACCTGCCTTATCACCCAGGATTAGGCCTGGGTGACCTCGACCTCCACCGGCCCGGCGATTTCCAGCGGGAGGACCCGCAGGCCCTGGTCGCGGGCATCGTCGAGCACGGCCTCCGGGATGGGGTCGGTATGCAGGACCATGACGGTCGGGCCGGCGCCGGACAGGTAGGCCGGGAAACCGCGGTTGCGCAGGCGGTTGACCCACTCCGCGGTGACCGGCAGCACGTCGGCGCGGTAGGGCTGGTGCAAGCGGTCGCGGGTGCCCTCTAGGAGCAGAGCCGGGTGGTTGGTCAACGCTGCCACCTGGACGGCGGTGCGGGAGACGTTGAAGGCGGCATCGCTGTGCGTGACGTGCGAGGGCAGCACGCGCCGCACGGCCTGGGTGGAGGCGTGGAAGTCCGGCACCAGCGCGGTGGCGCGGATGTCCGGGTGCACCGGCAGGCAACGCGCGCGGTACTCGGGCAGTGAGCGGCCGTCGACCGGGACCGTCATCCAGGAGACCACCATCTGGCCCAGCACCGACGCGGCGGCGTTGTCGGGGTGGCCCTCGAAGGCCGAGGACAGCTGGACCACCTTGTCCTCGTCGAGCGGGAAGCCGGCCAGCCCGTTGGCCGCGGCCACGCCGGCGACCGCGGCGGCCGCGGACGAGCCCAGGCCGCGCGACTGCGGGATGGCGTTGGTGCAGACCACGCGCAGGCCCGGTGCTTCGACGTCGGCGGCGTTGAGCCCCGAGCGCAACGCCTTGACCACCAGGTGCGATCCGTCGCGCGGGAGGTCTTCCTCGCCCTCGCCGAAGATGACCACCTCGAGGCCGGACTCGGTGACCTCGACCTCGACCGTGTCATAGAGCGTGACGGCCAGGCCCAGGGTGTCGTAGCCCGGGCCCAGGTTGGCCGAGGAGGCCGGCACCTTGACAATCGCCTTGGTCCCGACTTGCAGTTCGGTGCTCATGAGCGCGTCTTCCTCCCCTTTCCTAGCTGCCCAGGCGGATGACCGAGTTGACGGCCAGCACGTCCGGCAGGGCCCCCAGCTGGTCCACAATGTCGGCCAGCAGATGCTCTTGGGCGGAGTGCGTGACGATTACCAGGCGGGCCTCGTCGTCGCCGTCCTCCTGGCGGACGGTGCGCAGGGAGACGTCGTTGGTCGAGAAGACGTTGGCGATTTCGGCCAGCACGCCGATCCGGTCGTTGACCGTCATGTCGATGTGGTAGCGGGTGCGCACCTCGCCGAAGGAGGCGATCGGCAGGTTGGCGTAGGTGTTCTCGCCCGGGGCGCGGCCGCCGTGGACGATGTTGCGGGCCGCGCCGACCACGTCGCCCAGCACGGCGGAGGCGGTCGGGTTACCGCCGGCGCCGTTGCCGTAGAACATCAGCGAACCGGCCGCCTCGGCCTCGACGAAGATGGCGTTGTAGGACTCGCTGACCGAGGCCAGCGGGTGCGACTTCGCCACGAGGGTGGGGTGCACGCGCGCGTTCACTGCTTCCTTGCCTTCCTTATCGGTGATCCGCTCGCAGATAGCCAGCAGCTTGATGGAATAGCCGGCCTGCTCGGCGGCCTCGATGTCCTCGGCGGTGATGTTGGTGATCCCCTCGCAGTGGACGTCCTCGAACTTCACGCGGGTGTGGAAGCCCAGCGAGGCCATGATGGCGGCCTTGGAGGCGGCGTCGTGGCCCTCGACGTCGGCGGTCGGATCGGCCTCGGCATAGCCCAGGCGGGTCGCCTCCGCCAGCGCCTCCTCGTAGGACGCACCCGTGGATTCCATCGCGTCCAGGATGAAGTTGGTCGTGCCGTTGACGATGCCGGAGATACGCTGGATCTGGTCCCCGGCCAGAGAGCGGCGCAGCATGCCGACCACCGGGATGGCGGCGGCGACGGCGGCCTCGAAGTAGAGGTCGACGTTGGAGGCATCGGCGGCCTCGGCCAGCTCGTCGGCGTGGGCGGCGACCAGCGCCTTGTTGGCGGTGACCACGGACTTGCCGGCGCGCAGGGCGGCCAAGACCAGCTCGCGCGGGTAGTCGATGCCGCCGATGACCTCCACGACCAAGTCGATGTCGTCGCGGGCGACGAGCGCGCGGGCATCGTCGGTCAGAAGCTCTTGGGGAACGCCCGGGCGCGGCTTCTTGCCCACGTTGGACACGGCCACCCCGCGGATCTCGGCCGGGCCGCCGATGCGGTGCGCAAAGGCGTCGGCGTTCTCCCCGAGCAGTCGGAAGACCTCCGCGCCCACGGTGCCGAATCCCAGCAGCGCAATTCCGACGGTCTCGCCCTCGCCCTTAGCCGTGCGGATAGTTCCCTGCGTGGTGGCTGCCATCTTCGAAGCTCTCCTCAATCTCTGCGGTCGTTTAACGTACGCGGCCTATCATACAGAACGAGCTGTCTATTTTGAGTCCCAACGGAACCACTCCACCGGCACCAAACCCCCGTCTACCGCGCGTGCGCTGGCCTAATGGCTTGCAAAGCGGAGAATAATAATCCCGCCCGGGCGCCACTGAAGCGCACGGGCGGGGGTAACTAGTCGACCTCTAGCGAGAGCAAATCGGCTAAGGTCTCGCACCGCAGCATGGGCTTTACCTGCCCCGCGCGCACGGCGACCACCGCGGGCCGCACCGCGCCGTTATAGCGCGAGGACATCATGTACTGGTAGGCGCCGCTGGCGGCGGTGGCCACGATGTCGCCGCTGGTGATGTCTTCCGGCAGGTCCCGCTCGTCGACCAGGATATCGCCGGATTCGCAGTGGAAGCCCACCACGCGGGAGGGCACCTCGGCGCCGTCGGTGTAGCGCCCCATGACCCGCAGGTCGTACTCAGAGCCGTACATGGCCGGGCGGATGTTGTCGCTCATCCCACCGTCGACGGAGAGGTAGCGCCGCAGCGGCAGCTCCTGCTTGCCCGTCTCCACGTCCTTGACCGTGCCCACGGAATAGACCGCGATGGCGGACCCGGCCACCAGCGCGCGTCCGGGTTCCACCAGGACGAACGGCGGGGTGATGCCCAGCGCGTCCGCCGTGGTGCCCACCGCGGTGAGCAAGTCCTGAGCCACCGCCTGCACGTCGAGGGCCTCCTCGTAGGGCATGTACGGGATGCCGAAGCCGCCGCCTAGGTCCAGCTCCGGCAGCGTGACGCCGAGCTCGGTGTGGATGCGCGAATACAGCGCCATGACGCGCTCGGCGGCCAGCTTGAAGCCCTCGGCGTTGAAGACCTGGGAGCCGACGTGGCAGTGCAAGCCGACCAGCTCGAGGTTGTCGGCGGCCAGGCAGGCGCGGGCGGCATCGAAAGCCGCGCCGGTGGCCAGCGAGATGCCAAATTTCTGGTCCTCGTGGGAGGTGGCGATGAACTCGTGAGTGTGTGCGTCCACGCCCGGCTTCACGCGCACCATCACCTTCTGGACGCGCCCCAACTCGCCGGCGATCCGGTTGAGCAGCTCCAGTTCATCGGTGTTGTCAAGCACCACGTGACCCACGCCGTGTTCCACGCAGTCGCGCAGGTAGTCCGCGCCCTTGTTGTTGCCGTGGGCGGTCATGCGGGCGGCGGGGAAATTGCCGGCTAGCGCAATGAGCAGCTCGTTGTGGGAGGCCACGTCCAGGCACAGCCCCTCCTCGTTGACCCACTGCACGATCTTTTTGCAGATGAAGGCCTTGGAGGCGTAGTGGACGTGGGCGGGCCCGCCGAAAGCGGCGGCCATGTCGCGGCAGCGGGAGCGGAAGTCGTCCTCGTCGAAGACGTAGAGCGGTGATCCGTACTCTTCTACCAGGTCGGGCACGGGGACCCCGGCGACGGTGACCACGCCGTCTTCCTCGCGCTGGGCGTTGCGGGGCCAGACATGCGCCGGCAGATCGTTGAAATCGGCCATCACATCCGCTCCGGGGCGGTCACGCCCACCATGGTCAGGGCGTTGGCCAGGGTGGTGCGGGCGGCATCGGCCAGCGCGAAGCGGGCCGAGTGCACCGGCTGGGCCTCCTCGCCGGCCTTGGGCAGGACCTGGCACTGGTCGTAGAAGCGGTGGAAGCTGGCGGCCAACTCCTCGGCGTAGCGGGCGATGCGGTGCGGCTCGCGCAGCTGCGCGGCCTCGGCCACCACGGCTGGGAAATCGCCCAGGGTGCGGATGAGGTCGCCCTCGCGGTCGTGGGTCAACAGGGACAGATCCGCGCGGTCGGCGGTCACGCCGGCCTCGGCCGCCTTGCGCGCCAGGGAGCACAGGCGGGCGTGCCCATACTGCACGTAATAGACGGGGTTGTCGGAGGACTGGGTCTGCCACAGGCCCAGGTCGATGTCGATGGACTGGTCCACGGACGAGCGCACCAGCGAGTAGCGGGCCGCGTCCACGCCGATGGCGGCCACCAGGTCCTCCAGCGTGATGACGGTGCCCGCGCGCTTGGACATGCGCACCGGCTTGCCGTCGCGCAGCAGGTTGACCATCTGGCCGATGAGCACTTCGACCGCGCCGGCGTCGTAGCCCAGCGCCGCCGCGGCGGCCTTCAGGCGCGGCACGTAGCCGTGGTGGTCGGCGCCGAGCATGTAGATGTTCAGGGTGTGGCCGCGGTCGAATTTATCCGCGACGTAGGCGATATCGCCGGCGATATAGGCGGCGTTACCGTCGGACTTGACGACCACGCGGTCCTTGGAGTCGCCGTAATCGGTGGATTTCAGCCACCAGGCGTTGTCCGCCTCGTAGAGCTCGCCCTGCTCCTTGAGCTGGTCCAGCGCGCGCTCGACCGCGCCGGACTCGAACAGCGAGTTCTCGTGGAAGTAGACGTCGAAGTCCACGCCGAATTCGTGCAGGGACTGCTTAATCTGGGCGAACATCATGTCCACGCCGTCAGCACGGAAGGCTTCCTGGACCTGTTCCGGGGAGCCGTCCAGGGAGGACGGGTTCTTCTCCAGCACCGCGCTGGCGATGTCCTGGATGTATGCCCCGCCGTAGCCGTCCTCCGGGGTGGGCTCGCCCTGGGCGGCCGCCACCAGGGAGCGGGCGAAACGGTCGATCTGCCCGCCGTGGTCGTTGAAGTAGTACTCGCGGGTGACCTCCGCACCGCTGGCCTCCAGTACGCGGCCCAGGGAATCACCGACGGCCGCCCACCGGGTACCCCCGAGGTGGATGGGCCCGGTCGGGTTCGCAGAGACGAACTCCAGGTTGATCTTCTCCCCGGCAAAGGTGGTGTTCTTGCCGAAGTCGGAGCCGGCCTCGCGGATCTTGCCCACCACGTCGCCCTGGGCATCGGCAGCCAGGCGGATGTTCAAAAAGCCCGGGCCGGCGACGTCGGTCTCCGCGATCGCGTCCTGCTCGTCCAACGCGGCGGCCAGCCAGGTGGCCAGCTCGCGCGGCTGGGTGCCCGCCTTCTTGGCGACCTGCAGCGCCAGGTTGGTCGCGTAATCGCCGTGTTCCGGGTTGCGCGGGCGCTCCACGGTCACGGTCTCGGGGATAACGGAGGTGTCCAGGTCGTGTTCCGCCAACACTGCGGTGGCGGTGTCCTTAATCAGTTGTGCCAGTTCTGCCGGAGTCATAACCCTAAACTCTATCGAATATCCCGTTTGACTACCGCACTAACCCCGCCAGTGCATGAGATGCCCCATAAGCGGACCGAAATGGTCTGCAAACTACAGGTCCGCGCTATGCTTTTCTTAACTCAGTGTGAGTTTCTAAGCCGGTTTACCCCCGACTAACCACAATGAGCACCGTGTACTACCCGCTGTGCCCCGAATAGTCGGGGCCTCCCTATCTGGAGAATTCGAGGACGCATCTTGTTTGAGATTAACACCTCAGCGATCGGGGACAGCCTCGGGCTCACCGCGCTCGTGGCCACCCTGCCGCTCGTCGCCTTTTTCATTATGTTGTTGGGTTTCAAGGCCCGTGCCCACACCTCCGGCGCGGTCGCGCTGCTGACTTCCCTAGCGATCGCCATCGTGGGCTTCGCGATGCCCATCGACATGGCCCTCTCGTCCGCAGTCCGCGGTGGCCTCTTCGGCCTGCTGCCCATCGTCTGGGTCATCATCACCGCCATTTGGTTCTACGAAATCACCGTGGCCTCCGGCCGGTTTGAGGATCTGCGCAAGACCTTCGACCTGCTGGGCGACGGCGATATCCGCATCCAGGCCATCCTCATCGCCTTCTGCTTCGGCGGCCTACTGGAGGCCCTGGCCGGCTTCGGCGCCCCGGTGGCCATCACCGCCACCATGATCATGGCGCTCGGCGTCAAGCCGCTGCGCGCTGCGACCGTGGTCCTGATTGCCAACACCGCCCCCGTGGCCTTCGGCGCCGTGGGCATCCCGGTGACCACCGCCGGCGAGGTCGGCGGCCGTACCCTGGAGCAGACCCATGACATCGCCGCCCTGATTTCGCTGCAGGTGCTGGTCATCGCCGCCATGGTGCCCTTCCTCATCGCGTTCATTCTGGACGGGGCGCGCGGCGTGAAGGAGACCGCCCCGGCGGCCGCCGTCATCGGCATTTCCTTCGCGGCGGCCCAGTGGCTCGCGGCGACCTTCTTCGCCTACCAGCTGACCAACGTCATCGCCTGCATCGTCTCCCTGGGCTGCGCGTTCGCCTTCCTGCGCGTCTGGAAGCCCAGGGGCGTGGCCGCCCTGCGCGAGCGCATGGAGCTGCCGGCCCAGGACGGCACCAGCGATCTCACCGGCCGCCGCATCTGGATGGCCCTGTTGCCCTACGCCGTGGTCACCGCGGTCTTCGCCGTGGCAACCACCATCCCGGCCCTGTTCGGCTTCTGGGTAATCAAGACCGGCTGGCCTTTCCTGGACGGGACGATCGTGGACGCGACCGGCAACGTCATGGACACCAGCTTCAGCTTCAACGTCTTTGGCAACCCCGGTACGCTGCTGCTGATTTCTGGCATCATCGTGACGATCATCTACCACTTCTTCAACGAGAATGGCCGCTACAAACTGAGTTTCGGCCAGCCGGTGACCGCCTTCGGCGACGTCGTCAGCCGCATGAAGTTCTCCGCCCTGACCATCATCTTGGTCCTGGCGCTGGCCTACACCATGAACTACTCCGGCCAGACCATCGCCATCGGTGAGTTCGTCTCCTCGGCCGGCGGCATCTTCGCGCTGTTCGCCCCGGTGCTCGGCTGGATCGGCACCGCCGTGACCGGCTCGGATACCTCGGCCAACGCCCTGTTCGCCAACCTGCAGGTCGCCGCCGCCGAGCGCATCCACGTCAACCCGGATCTGATGCTGGCCGCCAACACCTCCGGTGGCGTGGTCGGCAAGATGATCTCCCCCCAGTCGCTGGCGATTGCGGCCACCGCCGTGCAGATGGAGGGCAAGGAGTCCGTCATTCTCAAGAACGTGGTGGGCTATTCGCTGGCCTTCTTGGCCGTCGTGTGCGTCATCGTCTTCCTGATGACGAACGTGCTCGGGTTCCTAGTGCCCTAACCAGACCCCAGACCTAGTTCCCTAAGGCTTTCCTTACACGCCCCTGATAACCCCGGATACCCCCAAACCGTCTGGCCCCTGAAACCCGCGCAAATCGCGCGGGGCAGGCGCATGACCTGCGGACCATTTACGCAACATTAATGTTTCGAAACATCCGCAGGTCATCGTTATTTTTGGGGGTGATTAAATACGGCATTCGCGCTACCATTTAGTTCATAACCCCGTGAATTTTCTGGGAGCCTCACTTTCCGAGAGTCTCCTTAAGTACCCGCTAAACCAAGGAGCCTAATCGATGCGAATAGCATTGTTTTCCACCTGCATTGGCGACGCCCTTTTCCCGGACGCTCACAAAGCCACTGCCCTAATCCTTTCCCGCTTGGGCCACGAGGTGGTCTTCCCGGAGGAACAGACCTGCTGCGGGCAGATGCACGTCAACACCGGTTACCAGGAAGAAACGCTGGGCATGATCCGCACCTACGCGGACGCCTTCGCGGATCCTTCCATCGACTACGTGGTCTCCGCCTCCGGCTCCTGCGTGGGCGCGGTGCGCGAGCAGCACGTCCAGATCGCCGACCGCTTCGGTAGCAAGGCCGACGTGGACGGCGCCAAGAAGGCCGCTGACAAGACCTACGACCTGCCGGAGTTCCTCGTCGACATCGCGCAGACCACCCAGCTGGGCGCCTTCTTCCCGCACCGGGTGACCTACCACTCCTCCTGCCACGGCCTGCGCTTTTTGAAGCTGGCGGACCGCCCCTACCAGCTGCTCAAGAACGTCGAGGGCATGGAGCTGGTCCCGCTGGAAAACGCAGAGGAATGCTGCGGCTTCGGCGGCACCTTCTCGCTGAAGAACCCCGAGGTCTCCCAGGCCATGGTCACGGACAAGACCCGCCACATCAAGGACACCCGCGCCGAGTACGTCACCGGCGGCGACTCCTCCTGCCTGATGAACATCGCCGGCGCCCTCTCGCGCCAGCAGGCCGGCATCCGCGCCGTGCACATGGCGGAGATCCTCGCCTCGACCAAGGAACACCCCTGGACGCCGAAGTCCGCAGCTTACTCGAAGGAGAAGATGCTCTAATGGCTGTTTTCACCGACACTACCCCGCCCCGTGCCCCCGAGAACTACGGCAACCTGCGCGGCGACCGCGGCTTCGTCGCCGCTGCTCACGACGGCCTGAACAACGCCACCCAGCGCCGCAACCTGGAGCACGCCACCACCACCATCCGCAACAAGCGCGCCCAAGCCGTGGAGGAAACCCCGGACTGGGAGCAGCTGCGTTCGGCCGGCTCCGCGCTGAAGGAGGACGTCGCCGCCCGCATGCCCGAGCTGCTGGAGCAGTTCGAAGAGGCTGTGACTGCCCGCGGCGGCATCGTCCACTGGGCACGCGACGCCAAGGAAGCCAACGAAATCATCACGCAGCTCATCCAGGACACGGGTGAGACCGACGTGGTCAAGGTCAAGTCCATGGCCACCCAGGAAATCGGCCTGAACGAGCACCTCGAAGAGGCCGGCATCAGCGCCCGCGAGACCGACCTGGCCGAGCTCATCGTCCAGCTGGGCGAGGACAAGCCCTCCCACATTCTGGTCCCGGCCATCCACCGCAACCGCGCCGAGATCCGCGATATCTTCGTCCGACAGATGCCGAACACGGACGAGTCCCTGCAGGCCAACCCGCCGGAGCTGGCCGAGGCCTCCCGCAAGTTCCTGCGCGAGCAGTTCATGAAGGCCAAGGTGGCCATCTCCGGCGCGAACTTCGGCGTGGCCGAAAACGGCGTCATCAACATCGTCGAGTCCGAGGGCAACGGCCGCATGTGCGTGACCCTGCCGGAGACCCTGATTACGGTCATGGGCATCGAGAAGCTCGTGCCGACCTTCCAGGACCTCGAGGTCTTCCTGCAGTTGCTGCCGCGCTCCTCCACCGCCGAGCGCATGAACCCGTACACCTCGATGTGGACGGGCGTGACCGAGGGCGACGGCCCGCAGAACTTCCACCTGGTCCTGCTGGACAACGGCCGCACCGCCGCCCTGTCGAGCCCGGTGGGCTCCCAGGCGCTCAAGTGCATCCGCTGCTCGGCCTGCCTGAATGTCTGCCCGGTCTACGAGCGCGCCGGCGGCCACGCCTACGGCTCGGTCTACCCGGGCCCGATCGGCATCTCGCTGACCCCGCAGCTGACCGGCATGAAGGACCACCACGATCCGTCGGCCTCCCTGCCCTACGCCTGCTCCCTGTGCGGGCGCTGCGACGAGGTCTGCCCGGTCAAGATCCCGCTGTCCCAGGTCATCCTAGAAAACCGCCACCAGAAGGTCACCCACGCCACCCCGCCGGTCGAGTCCAAGCTCTTCGACCTGGTGGAGTTCGTCTGGGCCAAGCCGAAGGTCTGGAACACGCTGACCCGCCTGGTCGCCTTCGGCCGCGTGCTGGGCGGCTTCAACGGCACCATCGACAGCCTGCCGCTGTTCATGTCGGGCTGGTCGGAAGGCCGCGACACCGCCGTGCCGCCGAAGAAGTCCTTCCGCCAGTGGTTCGAATCCGACGAGGCCCGTGACCTGCTGGCGCAGGCCCGCGAGGAGGGCCTGCCCGCCGCCGCAGTCCAGGCCCCGGACCAGGGCTCTGAGAAGGAGTAGTAAGTCATGACACGTACCACTGAACAATCCTGCGCAGCCAAGAAGGAAATCCTGTCCCGCATCCGCTCCGCCCAGAAGTCCGCGGGCCTGGCCGACCACGTGGACGTCCCGCGCGATTACCAGCGCGACCGCCAGGTCGCCCCGGATGAGCTGCGCGACCTGCTGATCGACCGCCTGGTGGACTACAAGGCCGACGTGCACGTCACCGACACCGCGGAGCTGCCGGCCACCCTGGCGAAGATCCTGTCGGACAAGGACTGCCACGACATCCGCTACGCCCCGGGCATGGACACTGAGCTTTTCGCCCAGTTTGACGGGGAGGCCAAGCCGGATTCCAACGACGTCAACCCGCGCACCCTCAACGAGGTCGATGCCGTCGTGACGGAATCCCACGTCACCGCCGCCCAGACCGGCACGATCTCGCTCGAGGCCGGTGAGACCAACGGCCGCCGCGCGCTGACCCTGGTCCCGGACCGCCACGTGTGCATCGTCCGCCAGGAAAACATTGTCTACGGCGTGCCGGAGATGGTTTCCCGCATGAACCCGGAGCACCCGGCGACCTGGATTTCGGGCCCGTCGGCGACCTCCGATATTGAGCTCTCCCGCGTGGAGGGCGTGCACGGGCCGCGCGACCTGATCGTCGTCATCGTGAAGTAGCGCTTTCCCGCCCCGTGGGGCCGGCGGTGCCAAAGTTGCCAGTTGCGGCGATCTAGGGCACCCGCCGGCCCCCTTTTTGTTGAGCAAACGTGCCGCGCGAGGGAGGCGGCGATAGAGTAAAAACACTCAAACCCTATGGTTTCCGTTATTTTCAATTTCTTTACTGACTCAGTTCCTAGGAGAATCAGGTGCTACGACCTTTTCAGAAACGCCCGGCCCGGGCCGCGGCTTCCGTCCTGGCAGCGCTCGGGGTGGCCTGCAGCCTCGCCGCCGGCCCGGCGGTAGCCCAAGAAGCCCCGAACGCCGCCCCGCAGATCCAGTGGGAGGACTGCCCCGAGCAGGTCACCGAGGACAACGCAGAGTGCGGCCGCATCGAGGTCCCCACGTACTACGACAACCCGTCGGCCGGCACCATCAGCGTCGGCTTCCTGCGCGTGCCGGCGACCAACCCGCAGGCCAAGCGCGGCGTGCTCTTCGGCAACCCGGGCGGCCCGGGTGGGGACGGCTACTCCTACTTCGGCAGTGAGCAGTTCGCCTGGCCCGAGGGAATTGCCAACGAGTGGGACCGCGTGGCGGTCCAGCCGCGTGGCCTGCCCGGCTCCACCCCGGTGGAATGCACCCAGCCGGGCGGCAGCGACCTCGACGCCGTCACCCGCGCCGGCGCCTATATCCGTAACTCTTGCGAGAAGTCCACGCCCGGCTACACCAACTCCCTGACCACCGAGAACACCGCCCGCGACTGGGAGATGGTGCGCCAGGCCTTGGGCGAGGACCGGATTTCCATCATGGGGCTGAGCTACGGCACCCTGCTGGGCTCTACCTACGCCACCTTCTACCCCCAGCACACCGACAAGGTCGTGCTGGACTCGGCCATGAGCCCCGCCCGCGCGTGGAACGGCACCCTGGCCGACCAGCAATCCGGCTACGAGAACGCGCTGCACGATTTCTTCGACTACGTCGCGGCTAACGACGCCACCTATCACCTGGGCACCACTCCCCTTAAGGCCTACGAGTCGTGGTCGCGCAAGGTAGCCCGCGAGGCCGGCGTGCGCCCGACGGTGCTGCCGCCGAACGCCAAGATCGGCGACCTGCCCCCGGGACTGGAGTTTTCCAGCCAGCCGGCGGCCAATATCATGACCGCGACCGGTGAGCTGCGCGTCCAGGCCGAGTTCCTGGGCGACAAGATCCGCAACCCGCAGGCCTCCCAGGTCAACTCGAACACCCTGATGCTCACCCGCCTACTCGTGCCTTCGGCCGCCAGCTGGGAGGCGCTTGCTAAGCACATCGCTGGCATCGAGGACCTGGGCGGACCCCAGGATCCGGAGCAGGCCCGCAAGACGCTCGAGGCACAAACCCAGGCCCAGTCCATGCAGAACCTCGTCCTGTGCAACGAGAACTCCTCCCGGGCCAACCCCGGCCTGGTCCCGTCCTACGTGTGGTCGGCATTTGTCACCCAGGATCCGTTCACAGTGTTCAATTCCCTGTATGGCTCCGGCATCGCCTGCAGCGGCCGCGGGCCGGTGACCTCCGTCCCGGCGCTAAACGGCGCCGAGCTCGAGCACCGCCCGCTGCAGATCAACGCCACCGGCGACCCGCAGACCCCGTACCAGTTCCACGGCGATATGGCCCGCCAGATGGGGTCTCACGTCGTGACCGTCCACGGCCCAGGCCACGGGCACGTCGCCTCCGGCAACGCGGCTGTCGACGAGATCGTGCTGGAGTATCTGCGCACCGGGACCAGCGACGTTAACGAAGCTCCGGGCCTGATTTAACACTGACTGGCCCGATGGGTTAGAATTTCATCATTGTCGTTCCAGCGAGCGGCAATGATGAAAATGTCTCCGTAGCTCAGCGGATTAGAGCATCGGTTTCCGGTACCGAAGGTCGCAGGTTCGATCCCTGTCGGGGACACTACAACGAGGGCCCGCACCCAGGCAAAAGTTCTGGGTGCGGGCCCTTTGTTCTGCGACTAATCATCCTCGCGCGGGGTAGGCCGCCACATGGCAACCTCCGGCGGGTCGGCCAGCTTGTCGCCGGCGACCTCGATCGGGCCGAGCTCCACGAAGCCCAGTGAGCGGTACAGCGCCGCGGACTTCGGTGTGGAGGCCTCCAGGTAAACCGGGGCATCACCAGCGCGGCGCAGGCCGTGCTTGAGCATCGTCGAGCCAATCCCCTTGCCCTGCACGCCGGAGCTCACCGCAATGGCAAAGAGATACCAGTGGGCGAAGCCCGGATGAGCGCTGGCGGTGCGCGCCTCCCGCCGGGCCACGAACGGCACCGCCCGGCGGAAGAGGTTGATGTACTTCGGCAGCAGCGCCATGAACTTGGGCATCGACATCTGCTTATTGGGACGCGCCCACAGGCCAACGCCGACGATCTCACCGTTGTCGATGGCTAGGTCCACCTCCCCGTTGGGGAAATAATGGCCGTAGACCTGGATTTCATAAATGGCGCGGGCAAAGTCCACGTTGTTGTGCTGGCCGCCCGTGTGCGCCATGATGGAGCGCACCGCGCGGTCCTGGGCGAAGGTGTGGGCGAGCAGCTCGATGGCGGCGGGAAGCTCGTCTTCGCGCGCGGGTCGAATCTCTACATCTGCTGACTTTTTATTCATATCCCCCAATCTAACACCGCGCAGACAAAACGCTCCCCGACCACCGTGGTCAGGGAGCGTTTAGAAACTAAAGCGGGATTAGAAGAGGTCCATGGGGCCCGGCTCCAGGGCGAGCATCCCGGTCATCAGCAGGCCCATCACGACGATCATGATGATGCCCATCGGAATCCACTCCAGGATGACCTTGCCGACACCGTCACCGCGGTCGCGAGCTTCTGCCTCGCGCTTTTCCTGCTCCAAACGAGAAGTCATTACTTCGCTTCCTTTCGACTCCACTGGCCGTGACCGGCCCGATTCAACCGCTATCTTAGCAGTATCTACGTACTAGTTTCGACTCCGCCCTTCGGGCAGCTACACCCTTATAGGCTAGGCCTCAGGGTCGATGCCTTCTTCGAGGGCCGCGACGAATTCCTCCCGCGCGCTAAACAGCGCCTCAACGTCCGCCTCCGCGCCGGCGATCCACAGGCCCGTCGCCGCGTCGAAGGTCAGGGCCTTATCCGGGTGATCCTGAAGCAGCTTTTCCATGATCTCAGCCTGCTCGGCGGTCGGCTCCCCGTCCGGGAATTGTTCCGGATCGCCCAGGGCGGCGGATTCTTCCAGGAAGGCGGTGAGGTGGTACTGCTCGTATTGCTTGTGCGGTTGCTCGAACAACTCTTGGCCCATCATGGCCCTTACTCTACCTTCTCGCCCAAGCGGGCATCGGGGACGAAGCCGGGTTGGCCGGGGATGTTGTCCACGGAAAGCACGCCCTCGCAAAAACGCCGCAGCGCCGCGCGGTCTGCCTCCGACAGGTGATCGAAGACCAGGCGGCGGACGGATTCCACATGGGCGGGCGCGGCCCGCTCCAGGCGGCGGCGCCCCTCGTCGGTGAGCTCGATAAGCACGCCGCGGGCATCGCCAGCGCACTTGCCCTTGGTGACCAGGCCGCGTTTGGACATCCGGTTGACCTGGTGGGAGGCGCGGGAGCGGTCCCAGCCCAGGTTCTTGCACAGGTCGCGCAGCCGCAGGGCCTCACCGTCGGCCTCGGAGAGCGGAACCAGGATGGAGAAATCCGCGAGGGAGAGGTCGCTGCCGTAGAGCAGGGAATCCTCCATGCCGCGGTCGATCTTCCGCATGGAGTCGAGGAGCATTCGCCAGAGGTCCTGCTCGTCATCGTCAAGCCAACGCGTTTGCTTAGTCATAGACTCAACGTACCCTATCCCACCTCCGAGTTAACAGCTCGCTACCGCGGATTCCCCAGGGGTCTTCCTCGGCCACCTCCGCAGCTACGCGCTCCAGAAGGCTGGCCTCGCGGAGCGTGAGCCGGTCGAAAACGGTGCGCTGCAGCTGCGCGGTATAGGCCGGCACGGCGCGCCCCAGCTCCTCCTTGCCGGCCTCCGTCATCCGGGCCCGCACCGCCCGCCGGTCGCGCCCGTCGGTCGACCTACTGATCAGGCCACGCCGCGACATCCGGCTAATCTGGCGCGAGACTCGGGCGTGCGCCCAGCCGAGGACCTCGCTGAGCTCCTTCAGACGCAGCGTGTACCCGGGCGCCTGGGACAGCGCCGCCAAGAGGTGGAACTCAGTCTGGGTAAGCGTGCCGCAGGATTCCAGCGCCTGGTCAAGCTTCGCCTCGACCTGCTGGGCCGCGGAGTTTAGAAGCTCCCACAGGCGCTCCTGCTCCGGGCTCAGCCAGCCGGAGAAAACAGTCTGCCGCGCAGCTGCCTCCGCCTGTTCCTGCCCGGGCTGGGTCATTGCCCTAGTCCGCCCGCTTGAGGTCGTTGATGTCCATGTCCACCCGGCCCGGCACGCGCGAGTAGCGCTGCGGCATGCAGGTCAGCACGATGACTTGGGAGCGCTTGCCCACCTCGCTAAACAGCGTGGACATCAGCCGAATGCGCTCGGAGTCGGTCGAGCCCAGCGCGTCGTCGATGACCACTGGCACCGGCCGGGCACCGCCGTCTTCCCCGCCGCCCGCGGACTCCTCCACCAGCTCGGCGATGGCAAACCGGGTCAGGATGGCCAGCTGTTCCCGCGCGCCGCCGGACAGCTCGTTGAGGTTGATGGTGATGTCGTCCTGGGTGCGCTGGGTGACTTCGAGGTTTTCGTTCAGCTGGAATTCGACGTCGCCGCCGTAGACCCGGCGGGCCAGGCGGCCCAGGCGGTCGGCAAACGGCGCCGAGTACTTGCGCCGCGCCTCCTCGCGGTGGCGCAGGAGCACCCCGCGCAGGTACTTCACGGCCTGCGCGCGCCGGTCCAGGGATTCGTAACGGTCGCGGGCGTTCTCGACCTCGGCCTGGGTCTTCTCTGCGCGCTCTGCGCTGCCCTGGTCCCGCTCGATATAGCCGGTGAGCGTGGCGATGGTCCGGTCGGCCTGCGACCAGGCGTCCTCCAGCGACTTCAGGTGCGCCTGCGCGCCCGCGTGCAGCTGCTCCGCGCGTTCCGGATCCGCCGCGTCCAGGGCCGCCCGCGCCTGCTCCCACGTGTCACGGGCCGCCACCAACCGTTCGGAGACCGCGGCCAGCGCCTGGTCGAGCTCGTCGTCACTGCGGTGCTCGCGTGCCCGGGCCAGGGCCTGCTCGGCCCGGACGACGGCATCCCGCAGGCTTTCCACCGTGACCTGGTGGCGCATGAGCGTCTCCGAGAGGTTGAGCTCTTCCTCCCGCGCTACCGCCGCGGCGGCGTCCTCCTGCGCCTTCTGGGCCTTCTCTTCCGCCTCCTCGGCCGCGGCCAGCCCGGCCGCGGCGGTCGCGGCGTCCACCAGTTCCGCGGGGTCCACGTCCGCCAGGGCTTCGCTCAGCGCGCGGTGCTCGGCCCGCAGCTGCTCCACGTCTTCGCCGGCGGCCAGCGTGTCCATCTCGTGACGCAGCCGCTCGGCCGCACGGTCTTGGTCGACTTGCTGCTCGCGCAGCGCGCGGGCCGCCTCCACGCTGTCGCAGCCAAGCGCCTCCAGCAAGTCCGCAAGCCGGCGCTGCGCGTGGTCGTATTCCTCCCGCGTCGAACGCGCGGTAGTCCCCTGCTGCCCGGCGGCAAACCGGGCCCGCAGGGCGCCGATGACCAGCTCTGTGCCGTCTTCGACGGGAACCTCGAGCTCCTCGGCCCCGGCCGCCACCGTCTGCGGCTGACCGTCGACGGTAATTTCCGTGTCCGCGCCGGACTCGGTGCGAAAAAACAGCTTCGACTGCGCGGCTTCCTGCAGGCGCCGGTGCAGCTGGACGTCCTGGGACAACTGCTCCAGGTCAGCCAGCTCCGTCTCGGTCACGGCGTGGCTGCGGGCGGCAATGTCCTGGCGCAGCGCGTCCAGCTGCTCGGCGACCCCATCGATCCGCCCCAGCTGCTTGCCGAGCTTTGCCAGCCGCTCGCTATCTACCCCGCGTTTGTGCTCGGCAGCGGCGTCCTTGCGCTGCTGGCGCGCCTCGGCCAGTGCCTTGGCAGACTCCGCGGACTGCTCCCGGGCGGCCTTGAGACGCTCGTCGGCAGCCGCGGCCTGTTCAGCCACCGGGGCGAGCTCGTCCTGTGCCGCGGCGAGCTGCTTGTGGTTGCGCTCAATCTCCGCGATCAGCTCCTGGCGGGTTCGCAAGTCCTCCAGGGCCCGATCCTCGGCCTGCTGGGCCTGGTTGAAGTCCTTTTCCCGGGCCGCGAAGGCGTCTTGGGCCTGGTGCGCCGCGTTCAGCTCCGCGGCGCGCTGCTCCAGCTCCGCGCGGGCTGGGTCCTGTTCTTGGGCCGCCTGCTCGCGCCGGTCGACCGCCCGCTCGTAATCACGGACGTAGCCTTCCAGCTCCGTGAGCTCCCGCTGCGCCTGCTGCGCCGCGTCCTGGGCGGCCGATAGCTCGCTGGCCGCGCGCTTGTAGTCGCCGGTCGGCTCGCCCTTTTTGCCGGTGAAATACCGCTGATATTCTTCCTCCACCTTGTCCATGAGGCCGGAGTCCTGCCCTTCCCCAAGGGCCTGGCTGCCGGAGCCTTGCTCCAAGGCGCTGCGCAGCGAGGGGATGCCGACGGCTTCGACCGCCGCGCCGAGGTCATCCTGCTTGAGGCACAAGGCTTTCACGAGTTCCTGGTCTAGGTGCTCGTCCAGAATTTCTTCGAGGCGCTTATCGGCGGCGCGGCCGGTGTGGTTTTCCGGGCGCGGCGAGAAGACGGTAAGCTCCGCGGCCTGCTTGCTAAACCAGCGCTTGAAGATCCGGAAGCGGTACGGCCCCACGGTCGCCTCCAGGGTGATTTCGGGCGAAGCGTCCTTGCCCACCGGGCGCAGGACGCCCACCGTGTTCTTTGCGCGGGAGCTGTGCGCCAGTTTGAGGACCACGTCGATAGCCTCCACCAGGGTGGACTTGCCGGCCTCATTGTCGCCATGGATGACCACCACGCCGTGGTCCGGCAGGTCTTCCAGCTTCAGGTGTTCGATGGCGCGCACATTGCGCAGCTCGAGCGAGTGAATCCGCATTACCTAGCCCCTTTCTGCGCGCCCGGCGAGGAAAGCCGGAACAACAAATTCGCCGCGTCCCGGGCCACCGGATCCGCGTCCATGTCCGTGATGATTTCTTCCAGCGCCCCGGCCGCGAAACCGCTCAACTCCAGGTCCGCGAGCTCGTCCTCGGACGGGGCGAGGTGCAGGTCCATGGTCCGGTCGCGCTCGCGCAGGTCGGCGAAGACCGGCTCCAGCGCCTCCAACTCGTGCTGCAAGCGCTGGGTGTCCTGGATACCCAGGGTCCCCTGCAGGCCGTACTTGATGACGGTGCGGTCCTTTTGCGGATAGGCCTTCAGCCTCTCGATGAAGTGATCCACATCCTGGCTGGTGGTCAGCTCAGCGCTTAAGGCCTCGAAGCGCCACTCGCCCAGCTGGTGCTGCTCGACAGTCACCGAGGCATCACCCGCCGCGGTCTTCTCGATGGTCACGGCCAGGGCCTTGCCGGAGTTGTTCTCGCCGGCGTCGTTGTCCACCTCGTGGAAGGCGGTGGTCTCCGGCGCCCCGGAAAACCACACCGCCCCGGTGCTGCCCAGCGGCATGGCCGAGTGGGTGTCCCCCAGCGCGAGATAGTCGATGGCCCCGGCGCGAATCTTGTCCTCCACCAGATTTAAGTCGATCAGCTCGGCGTCATCCTCTGACATGCGGGATTCGACCTGCCCGTGGCCGACGGCCACGCGGATGGTCTCTGTGGGCTCCAGCGGCTCGAGGGCGGCCGCCACCAGGTCATGGTTGGAACGCTTCGACAGGTACGGGGCGCCGACCAGCTCGACTCCGTCCGCGACCGGGATGGGCTCCGAGTCCCCGATGACGTGGATCCCCTCGGCCTGGGTGCGGAAGAAGATGGAGTCCGCCACCAGCGGATCGTGGTTGCCGGGCAGCAGGTAGACCGGAACATCCAGGTGGGCGAGCGCCTCCCGGGCACGCCCGGTGGTCTGGGGAGAAAGTGAGTTGTGTTCAAAGACGTCCCCGGCCACCACGATGAAGTCCGCGCCTACCTCGGCGGCGAGCTCGCCCAATTTATCAATGCTGGCCAGCCGGGCGGCGTTGAAACGCGCCTGGCCGTCGCTGCCGAGGAAGCCACGCTCCATCCCGATCTGCAGGTCGGAGGTGTGGATGAACGTCGTTGAAGTCATACACCATGTCTAACACAGCCGCCGGACACACGCCCGAAGCTACTTTCGAACACCCGTTTAAGGAAGCTAGCGGGTGGTCAGGTGGTGGTACATGTCCTCGATATCCGAGATCGAGCGCAGCAAATCCACGTTAGTGTGCGAGACCGCCCGCATGGCCTTGCGCAGCAGATCCGGGTCGGAATCCTCCAGCGCCGGGGCGACCTTGGGCCGGGGCAGGTCCGGCAGCTGGCGCCCCTTCCAGAACAGGTCGTTGCGCTCGTCGTTGGTCAAGCCGGCATCGTTAGCCAAGGCGTCCTGGGACGCGGCCTGCGACTCTTCCAATACCGCCTGCTCGAGGGTCAGGAAATTCAAACCGCGGAAGGCGAAGACCACCGACGCGTCGGCGTCGATACGGCTGGCTAGGCGATCCGCCACGGCCACCACGTGCTTGCAGACCGGGGTGGAATCTGGGCAGGTGCAGCTCAGCCGCAGGTCGTCGGCCGTAGGGGCAAAGAGCAGGTCGAGGACCTCCTCGCTTAGGTGGCCCTCGTGGGCGTTGCGCAGGGCGTTCGGGGTGCGCGCCAGCAGCTCGTTAATGCGCGCCAGGTCATCGTTGGAGCGGTACGGCAGCTGGATGAGGACCGTGAAAGGCTCGTTTTGGGAACCGGCGACGCGGCCGTGGATGGCGCCGTTGCGCACGTCGTGGCCCACCACGTGCCCGGCGCGCGCGTACTGGCGCCCGCGGGTCAGCCGGCCGTCGTCAGTGGCCTTGCTGATAACAGACCAGACGCGCTGGGCCGCCGGGGAGAGCACGGGCCCGGTAGCTCCGCTGCGGGTTACCTTGTTGGTCTCCTCCGCGGAGGTCACCCGCTTGCGGGTGCCGAAGTTGGCGTAAATGACGTTGTCTTTAGACACGCTCATGTCTTCTTCCTCTTACTCTCTGCCCCGGTAGCTCATCAGGGAGGCCAGCTGCTCCGGATCCAGCTCGGTGAGCCAGCCTTCGCCCTCGCCGACCACGGAGCCGGCCAGGGTGGTCTTGCCGTCCAGGATATCCTGGATGCTCTCCTCCAAGGTCCCGGCGGTGATCATCTTGTAGACCTGGACGTTTTTGCGCTGGCCGATGCGGAAGGCGCGGTCGGTGGCCTGGTTTTCCACCGCGGGGTTCCACCAGCGGTCCATGTGCACCACGACGTTGGCGGCGGTCAAGTTCAGGCCCGTGCCGCCGGCCTTCAGCGACAGGATCATCGCCGGCGGGCCGCCCGGGTCCTGGAAGTCCTCGACCATCTGGTCGCGCTTGTTCTTGGTGACCCCGCCGTGCAGGAACGGGATATCGCGCCCCAACTGCTCGCTCAGGTAGGGCTGCAAGATATCGCCGAAGGCGCGGTACTGGGTAAAGACCAGCAGGCGTTCGCCGGCCTGGATCGACTCGTCGACGATCCGCATGAGCTCCGCGACCTTGCCGGCGCGGTGCTTGCCCTTAATGGTCACGGGCGAGCCGTCGCCCAGGAAGTGGGCCGGATGATTGCAGATCTGCTTGATACGGGTCAGCGAGGAGAGCACCAACCCGCGGCGGGCCATACCCTGGCGCTGCTCGAGTTGGACCTGGACGTCGTCGACGAAGGCCTTGTAGAGGGAGGCCTGCTCGGCGGTCATGGATACAGTGAGGATCTGCTCGGACTTCTCTGGCAGGTCGTCGATGATCTTCGGGTCCGTCTTCAGGCGGCGCATGATAAACGGCGCGGTTAGCAGGCGCAGGCGCTCGGTCATGGTGGGGTCCTGCTCCCGCTCGATGGCCTTAGCGAAGTGGTTGCGGAAGAAGCTGGTGGACCCCAGGATGCCGGGGTTGCAGAAGTCCAGGATGGAGCGCATCTCCGACAGGCGGTTTTCCACCGGCGTGCCGGAAAGCGCAATGCGGTGGCGCGACGGCAGGGAGCGCACCGCCCGGGAGCTGCGGGTCGCGGAGTTCTTAACCGCCTGCGCCTCGTCCAGCACGACGCGCTCCCATTCGACTAGGCCGAGCTGCTTGAAATCGCGCCCGACGGTGCCGTAAGAAGTAATCACCAAGTCGGCATCGGCAGCCGCGGTCAGCAGCGCCTTGTCCTTTAAGCGGCCGGAGCCGTGTTGGACCAGGACCGTGAAATCCGGCACGAAGCGCGCGGCCTCCCGCGCCCAGTTGCCCACCACGGAAGTCGGCGCGACCACCAGCGTCGGGCCGAGTTCCTTGCCTTCCTTAGCGGCCTTGTCCTTTTCCACGGCCAGCAGGGTCAGCAGCTGCAGGGTCTTGCCCAGGCCCATGTCATCGGCCAGCACGGCACCGATGTTGTTCTGCGACATCCAGTAGAGCCAGTCGACGCCGCGGCGCTGGTATTCGCGCAACTCCGCATGCACGGTACCCGGCACCGCGACGCGCTGCGGGGCGACGGTGTCCATGCCGCCCAACAGGCCGTTGAACCATTTGGAGCCGGTGAACGCGATCGGCTCGTTGGCCATGGATTCCAGGGCCAGCTGGCGCAGCTCAGCGATGGTGACCTCGCCGAATTCGTCCGTGTCTTTGTCTGCCTGGTTGAACTCGGCCAACTGGCGTTCCACGTCCGCGACAAGCTGCTCCCAGCCCGGTGTTTCCAGCAGCCGGGCGCGCTCGGCTTCCTTGGCGGCCGCCTCCAGCTGCTTCTTCCGGCGCTTGTAGGCCGTCTGGTTGAGCTTGTCCATGTAGTCGGTAATGCGGCTGAGAGCCTGCGTGTCCGCCATGACCCACTCGCCGCGCAGGCGGATAAGCCCCGACTTGGAGTTGACCAGCTCCTCCATCTCTTGTTCGCTCAGCTGCACGTCGCCGACGGAGATGTGCCAGTCGTATTCGACCAGTTTCTCTAGGCCCACCTGCGACTTGGTGGCCGCGACCGCGGGGTCGGTGACCTCGCGGGTTTCCAGCTGGGCCTTGGTCTCCGCCTGCGCCCAGGCCTTGGGCAGCATCACCGTGAAACCGGCGGCCTTGAGCGCGGAGACGTCGCTGCCGATGAACTGCACCAGCGCGTCCGTGCTCAGGTAGACGTCCCAGTCCCCGGCGTTGTCGTACCAGCGGGGCGCGGGCCGCGAGGAGCTGGGGTTGAGCGCGGGGGCGATGCCGATGGCCCGGCGCTGCGAGTCGCGCAGCTTTTCCACCGAGCGGGCGTCGAGCTGATCGACGCGGATGGGCTGCGGCGAGTCCGTGCCGGAGCGGACCCGCAGGCGCACCGGCCAGACCGCCTGGGAGGGCTCCAGCAAGGTCTCTTCTTCCCCGGGCTCCTCGACGATGATGACCAGCTGCAGGTCGACCGAGGCGATCGAGTCCTTCCACTCGTTGAGACCCCGCAGCAGCTGCGCCCGGCCGCGCTTGATGGGCGAGGTGGTCAGCATGGCCTGCGCGAAATCGTGCCAGGGGTACGGCCGCGGTGTGTGGAGCAGATCTTTGAGCTCCATGAAGGCGATCCAGTGGGTGAGCTCATCGATGAGGTCGTCTGACAGGGACCGGTTATTGATGGTTAAGATCCCTGGGGCCGCGGCGATCATCTCCGCCAGCCAGCCGCGCTCCCCCAGCCCGGCGGCCAGCTGCCACATGGGGAACCATTCACCCGCCTGGTAGGACAGGCGGATAGTCACGCGCCCCGCGCGCACGAACTTGGTCAGCCCGCGGTAGGCCCGCATGAGCCAGTAGAGATCCGGAGCAATGGAGGCGCGCTGTTCGGCGGTCGCCGCCGGGGTCCACTCGTCCAGGAAGGATAACTGGGACAACGCCACGATGGCGTCCTGCGGCCCGAACATAGCCATCGGCGCCATAAGCGAGACGTCCTTGCCCTTCGGCGTGCGCAATGAGACCCGCGCCCGGTTGCGGAAAGACTTCTTGGAAAGCAGGCTCTCGACGGCCTCTGGAAAGGTCCCTTCCGGCACGGAGGCGGGCGTGACGATCTTGTGCCCCTCCACCTGTTCGACCCACAGGCTAAACCCAGACACAGGCAGCCAGAGGCCGTGCAGAAGGTATCCAGACATGCCGAATAGTCTAACACCGATGGCCGACACGCGGCTCTTTCTGCCTGCTGCAAGCATTGTTCCCCCGGCCCCGCCCGCGCACGCCAAAGGTCCGCTTAGGCCGCTGGCCAGCGTGGATGCCTACCCTCCTTTGAGGGGAGGAAACGGCACTTTTTCGCACAAACGACGGCAGAACGCCTGTCACCTGGGATTGTTACCGTCTCGTTATAAACAGTGGTGAACCTCCACATTGCTTCATAAAATCCTGCCACACACCTGTGACGGCGTGTTTCATAGCTTGGGCAGCTCTGTGAGTCTCGTTACCCTTGTTATGTTCCGCAGGTCATACTCCCACGGCACCACCTGGGAAAAGACTCTGTAGGCAACCGTTATTCCCCGCCCCTGGGCCGCTTGAGCATTATCGCGCCTGGGCGGCGCACTGTTTTACACATCAATTACTGCAAGGAGCCTTCGTGGATACCTCAACCTGGTATGTCATCGCGATCATTATTTATCTGTTCGCGATGCTCGCCATCGGTTACTGGAGCTACAAGCAAACCGATCAATACGACGATTACGTTCTGGGCGGCCGCGGGCTGCACCCCTTCGTAGCGGCCCTGTCCGCGGGTGCCTCTGATATGTCCGGCTGGCTGCTCATGGGCCTGCCCGGCGCCCTCTTCCTCACCGGCATGTCCGAGGTCTGGATGGCCATCGGCCTGACCTGTGGTGCCTGGGCCAACTGGAAGTGGGTCGCCCCGCGCCTGCGCGCCTATTCGGAGGTGGCCGGAAACTCCATCACGGTCCCGTCCTTCTTCGAAAACCGCCTGCGCGACAAGTCCCGCCTGCTGCGCATTATCGCCGCGCTGATCATCATCTTCTTCTTCACCTTCTACGTCTCCTCCGGCATGGTCTCCGGCGGCCGCTACTTCGAGTCCACCTTCGGCGGCGACTACCTGACCGGCATGCTGATCATCGCCGCGGTCACCGTCGCCTACACCTTCGTCGGCGGCTTCCTCGCCGTGTCCTACACCGACGTCGTCCAGGGCGTTTTGATGTTCTGCTCGCTCATCATCGTGCCCATCATGGCGATCATCTCCCTGGACAACCCGTCGGATATCTTCTCCTTCGCGGCGGAGAACCCGTACGCCACCAACGGCGTGCTGGAGAACCCGAACTACTTCTCCCTGGTCTCCGGCGTGACCGCCGGCGTCATCCTCGGCAACGTCGCCTGGGGCCTAGGCTACTTCGGCCAGCCGCACATCATCGTTCGCTTCATGGCGCTGCGCAAGCCCTCCGATGCCCGCCAGGGCCGGTTCTACGGCGTGACCTGGATGGCCCTGTCCGTGCTCGGCGCCATCTTCGTAGCCCTGTCCGCCACGGTCTTTTTCACCCAAAACGACTACTCCATCACCGACCAGGAGAACTTTGAGACCGTCTTCCTGGACATGGCCCAGGTCATGTTCCACCCGCTACCGGCCGGCCTGGTCCTGACCGCGGTGCTGGCCGCCATCATGTCCACCATGTCCTCCCAGCTGCTGGTGGTCTCCACCTCGCTCATCGAGGACCTGTGGAAGATCTTCTCCAAGAAGTCGCCCTCCCAGGGCCTGCTGATCAACCTCTCGCGCACCGCCGTCGTCGCCGTCGCGGTGGTTGCCGCCCTGCTGGCCATCAACCCGTCGGATTCCATCCTGGGTCTGGTCGGCTTCGCCTGGGCCGGCTTCGGCGCCGCCTTCGGCCCGCTGGTGCTGTTGTCCCTGTACTGGAAGCGCCTGAACGCCACCGGCGCCGTCGCCGGCATGGTCGTCGGGGCGTTGACCACCATCATCTGGGGCAACGTCCCGGTGCTGGCGGAGACGCTCTACGAAATCGTCCCGGGCTTCGCCCTCTCGCTCATCGTGACCGTCGTAGTCTCCCTGGTGACCAAGCAGCCGCCGAAGGAGGTCCAAGACGAGTTCGACCAGGCAGAGAGCCTCGTCAAGATCGTCTCCAAGGACGAGGACGTCGCCTTCGAGGACGCCGCCCAGCAGGTCAAGGACTAGTTCCGCCTAGCCCGCACGGCGCCCCCTAAGATAAGAAAAATCCCGCCTTCCCCGCCGCGTTCTGCGCGGTTCGGGAGGCGGGTTTTTGCTTGCCGATGCCCCGTGGCTTTTACAAGAACATCAGGATGGCGATAACAACCCACAGCAGGTTGAAGATGCCACTGAACATGGCCAGCTGCTTCTTGTCCTTGGCGAAATCGGCGGTGCCTTCACCGGCCAGGGCGGCCATGGCCTTCTTCTGGCGCGGGATGATGAGGAAGAACAGCAGCGCCCAGGCGATAATCGCCAGCAGGATGGACGCGTGGAACTGCCCCTGGGTTCCGTAGGTGGACATATCCATCAGGAAGACGGCGATACCCAAAATCGGCACGATCGCGGAGATATAGCCGTAGGAATTGGTGATGGTGTGCAGGGCGCGCGTGGCGCCAAGCGCCTTGTCGTCGCCTTCGGCGGCCTTCAGCATCTGCGGGCCGAACTGCGACGTCGCCACGGTGACCGGGCCCAACAGCAAAATCGCAGCAATCACGTGCGCGGCGATGAACAAAGAAGTCATAAAAGTTGCTCCAGAACCTTTCTCACGGGTTTTGCGACGTCTAAGGGAAAGCGCCGCTCATAGGAAAATCACCGTGCATGGAACACGGCTTCCGCAGTTAACCCTATCGTTAAATCGGATCAAATGATCAACCGGCACTGCGCCCGCATGACCTTTACGTCCCGCCGCGGCAGGGGCACGCCGTATTTCGCGGCGACGGCCGCCAGCCGCCGCACGTACCAGCAGCGCTGCCCCGCCGCCGGCGGCAGCCACCGGGCCGGCAGGTCGTCGGACTTATCGCGGTTGACCTCGTGACGGGTCACCACCAGGTTGAGCGGATCATTGGCGAAATCCTGCCGCCGCTGCGCCGACCAGGTGTGCGCGCCCAGGTCCCACGCGGCAGACAGCGGGAAGACGTGGTCGACCTCCACCGGGACGTCGCCGCGGCGCAGGGGCACCTCCTCACCGGCGTAGGGGTCGTAGAGGCTGCCGCGGCTAATCCCGCACGCCCCGCTGCGGCGCAGCTGAGAAGTCTGTTCCATAATGGCGACCTCCCGGGTGGTGCACGCCGAGCTTGGGGCCGGGCCCCACCCGGCGCCGAAGGCCTCGCGCTCGTAGCCCAGCACGCGCTGGCGCTGCTCGACTGGCTCCACCCGCGCCAGGCTGGCACCCAGTTCTGGGAGGCCGTCGTCTCCCTCCGGATGTAGGTAAGGAGCCACCTGCCCGCAGAGGTAGAGCAGGGTGCACAGACAAAGGAACCACAGGAAGCGTTGGCGCATGCCTTTATAGACTGCGCCAGGTTTCCTGAGGTTCCCTAGCTGGCTTAGGGGCGGTCAGCGCGCTAGTCGCGCCAGCGGCTGCGACCGCCCTTGTCGCCCCGGCGGCCACCCTCGCGGCGGCGACCCCCGCGGTTATCGTCGCGGTAAAATCCGCGGCGCGGCGGGCGCCCGGTGTCCTTCTGGATGTTGATGAGCTGCCCGGAAATGCGGGTGTCCTTCAACCGGTCCAGCACGGCCGGGTCCAGGTTCTTCGGCAGGTCGACCAAGGTGTGGCCCACCGCGATGGTGATCCGGCCGAAGTCCTTGGAGGACAGGCCGCCCTCGTTGGCGATGGCGCCCACAATGGCACCCGGGCGGACGTTCTGGCGCTTGCCGACGTCCAGGCGGTAGGTCTCGAAGTCGCCGTCCGGGCGCTTCGGGCCGCGATCCCGGTCGCGGTCGCGGTCCCTAAAGCGGCCGCCGCGCTTGTCGCCGCGGTCGTTCCGGCGGAAGCGCTCCTTGTCGCGCTTGTCCTTCTTGCTCTCCGGCTGTTCCTTCATCAGGAAATCGGATCCGGCCTGCAGCTGCACCGCCAGGGAGGCCGCGATGTCGTCCATGCCCACGTTGTTGACCTCGGAGTACTTGCGGACCAGGCCGCGAAAGAGGTCCATCTGCTTGTCGCCCAGGGTCTCCGTGATGGACTGCGCAAACTTTTCCTTGCGCTTGACGTTGACCTCATCGACGGTGGGCAGCTCCATCTCCTCCAGGCGCGCGTTGGTCACGCGCTCGATGGAGCGCAACATGCGCCGCTCGCGCGGGGTGACGAAGAGGATGGCCTCGCCGGTGCGGCCGGCACGCCCGGTGCGGCCGATGCGGTGGACGTAGGACTCCGTGTCGTTCGGGATGTCGTAGTTGACCACGTGGGTGATGCGTTCGACGTCCAGGCCGCGGGCGGCCACGTCGGTAGCCACCAGGATGTCCAAGCGGCCGTCCTTGAGCTGATCCACGGTGCGTTCGCGCTGGTTCTGCGCGATGTCGCCGTTGATGGCGGCGGCGGAATAGCCGGCATCGGACAGCTTTTCGGCGACCTCTTCGGTCTCGTGCTTGGTCCGACAGAAGACGATGATGGCGTCGTAGTCCGTGACCTCGAGGATCCGGGTGAACGCGTCCATCTTCGCGCGGTGCGGGGTCAGCAGGAAGCGCTGCGTGATGTTGTCGTTGGTGCGGCGCTCGGACTTGACGGTCACCTCAGCCGGGCTATCCAGGTACTGCTTGGACAAGCGGCGAATGCTGTTTGGCATGGTGGCCGAGAACAGCGCGACCTGCTTGTTGTCCGGGGTGTCTTCCAGGATGCGCTCGACGTCCTCCTGGAAGCCCATGTTCAGCATCTCATCGGCCTCGTCGAGGACCAGGAAGCGCAGCTGGGACAGGTCCAGCGAGCCCTTCTCCAGGTGGTCGATGACGCGGCCCGGGGTGCCGACGATGATCTGCGCACCGCGGCGCAGGCCGGACAGCTGGATGCCGTAGGCCTGGCCGCCGTAGATCGGCAGGACCTCGATGTTGCCCAGGTGATCGGCGAAGGACTGGAAGGAGTCCGCGACCTGCAGGGCCAGCTCGCGGGTGGGGGCGAGCACGAGGGCCTGCGGGTGGCGGGCCTGCTCGTCGATGCGGGCCAGGATCGGCAGCGCGAAGGCCGCCGTCTTGCCGGTACCGGTCTGGGCGAGGCCGACCACGTCGCGGCCTTCCATCAGGATCGGGATGGTTTCCGCTTGGATGGGCGAAGGGGTGGTGAAACCAACGCTGGCCACAGCGTCAAGCACTTCGCTTGGCAGGCCTAGGCCGTCAAACCCCTGGGAGTTGTCTTTGGCCGAATCCTGGGATTCGGCGCCGGCGCCCTCAGAAGCTTGCGCAGCCCCGGTGTTCTTCGCAGCCTCTGCTGCCACACCTTGCGCGTTGTCCTGAGATTCCGACTGTTGAGAAAATTCTTCCGGCTCGTTGACGCCGCCGGTGGCGTTATCGGTAATGCTCATTTCCCGCCCAACATTACGCTAATGGGCGGGCAAACACCATTGGGGCAAACCCCGGCGCGTTGCCGCCGGTGGGGCTAGTTATTCTCGGTGACCAATTCCCCACCGACATAGGTGCGCCACGTGGCTGGCATGCCCGGGCGGTACGCCAGATTAATGGCGTTTTCCGCGGTCAGGACGTGCAGGTCCGCGGCCGCGCCGACCACCAGCTGGCCCTTGGCCGGGCGGCCGGCGGCGTCCTTGCCGCCGGCGACTGCGTGGCGGCGCAGCGCCTTCGCCCCGCCCACGGTGGCCGCGGCGATGGCCTCGTCCAGGCTTAGGTGCTGCTGGAGCACTGCCGTGGTCACGCAAAAGTTCATCGAGGAGGTGTAGCTGGTGCCCGGGTTCAGGTTGGAGGCAATCGCAACGGTCACGCCAGCGTCGATGAGCTTCCGGCCCGGCGAGAGCGGCTGCCGGGTGGACAGATCGCAGGCCGGCAGCATGGTCGCGACGGTCTCCGAATCCGCCAGGCGCGCAATATCGTCGTCGCTTAGGTAGTTGACGTGGTCGACGGAGGCGGCGCCGAGCTCGACGGCCAGCGCCACGCCCGGCCCCTCCCCCAGCTGGTTGCCGTGCACGCGCAGCCCCAGCCCAGCCTCGCGGCCGGCCTCGAGGACCCGGCGGGACTGTTCCTCGTTGAACGCGCCGCGCTCGCAGAAGACATCGATCCAGCCGCAATAGGGCGCGACCTTGTCCAACATCGGCCCGACGACCTGCTCGAGGTAGGCCTCGGCCTCCTGCCCCGGCGGCACCAGGTGCGCGCCGAGGAAGGTCACCTCATCCACGTATTGGCTGGCCACCCGGGCGGCCTCGACCTCGGAGTCGACGTCCAGGCCGTAGCCGGTTTTGGTCTCGAACGTCGTAGTGCCGCCCGCGTGCCCGGCGGCCACGCGCTCGCGGACCAGCTGGCTGAGCCGCTCCGTGCCGGCCGAACGCGTGGCCTCCATGGTCACCGCGATTCCACCGGCCGCGTAGTCCCCGCCGGCCATCCGGGCTTCGAATTCCTCGGCGCGGTTGCCGTCGAAGACCATATGGGTGTGGGAGTCCACCCAGCCGGGCAGGACGGCGCGCCCGCCCAGGTCGACGGTCTCGGCGCCTGCGTATTCACCGGGCAGCTCGGCGCCGGGTCCGACCCAGGCGATGGTGCCGGCGTCGTCAGCCACCAGCGCGGCGTCGGTAATGGTGCCGGCTTCGGCTACCGTGCGGAGCTCGGAAATATTGCGGAATACCTTGGTCATGCGTCATACCTTTCTGGAACGGGCGTGGTCGGCAATGGGAACGGGGCTTTGCGCCTAGTCGCGGGCCTGGAACTCCATCGGGATGCGCACCCCGCGCTCCTCGGCGACTTCCTGAGCCCGAGTGTAGCCCGCGTCCACGTGGCGGATAACGCCCATGCCCGGGTCATTGGTGAGCACCGAGCGCAGCTTGGCAGCGGCCAGCTCGGTGCCGTCGGCGACGCTGACCTGGCCGGCGTGGATGGAGCGGCCCATCCCGACGCCGCCGCCGTGGTGGATGGAGACCCAGGTTGCGCCGGAAGAGACGGCGGTCATGGCGTTGAGCAGCGGCCAGTCAGCCACGGCATCGGTGCCGTCCAGCATCGCCTCGGTCTCGCGGTACGGCGAGGCCACGGAGCCGGAGTCTAGGTGGTCGCGGCCGATGACGATCGGCGCGGAGATCTTGCCCTCGGCGACCAGCTCGTTAAACCGCAGGCCGGCCTTGTGGCGCTCGTTGTAGCCCAGCCAGCAAATGCGCGCCGGCAGGCCCTCGAACTCGACGTATTCCTCGGCCGCGTCCAGCCAGTTGTGCAGGTGCTCGTTATCTGGGAAGAGCTCCTTGAGCGCCTGGTCCGTGACCTTGATGTCTTCCGGGTCGCCGGACAGCGCGGCCCAGCGGAACGGGCCCAGTCCCTCGCAGAACAGCGGGCGGATATAGGCCGGGACGAAGCCCGGAAACTCGAAGGCGCGGGTGTAGCCGGCGTGGCGGGCCTCGTCGCGGATGGAGTTGCCGTAGTCGAAGACCTCGGCGCCGGCGTCCTGGAATTCGACCATGGCCTGGACCTGGCGGGCCATGGACTCGCGGGACTTCTTGGTGAAGGTGGTCGGGTCGGCCTGGGCCTCGGTGTGCCAGTCGGCCACGGTAATTTCGGTGGGCAGGTAGCTCAGCGGGTCGTGGGCGGAGGTCTGGTCGGTGACGACGTCCACGGTCAACTCGCCGGCCTGCTGGCGGCGCAGAATCTCGGGGAAAACCTCCGCGGCGTTGCCAACCAGGCCCACGGACAGGGCGCGCTTTTCTTCCTTGGCGGCCAGGGTCAGCTTGAGAGCCTCATCCAAGTCGGTGACGACCTCATCGAGGTAGCGCTTGGACTGGCGACGCTTCAGGCGGGTCTCGTCCACATCCACGATGAGGCACGCGCCGCCGTTCAAGGTTACGGCCAGCGGCTGGGCGCCGCCCATGCCACCGCAGCCGCCGGTCAGGGTCAGCGTGCCGGCGAGCGTGCCGTCGAAGCGCTTGCGGGCGACGGCCGCGAAGGTCTCGTAGGTGCCCTGCAGGATGCCCTGGGTGGCGATGTAGATCCAGGACCCAGCGGTCATCTGGCCGTACATCATCAGGCCCTCGGCTTCCAGCTCGCGGAAGTGCTCCCAGTTGGCCCAGTCGCCGACCAGGTTGGAGTTGGCGATCAGCACTCGCGGGGCCCACTCGTTGGTCTTAAACACGCCGACCGGCTTGCCGGACTGCACCAGCAGGGTCTCGTCCGCCTCGAGGTCGCGCAGCGTGTCGACGATGGCGTCGAAGGCTTCCCAGCTGCGGGCGGCCTTGCCGGTGCCGCCGTAGACAACTAGGTCCTCGGGGCGCTCGGCGACCTCCGGGTCCAGGTTGTTCATCAACATGCGCAGCGGGGCCTCGGTGGCCCAGGACTTGGCGCTGATTTCGGTCCCGCGCGGGGCGCGGATTTCACGAGCTTCCGACATTGACTAATCCTTCCTCAAAGCAATTCCGGCGGCAGGTCAGCACGCGCTTGTCGATGCCGCCTTGCCTCCCCACGGGCGTCAGGGACCGGTGTCCCGGGGCTGTCTCCCCGACTACCCCGAAGCGGGCAGGCGGCATCGCGCGCATGCACGGAGGTGGCGCACCCCAAGCTGGGGTGTGTGCCACCTCGTGCCGTGCATCAAAGGTAACCCGCGTCATAGTAAAAAGTCCCACACCTGAGAGGTGGTCTGTCTCAGATACGGGACTATGCAGGTTGAGGATCGTTTATTGCAGTGTGCCGACGGCGGATTCCGCGGCGCGCAGGAAGGTAGCATCCCGCACCATCTGGACGGCCTGCTCGATTTCCGGCGCCAGGTAGCGGTCCGGGCCTACCCCCGGAACCCGTTCCCTAAGCGCCGCCACGACGGCGGTCACCCCGTCGCCCGGCGCACTGTCGCGCAGGCCGATGCCGCGGGCCGCGGTCAGGATCTCAATCGCTACCACGCGCTGCGCGCCATCGATGCCGCGCCGCAGCTTGCGCGCCGCCGACCAGCCCATGGAAACGTGGTCTTCCTGCATGGCCGACGAAGGGATCGAATCCGCCGACGCCGGGGCCGCTAGGCGCTTCAACTCACTGACGATGCCGGCCTGCGTGTACTGGGCGATCATGTGTCCCGAGTCCACGCCCGGGTCGGCCGCCACGAACGCCGGCAGGCCGCGGTTACGCGCCACGTCCAGAAAGCGATCCGTGCGCCGCTCCGAGATGGAGGCGAGATCCGCGAGTACAATGGCCAGGAAATCGAGCGCATAAGCCACGGGGGCGCCGTGGAAATTGCCGTTGGAGACCACCCGCCCGTCCAGCGCGACCACGGGGTTGTCCACGGCCGCCGCCAACTCGTTGACGGCTACCTGGCGGGCGTGCTCCAGCGTGTCACGGAAACCGCCAGCCACCTGCGGGGCGCACCTGACCGAGTAGGCATCCTGCACGTGCGACTGGGCGAATTCGTCGTGCGCGGCGGAAAGGTTCTCCGAGCCCGCGGCCAGCGCGCGGATATTCGCCGCCGCGGCCGCCTGGCCGGGGTGTGGGCGCAGCTGCTGCAGGTCGTCGGCGAAGACGTCCAGGCTGCCCTGCAGGCCCTCTACCGTCAGCGCGGTCGCGATGTCCGCCTGCCTAGCCAGCGCCTCCAAGTCCGCGATGGCCAGGCACAACTGCCCCAGCATGCCGTCGGTGCCATTGATCAGGGCCAAGCCTTCCTTCTCCCGCAGCTGCAGCGGCTCGATCCCGGCACGCTCCAGGGCCTCTGCCGCCGGCTGCCGCTTGCCCTCCACGCGGACCTCGCCCTCGCCCAGCAGCGCCAGGGCGCAGTGGGCCAGCGGGGCCAGGTCGCCGGAGCAGCCCAGGGAGCCGTACTCGTAGACCACCGGGACAACCCCGGCGTTGAGCGCGGCCGCGTAAGTCTGCACCACCACCGGCCGCACGCCGGTGCGCCCCGTACACAGCGTCGACAGACGCAGCAGCATCAGCGCGCGGATTACTTCTTCTTCGACCTCCGGCCCCGAGCCGGCCGCGTGGGAGCGCACCAGCGACAGCTGCAGCTGCGCGCGCTTCTCGGCGGGGATATGCCGGCGGGCCAGCGCCCCGAAGCCCGTCGAAATTCCGTAGACCGGCGTGTCCGAGGCCGCCAGGTCTTCGACCCGCTGCCGCGTCGCCGCGACCTCGTCGAGCGCTTCCGGCACCACCGTCACGCGGGCGCCGTGGCGCGCGACCGCCACGACTTCGGCGATGCTTAGACCGCCGATCCCGATTTCCACTTCCTGGATTCCCCCCGCCTGGTACGCGGTCTTGTCAGCCTTAAACTCAGCCATGGTCAGTTGTCTCCTTCTCGTAGCCTGGCCGGTTCCCAGCGTTGTGCGCTGCGGAACGCTACTTTCAGACACTAACCACAATGAGTGTTATTTGCCACAGTTTCGCCGAACAATGTTCTGACTCTCTAATGGGCATTCACCGGGCACCGTACATCCGCGCCGCGATCTCCCGCGCGGAGGCCTGCAGGTGGCCCAGGACGGCGGCACGGGTGGCATCGCCCAGCCGGCCCACCCCGAAGGTCACCGCCAGGCTGGCGGCCGGGCGCGCCAGGTGATCGAGCACCGGCACGGCCAACGATGCCTGCCCGCGCGAGATCTCCTCCGTTTCCTCCTCCCAGCCGCGCTCGCGCACCTGGGCTAGGCACTCGCGGAACTGCCGCAGACTGCCCTCCTGCCCCGCGGTGGCAAAGGTAGCACGCACCTCCGCTTCCGGCAGGTAGGCGAGCATGACCCTGCCGGAGGCCGAGCGCAGCGCCTGCAAGCGCACTCCCACCTCCGTAACCAGGGAGACCGCCCCCGGGCTGCGGACCTCGTGCAGGTAGACGACCTCCGAGCCGGCCAAGCGCGACAGGTGGCCAGATCCGCTCGCCAGGTTCGCTGCCCGCTCGACAAAGCGGTGGCTCAGGCGCACCAGCGGCTGCTGCGTCGTGTACGCCGAGGCCATCGCGTAGGCCGCCAGCCCCAGCCCGTAGGTCTGGTTTTCCGGCAGGTGGACCACAAAGCCCGACTCCACCAGCTCGTTGAGCAGGTGGTACGTGCTCGACCGCGGCAGGTCCAGATCGCTGCGGATACGCGCGGCCGAAATCGGCACGTCGATGGCGGACAGCAGCGATAGAATCCGCAGGGCATTGTGGGCGGCGGGGACCTGAATCTTTCTCACGCGACAATTGTAGGAAATTTCCCCTGAAGAACCGAACACTACAAAGCGCCTACAGTGGAAGACTATGAACACCATCAGCGACCAACTGCTCTTTGCCCCCGCCCCCGAATGGACCGGCCGCGACGACGGCCCCGGCCCCGAACACGCCCGCTGGCACAGCGTCATCCAGCCCCTGCCGGCCGACGGCGCCACTTCTACTCACGATGCCACCGTGCTCATCGGCTACGCCTCCGACGAGGGCGTGCTGCGCAACGGCGGACGCCAAGGCGCAGCCGCCGGCCCGGCCGCGCTGCGTTCCGCCCTGGGCGGCCTGGCCGTCCACGATTCCTTCCCCCGCTTCGACGCCGGCACCGTGACCACCCAGCGCGACGACCTAGAAGGCTCCCAGGAAGAGCTTTCCCGCCGGGTCGCGGACATCGTCGGCAGCGGCAACCTAGCCGTGGTGCTGGGCGGCGGGCACGAAACCGCCTTCGCCACCCACCGCGGCGCCTTCCGCGGCAATGGCGAGCAGCCGCTGAAGATCGTCAACCTCGACGCCCATTTCGACCTGCGCACCGCCGACCGGGCAACCTCCGGCACGCCGTTTAAGCAGATCGCGAGGTTTGTCCAGGACGCCTGCCCCGAGCAGCCGGCCGCCTTCGACTACTCCGTCTTCGGCATCTCCGAGGCCAACAACACCGCCGTGCTGTTTAACACCGCCGACGAGCTCGGCGTGGAGACCGTCCTCGACGAGGACCTGGTGGATCTCAGCGCCTCCCAGGCCGCCGGACTGGTGGCCAAGTCCGTACAGAACCAGCCGGCCATCCACCTGTCCATCGACCTAGACGTCCTGCCGGCCGCCGCCGCGCCGGGGGTCTCCGCCCCGGCGGCATTGGGCGTGGACTTCGCCAAGATCCGCGCGATGGCACTGGCCGTGGCGGCCACCGGCAAGCTGCGCGTGGTAGACGTAGTCGAGCTCAACCCCGACTTCGACGTCGACGGCCGGACGGCCAAGCTGGCGGCCCGGCTCATCGCCGATATCGTAGCCGCCCACGCATCAGCTCACGCTTAAAGCCTGAGGCTTTAAGCCCCGAGCCCTAAGACCTCAAAGAGCACGTAGGCGATCGGGGTGGCCAGCACGATAGTCAGGGCCACCCGCTCGAACCAGATCGCCAGCATGTGCCAGAGCTTGATGGGGATCTTGGTCGCCAGAATGCAGGGCACCAGCGCCGAGAAGAAGATAATCGCCGAGACCGAGACCACCCCGATCACGAACTTCAGCACTAGGCTGGACGAGTCCGCCACCGCGGTGGCCGGCAGGAACATCTCCGCCACGCCCATCGCCGAGGCCTTGCCGGCCAGCACCGGCTCCGGCAGCTGCACGATCCAGGCAAACGGGTAGAACAGGTAGCCAATCCACTCGAAGATCGGGGTGAACCGGGCCAGAAGCAGGCCGATAAGCCCGACGGACATGATCGACGGCACGATGGCCCCCGACAGCTTCAGACCGTCCAGGAAGTTCTCGCCGATGCCCTTGCGCAGCGACGGCGCCGTCGCCAGCGCCTGCAGAGCCTCGCGCCAGGCCTCCCGAAAGCGGTTGCCGCTGATGGTCCGCTCCGGATCGGGCTCGGCCGAGTGGTAGTACTCGTCCGGGATCGTGCGCAGCGGCGGGATCCGCACGGTCACCGCGGTGACTAGGAAGGTCACCACGAGCGTCACGGTGAAATAGATGCCCCAGATATCCATCATGTCCAGCGACTTGGCCACGATCACCATGAAGGCGGCCGAGACCGTCGAAAAGCCCGTGGCCACGATCGAGGCCTCCCGCGCGGTGTAGCCGCCGCTCTGGTAGACGCGGTCGGTGATGAGGATGCCCAGGGAATAGGAGCCGACGAAGGACGCGACGGCATCGATAGCCGAGCGCCCCGGGGTCTTCCACAGGGGGCGCATGATGGGCTGCATGAGCACGCCGACGAATTCCAACAGGCCGTAGCCGATGAGCAGCGTCAGGAAGGCGCCGCCGATCGGGACAATCAGCCCGACCTGGACCGCAATCTTGTTCCACAGGAACGGGACCAGGTCCTCCTCGCCCAGAACCCACGGTAGTTTGTCGATGACCATCAGGAAGCTGACCACCAGCCCACCCACGTTGAGCACCGTGAAGACGGCCTGGAGCGGGCCCTGTTCCCAGTTTTTGTTGGCGATCGAGCGCCACGTTCCGTACGCGGCCAGCGCCAGGATGATCCACGGCACGACCCCGGGCAGGTACTGCTGGATGATCGTCACCAGGTGATCAAGGGGGATGGACTGTTTGCCGTCGTAGGTGACGGGGAAGAAAAAGACGAAGGCGCCGATGGCGCCGTAGACGAACAGCCGCCACTTGCCGTCCACCCGAGGCAAGGGCGCGTTCTCGACCTGCTTGTCGGCAGGCGGTTGGGATTGAGTAGTCACTGCTTACTCCTGGTCGATCGGGGTTTCGGCGGGGCCCGAAAAGCCACGAGAAGCGCGCACGCCAAAAGGGGGCATACGGCCCTCCCGGGTTTTGGGCAACCGGGGTGAGGTCTCCTATGCCCGCGCGACAGCCAGACGCGAGTGGAACTTAATGTAACCTAGAACACTTTCAATGTCCAGTAGGTTGTCAATTACTAGACTGGGCGGTGTCCCCCCGTCCCCTATCCGCGCCAAGTCCCGCACTCGAACACCGCACTAGAACACGGAGAAGAACATGACCACTATGAAGGCTATCCGCCACGTCGGCCTGCACACTTTCCCCGAGTTCAAAGACATCGAACGCCCTACTCCCGGCCCCACCGAAGTACTGCTGAAGGTCGCCGGCTCCGGCGCCTGCCACTCCGACGTCGCCATCTTCGACGAATTCGGCGAATCCTCCCCCACCGTCTACCACCGGGAATTCACCCTTGGCCACGAGGTAACCGGCTGGGTCGAAGAGGTCGGCTCCGCCGTGGAGGGCTTCGAGAAGGGCGACGCCTACCTTGTCTACGGCCCGCTGGGGTGCGGCCGCTGCTCCATGTGCGTGCGGGGAGATATGCTCCAGTGCCGCAACCGCGCCGCCAATACGCCCGCCGGCATTGGCCTGGGCCGCGACGGCGGCATGGCCGAGTACGTCACCGTTCCGGCGCGCAACCTGGTCCCGCTGGGCGATGCCGAACCCATCGCCGCCTCCGCCCTCGCCGACGCCGGCCTGACTCCCTACCACGCCATCAAGAAGGCCCTGCCGACCCTCAACCAGGGCGGCCAGTACGTCCTCGTCATCGGCCTGGGCGGGCTGGGCCTGATGGGCATCCAGATCCTTAAGGCCATGACGAGCGCGACCATCATCGCCACCGACACCAAGAAATCCGCCCTGCAGGAGGCCGAGCGTCTGGGCGCTGTCACCGTCGCCTCCGACGACGACGTCGTGGACAACATCCTGGCCGCCACGGGTGGCGGCGGCATCGACGCCGCTTTCGACTTCGTCGGCCTGGGCCAGACCGTATCGACGGCCATGGCCACCGTCGGGCCGGACAGCCGCGTGACCGTCGTCGGCTTGGGCAACGGCTCGCCTTATGAGTTCGCCTGGCTGACTTCGCCGCGGGAGACCGAGCTCATCTCCACCTACTGGGGCACCTTGCCCGAGCTGCACGAGCTGGTCGAGCTTTTCCGCGACGGCTACCTCGAGCCGATGTACACCACCTACCCTCTCGGCGAGGGCCTAGAGGCCTACCGCAAGCTGCAGGCTGGCGAGGTATCCGGCCGCGCCGTCATCGTCCCGCACGGCATCGCCTAGGCTAACGATGCCTCCTCGGCCGCCGCGGTCCCCCAATCAGGCGGGGGATAACCCGCAGCTTGGCCGGGGTGGACGGTAGCGGCTCGCGGGAAAAAGTCCACGCAACAACGCCCACAAGCGCGACCGCCCCACTGACCGCGAACGCGGTCTGGAAACCGTAGATATCCGCCAGCGCGCCCACCACGACCGGCCCAAAAATTGAGCCAAGGTCCATGGCCATCTGGAAGCTGGAGAGCACCTGCCCGCCGGAGCGCTCGGATCCGATGATGTCAGCCAGGGTGGCCTGCTGGGCGGGGTTGATGAAACCGGCCGCGGCGCCGGTGAGCACCGAGAAGCCAATCAGCAGCGGCAGCGAGTCCGCGTGCCCCAGCAGCCAGGTAAAAACGGCCGATCCGCACAGTCCGACCAGGATCATCGGGCGGCGGCCAAAGGTATCTGCCGAACGGCCGGAGAATTGCAGGACCACGGCGTTACCGGCGGCAAACGCTGCCAGCGCGTAGCCCGCGGCGGCGGAGCTATTGGCAAAAACCGCCGCGGCAAAGAGCGGGATGACCGAAACACGCACCCCCATATTCACCCAGCCGTGGGTGAATATGGAGGTCAGCGCGGCCCGAAAGGCGGTATCCTGCCAGGCCTGCGAAAGCTTCATCGGAGGCAGTCTGGACTTCGAGGTGGCCCCTCCCGCCGAGCGCGGCATCAGCCACCAGACCACCCCGGCGGCCAGCGCCACGCCTAGGCCGTAGATGAAAAACGGCCAGCGGAAGCCCAGGAACGCCAGCCCGGCGCCCAAAAGCGGCCCGGCGATATTACCCAGCAGGAACGCGGTCCCATACAACGCCGAGCACCGGCCACGGATCTGCGCCGGAGACAGGCTGACGATGAGCCCCATGGCCGAGACCGTGAACATCGTCGAGCCAATCCCAGCCAGAAAGCGCAGCGCGATGATGTGCCAATAGACCTGGGCCAGCGAGACCAAGCCCGTCATCACCGCCACGGTCAGAAGGCCCGTCAGGTAGATCCGCCGGGAGCCTATCCGGTTAATCAGGTAGCCCGAGGCCGGGGCGAAGAGGAGCCGGGAGGCAGAAAAGATGGACACGACCAAGCCCGCCGCGGCCATCGAGACGTCGAAGCTCACCACGAACTGCGGCAGCAGCGGCGCGATCAGTCCGTAGCCCAGCGCGATAATGAAAGCAGCGGCCACCAGCACCCAGATCTGCCTGGGGATGGCCGGGGTGACTGGGCTGGACTGCGGGGAATCTGACGCGGTATCTGACATGGTAAATCCCTAGCTTAGCCGGTGGCCCCAAATCCGCCAGCCTAATTCGAACACGAGTTCTATTTTCTGTATGGCTGTGTCCCCGGGGGCCGCTAACGTTTGCGGCATGAAGAACACGAACTACCGCCCCCAGCCCACCGCCGCCTCGACCGTCTCGCCTAGCCGCTTGGCCTCCGAAATCCAGTTCACCGCCTGGGAGGATGCCCGGGCGGTAACCAGCATCATGCGCCACCCGCGCTCCCTGGCCCGCCCGTTAGCGAACTGGCGTCCACCGTCGGTCTCCCTGCCACCGGTGGCCGGCAGCCCCGGGCTCAACGTGGCGATCACGCGCCACCGCGTCGGCCCCCGCGCCAAGGCCCGGGCGAAGGGCTACGGCGCCGAGCGCGAGCCCGCCTACGTGGTCTCCCTCCGCTTTACCCACGCCGGCGGCGACTTCGTCGACAGCACCACCCCGGAGGCCTGGGTCCGCGCTGTCATCGACAAAGAGCTTATCGATGCCGTCCACGAGCTCAGCTCCGGCACCGCCCACACCTTCATCTGGCTGGTCGACCGCGACTTCCGCCCGGTCCACTCCCCCATCTCACTGTTCGCCGGCTTCGACCAGGCCGCCTAACCGGCCGATGGGTGAGCGTCCGGTTAGCGCGCCCACGGAGGCGAACGCCAGGTGTGCCGGTGCCCCAGCCACATCAGTAGCGCCGGGGCGGACGCGCAAATCCCCTCCGCCAGCAGGCTGGCGGGGTGGACAATGCCGGCGGCCTACACGGCGATGAGCAACGCGGTGGCCACACCGACGACAACCTTCCGGCAGGCCATTAGTCTTCGCCGGTGGTGTCCTAGTAGTCGGCGAAGTCGGCATCGTCGACGTCTTCGCCGAAGATGTCGTAGACATCCGGCTCATCGAATTCGCCCGCGTCAAAGGAGACCAGCTGGGCCTCCCAGTCAAGCGCCTGCTCGGAAACCAAGCCCAGCACGTCAAAGAGGCGGTCAAAATCCGTGTAGGTCCCCAGTTCCAGGGCCTCGGCCGGGACCTCGATGATCGGCGCGCCTTCGGCCAGCTCGCCGCTCTCGAAGAGCGCGATCCGGTCTTCTTCCACGATGCCCTCGGCTTCGCCCTGGTCCCAGGCCTCCGAGATGGCCTCGTCCTCGGCGGCGTCGAGCTCGTCCTCGTCGAAGTCGAAGGCCAGGAAACGCACGATCGCCTGCGGGATTCCGTCTACGGTCTCGACGAGCACACGGAGCTCGGAGTCCTCGCCCACCTCGGCGACGACCAGGTTCGGGTTGAAGGAGTCCTGCTCGAATTCCAGGTCGGAAATCCGCTCGTCGGTGCCCTCGATGAGGTCCCGCAGGACCGTGACCACTTGGTCGGTGGCGATGTGGCGGGCGACCGCCTCGGTCGCGTCCTCGACGGAAAACGCCACCGAGACCAGCACTGCCTCGAAGTTCTCGTCATCCTCGTCCACGTCCGCGGCAGCGATGTAGACGTTGGCAGCGGGCAGCAGCGGGTCGATCTCCACGAACTGGATTTCCAGCTCCGCGGTAATCGGGACGAATAAGACGTCGTCGTTGACCCGGGATTCAATTCCTTCGGCGTCCAAGGCAATTGCGATATCTTCGAAAAAGCTCATGTTCAGCAATCCGTCCTTGTGTTTAGGCAGTGGTGCACCGGTCCTAGCCTACCGCTAATCGGGCTCGCTCGTGATGAAACCCAGTTCCGTCAGAAGCTCTGGGCGGCCCGCACCCCACTCCAGCATGGAATAGTCCTCCCACGCGCGGCGCTGCTCTGCCTTGGGATCGTGGTCCACGCGCGGCGGAATGTCGAAAACCTGGGTCGCGCGCAGCTCGGAGCCTTCCGCGCGGTCCACCCGGTAGCGCGGCCAGCTGGGTGCGGGCTCCGACTCCCAGATGAACCGCGCCCAGTGGTCCTGCATCAGCTGGGTCATCGACTCCCCCGCGTCCCCGTTGCCCAGCTTGGTCACCAGTGACATCCGCGAAGAATTCGGATCCCCGAAGACGTTGGCCAGCTCCAGCGAGTGCACCGCGCCGAGCCCCAGCCAGCGCAGCGCCATCGGCGTGTAGTCGAAGCGGTACATCCACGTCGGGTAGCGCTGGGCGTGGGCACTGGCGGCGCGGACGGTGGGCGCCCAGAAAAGGGCATCGGAAAGCAGGTCGGCGAAATCGCGCCGGCCCTCGGCCCGCCCGTAGGCGTCCACGACCTGCTCGGCGTTGTGTTCGTCGAAAGAGCGCAACAGCCGCAGCCCGGCCCGGGCGCGGGAGTCCTCCCGCTGGAACAGGTACTTCGCGAAGCTGGTCTCGCCCGAGTTGGTCCCCACCAGCAGCGGAACCCCCGCTTGTCGGCCCTTCTCGAAGGCCTCCAACGGGTGCACGGGCAAAACGTCGTCGTCGAGCGTGGGCGCGTAGCAGGAATTAAGGTGCAGCAATTCCCCGGCGCGCCACATCATCGACTGCCCGGCTCGCACCAGGTCCGGCCACTCCTCCGCGCGCAGCTCCTCGATGCCACTTCCCCGCGGCAAGGCCAAACGCATGACCAGCTCGCGCGCCCACAGGGTCGACTGCGCGCGGGAGTGAATCAGCCCGATGGGCGGCGACTGGGCGATGGCCTTGTGGAAAAGCCCCTGCGCCGCCGGACTCGTCATGAGGGTAAGCACCGCGGCCGCCCCGGCCGACTCGCCCATCAGCGTGATGTTGTCCGGATCCCCGCCGAATTGGGCGATATTATCCCGCACCCATTCCAGCGCCAGCAGCTGATCCAGCACCGCCGGATTGGCCACGCACTCGCCCGGCAGGCTGCGCAGGTCCAGGTAGCCCAGTGCGCCGAGCCGGAAGTTGATGGAGACGTAGACGACGTTCATCGACTGCGCCAGGTGGAAACCGCGCAACATAAGCATGTGCGACGAGCCCATGATGAAGGACCCGCCGTGCAGGTAGACCACCACCGGCAGGCGCCGCGTGCCCGTGGGCCGCACCACGTCCAGGTTCAGGCAGTCCTCGCTGCCAATGACCCGCTCGGTCCAGGAATAGGTCGGTTGCGGCGCCACCTGGCCGAAGTCCCGGCATTCGCGCACGCCCTCCCAGGCCTCCACCGGCTCGGGGGCGCAAAACCGTCCGGTGTGCGCGGTGTCTTTGCCGAAGGGAATGCCCTTCCAGGAGTTGACGTCGAGGCCTTCGTCGTCGTGCTCGCGCTTGCCGTGGACCCACCCGGCCGTGGTCCGGATGGTCAGCCCGTCCCCGGGGTGCGCGTGGGCGGCCGCCTGGGCTGCGGCGGCGCGGGCATGGGCGGCCGCCGCTCGCCGGCGTGCGGCAGCGACTGATTCTTCTTCCCACTCCTCGTCCCAGGGCCCCATGGATTCCAGCGTAGTAAGCTCGCGTCGGGTTTGCGCAACCTTGCGCACGCTTGACGATGCCCCACCACACTTTCCCCTAGAGTGGTATAAAATCTATTTATCGGAGGGACGAAACGTGTTTGGAATTGGTAAGAAAGACAAAGAAGACAACGCCGCGGTAGCCACCGTCACCCCGGAAGAGGCCGCGGACAATCTGGAGCGCTACGACATTGACCCAGACAACGCCGACAAGTGGACGGCCACGCTGCTCAAGTCTTTAGATAAGGCCGTCGAGATCCAGGCCGGCACCATCGTCAAATACGTCGAGTCGGTCAGAAAGCGCAACCCGAACGCCACGCCGGAACAGATTCAGGCGATTGTCGACAAGCACTTCCGCAACATCACCACGGGCACGGGCGCCGGGGCCGGTGCGGCCGCCTCCGTCCCGGGCGTCGGCTTTTTCACCGGCGCGGCCGCCATCGGGGCGGACTCGCTCGTTTTCTTAGAGGCCGCCGCCTGGTACATCCTGGCCTCCGCGCACCTGCGGGGCATCGATGTCAGCAACGAGGAGCAGCGCCGCGCGCTCGTGCTGTTGGTGCTGACCGGTTCCAAGGGCTCGGCCCTCGTCGACACCATCGTCGGGGACCTGGGCCAAGGCGCGAGCCTGTCGAGCGCGGCATCGCTGACGCGTTTTTCCGCCCCTACCCTGTCCGGGATGAACGCGCGCCTGGGCAAGCTCTTTGCCAAGCAGATCACCAAGCGTTTCAAGTGGGCGTGGGTCTCCAAGCTGATGCCGCTGGGAATCGGCGCGGTTTTGGGCTCGGTGGCCAACCGCAAGCTGGCTCGACAGGTCATCGATCACGCGCGCGCCAACCTCGATCCGCTGCCCGCGATCACCAATTAGGAAACAAGATTGTCAGCACGGTTTCGCCCCGTATCATTGGGAGCGGACCACTTTGCTGGGGGCATTACCCCCGCCGTGGATGTTTACCACTAAAGTTGATGTGACTACCCGACAAAGCTAAAGGAAAAGAGGCGAGCACCTGCCGTGAGCAAGTCGAATATATTCGGCCCGAACGCGTGGCTGATTGACGAACAGTTCCAGCAGTATTCCCAAGATCCATCCTCCGTAGATAAGGAATGGCGGGAGTTTTTCGAGGCCAACGGCGCCCCTAAAAAGTCGGCTGACGCTGGCAAATCTGGGTCGACCCAGCCGAAGAAGGACAAGCCGGCGAAGGCAGCCAAGGAATCTGAAGGCACGACTGCCAAGACCAAGCAGAACGTCCGCGAGACTGAGGTCTCCAAGGGTGTAAAGAAGGCGCAGAAGGAATCCGCCAAGGCCAACACTCCGGCTAAGGAAAAGGCCCCGACTTCACCCCTGGATCGCATCGGCGCTACCCCCGAACCGGGCCAGAAGCCGCTGAAGGGTACCTTCAAGGCCATCGCCAAGAACATGGACGAGTCGTTGGAGATCCCGACCGCAACCACCGTGCGCGACATGCCGGTCAAGCTCATGTGGGAAAACCGCTCCATGATCAACGATCACCTCAAGCGCACCCGCGGTGGCAAGATCTCCTTTACGCACATCATCGGCTACGCCCTGGTTAAGGCCACCCAGATTCACCCGGCCATGAACGTGCGCTACGAGGTCTCCGACGGCAAGCCGACCGTCGTCCAGCCTGAGCACATCAACTTGGGCCTGGCCATCGACCTGCCGCAAAAGGATGGCTCCCGCGCGTTGGTCGTCGCCGCCATCAAGGAATGTGAAAACAAGGGCTTTTCCGAGTTCGTCGACGCCTACGAGGACATCGTCACCCGTTCCCGCAACGGCAAGCTGACGATGGACGACTTCTCCGGCGTGACCATCAACCTGACTAACCCGGGCGGCATCGGCACGCGTCACTCCATCGCCCGCCTGACCAAGGGCTCCGGCTCCATCATCGGCGTGGGCTCCATGGACTACCCGGCCGAGTTCGCCGGCGCTTCCGCCGACCGCCTGGCGGACCTGGGCGTGGGCCGCCTGGTCACCCTGACCTCCACCTACGACCACCGCGTCATCCAGGGCGCCGAGTCCGGCGAGTTCCTGCGCACCATCGGCCAGCTGCTGGTCGACGACAAGTTCTGGGACGAGCTCTTCGCCGAGATGGGCGTTCCCTACCAGCCGTTCCGCTGGGCCCAGGACGTCCCGAACTCCGGCGTGGACAAGAACACCCGCGTCATGCAACTCATCGAGGCCTACCGCTCCCGCGGCCACCTGCTGGCCGACGTCAACCCGCTGGGCTGGCACCAGCCGGGCCTGCCGTCGCCGGATCACCGTGACCTGGACATGTCCACCCACGGCCTGACCATCTGGGATCTGGACCGCACCTTCAACGTCGGCGGCTTCGGCGGCAAGGAGTCCATGACGCTACGCGAGGTCCTGTCCCGCCTGCGTTCGGCCTACACCCTGAAGGTCGGCTCCGAATACGCCCACATCCTCGACCGCGACGAGCGCAGCTGGCTGCAAGATCGCCTCGAGGACGGCATGCCCAAGCCGACCAACGCCGAGCAGAAGTACATCCTGCAGAAGGTCAACGCCGCCGAGGCTTTCGAGAACTTCCTGCAGACCAAGTACGTCGGCCAGAAGCGCTTCTCCCTGGAGGGCGCCGAGTCCCTCATCCCGCTGATGGACTCCATCATCGACACCGCCGCCGGGCAGGGCTTGGACGAGGTCGTCATCGGCATGCCGCACCGCGGCCGCCTGAACGTCCTGTTCAACATCGTGGGCAAGCCACTGGCCGAGCTCTTCGAAGAGTTCGATGGAAACTACCGCGGCGGCCAGCTGGGCGGCTCCGGTGACGTCAAGTACCACCTGGGCGCCAGCGGCGAGCACCTCCAGATGTTCGGCGACGGCGAGATTAAGGTCTCCCTGACCGCCAACCCGTCCCACCTGGAGGCCGTCGACCCGGTACTGGTCGGCATGGCCCGCGCCAAGCAGGACATCATCGACCAAGGCGACGAGGGCTACTCCGTCGTCCCGCTGATGCTGCACGGCGATGCCTCCTTCACCGGCCTGGGCGTCGTCCAGGAGACCATCAACCTGTCCAATCTGCGCGGCTACACCGTCGGCGGCACCATCCACATCGTGGTCAACAACCAGATCGGTTTCACCACCACCCCGGATTCCGGCCGCTCGACCCACTACGCCACCGACCTGGCCAAGGGCTTCGACTGCCCGGTCTTCCACGTCAACGGCGACGACCCGGAGGCCGTCGTCTGGGTCGGCCAGCTGGCTACCGAGTACCGCCGCCAGTTCGGCAAGGACGTCTTCATCGACCTGCTGTGCTACCGCCTGCGCGGCCACAACGAGGCCGACGACCCGTCGATGACCCAGCCGGTCCTCTACGACCTCATCAACGACCACAAGGGCGTGCGCGAGTCCTACACCGAGGACCTGATCGGCCGTGGCGACCTCTCCGCGGAGGATGCCGAGGCCGCAGCCCGCGACTTCCACGACCAGATGGAGTCCGTGTTCACCGAGGTCAAGGAAGCCGAAAAGACCGGCCCGCAGGAGCAGACCGGCATCACCTCCTCCCAGGAGCTGACCCGCGGTCTGGACACCTCCATCACCGCCGAGGAGATGAACGAGCTGGGCCAGGCTTTCGTCAACCCGCCGGAGGGCTTCGACCTGCACAAGCGCGTGTCCAAGGTGGCCAAGGAACGCGCCAAGACCGCTCAGGAAGGCGGCATCGACTGGGGCTGGGGCGAGCTGCTCGCCTTCGGCTCGCTGGCTAACTCCGGCAAGGTCATCCGCATCGCCGGTGAAGATACCCGCCGCGGTACCTTCACCCAGCGCCACGCGGTCCTGTTCGACCCGGAGACCGGCGAGGAGTACAACCCGCTCAACCAACTGGCCGACGCCAAGGGCAACGGCGGCAAGTTCCTCATCTACAACTCCGCCCTGACCGAGTTCGCCGGCATGGGCTTCGAGTACGGCTACTCCCTGGGCAACCAGGACGCCCTGGTGGCCTGGGAGGCACAGTTCGGCGACTTCGCCAACGGTGCACAGACCATCATCGATGAGTACGTCGCCTCCGGCGAGGCCAAGTGGGGCCAGACCTCCTCGCTCGTGCTGCTGCTGCCGCACGGCTACGAGGGCCAGGGCCCGGACCACTCCTCCGCCCGTATCGAGCGCTACCTGCAGCTGTGCGCCGAGGGCTCGATGACCGTGGCCCAGCCGACCACCCCGGCCAACCACTTCCACCTGCTGCGCCGCCAGGCGCTCGGCACGATGAAGCGTCCGCTGGTCGTTTTCACCCCGAAGTCCATGCTGCGTAACAAGCAGGCGACCTCGGCCGTGGAGGACTTCACCGAGGTGACCTCCTTCCGCTCGGTCATCAACGACCCGAACCAGGTGGATCACAACGGCAAGCTCGTCGGCGACCCAGACAAGGTCAAGACCATCATGCTCTGCTCCGGCAAGATCTATTACGACCTGGAGAAGAAGCGGGAGAAGGACGGCCGCGACGACATCGCCATCGTGCGCGTCGAGATGCTGCACCCGATCCCGTTCAACCGCCTGCGTGAGGCCTTCGAGTCCTATCCGAACGCCACCCAGGTGCGCTTCGTCCAGGACGAGCCGGCCAACCAGGGCCCGTGGCCGTTCTACAACGAGCACCTGCGCGAGCTGATTCCGGACATGCCGGAACTGGTCCGCGTTTCCCGCCGCGCGCAGTCCTCGACTGCCACCGGCGTGTCCAAGGTCCACCAGCTCGAGCAGAAGAACCTGCTCGATGAGGCCTTCGACGTCTAGACCGCGCTCTAGGCACGCCAACTAGCCGGCCCGCTGCCCCTCCCTCAACTAGGGAGGCGGCGGGTCGTTTTTTAGTTTCTCGGCGGGCCTACCGGGGCGGTATCCACACCGCCTTTCCACGCACCCGGGCCATCCTGCCCCGCGATGCCGGCCCGCCGCGTCCCGAGTCATCGTTCGCGCCGTTGTGGTGCGGGCACAAGGTCACCAGGTTGTCCATGTTGGTCGGCCCTCCCCGCTCCCAGGCTCTCAGGTGGTGTATCTGACACTCTTCGCCGCCGACCAGGCAGTCCGGCCAGGCGCAGACCGGGTTTTCTATCAGCGCCAGGCGTCATCCTGCTTGCGGGCGCATAGACCGCGGAGTTATCCACAGGCCGGGGCGCTATCTACCGGCACACTACTCCTCGGTGGAATCCGAGTCGCTGTTGGCGTCCAATTCGCCTTCGGGGACGCTGTTCTGGCTCCAGCGGGAAACGATCTTCTCGATGTCGTCGCCGCCGGACTCGATCTCCTCGACGAGCTCGTCGATGTCCTGCTCGATGAGGAACTTCGACAACGAGCCCAGCATCTCTTTTTCCTCCCGGTCCAAAAGGCCTTTCGTGAAGATGGGGCTGTAGTTCTGGGGCAGCTCGCTGGCGGGGCTCGCGCTGCAGCCCTGCGCGGTGGACGGGTCGACGGTGGTCAGCGTGGTGGGTAGCGATTCCATCATCGCGATGTGCGTTTGCCCGTTGCGGTCCTCGTCCCGGCCGGCCTCGCCGGCGGTGAAGTCCTGCTCCATCTCCCGGGCGCGGTCGGGGTCGAGGGCGTAGAGGGCATCGCCGGTGCAGGCAGCCCAGAAATTGCCTTCCTCGCCCATCTTTTCCACCAGCGAGGAACCGGCCGTGTTGTCTTCGACGACCAGCTCGGCGTTACGATCGTTGCGGGCGAAGGCTTGCTTGAAGATCTCGGCGACGACCTGGCCCTCCGTGTCCTGCGAATCCACCAGGATGCGGATGTCCGCCTCCTCCCGCGGGTCGGCGGAGCTGCCGGGTTCGGCCTCCGCGCACTTGCTCAAGGCCACCGCCGCGGCGACGAGGCAGGCGGCACCGGCTTGCACACGCATCGAGTCTCCTCCAAACGTTGAAATTCCCCTGTCATCTTACACCGCGTGCCCCGACGTGTATTTTTCCCCGCCCGGTTACTACGATGGTTCATGATATGACTAGTACACTAACCGAATCCGCTGTCCGCAGCGCGCTCTCCCGCGTAGAGGATCCCGAAATCGGGCGCCCGATTACTGAACTCGACATGGTCAAGTCCATTGCCATCGACGGCAACGACGTCGCCGTGGAAATCTACCTGACCATCGCCGGCTGCCCGATGAAAAACACTATCCAGTCCAACACCCAGGCGGCGTTAGAGGACATCGAGGGCGTCGGCGATGTCACCGTGACGCTGGATGCGATGAACGACGAGCAGCGCCTCGAGCTTAAAAAGAAGCTCCGCGGCGGCAAGGCCGAGCCGGAGATCCCGTTCGCGAAGCCCGATTCGACCACCCGCGTCTTCGCGGTGGCCTCGGGCAAGGGCGGCGTGGGCAAGTCCTCGGTTACCGTCAACCTGGCCTCCGCCCTGCAGCGCAAGGGCCTCAAGGTAGGCATTATCGATGCCGACATCTACGGCCACTCCGTCCCCGGTCTGCTGGGCTCCACCGCGGGCCCCACCGTACTGGACGAGGAGATGCTGCTACCGCCCATCGCGCACGATATTAAGCACATCTCCATCGGGCAGTTCGTCGAGGGCAACGCGCCCGTCGTCTGGCGCGGGCCGATGCTCCACCGCGCCCTCCAGCAGTTCTTGGTCGACGTCTTCTGGGGCGATCTGGACGTGCTGCTGCTGGATCTCCCGCCCGGCACCGGCGATGTCGCGCTCTCGGTAGCTCAGCTAATCCCCAACGCCGAGCTGCTTATCGTCACCACCCCGCAGGCCGCGGCCGCGGAGGTCGCCGAGCGCGCCGGCTCCATCTCCCAGCAGACGCGCCAGCGCGTGGCCGGCGTCATCGAGAACATGGGCGCGATGGTCATGCCGGACGGTACCACGATGGATATCTTCGGCAGCGGCGGCGGCCAGATCGTCGCCGACCGGCTGAGCACCCTTTTGGGCCACGAGGTCCCGCTGCTGGGTCAGATCCCGCTGGATCCGGCGCTGCGCACCGGCGGCGATGCCGGCGTTCCCATCCTCGAGCAGGCCCCGGACTCGGCCGCAGCACAGGCCGTTGCCGCCATCGCGGACAAGATCGCGGTGCGCAAGGATTCCCTGGCCGGCAAGCCGCTCGGCCTGGGCGTTACTCGCCACTAAGCGCTAGCTGATATCCGACCAGCTAAAGCCCGACGGCTGGTCGGGGCGGGGCTCCTCGCGACGCTGCTCCGCCGGCCGCGACTCCGCCTGTCGTGGCTCAGCCTGCGGCGTTTCAGTCTGCGGCGCGGGGGTGGCATCGGCAGCATAAATCTGCGAATAGTCGAAGCCCTGCGCGGCCGCCGCGGTGTTGGTCTCGCGCGGCTGGTCGGTGTACGGGCTGTAGCTTTCCTCGCGCTGCTCGACCTTCGCGGCCGGCTCGTCTAAGAATTTCTTCGGGTTGAAGTCGTCCCAGGCGCTGTCGTCGCCGTCGAAAAGCGCCTTGGTCAGCACGCCGCGGGGCCCGAGCCGTCCCCACTCCATGGCCTGGTTGAGCGGTCCGCGCAGGTCGTCGAACTCCTTGGAGAACTCCCCCACCTCACCGTTGAGCTCGGCCTTGGCGTTGTTGATGGCCCGCCGCGCGGCGAAGATCGCGGCGCGCACGTCCTGGAGCACGCCGGGCAGCCGCTCCGGCCCGATGACGACGACGGCGATCAGCACGATCACCACGATCTCGGTAACGCCTAAATTCGAAAACACGTGACTTACTCTAGTCTCTCTCCGCGGCCCTGGTTGTGCCTAATCGCCCGCACCATCATCTCCAACCGATCGAGCAGATCCTGTTCCGGATGGTAGGTCGGAGTGGAGGCGTCCGGGCCGGGGCCTACCGCGGAGCTCGCAATGCTGGTCAGCTTATCCACCAGCGAATGCGGCGCGCGCACCTGGTGGTCGATGTTGCACATGCGCACCCATTCCGAGGCGCCGCGCTGCACGTGGACCTCGCGGCGGCACTCGGCGCAGTGGACTAGGTGCACGCGCACGCGGTGGACGGCCTTGCGCTCCATCTCGCCGTCGACGAAGGCTACGACCGCCTCGGGACCCAAGTGCCCGATGGTGTCCATGCGGCGCGCCCGCGCCTTGGCCTTATCCCGGATCTTGCGGGCCCGCGCAATCCCAGCTGAACCGGCCGAGCCAGCCGAGCCGGCAGCTCCAGCCGAGCCCAGCGAAGAAAAGCGCGAAACATGCGGGTGCACAGCTTTGGCCTCCTTTCAGCCCCGAAGTACTAGTCCTATCAACAGCCTAAGGAATTTTCCTAGGACTTGGTGGGAAGCAGGAGGCGAGCGTCGGCATCGTTAGCCGCGGCGGACTCGATCGCCGCACGCAGCTGGGACCGGCCGCGGTGGATGCGTGAGCGCACGGTGCCCATCTTGACGCCCAGGGTTTCGGCGATTTCGTCGTAGCTCATGCCCACGACGTCGCAGAGCACGACAACGACGCGGAACTCAGGGCTCAGCGAGTCCAGCGCGGCTTGCAGGGCCGGGTCCAGGTTGGCCACGGTGTAGGCCTGCTCGGGCGTCATGTCGTTGCCCGGCACGCGGTCGTAGTCCTCGGGCAGGGCCTCCATGCGGATCTTCGCGCGGTGGCGCACCATGTCCAGAAAAAGGTTGGTGGTAATCCGGTGCAGCCAGCCCTCGAAGGTGCCGGGTTGGTAGTTGTGCAGGGACCTAAACACGCGCATGAAGGTCTCTTGGGTCAGATCCTCCGCGTCGTGTTGGTTACCGGACAGGCGGTAGGCTAGGCGGTAGACGCTGTCGGCGTGCTCGGCCACCAGGTCGGCCCAGGACGGCATGGCTGCCTGCCCGGCATCGAAAGCAGCGGTGCTCACGGGGGCAGTGTTCGACGAGGAAGAGTCTTTTGCCATAACAAGTATTGTGCTACATCTTTCTTCCAAACTCCAGACGGTGGGCTGTACATTTACTGTTAACCGTTTTGCCACCCACGACTCGGGGCGTTATCCCCACTTAAGCGGGGCGTTATGCCTAGACTAAAGGCTGTGACTACTACGGCTTTTGACGCACTGCAATCCTATATTGGCTCGACTTCCGCGCCCTCGGAGGCGCTCGCGCACGCCCGCGACCACGCGCAGGAGTATTCCCTGCCGCTGCCGGACGAGCCGTTGGGCCAGCTGATTAGCACCCTCGCCGCCGCCTCCACGGGGCATGCGGCCACGCCGAAGGCCCAAGCAATTGTCATTTCGCCGGCCGCGGCGGTCGTCGGCCTCTACGTTTTGGAGGGCCTTTCCGAGTCGGGCTCGCTGACCTGCATCGACCCGGAGGCCGAGCACCAAGCCGCGGCCAAGGCCTCCTTCCGCGAGGCCGGCTACCCGCCAAGCCGCGTGCGCTACCTACCGTCCCGCCCGCTGGACGTGATGAGCCGCCTGGCCAGCGAGTCCTACCAGGTAATCTACGCCGACGTGCACAGCCTGGATCTGCCCGCGCTGGTCGATGCCGCCTGGCCCCTCCTGTCCCCGCACGGCACCCTGGTCCTGCCGAATGCCCTGCTGGACGGGACCCTGGGCGATAGCTCGCGCACGGATCGCGCCACCCAGTCCGCCCGCCAGGCCGACGCCGCCATCCGCGAGCTCGAGGGCGCCGTGGTCACCCGCCTGCCGCTGGGCGGCGGCGTCACGCTCGTAACGAAGCTCTAGACGCGCTGGTTCTTGCCGACGACGACCACGCCGCCGGCCGAAATCTGAAAGCGCTCGGCGTCGCGCTCGGGGTCGACGCCGACGATGGCACCCTCGCCTACCTCGACGTTTTTGTCCAGGATGGCCCGGCGCACCACGGCCCCGCGGCCAACGCGCACGCCCGGCAGCAGCACGGAGCCCTCGACGGTCGCGCCGTCGGCGACGTGCACGTCAGAAGCCAGCACCGAGTTGCGCACCGTGCCGCCGGAGATGATGCAGCCCGGGGCCACCATCGACGACTGCGCGATGCCGTTTTGCACGAACTTCGCCGGCGGGAAGTTGGAATCATCCGTCGAGTGGATGGGCCAGTTCCGGTTGTAGAGGTTGAAGATGGGGTGCACGGAGATGAGATCCATGTGCGCCTCGTAGAAGGAGTCGATGGTCCCCACGTCGCGCCAGTAGCCGTGGTCGCGCTCGGTGGAGCCGGGCACCTGGTTGGACATGAAGTCGTAGACGTGGGCCTGGCCGCGCTCCACGAAGTACGGGATGATGTTGCCGCCCATGTCGTGCGCGGATTCGGAGTCGTCCTCATCGGACAAAAGGGCATCGATAAGTGCCTGGGCGGTGAAGACGTAGTTGCCCATGGAAGCATACGTCTGCGTCGGGTCGTCGGGGGTAGACGGCGGATCGGCCGGCTTCTCGACGAACTCGGTGATAGTGCCCATGCCGTCGGCCTGGATGCAACCGAAGGCGCTGGCCTCGGAGCGGGGCACGCGGATGCCTGCGACGGAGCAGTCCAGGCCGGTCGCGATGTGCTCGTCGACCATCTGAGCTGGATCCATGCGGTAGACGTGGTCGGCGCCGAAGACGATGACGTAGTCCGGCTTCTCGTCGTGGATGAGGTTCAGCGACTGGACGATGGCGTCGGCCGAGCCGTTGTACCAGCGCTTGCCGCGCCGCTGCTGGGCCGGCACGGAGGCGATGTATTGCGGCGTGGGCCCAGACAGGTTCCAGGCCTGGGAGATGTGGCGGTCGAGCGAGTGCGACTTGTACTGGGTCAGCACCGCGATTTTGAGGAAGCGGGCGTTGACTAGATTAGACAAGACGAAATCGATGAGACGGTAGGAACCGCCGAAGGGCACGGCGGGTTTGGCGCGGTCTTCCGTCAGCGGAAAGAGGCGTTTGCCCTCTCCGCCGGCAAGAACGATGGCAAGGACGTTAGGCTGGCTTCTCACGACCTCCAACCTATCCGCACGAAGGAAACTACGCAGCGGAAATTAGTACTATTTACCCCTTGTTTACCTTCGGTGCGCGCCGCGGCATTAATCATTATTCTGGGAGGGCATGAGAGCCGGAATCTTTTCCAAGGAATACCCTCCCGAGATCTACGGGGGCGCCGGGGTCCACGTGGCTGAGCTGACTCGCTTCATGCGCGACATCATCGACGTCGACGTCCACTGCATGGGCGCCGACCGCGACGAGGCCGGTGTCTTTGCCCACGGCCCCGACAGCGCGCTGGCCGACGCCAACCCCGCCCTCAAGCCCCTGTCGACCGGCCTGCGGATGGCGCACGCGGCCGACAACTTGGACGTGGTGCACTCGCACACCTGGTATTCCGGCTTGGGCGGCCACCTGACGGGCCTACTCTACGGCATCCCGCACGTGGTAACGGCCCACTCCTTGGAGCCGCACCGCCCGTGGAAGCGCGAGCAGCTGGGCGGCGGCTACGGCATCTCCAGCTGGTCCGAGCGCAACGCCATGGAATCCGCCGACGCCGTCATCGCCGTCTCCGCCGGCATGAAGGACACCATCCTGGACGCCTACCCGCGCATCGACGCGGACAAGGTGCACGTGGTGCTCAACGGCATCGATACGCAGCGCTGGCAGCCGCGTCACGGCGACTACCTGGCGCAACTGGGCGTGGACGGCCAGCGGCCGGTGGTCGCCTTCGTGGGCCGGATTACCCACCAGAAGGGCGTGGAGCACCTACTGCGCGCCGCCCGAGCCTTCGACCCAGACATCCAGCTGGTGCTGTGCGCCGGCGCCCCCGATACCCCGGAGATCGCCACGCGCACCGAGGCCTTGGTCGACACGCTGCGCGCCGAGCGCGACGGGGTTTTCTGGGTCAAGGAGATGCTCGACCACAACCGCGTCCAGCAGGTCTACACCGGCGCGGATATTTTCGTGTGCCCGTCCATCTACGAGCCTCTGGGAATCGTTAACCTCGAGGCCATGGCGTGCGGCACCGCGGTCGTGGCCTCCCGCGTGGGAGGCATTCCGGAAGTCGTGCGCGACGGGGTTACGGGTACGCTGGTGCCCTACGATGCCGACGACGCCGCCTTCGAGGCGGACATCGCCCAGGCCGTCAACGCCCTTGCGGTGCACCCCGACCGCGCCCGCCAGTACGGCGAGGCCGGCCGGCAGCGCGCCGTGGAGGAGTTTTCCTGGGCGACAATCGCGCAGCAAACGGTCGATATCTACCGCTCGCTGGTCTGAGTTTTAAGGAGTCTTTCTTGCCAATCCACATTCATCATCCCGAGCTTCACTTCGCTCCGGAAAGCGGGATCCTGGACGCTCCCGCCGGCGCGCTGCTGGACGGGACGACCTGGCACCTGTACTTCCAGTACCGCGCGCAACCCGGGCAGGGCGCCCGGTGGGGCCACGTCTTCTCCGAGGAGATGCCCTTCGACTGGCTGGAGTGCGACGACGTGCTCGCCCCGGCCGGCGGCGAAATCACCCTGCGCGCCGGCGCCGTCGCGGCTGTCGATGCCGGCGTCAACCTGTACTTCACCTCCGTGACGTCGACGGGCAGCACCGTGGCCCTGGCCCAGGACAAGGACTTCGACCGCGTCTGCGAGGTCTCCGACGACCCGTCCACCCTGGACGCGGCCATCCAGCGGGTGGGCACCGTCGCCGCCGACACCACCGATTTCTCCCGCTTCCGCTCCCCCTGCGTCGTGCCGGGCTGGGCCGAGGCCGACCGCGACGAGGGGCACGCCGGCTGGATCATGCTGGCGCTGACCGGCACCACGGAGGCCCCGCAGCCGGTCATCCTCCACTCCGAGGACGGCACCTCCTGGACCTTTTCCGGCCCGCTGACCTTTGCAGGCGACACCGGCCTGTCCGGCTGGAGCGCCGGCGGGGACCTGCCGCCGGTCGTCTCGCCGCGCATCATCCGCCTGCGCGACCAGGTCGACGACCACATCTACGACGTGCTGTTGGTGACCATCGAGCGCGGCGACCGGGAGGTCTCCGGCTACCTGGTCGGGCGCCTGGAGGGCACCGTGTTTAGCGTGCACACCGGCTTCCAGCAGCTGGACTTCGGGCACGATTTCACCCGCCCGCGCACCACGAACTACATGCCGGGCACGGTCGACCAGCAGCAGCGCTTCGAGCAGTCGCGCCTGTTCGGCCTCATGAACGGCCAGGGCCGCGCTGACGATGCCACCACGCACCCCTCCTTCACCGAGGAGGGCTGGGCCAACGTGCTCTCCCTGCCGCGCCACGTCACGCTGCAGGGCGGCAAGCTCTTCCAGACCCCGGCGGTAGGCCTGCCGGACGCGGTCGCCGAGTCCTCCCGGGCGCGCTCCTGGGTCGGCCTGCTCAACGTCCCGGCCGGCTCGCACCTGGCGGTGGAGCTACTGGACGCCGACGGGGATCCGGCCGCGGTCGTGACCCACTCCGGCGAGGAGCTCACCCTCAAGCGCTGCTCCAAGTTTCAGGATCTCTACGCCGACGACGCCCCCGCCACCGTCACCCTCGCCGAAGATGACTCTGACTCGCTGACCATCATCATCGACGGCTCTACCGTCGAGGTCTTTGCCGACGGCGGCCAGGTGGCCATGGCCTCGCGCGTCTACTTCACCGGCGGCTGCAGCGGCCTGCGCACCAGCGGCGACGCCGAAATCCTGCGCGAGTGGGAGCGCGCCGGCTCTTAGGAGAAACGGACCCGGCTTAGACCGCGCGCAGGCGGTCGAGGCGGGCGCGGGCGGTGACCGACAGCGTCGTCGGCAGGGCCGCCAGGCGCTCGTCGAGCTCGGCGGCGCTGATGTGTCGCGCCGAGGGGCTCATCCCGACCTGATCGCGGATGGACTCCTTGTCCAAGGTGATGGGGAAAGAGATATCGACCGGGTCGGCGGCCTGCTCGAGGTAGCCGCTGGCCTGCTCGTACATGCGGTCAATCTTGCCTTCTTCCACGCCCAGGATGCCCAGCGGCTCGCGCAGCTCGTCCAGGTGTCCCACCTCGGGAGTGAGCACGACGATCTGTCCGCCCGGGGCCAGAATGCGGCGGAATTCGGCGGGGTTGCGCGGCGCGAAAACCACGGAGATGGCGTGCACGCTGTTATCGCGCAGCGGCAAGCGCTCCCAGACGTCGGCGACCACGGCGCCGATCCGCGGGTGGGCCTTGGCCAGGTGCTTGGCCGCGTGCGGGGAGATGTCCAGGCCCACCCCGCGCGAGCCCGCTATCGAGTCGAGCGTGTGCGCCAGATAGTAGCCAGTGCCGGCGCCGACCTCGAGGATGCTCGGGGCGACATCGTCAGCCACCGGCTCCACGACGTCCTGGATGCTGCCGGTCACGGCCTCGACGAAGGGGGCGAAATGCCCCCTCGCCAGATAAGTCTCGCGGGCGTTGACCATGTCCATGTTATCGCCCTGGTGCTTGAGCCCCGCCCCGACCGCAAGCGTCACGTAGCCCTGCTTGGCCACGTCGTAGCTGTGGCCGGTCCCGGACACGAGGCGAGAAAACTCATCCGCGCCCGAAAGGGCACTTCCGTCGGCGGGATCCGCCAAAAGATCAATGATGTCGGAAAGCATAGACCTACTCTAGCTGGCGACTTCGGTCAGCAACGAACCGAGCTCCGCCGCCTCTTCCTTGGACAGCTCGATGACGATTCGCCCGCCGCCGTCGGAGGGGATCCGCATGACAATCTTGCGCGATTCTTCCACCGCTTCCATCGCTCCGCCCGTGGTACGAGGTTTCATAGCTGCCATGGTTTCCACACTTTCTTTACAAAGGATTACTGCTTCTTCCCAGTCTATCCTTTATTCAGATCCGGGGTGGCGGCCCGGTACCGTTCCAGCTCGGCGGACAGCGCCGCGATCACGCGGTCAACTTGGTCCTGGCGGTAGCCGTGGCGGGCGACGTCGAATTCCAGGGCAGCGTAGTTGCCGGCGGCGAGGGCGGCATCGTTGTGCTGGTCCGCGGCCTGCGGGTTCGGAACGGCCTCCATGACGGGCCCAGGGCCTACCAGCTTGCCCCACAGCCACGTGCCCACGACGACGAGGGCGCCCAGCACCACGATCAGCACGAGCCAAGAAATCATGGTTTGAGGATACCAGCAAGCGCCGGCCGCTCGGCCACCTCGGGGACTCCGGCCCCGGCGCGCGCGAGGATGGTCTGCGCCACCACGTCCGCCATGGGGGCCAGCTGCTCCAGCGGCTTGTTGCGGTGACGCCGCGGGGCCAGCGGCACCTGCGCTATCGATGCCCTCCCGAACGCCCGCCAGACATCAATCAGCAGGCCGGCCTCGACCCCGTAGTCGGAGACGAAGGGCAGCTGAAGCGCGGTTTCCCGGCGCAGGGCGTACTCCCCGCCCAGCGGCTGGTAGATATCGGTAAGCTCCGGGAAGAACAGGCTCAGCAGCGGCTTGGCGGCAAGCTCCGTGACCCTGCCGCCGCCGCTGGCCTGCCCGCCCAGGGTGCGCTCGTAATGGGCCTTGACCAGGTGGATCCCCGGGTCCTCAAAAGGGCTGGCCAGGGCGTTGACCATGCCGGGTTCGGCCGAGTCCAAGTCGGCGTCGACGAAGACCACGACGTCGCCGCTCGCCGCGGCGACCCCGCGCCACAGAGACTCGCCCTTGCCGGGCACCGGCGCAATGCTTCCGAGCACCTCGCGCCAGTTGACCACCGTCGCCCCCGCGCCCGCGGCCTCGGCGGCGGTGGCGTCGGTGGAGTCTGAGTCGATGACTAAGACCTCGTGCGGGCAATCGGCCAGGCAGGCGGTAACGACCCGGGCCACGGTGGCTTCCTCGTTGAGCGCCGGGATGACAACGGAGACTCTCACGCCAGCCCCCGCGTCGTGGCCATCGGGGCGCACTGCCCGGCGATGGCGCCGGTCATGCGGATGACATCGACGGTCTCGGCGACCTCGTGCACGCGGAAGGCCGCCACCCCGCGGGCCGCGGCCCAGGCCGTGGCCGCCAGCGTCCCGGCGACGCGCTCCCCTACCCCGCGGCCAACGGTCTCGCCCACGAAGTCCTTGTTCGACAGCGCCATGAGCACCGGCCAGCCGGTGTCCACGACCTCGTCGATGCGCCGCAGCAGCTCGAGCCCGTGGAAGGTGTTCTTGCCGAAGTCGTGCGTGGGGTCGATAAAAACCAGCTCCTCCGGGCAGCCTAAACCGGCGGCCTTCTCGGCCAAGGCGGTGGTCTCCGCGATGACGTCGGCGACCACGTCGTCGAAGTGCACGCGGTGCGGGCGGGTGCGCGGGGTGATCCCGCCGGTGTGCGAGCAGACGTAGCCGACGCGGTGCTGGCCGGCGACTTCGATGAGCTGCGGGTCGACGCCCGCCCAGGTGTCGTTGACGAGTCGGGCACCGGCGGCGATGGCGGCATCGGCAACCTCTGCGCGCCAGGTGTCGACGGACACGACGACGTCCGGGTGGTGCTCGGCGATGGCCGCGATGGTGGGCACGACGCGGTCGATCTCCTCGGCGGCATCGACCTGCGTGCCGGGCCCGGCTTTGACGCCGCCGACATCGACTATCGATGCCCCCTCCGCAACGACCTGCTCGCAGCGCGCCAGGGCGCGGTCCAGCTCGAAGGTGCTGCCCTTGTCGTAGAAAGAGTCCGGGGTGCGGTTGATGATCGCCATGACCTGGGCGATAGCGTGGTGTGGCATGGGTTTAGAGATCGCGGATGCGCCCGTCGGTCATGATGGCGTGCGCGCTGACGATGTGCTCGACGGCCTCGTCCACCGAGTCCGTGACCAGGAACAGGTCCAGGTCGGTCTCGTTGATGTAGCCGTCGGCGACCAGGCGCTTTTTCATCCACTCCACCAGGCCGGACCAGTACTCGGTGCCGAGCAGGACGATCGGGTAGTTGGTCACCTTGCCGGTCTGGACCATGCAGGCGACCTCGAAGAACTCGTCCATGGTGCCCATCCCGCCCGGCAGGCAGACGAAAGCCTGGGAGTACTTCAGGAACATGGTCTTGCGGGCGAAGAAATAGCGGAAGTTCAGGCCCAGGTCGACGTACTGGTTCAGGCCCTGCTCGAAGGGCAGCTCGATGCCTAAGCCGATGGACATGCCGCCGGCCTCGTGCGCGCCGCGGTTGGCAGCCTCCATGATGCCGGGGCCGCCTCCGGTGATGACGGCGTAGTCCGCGCCGACTAGCTTGTTGCCCAGTTCGACGGCCTGGGCGTAGGAGGGGGCGTCCTCCGGCGTGCGCGCCGAGCCGAAGACGGTCACGGCCTTGGGCAGCTTCGACAGCGCGTCGAAGCCGGCGACGAACTCGCCCTGGATGCGCAGCACGCGCCACGGGTCGGCGTGCTGCCACTCGTGGTCCGCGCCCGACTGTAGCAGGCGCTGGTCGTAGGTCGACTCCTGCTCGCCCTCGGTGCGCAGAAGCAGCGGGCCGCGCAGGGTGCGGTGGTAGCCCTCAGAAAGGTGCTTCTGATTGTTTTTCTGCGGTGCCATCGGCAACGGCTCCCCTTCTTGGTTTTTAAGAGTTTTCTTTTAAGAGTTCGTGGTGGTCAGGTACTGGCGCAGGACGCCGGCGACCTCGGTTATCTGGTCGACCGGGCACTGCTCGTCCGGCTTGTGTGCGAAGCCGGGATCCCCGCAGCCGAAGTTCACGGCCGGGGTGCCCATCTCCGAGAAGCGGGCCACGTCGGTCCAGCCATACTTGGCGCGGACCTGGCCGCCGACGGCATCGATGAGCGCGGCGGCCGCGGGCTGGCCCAGGCCGGGCAGCGCGGGCCCGGCGACGTCGTCGACCTCGATGTCGACGTTCTCGTGCTCGCCAAGAACCTCGCGCAGGTGGGCCATGGCCTCCTCCGAGCTGCGATCGGGCGCAAAGCGGTAGTTGACGAACAGCCACGCCTCGTCCGGGATGGTGTTGGTCGCCACGCCGGCCTCCAAGTGCACGATGTTGATGCCTTCCTTATAGACGCAACCGTCGATTTCGACGTCGCGGGGCTGGTAGGCGGCGATGTTATTGATGACCGGGGCCAGGGTGTGGGCGGCATTGGAGCCGAGCCAGGCGCGGGCCGAGTGCGCGCGGGTGCCGCGGGCGGTGACCCGCAGGCGGATGCTGCCCTGGCAGCCGGCCTCGATCATCCCGCCGGAGGGCTCGCCCAGCAGTGCCAAGTCCCCGGCCAGCCACTCCGGGTTGTCGCGCTGGATGTGGCCCAGCCCGTTGTACTCGGTGGCGACCTCCTCGCCCTCGTAGGCGATGAGGGTGAGATCGTGGTCCAAGGAGGCATCGTTAGCCAGGGTCGCGAAAGCGTTCAGGTAAACGGCCAGGCCGGACTTCATGTCGACCGTGCCGCAGCCGAACATCGTCTCGCCTTCCATATGGTGCGGCACGTTGTCGGCCAGCGGTACCGTGTCCACGTGCCCGGCCAGCACGACGCGGGAGTCCAGCCCGCGGTGGGTGCGGGCGCAGACGGTGTTGCCGAAGCGGGCCACCTCCACCTCCTCAATTGTCCGGAGGGCGGCCTCAATCGCGTCGGCGATGGCCTCCTCGTGGTGGGAGGGGCTGGGGATGTCCACCAGCTGCTTGGTCAGCTCGATCGGACAAGTCAGCAGATCTAGGTAATTCGGCTTCGGGGTACTCACAACCGGCCATGCTACCGCTTAAGGCGGGGGTGGCGGGCGTGACCTTGGTGACGAACGTGTAAACTCCCAGCAAACACTCGCTGTATTGCAGCGGGATCGACATATCGCAAATCTGGGTTGGAGAATTCAATGGCAACGGAGAAACCTCATCGGCTGAAAACCCGCCACCTGACTATGATGGGCCTGGGCTCTGCCATCGGCGCCGGACTGTTTCTGGGCGTGGGCGTGGGCATCCACATCGCCGGCACATCTATTCTCATTGCCTATGCCATCGCGGGCGCCTTGATCGCCCTGATCATGCGAATGCTGGGGGAAATGGCCTCCGCCCGCCCGTCGCTGGGTTCCTTTTCGACCTACGCCGGCCAGGCCTTCGGCAACTGGGCGCGGTTTACCTGCGGCTGGCTGTACTGGTTCATGCTGGTGATGGTCATGGGCGCCGAGATCACCGGCGCGGCGGCCATCATCGGCGGCTGGTTCGGCGTCGAGCCGTGGATCCCAGCGCTCATCGCGGTGCTGATCTTCGCGGTCATTAACTTCGCCTCCGTACGCGGCTTCGGCGAGTTCGAATTCTGGTTCGCCGTCATCAAGGTCGCGGTGATCGTCGCCTTCCTCGCGCTGGGCGTGCTGATGGTCACCGGCCTGTGGCCGGGCACGACCTTCGTCGCCACGGAGAACTTCACCGATAACTTCCTGCCCAACGGCATCCCCGGCTTCGCCGCCGGCCTGCTGGCGGTCGCCTTCGCCTTCGGCGGCATCGAGCTGGTGACCATCGCCGCCGCGGAATCGGAGGATCCCGCGCACAACGTTTCCACTGCCGTGCGCGCCATCATCTTCCGCATCATCGTGTTCTACCTGGGCTCGGTCGCCGTCATTGCTCTACTGCTCCCCTTCGAGCAGATCCAGGACGCCGACGACGCCTCCCAGTCCCCGTTCGCCCTGGTGATGGGCACCGCCAACATCCCGGCCGTGGCCGGCTTCATGGAGCTGGTCATCGTCGTGGCCCTGCTGTCCGCGTTCAACGCCCAGATTTACGCAACCTCCCGTCTGGTCTTCGATATGGCCCGCGACGGCAACGCCCACCACGCCTTCCTGTTTACCAACGCCCAGGGCTCACCGCGCAACGCTGTCGTGCTGTCCATGATTTTCGCCTTCGCCTCCGTCGGCCTGCAGTACTGGAACCCGCCGGGGCTGCTGACCTTCCTCTTCAACGCCGTGGGCGGGTGTCTGCTGGTCATCTGGATCCTGGTTGTCTGTTCCTACCTGAAGCTGCACCCGGAGATGAAGGCCAACGGCGAGCTGACCCAGCTGCTCACGCCCGGCTTCCCGTACGTGCCGTGGATCGTGCTGGCCGCCTTGGGCGCACTGATTGTGCTGATGCTCTTCGACCCGGCCGCCCGCGCCCAGATCGGCGCCGTGATGGCGATGTCCGCCATCCTCATCGTGCTGTCCTTCGCGCTACCGACCGGCGCGCGCAGCCAGGTGGGGCGCAACAAACGCTAATTAGCTAAACTGGCTCAACGTGAGTCTAAACAACTGAATACGTGGCATATTCCCATCGATTTTTTCACGAGGCATTTTCACACTATGACTTCAGCATCCGCCCGCGGACTCGCGACCATCACCCACGACGGCACGGTCTTGGATGTTTGGTTCCCGGCCGTCCACACCGACCAGCCGGTGGAGCAGTCCGGCACCACCCAGCTGGATGAGGTCCCCCAGCAGTTCGCTGAGCTGGTAGGCCCCGACGAGGAGCGCGGCGTCGCCCGAGTGGCGGTTGCCACCGGCATCGCCTCGCTTGACGATGCCCCCATCGACACCTACGACGCCTACCTGCGCCTGCACCTGCTGTCCCACCGCGCGGTCCGCCCGCACGAGCTGAACATGGACGGCATCTTCGGCCACCTGGCCAACGTCGTGTGGACCAACTACGGCCCCTGCGCCGTCTCCGACTTCCAGATGGTGCGCGGCCGCCTGGCTTCCCGCGGTCCGGTCACCGTCTACTCGGTGGACAAGTTCCCCCGCATGGTCGACTACGTCATCCCCTCCGGCGTGCGCATTGGGGACGCCGACCGCGTCCGGTTGGGTGCCCACCTGGCGGAGGGCACCACCGTCATGCATGAGGGCTTCGTCAACTTCAACGCCGGCACCCTGGGCGCGTCCATGGTCGAGGGCCGCATCTCCGCCGGCGTCCTGGTCGGGGACGGCTCCGATATCGGCGGCGGCGCCTCCATCATGGGCACGCTGTCCGGCGGCGGCAAGGAGGTCATCTCCTTGGGCGAGCGCTGCCTGCTCGGCGCCAATTCCGGCGTCGGCATCTCGCTGGGCGACGACTGCGTGGTCGAGGCGGGCCTCTACGTTACCGCGGGCACCCGCGTGACCGTCTACGGCAAGGTCGCTGAGGCCGCCGGCGTCGAGCCGGGCGAGCAGGTCAAGGCCGCTCAGCTCTCGGGCGCTTCCGGCGTGCTGCTGCGCCGCCACTCCGTGACCGGCGCGGTGGAGGCCACCGAGTGGAAGGCCGCGGCCGTGGCCCTCAACTCCGACCTCCACAAGAATTAAGCTGCCAGGGACCCCTTCGGGGGTCCTTTCTTATGCGCGTTTTACACTTGAAGAGTGTCTACTGCTGAACCTACTCCCGCCGCTACCCTCGGCCACGGCCTGAAGGTCCGCCACCTGACTATGATGGGCCTAGGCTCCACCATCGGTGCCGGGCTCTTCCTCGGAACCGGGGTGGCCATCGCCGCCGCTGGGCCGGCGGTGCTTGTCGCTTATGTCATCGCCGGCGCGCTGGCCATCCTCGTGATGCAGATGCTCGGCGAGATGGGCACCGTCATCCCCGCTTCCGGCTCGTTTTCCGAGTACGCCGAGCACGGCATCGGACGCTGGGCGGGCTTCACGCAGGGCTGGATCTACTGGCTGGCCACCGTGGCCGTGCTGGGCGCCGAAATCACCGGCGCCGCCGCCTTCATCGGCGCGTGGCTGGCCGTGCCGCCGTGGATTCCCGCGGCCGTGTGCGTGGCCATCTTCGGCGTGATTAACCTTCTGCACGTGCGCTCCTTCGGCGAGTTCGAGTACTGGTTCGCCGCCATCAAGGTCGTCGTCATCGTCACTTTCCTGCTGCTGGGCCTGGCGCTCATCTTCGGCCTGCTACCCGGCCACACCTTCGTGGGCACCGAGATCTTCCTAGATGACGGCTTCATGCCCAACGGCCTGTCCGGCGTGGCCACCGGTCTGCTGGCGGTCGCCTTCGCCTTCGGCGGCATCGAGGTCGTCGCCATCGCCTCCGCCGAGTCGGAGGATCCGAAACGCTCCCTGGTCAACGCCGTGCGCTCGACCATCCTGCGCATCTCGGTATTCTACCTGGGATCCGTGCTGGTGATTACCTTCCTGCTGCCCTACTCCTCGCTGGGCGATTCCGATACCGCCGCCGCCTCGCCGTTTACCCGCGTGCTCGAACACGCCGGCATCCCGTTCGCGGCCGGCCTCATGGAGGTCATCATCGTGCTGGCGCTGCTGTCCGCCTTCAACGCGCAAATCTACGCCTCCTCCCGCATGATGCACTCCCTGGCCACCCGCCGCGAGGCCCCGCGCATCTTCGCCCGCACCAACACCCACGGCGTGCCGCTGCCCGCCATCGGGCTGTCGGTCGCGCTGGCCGCCGTCATGGTCGTGCTCAACTACGCCGACACCGGCTGGCTGCTGACCTTCATGCTCAACTCGGCGGGCGCTTCCCTGCTTATCGTGTGGACCTTCATCGCGGTCGCGCAGCTGCGCCTGCGCCGCCAGCTCGAGGCCCGCTACGAGCTTCCCATCCGCATGTGGGCCTACCCCTACCTGACGTGGCTGACGCTGATTGCGCTGGCCGGCATCGCCGTGCTCATGCTCAGCGATGCCTCCTCCCGCATCCAGCTCGCCTCCGCCGCCGCCATGTTCGCGGTGCTGGCGGTTGCCGGGTTCATCAACTCGAAGGTCCGCGGCATCTCCCCGACCTCGACGCTGGACCTGCCTTAGCAGCTGGCCGGCTGGGCGCTCACCGTGCGGTGGGCGCCTTTTCTTTGTGCCGGGTTCTGGTGTGCCAGCGTCTTGCGCCGGCTGCTGCTTGTCTGGCTGCTGTTTCGCCTGCTGCTGTTGCCCTTGCTGCTGATGCGCAGACGAAAATGAACCCTTCGCGGTCACCGGCAGCGCGCTGGTGCACATTTCGCCCGCGCCCGTGACCGCGAAGGGCGCGCTAAGCGGCGATCACCCCCGCGGCCTACCCACTTGGTAGCAACGTCACCATTTAGGATGGGCACATTGCAGGTCGCGCCGCCAGAAACTGGCGTGGGCCAACTATTTTTGGCGTTTTCCGGTCTTTTCCGCCCTCTCCTCTGGCAATGACTCTGCCCGCTACCTAGCTTTAGGTACATGGCGATGTGGACGACTGCGCGGCTGCGGGAAGAGGGCATCGGCAAGCGGCGGATTCGAATGCTGCTGGCCGAGGGCCGACTTTTTCGTATCCATCGCGGCGTCTACACGGACCAGCAACCGAGCGCGCGCGAGGTCGCTATGTGCCTGCTGGCAGCGTATCCGCGTGCGGCGCTCGCCGGGCGAAGCGCCATGGAGGTGCACTGCGGGCTACCGCTCAGTTTTCCACTAACGCTGGAGGGGCCGCGGACCATCGTGGGCGAGAATTTCCGCGTCGTGCATTCGCGGATGCGGTCGAAACAGGAGGTCAACGGATTGCGGGTCGTGGAACCCTTGTGGGCGGCGCGGCGCTGTCCGGAGCGCAGCGGGCCCATGCTGGAAGCGCACTACCACGGAAAAGATGGACGGGCCCGGCTAACTAAGGACAGGCGCCGGATGGGGCGGATACCCAAGGGACTGAGGGCCTGCCTGCGCGAGTGCGCCATCGGCACGGATTCGCTCCGCGAGCGGGAACTGGCGCGAGCCCTGCGTAAAGAGGGGATCTACCCGATTCATAACTCGGTCGTGGCCGGTTACCGCTTCGACCTGGAGCTGCGGCGGTGGAAGATTCTCATCGAGGTCGACGGGTATACCTACCATAGCCAGCACCGCAACTTCATCCTCGACCGCATGAAATCCAACTCCGGCCAGAACCATGGTTACCTGGTGCTTAGGTTTACCGGCGACTGCATTCGTTTCAACCTGCCCAGCGTGATCAACCAGATTCACGATGCCATCAAGCGGCGCACCAGGAACAGCCCCAAGAACTTGACCTATGCGAGCCGCGAGCCAGCCTGGAAGTGGCACTGGAACCTCTAAGTTTTGCCCTGTCGCCCGGGGAGCCTCTACGCTAAGTCACGAGGATGGGATTGTTGCGCCACTGGCGCCTGGTGCGCCGATGGCGCGGTGTCGTGAGCTTCTCCCGTCTACCTCGCTTTGTATCTGTCTTCGGCGACAGGGCACGAGCACAGAAAGGACTACCCGGCATGTCGATCGCCGATCACATCGCGAATCACACCTTTGAGCAGGTCGAGGCGTGCACCGAGGACGAGTACCAGCGGGAGGTGGTCTACAAGTCCTACGCCGTGGGGTATTCCACGATGGTCTTCAGCTTGTACACCGTCGGCGCAATCTTCGCCTGGCTCTTGGAAGGGCAGCTCTCCCAAGTCTCCGTAGTGGTGATTTTTCCCTACGTCCTCGCTGAAATGATCAGCACCCAATGGATGATCAAACACGTACCCCGCCCAAAGCCCACTACCCCGCGTCTTCTTTCCACCGCGCTAGTCGCTCTACCAGCTGCGATCATGACAGCGGGCATGTTTTACAACACCTACCAGGCGGGCAAGCTTGATACGGCCAGCGGCATCATCGTCGGCGCTATCTTGGGATTTCTCGGTGGACTAGTTTTCACCCCGCTCATCATCAACCTCCTCCGCGCACGCGACCAGCGGCTCTTGGACGCCTCATTCGATGACTAACTAGTGGCTAGGCAGCCGTCTTTCCCGCTAGCTCGACCACACATGAGCCCTTCGCGGTCACCAGCAAGCCAAATCCACGCACCAATGCTCTACCCGTGAGCGCGAAGGGCGCGCGAGGAACGTTTTGCTGAACATACGAGTAGCCGGCCGACCGGCGCTACCGCGCATGAACCCTTCGCGGTCACCGGCAAACCAAAACCGCGCACCAGTCCCCTGCCCGTGAGCGCGAAGGGCGCGCGGGCCGAGAATAAGCGCTAGGCGGGCTCCTGCTCGTGGACGACGCGCGGCCCCTCGGGCCGCGAGCGGAAGGTCCAGAGCTTGTTGATGATGAAGTTGACCGGCATGGCGAGGATGACCGAAATCATGTTGGCCCAGTAGGACATGGTGCGCAGGCCGGTGGAATCGTCGAAGATCTCGCGCGGCAGGCCGATTGGCGTGGTGGGGTTCATCAGCAGCACCATGAAAATCTGTGAGACGACCAGCGCGCCCAGCCCGGTGAGCAGGAAGGGGAAGAAGCCGCGCAGCCAGGACACGCTGTTGACTGATTTGAAAGTCCACATGCGGTTGAGCTGGTAGTTCCACGTGTTGGCCACGAGGAAAGCGATCACCATGAACACGTTGTACCAGCGCACGTTGAATTCGGTGCCTAGAATCGGGAACCAGACGTCGGTTTCGTGCACGTGGAAGAAGTCCTCGGAAATCTTCTTGCATAGCACGAAGACGGCAAAGTTAACCAGCGCGCCCGAGCCGCCCACCATGCCGAACTTGATGAACTGCCGGAGGTTGGCCGCCATGCGCGCGATGCTCTGCTCACTCATGAACTACCTTTTCAGGCCTGCGGATAACAACAATAACTACTCGAGAATACTCCGCCACTACTGCGGGAGTGAAAACCGGCGCTGCGTGCCTTGCAATGGATCGGTAAAACTAAGGCTGGTGTGCCAGAGCTTCAGCGGCCGGGAAAAATCGTAAAGGTCCAGGCCACGGTCGGTTGGGTAGGTGTCGTCGCCGGCGATCGGCGCGCCCAAATGATTCAGCAACACCCGCAGCTGGTGCGTGTGCCCAGTCTCCGGCCACAGATCGGCCACTCGCCCGTGCGCGCGGACTCGGGTGCGGGTGGTGGTACCGGCGGCATCGACGGTCACGCGGCGCTGGCCGGGTTTTTTGCGCATGGGCAGGGTGATGAGCCCGTCGACATCCAGCGGGGCGCTAAGCTCCGCGCGGTAGTGTTTGCGCACGCGGCGCTGGGCGAAAAGTTGTTGGTAGGCGCCGCGGGTAGCGCGCCTGCGGGAGCAGACGACCAACCCCGCGGTCAGCCGGTCCAGCCGGTGAATGGGCACGATCTCGTCCTCGCCGAATTCCAGGCGGAGGCGGGTCTGGACGGTATTGCGGACGATGCGCCCGTTGCTCGTCGTCGGCAGAAAATGCGGCTTGTCCACCACGATGAGGTCCTCGTCGGTAAAGAGGACGCGGTGGTGGAACGGGATCTCCTCTTCCTCAGCCACGGCGGGGTGGAACCACGCGGGCACGGGCCGCGGCAGCGGCTGGCCGGGGCAGAGCTTCTCTCCTTCGGCGAAGGGGGAGTCGCCGGCGCGGGCGGCCCAGTACTCCCCTTCCGAAGGAACATGGCCGCGCAGGACGGTCTTTTGCGGGGAGATGCCCTCCCGGCAGCCGATGGGTGGCACTAGCGCCCCAGGCGCTCCACCGCGGCGGCGATCCCCTCGTCGGTGCCGTTAAGCCCCATGCGGATGTACTGCTTGCCGGCCGGACCGTAGAAGTCGCCAGGTGCGACCAGGATGCCGCGCTCGGCCAGCCAGTCGACGGTCGCCCGGCAGTCCTCGCCGCGGGTGGCCCACAGGTAAAGCCCGCCGTCGGAGTGGTCAATGCTAAAACCCGCTGCCGTCAGCGCCTTTATCAGCGCCACGCGCCGGCGGGCGTAGAGCTGGCGTTGCAGCTGCTCGGAGGCGTCGTCTTCAAGCGCGGCGACCATCGCGGACTGGATGGGGCCGGGCACGATGAGGCCGGCGTGCTTGCGCACGGCCAGCAGCTCCTGGACGAGGTCGCGGTCGCCGGCTATAAACGCCGCGCGGTAGGACGCTAGGTTGGCGGTCTTGGACAGCGAGTGCAGGGCCAGCAGGCCGGTGTGGTCGCCGTCGCACACGCGCGGATCCAGGATGGACACCGGCGGGTTGTCATCGTTCCAGCCTAGGCCGAGGTAGCACTCGTCGGAGGCGACGATGGCATCGTGAGCCCGTGCCCAGGCGACGACCTCGCGGAGGTGCTCAATGGGTGCGACTTGCCCGGTCGGGTTGGCGGGATAGTTGAGGTAGACCAGCGAGGCATCGCCGAAGTCGGAGATATCGTCGGCGCGGACAACCTCGGCGTCGGCGAGCCGCGCGCCTACCTCGTAGGTCGGGTACGCCAGGCCCGGGATCACGATCCGGTGGCCGCTCAGCCCCAGCAGGGTGGGCAGCCACGCGATGGCCTCCTTGGAACCGATAACCGGCAGTACCGACTTCGTGTCCAGGCCGATGACGTGGTAGCGCCGCTCCATTGCGCTCACGATGGCCTGTTGCAGCTCCGGCGAGCCGGCGGTGGCGGGGTAGCCTGGCTCCGCGGCCGTCGATGTCAAACCCAGCTGCACCCCCGGCGAGACCGGGTCCACGGGGGTCCCGACGGACAGGTTGATGATTCCGTCCGGGTGCGCGGCGGCCTTGGCCTTGGCGTCGGCCAGCGAGTCCCAGGGAAAGTCCGGTAGCTTTTCCCCCAGCGGGGTGCGGTTCATGGTGCTTCTACTCCTGATTCTGTGGCGGCAACGCGGCAATCATCGGCGCGTCGAAGTCCTGCGGGCCCAGGGCGGCGGCCCCGCCCGGGGAACCCAGGTCGTCGAAGAAGGCGGCGTTGGCGTCGTTGTAGTCGAGCCACTCGTCCGGCACGTCGTCCTCGTAGAAGATGGCTTCCACCGGGCAGGCGGGCTCGCAGGCGCCGCAGTCCACGCACTCGTCGGGGTGGATATAGAGGGAACGCTTGCCTTCATAGATGCAGTCGACCGGGCACTCCTCGACGCAGGACCGGTCCATCACGTCAACACAAGGTTGGGCGATTGTATAAGTCATGGGTGAAAAACATCTCCTGATCCAGTTTTTAGGCCGTTAAATAGTATGTCACTTCGTCTTGACAAAATGCCAGACACCGCCCGCGATGCCCGCAAAAAGCAGGCACACGGTGCGAATATTATTGGCAAGTAGTTGATCCCCAGTTACTTCAACGCCAAACAAAAATATCGCGAAGAGCAGGATCCACACAACCAAAGGCAGCAGCACCACCAGGGTATTCGAGCTCCACAGGCGCGCCGTTTTGGTTAGCACATGGTTGAACAGGAACGCCACCACGATGGTTATCGGGAACGGCACCGGCCCAATCCACGCGTTGAGGTAGACCACCTCCAGCAGGCAGGACAGCGCCGCCCCCAGGCAGAGCCAGGTCAGCCCGCCTGCGGCCTCGGCGCGCGTGAAGTCGGTGCGGATGAGCGCCTCCTCGCCGCTCATGAGTCTAGCTCCCCCAGCAGCCCGCGGATGCCCTCGCCGAGCGGCGATGGGCCTTGGGCTAGCTGGTAGGACTCGGTGCGCGGCAGCGGCATCAGCAGGCGGTTGGACAGGGCGTAGCCGGTGGGCACCTCGGTCGGGTTGGCCGCCTGCACCCAGGCGGGTTCCGGATTGGTCTCGGTGACGGTGCCGTCGCCAAGCCAGATCTGGGTCGCGTGCGCCGCCATCGCGCGGCGCTTGGCCTGGTAGGCGGCCGGGGTGAGCCGGACCTTGAGGTCGGCGCCGGCGTTGGTGAAGTTGTCCAGGTACTCGGCGCTCGGCAGCTGCCAGCCCTCCGGCGGGCGCAGTGTGTCCAGGGCGCCCAGCGTCAGCTCGCGCTCGTAGATGGCCCACCACACCCGGGGAACGGCCCAGCCGGCCTGCTGGAGGGCCTGGTGGGTGGCCTGGTGCACCGCGATGTGGTCGGGGTGGCCGTAGCCGCCGTCGGGCCCGTAGGTGAAGACGGCATTGGGCCGCAGCTCGTCGATGAGCTGGGCGATGAGCTGGGCCGCCTCCGGCACCCGGTTGGCCAGGGCGCGCGGGTTGGCGTGGGCGGCAGAGCTTGCCATCCCGGAGTCGCGGAACTGGCCGGGCCCGCCCAGCAGCACGGAGCGCGCGCCCAGGTGAGCCACGGCAGCGTCGAGCTCCCCGATGCGGAATCCGCCCAGCTGGTCGGCATCGTCCGCCACCAGGTGCTGGTATTTGTCGCCGATGACCTCGCCTTCTTCGCCCAGCGTGGCCGTTGCGACGGTCACCTGGGCCCCGCGCCCGCTCAGGCCAGCGATGGTGCCGCCGGTAAAGAGCGTCTCGTCGTCCGGATGCGCGTGCGTAACCAGCACGCGGTAGCCCGCAAGATCCAGGTTAGTTTTCGTCACGTTCTCCTTCTTTCCAGGTTGGGGCGGATTCCAGCGACCACTCGGCGGGTGTGCCCGCAGGGCCCGCGATGCCCCGGCCCACGGCGTGCACTCGGGTCTCGTCCACAATCGGCACGTAGAGGGTCTGGGCCGCGTTCAGGGCGCGCACCTGCTCGAGGGCCTGTTCGCCCGAGTATTCGCCTCCCAGGATACGTCCCAGCTGCGCCTCGGCTTCCTCCGGGCAATAGCCGGACAGGTCGCCGACGGCCTTGTTCTCGGGGCCCGGGCAGACGAAATAATCGGCGAAGTCCGCCGGCTGCAGGCTGAGGTCGTGCCAGGCGAGGACGGCATCGGCGCGCTCGTTGGGCAGCAGCGTAGAGGTGATCACTGACATCTTCTCCCCGACCACCTCGGCGTCGATGCCCTGGCTGGTCAACACGTCCACGAGGGCATGGGCGGCGTTGGTGGCGGGCACGTCGGACGGGTCCGCAGCCAGCCGGATGGGCCGGTTCTCGGCGAACTCGCGCAGCGGGGTGAGATCCGCGCCCGCGCCGACCGGGTTGCGGGCGACGTCCAGATCGGCGCTGCGGCCGGTGGCCAGGCGCGCCAGCTGATCGGTGTCGACGAGGCTGGCTAGGGCGCGGCGGGCTGGGGCATCGGCAAGCGTGCGGATGGACAGCTGGAGGCGCAGCTGTCGCAGCCCGCCCTGGGTCTGGGCGTCGACGCCGGGAACCAGGGACAGCGACTCCATGGTGGTCTGCTCCGGGCGGATGTCGGTGAAGCCGACCTGCCCGGTGCGCAGCATGTTGACGGCCTGCTGGGAAGAGCGCATGTAGTGCAGCTCGACCACGTCCAGCTGGGCCGGCTCCGCGCCCCAGTAGCGGTCGTTGCGGTTCAAGGTGATCATCCCGCGGGCGTTGTCCACGGAGGCGACCAGGAAGCGCCCGGCCGAGGCCGGAATGTCGTTGGCCAGGGCCGCACTAAAGGAGGCGTCGCCCTCCTCCAGCAGATGGGCTGGCAGGAGGTGTTGGAACAGCACGCGCCAGTCCGCCACGCGGGTGGACAAGTCCACGGTGACGATCTTGCCGCCGTCGGAGCTATGGACCGCGCTAATTGCCTGGTAGGCGGCCGGGGACTTGACCCCCGGGGTGCTGCGCATCTTCTCCCACAGGTAGCTGAAGTCGGCCGAGGTCAACGGGGTGCCGTCGGACCATTGGGCAGCCGAGGAAATCTCGTAGCGCAGGCGCTGGGCCACACCCTCCGGGGGCTCGACTTCCTCGGCGGAGTCCACCACGTCGGTATCGAGCCGATCGCCGTGGAAAACAGACGGCAGCACGAGGTCGGCGATGTCTTCGACGACTTGCTGGTTGTCGGCGAGCAGGTGCGGGTTGAGCCCGGCCTGCAGCGGGTCGACGCCGACGGCCACCCGGGAGCGCTCGGCCGGCTCTGGCGGCGGGGTGGTCGTGGTCGAGGTGGCCGAGGGCTCCGACGGCGCCTCCTCCACCACCGGCGGCGGGCCCGGGTTCGCCGCGCAGGCGCTTACGACCCCGCCGCCCAGCAGGCCGGCGCTTAGCAGCGCTATCGCGCCGCGAAACGGCTTTGTCACCGGTGCACCTGCCTTCTGGAAAAGAAATAAACCCCGCCCCACTTTAGTGCAGTGGGGCGGGATGAGGTAGTTAACGCTCGGGCGAACTACTTATTGAGCTGCTTGTTGCGGGAAGCCGCGCGCTTGCGGTCGGTCGCGGACAGGATCACCTTGCGCACGCGCAGGGCGTTCGGGGCGACCTCGACGCACTCGTCGGTGCCACAGAACTCGAGGGCCTCCTCCAGGCTCAGGGTGTGGGCCTTAGCGAGGGTGACCGTGGCGTCGGCGGTGGCCGAGCGCATGTTGGTCAGCTTCTTTTCCTTCGTGATGTTGATGTCGATGTCCTCATCACGGTTGTTGGCGCCGACGACCATACCCTCATAGGCCTCGTCTCCCGGCTCCACGAAGAAGCTGCCGCGGTCGGCCAGCTGGGTCAGCGCGTACTGGGTGATCTGGCCGGTGCGGTCGGCGACCAGCGAGCCGGTCGGGCGGGACTTGATCTCGCCGGCCCAGACGTCCAAGCCGTCGGAGATGGAGTTGGCGATGCCCGCGCCGCGGGTCTCCGTCATGAACTGGGTGCGGAAGCCGATGAGGCCGCGGGCCGGAATGCGGAAGACCATGCGAACCCAGTCGCCTTCGCGCACGTCCATGGACTGCATCTGGCCCTTGCGGGTGGCCATCAGCTGGGTGACCGCACCCTGGTGCTCGGAGGGCACGTCGATGGTGATCAGCTCGTAGGGCTCGTGCACCTTGCCGTCGATTTCCTGGGTGACGACCTGCGGCTTGCCGATGGTCAGCTCGAAGCCCTCGCGGCGCATGGACTCGATGAGCACGGACAGCGCCATCTCACCGCGGCCCTGGACCTCCCAGGCGTCCGGGCGTTCGGTCGGCAGGACGCGCAGGGAGACGTTACCGATGAGCTCCTGGTCTAGGCGGGCCTTGACCAGGCGAGCGGTCAGCTTGTCGCCGCCGCCGCGGCCGGCCATCGGCGAGGTGTTGACACCGATGGTCATGGAGATGGCCGGCTCATCGACGGTGATGCGCGGAAGGGCCTCCGGCTGCTCCGGATCCGCGATGGTGTCGCCGATCATGATGTCGGAAATACCGGAGATAGCCACGATGTCGCCGGCGATGGCGTCCTCGGCCGGCTGGCGCTCGAAACCGACTGTGCGCAGCAGCTCCGCGACCTTGACGGTCTTGGTGTGCTGGTTGCCCTCGTCGTCGTAGTGGATCCAGGCGACCTGCTGGCCCTTCTTGATGCTGCCGGAGTAGATACGCAGCAGCGCGATACGGCCCAGGAAGTCGGAGGAGTCCAGGTTGGTCACGTGCGCCTGCAGCGGGGCGTCGATGGTGGCCGACGGCTCCGGCAGGACGTCGTAGATGACGTCGAAGAGCGGCTGCAGGTCCGCGCCGGCGGGCACGTTGCCGTCGCCCGGGTTCTCGGTGGAGGCGATGCCGGCGCGGCCGGAGGCGTAGAGCACCGGCAGGTCCAGCAACTCCTCGGCGGCGGCTGCGGCGTCCGGATCGTCCAGGCCCGCGGCGATTTCCAGCAGGAGATCCTGGGATTCGGTGACGACCTCATCGATGCGGGCATCCGGGCGGTCGGTCTTGTTGACGGCGATGATGACCGGCAGCTTGGCCTCTAGGGCCTTGGTCAGCACGAACCGGGTCTGCGGCAGCGGACCCTCGGAGGCATCGACAAGCAGGACGACGCCATCGACCATGGAGATACCGCGCTCGACCTCGCCGCCGAAGTCGGCGTGGCCCGGGGTGTCGATGACGTTGATAATAAGGTCGGCACCATCCTTGCCCTTGCCCTTACGGGTAATCGCGGTGTTCTTGGCCAGGATGGTAATGCCGCGCTCTTTTTCCTGGTCGTTGGAGTCCATGACACGGTCCGTGTGTTCGCCGTGTTCGCCGAAAGCGCCGGACTGCTCCAGCATGCCGTTGACCAGGGTGGTTTTGCCATGGTCAACGTGGGCGACGATGGCGACGTTACGGAACTCAGTATGGGTCACGAATCGATTCTCCTTCAATGGAATCTCGGGTTTCCCGCTTTCCTTGCTGAGAGCAGGCTCTTGCCGCCCAAGCTCCCAGGAACGGGACATTTTTCAACGGGGTACTACGATACCCCGCCTGCTGGTTCGCTGCAGAATTGGCCACCGAAAAATCGCCCAAAATAATCCCCGCCACCCGCCCAGCCCCCGCAGCGGCTTCCGCATTTGCCCCGCACTGGGATGTGTAACGAAACCATTACATTCGACGAAAGATGAAGTAATAGTCAAGTTTCCAGTTGACTGTTGCCAAAAATTGAATACTGTTGCTACAGGTGAAGTTGTTACGGCTGTGACTAATGTGACTCAGGAGGCTTGCAGACACAAATCCTGGGGTCAGATTAGTCACCGCCGGACAACGACTTCTGCTACTAGAACTTATCCCCCACCCAAGGACTGCGTTCATCGTGACCATTTCCTCCGCGGACCACGCCAACCACCAGCGCCGCCGGAGCCCGAGCTCCCGGCTCGGCCGCGCGGTAGCCATGTCAGCCGCGACCGCCGGGCTGATCGGCGCTCTCGTCGCCGCGGTCTCCCCCGCCGAGGCCACCCCGCAGGTCCCGACTCCCGCCTCCTCGGCCGCGTCTTCTGCCGCCGAGCTGAGCGCGCAGCTCGAGGACGCCGTCGGCTCCTCGCTCCCGGTGGATCACCTGGGCCGGCCCACCCCGCAGGCGGCCCAGAAGGTGCGCGACTTCGCCTACCAGCCGTGGATGCCGGAGGACGCCCGCAACGCCATCCTGGCGGCTCTGGCGTATACCACCGGCCAGGGCGGTGGCGAAACCGGCGTGGACATCCCCGTCGGCGGCCCGAACTTCCGGCAGTTCTACTGGCCGACCGTCTCCGGCCGCTGCATCGGCGGAACGCAGGATTCCATGGGCTCGGCCATCGCAGTGCCGGGGCCGACCGAGATCCCCGCCCCCGGCGCTGGCGCCGGCGAGACCGCCTTCCTTTTCACCGCCATGGGCACCAAGCCGGCCACGCCCAACCAGGGTCAGATGAACGTCCACTGGTTCAACCTGAACAACTTCCGCAGCGGCGTCACCCCGCTGGGCAACCACGGGATCAACCCGGAGGGTCCGGCGACCATCTCGGGCCGCGCCGCCACCGGGCCCGGCACCGTCGTCGCCCTGCTCAGCGGCGCCGTCAACACCGAAGAAGGCAGCTGCCGCTTCGCCCCCACCGCCGCCATCGTGGAGGTTAAGTAAACCCATGAGCGTTGACTTGCACCCCGTCAAGGAAGAAACCTTCGACACCCGCCGGGACTTCAACATCGACCCGAAGGGCTTCAACCGCCCTGTCGACCGCTACGAGCGCACCGACTTCGGCCTCTACATGGGCCGCGGCGCCGACCACCCGCGCTTCGGCTACCTGGAGTCCTGGCTCCTGCCGGAGCTGCGCCTACGTGCCAATATCTTCCACTTCCGCCCCGGCGTCAAGCACTCCCAGGACTTCTACTTCGACATCGCGGATATCTCCGTGACCGACAACGTGTGGTCCACCCGGGATCTCTACGTCGACCTGGTCTCCCTGACCGGCAGCCCGGTCGAGGTCTTGGACATCGACGAGCTCGCGGCCGCCACCTCCGCCGGGTACCTGAGCGCCGAGGAGGCCGAGGGCGCTATCGATGCCACCCTGACCGCAGTCGAGGGCATCACCCGCCACCGCGACGACGCCATGGAATGGCTGCACCAGCTGGGCTTCCCGCTCACGTGGGCCGACGAGGTAGAGCTCGTGCCCGCCGGCAACGCCTAAGCCTTCCGATAGCCGCACGTGTTGCAGCCGCCGGGGATCCGGGGTAGATTGCAAACGCTTTAGCTGTTGCTTTTTAGCTTCTATTTCCCGCTTTGGCTCTTAAACTTTCGCCCTAAATTTGTCTAGCACTGCCCGGAGAGTGGTTTCATGGCCGGTGGCCTTCTTGCCTTGTTCGATGACATCGCGCTGATCGCGCGTTCGGCGGCCTCGTCGGTAGACGACGTCGCCGCGCTGACTGGCAAGACCTCCGCCAAGGCGGTCGGGGTCGTGGTCGATGACGCCGCAGTGACCCCGCAGTACGTCGCCGGCGTGGACCCCAAGCGGGAGCTGCCGATGATCTGGCGTATCACCAAGGGCTCTCTGGTCAACAAGCTCATCATCATCCTTCCGGTGGCGCTCCTGCTGTCCTGGCTGGCCCCTTGGGCGCTGACCCCCATCCTGATGCTGGGTGGGGCTTACCTCTGCTTCGAGGGCGCCCACAAGATCGCCGCGAAGCTGCTGCCGGGCATGGAGGATCAGGAAACGCCGGTGCGCGAGTCCGGCCCAGAGGCGGAGGACTCGCTCGTGTCCTCGGCCATCCGCACCGACCTCATCCTGTCGGCGGAAATCATGGTCATCGCCCTCAACGAGTTGATGAGCGAGTCCTTCGGGCTGCGCGTTATCACGCTGATTACCATCGCCATCGTCTTTACCCTGGGCGTTTACGGCGCGGTGGCCGTGCTGATCAAGATGGATGACATTGGCCTGCGCCTGCTCGAGCGCCGCGACGGCAACTCCCTGGTCGGCAAGGCCCTGGTCAAGGGCATGCCCTACGTCCTGCACATCATCGGCATCATCGGCACCGCCGCCATGCTGTGGGTCGGCGGCCACATCCTGACCTCCGGCCTGGCGGAGTTCGGCCTGAGCGCGCCCGTCGATGCCGTCCACCACTTAAGCCAGCTGGTTCCTGCCGGCGTGCTGGAATGGCTGGTGGATACCGCCAGCTCGATGGTCTTCGGTTTCGTGGTCGGCGCCATCCTCGTCGCCGTCGTCGAAGGTATTCAGCATGTCCGGGCGGCCAAGTAGCACCACCCCTTCCCCGGGGATCAAGTCCCCGCTCGTCTACGTGGCCCTGGTGGTCGCCGCCGGCCTGGCCGCCGGCATCGTTGGCTTGGTGATGACGCTTTGCGTCGACGCCCTGCTCGTGATCGGCGCGCACGACGACCCGGGCCCCGCGCACTGGGCCACCGTCGTCGGCGTGCCGGCGGCCGGCGGGCTGCTGGCCGGGGCCGGCTGGTGGTGGCTGCGCCGCGGCGGCCCGGTACGCACCGTCGGCGACGCCCTACACGACGGCCGCGGCCTGCCGCTGGTGCGCACGCTGGCCGATGCCGCCTTCCAACTGCTCGCCGCCGGCACGGGCAGCTCGATCGGGCGCGAGAACGCCCCGCGCCAGGGCGCGGCCGTCGTAGCCGCGGCCCTAACCCGGAACAAGAACTCCACTAGCGGCGTCGCCGTCGAGCTGGTGGCCATCGCCGCCGGCGCCGGGTTGGGCGCGGTCTACAACGTCCCGCTGGCCGGTGCCATCTTCGCCTTCTCCGTGCTGCGCATCACCCCTACCCTACGCACGGTGCTCACCGCGCTGGCCGTGTCCGGCCTGGCGACCGTGACCGCCTGGCCCGTGGTGGGCCACCAGGCCTTCTACACGCTGCCTGAGTTCTCCCCCAGCCGCGGGCTGGTCCTGGCGGCCGTGGCCTGGATGGTGGTGGTGATGCCGCTGGCCGGCAGCATCGGCGGCGCTTTCGCGGCGGGCGCGGACTGGGCCGGACGCCACCGCACCCCGCCGCGGTGGTACCTGCCGCTGACCGTCGGCGCGGCGGGGGCGGCCGTGGGGGTCTGCGCGCTGGTCTTGCCGCCGGTGCCGGGCAACGGCTTCGATATCATCCAGCTCACGCTGCACCTGGGCGGCAGCGGCGCGCTCTTTGCCTGCCTGCTGGTGGCCAAACCTCTCCTGACGGTGCTCTGCCTGCGCTGCGGGGCCGTGGGCGGCACGCTCACACCCGCGCTGGCCACGGGGGCGTCGCTCGGCGGGGCCGCCGCCTTCTTCTTCCATTGGACCGGCCTGCCGTGGATGGACAGCGAATACTCGATCATCACCTGCGCGCTCATCGGCGCCGCCGCGGTGCTGGCGGTCACTCAGCGGGCTCCCCTCTTCGCCGCCGTCATCACCTGGGAACTGACCGCGGCCCCGCTGTGGCTGGTCGGCCCAATTGTCGTCTCGGCGCTGGGCTCGTTCTACCTCGCCCGCGAGGCGCGGCGGACGGCGGCCGCGCGCAAGACTCCTACAGGAACAGCAGCAGCGACAGCGCCATGATAGCCATGCCAGCGATGACGCCGTAGATGGCGAAGTGGTGCTTGCCGGTTTCCTCGGCCGTCGGCAGCAGCTCGTCCAGGCTGATAAAGACCATGATGCCGGCGATGGCAGCGAAGCTTACGCCCATCGTCGCCGGTCCCAGCAGCGGCATCAGGAGCACGAAACCGATGAGGGCGCCCATAGGCTCAGCTAAACCGGAGACCAGCGCCCACCAGAAGCCCTTGGCGCGCGAGCCGGTCGCCTCCCGCAGCGGCACGGCCACGGCTATGCCCTCCGGGATGTTGTGGATGGCGATCGCTACCGCGACGGGCAGCGCGACCTGGACGTCCTCGAGGCCGGCCAGGAAGGTGGAAAAACCCTCCGGGAAGTTGTGGATGGCCAGCGCGCCGGCGGTGAACACGCCGGTCTTCATGAGCCGGCGGCGGCGGGCGGCTTCCTCGGTGGTGCCTGGCTCGTGCGGGTTGATTTCCTCCGGCACCAGGCGGTCGATAATCGCGATAACGGCTATGCCTGCGAAAAACGCGCCGACGGCCGCCCAGGTCCCGGCGCGCGCGTCGGCGAAGGCCTCGGTTAGCTGCTCTTTGCCCTCCGGGAGGATCTCGACGAAGGAGACGTACAGCATCACGCCGGCCGACAACCCCAGGGCCCCAGCCATGAATCCGGGGCCCGGGTTACGGCGGCTGACAGCAATGGCGCCACCGATCGCGGTGGACAGGCCGGCCAGCAGCGCCAGCCCGAAGGCGAAGACGATGGTGGGCAGATCGTGCATGCCCACTACCTTAAAGGGCGGGAATGTCGACCGCCGTTATTAGTCCGCCTTAACCCCGCTGTCGTCGTCCGGATCGACGCCGCTGTTGTCCTCGGCGATGTACTCGCCGGTTTCGTAGTCGTAGCCGACGGTGTTTCCTTCCTCGTCGGTGCGGGTGTACCACTCGGTGACCTCATCTGCGGTGGAGTCGAAGTCGGACCCAGTGGCGTAGTCGGATTCGCTGGGCGTCGGCTCGATGCTCAGGGCGAAGTCGTCGCCGTAGTCGCGCACGCCGTGGACGACGGCGTTGGAGATCGCCTGGGACTCGTAGTGGGCACGGATACTCATCGGGTCGTTGCGCAACTCGCGCACCAGGGCCACGCACATGGCCACGATGATGACCGCGAAAGGCAGCGCGGTAATGGTGATGAGGTTCTGCAGGCCCTGCAGGGCATTGCGGCCGCCGGCTAGCAGGATCACCACGGCGATACCGGCCATGCACAGGATCCAGAAGATGGTGATCCAGGGCTTGGGCCGCGGGTTGCCCTTCTGCGTCATCTGCGAGTTGATCAGCGAGGCCGAGTCCGCGGTGGTCACGAAGAAGACCGCAAGCATCACCATCACCAGCGGCGCGACGATTTCGGTACCGGGGAGCTTGTCCAGCACCACGAAGAAGATTTCCTCCGGCGCGGGCATGGACTCGGCGGTGCCATCCGGGGCCACGGCGTTGGACTGGCGCTGCAGCCAGATGGTGGTCCCACCCAGGATGGTGTAGGCACCCACGATGATGGCGGAAGGGATGAAAAGCACGCCCAGGATGTACTGGCGGATAGTGCGCCCGCGCGAAATCTTGGCTACGAAGACGCCGACGAACGGCGCCCAGGACACCCACCAGGCCCAGTAGAACGTGGTCCAGGCCGAGAGGTAGGCCTGCATCTCTTCGCCCTCGCCCATGTTCGCGGCCAGCATGTCCGGCATGGAGCCGACGTACTCGACGACCACGGCCGGCAGCATATTGGCCAAAAACGCGGTCGGGCCGACCACGAAGAAGAAGATCGCCAGGCCGAGCGCCAGGGCCAGGTTGATGTTGGACAGCCAGCGGATACCGCGGGCCACGCCGGAGACCGCCGAAGCGATCGTGCCGACCGATAGCACCATGATGATGACCAGCGCCAGGGCGTTGCCCTCCGGCGACCAGCCGGTGACCACCTCGACGCCGCGGCTAATCTGCAGCGCGCCGATGCCGAGCGTCGCCGCCGTACCAAACAGCGTGGCAATAATCGCCAGGCCGTCGATGACCCGGGCCTGCCAGGAGTCGTTCTTCTTGGTGCCCAGAAGCGGCAGCAGGATGGAGCTCATCAGCGGCACGCGCCCGCGGCGGTAAGACACATAGGCCACGGCAAGCCCGACAATGGCGTAGATGGCCCAGGCGTTAAGGCCCCAGTGCATGGCCGCCTGCGCCATCGCGCCCATCATGGCTTCCTCGCTGGCGGCCTCGTAGGCCCCGGGCCGTGGCGACAGGTAGTGGCTGAGCGGCTCGTAAGGGCCGAAGAAGATGATGCCGATGCCAATGCCGGCGCCAAAAAGCATCGCCGCCCAGCTGACCGTGGAAAACTCCGGTTTTTCCCCGTCCACGCCCAGTGGGATGCGCCCGTAGCGGGAAAAGGCCAGGATCAGCAGCAAAAAGACCAGCCCAATGGCCAGCACGGTAAAGATCCAGCCCAGGTTCGTCATGACCCATTCGAGGGCGACCGAGGAGGCACTGAAAACCTGCTGCGGGGCCAGCACACCCCAGATGATGAAGGCCACGATGAGGCCGCCGACCACCACCAAGATCGGCTTGTCCACCCCGTACTTGATCTTCTGGTCCTCGATGGACACGCCGGGCACCAGCGCCGGGTGGATGTTGTGCGGGTAGATAATGTCCTTGAGCACCCGCTTGGCCTGCGGCAGGCTGCCCGGCTTGCGGTTGTGGCCGGCGCCCCGCTGGGCCGAAACCGGTTCCGACCCTACGCCGGCGTCGGACGATGATGAAGACTCTTGCTGCGAGATGAGGATCCTCCTTGCCCTAGACGCTCGATTCCCGAGTGGATAAGAGAGTGGACAGAAAACATAAGCCGATACTTCTGTGGCGTATACCATAACGCACTGTGTGCTGGACTTCTCCACTTTGGGCGAGCGTTCACCCTAGTAATCGGGTAAAGGCGGCGGAGGCCTCGATAGACTGTCTGGCAGTGAGGGCTTGCCGCTAAGCTTCAGGCTGGTTCTGGCTGAGCCCACCCGTTTCTCAAAGCAACCGCAGGAGCGCCGCCTAATGCGTAACTACCATCTGCCCGCCCAGTTCCTCGGCGTGGAGCACCTGGCCCTCCTGGATCACATCACCGCAGCCCCGGTGCTGAGCCTGCCCGGCCTGGCGCACGAGCCGCAGGTCCTCGAGGTCAGCCTGGAGCCCCTGCCGGCCGGTTGGCGGGTCCGGGCGTCTGTGGGCATCATCGCGACCATCGCGGCGGACGAGGCCGCCGCCTTCCCCGGCCTAGACCGGCTGCGGCGCGCCGGGTTAATTCCCACCACGTGGGCGCAGTGCGAGATCGCCGACCGCGCAGTCGAGGTCGGCATCCACCTGGGTCCTAACGAATGGTTGGTGCCGGTCAACACGGTTCCCGCCCAGACGGTTATCGTCGACGGCGGCCAGCCCGCCGTGGTGGATACTTCCCGCGGGGATCTGCCAGACGATTACGCCGCGTACATCCATGCCTGCCAGCTCATCGTGCGCGTGGACAAGAAGGCGGCGGAGTTAATCGTCAGCACCGAGGACAACGTCTTGGGCACCATCGGCACCCCGGCCGACTACCCCGCTCTGACCGCGGCGTTGGATGCCGCGGGCACCCGCACCGTCTGCGCGCGCGCCTATGTGGCCGACGGCAGCATTGCCGTCGATGTCCCCGCCGACGCAGAATCGCTACGCTTCCGCCCGGCCCCGCCCGCGCTGCCGGACGCCAGCGCCTGGCCGGCCCGCCCGCAGCCACTTACCCAAACCTGGGACGTCACCCTCGACTGCGCCGCCTTCCCCCTGCCCACCCCGGGCGGGCGGCCGGTCGTCGGACCCGACGCTCCCGGCGAAGAGGAGGCCCCCAGCAGCGCCTTCGGGCCGTTCCCGAAGCTGCACCACGACCCGCCGGAGCAGGACTAGCGCCTCCCGCTAGCGCAGCTCGCGGTGCCCGGCGTCGATCCGGCGGGTGACCCGTTGAGCATCGAAGTGCTCAAGCACCGGGATGACCACACGGCGGCTAGTGCCCAGCGCCTGGCGCGCCTGCGAGGTCGTAAACGGCTGGTCCAGCTCGCCCAGGCGGTCCTTGGCCCACTCCAGGCTGGCCGGCACCAGCACGACCCCGCCCCCCAGGCGCACCACGCGCCCGGCGCGCTCGGCGGCGGCCAGCTCCTTCGCGCCCAGCCCCCAGGCCTCCAAGTCGCCGGCCTCCGGGGCGGCGCAGGGGGCATCGGCCAGCCGCTTTTCCAGTTTGGCGATGCCTTCTTCCGCCGCGCCGAGGCCCGCCTGGCGCCCCGGCAGGCTCAGCAGCCCATCGGCCGAACTGACCTTCGCCGCGGCGATGACGACGTCGAGAAGCTCCTCGCCGGGCAAGGCCAAGAGGTGGACGGCGGCCACGCGCGGCATCCCGGCAGCCAGGAGGTTGTCGGCGAAATAGGCCTCGAGCGCGCCCAGCAGCTCGGTCCTCCACTCGGTGACCGCGCGGGCGCTAATCCACCACCCGCGGAAGGCGACCACGCCAGCCGGGCGATTATCCGTATCCAGTCCCTGGCGGGCCAAGTCGTCGACGCGTACGGCCTTGCGGCGACGTACCTGTTCCCCGGCATCGCTGGCATCAGTAATGCCCGCCAGCACCTGGCCGCGCCGGGTCCCGTCCCCGCGGCGGTTGAGCTCCGGCGGGGCGACGTCGATGACCTCGACGCCGGCCAGCACGTGGCGCGCGCCCGAGCCGCGCAGGATGAGGCGGTCCCCGACCACGACCGGCAGCGGTTCCGGCAGCTGCAGGCGGGCGTGCTGGGCGTCGAAAGGCCGCACGTGCACGCCCACCCCGGCGCTGCCCAGATGGGCGACGACCTCCTGCGGGACCTCGTCCAGGCCCCGGCCCGTGGTGCGGCGCACGTCGATAACGCGGGTGGCCTCCCACCTGCCCGGGGTGGCCAGTACGTCGCCGCGGTGGATGGTACCGGCGTCGATGCCGCGCAGGTTCACCGCCACCCGGCTGACCGGCTGGGCGCGGTCGATGGCGGAGTTCTCACTGTGTAGGCCCCGCACCTCAACCTCGCGCACGCCGGTGGCCTGGAACAGGCTGAGCGTGTCCCCGGGCCGCAGTATGCCGGCTACCAGGGTGCCGGTGACCACGGTGCCCGCGCCGGTGATGCTAAACGACCGGTCGATCCACAACCGCACGGCGGCTGCCGGGTCCGGTTCCGGCCCGACTAAGCCGTCGAGGGCCTCGCGCAGCTTGTCGATGCCCTCGCCCGTGACCGCCGAGACCTCCACCACCGGCGCCTGGGCCAGAGGCGTGCCGGCCAGTTCCCGCTGAACTTGAGCGGCGCTTTCCGCCCGCTGCTGCGCGTCCGCCTTGTCCGCGCGGCTTAAGACCACCACCGCGCGTTCGATGCCCAGCGCCACCGCGGCATCGCGGTGATCGCTGCTCTGGGCCTGCCAGCCCTCGTCCGCGGCGACGACGAAGAGCAGGATGGGCGCCGGCCCCAGCCCGATAGGCCCCAGCCCGGCCAGCATGTTGCCCAAGAAACGCTCGTGCCCGGGAACGTCGACGAAGGCGACGTCCTCCCCGCTGGGCAGCGTGGTCCACGCAAAACCCAGGTCGATGGTCAGCCCCCGGCGCTTCTCTTCCTCCCAGCGGTCCGGCTCCATGGTGGTCAGAGCTTTGACCAGCGTGGATTTGCCGTGATCGACGTGTCCGGCAGTGGCGATGACCTGCATCTAGATAGCCTCCTTCAAGGCCGCGAGCAAGGTGGGATCTTCTCCGGGTGGCACGCAGCGCAGATCCACCAGGCAGCGCCCGTCGTGGACGCGCGCGAGCACCGCCGGACTGCCCTTGCGCAAGCGCCCCGCCACTTTGTCGTCTAAGGCGATGGCGTAGCCAGGCAACGGGTACTCCGGCGCCCCGCCGCCGCCCACGCGCCCGGCGTGTTCGACGACCTGCGCGCCCAGCTCCGCGGCGATCGCCTCGGTGCGGGCTTTCAGCGACTCGGCGCTGACGTGCAGCGCGTCCGCGACGGCGTTGCTCGGGGTGTTCAGCGCGGCCTCCAGGGCGTTGAGCCGCAGCTTGTCCACCCGCAGGGCCCGGGCCAGCGGGTGCTTCTTCATGCAGGCGATGGCCTCCTGCGTCCCGAGCAGAATCCCGGCCTGGGGGCCGCCCAGCAGCTTGTCCCCGGAGGCGATGACCACGTCCGCGCCGGCCGCCAATTGGGCGTGCAGGTCAGGCTCGTCCGGCAGCGTCGCATCCGGGGTCAAAAGACCCGATCCCAAGTCCACGATGAGGCGGATGCCATGCTCCTGCGCGACTGGGCGCAGCTGCTCCACCGAAACCGAGCTGGTAAAGCCGGTGATCCGGAAGTTCGAGGGGTGCACCTTCAAGATGGCTCCTGACTCCGGACCAATGGCTCCGACGTAGTCGTGGAGGTGGGTCCGGTTCGTCGCCCCGATCTCGCGCAGGCGCACGTGCGAGGACTCGATGAGCTCCGGCAGGCGGAAGCCCGCGCCGATTTCGATGAGCTCTCCCCGCGAGATAATCACTTCCTGGTGCGGGGCCAGCGCCGCAGTGGCCAGCAGCAGGGCGGCCGCGCCGTTGTTGACGATGAGCGCGTCCTCAGCCGCCGGGCACGCCGCGAGCAGCGCGTTGACCGCGCCGCGTCCGCGGTGCTTGGAGCGCAAGCCCGTCTTCAGGTCCAGCTCCACGTCGGTGTAGCTGGCGGCGGCGACTAGGGCATCGACGGCCGCGGGCGGCAAGGGGGCGCGGCCCAGGTTCGTGTGCACGATAACGCCCGTGGCGTTAATGACCGGCCGCAGCGAATAAGGCTGGGCGCTGCCGACTCGCCGGGTGACCTCGCTCGCCACGTCCTCCGGCGGCACCTGCCCGCGGCGGGCCTGGTTGAGAACACCGTCGACGATGCTGCGAATCACCGGCTCAGCCACGTGCGCCCGGGCCTGCTCGACCTCGGGCAGTTTCAGCAGTTCATCGGTGCGCGGGATGTTGCGGCGCGGGTCAGTCACGGCACTCCTGGATAAAAATAAGCTTATTGGCGGAGACGGACAGGAATCGAACCTGCCAGACCGAGATACTCGGCCTCACCGGTTTTGAAGACCGGGGCGCCCACCAGGACGCAGACGCCTCCACCGGAGACTCTACCAAGCACCCCCGCGGCCAACACTAGCGCCCGCCTGCCTAGGCGCGCCCTTCGCGGTCACCAGCGCAATCTAAGCGCACACTTTCCTGCTCCCGGTGAGCGCGAAGGGTTCATGGGTGGCGCGACAATCGTGCCATCCTAGGCGCTTTGACGGGTAGGCTCGGGAGCATGGACGATATCAAGCTGACCTCATTCGCAACAGGCGGCGGTTGCGCCTGCAAGATCCCCGCTGGCGAGCTCGAATCCGCCGTCGAAGGCCTGGTGGGCCACGCGGACCCGAACGTCATCGTCGGCCTTGACGCGGGAGACGATGCCGCCGCGGTCAAGATCCAGTACGGGCTGGCTGTCATCTCCACCGCCGACTTTTTCACGCCGATGCTCAACGAGCCTTATGACTGGGGCCGGGTCGCCGCGGCGAACGCGCTGAGCGACGTCTATGCGATGGGCGGCACGCCCGTTACCGCCATCAACCTCGTAGGTTGGCCGCGCGAGGTGCTGAGCCTGGATATCCTGCGCGAGGTGCTGCGCGGCGGCATGGACGTGGCCGAGCAGGCAGGCATTTCGATTACCGGCGGGCACTCTATTACCGCGCCGGAGCCACTCTACGGGCTCTCGGCCACGGGCATCGTGGCCCCAGACAAGCTCATGCGCAACGATTCCGCCGAGCCGGGCCTCCCCATCACCCTGACCAAGCCCATCGGCGTCGGCATCTTGAATAACAAGCACAAGGCCACCGGCGAGGCCATCCCTTCGGCGGTCGAATCCATGACCACACTGAACCGGGAGGCCGCCCAGGCCGCCACCCGGGCCGGGATCAAGGCCGCGACCGATATCACCGGCTTCGGCCTGCTGGGCCACCTGTACAAGATGTGCCACGCCTCCGGCATCGCGGCGGAGGTAGATCTGTCGGCCGTGCCCGCCATCGATGGCGCCCGCGAGGCGCTGGCCGCCGGCTTCATCCCCGGCGGCTCCCGCCGCAACCTGGACTGGGTCCGCCCGCACCTGGACGGAGGCGAGGCCAGCGAGGAAGACCTCATCTTCCTGGCCGACGCGCAGACCTCCGGCGGTCTGCTACTCATCGGCGAAGTGCCAGGCTACCCCGTCATCGGCCGCACCGTGCCGGCTACCGGCGAGACCCTGATTAGCGTGCGCTAGCGGCCCAGCTTATTTTTCAGCTTGCCCAGCAGACCCGGCTTGGTCTGTTGGGTTTTGTTGTCCATGCGCGGGCCGGTGACGTGCTCACCGCGCTCGAAGACGAAGGTCATGCGGGCGCCAGTGCGCTCCGGCTCGCCGACCAGGCGGTGGCCGGCGGCGGTGGCATCGTCAGGCACGTTGCGGAAGGCCTGCGGGCAGTCGGTGGTGATCTGCAGCTTCTGCCCCGGGTCCATGTCCTGCAGGGCGCTCAAAGTCTGGATAACCGGGTAGGGGCAGGATTCGCCGCAGAGGTCCAGCTCGAAATCGGGTAGCTCGTTCACTAGTTGTCCTTTCCGTACTGGGCGTCGAGGCGGCCGCGGCGGTCGGTTCGCAGCGGAGCCTGCGCCAGCCACCACAGGCCGAGGGCGGCCAGCGAGGTGATGAGCGCCAGCCAGGGACCCCAGGACTCGTAGAAGTTGAGCTTGATGGCGTTAGCAACCAGGGCATCGTAAATGCCCCAGTGATCCCAGCCGAAGGCCAGGACGGTGGCGCCGATGATGTTGCCGGCGAAAGCAACCCAGGCCACCAGCTGGCCCTCCATCGCGCGGTACATCATGCCGGTCTCGCAGGCCCCGGCGAAGATGATGCCAATGCCGAAGAGGAAGCCGCCAAGGATGGTGCCCCAGCCGGCCGGCTTGGTCAGCGGGGTGGCATCCGTAAGCAGCAGGACCGCGAAGGTCACGACGACGGCGGCGGCCAGACCGATGATCAGCGAATCCGCCAGCTTGGTCTTCTTGGTCACCCACAGGTCACGGAACGCGGCGGTGAAACAGATCTGGCCGCGCTGGATGAGCACGCCGAAGGCCAGGCCGAAGAGGACGGCCACGCCCAGCAGCGGCTGGCCGGAAGCGAAGTAGACGACGGCGATGACAAGCGTCACGATGGTCACGGCGATGCCCAGCCAGCGCTTGCGCTGCAGCTGCCGGCGCACGTCCGCCAGGCCCACCTTGGGCGTGTTAATCGGCTTGGGCTTGGAGGGCCCGCGCCACCACGGCATTTTGATGATCTTGACGCCCACGGCCGTGCCGACCGCGGTCATGATGGTAAACAGCCAAGCGTGCAGGGAGAACTGCGGGATGCCGGTGAACATGGCGGCCAGGTTGCAGCCAAACGCCAGGCGGGCGCCGAAGCCGGCGATGATGCCGCCGCACAGGGCCTGGGCCCAGCGGCGCTTCAGCGGCGGGATGCGCCAGCGGAAATCGCCGGCGATGAGGGCGGCCACCAGGGAGCCAATGAGCATGGCGACGACGATCCAGCCGTCGGTGCGCTGGAGGGGGTTGCCCTCCATGGTGGTGACCTCCTGGTAGTACTGCCAGGACTGGATATCTGTACCCAGGGCCTCGACCAGGTGGCCACCCAGGCGGGTAAACTCGCCGGTCACTGCCCAGACAGTGCCGGTCAAAAGGAAGTAGAGACCACTGATCACACCCAGGATGGCGAACACGGGTCCAGGGGCAAGGCCTACGCGGCTGCGGTAGAAGGCGTCGTACGAGCGCTTGTCGTAGGACGACTTCGTGCGGGGAATAGTCACGAATCTGCAATCTTTCATTCGGTTGTAGCTTGTGCCGAAGGTTCTGTCCCACCTTGGGCACACGAGCCAACATTATGCCGCCCTTTGCCAGGGCTGACAAACCGAAAACTCAGACTGCGCTGTCCCCGCTAGTCCGGGGTGACGACCGAGGTATCCAAGCCCTGCTCCGCGCGGCGCGCGGCGGCTCGACGCTTCTGTGGGCCGATGGTCGTCATCGGGTCCTTGACCGCTTCCAGACCCGCATTCAGCACGCCGAAACGCGTGCACGCCGAGCCGGCCAGCAGGCTTAGGCCGGAGGCGACCGCGCCCCACCGCGACTTGGTTAGCGCGGAGATGGCGGTGCCCACTCCCCCGGCGGCGATGAAGTACTCGGAGGCCTTCATCAGCTTGCCGGGCGTGCCCTTGTGCAGGGTCTCGCGCGGCTCGGGCTCCATGTTTTCTTCCATGACGCGGGTGGCAACCAGATCGCTGACCGCGGCCATCATGCCCAGGGCACGGGCCGGGCCGGCGAACTGCTGCGGGGTGGTCACCATCGCCAGGCCGGAGGCCGCCGCCGAGGCCGAGGAGACGAAGACGAAGGCCAAGTGCCGCTTCGTGTCGTTCCAGGTCGGGTTCGAGGTGTTACCCAGCAGTACGGCCGTGTAGCCGGCCAGCGGGCCACCCAGTACACCGGCGACGACGCCGGCTGGACCGGCCGCGCCGTGCACGGCCTTGCGCGCGAACTTCGGCAGGGGGACGCGGCGCCCGGTAGCATCGTCGAGCTCGGACAGAGCTGGCAGCGAGGCCGCCGTGGCGAAGGTAGCCAGGATCCAGGAACCGATGCTCATCGGCGAGGTCACCTTGAACACGCGGAACATGTTGAGCAGCCGCTCTGGGCGGCCCAGGTCAAACACCAGGCAGACCGAGCCGGCCGCAGCCGCGCCGAAGGCGGAGATCGACGTCGAACGCCGCAGCGCGCGGTTGCCGGTGGCCTGCGCGCCCAGCGACAGCAGCGCCGAACCGCCGGAGACGCCGCCCAGGAACAGGTAGGCGCCAATCGGCCATTCCCACGGCGGGGCCTTGACCACGGGCTTGCCGTAGTAGGAGGAGAACTCGAAGTCCTCCGCCATGCGCTGCTCCTTGGAGCCATCCTGCGCGCCGGCGCCTACCTTGCCGCGCTTCTTGCGCTTCGGCTTGGTTCCGTCGAATTTCTTGTAGCGGTTAGCCCGCTCCGGCTGCGGGGGCCGGTATTCGTCGTATGCGCTCACTTCTTGCCTCCCAACACGAAGGATCCCGCGACCGCCAGCGCCATCGCGCCGATTGCCTTAGCTGCTGTCTTGTACATCTGCGGCAGATCCGCAGTGGGCACGCGCGGATCCGGCGGCAGGCCGTAGACCTCCGGCGAATCCAGCAGCAAGAACAGCGAGCCGGTGCCGCCGACGCCGTCCTCCGAGTTCGCCCCGTAGAGGCGCGCCTCGTGCAGGCCCTGCGCGTGCAGCTCGCGCACGCGCTCCTGGGCGACGGCGAGCATGTCGTCGTAGGTACCGAACTGGATGGAATTGGTCGGGCAGGTCTTCGCGCACGCCGGCTCCTGCCCCATCTTCAGCCGGTCGTAGCACATGGTGCACTTCTGGGCCACGCCCAGGTTCTTGACCGGCATGGGCTGGCCCGCGGTGTGGTCGTCGCCCTGCGGTTTAAGCTGCTTGAGCTTAGCCAGGACGTTGACGCCCGCATGGGAGTTGTCCTGGTGATCGACGGTGGCGGTCTTGTCCGTCTTCAGGGTCACGCCCCCGTCGTCGCGGCGCTCAATCACGCCGAACGGACAGCCTGCCACGCAAGTACCGCATCCGTTGCAGACGTCGTCCTGGACGACCACGGTGCCGAACTCGGTGCGGAAGAGCGCGCCTGTCGGGCACACGTCCAGACAGCCGGCGTGGGTGCAGTGCTTGCACACGTCCGACGACATCAGCCAGCGGAAATCCGAAGTATCCGGCGGGGTGGTATCAATCTCTGGCTCCGCGCCGCCGATGGTCGGCATGCCCAGCGAGATGAGCTTGCGCCCCTCCTCGCGGGCCTCCTGGATGCGGTCGTCGCCCTGCTCCACGAACGCCACGTGGCGCCAGGTGTTCGCCCCCAGCGCGCCGGTGTTGTCGTAGGAGTTGCCGGTGAGCTCGTAGCCCTCGACGGGGTTCCGGTTCCACTCCTTGCAGGCGACCTCGCAGGCCTTGCAGCCGATACACACGGAGGTATCGGTGAAAAACGCCATGCGCGTGTACGAGTCATACCCGTGGGAGTGCTCGGTCAGCGCGTTGGAATTAGCGCCCAAAACGTCAGTCACCTAGAACTCCTTTCCTTCGTCGTCCGCCACGTTGCCGGCGGTCCGGTCCGTGCCGGTGCCGCCGTCTTCATCGGCATTTTTGGACTCGATGGTGAACTCATCGAGCACGTCAACCAACTGGTTGCCCGAATCCAGGTCCAGGTTGGCCCGGCGCTGGTATTCGTGCAGCAGCTCCAACTTGGCCTGGCCGCGCGGGCGCCGGCCCGGCTGGATATCGCAGGCGCCGATCTTCGAGTTCTGGATGAACACGTTCGGCTCCAGCGTCAGCCCCAGCAGGTCGTTCGGGCCGTCGCCGGCCACGACCACGTTATCGGAATCGCCGTAGTGGAACGGCAGACCCAACTGGTGGAACTCCTGGCCGTTGATGACCAACGGCTCCATGCGGTCGGTGACCAACACCTGCGCCTCGATCACACCGCGGGGCGAGACAATCGTGGCCCAGCCGCCGTTTTCCAGGCCGCGCTTTTCTGCCAGGGCCTTGGAGACCTCGCAGAACAGCCCCGGCTGGAGCTCCGCCAGGTACGGCAGGCGGCGCGACATCGCACCCGAGGTGTACATCTCCGTCAGTCGGTACGTGGAGAAGACGAACGGGAAGACCTCGGATCCCGGCGTGCCGGCCTCCGGCTTCGACAGGTTGTCCGGGCGCTTGATGGTCAAGCGCGTCGGCGACTGCTGCTGCTTGTACAGGATGTTGCGCACCGGAGACTCATGCGGCTCGTAGTGCGTCGGCAGCGGACCGTCCGACAGGCCCGACGGGGCGAACAGCCAGCCGCGGCCGTCGGTCTGCATGATGAAGGCATCCGTACCGTCCAGGGCAGCCGGGCCCACCGCGTCGATGGGCGCCTTGTAATCCGGCGGCAGCGTGGCCGGGAAGTCCGGCACGTCGTCGCCGGCCCACTTGCCGGCCTCGGCGTCCCACCAGATGTACTTTTTGCGCTCCGACCACGGGGTGCCGTCCGGCGCCGCCGATGCCCGGTTGTACAGGATGCGGCGGTTCGCCGGCCACGCCCAGCCCCATTCCAGAGCGACCTCGTTCTGCTCCGAGCCCGGGACCTTCTTGGCCGAGTGGTTGATGCCGTCCTTGTAGACGCCGGTGTAGATCCAGCAACCACCCGAGGTGGTGCCGTCCGACTTCATCTCCGTGAACGCCGGCAGCAGCTGGCCCTTTTTCGGGCCGTCCAGGTAGTAGCCGTTGATCTCCTTGAGGATGTCCTCCGAGTGCGGCTCGCCCTCCTCGTTTTCCTCGTAGTCCCACGCCAGCGCCTGGATGGCGCGGTCACGCGGGTCAGTGGAATCCGCCAAGCGCTCCTTGATCTTCTTACCCAGCTGGTAGAAGAACCACAGCTCGCTGGTGGCGTCGCCTGGGGCATCGACAGCCTTGAAACGCCACTGCAGCATGCGCTGCGTCTGCGTGAAAGTGCCCGCCTTTTCCACGTGGGTGGCCGCCGGCATGAGGAAGACCTCCGTGCCGATCTCTTCCGTCTTGAGCTCGCCGGTCTTAATCTCCGGGGAGTCGTGCCAGAAGGACGCGGTCTCAATCTCCTGGAAGTCGCGGACCACCAGCCACTTCAGCGCGGCCAGGCCACGGCGCTGCATGCCACCGTTGGATTGCGCCACCGCCGGGTTCTGGCCGAAGACCAGATAACCCTCGACCTGCCCGTCGAGCATGCCCATGAGCGTCTCGTAGGTCGAGTGCGCCCCGGAGAGGCGCGGCATCATGTCGAAGCCCCAATTGTTGTCCTTCGTGGCGTTGTCGCCGAAATAAGACTTCATCAGGGACACGGCGTAGTTTTCGCCGATGTGCCAGAAGCCCTTCGAGCCCGGCTTGGCGAAGTTGGCCACGTAGTTGTCCCAGCCGTCGTCCTGGACGTTCGGCATCGGCAGGTAGCCCGGCAGGTTGTTAAACAGCGTCGGAATATCCGTCGAGCCCTGGATCGAGGCGTGCCCGCGCAGCGCCATGATGCCCGAGCCCGGACGACCGACGTTGCCCATCAGCAGCTGCAGGATAGCCGCCGTACGGATGAACTGCGCGCCCAGCGTGTGCTGGGTAAAGCCCAAAGCGTAGGCGAAGCACGTCGTACGATCCGGCTTGGAGTTATCCGCGATCGACTCCGCCAGGTAGTAGAAGTCCTCCTGCGAGATACCGCAGGTCTCCTCCACGATCTCCGGCGTGTAGCGCGCGTAGTGACGCTTGAGAATCTGGAACACCGAGTTCGGGTGCTGCAGGGTCTCGTCGCGCTCCACGTTCCACGCCTGGCCCTCGTCCTTCTTGACGTACTGCCACGAGTCGTTGACGTACTTGCCGGTCTCCGGGTCGAAGCCGGAGAACAGCCCGTCCAAGTCCTCAGTGTCCAGGTAGTCCTCACTGATGATGGTCGGCGCGTTGGTGTAGTTGACCACGTAGTCGTGGAAGTACAGATCGTTGTCGATCATGTACTTGATCAACGCACCGAGCAGCACCACGTCCGTGCCACCGCGGATACCGATGTGTCGGTTCGCGAAGGCAGAGGTACGCGTGTACCGCGGGTCCACGTGGATGATGCGGGCACCACGCTTCTTGGCCTCAACCACCCACTGGAAGCCCACCGGGTGGCACTCGGCCATGTTCGAACCCTCAATGACGATGCAGTCCGCATTCGCCATATCCTGCAGCGGCTGAGTTGCGCCGCCGCGGCCAAACGAAGTTCCCAAACTGGGAACGGTGGCGGAGTGTCATATGCGGGCCTGATTTTCGACCTGCACCGCGCCCGTGGCGGTAAACAGCTTCTTAATCAGGTAATTTTCCTCATTATCGAGCGTCGCCCCGCCCAGGCCAGCCACACCCATGGTGCGGTTGAGCGGACGGCCGTAATCGTCCGTGTCCTGCCAGCCGTTGCGGCGGGACTCCAGGTAGCGGTCCGCGATCATCTCCATCGCGGTATCCGTGTCCAAGTCCTGCCACTCGGTGGCGTACGGCGCGCGGTACTTGATGGTGGTCAGGCGGGACTCGGAGTTGATCAGCTGCTCCGAGGCCGAGCCCTTCGGGCACAGGCGGCCGCGCGAGACCGGCGAATCCGGATCACCCTCGATCTGAATGACCTTGTCATCTTTGACGTAGACGCGCTGGGAACAACCCACCGCACAATAGGGACACACAGACTGGACAACCTTGTCCGCCTCCGCGGTCCGACCGTGCAGGTGCTGACTCTTCGTGGACTGGGTATTAACGTCCCGTCCGAAGGCGTCACCCGAGCGGAACTGGCGCACGACAGGCCAGTTGAGAGGGCTAAATTTAGACATGTCCTCAATCTACGGCGCAGACCGCCCGATTTCCAGAAAGGCTATCCTAATTAAGCCCTGTTAGAGCCGCTGCCACGGCTTTTCGTTGCCGCGTCAAGTTCCTGCGTTCTAAACCGGATCGTAGACGCGGACGCGGAGCCCGTAGCCGCCGTCCATCGCGACCATCTGCGGGATAAAATCCTCCGGGCGCGGATGGTCGGGCAACTCTTCGAGATAGCGCTTGTGCTCGCTCAACGATGCCACCCCACCAGCCACCGCTTCCCCGCTCAACGTCTGCACGTGGGTACTGTCCGGGTCGTTAGCCACCAGCAGCCGCTGCGCCTTGTGGGCCGGCAGGTCCAAGTCTTGGAAGATCCAGGGGTTGTCGGCATCCCGGATGGCGTCAATCGTGGACACCCCCACCGCACGGTGGTCGACGTGGTTGAGCCCCCAGCGCGCCTGCAGGCCGAACATCATGATGGCGACGGTGTCCGGCTGAAACTTCCGGATCTTGGCGGCAATGGCCCGGCGCACCGCGTGCGAGTGCTCCACCAGCCCGTCCGGGAAGTCCAGGATTTCCAAGTCCTCGACCCCGACGGCCGCGCAGGCGCGCCGCTGCTCTTCGGTGCGCAGCGGGCCGCATTCTTCCGGCGGCAGGCTCCTAATTCCGGCCTCGCCGGCCGTGACCAGTAAGTAGGCCACCTCCTTGCCGGCGTCGGTCCATTGCTTGACCGCGCAGGAGATGCCGTACTCGGCATCATCCGGATGCGCCACCACCACGAGAATGCGTTCCAGCTGCGAGTCATCCAGTGTTTGCAGAGCCATGTCCCCATTCTGCCAGTAGTTTCGACGGCCGGCTAGGGCGCCCAGGATTGTGCGATTAACCTGCCAGGGTCTAAGGTGGAACAGGCAATTTAAAGAACTACCCTGTCTATTTTTCCCAACCTAGTCGGTTCATTTCTAAAGAAGGTTTCTCATGTCCTCTTCCACGCCCTCGTCCGCAGCCACGCCTGCCGACGATAAGAACACCCGCGGCTCCTCCGGCCTGCCCAAGTGGGCCACCGGCTTCGGCGCCCAAGTTATCGCCGGCCTGATTATCGGCCTCATCCTCGGTTTCATCGCCGCCGGCATGGGCGGCACCTCCGAGGAACCCAACTGGCTTACCTCCCTGCTCACCGGCGTCGGCTCCGCCTACGTCCAGCTCCTCAAGGTCATGGTGCCGCCACTGATTTTCGCCGCGGTCATCACCTCGGTCGCCAACCTGCGCAAGGTCGCCAACGCCGCCTCCCTGGCGATTTCCACCCTCATCTGGTTCGCCATCACCGCCCTGATTTCCGTAGTCATCGGCATCCTCGTCGCCGTCGTCATGAAGCCGGGCGTGGGCACCACCGTGGACGCCTCCACCGCCGCGGAACCCGGCAACGTTGGCTCCTGGCTTGGCTTCCTCCAGTCCATCGTCCCGGAAAACTTCATCGGTCTGGGCGCCTCCTTCAGCGACAACGAGGTCTCGCTGAGCTTCGGTGCCCTGCAGATCCTCGTCGTCTCCCTGGCACTGGGCATCGCCGCCGTCAAGGCCGGCAAGGCCGCCGACCCGTTCCTGAACTTCACCGAGTCCTTCCTCAAGGTCATCCAGGTCGTTCTGTGGTGGATCATCCGCCTGGCACCTATCGGTACCGCCGCGCTCATCGGTAAGGCCGTCTCCTCCTACGGCTGGGACGCCCTCGCCTCCCTGGGCAAGTTCGTCCTCGCCATGTACGTCGGCCTGGCCCTGGTCATCCTGGTCGTCTACCCGGCCGTGCTGGCCTACAACCGCGTCCCAGTCATGGGCTTCTACAAGCGAGTTTGGCCCGTGTTCTCCCTGGGCTTTGTCACCCGTTCGTCCATGGGCGTAATGCCGGTGACCCAGCGCTTTACCGAGAAGGCCATGGGCGTGCCACGCGAATACGCCTCCTTCGCCATCCCGCTGGGCGCGACGACCAAGATGGACGGCTGCGCCTCCATCTACCCGGCCATCGCGGCCATCTTCGTCGCCCAGTTCTACGACATCCCGCTGAGCCCGACCCAGTACCTGCTCATCATCTTCGTTTCGGTCATCGGCTCGGCCGCCACCGCGGGCACCACCGGCGCGACCGTCATGCTGACCCTGACGTTGTCCACCCTGGGGCTGCCCCTGGCCGGCGTCGGCCTCCTGCTGGCCATCGAGCCCATCATCGACATGGGCCGCACCGCCGTCAACGTCACCGGCCAGTCCGTGTGCGCCACCATCGTCGCCAAGCGCGCCGGCATCCAGGACAAGCAAGTCTGGGACGCTGCCGAGCACGGCGTCGGCGACATCATCGAGCCGTCCAAGCAACCTGCCGCCTAAGCCGGTACCGCCCAAGCCCCTCCGGGGGGCTTTTTCATGCCTTCCACACCCTTGATGAACCCTTTGCGGTCACCAACACCGCCCGGCTGCACCAGAATCCGCTTCCCGTGAGCGCGAAGGGCGCACCCGCCCGGCCACCAGGCACCAATCCCCCTTCATGAACCCTTTGCGGTCACCAACACCGCCCGGCTGCACCAGAATCCGCTTCCCGTGAGCGCGAAGGGCGCACCCGCCCGGCCACCAGGCACCAATCCCCCCTTTATGAACCCTTCGCGGTCACCAACACCGCCCGACTGCACCAGAACCCACTCCCCGTGAGCGCGAAGGGCGCACCTCAAAATGTCTTCAATGTGCAAGTTGCTGCCCTTGGCGGCGTCGGTGCGACCGTGGACGAGGTAGTAGACGCAGCCCGCCACCACAATGAGGCCGGCGAGCAACCAGTACATGGCCGAGTAACCGGTAGAAGAAATGAGCATGCCCAGGAAGATCGGGCCGAGCCCCACGCCCAAATCGAGGAAAAGGAACATGGTCGAGATGCCGGCGCCGGCGGTCAGGCCGGTCGCGTGCGCATAAGAGCTAAGGAAGGTCACGACGCCGGTGTAACCGATGCCCACCAGGAACATGAACATACCGATGGGGCGACCCGCGGGTGGACCACCGCCGCCAAGGTGAATTTCGGCCGGTAATCGCGGTTTTTCTCCGGAACCTTGAGGAACAAGACGACGACAACATCGATGATGGTAAGCGCGGAGACGACCATAAACATCGTGGTATACCCCGGCCCGTTGGCCAGAAAGAGGCCGATGGCCGGGCCGATTGCCGTCGCCAGCGTGGTGCCGAGGGCGAAATAGCCGGTCCCCTCGGCGCGCTTGCGGTTCGGGACCACGGCTTGCGCCACGGCCATAATCGCCGTGGAGGCCACCACGTAGCCCACGCCGTGCACGAAGCGAACGGGAATCAGCACCGCCAGCGAGTGCGCTGGGAAGTACAAAGCACAGCTGACCACGACCAGCAACAGCGACACCAAGAGCGAGGACCGGCGGCCCGCGGCGTCGACCACGTAGCCGGAAAAGAGCCGGGCCACGGTGGCGCCCACGACGAAGGAGCTAGCAGCGAAGCCACCGGCGGTATCGGAAGCACCGAATTGGGTGACGGCATAGACCGCCATCGTGGTGATCAGGATGTAGAAGACGAGGAACTGCGCGAAGTTTACGATCCACGCGAGGATAAAAGTCGGGTTGAAAAGCTTGTCGTTGTCGGCATGCGTTACGGACGTATGGGTCACCGTCTTGAGTTGTGGCAAGCTGCACGCGGCAGCGGGAATTATTGGAACCGAAATACCTAATCACTACCACTTAGCCGCCCACGCACTGCCTCACCAACGACAAGAACTAGGCGAAGACCTGCTGGCAGCACAAAACCGCGGCAAGCGCGGGGCCTGCCGGGGTGTTCTATTTAGACGGGGAAGTGTTTACTTCTTTTCCTGGGTGCCCAGGCCGTCGGTGTCGATCTGCTCCTTGCGCAGATCCTCGGTGTGGCGCTGGGTCTCGATGACCTGCTCCTTGTTGACGTTGAGCTGCTCCTCGGAACGGATCATGGAGCCGTCGTTGTTAGCAGCGGTGCGCTCGCCGGCAACGCCAGCGGTATCGGCGTTGGTGCGGTCCTGCTCGCGGTTAACGTCGCGGTACTCGGTGCGGTCCTCGGCTTGCTCCAGGCCGTAGTGACGGAAGATGTCGTTCTGCTGTTCCGGGGTCAGTGCGGAGTCGGAATCGAAGTCCGGGGCATCCTTGATGCGATCCTTGGAGAATGCCAGACGCAGCTCGTCGCCGTTGAAGTCGTGGCCGCGCAGCGGGACCAGGCTGCTGTTCATGCCGAACAGACCGTGCTTGACGTCCACGAAGGTGGGCTTACCAGTGTTGTCGTCCACGAAGATCTCGTTGACGTCGCCGAGCTTCTCGCCGTCCTTGTCGTAGGCGGTGGCGTTGAGCAGGTCCTTGATGTCCTTAGACATAGTCGCACTTTCCTCTCGGCTAGTTATTGGTAATTTCGTCTGTCGGAATAACACGGCCTACACCCGCGGTCCGACGGCCAAGCGTGCCCGCCGCTGAAACGACTCACTCCAGCCCGGGCACACCGACTAAACTAGAAGGAACTGAGTCCGCCGGCCCCGAGCTAGAAAGTCAGTCCCTCCATGTTCAACCACTCCGGCGCCGCCGCCCATGCCGTGACCGGCATTATCAACTACATCCGCTCCCGGCGGCTGACCACCGGCGATATGCTGCCCTCCGAGGCCGCGCTGTGCGAGGAGCTGGGCTGTTCCCGCTCCAGCGTGCGCGAGGCGGTCCGCACCCTGTCGAGCCTGGACATCGTCGAGGTGCGCCACGGCCACGGCACCTACGTCGCGGACATGTCCCTGTCCCCCATGGTCACGAGCATGGTCTTCCGTATCGTTTTGGACACGGACCACTTCCTCGAGCGCCTCCTGGACGTGGTCAACACCCGACAGGCCCTCGACCTATGGATGACCGACGACCTGGTCAGTCACTACCGCGGTGAAGACATGTCCCAGCTGCAGACCATCGTGGAGGGCATGCGCGTCCGGCGCGCCAAGGGCGAGTTGTTCACCCGCGAGGACCGCGCCTTCCACGCCCAGTTGGTCTCGGTGACGTCCAACCCCCTCATCAAAGAGCTTTCTGATGCCTTCTGGCAGGTCCACATGGCCGTCCTCCCGCACGTGCGGATCGCCCTATCGGAGAACCTCGACTTGACCGTCGAGGCCCACCAAGACATCATCAACGCCCTTTATGCTGGCGATGCCGACGCCTACCGCCGCGTCGTCGTCGAGCACTACTCCCCGCTCAAGCGCGCCATCGACCGCCACACCATGGGGCACCGCTCGAGCGCGCGCCTGAACTAGGCATGCAAAACCCGGCCGCGGAAGCAAGGTTCCGGCGACCGGGCATCGTCAAGCAGGGCTTAGTGCTGTCCCTCTGCAATCTCCTCGACCAACTTGTCGTTGAAGGCCGGCAGATCGTCCGGCGTGCGGGAGCTCACCAGCCCCTGGTCGCAAACGACCTCGTCGTCGACCCAGGTAGCGCCCGCGTTGCGCAGGTCAGTCTGCAGGGACGGGAAGGAGGTCAGGGTGCGGCCCTTGAGTACATCCGCGTCCGCAAGGATCCAGGCGCCGTGGCAGATGACGCCGAGCGGCAGGTAGGCATCGACGTGCTTGCCCACCAGCTCAACCGCGTCCTTGTCCATGCGCAGCGTATCCGCGTTGCCGGTGCCGCCGGGCAGGATGATGCCGTCGAAAGACTGCCCCTTGGCCAGGGCCGTGGTGGTATCGACGTCCACCTTCGTACCATTCTTGCCCTCGATGACGCCGCCCTTCGGGGCGATAATCCTCACGGTCGCGCCCGCGTTCTTCACGGCCTCGACCGGGGAGGTCAGCTCCGAATCCTCAAAGCCGTCAGTCGCGATAACCGCAACGGTCTTGTTGGACAGATCAGCCACAACAATCACTCCTTGAAATTCGAAAGTAACTTACGGCCCCCGATCGTAGGCGCCCTTTTTCGTTCTTGCAGAAGCCCTCCGTACGCGGTGAATTCAAGACAAAACGAACCGGAGTCGGCAACCGCCCTACCAGCCTAAGTCCCACCAAGCCAAAGGCGTGCGAAAAGTACCGATTAAATTAGAAAACTGTTTCTATTCCTATTTTTATTCACCTGCAGTAGTCTTCCTTTTGAGGCAATCCCGCCTCATTTCCTCTCTCAAGGGAGACTGTTATGACCCCCAAAAAGCGCACTCGGCAGTTTGCAGCGCTGCTGATTGCCTCTGCTCTGAGCGTTTCCGTATCTAACTCAGCCGTTGCTTCCGCAGAAGAATTCCAAGACCACGGCGCCAAGGGAGGCTTTGCTTCCGGTGTGATGGCCGAGCTACTCGGCGAGGCAGCACCAGCCTTCACAACCTACTGGGCATCTGTCGGCCGGAAAGTTCGCTACCCTGCAGGTGGCGGTACCTGGGAGTACGGATTCTGGGACGCTAAGGCGCGTTCTTATTTCACCGTGAATCGGTGCCATACTTCGACTGTGATCGTCAACGACAGAAGGCAACGAAGCATCAACACCCGCGGCGGCCAGAAGTCGATCGCCGAGCTTTGGGCAACGAATTTGCCGGGCACTAAGGACAGCTACTACTACAACTTCTGCTAGAACTCATGCGCATTCGACCCCTAGTACTTGGGCTTTTGAGCCTACTTCTTGCTGCAGTCATCGCGACTACTGGGTGGCTGCTGACAGCCCTGGTTGACTCCACCAAGCCCTTGTCCTTAGGGGTCGAATCAACCTTTAGTCTTGACTACGTCGAGCCTAAGACTTCACTCGCGGAGGAACTTGAGTCAGACTACGCACCGACGGTAATCCGTAACTCACTGGTTTCATTGGCCGAGCAGAACGGCTACTCCATCTACCGGCTGACTGGCACCGATGACGCAAGCGGGACTTCCCACGAGGTTTTCATCCCGCTGGAGCAAAATTATCCAGCACCGGAACGCATTCCCCGGCTCAACCGGCCGGATGCCTTGAGCCAAGCGGCCAGTGAGCTTGGGTCGCTGGATTACCACGGTGACTACGTCTTGGTTCCCAAAGCAACGGGTGGCAATGCGAACCACTTCTACGAATCGGCCAGGAATGACGGGCTCAGGCTAAGCGAAAAGACGCAGTTCCTTCACCTCATCCAATCGGTCGTATTCCGCCTGCCCGCGTTGGTGGCGATCCTGTTTCTATTTGTCGTTTCCCTTTTTGCCCTGGTATTTGTTCTTCGGGTTTCCGGTCTTAGATTGGCAGCGCTGCGCACAATAAATGGCGGGCACCGCAGTCAAAAAGGCAATTGGCGGCAATGGACCTTTGTCATCCTCCCGCACCTAGTTCTCATTGGCCTTGCGAGTACATTCCTCGCCCGCCAAGGGAGCTATTCTTTTGCCCTCCTGTTCCTCAGGTTCTACGCCGCCGGGATAGGCTTGGCCCTGGCTACCACCGGTTTGGCCGTAGCCGTCACCGCCCCATTGTTGCGCCGCGCAGTAGCGCTGCTGGGGCAGCGTGCCCCCGCAGAGAAGGCGGCGGGAAAAGCGCTGAAAGTAATTTCGGTCTTTACCTGCGTGACCTTTGTAGCAGCGGGTCTTAGCTCAGCGGCTGCGCTCCGCTCCTACCAGCAGGAATCCGAGGCCCAACAGACCTGGAAATCTCTCGCGGAGTTTGGAGCCTTGCATTTTTCAGCCAACTTCGACGGCCCTGCTGGCCGCGTGGAAGAAGGCGAGCTCTTGCCGCCCAGTGTGCAGCAGAACTTCCGCGACTTCGCGCTCAGCTGGGAACGGGAGCACGGGGCTGTCCTCAGCCATACTTTGCCGAAAGAAGCTACCGGTGTGCCGGACTCCTGCCCCGTGGCACTTGCTAACCGCCAATGGCACGATCTGCAGGATTATCAGTTCCGTCCCGGAGACGACAACCACTCGGTCGACTATTCCGCAGCCCAAGAGCATTTCGCAGCTTCCGTGGATCTGTGGGCTCAGGAATCCGGCGACCTGCTCCTTAAATCTGCGCAAATTGGTCCGGTCAGTGCCGATCATGCGGTCGGATTCATTAGTGGAACAATGTCGGGGGAACTGGTTCCCGGCGATTGTTTTTACGTGCTTGAAACGGACGATCTATCCGGCTTCGACGCTGACTTCCTAAGCTCCACAGCTTCGAGTAAAAATTTGCTCTTCGCGGATTTCTCGGAACTGGGTCCAGAACTTACCGCTGCCGGCCTCGAAGGCTACGTCTACCCGGTACACGCCGCCGATCGCGGTCTGGCCGAACTAGTAGCCAGCACGGCGCTGTTCTGGCTGAGTATCCTGAGCGCCCTCGGGGCTTTGCTCGCCACGCTTGCGGCCTTGATAGTCCAGGCGCGCATCCAGCTCCGAGTTCACCGTCGCCTCCTGGTACTCCTCCACAGCGCTGGGCAATCACCGGACAAAACGATGTGGCGACTATTCAAAAGCCAACTGGTCAGCCTGACTGTTGTCGTCATATTGTCCGTCCTGGCTCCGCTACTGCTTCCCAACCCGTTCCTCTACACCTTCACTGCGCTAAGCTGCCTTGTCTTAATCGTCTACCTCGGTTTTGTCCGTCTCAGTATTTCTCAGCACATGTCCGCCTCCCCTAGGAGTCACAATGTCATTGGCTAGCCCCAATCAGTCCCCCACTCTGCCGCCGGAGATTTCCACCTCTCATCTCTGTCTCGCCGCGGAGTCGACTTTTTCTGTGGGGCGCAGCACGCGGACGGTGAAGAAGTCCCTCGTGGAAAATGCAACGTTTTCCCTATCCGGGCCGGGCTTTGTGGCCATGTCCGGGGCCAGCGGTTCCGGAAAGACTTTGCTGCTCAACACCTTGGCCGGGCTCCTGCAGCCGGCGGGCGGTCTCATCCGGATAGACGGTGAGAATGCCTCCGCGTGGAAGATGAAGCGGAGGCGGAGGTTCTGGCGAGAACGCGCGGCGATAATCCACCAAGACCACGGAATCATTCCGGAATTGAGCTGCGAAGATAACCTCACCCTCGGGCTACCCAGGAAGCAATACTCCAAAGAAGAATTGCTGCACTCCCTCCGCGAAGTCGGTCTTCAAGTCCCCCTCGATGGGCCGGCAGCAATTCTCAGCGGAGGCGAGCAGCAGCGGCTGGCCATCGCCCGAGCCCTACTCCGCGGCGCGGCTTATGTCTTCGCGGACGAGCCGACCGCCTCCCTCGATCCCACGAACCGCGACCAAATTATCGCGCTCCTGCGGCGAGCTGCAAACGGGGGCGCACTCGTATTGGCCGCCACGCACGATGCCGCAGTTATTGCCGCCGCTGACTACATCTTGCGCATCAAAGATTGCCAGGCCGCAGTCTCCGGCTCCGCGCGGGATTAAATCTCGATGCCCGCGGCCTTGGCCACCTTCCGGTACCCGGCCGCATGGTCCGCGACGCTAGCGTGGCCGTTGAGTCCACTCGGGTTGTCGAGTCCAAACAGGCGGGTGCCCTCCCACGGCGAGTTCTGCTCCCCGACGGCCGCCTTGGGCAGGCTAAAGGCCTTGCGGTAGGCGGTAATCCCCAGCACGGCCACGCCCTTCGGGTGGTGTGTGCTAGCGATGTCGTCCAGGCGCACCGGTCGCTGCGGTCCACAGGCTCGGGTTGATGCCGACGAACAACAAGCGCAGCGGCTCCGGCAGAAGATCCGGCACGGTGGCGCGGCGATAGGCGGCCAGTTCTTCTTGGCTAAAACGCATGAGCCCCAGGCTAGTCCCGGAAGCCACTAGACTTTGGCACCATGCCTTCCCTGTTGGTCACCGCCTTCGGCCCGTTCGGGCCGAGCTCTTACAATCCGACGCGCGCGGCATTGCCGGGCATCGACAGCGCGCTTGCCGATGCCGCCGCCGTCACCACCGCCGTACTGCCCGTGGAGTTCGCCGCCGCGCGGAGGCAATTGCGCGAGCTCATCGCAAGCCAGAGTCCGGATTTCGTCGTGTGCTTAGGCCTGGCGGAATCGCGCCGGGCGCTATCAATAGAAAAGGTGGCGGTCAACGTGATGGCCGCGCGCATCCCGGACAACGCCGGTGCGCAGCCGCTAGATGAACCGGTCTGTGCCGGGGCGCCGGCGGCGTATTTTTCTACCCTGCCGGTGGCCGGCATGGCCGCGGCGGTGCGCCGAGAAGGTGTGCCCGCGGAGGTCTCCTACAGCGCAGGCACCTACGTGTGCAACACCGCCATGTTCACGGCCCTGCACGCCACGGCCGGAACGCCCGCCCGCGCCGGGTTCATTCACGTGCCTCAGGCCCTCGGCGCGGAATCCCTCGCCACCGGAGCGCTCACCACGGAAGGACTAACGCAGGACGACATCACGGCCGGCATCGTCGCTGCCTTGCGGGCACTGGTGACGGGTGTTGCCAAAAGAGAGGACAGTACACCTCCGCTCGCTGGTCCCGTGGATTAGGACACCGGCCACACATAAAAATCCGGCCCAGGAGCACACTGCCCCGGGCCGGAAAGCATCCAGGCTTAGACGTTGAACTTAAAGTCCACGACATCTCGTTGCAAAGTTACTCTCTCGTTAACACCATCAAACGGAGTGCTATCCAATGAGAACGTTCGGCTTCTTAAGCTTCGGGCATTACGCCTTCGGTGGCTAGCGCGGGCCATCTGCGGAAAAGATCGCCAAGACTCATCTGGAGATCGCCCAGGCTGCGGACGAAATCGGCGTGAACAACGCGTCCTTCCGCGTCCACCACTTCGTGCCACAGGCTTTCGGCCATAAGGGCGAAGCGCCCAACGGCACGGACGTGGCACGCGCCCACCTCGAGGCGTTCATGGCCACGGTGGACGACAACGTGAAGATCTTGGATAACTTCGCCAAGCACCGCGCCCCCGCGTTGGGTTGGCAGCCAGACCGCAAAAGCCCAGTTACCGGCTACCCCATCGACTAATTTCTGCAGGTCGCAAGCCCTTCGCTCCAATGCCAGTTCAGCACGTGATGAATAGTTCAGCAAATAATGTATAATTCAGCACATGCTGACTATTGCTTCACGTCTCGACGTCATGAACCGGCTCGGCCGGGCCATGGCAGATCCGACGCGCTCCCGAATCCTGATCACCCTACTCGACGGCCCGAGCTACCCGGCCGTGCTTTCGCGCGACCTGGACCTGACCCGCTCGAACGTCTCGAACCACCTGACCTGCTTGCGCGACTGCGGCATCATCGTCGCCGAGCCAGAGGGCCGCAAGACTCGCTACGAAATCGCCGATCCGCACCTCGCGACAGCGCTCAACGCGCTAGTGAACGCGACGTTGGCTGTCGACGAAAACGCCCCGTGCATCGACCCTGAGTGCTCGGTGCCCGGATGCGGCGTGAAAGGAGCGGACGCATGAGCTCGGCGTGTGGATGCGAACACGAACCCGACAAGGAGATCGAAGATCTCGATCGGCCATGGTGGAAGGACCCCGAGCTGCTGCTACCGATCTTCTCCGGCGTAGCCCTCGGCATAGGGCTAGCGCTGGACTGGTCCGACTTGGAGACGCCTGCGACAGTACTGTTCTGGGTCGGCCTGCTGCTAGGGGCGTATACGTTCGCGCCCGGCGCGGTCCGGAACCTTGTCACGAAGCGCAAGCTCGGCATTGGCTTGCTGATGACAATCAGCGCGGTCGGCGCGGTGAGCCTCGGATTCGTCGGAGAGGCCGCGGCGCTAGCGTTCCTGTACTCGATCGCCGAGGCACTGGAAGACAAGGCGATGGACCGGGCCCAAGGCGGACTGCGGGCACTGTTGAAGCTGGTACCGCAGACCGCGACGGTGCTGCGCGACGGCACAGCGGCCGAGGTCGCAGCGAAGGACCTCGAGGTTGGCGAGCTAATGCTCGTGCGCCCCGGGGAGCGGATCGCCACGGACGGCATCATTCGGTCTGGGCGCTCCAGCCTTGACACCTCAGCGATCACCGGAGAATCCATTCCGGAGGAGGTTGCGCCCGGCGACGAAGTGCCTGCGGGAGCGATCAACTCCGCCGGGGTGCTGGAGGTCGAGACGACCGCAGCTGGAACGGACAACTCGCTGACCACACTCGTGGACCTGGTCGAGCAAGCGCAGGCGGAAAAGGGCGACCGCGCCCGGATCGCCGACCGGATTGCCCAACCCCTAGTGCCCGGGGTGATGATCCTGGCGGTGCTGGTCGGAGTGATCGGCTCGCTCCTGGGTGACCCTGAGACGTGGATCACCCGTGCGCTGGTAGTCCTGGTCGCAGCCTCGCCGTGCGCGCTGGCAATCTCCGTGCCGCTGACAGTCGTGGCCGCGATCGGCGCGGCCAGCCAGTTCGGAGTGATCATCAAGTCCGGCGCGGCGTTCGAGCGACTCGGCGGCATCCGTCACCTGGCAGTAGACAAAACCGGAACCCTTACCCGCAACCAGCCTGAGGTTACCGGAGTGGTCCCGGCAGACGGATTCGATCGGACGCAGGTGCTTTCCTTCGCGGCGGCAGTTGAGCAGCAATCGACACACCCCCTCGCCGCGGCGATCGCGGCAGCGGGGTCCGAAGCGCCCACCGCCTCGGACATCAGCGAGGAAGCTGGGCATGGCATCGGTGGCACCGTCGAAGGCCGACGGGTGCTGGTGGGCAGCCCCCGATGGATCGACGCCGGGCCACTGAAAGCGGACGTTGAGCGCATGGAGTCCGAGGGCCAGACCTGCGTCCTGGTCACCGTCGATGACGCTCTCGCCGGGGCGATCGGGGTCCGCGACGAGTTGCGGCCCGAGGTGCCCGAAGCGGTGCAGGCCCTGCACGCCAACGACGTGGAAGTAAGCATGCTCACCGGCGACAACACTCGCACCGCCCGGGCGCTGGCTGAAATCGCCGGTATCGACGACGTGCGCGCCGAGCTTCGCCCGGAGGACAAGGCAAGCATCGTCGCCGAATTCTCCTCCAAGACGCCGACGGCGATGATCGGCGACGGTATTAACGACGCGCCGGCACTCGCGGGCGCGACGGTGGGCATAGCGATGGGAGCGGCCGGCTCTGACGCCGCGATCGAGTCCGCTGACGTCGCCTTCACCGGCCACGACCTCCGGCTGATCCCGCAGGCTCTGCAGCACGCCCGCCGAGGCAGCAGGATCATCAACCAAAACATCATGCTGTCTCTGGCCATCATCATCGTGTTGATGCCGCTGGCGATCAGCGGCGTGCTGGGCCTGGCCGCCGTCGTGTTGGTTCACGAGGTCGCCGAAGTCATCGTGATTTTGAACGGCCTGCGGGCTGCGCAAACGAAGCGCTGAGCCACACTTTTAATGTTGAGCTTCACCGACACGGTCCGCGACTACCTGGGCAGTGTGTTTGGCAAAGGGACCCACCCATCAGTGTTGCCGTGACGTCGCCGGTCCAGTTGCCGTAACCGGCTAGATGCAGATTCTCCACTTCAGGTTCGCGGCCGCGCATAAGGTGGCGGAATGAGCCAAGTGCCGGACGGAAACCGGTGCACCAGATCAGGTGGTCGTGGTCGAGCTCGCTCAAGCTATCGACGATGGGGGTAGCGGTGAGCTGACCGGAGTTGCGGAGCTCACGTAGATGAGGAAGCGCGACAATGTCCCCGAGATTCGGGCCGGAATCGCCGCCGAGAATCCGGCGGCGGCTGCCCGCGTTAAACGTTGAACTTAAAGTCCACGACGTCGCCGTCCTGCATAATGTAGTCCTTGCCTTCCTGGCGGACCTTGCCGTGGTTGCGGGCCTCGGCCATGGAGCCGGCGGCATCGAGGTCCTCGAAGGAGACGATCTCAGCCTTGATGAAGCCCTTCTCGAAGTCGGAGTGGATAACGCCGGCGGCCTGCGGGGCGGTATCGCCTTGGTGGATGGTCCAGGCGCGGGATTCCTTCGGGCCGGCCGTCAGGTAGGTCTGCAGGCCGAGGGTGTTGAAACCGGCCTTGGCCAGGGTCTGCAGGCCCGGCTCGGTCTGGCCGACGGACTCGAGCAGCTCGAGGGCCTCGTCGTCGTCCAGCTCCAGCAGCTCGGTCTCGGTCTTGGCATCTAGGAAGACGCAGTCGGCCGGGGCAACCAGCTGGCGCAGCTCTTCCTTCTTCGCCTCGTCGGTCAGCACCTCCTCGTCCGAGTTGAACACGTAGAGGAACGGCTTCGCCGTCATCAGGTGCAGTTCCTTGAGCAGATCGAGGTTAACCTTGCCGTCCTTGGCGGCGGCGAACAAAGTGGTGTCGTCCTCCAAGATCTCCTGGGCCTTCTTGGTCTCCTCGACGGTCTCGGCCAGGTCCTTGTTCTTCTTGGCTTCCTTCTCCAGCCGCGGCAGGGCCTTTTCGATGGTCTGGAGGTCGGCCAGGATGAGCTCGGTGTTGATGACCGAAATATCGCTGGTCGGGTTGACCTGGCCGTCGACGTGGATGACGTTGTCGTCGGAGAAGGCGCGCACAACCTGACAGATGGCGTCGGCCTCGCGGATATTGGACAGGAAGGCGTTACCCATGCCTTCGCCCTCGGAAGCACCCTTGACGATGCCGGCGATGTCTACGAAGGAAACCGTCGCCGGCAGAATGCGCTCGGAGGAGTAGATTTCCGCCAGGCGGTTCAGGCGCGCATCGGGAAGCTCCACCAAGCCCACGTTGGGCTCGATGGTGGCGAACGGGTAATTCGCCGCCAAGATGTCGCTGCGGGTCAGGGCGTTAAACAGCGTGGACTTGCCAACGTTGGGCAATCCGACAATTCCTAATGTAAGACTCACGTGCCCAATCCTAACGCACCTGGGGCCGGGAGCCGACAGCCGGTTGCAGGTATTTCCCATTCTTAAGCCCTTTTAAGGCAAGATAGTGAACGTGAGTTCTCAAGAAGATGAAGCCGCCAACCCGGCCATAACCTCCGCGGAGGGCCAACATAATTTACTGAAGTCGGTCTCTCCCCACCCACCGGGCGACCAGGTCGACCGCTTGGTCGTTCTCGGGCACTACATCCGCAGCACCGCCCTGTGGTCGGTGCGCGTCTTCGTCATTGGGCTGCTCGTGTACGCCCTCGGCTGGCTCATCGGCAGCTTCTGGCAGGGGATCCTGCCGGTCATTCTGGCGCTGATCGTTTGTACGGTGTTGGCACCGTTTGCCGGCTGGCTGCGTCGCCACCGCTTCCCCGCCTCCCTGGCCGCGGCGATTACCATGCTGACCTTCGTGGCGCTGGTCGGTGGCCTCATCGCGTTCATCGCACCGGATTTCGCGCGCCAGTCGCAGTCGCTGTACCTGCAGACCGTCGAGGGCATCCAGCGCCTGCAGCTGTGGGCGCAGGGGCCGCCGCTGAACCTGGACAGCGACGACATGGGCCAGTACATCGACGACATTGCCTCCTGGCTGCAGGCTCAGGCCGGCGACATCGCCGGCTCCGTGTTTAACGGCATCGGCACGGCGACCTCCCTGCTGATCACTCTGGTGATTGTCACCGTGCTAACGTTCTTCTTCCTTAAGGACGGGCATAAATTCCTGCCCTGGCTGCGCGAGAGCGTCGGCCGCCGTGCCGGCTGGCACCTGACCGAGCTGCTCACCCGGGGCTGGAACACACTGGGCGGGTTCATCCGAGCCCAGGCGCTGGTCTCTGGCATCGATGCCATCTTCATCGGCGGCGGCCTCGCCATTATCGGTGTGCCGCTGGCGATGGCCCTGGCGATCATCACCTTCATCGCCGGGTTCATCCCGTTCATTGGCGCCATCGTGGCGGGCGCGCTGTCCGTGACCATCGCCCTGGTCTCTCTGGGCTTTACCGAGGCCCTCATGGTGCTCGGCCTGGTCCTGCTGGTTCAGCAGCTGGAAGGCAACGTGCTCTCGCCGTGGCTGCAGGCCCGCGCGATGAGCCTGCACCCGGTTATCGTCCTAGTCTCCGTCACGCTGGGTTCGGCGCTCTTCGATCTGGTAGGCGCCTTCCTCGCCGTGCCCGCCGCGGCGATGATCGCGGTAGCCTACCGCTACGTCCAGGACATCCTCATGCTGCAATCCGGCGAGAAGACCACCGACGACGTCGAGTTCTCCACCATGGCCGGCTACCTCGTCGGCCGCGTCAAGCAAGAGCAGGGCCTGCGCCAGCGCCAGGATTGGCGCGAGGAAGCCCCCGAGCCCGACGGCGCGGACGTGAGCGAATTGGTCGATCTGAGCTCCCCGCCGCCGGAGTACGAACGCCCGGCGGCCCGCACCGGCATCCGAAAGCTGAAGAACAAAATCGCGCGGATGTTCGAAACACGGGAGGAATCTTAAGGCTTCCGTCCGCCGGGTGTGCGAAGTTAGAAGGCATGAGTACTTCCACGCTCGCCACGGTTGCCTTTCTTCTCATCAGTGTGGCACTCGGCGCGGTCCTAGGGTGGCTCGGGCACTCCCACTGGCAGCGCCGGCAGCCCACCGTCGCCACGACCGGCCCCAGCGCCGCCGAGCAACAACAGGCCGCCCTGCAGGCCTCCCAGCAGCGGCGCGCCGACGTCGCCGAATCACTAGCTCCCCTGGAAAAGGCCATGGACCGCCTGGGCCTGCACCTGCGCGAGCTGGAGGCTGACCGCGCCAGCGAGTTTTCCTCCCTGCGCGGCCAGGTCCAGGCGATGATGCGCACCTCTACCCGCCTGTCCGACAGGACCGACCAGCTGGTCACCGCGCTGCGCTCGCCCAATGTGCGCGGCCGGTGGGGCGAGATTCAGCTCGAGCGCGTCGTCGAGCTGGGCGGCATGGTCAAGCACGTGGACTTTAACCCGCAGGTCTCCGCCCACTTTGGCAGCCACCAAGTCCGCCCGGACCTATTGATCCACTTGTCCGGCGGGCGCCACATCGTCGTCGACGCGAAGGTGCCGTTTAGCTCCTACCTCGACGCGCTGGAGGCCCAGGACCCCGAGGAACACGCGGCCTTCCTGCGCCACCACGTCCACCAGATGCGCAACCACATCACCACGCTGGCGGGCAAGGACTACATCGAGGCCTTCCAGCCCACCCCGGAGTTCGTGGTCCTCTTCGTGCCCGCGGATCCCTTCTTGGACGCCGCTCTCAGCGTGGACCCCGAGCTTTTGGAGTTCGCCTTCTCCCGCAACATTGTCATCGCGACCCCCACCACGCTGTTCGCCCTGCTGCGTACCGTGGCGCTGGGCTGGCGGCAGGAGGATCTCTCAGACAAGGCCCGGGAGGTCCAGCGCCTGGGGCGCGAGCTCTACAGCCGGGTCAACACGGTGGGCGAGCACTTCAACAAGGTGGGGCGCAACCTGGAAAAGGCGGTCGATGCCTTCAACTCCACGCTGGGTTCCTTCGACAGCCGCGTCATGGTCACCTCCCGACGGCTCGCGGAGATGGACATCCCCGCCCGCACGGACAAGCACCCGCCACAGATTTCCCCGGTGGAGTCCTCCCCGCGCCACGCCGCCGAGTCCGACTAGCCTTTTACACCCCGCCTGCTGCCGGCTCCGGCCCGAAAACTCCGGCCTGCCTGGGAGACTTAGGGCACGCGGCTAAATGATTCCCAGGACACGATGGGCGGCAGGTAGAATAACGCCCCGTGTCACATGCGAACGCTTTTCATAAAACCCAGGCTCGAACGGCCCGCGGTGGGCTGCCGCTCGGCATGGCCATTGCTATCGTCGCTGCGGCTTTGACCACCGGGCTTCTCCTGTCCCTGCTCTTCGGGGACCTGGGCTGGCCGTACCTGCTCTGTTACATCGTTAGCGTTCTGGCTGTCACCTGCACCGTGGCCCCGCGGGGGTTGTACCTGACCGTGGCCACCTCCCCACTGCTTTTCACCGTCTTCACGCTGCTCTGCGGCTGGCTGGTGACCCAGGGAAGGGCCAACGAGGGGGCCTCGGCGTTTTCTACTACCGCCCTGGTCACCGGCGCCTTCCCCTTCCTGGAACACTTCATTCCGTTCTTCCTGACCACGCTGGCGTCCATCGCCATCATGGCCTTCCGGCTGTGGCGGCTGCGTTCTAACGCCCGTACGGAAAGCGAGAAAGCCCAGGTCGCCCGCCGGGCGGAGGCCGCCGCCGACAAGCGCAATCGTGACACCAGCGCCCGAGCCCGCGAACGCAGCAGCCGGCTCACCGTGGCCGAGCTCATCGCGCGCAACGAGGAGCAAAAGCGCCGCGCCCAGGCTGCCAATATCCCGCTGGGCCGCACGTTTGGGCAGGGCTCCGAGCAGCCCGCCCCGCGGGGTGGCCGCGTCCGCGAGCGCGACCGCGAACAGCGCCGGCAGGAGCAGGCCAACCAGCAGGCCTACCGCCCGAATCCCAACCGCCGCGCCGGCGGGCCGGGCTCCTCCCTTCCCCGCTACGGCGAGGCCACCAGCCGGCCGGCTGAGAGGTCGCGCCAGTACCCGCCGAAGTCTAAGGCCCAGGCCCGCCGTGTGCGGCCAATTCCCTCCCGCGACGACAACCTCTACGAGGACTAGGCGAAAGGCTAGGCGCGCCAAGATATACACAAGCGGCGAGGCGGTCACTTGCTTTCACGTGACTGCCTCGCCGCTTTACTTGTGCCCCGGTTATGGGGAGACGGGGTTTAAGACTGGTTGGCCGCGGTTTCCTTGGCTACCTTGGTTCGAGCCGGGCGCAGCTCGCGCGGGAGGGCGAACTGGATGGTCTCGGTGGTGGTGGTTACCTGCTCCACGTCGCTGTAGCCGCGCTCGTCGAGGTACTCGAGCACCTCGCGCACCAGCAGCTCCGGCACGGAGGCGCCACAGGTCACGCCGACGGTCTGCACGCCGTCCAGCCAGGACTCGTCGATCTCCTTGGCGAAGTCGATCAGGTGCGACTCCTTCGCGCCCGCGTCCAGGGCCACCTCAACTAGGCGGACCGAGTTCGAGGAGTTGCGGGAGCCGACCACGATCATCAGGTCGCACTTGGGGGCGATGGCCTTCACCGACTCCTGGCGGTTCTGCGTGGCGTAGCAAATATCGTCTGACGGCGGGTTCTCCAGGTGCGGGAAGCGCTCGCGCAGCTTGTTGACGATGGTGATGGTCTCATCGACCGACAGGGTGGTCTGGGACAGCCACACGAGCTTTTCGTCGTGGAGGAACTCCGGCAATTCCGCCACGCCTTCCACGCCGTCGACCAGGTGGGTGATCTCCGGGGCCTCGCCGGCGGTGCCTTCAACCTCCTCGTGGCCCTTATGGCCCACCAGGAGGATGTGGTAGCCGTCGCGCTCGAAACGCTGGACCTCCTTGTGCACCTTCGTCACCAGCGGGCAGGTCGCGTCCAGGGTCAGCTGGCGGCGCTGCTGCGACTCCTGGCGGACGGCCGGGGAAATGCCGTGTGCCGAGAAGACCAAATGCGCGCCCTCGGGGGCCTCCGATGCCTCGTCGACGAAGACCACCCCGCGCTCGGCCAGGGATTCTACCACGTAGCGGTTGTGCACAATCTGCTTGCGCACGTAAATCGGGGCGCCGTATTTCTCCAGCGCCTTTTCTACCGTCTCCACCGCGCGGTCCACACCGGCGCAGTACCCGCGCGGGGCCGCGAGAAGCACATTCTTTCCAGCATCAGTCATGCCCCCAGAATAACGAAACCCACTGCAGAACAATAGACTGGGTGCAAACGCCTATAATCACGGGAGAACGGGAGGAAGCTCACACATGAACGCACCGGCGAATACCCCGGATACTCCGTGGCCGGTGGGCAAGGTCAATGACCAAGTCAAAGGGTGGATCGAGCGGCTAGGCTTCCTCTGGGTCGAGGGCCAGCTGACCCAGATCAACGTCAAGAACACCTGGAAGCTGTCCTACTTGACCCTGCGAGACGTCGAGCAGGAAAAGTCCGTACAGTTAACCTGCCCCACCAACCTGGTCCGCTCCCTGCCGACCCCTCTGAAAGACGGCGACCGCGTCATCATCCGCGGCAAGCCGGCCTTCTACGCCGGCCGCGGCAGCTTCTCGCTGTGGACCACGGAAATCCGCCACGTCGGTCTGGGCGAGCTGCTCGCCCGCATCGAGATGCTGCGCAAGCAGCTGGCCGCCGAGGGGCTTTTCGATCCGGCCCGCAAGAAGCGCCTGCCCTACCTGCCGGGCAAGGTCGGCCTGATTACCGGGCGCGGTTCGGCGGCCGAACGCGACGTCATCTCCGTGGCCCAGGACCGCTGGCCCGCCGTCCAGTTCCGGGTCATCAATACGGCCGTGCAGGGCCGCTCCACGGTCCCGGAGGTCATCGACGCCCTGCAGCAGCTGGACCGGGATCCGGAGGTAGACGTCATCATCATCGCCCGCGGCGGCGGCTCGGTCGAGGACCTGCTGCCGTTTTCCGAGGAGGCCCTGCAGCGCGCCGCGGCGGCCGCGGCCACCCCGGTGGTCTCCGCTATCGGCCACGAGCCGGACAGCCCGGTGCTCGACAACGTGGCCGACCTGCGGGCGGCTACCCCGACGGACGCGGCCAAGCGCGTCGTGCCCGACGTCATGGAGGAAAAGGCGCTGATCAACGAGGCCCGTCAGCGCATGGCCGGGGCGCTGCGCGGCTGGGTGGACAACCAGCGCCGCGGCCTGGCCAATATCCGCTCCCGCCCGGTGCTGGCCGATCCCCTCTCCCCAATCACGGCGCGCCGCGAGGAGATCGACCGCGCTCGCGCCACCATGCGCCGCGACGTCAATTACCTGCTGGACCGCGAAAACAACCGGGTCAGCGCCCTGCGCGCCCAGGTCTCGGCGCTAGGGCCAGCAGCGACCCTGCAGCGCGGCTACTCCGTGGTCCAGGTCCTGCCCCGCGACGGCAGCGGGCCCGAGGTGGTCACCTCCTACCAGCAGTCCCCGCCCGGCTCGCAGCTGCGCATCCGCGTCGCCGACGGTTCCGTCACCGCCGCGGCGATGGCCGCCAAGCCGGCCGACTAGCCAGAACCTAAATATCGCAACTTACGCCCCACTAAGAAAGGCAGACCAGTATGAACGAAGACACCATCGGCACCGGCCAGGCCGGCGACGACGCTTTCCCGCCCGTGGAGAACCTGACCTACGAGCAGGCCCGCGATGAGCTCATCGAGACCGTCAAGATTTTGGAGCTCGGCCAGATGAGCCTGGACGAGTCGCTGAAGTACTGGGAGCGCGGCGAGGCTCTGGCCAAGGCCTGCGAGTCCCACCTCGACGGCGCCGCCCGCCGCGTGGAGAAAGCACTGGGCAACGACCCGGATGCGCAGGGCGAGGGCTCTTCTTCCCCGGCAGAATAGGCCCCGCGTTAAGACGTGAGTCTGTAAAGCTAGCTAGTTAGAAAAGATAGAGAAGATAGAAAGGCACCACGTTGCAGATTTATGGTTACCCGGGCGAACGCGTCGACTTCGTCTCCGCCTCCGGATCGGCCGGGGCAATCTTTTTTGGTGATTCCCGCGCGCTGGTCGAGGAATTCTTCGGCCCGCCCCACCAGGCGGCCGGCGACGTCATCAGCTATTTCAACGGCACGATCGCGCTGACCTTCGAGGATGGCGGCGTCGCGGACGTCATCGTCAAGCCGCACCTGAGCCGGGAGAAGATCGATGTCTTCCAGGCCAAGGAGAAGCTGACCGGCCTGACCCAGAACGAGCTAGCTCAGCTGGCCCAGGGCCCGGGCGTGAGCGTGGAATTTACCGACCGGTTGGAGACCGTTACTTTTGCTCGCCGCTAGGCGCGTCTGCCTCGGCGACGGGCTCGGCGGCCACAATGGCAGAAATGAGGGGGCGGTAGTCGGCATCGTTAGCAGAACCAGAGACCAAAAGCCGCACGTCGCCTAGGTCAGCGGCCCACAGGTCGCGGACGTCGTTGTCGTCGCTGGTGTAGATCTCCACGGTCTGGCCGTCGATCTCCGTGGTGTCGGTCAACTCGCGGTAGTTGCCGTCGTAGCCGCGGCGGGCCTCGTCGTATCCGACGGTGGTCTGGGTGGCCTGGAGGTAGCCCTTCTCAGCGGTGACGAAGCCGACGATGGGGGCCGGCTCTCCGGCGACCTGGCCGCGGCGGGCGGAGTTGGCGTACCAGCCGTCAGGCAGCTGCGGCAGGCGGGCCGGCACGCCGGTGGCCTGGGTCTCCATGCGCAGGAAGTTCTCCGCGTCCACCTCGGTAACCTCGGCATGCGGCGAATCCTCCGGGTTGACCGTACACAAGCCGGTCGCCCCGACGACCGCCAGCATCGCGATGACGGTCACGCCCAGCGACAGGATCATGTCCTTGCCGCCCTCGAAAAGTTTGGGTTTATTCTCTGCAGCCACGCCCTCCAGTATGACAGTTGCCAACGCGATAAGAAAAACCCTCTGCCCGCCCGCAGCGCCCGCCGGGCCCGCGCCAACTCGCGCGGATCTTCCCACTTTCGGGGGCGTTTGCCCACAGGTGGGGCGTACTGCGGGTGGAAATGGCTATCGGCGTGGATAATAGAGGGTGGATAATTTTCACATCCTCACAGCATTAAAAGGAAGGTAATCCCCTCGATGTCGAATTCTCACGCTGGATCCCCGGAGGCGCCAGATCGCAACCTAGCCATGGAGCTGGTACGGGTGACCGAAGCCGCCGCCCTGGCTTCGGGCCGGTGGGTTGGCCGCGGGCAGAAGAACGAAGGTGACGGCGCCGCCGTGGACGCGATGCGCAAGCTCATCAACTCCGTGTCCATGAAGGGCGTCGTGGTCATCGGCGAGGGCGAAAAGGACGAGGCCCCCATGCTCTTCAACGGCGAAGAGGTCGGCACCGGCGAGGGCCCGGCGATGGACATCGCGGTGGACCCGGTCGACGGCACCCGCCTGATGGCCGAGGGCCGCCCGAACGCGATTTCCGTCATCGCCGCTGCCGAGCGCGGCACCATGTACGACCCCTCGGCCGTGTTCTACATGAAGAAGATCGCCGTCGGCCCGGAGGCCAAGGGCCACATCGACATCAGCGCCTCCGTCGAGGACAACATCAACGCCGTGGCTAAGGCCAAGAAACTGCGCCCGTCGGACATCACCGTCGTCGTGCTGGACCGTCCGCGCCACGAGGACCTAATTTCCCAGATCCGCGCCGCCGGCGCGAAGGTGCGCCTCATCATGGACGGCGACGTCGCCGGCGCCATCGCGGCCGCCCAGGACGGCAACTCCATCGACATCATGATGGGCATCGGCGGCACCCCGGAGGGCATCATCACCGCCTGCGCCATGAAGTGCATGGGCGGCGAAATCCAGGGCCAGCTGTGGCCGAAGGACGAGCAGGAGGCAGAGAAGGCCAAGGCCGCGGGCCACGACCTGGACCGCGTGCTGACCAACGACGATCTGGTCTCCTCCGAGAACTGCTACTTCGCCGCCACCGGCGTGACCAACGGCGACATGCTGCGCGGCGTGTCCTACCGCGCCCACTCGGCCACCACCCGCTCGCTGGTGATGCGCTCGAAGTCCGGCACCATCCGCTACATCGACTCGATCCACCAGATGTCAAAGCTGCGGGAATACTCCGTGGTCGACTACTCGGATCCGAACGAATAAACCGGACATACTCATCACAGCCACCCTCCCGCGTGCTTTTTGTCATACTGGAGGGTGGCTGTAACGCAGTTTTCAACAGCTCAATTAATCCAACTTAAGGAAGACGAGGTTTACATGACTGAGTACCGCATCGAACACGACACGATGGGCGAAGTTCAGGTCCCGAAGGACGCCCTGTGGCGCGCCCAGACCCAGCGCGCAGTGGATAACTTCCCGATCTCCGGCCGTGGTCTCGAGTCCGCGCAGATCCGCGCCCTCGGCCTGCTGAAGGCGGCCTGCGCCCAGGTCAACAAGGACTCCGGCGCCCTGGATGCGGACAAGGCTGACGCCATCATCGCCGCCGCCAAGGAGATTGCTGACAACCAGCACGACGATGCCTTCCCGATCGACGTTTTCCAGACCGGCTCCGGCACCTCCTCCAACATGAACACCAATGAGGTTATCGCCTCCCTGGCCGCGAAGGCCGGCGTCGAGGTCCACCCGAACGACCACGTCAACATGGGCCAGTCCTCCAACGACACCTTCCCGACCGCCACCCACGTGGCGGCCACCTACGAGGCGGTCAACGATCTCATCCCGGGCCTGGAGGTCCTGCACGAGTCCCTGACCAAGAAGGCACAGGAGTGGAAGGACGTCGTCAAGTCCGGCCGCACCCACCTGATGGACGCCACCCCGGTCACCCTGGGCCAGGAGTTCGGCGGCTACGCCCGGCAGATCGAGCTCGGCATCGAGCGCATCAAGGCCACCCTGCCGCGCCTGGGCGAACTGGCCATCGGCGGCACCGCCACCGGTACCGGCCTGAACACCTCCGCCGACTTCGGCGCGAAGGTCACCGAGGAGCTCAAAAAGCTCACCGGCTTGGAGGAGCTGCAGGAGGCCCACAACCACTTCGAGGCCCAGGCCGCCCGCGACTCCCTGGTGGAGTTCTCCGGCGCCATGCGCACCGTGGCCGTGAGCCTGTACAAGATTACTAACGACATCCGCCTGATGGGCTCCGGCCCGCTGACCGGCCTGTCTGAGATCCACCTGAAGGATCTGCAGCCGGGCTCGTCGATCATGCCGGGCAAGGTCAACCCGGTCCTGTGCGAGACCGCCACCCAGGTCTCCGCCCAGGTCATCGGCAACGACGCCGCCGTTGCCTTCGGCGGTTCCCAGGGCCAGTTCGAGCTCAACGTCTTCATCCCGATGATGGCGCGCAACGTGCTGGAATCCGCCCGTCTGCTGGCCAACACCGGCCGCGTCTTCGCCGAGAAGTGCGTCGACGGCATCACCGCCAACGAGGAGCGCATGAAGACCTTCGCTGAGTCTTCCACCTCGATTGTTACCCCGCTGAACTCCGCCATCGGCTACGAGAACGCCGCCAAGGCCGCCAAGCACGCGCTCAACGAGAAGATCACCGTCCGCGAGGCCGTCATTGACCTGGGCTTCGTCGACGGCGAGAACCTCACCGAGGAGGAGCTGGACCGCCGCCTGAACGTGTTGGACATGGCCAACACCGATCGCGACAACTTCTAAGGCTCCGCCAGAGCATAATCGCCTAGAGCTTCAACGCTCACCCACGCCTCCTACCGGTCCCAATCGGGCCGGTGGGAGGCGTTATGCTTTTTGTCATGCCTGCCGATACCTTCACGCGCTACCGCGAGTCCCGCCGTACCCGCCGCCGCCTCATCCTCGCCGGGGTGGCAGTAATAGTGCTCGCGCTACTTGCCGCCGTCGCCGCCTACCTGTTCAGGCCGGCCCCCAGCGAGCCGGAGCCGTTTTCCCTCCCCGCTGCCCGCGACGACGCGGCCGGCGACTTCGACCTCAACACCGAGCCGGGCGCCGCTTCTGCCCGCGGCATGTTTTACGGCGAGCTGAGCGAGGACGGTTCCGGCGAGGGGTCCTGGACCGCGGTCGCCGCGCTGACCGGGAACACGGGGATCGTGACCTACCCGGATAAGAACTGTCAGGTCTACCTCTTCGATCCGGAGGCCGACGGCGCCCGAGTCTCCTACGACGCCGAAACCCTCGCCGGGCGGTGCGAGGCAGAGGGCACCTGGTCTTTTGAGCCCGCCGACCACGGCGTGCGCGCGACCTATACCCCGCGCGATAAGGCTGCCGATGCCGGCCTGGTCCGGGGCACGATGACCGCCGAATAGGCCAGGATGTAACGCCGGCCATAATCGGTCGAGAGTTTTCAAAGAATCATAGTCATTGCACCTGGTGCAAACTTGCACCGCGTGTAAAGTTGCACTCCATGCAAGACGATGACTGTGTAGGACTGCGTGAACAGAAGCGCCGCAAGACGCGGCGCCGGATCGAAGACTCCGCCACCAAGCTCGTGGACGAGCACGGCTTCGCGGCGGTAACGGTAGAAGAGATCTGTGAGGACGCCGGCATCTCCCGGCGGACCTTCTTCAACTACTTCGACTCCAAGGCCTCGGCGGTCATGGGCAGCCCGTCTCGGGAATTCTCCCCGGAGCTGACCGAGTGGTTTTTGACCACCCCCACCGACAACGTTCTGGAGCTCAGCCTCACCCTCATCGCTAAACACGTAGACGATCACTACGACAGCCCGGAAATCCACGCGCGCCGGAAAAGAATTGCCCAAGACAGCGAGGCAGCCGCCGAGTCCTTCGCCCGCAAGCAGGCCAAGGCCCAGGAGCTGCGCGAGCTGATCGAGAAGCGCTTGGAAAAGACCCCGGGCGACCAACAAGACCCGAGTATGTCCCCGCGGTGCGAGGCCACGCTCATCGCATCTCTGCTTCGGGAGTCGCTGTGGCTGGTGGCCACCGGGGACTTCTACTCCACCGATAAATCTTTGACGGAGAATCTCCGTCGTTCTGCTCAAATTATTACTTCGTATGCGAAAGGCCTGGCATGGTAGTTGCAAACCCCCACGCGGGTAAAAAGAGCGCCGACAACCTCGGGCTCATCTTCAGCGCGCTCGTGCTGACAATGTTGATGTCTTCGCTCAGCCAGATGATCTTCTCCGCCGCCCTGCCCACCATCGTGGGCGAGCTCGGCGGCGTCGACCACATGAGCTGGGTTATTTCCTCCTTCCTGGTCACCATGACCATCGCTATGCCGATTTCCGGCAAGCTGGGTGACCAGATGGGTCGTAAGTGGATCTATATCGCCGGTACCTTCACCTTCGTCATCGGCTCCACCATCGGCGGCTTCGCCAGTTCTATGGCGCTGCTTATCATCGGCCGCGCCGTCCAGGGCTTCGGCGCCGGTTTCATGATGATTTCCTCCCAGGCCATCGTGGCCGAGGTGACCTCCGCCCGGGAGCGCGGCAAGTTCATGGGCATCATGGGCGGCGTCTTTGGTCTGTCCTCCGTGCTAGGCCCGGTGCTGGGCGGCTGGTTCACCGACGGCCCCGGCTGGCGCTGGGGTATGTGGATGAACATCCCGTTGGGCATTTTGGCCGTGGGCGTGAGTATCGCCGTGCTCCACCTGCGCGTCGGTGAGAAGAACCTGCAGAAGTTCGACACCCTGGGCGCGACGTTCATCGCCGTCACGACCGCCAGCCTGATCCTCATGACCACCTGGGGCGGCACCGAGTACGAGTGGTCCGATCCGATCATCCTGGGGCTTGCCGTCACCACGGTCATCGGCGCCATCCTGGTCGTGCTGATTGAGCTGCGCGCGGCCGAACCGCTCATCCCGATGCACCTGTTTAAGAACCGCAACATGGTGCTGACCACCGCCTCCGGCATGGTCCTGGGACTGGCGATGTTCGGCGTGCTAGGTTATATGCCCACCTACCTGCAGATGGTCCACACCCTCACCCCGACCGAGGCGGGCCTGATGATGATCCCGATGATGGTCGGCCTCATCGGCACCTCCACCGCGGTGGGCTTTATCATCTCCCGGACGGGCCGCTACAAGATCTTCCCGATCGTCGGCCTGACGATTACCGCCGGCGCCCTCTACTGGCTCTCCCGGCTCACCGTGGATACCTCCCTGACCCAACTGGGCGTGCGTTTCCTGGTCTTCGGCGTCGGCCTGGGCCTGGTCATGCAGGTGCTGGTCCTCATCGTCCAGAACTCCTTCCCGCTGGCACAGGTCGGCACCGCGACCGCGGCCAACAACTTCTTCCGCCAGATCGGCTCCGCGCTGGGCGCTTCCCTGGTCGGCTCCATGTTCATCCACAACATGCAGGATGAGATGGCCACCCGCCTGCCCAAGGCCTTCGTCCAGATGGGCGAGCAGGGCGCGGCCATGGCCCAGAAGTTTAGCGAAAACGGCGGCGGCGCCAACTCCCTGACCCCGGGCATGGTCGCCAACCTGCCCGGCCCAGTTCAGGACGCCATCCTGAACTCCTACAACGACGGCCTCACGCCCGTCATCCTGCTGATGGTGCCGATGGCCATCGTCGCCCTGCTGCTCCTGCTGCCGCTGCGCGAGGAGCAACTCAAGGAGACCATCTCCTAAAACCCTTACCTACTCCCATGCCAACGATGTCCACCCACCGCCGCACTGCATACCAGCCGCGGCGCGGGTGGCCATTTTTGTCTTTCCGTCTCCGCCACAGTCGGTACCTAAAACAAAACGCGCCCCTACCGGAGTAGGGCCGCGTGGCGTGCAGTAGCGGTTGAGTGGAACTAGTCCTCAGCGGGCGCGGTGCCCGGCGTTTCCGGCTTCGGCAGCAGCTTTTCGTAGACGACGGTGTCGCGCCACTGGCCGGCGAGCTCGCCGTAGGTCATCTTCGCCAGATGGGAGTAGGTGCCCACCTTGGCGAAGCCGCGGGACTCGTGCAGCTTGGCCGAGCCGGTGTTCTCCGGGAAGATCCACGCGTGGATGGCCCACTTGTGCAGCTCCTGGCAGACCTCAATGAGCTTGTCCAGCAGCGCGCCAGCCACGCCCCGGCCCTGGGCCGAGGGATCGACGTAGATGGAGTCTTCCACCACGCCGTGGAAGACGGAGCGGGAGGAAATCGGGGCAGCCGAAACCCAGCCGACGACCTTGTTGTCATCGTCTTCCTCGACGGCGACGAAGACGGTGGACAGGATCTTGGCGTTAGTGAATTGCTCGAGCGACAATGCCGTCGTTTCATACGTGGCGTGGCCCGTGTTCAGGCCTTCCTCGTAAATATGCATCATCTGCGGGTAATCGTTTGTCCGGAATGGACGAATGTTGAACGACTTTTTAGACATGCTGTCCATTATTCCTTGCAGTTGTTTTTGCGCGCTAGTCGGTTTCCCAAAACCGCGTTTCGAGCCGATTCACCAGCGCTTTTAGTGATCACCTTCGAGCAAATCCGTGACCAGTTCCGCGATGGCGGAACGCTCGGAGCGCTGCAGAGTCACGTGCGCGAACAGCTCGTGGCCCTTGAGCTTTTCGATGACGGCCTGCACGCCGTCGTGGCGGCCGACGCGCAGGTTATCGCGCTGGGCGACGTCGTGGGTGAGCACGACGCGGGACCCCCGCCCCAGGCGGGAGAGCACGGTGAGCAGGACGTTGCGCTCCAGCGACTGCGCCTCGTCCACGATGACGAAGGAGTCGTGCAGGGAGCGGCCGCGGATGTGGGTCAGCGGCAGAACCTCGATGAGCTCGCGGTCGAGCACCTCATCCATGACGTTCTCGGAGACCAGCCCGTCCAGGGTGTCGTAGACGGCCTGCGCCCACGGGTTCATCTTCTCCGACTCGGAGCCTGGCAGGTAGCCCAGGGACTGGCCGCCGACCGCGTACATCGGGCGGAAGACCACGATGCGACGGTGCTCGCCGCGCTCCAGCACGGCCTCCAGCCCGGCGCACAGCGCCAGCGCCGACTTGCCGGTGCCGGCCCGGCCGCCGACGGAGACGATGCCGACGGAGTTATCCAGAAGCAGGTCCAGGGCGATGCGCTGCTCCGCCGAGCGGCCCTGCAGACCGAAGGCGTTGGCGTCGCCGCGCACGACCTGGACGGAACCGTCCGTGGCCACGCGCCCCAGCGCCGCCTGCTGGCCGGCCCACAGCTTCACACCGCAGTGCACCGGCAGCTCTGCCACGGGCGTGCCCTCGCGGGTGCGGACGTCATCAATCACGACTTCCCCATCGCGATAGAGTTCGTCAATCACCTCGCCCGGCACGGCGGCGTCCGCCATCCCGGTGTAGCCGGTCAACACGACGTCCTGCGCGTGGTACTCATCCGCCGGCAGACCCACGGCCCCGGCCTTGACGCGCAGCGGAACATCCTTGGTCACCAGCACGGTCTCCTTGCCCTCGTGCGCCAGGTTCAGCGCGCAGGCCAGAATCCGATGGTCCCCCTCCGGGCCGCGGAAGGCGGCCGGCAGCAGGGACTGGTCCTGGTGGTTCAGCTCCACCCGCAGGGTGCCGCCCTCCTCGTTGGCGGGTACCGGCTGGTCCAGGTGGTCATAGGTGACGCGCAGCTGCTCCAAATGACGAAGAGCCTGGCGGGCGAACCAGCCAAGCTCTGGGTGATGACGTTTTCCTTCCAGCTCCGAAATAACAACAACCGGCAGCACGATGTCGTGCTCGGCGAATTTCTTCAGCGCCCAGGGGTCGGACAACAGCACGGAAGTATCCAGAACATAAGTCTTGGTCTTAACGGAACCGTCGAGGTGGGCGTCGGTAAGCGGAAGGGTGGAGGTCGTGGTCGGATAGGTCATGGCTTTAAGGTGCTCCCTTAAAAATTGGCGGTCAATCACGAACCAGTGGTGCCCGGCCCGTGCGGACACCACCCAATGTAGGCCGGCTAGGTTGAAATTACATGGGTGAAAGATGAACTTTAGTCAAACTAGCCGCGACATCGCGGCCACCCCCTTCCCTAACGATCACGAAACCCGCGGGGCCGCGGCCAGAATTGCCGCCGCTTCCCGCGGGTAGTGCATCAGCGCGCCCGGAGAAGGCGCGGCTAGATATTAGTCGTTGACGTCGATGTCAGCCTCGTACTGGCCGTGGTCATCGTCGTAGTCCCACTCGATGGTGCCGTTGGTGAAGCTCTGCTTCCAGCCCTCGAAGCCGTCGTCGTCATCGTCGTCGCGCTGCTCCGGAGCGGTCGGCAGACCGACCTTGCTGTCGACGCCGCCCTCGGCGGTCCAGGTCTCAGCGATCTTGCCAATAACCGGCTGGGCACCGGTTTCCTCGGAGTAAGCCAGCAGCTTGTCATCGTCGAAGGTGGCGACGGAGCCGTTCTCGCCCTCGGTGATGTCCTTCGGCTCGCCCCACTCGGAGGTCTTGTCCTCGATAGCGGAAGCGAACTCAGCCGGAACTTCCTTCTCACCGGCGGCGGTGGTCACGGCCTTCTTGTCGCCGTTGGAGCCCTTGTCGTCGGCGCCGTCATCGTTGGAGCCAGTGGCCTCGTTAGCGGCGGAACCAGCGGCGTCCTTAGCGTCGTTGGCAGCGTTCTCCGCGTCGGAGCACGCAACTACACCGAAGGACAGGGTGGCAGCTGCCAAGCCGGCAACAACACGACGAGAAATCTTATTCATGGTTGCTCCTTAATTTCGTTGATATATACGCTTTAACAGCAACTTCCACCGTAAGAATCCATCCAGAGTTTTTCAACAAATATCCCAATTTTTAGCCAGAAATTATGGGATATCCGCTAACTATTTACGTCGTTTATGCCGGTCAGGGGATTTCTTACTTTTTGGTAACGAACGCGCGGCCGCCCTCCGCGCTTGCTTGGCCTTGGCCTTCTCGCGGGCGCTGCGCTTCGGGCTTACCTGCCGCGAGGAGTTTTTCGTTCGGCCCTTCGCCACGCCCACGAAGTCCTGGATGTCGTCGGCGTCGCGGTACTTCCTCCACACCAGGCAGATCTCCGTGCGCGGCACCTCGGCATCCACCAGCCCCAGCGGCACCACCTGCTTTTTAGACAGCACTTTCAGCAGCGGCCGCGGGGCAATAACGATGCCCACGTTGGCGCCGACCACCTGCAGCCCGGCGCGCACGGCTTCGACATCCACGAGCCCGGAATCCGGGATGCGATAGTTGAGGTACTCGTCCGCGACGTCTTCCGCGCGGACGTCCTCACCGACCTCGGCGTAGACCGAGTCCTTGGGAACCGCCACGCCGGGGGCCTCGGCGTACAGGCGCACCACGTGGAAGGAGCCGTCGATGCGCTCATCCCCGCGGGCCGGCACCCGCGCCAGCGCCAAATCCGCTCCCCCGTCGAGCAAGGTGGCAAGCGCGTCGTCCGCGTCCAGTGTTTCCAGTCCCCCGTGGGCGGTGCTTTCCCGGAACCGACGAAACCACTTTCCCGGCTCCGTGCCGGTGGCAAATGCTAGGCGCAACATGGTCCTTATCCTAGCGAAAGTGCTACCGTTATCTTTGTGACTGATTACCAAAAAGATTCCCCGCAGCAGCCCTCTGGCACCGCCATGCGCCCGCAGACCGCGGCGAAGAAGCTTGGCATCTACCTGCCCGCCACTCCGGAGTCCTTCCAAACCGGCGCGGTCACCCACGCTGAGCTCCGCGAGCTCCAGCACAATCCCCCGGAGTGGCTTGCCACCCTGCGGCGCGAGGGCCCGCACCCGCGCCCCGTGGTCGCCCAGAAACTGGGTATTTCGGTGACCTCGCTGAAAAAGAACGCCATGGACGCCCCGCTGACCACAGCCCAGATCAAGGAGCTGCTGGAAAACCAGCCCGAGTGGTTGCGCGCCGCGCGCACGCAGCACGCCCAGGAACGGGACAACCACTCAGGCGCCAACGAGGCGTCCGAATAAAAGCTGCAACTAGGCCCTTACCGAGCCTAGCTGCAGGCTTGAATCCTTAGAGCAGCTTCCAGTCCTCGAGTCCCTCGTACAGCGGGAACTGCTTGGTAATCTCCTCCACGCGGGCGCGCAGCGCCTGCTTGTCAGCCTTATCGCCATCCACCAGAGTGGTGGCGATGATGTCGGCGACCTCAGTGAAGGCCTCAGCGTCCAGGCCACGGGTGGCCAGCGCCGGCGTACCGATGCGCAGGCCCGAAGTCACCATCGGCGGGCGCGGATCGTTCGGCACGGCGTTGCGGTTGACGGTAATGCCGACCTCGTGCAGCAGGTCCTCCGCCTGCTGACCATCGACCTCCGAGTTGCGCAGGTCGACCAGCACCAGGTGCACATCGGTGCCGCCGGTGAGCACGTCGATGCCCGCGCCCTTGGCGTCGTCTTGGGTCAGGCGCTCGGCGATAATCTTCGCGCCCCCCAGGGTGCGCTCCTGGCGCTCCTTGAACTCCGGGGTGCCGGCGATCTTCATGGCGATGGCCTTGGCCGCGATGACGTGCATCAGCGGGCCGCCCTGCTGGCCCGGGAAGACGTTCGAGTTCAGCTTCTTGGCGAGCTCCTGCTTTGCCAGGATCATGCCGGAGCGCGGGCCGCCCAGGGTCTTGTGGACGGTGGTAGTGACCACGTCTGCGTACGGCACCGGCGACGGGTGCAGGCCGGCCGCGACCAGGCCCGCGAAGTGGGCCATGTCGACCCACAGGTAAGCGCCGACCTCGTCGGCGATCTCGCGGAAGCGCTGGAAGTCCTGGGTACGCGGGTAGGCGGACCAGCCGGCGATGATGACCTTCGGCTTGACCTCCAGGGCCTGCTCGCGCAGCTTGTCCATGTCGATGCGCATGGTCTCCGGGTCCACCTCGTAGGCGGCGACGTCGTAGAGCTTGCCGGAGAAGTTCAGCTTCATGCCGTGGGTCAGGTGGCCGCCGTGGGCCAGGGACAGGCCGAGGATCTTGTCGCCCGGCTCGGCCAGCGCGGCCAAGACCGCGGCGTTGGCCTGGGCGCCGGAGTGCGGCTGCACGTTGGCGAACTCTGCGCCGAAGATTTCCTTCGCACGGTCGCGCGCTAGGTCCTCGACCACGTCGACGTGCTCGCAGCCGCCGTAGTAGCGGCGACCCGGGTAGCCCTCCGCATACTTGTTGGTCAGCACCGAGCCCTGGGCCTGCAGGACCGCGCGCGGGACGAAGTTCTCGGAGGCAATCATCTCCAGGGTGTCTCGCTGTCGGGCGAGCTCACCGGTGATCGCCGCATGCGTGTCCGGATCTAGCTCACGCAGCTCCTGGTAGCGAACGTCCGCGTTATTCGAAGCAGTCATAGAAATTCTTCCGTACCTTCCTTGTGGGGCTAAACTCACCCGCCACTCCCCGGCCCGCTCAAAAGCCAACGCCCGGGGTTATATTAGGCGTGCCACTTATCTTAACGAAAGTGAGCACTTTCCCGTTTAGTTCGGCGTTTCCCGCTACCCGTTTACACCCGCTTGGAGGGAGTTTTGGAACAATAGGGGCTATGGCGCGCACACATGACCCCAGCCCCTACCTGAACTTCGACCGAGATTCCTGGCGCGAGCTGCGCAAATCTATGCCCCAAGTGCTGACCGAAGACGAGGTAGCCAAGCTATCCGGCCTCGGGGAGAACATCGACCTCAACGAGGTCGCAGACGTCTACCTGCCGCTGTCGCGTCTCATCCACATGCAGGTCGAAGCCCGGCAGAAGCTCACGGCCGCCACCGAACAATTCCTGGGCAATCCGCACACCAACGTCCCGTTCGTCATCGGCGTGGCTGGCTCCGTGGCCGTCGGCAAGTCCACCACCGCGCGCCTGCTCCAGGTGCTGCTGCAGCGCTGGGAGCACCACCCGAAGGTCAGCCTGGTGACCACCGACGGCTTCCTCTACCCCACCAAGGTGCTCAAGGAACGCGGCCTGATGCAACGCAAGGGCTTCCCCGAGTCCTATAACCGGCGAGCGCTGCTGCGCTTTGTCACCGAGGTCAAGTCCGGCGCCGCGCAGGTCAAGGCCCCCGTCTACTCCCACGTGGTCTACGACATCCTGCCGGACGATCAGCAGGTCATCGAGCAGCCCGACATCCTCATCCTGGAAGGCCTCAACGTGCTGCAGACCGGCCCGACGCTGATGGTCTCCGATCTGATCGACTTCTCTGTCTACGTCGACGCCCGCACCAGCGTCATCGAACAGTGGTACATCAATCGCTTCCTGCGGCTGCGCCACACCGCCTTCCGCAAGCCGGGCGCGCACTTCGCCCACTACGCCGGGCTCGAAGACCCCGAGGCCGCGGCCCAAGCCCGCGAGATTTGGCAGTCGATTAACCTGCCCAACCTGGTAGAAAACATCCTGCCGACCCGCGTGCGGGCCTCCCTGGTGCTCACCAAGGGCCCGAACCATCTAGTCGAGAAGGTGCGCATGCGCAAGCTTTAAAAACTCCGCGCTGAACTCCCCGTCCTACTTGCCAAAGCGGCGGGAACGCTGCGAGTAGTCACGCAACGCGCGCAGGAAGTCGAGCTTGCGGAAGGCCGGCCAGTACGTATCCGTGAACCAGATTTCGGAGTAGGCCGCTTGCCAGAGCAGGAAGCCGGACAGACGCTGCTCCCCCGAAGTGCGGATGACCAGGTCCGGGTCCGGCAGCCCCTTAGTGTAGAGGTGGTGCGAGATGGACTCCGCGGTCACGCGCTCGGCCATCTCCTCCGCGGTCGTACCCTGGGCCGCCTCCGCGCGCACCAAGTCCTGGACGGCGTCGACGATCTCTTGCCGGCCACCGTAGCCGACGGCCACGTTGACGATGACCCCGGAGTTATCCTGCGTCTTTTCGGCCGCCTGGCGCATGCGCTCGACAACCCGGTCCGGCAGGAGATCCAAGTGGCCGACCAAGCGGACCTGGCAGCCCAGATCGCCCGTCGAGAGGGTCTCTACCACATCCGAGATGATGTCGAAGAGGAGCTTGACCTCCGCCTCCTGGCGCTTGAGGTTTTCCGTCGACAGCAGATAAATAGTGACAACTTCCACCTCGGTATCGGCGCACCAAGAGATCATCTCACCGATCTTCTTGGCCCCCTGCCGGTGCCCGTGGCTGATGTCGGTAAAACCAGCTTCCCGTGCCCACCGGCGGTTGCCGTCCGCCATGATCGCAACGTGCTTAGGCTGGGGTTTGCCCTTGAGCCCCCGCAGGAGCCGGGCTTCGTAGAGCGGGTAGAGCAAAGCTGGCACGAAATTCACGCCCTTAGTGTAGCTGGCTATTGCCCCTCTCGAGCCAAATGCGGTTGAATGTCTAGAATTTCGAGGACTTGCGACGGTCGAGTACCCCGGCCTCTGCCATGGCCGCGTCCAGCGTCTCCTTGTCGAAGGGATCGATGCCGTGCGCCTCGGCAAAGAGGGTGCGGCGGCGGAAGCGGGAGTAGCGGCGGTGGAAGAACCACCCCGCCATGATGACGAAGACGCCCATGATGGCGAGGATCAGCAGACCGATGGGTGAGGCCTTTCCGAACTCCGGCCCGACCGGGCCCTCGGAGCCGCCCTGGGCCAGCAGCATGAAGCTGGGGTCGCTGGCGGCGTAAATCACGTGATCACTGATAGTCATAAGGGCTTCGTCCTCCTGGTTAGAAATGCCCGATACATTCAATCTTACTGAGCGCTACGAGGGTTTACTGATTGCTGGTTTCGGAGATTCCGGCGAACAAGTCATTTTCCGGCAGCGACGTGGACACCCGCGTGCGCGCCAGCTCAAATTCCTCGGTCGGCCAGTATTTCTGCTGCACCGCAACCGGGGTCGCGAGGAAAGCGCCGGCCGGGTCAATCTGCGTCGCGTGCGTCCGCAGGGCGGCCTCGCGGTTGCTGAAGTACTCACTACATTCTACCTGCGTGGTTACCCTAGCCATAATATCGCCGAAGCCTTCGTCCCAGCGCGCCATCATCGGAGCGTACGGGCTGGTCTTACCCTCCTTGAGCAGCATCTCGTGGAAGATCTTCATCCGCTGGTAGATAAACCCGTGGGAGTAGTACAGCTTCAGCGGCTCCCAGGCCTCGCCGAGCTCCGAGTGGTAGCCCGGATCCCCGGCTTTTTCCCAGGCGATCATCGAGGCCCGGTGCACCATCAGGTGATCCGGGTGCGGGTAGCCGCCGTTCTCGTCGTAGGTAACGATGACGTGGGGGCGGAAGGAGCGGATGACGCGGACGAATTCTTGGGCCACCACAGCATCGTCCAGCGCGGCGAAGCAGCCCTCCGGCAGTAACGTCTGGATGTCCTCGGTCCACGGGTCCCCGGGCAGGCCGGAGTCGACGTGGCCGAGCCAGTGGTGCTTAACTCCCAGCGCCTGGGCGGCAGCGGCCATCTCCTCGCGGCGGACTTGCTTCATCCGCTCCTTAATGCCCGGCTTGTCCATCGCCGGGTTGATGATGTCTCCGCGCTCGCCACCGGTACAGGTCAACACCAGCACCTCGTCGCCTTCGGCGGCGTACTTGGCGGTGGTGGCCGCGCCCTTCGATGACTCGTCATCCGGGTGGGCGTGAATAGCTAACAGACGCAATCCAGTCACGTGCTAAAACATCCTCAATCGTAGATTTACCGTCCGGCTCAGATCCGGTGCGTGGCGCCCGCGTGCGGGGCGCGAACGTTCAACCGCCAGAGCCTATGCGGATCTATCCTAAGCGATGACGGCGAATTCCCGAACGCTGGCCACTCTGACTAGACTGTGGCTCATGAGTTCCGGAGGAGACCAGCGCGCCCCGCGTGGGGCATCGGCAGCACGGCCCACGAGCACGGACCTGTCGGCCCGCTACGGCGGCACCCGCACCCGCACCGCCCCGAAGGATTTCACGGGCAAGGCAATCGCCCTCGTCATCGGCGCGATCATCCTAGCCATGATCTTCTACGGCGTGCAGTATTTTATGCAGCAGGAAAAGGTCAACGCGGAGATCTCCTACGTCACCCACGAAATCCACGACGATCACACCCTGCGCGTGTGGGCGGATGTCGCCCGCAACTCCCCCGATGAGGCCGCGTATTGCATCGTCCAAGCCTACGACTACTCCAAGGCCGAGGTCGGCCGGCGCGAAATCCCCATCCCCGCCAACGGTGAGGAAAGCATGCGCATCGCGGTCGATATCCCCACCAACGACCGCGCCGTCGCAGGCGGCGTCTACGGCTGCTCGAGCCAAATCCCAGCCTACCTCGACGTCAACAACCCCGAATACGCCGAATAACCCCGGCTCCCACGCCACTACCGCTACTCCGCCCTGTGGCGGGAGCCGCTGGCCCCAGTCTTGGGGGACGCACGCAAGTGCGGCCTAGCCGCTGTGCTAAAATTCGGGGCGCTACGTGGGTCGACCGTGCCTGTATCCTTTCACCGGCCGGCCCCACCATTTACCACCGGCCAGGTAGTGGCACGGTGAACAATCTGAAATGAATTTAGGGAAGGTGCACCATGGCTGAACAGCAAAAGCAGTACATCACGCCGGAAACCAAGGCCAAGCTGGAGGCAGAGCTCCAGGAGCTTATCGATCACCGCCCCGTCGTTGCTGCCGAGATCAACGAGCGCCGTGAAGAGGGCGACCTCAAGGAGAACGCCGGCTACGACGCCGCCCGTGAGATGCAGGACCAGGAGGAGGCCCGCATCAAGCAGATCTCCGAGGTCCTGGCCAACTCCACCACGGAGCGCTCCGGCGTCGAGGAGGGCGTGGCTCAGATTGGTTCTGTGGTGCACGTCTACTACAACGGCGACGAGGACGACAAGGAAACCTTCCTCATCGGTACCCGTGCTGCTGCCTCCGACAACAAGGACCTGGAGACCTACTCTGAGCAGTCCCCGCTGGGCGCTGCCATCCTGGACGCTCACGAGGGTGAGACCCGCGAGTACACCGCTCCGAGCGGCAAGACCAATTCGGTCACGATCCTGTCGGCTAAGCCGTATGATTCTGCTAAGGCCGCTACCCCGCGCCAGCAGTCTTAATCCAGATTTCTGCGATTCCCCTGATTCAGAAAAGAGTACTCCCCATGAAGAAGTTTTCCCGCCTCGCCACTGCCGGTCTCGCCGTAGTCTCCGCCCTGGGCCTGGCCGCCTGCCACCCGCCGCACGAGAACCCGTCCGAGGAAAAGATCGACAACGCCTCGACCTTTACCGACCGCGCTGAGCCGGCCAGCTCCGCCGCCGAGTCCGGCGCGGGCTCTGCCTCCAGCACCACTGCTGAGCCGGCCTCGGCTCAGCCCTCCCTGGCCGCGGCCGGCGCCCCGCGCCACCTGACCTGCGAGTCCATCGCCGTCGCTGAGCCGGACACCATCACCCTGAATTGTGAGGATGCCAGCGACTCCGTAGCCGACATCGAGTGGACCGAGTGGGACAACGACTCCGCCCGCGGCGTCGGCACCCGCGCCGGCGGCGCCAACACCGAGGAGGTCGAGGTCGTCCTCTCCAAGCCGGCCGAGTCCCCGCAGGGCCTAACCTTCACCGAGATCACCGTTGACGGCGAAGTCGTCGGCGGGAACTAAACCAAAAGAACCACCGCCCCGCCGGAGCTGCCAAGCACTCCCGCGGGGCGGTTTTTCGTATCCGGCTAAGAGCCCTAGTCCTCGCGGACCCACGCCCCGATGACGCCGGGGACGACCGCCGGCCGCTCCCCCAGCAGTGCCCGCCGATTCGGGTCCTTTTCGACCTCGGTGATGACCGCGCGCACGGCCCGGGACGAGTCTTTCGCGCCGTTTCCGCCGCGGTGCATGCCCATCATCGGCGCCATCCCGCGGCCGATGCCACCGGAGCGACCGTTCTGCGCCGCCCCCGTCGTGGCCTTGTTGGCCTGCTGTGCTGGGCTCTGCCCATAAGAGCCGCCCGCGCCCGCACCTGCGCCGGCACCCAGGCCACCGCCGGCCGCACCCGGGACACCTGCCAAGCCGGCCGCACCTGGTGCCGCCGAAGCCATCCCGCCGAAGGCGCTGCCCGGCAGGAAGGCCGCCCCGCGGCTGCCTCCCGCCAGGCCCTGCCCCGCGCCACCGGCACCAGCCAGGCCAGCCCCGGGCGCTCCGGCCCACGCCCCGGCCGGGGTGACGGTTCCCGGCGCGCCTGACAGGCCCCCGACCGGCATCGCCGCACCACCCGCTGCCGATGCACCCGGCATCACCGCGCCCGGCGCACTCGGCGCGGCCACGTTCGCCGCCTGCGTCATCAACTGATCCCCGCGCAGCGCCGATTCCCCGGCCGGAATGAGCCCTTGGTCGGCCAGCCACTGGCCGCCCCGCTGGACGGCGTCGCGCATCTCCTGCCGCGTCGCCGAATCCAAGCCCACGCCGTCGACCGCGCTAATCTGCCCGTCGGCGACCTCGAACGAACCCGGGCCCACGCCCGGGCGGTTCATCAACTCCTGGATCTGCCGCGGCAGGGTCACTCCCTCCGTGGAATAGCGCTGCCCTTTGCCGTCCACGGCTCCCATGCCCAGCTGCAAATCCCCGCCACCGCTGGCCGGGGCCTGGTCCATCAGGCTGCGCTGGATCGGCATGGATTGCAGCACAATATTCTGTAAAATGCCCTGGTGCTTCATCAACAGCGCCTGTTCTACCGCCTTCCGCGCCGCCGGGTCCGGGATAGCAAGAATCGTGCCCCAGTCCGATGACGCCACCACCTGGTCGGTTTGCAGACCAGCCAACATGGTGGAGTTCTTCCCCGCCATCACCGTCGCATTAGCCGCAAACTGGCGCCCCGTGGCCGCGACCTCCCGAATCTTGGCCGCCGCCCGGTCCGTGGTCTCCGATTGGTTCCGCGCCTGCAACTGCCCGGCCAACGCATCCATCTCAGTGGAAATACCATTAACCTGCGACGCGAACTGCTGCCAGCGATGAATCGTGTTGCTAATACGGCCCATATTCGTAAACAGAAAGCCCTGCACGAGCCCAAACAGCGACGAGCCCGTATTCACGACCGGCGGCACAAAGCTAAACGGGCTGTAGCCCGGCTCCGGCTGGTTGACAATCGGCATCACCGACTGACTCACCGCCCCGCCGGCATCCGCAATATCTAGCCCATGCGCATTCGCATCTTCCTGTTGTTCGAAACCTTGCGCCTCATCCCCCAGCACTGAGGCCATCCAGCCCAACTGGCCCGCAAACTTCTCCAACGTACTAAACGCCGACGCCGGGTCCATATGCACCGCCCGGCCGTGGATATCCCCCGTCCGGTCAACACCAGTAATGGGTGAGAAGCCGAAGTCTAAAACGTCGAAGCCGAAGTGGCGCAACCTATCGACTCGGTCCTTAACCTGCAACATCCTTTGTTGGCTTTCAAAAAGCGAATCAGCGCTCAGTTCCATAAAACTCATCCCCCGTTAAATTGCTAACTAATTCTCTAGTTCTTTCGCATCGCTCTTCGAGAGCTACATTTTGCTGGTTGATATGTTGAACAGTTACAGAACCACCAACAGTGTCAATGCTTATGGTGCACCGATCATCGGAAACTTTTCCACTGATTTCTTCCGCGGCTCCTCTTACAGGCTCATACTCAGAGTCCCAATTGTTCGTGGCCTCGGCTACCGAAGCGACAATCAAGTCAGCCCTCGATTCCCCAAACATGCAGATCTCGTTGCTAAAAGCATTCATCGTGTCCCAGCGTGGACCAAACCCGGCCTTTTCGAACTCTTCTTGTGAAATTTCCTTGCAAAGCTGAAACAGCTCAAACCCCGGGGCCATAAAATCCGGCTTCCCTAATGGGGGAAGCAAGGACTCAGTGGACTCAGGGTTTGAGCTGTGGGGTTCTGCTTCAGATGCAACATCCGCGGGCTCGGACGCCGCCCCCTCGGCACCAACGGTGTTGTGCTCATCTTCAGCAGAAAGCTCCGAACCGGTTTCAGAGAAACCGATTCCGGAACAACCCCCGGCGAGAAAGGCCGCGGCTACTGCCACGCTGCTCAGTACCTTCCTAACCATGTGATCCCCCCGATCTTTCTGTGTGCCCCACCTCAACGTGTGAGGCCGCCACCCCAGCAACAAAAGCTACCCCGAGCTTGGCTTTTATTACCGGGGCGAAGCACTTGGAAGTTCCTTTTCGGTTCTTCCCTGTGCCCCTTAGCGGCGGCCTCGGTACCTAGTGTGCACGAACATCAAAGTTTTGTCTTCCTGAGCCGTCAAACTGATTTTTTCGGCCGTATCGTCCAGATTCTGCTCACTAGTTCAATTAACATAAAGTTGACAGCGTAGGTGCAGGCCACCCGCGGTTTGAAACCTGCATAAAAGTGGCTCAAATCATTTTTCCCCAACTGCAACTTGAGGGAATGGGTGTCCCCGGAATTACATATTTGTCATAAGCCTACCGGCAATTCTGGCCTTCTCTCGCAGCTCACGACGTCGTGCCAACGGGCCCGGCGTTAGCAACCTGTCTGCTCTCTGTAGGTTTAGTAAATCCGCTTGACGGAACGCCGCCAACGTGGCCAGCACCAGATCCATCTCCCCAGCCCCGCACTCACCCGGTGAACCCTTCGCGCTCACCAGAACGAACGATCTGCACGCTTCCCCTCTCCCCGTGACCGCGAAGGGCGCACGTGAGCCGCAGACTGGTAAAACCGGCCAAGTCACGGGGTGGCGCGCGACAGATACACAAAACCGCCCTTCTCCCCTCGAAGGGGAAAGGCGGTAGGCGGAAAGCTTGGTGCGAGCTAGCGATTCTGGAAGTAGCTCAGCAGGCGCAGGATCTCGGTGTAGAGCCAGACCAGGGTGACGGCCAGGCCAAGGGCCACGCCCCAGGCGTGGGAAGCCGGAGCGTTGGCGCGGATAAGGCGGTCGGCCAGGTCGAAGTCATTCATGAAGGACAGGGCGGCCAGCACGATGCAGACAATGGAGAAGATGATCGCCAGGGTGCCGCCGTCGCGCAGCGGGTTGTTTCCGGTGAACAGGGCCAGCAGCAGGTTACCAATGACCAGCACGAAAACGCCGATGATGGCGCCGGAGACAATCTTGCGGAAACGCGGGGTGACCTTGACGGCACCGGTCTTGTAGACGAAGAGCATACCCAGGAAGACACCGACGGTACCCAGGATGGCCTGGCCGATCAGGGCGCCGGCATCGGAGCCGCCCACGGTAAAGTAGCCGGAAATCAGCAGGGAGAACCCGCCGATGAACAGCCCCTCAAAGGCCGCGTAGATAAGGGTGACGACTGCGGAGCCCCACTTCTTGCCGAAGGCGGCCACCAGGACGGTCACGAAGCCGCCGATGCCGCCGACCAGCGTCAGAATCATCGACAGCGAGGCGTCACCGGTAACCACGGCGATCCCGAAGTTGACGACTGCTAGGGCGATGATGACGCTGATCGTAATCCCCGTCTTGGTGACGACGTCATCGACGGTCATCGGGCGCTCAGGAGCCTGGCCGTAAGCCTGCGGATCGTTGTAGCCGTTCGAAGAATGTTGCTCCGAGGTGGCAAGCGTGTTCATGACCGGGTTGCTACTGCGCAAGGGAATCCCGCTTCCTTTCCTTTTCTTGGGAATATGTCTAGGGGTCTAGGGTCTGGTCACTAGTGTCAACGCGTCGCGTTTCCAGAAAGTTCCCACCCTGTTGACTTATACCCAAAATTCTAGTTGGCCGGTGGCTCCGGGGGTGTGCCGCCGCCTTCGCCCGGGCCGCCGCCACCTGGTCCACCTTCGCCGGGCTCGCCTTGGCCCGGGCCACTGCCGCCGGCAGGCGGTTGTCCGCCGGTCGTCTTGTCGGTGATGTCGACGGGCACATCGATCACCAGCTGATAGCCGGCCGTCTTCGACGGCCGGATATCGTAGGGGTCTGTGCGCCCCAGCCGTCGGAGAATACGTTGTCGGTGTCCAGAGTGATGTTGTTGAGGTTGTCGAGCGAGCCCGCATAGGCACTGTCGTCGTAGCAGGCTCGAGCGATTTCTACCGGCACGACAATCTGCGAGGTCAGCACGGAATTGGAGGCATCGGTGATCTCGTCAGTGCTGGTGAATACCTCGAAGTGGATGTGCGGCCAGCGCCCGCTGTAGCAGCCCGGAACGATGGAATCGAAGGTCACGCTGCCGTTGGCGTCAGTGACCTGGACGCCGCGCAGCCAGGTTTGATCTGTGACGCCGTCGGAGTACATGGAGTACTCCCCCTCACCGTTGCAGTGCCAGACGTAGACCGCGGCGCCGGCCAGCGGCTGATTGTCGTTGGTGATGTCGATGAGCTTCATCGTCAGTGTCATGGGCACGCCATCGACCGAGCCGATGCCGTCGACGGAGGTGGTCAGGTCACGGCGTTCGACGCCGCTTTCGTCCAGGATGTCGGGGCCATTGGAGCCGTCGCCGGGGTACGGCCCCGCGGTTTCGTTGTTGAGCTCAGTAAGCTCTTGGCCGGCGTACTTCGCGGCCGCGTTGGTGCTCGTCATCGTTGAGGCTGACGATGCCGTACTGCGCGAGGCCGTGCTCGTCCCGCCGGGGCTGCAGGCGGCCAGGGCGGCCGCGCCGACGCCAATGCCGAATATTCCTAAGACCCGGCGTCGGCTCACCATCGTGCGCATGTCGAAGGCGAGTCCCTGATCTTCGATGTCGTCACCCGGGCGATCAAGCCGGCGACCTTCAAAATAACGATCTTGTGTGCTCATGACTTCAACCCTAAAGCGCGATCTTGTGCGGTTACCGGACAGTGCCGGGTAGGTTTCCGTGCAGTTACAGGGAGTTTCCCGAATGTTTACTGAATGAGTGCTGTATACATTGTCGCGACTGCAGCCTCAGTGTTTGCCTAGTGTTTACCTCGTTGTCGAACCCCGGCTACCCCGGGATTTTAAGGTGATGTCTGCTCTTTTCTCTCTGTCCCTATTAGAAAGGAACCCTGCCCCATGTCTGCAGTTTCCCGCCGTCGTTGGCTCCCGGCTACCGTCGCCGCCACAATGACTTTCAGCGCCTTGTCCGTCCCCACCGCCCTGGCGCAGGATACCCCGAAGTCCCCGGTTGTCATCAACGAGGTGGAGTCCAACGGCGACCCGGTCGGTGACTGGGTTGAGCTGGCCAATACCGACGAAGTGAATTCGGTAGACATCAGCGGCTGGTACATCCTCGATGATGATAACGACCACACCCCGATCGTCTTCCCAGAGGGCACCGAGATTGAATCCGGTGGCTACTTCAGCTTCTACACCGACCAGGAGGACGACGGCTTCGGCTTGGGCGGCAACGACTCGGTTCGGCTTTACGATGCCGAAGGTCAACTCGTCGAGGAGACCACCTGGGAAGGCCACGCCGCCACCGCCTGGGGCCGCGTCCCGGACATGACCGGCGAGTTCGCCGTCACCGGTGAGCCCACCCGCGATGCCGCCAACATCGCCGAGGGCGAGACCGAACCGGTTGCGGACGCGGAGTGGCCCTTCGACCCGCAGACCATCAAGGATGTTGACCTGGGCGAGGAGTTTTCCATCGAGGACTTCTCCGGCATCGACTTCGACGCCGATGGCCGCGCCTGGATTGTCAACAACGACGAGGGCGTCCTGCTGTCCCTCGACTACGACGTGGAGAGCGGTAATTACACCGTCGCCGGCCAGTGGAACCTGAAGTACCCGGACGGCAGCGGCCTGCCGGATGCCGAGGGCATCACCGTGACCAAGGACGGCTCCCTCTTTGTCGCCACCGAGCGCGACAACGCATCCAAGAATGTATCCCGCCCGTCCGTGCTCCACTTCGCCGCCCCGACCAGCGAGAGCGGCGACCTGGCCGCCGAGCAGGAATGGGACCTATCCGAGTTCACCGGCGAAATCGGTGCTAACTCCGGCCTGGAAGCTATCTCCGCCCTGGGCGGCGGCGAGTTCGCAGTCGGCGTCGAGGCTAACGGCGAGGTCCTCTTCGTTGATCTGTCCGGCGATGCCCCGGTCCTAAAGCAGCGCTACCAGTCCCCGTTCGAGGGTGTCATGACGCTGGACTACGACGCAGACTCCGGCGTCCTGCGCGCCCTGTGCGACGAGGTCTGCGAAGGCGCATCCATCGAGCTGACCAAGGCCGATGGCGAGTGGAAGGCCATCTCCGAAATCCAGGCCCGCCCGGCCGAGATGGACAACGTGGCCAACGAAGGCTTCGCTACGCACACCTTTACCGGCGAGTGCACCGACGGCAAGCAGGAAGAAACCACCGTCTTCCTCTGGGCCGATGACGGCGTGACCGAAGGCATTCCTTTCCGCGCTGCAGAAAACACCCGTACCGCCGACTGCGACACCGACAGCGGCCAGGACGACGAAGCACCGTCCCAGTCCTCCGGTTCCTCGGTCTCCTCCGCGTCTTCGGCGTCGTCGCTGTCCTCCCTGGGTGGGTCGTCTAGCATCGGCGGAATCCTCGCGGCCGTAGTCGGCATCATTGCCGTCGTGGGCGGCACGCTGGCCTTCTCCAAGGCTCTGCCGCAGCAGCTGCTCAACCTGCTGCCCGCCGAGGTTCGCCAGTTCCTGGGCTGAGTCACTCCAGCCCGCCTCCCCCGCGCGCCTAGCCGGGCGCTGGAGGGCTTTAGGCACATTAAAAGACCGGCCATCCGGCTGGTCTTTTTCGTATTCTGCAACACCTGCTCAAACTGCCTCTTAAGGCCTCAGCATTGTTTTAGGTCGTGCTAGCCGCGGTCTTCTAGGCCGGCTCCGCACTCTCCACGGTCTTGACCTCACCGTGGTCCTCGGGCTTGCGCAGGAAGAGCGCGGCGATGACGGCTACCACCAGCAGGCCGCCGCAGACCATGAAGGCGGTGGCTGCGCCGTCGCCCTGGGCTGCGCGAGTTCCCCCATCGGCGCCGGCGACGTGGCCGAAGATCGCGATCATCACGGCGATGCCCGCCGCGCCAGCCAGCTGGAGCAGCGTGTTGAGGATGGCCGAGCCGTGCGAGTAGATCTCAGACGGCAGCGACGACAGCGCGGTGGTAATCAGCGGGGTCAGAGACAGCGCCATCGCGACGCCGAAGATGGTGTACTGCACCACCAGGAGCCAGACCGGGGATTCCTCATTGACCGTACCCATCCACAGCAGCGCCGCCGCGCCGATCATGGTGCCGGGAACGACCAGCGGGCGGGGCCCGACGCGGTCGTAGAAAGCGCCGGCGATCGGAGAAAGGACCGTCTCCACGAGCCCGCCGGGCAGGGAGGCCAGGCCGGCGACTAACGCGGTGGTCAGCAGCGCGCCCTGGAGGTAGAGCGGCAGGGTGTTGGCCATGCCCAGCATCGCTGCCTGGAAGAGCACGATGACGATGATGGCGACGACGAAGTTCTTGACCGTCAGCGGGGTGAGATCCAGTAGCGCGCGGCCGCTCGGGGCCAGAGTGAGCTGGCGCCAGATGAACAGCGCGAGGCCGACAACGCCGGCGATGGACACGCCGATGACCACGCCGGCGCCGTCGCCGCCGTCGATGAGCACACCGACCGAGGACAGGCCGTAGACCAAGCCGCCGAAGGCGATGGCGGAAAGCGCCACGGAGAGGACGTCGAGCGGGGCGCGCTTGAGCTCGCTGACGTTGCGCAGCTTCCAGGCTGCAAAGGCCGCGGCCACGGCGACGAGGGCGGCCATGATCCAGAAGGTGGTGTGCCAGGTCGACACGGACATGACCGCGCCGGCGAACGTCGGCCCCAGGGCTGGGCCGACGGCCATGACGATCGCGATAACCCCCATGACGGTGCCGCGCACCTTCGGCGGCACGACGGTCATGACGACGGTCATCTGCAGCGGCAGGAGGATAGCAGTGCCGACGGCTTGGAGGACACGACCGCCCAGCAAAATCGCGAACGCCGGGGAAAAGGCCGCCACGGCGGAGCCGATAAGGAAAGCGCCGACCGCGAAGAAGTAGACCGAGCGCGTGGTGAAGCGGTCCAGAATCCAGCCGGTCATCGGCATCATGATGGCCATGGTCAGCAAGACGCCGGTCAGCAGCCACTGCGCGACCGCGGAGGTGACCTCGAATTCCGCCATGATGGACGGCAGGGCCACCGACAGTGCCGTCTCGTTAAGCAGCATCACAAACGTGGTCAGTGCTAGCACCGAAATGATGAGCGTGGTCTCCCCTGACAGGGAGCGGGAACGCGGATCGGGCGTGGTCATCCGGCAACCTCCTGGAAAAACAAATTAAAAAGGGCCGCACGCCCCTGGCAAGGGACGTGCGGCATAATCGTGATAAGTCAACAATGCTGGACACTTGCGGCGCTGTCAACTTGAAAGTGCAGTGAGCGGGTCCTGCGGCTTCCCGACCTGCGGAACTTCGACGCGCGGGGCACCCACCACGGTCCAAGCCCCGGCTCCACCTATGGGCGCGGCTAGGCGCTATTGGCTGGGCTGGGCGGGCACCGGGGCCGTTGTTCCTATCAACAGTGGAGAATTTTTGACACTTTTTGGACACTAAACGAGGTTTTTGCAGTGTCGGCGAAGTGTTTTCGCTGGTAGTGGTGCCCCCAGTGGGACTCGAACCCACACTGAATTGATTTTAAGTCAACTGCCTCTGCCGATTGGGCTATAGGGGCTTGTGCAACCCTCTAGAGTCTAATTCACCACCGGCCCCGGGTGAAAACGGGGTTGCGGGTTGCCCTGGGCCGGTTGCTCTGGGCGAAGAGCCCTAGGCGTCCATGCCGGCGACGAGGCCAGCGATGATGCCGTCCAGGATGTCCTTTTCGGAGACAATGAAGGAGCGGGCATCGTTGTGCTCTTCGATGAGGTTCATGATCCCCTCGACCGCCACCGAGCCGCCGCCGATGACGTCGGCGCGGCCGGGGTGGATGACCGGGTTGAGGACGCGCTCATCGGCCGGAGTGTGCATGAGCTGGTCGAGGAGTACGCGGAGGGCATCGAAACGCAGCTCGGTGCCGTGGATGGCATCCGCGTCGTAGCGCTCCAAGCCCTGCGCCAGCGCCGACAGGGTGGTGAACGTACCGGCGCAGCCCACGAAGGTCTGGGCCTTGTCCACGTTGACCAGCTGGGAGACCTCTTTCATCTTCTCGGCGACGAAGTCCTTGGCGATTTCGATCTCCGTGTCCGACGGCGGATCGGAGGGCATGATGCGCTCGGTGATGCGCACGCAGCCCATCTGCGCGGAGTGCGAGCTGTCGATGGTACCGTCCTCATCGCCCACGATGAACTCGGTCGAACCGCCGCCCAGGTCGATGACGCAGAACGGCGCGCGCTCCGGGGCCAGGTCGCTCACCGCGCCGTTGAAGGACAGGCGCGCCTCCTCTTCCCCGGTGATGACCTCCGCACAGGCCCCGGGTTCGATTTCCCCGAGGAGCTCCGCGGCCAGATCGAAAAACTCCTGCTGGTTCTTCGCGTCCCGCGTCGCCGAGGTAGCAACCATCCGCACCTTCTTGACCTGTTCGAACTTCATCTGCTGAACGAATTGCTCCAGCGCGGTGCGCGCGCGGCCCAGGGCCTCCTGGGAGATTTCCCCGGTCGCGTCCACGCCCTTGCCCAGGCGGATGATTTCCATGGCCCGGGTGACGTCCTTGACTTTGCCGCCGGGCTGCACATCGGAGATGAGCAGGCGGATGGAGTTGGTGCCACAGTCGATTGCTGCTACGCGAGTCATGCTGGTGTCTAATCCTTAGGCGAGTTGCTCGAGCGGGTGAATGAGGAGGTAAGAAGCCCGGTTTAGGTATTCGAGAAGTCAAACTGTTTCATGTCGATACCGAGATCGGCCACGCTCGGCCAGTCGGCGGGGATGGCGCTGCCGCGCAGCTCACCGTGCTCAGCGGCGAGTGCCACGGCTTCGGTGCCCAGGCGGAAGTGCTGCGGGCCTTCGGCCAGCGCGTAGGCGATCAAAACATGCAGGCACTTGACCCGGTCGGGCATCCCGCCGCCGGAAAAATCCGTGCCCAGGTCGGCAATCTTGTTGCGCTCGGCCAGGTAGTGCTCGTGGGCGGCGCGGTAGTCACGGGCTAGGTCGGCATCGTCAGCCAGGCGCGCTTCCATCCACTTCATGACGTGGGCGACCTCGAGGCGGGAGGCCTCCGCGGTCAGGCGGGGATCCGTCAGGTAGTACAGCGTGGGAAACGGGGTGCCGTCCTCCAGCTTCGGCGCGGTCTTGATGACGGCGGGTTGGCCGTCCGGGGTGTAGTAGGAAACTTCCAGCACACCCCGCGGAGTCCGGCCCAGTTGCTGGCCGACGGTGGCGAGGTCCTTATCTGTCACGGTCATAGACACTATTGTCTCACGGACTCCCCACCGGCGTGAGCGCGGGGCGCTACTGCGGCGCGTAATCCGCGCCCTGGTCCACGGGATCCGGCTGCTCCGGGGAGTTGTGGGACTCCTCGATGACCTCCTCCACGGCCGAAGAGACCGGGCCCTCGGAGGTCTCGTCCTGGTTGTTCCCCGTATCCTTCGGCCCGCCGGAGACCACCGAACGCGGCTCGTCGCCTTCCGAGAGCGAGTCCCAGAGCACTGCGTACCACGACTTGCTCTCCTCCACGGCGTCCTTGCCGGTGGTCACCGAGTGATCCGGGCTCATCTGCGAGTCCAGGATGCGGTAGGCGGTCTCCCCCGGTTCGATAACGCCTAGGCGCCGGCGGGCTTCCTGCTTGACGAAGTCCTCGTCCTGGTAGTGGTCGATCTCTTCCTGCAGCTGCGCCTTTTCGGCTTCCTTCGCGGCAATCGACTCGTTGAGCCGCGCGATCTCGGAGCGCCCCTGGTAGAAGTTACGCAGCGGCACGGCGATGGCGGCTAGGACCACCACTAGCACGGCGACGATGACGGTAAAGCCGGCGACATCCAGGCGGTCCGGCTTCCGCTTAGCCTTCGGGCGCGGGCGCGCAGACCGGCCGGAGCGCCCCGCAGAGCGCGACGCGACCGGTACGGTGGTGCGCCGCTTGCTGGGGGTTTTCTTCTCGCGTGCCATATAAGCCACTATCCTAGCGTGGCCGCCCCGTCACGCAGCGGCGGCGCGGCGGGGCGGGTGTTAAAAAAGAAGGCGCCATCGCAACACCACAGGCGGTGCCGCCACAACCAGAAACGGCCCCGGGAAGACTGAACTGGCCCCCGAAAGTTGGACTGGTTTAATTCTAGGCGGTTAGGGCTTCAAGGGTCTGATTTCGATATTGCATCGGGGTTAGCCCCTTGAGTCGTTGTTGGATGCGTTCGGTGTTGTACCACCGGATGTACTCGTCGATTGCCTGGTTGAACTCTGCGACGGTGTCGAAGGCTTCTCCGTGGTACATCTCGGTTTTCAGGTGGCCGAAGAAGTTCTCCATGACCGCGTTGTCGTAGCAGTTGCCTTTGCGTGACATCGATTGGACTCCCTGGTGCTGGCTAATCAGGGTGCGCCATGATGAGTGCTGGTATTGGAATCCTTGATCGGTGTGGATCATCCAGCCCGGCTCTGGAGCACACGCTTTGATCGCCTGCGCCAACGAAGCCGAGGTAAACGCCGTAGACGGCGATGTGGCCACTGTGCGGGCGACGATTGAGCGGTCGAACAGGTCCATCACCGGTGAAAGATACACCTTGCGGCCAGCGACTTTGAACTCGGTGACGTCGCTGACGAAGACAGTGTTGACCCTATCGGGGGTGAAGTTGCGCTCGAGTGTGTTCTCAGCGATGTAGCTGATTGTGCCAGTGTAGGAGATGTAGGGCCTGCGCTGGCGGATCTTGGCTTTCAAGCCCATGGCGCGCATGAGCTTGTAGACAAGTTTGTGGTTGACCACCCAGCCCTGGTTACGCAGGTCGAGCAGTACCCGCCGGTAGCCGTAGCGGTGTTTGTTGCGCTGAAAACTGTCCCGGATCGCTTGTTTGAGCTCGGCATGTTTATCCGGTGCGGTGAGTCGTTTTTGGTGGTAGAAGAATGTCGAGCGTGCCATGCCGGCCGCATCCAGGAGGTAGTCCAAGCGGTGAGAAGTGTCCCGGGTTTTGTTCCTAGGCTTGTGCCTTGATTTCCATTATTTCTCGACTGGGGTGGTGTTCCCAAAATTCGGTTTCGACTTCAGCCGGCGTGCGGTAGCCCAGGCTCTGGTGGAGCCTTGACTCGTTCCACCAATTCACCCACGAGAGTGTCTGATGGTTTGTGTGTGGGAACCTAACCCGCATGAGGAGATGGACCAGAATGACTACTGTGACGAGACGAGATCCGGCTGATAAGGCCAAGATTGATGCGATTGAAAAGAAGCTGCTTGCTAACCCTGAAATCGCGAAACTCATTGATGACCTAGGCACATCGACAACGGATGCCAATGACCTAGTTCGGGGCATGCTACAAGCCTCGATTACTAGGGGATTAAACGCTGAGATGGATGCTCACCTTGGCTACGAGTCCGGCGATAGAGCAGCTAAAGCTGCAGCTGAGACAGACAATCACCGCAACGGAACCTACCCAAAAACCGTGGATTCTAACTACGGGCCAGTTACCGTTGATATCCCTAGGGATCGGGCTGGAACATTCTTGCCGACTATGGTCCCTAAAGGCTCGAGGCGTTTGACCGATGTCGATGACATGATCATCAGCTTGTATGCCGGCGGGATGACCATTAGGGATATCCAGCACCACATGGCAACTGCGATGCGGGTTGATATTTCCCATGAGACGATTTCTGCAGTTACTGACGCCGTCTTGGATGAAGTCATGGTGTGGCAAAACCGCCAGCTAGACGAGTTCTACCCCGTGGTGTTCCTGGACGCGCTGCGTATTAAAGTCCGCGACGGCGGCCGGGTTGTCAACAAGTCCGCGTACATGGCAATCGGCGTGGACCTCGACGGCATCAAGCACATTTTAGGATTGTGGATCGCCAAGGAAGAAGGCGCTTCCTTCTGGGCGCAGGTGTGCTCTAACCTGGCTAATCGTGGGGTCAAAGACGTCTTTATTGTCTGCTGTGACGGGCTGAAAGGCCTGCCTGAAGCAGTCGAGGCAACGTGGCCGAACTCGATGGTGCAAACCTGTATCGTGCACCTGATTCGTGCCGCGAACCGGTGGGTAGCCTACGGGGATCGTCGGGGTGTATCGGCGGCGTTAAAAAAGATTTACACCGCTGCGGATGAACCCACAGCCCGTGCTGCTTTGGACGAATTTGAAGCCTCTGAATTGGGAGAAAAGTATCCCCGCTCAGTCAAGGTCTGGCAGGACGCGTGGGGCCGGTTTGTCCCGTTTCTGCAGTTCCCGCCAGCGGCCAGAAAGGTTATCTATACGACGAATTCCATTGAGTCGTTTAACAACGAGCTGCGTAAAGCTACTCGCAACAGGGTGCAGTTCACCAACGATGAATCAGCGCTTAAAACACTGTGGTTGATGATCTGCAATATTGAAGACAAACGAGCTGCAAAGAGGGCGAAGCAGGGCAAACGAGTCTCAAGAACAGCCGGCAGGCTTATGGAAGGAGCCCGGGTTTCCGGCTGGAAACAAGCCATCAATCAAATGGCCGTGGCCTACCCCGACCGCTTCGACAAATACCTATAAACCCAGCCCCACACACAAACAACTTGACACGCTCTCACCCACTCGAACGTCGCGATTTCCACGTCGACGACATCGGCCCACGTTCGCCTATGAATCAGCTCATTCTTGTAGGAGCCGTTGACGTTCTCAGCCAAAGCATTGTCATAGGACTCCCCCACCGTCCCAGTGGACGCTGCGATACCGTGCTCGGCCAAGCGCTCGTTGTAGACGATGCTCACATATTGTGAGCCGTGGTCTGAATGGTGAATCAAGCCCGTTGTTTCCTTAGCGCACACGATTGCCTGGTTCAACGCCTGCAGCGGCAAGGCTTCGGTGCGCATCGAATCGGACAGCGCCCATCCGACGATCCTCCGGGAGAATACATCGGTCACGAACGCGGTGTACACAAAGCCTTTTCGGGTGCGCACGTAGGTAATGTCCGCCACCCACAGCCGATTAGGGCCAGGGGCCTTAAACTCACGTTTTACCAAGTCAGGGCGATGATCCGGACCCTTGGGTTTGCGTGTTGTGATTGGTGCCCCACCTTTGCCCTTGCCGGACAGTCCAGCACTGCGCATCAGCCGGGCTGTTTGCTCGCGTCCAATGTCAATGCCCTGGCGGCGCAGCACGCGCCACATTTTGCGAATCCCGTAGACACCGTAGTTTTGTTTATGAACTTCGGTAATGCGCTCTACTAGGGCAGCGTCGCGAAAAGCGCGGGAGCTTAAGCCCCGGGCCTTGGATTGGCGGTACCCACAAAAGGTAAGGAAGCCGCCAACACGGTGTGTGTTTAACGTCTGGCAGATGAACTCGACTGAGAAACGATTCCGATGCTCATCGATGAATCGGATCATTTCTTAACGTTTTGGGTCGAGTTCGGATGCGAAAAAAGCTGAGGCGGCTTTCAACAACTCATTGGTGTCGCGAAGTTCTTGATTCTCACGTCGAAGCTTGGCTACCTCTGCCACGAGGTCTTCGGGCAACGGCTCGGCAATACGACCGTCGCGGCGAGCAGCTTGTGTCCACTGCCGAGCAGTATGCCATGACACACCCAGCTTCGGCGCCACTGCCTGGCACGCGGCTTGCATCGACATATTTTCCGCCAAGATGCGGTCTTCCACGAGACGGACCACACGGTCCTTGGCATCCTGGTCAAATTTCCTTGGCATATTCCAGATTTTCCCATCTACTCAAACGGAACAAAACCTGGGACACTTCAGTAAGAGTTGATTCGAAAGGTACCCGCGATGGTCGCCTTGCTGTGCACCGGCACAAGGCTTACCGCGGGCTACAGATACACCACACTAAAGGACACAACCGCGCATATTTACCCTCAGGGTCTGTTTTCCAGCGTTGTGCGGCTTTCTGTCCGCCTTTGCGTCCCATGGTGGCTAGTGCTTTGCGTTCGCTACTCGTGGCTTTTCCTGGAGTGCTCGAGCCGTTGTAAGCAGCGCTCTTAGATTGAGTGACGTAGCCGCGAACTCGTCGCGCCATCGTCTGGCGATCGCGCATCGGCGGCATCTCGTTGTCGCGGCCTGCACCGCCGTGGGTATGAGCGACGTTGTAGGCGTGCTCATAGGCATCAATGAGTGCGACAGCGGCAGACGTTGGGACGCAGATGAAACAAAGATGAGGGCCACGGATAAACGCGTATATCCGTGGCCCTCGATGGCATTGTGACGGTATTTATACTGGAGTTCATTTATGGGGTTACAACGCCCATAAATGAACTCCAAGACTCATACCAGCTTCGTCTGAAATCACGACTGTGTCAGGATTCCACATTATTCTGCAGCAACCGGGGAAGGGGGACAGATTCCTGTCTCGTGACAAAACGAGAGCTAGAATTAAGATGTTCGGTTTAACTTCTCAAGGAAATCTGAAGGAAGAATCAAGGAAGCCTTCACAAACTCAATACCAATAACTTTTCCATTTTTATCAATGTCTATCTCTATTTCTCCCTCCATTCCTTCTGTAGTTATTCCCGATATCTGTTGTTCCGGAAGGGTACCTGACTGCGTTATGGTCAGATAAGCTGCATCAGCTTCTGGGTCATAATCAAAATTCATAATTAGGCTTTCGTAACGGTAATCACATTTCCGCTTACATTATCAACGACAACACGAATCCCGTTTCCGTTAAATACGGTGGTATTCCCGTTACCTTTGCTTGTTCTGCCTGTTTTTATAACGTGCTCGACTAGCTCTTTAGTGATCTTCCGCTTAGCCATCTGGGTCAATGCATGGCGCGTGAGATGACCACCTACGATGCCCAAGAACGGGATCCAAAAGGGATCTGCTACTACGGGAAATTGCGTTGAAGAATTCGGTACGACATGCTGGACTATCGTGCTTTGGCGAATTTCATACCACGTTTTGACCGAGGCACCTGTCGCATCTATAGCCCAAGGTGCATCAAGGGTGCCCAAGATATCCCCGTCATTATCTCGAACTGCGACTCCGCCATCAGGCAAGTAAGTGAGAGTCATATCATTAGAAAATGAAAATTCGAACTCGCCATTTGATTCTAGGCTAGGAATATGAATTAGAGATCGGAAAGCTCCTCCTCCTTCATCCGTAACTGCAATGGAAGCACCACTAGGCGAAGTTGAGTATTCATCTAGGCCCAATGAGTCAAGTTCCTTATTGGGAAGATCAAGAAAGGCTTCTTTCCCGTCTGTCGTCGATGCGCTTACGACCCCAGAATCAATTGAAACTTGATCGTCCAACTCAGGAGAGGCCTCCTGAGGCTCAGGAGAAGCCGCCTGAAGCGCCAACCCAAAATCGCTGGCAACACTATCAGCACCGCTAGCATGAGCCACTGAAACTCCCGAAAAAGTTACAGCGAAACCGGTGACCACAGCAATTAATCTTCTTTTCATATCCATTATCTCTCCTGGATGGGAAGGGCATGCGGGAGGAAATCTGGTTGTGTCCTTTAGTGTACCTAAATGTCCTGTGCGTTGAACCGTGGGAAATTTATCTGTGTTCTGCTTTCGACGATTCTCCCTTCGGTGACCACTAAAATCCGTTCTGCCAGATTCACAATGTTTGCATCGTGGGAGGTAAAGATGACTGTGGAATCAGTCTCCAAGAGCCTGTTCATTGACAACTCTGCTGAGATTGAATCGAGAGCGGATGTCGGCTCATCTACAAGGATGACCGGCGATCTTTGAAGGACAGCACGGATGATGGCAACTCGCTGACGCTCTCCTCCGGACAACCCGCTATTGCCGGATCCCACTAACCGGTCTAGACCGTCGGTACTGGCGAAGTTTTCCAGTCCGAACTGATCTAGCAATGTGATAAGAATTTCGTCATCGAAACTTTGCTCTGTCCCGAGGGTAAGGTTTTCTCTGAGTGTTCCCGAAAGCAAGTCAGGTTCCTGCTCGACGTAGGTGATCACAGTGCGAAGATCCTTCCTGTTCCAGTCCCTAAGCTCCCGCCCTCCGACACGGATGTGGCCGGCCGAGGTGTCATAGAATTTCAGTAGAAGACTGAATATTGTGGTTTTTCCCGCACCAGAAGCTCCTGTGAGTGCCACTTTCCCGCCTGGTCGAACCGTTACAGTTGCGCTATCTAAGATGGTTCGGCCCTCTCGGCTGTACGATGCCGACTCGAACTCAATGGATCCTAAGGGGGTGGGCCAAAGCTCTGGAAGTCAACCGTGTCCAACTGAATCTTCAACTTCGAGATCGAAGAGCTGGTTAATTCTGCTCAGTGCTCCCCTAGCCTCAAAGAAGGTTCCGAGGGACTGAGACACCTGCACGATGGGGGCAAGCATCAGGAATAGTGCGGTGACGAAGATAGTAAGTGCCTCTCCCGACAAATCACCGTTGTTTAACCTAATGGACCCGAACATGACGACCGCGAGAAGTGCCATGTAGGAAGCCACAGTACTCAAGGGGTCAAGAACAGCTTCGACGAAGCTCATCTTTCGCCGGTTCCGGTAGGCGTGGTCAATCTCAGTGGACAAGTTGCCAATGACCTTCGTCTCGACCCGGAAGGCCTTGATAGTCGAGAGTGTCTGATGGTTTGTGTGTGGGAACCTAACCCGCATAAGGAGATGGACCAGAATGACTACTGTGACGAGACGAGATCCGGCTGATAAGGCCAAGATTGATGCGATTGAAAAGAAGCTGCTTGCTAACCCTGAAATCGCGAAACTGATTGATGACCTAGGCACGTCGACAACGGATGCCAATGACCTGGTTCGGGGCATGCTACAAGCCTCGATTACCAGAGGTTTGAATGCGGAAATGGATGCCCACCTTGGCTACGAGTCTGGTGATAGGAGCGGCAAAGCTGCAGCTGGGACAGACAATCACCGCAACGGAACGTATCCAAAGACCGTGGATTCTAACTACGGGCCGGTCACCGTGGATATCCCCAGAGACAGGACTGGGACGTTTATCCCAACTATGGTCCCTAAAGGCTCGAGACGCTTGACTGATGTCGATGACATGATTGTCAGCTTGTATGCCGGCGGGATGACCATTAGGGATATCCAGCACCACATGGCAACTGCGATGCGGGTTGATATTTCCCATGAGACGATTTCTGCAGTTACTGACGCCGTCTTGGATGAAGTCATGGTGTGGCAAAACCGCCAGCTAGACGAGTTCTACCCCGTGATGTTTCTGGACGCGCTGCGTATTAAAGTCCGCGATGGCGGCCGAGTAGTTAACAAGTCCGCGTACATGGCAATCGGCGTGGACCTTGACGGCATTAAGCACATTTTGGGTCTGTGGATTGCCAAGGAAGAAGGTGCCTCATTCTGGGCGCAAGTGTGCGCCAACCTGTCCAACCGTGGGGTTAAAGACGTCTTTATCGTCTGCTGTGACGGGCTCAAAGGCCTACCAGAGGCAGTGGAGGCGACCTGGCCGAACTCTAGGTACAAACCTGTATCGTGCACCTGATTCGTGCCGCGAACCGGTGGGTGGCCTACGGGGATCGCCGGGCTGTATCAGCCGCGTTGAAGAAGGTCTACACCGCTACAGACGAGTCCACAGCTAAGGCGGCCTTAGACGAATTCGAGGCTTCCGAGCTGGGTGAGAAGTATCCCCGCTCAGTCAAGGTCTGGCAGGACGCCTGGGGCCGGTTTGTCCCGTTTCTGCAGTTCCCACCAGCAGCCAGAAAGGTCATCTATACAACGAATTCCATTGAATCTTTTAACAATGAGCTGCGTAAAGCCACTCGCAACAGGGTGCAGTTCACCAACGATGAATCAGCACTAAAGACGCTGTGGTTGATGATCTGCAACATTGAAGACAAACGAGCCGCCAAGAGAGCAAAGCAAGGCAAACGAGTCTCAAGAACAGCCGGCAGACTTATGGAAGGAGCCCGAGTTTCCGGCTGGAAACAAGCCATCAACCAAATGGCCGTGGCCTATCCCGACCGCTTCGACAAATACCTATAAACCCAGCCCCACACACAAACAACTTGACACGCTCGAGGATGACGATTGCCTGGGCTTTCAGGCGTGTCCCTGGTTCCTCAAGTCTCGCAATTTTTTTAAGTAGGCGTTTTCCGCTTCCAGCCGCTCAACCTGGCGGCGAAGCTTTTCCTCTTCCGTGAGGCGTTTCGGCGCAGCCGATCCTTTGGGCCTGCCCTTCGGCTTCGGGCGCAGAGCCTCGTCGCCGCCTCTGCGCCACTTAGCCACCCAGTCCTTGACGAGGTGGTCGGATGAAAGATTGAACTCTCGGGCAAGATCCATCATCGACTCACCCGCAAGATGACGTTCTACAACCTCCTTCTTCGCCTCGAAGGAGTAGTGCTGCTTGTTTGGTTTCTCCACGAGACATAGTCTGCCACGCAGTTGGAAACGGCGATAAAGTCTACGCGTTGCGTCTCTCGAGACACCGACAACACGAGCAGCGGCTCGGCAACCCATTCCCTGCTCGAAAAGCTCCACTAACTGCTCACGCTGAACTTCACTCAGCGAACTACCTGCTCTCAAAGAAAATGCTCCCCACTAGTTGTTGGCAACTGATTTCTCAGTCCAACTAATGGGGAGCAGTTCAGACCCGGGGCTGAAATTCTAGTTGTAAGTGCGCTTAGCCGTTGAAGCGCGGGAAGGCGGAGCGGCCGGCGTAGACGGCGGCCTCGCCGAGCTCCTGCTCAATGCGCAGCAGCTGGTTGTACTTCGCCACGCGCTCGGAACGGGCCGGGGCGCCGGTCTTGATCTGGCCGCAGCCCAAGGCGACGGCCAGGTCGGCGATGGTGGTGTCCTCGGTCTCGCCGGAGCGGTGGGACATCATGGTGCGGTAGCCGTTGCGGTGGGCCAGGTCCACGGCGTCGAAGGTCTCGGTCAGGGTACCGATCTGGTTGACCTTGACCAGCAGGGCGTTCGCGGCCTTCTTGTCGATACCCTCCTGCAGGCGGGTCGGGTTGGTGACGAAGAAGTCGTCGCCCACGATCTGGACCTTGTCGCCGATGGCGGCGGTCAGGGCGGTGTAGCCCTCCCAATCGTCTTCCTGCAGCGGATCCTCGATGGAGACGATCGGGTATGCATCGATGAGCTCCTCGTAGACCTTGGACATCTCCTCCGCGGTGTGCTCGCCGCCCTCGAAGTGGTACTTGCCGTCCTGGTAGAACTCGGAGGAGGCAACGTCGAGGGCCAGGGCGATGTCCTTGCCCGGGGTGAAGCCGGCCTTTTTGATGGCCTCGACGATGACGTCGAGGGCTTCCTTGGTGGAACCGACGGACGGGGCGAAGCCGCCCTCGTCGCCCAGGCCGGTGGAAAGGCCCTTGTCCTTCAGGACGGCCTTGAGGGCGTGGTAGACCTCAGCGCCGCCGCGCAGGGCCTCGGCGAAGGAGTCGAAGCCCAGCGGGGCGATCATGAATTCCTGGACGTCCACGCCGGAGTCAGCGTGGGCGCCGCCGTTGAGGATGTTCATCATCGGCACCGGCAGGATGTGCGCGTTCGGGCCGCCGACGTAGCGGTACAGCGGCAGCGCAGCGGACTCGGCGGCAGCCTTGGCGGCGGCGATGGATACGCCCAGGATGGCGTTCGCGCCTAGGCGGGACTTGTTCTCCGTGCCGTCCAAGTCAATCATGGCCTGGTCGATCAGGCGCTGGTCATCAGCCACGAAGCCGGCCAGCTCATCAGCGATCTCCTCGTTGACGTTCTCGACCGCCTTGGTCACGCCCTTGCCTAGGTAACGGTCGTCGCCGTCGCGCAGCTCGTGGGCCTCGTGGACACCGGTGGAAGCACCGGACGGAACACCGGCAAGTCCGTGGGCACCGTCATCCAGGAAAACTTCCGCCTCCACGGTCGGGTTGCCGCGGGAATCCAGGATTTCGCGTGCGAATACGTGCAGGATATCGGCCATTCTTGAAATTCACTCCTCTAGAGGTTAGATGTGGGCGCGCCCCAAAACATGGGGCGCCTACCTAGCTTCCATTTTTACCGAAAACTTGCCCGCAGCGTGGCCATATCCGCCAAGCCGGGCGCCCGCCCTAGCTGGTGGCCGGTTGGCCGACGGCATAAGAATTGGCTGCAGCGGCAACTTTCCGCACGTATTCCCCGGATTGGTTGTAGGCGAACACGCCGTCAACCCACCCTTGCTCGTGCGACAGGTCACGTCCGTCCAAGCACAACAGTTTCGCCGCGCCGGCCGCGGCGTCGTCGATCTGGTTCGGGTCCGGGTGCCCGTCCCCGTTGGCGTCCACCCCGACGCGCTTCCAGGACTCGGGGATGAACTGCATGGGGCCTACGGCCCGGTCGTACTCGGTATCCCCGTCGAACTCGCCATTGTCCGTGTCCGGGATCTCCGCCGTGTTGTTGGTCCCGTCCAGGCTGATGCCGACGATGGGTGGCTGCGGGTAGCCGTTGTCATCCAGCGAGGAGGGTTTGAACCAGTTGCCCGAGTAGGTCCCGTGCCGGGTCTCCACGTAGCCGATGCCGGCCAGGGTGTTCCAACGCAGGTTGCAGCCCGGCCAGGAATCTCGGGCGATGAGCTCCGCGTTGCCGTAGGCGCGCAGCGCTTGCGCCGGGATCCCGGTCTGCTCGGACAGGTCTTGGGCCCAGTAAGTCAGCTTGTCGGCGGTACGGCCCGGCGCGTGGACGTTGATCTCGGCGACCTCTGCCGGGGCTTCCGGCGGGACGTTTTCCGGCACGGGATCGAGCTTCCGCACGGGCGACGGCGCGCCCAGAAAGGACAGCGACCAGCCAACCAGCGCGACGACCAGCACGATGGCGAGGACCGCGGCGCAGCCGCATCCCCTTCGTGCCGTCTTGCCCGTCCGTTGAGTCACGGGGTCATATCCTACCGGCCCGGTATTGCCCGGGGCGAACCGCGACATGAGAGGGTTTCCCGCGGCGAAAACGGTCACTAGTTTGCAATATTTGTCACTCTTTTAACTTCTGCCACAACTTCTCGGCGAAGTTCTATCTGGGCTCTCTACGGGCTTTAACCGGCCAACAGCCGAAACCTGCGTGAGCTCAACCCCAACGGTCAGACGCTCTCGCCCATCCAGCTGGGCGACTACCTCCCACTGCTGTCTTCTACCCTGCGCCAGGGCGCCTAAGCAGCTAAGAACGGCGGCTGCGGGCCTTGCCCTTCTGCCAGAGGCGCTCCTGCTCTTCGCTGGGTACGACCGTGCGCGTGCCATCGAAGAGGTAGGGGCTGCGCAGCCGCATCTTGGTGACAAAGCTGGCCGCCACGTCCGCGAACTCGAAAGCACCCCGGCGGCTGGCGATTTCGGCGTGGAAGAGCACCTGTAGGAAGACGTCGCCAAGCTCGGTGCAGAGCTCTCCTTCCGCGGCGCCGGAGCGCACCGCCTCGGCGAATTCGGTGGATTCTTCCTCCAGGTACGACAGCAGGCTGGTGTGCGTTTGCGCCCGCTCCCATTCCCCGATGTGCAACGCCCGGGTCATCACGCGCTGCGCCTGGCCGACCGGGTCCTGCCGCGACTCCGCCTCGATGACCGCCTCGCCCGCCGCAATCCGGCGTCGGGCCTCCGGGTCGTTGTCGTCGGTGGTCACCAGCAGGCCCTCGGGCGTTTCCCCGGTGACCAGGTCGGAGAAATTCCACCGCACCTTCACGGGAACTTCGCTGGTGAAAGACACCGGGCCGGCAAGCCGGCCGTGCGCCTGCATGGGGATCAGGGTGGGCCAACGTTCATCGAGCAGCAGGACAGTCATAGACCCCGAGTATAGGGGGGCGTCTTCGCTGAATTCCCTTGCAGGCGGTATACACGATAGTTTTAACGGGTGACTAATCAAGATTCCCCGGTGGTGGCAGCGACGGGCCGCTCCCACTCCGTGACGCTATGGACGCTGGTAGCGCTCATTATCGGCTCCACGGTGGGCGCGGGCATCTTCTCCCTGCCGCAAAACATCGCCTCCGTGGCCGGCCCAGGCGCCATGCTCATCGGCTGGCTCATCGCCGGCGTGGGCATGCTGTCAGTCGCCTTCGTCTTCCAAATCCTGGCACACCGCAAGCCCCACCTCGACTCCGGGGTGTATTCCTACGTGCGCGCCGGCCTGGGTGATTTCATCGGCTTCACCTCCGGCTGGGGCTACTGGCTCGGCTCTGTCATGGCGCAGGTCGGCTACGCCACCCTCTTCTTCAACACCGTCGGCCACTACATTCCGTTCTTCAACGCGGATCACCAATGGACCTCCGCCCTGGCCGTTTCGGCCATGACATGGCTGATTTTCGCCGTGCTAGCCCGCGGCATCCAGCAGGCTGCCTTCATGAACCTGGTGACCACCGTAGCCAAGCTGGTCCCCATCCTGGCCTTCATCGTCTTAGTCGCCTTCCTCGGGTTCAGCTTGGACAGGTTCACCTTCGACTTCTGGGGTCGGGCCTCCGAAGCCAGCCTGTTCGAGCAGGTCCAGGGCATCATGCTCTTTACCGTCTGGGTCTTCATCGGCGTGGAGGGCGCGTCCGTCTACTCCAAGCAGGCCCGCACCCGCGGCGACGTCGGCCGCGCGACGGTCGTCGGTTTCTTCTCCGTCCTCGCGCTGCTGGTGTCCGTATCCATGCTATCTTTCGGCGTCCTGAGCCAGGAAGAGCTCGCCGCACTACCGGACAACTCCATGGCCTCGGTTCTTAGCGCCGTGGTCGGCCCGTGGGGCGGTGCGCTCATCTCCCTGGGTCTGTGCCTGTCCGTGCTGGGCGCCTACGTTTCCTGGCAGATGCTGTGCGCTGAGCCCATCGTGATGATGGCTATCGATAGCCTCATCCCCCGCCGCATCGGCACCGTCAACGTGGCCGGCGCCCCGTGGGTCGCGCAGCTGATTTCCACCTCGGTCATCCAAGTCTTCATCATCATCTTCTACCTGAATGAGACCTCCTACAACGCCATGGTGCAGCTGGCGACCATCATGTACCTGTTGCCCTATATCTTCTCCGCCTTCTACCTGCTCCTGCTCACGGTGCGCGGCAAGGGCCTGAACCACCCGCACGCCGGGGTTCGTTTCGATATCTCCGGGCCCGAGGTCAGCCGCCGGGACAACCGCCGCCACTTCGCCATCGCGCTGGTCGCCTTCATCTACTCGGTCTGGCTCATCTACGCCGCCGATCCCGTCTACGTGCTCTTAGGAGCCCTGGCGGTTATCCCGGGCATGATCCCCTACGTCGGCACCCGCCTGTACAAGCGCGAGCGCGTCTTCAACGCCTTCGAGTGGGGCGTGGTCGTCGTCGTGACCATCGGCGCCGCCATTGCCATCTGGGGACTGAGTACCGGCTCACTCAGCCTCAGCTAACAGCGCCACTTTAAAGACCACACGGCCCAGGCACGCGGCAAAGCCCGGTTGCTCTCAATGCAACAACCGGGCTTTTTCGTTGTGATTTCGCGGGCTAGCTAGCAGCTAGCGCTCGGGGACGCGGCTAGTAGCGGATGACGCGGCGGCCGTCCACGCCACCGTTGATGAGGCCGTCGAAGACGTCGTTGACGTCGTCCAGCTTGACCTCGGTGGCGGTGGGCTTGATCTTGCCGCGGGCGTAGAAGTCCAGCGCCTCTTCCAGGTCCTGGCGCGTACCGACCAAGGAGCCGCGGATGGTCAGACCCTTGAAGACGATGTCGAAGATAGGCGCCGGGAAGTCTCCCGGGGGCAGACCGTTGAAGACGATGGTGCCGCCCTTGCGCGCCATACCAATGGCCTGGCCGAAGGCCTGCGGGTGGACCGCGGTCACCAGCACACCGTGGGCGCCGCCCTTAGTGTATTCTTCCACGGCCTGGGCCGGATCCTGGTCCTTGGCGTTGACGACGAACTCGGCGCCGTGCTTCTTAGCCAGCTCCAGCTTGTCGTCGGCGATATCCACGGCGATAACGCGCATGCCCATGGCCACGGCGTACTGGACGGCCACGTGGCCGAGGCCGCCGATGCCGGAAATCACCATGAACTGGCCCGGCTTGGTCTCTGCTTCCTTGAGGCCCTTGTAGACCGTCACGCCGGCACACAGGATGGGGGCCACCTCAATGGGGTCGGAGCCTTCGGGGATACGCGCGCAGTAGCGGGTATCAACCAGCATGTACTGGCCGAAGGAGCCGTCGACGGTGTAGCCGCCGTATTCGGCCTCGTTGCACAGGGTCTCTCGGCCGGTGCGGCAGTATTCGCAGGTGCCACACGCGGACCAGAGCCAAACATTGCCCACGATGTCACCTACCTCGACGTCGTGCTCGCCCGGCCCCAGCTTGATGACCTCGCCGACGCCCTCGTGGCCGGGCACGAAGGGCGGTTCCGGCTTGACGGGCCAGTCCCCGCCGGCGGCGTGGACGTCGGTGTGGCAGATGCCGGAAGCGATGTTCTTGACCAGGGCCTGGTTGCGGCCGGGCTCCGGCAGGTCAATGTCCTCGAGGTTGAGCCGGGGGCCGAATTCTTCGACGACCGCGGCGCGGAATTGATCAGACATGGCGGTTGGTTCCTTTCTACGTTGCTCACTGCCCCAGGCGGACCACTTGAACAAGTCACCCGTGGCTTCTTCGATGGGAGTAACACCTACTGGCGAAAGTGCCGTAACCAGCAGCGTAGAAGTGGCGAAGGGACCACGCTAGGGCCTTACCCCACGTGCGAAACCTGCAAAGAACAGCATTAACACGACGCGGCGCAGACCCGTCCAGGTAGTTGCCGAGGCGAACCAGGGCCTAGGCCAATTTTACCCAATGTTATGCCCGATAACACTGTTAACGCCTTAAAGTGATTTATGACATCCGCAGGTCATGGTGCCAATTTTCATTAAGAGAGAAACTTACCCCTGCCAAGCTAAATTGTCTGACGGGGAAGTCGTGAGTCGGAAGCCCTCTGTTCTCAGCTATCGGCGGCTACTGCCCCACCGAAATAACGTTCTTCTTGTCCTTCGGCGTGGGATTGCCCGGATCGTCGCCGGTGACGTCGATCTTGTCCACTTCGAACATGGCGGAGATGAAATCGGCCACCCACTGCACCAGCTCCGTATCGCGCAGCTGCGGGGAGGTGACGTTCCGGCCCGCCTTCGGGAAAGGCACCTGCAATGCCTGGGCCGCGGCCCGGTAATTCGACCCCGGGTACAGGCGCTTGAGGCGCACTTGCTTGGAATCGGGCAGCTCGACTGGATGGAACTTCAGGCGGGTGCCCTGCACCGTGACGTCGGAGATACCCGCCCGGCGCGCCTGGTGGCGCAGCCGCGCCACGGCCAGCAGGCGCAGGACCTCGGTGGGCACGGGGCCGAAGCGGTCCTCCATCTCCTCGCGCACGGCCCGCAGGTCCTTGTCGTCCTGGGAGGCCGCCAGCTTGCGGTATACCTCCAGGCGCAGGCGCTCGGAGTTGATGTAGCGCTCCGGGATGTGGGCGTCCACCGGCAGATCGATACGGATTTCCTTCGGGGCCTCGTCGGTAACCTGCGGGGTCTCGCCCTTGGCCAGGGCCTTGAAGGTCTCCACTGCCTCGCCCACCAGGCGCACGTAGAGGTCGAAGCCGACGCCGGCGATGTGCCCGGACTGCTGGGCACCTAGCACGTTGCCGGCGCCGCGCATCTCCAGGTCCTTCATCGCCACGGCCATGCCGGCGCCCAGGTCGTTGTTCTGGGCGATGGTGGCCAGGCGGTCGTAGCTGGTCTCGCTGAGCGTGGCGCCCTTCGGGTAGAGGAAGTAGGCGTAACCGCGTTCGCGGGAGCGCCCCACGCGGCCGCGCAGCTGGTGCAACTGGGACAGACCCATGTGGTGGGCGTTTTCGACGATCAGGGTGTTGGCGTTGGCGATGTCCAAGCCGGTCTCCACGATGGTGGTACACACCAGCACGTCGTATTCGCGGTCCCAGAAGCCCTGCACGGTCTTTTCCAGGACCTCCTCGGGCATCTGCCCGTGGGCGACCACCACGCGCGCCTCCGGCACGAGCTCCCGGATTTCGCGCGCCTTCTTCTCGATGTCGGCGACCTTGTTGTGGATGAAGAAGGTCTGGCCGTCGCGCAGCAGCTCGCGCCGGATGGCGGCCGCGACCTGCTTGTCCTCGTAGGCGCCGACGTAGGTCAGCACCGGGTGCCGGTCTTCCGGCGGGGTGAGGATGGTGGACATCTCGCGGATGCCGGCCATGGACATCTCCAGGGTGCGCGGGATAGGCGTAGCGGACATCGTCAGCACGTCGACCGAGGCCTTGAGCGCCTTGATGTGCTCCTTGTGCTCGACGCCGAAACGCTGCTCCTCGTCCACGATGATGAGCCCCAGCTGCTTCCAGTACACACCGGTCTGCAGCAGGCGGTGGGTGCCGATGACGATGTCGACCGTGCCATCCGCCAAGCCGGAGATGATCTCCTTGGCCTCCTTCTGGGTGGTAAAGCGGGACAACACCCGAACCTCCAGCGGGAAGCCCGCCATGCGCTCGGCGAAAGTGTTGTAGTGCTGCTGGGCCAGCAGCGTGGTAGGCACGAGGACGGCGACCTGTTTGTCGTCTTGGACGGCCTTGAAGGCCGCGCGCACGGCGACCTCGGTCTTGCCGTAGCCGACATCACCTACCACGACGCGATCCATCGGCACGGAGGATTCCATGTCGTGCTTGACCGCGTCGATGGCCAGCATCTGGTCCTCGGTCTCCACGAAGGGGAAGTTGTCTTCCATCTCCTGCTGCCAGGGTGAGTCCTCCGCGAAGGCGTGCCCGGGCGCGGCCTGGCGCTTGGCGTAGAGTTCCACCAGCTCGCCGGCGATTTCGCGCACGGCGGCCCGGGCCTTCTTCTTGGTGTTCTTCCAGTCCGAGCCGCCCATCTTGGACAGCTTCGGGGCCTCGCCACCGGTGTACTTGCTCAGCAGGTCCAGCGAGTCCATGGGCACCCACAGCTGGTCCGCCGGCTGGCCGCGCTTGGAGGCGGCGTATTCCAGCACGATGTACTCGCGCCGCGAGGTCTCATCCCCGGCCTTGATGGTGCGCTCGGCCATCTTCAGGAAGCGGCCGATGCCGTGGGTTTCGTGCACAACGAAATCGCCCTTCTTCAGGGCCAGGGGATCGACCTTGTTGCGACGCTTAGCCGGGCGGCGTTTGGCGCCGGCGATATCGCCCACACGGTTACCGGTCAGGTCGGTCTCCGTAATGACGACCAGCGGCAGGGCCTCCGCGTCCTTGAGCTTGCGCACCTTGGGAAAGACCAGCCCGGCGTGGCTGAGCGCCTGGTACAAGGTGACCTTACCGGGGCCGGGCTCCCAGCCCGGGGTGGCGACCTCGGTGGGGATCCCCTTCTCGGCAAAGCGATCCACCATGCGCTTGATGGCGCCGTGGGCGGGCGCGATGAAAGCCGCCCGGCCGCCGGCCTGGGTGTGGGCGAGCAGCTCGGCCATCATCTGATCGATGGCCTTGAGATCCCCGCGCGGGGTGGGCCCCGGCTCGAACTCGAGCGGCAGGGTCTGCGCCTCGTCGGCGGCGAACATGCCGGGCGGGGCGAAGGTCCACAGCGGGCGCCCGGAGTCGGTGACCAGGTCCGAGAGCTCGTCGTAGTCGCGGAAGCTGGCCGCCGACAGGTCGAGGCCTTCCGAGGCCAGCGGGCCGTCCGCGCCCATGGCGGCGGCCTCCCAGCCGGCGGCCATGAACTCCGCATCCGTGTCGACCAGGTCCGAGATGCGCGTGCGGATCTTCTCCGGCGCCACCAGGACCACGTGGGCGCCCGCGTCCAGGAAATCCGTCAGCGTGACCATCGGAGCATCGCTTAACGCCGGCAGCAGCGCCTCCATGCCGTCGGCGGGGATCTTCTCGCCCAGCTTGGTCAGCAGCTCCACCAGGGCGGGGTTGCCCGAGTGCTTCTGGGCCAACTCCCCGGCCCGCTGCGCGACCGCGTCCGTAACGGGCAGCTCGCGGGCAGGATAGACGTCGACGGCGCCGACCTCGATCTCGGGGATAGTGCGCTGATCGGCCACGGAAAACTGCCGGATATCGGTAATCTCGTCGCCCCAGAATTCCACGCGCACCGGGTAGTCCAGCGTCGTCGGGTAGACGTCCAGGATCCCGCCGCGGATGGCGTATTCGCCCTTCCGGGCGACCATGTCCACGTGGCGATAGGCCTTAAAGTCCAGGGCCTCCACGATCGCGGTGAGGTCGTGTTCTTCCTCCTCCGCGAGGTGGATCGGCGCGCGGCCTTCCACCTCCTTGAGGATCGGCTGGCTAAAACCGCGCGCCGCGGTGACCACCACGCGCACGTCGCCGCGTGCCAGCCGGTCGAGGACCTGCGCGCGGCGGCCGATGATGTCCACCCCGGGGCTCAAACGCTCGTGCGGCAGGGTCTCCCAGGCGGGGAAATAGGCCACGGCATCGCCCAGCATGGCGGCCAGTTCGGCGCTGAGATCCTCTGCTTCACGGCCGGTCGCGGTGACCACCATCACCGGCGCCTGGTTGGCCAGCGTGCCAATCGCCCAGGTACGAGCCTGGTCAATGCCGGTGATGTGCAGAGCGCGCTCCCCCACCTGGGTGGCCAGGCCTTTAAGCTTCGGATCGGAGGCAGCGACCTTGAGCAGGCCGGCCAGCATTGCCGTCATTAATTCTCCTCTTCCTGTGTCTGCCCCGCGCCACCAGCCGGCGGCGCGACGAGCTTCGGCTGGGCTTGCATGCCGGAGAGCCCATTCCAACACAAATTAACAATATGCGCGGCCACGACCTCTTTGTCCGGCTGGCGTACATCCAGCCACCATAGTGCCGTGGTGGAAACCATCCCAACCAGCGCCTGCCCGTAGAGCGTAGCCAATTCCTCGTCCAGACCCCGGCGGGCAAAAGCCCGGCCCAGTATATAGCTGACCTGGCCGACCGTCGTGTTCAGCAGCGTCCCATAGGAGCGCTCCGTGCCCGGCTTGGAGTCGCGCACCAGGATCACGAAACCGTCGGTTTCCTCCTCCACGTAGGTCAACAGCGCCAGCGTGGCCTGTTCAATGCGCTCCCGCCAGCTGCCGTGGTCGATCGCTTCCGTAATAACGCCCTCTAGCGCCACCATCTCCCGATCCACAACGACGGCGTAGAGGCCTTCCTTGCCCCCGAAGTGCTCGTAGACCACCGGCTTCGAGACCCCAGCCCGCGCCGCAATCTCCTCGACACTGGCCCCGTCGAAACCTAGCTCCGCGAAGGCCGCCCGGCCCACTGCCAGCAGCTGTTCGCGCCGCTGGCGGCCCGTCATGCGTCGTTTCACCATGCCTTAAAGCCTAGCCGCCGATGCCCCCTGCAGGCACCACCGGGCCCGTCACCCGCCCAGCACCCCAGCACGCACCAATCCCCACAACACCATTGCCCGACCTCGCTACAGCGCCACAACCCGATTATTCCGATCCCCGGCCCGTAAGGTAGTCTGTTAGGGCACAACGCCTCATCAATGAAGCGTCGTGATTCCCCATGGTGTAATCGGCAACACTACGGTTTTTGGTACCGTCATTCTAGGTTCGAGTCCTGGTGGGGAAGCTTTTCATTTACCCGCCCTAACCAGTTTCCACTGGTAGGGCGGATTTTTCATATCACCACTAGACCGCCCGGGGGCTCTAGCGCGGTTCTACGGGTCTTATGTCGTCAACATGTCGTCACCTTCTGACGATTGCCGTGCCCGATCGGCGGCCACTACGCGCATTACTGAGCTTTAACCGTATACGCTCGCACTCCCGGCGTCTGTACTAGACAAGGATCTGGCCGACGCATAAGCTCGAAACCAGACGGCAAGGGAAAAGGTCCCGGCCATCGACCACGGAAGAGAGTCCGAAATGCGCAAGACAAGTGTCTTCACCGAACACGTCACCACCACTCCCCTCATCTTTGCCCCAGGAGTTAACACATGACCTACATCATCAGCGCAGCCCAGTTCGACTACGACTTGGAGGTCTGGGGCGAAACCTTCCAAGAAGTGCGCAAGAAGCTCATCGACGAGGCCTTAGACCAGGGCACCAACCTGGACGGCTGGCTAGACCAGGTCCACGCGGTCTCCCCTCTCGATGAATCCGAATTGGACGCGGACGAGGTCGCAGAGATAGCCGACCCGCGTCCACTGAACTCGGATACCCTGCGTGAATTGGCCATCCACGTGTGGAATGTGCCGGATGCTAAGTACGAGGTTACCGAGACATCCGTCTCCATCACCCGCGGCGAGCTCAAGGCCTCCCAGCACCTGCTGGGTTTGGACAATGCCAGCATGGCCCACGCTCTAAGCGTCGCCCCGCGCACCTATGCGCGCTGGATCTCCGGTGCCATGCCCATCCCGACGGGGATCCGCGAAGACGTGCGCGCCCTGATGTCCCGCATGGACGTGGACGCGGCCAAGCTCAACGAGCTACACAACCAGGAGACGATCGTTATCTATCCGAGCACCGAGTCAGAACAGCAGCTCGACGGGCGCAGCCTAGGCTGGGAACAGCGCGCCTGCGAGCTCGCGATGCGCAAGCACGGCGTGCCCGTCTACCTAGGCGGCGAGGTCTAATGACCTACTAGATCGCTTAAAACGCCCCGCAAGTAACCATCAGGTCACCTGCGGGGACGCTTCCATATCGCAGCTCCGAGCTGCGTTAGCTCCGGACCTTCACGAGGTCGCGGTACACGGTGGGCTCGGAGACTTCCAGACGCTCCGCGGCTGCGGCGATTCCGCCTTTGAGCAGGAAGAAGCCTGCTTCTTCAAGGTCCGCAACGACCTCCAGACGCTCGTCTCGACGCATCTGGTTTGGCGCAGCGCCTTGCTTTTCTAGTGCAGTATCCAGCATGGATTCCAGCAGGGATTCCAGGTTGGTCCGCAAGCTTTCCAGGGAGTGGTGGTTTTCTTGCTCTGCCTCATCCGAACCGGTGTTGGTTGCGTTGGAGACGGCAGCCGCGCTCGTGGCTTGCGCGAGCTCAACCGCCCGGCGCTTGGCCTCGGCCGTGGTTGGCATGGGAGCCCCCTCGGCAGCACTGTCCCGGGATTCCCCAATGAGGCTGCCGGCAAGGCGCTGCACATTGACGAGCTCGGTAATGTCGACGTTCACGCAAACCATACCGATGAGTTCATTGGACTCATCCCGGATGAAGTAGCTGGACGAACGGCAGATTCGGCCGACGGCGTTCACTGAGCGGTAGCCCGCCACGAACGGGATGGAGTCGTGGGAGCCTTGCTTCATGAACCACAGGGCGAAGTCCGTAACCGGGCCGCCGACCTTTCGGCCACTGATGTGGCTGTTAACGATGGCGATGATGGACTCATCCGGCACGGTCAGGTCGTGCAGGACAACCTCACAGTTGGGGCCCATCGCTTGGCCCATGAACTCAACCAGGGGAACGTAGCGGGCATGCAGGTCGGCCGTGTCTTTCACCGGTGCGGAGGTGATGAGGTCTTTCAATGCCGTGTGCATGTCCGCGTTCCTTATCTCTGGTAGTTGTTCAATATTTTGCTGTGATTTTTCTTACGATTACCGTAAGTTTAGCTGCAAGGCAGCAGTCGGGGGAAGAGAACGGTGGCCAGACCACCCTCAGAGGTCTCCCGGTACTTGGAGTTCATGTCCTTACCGGTCTGGTACATGGTCTCGATGACGTTATCCAGGGACACGGTCGGGTCGGACTCGCGCTCCAGGGCCATACGGGCCGCGTTGACGGCCTTGACGGCGCCGACCGCGTTGCGCTCGATGCAGGGCACCTGCACCTGGCCGCAGACCGGGTCGCAGGTCAGGCCCAGGTTGTGCTCCATGCCGATTTCGGCAGCGGCACACACCTGCTCCGGAGTGCCCCCCATCAGCTGTGCCAGACCTGCAGCAGCCATCGAGCAGGCCACGCCGACCTCGCCCTGGCAACCAACCTCAGCGCCGGAGATGGAGGCGTTCATCTTGAACAGGGCGCCCACCTGGGTGCAGGTCAGGAAGTAATCGCGGTAGGTGTCCTCGTCGACCGGGGCGACGAACTTGTCGTAGTAAGCCAGCACGGCCGGGACGATGCCGCAGGCACCATTGGTCGGGGCGGTAACCACGCGGCCACCGGAGGCGTTGACTTCGTTGACGGCCAAACCGTAGACGTTGAGCCAGCTCATGGCGCTGAGCGGGTCGTTGCCGCCGTTCGGCTTCTCCGTCAGGCGCTTGTACAGGACCGCTGCGCGGCGGGGAACGTGGAGCTTGCCCGGCAGGGTGCCCTCAGTGGTGATACCACGCTGGATGCCTTCCTTCATGACGTCCCAGACCTTGGCCATGTGCTCGCGCACTGCCTCTTCGCCGTGGGCTTCAATCTCGTTGGCCATAGCCAGCTCCGGGATGGACAGGTCGTGGCGACGGCACAGGTCGAGCAGAGCCGCGGCGGTCGGGTAAGCGTACGGTACCGGCTGGTGCGGGGCGCAGGCGCCGCCGACTTCCTCAGCCTCGACGATGAAGCCACCACCGATGGAACAGTAGAACTTCTCCATGATGACCTCGTCGCCGTTGTAGGCGGTCAGAGACATGGTGTTCTCGTGTGCCGGGTGGAAGTCGGAGCGGAAGACGATGTCGTCGAAGTCGACCATGCGCTGGGCCGAGCCGATTTCCAGCTTGTTCGTGGCACGAACCTTGGAGAGGAAGACCGGCATCTCGTCGATGTCAACGGTCTCGGGCTCGTTGCCAGCCACGCCCATGATGATGGCGTCGTCGGTGGCGTGGCCCTTGCCCGTCAGGGACAGGGAGCCGTAGACCTCGGCGTGGATGCGGTCGACCCGGTCGATGATTTCGGCGCGCTCGAGTTCATCCACGAACTGGCGGCCGGCCTTCATTGGCCCCAGGGTGTGGGAGCTAGAGGGCCCGATACCAATCTTGAACATTTCAAAGATACTGACGAACATGGCTGGATTACCTTTCCGAAGTTTTCCTATTCCCGTAGTGGGATTACCGAAGTGGGGGCGGAGGAAGTGGTCTTAGAAGACCTGGATGATGTTGTAGACGATGGTGGCAACGGCCACGATGCCGATGACGGTGATGAAGTAGTTGCCGAAGTGTCCGCGGAACTTCTTCAGGGCGTCAATCTTGTAGATGGCGTACTGCGGCATCAGGAAGAGCAGGATGGCAATCGTCGGGCCACACAGGGTTTCAATCATGCCCAGGATGGATGGGTTAGCCCAAGCGACCAGCCAGGAGGAGACCAGCATGAAGATGAGGGTGCCGGTTTCCAGAGCCTTGTTGCGCTGCAGGTGGCCACCGGAGGACTTCACGACGATACCTTCGAAGCCTTCGGCCGCACCGAGGTAGTGCCCCAGAAAGGACTTGGCGACGGCGATGATGGCGACAATCGGGGCGACCCAAGCGATAATCGGGTCATCGAAGTGGTTAGCCAGGTAGGACAGGATGGTGATGTTTTGTTCCTTGGCCTCTACCACGTTCTCCGGGGACAGGGACAGCGCGCAGCTGAAGACGAAGAACATAACCACGCCGACCATGAGGGCCTCAGCGGCAGCCAGGACCTGACCGGTCTTCTTATCGGCAGCTGCACCGTACTCCTGGCGCTTTGCCTTGGCGAAGGAGGAGATAATCGGCGAGTGGTTGAAGGAGAAGACCATAACTGGGACCAGCAGCAGCAGGGTAACGCCCAAGCCGTTGCCGGAGACGCGGGAAACCTCGCTCATGTCGAAGGTGCTGAACAGCGCGCCCGACCAGTTCGGAATGAGGTACAAGGACAGCAGGACCAGGATGGCAATGAACGGGAAGACCAGGACGGACATGGCCTTGACCACGAAGTCGTTGCCCATGCGGACAATCAGGATAAGGCCGCCGACCAGGATGGCGGACAGGAGCCAGCGTGACGGAGGCTCAATGCCCAGCTGGTGCTGCATGAAGCTGGAGACGGTGTTGACGATGGTGACCGAGTAGACCAGCAGAATCGGGTACACCGACAGGAAGTACAGGATGGTCATGCCCATGCCGGCCTTCGGGCCGAAGTGCTCCTCGACCACCTGAGTCAGGTCAGCGTCCGGGTTGGAGCTGGAGAGCATGAAGCGGGTCAGCGCGCGGTGTGCCATGAAGGTCATCGGGAACGCAACCAGCGTCATGATGATGAGCGGGATGATGCCGCCCTGGCCGGCGTTGATCGGGAGGAAGAGGACGCCGGCACCAATTGCGGTACCGAACAGGCTCAGCATCCAGACCGTGTCGGTCTTGTGCCAACCGCGAGGATCGACGGTGGGCTTTTCGTCGGCAAGAAGGGTGGCCGTGTTCTTTGCGTTGACGGCCTGCGAATCGCCAGAGCCGGATTCTGAACCGGCGGCGTTCTGCGGGTTGATGATTGTGGACATTGTTGTCTCTCCCAGTAGTGCGATATGTGAGCCACTTTCAGGACCCGGGTGGGACTGCCATCTGGAACCCTTGTGACGGCCGCCACTCGATTTCCCTTTCGTGTTAGTTGTAACTTTATCCCTCCCCCAAGGATTGTGCAAATAAATTTGCTGCAAAATCCAAGAAAATGGCTGCAATGTGATCAAACACTCAGAAATGCGGTGTACCCAGCGGGTTTATCGCGCTATAGCGATACGGTCGTACCGTTTAAACGCGTACAAGACCGCCCTTTTTGCACGAATGACAAAGATTTTTTCAGCCCTTTAGCGACAATTGCAGAATAATTTTTATCAGCTTCAGGCCATTTATCACGGCCGCGAGCGCGCGACTACTTGCGGCGCTGCCCCCACCAGCGGTTTCCGGCGCGCCGCACGAACTGCGCCATGTGTTCCGCGGTGTACTTCACAGGCGCGCGCCCCGGGCGAGCCAACACCCACCCGCGCCAGTAGGCCAGCACCGCCAGGCCCGTGCCCACCAGCGGCGCCACCAACATGCCGAGCGCCTGGAATCCGGAGATGGAAAAGCCCACCATCACCACCCCCGTAATAATGGCGGGCACGGCATAGAGCGGGCTGCCGCCGAAGATGCCTGGAATCTGCCCCGAAGCGATGTCGCGAATCATTCCCCCGCCCACGGCGGTCAGCACGCCCATGAACACGCAGGCGATCAGCGGCATCCCGTGGGAGAGCGCCTTAACGCACCCGGTCGTGGACCACACGCCCAAGATGATGGCGTCGCCGTGGACCTTGAAGATCTCCCAGATTTTGCCCTTGAGATCGGTTAAGAACGCCACCAGCGCGCCCACGCAGGCCAGCCCCAGGTAGGCCGGGTCGGACACAGCGGCGGCGGCGCCCGCCCCGATGAGCATGTCGCGCATCATGCCGCCGGCCAGGGCCGAAAACAACGCGAGGAAAATGAAGCCGACGATGTCGAATTCCCGTTTGCGGGCAATCGTCCCGCCGATGATGCCGTTGAGGACCACCCCGATCAGATCAAAGACTTGATAGAGGGTGGAGATGATCGGATCGACGTCATGCATGCTTTCCACAATAGGCAACCGCGCGGAGCTCCTCCCCGCCCGGATGCCCTTTGCCTGCTGTGCTGGCTACTTGGCGTCCAGATTGGACTGGTGCCCGCCGGGGTTGCCGCGCGGCGCCGGCTCGTTCGCACCAGCCGCGGGCTGAGCCTGATTGGTCGGCGCGTAGGGGCTGCGGGAGGCATCGATAGAGCCGTGCTGGGCGTGATTGGACGAGTGCCCGGCGTGCTCATCGAAGGTCATCGCTGCCGGGTTCACGCGCACGTCGGGATCGTCGCCGGGCTCGACCACGACGAACTGCCCCATCATGCCCTCGTCCTCGTGCAGGAGCATGTGGCAGTGGAACATATAAGGGATGGTCGGGTCCGGGTAATAGCCGAATTCCACCAGGAGGGTCGCCGTCGCCTTCGGCGGAAGGTCGATGGTGTCTTTCCAGCCCTGGGTCGGAACCTCAATCCCCCGCCCGTTGAATTCCAGGATCTTGAAGCGGGAGTTGTGGATGTGGAAGTTGTGCGGCCAGTCCGCGTTCTCGTTTTCCACGTGCCAGATTTCCGGCTTGTCGTGATCAATGACCTCGTCCACGCGCGCCATGTCCATGGACTCGCCGTTAATAAGGAAGGTATTAAGCACGAACGTGCGCTCCTTAAGCCCCTCCGAATCGGGCGTCTTGTCCGCGGCCGGGTCGAGCTTGGCCGGCAGCGGCGGGGCTTCCGGCGCGTCATCCTGGGGGCCGCGCAGGGTCAACAGGTCGAAGGAGTCTTGGAAGCCGAAGTCCACGGTATATTCGCCGTTTTCGGGGATGCCGAAGCGATCCTCGCGCGGGCGGGAGACCAGCTTGATTTCCTCACCCGGGGCCAGATCCACCAAGGCTTCGACGCGCTCGCCGGGGCCGATCAAGATATCGTCGGCCTCCACCGGGGCGCCCAGCAGCCCGGAGTCCGTGGCGATGACCTGGAAGGGCGCGTCGTTGTCCAGGCTAAGCGTGTAGAAGCGCATGGTCGCGCCGTTTAAGAAACGCAGCCGCACCCGGCGCGTGGTGGCCTGGAAGAAGCAGTTGGTCTGGCCGTTGACTACCGGCGTGGTGCCCATCAGGCCAAGGGTGTCATCGATCCGGTTGTCCAGCTGGTCGTCGTCGGTGAATTTGAGATCGCAGATGACGACCGGGATATCGTCCACCCCGTAGTCGTGCGGGATTTCCAGCGACTCGGAGACCTCATCGTCCAGGATGAACATGCCGGCCAGGCCGCGGTAGGCCTGCACGGCGGTCTGGCCGTGCGGGTGCGGGTGGTACCACACTGTGGCAGCCGGCTGCGCTACCGTCCAGGACGGCTCCCAGCTCTGCCCCGGTTCGATGGGCGAGTGCGGGCCGCCGTCGGCATAGGCTGGCAGCTTCATTCCGTGCCAGTGAACGGTGGTCATCTCCGGCAGGTTGTTGTCTACGCGGACCTTGACCTCCTCGCCCTTCTTGGCGCGCAGCGTCGGGCCCAGGTAGTCGCCGTTGAATCCCCAGGTCCGCGTGCGCGGCTGCCCGGGCAAGATCTCGGCATGCCCGGCCTGGACCTGCAGGTTAAACGTGCGGGCGGTGCCCTCCAGCAAGCCTTCGTAGAGCGGCGGGATGGCCAGCTCGCGCAGATCCCCGTCGTAGCCACGCGGTGCGGGCTGCTGGCTGGACTGGCTATCGGAACATGCCGCCAGCGCCGGGGCCGCCGCAGCGCCCAGGGCGGCGACGAGCGTGCCGCGGAAGAACATTCGCCGGTTGAACGGGCGGTGCACATGGACACGAGCGGGCATAAACAATCACCTTTGCCTTCACAAGACCGTGAAAATTGATACTCCCTCCAGCCTAGGCCACCGGCCGCGCTACCCACCCCGTGTTGGCACCGCCGCGCACAATCTCACACCGGAGGGGCTTGTTCCGCCGGGCTGGAGCTCTGGTTTCTCCCGCTGCGGCGAGGCGGTCCTTACTACCCAAAAATTTCGCCGTCCAATAAGCTCGGCACCATGCAAAGCAAGAATAGGGAATCCCACAACGCGCGGCGTTTCGTCTGGGCAAACGGTCTGCAAAACCTTGGCGACCAGGTGGTCTCCGCCAAGACGGTTCTGCCCTGGGCGTTCCAGGCCGCGGGCGTTCCCCATTTCTTCACCGCCTTGCTGGTACCCTTCCGCGAGTCCGGCTCGATGCTGCCGCAGGCAGCACTGACCCCCTGGGTAACCACACACAACAGCCGCAAGAAGCTGTGGATGGTGGGCTCGGTCGGCCAAGCCGTTTCCGCCCTACTCATCGGGCTGATCATCATCGTCGCCAATGGCTGGCTGCTCGGCGCCGGCGTGCTGCTGGCGCTGGCGGCGCTGTCCGTGTTCCGGGCGCTGTGCTCCATCGCGGGCAAGGACGTCCAGGGCCGCACGATTTCTAAGGGCGCCCGCGGGCAAGTCACCGGCCGGGCTACCGCCGTCGGCGGCGGCGCCACCCTCATCGTCGGCATCTTCCTGGTATTGACCGGGCACCTGCCGCAGTGGGCACTGGGCGTGCTGGTGGTCGCTGGCTCGCTGACCTGGGCGGTGGCCACGATGGTCTTGCACGGCATCGAGGAGCCGGTCACGGAGGAGGCCCAGCAGCCGCCAGCCCAGTCCTGGTGGCGCGACACCTGGAATCTGTATGCCGAAGACAGCCGCTTTCGGCAGTTCGTCAACGTCCGCTCCCTGCTGTTGGTCTCCGCGCTGTCCACGACGTTCATCGTCACCCTGGCCCAGAGCAACGGCGATACCCTGCTGGGTGGCCTGGGCTCGTTCCTGTTGGCCTCCGGGGTGGCCTCGCTTATCGGCGGGCGGGTCTCCGGCGTCTTTTCCGATAAGTCCTCCCGCAACGTCATGGCCGGCGGCGCGGCGGTGGCCTCCGTGGTCCTGGTTCTTATCGTGCTAGCGGATGCCACCCTGCCGGCCGCGGTCAACCAGTGGCTGCTGCCCGCCGGCTTCTTCGTGGTCACCTTGGCCCACACCGCCATCCGTGTGGCCCGCAAAACCTACGTGGTGGACATGGCCGAGGGCGATCAGCGTACCCAGTACGTGGGCGCGGCCAACACGATGATGGGCATCATGCTGCTCATTGTCGGCGGCATCTCCGCACTTATCGCCCTGGCAGGGCCCTCGGTTGCGCTGCTCTTTTTGGCCATCGTCGGCGCCATCGGCGTATGGCGGGCCCGCCAGCTCGACGACGTTTCGGCGTAAACCTTTCCGCGTACAACGCCGCGGATCGGCCCAACGTGTCTGCTCAAAAGAACGCGGCTGGGCGCGCTCCGCTATATGATGTTCAGCGAAAAACTTATTGCACTATCGCCGATTTAGAATTTGGAGAGTTCCCCACGTGGCAAGTCCGCAACCCGTAGCCGTTATCGTTCTCGCCGCCGGCGCTGGCACCCGCATGAAGTCTGCAACGCAAAAGACTTTGCACAGCATCGGCGGCCGCAGCCTGTTAGGACACAGCCTGCACGCCGCAGCAGGCTTGGAGCCCGAGCACCTCGTGGCTGTCGTCGGCCACCAGCGTGACCAGGTCTCCCCCGCCGTCGACCAGCTCGCCGAGGAGCTCGACCGGGAGATCCTGCAGGCCGTCCAGGAAGAACAAAACGGTACCGGCCACGCCGTGCAGTGCGGCCTGGAACCGCTGCCGGACTTCGACGGCACCGTCATCGTCACCAACGCCGACGTCCCGCTGCTGCGCGCCGAGACCATCGACGGCCTGTGCGCCGCGCACCAGGAGGCCGGCAACGCGGTCACCGTACTGTCGATGGAGCTAGACAATCCCGCCGGCTACGGCCGCATCGAGCGCGCCGAGGACGGCAGCGTGCAGGCCATCGTCGAGCACAAGGACGCCAGCGACGCCCAGCGCGCTATCCGGGAGGTCAACTCCGGCGTCTTCGCTTTCGACGCCGCCACGCTGCGCTCCGCCCTGACCCGCCTGGACACCAACAATGCCCAGGGCGAGCTCTACATCACCGACGTGTTGGAGATCGCCCGCGAGGACGGCCAGGCAGTCGGTGCCTTCCGCGCCCCGGACCCGGCTGAGCTGACCGGCGTCAACGACCGCATCCAGCTGGCCGCCGCCGGCCGTGAGCTCAACCGCCGCCTGGTAGAAGAGGCCATGCGCGGCGGGGCCACCGTGGTGGATCCGGAGACCACCTGGATTGGTGTCGGCGTGACCATCGGCCAAGACGTGACCATCCACCCCGGAACACAGCTGTGGGGTACTACCTCCATCGGCGACAACGCCGTGGTCGGCCCCGATACCACCCTGACCGACATGCAGGTAGGAGCCGGCGCCAGCGTCATCCGCACCCACGGCGAAGGTTCGGTCATCGGCACCGAGGCCACCGTCGGGCCGTTCACCTACATCCGCCCCGGCGTTATCCTCGGCGAAAAGGGCAAGCTCGGCAGCTTCGTCGAAGCCAAGAAGGCCCACATCGGCCCGGGCTCCAAGGTCCCGCACCTGACCTATATCGGGGACGCGACCGTCGGCCGCGAATCCAACATCGGTGCCTCCTCTGTCTTCGTCAACTACGACGGCGTCAACAAGCACCACACCACCGTGGGCGACTACGTCCGGACCGGCTCGGACACCATGTTTATTGCTCCGGTGACGGTTGGTGACGGCGTGTATTCCGGAGCGGGTACAGTAATCAAGGACGATGTTCCGGCAGGAGCACTCGTTGTCTCTGGTGGCAAGCAGCGCAACATCGAGGGCTGGGTGCAGAAGAAGCGGCCGGGTACCCCGGCGGCGGAGGCGGCAGCCCGTGCGCAAGACGAACCACATAACGGCGACCACAAATAAGAAGGGTTTTTAACTCGCTATGACTGGCAAAATCACTGGCAGCAGCAAAAACATGAAGCTGTTTTCCGGGCGCGCACACCCGGATCTGGCTGAGGCCGTAGCCAAGGAGCTCAAGACGGACCTAGTCCCCACCACCGCCCGCGACTTCGCGAACGGCGAAATCTTCATTCGCTTCGAGGAATCCGTGCGCGGTGCCGACTGCTTCGTCATGCAGTCCCACACCCAGCCGCTGAACAAGTGGCTGATGGAGCAGCTCATCATGATCGACGCGCTCAAGCGCGGTTCGGCCAAGCGCATTACCGCTATCCTGCCGTTCTACCCTTACGCGCGACAGGATAAGAAGCACCGCGGCCGCGAGCCCATCTCCGCCCGCCTGGTCGCCGACCTCCTGCAGGCCGCCGGCGCAGACCGTATTGTCTCCGTCGACCTGCACACCGACCAGATCCAAGGCTTCTTCGATGGCCCGGTCGATCACATGCACGCCATGCCGATCCTGACCGACTACATCAAGAAGACCTACCCCACGGACAACATCACCGTGGTCTCCCCGGACGCCGGCCGCGTCAAGGTCGCCGAGAAGTGGGCTCACGAGCTGGGCGACGCCCCGCTGGCCTTCGTCCACAAAACCCGCTCCACCGAGGTGGCTAACCAGACCGTGTCCAACCGCGTCGTCGGCGACGTCGAGGGCCACGACTGCATCCTGCTGGACGACATGATTGACACCGGCGGCACCATCGCCGGCGCGGTCCGCGTCCTCAAGGAGGCCGGTGCTCGCAAGGTCATCATCGCCTGCACCCACGGTGTCTTCTCCGATCCGGCGCGCGAGCGCCTGTCGGAGTGCGGCGCGGAAGAGGTCATCACGACCAATACCCTGCCGCAGTCCACCGAGGGCTGGTCCAACCTGACGGTGCTGTCTATCGCGCCGCTGCTGGCCCGCACGATCCACGAGATCTTCGAAAACGGCTCGGTTACTACCCTGTTTGAGCCGCAAGACTAAGAAAAAATCACTACCCTGGGTGCCCAAGGCAACTCCCCCGGCGTGACCGTGAGCCGGAACGCTTAAACGTTCCGGAGGTTCGCACCGGTGAGGGAGCCACGACCACAAGGAAGGACACTCATGGGTAGGTTTTCTAATTTCGACAGCCGCGTAGCCTTGGTCATCGGGGCCGGCTATGGCATCGGTGCCGCGGTGGCCGAAGAACTCAGCGAATGGGGTGCTCGCCTGGTTGTCGCGGACGAGGACTCGCAACTGCTCGGCCAGCTGGTGGAGAAGCTCCGCAGCGCCGGCGCGGAGGTAACCGGCCACGTCATGGACACCACCGTGGAGGCCGCGCACCGCGACGCCGTCGACTTGGCCGTCCAGACCTACGGCGGGCTGCACTTGGCGGTCAACTGCCCCGGCTACGGCGGCAGCGACGACCACACCGGCGAATTCGCCGTGAGCGAATGGGACCAGCTCATCGACCGCAATCTCAACGCCGTGGCCTACGGCATGCGCTACCAGCTCGAGCAGTTCATGGACCAGGAGCGGACCTCGTCGTGCTCGATTGTCAACGTCGCCTCCGTGCACGGCGCCTTCGCCTCCGCGGGCAATTCCGCCTATACCGCCGCCAACCACGGCGTGGTGGGCCTGACCAAGAGCGCCGCCCTGGAATACGGCTCCAAGGCCATCCGCATTAACTGCGTGTGCCCGGCCTATGTGCGCGGCGCCCGCCTGGCCAAGGACATGGACGATAAGGCGCTGCACCGCGTTATCAATTCCCACCCGCTGGGCCGCCTGGGCCAACCGGAAGAGGTGGCCCACCTGGTGCGTTTCCTGCTGTCCCCGGACGCGTCCTATATCACTGGCAGCGCCCACATGGTGGATGGCGGCTACACCGCTGGCTAGCATCTGCCCAGCACAGCCACTAAAGTTCTACGTTGTTGTGGAAAACTTTCAGCGTGAAAGGACTTTTTGTGAAAAAGGCTCTCATGCTGGGAATGGCGTACTTCAATTGTACTGTCGGCGCCGGCTTCGCCTCCGGCCAAGAGATGTTGCAGTACTATGCCGACTTCGGCTGGTGGGGTGTCATCGGCGCCATCATCGCGCTGGTGCTCATGCCCTTGGCGGCGATGATCGCCATGCAGTACGGGAGCTATTTCCAGGCGACGTCCCACGACCGCGTCTTTTCCAGCGTGTCCGGCAAGTTCCTGGCCCGCTTTTGGATTATTCCATCACCTTCACGCAGTTTTGCATTTCCTTCGTCATGCTGGCCGGCGCGGGCGCCAATCTCAACACAGGACGCCTAGGAGTGTGCAGAACTCAGTCGTGCATGGTGCCTCGAGGCGCCATGCACCCCGGGGCACGGAAATTGCGTCGCCGGGGCCGCGCGTGCTAGATTTCTATCTGTCTCGGCGAGGGCTGACTAACCACGCGCGTGGTGTTGGCCGTTATCGACGCGATTGATAAAACTACATTCCAAGCTTCACTTATTTAAGCCTGCGATGTGACTCGACCAAGACGTCCATCGGCAGGCTTTAGTCGTATTTATACGCCAAGTCCTTGCCGTGTGTACTTTATTTCGACCTACATTCGACTCACAAGGAGAAACAATGGCTAACGAACGCCCTGTCATCAAGGCCGAAGCCCGTACCGAGTTCGGTAAGGGTGCTGCTCGCCGCCTGCGCCGCGAGTGGAAGATCCCCGGCGTGATCTACGGCTCCAACACCGAGCCGCTCCACTTCGCCGCTGGCCTGCTGGAAATCCAGACACTGCTGCGTTACCACGGCGTCAACGCCGTTCTCGAGCTGGAGATCGACGGCCAGCAGCACCTGACCATGGTCAAGCACGTCGACCAGAACGTGCTGACCTTGGACGTTGACCACATCGACCTGCTGTCCATTAAGCGCGGCGAGAAGGTCGAGGTCGAGGTTCCGGTCACCGTCGAGGGCGAGCCGGCTCCGGGCATGATGTTCCTGCAGGACGCCGACGTCGTCATGATCGAGGCCGACGTGCTCAACATTCCGGAAGAGATCGTCGTCTCCATCGAGGGCGCCGAGGACGGTACCGTCATCACCGCTGCCGATCTGACCATGCCGGAAGGCTCCACCCTTGTCGCCGACGAGGAGACCGTCATCGTCTCCATCTCCGAGCCGGAGGTTGACACCGATCTCGAGGAGGCCGCCGAGGCTGCCGAGGAAGGTGGCGCCGACGCTGGTGCCGAGTCCGTCGACGAAGGCGAGTCCGCCTCCGACAACGAGGAGTAGTCACTCCCCTCGCTAGGGACCTTCCTGCGGGCCCTCCACGCCAAGTGCGTGGGGCGGCCCGCCTTTCTTTGCGCCTATGCCACAATGGTGAGCATGAGTGACGCTCCCCTGCTAATCGTCGGCCTGGGCAACCCGGGGCCGAAATATTCCGGCACCCGGCACAACATCGGCCACGAGGTCATCGCGGAGCTCGCCAGCTGGGCCACGCCGCAGGCCGCCAGCCTGAGCCTGAACCGGAAGACCAACGCGGAGATCGCCGAGCTGGCCCCGGGGCGCCTGGGCAACCGCCGCGTTATCCTGGCCCAACCCCGGACATTCATGAACACCTCCGGCGGGCCGGTCAAGGCGCTGGCGAATTATTTCTCCGTTCCGCCGGCGGACATCGTTATTATTCACGACGAGCTGGAACAGGACTTCGGCGCCGTGAAGCTGCGCCTAGGCGGCGGCGACCACGGGCACAACGGTCTGCGTTCGGTCACGAAGTCCCTGGGTACGAAGGACTACCAGCGCCTGTCGGTGGGCATCGGCCGCCCGCCCGGGCGCCAAGACCCCGCCAGTTTCGTGCTGGCGCGGTTTTCCAAGCGGGAGGCAACGGAGGTGCCGATTATCGCAGCCGATGCCGCGGACGAGGTGCTGCAGGCGTTAACATAGCCTTCTATGAGGCTCGCTACCCTGAGGACCCAGTACGGTACGACCACCGTCCGCGTGGACAGCGACTACACCGGCGTGGAGCTCGACCACGAGGACGTGGGCGCCCTGCTGCGCAGCGGCGACTGGCGCAAGGCCGCCCAGCTTTCCGGCGAGCCGATCGTCTTCGACCACGAGGACCTCGCCCCGGTCATCCCCCAGCCCGAAAAGATCATCTGCGTCGGACTCAACTACGCCCGCCACGTCCGGGAGATGGGCCGGCAGGCGCCGGACCAGCCCACGCTCTTCGTGAAATTCGCCGACGCCCTCACCGGGCCTTTCAGCGACGTGTCCATCCCCGGCTACGCGCAAAGCAAGCTCGACTACGAGGGCGAGCTCGCCGCGGTTATCGGCACCCGCGCGCACCGCATCGATCGCAGCCGCGCGCTGTCGCACGTGGCCGGCTACGCCATCATGAACGACTACACTCTGCGCGATTTCCAGCGCCAGACCACGCAGTTCCACGCCGGCAAATCCTTCTACCGCAGCTCCGGCTTCGGGCCGTGGCTGACCACCGCGGATGAGTGGTCGCCGTGCTCTGGCGCCCGGCTGACCACCACGGTCAACGGTGAGACCCGCCAGGACGACAACACCGACGACCTTATTTTCTCGGTCGCCGAGCTCGTCTCCTTCTGCTCGCACCTCTACCCGCTCAACCCCGGCGACGTCATCGTCACCGGCACCCCGGAGGGCGTAGGCTTCGCCCGCGACCCGCAGCAGTTCTTGGGCCACGGCGACACCGTGCGCGTGGAGATTGAGGGCCTAGGCCACATCGAAAACACCACTGTCTTCACCGATTAAAATTCATCTTTGATGGGTTTTCCCCACGGCCTTCTGGCAGCTACGATTGAGTTATGAGCAAGAAAGACGCGAAGACCACCAAGCCGCCGAAGCTGAACAAGAAGGCCTACGAGGACGAGCTCAAGCGCCTGCAGGCCGAGCTGGTCGACATGCAGCAGTGGGTCGTCGAGACCGGCGCCCGCGTGGTCATCATCATGGAAGGCCGCGACGCCGCCGGCAAGGGCTCGGCGATTAAGCGGATCACGCAGTACCTCAACCCGCGCTCCTGCCGCGTGGAGGCTCTCCCCGCCCCCACCTCCCGGGAGCGCGGCCAGTGGTACTTCCAGCGCTACATCGAGAAGCTGCCTACCGCCGGCGAGATCGTCATCTTCGACCGCTCCTGGTACAACCGCGCCGGCGTCGAGCGCGTCATGGGCTTTTGCACCGATCAGGAATACGTCCGCTTCCTGCACCAGGCCCCGATCTTCGAGCAGATGTTGGTCGAAGACGGCATCATGCTGCGCAAGTACTGGTTCTCCGTGTCCGACGAAGAACAGATCGCCCGCTTCGAGTCCCGCCGCAATGACCCGCTGCGCCGCTGGAAGCTCTCGCCCATGGACCTGCAGTCCATCACCCGCTGGGAGGACTACTCCCGCGCCAAGGACGCGATGTTCATCCACACCGACACGCCCACCGCGCCGTGGTACACGGTCGAGTCGGAGGACAAGAAGCGCTCGCGCATCAACGTCATCGCGCACCTGCTCAGCTCCATCCCCTACCAGAAGATCGAGCGCGAGATGCCGGAAGTCCCGCAGCGTCCAGCCTCCGACGGAGAGGAATACGAGCGCCCGGCCCGCGAGGAGTTCAAGTACGTCCCCGACGTCGCCGCCGCCCTCGAGCGCGGCAAGCAGGATAAGAAGAAAAAGAAGGACAAGAAGAAATAAGTCCCAGGCCACCCGCAACAGGACCTAAAAAATTCCCCGCTCGGTAGGACAGCACACCGAGCGGGGAAATGTCATTTATCCGGGAGCCCTTAACGGGCTCTAACGCGCCTTAGAGCTCGGAGGCGTGGATGCGGCTAGGCAGGACCTTCGGGCGGGCGTTGGCCAGGCGCTCGACGATGCGGATGACCTGGTTGGAGTAGCCGAACTCGTTGTCGTACCAGACGTAGAGCACCAGGTGCTTGCCGCTGGCGATGGTGGCCAGGCCGTCGACGATGCCGGCGTGGGTGGAGCCGACGAAGTCGGAGGAGACAACCTCCGGGGAGGCGATGTAGCTGATCTGCTGGCGCAGGTGGGAGCGCAGCGAGACGTCACGCAGGAAGTTGTTGACCTCGTCGCGCTCCACCTCGCGCTCCAGCTCCAGGTTCAACACGGCCATGGACACATCCGGGGTGGGAACGCGGATGGCGTTGCCGGTCAGCTTGCCCTCGAAGTCCGGGACGGCCTTGGCCACGGCCTTGGCGGCGCCGGTCTCGGTCAGGACCATGTTCAGGCCGGCGGCGCGGCCACGGCGGTCGCCCTTGTGGTAGTTGTCGATGAGGTTTTGGTCGTTGGTGAACGAGTGGGCGGTCTCCACGTGGCCGTGGGTCACACCATAGCGCTCGTTGATGACCTGCAGGACCGGGGTGATGCCGTTGGTGGTACAGGAAGCCGCGGACAGGATGTTGTCGTCCTCAGCGATGTCGCCGTCGTTGATGCCGTAGACGATGTTCTTGATGTCGCCCTTGCCCGGGGCGGTCAGCAGCACGCGGGCGATGCCCGGGGCCTCCAGATGCTGGGACAGGCCCTCGCGGTTGCGCCACGCGCCGGTGTTGTCGACCAGGATGGCGTCCTTGATGCCGTACTGGGTGTAGTCAATGGTGGCCGGGTCGGAGGCGTAGATGACCTTGATTTTGGTGCCGTTGGCCCAGATGACCTCGTTTTCCTCATCCACGGAGATAGAGCCGTTGAAGGCGCCGTGGACGGAGTCGCGGCGCAGCAGGGAGGCACGCTTGAGGATGTCGCCGTCACCCTTCTTGCGCACGACGATGGCGCGCAGGCGCACGCCGCCGTAAGCGGCCTCGCGGGCGATCAGGATGCGGGCCAGCAGGCGCCCGATGCGGCCGAAGCCGTAGAGCACGACGTCGGTACATTCCTTGTTGACGCCGGCGCCGACGACCTCAACCAGCTCCTGCTCGAGGTAGTCGCGCAGGCTGTTGTAGTTGTCCTTTTCCTCTTCGTAGCCGATGACCAAGCGCCCCACGTCGACGGAGGCAGAACCCAGGTTCATCTCGGTCAGTGCCTGGATGATCGGCAGGGTCTCGAAGGTGGACAGCTCGCGCTCCGCGATACGGCGGGCGTAGCGGTGGCTCTTAATGATGTCGATGTCGGTGACGCCCACCAGCGGGCGGCCGAAGATCGTGGTGACAACGTTGTTTTTGCGATGAAGCTGGTGGATTAGCGGCAGCATCTCCTGCGCCTTTTCGAGGCGCTCGTTCCAGTTTTCTTGCCACACGTGCGAGTTTGCGGTCACGAAATCAATCCTTTTCACGGTCCGATGGGTGTACAACCAATTCTCAACCAAAAAGTTTATCGCGTTCTAGTTCGCCTTTTGGTTAAGACGGCAGAGGATATCTTCCACACTACCCCCACGCAGCCCAGTGGCTGGTTTGCCCACTAGGCAATACGCCACCGCCTGATCCCCCGCCGCCCGCCTAGGGAGCAGAATCTGGTTGAGGTGGGGGTAGATAGCAGGGGCATCCGGGTGCTGCGCGGTGTACTCCGTCGCCAGGCCCCGGGCCACCCTGCCGCTAAAAGCGCGAGTGGCGACGGTGGGCCCGCCCTTGGAAAGCATTTCCCGGTTGGCGGGGCTCGTCCCCGCCTCATCGGCTAGGAGGAAGGCGGAGCCACAGACCGCGGCCGCTACCCCCGGCAGGTCGAGCACTCGGGCGACGTCCTGCGCGGTGCGCAGGCCCCCTGCGGCCAGCAGCGGCAAGCCCACCTGGCAGGTGCGCACCAGATCCGGCAGCGCGCGCTGGTCCGGCTCGGCGTATTCGTCCCAGATACCGCGGTGCCCGCCGGCGTCGGGTCCCTGCACGCACAACACGTCGGCCCCGGCCTCCGCGGCAGCGTGTGCCTCGGCCGGGTTGGTCACGGTCACCCAGGCCTCGCTCCCGCGGCCGTGGACGCGCGCGATCTCCGCGCCGCTGAAGGTGCCGAACATCGCCCAGACCACCCGCGGCGGGGTGGACGCGCCCAAGGCCAGGTCGAGCTTGGCGTCCCAACCGAAGCTGTAGTCGGCGGCGGCCAGCTCCACCCCTTCGGCCGCCGCCACTGCCAAGGCGGTCTGGCGCTCCTGCTCGCGCAGCGGCTGTTGGGGATGGAAGAGGTTAACCGCCCAGCGGGTGGTGCCGGTGTCCAACAACTGCTCGAGCTGCGCTTCTGCCTGCTCAAGGCTGGCCGTGCCCCACGCTAGCGTGCCCAGCGAGCCGGCCTTCGCAGCCGCCGCTACCAGCGCCGGGGTGGTAGGCCCGCCGGCCATTGGCGCCGGCAGGACGGGGCAGGTGAGTTCGTCTAGGACCGTGCTAGCTGTCATGCCTTAGAAGGATATATGCCAGACTAAAAGCGTGTCTTTTTTAGATAAACTCCTAAGCCCTTTCCGGAAGCCTTCCGCACACGGTTCTGCCCGGTCCGCGTCGTCGGGCTCTGCGCACACCGCGCCCGCGCCGGAGGACCTGCGCGCCGAGTGGCTCATCGTCGGCCTGGGCAACCCGGGCCCCAAATACGCGGCGACGCGGCACAACGTCGGTTTCATGGCTGTGGATGACCTGCTGGCGACCACCGGCGGGCTGGTCCAGCCGGTGCGCGGGCTGGCGGCCGACGCCGCCTCCTTGGACATCGACGGCACGCCGGTACTGGCCGTGCGCCCGCAAAGCTTTATGAACTTAAGCGGCGAGCCGGTCGGCGAGCTGGCCCGGCTCTTAAACGTCCCGCCGGAGCGCATTATTGTCATTCACGACGAGCTCGACCTGCCCGCCCACAAGGTACGCCTCAAGCAGGGCGGTAACGAAAACGGGCACAACGGGCTGAAGTCCCTGACCGAGCACCTGGGCACGCGGGACTACCTGCGGGTGCGCATCGGCATCGGCCGCCCGCCGAAGGGCTCGTCCATCCCCGACTATGTCCTGGGCCCGGTGGATGCAAGCCGCGGGCTGGATACGGCGATTAGCACCGCCGCCGAGGGCGCCCGACTCATCGTGGACAAGGGCCTGGCGGCCGCGCAGAATACTATCCACTCCCGCTAAGGGCGAAAGCGCCGGATCCCGGGACGGCGGCCGCGCTAATTTAAAGATATGAAAACCTTCGTCATCACCGGCGCCTCCGATGGCATCGGAGCCGCCGCTGCCCGCCTCATCCACCGCACCCGCCCCGACGATCGCATCGTCGTGGTCGGCCGCAACCCGGAGAAAACCGCGCGCGTCGCCGCGGACCTCGACGCGCCGCACCTAGTCGCGGATTTCGAGTCCCTCCGCGAGGTCCGCGAGCTAGCGGACAAGCTGGCCGAGTTCGGCCCGCTCGCGGGCCTGGCCAACAACGCCGGCGGCATCTTCGACGGACCGCTGACCACCGCGGACGGCTTCGAGCGCACCTGGCAGGTCAACGTGGTGGCCCCGTTCCTGCTGACTACCTTGCTGCGCGAGCAGATCGGTGGCGCGCCGGTGGTGCAGACCGCCTCAATTGCCAACGTCCTGCTCGCCAAGTTCGACCCCGAGGACCCGAACACCTTCCACGGTTTCAGCTCGGAGCGCGCCTACGGCAACGCGAAGCTGGGCACTATCCTGCTCACCCACTACCTGCACGAACAGGGGCTGAACTCCGTGGCCTTCCACCCCGGCGTGCTGGCCACGAATTTCTCGCGCACCGCCAACGCCCGTCTGTCCAAGGCCTACACCGGGCGTCTGGGCCGCCACTTCGGCTCGGCCGAGGACGGCGCCCGCAACCTGGCGTTCTACCTGACTGGCACGGCAGGTGTCCACTTCACCCCGGGCGAGTACTACAACAACCACCAGCGGCCCGGCCGCCAGAAGAAGGTCTCCGACGCCGAAATCAGCGCTTTGTTCAACGCCCTGGGCCAGAGGCTGTACCTCGACTAGGCACCGTGCAATTAAACGTCCCTGCTACCGGGAAGTAAACTATGCGCCATGAGTATTGCCGCTGAAGCCAACCGCCGCCGCACCTTCGCCGTTATCGCCCACCCGGATGCCGGTAAGTCCACGTTGACCGAGGCTTTGGCGCTGCACGCCCACATCATCAACGAGGCAGGTGCCGTGCACGGCAAGGCCGGCCGCAAGTCCACCGTCTCCGACTGGATGGACATGGAAAAGGACCGCGGCATCTCCGTGGCCTCCTCCGCCCTGCAGTTCGAGTACGCGCCGGAGGGCCACGAGGGCGAGCCGTACATGATCAACCTGGTGGACACCCCTGGCCACGCGGATTTCTCCGAGGACACCTACCGCGTGCTGACCGCGGTGGACGCGGCCGTCATGCTGATCGACGCCGCCAAGGGCCTCGAGCCGCAAACCCTCAAGCTCTTCCGCGTCTGTAAGGCCCGCGGCCTGCCGATCATCACCGTGATCAACAAGTGGGACCGCGTGGGCCGGGAGCCGCTGGAGCTGGTCGATGAGATCGTCAACGAGATCCAGCTGCAGCCGACGCCGCTGTACTGGCCGGTCGGCATCGCGGGCGATTTCCGCGGCCTCGCCCACGTCAACGACGACGGCGAAGCTGACGAGTACATCCACTTCATCCGCACCGCCGGCGGTTCCACCATCGCCCCGGAGGAGCACTACTCCCCCGCCGACGCCGCCGCAAAGGAGGCGGGCGTCTGGGAGACCGCCGCGGAGGAAGCCGAGCTGCTCGCCGCCGACGGCGCGGTCCACGACCAGGAAATGTTCGAGCAGTGCGTGACCAGCCCGCTGATCTTCGCCTCGGCGATGCTGAACTTCGGCGTGCACCAGATCCTGGACACGCTGTGCGCCATCGCGCCCGCCCCGCGCGAGCGCGAATCCGACCCGAAGGCCCTGGAGGCCGCTGACTCGGGCGCGTCCAGCGCGATGGACGCCGCGCGCGAGGTCACCGATGACTTCTCCGGCGTCATCTTCAAGGTCCAGGCCGGCATGGACCAAAAGCACCGCGATAACTTGGCATTCATGCGCGTGGTCTCCGGCTGCTTCGAGCGCGGCATGCAGGTCCACCACGCCCAGTCCGGGCGGTCGTTCTCCACGAAGTACGCGCTGACGGTCTTCGGCCGCACCCGCGACACGGTGGATGCCGCCTACCCGGGCGATATCGTGGGCCTAGTCAACGCCGGCTCGCTCGCCCCCGGCGACACCATCTACACCGGCCGCAAGGTGCAGTTCCGCCCGATGCCGCAGTTCGCCCCGGAAGCCTTCCGGATCCTGCGCGCGAAGTCGCTGGGCAAGTACAAGGCCTTCCGCAAGGGCCTGGATCAGCTCGCTGCCGAGGGCGTGGTCCAGATCCTGCGCAACGACGCCCGCGGCGACGCCTCCCCGGTCATGGCCGCGGTCGGCCCCATGCAGTTCGAGGTCATGCAGGCCCGCATGGAGCTGGAGTACAACGTCGAGACCGTCACCGAGCCCATCCCCTACTCCGTGGCGCGCCGCACCGACGCCGAGTCCGCCCCTGAGCTGGGCCGCCAGCGCGGCGTGGAGATCTTCACCCGCACCGACGGCGAGCTGATCGCCCTCTTCGGCGACAAGTGGAAGCTGGCCTTCATCGAGAAAGAACACCCCGAGCTGACCATGGAAACCCTGGTCGCCGACTAGGCCACCAGCCGCCCCGACAACCGGGGCCATAGACGAAGGGTGCCTGGCCGGTAATTTACCGGTCCGGCACCCTTTATTTTCTTTATTGTCTGAAAGAGCTGACTATAGCTGCAGGCTTGAAGACGAAGCCAGCTAGAACATCAGCATGAACGGAATGACCACGATCTTGACTACCTGGGCGACCACGATGGTGGAGGCGTAGCCGGTCATGATGCGGGAGTCGGTGCTGACACCGGTGGCGTAGTTGACCACGGCGGGCTGGCCGAAGATACCGGACACGCCGCCGACGGTGCGGGTCTCCGACTGGCCCAGCATGCGGCTGAACAGCGCGAAGAGGACGATGACCACGATGGTCACCAGCGCCGCCAGCACCATGGCCTTAAGCCCCACGATGGAAAACGCAGTGGAAACGAAAGCCTCGCCCGACGCCAGGCCGACCGAGGCTAGGAAGATCATCAGGCCCCACTGTTGGAAAGAAGTGTTGATAGACGACGGCACCTGCCACGGCACCCGGCGGGTGCGGTGGACCGCGCCGAGTACCAGGCCGGTAATCAGCGGGCCTAGGGCGAAGCCGAGCTCGAAGGAGGCCCCACCCGGCAGCGGGATCACGATGAGCGAAATCAGGTAGCCGATGAACAGGCCGCCGGCCACAGCCACCCAGTTCAGCTCCGCATAGGACTTGACCGAGTTACCAAAGTAGTCGCGGATATCGCCCAGGCGGTCGAACTTCACGATGAGCTCCACGGTGTCACCGGAGGCAAGGTACGTGTCATCGTTGGCCAAAAACAACTCGTCGCCGCGGCGCACGCGCAGGATGCGGCCGCCGTAGCGCTCGAAGAGGTTGAGCTCGCCGACGGTGCGGCCGGCGACGTCCTCATTGGAAATCGCCACGTCCTCGATGACTAGGCGCTTGTCCACGAACGGGGTCTGCGGCTGGCGCTTACCCAGCGCCTTGACCAGCTCGCGGGAATAAGACTTAGTCACCATCACGCGCATAATGTCGCCGGTATGGATCTCCGGCGAGTCACCGGCCACCATCACCTTGTTGCCGCGGCGGATGGTCGCGATGATGAAGTGCTCACCGAATTCCTCTTCCAAGTCCGCCATGTTGACGTCGTTCTTCGTCACGCGCACCGTGATGGCACGGAAGACTTGGTCGGCGGAGTTATCCTGGTCCTTCTTCGCCGGCCAGCTCTGTTTCAGGATGAAGGAGACCATGAGGATAGCCACGGCCACGCCCACCGGGTAGCCCAGGGAGTAGCCCACAGCCGGCAAGTCCTCGCCGGTCTGCTGCTGGGCCACGGCCAGCGAGGCCGTCGACGTCGTCGCGCCGGAGAAGACGCCTACCGCGCCCAGCGGGGAAATCCCCAGAATGCCACCGAAGCCCAGCGCGGCCCCGGCTGCCAAGATCACTGCGGCCGCAGCCGCCATCATCTGCTTAAACTGCTCAGATAATCCCTTGAAGAAACGTTCCCCGGCGGACAGGCCTTGCATGTAGATGAACAGACCCAAGCCCATTTCCTGTAACTTGCTCAGGATGGTCTCGTCTAGGTCCACGAAGGAACCGAAGGCGAGCCCCACGAACAACGTGCCGGCCGCGCCGAAGCGCAGCGGCCCGAAGGGGATCATCCCGAACAAGGTGCCGAGCACGATCATCAAGAAGATGGTCAGTAGCTCATTACCATTAAAGATTTCTAACACGTTGCTCAATTCTAAGCGGTCGGGTGCACTTCGCCAGCCGAGACCCTACCCTGACTAGGCACGTCGCTGGGTAGCACCCCTTTCAGGGGCAAGCTTTCGACGGCGCCGGCACCCACCAACTAGAGCCGCCCTAGCATTTGCCGCTGCACTATCTGGCCAGCCGAACCACAAAATATCTATCGCGTCTTACCCCTGGAGCACCCGTGTGGTGCCCTCACGCTAGTGGCCGTTTTAGGGTGCGGTGACGCGAGTAAATCTGCTCCTACCACGACGCCTTGTCACGCAGGTCTTCCTGGTGATGGTCCGATTTCTCTGCACTCGCTCCATTCCACAGAGGTGTTTCCTTGGCTGCTTCCCCTTCTACTGTGCCCGCCCAATAGGCTAGATCGGCCGGGCTTGCCATCATCATGGCTGACTGCGGCGTGGAAGGGACCACCGTCCAGCGACTGGCCACCGCCTTCCTGCTGGGCATGGCGCTCATGGCCGTGTTCTCCCTGGATATCGGCCCGGTGCGGTCCATCGCACTGTCGTCTCCGCCGCGGTTTCCGGACCGTCGGCGCCCTGCTCTTTATCCTGGCCGCCGGGTACTCAGTCCTAGCCGTGGCTGACACCAGCTCGCGCATTGCTACCGATGCCCCCACCGCCCCTCACGCAGAAGACATGGCCCCGACAGTCTCGGACTCTCTGGCCAGCCAGCTGATGAAGACCGACGTCTACCATCTATCTCCGGCGACCCCGATCCGTCAGGCACCCTAGGCCTTCGTAAAAGGAAGATTTCGGCCCCGCCGATGCCCAAACGGGGCTCAGCCTAACCGCGCAGAAATTCCTGCCAGACGGGCCATTCGCGCTCGACCTGGCGGGCACCGGCGGCAAAGTTGGCGCGTAGCTTGGCCACCGAGCGCTCCGTGGAGGAGACCTGCATGTCCTCCGGGCTAAACAGGTAGGCCTGGCCGGCCCGCTCCAGCTCCGCCAGCCGCGCGCGGGAGGCGTTGTAGCGCTCCGGGCGGGCGATGAGTGCGTCCGCGATGGCCGGGTAGCGACGGAAGAGCCCGCGCACCATGCTGGGCCGGCGCGTCTTTGGGCGGATATAGTCCCGCGGCTTGGAGCCGACGAAGAAAAATTTCTTGTACCCCGCCAGCTCGGCCTGCTCGATGGTGATCCCGCCGTGTTCGCCAAGCGCGCCGTCGACGTAGGGCGCGCCGTCGATAAAGCGCAGCGGCATCAGCAGCGGCAGGGTCGAGGAGGCGCGCACCCGTACGAAAAGATCCTCCGGGACGGTCACGTCCGCGCGCGTCCAGTAGACGGATTCCCCGGTGTCCGCGCGCGTGGCGGCCAGGTTCATCTCCGCCGGGTTTGCCTGGTAGCGCTCCCAATCGAAGCGCAGATCCTGGTCCGCGGACTTTTCGTAGATAAATTCCGCGTTGAAATAGCCCTTGCCCCGCAGAAGGGAGCCCACGCCGCCGAAGCTGGGGTTCTTGGCAAAGTCGGTGAAGGAATCCTCCGCGCGGATGGGATCCCCCGACAGGTAGTTGACCGTGTGCGACGAGCCCGCGGAGACCCCTCCGACCCAGCCGAACTGGATCTCCTGCTGGATGAAGCGCACTATGCACGCGGCGGTATAGGAGTTGCGCATCCCGCCGCCTTCGATGACGAGCGCGGTATCCGAGGCATCAATCATAATGGCCGCCATTCTACAATTAAGGCCATGGATGTGCGCAGAATCTGGTCCACACTGACCGGCCGGAAAGGCCCCTCCCTGGCCCGGGTCCGCGTTGACGTGCCGGAGCTCGCCGCCGGGCGCTTGCAGGTGACCACGGCGGAAACGCTCGTCATCGTGGATATTGACGTCAGCACCGCCGACGCGGTGCGGGAGGCGGCCGAAAACGCCCACCCGCTACTGCTTACGGCGGGCAGGCACAATGCCACCGCCGCCAACCCAGACACGGCGGTCTACCTCCTTCCGGTAAGCAAGGCCACCCTGCCGGTCCACGATCCAAAGAAGGGCTGGCTTATCCCCTTGTCCGACCAGGAGCGCCGCACGGTTGCGGAGAAGCTGACCGGTCCGGGCGAGTGTGAAGTCTCCGAGCGTCTAGCCTTCGTGGTGGATTAAGGGCTGTGATGGGTTTGTGGTGGGTTAAGGCCTAGAGCATCGCGAAGCCGATGATGGCCAGGATGGCGGCCACCACGTAGCTGCCGACCTTGCTGACTGTCTCCTTGTTTTCCCGGGCCTGGGCGAAAAGCCGCCCGGCCGCCGAGTTGGGTTTGCGCCGCACGAGCCCGACGAAAACTGCCACCGCGATGGGCAGCGAGAGAGCGAAGGTCGCGTAGAGGAAAAGCCCGCCGTAGCGGATGCCCGCGCTGTAGTCCCCGGCGGCCAAGTAGATGAGCCCGGCGAAGAAGGCGCCGGAGGTAATCGACTGCGCCACGCCCAGGATAAAGCCGGTCAAAAACGTCAGCGGGCTGGGGTTTTGCAGGGGTCGCAGGAGCTTGCTCACCATCTCGTTGGACTCTCCCCCGCGGTGGCGCCAGGTCATCACCGCGGCGGCCAGGCCCAACACGATAAGCAGCACGCCCAGGATGGGGGTGTCCAGGAAGCCCTCGACGTAGGCCTTGAGCTGGTCCAGCACGAACATGGTCAACACCGATAGGGCGAAGACCCCGAACCAGTCGCCAAAGATCAGAAGCGGCACGATCCGGCGGTACTTGCCGCGCTCGAGCATCACGCCCAGCGCCGTGACCACGCCAATGAGCAAGGCATTGACGGAGTCCAGGAAGGCGAAACTAGCGGCGTGCAGCATGGGCGCAATCTTACCGCCTAGACCCCGCACGTCCGAAGCTCACCCAAGTTGCACACTCTCTGCAAGTTTGCGTACACTATGCAATATTTCCGAGGGTGCGCACGTTTAGGCACGCGTCCCCGGAATCCTTCTTTCATTTCCTCCCCTCCCCGCCGCGTGGGCGACTTCCGCGGCGGGAAGCGGGCCGACGTCCAACTTTTCTCGTTTGACCATTCTTCTAAGCAAGAAAGAAAGCACGCTTTATGTCTAAATACCTCTACCGGCTGGGCAGCTGGTCGTACCGGAAGGTCTGGCCTTTCCTGGCCTTCTGGCTCGTCCTGCTGGTCGCCATGGCCGGCCTGACCGCGGGCTTCGCTAAAGAGCCGAATCCGAACTTCTCCATGCCGGACATGGATTCCACCGTCACCCAAGACAAGATGAACGAGCGCTTCGGCAACGACTCGGATGCCATGAGTGAGCCCACCGGCAACGTGGTCATCCAGGCGCCGGAGGGCAAGTCCCTGGACGATCCGGCCGTGATGGGCGAGGTCGACAAGCTCGTCGATGAGCTCAAGGCCACCGATGTCCTGACCGACACGGACCAGATGGTCAACCCGGTGCTGGCCGCCGGCGGCATGCAGAAGCAGATGGGCGAGCAGATGGCCGCCCAGGGCATGCCCCAGGAACAGATCCAGTCCAACCTCAAGGCCTTGTCCCCGCTGAGCGAGGACAAGACCACCGGCACTTTGACCATCACCTTCGACGCGCCCGAGGTCATGGAGATCGACGCGGCCGACCGCGAGGCGGTCACCGACGTCATGGGCGACTACGACTCCGGAGACCTGACGGTCAAGTACAGCGGCAATGCCTTCTCCGCCGCCGGGCAAGAGATGAACATGACCGCCGAGCTCATTGGTATGGCCGTGGCCGCCATCGTGCTACTGATTACCTTCGGCTCCTTCGTGGCCGCCGGCATGCCGCTTATCTCCGCGGTCATCGGCGTCGGCGTGGGCCTGCTGGGAGTGCAGCTGGGCACCATCTTCACCGACACCATCTCGGATATGACCCCGATGCTGGCCTCCATGATCGGCCTGGCCGTGGGCATCGACTACGCCCTGTTCATTGTCAACCGCTACCGCAACGAGCTCATCACCTCCTCCGGGCTGAACAACCTGAGCCCGAAGGAACTGGCCCAAGAGCTCAAGAAGATGGACAAGAAGACCCGCGCCCACTCCATGGGCATGGCGCTGGGCACCGCCGGCTCCTCCGTGGTCTTCGCCGGCACCACCGTGGTCATCGCCCTGGTCGCACTGACCATGATCGGCATCCCCTTCCTGGGCACCATGGCCATCGCCGCCGCGGCCACCGTGGCCATCGCCGTGCTGGTCGCCCTGACCTTCATCCCGGCCCTGCTGGGCCTGCTGGGCACCAAGATCTTCGCCGGCCGCGTGCCAGGACCGAAGGTTCCGGACCCAGAGGACGAGAAGCCCACCATGGGGCTCAAGTGGGTCCGCCAGATCCGCGCGCGCCCGGTTACCAACCTGGTCGCCGGTATTGTCCTGCTGGGCATCCTGGCCATCCCGGCCGCCAACCTGTCCCTGGCCATGCCGACGGACGGCTCGGCCAAGTTGGGCAGCCCGCAGCGCGATGCCTACGAAATCACCGCCGACGCCTTCGGCGAGGGCCGCAACGCCCCGATGGTCGCCTACGTCGACGTCGCTGGTGTGAGCGAGCAAGAGCGGATGCCGGCCTTCCAACAGCTGCTGGCCGACTTCAACGGCACCGAGGGCGTCGAAAACGCCCAGATCGTCCAGACGACGGACAACCTGGACGCCGCCCAGGTGCTCATCACCCCGACCACGGGGGCTACCGATGAGGCCACCACGGACACCCTGAACGCGCTGCGCTCCTACCAGTCCGGCTTCACTGAGGAGACCGGCGGCGAATACGGCATCACCGGCGTGACCCCAATCTTCGACGACATCTCGGAGCGACTCACGGAAATCCTCGTCCCGTACATCGCTGTGGTCCTGGGCCTGGCGTTCATCGTCCTGCTGCTGGTCTTCCGCTCCATCTGGGTCCCGCTCATCGCCGCGCTCGGCTTCGCGGGCTCGATGGCCGCCGCCTTCGGCATCACCGTGGCCATCTTCCAGGAGGGCCGCTTCGGCATCATCGACGATCCGCAGCCGCTGCTGTCCTTCCTGCCGATCATGCTCATTGGCCTGACCTTCGGTCTGGCCATGGACTACCAGGTCTTCCTGGTCACCCGCATGCGCGAGGGCTACGTCCACGGCAAGACCGCGGGGAATGCGACCTCCAACGGTTTCAAGCACGGCGCCCGCGTGGTCACCGCCGCCGCCCTGATCATGATTTCGGTCTTCGCCGCCTTCATGCTCATGGACGAGCCCTTCATTAAGACCATGGGCTTCGCCCTGGCCATCGGCGTGGCTATCGATGCCTTCGTGGTCCGCATGACCATTATCCCGGCCACCATGTTCCTGCTGGGCGACAAGGCCTGGTGGATCCCCAAGTGGCTGGACAAGGCCCTGCCGAACATGGATATCGAGGGCGAGGCGCTCACCGCCAACCGCGTGGCCCTGATGGACGGCGGCGAACCCGACCAGGCCCGCACCCCGGCCGCCGGAACCACGGCAGCTGCCGGCGGCGCGGCCACGGCCACCGCTGCGGCCACCGCTACCGAAACCTCAACCGGCAACGCCGACGCGGGAGCGGAGCAGCGCCGCGCCACCTACGCGGACTTCCACCCGGAGCACGGCGGCTACGCCGCCCACGTGGTGGCAGCCCGGCGCGCCGGCGACTACGCCGTGTCCGGCCCGGCCACCCCGGCGCGGAGCGGCGACGATAAGGAATCCGAAACTGGCGCCCGGGTGCAGCGAAGCGATAACCTTTCGGGCAAGGCTTCCTGGTGGACCAAGCTCAAGAAAGCACTGACTGGCAATGAGTAATCTCCGAGAAACGAAAAAACGCGCTACCCGGCAGGCGATAGCGGATGCGGCTGGCCGCATCTACCTAGCCGAAGGCGCCGAGGCGCTCACGGTTTCTCACGTGGCGGAGGAGGCGGGCATTTCCGCCCGCACCTTCCACAACTATTACTCCAGCGTGAACGAGTGCCTGTGCCAGTTCGCCCTCGACGCGGTTAGCCTCATCGTCGACAAGGTGGACGAGTACCCGGCGCAGGCCAGCACGACCGAAATCTTCGAGGACATCGTTCGCGACGGTTTCCGCCGGACCGCCCCGGAGCTGCATTCGGTGACGTCCTTTTTCATGGTCATGGACTACCTGGAGAAGACCTCCTGTGCCGATGTGAAGCGCGACGAGGCCGAGCGCGTGGCGGAGAAGATCCGCGAAGTCTTTGCCCGCCGCAGCCCCGAGCGCGACGAGTTCGACACGGAGGTCGTCCTGCACGCCTGCGCCGCGGCCAGCGCGTCGGCGACCAAGGCCTTTTTCGCCCTGCCTGAGCCGCGCGATCCGGCCCAGGGCGAGGAACTAGCCGGCCGCGCCTTCGCTACTCTGCGTTCCATCACCTAGCCGGGGCCAAGTCCCGAGCGTCACAGGCCGCTCGGGCAAATATTCACTGAAGGTTTACCCTGATCCAGCGCCGTACGCGTTGGATCAGGGTAAAATTCATGTCTAGGCCTTTTTCAGGTTTTCCTTATTCGCGATCGTTTTATTGGAGTATCACACAGTGAAGGTAGCCATTCTGGGCGGGGACGGATTCTGCGGTTGGCCCGCAGCCCTCTACCTGTCCGACCAGGGCCACGACGTGCACATCGTTGACGACCTCTCCCGGCGCGCCATTGACGCCGAGCTCGAAGCCGAATCGCTCACCCCGATCCGCAGCATCGACGAGCGGTTGGAGGCCTGGAAGGAAGTCTCCGGCAAGACCATCGGCTTTCACCGCATTGACGTCGCCCACGACTACGCGGGGCTGCTGGAGTTCATCAACACCGAGCACCCGGACGCCGTCGTCCACTTCGCCGAGCAGCGCGCCGCGCCGTATTCGATGAAGAACTCGCGGAACAAGCGCTACACGGTGGACAACAACATCAATGCCACGCACAACCTGCTGACTGCGGTGGTCGAGTCCGGCCAGGACATCCACGTCGCCCACCTGGGCACCATGGGGGTTTACGGCTACGGCACCGCCGGCATGGAGATCCCGGAAGGCTACCTGGACGTCAAGGTGGAGGTCCCGGGCTCGGAGCCGGTCGAGCAGTCCATCCTCTACCCGTCCAATCCGGGCTCGGTTTACCACATGACCAAGGTGCTGGACCAGCACCTTTTCGCCTACTACGCGAAGAACGACGAGCTGCGCATTACCGATCTCCACCAGGGCATCATCTGGGGCACGCACACCGAGCAGACCCGCCGGGACGAGCGGCTGATTAACCGCTTCGACTACGACGGCGACTACGGCACCGTGCTCAACCGCTTCTTGGTCCAGGCCGGCGTCGGCTACCCCCTGACAGTCCACGGCACCGGCGGGCAGACCCGCGCGTTCATCCACATCCGCGACATGGTCCGCTGCATTGAGCTGGCCCTGAACAATCCGCCGCAGCGGGGCGAGCGAGTCAAGATCATCAACCAGATGACCGAGACCCACCGCGTGCGCGACCTGGCGGAGCTGGTCGCGAAGTTCTCCGGCGCGCAGGTCGCCTACGTGCCGAACCCACGCAAGGAGTCCGCCGAGAACGAGCTGCACGTCTCCAACGACACCTTCCTGCGCCTGGGCCTTGAGCCCACCACCCTGTCCGAGGGGCTGCTGCAGGAGGTCGAGGACGTCGCGCGCAAGTACTGCGACCGCGTGGACCGGTCCAAGATCCCGGCGCGCTCCCTGTGGACCGCCCAGCAGTCCGCCGGCGTTCCCGAGAACGAATAGGGCGAGCAGCTACCGTGCGCATTGCCATCTTCACGGAAGTCTTCCTGCCCAAAATCGACGGGGTCGTCACCCGGCTGACCCACACCTTGCGGCAGCTGCACGCCGCCGGGCACGAGGTCTTAGTATTCGCCCCCGGTAACCCGCCGGCCGCCTACGCCGGCTTCGAGGTCGTCTCCATCCCCTCGCTGTCCCTGTGGCCGGTCTACCCCGAGCTGAAATGGGGCCTGCCAGATCCGCGAGTGCTGTATCGCCTGCGGCGCTTCGATGCCGACGTCGTGCACGTGGTCAACCCCATCTGGACCGCGGCCCTGGGTGTGTGGGCGGCGCGCCGCGAGGCCCTGCCCCTGGTGGGTAGCTTCCACACGAACCTGCCGGAATACGTAGATGCCTTAGGCATCGGCTGGGCCCGGCCCACCACGGAGGCGGCGTTGCGCTACCTGCACAACCAGGCGGTAGAAAACCTCTGTACCTCAGACCCCATGGTCGAGCGCGCCCAAGAACTGGGCATCAACAACGTCTCGCTGTGGCCCAAGGCCGTCGACACGGACAACTACTACCCGCAGCGCTACAGCGAGCAGATGCGTTCCCGCCTGACCGACGGGCACCCAGAGGCCCCGCTGGTCACCTACGTGGGGCGCGTGTCCAAGGAAAAGGACTTGGACCGGCTGCCCGGCATCATGGCGCGCCTGCGCGAGCGCGTGCCCGGCGCGCGCCTGGCGGTGGTCGGCGCCGGCCCGTACTCCGAGCAGCTATCGGCCCAGTTCAGCCCCGACGAGGCGGTCTTTACCGGTTACCTGTCCGGCGACGAGCTGGCCGCGGCCTTCGCCTGCGGCGACGTCTTCTGCTTCCCCTCCCGGACCGAGACCCTGGGACTAGTCGCCCTCGAGTCCTTCGCCTCCGGCGTGCCGGTGGTAGGCACCCGTGCGGGCGGGATCCCCTTTGTCATCGACGATGGGAAGACCGGCCTGCTCGTCGACGAGGACGCCTCCGATAGCGCGTGGGCCAAAGCCCTGGCGGGCGTGCTAGGCGATGCCGAACGCCGCGCTGCGCTGGGCACGGCCGCGCGCGCCGAGGCCGAGCGGTGGTCCTGGGAGGCGGCCACCCGCTCCCTCGTCGAGACCTACCAGTGGGCCATCGACGGCCCGCTCTACCGGCCCGCTTAGGCTTAACGCCGCGTGTCTACACGCTGCCCAGCGCCGCGCGGATGCCTTCCACGTCGACGTCGCTTATAGCAGCCGGCGTGAAGGTCGCGTCCTGGGTCTTGTCGACTAGCACCGCGCGCACACCCTCGCGGAAGTCGGGCAGCCCGCGCAGGTATTTCCCGAGCGCGTTTTCCATGGCAAGCGCGTCGTCGACGCTGTCGGCGCGCTCCTCGGCCGCCAGGAGTTCGGCCGCGGCCACCAGCGAGGTCGGGCTGGCGGCCTGGGTAAGCTCCGCGACCTTGCGGGCTAGATCCTCGTTGCCGGCCTGGGGCAGCCGATTAGAGATTTCCTCCCACGTCGGCGCGCTAAAGACCGCTTCAATGTCGTCGATGATTTCTGCCAGCGGGGCCGCCTCGCCCGGCTGGGTGTAGTGCTCGCCCAGCGCGGAATCGATCCCGCGCTCGACGATGTCTTTCTCCACGGCCTCGGCGTCCTTGACATAGTGGGTGGCCAGGCCGGAGTAGAGCAGATCGGCGGCATACATGCGGTAGCCGGTCAGCGCCCAGAACTTCGCCAGCGCCGGCGAGGACTTCCCGCGCGTGCCCACCACCCGCTGGGCGGCAAAACCCGCCCCGACGTCGGTGACGTAGCCGATGTTCATCTCCGGCATGGACGCGAACGTCTTGTCCGTGACAATGCGGTGGCTACCGTGCACGGAGATCCCTACTCCTCCGCCCATGACGATTCCGTCGAGGAGCGCGATGACTGGCTTCGGGTAGTGCGCGAGCTGGGCGTTCATGGCGTACTCGTCCTCGAAGAACTGATCGACCTCGGCAACCTTGCCGTCCAGCAGGCCCTCCCGCGCCGCGCGCACGTCGCCGCCGGCGCAGTAGGCCTTCGGGCTGCGGGAGACAAAAAGCACCTGCTCGATGGCGTCGTCGTCGCGCCACTGGTTCAGGCCCTCGACAATCTTGTCGACCATCTCCGGGTTGAGGGAATTCAAGGCCTTGGGCCGGTTGAGCTCCACCACTCCGGTACTGTTGCGGACGTCAAGAATTACTGCGGCATCGTTGTTTTCAGTCATGGTATCCAGTATTCCACGTCACACAGCGGCGCCGCAGCCCCACACTTCACGGAGGATCATTATGCCTGCACATACTCCCCGGCTCATCGCCCTCGACATGGACGGAACCCTCCTCGACGGCGAAGGCCGCATCCCCGCCGGCTTCACCGAGCTCGCCGCCCGGCTCCACGACCGCGGCGTGTTCCTGGTGCCGGCGTCCGGCCGGCAGCTGGCCACCCTCCGCGACATGTTCGCCGGCATCCACGGCATCGACTCCTTCATCGCGGAGAACGGGACCGTGGTCAGCCACCGCGGCACGGTGGTGGACACCACGCAGCTGCCCGCCGACGTGGTCACTGCCTGCCTGAACGCCTGCGCGGGTATCGACAGCGCCCATACTTACGCGGTAGTCCTCTGCGCCCCGGAAACGGCCTACGTCACCGCGAGTACCCCAGCTGCCATCCGGGCCGAAATCGACAAGTACTACCACTCCGTGACCGTGGTCGACGACCTCGCCCCAGTTGCGGCCGCCGAGCCGTTGGTCAAGCTGGCGGTCTACTGCACCGCCGACTCCGAGGAGCACGTCGCCCCGCACCTGCGGGCCGCGGCCGCGGGCAACAACCTGGCCATTTCCGGAAAGAACTGGCTGGACGTCATGTCCGCCAACGCGGACAAGGGCAACGCACTGAAACAGCTGGCCGTGAAGCTGGGCATCCCGATGGAGCAGACCGCGGCCTTCGGCGACTACCTCAACGACTTTCAGCTGCTCCAGGCCGCCGGCACCGCCGTGGCGATGGAAAATGCTCACTCCCGCCTGAAAGAGATCGCTGATCTCCAAGCTCCCTCCAATCTTCGCAACGGCGTGTTAGAAGTACTCCGCCACTGGTTTGGAGAATAATCCCCACCATTGCCCTGATAAGGAGTCTCACTCGCAGATCAGGGCGCGGTTATTTCCCCCAAGCTAGGTAGGAGCGAGTGGTGAGTTCTAAGGCCGGCAAACTGGGCAAGCGCGTAGCGAAGAAGGAACCGAGCAGCCCCGGCGAGGCGGCAAAGCAGGACTCGGCATCGCCTGTAGCCCCGACCGCTCTGCCTGCCTCGGTACCCCAGCCGCAACGCGCGCTCGAGCCCAACCCGGTGCGCAAGGCGCTTCCCGCTGGCCGCACAGCTGCGCCGGCAACTAGCCGGCGCCCGGTGGTCAAGGCCGCTCCCCAGGTGGTGGGCACTGCCCCGAAGGCAGCGGCTGCTCCGAAGGCTGCGACTGGCCCGAAACCCCGCGTGGCCAAAGCCGCGCCGGCGGCGCTGCCGGCAGGCGGCAAGGACGGGTCCGTACTTGCGGCCCCGCGCCCACGGGAGGTTAGCGGTGTCCGCACCGCCGCGGGAGGAAAGCAACCGCGGAAGAAGAACACTGCGCGGCTGCGCTACGTGCCCGCCCTCGACGGCCTGCGCGGACTGGCGGTCGCCGCGGTCATCGTCTACCACTTCTTTGGCGGTGTGCTGCCGGGCGGCTACCTGGGCGTGGACATGTTCTTCGTCCTGTCCGGGTTCCTGATTACCTCGCTTTTGGTGCGAGAATTCGACGTGACCGGCGGGATTAGCCTGCGAGACTTCTGGGGCCGGCGTTTCCGCCGCATCCTGCCGGCGGCCGTGACGGTGCTGGCGATCTGCACGGCACTGGTCGGCGCCATCGGCGGCGATATCGCCGTCAACCTGCGCGAGCAGTTCTTCGGCACCCTTTTCTTCGCCAACAACTGGGTCCAGATCGCGACCTCCCAGTCCTATTTCGCCGACAACGAGGTCCAGGTCTTCGCCCACTACTGGTCCCTGGCCGTGGAAGAACAGTTCTACCTGCTGTGGCCGCTGATTATCCTGGGGCTGTTCTCCCTGGGCAGGCGCCAAACGCGGCGCCTAGCGCTCGGAGTCAGCTTGGCGCTGGGGGTGGCCTCCGCACTGGCGATGGCCTGGCTAGTCACCCCGGGCGAAGATCCGACCCGTGTCTACTACGGCACGGATACCCACGCCTTCGGCCTGCTGGCCGGCGCGGGCCTGTCCCTTATCATCACCACCCGCAACCCGAACCCGGAAGCGCCCGCGTGGCCGCACTACTCCGCGTCCGGGCGGCGCGTCGCCGAGGCCGTAGGCCTTGTCGCGTTGGTCGCCTACGCCGCGCAGCTGCTGTTTATGGCCGACGACCTGGCGCTGACCTACCGCGGCGGGCTGCTGGCCTCCAGCGTGCTGGGAGTGACGATCATCTGCGGCATCATGGCCGAACGCCCGGTACTCAACGCCCTGTTCGCCAACCGCTTCATGCGCTGGGCCGGCAAGCGCTCCTTCTCCCTGTACCTGTGGCACTGGCCCATCGTCATCATCCTGCGCGAGCTCACCGGGGATGCACACGTGTGGGCCGTGGACATCGTCGCCCTGCTGCTCTCCGCCGGGCTGGCGGAGCTGAGCTACCGGTGCATTGAAAACCCGCTGCGCCGCCGCGGCTACCGCACCACCGCCCGCGATTTCTGGTCCGCCCGCCCCGACTGGGTCACGCTGCGCTCAGCGTGGAAGGTGGCGGCATGGCCGCTCGTCCCCGTGCTGGTCTTCAGCTCTCTCGGCGGCATCGCCTGGGGCCTGACCCACTCCGGCGACAAGACCTCCTTCGAGCAGGAGCTGGATGACCTGGCGGCCCAAAACCAGTCCAACAACGCCCAAGCGCCCCGCGAGCAGGGCGCGGGCCAGGGCGGTGCCGCCAATGACAAGGCCACGGAGGACAAGAAGAGCCCGGACATGGTCCACCCCATGCCCAGCGGCGACGAGATCACGGCCGTGGGTGATTCCGTGATGCTGGCCTCCAGCCAGTCGCTACAGGACCGCTTCCCCGGCATCTATATCGACGCGGCGGTCTCCCGGCACTACGACCAGGGTCTGTCGGCCATCCAGCAGCTCGCGGACTCGGGCCAGCTGCGGGACACGGTCTTTTTGGGATTCGGCACCAACGGCCCGCAGCTGGATGATGAAATCGATCAGATGATGAAGGCAATCGGGCCAGAGCGCACGGTGCTTATCGCCACCCCCCATGGCGACCGCAACTGGATGACCACGGCGCGGCAGGAGACCATCGCCGCGGTGAAGAAATACGACAACGTCTACCTAGCGGACTGGTGCTCGCACGCCCAGCACGACCCGAACTACCTGCGCGAAGACGGGATCCATCCGGTGGCGGGCGTGGGCACCGACCAATATGCGTTGGCCTTCTACTACGGGCTGTTGCGCTATGCCCACGGGGAGAAGGCCACGACGACTAAGTGCGAGGTCTAGTCCTCGACCTTAAATTCAGCCATCTTGTCCCAGGACTCCTTACCCTCGATGTGGAAGTTGATGATATCCGGGGTCTCGACCAGGTACTGCGGGAACTCGCGGCAGGAGCGCTCGAAGTGCTCGGACTGGACGTGGTCGACGTCCTTGCCGTCGGCGTAGGCCTCCAGCAGCAGGAACTTCTGGCGGTCTTCCGGATCCCGGAACCACTTGAAGTCCAGGCAGCCCTCCTCGGCGTTGCAGGCCTGGGTGTACCAGTCGATCTCATCGAGGAAGGTCTCGGCGTACTCGGGCTTGACGTGGAATTGAACGTTGATGAAAATCATGGCCCCATCCTACCCGGCTGGGTGGATGGGGCCTTAGCTCATGGGGAGGCGCTGATCGCACGGGCGATGAGTGGCTTCCCCGCGCCCTGTGGTGCCTTTAGTTCCCGTTAGCGAAGGAAGAACTCGGCCACGTAGACGAACTTCCCGTCGGTGGCGGTGTCCACGCCGAAGCCGCGGCCGTCGTCGATCCGGGTGACCGGGACGTCGCGATTGAGCCACGCGGTCCGCTCGCGGGCTTCCTGCTCGGTCAGGCGGTGGACAGAGCCCTCGCCGGCATCGGCAGCCGCGGTGCCGTGGCCGACCTTGCCGTCGAAGCTCACCTTGCCGGCTGCGGCCTCGTCGGCCCACTGCTGGGCGATGCCCGCCGCGCGCTGGTTCGGGTGGTGGCCCTGCTTGACCAGGTGGGCGTGGGTGGCCGCGCCAAGATCGGAGCGGACCTGGGCGAAGGCCGCCCCCTGCGGCGGGGCGATGAAGGCCGGCAGCTGGATGCCGAAGCGATCGGCGGCCTCGTAGGCTGGGGCGGGCAGCTCCACCTGCGGGATCTGCGAGGACAGCTGCTCGACCTGGGCGCCTGCCTGGGAGGACAGGTCGGCCGGCTGCGGCAGCGCCTGGGCCTGGGCGGCCTGCGTCCCGCCGAGGCTCACGGCGACGGCGGCCAGGACAGTAGAAAACTTACGAGTTCGACGGTGGTTGCACATAACCCCGACCTTGCCAGCCGCGCCCGGCTTTCGCCACGCGAGTTGGCCCGTGGCGGCGGATCGATACCGCTTTGTAATCCTTTGGGTCTGAGTGCCCGCTAGTACTTGTCGACGTCGAGCTCGGCGAACTGCCGGTGCAGCTCCCCCGGGTCGCGCTCGGCGGCAAGTTCCGAGCCGGCGATGGAGACGAAACCGTCGATGACGGACTCGCCGTAGTTGTGCCCCACGCCGTCGGGCACGTTCTTCGCCCCCGGCAGGTCAGCGGCGACCTGCAGGGAGGTGATCACCGGGAACCAGGACATCGTGGAACCGCGGCTGACCTGAGTGTCCTCGCTCATCCAGTCGGGCTCGCGCCAGGCCAGCCCCGGCGACCACCAGCTGACCGGATCCGAGGTGTGCTGGATATACAGCATGCGGGTCGGGCCCCAGTCCTGCTCCGGCAGGCTGGCCCACTCGCGGGCCTGGGCGCTGGTGGTGGCGAAACGCACCACCAGACCGCCGGCGTAGACCGGGTTGATCTCCGTGGTGCCGGGGTCGCGGCGCTCCACGAACTGGGTGCGCAACCGGTTGAAGTGTGGCGGGCCGGTCAGCAGGATGCCGTCGACGGAGTTGGCGATGTCGCGGACCCCGGAAAACGCCGCCTCGATGCCGGTGGTGCCCAGCGACTCGCCGTAGAGGTAGAGCCGCGGGCGGTCGTCGCGCGGCAGCGTGTTCCACCAGTCGACGATCGGGGTGATAAATTCCTGCCCGGCGCGCTCGACCTGCTCGCCACCGGCCAGGAAATGGAAGGCCGAGGGCATGGCCGAGTACTGCGTGGCGACCACCGCGGTGTCCCCGCCGTAGAGCAGCTCGAAGCCCTGCGCCGAGTACGACGAGATCCAGCCCGTGCCCGTGGTCATCACCAGCAGGATGGCCTCGCGCTCGGTGGCGTTGGTCCGCTCCAGTTCTTCGATCAGCAAGCGGGCGCGATCCGTGTTCGTCGCGCCGTTGCCCAGGCCCGCATAGGCGCGGATGGGTTCTTTGGCCGGGCGCCCAGTCACGCGTTCGAGTTTCGCGCGCGAGGCCCCGGCGTTGAGGAAGCGCGAGCCCTGCAGTCCCACCCCGTCGAAATCGATGACGGAGTCGGGCGAGCCGGAGCGCTCCGAGTTGACCGGCGCGCGCGTGACCGGATCGGGCTCGGCGTTCTGGGCGGTGAAGATCTTCTCCCCGGCGCGCACGATAACGCCCGGGATCACGCTGTCGAGCAGGTAGACGCCGAGCGCGGCCACCACCGCGGCGGCGATGAGCTGGCGACGGCGCAGCGGCCAGTTGCCCGGGATCGCCCGCCCCAGCGCGCGGACCAGGCTCCGCAGCCCGCGGGCAACGATGACCAGCGCGGTGAACACGGCCAACGCCACCGGCAGGACCAACAGATACTTGGGCAGGCTCAGCGCCGGCACCGAGAAGTTATCGGCGACGTCACGCTGCCACCGCACCGAGTAGAAGGTCACCGCCAGCACCCAGATGCCCAGCACGGCGTAGAAGGCGTAGGCGGTGAAGGTCCGCTGCCGCGGCGACCAGGTCTCCGTGTCGAGCCAGCGGTAGCGCGGCGCGAGGTAGCACCTAACGATCCGGGTCCACAGCCACTCCAGGCCGAGCCCCACCAGGTAGCCCAGGCCAGCCGCCAGGCCGCAGATAAGCCCCTGGTAGTACCAGGTGCGCGGCAGGATGGACGGGGTCAGCCCGATAACGAAGAAGATCGCGGCGGCCAGCGCGCCCCAGGCGTTGAGCCGGGAAAAGACGTCGCGCGCGTGGTCTAACGCTACGCTTCCAGCTTTTCGCCCCATTCCAACCATTCCATTTCCAATTCCTCGCGCTGCTGTCGGTGGCCTTTCAGTGTCGCATCCAGCGCCGTTAGCCGCTCAGTATCGATCTGCTCCGCGGCCTCTGCCATCTCCTGGTTGACCTGGTCTATCTGCTGGTCCAGCTTGGTGATCTTGCGCTCGAGCGCGTTCATCTTCTTGGTGATGGTGCGCTCCTCGGCCTGCGACAGGCCCTTCTTCTCCGGCGCCGCGGACTCGCCGTCGCCTAGGTTGATGACCCCGCGCTCGGCGGCGGCTTCCTGCTCGGCGCGGCGACGCAGGTACTCGTCGATGCCGCCGGGCAGGTGCGTGAGCTTGCCGTCCCCGAACAGCGCGTAGGCGTTGTCGGCGATGCGCTCGATGAGGTAGCGGTCGTGGGAGATGACCACGAGGGTGCCCGGCCACGAGTCCAGCAGGGATTCCAGCTCCTGGAGGGTGTCGATGTCTAGATCGTTGGTCGGCTCGTCCAGCAGCAGGATGTTCGGCTCCGCCATGAGCACGCGGGTCAGCTGCAGGCGGCGGCGCTCGCCGCCGGAGAGTTCCCCGACCGGGGTGCGCTGGCGCTTCGGGCTAAAGCCCAGGCGCTCGGCCAGCTGCGAGGATGACAGCTCCTTCTTGCCCAGCTGGACGTAGGTGGCCACGTCCTCGACGGCGTCGATAAGCCGGCGCTGCGGGTCTAGGTCGTCGAGTTCCTGCCGCAGCCAGCCCAGCCGCACGGTCTGGCCCTCGATGCGCTTGCCTGCACTCAGCTCGTAGTCGCCGGCCAGCGCGCGCAGCAGGGTGGTCTTGCCGGAGCCGTTCACGCCGACCAGGCCGATGCGCTCGCCCGGGGCCAGACGCCACGTGAAATGATCGAGCAGCACCCGTCCGTCCGGGGCGGCGATGGTCGCGTCCTCGAGCTCGATGACCACCCTGCCCTGGCGCTGCTTGGAAAAACTCATCAGTTCGACCTTGTCGCGCGGGGCCGGCACGTCGGCGATCAGCGCCTCGGCCGCCTCGACGCGGTAGCGCGGCTTCGAGGTACGCGCCGGCGCGCCGCGGCGCAGCCAGGCCAGCTCCTTGCGCGCCAGGTTGCGGCGGCGCTGCTCCATGGCGTCGGCCTGCCGGGCCCGCTCTGCCCGCGCAAAGGTCCAGTCGTTGTAGCCGCCCTCGTAGACATCGACGGTCGCGTCGTGGACCTCCCAGGTCAGCGTGGCCACCGTGTCCAGGAACCAGCGGTCGTGGGTGACCACGATGAGCGCCACCTTGCGCGCCAAAAGGTGCTGAGCCAGCCACTGCACGCCTTCGACGTCGAGATGGTTGGTCGGCTCGTCCAACACCACCAGGTCCAGGTCCTTGACCAGGGCCGCAGCCAGGCTCACGCGGCGCTTTTCCCCGCCGGAGAGCTGCCCGACGGGGGTCTCCAGGCCCAGCTCGGCGATGCCCAGCCCCGACAGCACGTCGCGCACCTTCGCGTTCGAGGCCCACTCGTAGGTCTCCAGGCCCAGCGGGGCCACGACGCAGTCGGCAATGGTCAGCTGCTCGTCCAGTTCGAAGCGCTGAGTCACCACCGCCATGCGCAGATCGTTGGCGTGGCTGACCCGCCCCGCGTCCGGCTCCGCGATGCCGCTCAAGACCTCCAGCAGGGTCGTCTTACCCCCGCCGTTGACCCCGACGATGCCGATGCGGTCACCCGTCTGCACACCCAGCGACACCCCGTCGAGCAGGGCTTTCAGGCCGTAGGACTTGCTGACTTTTTCCAAGTTTAAAAGGTTCGCCATAACAGCCCACCATCTTACTTCGCTGCCCACCACACCCCTTATTGCAGGTGATTACTATTTGCATTAATATTTCGGTATGCAGAAATCGACTATTCGCACCCTTGCCGCTTTAACCGCCGCCGGCCTGTTGGTCACCGGCTGCTCCCGCCCCGACGACAGCGCCGAGCCGCAGCCCTCCGAGGCCGAGCACACTGAGGCCGGGCACTCCGAGCATGAGCACCACCACGACGGGGTCGAGGCCGCCGCCGGCCAGGAAGAGGTCGCCCAGCTGCCGGGCCGCATCCTACTCAGCACCGACGACGAGCTCATCAGCCTGGACGCCAAGACCGGCGAGGAAATCGGGCGCGCGGAGGCCTCCGGTTTCAAGCGCCTGAACCCCGCCGGCGACGGCCGCCATGCCCTGGTCACCCGCGGCGACAAGTTCCAGGCCTTCGACATGGGGCTCATCCGCCAGGCCCACGGCGACCACTTCCACTACTTCACCCAGGACCCCGCGCTCAGCGATGCCACCTTCGCCGGCCTTCCCCACGCCGGCCACGTGGTCAGCCACGACGGCTACACCGCGCTCTTCTCCGACGGCGACGGTAAGGCCAAGATCTACAAGACCGAGGACATGGTCGCCGACGGCGCCGCCGCCGAGCCCATCAACACCGTAGAGACCGGCGCCCCGCACCACGGCGTGGCTGTGCCGCTCAAGGACGGCTCTGTCGTGGTCACCCAGGGCACCGAGGACGAGCGCCACACCATCCAGCACCTAGACGCCGACGGCAAGACACTGGCCGAGACCACCGAGTGTCCCGGCGTGCACGGCGAAGCTGCCGCCCAAAACGGCAACATCGTCTTCGGCTGCGAGGACGGCCCCGTCGTCTTCGACGGCTCCGAATTCCACAAGGTCGACGTCTCCGCGTTCGCCGGCAAGGACGGCTACCAGCGCTCCGGCAACGCCGCCGGCTCGGAGGAATCCAACATCATCCTGGCCGACAACAAGACCGACGCGGACGCCGAACACGAGCGCCCCACCTCCGTCGCGCTCATCGACACCGAGGCTCACTCCGCCCGCACCGTCGACCTGGACGGCAGCTACTGGTTCCGCTCCCTAGCCCGCGGCCCGCTCGGTGAGGGGCTGGTGCTGACCACCGACGGCAAGCTTAACGTCATCGACCCGGACTCGGCCGAGGTCACCGACAGCATCGAGGCTATTTCCCCGTGGACCGAAAACGAGGAATGGCAGGCCCCCGGCCCCATCCTGAAGGCCGCAAACGGCTACGCGTATGTCACCGACGCCAACCAGAAGGAATTGGTCATCATCGACTTGTTCAAGAAGGAAGTCGTCAAACAGGTCGAGCTGGAGACCCCGGTCACGGAGATGGAAGTCTTCTAATCCTCTGAACCCGGCGTCTCCACTAGGTGCGCCCCGCGGGCGGGCCCGCGCGCTACGAGTCCCCGCGTGCCCGGGATTTCCGTGGTGACTTCCCCCACCACGTCGGCCGCGGCCTCCGAGTCCGCGCACAAGAAAGCGCACGTGGGGCCCGAACCCGAGACGATGCCAGCCAGCGCGCCCGCGGCCTTGCCCACCCGCAGCGTCTGGCGCAGGTCCGAGCGCAGGCTCAGCGCCGCTGGCTGCAGGTCATTCGCTAGCGCCTCGGCCAGCGCTTCCGGCGTGCCGCGCAGCAGCGCCTGCGAAACCGGCTGCGCGTCCAGGCGCGGCTGACCGCCCTGCCCGGCCGCGCGCAGCCGGTCCAGCTCGCCGAAGACCGCCGGGGTCGACAAACCTTCCGCGGAGGTAATCAGCGCCCAGTGATAAGAACTGCGCGTGAGCATCTCCGCGAGCCTCTCTCCCCGGCCCGTACCCAACGCCGTACCACCCAGCAGGGTAAACGGCACGTCCGACCCCAGCTCTTCGGCCGCCCGGTACAGCTCCGGCTCCCCCAGCCCGGCGCACCCGGCCGCGCGGGCGAAGACCTCGTTGGCCGCCCGCAGTGCCGCCGCCGCATCCGCCGAGCCGCCGGCCATCCCGCCGGCCGCCGGAATCCCCTTGCGCAGGCCGATATGGATACCGGGCAGTTCGCCTACCCCGCGGTCCCGAAAGCCCCGCGCGACCATCTCCACGGCACGCCACGCCAAGTTCTGCTCGTTGGCCGGAACCCCCTGCGCGTAAGCGCCAGACACGTCCATGGCAACCACAACTGGCTCGTCCGGCCGCACGCTCCCGCGGGTTGTCAGCTCCACGACGTCGTGGATATCCAGGGCCTGAAAGACGCTGACCAGCTCGTGGTAGCCGTCCTCGCGCGCATCACCGACGCCCAGGTGCAGGTTGACCTTGGCGTGCGCGAGCGCCCTCACCGCACAATCACTCATTAGCTCGCCTCCCCCGCCGCGCCGGCAATGCCCGCCAGCCGGGCGAAGTCTTCCACCGCCAGCTTCTCGCCGCGCTGACGCGGGTCGATGCCCGCCGCCCGCAGCGCCTCCTCCGCCGCGTTCGCCGAGCCGAAGTGCCCGGACAGGCTGGCGCGGAGGGTTTTGCGGCGCTGGGCGAAGGCGGCATCGACAACCGGCCAGAGCTGCGCCCTAGCCTCCTCGGTCACCGGCCAGGGCGCCTGGCCCGGGCGATAGCAGTCGATGCGCACCAGGCCCGATTCAATATTCGGCGCCGGCCAAAACACGTTGCGCCCGATGGTGCCCGCCTGCCGCACCTTCCCGTAGAAGGCGGCCTTGACGCTGGGCACGCCGTAGATCTTGCTGCCCGGCTGCGCCGCTAGGCGCTGGGCGACCTCCAGCTGGACCATGACCAGCACGCGCTCGATGGACGGGTAGGCCGCAAGCAGATGCAACAGCACCGGCACCGCGACGTTGTACGGCAGGTTGGCCACCAGCGCGGTCGGCTCCCCTAGCTCGCCCGCGGTGATTTTCAGCGCGTCCTTTTCCACCACGGCGAGCTTCGCCGCGTTGGCGGGATCGCGCTCGGCGACGGTTATCGGCAGCTGCCCGGCCAAGCGCGGATCGATCTCCACGGCCGTGACCTGGGCGGCCTGGCTGACCAGCCCGAGGGTCAGCGAGCCCAGGCCTGGGCCTACCTCGATGACCTGATCGTCTGGGCCCACCTCTGCGGCCGCGACGATCCGGCGGATGGTGTTCGGATCCAGCAGGAAATTCTGCCCCCACTTCTTGGTGGGGGTTACCTCCAGCTGCTGCGCCAGCTGGCGGATTTCTTGCGGGCCCAGGAGGGTGTCACTCATGGGCCCCCATCTTAGTCCATGCCCGCGGGGTTTTAGCGCAGACCCATCTTGGCGGTGCAGGCCGGCCAGGCGCCCCAGCCCTGCGATGCCTGCACGCGCTCGGCGACTGCAATCTGCTGCTCGCGGGTGGCCTGCCAGGCCTCCGGCGCGTACTCGGTGCCGCCGTGGCCCGCCCAGGTGGACGGGGTGAACTGCAGGCCGCCGGAGAAACCGTTGCCGGTGTTGATGTTCCAGTCGCCGCCGGCCTCGCACTGCGCGAGGGAGTCCCAGACCGAGCCGCCGGCCACGGCCGGGGCGGAGGCGGCCTTCTTGGTGCCGCGGGCGACCACGGCGGCGGTCGGCTCCTTGTGGACCTCTTCCTTGATGACGTCCTTGGACTCTTCCTTGCCGTTCTTGGTCACCACGCGGAAGGTCTTGGTGCGCTCGCCCGGGGTACCCTCTTCGCGGACCTCCTCGGCGCCCTCCTCGAGCTCCGGGTCGTCGACGTAGCTCGGCTCGGCGTCGAATTCCTCGGTGACGTCGAATTCGTCGGTGGAGATCTTGTCGACGTTAATCTCCATGCCCTCGGTGAGCTCCTCGTCGACGGCCGGGGTGACCTGGTCGTCCTTATCGACCTCGATGCCGCGGTCCTTCAGCACGTCGCCGACGGTCTTGGCCGCGATCTTGGTGTAAGCAATCTTGCCGCCGTCGTTGATACGGACGATCTTCGGGCTGACGACCTCCAGCGACATGTTCTCGGTGACCTTGTCGGAGGCGTTAGCCTCGGAGCCGCCGGCCAGGATGGCCGCGCCCGGGGCGATGTTTTCCAGCTGGCCGACCAGGTCCTCAACGGTCAGAGCGGTCGAGGACAGCTTCTGCTGCGCGCCATCGACGGTCACGGCCACCGGCTTGGCGGTGCGCACGGTGATGGTGTCGCCCCCGCGCAGGTCTTCCGACGGGGCCGGGTAGACCACGTCCTCGTCGCCGACCTGGACGCCAACGCTATCCAGCGCGCCCTCGACGTCCTTGGCGAAGGTAGCCAGCGCAACCTCTTCCCCGTTGACATCGACGGTGACGTCCTTCTGGGCGCCGACAGCCACGACGCCGCCGACGGCCAGGGTGCCCAGCACGCCGCCGGTGGCGATACGCAGGGGCAGGGAACGAGTGTTGTTAATGCGCTTAATCTGGTGGGAAGTAGTCATCGAACTCTAAACTCTCTGAGCTTTCTTCTGCTGGGGACACGGCTGGTTTTGCCCATGGTGTTATCCACGTGGGTGCGCCCTAGCCGCACGCGGTTCACGTAAATTCACGTGGCTGCGGCCTGGGGCGTCAACTTTTAATAACAGTATGATAACAGCCCAGCTCAGTCGAGCACTAAACAGACACAGCCATCCCAACGCCACCAACTACCACTGCATTCACAGACACCACCGGCCACCTGCACAAACGGTGTTTGTGAAGATCGCCACACTTTAGGCTTTAAGCCAGCCCGTAGACCGCGTCGAAGGTCGCCGAGACCTCTTCTGCCAGCTCCTCGACGCGCATCCCGCGCGCCTGCGCCACGCACGCCGCGGTGTGCCCGATGAAGGCCGGCTCGTTACGGGACCCCCGGAAAGGCTCCGGCGTCATATACGGCGCGTCCGTCTCAATCAGCAGCTGCCCCGCCGGGGCCAGCGCGGCGGCCTGGCGCATCTCCTCGTTGCGTTTGAAGGTGACGTTGCCCGCGAAGGACAAAATATAGCCGCGGTCGATGGCCTCCTTGGCCACCTCCAGCGGCGAGGAGAAGCAGTGCAGCATGGTGCGCGGCGGGGCGGGGGCATCGGCAAGCACGCGGAGCAAGTCTGCGTCCGCCTCGCGGTTGTGGATCATCAGCGTCTTGCCAGTTTCCACCGCCAGATCGATGTGCCAGCGCAGCGCCTCCTCCTGGACCTCCAGGGAGGCGGTGTCTTCCGGGCTGTGCTTAATCCAGTAGGTGTCCAGGCCGGTCTCCCCGATGGCCACGCAGCGCGGATCCGCAGCCATTACGCGCAGCTTCTCACGGGCGGGCGCGTCCAGCTCCTGGGCGCGGGTGGGGTGGATGGCGCAGGCGGCGTAGACGTCCGGGAACTCCTGCGCGGTGCGCAGCGCGGCGGCCGCCTCCTCCAGGCCGTCGCCGACCGTGCACAGCTTCTCCACGCCGGCGGCGCGGGCACGCTCCACCAGCTCAGCGGCCTCGCCGGTCGACGCCAGGTGGGTGTGGGCATCCACCAGGTGCGGGATAAATTCAGCAGGTTGCGGGGTCGGGCGCTTCTTTTTCGACATGGCGCCATTATAGGCGGAATACTGTAACGTACCGGAACAACCGCAGTACGCACTAAGGAGTCAACACCTTGGCAGATTTCCAGATTCGCCGCGCCACAGCCGACGATGCCGACGCCATCGCCGACATCTTCAACGCCGGCACCAACGCCGAGCCGGCCAACAACCTCGTGACCTGGCAGGAGACCGGCGCCGACCGCGCCAAGTGGATTGCCGACTTGGACGCCGACGGCTACCCCGTCTTCGTCGCCACCGACGACAGCGGCGTTATCGGTTTCGCCGCCTACTTCCAGTTCGTCATCCCAGGCATCTACTACGGCACCGTCGAGGACACCATCTACCTCTCCCCCGCCGCCACCGGGCGCGGGGTCGGCACCGCGTTGCTCAGCGCCGTCGTCGAGCACGCGGGCGAAAACCCCTACGTTCACACGATGATCACCTACATCGTCGACACCAACGAGGCCTCCCTGGCGTTGCACCGCAAGCTCGGCTTCGAGGAAACCGGCCGCATGCCGAATATCCACACCAAGCACGACCAGCGCCTGGGCCTGGTGCATCTGCAGCGCCACTTCAAATAAAAGATCCCGCTGGCAGTAGCAGGGGTCTTCAGGGCACGTCCGGTTATTTCTGGACCGGCGCCCACTCCGGGCCGGCCTCGCCCAGCTCCGGATCGAGCTTGGCGATCAGCGGCTTCGGCTTGGCCAGCGCGGTGCCCGACTCAACGTCCACGCGGGCCCAGGTGGCCTGCTGCTGGTCGTAATCGCCCGTAATGATGGGGTACGTGTGGCCCTGCGGGGGCAGGCCCACGCCCACGAGCTCGACCGGCAGGTCGTCGGCGACTTCCTCGATGCGCGGTTCCGCCGCCCAGACGCCGGTGCGCCCCAGGGTCTCGTGGACCTTCTGGGCGATGTGCGGCAGGAAGGGGGTGAGCATGACGTTGCAGTCCGAGACGACCTGCAGGGCCGTCCACAGGACCGTCGCCAGGCGCTCGCGCTGGCTGTCGTCCTTGGCCAGCTTCCACGGCTCCTGGTCGGCGATGTAGGCGTTGGCCTCGCCGACGACGTGCATGGCCGCCGTGATAGCCACCTTGAACTTGGAGTGCTCCAGGGCCTCGGCCACGGTGGCGAAGGACTCCTCCGCCAGCTGCAAGATCTTCTTGTCGGCTTCGCTCAGGCTAGCCGGGGCCGGTACCTCGCCGAAGTTCTTATGCGCCATCGAGACCGTGCGGTTGACCAGGTTGCCCCAGCCGTTGGCCAGCTCGTTGTTGATGCGGCGGACAAACTCGTCCCAGGTGAAGTCCGTGTCCGTGTTCTCCGGGCCGGCGACGGCGATGAAGTAGCGCAGCGGGTCTGGGCCGAATTCCTTCAGGAAATCCTTGACGTAGATGACCACGCCCTTAGACGAGGAGAACTTCGAGCCGGACATCGTCAGGAACTCCGAGGAGACGATCTCCGTCGGCAGGTTCAGCTCGCCCAGCGCGTGCTGCTCGCCGCCCTTGGCGCCGCGGCCGGCGTAGCCCAGCAGCTCGGCCGGCCAGATCTGGGAGTGGAAGGTGATGTTGTCCTTGCCCTGGAAGTAGTAGTGGCGAGCCTCCGGGTTCTGCCAGTAGTCCTTCCACGCGTCCGGGTTGCCGGTGCGGTGGGCCCACTCGATGGAGGCGGACAGGTAGCCGATGACCGCGTCGAACCACACGTACAGCTTCTTGGCGGAGTTTTCTTCCCAGCCCTCGACCGGGATCGGGATGCCCCAGTCGATGTCGCGGGTCATCGCGCGCGGGCGGATGTCCTTGAGCAGGTTCAGGGAAAACTTCAGCACGTTGGGGCGCCAGTCCTCGCAGGTGGACAGCCACTCGCGCAGGGCGTCGGCCAGCGACGGCAGGTCCAGCAGGAAGTGCTCCGTGTCGATGAATTCGGGGGTCTCGCCGTTGATCTTGGAGACCGGGTTAATCAGATCGGCCGGGTCCAGCTGGTTGCCGCAGTTGTCGCACTGGTCGCCGCGGGCATCGTCAGCGCCGCAGATAGGACATGTGCCTTCGATGTAGCGGTCCGGCAGGGTGCGGCCCGTCGACGGTGAGATCGCGCCCTTGGTGGTCTCCTTGATCATGTAGCCGTTGGAGTAGAGGCCCTTGAACAGCTCCTGGACCACCGCGTAGTGGTTGCGGGTGGTGGTGCGGGTGAATAGGTCGTAGGACAGGCCCAGACCCGCGAGGTCTTCCGCGATCTGCCGGTTATAGCGATCGGCCAGCTCGCGGACAGAGATGCCCTCCTTGTCGGCCTGCACCAGCAGCGGGGTGCCGTGCTCGTCCGTACCGGAGACCATCAGCACGTTGCGGCCGCGCATTCGCTGGTAGCGCGCGAACACATCCGAGGGGACGCCGAACCCCGCCACGTGTCCGATATGGCGGGGGCCGTTGGCATACGGCCAGGCAACGTTTACAACTACCGACTCAGTCATGCCTACTAGCCTATCGAATTCCACCCGGGCCTCCTACTTCAGTCCCACGCTTAACGATGCCCACCTGGGCACATTGCTCCATTTTTCGGCCTCTGGGCTGGTCGCGGCGCAAAAACGGCCGTTTTCGGCCTGTGGATAGTTTGCGCAGGATGGCTACTGTGCTCCGAGTTATCCACAGATCGGGTTTCTGGGCCTTGTAGGGGTTGACGCGTGCTTCTAGCGTGTGGGTCATGACAGCAACGACAGCCATGGACACATTGAAAGCAGCACACTCCATCTTCGCGGACGGGATCCAGTATTTGGACCTGTGCCGCCAGCTGAACCTGCCCGCCCTGAAGGCTGTCATGTCGGACATGGCCGCGGCCGCGCACCACCGTGCCTGCCAGACGTTTTTCGGGCACACCACGTATACGCGCAAGCAAGCCGCCGCGAGGAAAGCGGCCGCCACCCAGGGACACCACCTCGATACGCTCATTGCGCTGGACAACGCTTTCCGCCGAGTGCGCAACCAAGGCGAGGCCTGGGACATGCTCATCGAACTGTGCAACACCCCCGGCACCACCACACAGCTAAGACGCCTAGCCAACCAAAAGGTCCTAGAGCTTAACCGCCCGGCACCACCAGCCGAGGGCGTACGAGTCACCCGTCGCAAGGATGGACCGAGTACTTTTTCTGTCACCGGGGACCCGGAACTGGTGGAAGACCTCTGGGCCTCAATTAAAACCATCCCGGATGTCGAGGCCTTGTTCAGTGGAGGCCTGGAGAAGCAGCCGAAGGCCACGCACGTGGTGATCTCCCTTCCTGACTGGGTGAGAATCCTTGCCGGTGATGGGGATGAGATCACCCTGCAGCTGACCAACGGCACCACCATGACCGGAGCCGACTACGTCCGCCAATGTTTGTTGGACGCGGGCCTGGCCACCTTGGTCGACCCGCGGCGCGGCCCAGTCAACCAGTACCGCTACCAGCGCCACGCCTCACCGAAGCAGAAGGACATGGCCAAGGCGGAGACCACGACCTGCGCGTGGCCGAACTGTAGGAAACCAGCCGACGAGTGCCAAGTCCACCACATCCACCCCTGGGCCGACGGCGGTGAGACCAACCAAGAGAATCTCACCTTGTTGTGCGAGTTCCACAATTCCTGGAACGACGACGACCCCGCCTACCCCAGACACGGGAGGGTCAACCGAAGACACGGCAGGGTGACGTGGGACCCGCCCTGGAGCAGCGGCTGACGGCTGACGGCTGACGGCTGACACGGGGTCAGCCGCAAACCCAAGGAACAGGGTCAGCCGAGCCGGAAGAAAAGGCCAGCCAACCCCTACGACTGCCGGGCCACAAGGAACTCACCCAGCCAAAACACGCGAAAGGCGCCACGGACCACGTCCGTAGCGCCCACTCGGCGTGCCTCAACCAGCAAAAGCGCACCGCCCACAAAAGGGTCGGTGCGCTTTGGCATGTGCGCGAGAGGCTTAGTGCTTGCGCTTGAGCTTGAGACGCTCGGCGCGGCGGCGCTTGTTCTCCTGTTCGCGCTGGTACTCGCGGTGCAGGCGGCGCTCGCGGGCGAGCTTGCGCTGGAAGGCCTGGGATTCGCGGTACTCAAGGTAAATGACGTCGTTGCGCAGGTCTTTGACGATCGCGAACATCAGCAGAACCACAATCACCAGGAACGGCGCGGCGGCGACGATAGTGACGTTCTGCAGGTTGTTCAGCGAGTCCTCGTTGACCAGCAGTAGGGTCAGGCCAACCGCGGCGGTCAGCACACCCCAGATGGCGGACAGCCACGGCTGGGCGTCGGACTTGCCGTTCTGCGACATCGAGCCCATCACCGTCGACGCGGAGTCCGCGGAGGTGATGAAGAACGTGGACAGCAAGATCATGGCGATGATGGAGGCAATCGCCCCGAGCGGCATGCCGTTGAGCAGGTTGAACAGCTCTTCCTCGGCACTCTCGCCGGCAATCGAGTTGCCAGTCTGCTCGGCGTGGATGGCCGAGCCACCGAAGATGGCGAACCACAGGGTGGACACGCCGGCCGGGACCAGCAGGACGCCGACGCAGAACTCGCGGACGGAACGGCCGCGGGAAATGCGCGCCAGGAACATACCGACGAACGGCGACCAGGACACCCACCATGCCCAGTAGAAGATGGTGTAGCCGCTGAGCCACTCGCCGGCCTCGCCGTTGGCGGACTCGGCGGTACGGCCGATCATCTCGGTAAAGTTATCCAGGTAGGCGCCGATGGAGCCCGGTACCAGGTTCAGGATATTGACGGTCGGGCCAACGATGAACACGAAGATGGCCAGCAGCGCAGCCATGACCATGTTGGCGTTGGACAGGTACTGGATGCCGCGGCCCACGCCCGACAGAGCGGACAGGATAAAGGCCAGGGTCAAAACCAGAACGATGCCGGTGACCACGCCGTTGCCCGGATCCTCGATGATGCCGGAGGCGGACAGGCCGGCCTGAATCTGCAGAGCACCCAGGCCCAGGGAGCAGGCGGTACCGAAGACGGTGGCGAAAATCGACAGGATATCAATCAGCTTGCCGACCGGGCCGGCAGCGCCCTTTTCGCCAATGAGCGGCACGAAGGCGGAGGACAGCAACTGCTTACGACCAATACGGAAGGTGGAGTACGCAATAGCCAGGCCCACGATGGCGTAGATGCCCCACGGGTGGAGCGTCCAGTGGAACATGGCTGTTGCCATGGCGGTATCGACCTCGTGCGGGTTGTGATCCGGAACCCCGTCACGGTAGAAGGCCAGCGGCTCGGAAGCGCCGTAGAACATCAGGCCGATGCCCATGCCGGCCGCGAACATCATCGCGATCCACGACGGCGTGGAGAACTCCGGCTCCTCGTTGATATGCCCCAGCCGGATGGTACCGAACTTGGAGACCGCGATAGCGACAACGAAGACCACGAAGATGGTGGTAAACAGCACGTAGGCCCAGCCAAAGTTATCGACGACCAGGGTCAGGGCCTTGCCGGAGAACTCAGCGAAGCTGTCGGCGCCGGCCAGACCCCAGATGACGATAGCCAGAACCAAAACCCCGGCTATGCCGGTCACGGTCCAGTCGATCTTGGCGTCGCCGTCGGCGGCCATCTCGACGGGCTCTTCCTCGTGCTTTTCGGAGGAAAGGCTCTCGTTGTCCAGCATGGAAGCCAGCTGGCTCGTCGCCGACTGGCCGTCCAGCGCCTCATCAACGGTTTCGTATTTTTGATCTACCGGTTTGGAATCCAGCACGTCCGGATCGTGCGGATCCGCCCCTTCAGGCACGTTGTTTTCCGAATTTGTCATGCAATCTAGGTTGTGCGAAACCGGAAAGTCTTTCAAATTGCCGACCGCGTTTTCCCTTAATCTCCGGGCTTTATCCCCGAATTTCGCCGCGCCGTGACCTCCACGCTGGCCGGCATAACCGCTAGTCTTTAAGTTTTCCGACGGTGACACAACACGTTTCTGTAACAATTGGATTAAGAATTGCTGTGGACGGTTATTTTCCCTGCAAGTAGACCAAAAGTACAGTATTTTTAGCCACCGGTCTCAGGGAACTGCCAGCCACGTCGGCCGGCCCCGAGAGGACCGTCACGGGAGGCTGCTCACGGTCCGCAGCCCCGAAAGCTGGCCGCGCAGGAAGCTGGCCGCAGGAAGCTGCTCACGGGGAGACAGACCGCGGTCGGCGGGCTCGCAGAGCCGGACCGCGGACAGCGAATCCCGGACGACGAGTCCCGTGCGGCTAGTCGCGGGCGGCTAAGACGGCATCGTAAAGCTCGCGGCTGGAGACCCCCGCCTCGCCGGCGACCTGCTTGCAGGCCGCCTTGAGCCGTAGCCCGGCCGCGGCCAGTTCTTGGGCCTTGGGCACCAGCTCGTCCACGCTCACGGCGGCGGCCGCGCCGCCCTCGATGACGACGGTGATCTCGCCGCGCGCGTTCTCGCCCGCCCACTCGGCCAGCTGCCCCAGCGGGCCGCGCTTAACCTCCTCGTAGGTCTTGGTCAGCTCGCGGCAGACCGCCGCGGGCCGGTCCTCCCCCAGCACCTCGGCGGCCAGCGACAGCGTCTCGGCCAGCCGGTGCGGCGACTCGAAAAAGACCACGGCGCGCTCCTGGCCGCGCAACGACTCGAGCCACTTGCGCCGCGGCCCGCCCTTGCGCGGGGCGAAGCCGTCGAAGATGAAGTGCCCCACTCCCAGCCCGGACAGCGCCAGCGCGGTGGTTACCGCCGACGGCCCAGGCAGGCACGTCACCGGCACGCCGGCCTCGGCGGCGGCGACCACCAGGGAGTGCCCCGGGTCGGAGACTATCGGCATGCCGGCGTCGGTGACGACCAGGACGGTGCCGGAGCGGGCGGCATCGATAAGCCCCGCGGCGCGGGCTTCTTCATTGTGGTCGAAGTTGGAGACCACCTTGCCCCGGATCTCCACGCCCAGAGCCTGGGCCAGTGCCCGCACGCGGCGGGTGTCCTCCGCCGCGACGACGGCGGCCTGCCCCAGCGCCTGCAGTAGGCGCGCGCTGGCGTCCCCCGGGTTGCCCAACGGGGTGGCGGCCAGCACGACGCCGCGCGGCAACGGCTCCAGCGAAAACTCAAAGCTCATACCTAATAGCATGGCACAGGGCCGTACCCTAAACTATCTGGGGTGAGTATCCGTAGTTCCTCCGCCCAACCTGCCGCCGTCCCGCGCGGCGCCCACAACCGGCCGGCCGCCGTGCCGCGGCCCGTCACGTGGACTCGGGCGGACACGGTCACCACGCTTCTCATCGCCGCGCTGGCCCTCATCACGCGCTTTGTCGCCCTCCAGTACCCCACCGCCAGCGGCACCCCGATTTTCGACGAGAAGCACTACGTCCCGCAGGCCTGGGATATGGTGCGCAGCTGGGACAACCTCTTCGTCGGCGGCATCGAGTCGAACCCCGGCTACGGGCTGGTGGTGCACCCGCCGCTGGCCAAGCAGCTGATCGCAGTCTCGGAGCAGATTTTTGGCTACACGCCGCTGGGGTGGCGCACGATGGCCGCGCTCTTCGGCGTCGGCACCGTCCTACTGATCATGGCGCTGGCCCGCCAGCTGTCGAACTCGACGGTGGTGGCTACCATCGCCGGCCTCATCGCGGTCTGCGACGGCGTGCTGCTGGTCTCCTCCCGCTTCGGCATGCTGGACATCTTCCAGGTCTTTTTCATCGTCGCCGCGGCCTGGGCCTTGGTCCACGACCACAAGCAGGTCCACCAGCGTCTCGATGACGCCTGGCGCAACGGCCTGCTTAACGATGCCACCTTCGGCCCCCGCTTCGGCTTCCGCTGGTGGCGCTTCAGCGCCGGCGTCTTCCTGGGCCTGGCGCTGGCGGTGAAATGGTCCGGGCTGTATTGCCTCATGTTCTTCGGCCTGGCCAGCGTCTTCGCAGACCTGTGGCTGCGGCGCCGCTACGGGGTGCGCCGCTACGTGCTGGGCCCCCTGGTGCGCGATACCCCGGCCGCGCTGGCCTCGCTCGTGGCGGTGCCGGCCGCGCTGTACGTGTGGTCGTGGCGGGCCTGGTTTACCAGCGAAACCGCCGTCTACCGCCACGCGGCCACCGACGGCACCATCGAGGCCGCCTCCTGGCTGCATCTGCTTCCCGATGCCCTCGCCAGCTGGCTCTACTACCACTTCTCGGTGCTGGAATTCCACGCCTCCCTGACCACCTCCGGCGGGCATTCCCACCCATGGGATTCCAAGCCGTGGGCGTGGCTGGTCGCCGCCCGCCCGATTCTCTACCACTCGCAGACGGAGATGACGTGCGCGGGCGGCATCGAGTGCCGGCGGATGCTCTTCCTGTTTGGCACGCCCATCATCTGGTGGCTCATCGTGCCGGTGCTGCTGTGGTCGGCGTGGAGCTGGTTTGTCCGCCGCGATCGCCGCTTCGCCCCAGTACTCATCGGTTTCGCTGCCGGCTTCCTGCCGTGGCTGGCCGCCTACGACCGGCAGATGTATTTCTTCTATGCCGCCGCGCTCATCCCCTTCGTCATCGTCGGCCTGGCGCTGATAGCCGGGCAGCTGGCGGGGCGCGGGCCGGTCGCCGGCTGGGCCCGCCCGCTGCGGTGGGGCTCGGTGGCCGTGGTCGGCTACGTGGCCGCCGTCGTGGCGATGTTTTTCTACTTCGCGCCCATCCTCTACGGGTTCACCGTCCCGGAGAGTTGGTACCAGTCGATGATGTGGCTGCCTAGCTGGACCTAGCCGGGCGTAGCCGGGGCTGGCTGGGGCCAGCGGGGCTAGTTCGGGTCAGCGCCCAGAACGCGCCAGGCCCCACGCAGGCTAAAGCCGCGATCGGCAGCCCAGGCCCAGCCCAGCGCCGCGGTGGCCAGCCCCGTGGCCAGCAACGCGTAGACCTGGTTCAGAACGAGGTTGCCTAGGGCGATGTCGCGCATCGCGAAGCCGCATAGGAAGGCGAACAGCGTGCAGGTCAGCGGCATCAGCCCGGGGGCCAGGCGGGGGCGCCAGGCGGCGAAGATGAGCCCGGAGGCCAGCCCCAGGCGCAAGGCCGCACCCTCGATGAGCGCAGAGGCGCCGTCCGGATCCGCCGTCGGGTCGAGGACCTCGCCGGTGCCCGGCACCATGCCGGAGGACTGTGCGACCATCGCGACGGCCCACGCGGCGCAGATGATGCCGATGACGACCAGGAGGATGCGCGCCATCGCTAGCCCCGCGTGGCGGCGCCCGGCGGTGCGCTGCCATTCGGATTCCACCCCGCCCAGGATGAGCTCCGACAGGTCCTGCGGCGGGGCCATGCCCTCCCCGGCCGGCTCCGCGAAGCTCAGCGAGCGGCTCAGCCGGGCCGCCTCGTCCTGGAAGGCGCGGCATTCGGCGCACTCAGCGATGTGGGCGTCGACGACGTTTTCGTCCAGCCCGTGGCTTTCCCCGTCCAGGCGCGCGGAAATGGCGGCCTGGACTTGCTCATGCGTCAACACGATTGAGCACCTCATCCAGGCTGGCCCGCCCCGCGCCGAAGACGACGACCATCAGCAGGGAAACGAACAAGACGCTGACGTATTCGACCCCGCCCTCGGTGGCGAAGAAGCCGTTGCCCCAGTGCGCGAAGTAGAAGGCCCCGCCGACTAGGACCATCAGCACCGCGGCGGCGGCCGTCGTCAGCAGGCCGATGACCAGAAGCGCGCCGCCGGCCAGCTCCCCGACCGCGGTCAGCCAGGCGAGATTCTGCGGCTGGGGCACGCCCAGGGCGGAGAACTGCCCGACCGTCTCGTCCATGCCGTCGATAAACAGCTTGGTCACCCCGTGGCACAAAAAGACGAGGCCGAGGATCAGCCGCAGCACAAGCAGCGCGGCATCTCTAACGGCGGGTTTGTTCATAAGCATTAGACTACCTTGGTAGCCCTACTTTGCTAAAGAAAGGCGTCACGATGACTCACGTGTATCTGCTCGATAGCCCGCTGGGCCGCCTCGGGTTAGCAGGCACCGACCAGGCCTTAACGCAGCTCGCCCTGCCCGGCGACGAACTGCCGGCCGATGCCACCCCCGGCACCACGCCGCTTATGGAAGAAGCCGCCCGGCAGCTACGGGCCTATTTCGCGGGCTCGCCGCAGCCCTTCGACGTGCCGTTGGACTACTCCGGCCAGCCGCCGTTTACTGCGGCGGTGCTGTGCGAGTTGGCCCGCGTGGGCTACGGCGAGAAGCTCAGCTACGGGCAGCTGGCCGCCCGGGCCGGCCACCCAGCGGCCGTGCGCGCGGTGGGCAACGCCTGCGCGCGCAACCGCCTGCCGCTGTTCGTGCCCTGCCACCGCGTAGTGCGCTCCGACGGCTCCCCGGGCAACTACCGCGGCGGCCTGACCGCCAAGCGCTGGCTGCTGGAGCTGGAAGCCGGCCGGGGAACCCAAACGGGCCCGGCGGCAGTCTAAACGGTAGCAATCACTCAGACCTACACCTAGGAGAATCTACCGATGGATAGCACTGGCACCGGACCAGTAACCGGCCCCGACGGGCTCGCGCGCACCCCGTGGGCCGCTGCGGACGAGCTTTTGCGCGAGTATTACGACACCGAATGGGGCCTGCCCGTGTACTCAGAGGCGGGCCTCTACGAAAGGCTCGTGTTAGAAGGCTTCCAGGCGGGCCTGTCCTGGCGACTCATCTTGAGCCGGCGGCCCGCCTTCCGCCTAGCCTTCGCCGGCTTCGACCCCGACGCCGTGGCCGCCTTCGGGGCGGACGACGTCGAGCGCCTGGCTAACGATGCCGCCATCATCCGCAACCGCCGCAAAATCCAGGCGGCCATCGACAACGCCCGCGCCACCGTCGACCTTCGCACCGAGGGCGGATTAAGCGAATTCCTGTGGTCCTTCCGGCCGGCCGATACGCCGCGGCCGGAGGTGGCAGAAGAAATCCCCACCACCTCAGAGGAATCGACGCAGATGTCGAAGGCGCTGAAGAAGCAGGGATTTAAGTTCGTAGGGCCGACCACCTGTTTCGCGCTGATGGAGGCCATCGGAATGGTCGATACCCACCTGGTGGGCTCGCACCGGCGCGGGTGCTCGGGGCTCTGGGACTAGGCCTCGGGACCATGCTCAAGGGCACGGCTTCGAGGCCAGGATCTGGAGCAAGGCCTTGGGGCTAGCCGACGCGGCGGGCGGCCAGGTCGTCCCGGCGGACCGAGGCGCGGTCGCCGGTGGAGTCGTCGTCGTGGTAGTAGACCGGCAGGTGGTCGAAGTCGGGGCTATCGTCGTCGACCTCGAGAACGACCGCGCCGGGGCGGCGCAGGCTATGCGGGATGGCCAGCTCCTCGTCGGCGGCGTTGCGCACGCCCAGGCGGGCGCGCCGCAGCTGGCGGACGCGGCGGTGGCGCAGGGCCTGCTCCTGGCGCACCTGGGTGCGCAGGGCCACCAGGTAGACCACGGAGAGCACGGCAACCACGGCGGCGGGCAGCCAGCCCCAGCCGCCGAGGATGATACCCAGGGCGACCGTGGCCACCACGGCGACCGCCAGGCCCAACAGCGTGCGCTGGCGACGCTGGTAGCGGTCGGTGGACGCGGCCTCATCGGCCTCCGGATCCCAGCCGCCGCGGCCCAGCCGGCGCTTGGCGAATTCCAGCTCCTCGGCAGATAGCTCGTCATCGCCGCTGATCTCGGCCTCCTCCGCGTGCTCCGCAGCCTGCACGGTCTCCTCGGCGGCGCTGGCGGTGGCGGCAGCGTCGGCGTCAACGGCGCCGGGGTACATGAGATCCACCGGGGAGGTGTAGGACCCGTCCAGCGGGTAGGCGTCGGCAGCGACCTCGTCGACCTGCGGCGGGTCGAAGTATTCGGGGGCCTCCTCCTCGGTCACATCCTCGGCGCCCTCGCTGTCCTCAGCCGGAGCGTCCTCGCCGGTCTCGGCGTCCGCGGCGGGGGCATCGTCGAGCAGGGGCGAGTCGACGACCTCGCCGTCGATGGTCTCTTCCTGCGCGGAGACCGGCTCGACCAAGCTGGCCGGCTCGGCGTCGACGATCTCGTAGTCGTCGTCGGCATCAGTGCGGTGCACGTCCTGCGCGGTCACCCGCGGCTTGCGGCGGCCGGCGACCTTGCCCTGGTCGCCTTCGAAGAGAACCCGGGTGTCCTCGAAGCCGTCGCCGGTGTGGCTGACCGGGCGCTGGCCCCGCAGCAGCCACGGCGCCAGGACGAAGAGCCAGACCACCAGGATAAGGATGAGAATGAGGCCAGGAGACACTACGCGCTACCTCTTTCATAGTTTGACGATTGTCACAACCACAGTACTTCGCGCTTCCCCTCAACCGGCCTGCGCCACGCCCAATCTGGCGAGCTAATCCAGCACGCCGGCCGCCCGCAGCCGCGCGACGCAGCTATCCGGGAAGTCGTCACGGACTAGGGCGACTAAATGGTGATCACGCCACTCGCCATCAATGTGCAGGCTGCGGCGCGCGATGCCCTCCTCGCGGAAGCCGTTGTTGAATAAGACCCGCCCGGAGGCGGCGTTGTTGGGCAGGAACGTGGCCGTCACGCGGTGCATGCCCACGCGCCGGAAGGCGTGGTCGGTGCCCAAAGCGCAGGCCACGGTGGCCAGGTGCCCGCCGGTCATCTCCGAAAAGACCCAGTAACCGATCCAGCATTCGCTCACGCTGCCGTGCTGGATATTGCCCAGCGTGAGCTGCCCGGCGAAACGCCCGTTGCACTCGATGGCAAAGGGCACCACCACCCCCTGGCGCGCCGCCGCGCCCAGGTACCACAGGTGATTCCACCAGGCCTGGAAGCTGTGGGCGGCGACCCAGCTGGTGGGCATCGTCGGCTCGACGTGCCGCAGGTGGGCCTCGTCGTGGAGGCGCTGCGTGCGCCAGTCCGCCCCGTCCGTGCGGTGCAACGGCCGCAGGCGCACCTCGGCCCCGCGCGGGAAGCGAGCGTTCGGACGGATGCGCACCGTCTCGGTGACCTCCGGCCACCCGGGGTGCTCGATGGCGCGCGATTCCCGCGCCCCGGTGTGGCGCTGCCAGCTGTGCCGCACCCAGCCGAAGGGGTCGATCATGAGCGCTGGGTGATGAACATGACGTCGACGACGTCGCCGGGGCGGATATCCGTCACGGACTCCGGCACGCGGATAAGAGCGTTGGCCTCGGCCAGGCCGGCCAGCAGGTGGGCCGGCGCCCCGCCCGCACCGGACAGCCCCTCGACCAGGTAGTCGGCGGTGTCGGCGTCGCGCATCAGGCGGGCGCGGATATAGCCGCGGCGGCCCAGGCGGGAGTCGATGTGGTTGACGGCGCGGGCGCGCACCACCCGGCGCGCGGCGTTGCGCTTGCCCAGCGCCAGCCGGATGAGCGGGCGGACAAAGACCTCGAAGACTACCAGGGCGGAGACCGGGTTGGACGAGAGCAAAAACGTCGGGATACGCTCGTCGCCCAGCAGCCCGAAGCCCTGCACAGAGCCCGGGTGCATGGCCACACGCGTGGTGTCGATGTCGCCGAGCTGGTCTAGGACCTCGCGGATGGCGGCAGAGCCGGCGCCGCCGACGGCCCCGGAAATCACGATGACCTCGCTGCGCGCGATCTGGGTCTCCAGGTTTTCCCGGATGCGCCGCGGCTCGCCCTCGGCGATACCCACGCGGGTGACCTCCGCGCCGGCCTCGCGGGCGGCGGCCGCCAGCGCGTAGGAGTTGACGTCGAATACCTGCCCCAGGCCCGGCTCGCGGTCGATGTCGACCAGCTCTCGGCCGAAGGAAATCACGGTCACGCGGGGGCGCGGGTAGGCCAGCACCTTCGAGCGCCCCACCGCGGCCAGCAGCCCGATCTGGGCGGGGCCCAGGATGGTGCCGGTGGACACGGCGACGTCGCCGGGCTGGATGTCGTCGCCGACGCGGCGCACGAAATCGCCGGAGCGCACCGGGCGGTGGGCGACCATGCGCTTGCGCCCGCGGTCGGTCCACTCGAGGGGAAGGACAGCATCGGCAAGCGTGGGCAGGGGCGCGCCCGTGTAGACGCGCACGGCCTGCTTCGGCTGGAGGCGCAGCGGCTGCCGGGAACCGGCCGGGACCTCCCCCACCACCGGTAGGGAACGCTCGGTCTCCGGCTCCGGGGCCTCCTCCGCGTCCGGGTCGCGCCGGCCGAGGCCGCGCTCGCCGCCGATGTCAACCGCGCGGACGGCGTAGCCATCGATGGCCGCCTGCGGGAAGCCCGGCAGCGGCTGATGCGCTTGGACCTCCTCGGCACACTTCAGCCCCAAAGCGTTGGCGATGGCGATCCGCACCGGCTCGGGCGTGACCGCCGCATCCGTGACAAACTCCAGTTGCTCTTCCACAGAACGCATAGCAACGCGCCGCCTTTCCCCGGTTAGTTCTCCGCCAACCCGTTCTCTTGCTCGTACTCCGCAATAATATGCTTGAGCGCCTTATACAGCGCCGGGCCGTATTTCTCGTCGCGCAGTCCGAAGTCGACGTTGGCGGGGATATAGCCGCCGGGGTTGCCCAGGTCGTGACGCTTGCCGCGGTGGACCACCACGTGCACGGGCTCACCTTCCTGGATGAGCAGCTCGATGGCGTCGGTCAGCTGCAGCTCGCCGCCCTTGCCCGGGCCGATGCGCCGCAGGGCGTCGAAGATTTTGCGGTCCAGCAGGTAGCGGCCGGTGGCCACGAGGTTGGAGGGGGCGTCGGCGGGATCGGGCTTTTCGACCATGCCGACGACCTTCTTCACGCCCGGCGCGTTGGTGTCTTCCACGTCGAAGACGCCGTAGTTGAAGGTCTCCTCGCGGTCGACCTCGAATGCGCACAGGACGGACCCGCCCAGGGCTGCGCGCACGCGCGCCATGTCCTCCATGACGGTGGCGGGCAGGACGATGTCGTCCGGCAGCATGACGGCGAAGAAGTCCTCGTCCTCGTCCAGGACGGACTCCGCCAGGCCGACGGCGTGGCCCAGGCCCAGCGGCTCGGCCTGCTCGACGGCGATGGGGTGGATGAGGTCCGCGGCTCGCTGCACCTTGGCGACCTGCTCGTCCTTGCCACGCTCGGCTAGGGTCTCGGTCAGGTCGGGGAAGCGCTCGAAGTGGCGCATGACCTCTTGCTTGTTCGGGGCGGTGATAACGGCCAGGCGCTGGGCGCCGACGGAGGCGGCTTCCTCGGCAATGAGCTCGATGCCAGGTGTATCCACTACTGGCAGCAGCTCCTTGGGCACGGTCTTGGTGGCCGGGAGGAAACGCGTCCCCATGCCGGCGGCCGGAACCACTACGGTTTTCACCCCGTGCGGGGTATTCTCGCGCTCGTTAGACATGGATCTGACCTTACCTGCTCGCCTAATCCGTTTCGGGCACCGATACGCCCTATTAGTATTTAAGTTATGAATTTGCCCTCCCCCGACGCCGACAAGCAGACCCTGCGCGAGCATTTCCGCGCGGCCCGCCGCGCCCCAGCCAACGATGCCTCCCTCATCGCCCACACCGACAGCTTCCTGCGCGCTCTTGGCCGCCCGCGGGTGGCGGCCTATGCCCCGCTGACCAGCGAGCCGGGCGGGAAGGCGTGGCTGGCGGCGGTCGCGGCGGCCAGCCAGCAGGTGTGGCTGCCGCTGTCGATGCCCGGCGGCACGCTGCTGTGGGCCAGCTACCACGGCGATAAGGCGACGCGGGCGGGGGCGCTGGGCATCGCGGAGCCGGAGGGCCCGCGGTTTAATTCCACGGTGCTGGCGGGCCTCGACGTCCTGCTGGTGCCGGCGATGGCCGTGGACAGGCGCGGGTTTCGGCTAGGCAAGGGCGCGGGCTATTACGACCGTGCACTGGCAGGCCTGCCGGCGGGCGGGCCGCTGAAGCTGGCCGTGGTGCGCTCCAGCGAGGTCGTGCACCGGCTGCCGGCCGATGCCCACGACGTGCCCTGCGACGGCGCGCTCACCGACGCCGGCGTGGAGCAGTTCTAGGCGCTATATTCCTCTGCCTGGGAACCGGCGGTGGTCCGGGCGCAGTCTATATAGACATGCGGAGTTTTACTGGTTTTTCTTCCCTGCGGCACACCTTGGCCACCCCGGGGCACCCGCGCGCGAGCCTGCTGAAGAAACTGGCGGCCGGCGCGCTGGTGATCGCGGCCGGCCTGGTGGGGCTGAGCGGGTGGAAGGACAACCCTCGGGTGCCGGTCTTCGCCCGCGAGGTCGCGGCCGGCCAGGAGCTGGCGGCCGAGGACATCGAGTGGCGTTCCCTGCCGCGCGACGTCATCCCGGCCGGCGTGGCCGACCAAGCGGGACCGGAGGATTTAGCGGGGCGGGTGGTCGTGGCGGCCGGATCGGCCGGCGAGGTGGTCACGGAGTCCCGCCTGTTGGGCGAAGAGCTTACCCACGCGTTGGGGGAATCGGCGGGCCAGGACTATCACTTGGTGCCGATTAAGCTCGCGGAGCCGGACATCGCCGCGCTGCTGGCCCACGGGGATACGGTCAGCGTAGTCAGCAACGGAGGGACAGGTGACGGCGGCGAGCTCGCCGGGCCCGACGCGGCGGAAACCGTCGTGGCGCAGAAGGGAAAAATCGTCTCCACGGCCGCCGCGGGAGAGACCACGGGCTCCCAAGCGGCTACTATTCTAATTGCACTGCCGGCCCCCGCCGCGAAGAAAGTGGCGGCCGCCTCGCTGAGCTTCCCGCTCACCGTGGTGGTCACCGGAGATCGCGCAGGCTAACCACCGAAAGGACTTCGCCATGTTAAAGGGCTTCAAAGACTTCATCCTCCGCGGCAACGTGATTGAACTGGCAATCGCCGTCATCATCGGCTCCGCTTTCACCGCCGTCGTCACGGCCGTGACCGATTCCCTGATCCAGCCGCTCATCAACTCCTTAGGTTCCGCCGAGGTCGGCGGGCTGGCGTTCCAGATCAAGGCCGATGACCCGACCACCCGCATTGACCTGGGTGCCGTCATCACCGCGGCTATCAACTTCCTGATCATCGCCGCCGTGGTCTATTTCCTCATCGTCATGCCGATGAACAAGCTCGCCGAGGCCGCCAAGCGCCGCAAGGGCATCGACCCGGAGGAAGCCACCCCCACCACTGACGACCTGCTCATCGAAATCCGCGACCTGCTCGCCGCGCAGAACAACGTCGGAGACAAGGTCACCGGCCAGACCAGCGACCTGGCCGAAGACTCGACTGAGGGTCCGGGCAAGTCAATCGCCGGCGATGATGCCGCCGGCAAGCACCGCGCCTAAGGAACGGCGCTACAAGTTCTAATAGTGCGGCGGGATTTGCTCGCGGTAGAAAGCCTCACCGCGCAGCCCGTCGTCCGCAGGGCCGTCGTTGACTTCGACGGCCCTTTCTGCGTCTGCGGAGCCGGCCGAGTCCGCCGAGTCAAAGGCGGAGACGAACGGTGCCCGGTCCGCCGTCCGGTCGTAGTCAGGGCAGTCGCTGGGGCGCACCGCGCGCCGCCGCTTCCTGCGCCGGGAATGTGCATCAGTCATCGCGCTACGCCGCTTAGTCCACCGAGTACTTCTGCAGCTGGTCGACCAGGTGGTGCACCAAGGGGGTCAGGGTCGCCATGCCGTCGCGGATGGCCGCGCGAGAGGCGGCGACGTTGACCACCACCGTGGACCCGGACACGCCGGCGATGCCGCGGGAGGTGCAGGCATCGACAGCGCCGCAGGCCTGGCCGGAAGACCGCAGGGCCTGGGCGATGCCCGGGACCAGCTGGTCCAGCACCGTGCGGGTGGCCTCCGGGGTCTTGTCGCGCGGGCCCACTCCCGTGCCGCCGACGGTCAGCACCAGGTCCACGCCGCCGACCACGGCCGTCTCAATAGCCTGGCGAATCTTCGACTTCTTGGAGCGCACCACCACTGCCCCATCGACGCGGAAGTTAGCCTCGGCCAACAGCTCCGAGCACAGGCGCCGGTTGTCCTCCGCGTGCTGTTCGGGGTGGTCCGTCACGATGACGATCAGGGCGCGGCGCTGCGCGTTCATGGACTGCTCGCGCTCCTGGGCCAACAGGTAGGCATCGTCCGGCCCCGCGATGTCGCGGAGGCTGTCGCGGTCGCCGCCGCGCGGGGCGTCGGCAAGCGTGGCTGCGCGGTCGGATTCGCTGGCGTCTACAGGCATGGTTCTCCTTAACGGTGGTGCGGCTTTGCGCTTTAATCTACTCGTTCGACAGTGTTACCTCTACCTGTCGCGTCTCCTCGCTGTCGGGATCAGTGACTTCCAAGGTCACGGCCTCGCCGAATTCCTGGGAACGGGTCGCCGCGATGAGCGTGTCGGAGTCCTCGATGAGGCGGTCGCCCAGGCGGGTGATGACGTCGCCGGCCTTGATGCCGGCTTCCGCGGCCGGGCTGCCCTCTTCGACGTTGACCACCGGCGCGCCTTGGGTGAGGTTGCGCCCGTCGACCTGCACGCCCAGCATCGGGTGCTTGACCTCGCCGTTGTTGATGAGTTGATCCGCCATGCGCTTGGCGAAGTTGGACGGGATGGCAAAGCCCAGGCCGATGGAGCCGGCCTCCTGCCCCGACGAAGAGGACAGGGAGGCGATAACGGAGTTCATGCCCACGATGTTGCCGTTCATATCCACCAGCGGGCCGCCGGAGTTGCCGGGGTTGACGGCAGCGTCGGTCTGGACGGCATCGATAAGCGAGGGCTCCCCGCCGGCCTGGGAAGCGCGCACGGGGCGGTTGACGGCCGAGACGATGCCGGAGGTCACCGTCGCGTTGAGCCCCAGCGGCGAGCCGACGGCCACGACCTGCTGGCCGACGTTGAGCTGGGCGGAGTCCGCGAACTCCAGGTACGGCAGGTTCTCGGCGTCCTTGATCTTGATGACGGCGACGTCGGTGTTGGCATCGGAGGCTACCAGCTCGGCCTCCTTGCGGGTGCCGTCGTTCAGGGTGACCTGGATGCCGCCGACCGAGGAGCGCTCCGCGCCCTCGACGACGTGGTGGTTGGTCAGCACGTAGCCGTCCGGGGAGATGATCGAGCCCGACCCCTCGGCCGCGCCGCCGCGGGTGACCACCTGGATGGCCACGACGGCGGGCAGGACCTTCTGGGAGACCTCCTCGATGGAGCCCTCGGCTGGGGCCGGGGCGGAGTCGTTGTTCGCAGGCCGGTTGAGGACCTCGTTGACGGTGGAGGTCGAATCATTGCTGCCGGAACCGCCCACGACCGCGCCGGTGATACCCCCGGCGCCCACGGCGGCGACCAGCATCATGGCCAGCGCAGTGCCCAAGCCGACGGAGCGCTTCTTCTTCGGCGCCTCGGGCTGGGCTTGCGGCTGGGCCTGGGTCTGCGCTTGCGGCTGCTGCGAGACCTGCGGCTGAGGCTGACCCCACTGCGCCTCGGCCGCCTGCCACGACTGGGTGATCTCCGTGGGCTGTGCGTCCGTGGTCCGCGGCTGGTTCCAGCCCTGCGACTGCGACCGGTGCTGCCCCTGCTGACCGTAGGGGCTCGACGAGCCGGTGGGCTCGGCGTTATGGGGATTGTTGTTGTTCATAGCCTTAGTATCCCTCCCTGACCTTTGGTGCCTCTGATACCCGACTGCAAACAGCTTAGGAGTTTCTGACAGGTTGCTGTATGGGTTTCGATCTTAGTGACAAGTCCACAATTCGGCCAACCGCCCGAGCACGAGACTGTTGCTCCTAAACCGCTTACCAGGCGCGCGGCTAGCGCTGGTTGAACCAGCGCTTGGCGAACTCGCGCCCGCGCCGCTCGGAGGCCGAGGACCCGTCCAGCCCGGCGGTCGTCTCCCCGGGGCTGAGCGAAGCGTCCTCGGTATCCCAGTCCGTGTTGGGGGCGCTGCCCGGGAAGATGATTTCCATGCGCGTGCCGTGGTCGTCGGAGTCGCCGACGGTGATGGTGCCCTTGTGGCGCTCGACAACCTGGCGGACGATGGCCAGCCCCAGGCCGGAGCCCGGCATTTTCCGGGCCTCGGCGGAGCGGTAGAAACGCTCGAAGATCTTCTCGCGCTCCGCCTCCGAGATGCCCACGCCGGAGTCGTCGACGCGCAGGCGCGCGGTGTGCTCGTCCAGGCGCTGCAGGCGCACGCGCACCATGCCGGCGGCCGGCGACCACTTGGCGGCGTTGTCCAGCAGGTTGAGGACCGCCCGGCCGAGGGCGAAGGGATCACCTACCATCACCCAGGGCTCGAGGTGGACCTGGAATTCGACGTCGGGGCGGCGCCGGCGGGCGCGCTTGAGCGAGGAAGTCACGACCCTGTCCAGCGCGACCGGCTCCATCTCCTTGTCGACGGCGCCCTCGCGGGCCAGGTCCACCAGATCACCGATGAGCACGGACAGCTCCTGCATCTGGGCCAGCACGTCCGCCTCCAGCTCGGCGCGGTCCTGCTCGCTCAGACTGTCCGCGGTGTTGGACTTGTTGAGCATCATCAGCAGCTCGATATTGGTGCGCATGGACGTCAACGGGGTTTTGAGCTCGTGTCCGGCGTCCGCGATGAATTGCGATTGCTTGATGCGGGATTCCTGCAGAGCGTCTAGCATGCGGTTGAACGCCACGGCCAGCTGGGCCATGTCGTCGGTGCCCACGACGGAAATGGGGCGCAGATCGCCGGTGCTGGCGACGTGGTCGATGGCGCGCTTGAGCCGCTGGATGGGGTGCAGGCCGGTCTGGGAGACCCACACGCCGCCGGCGATGGCCAGTAGGATCCCCAGGGCGAAGACGGCCAGCAGCACAATGCCCACGATGTCGATAGCGTTCTCGGTCTCGGCCCGGCTGTCGGTTAAGACGACCCAGGAGCCGTCGTTAGCGCGCAGCGAGATCGTGTGGAGATCTCCCTCCTGCTCCATGGAGAGGCCGTCCTCGGGTGGGACCTGGCCGTCGCCGTAGGTGGCGGCGTCGCCGGCCGGGGAGACCGTGAGCTGGGCCTCGGGGTGCACGGTCTTGAAGTGCTCGATCTCGTTAAGCAGGTAATCCGGGTCCTGGTTGGCCTGGGTGCGCACGAGCATCGCCTGCGCGTGCGATTCCAAGGCCTCATTGTCGGCGGCGCGTAGGCAGGCCGCCACGGCCCCGTAGGAACCGGCGCAGATAATAGCCGAGGTAACGGCCACGATCAGGCCGGTGAGAATAGCCAGACGCCAGCGCAGCGACGTGCGCGAGACCCACGGACGGGAGCTTCCCGTGTAAACCGTCGGTTCGTCTGAGAACTCGTCGGACGGAGCGGAAGCCTGCGCCCGAGACACCGGCTTCCGAAAAATCACGGGGTGTTCTCTCGCAACACGTAGCCGACGCCACGGACGGTATGGATGAGGCGGGGCTCGCCCTCGGCCTCGGTCTTCTTACGCAGGTAGCCGATGTAGACTTCCAGCGCGTTGCCCGAGGTCGGGAAATCATAGCCCCAGACGCTTTCTAGGATCACGTCGCGGGCGAGAACCTTGCGGGGGTTTTCCAGTAGCAGCTGCAGAAGCGCGAACTCGGTGCGGGTCAGCGAGATCATGCGCTTGCCGCGCCAGACCTCGCGGGTATCCGCGTCGAGGTAGAGATCCTCAAAAGCCAGCTTGGCTTCCTTTTCCGGTGTGACCTGGATGGGATCGGCTGCCGCGCGCCGCGCCAGCGAGCGCACGCGAGCCAAAAGCTCCTCCAGCGCGAAGGGCTTGGGCAGGTAGTCGTCGGCGCCGGCGTCCAGCCCGGCCACCCGGTCGGCCACGCCGTCCCGGGCGGTCAACACGAGGATGGGGCGCTCCCAGCCCTCGCTGCGCAGGGACCGGCACACCTCCAGGCCGTCCATGTTGGGCATCACCAAATCGAGGATCATCAGATCCGGCGATTCCCGGTGCACCGTCTCGACCGCCTCAACGCCGTCCCCGGCCAAGATGACCTGGTAGCCGTTAAAGCTCAGCGAACGGCGAAGCGATTCACGCACCGGCTGTTCGTCGTCCACTACGAGAATTTTCATATCTCAATTATGTCCTAAAATGAGTCTTTCAAGAAACCCAGAAACTAAAAGTAGTTTTATTAAGGTTCAGAGCCCAATTAAGGATCGAACAGGAATACACTCAGCTGCAAAAACAACGCAACCCCCACAAAACTGAGTGCAAGATAATAAGAAAAGCGCCCCGACTACCCTTATTCGGGGTAGCTCGGGACGCAAGGGGCCAGGTAGCTACCGGCCCAGCCTTATCGTCCTAAAAACGCTTAGAACTGCTCCACGTCAACCAGGCCGAGCTTGGCGGCCTTGACCAGGCGGCGCGGGATGCGCACGGTCTGGCCGTCGATGGTGACCTCCTGGAGGTCGACGTTGTCGGCCTTCCACTGGGAGCGGCGCGAGCGGGTGTTCGCGCGGGACATCTTGAACTTAGGAGTTGCCATTTTCTTCTATCCTCCTTACGCGTTCTTCTTCTTGCGGCGAGCCATGCCACCGAAGCGCTGGTTGAAGCGCTCGACACGGCCGGCGGTGTCCATCACGCGCTGCGCACCGGTCCAGAACGGGTGCGACTCGGCGGTAACGTCGACCACGATGAGCGGGTACTCGTTGCCGTCCTCCCACTCAACGGTGCGATCGGAGGAGGCGGTGGACTTGGTCAGGAAGCGGGTACCGGTACCGGCGTCCTGGAAGACCACCGGGTGGTAATCCGGGTGGATATCTTTCTTCATGCGAATTCCCTCAGGGTTGAAACTTCGGGTCGGTTCTCCGCTTTCACCGGGCCTATAAAACAAGGCCTAGGCGGCGGAGATCGTGCCCGAGTTGGGTTTTCTAACGGACAAACAGCTACCGTCGAGCAGCACCCGAGCGATAGCAACTCGGACTATATTACAGCCGACCTGCCCTTTTCCCAAATCTCGCCCGCGCTGACGCAACCGGTGACCACAGCAGCCCCAGCCACCCCGGCAACCACGCCCGAAAAGCGGGTTTCGCCGCGCGAATTCCGTGCCGAGGGCTTAAAATTATTCCCAGCACGCTGGGCGACCCCAGACAGGGCGAAGATATAGAGGTATAGCGCCCCGACTGTCCCTGCACTCCCCTACCGCCCGGAACCGCTCAAGGCCCCACGCGGGGCGCCCAGTATGGCTCGCACGAGGCGATTAGGAAATTCGGGCGCGGGAAGGTAAGGTTTTCCCTTGCTGTTGTCACAATGTACGTTTACGCCCCGTCTACTGCAATAAAACGGCGTGATTTTTTAATCGCTCATCCTCACATTCCGAGCGGAGTAAGCCTTCTAGGCACTCGATCACGTGGTTTTAATTAGCCAAGATGTGGGCGGCTAGGAGAAAGAAGACCCATGTCGGCTATTTGCCAGGTAACGGGCCGCAAGCCGCAATTCGGCAAGCAGGTCTCGCACTCGCACCGCCGCACCTCGCGCCGTTGGAACCCCAACGTGCAGCGTCGTCGGTACTACCTGCCCTCTGAGGGCCGTACCATCACCCTGAATGTCTCTACCAAGGGTATGAAGATCATCGACCGCGACGGCATCGAGTCCGTCGTCGCCAAGATCCGAGCACGTGGGGAGAAGATCTAAAGATGGCACGTAACGATATTCGCCCGATCATCAAGCTTAAGTCCACCGCGGGCACTGGTTACACCTACGTGACCCGTAAGAACAAGCGCAACAACCCGGATCGCATCACTCTGAAGAAGTTCGATCCGATCGCCCGCAAGCACGTCGAATTCCGCGAGGAGCGATAATCAATGGCTAAGAAGTCCAAGATCGCTAAGAACGAGCAGCGCAAGGAAATCGTCGCCCGCTACGCGGAGCGTCGCGCTGAGCTCAAGGCAATCATCAAGAACCCGAACACCTCGGACGAGGACCGTTTGGAGGCCCAGTTCGAGCTGAACCGTCAGCCGCGCGACGCTTCCAAGTCCCGCATCCGTAACCGCGACGCCCACGATGGTCGTCCGCGCGGTTACCTCCGCAAGTTCGGCCTGTCCCGTGTCCGCATGCGCGGCATGGCTCACCGCGGTGAGCTGCCGGGCGTTCGTAAGTCCAGCTGGTAAAGGGGAATTGCAACAATGAAGCGCAATAACCACAAGAAGTTCCGGATGGAGCAGACCCGCCGTCCGAAGAAGAACCCGTTGAAGGCAGAGGGCATCGAGAAGGTGGACTACAAGGACACCAAGACCCTCCGCCTGTTCATCTCTGACCGCCACAAGATTCGTTCGCGTCGCGTCACCGGTCTGACCCCGCAGCAGCAGCGTCAGGTTGCTACCGCGGTCAAGAACGCTCGCGAAATGGCTCTCCTGCCGTTCACCACCCGCTAAACACTTAAGTAGCAGGGTTTCAACAGCGCACTTTTGCCGCTGGCAAGTGTGACACGGTAAAAGAATCTAACCAACGCCGTCGCCGGCACCCCGCCCACCATGGGCACGGGTCGCCGCGGCGGCGTTTGGCATATCCGGAGCACAACCCCGCCCCACCACCCGTTAGACTGTAGACAGATTTCATCCACCCCGCATAAGAAAGGCGCGTTGCTTATGGCCTTGCACCCCTCACTTACCGAGCTCGCCGAAGAGGCGGGGCGCTGCGAGTCCCTGCCCGCCGCGCGCGGCATCCTGGCGGAGTCCCATGAGCTGGCCCGCAACGCCCTGCACCACCGGGCGGACGCGCAAGAGCTGGCGGCGTGGTATTCCCGCGTCGTCCACGGGGTGGTCTACTCCCCCGCGGTCGATTCCCCGGTGCGGCTGACCGGCCCCATCGCCCGCGGCGATGGCCTGCCCGGCCTGCCGGTGGACTATCTGGGCCCCGCCAACGCGGAGCTGGACGAGCTGCTCTTTTCGGTCGACATCGAGCCGCGTGCCATGGAGGACGCGGCTATCTACCGCGCGGACGCGGGCCTGCCGTTGCCGGAGGAGGCATCGGCAGCGCTGCTGCGCCAGGCGCTGGGCACGCAGCCGCCGGCGCTGCAGTTGGTCAACGGCCTGCCGGACCCGGATGCGGCCGTGAACATCCATAACTTCCTGCTGGTGCCCATCGCTTCCGTGGCCCGCTGGGCGGCCCCGGCGCCGCGGCCGACGGCGGACCGGCTGGCCATCGGCGCGGAAAAGCAGCTGATTACTCCCGCCGAGGGCGAGGCGCTGTCGCTGGCGTGGCGCACCGGCCTGGAGCTGTACCTACGGGCCTGGCTCAACCACGCGGGCTCCGCACAGCAGCGACTGGCGGACCTGCCGCCGTTGGACCGCACGGCCTATGGCTCGGCGTGCCGGACGGTGTCGGCAACATTACAGGGTATTGCTGCCCGCGCGACTTAGCACGATGGCCTTTAAGATATAAGGTTGATATGTCTTTGGTTCTTTGATTTCCGACTCTCAGGCGAACAGGAAGGTGTGGTAGGTCTATGGCTGGTGCAGTTGGCAGGCCGAGGAAGAATTCTCCGCGACGTCGGGGTAGCACCGCGCGCGAAGAGATCCTAGACGCCTCCTCCGAGCTGTTTACCACCCAGGGCTTCGCCACGACCTCGACCCACCAGATCGCCGAAGCCGTCGGTATCCGGCAGGCCTCGCTCTACTACCATTTCCCGTCGAAGACCGAGATCTTTTTGACGCTGCTGAACTCGACCATCGAGCCCTCCCTCGACTTGGCCGACGACCTGGCCCAGCTGGAGACCACCCCGGAGCTGCGCCTGTGGGCGCTGGTGGCGGCCGAGTCCCGCTTGCTTTTGACCAGCGGCTGGAACGTCGGCCGGCTCTACCAGCTGCCGGTGGCGAACTCGGAGGAATTCGCCGAGTATCACCAGTCCCGCGCGCGCCTGGAGCACCATTTCCAGACCTTCGCCGCGGCGTTGGTCGGCGAGCAGGACCCGCGCATCACCCTGCCGTTCCACATCGCGCTGTCGGTTATTGAGATGCGCGGCAACGACGGCACTCCCCCGTTCGCGGCCTCCGATCAGACCGTTCCGGAGACCGCCGTCATGCTTGCCGATGCCTCCTTGGCCGTCCTCGGCGCCGAACTTCCCGATGACCGCGTCGCGGCCACCCTGAAGCTGCTCGAGTCCCGCTCGGACTCCATCTCCGCGGCCGCCGCCGCTGCGGCCGACCGGCAGAAGAAGAAAAAGAAGCGCTAGTCCCGCGGCCCCTCGACCACTTCGCGGGTCTGGATCTCGCCCTTGCACCAGCGTCCCACGGCGCCGCTAAACAGCAGGGCACCGACGGCGGTATGGGCGACAAACGGCAGCGTGAACATGACCCAGTCCGCGGCGCCGAAGCCGACCATCACAAACAGCTCCGTCACCCCAAAGCCGAGGGTTTCCACCGCCAGCAGCACGTTCTGGCCGCCACGGGCGGGATAAAGCACGTCGCGGAGCACGCGCCCGGCCCAGAGGATGTTCACCAGGACGAATACGGCCAGCACCAGCAGGTAGAGGCTGTTGAAGGACGTGTCCAGCAGCGCCGCGAACTCGTCGAAGACCCCGCCGCGGCTATAGGCGGTGCTGCCGGCGCTGTCGACGGCGAAGATGACGGCCATGAACACGAAGCCAACCAGCAGCACTGCCGGCACGACGGCCGCAATGGCCAGCGCGGTCTTGACCACTCCCGGCGCAGCACCAAAGCGCGCCAACGGCGCCCCGGTCGGCTCAACCTCGGCGACCCGGCGGGTGACGGTGGACAAGGTCTGATACCGCGGCTTCTCCTCCGGGGCGTCCGGGAATTGACCGCGCTCGGCTAGGTGGATGAGGTCCCCGATGCGCATCGGGCGGGCCAAGCTATCGGCGAGCCGGGCGTCGTACTGGGCGCGCCGGCGCTCCTCGCCCAGGATGGCCCGGGCGGTGGCGGTCTCGTGGAAGCGCGGATCGGACATCCCGGTGCCTTGGTCCTCGAGAGCCTGCAGCGAGGCGCTGAGCTCGACGTTAAGCTGGTCCGAGGACTCGCCCGGGTTAAGACCCAAGCTCTCGTAGAGGTTATAGTGCTGCGTCATGCCGTGTGGGCCTCCTTAAAGCTCGTCTTTCCTCCCTACAGACTAGGCCTTAACCCTTATACGTCCTGCACCCGGGAGGAGGCTAGGCCGCCGAGTCGGTCTTTTCCCCGGCCAGCAGGTAGACCAGGTAGTCGAGCTGCTCCTGGGCGGCCTCATAGGTGCCGTCTTCGGGGCGGGAGAATACCGCCATGCCCATCTCCTTGCCGTCCAGCTTCACGTGGCCGAGCTGCACGACGCTGTAGAAGCCGTCATCATCCGGCCCCCAGCCGCCCTTGATGGCCGCGCCCGGGATGGCCCGCAGCCCGTAATCCTGCAGGGGGTCCGGGGTCCGCATGGCCTCGATGACCGAGTCCGCGTCATCGATCTCCGGCAGCTGCGCGGCGAAGGTAGCCTGCTCCTTGAGCCCCCACTCGGTTTGACCGAAGGGGGTAAACCCGTCCCGGGTAATCTTGCCTTGGACCTCGGTGACGGTGTCGCCGCCCTCACGCAGCACCGCCTGGGTCTGCTCCACGGCGGTCTCGACGGCCCCCAGGCTCACCCAGAGCGCCTGCGCGGAGTCGTTGTCGGAATAAGTGATGGCGGCCTCGACGAGGTCAGGATCCGCGGTGCCGGCCTGGCAGGCGGCGATGGCAATCGGTACCTTCGCGGTCGACCAGGCCGCAAACCCCGTGGTAGTGCCGGCGCTCATAAGCTCGTCGGGGGTGGCCACCGCGACGCCGACGTCGCCGCCGAATTTCTCGATCGCAGCGGCTACCGCACGCTTCAACGCCTTCTGGTCGATGCTGGCGGGGAAAGCCTCGGTGCGAGCCGCGGTGGTGCTGTGCGCCGGCGGCTTCGACTCCTCTACCCCGCTGCCGCTGCTGCAGGCGACCAGCAGGGCGCTGGCGGCAAGCCCGGAAACGGTGGCGGCCCAGTACTTGCTCACGAGATATTCACCACCGCGCCGTCACCGCCGCGGCAGGTTACCGCGTTGGCGGTGCCGGTACACTGCATCTTGTACCACTGCCCCGTGACCGGGCTGTAGGCCTCTACCGGCGTGTTCGGGTTGCCGGACTGGGCATAGGCAGAGGTGAAAGCGGAATAGACCGAGTCCGCGAAGGCGGCGGAGGTCTGGTTACTGCCGGGTGCGGCGGAGGTATAACGCGGCGGCCGAGCCTCCGGGGTGGGCTCGCTAGCGCGCGGCGTCGGCGCGGCCGCGGCCGCCCGCTCGCTGAAGCGGGACCCCGATGAGCGCCCAGAGGACCGCTCAGAAGATGACGTAGTTGACGCCGTGGACGACGCGGAGGACGAAGCCGAAGACGAACTCGACTCCGCGGCGGTAGAGGCGGCGCTAGAGCTGCTCGTTTCCGAAGGCGCCTCAGAGGTATCAGCCTGGCTCGACGAGCTGGACGCGGGTGCTGGGGCGGGCTCGTCCTCGTCGGTGGACGACATACCCAGCCACCCGCGCTGGAGGCTGAGCGCGGCGATGACAGCGATCACGATGATGGCCGCGAGTATTCCAAAGGCACTGATGAGCGCGCCTCGTCCCGGGGTACGGCGCGGCTCCTCGCCCGCGCTGACCACCGGTAGCTCCGCGGTGACCGGCTCCTGGGGGTCATTCCCCGAGCCGCGTCCCGCGCCGTTCGTGTGCGCCATGTTTCTCCCTTGTCTAGGTCTGTGATTAGTAAATCTAACACGTACCTAGCCCGCGGGTCCGGCCTGTACACACAAACGGCCGCAGGCGGGCTCGCTCAGGGAACTACACGGGCCGCTCTAGTGGGCGAAGTGGCGGGTGCCGGTGAAGTACATCGTCACGCCGGCCTCCTGGGCGGCGGCGATGACTTCCTCGTCGCGGATGGAGCCGCCCGGCTGGACCACGGCGGTCACGCCGGCATCGATGAGCACCTGCAGGCCGTCAGCGAACGGGAAGAAGGCATCGGACGCAGCGAAGGAACCGCGGGCGCGCTCCTCGCCGTCCTCGCCCAGGGTGTTGGCGCGCTCGACGGCCAGCTTGGCCGAGTCCACGCGGTTGACCTGGCCCATGCCCACGCCGACGGTGGCGTTGTCGCGGGCCAAAAGAATGGCGTTGGACTTGACCGCGCGGACGCTGCGCCAAGCGAATTCCAACTGGGACAGGGCCTCGGAGTCGAGCTCCTCGCCGGCGGCCAGGGTCCAGTTCTCCGCCTGGTCGCCCTCGGCCTGGTAGGCGTCGACGTCCTGGACCAGCACGCCGCCGGAGATCGGGCGCTCCTCCTCGGCGGCCTCGTCGCGCTCGGCGCGCAGGATGCGCAGGTTCTTCTTGGTCTGCAGCAGCTCCAGGGCATCGTCAGCGTAGCTGGGGGCGATGACGACCTCGGTGAAGACCGGCTTGATCTGCTCGGCCATTTCCAGGGTGACCTCGCGGTTGGCGGCGATGACCCCGCCGTAGGCGGACATCGGGTCGCAGGCGTGGGCGGCCTTGTGGGCGGCGGCGATGTTCTCGTCGTCGGCGCCAATGCCGCAGGGGTTGGCGTGCTTGATGATGGCCACGCACGGGCGCTCGTGATCCCAGGCGGCGCGCCAAGCGGCGTTGGCGTCCTGGTAGTTGTTGTAGCTCATCTCCTTGCCGCCCAGCTGCTCGGCGTTGGCCAGCCCCTTACCGTCGCGATTGCGCACCACGCGGGCGGCCTGGTGCGGGTTCTCGCCGTAGCGCAGGGCGGTCGTGCCGGAATCCGCTTCCGCACCCTGGGCGCGGAACCAGCCGGAAACATCCGCGTCGTACTGGGCCGTGTGGGAGAAGGCCTCGGCGGCGAGCTGGAAGCGCTCCTGCTGGTCGAAGCCGCCGTTGGACAGCGCGTCGATGACGGAGTCGTAGCGGTCCGGGTTGACCACGACGGCGACCGAGGCGTGGTTCTTCGCCGCGGCGCGGACCATGGACGGGCCGCCGATGTCGATCTTTTCCACGCAGGCGTCGTAATCCGCGCCGGAGGCCACCGTCTCCGCGAACGGGTACAGGTTCACCACGACCAGCTGGAAGGGCTCGATGTCCAGGTCCTTGATCTGGGCGAGGTTGTCTTCCTTGCGGGTGTCGGCAAGGATGCCGGCGTGCACGCGCGGGTGCAGCGTCTTCACGCGACCTTCCAGGCACTCCGGGAAGCCGGTCAGTTTCTCGACCGGGGTCACGTCAATGCCCAGGTCCGCGATCCGGCTGGCGGTGGAGCCGGTGGAGACAATCTCCACGCCGGCGTCGACTAGGGCGCGAGCCAGGTCTTCCAGCCCGGTCTTGTCGTAGACGCTAATCAGCGCGCGTTTGATGGGCTTGCGTTCATCGCTCATGGATTCGTCTTGCCTTCCTGACAGAAAAATAGACACCAAAATCTAGCAATCAAAGGTTATGCCGCCGGCGGCGTCCGCGTCACGCACCGCAGCGCGCAGCACGCGGACGATCAGCTGCCGTTCCACGACCTTGATCCTCTCGTGGAGGCTGGCCTCGTCATCGTCGGCCAGTACCCGCACGGGCTCCTGGGCGATGATCGGGCCGGTATCTACGCCAGCATCAACGTAGTGAACGGTGGAGCCGGTGACTTTCACCCCATACGCCAACGCATCCCTAACACCGTGCGCGCCTGGGAAGGCGGGCAAGAGTGCGGGATGCGTATTAATAATGCGGTCGGCGAAGTGGTCGAGGAATTCCTTCCCCAGAATCTTCATGAAACCGGCGGAGACCACCACGTCGGGCTGGCCCACCGCCGCTGCGAGCGCCTGGTTCCAGGCCGCGCGGTCCTCGCCCAGCGAGACAACCTCGCTAGCGATGCCAGCCGCCTCCGCGCGTTCCACGCCCTGGCAGGACTTGTCGGCGACGACCTTGTCCACGCGGTAGGACTCGTCCTGAGAGTCCAGAATCGCCTGGAGCAGTGAGCCGGTGCCGGAGACCAACACGACGACGCGCAGGGGCCCCGATACCGCGGCGTCAGTCACGCCCGCCGGCTGGGCCTGATTGTCGGAGTCAATGAAATCAACAGAAGCATCTGCGGGTGAAGTCACGCCTAACAGACTAGCCCCAAAGGGTAGGCCCGCGGAACTTTCAGTCCTTTTGACTTCCCCCACGCGCCACCCCATCGGCCGGATCAGCAGCCTCGTCCAGATCCTTATCGACACTACCTTCGGCGGCTTCTACCCCGGTCGAGGCAGCCGGCTGCTCCGCCTGCCCGGCGTCCCCGCCCGCCCCCGCGGTGGCGTCGGCCTCCTCGCCGGTAGCGGCCTCTTCGGCCGCAACCTCCTCGGCGTCGATGATCTCCGGAGCGTCATCCGGTTCGGACTGCGCCGCGTCTTCCGCGTCGGCGTTCACGGCTTCAGCGTCGTCGGCGTCGTCAGGATCCACAACCTCTACATCGGCAGCAACGTCTGCGTCGGCAGCGGTGTCCGCGCCTAAGCCAGCTTCTTCCGCGCTGTCCGCGCTGTCCGCCCCGGCAGGGGCCTCTTCGCTGGACTCCATCTCGGCGGCGTCCGCTTCACGGGCGCGTGTCTCATCCGCGCCCGGGGAGGCGGCAGCGGCAGCCGGTGCGGCAGCGGGCGCGGCGGCCGGTACTTTGGCTCGGCGGTTCTGCCACAGGCTAATGCCCCAGGCGGCCAGGCCGATGACCAGGACCCAGACGACGGCCAGAGCGCCGGCCATGGCGACCATGATGCCGGTCGCGCCGTAGACGCCAACTTCACCGGTGGTAAACGCAGCGAGCAGCGCCACGCTGAGGCCGGCCAGCACGGAGACCTCCACCGCGGTGCGCGGACTGGGGTTCTTGCCCCGCCAAGCCCAGGCGGCGGCCACGCCGGCCAGGACCAGCAGGACCAACGCCCAGGCGGGCGCGCTGCCCGGGATAACGCCCACTAGCGGCAGCGGCGGCAGCGGCACCAGGTGGATGCTAAACAGTGAGACGCTCGCCTGCCCCATGTGAAACTCCGCACCTAGCAGGTTCGCCCCGGCCACCAACGCGGCGTTGGGCAGGTAGAGCAGGCTCAGGCCGTAGAGGACAGCCGCGCCCGCCGCGGGCAGGTCCGGGTAGGAGCTTAAGATTTCGTCCTGGCGCTGCCAGCCGAACAGACCGACGACCAGCAGCAGGGCCAGGCCGGCCACGAGCAGCGCGCCGATGAAGCGGAAGGCGACCTGGGCGCTAGCCACCACCGTGACCGGCAGGCCGTAGCGCTTCAGCAGTGCGGTCCACAGGCGCGGGCCCATGCCCAGCGCCAGCGCGACTAGGTGGATGACCGCGACGCGCAGCACGGCGACGGCCAGGTTCGGGGCAGCAAGATCGTAGACCTTGCCGGCGTCCCAGAGCATGAACCAGGCCACGAGCGTTATCAGGACCGGCACACACAAAGCACAGGCCAGCAGCAGCAACAAGTCGTTGACGCTGACCTTGTGCTTGACCGCGCGGTGGATGCGCCCGGCCAGCAACCACACCAGACCGATGGTGGGCAGGAAGGGCAGCACGGAGATAGTGTTTCCCCCGGCGTGCACCGGCACGAGGTTGAGCACCATCCAGGCCTCACCGATGATCGAGGGCAGCCAGGCCAACGGCGCGCTGGAAAGCAGGACCGAGGCCAGCGCGATGACCACGATGGTGCCGATGACGGCCAGGTTCGGCACGCCGACGGTCAGCAGCATACGGATGAGGCGGGCCTTGGTGCCCGTCGCCTTCGGCGCGGTGCGGGACCGAGCTTGCGCACCAGCGCGGGAGGCCACGCGGGCAGCCGGCTGGGCGGCACTGGAGGGGCTGGTGCGTCCGCGGGCCTGGCTACGCGGACCCGACGACGACCGCGAGTGGGGGCTGGTGTTCTTATTCATCGCCTCTACCTTGCCACGCCACCGGCGCGGTTTCGGGTTGGCACGGCCCACCGGCGGCGAATCCCCTGCCCCGACGGGGCGCCGGCGGCAGGGCGCAGCGGGGGCTCCTATATATACTGTATTAACCCTCACGTAGAACTTTAGAGATTCAGGTTTTTCAGTATCTCTTAGTTCTTGCCCGCAATGGCCCACCGAAACAAACTTCCGCCCCCGTTATCGGCCCGCCGGGCGGTTCCGGTAGTGTTACGGGAGGGACGGGAGTCATCAATGCTCGACGCACCCCCTCGGCAGTGTGACTTAAAAGTTTCCTGCATTGACGTGTGCAAACCCCCTTGCAGCGGTTTTATAACATCGATTTAGCTTGCTTGACCCTGTGCGAACCGCTATTGTTACCAGACGTTGGTAACAAGAAGGTCACAATCGTGTAACCTTGAGCGAGATTAAGTAACGCGGAAGCAGCGTTACACGATTTAAGACAAGTACGGGAAGAAGTTTAATGCGAAGCAAGACCCAGCGGGCCGGCGTGGGACGCCACCGCAAGACCACTACCTCGCAAACTGCCAAGGGCCGTATCGCCCTAGTAACCGTGGCTGCCGGTGCGGCCTCCACTGCGGGCGTTGGCGGCGCCGCAGCTGCTCAGATGCAGGCTAACGCCGATCACGAGACCAAGGCGCAAAGCGTCGACTACGACCTGACCACGGACTCCAACGAGCTGGCCGAAAACGGCGCAGCCGCCGTGGAAAACGCCGCCCCGCAGATCCTGGCTATCGCCGAGTCCAAGCCGGTCGACAACCTGTCGGAGCAACTCAACAAGGCCATCGAAGCCGCCGACGCCCGCATTGCCGCGGACGCTGCTTCCCGTGCCCCTTCCATCGTCAAGCCGGCCGAGGGCGCCTACACCTCCGGCTTCGGTGCCCGCTGGGGTGCGATGCACAACGGCATCGACCTGGCTAACGCCATCGGCACCCCGATCGTCGCCGCCATGGACGGCATCGTCATCGACTCCGGCCCGGCCTCCGGCTTCGGCAACTGGATCCGCATCAAGCACGAGGACGGCTCCATCGCCGTCTACGGCCACATGGAGACCCTCGACGTCGCCGTCGGCGACCAGGTCCACGCCGGCCAGAAGATCGCCGGCATGGGCTCCCGCGGCTTCTCTACCGGCTCCCACCTACACTTCGAGATCCACCCGGACGGCAACACCCCGGTTGACCCGATCCCGTGGTTCGCTGAGCGCGGCATCAACATCTCCTAAAAGCCGCTAACTTCTTTCCAACCTCAAAGCCCCTCGCCGCACCGCGCGGCGAGGGGCCTTTGCGCTACCCCCAGGCGTCACCCCCGCGTTCGCCACATTAAAAACATTTGTAACATTAATCCCAGTTACAACACGCGTAACACGCTGGCATGTTCGACTATTTTCGAACAGAGTTGGCCTTCTACCTGCTCTTTTTCGCGTTGCGCTCCCCCGGCAACCGGGCTAACTTTTACTTCGTTGCCATTCGGCGGCCGTGCCGGCCTCAAGCGCCGGGGCGGGCCCTAGCGGTACTGCCCGCTGACTGGCTTGCCACCACTTACCCTCATGCTGATAAAGGACGTAGTCTATGAAGCGCACTCATCGCGCCCGCCGGGCGGCTGTGGCCGGTGCCCTGGCACTGACCACCGGCCTGGCTGCCACGCTTGGCGCCACGGCCGCCAACGCCGCTCCCGCGGCGACGGTGAACGTGTCGGACGGTTCCTCCGAACCGACCGTTAGCGACGTCAATCACGACGCCCTCACCGATGCTCTCTTCGGCCTCGCTAAATCCACTACCCAGTTGTTTAACGGCACGATCACCCCGACCGTCAACCAGACCGAGGCAGGGCTCAACATCGTCCTCGACCCCGCGGCTGTTCCGGGCCTCGCGGACGCCTTCACCCCTGAAGGCGACCACTCCGGCCTGAGCGCCACCCAGTCGCAGGATGCCAACGGCAACACCGTCGTGTTCCCGACCACCGGCACCCTGACGTCTGGCTTCGGCGCCCGCTGGGGCGCGATGCACAACGGCATCGACATCGCCAACCCGGTCGGCACCCCGATTTACGCTGTCATGGACGGCACGGTGATTTCCTCCGGCCCGGCGCAGGGCTTCGGCAACTGGATCCGCATCCAGCACGACGACGGCACCGTGAGCGTCTACGGCCACATGGCCGCCAGCTCCCTGCTGGTGGGCGTCGGCGAGCGCGTCACCGCCGGCCAGCAGATCGCCTCCATCGGTAACGAAGGCGTGTCCACCGGCCCGCACCTGCACTTCGAGGTGCACCCGGGCGGCGGCGCCCCCGTGGACCCGATTCCCTGGTTCGCGGAGCGCGGTATTACCGTCTAGAGCTTTTCCATGGGAAGTCCGCCAATCAGCATCAAGCGGACTTTCCCGGCAGAACCGAAATCCACGGTGACGGTCGCCCGCGCGCCCGAACCGTCGGAACTAATGACCGTTCCCAGGCCATACTTGGCGTGGTTGACGCGGTCGCCCACGGCCAAGTTCAGATTCTTGTTCTTCGGCATGGACGTAGCAGCCGCCGGCTTTTTCCATTGCGATGGGGAAGACGCAGCGGAGCCGGACTTGCGCGACCAGCCAGACCAGGACGAACCGAAATTGCGCCCGTACTGATAGCTATCATCACCCCACGCGGAGTTGAGGGAACTATCGTTTTCCTCCCGCCGCCAGTCGATGAGATCCTCCGGGATCTCGGCGAGGAAGCGACTGGCGGGGTTGGTCATCGGGTTGCCCCACGAGGAACGAATGATAGCGCGGGTAACGTAGAGCTGCTCGCGCGCACGGGTGATGCCCACATAGGCCAAGCGCCGCTCTTCGCTCAGCTCCTTTGGATCGCCCAGCGAGCGCATGTGCGGGAACTGCCCGTCCTCCCAGCCGGTGAGGAATACGACTGGAAACTCCAGGCCCTTGGCCGTGTGCAGGGTCATCAACGTGACCACTCCGGAGTCTTCGTCCGGGATTTGGTCGGCGTCGGCGACCAGGGAGACCTTTTCCAAAAACGCCTGCAGGGAGCCCGGCGCGGCCTGCCCGTCGTCGGCCGGGTCGGCCTCCGGCGCGGCATCGGAGCCGTCGAAGGCCATCTGATTGGCCGCCTCCGAGGAAAACTCCCGCGCCACGGAGACCAGCTCGTTGAGGTTATCCAGGCGCGCGCCGTCCTGCGGGTCGTTGGAGTTTTCCAGCTCGGCCCGGTAGCCCGTGGCATCGAGCAGCAAGGAAATCAGCTCGCCCAAGTCCGGCTGCCCGGTGACCTGGTTGGTCATGCCCGGCAGCTGGGAGTGGATGCCGTCCATCATCTCGGTGAATTTGCCCACGGCGTTGACCGCGCGGGTTCCCAGGCCGTTTACCTGGCCGGCCGCCCCGTCGAGCAGGGCCTTGCCGAAGCTAACCCCGAGGTTCTCCGCGTGCAGCGCGATCTGGGCCTGGGCCTTGTCCCCGATGGCGCGCTTGGGCACGTTGATGATGCGCCGCAGGCTCACCGTGTCATCCGGGTTGTCCAGGATCCGCAGGTAGGCCACGATATCGCGAATCTCTTTGCGCTCGTAGAAGCGCGTGCCGCCCACCACGCGGTAGGCGATCCCGGATCGAATAAAGATATCCTCCAGCGCGCGGGAGGCGTTGTTGGTGCGGTACATGATGGCGATGTCGTTGAGGTTGCGGCCGCCGTCGACCAGCTTGTCGATCTCCGTGGCAATAAAACGGGCCTCGTCGTGCTCGTTGTCCGCGACGTAGCCGATGATCTTCTCGCCCTGACCGTGGGCGGTCCACAGGTTCTTCTCCCGGCGGTTTTCGTTCTTGGCGATGACCGCGTTTGCCGCGTTCAGGATGGTCTGCGTCGAGCGGTAGTTCTGCTCCAGCAGAATGGTCCTAGCCTGCGGGTAGTCCCGCTCGAATTCCTGGATGTTGCGGATGGTGGCCCCACGGAAGGCGTAGATGGACTGGTCCGAGTCACCGACCACGCACAGCTCCGGCGCCGTAACCGCCTGCTCCGGGGTATCTTGCTCGTCGCCCGTGGCGGCGCCGTTGCCCTGCCCTACCAACGCGGCGACGAGCGCGTACTGGGCGTGGTTGGTGTCTTGGTACTCGTCGATGAGCACGTGCCGGAAGCGGCGGCGGTAGAACTGCACCACCTGCGGGTGCTGCTGGAAGATCCGCACGACTTCCCCAATGAGATCGTCGAAGTCGACCGCGTTCGCCGCGCGCAGGCGGCGCTGGTATTCCGCGTAGACCCCGACCACGGTCGTGTCGAAGGGGTTCTTGGTGGCCGCGGCCTGTTCCGCGGCGCGCTGCGGGCCGATGAGCTCGTTCTTGTAATTCGAAATCTGGTTGGCCAGCACCCGCGGGGTGAACTTCTTAATATCCAGCTGCTGGTCTTTGGCGATCATGGACAGCAGGCGGCGAGAATCATCCCCGTCGTAGATGGTGAAGTTGGTATTCAGCCCCGGCACCAGCTGCGCCTGGGCGCGCAAAATCCGCACGCAGATGGAGTGGAAGGTGGCCACCCACATCCGCTCCGCGACGGGCCCGACCAGCTGGCCAACGCGCTCCTTCATCTCCGCGGCGGCCTTGTTGGTAAAGGTAATGGCCAAAATCTCCCAGGGCGCCACGTTCCGCGAGCGCATCAGGAAGGCGATCCGGCGGGTCAGGACCGCGGTCTTGCCGGAACCGGCGCCCGCGACGATAAGCAGCGGCGAGCCGGTGTGGGCCACCGCGGCGGCCTGCTGCGGGTTCAGGCCCTCGACGAGCGGGTCTTTGCCCGGCTGCGGGGCCTGGCCGGGCTGGGACGCGGCCGTGGGCGCGGCGGTGGGCTGGCCGAAGGGGTTGCGGTCTGCGGGCTGGGAAAAAGGCGAGGTCTCATTCATGATGACTACCAACCTACTAGCCGGCCCCGACACACAGCCGAGCGGAGTTACTTTTTGGCTCCCCAGGTGGCACAATTGGGTTATGTCAGACGCGGTACCCAACGAGCTAGCCAACATTGAGGTCCGGACGCCCTCCGGCACGGACGATCCCCTCTCGGATCAGGAGATCCAGAAATACCGGGAAGAGATCAACCGCATGGACCAGATCATTCTGGAGGCCATCAAGCACCGCACCGCGGTCTCCCAGGCCATCGGCCGGACCCGCATGGGGTCTGGCGGCACCCGGTTGGTGCACACTCGGGAGATTGCCATCCTCAACCAGTTCCGCGACGAGCTGGGCGAAGAAGGCCCCGCCATCGCTTCCGCGCTACTGCGCATGGGCCGCGGCCGCCTGGGATAATACTGCCTACCCCCGCGCCCGATTTGGGCTATCCGTACAGTAATCTATACGCATGAACGCCGTCTTAATAGCCGTCCTCGTCATGCTCGTCCTCGCGCTCCTGCGAGTCCATGTGGTCGTTGCGCTATTCCTCGGCGCCCTCACCGGCGGGCTCATGGCCGGCATGGGGCTGGACGGCACCATGCTCGCCTTCCAAGACGGCCTCGGTGGCGGCGCCAAGATCGCCCTAAGCTATGCCCTGCTGGGCGCCTTCGCCATGGGCGTGGCCTCGGCCGGGCTCCCCCACCTGCTGGCCCACTTCCTGGTCAAGCGCCTGGGCAACCAAGACGGCGAGCTCAATAAGGCTGCCGTGGCCACCACCAAGTGGATCCTGGTGCTGGGGCTTATCGCCATGGCCGTGATGAGCCAGAACCTCATCCCGGTCCACATCGCCTTCATCCCACTTTTGGTCCCGCCGCTGCTGACCGTCATGAACAAGCTGCGCCTCGACCGCCGCCTGATCACCTGCTGCCTGACCTTCGGCCTGGTGACCACCTATTTCTTCGTGCCGGTAGGCTTCGGCTCCATCTACCTCAACGACATCCTGCTGTTCAACATCTCCGAGGCCGGCTTGGACACCAGCGACCTGTCCATCATGCCCATCATGGCCATCCCGGCCGTGGGCATGCTGGTCGGCCTGCTCATCGCCATCTTCTTTACCTACCGCAAACCGCGCGACTACGCCGATACCCCGATTTCGGACGACGCGCCGGACGCCCAGGAAATCTCGCCCTACCGGGTGACCGTTTCCGTCATCGCGATCATCGCGACCTTCGCGGTCCAGGTCATCATGCAGGCGCTCGACTTTGAGGCCGACGGCCTCCTGGTCGGCTCCCTGATCGGCCTGGGCATCCTGCTCATTTCCGGCACGGTCAACTGGCGCCAAGCCGACGACATCTTCTCCCAGGGCATGAAGATGATGGCGCTCATCGGCTTCATCATGATTACCGCCCAGGGCTTCGCCTCGGTCATGACCGCCACCGGCGAGGTCGAAACTCTGGTGAACGCCACCGCCGAAATCTTCGGCGAGCACCAGTTCTTGGCCGCCGGCGGCATGCTCCTGGTGGGCCTGGTGGTAACCCTGGGTATCGGTTCGTCCTTTTCCACCCTGCCCATCATCTCCGTTATCTACGTCCCGCTGTGCATGTCGCTGGGCTTCAGCCCCGCCGCGACGGTCGCCATCATCGGCACGGCCGGTGCGCTGGGCGATGCCGGCTCCCCGGCCTCCGACTCGACCCTCGGCCCGACCGCGGGACTCAACGCCGACGGCCAGCACGACCACATTCGGGATTCGGTCATCCCGACCTTCCTCCACTTCAACATCCCGCTGCTCGTGGCGGGCTGGACGGCCGCCATCGTCCTCTAACCACGCCCGCAGAAGTCTTCGACTACGGTTGTGGTTAGCACTTAGCACGCGTTTAGACACCGGAAGAAAGGCCGCAGAAGCCAATCGTCATGGATTACTCCAACACCGCCTACGCCACTGGTTCGACCATCACCAGCACTGCCGAGTGGAAGGCACTTTCGCAGCTGGCCGACGGGGAAACCGCCCTTAACCTCCGCGAGCTCTTCCGGGCGGAAGAATCCCGCGCGGACAACCTCTCTTTCGAGGCCGCGGACCTGCACGTTGATCTGTCGAAAAACCTGGTGGATCAGGAGATCCTCGGCGCCCTTATCGCCCTGGCGGAGGCCGCTGGCGTGGAGCAGGTGCGCGACGCCATGTTCGCCGGCACCCACATCAACAACACGGAGGACCGTGCGGTACTGCACACCGCGCTGCGCCTGCCGGCGGAGGAGGACCTGGTCGTCGACGGCCAGGACGTCGCCGCCGATGTCCACGAGGTCCTGGGCCGGATGCGCGACTTCGCCACCGCGCTGCGCTCCGGCAAGTGGCTGGGACACACCGGGCACACCATCAAGAAGGTCGTCAACATCGGCATCGGCGGCTCCGATTTGGGCCCGGCCATGGCGGCCCGCGCGCTGTGCTCCTACGAAGTAGCCGGGATTAGCGCGGAGTTCGTCTCCAACGTCGACCCAGCCGATCTCGACGCGGTCCTGGACCGCCTCGACCCGGAATCGACGCTGTTCATCGTCGCCTCGAAGACCTTTACCACCCAGGAGACCCTGGCCAATGCCCACGCGGCCCGGCGCTGGCTGCTGGAGCAGTTCGACGGCGACGACTCGGCTATCCGCAAGCACTTCGTGGCGGTGTCCACCAACGCGGAGAAGGTCGCCGAGTTCGGCATCGACACGGAGAACATGTTCGGCTTCTGGGAATGGGTCGGCGGCCGCTACTCCGTGGACTCGGCCATCGGGCTGTCTTTGATGTGCACCATCGGGCCGCTGGACTTCATGCGCTTTGTCGACGGCTTCCGGGCCATGGACGAGCACTTCGCGCAGGCACCGCTGAGCACCAACGTCCCAGTGCTGATGGCGCTGCTGGGCATCTGGTACACCAACTTCCTAGGAGCCGAGTCCCACGCGGTGCTGCCCTATTCGGAGGATCTCTCCCGCTTCCCGGCCTACCTGCAGCAGCTGACCATGGAATCCAACGGCAAGTCGGTGCGCCGCAACGGATCGGCGGTGGACACGGCCACCTCGGAGATCTACTGGGGCGAGCCAGGCACCAACGGCCAGCACGCCTTCTTCCAGCTGCTCCACCAGGGCACCCACCTGGTCCCGGCGGACTTCATCGGCTTCGCCCAGCCGCACAGGGATTTCCCGACGGCTGACGGCACCGGCTCCATGCACGATCTGCTGATGAGCAATTTCTTCGCCCAGACCAAGGTGCTGGCCTTCGGCAAGACCGCCGAGGAGCTCGCCGCGGAGGGCGTCGATGCCGAGCTTATCCCCCACAAGGTCATGCCCGGCAACCGCCCGAGCACCACCATCCTGGCCGAGAAGCTCACCCCGCAGGCGCTCGGCGCGCTCATCGCGCTCTACGAGCACATCGTCTTTACCCAGGGCGTCATCCTGGGGCTGAACTCCTTCGACCAATGGGGCGTGGAGCTCGGCAAGCAGCAGGCCAACGACCTAGCCGCCGCCGTGCGCGGCGAAGGCACCGCCGGCTCGGGCGACGCGTCCACCGACGCGCTCATTCAGTGGTACCGCGCCCACCGCGGCTAGCCCGTAGCTACATCCGGATCATCGGCTCGAAGCCGGCGGGGATGCGGTCGTTCGGCACGATCTGCTTGCCGAACGGAAAGCAGGTGATCGGGATGAGCTTGAGGTTGGCGATAGCCAGCGGGATACCGATGATGGTGATCGCCTGGGCCGCGGCCGTGGTCAGGTGGCTCAGCGCTAGCCACACGCCGGCGACGATGAACCAGACGACGTTGGAAAACGTCGACATGCCGCTGGACCCGCCCACCGGCTGGACCACGGCCCGGCCGAACGGCCAAATGGCGTAGGCCGCCATGCGGAAGCTGGCCACGCCAGCCGGGATGGTGATGATGAAGATGCAGGCCAGAACGCCGAAGATGAAATAGGCCAGTGCGAGCCACAGCCCGCCGAACAAGAACCAGATGATATTGAGTAGCAAACGCATACCCGCGATCCTAGCGCGCTAACGGCCGCCGCGTCGGCCCCCTGACCGCGCCCCGCGTTCCCTAGTATTTCGGCTGGCAGTGCGGGCAGAACCAGATGACCCGCTCCAGTTCCCTCTCGTCGCCGCCCTGGTCCGGCCCGCCCAGGAATCCTTTCTCGATGCGGGTGCCGCACCGCAGGCAGCGCGCCCGGTTACGGCCGAAGACGTAAGAGGTCTCGCCCGCCCGGCGCACGCCGGTGGTCACGCGGATGGGGCTGTCGCGGTTGGCCCACATGATGCGCCGGGCAATGTCGATGACGGCCTCCAGGTCCACCCGTCCGACGGGCGTGGCCGGGTGGAGGCCGGCCAGGAAGCAGATTTCGGCGCGGTACTCGTTGCCGATGCCGGCCACGTTGGACTGGTCCAGCAGCGCGGTCCCGATGGAACGCTCCGGACGGGCCGCCAGCCGGCGCAGCGCCTCCTCGCGCCCGCCGGGCCCCTCCCAATCCGGGCCCAAGATGTCCGGGCCCAGGCCGGCGACCCAGCCGGCGTAGTCATCGGCGGCCATCACCTCGACCAGGCCCAGCCAATGGCCGACGAGTTCGATATCGCGCGGGTGGTGCGCCAGCTGCAGGACCACCCGGGCGCTATGGCCGGGCTTGCGCCAGCGCTGCCCCGCATATTGGATGGCCCACTGCCCCTCCATCTTCAGGTGCGTGTGCAGCAGGCGCTGCCCGAACTGCATAAACAGGTGCTTGCCGTAAGGCCACACGCGCTCGCAGGTCTCCCCATCAAAGCGCACGGTGGCATACCGCGGCACCCGCAGCGAGCTGCGCGTGACCTCCCGGCCGCGCATGAACTGCAAGCGGTTGGATAGCTGCAGGACGGAATCGCCCTCGGGCATTACGCCTCCTCAAGTTAGTAATCCTCTGCCCCATTGTCTGCCTCGAACGCGTCGTCGTCGAAGCTCGCGATAACGTCGGTCACCCGCCGGCCCCGCCGCGACGGCACGGATCCTGACCGGGGGCTTTGCTGGGGCCGGCGGCTGCCGCGGGGCGCGGCGGCGGTGGCGGCGATCCGCAGGCCGCGGGGGCTCAGCCCCGCGCCGGCGGAACGCAGCGCCTCGGCCTCGGGGGCTTGGAAGGCGGCGACGCCGTTGATCTTTTCCACGACCAGAGGCTGCAGGCGGCCGGCAGCGATGAGCTCGCGCAGCCCGCCTAACGCCCGCTGCAATGCCTCGGCCGGGTCGACGCCCTCCGGCAGCACGTGCGGGAAGGTGGTCAGAGACTTGCCGCCGCGGCTTAAGTGCACGATGGGCAGACCGTCGACCAGCGCCACGAGGGCGCCAGCGGCGCGGTTGGGCTTGCCGGGCGTCTCCGGCCAGGCCAGGGCCGCGCCATAGGGGTTGGCCGGGTCGCAGGCGACGAGCACCACGGTGTCCGGCTCATGGCCCGACGGCCAACCGGTGACATCGGGGCTGTCCTGCTCCCCGCGCAGGCGGTCGATGACCGCGGGCACGGAAAACTGCGCCGCGCCGAGGCCCTCAATGACGTAGCCGCGCATGGCCTTGCCGGATTCCTCGAAGCCGGACAGGACCTTGTAGGCCAGGGCGAAACCGCCCAGGACGTCCTCGGCCACGACACTGCCGCGGGTGACCACCCCGTAACGGTCCAGCCAAGCTTCGCCGTGCGCGACCGAGCGCGCCGTCGGGTCCTGCGCGGGCGGCGGGGTGAGCGCCCAACGCCCGCCCACGTCCGGCGGGGTGCTCACACGCTGCGCTTGCGCAAACGAGGTCCGCCCCATCCGCAGGCGGGAGCGGTTGGGCCGCCGCTTGGCGCGGTGGGCTGCCTTGCCGCCGGTCTTGCCGGCCAGGCGGGCGCGCACCGGGGCGAAGGAATCCGGGGAAACTGCGCCGGCCTCCACCAGCTGCCACAGCGCCTGGCGGACTTCTTCCTCGGTGCCCGGCGCGTCGGCGGCCAGCTCCCCGAAGTGGAAGGCCCCGCCCGTGCCCAGGTGTTCCAGGAGGGCACGTTCCAGGATGGAATAGCCCTCCGGCTCGGTCTGCGGCAGCAGCTGGGCGGCGTAGTCCGCCGGCAGCAGCATGATCCAGGGATCTGCCGAGCCGGCCTTACCCGCGCCGACGATGAGGACCTCGCCGGACAGCGTGAGCTCGTCCAGGTGGGCGGGCGAATAATCCCCCACCCGGGCTGGCAGGATGAGGCTCTCCCAGGCCGAGGCCGGGGCCTTGGCCCCGGCGAGCTGTTCGATGACCGCCAGGACCCCGTCGGCCCCGCGCAGCGCCGGGCGGGTGCCGGCCGGGGCGACCTGCTGCCAGGCGGGCAGGAAGCGGGCGTAGGCGGTGGCGCTGACCGGCTCGGTCGCCGCGCGGGCGGCGGCCAGCGACCGGCTGCGGATGATTTTGAGGACTTCAGCCGCGCAGTACTCGGTCTCCTCTACCCCGGCGCGGTAGTGGCCTTCGACCACCTTGTCCAGGCCGTTGAGGACCCCGTAGGCCGCAGAGGCCGACAGCCCGAAGGCGGCCGCGGCCTCGCTGATGACGAACGGCCCGCGGGTGCGCGCCCAGCGGCTGAGCAGCTGCGGCAGGGCGTCGGTGACCGTGTCCACCTGGGCCGGCACCCCGGGCGGGACCGGGATGCCCAGGCCATCGCGCAGCAGCGCGGCGTCGTTGACCTGGGCTAGGTGCTCGGTCCCGGCGATCCGCACGCGCATCACGCGGCCGGCCAGGGCGGCATCGATAGCGCTCAACGGAACGTCCGTGTGCGCCGGCAGGTCCTCGGTGGCCACCGGGCCCAGGGTGCGCAGCAGGTCGGCGACCTCCTCGGTGGTGCGGGCCCGGCGGTCAGGGGCGGTGCGCTGGAGCTGAGCGTGGACTTCGGCGATGATGTCGGCATCCAGCAGCTCGCGCAGTTCCACCGTGCCCAACAGCTTGGCCAGCAGGGACGGGTCCAGGGCCAGCGCCGCGGCGCGCTTTTCCGCCAGCGGCGAGTCGCCCTCGTACATGAAGGCACCGGTGTAGTTGAACAGCAGGGTCGAGGCGAACGGCGAGGGGTTGTTCGTGGTGATCTCGGCGATCCGGATGCGCCGGTGGCCCAGCTCCCGCATGACCTCCTGCAGGGCGGGCAGGTCGTAGACGTCCTGGAGACATTCGCGCACGGTCTCCAGGATAATGGGGAAAGACGGGTACTTCCGGGCCACGTCCAGCAGCTGCTCGGCGCGCTGGCGCTGCTGCCACAGCGGGGCGCGCTTGCCGGGGTTGCGGCGCGGCAGAAGCAACGCGCGGGCGGCGCACTCGCGGAAGCGGGAGGCAAAGAGCGCGGAGCCGCCGACCTGCTCGGTGACGATGTCGGTGATGTCGTCGGCGTCGAAGTTAAACAGGCTGGCGTCCGGCTCCCGGTCAGCCTCCGGCAGGCGCAGGACGATGCCGTCGTCGCCGGCCACGGCTTGGGCGTCCATGCCGGTGTTCTCCGCGACGCGGGCGCCGACCGCCAGCGCCCAGGCGGCGTTGACCCCGCGGCCGAACGGGGTGTGCAGCAGCACGCGCCAGTCGCCTAGCTCGTCGCGGAAGCGCTCGAGCAGCAGGGTCGTGTCATCCGGGATGAGCCCGGTGGCCTCGTACTGTTCGCCCAGGTAGGTAACGATGTTCTCCCGTGCGCGGGCGTCGACGTCGGCGAGGATTCCTGGGTCCTGGTGGACGTCCCGGCGCCAGGCGCCCAGCGCCTGGCCGAGCTCATAGGGGCGGCCGGCGGCGTCCCCGTTCCAGAAGGGCAACCGACCGGTGTGCCCCGGCGCGGGGCTAACGCGCACCTGGTCCCGGGTGATGTCCTCGATGAGCCAGGAGCTAGCGCCCAGGGTGATGATGTCGCCCACGCGGGATTCGTAGACCATCTCCTCGTCGAGCTCGCCCACCCGGCGCGGGGCCTGGTTTTCGGCGCCAGAGACCAGGAAGACGCCGAACATGCCGCGGTCCGGGATGGTGCCGGCATTCGTCACCGCCACGCGCTGCGCGCCCGGGCGCGGGGTGAGTACGCCCCCGACGCGGTCGTAGACCACCCGGGGTTTCAGCTCCGAGAAGTCCGTCGAGGGGTAGACGCCGCTGACCAGGTCGAGCACGGCGTCGAAGACCTCGCGAGGCAGGTCCCGGTAGGGCCAGGCCCGCCGGACCGTGTCGAACCAGTCCTCCACCCCGAGCCCGTCCGGGGCGGCGGCGACAGCGGCCACGGTCTGCTGCGCGAGCACGTCCAGAGGGTTGGATGGGGTGTGCAGGCGCTCGATGAGGCCTTCGCGCATGCGCTTGGTGGTCAGGCTGGCCTGGACCAGGTCGGCGCGGTGCTTCGGGTAGAAGGAGCCGGTCGATACCGCGCCCACGGTGTGCCCGGCGCGGCCGACGCGCTGCAGGCCGGAGGCCACCGACGGCGGGGATTCGACCTGGATGACCAGATCGACCGTGCCCATGTCGATGCCCAGTTCCAGCGAGCTGGTCGCCACCACCGCCTTGAGCGTGCCCTCCTTGAGCATGGTCTCGGTCATAGCGCGCTCGTCCTTGGACACGGAGCCGTGGTGAGCGCGGGCGATAACCGCCGGGGCCTTGCCCGCCACGTCGACCTGCTTCATCAGCTGTGCCGGATCCCGGCGCGTGGGCGCGGACAAAGACTCTGGGTCGTGCTCCTGCGCGTAGAGCTCGTTGAGCCGGCTGGTCAGCCGCTCCGCAGTGCGGCGCGAGTTGACGAAGACCAGGGTCGAGCGGTGCCCCATGACCTCGGCGTAGACGTCCTGCTCGATAAACGGCCAGATGGACTTCGCCGTCGGCAGCGCGGATTCTTCCAGCAGGTCGTCCCCGCTGGTAATGCCGATGGAGTCATCCACCGTCAGCTCCCCGATGGGCGAGCCCTGCTCCGGGGTGGGCAGGTCCGCCATGTCCTCCACCGGGCAGTGCACGGCCAAGTCCCAGCGCTTGCTGGCCGGCGGGGCGATGATCTCTACTGGGCGGGACCCGCCCAAAAAATGTGCCACCGTCTCCAGCGGGCGCACGGTGGCGGAGAGCCCGATGCGCTGGAAATCGCCGGCGAGCAGCGCCAGCCGCTCCAAGCTCAGCGCCAGGTGCACGCCGCGCTTGGAGCCGGCCAGGGCGTGGATCTCATCCACCACGACGGTCTCGACCGAGCTCAAGATGCCCGCGGCCTTGGAGGTCAGCATCAGGTAGGCCGACTCGGGCGTGGTGATAAGGATGTCCGGCGGGCGGCGGACCTGGCGGTTGCGCTCGGCCTGCGGGGTGTCCCCGGAGCGCACGCCCACGGAGATGTCCGGGTGGTCTAGGCCTAGCCGCTCGGCCACGCGGGCGATGCCGGCCAGTGGGGCGCGCAGGTTGCGTTCGACGTCCACGCCGAGGGCCTTGAGCGGGGAAATATAGAGCACTTTCACCCCGCCATGGGTGGAGGTGCGGCTGGCCTCCTGCCCGATGGGCAGGCTGGTCTGGCCGTCGCGCTCGACCAGCCCGTTGAGCGCCCAGAGGAACGCCGCCAGGGTCTTACCGGAGCCGGTCGGCGCGACGACCAGCGCGTGGTCGCCCTGTGAAATAGCCGACCATGCCTCCTGCTGCACCTCGGTCGGCTGCGCGAAGACCTCGCTAAACCAGTCCCGCACCGGCGGGCTGAAGCGCGACAGGATGTTTTCGGCCATGCCTTACTTTAACGCGGCGGCTAGACTCTACGGGTATGACCGTCCAGCTAGATGATGCCCGCCTGACCAACATGATCGCCGAAGGCTGCGGCGAGATCCTCAAAGGGGTCCGCAAGGGAGGCCTGCTGCGCAGCCGCGCCCTGGGCGACGCCGGGGACGAGCTCGCCCAGGAGTGGATCTCCCGGGTGCTGGCCCAGCACCGCCCCGACGACGGATTCTTGTCGGAGGAGGCCACCGATAACCCGGATCGCCTCACCAAGGACCGCGTCTGGGTGGTCGATCCGCTCGACGGCACGAAGGAATTCGCCACGGGCCGCCAGGACTGGGCCGTGCACATCGCGCTGACCATCGACGGCCGCCCCGCGCATGCCGCGGTGGGCCTGCCGGACCTGGGCGTGACGTTCAAGTCCTCCGACGTCCGCGCGGTCACCGGACCGCTGTCCCACAAGTTCGTGGTCTCGCGCAACCGCCCGCCCAAGGTGGCGGACTACATCTCCCAGAAGATGGGCTTTGAGACCAGCGGCGTGGGCTCGGCTGGGGCGAAGGCCATGCACGTGCTGCTGGGCGACTACGACGGTTATATCCACTCCGGCGGGCAGTACGAGTGGGACCAGGCCGCCCCGGTGGGCGTGGCGCTGGCCGCCGGCCTGCACGCTTCCCGCCTGGACGGCAGCCCGATCACCTTCAACAACGAGGACACGTTCATCCCGGACCTGCTGGTCTGCCGCCCGGAGCTAGCCGACGATATCCTGGCCCACGCGGCGGACTACGCCAAAGAAAACGGAGGGTTTTAAACTAGCACTATGGCATACACCCCGTACGAAGACCTGCTTCGCGACATCCTCGACCACGGCTCCCCCAAGGGCGACCGCACCGGCACGGGCACGACCTCGTTATTCGGCCGGCAGCTGCGCTACGACTTATCCGAGTCCTTCCCCCTGCTGACCACCAAGAAGGTCTACTTCCACGGAGTCATCGGTGAGCTGCTGTGGTTCCTGCGCGGCGACTCCAACGTGAAGTGGCTGCAGGACAACCGCGTGCGCATCTGGAACGAATGGGCGGACGAAAACGGCGATCTGGGCCCAGTCTATGGCGTGCAGTGGCGTTCCTGGCCCACCCCGGACGGGTCCCACATCGACCAGATCTCGCAGGCGCTGGAAACACTCAAGTCTAACCCGGATTCGCGCCGTAACCTGGTCTCCGCCTGGAACGTCGCGGAGCTCGACAAAATGGCGCTGATGCCCTGCCACCTGCTCTTCCAGCTCTACGTGGCGGATGGCAAGCTCTCGCTGCAGGTCTACCAGCGCTCCGCCGATATGTTCCTGGGCGTGCCGTTCAACCTGGCCTCCTACGCCGCCCTGGCCCACATGTTCGCCCAGCAGGCCGGCCTCGAGGTCGGCGAGCTGGTCTGGACCGGCGGGGATTGCCACATCTACGACAACCACCGCGCCCAGGTCGAAGAACAGCTCTCGCGCACTCCCCGGGACTACCCGCAGCTCAAGCTGCACAAGGCGGCGTCGATGTTCGACTACGACTTCGACGACTTCGAGGTCATCGGCTACGACCCGCACCCGACCATCAAGGCCCCGGTGGCGGTGTAGATGACTAGCTTGGGCGCCATCTGGGCGCAGTCCCTGGACGGCATCATCGGCGACGGCACGGACATGCCGTGGCACGTGCCGGAGGACCTGGCACATTTCAAGCAGACCACCCTGGGCAGCCCGGTGGTCATGGGGCGCAAGACCTGGGAGTCGCTGAACCCAAAGTTCCGCCCCCTGCCGGGCCGGGAGAATTTCATCATCTCCTCCCGCGCCCCCGGCGACTGGTCCGCCGGCGGTGAGGTGCTGGCCGGCATCGATAAGCTGCCGGAGCTCGACTCCGCCTGGGTGATGGGCGGCGGGCAGCTCTACGCCGCCACGATCGACGACGTCGACGTCATTGAAATCACCTTGATGGGCGTTAACATCGGTAGTATCTACGGCGACGAGGCGGTCTACGCCCCGACGGTGCCTGCCCACTTCGGGCTCAGCCGCGACAGCGATTGGCTGACTTCCGACAAAGGCCGGCTGACCATCCCGGGCACCCCACCCAGCGATCTTCCCATGAAGTACCGCTTTTTAACCTACGAACGAAAGGACGCTGCTTAACATGAGCGTTAAGACCCCGGAAACCCACGATCACGTCACCATCTTCTACGCGGACTGGTGCCCGTTTTCTTCCCGCCTGATTAAGCGCCTGGACCGCACGGAGACCCCCTACACCCTGGTCGACGCGGAGGCCGAGGGCACCGAGGACATCAACGAGTGGATCAAGTCCGTCAACGACGGCAACCGGATCGTGCCGACCGTCCTCTACTCCGACGGCACCCACGAGACCAACCCGGAGGCCTCTGCCGTGCGCGCCAAGCTGCGCGAGCTGACCGGCGAGGAAGCCTAGTCTTCGTCGCCTAGTCCTCTACGCCCTCTTCTTCCCCGAAGAGCTCCACCATATCTGCCGGGGACAAGGTCCCGGCCATCCCGGCCAGCTCCTTGCTGTAGATGGTGTTGAGGTAGGCCTCTAGCACCGCGCGCAGGCGCTGCGCATCATACTTGTTGAGCAGCAGCACGCGCTTGCGCTCCCCGCCCGGCACGGCCTTGTCCACGGCGAGGACCTCCACCCCATCGCGCTGGATGATCTGGGTGAAAATCTCCCGGCGCTGGACATCCACGAATTCCGAGTCCGCCCGCCGCGGCGCGCCGCCAACCTCACTGCCTTGGTGTTCCATACCGCCAACGCTAGCCGATTTCCGCGCCTCGCGCGCCCTCGGGTAACCTAGCTTCCTAGGCCCCAGTAGCTCAGGGGATAGAGCACGGCTCTCCTAAAGCCGGTGTCGGTGGTTCGAATCCACTCTGGGGCACTGCCTAACAAGGGGTTTCGGAAAACTTTTTGAAAGTGTTCAGAAAACTCCCGCGGTACGAGAGCCGGAACCTTGAAATGAGGCTTCGGCTTTCATTTTCTACCGAAACTGGCTATTTTCCCAAGAAAATGAGCCTCGGAGCGAGTCTTTCGCGACCAATTCCGGGGCTTTTGGGGTTTCCGAACATGACTGTTGGACCGGAGGGTCTTCGTTCATTGAAACCCTGCGGTCTAGCGGGTTATGCGGCCACCGGTGGCGCGTTCGGGAAAGTGCCGGCCAGGGTGTTCGCGCTATATGCACGGTCTTGGGTGTAGTGAGGTTACCCTGAGTCGAGAGGCGTTGACGTGGAAGGATTGACCTTTATTGAGGTAGGCGGTGGCGTAGTCCTTTCGGTTGTAGCAGCCGAGAAGTGGCTCGTCGGTTTCACGCGACTTTGTGTCCACAATGGACATGAAGTCTTTCGCGAAGGTGCGAGCCATTGGCACCTTCGGAGCGAAGTATGGGCCGCGGAAGTGCTCGACGTTTAACCACACAACGCCGTTGTCATCGACCTCTACGTCGCGTGCTCTTACTAGCGCAGCGTCGTTGCCGAGACCTGCACCCATGCACATAGCCACAAGCAGCATGGCTCGTTCTCGCCGAAGTTGGGTCGGTTGCGTGACCAGCCAACCCCAGAGGGCATCGAAGTCTTTCTGCTCGTAGGGTTCTCGGATCGCGTACTCAAGTTCTTTGCCCGCCACGTTGAGGCGCACGCCGAGGATGATGTCGCTGGCGGCCGTAAGGAAGAAGCGAACAGAGGCTCGTGTTCCACCTTTGAACTGCTCCAGCGTGAGCAGAATGTTCGCGTCTGAGAGCACCTCTTCCGGCGTGACGTCACGTCCGGAGTACAGCGCCGTTACCGCTGCTGTTGTGAAAGCTCGCATGACGCGGTCGGGGCCACGGTAAAGACCGTCTTTGAGCGAGAATACGGTTTCGTCCTGGTACTCGAAGCACTCGGCAGTAGCCCACCGGGCGAAAGGCCCCACCTGCTCCCAGTCGTTGTTTGAGACCATTACCGGGTTGTAATTGTCGATGTGAAAGTCGAGCTTCGCTCGTTGTTCAGACGTGAGACTCATCGAGTGCCCCACTTCCGTGCGAGGGGTCTACCCCCGCAGTGTTGTGCGTCTCGGAAAGCGCTTCGATAACCGATACGGTTACACCCGTGAGCACTCTTGACCCGCCGGCCACCGCCTACCCCGAGTGGCCGAATGTTGACCCCGAAGAGTTGCCCGCCGCCTACAAGAAGGCGTGGTTGATGAGGCAAGCGCTCGCACTGGAGATCGAGCGGGGATGGGCGAGCTCGCAGAGCGAATTCGCGGTGCACTCGGGTATAGGACACGCGGTTCTTCGTCGGTGGCGGGCCGGTTCGTCGTGGCCGAGCACCGAGACGGTGGCGAGTGCCGAGGCCGTGTTGGAGCTGCCGTTGTAGCCACACCAAAACGCTCGCAAACCCCACTTGCGGTCCAAAGGCGGCTACGACTCCCCCTAGCAGTGCGTTCGATGTCCCCGGCGCTACGGTTAAGGCATGGTACGACCGAAGCCCGGTAGCCCCGCCAGCCTTTACCCTGGCTGGCCTGACAGCCTGGACGTGAGCGCGCCTGAACACCAGATGATCCAGGCCATGGTGATTAACCACCGGCGCTAGCGGAACGGCTACCGAAGCGTCAAGGGGGTCGCGGAGAAGTCTGGCGTCGCCGCCTCGACCATCTCTGTCATCCTCAACGGCAGTTCGTGGCCGACGTTGGAGACCGTGACCAGGCTCGAAGTCGGCCTCGGTGTGCGTCTGTGGCCGGGAGTAAAGACCGCCCGCGGAAATACGTAGTTCGTTTTGCATACCTCCACCGTGTCGTGGGAGAGAGCAAACACCAGCAGAAGATAGTGGGGTAATTCACTGCACCGTAATGAGACGATACATCGTCATGAACCGGCAAGACGGACTAATCCGGTACACCGTTACGGGGGCTCTGTCTAACGATCCAAAAACATGTTCCCCTCGAGCCGAATTTTCTTCGGTGTCTGTCGCTGCCCCGGCTACAATAAAGTGCGAAATATTTGAACGCCCCGACAGACGAAACGAGGCAGCGAAACGGTGGCCGGCGCGAAGCAACTACTTGAATTGACCTGGTTCAACAAGGACAAGGCGCTCATTCCCAGCGAAGAAGGACGCTACGCATACGAGTGGGTTGATCCAAAAGACCCGCGGTACTGCGAAACCCGCACTCTCGTCGTTGACGAGGCTGTAACCGGCGCTCAGTCACCAAAAGAGGATGGCACTCAGTACTCGGAACGCGCTGAGCTGGGGCCTAAGGATGACAACCTGCTCATTCTCGGCGAGTCGGGAGACGTACTGCAAGCTCTTACCCGCGTGCCCGAACTACGCGAGAAGTACCTCGGCAAGGTGAAGTGCATCTACATTGACCCGCCGTTTAACACCGCACAAACCTTCGCCAACTACGAAGACAACCTTGAACACTCTGTATGGCTCACCATGATGCGTGACCGCCTCGTTCACCTACGCAAACTTCTTAGCGATGACGGGTCGATTTGGGTCCACCTCGATGACGTGGAGAATCACCGCATGCGCGCGCTCATGGACGAAGTGTTTGGAAGCGGGAACTTTGTGGCAGAGGTGATCTGGGAAAAGAATATATCTCCTAAAAATTCGGCAAAGTATCTGTCCGTCGACCATGACGTCATACTGCTGTACTCAAAGAACAAGGAAGCTTGGCTACCCAATGCTCTTCCGAGAACCGCGAAGATGAACGCTCTCTATTCCAACCCCGACAGCGACCCCCGAGGTCCCTGGACTTCTGGTGATTTGGTGGCGAACAAGCCCTATTCCCTGGGAATATTCGGCCTCAAAACGCCTTCAGGCCGAACCATCGAAGGACCGCCCCCGGGCCGGTATTGGCGAGTGTCCTACGAAACATTTCAAAGGCTCGATGCGGACGGACGTATCTGGTGGGGCGCAAATGGGGACTCGGTTCCACGGCTAAAGAGATTCCTCGCCGATGTACGCGGTGCAGTTCCAAGAACCCTTTGGAAATTGTCGGATGTCGGCCACAACGACACTTCCGCTAAGGAAATAAAAGCCCTCTTCCCAGGCGAGAACCCTTTCTCGACCCCTAAACCAGAGCGCCTTCTTGAACGAGTTCTCCACATCGCCACAAACCCCGGAGACGTCGTCCTCGATGTGTTCGCCGGTTCGGGAACGACCGCCGCGGTAGCCCAGAAGATGGGGCGCCGCTGGGTGACCTGCGAACTCGTGGAGGACACCTTCAACCGCTTCACCCGCCCACGCCTGGAGAAGGTCGTACATGGCGAGGACCAGGGCGGAATCAGTATCCAGAAGCCGGAGCGCGTCGACGCGACCGACGAGGGACTCCCCGAAGGTCTCTCTCCGGAGGATGCCCAGAAGTTCAACAGCGCGCTGAACAAGGTGCTCGCAGCGAACCCCGAATTGAAAACCGAAGCGGTAGTCAAGGCGCTTAAAACTGCGACGAAGACCAAGAACCAGAAGGGCGTCGTCAACTGGCGCGGAGGCGGCGGTTTTACAGTCGCCCACCTTGCTCCACAGTGCTTCGACTACGTCCCCGAATTGGGTCTCGTGACGCTTACCGAAGCGGCAACCGGTGCGACGCTCGTCAACTCTGTCGCCGCGAACCTCAACTTCTCGCTCACCCCGGGTAATCGCCATTTCGACGGTAAACGCGGCTCGATGTTCCTCAAAGTGGTCGAAGGCCGGCTCGATAAAGACAAAGCCGAAGAGCTTCTCGCACACCTCGACGACGGCGAAGGCGTCACGCTTGCCGCAACGGAGTTCGAACCGGGAATCAGGCAGTTCGCAAGGACAACGGACAAGCCGTGTCAGATTGTCCATATTCCCAACGACATTTTCACTTACTCGGAAACGCAGGAGGGCAAGTAGACATGGCACTTCCAATCGCACTTGACCAAGGACTCATCGAAAGCATTGCGACGGAGTTCCAACTACGAGGTCCCAACAAGCGTGCGCTACGCGAGCTCATCTACCACCTCACTGGTGACTTTGACCCGCTAGAGCCCATGGTCATGCACATGGCCACCGGCGCGGGCAAGACCTACCTCATGGCGGCGCTCATTGAGTACCTGTCGCGCTTCGGGGTGAAAAACGTCATGGTCGTCGTCCCGCCTTCCACGGTGCTGGAGAACAAGACCGTCCAGAACTTCACTCAGGGCTCACGTCGATACGTTGACGGCTTTTCTTCTGCTCCCCAGGTTGTTTCGCCTGGCAATTATGGCGCGTGGCGTGCCGGCCAGTCAGAGCTGTTCCGCAATGCCGCAGACGGTCCGATGGTCTACGTCTTCAACGTGTCGCAACTTATTGAGCCGAAGAAAGTCAACGCTCGCGCTGGCACCGAGGAGGGCATGCGCCGAAAGATTCGCGACCACCAAGAAGAGTCCGGCTCGCTCTACGACTACCTGGTCAACCTCGATGACCTCGTGGTTATCGCAGATGAGTCTCACCTGTTTGGCACATCGGCGAAGGCGTTCAACCAGGCACTGAAAGACTTGCGTCCTGCTGCAACGATTGGGTTGACCGCTTCGGCATCCGATACGGACCACGTCATCTTCCACTACCCGCTGTATAGCGCCATCGAAGACGGCTATGTGAAGTCGCCGATGCTGGTCTACCGCGAGAACGGCTACCCCAAGGACTCAGCCGAGGAAAGGCAACTACTCGACGCGGTCTCGCTGTTGCGAAACAAAGAGGCGGCCTACGAGGCGTACGGTAAAGCAAACTTCCCCGGAGAATCAGGTGAGCGAAAGCGGACGAAGCCGCTGCTGTTCGTAGTGTGCGAAAGCGTCGCCCATGCCGGAGACGTCACCAAGATCCTCCAGGGGCCAGGCTATTTCGGTGACCCAGAGGCAGTGCTCCAGTTCGACAACAAACACAACGACGCGGCCACGCTGCGCCGCTTAGACGAGCTCGACAGCCCAGCCTCAACGGTGCGTGCCATTGTCTCTGTTGACCGTCTCAAGGAAGGTTGGGACACCAAACGAGTCGCGGTGATGTGTGCGCTGCGTGCTATGTCGTCGGACATTCTCACCCAGCAAACGATGGGCCGCGGCCTGCGCCTTCCATTCGGGGCGCGTACTGGCGTAGCTGAGCTGGACCAGTTGGACATCTTGAGCCACAAGTCGTTCAAGTCCCTGCTCAAAGACGAAGACGTGCTGCGCTCCTTCGGCCTCGGAGATGCCGCCCAGGGCGCTATCTCAGGCATGGACGTGGAGGAAAGCTTCCGCCAAGACGAAGAGCAGGTGCAGCCAAACCCGAACGACCCATCGCCCGAAACCCAAAGCGGGTCGGCTTCTGCCTCGACTGCGTGGCCGACACCCCCTTCAGGCGAAGCAGCGGACGGACCGAGCGACATTGGCACCACGGCCGGCGAAACTACCCAGGTCACTGGTGGCAACGCCGGAGGTGTCTCATTCCGACGAGTCGGTGACAACGAGACCATGCAGCGCACCGACTACATCCCGGCAACGGAAATTAGGGTCAACGAGCAATTCGCAGGAAAAACCTTCCTGTTTCCATCCACAGTTATGGCGAAATCAACCACGCCATTTTTGCTCAGCCACATTGACGACGAGGACATTATCCGGGCAGCGCGCCGCGTCGCCGACTCCAAGGAAGCACTCACCCGAGAAGAAATCGTCGTGCGCAAGTCCAAGCTCGACACGAAACGCACCACCGACGCGGAAGTCGAATCGGCGCCCGTGGCGGAAGACGCTGTCATCAACGAACTCACCCAGCGCGTATTCGGCCTCGGGGTTGTCACCCAGGACACGAAGAACACGGTCACGTTTGCGCAATACGTCCTTCCAACCTTCATGGCAAACGCCGGTATCGACCACTGGACCGAGAAGGCGAAGCAGTCCGCTGTAGACGAGCTCGTTGCACTTGTGAACGAAAAGTCGCGGCAGCACGCAAGTAGCCTGCAAACCGAAACGACTATCGTTCCGGTCGAATTGCCGATTGACGAGGTCGTGACCTTGCCGTTTGGCAAAGAGGTGCTCCAGCAACTCTCGAAAGACCAGCAGGCGAAGTTCAAGCCCCGCGAGTTCTATGACGGCTGGAACCGCGGACTGTTTCCCGCTGCGAGTTTCGACTCGTGGGGCGGCGAGTACCTCCTCGCGCTGTTGTTGAACTACACCTCGGACATCGTGTGGTGGAAACGTCTCTACTCAACCGATGGCGCGTCGATTATGTACACCACCCGCGACACCTACTACCCCGACTTCGTCGCCCAGGACTCCGACGGCACGATGTGGATTATCGAGGGCAAGTCTGACAAGGGACGAGACGACGAAACGGTGCAAGCGAAACGAGCGGCGGCTCGGATGCTCGTCCGGGAACTGCTCGGCGAAGAGGACTTCGTCGGTCAGAAGTGGGGTTACGTCATTGCCTACGAGTCCGATATTCGAGCGTCTGAATCGTGGGAAGACCTGAAGCGGAAGTCGAATCCAGGTTTGTAAATGCCGGATGGAGGAAAACCTTTGAGCAGGGGTTCAGAGAGGCGATGAGACTTGAGCAAAGAGAAAGAATCGGTTTCGGTAGCGGCATTTGTCGGGCTCCTCGACGCGAGGAGAGACCGGATGCTGTTTACATACCGCACGCACGAGAAAGCGGCTGACCGCTACCAGAAGTGGGAGAAGTGCCGTAAAACCAGTTCGATCCTTCTAACGGCCTTAACTGCGGGCACCTTTCTAGCGAGTGTGGGAGGTCTTTTATCGAATCCCCAGTTAAGTACAGTCTTAGTTTCCGGAGCAGCTACTTTGGCAACGATGCTTACGGTTCTGGGGGAATCTGTCGACTGGAAAAGGTCTATGGAAGACCATAGCGTGGCCGCAGTGGACCTACGCGCTATCCATAACCGTTACGAGTCTTTGACCTGGGACATTGAACACGATGCAATTTCTCTCGGTGAAGCTCTTCTAAAGAGAGACGAGCTGGAAAAAGACGAAAGAAATCTGCTTTCGAGATCCCCACGAACAACGAGACGCGATTACAGCAAGGCCGAGAAGGCTATTGAAGGTGACGAAAAGCCTCAATCCACGCAGGTGGAAATTGATAAACGCACACCATGGCGGAGGAAGTAACAAAGTTGGACCAGAACGAGCTACTCAACGAAACATTAAACAACTTGAAGATCGACAATGCCGACATCATCAAGCAACGTCGAGATGAAATCACCAAGTCCTTGAACAAGGAATTTACCGGTTCAGAATCGAATTCTGCCAACCGGTTAATGGTCGGGTCCTGGGGCCGTCACACCGCTATCCGTGGCATCTCGGACCTCGACATGCTCTACCGCCTGCCCGCGACTTTTAGAGATGAATTCGTCACGACTGGAGGGGCTTATAAGGCTCTAAGCCGGGTTCGAACAGCTCTAACGAATCGGTACCCTAAGACCTCGATTCGAGTGGACGCGCTGGTCGTCAAAGTTGAGTTTGGAGATTTCAAATTCGAGGTGCAGCCGGTTTTCGAAACCGATGACGGACATTTCGAATACCCCGATACTTACAAAGACCGATGGCGAGTCACGAAGCCACGAGAAGAAATAGAAGCCATCAGTGAACTTGATGTATCAACAGCAGGTAAGGCTCGTAAACTCTGCCGGCTAACCCGCGCGTGGAAGAATAAGCACGCCGTCCCGATTAACGGCTTGCTCGTCGACACGCTCGTGCATCGCTACATGACTTCGCAATTGTCGGACGGTGCAATTCTTCCTGCGCTTCCGATACTGATACAGGATTTCTTCACATACCTATCTGAACTCCCCAAGCAGGACACCTGGTACGCGCTCGGCAGCGGGCAGAAAATCGCTAACGAATCGAACTTCCAAAGCAAAGCCAAAAAGGCTCTTTCTCTTTGCGAGGACGCAATCGCGGCCAATACGAAGTCAACGATGAATCAAAAGTGGCGAGTGATTTTCGGAACGTGTGTTCCTCTCGACATCGGCGATGAAGCACGAGCTGCTCGGTTGGAAGCCTTCAATTACATTGATACAGAACAGTTCATCGAAGACCGGTTTCCGATGGCTGCTATCGTCGAAGAATTGGGTGTGGAGTGCAGGGTAACGCAGAGGGGCTCTCGGACTATGCCTTTGAGACGAATGCTGAAAACCCACAGTTTCCTGCGTCCCGACAACCAACTCGACTTTGAGGTGGACACAAGATCATTACCACCCAAAACCGATCTCTGGTGGAAAGTTCTTAATCGCGGAGACGAGGCTATGCGACGAAATCAAATCCGCGGCCAAATTTTCAAAGATTCGGGGAAAGGGAAACACAGAGAATCTACCCTGTTCAAGGGCCCTCACTACGTCGAGTGCTACGCAGTCAGAGATGGAGTTTTGATTGCGCGCGGTCACGTAGATGTTCCCATCATATAGGCTCCTGAGCTCTCCCTAGCTGTTAGAGCTTGATTTGATCGCCGAGCATCCGAGAAGTTCTTCCCAGCGCGAGACGAACCCCCGCAGCCCCTCCGACCCGGTTACCGGAGCGGAACTTCCTCGAAGAAATTCGGGTCGGAGGCAAGTTGGACAAACAAGTCCGTCGGCTGAGCTTCTTCCGGCAAGAGCGACACCCAGGTCATCTGCTTCGTCACGCCGGGGGCGACCAAGTCACCGCACTGCGGGTTGCCGGGTACGCGCTCCAGGTAGCCGACGTTGCCCCACGCGGAGCCGTTGGACGCGATCTGGACCTCAAGGTCTGTACTGCATGCCAGGTCAACCCCTTCGTCGGAGTTATTCGTCACGTCTGCCGTAACGGAAACCTGCTTGCGGCCTTCGTAGTCCGGCATTTCGACTTCCGTGACGCTTGACGGATCGGCAACGTCTACGACGTTAAGCGCGAAGTCGCCGACCTCGTAACCGGATTGAGCCGTCTCCTGCGACTGGGACGAGTCTGTTTCCGTACCGGAGCACGACGCGAGGAACATTGCGGAGACCGCGACGAGAGCGGAAATAGTCTTCTTCATGCCAACAGACGTTACCCACCCAGAAAGCGGGTCGAAGCTCTGGGTTGAGTGGCAGGGGGTGGGCGGATTGACGGCTGTCCTTAGGCGGTGTTGCTCCGTCAGGACAAGCGGGTCGCCAGACAATTCACGTACTCACTTCAGCGCGGTGTGCCGCGCTGGCTTTCGCAACGGTGGTGGGGCGGGTTTTCGAGGCGGCACCCTTTTCGGTTTCCGCTGCGAGAGGGCCACTTTCGAGCGCAGGCTAAGATGAATTTGGAACTAAACACGGAAGCCCGTGGAACTAAGGCTAGGATTGGGCCGCGTCGGTCGTGGTCAGGAAGTTTTCCGAAACCCCCAACAATCGACTCGAAGCCCGAACGGTTGTATTTTCCGCTGCACCGGACAACTAAGTTGGGAGCGCTGCGGCAACAAATAATAAGTAACCTGTCCCTTATACCCGCGCACTAATCCCCCCTGTTAGTCGCGCTCATCGCTGGTTTTTTGTACCTGAATGGCGTTTTGTCAACGACCGCGTTCATCGGGGCGGCCAGCATCATGGCCGGAACGGCCCTCATCTTGGCCGGGGTCTCCTACTTTTCGCGGCACTGAGGGCTTTCGCTGCGATAAAGGCCCGACAGAGGCCATTCTTTGCCATCCTTGAGGCATGGATTTCCTCGATTACGACACCGTCTTTGACCGTCTCGACTACCCGTCTGCGGTGGCCGCCCTGCGGAGTGCGCTGCAGGAAGGCTTCGACCCGGCAGAAGATCTCGCGCGCCAGGCCATCGACGTCCCCGGCGGGGAGTTTTTGCTCATGCCCTCGGCCACCCCGGCCGGGTTCGGGATTAAGTTGCTGTCGGTCAACGCCGAGGCCCGCGGCAACGACCCGCGCATCCAAGGCACCTACGTGCTCTTCGACCAGCAAACGTTCGCGCCCAAGGCAACTATCGACGGCATCGCCCTGACCAACCTGCGCACGCCGGCGGTCTCCCTGGCCGGTATCGCCGACGTGTTAGATCCAGAGTCCACCGGCCCCCTGTCCGTCGCCATCTTCGGTACCGGTCCGCAGGCGCGCGCCCACGCCGCGGCGGTGCGCGAGGTCTACTCTAGCCGCGAGGTCGAGGTGACCTTCCTCAGCCCCAGCCAGCCGGAAGATCTAGAGCCGTGGGTCCAGTCCGGAACCGAGCAGGCCGACAATGTGCTTCGCGGCGCGGAACTCATCATCACGACCACCACAGCGGCCGAGCCGGTGCTGGACGATGCCGCTGTGCGCGACGACGCCGTCGTCGTAGCAGTCGGCTCCCACTCCCCGGCCGCGCGGGAGCTGCCCGGCGCGCTGCTGGGGCGTTCCCAGGTCATCATCGAGGACCCGGAGGCCTGCTTCCGGGAGGCCGGCGACGTCATCCAGGCCGTGGACGAAGGCGCCCTCGAGCGCGAGCGCCTGGTCACCTTCCGGGACGTCGTGCGCGGCGAGGTGCGCCTGGATAGGACACGGCCGGTGGTCTTCAAGTTCACGGGCATGCCCTGGGAGGATTTGGTTCTGGCTGAGGCCGTCGCCAGCGCGCGTTAGCCTCGACGGAACTAGGCGGACGTGATATGGTAACCCTGTTCCAGATGTGACTATTGTGGTCAATTCTAATTCTTGCGAGGTCTCCCATGCCCACCCCATCTTTCGGCAACCGTTCCCTGTCTCGGCGCGGCCTCTTTAAGGCCGGCGCTCTGACCGCCACCTTCGGCGCTTTCGGCACCTCTAACCTGCAGGCCGCCCCGCAGGCCCAGGCCCTGGGCCCCATCCTGGGCACCGTGCTGGACTATTCCGCCGGCGTGCCCTCCGGCGCCGCGGTCAAGGCCGCCGGCCACCTCGGCGCGGTGCGCTACGTCTCGCAGCGCCGCCCCGGCGCGAACTGGATGCTGGGCAAGCCGGTCAGTCTGAAGGAAACCAAGGACTTCGCCGCCCATGGGCTGGCCACCGCCTCGGTCTACCAGTTCGGCCGGGCCGGCAACGCCGACTGGCTGGCCGGCGCCGCCGGTGCCGCCACCCACGCCCCGCAGGCCATCGCCCTGCACAAGGCGGCCGGCGGCCCGACCGGGCGCCCCATCTACATCGCCATCGATGACAACCCGACCCGCGCCCAGTACACCAACCAGATCAAGCCCTACCTGCAGGCCTTTTCCGCCGCGCTCAAGGCCGCCGGCTACCAGACCGGCATCTACGGCAACTACAACGTGATCGACTGGGCTAGCAAGGACGGCATCGGCAGCTTCTTCTGGATGCACGACTGGGGCTCGGGCGGAAAGATCCACCCTCGCACCACCATCCACCAGCTACCCAAGGCCCAGCAGCGCACCGTCGGCGGCGTGCTCGTGGACATCAACCACGTCTACTCCAAGGACTGGGGCCAGTGGACCCCGGGCCAGGCGGCCGGCAAGCGGCCTTCCCAGAACCGCCCCGCCGCCCCCGCGCCGCAGGCCCCGGCGGGCAATTCCACCACCGACGCCATCAACCACCTCAGCTCCCGCCTGAACGAGACGGTGCCGAACATGCCGAACCTGCCGCGCGTGGACGGCAACAGCATCAGCTACAACGGCTCCTCGGTCTCCATGGACCAAGTCCAGCAGGCCGCGGACCTGGCCAAGCGCTTTAGCGGCCGCTAAAACTCATTAGCAATCAGGGGCAGAAGAAACCTTCTGCCCCTTTTTTCTATCCCTGGCTCCGGAACGGCCTATCTGCTGCCCTTATCGTCGCTTGCTTTCTTCCCCTTGTCCCGGGAGCCGGCGTCACCGGACTTGTCGGACTTTTCTTTGTCCTTCTTCTGGTCCTTCTTGCCTTCCTTGTCCGCTTTGCCGCTGTCCTTCGCCTTGGACTCGGACTGCTGCTCGGCGTCCTGCGGGTCTTCGGTCACGGTCACCGGCGCGGACTTCCGGGCGGCGGCGCTGGCCTGCTCCAGGTAGTCGTCGGTGACATGGGCGGTGACGAAATCGGTCAGGTCGTCGGCGTCGCCGTAGTAGTTGGCCGCGACTACGAAGTCGTGCCCGAAGGAGACGGTCGAGTGCATGTCGTGCTCGTTGGACCAGCCGAACTTCGTGCCCACCACATCGTCGAGCTGCGACGTCCCGTAGTCCTGGGCGTAGCCGTCCTCGGCAAAGCGATCGCTGTGCGACATCGCCACCAGCACCGGGTGCAGCGGGTCCTTGGCCATCAGTTGGGCGATGAAGCTGGCCACATCAAAGGTCGAGGTCGTCGAGTATCCCCAGCGCTTATCCGGCTGGGTGGACTTGAGGGAGTAGCGCTCCGCGACGTCTTCGATGGAATCAGGGTATTTCTCGTAGAGCTCCTCAGCGCTTTTGTCCGAGGAATTGGCCACCATATCCAGGGCCTCAAACTGCTCTTCGGGCTTACCGTTTTCTACCACGTATTCGGCGATGTAGAGCTTGATCAAGCTCAGCGCCGGCCGCGACTCCCGCTCGTTGGCCGTGGCCATGTGCATGCCATCGCTCAGGCCCACGTAGGTCAGCTGGCCGGGCTGGTCCGGGAAGGTCTCGGCGGCGGGTTCTTCGGCGCCCGCAGCGCCCGAGGTTGTGGTCTCCTCCTCCGAGGCCTTCTTAGCCTCGCTCGAGTCCATGCCAGTACTACCCTTGTCTTTTGCGTCCTTTTCACCCTTTGCCTCCTCGGAGTCCTTAGAGTCCTTGGCTTTGGATTCTGCGGTCGCGGACTTGGCGGTCTCGGAGCGCCTTTCTTTCGAGCGCGGAGAGTCTTTGCTGTCCTTGCCTTCCTTGCTGCGCTTGCTGTCGTTGCTGCTGGTTGCTTCGGTGGTCGCAGTGGCCTCCGAGGACTCGGTGGTTTCGGAGTCCGCGGCGAAGACGAGGTCGGGGCGGTCACTGTCGCCGAGGATGCGGGTCTCGTGCCAGGCTTCCAGCTGCGGGATTTTGTCTTTATTAGCGCTGGCCTGGGCGGGCGTGTTCTGCCCGTCGAAGCGCCCGAGTCCCCACGCGGCTGCCGCCAAAGCGGCAATGACCAGCACAGCGATGGCAGGCAGCAACAGGTGGCGCGAGGAGGATTTAGGGTTCACGGATTACATAATACAAAGAGGCACCGTGGGGGTATTGCCCACGGCGCCTCTTTCTAGCGAGTTGTCCGCCTATCTTTAGTGATCCACGGGAGCTTCCACGCCCACGCCGGTCAGGGAGCGAACTTCCATCTCGGCGGCGAGTGCTTCCAGGTGGTCCGGCTTGCCCACCAGGGTGCCGATGTAGCCGGCCAGGAAGGCCAGCGGGATGGAGACCAAGCCCGGGGAGCTCAGCGGGAAGATGGCCCAGTCTGCGCCCGGGAACATGGAGGTCTCAGTGCCGGAGACGGCCGGAGAGAAGAAGATGAGCACCAGGCAGGAGACCACGCCGGTGTAGATCGATGCCACCGCGCCGGTGGTGTTGAAGCGGCGCCAGTACAGCGAGTACAGGATGGTCGGCAGGTTGGCGGAGGCGGCCATCGCGAACGCCAGGGAGACCAAGAAGGCCACGTTCTGGGTCATGGCCAGAATACCCAGGATGATGGAGGCAATACCCAGGACCACGACGGTGATGTGGGAGACGCGCACCTGCTCTTCCTCGGTGGCCTGACCGTCGCGCAGCACGGCGTCGTAGACGTCGTGGGCGATGGAAGCCGAGGCCGTGATGGCCAGTCCCGCGACCACGGCCAGCACGGTCGCGAACGCCACGGCGGAGATAATCGCCATGAAGATGGAACCACCCAGCTCCAGGGCGAGCAGCGGAGCCGCCGAGTTCGCGCCACCCGGCGCGTTGAGAATCCGGTCCGGGCCCACCAGGGCGGCCGCACCGTAGCCCAGGATGAGCGTCATCAGGTAGAAAGCACCGATGATAACGATCGCCCAGGTCACCGAGCGGCGGGCCTCAGTGGCGGTCGGGACGGTGTAGAACCGCATGAGCACGTGCGGCAGGCCGCCCACGCCCAGCACCAGGGAGATACCCAGGGAGATGAAGTCCAGCTTGGTGGTCAAGGTCGCGCCGTATTTCAGGCCCGGCTCCAGGATCTGCTCGGCTTGGTAGCCCTCCTTGGCGAGGTTCTCCGAGCCGGCGTGCATGTCGATGGCGTCCTGGAAGAGGGTGTTGAAGCCACCGCGGATGGAGATGAACACCAGCGCACACATGACGACCACGCCGACGACCAGGAGAACGGCCTTGATCATCTGCACGTAGGTCGTGCCCTTCATGCCGCCGATCAGGACGTAGACAATCATGATGATGCCCACGACGCCAACCACGACGGCCTGCCAGACGAATTCGTGGATGTTCAGCAGCACGGCCACCAGGGAGCCGGCGCCGGCCATTTGCGCGACCAGGTAGAACAGGGACACGAACAGGGTCGCGATGGCCGCGGCAACGCGCACTGGCTTCTGCCGCAGGCGGAAGGACAGCACGTCGGCCATGGTGAATCGACCCACGTTACGCAGGGGCTCGGCCACCAGCATCAGGGCCACCAACCAGGCCACGAAGAAGCCGACGGAGTACAAGAAGCCGTCGTAACCGGTCAGGGCGACTGCGCCCACGATGCCCAAAAAGGAAGCCGCGGACAGGTAGTCGCCGGAGATGGCCAGGCCGTTCTGGCGCCCGGAGAAGCTACCACCACCGGTGTAGAAATCGGAGGCTTCCTTGGTGGACTTGCCGGCGCGCAGCACCAGCCACATGGTCACCACCAAGAAGGCGAGGAAGATGGCGATATTGAGCAGCGGATTACCGGCCGAGGTTTCCTGGGCCACAATCATCGTCGAGTTCACGGTCTAGCCCTCCAGTTCTTTGCGAATCGCGGCCGCACGCGGCTCGATGTTCTTATTGGCGTATTTGACGTAAATCCACGTGATCAAGAACGTGGTCACGAACTGCAAAAGACCGAAGACCAGGCCGACGTTCCAGTTACCGCCCAGGGATTGCCCCATAAAGCCCGGCATGAACACGGCCATCACCACATAGAGGACGTACCACACGAAAAACGCCACCGTCATGGGGAAGGCGAACTTCCGGTAAGAGCCGCGCAGTTCAGAAAACTGCGGCGACTTTTGCATCTCTATAAAGTCTTCCGCTGTGGGTTCGCGCCGTTGGGTCGGCGGAGTACCTACTTCAGACACTGCTTTCTCCTTCACTAAACGTACTTCCTCGTCCGCGGTCGCGGCCGCGAACATTTCACACACGCTTCACAGATAACCAACAATGAGCTACCCATCACATCTGCGTTGCCAGGTAAGTTACCTTAGTCACACTGCAAGGTTGCGAAATCGGCCAAGTTTTTCGCCTTAGCAGAAATTAGCTACCCCCACTCCCCCGACTGACCTGCACCAGTACTGCTTAGCAAATTACCCCCAGATACGCGAAAGCCCCCGCTTGCAAAGGTTGCAAACGGGGGTTATGGCATAGGCTGTGGACTTAAGCGTTGACCCCCGGGAATTCGCGCGGATCCTTAAACATGCGGCCGAAGCCCTGCTGGTCCTCCAGGCCGTCGATGGCCTCGATGTCGGCCGCCTCTAGCTCGACGTCGACCGCGCCCAGGTTCTCCTTCAGCCGCTCGGGCTTCGCCGACTTCGGGATGACCGAAATCCCCTTATCCATGAGGTAGGCCAAGGCGATCTGGCCCGGGGAGGCGGAGTGCTTGTGGGCGACCTCCTCGATGACTGGGTTGCTCAACACGACGCCACGGGCCAGGGGCGACCAGGCCTCGGTGATAATGTCGTGCTCGGCATGGAAGCTTCGCAGCTCCGGCTGGGTAAAACCCGGGTGTAGCTCGACCTGGTTGACCACCGGCACCACGCCGGTCTGGTCAATGATCTCCTGCAGCGGCTCCTCGTAGAAATTCGCCACGCCCACTGAGGCGATCTGCCCCATGCCCTGCAGCCGGGCGATGGACTCGAAGGTCTCCACGAACAGCCCGCCCTGCGGCCACGGCCAATGGATCATGTACAAATCCAGGTAGTCTAGGCCCAGCTTCCGCAGTGACTCGGTAAAAGCCTCCTGGACCTTCTCCGCGCCGTGATGATCGTGCCACGCCTTCGAGGTCACGAACAGCTCATCGCGGGTCACGTCGCCAGCACTGATGGCATCGTTGAGCGCCTGGCCCAAGGCTTCCTCGTTTTCGTAGAGGGTGGCGGTGTCGAAATGACGGTAGCCCAGCTCGATGGCCTCGCGCACCACGGAGATGCACTCCTCACCGTAGAGCTTGTAGGTGCCCAGGCCCAGCTGCGGCATAGAGCGGTCGTCGTGGAAGTTAACTGATGGAACTGTCATAGTCTCCATTGTGCCTCTAAACCCCGCGCCCGTGTGGGCTAAGCAGAAGAAAATTCCCCCTCCCAGATTTCCGGGAGGGGGAATGCACAGAATACGCGGTAGACCGTCCGGCCGCCTCAGCTAGGAAGCGCGCAGCAGGTCAATGACGAAGACCAGCGTCCGACCGGACAGCGGGTGCCCGCCGCCGGCCGGGCCATAGGCCTTCTCCGGCGGGATGATGAGCTGGCGACGCCCGCCCACCTTCATGCCAGGGATGCCCTCCTGCCAACCGGCAATCAGACCGGTCAGCGGGAACTCGATGGACTGGCCCCGGTCCCAGGAAGAGTCGAATTCCTGGTTGGTCTCGTAATCCGCGCCCACGTAGTGAACCTCGACCAGCCCACCCGGCTGTGCCTCCTCTCCGTCGCCGACGACGATGTCCTCGATGACGACGTCAGTCGGCGCCGGCTCCGTGTGGGCTTCGATCTGTGGCTTATCCATGGGGAGTTCTCCTTGGGAGTATTGGGAAGATTTGGCATGTTCAGCGGGGCTACCACTGAACCAAATATCCCCTAGTATAAGGCAACTGCCCGCCCAGCCGAAGCCGGGCCAGGCAGCCGTCCTGCGGAATTGTGGGTTTTAGCGCTCTGCGCGCGGGGAAACCTTGCGCAGGGTTTCGCCGGTGTAAACCTGACGCGGGCGGTTGATCTTGGTGTTGATCTCCAGCTGCTCGCGGTACTGAGCGATCCAGCCCGGCAGGCGGCCGATGGCGAACAGGACGGTGAAGAAGTCCGTCGGGAAGCCCATGGCGCGGTAGATCAGGCCGGTGTAGAAGTCCACGTTCGGGTACAGCTTGCGCTGGATGAAGTAATCGTCGTTCAGGGCGATTTCTTCCAGCTTCACGGCCAGGTCCAGCAGGTGGTCGCCACCCAGGTGCTCCAGGATCTCGTGCGCGGTGTCCTTGACGATGGCCGCGCGCGGGTCGTAGTTCTTGTAGACGCGGTGGCCGAAGCCCATCAGGCGGACGCCCTTTTCCTTGTTCTTCACGCGGTTCATGAAGTCGGTAGCGTCGCCGCCATTGGCGTGGATCTCCTCCAGCATCTCCAGCACGGCCTGGTTGGCGCCGCCGTGCAGCGGGCCGGACAGGGCATTGATGCCGCCGGCGATGGAGACGAACATGTTCGCCTGTGCGGAAGCGATCATGCGCACGGTGGAGGTGGAGCAGTTCTGCTCGTGGTCGGCGTGCAGGATGAGCAGCTTGTCGAGGGCCTTGGCCACGACCGGGTCGACCTCGTAGGGCTCGGTCGGGTAACCGAACATCATGCGCAGGAAGTTCTCGCGAGCGTTCAGCGCGTTGTCCGGGTACATGTACGGCTTGCCCTGGGAGGCGCGGTAGGCGTAGGCGGCCAACATCGGGACCTTAGCCAGCAGGCGGACGGTCGCCTTGTCCAGCTGCTCTTCGTCCAGCGGGTTCAGCTGGTCCTGGTAGTAGGAGGACAGAATGTTAACCGAGGAGGCCAGCACGGCCATCGGGTGGGCGTCGCGCGGGAAGATGTTGAACTGGGCCTTGAAGTCCTCGTCCAACAGGGTGTGGTGGCGGATCTCCTGGTTGAAGTGGGTCAGCTGCTCCTCGGTCGGGAGAGCGCCCTTGATAAGAAGGTAAGAGACCTCGTTGAAGGTGGCGTTTTCCGCTAGGTCCGCGATGTCGTAGCCGCGGTGGCGCAGAATGCCCTCTTCGCCGTTAATAAAGGTGATCTTGGACTCGGTGGAGCCGGTGGAGGCATAACCCGGGTCGAAGGTGACCAGGCCCGTCTCGTTGCGAAGTTTGGAGATATCGAAACCGGAGTCACCTTCGGTGGACTGCTTGATGTCCATCTCGTACTCGCCACCCGGGTAGTGCAGTACAACCTTGTTGTCTTCAGAAGCCACGTGCTTGTCCTTTCTGTAATCCTTTACGCGCTTGGGAGCCAGAGAAAAAGATGCGGTCGGCTTTACCCAGCGATACTATGCCCTAAAAGCGTTCGGGCATACCAGGCACCACTTTACCAATTATCTGTGACCCCTACTACACCAACCGGACAAGCGTCCTGCTAAATGCCGCTACCGCCTCGTTTCCCGTTACCGATACACCCATTCTAGGTTAAATTCTAATAACTGACAGAAAATAGGTTGGTCGCCGTTTAGGCTATGCGCATGACGACGCCCGAGTTAACTTTGCCAACTGAACTTCTGCCCACCGATGGACGCTTCGGCTGCGGACCGTCCAAGGTGCGCCCCGCCCAGATCGACTACCTCGCCCGGCACGGCCAGGACATCATGGGCACCTCACACCGGCAGCCCGCCGTAAAAAACCTGGTGGGCTCCATCCGCGAGGGCCTCAGCGCGCTCTTCCAACTGCCGGAGGGCTACGAGCTCGTCCTGTCCCTGGGCGGGGCCACGGCCTTCTGGAACTCCGCGGCCTTCGGGCTCATCGAGCGCCGCAGCGCCCACCTGACCTACGGGGAGTTTTCCTCGAAGTTCGCCAAGGCCACCGCCAAGGCCCCGTGGCTGGAAGAGCCGGTCATCACCGAGGCCCCGGTCGGCTCGGCCCCGGATCCCCTCCACGCGGACACCACGGACTGCGACTGCGTGGCCTGGGCGCATAACGAAACCTCCACCGGCGCGATGGTCCCGGTCGCCCGGCCGAAGGCCGACGGGGACCAGCTGGTGCTGGTCGATGCCACCTCCGGCGCCGGCGGCCTGCCCGTCGACATCAGCGCCACGGACGCCTACTACTTCTCCCCGCAGAAGTGCTTCGCCGCCGACGGCGGCCTGTGGCTGGCAGCCTTCTCCCCCGCCGCCCTCGAGCGGGTCGACAAGATCGCCGCCACGGATCGCTACGTCCCGGAGTTTCTGGATCTCAAGACCGCGGTGACCAACTCGCGCAAGAACCAGACGTACAACACCCCGGCCATCGGCACGCTGCTACTTCTGGACGAGCAGGTCCGCTGGATGAACGACAACGGCGGCCTGGACGGCATGACGCAGCGCACCCGCGCTTCCTCCGAGATCCTCTACGGCTGGGCGGACGGCCACGCTCTGGCCCAGCCCTTCGTGCAGGCTCCGGCGGCCCGCTCGCTGGTGGTCGGCACCATCGACTTCGACGAGACCATCGACGCCACCCGCCTGGCTGCCGTCCTGCGCTCTAACGGAATCCTGGACGTCGAGCCCTACCGCAAGCTCGGCCGCAACCAGTTGCGCGTGGGCATGTTCCCCGCCATCGAGCCGGAAGACATCCACACCCTAACCCAGGCTATCGACTACTGCCTGGAGGCCGGTGCCGCCAACATACCCACTGACTTGGCATAAATTCTGCCTTGGGTCGACTACAGTGGAGCCCATCACAAGTAACCCTGTCCTCCACGGCTGAAGGAGACTCGCATGCGCGAGCTGTTTTTAGTTAACAGCGACTCAACCGAATCATCCCTGGTGTTGCGCTCCGACGATGGGGAGGAATTCTTCCTCGCCGTCGACGACGCGACCCGCTCCACGCTAGCCTCAACCATCCGCCCTACGGATGACGAGACCAGCGCCGGGAATGAAAACGCTGACAGCTCGCAGGATTCCGACGCTACCGGCACAGACTCCGAGGCCGAGCGGGGAGAAAGCTCCCCGGCTCGCGCCGCCAGCACGCCGACGCGCCTGCACGCGGCGTCGCCGTCGGGGGCTTCGGCCACGGGCCGGACCCTGCCCGCCACGCACGCGGAGTCCAAGAAGACCCTGCCACTGCGCCCAGCGGAGATTCAGCACCGCATCCGGGCCGGTGCATCGGCAGCCAGCCTGGCCGAGGAACTGGGCGTGGACAAGTCCCGCCTCGAATCCTTCGCCCACCCGGTAATGCTGGAGCGCTACCGGGTAGCGGACATGGCCAAGCAGGCCCACCCGGTCCGCGAGGACGGCCCGGCCAAGCTGACCCTCTGGGAGGTGCTGGCTACCGCCTTCGCCGCCCGCGGGCACACCCTGGCCGAGGCCGAGTGGGACGCCTACCGCGAGAAGGGCGAGCCCTGGGTGATCTGCCTGCGCTGGCGCGCCGGCCTGTCCGACAACGAGGCCGAGTGGCTGTTCAAGCAGACCATGACCTCCGAGCCGACCGTCGAGGCCCGCAACTCCGTGGCCGCAGACCTAACCGACCCGGACTTTGCACAGCCAGTGCGCTCGCTGACCTCGGTGGGACGCGGCAACCGCTACGAGACCGCGGTGCTGGGCGACGACTGGGACGACGAGCACGACGCCGCGGCCGTTTCCGCTGCCAACGGCGAGTCCCTGCACGACGCCTCCGCGCCCACGGACTCCGCCACCGCGGACTCCGGCGACGACGACCGCGACCGCTCCGGCTCCGCGGAACGTAGCGGTGCGGAGGAAAACTCCCCGGAGGAATTCCTCCAAAACCCGGATCCGGAAAAGAAGCCGACTAAGCGCCGCCGTAAGGCCGTGACCCCACACTGGGAGGACGTGCTACTCGGCGTGCGTGCCAACACCAAGCGCCCGAAAAACTAAGCGACTACCAGGATCATGGATTTTTCCCGCGCCGTCATTACCTTGTGGTACGTGACCTCCCCCAACCCCGCCGCCGTTCTCGAAGCTGAGCCCAAAGCCGACCGCGGCTATGGCCGCAAGTTCCTGGCCCAGCTCAACCCGGCCTTCCCCATCACTCCCATCGGACAGTTCCCTTTTAACCGCTCCGCCCCCGCCGACAGCGCCGAGTACTACATCGGCGGCTACCCGGGCGTGACGGTGGTCCAGACGGTGATTGAGGGCGAGGGCATCATCCTCTCCCAGCTGCCGCAGGCTCTGCGCAAGGCGGCGCCGTGGGAAAACCTCTACACCTTCGTCCACCACGACGAGGACACCTATGCCGGCTTCGCGCACTTCCACAACGGCGAGCTCAAGCGCTCGCTGTGCTGCACCCGCCTGGAGGTGCTGGAAGACTCCGGCCTTCCCGAGCCCTTCGAGGGCCCCTACTGGGCCGGCGAGCACAACGACTCCACCGGCGGCATCGCCCTGCCCTTCCGCCCGCGGGACCTGATGGAAGAGGCCCAGCGCAGCTGGCTGGGCGTCGACATCAGCGCCCAGGGCCCGGACCTGGACGTGGTGGGCTACGCCGTGGACGGGCGCCCGGAGCCGAAGATTGACAAGCCGAAGCGCCCCACCATCGCGCGGGTGACCTCGGCGTCGACGTCGAAGCTGGGCATCGGCCCAGGCAACACCGACTACGACGACTACGAGGACGCCGCGGCCGAGGAGGAATCCACTGGCGACGAGTTCCGCGCCCTGGCGCAGGCGTCTGCGGCCGCCGCCCGGCGCGTGAGCTCCACCGCGAACAAGTGGTGGTCCAAGGCCTCGCGCAAGGTCTCTCAGTCCCTCAAGGACCGCTGGCGCTCATAGAAAGCCACGGCCGCGGCGGTGGCCACGTTGAGCGAATCCGTGTGCTGCGCCATGGGGATACTCGCGCGCACGTCGGTCGCGCGCATCGCGTGCTCGGTCAGCCCCGGGCCCTCCGCGCCGACGAGCAGCGCCACCTTCTCCGCCCCGGCGACGGCGTCGGCGATGTGCGTGTCCCCACCCGGGGTCAGCGAGACCAGCCGGAAGCCGGCATCGCGCAGCACGTCCAGCGAACGCTGCCAGGTAGTGTACCCGCCCTCGAAGCGGGCAAAAGGCAGGCGCAACACGTGCCCCATGGACACGCGCACGCTGCGCCGGTAGAGGGGATCGGCCGCGCCGCTGCCCAGCAAGACCGCGTCCACGCCCAGGCCCGCCGCGTTGCGGAAGATGGAGCCGATGTTTTCGTGGTCGCCTACACCCTCGAGCACGACCACCGTGCGCGCCTTGTCCACCACGTCCCCGACTGCCGGCAGCAGCGCGCGGTCCGCGGCGGCGACGAGCCCGCGGTGCATGTCGAATCCGGCGACTTGGGCCAGCGTGTCCCGCTCGACCTCGTAGACTGGGCAGCCGGGCTCGCCGTAGGTCTCGACGTACTGGTCGATCTTCTGCGGAAAGCCCACCAGGCAACGCACCGGGAACGAGGACTCGACCAGGCGGGAGACCACCAGATGGCCCTCCGCAATGACTAAACCCTCGCCGGACTTATCGGACTTGTTCAAGTCCCGGATATCGTCCAGGCGAGGGTCGTTCGGGTCGGCGATGAAAGTTCTATCCATGCCCCCTAATCTAGCGCACGCTATTCCACCAGACTCATGATGGGATCCATGGCGAAGTAGACCACGAACAAGCCGGAAATGAGCCACATCAGCCAGTGGATTTCCTTGGCCTTGCCGGCGAAGGTGGACATCAGAGCAAAGGAGATAAACCCGATGCCGATGCCGTTGGCGATGGAGTAGGTAAAGGGCATCACGACGATGGTCAAAAAGGCCGGGATGGCCACGTACATCTTGTTCCACTCGATGGCGGTAAGCTGGCCGGCCATCATGACGCCGACCACCACGAGCACCGAGGAGGCGGCCTCGATGGGCACGACCTCGTAGAGCGGGGTCAGGAACATCGCCAGGATGAACAGGACGCCGGTGGTGATGTTGGCCAGGCCGGTGCGCGCGCCGTCGCCGATACCGGCGGAGGAATCCGCGAAGACGGTGTTCGACGACGCCGAGCCCAGGCCGCCGCCGACGGCGCCGAAGCCCTCGACGACCAGCGCCTTCTTCAGGTTCGGCAGGTTGCCCTCGGAATCGGTCAGGTTGCCGTGGCGGCCGAGGGCCGTCATGGTGCCCATGGCGTCGAAGAAGTTGGTCAGCACCAGGGCGAAAACCAGCAGGGTCGCGGCGACCACGCCGATACGGCTGAACGCCCCCAGCAGGTCGACGGCGCCGACGATCGACAGGTCCGGCAGCCCGCCCAGGGAGTCCGGCACCTTCGGCACCGCCATGTTCCAGCCGCCGGTGTTCTCCGCGGCGGAGCCGGCGCCGGTGAGCGCTTCGACGACCATGGCGATGATCGTGGTGGCGATAATGCCGATGAACAGCCCGCCGGGCACGTTGCGGATGACCAGGGCTGCGCAGATGATAAGCCCCAGCACGAAGACCAGGCTCGGCCAGGTGGAGATGGAACCGTTGATGCCCAGGCTGACCGGCACGGTGGTATTCGCCGCGTCCGGCACGCGGGTGACGAAACCGCCGTCGACGAAGCCGATCATGGCGATGAACATGCCGATGCCCACGCCCATCGCGGCCTTCATGGAGGCCGGGATGGCCTTGAAGACCGCGGTGCGGAAGCCGGAGACCGCCAGGATGACGATGATGATGCCGTCGATGACCACCAGGCCCATGGCCTCCGACCAGGTCAGGCCCTCCGTGGCCACGAGACTGACCGCCACGAAGGTATTCAGCCCCAGGCCGGCGGCAAAAGCGAAGGGATAGTTAGCGATGGCACCGAAGGCGATGGTCATCACCCCGGCCACGAGCGCGGTGGCGGCTGCTACCTGGGGCACTCCCAGGGTGTTGCCCTCGACGTCCGGGGAGGTGCCCAGGATGAGCGGGTTGAGGAGGATGATATAGGCCATCGCGAAAAACGAGACGGTCCCGCCTCGAATCTCGGTGCCAATGGTGGATCCGCGTTCGGATATTTTGAAATAGCGATCGAGCGTCGCGCGCATGGAGCTGACTTCCCTTTACTTATGTCACCGTGCCCTACTGATTTACCGCTAACAGTTTCATACTTGTCAGCCCCGCGCACAAAATCCTCCACCCCCGCCCCGCCGAAATCCTCCGGGGCGGCAACAGCGACGCTTTCTACAATAACGATTGCGGCAACAGCTACTGCTGCCGGTGACAGCTAAGGATTAATAGAAGGGCGCTTCGTCGTCGAAGACGGTGTCCGGGTCCACCGCCGACTCCGGGGCGATGGTGGTCTGGGAGTGGGCGCCGCAGCCGTAACGGGCGTGGACGGCGCACCCGTCCGCGGAGTACTCGTTGGCGCACACGCCGAAGTTGTCCTTCAGCGGCAGGAAGAACGCGCAAGTCGCACACTGCAGGTGCGCCTGGGCGGCCATAGGCGCTTCCGGCCCGTAAGCAGCCTGCCAGCGCTTAGCCGCCTCCTTCCAGCCGGCCTGGCTTAGCGTGCCGTCATCGCCGAGGCGGCTATCCCCCGGCGCGGGCGGCATGACGTCGCCCGGCTCCAGATCCCCGGGGCGCACCCGGTCGGTGTACGGCACCCAATCGGGCGCCTGCAGGGCCTCCCCGCCGGGGACGAGGGCCAGCTCGCTGACGGTGACCTCGTCGCTGCCGGCGGCGCAGGCCAGGACCGCCTGCCATTCCCACCCGTGGTAGCCGGGCACGTCCGCGGCAAAACGGTGGGTGACCGCGTGCGGACTCAGCCCGCCGACGCCGATGTGGCGGCCGACGTCGCCGTCGCCTAGTTCTTCCAGGGCCCAACGAGCGGTCTCGACGGCCGCGGGGCCCAGCAGCGGGTTGGTGGAGGTGAATTGGAGCTTTTTAGAGGACACATCGAATCATTATGGTGCATATGCGGCACAATATGGTGTATGGGTTCCCTCCTGTCGCCACCACGTCACCGCCAGCGCCCCCGCAATCATCAGCAAACGCGCCGGTTAGGCGCGCTTCTGGTCTGCGCCGGCCTGGCCTTGAGCGCCTGCAGCGCCGCCCCGGACACCGACCGCGGCGCAGATCACGCTGCCTCCGCCCCGGAAGACGGGGCCGCCACCACTGCCGCCCCCGCGGTCGAGCGCCTTCAGGCGCGGGTGGTGGAGCGCCTCGACTACGACGAGAGCCTGTTCACGCAGGGCCTCGAGGTGGGCAAAGACGGCAACCTGCTGGTGGGCACCGGGCGCTACGGCGAATCCGGCGTGCACCGGCTGGTCCCGGGCGAGACCTCCCCGCAGAAGTCGACCGCGCTAGCAGACGATCAGTTCGGCGAAGGCATCACCCGTAGCGGCGACACGCTCTGGCAGCTGACATGGAAGTCGGGCACGGCGTTGTCCTTCGACGCGGATACCCTCGAAACCACCGGATCCGCGGAGTATTCCGGCGAGGGCTGGGGCCTGTGCGATATGGGCGACCGGCTAGCACTCTCCGACGGCACCTCCACCCTGCGCTTCGTGGACCGCGACAACTTCGACGAGCTGGATCGGGTCACGGTGACCTTGGACGGCGAAGAGATCGATGAGATCAACGAGCTCGAATGCGTCGACGGGCAGATCTACGCCAACGTCTGGTTTTCCACCGACATCCTGCGCATCGACCCAGCCACCGGGACGGTCGACGCCGTCATCGACGCCTCGGGGCTGGCCAACAACGCCGCGCCTAACCCCGACAACGTGCTCAACGGGATCGCCCATATCCCGGGCACCGACGAGTACTACCTAACCGGTAAGCGGTGGCCGGATCTGTACCGCGTGACCTTCGAGTAAGATCTATGCCCATGGCCACCCGCAAAGAGGCAAAACGCAAGCAACTGATCCAGGTCTTGGCGCTGATCATCGCCGTCATCGTCATCGTGGTGGCGGTGGTGCTGTTCCAGAACTGGTGGAACAGCCGCCCGGGTCCGGAGCCGGAAGAGGTAGCGGTTACCGCCCACGTCGGCGACAAGGAGCTCGAGGTCCACCCGTATATGTCCTGCGAGCCGGGAACGGAGTGCGAGGAAAAGGACGTCCCCAACCTGGAGGTCGGCCCCAACGACAAGCTGGTGCTAGATATCCCGGAGGCCATCCATAACCACGAGTGGCGGGTCCTGAGCATCTACGACGACCCGGCCGCCAACGACGAGACCACGCACGGCGCCTACGACACCGAGACAGTAGAAATCCCCGGTTCCGTGGATCCGATTGAGGAATCCACATCCGGGGACAAGCAGGAACGCCCGAAGCTGATGGTGGTAGAGGTCTCCTCCATCATGATCGGCACGGACGCTGACGGGGAGGAAACCCCCTACACCACGGTCTGGTCGCTATCGACGATGTCCGAGGCCGAGCGCGCCGCGCAGGAGCAGAACAACTAGCCGCCCAGGCGCTGGGCGGACCATCCAGCGCGGGCCCAACTGTCCAGCCGCGGGGCCTAGCTGTCCAGGTCCTTGGCGATGGCGCGCAGGATCTCTGCGACCTGCCGGCCGGTCTTACGCTCCGGGTAACGCCCGGCGCTTAAGGCCGGCTGCACTTGTGTCTCCAGCACGGTCATCACGTCCGAGATCATGCTGCCAAGCTCTTCCGGCTTGCGGCCGGGGCTGCGGCGGCGCGGGCTATCCAGCACCTTCACGCGCAGCGCCTGCGGGCCGCGGCGGCCGGCCGCGAAATCGAATTCAATACGCTGGCCAGGGTACAACTCGGTCACGCCCTTGGGCAGCACGTTGCGGCCGATGTAGACGTCCTCATCCCCCGGGTTGGAGGCAAAGCCGAAGCCCTTCTCCGCGTCAAACCACCTGACCTTACCGATGGGCACGTTGGTTCACCACTTTCTTTTTCTCATAATGGAACTCACCATTCTAACCCCTGGCGGCCCCGAAAATGAAGTCAATAATTGGCCCACAACAACACCGTGGTGACTCATCTCACATGGATAACTTTTCCCTGGGGGCCGATCGCCTCACCTGCGGTTTCCACTTTAAGGTTTTCACACGCACCACTCGGGCCCCGCCCCCGTGTGCCGAAAAGTGTCGAGAACGTGACACTTTCGTTATAAACCGATAGTCTGTCGTCGAGGCACTTGGCCGCTGCGTTGGTCGAAGACATCCCCGACTAACCGTCTTCCCGCGCCGGCGGCCAAATTTTTCCGTGCAAAAGAATTGTAACCGACCGGGGAAATAGAGAGGACCTTCAACAATGGGACGCCACTCGGCAAAGACTACTTCCGTAGCCACCAAGTTCGCGGCTAGCACCGTCGCTGTCGGTGCCGCCGCTGCCATCATGGCACCGACCGCCTCGGCCGCTCCGGACTCCGACTGGGACCGCCTGGCTCAGTGTGAGGCCGGCGGCAACTGGAACATCAACACCGGCAACGGCTACTACGGTGGCCTGCAGTTCAACGCTGGCACCTGGCAGGCCTACGGCGGCAACGAGTTCGCCCCGACCGCCGATGGCGCTACCCGTGAGCAGCAGATCTTCGTCGCCGAGAAAGTCCTGGCTAACCAGGGCTGGGGCGCATGGCCGGCCTGCTCCGCTAGCCTGGGCCTGAACTCCGCCCCGACCGACCGCGCTCACCCGAACGCCGCCCCGGCTCCGGCCGCTCCGGCAAACGCCCCGGCCGCCGTCAAGGAGGCCGCGAACGCTGGCTCCAGCGAACTCGCCGTCGACGCCCTCTACAACGCCGTGAAGTCCAAGCTGGCCACCTACGGCATCCAGGTCCCGGCCCCAATCCAGCAGTTCTACGAGGCCAACCGCCACGACTTCAACGCTTTCTACACCGCTAACCGCGGCCAGATCGACTCCATCCTGAACCTCTAAGAAAGGTCCACGCCGGTCCCGCCCCGGCCGGAGTCATCTCCAACAAGCAAAAGAAAGGCGCCACCCACCCCGGGTGGCGCCTTTTGGCATTTCTACAGCAGAACCTAGAGCCACGTGCCCAGGTCAACCCCCGCACCTCCGTCGCAAGGAGTGGCTAAGGCATAGCACAATGCCCGGTCCGCAGACCGGGCATTGTTACGGGTGAACTACTTGTTGATGCGCGTGTAGGGATGCACGTAGTTCAGCTTGTCTGCCGGCAGCGGCAGGACGGTGTCGTCACCGTACGGGCTGGAGGCACCCGCAAACGGAGCGGCAACTTCGGTAATGGCGTGTTCGCGGCCTTCCATGTTCTGCGGCCAAGCCGGAGAAACAAAGCCCTTCTTCTCTACATTCGACATACTCCTTATTGTGCCAAACCCGCGCGAAAAAAGTAACTCAAATGGCACTAAACTTGTCTTCCACGATGAGTATCACCCCTTCTGGCCCCAGCCGCACCGCGCAGTACCGGGATTTCCTCGCTAATTTGGACTCGGATCAGCTCACTACTTTGTTCGGGCACCGCCCCGACGCCGCGGTCCCTCCTCCACCGGGGCCGGCGCCACTAGCCACCCGTTTGCTGCTGCGCACCTCCATCGCCCGCACGCTGGGCAACTGCTCGGCTGACCTGTTAGCTGCGCTGGAACGCGCGGCCAACCTCGGCGCGGAGCTAGAAGAGGTCGACGCCACCACGGTCGCGGCGGCTCCCATCACCGACGCGCTGTGCGAGCGCGCCCTGCTTTACCGCACCAGCCCGGACAAGGTGATGCTGCCAGCCGAGGTGATGCCGGCGCTGCCAACTGGCTGGTCGCTGCTTAACCAGGTGGAGGTTACCCCCCGCGGACCTGGCGCAGCTGCCGGAAGAGCAGCTCGAGGTGCTTCAGGGGATTGCCCACGCCGGCGGCGCCAGCGCGGCCAGCACGTTCGCGAAGGAGCCCGTGGCGAAGCTCGAAGAGCGCGGGTTCGTCCTGCGCCCCGAGCCGGGCACGCTGCGCCTGCCACGGGCGGTCTTTGGCGCCGTCCACGGGCGAAAGCACCCAGTCATCCCGCTCGAGCCGATTGCCCCGCCCGAGGAACCACACCCGGATCCGGCCGCCGATGCCGCCGGGGCTGCCAGCGGACTCGACGTCGCCCGCGAGCTCGAGCGCCTAATCGAGCACCTGGGCCGCAGCCCTGTCAGCCTGCTCAAGGACAAGTCCGTGGGCAAGGCGAGCGTGAAACAGCTTGCCAAGGCGCTGAGCCTGCCGGAGCCGGGCATCACCCGGCTGATTCACCTGGGCTATAGCGCCGGCCTGCTCGGCCGCGGCGAGCCCTCCGGCTACGAGGGCAACTTCCTGGCCCCCACCGCGGCCGCGACGGACTGGCAGGATCTGGCCCTGGGCGAGCGCTGGCAGGCGCTCATCGAGGCGTGGATGGCCAGCCCGTGGCAGTCGTGGTCGGCTAAGCGGCCTTTGGACAAGGAGGCCGTCGACGCGCACCTGCCCGGCTACCGGCAGCGCGTTTTGGAGGTCTACCGGCACCGCGCACGTGCACTCAGCGCGGAGGAGTTTGCCGCCGAGCTGCGCTTTTCCTCGCCGCTTTTCGCGCTTCTCACCGGCGAGGAGACCATCGCCGCCCTCGCCGCGGAGGCGCAGTGGCTGGGTCTTATCGCCCGCGGGCGCGCCACCACCGCGCTGACCGGCAACGCGACCGATCTCGCGCCGGAGGAGATTTCCTATTTCCTCCTGCAGGGTGACCTCAGCGTCATCGCCCCGGGCCCGCTGACCAGCCCCGTCCAGGCGAAGCTGGCCCTTATTGCCGATCTCGAATCACCCGGCCTGGCCAGCACCTACCGGCTCAGCGAGGAGTCGCTGCGCCGCGGCTTCGACGCCGGCTGGTCGGCCGCTGACTTCCAAGATTTCTTTTCCGAGCACTCCGCGGGCGAGGTCCCGCAGCCGGTGAGCTACCTGGTGCAAGATAGCGCCCAGCGCCACGGCGCCCTGCGCGCCGGCCCGGCCAACGCGTACCTGCGCAGCGACGACCCGGCGGTGCTTGCTCAGGCGGTGAGCGCCGTGCCGGAGCTGCGCCTGCTCGCCCCCACCGTGGCGGTGTCCCAGCTGCCGCTGCGCACGTTGCTGGACAAGCTCCACCGCGCCGGCCTGAGCCCCGCCGCCGAGGACGCCGTCGGCGCAACGGTGCAGGTCGCCCCGCCGCGGGCGACCGTGCCCCCGCCCAAGGCCTTCCATCCTTCGGCGAGCCAGCTATCCCCGGCCGCCCTAAACGCCGCGGTCGACGCCGTCCGCGCCGGTCGCCCCGACGAGCCGACGGCGACAACCGGCCCGGACCTGGATCTGCTACAGGCGGCCGTGCGCTCCGGACGGGCGGTGGTCATCGGTTATGCCACCAAGACCGGGACGCAGAAGTCCTTACGGGCCACACCACTGACGGTCTCCGGCGGGCAGGTCGACGCCCGCGCCCAGGCGCGGACCGTGCGCATCCCGCTGTCCCGGATTACCTCGCTCGCCCTGGACTAATCGGGCCGACCCGGCCCCTCCGCGCGGCACGCAGCGAAGCTACTCCGACGGTAATATTGCAAGTGCCCTTGACGCAATATTGTGTTTATGCAATATTCTACTACGAACATCGACCCGACCCGGAAGGCCTCCTTGTGCCACGACTGGAATTAGACCAACTCAACAAGTCCTACGGTGACCACCGCGTCCTCCACGATCTTTCGCTCAACGTCGACGCGGGTGAGATTTATGGCTTCGTCGGCTCCAACGGCGCCGGTAAGTCCACCACCATGCGCATCGCGCTGGGCGTGCTGTCCACCGACTCCGGCCAGGTCCGCCTGGACGGCGAGCCGCTGGATGACAGCAACCGCCGCCGGATCGGTTACATGCCGGAAGAGCGCGGCCTCTACGGCAAGGAGTCGCTGATAAGCCAGCTGACCTTCTTCGCCTCCCTCCACGGCATCCCTACCTCGGAGGGCAAGGCCAAGGCCGGCGAGCTGCTCGAGCGTCTCGGCCTGGGCGAGCGCAAGGACGACAAGCTGGACGATCTGTCGCTGGGTAACCAGCAGCGCGTGCAGCTGGCCGCCTCGCTTATCCACTCCCCAGACGTGCTCATCCTGGACGAGCCCTTCTCCGGGCTCGACCCGGTGGCCGTGGAGGTCATGAGTGAAATGCTCGTCGAGCGCGCCCGCTCCGGCGCGGCCGTGCTCTTCTCCTCCCACCAGCTGGACTTGGTCCAGCGCCTGTGCGACCGCGTGGGCATCCTCTCCCACGGCCGGCTCGTCGCAGAAGGCGGAGTCGAGGAGCTGCGAACCTCCGGACCGGTGCGCTACCGCGTGGCCACGGAGGCCCGCGGCTGGTACCCGCCCGGCTGCGAGGTCGTCGAGGAAGGCCCCGAGCACGTGGTGCTCACCGCCGAGGGCGTGGACGACCAGACCATCCTCCGTGCCGCCCTCCAGGCCGGGCCCGTCCACGCATTCGGCCGCGTGGTCCCTGACCTGACCGAATTGTTCCGCGACGTCGTCTCTTCGACTACCCAGGAGGCCTAAACCCATGCGCTATTCTTCCCCCGCCACCATCTGGACCGTGGCCAAGCGCGAGATGGCCATCACAGCCAAGACCCGCGCCGTCCAAATCACCGTCGCCCTCTTGCTGCTGGTGACCATCGGCGGCATCACCGCCGCCAACTTCTTCTTAGGCTCCGACGACGAGCCAGATACCGTCGCCGTCGTCGAGATGCCCACCGAGGCCTTCGACAACAGCGGGCTGGACGCCCGCGGGGCTGACGATGCGGACCAGGCCGCCGAGCTAGTCCGCAACGGCGACGCCGAGGCCGCCTTGGTCCCCGGCGACGAGGGTTGGGACCTCATCAGTCAGGACGGGAATCCCAGCCAGACCATGACCGCCACCATCAACCAGGTAGTCGAGGCGTATTCCAGTCAGACCGCCCTGCAGGAGCTGGGAGTTAGCCCCGCCGACTACGCCCAAGCGCTGCCGGAGACCACGGTCAACCTCGTCAGCGTGGATGAGACCGACGGCGCGGCCAGCAGCGAGGACGAGATCTTCTCCGTGCTGACCGTGCTGGCCGCGGCGATGATCATCATCTTCTCCGTCATCACCTTCGCCAGCCTGGTCGGCGGCCGCGTGACCGAGGAGAAGTCCTCCCGTGTGGTGGAAATTATCCTCTCCTCCGTCCGCCCGCTGGACTTCCTGGCCGGCAAGATCCTGGGGGTTACCATCTTCGGCTTCGTGACCACCCTGGTGCTCGTCGGCGCCGGCGCCGCCGCCCTGGCGTTTACCGAGTTCTCGGACCATTTCTCGCTCGACTGGGGCCTCTTCGGCGTCATGCTGGTCGGCTGCCTGCTGGGCCTGCTCTTCTTCGGCAGCCTCTACGCCGCGGCCGGCTCCCTCATCCAGCGCACCGAAGACCTCCAGTCCACGCAGACCCCGATCCTCATCCTGCTCATCCTCACCGCCTATGTCCCCGCCTTCGGCTGGAACAGCCTGGACTCCACGCTCTTGCAGGTGGCCGGCTGGCTGCCGCCGTTTTCCATGCTGACCGCCCCGATGCAGTACGCGGTGGGCAACTTCGGCGCCGCCCAGCTGGCGCTGTCCTACCTGCTTTTCGCAGCAACCACCGCCGCGGTCATCTGGTTGGTTGCCCGCATCTACCGCGGCGCTATCCTCAATAACGGAAAGAAAATGACCTGGCGCGCTGCCCTCAAGGGCTAGGCCCCAAGGCTCAAGCCAGCCTCAAGGCTCAAGCCAGCCTCAAGGCTCAAGCCAGCCTCAAGGCTCAAACCGCGCTAGGTTGCCCCCGACCGTTTTCGAGGAGAACCACCGCCCTATGCCCGGCCCGCTCATCGTCCAATCCGACAAGACCGTCCTGCTGGAGGTCGATCACCCGGAGGCCGATAGCGCCCGCCGGGCGCTTGCCCCCTTCGCAGAACTCGAACGCGCGCCGGAGCATATCCACACCTACCGCATCACGCCCCTGGCGCTGTGGAACGCCCGCGCCGCCGGCCACGACGCCGAACAAGTCGTGGATGTACTAGAAAGCTACTCCCGCTTCCCCGTCCCGCAGGCGCTGCTCGTCGACGTCGCGGAGACGATGTCGCGCTACGGCCGCGTCAACATTGACAAGCACCCAGCCCACGGCCTCATCCTCACCTCGGCGGAACCGGCCATTCTCGCGGAGCTGGAGCGCCACAAGAAGGTAGCCCCGCTGTTGGGCGCCCGGATTGACGAAAACACTTTCGCGGTGCCGCCGTCCCACCGCGGCCGCCTGAAGCAGGCGCTGCTGCAGGTCGGCTGGCCGGCCAGCGATACCGCCGGATATGTCGACGGCGAGTCCCACCCGATTGCCCTGACCGAAAGCGGCTGGCAGCTGCGCGACTACCAGCGCCAGGCCACGGATTCCTTCTGGGAGGGCGGCTCCGGCGTGGTGGTACTGCCCTGCGGCGCGGGCAAGACCCTGGTCGGCGCCGCCGCGATGGCCCGCGCCCAAGCCACCACCCTGATCCTGGTGACCAACACGGTGGCCGGACGCCAGTGGCGCGATGAGCTGCTGCGCCGCACGAGCCTGACCGCCTCGGAGATCGGCGAGTACTCCGGCGAAAAGAAAGAGATCAAGCCGGTGACCATCGCGACCTACCAGGTAGTCACGCGCAAGACCCGCGGGGAATACGCCGCGCTGGATCTGTTCGACTCCCGCGACTGGGGCCTTATCATCTACGATGAGGTCCACCTTTTGCCCGCCCCGGTCTTCCGTATGACCTCCGACCTCCAGTCGCGGCGCCGTCTAGGCCTTACCGCCACCCTTATCCGCGAGGACGGCCTGGAAGGTGACGTCTTCTCGCTGATCGGGCCCAAGCGCTACGACGCCCCGTGGAAGGACCTGGAAAACGCCGGATATATCGCCACCGCCGAGTGCACCGAGGTCCGCGTGGAAATGACGCCGGAGGAGCGCATGACGTACGCGACCGCGCCGACGCGGGACCGATACCGGCTGGCAGCCAGCGCGGAGGCGAAATACCGCGTGGTCGACCAGCTCGTGGCTGCCCACCCAGGTATTCCGACGCTCATTATCGGCGGTTTTATCGACCAACTCAAGACCATCGGTGAACGCCTCGACGCGCCCGTTATTGACGGCCGCACCTCGACCGCCAAGCGCGAGGAGGCCTTCCGCTCTTTCCGCGCCGGTGAGACCACCACCCTGGTGGTCTCCAAGGTGGCAAACTTCAGCATCGATCTCCCGGAGGCCGCCCTGGCCATCCAGGTCTCCGGCACCTTCGGCTCGCGCCAGGAAGAAGCCCAGCGCTTGGGCCGCCTGCTGCGCCCCAAGGCCGACGATAACGAAGCCGAGTTCTACACCGTAGTCACCCGCGACAGCGTGGACGCCGAGTTTGCTCTCCACCGGCAGCGATTCCTCGCGGAGCAGGGATATGCTTACCGTCTGGTCGACGCAGTAGACTTGGGTAGCGATGAAGATCTTTAAATTTGAGGTCGATGAGGCCTTCGCGAAAAAGCACAACGAACTGCTCCGGGATTCCAAGCGGCTGCTGATGTCCGGACTCATCATGGGCGTGCTCCTGGTGATTATCGGCGCGGCGCTTTGGTACTTCGTCGAGTCCGCGTGGGGTTTTACTGTCGGGCTGGGCATCATCCTGTTCGGCATCATGTGCGCCGTGGTCGGCGTTCTCTCCTCCCGCAAGGTGGGCACGGCCCAGCAGCTCTACGACTCCTACCCGCTCGCCCCCGGCGTCATCGCTGAGGTCACCGACCGGGAGATGTACCTGTTGGCCCTGGTCAACACCAACGTCGATCCGGAAGCCGAGCCCCGCTGGGGCGCCGCGCTGCGCCGGGTAAATTCCATCCCCGGCGTAGACCGTAAGGTCGGTACCAAGGTCCCCGTCGCCGCGATCGGCGGGCACCACACTAACTCGGACAGGAACCACTGGCAGCAGATCTCCCCGATGCCCATCGCGTGGGGCACCCCCGACCAGGAGGTCGTCGACATCGCCCGCAAGTCCATCCCCCAGGACCAGTGGCAGCGCCTCGAACGGGCCCGCAGGCGCCTGAGCGACGTCAAGGCCACCAAGTTCGACCTGTTGATCCTCTAGCCGCCAGAGCTCTCTTAGCCCCAACTCACCAACTGCCCGCGTCATCCATTGGCGTGGGCAGTTTCGTATATCTAAGCATTGTTACAAAGCCGTAACCGACTTAAGTAGCGACAGTTGTCCGATCAATATATGTTTAATGTGCCCCATCTCACTTATGAAAGTAAAACGAGAAACACCATGACACGAACAGGACAATACCCACAGCCAGTCACCGCCCTGGTCGCGATCCTCGCTCTACTGGCAGCCTTCACCGGTATCTGGGCACCGACCGCTACCGCGCAAGACGACGCCAAAGGCGACTCCCAAGCTTCCTCGGTGCTCATCATGGATGCCTCCAGCTCTATGCTCCAACCCGACGGCGACGGCACCCGAATGGACTCAGCCAAAAAGGCCGCCCACGAACTCCTCGACGGACTGCCCGATACCGCCACCATGGGCCTAGTCGCCTACGGTGCGAACGAAACCGACGCGCCCGACAACCACGAGGTCGGCTGCCAGGACATTGAGACCCTCTCCCCCGTCGGCAAACTCGACCGGGACAAGTTCAGCAAAGGTATCGACGACCTGACTCCCACCGGATACACCCCGATGGGCAACGCCCTGCGCCACGCCGCAGATGAACTGCCCGACGAAGGAGACCGCTCCATCATCTTGGTTTCCGACGGCATTGATACCTGCGCACCGCCAGAGGTGTGCACCGTGGCCAAGGAACTGGCCGACGACGGAGTGGGACTTGCCATCCACACCGTCGGCTTCAAGGTCGACGACGAAGCCCGCGAAGAACTCGAGTGCATCTCCGAAGCCACCGGCGGCGAGTACCGCCAGGCAGACGACGCTGACAAGCTCACCGAGGATCTGAAATTCCTGTCTCAGCGCGCCGTGAACACCTACAAAGCCGCCGGCACGGAATTCGAGTTCGCCGACACCGTCGAAGACGCCAAATGGCTGGGCGAAGGCCTCTACCACACCCGCTTGACCCCCAACGACGACCAGGACCAAGGCCTGCGCTACATCCGCGTCGCCGTCCCCGAAGGCTACAACGCCTACGTCTCCGTCACCGGTTACCCTGACCGCGACGCCACCGGTGACGCGGGTAGTAATTCCGGTGTTCACCATGACCTTTACTACCACCTTGACGAGATAGATAATACCTCCAACGGTATGGATTGCACCGCCGGCGAAATAGGGTTAGTGGACGGAAGCACTTCCCTCACTGCGTACGCTCCGCCGGATCCTGTGGTCGCTGCTATAGAAGCCACTGAGGGCGACGACTGCGACGACGCCCAGTGGTACCTTGGCTACGACGTGTGGTACAGCGATGATGAGGTTGATAACGAAGCGTCCTTTGAGGTTCAGGTCGCGTACGAGCCCATCCCCGACGAAAAGCCCGTGGAAAACCTCCCTAAGGATGACTCCAACAATAAGCAGGAAAACCACTCCGACCTTCCCCTGAATGATGCCGCTCCCATCACCGGCGGTACCGGTTTCTCCGACGCCGTCGAGGTCAAGCCCGGCGCCTACTCCGATACGATCGTGCCAGGTGAATACCGCTTCTATAAGGTACCGGTGGAATGGGGCCAACGTCCGGTGGTGACCATTCGAACCGGTAAATCGGAGCGCGAGGATTACGACCGTATCGAGGGGGTCATCTACTCGCCCCACCGTCTTGAAATCGACGACTTGTCCGTCAGCCCTCCTTACAAGGAGGGCTCTGATTCGGATACCGCAACGACGGAGAAGCCGGTCCTCTTTAACAATCGCGAAAAAAACAGGGCCGGTGGCAAATTATCTCTTGCGGGCGACTACTACATCGGAGTCTCCATGAACTACGGGGTGGGCGAGGGAACAACTGGTGTCGACCAGCCCTACAAGATCGGTTTCGATGTCGAAGGCGAAAAGCTCGACGGCCCGGAGTGGCGCCTAGTTACCGCTGACGGGCCACCGCCGTCCGACGCCCCGCCGGCTGCCGAGGAGGAAGAGACCGAATCTTCTGAGGCCGAGAAGCCTGAAGGCACCGACACCGACCAGCAGGCTCAGGAATCCGACTCCGACGAAGGCGGCATCAACCTGATGTGGATCGCCGCTGGCGGCGGCATCCTCCTGCTCATCATCCTGGCAGCCCTTCTGCTCCGCCGTAGGTAATCCTCTACTGCTCAATCGCCCGTGCTACTAAATAGCGCGGGCGATTTCGCTTGCTAGGCCCGTATAGTTCTCCGGGCGTTGGATTTCTGTTAGATCCACGAACTTCAGTTGATCAGCGACCTCGGGACGGCCCGCAACAAAGTTTTCCAGGCTAATCCCCGTGTCCCGGTACTGGGTGGCGAAGTCCTGGACTAGGTCGTGCGCCGGTCCGTGACCAATGACCTTCGCGAACTCCATCATGATGGCTTCGGTCATGGTTAACACGCCCTCGGCTTCGACGTTGGCACGTAGGGCATCCGCATCGAAAGAAAGGTTGCCAAGGAGCTTCTCGAGCTTACGACCGGCACCTTCCACGGCGGCGAAGATACGCGGCAAACAATCGCGCTCGACCTCAATGGCACGGTGGTCGCGCTCATCCGCGCTGGGCGTCTGGGTCAGCATGGTGGACGCCGCGCCCGCCGCCATACGCGCGGCTGCGGAGATCTTCATGGTCGTAAACGGGTTCCGCTTCTGCGGCATAGTACTTGAGCCAGAGAAGTGCGGGTCTAGTTCCTCCTCAGCCTCGCCGGCGTCGGAGCGCTGCATCTCAAAGAGGTCTTCTGCGATCTTGGCCAAAGTTTGGCCGTAGATGCTGACGGTACACGCAAGCTCCGTGATCGTATCTCGTTGTGCGTGCCAGGCGATTTCCTCGAACTCTAGCCCCAAGCGGCGAGCGACCAGGCGTGCGACAGTCGAACCGTATTCTCCCATCGCGGCATAGGTGCCCACCGCGCCGGAGAATTGCACGAGCAACACGTGATCGCGCGTAATTTGCAGCCGCCCGTAGCAACGGCGCAGCGCCTTGACCCACGTAGCCACGCGGTAGCCCAAAGTGGTCGGCAGAGCATACTGCCCATTGGTGCGCGCAACCATCACCGTATCTGCGTGCTCATGCGCTAGGTCCACGAGTACGTCGATCAGGCGGCGCAAGGTGCGCATGATCAGATCCAAGCTCGCCTTGATCTGCAGCGCGCGCCCGGTATCCAGGATGTCTTGGGTCGTCGCCCCGAAGTGGACCCAGCCGCGGGCGTCCTCGGGGAGCTCCGCGCGCAGCGCATCCAGGCCCAGGGTGAAGGGGTTGCCCATTGCGCCCCGGCTAATAGCCTCCTCTACCTCAGAGCTGACCGTGGCGTTGTCCACGATGGCAGCCGCCGCGGATTCCGGGATCATCCCCACCTGCCCCTGCGCCGCCGCCAACGACGCCTCCACGGCGTACCATCCGGCGATGGTCTCGCGAACGGACCACACCTTCTCCATTTCTGGGGTGACATAACCGCGGCTACTAATCGCACTGTCAAAAGAGCTAAAGGGCATGGTGTAAATCCGAACTTTCTAAAGAGGCAGACACTAGCTCGTCATTCTAGACCCTCCGATGACAGTGACAATAATCACCTGGGAGCAATAGCCCAAAACCGGGTTAGCGCACAAGGGTAGAACATCGATCCTCCCGAAGTCCTTTCCCACTGGCATGGTTGTTGGGCGCGTACAGAAGTCTGAGAATGCTAAAGCGCTCGGTAAGACAGTCATCGGGTGACTGCCCTACCGAGCGCTTCTACTTATTAAGTTATTCTTTCGTTTGGTGTCGGCGGTAACCTACTCTCCCACAACCTCCCGGTTGCAGTACCATCGGCGCGACGCAGGCTTAGCTTCCGGGTTCGGAATGGGTCCGGGCGTTTCCCTGCCGCTATTGACCACCGACAAACATCCGGGACACACATGTGGTGTCTGGTCCGGGGTGTTGTGTCAGATACTGCATAGTGGACGCGAACACGACAAAGTGACGATATCTTGTGTTTTGTTTTGTTCCACACAAAACCAGTTTGTGTGGTGTTGGTTGTTTGGCCGATTAGTACCAGTAGCCTCCACATCTTACGATGCGTCCAGGTCTGGCCTATCAACCCGGTAGTCTTCCGGGGGCCTAATAATGAAACCTCATCTTAAAACAGGCTTCCCGCTTAGATGCTTTCAGCGGTTATCCCTCCCGTACGTAGCCAACCAGCCCTGCCACTGGCGTGACAACTGGCACACTAGAGGTACGTCCGTCCCGGTCCTCTCGTACTAGGGACAGCCTTCTTCAAGTTTCAACGCGCGCGGCGGATAGAGACCGAACTGTCTCACGACGTTCTGAACCCAGCTCGCGTGCCGCTTTAATGGGCGAACAGCCCAACCCTTGGGACCTACTCCAGCCCCAGGATGCGACGAGCCGACATCGAGGTGCCAAACCATCCCGTCGATATGGACTCTTGGGGAAGATCAGCCTGTTATCCCCGGGGTACCTTTTATCCGTTGAGCGACACCACATCCACAAGTAGGTGCCGGATCACTAGTCCCGACTTTCGTCCCTGCTCGAGCCGTCACTCTCACAGTCAAGCTCCCTTGTGCACTTACACTCACCACCTGATTGCCAACCAGGCTGAGGGAACCTTTGGGCGCCTCCGTTACATTTTGGGAGGCAACCGCCCCAGTTAAACTACCCACCAGGCACTGTCCCCAACCCAGATCATGGGCCAAGGTTCAGGCATTCACTACCATCAGAGTGGTATTTCACCAACGACTCCACCACCACTAGCGTGATAGCTTCACAGTCTCCCACCTATCCTACACAAACGATAGTAAATACCAATACCAAGCTATAGTGAAGGTCCCGGGGTCTTTTCGTCCTGCCGCGCGTAACGAGCATCTTTACTCGTAATGCAATTTCACCGGGCCTGTGGTTGAGACAGCAGAGGTCTCGTTACGCCATTCGTGCAGGTCGGAACTTACCCGACAAGGAATTTCGCTACCTTAGGATGGTTATAGTTACCACCGCCGTTTACTGGGGCTTAAATTCTCCGCTTCGGAACCAAAGGTTCCTAACAGGTCCTCTTAACCTTCCAGCACCGGGCAGGCGTCAGTCCATATACATCAACTTCACGTCTTCGCATGGACCTGTGTTTTTGATAAACAGTCGGACCCCTCTATTCTCTGCGACCACCACCAGCACACACACCGCAAAGAGTATGGCACCAGCAGTGGCCCCCCTTCTCCCGAAGTTACGGGGGCATTTTGCCGAATTCCTTAACCACAGTTCACCCGAACGCCTTAGTATACTCAACCTGACTACCTGTGTCGGTTTAGGGTACGGGCCGTACACCCACTCACTAGAGGCTTTTCTCGACAGTACAGGATCACCAACTTCACCCTCACGGGCTACGCATCACGCCTCGACCATACATGGTGCGGATTTAACCTACACCACAGTCTGCACGCTTACACCAACAATCCAATAAGTGGCATGGCTACCAACCTGTGTCACCCCATCGCTTGGACCACAGTTCAGGCCCCACGCATATCAACCACGACAATGCCCTCGAAAGGGCGAGTACATGGCGATATGGGTGGTTAGTATCACTGCTTTACCATTGGGCGCGGATATACGGGTACCAGAATATCAACTGGTTATCCATCGACTACGCCTGTCGGCCTCGCCTTAGGTCCCGACTCACCCTGGGAAGACGAACTTGACCCAGGAACCCTTAGTCATCCGGCGGGTAGGATTCTCACCTACCAATTCGTTACTCATGCCTGCATTCTCACTCGCACACACTCCACAGCGCCTTACGATACTGCTTCCACACGTGCACGACGCTCCCCTACCCAACAAAACATTGTTGCCGCGGCTTCGGCGGTATGCTTGAGCCCCACTACATTGTCGGCGCAGAACCACTCGACCAGTGAGCTATTACGCACTCTTTCAAGGATGGCTGCTTCTAAGCCAACCTCCTGGCTGTCTTCGCGATCCCACATCCTTTTCCACTTAGCATACCCTTAGGGGCCTTAACCGGCGATCTGGGCTGTTTCCCTCTCGACTATGAAGCTTATCCCCCACAGTCTCACTGCCACGCACACACTAGCGGCATTCGGAGTTTGGCTGATGTTGCTAAGATTGTAGTCCCGCTCAACCAACCAGTAGCTCTACCTCCACTAGGCTTAAAAAACGTAACGCTGCACCTAAATGCATTTCGGGGAGAACCAGCTATCACGGAGTTTGATTGGCCTTTCACCCCTACCCACAACTCATCCCCGCAGTTTTCAACCTACGTGGGTTCGCGCCTCCACAACCTCTTACAGCTGCTTCACACTGGCCATGGGTAGATCACCCCGCTTCGGGTCCAGGACATGCCACTGACAACACCCCATTAGGATTCGGTTTCCCTACGGCTACCCCACACGGGTTAACCTCGCGACATGCCGCTGACTCGCAGGCTCATTCTTCAAAAGGCACGCCATCACACACAAACAAGTGCTCTGACGGATTGTAAGCACATGGTTTCAGGAACTATTTCACTCCCCTCCCGGGGTACTTTTCACCATTCCCTCACGGTACTCAATACACTATCGGTTATTGCACGTATTTAGGCTTACCGGGTGGTCCCGGCAGATTCACAACAGATTCCACGAGCCCGTTGCTACTCGGGGACAACAACAATCATGACAAGTATGCCTTCACCTACAGGACTCTCACCTACTCCGGTTGACCATTCCAAGCCAATTCAGCTAACACACACACCACAACGAAGCACTGGTAGACACTTCAACGTTGAAACCCCACAACACCGCATGCGCAACCCCTACCAAGTATCACACACACACGGTTTAGCCTCATCCACGTTCGCTCGCCGCTACTAGCAGAATCATTATTATTTTCCTCTCCTACGGGTACTGAGATGTTTCACTTCCCCGCGTAACCCCCACACCCACTATGAATTCATGGGCAGGTACCACCCCACAACGAGTGGCAGGTTTCCCCATTCGGACATCCTCGGATCAACGCTTACTTGACAACTCCCCGAGGCTTAACGCAGCCTGACACGTCCTTCATCGGCACACAATACCAAGGCATCCACCATGCGCCCTTCACACAACGAACACACACCACCACAAACACAGCCCACAAAGACTGCCCTCATGGCGGGTGAACACACAAAAATTAAGAAAAACAAGAAATCACATCACACCACACACAAACAACCACAACAGTTGCTCACATGCAGTACATGCTCGCGTCCACTATACAGTTCTCACACAACACCCAACACACACCACAACCAACCACACCATGGCCAACTGCTAGTCGTGTGTTAGCACCAGGACAACACTAATGCCCCAGACACCCAACAATGCACCAACATACCCAAAACAAACCAACACATGGAATATAAGCATTTGCGAAAAAGAATGATTGCACCCAGCCTCATTCACTGGGGGCATGCGTCCACCCGATTAAACAAATGATGACAGTGCCATACACAGACACATCAGCCACCAACACCCACAACCGTGGGCCAATAAATGAAAACTCCTTAGAAAGGAGGTGATCCAGCCGCACCTTCCGGTACGGCTACCTTGTTACGACTTCGTCCCAATCGCCGATCCCACCTTCGACGGCTCCCTAACACGTTTGGGCCACCGGCTTCGGGTGTTACCAACTTTCATGACGTGACGGGCGGTGTGTACAAGGCCCGGGAACGTATTCACCGCAGCATTGCTGATCTGCGATTACTAGCGACTCCGACTTCATGGGGTCGAGTTGCAGACCCCAATCCGAACTAAGGCCAACTTTAAGCGATTAGCTCCACCTCACAGTGTCGCAACGCATTGTATTGACCATTGTAGCATGTGTGAAGCCCTGGACATAAGGGGCATGATGATTTGACGTCATCCCCACCTTCCTCCGAGTTAACCCCGGCAGTCTCTCATGAGTCCCCAACCAAATGCTGGCAACATAAGACAAGGGTTGCGCTCGTTGCGGGACTTAACCCAACATCTCACGACACGAGCTGACGACAACCATGCACCACCTGTATAAAGGCCACAAAGGGAAACGACATCTCTGCCGCGAACCTAAATATGTCAAGCCCAGGTAAGGTTCTTCGCGTTGCATCGAATTAATCCACATGCTCCGCCGCTTGTGCGGGCCCCCGTCAATTCCTTTGAGTTTTAGCCTTGCGGCCGTACTCCCCAGGCGGGGCGCTTAATGCGTTAGCTACGGCACAAAACCCGTGGAAGGGTCTCACACCTAGCGCCCACCGTTTACGGCATGGACTACCAGGGTATCTAATCCTGTTCGCTACCCATGCTTTCGCTCCTCAGCGTCAGTAACTGCCCAGTAACCTGCCTTCGCCATCGGTGTTCCTCCTGATATCTGCGCATTTCACCGCTACACCAGGAATTCCAGTTACCCCTACAGTACTCAAGCCTGCCCGTATCGCCTGCACGCCCGGAGTTAAGCCCCGGAATTTCACAGACGACGCGACAAACCACCTACGAGCTCTTTACGCCCAGTAATTCCGGACAACGCTCGCACCCTACGTATTACCGCGGCTGCTGGCACGTAGTTAGCCGGTGCTTCTTATCCAGGTACCGTCACAAAACGCTTCGTCCCTGGCGAAAGGAGTTTACAACCCGAAGGCCGTCATCCCCCACGCGGCGTCGCTGCATCAGGCTTCCGCCCATTGTGCAATATTCCCCACTGCTGCCTCCCGTAGGAGTCTGGGCCGTATCTCAGTCCCAATGTGGCCGTCCACCCTCTCAGGCCGGCTACCCGTCGCCGCCTTGGTAGGCCATTACCCCACCAACAAGCTGATAGGCCGCGGGCTCATCCTACACCGAAAAAACTTTCCACCACACACACCAAAGTGCGGTCCTATCCGGTATTAGACCCAGTTTCCCAGGCTTATCCCGAAGTGCAGGGCAGATCACCCACGTGTTACTCACCCGTTCGCCACTCGAGTACTCCAGCAAGCTGAAGCCTTTCCGTTCGACTTGCATGTGTTAAGCACGCCGCCAGCGTTCGTCCTGAGCCAGGATCAAACTCTCCACAAAAAGGCTCGTGAAAAGCCCAAACCTAACAAACAAAACCAACACACAACACACAAACCATGCGCTGCATACTGACCAAAAAAGAATTACTACAAAGAAAAAATGAAAAATTCACAAAACATGAACAATCACATCAATGCAGCCAGAAAGAAACAATTATATTTCAATGACACCCCAACTGAAAGCGCCATCCGGCACACACCAACACAACCATCCACACAAATGCAAAAAGTACATTGGCACACTATTGAGTTCTCAAACATCACTGGCACGCCCCAACAATCAGCAACAACCAACTGTTCAAAGCGGCTTGTTCAACCTTACTCACAACCGTAAACAAAGTCAAACACCGTCACCACCCGTTAACCTCACGGCTACCTCGCGGCGACTCGAATTAATATAGCGCGTTCTTCGCCAAGACACCAAATCGCCTTTTACCTTAATGTTTATCCGCAGGTAGACGGGCTATTTTCACTACTGCACTTAACGCCACTAGCTCGACCACGGTCTGCATGATGATGGCCACCGGGACGAATGAAAATCCCTCCGGCAGGGCCAGGGCGAAGGGCATGATGACCAGTGAGTTGCGGGTCATCGTCGTCAGCATCAGCGCAATGCGGTCCTGCCTCTGGAAGTTCAGCGCCCGCCCCAGTGCCAGAGCCAGGCCGACCGCGGCGAAGATGAACAACACGTAACAAACAAGTGCCGGAATAAGCCGCGGCAGGTTCTCCCCCAGCCCCGGCGAATGCACCGTCGCAATGACGAAGAGGGTCAGGCACATGACCGGGACCATCCAGTCATCGGTGACGTTGCTTATTTTCTCCTTGGCGCGCGTGTGCTGCACTGCCCAGGCCAGGCCAAAGGGGATGACGATGAGGCCTACGAACGCCTGGAGCATGGGAGCAACCGGGAAGGACATATCCCCTCCCCCGATGACGAGGTGCAGGGCGACCGGGATGACGGCCACCTGTACTGGGAAGAGGAATGGCGTGCTGGTCGCGATGGCCGCCACGTTGCCTCCCGCCAGCCGGGTAAAGACCACCACGTAGTCAATGCAGGGCGCGAGCAGCACCATGATCACCGCGGTTTTAACCTCGAGGTCCTTGAGGAAGAGGGCCAGCACCGCCGCGATGAGCGGCACCCCGAGGAAGTTGAGGGTAAGGGAGGCGCGCAGGTAGCGCCAGTCCGGGCGGACCTTCTCGAGTGGGATGGCCATGAAGGTGGCAAAAAGCAGCAGCGCCAGCGCCGGGTACTCGAGCCAGCCCAACGGCAGGCCGCTGAATGCTAGTCCGGCCGCGATCGCCAGGAGGTAGAAAGCCACCTGGTGGCGCTCGAGGAAACTGGTCATGGCCTTCAACCTACTAGCACGACCCCTCCCCCGCCGGCGGGGCACCGCCGGTAGCGCTTGCAGCACGTTTTTAGGGGCCGGTTGTCGTCTTGTATCTGCCGCCCGTGGGGCTAGTAGTAGCAGGCCAGCAACCCGTCAGGTCCGTCGATGACCTGGATCGGGGTGTTGAAGATCGGGGTGAGGATCTCGTCCTTCATGATCTCTTCCGGGCTACCGAAGGCGACGACCTCGCCGCCCTTGACCGCGCAGATATTGTCCGAGTACTTGGCGGCGAAGTTAATGTCGTGGATGACCAGCACGATCGTGCGGCCGAATTCCCGCGCGGCCTGCTTGAGGTGGCGCATCATCTCCACGGAGTGGGAGATGTCCAGGTTGTTGAGCGGCTCGTCCAGCAGGACGTAGTCGGTCTCTTGGCACAGGACCATGGCCACATACGCGCGCTGGCGCTGGCCGCCGGAGAGCTCATCCAGGTAGCGGCCCTCAAACTCGCGCAGGTGGAGGAAGTCGATGTACTTGGAGATGATCTCCTCGTCTTCATCGGTCAGGCGCCCCTGGGAATACGGGAAGCGGCCGAAGCCCACCAGCTGCCGGACCGTCAGCTTCGTGATGAAGTGGTTTTCCTGCCGCAGGATGGAAACAATGCGGGCTAGATCCTTCGACTTGGTCTTCCCGATGTCGTAGCCGGCGATCTCGATTGTTCCCTCGTCCATCTCCAGCAGGCGGCCGATCATCGTCAGCAGGGTCGACTTGCCAGCGCCGTTCGGTCCGACCAGGGAGGTGATGCCACCGGAGGGGATTTCCAGATCGACGGGACCGATGTTGGTCTCGCCGCTGTAGCTTTTCGCGACGTGTTTTAGGGAAATCACAGGCGACCCTTTCTCAAGATGACGAAGAGGAAGACAGTACCGCCGACCAACTCGATGATGATGGAGACCACGCCCTGGGCGTAGAAGACGTGCTGCATGATGAAATACGCCCCGGTGAGCACGGCAAAGGCAATGGCCACGGCCATTGGGAACAAGAAACGGTGATCGTAGGTCTCGGCAAACTGGTATGCCAGCGTAGCGACCAGGAAGCCTAGGAAGGTCATTGGGCCCACCAGCGCGGTGGTCACCGCCATGAGGATGGAGACCATGATGAGCGTGAAAATGGCGTTGGTCCGGTGGTTCACGCCCAGGTTGGTCGAGGCGTCGCGTCCCAGCGCGAGCACGTTGAGCCGGCGCGAGTTGAGGTACAGCGCGGCCGCGGCAACCAGCATCAGCGGGATGGCCACCGGGTAATAGTCCGAGTCGGCGTTGTTGACGGAGCCGAACAGACGGGCCGTGAGCACGTCGAATTCGGAGGGGGTCAGCATGCGTTGCATGAACGTTGACAACGAGCCCAACCCGCCGCCGATGACCACGCCAACCAGCAGCATCGCGTGCATGTTGTTGGAGCGGTTGGTCAGCAGCCACGAGTAGAGCACCAGCGACAGCAGGACCATGAGCGCGACCTGGACCAGGAACGTGGTGATGTTGCGGGCATTGGTCAGACCGGCCGCGCCGAGGAAGAAGATGGTCGCGGTGTTAATCGCCACGTACAAAGCCTCAAAGCCCATGATGGACGGGGTGAGGATGCGGTTGTTGGTCACGGTGTGGAAGGCCACCGTCGCGGCCGCCTGGCAGATGGCCACCACGGCCATGGCGATGACGGCATCGGCGCGGCGCTCGGCGATGAGCCAGAATCCGCGCGTGCCGAAGTCCATCGGATTATCCCACGCCAGCAACCCGGCGGCGAAGATGCCGCCGGTGACCAGCAGCAGGAGCAGGATTACCCCGTACTTGCGCTGCGCGGCGGCGGACTGGAAAGCCCCGACGTCGCGCGCGGAGGCAGTAGCCGGGGCGGAAGTAGAAGTAGAAACAGTCTTATTTACCACGGGTCGACCTCACAATCAGGACCACGAACACGACCGCGCCGATGATCCCCAGGATGACGGACACGGGCATCTCGAACGGGGAGATAATGGTGCGCCCCACCAGGTCGCAGACGGTGACCGTCGCGATCCCCAGCAGGCAGACCCACGGCAGGTTGGAGCGCAGGTCGTCGCCGCGGAACAGGCTCACGATGTTCGGGACGATAAGGCCCAAAAACGGCAGGGCGCCGACCACCACGGTGACCACGCCGGTGGCCACGGCGATAAGCCCCGTGCCGATGAGGATCATGCGGTTGTAGTTCAGTCCGACGTTGGTGGCGATCTCCTCGCCCAGCCCGGCCACGGTCAGCTTGTCCGCAAAGAAAAAGACCGCGATGAGCACGACGAGCACCAGCCACAGGACCTCGTATTGCCCCTCGTAGACCGAGGTGAACGAGCCCATAAACCAGATGCCCAGCTGCTGCAGGGAGTCCGTGGTCAGCGCCACGAAGGTCGAGACCGCGCTGACGACCGCGCCCAGCATGATCCCGATGATCGGCACGATCAGGGAAGAGCGCAGGGTCACCCGCCGCAGGAACGCGAAGAAGACCATGGTTCCCACGAAGGAGAAGACTACGGCGACCACCATCTTCTGCAGCACGGTGGAGCTAGGAAACAACACCATGGTAGTCAGCAGACCCAGCCCGGCCCACTCGGTGGTGCCGGTGGTGGTCGGCTCCACGAAACGGTTCTGAGTCAAAAGCTGCATGACCAACCCGCTCATGGCCATGGCGGCACCGGCCAACATCAACGCGATGGTGCGCGGGATGCGAGTGGTGTTGAACATCTCCCCGCCGTCCTCGTGGCCCAGGATGTCGTACTCGCCCACCGCCAGCGAGAGCGCTAGGAGCAGGAGGATGCCGCCTACGCCGAGCAGAAGCTTCCAGTCGAAGAGCTTCGACCGGGAGCGCCTAGGTGTTGTTTCTTGCATATGGTCCGCTTCTATGTAGATATCCGAAAGCCGGATAGGCCCTGCGCGGGTCAAAAAGCGCAGGAGCTATCCGGTTACTTGCGGAAAGTGCCGTAGGAAGTACTAAGCATTCTCGAAAGCATCAGCCATTTCGTTCAGGATCTTGGTGTAGGTAATGATGGACTCGTTAGTGTAGGTGTCCTTCGGCGCAACGTAAACATTGCCGTCCTTGACCGCCTGCACGTTCTTCAGGGCCGCGCTGTTTTCCACCAGGTCTTTGCCCGGGGTGTAGTCCGGCTCATCGGAGTTGATCGCACCGTCGCGGTCCAGGACCAGGATCCAGTCCGGGTTGGATTCCGCGATGGCCTCGACGGAGATGTCGTCGCCCTCGTGGTTGCTGCTACCGTCCTTCACGGTCAGAGCCGGGTCCAGGTCCAGCAGGTCGAAGATGGGGCCCAAGGTGCGGCCGACGTGCGGAGCGATGTAGCCGATCTCGCCGCCGGAGGTGTTGACCGCCATGACGGTCTTTTCCGGATCGTAGGCCTGCTTGGCGCGCTCGATGGCGGCGTCCAGGTCGTCGATCAGCTTCTGGGCGTCTTCCTCGTGCTCGAAGACCTCGCCCAGCGCGGTGGTGTGGCGCTTGAGCTCTTCGAAGAAGTCCTTGTCCTCGCGCGGCTCGAAGTCCACGACCGGGGTGTCCTCCACCAGCTTTTCGATGTCCTCCTGGTGCTGGGAGAAGCGCTGGCCGTTCCAGACCAGGTCCGGCTCGGCGGCGACCAAAGCCTCGAGGTCCGGCTCGCGGTGGCTGCCCAGGTCCGCGGCGACGGTGTCCTTGTTGTAGGTATCCGCCAGGGTATCCGGGACGAGGTTCAGCGGTGCTGCGGAGAGTTCAACGCCCCAGTCGGCCAGGACCGCGAAGGCGCGGTTGTCGGTCACGGCCGGTTTCTCGACCGGCAGGGTCACCGTCTGTTCTCCGTTGTTGTCTTCCAGCTTCAGCTCGCCGGACTCCGAGGCAGCGCTGTCTGCCGCGGTGTTCTCAGCGGAGTTTGAGGAATTGTCGGCGGAATTGGAGGAATCCTCCGCCGAAGAGCAGGCGGTCAGCAGCAGCGAAGCGGCGGCTACCGAGGCAACCAGGGTGCGACGAATCTTCATGGTTTGTCAATCATCCTTATTTCGAAACGAATCCCTTTCGGAATTCCGGAACTGTCTCCCCTAGGACAACCTAACTGAAGAAACCCTAACCTGACAAGACTTAGGTACAGCTAAGTTTCAGGCAACCTTGTTCACCTGCGATTTACCTGAAATTTTAATAACGGGACCCTCCACCCCCAGGACATACCCCCACTTCGGGCCCCGGGGAGGCGCGGAGGACTGTCTCCCCCTTGCCACCCCTCCACACTATTAGGAGTTTTCCCAGCGCAGCAGGCTTTCCACCGAGACCGTTCCCAAGGCCGCGAACTCCGCGTAGGCGTCTGCTCGCAGCTGCGGATCCGCCGCGTAATCAAAGGCGACCTGGGCCAGGCCCACCGCGGAGTCGAGCGCGGCACGCTCCGCGGACTCGGTGGCCGACCAGTGAGCGAAGGCCTCGGTGTGCAGGGCCACCTCCCGCGGGCTGACCTGCACCATGGGGTGAATTCCCGGCACCAGCTGGGAGACGTTGCCAAAGTCCGTGGAGGCCGCCAGGCTATCCGGGATTATCCCGGCGGGCAGCGGGGCGCGGCCGCGGCGCCGCTGGGTGGCGGACCACCGGGCGGCCAGCGCGGAGTTGTTGCGCACCGGCAGGGACATCGGGTGCGGATCCCAGGCAATCTCCACGCCGACTCCCGCCATCAGGGCCGCGCCCCGCGCGATGTCATCGACTCGGCGGGATAACTCCAGCAAGGTCTCGGTTCGCAACGAGCGCGCGTAGACCTCGACCACGGCCCTATCCGGGACCACGCTGGGCCGGGTGCCACCCTCGGCGATGACGGCATGCAACCTGTCGCTCGGCGGCATCTGCTGCCGGTGCAGGCCCAGCCCCTGGTACATCAGGGAGGCGGCGTCGAGGGCGTTTTTACCCATGAACGGCTGCGAGCTCGCGTGCGCGGCCGTGCCATGGAAGGTCACGGTGGCCGAGCGCCGCCCGACCCAGACGTGCTCGGCGATGTCGTAGCCGAAGCCGTGGATCATCAGCGCGGCGTCCACCCCGTCCAGGCTCCCGCCGCGGATCATGTACTCCTTGCCGGTGTGCCCCTCCTCCGCCGGGGTGCCCTGCAGTTCGATGCACACGGGCGCGGCGGCATCGATAGCCCGCGCCGCCGCCAGATAGGCGCCCACGCCGGCGGCCGCGATGACGTTGTGCCCGCAGGCGTGTCCGATGCCTGGCAGCGCGTCGTATTCGGCCATGATGACCACCCGCGGATGGCGCCCGGGCTCGTAGCCAGGCGAGGCGATCTGGCTGGAAAAGGCCGTCTTAACCCCATAAGCCCCGCGCACCACGCTGTGCCCGTGCTTTTCCAGGAGATTGCACAGCACCTGCTGGCTGCGATATTCCTCGAAGGCGGTCTCCGGGTGCGCGTGCAGATCGTGGACGATGTGGCGGATATCGGCCGCCAGCTCGGTCTCCTCCACCGCGCGGCGCAGCCGCTCCCAGTAGTCGGGCACCGAGGCGGCCCGGCCTTGCCCGGCCGCTTCCTGCCGCTGCTGGGCGCGTTCGACCGCCGCGTCCACCTCGGCGGAGGTGGCGTCCAAATAACTTGTCGATGCCGCCTCCGGGCTCAAGCCCGGGCGCTGCGGCGCGCAGGAATCATGGCAGTTGTCTGAGTGAGCTGTCATTAGGACTCAATCATAATGCTATCGCCCGGCCCCAGCGGGATATCGGCGAAGAACCACACCCCCAGTAGGATGGCCCACACGAGGAAGAACGGAATGACGAACGGGATTAGGCGCGACATCAGCGTGCCCAGGCCCGCCTTGGGTTCGTATCGCTGCAGCAGGCCCAGCATGACGATCATGTAGGGGTTGAGCGGGGTGATGATCTGGGTGGCAGAATCACCCACGCGGAAGGCAGCCTGCACGAAGGCGGGCTCGTAGCCCAGCAGCGCGAACATGGGAACGAAGACCGCGGCCATCAGCGTCCACATGGACGAGCCCGAGATGATCAGCAGGTTCAGCAAGGAGGCCAGCACGATAAAGGCCAGGATGGCCGGGAAGCCGGTCAGCCCGATGGATTCCAGGAAAGCCGCACCCTTGACCGCGGTGAAGGTGCCAATCCCGGTCCAGGCGAACAGAGCGACGAACTGGCCCAGGATGAAGGCCAGGACCAAGAAGCTCAGCATGTCCTTGAGCGCGCCAATCATCATGGTGACCACGTCCGCCATGCCCTTGATCGTGCCGACCACCGCGCCGTAGGTGATGCCGAAGACCCAGAAGTAGGCGCAGATAATGAACACGATGGAATCAAGCAGCGGGGACTTCGGCAGGAAACCGCCCTCCCCATTGCGCCACGGCGAGCCCGGGATGAGCACCGCGGCCAGGATCACCGCGGTCAGCACCAGCCCGGCCAGCAGCGAGAGCCACAGCGCCTTGCGCTCCTTCGGCTCCAGGGTCGCGGCCAGGGCGTTACCCTCGGCGTCGCGGTCGCCGCGCTCCGCGGCATCCGCGGCGTCCACTGACTCATCCTCCGGCACGTTTTGGGCCCGCATGCGCGGCTCCAGGATCCGGTCGATGATATAGCCGGCCACCAGGCCCAGCACCACGGAGGAGGCCACGTTGAAGAAGTAGTTCGACAGCGGCGTCACGGTGGAATACCCCGCCCCGGGCAGCGTGTCCATCACCGCGTTGGTAATACCGGCGAACAGCGCGTCCAGACTGGTGGGCACCAACGCCGTGGAATAGCCCGCGCCCACCGCGGCGAAACCGCCGATGAGGCCGGCGACCGGGTGGCGGCCAGCCGCTTTGAAGACCATGGCGGCCAGCGGCGGGACCACCACGAACGCGGAGTCCCCCATGACCGAGGCGGTCACGCCGATGACGCCGACCGCATACGGCAGCAGCGCCGGCCGCGCCGAGCCGAACAGCTGGCGGATCAGCGCCGAGAGCATGCCGGAGCGCTCCGCCACGCCCACGGCCAGCAGGATGGGCAGCACCGTCAGCAGCGGCGGGAAGCCGATGTAGTTCTCGGCCATCGTGATGGTCAGCCACGCCAGGCCCTCGCCCGTAAACAGCCCATTGACCTCGGAGACCTCATCCGAGCCCGGCACCTGGACCGCCACGCCCATCCAGGCCATCACGGTGGAGGCCACCCCGGTAATCAAAAACAGGATGACGAAGATAGTAAACGGCTCGGGCAGCTTGTTGCCCACGTACTCCACGCCGGACAGGAACCTATCCAGCAATCCCCGCTTCCCTGCGCTACCGGAGTCCCCGGCAGCACTCGCACCGCCGCCGTCGACGTCGCCACCGACACCGTCAGCAACAGCCTTATCGCGCAGGTCTTTATCGTCATTAGAATTGGGGGGACTCATCGCAGCACTCCTGCCTGTCTCGGCCCGTCACCTTGCCGTCACGGGATGTGTGCAGGCAGCATAATGTAACTCACAACACATGCACCTGTGTTGCAGGTTATAACTTTGTAACGTCCTCACATTCCCGGACAGCCCCACGCCTGCAACCGGACACCCCCGACCGATACTGGACGTTTCCTGCCACCCCTACCCCCAACAATTGGGCAAACGGCCACGGCCCCCACCGCGGGACGCTATAAAAAGTTGTCTAGACGTCCCCAGCGAAAACGCCATCGACGACCCCAACGAGCCAACGATTGTCATCCGGGTGAGCGACGAGTCAGAAAAGGTATCGGGAATCGAAATCATCGGCACGGGCATCTCCCCGAGCCAGGTAGACGAAATCCGCGACTCACTGGAATATACCCCGTAAGACGGCATCTCATCCCCGCGGACGGAGATAGCCCCCGGTTATCGCCTACCCCCCGCACAGCCGCAAAACAAAAGGACGCTCATTTTGTATCAAAATGAGCGTCCTCGTGGTGGAGCTGCCGGGAATTGAACCCGGGTCCTTCGTCATCTTGCCAGGGCTTCTCCGTGCGCAGTTCGCGCGGAATCTCTGCTCGGCCCTCCGGATCGGACGAACACGTCCGGATGATGAGCCCAGTCTCCAGTAGAGGTCCCATCCGGCCCTGAAGACGCAACCGGATGGCAAGTTCCTTAGTCGATGCCAGTTACTAGGCCAGGAACAAAACCTAGGCTGACAGACACGCATTGCTAATTAGGCAGCAAGTGCGTAGTCACGCTGAGAGTTCTTCTCTGCGTTTATTGAGTGCTACGACGCTTAACGGTGGTCTCTAGCCTGCACCGGCACGCTTCCCCTGGCTCAATGTACGAAGTCGAAACCAAATCAACCCCATTGCCTATAGGGCGGGATGCGTCCGCATTCCCTATAGGAAAAACCACTTTACTCGCCGACGTATGCTAGTTCAAGTGCTCATCCAGCCACTCTTTGAGCACCACCGCGTGGTTTATCTCCCGGTCGTGGGCGGCGAACAGCAGGCTGAGGTCGCCGTCCTTGGCAAGGTCGATGAGCCGGCCGAGCTCCTCGGCGTCGGAGTCGTCCAGCTCCGCGCGGTAGCGCTGGCCGAATTCCTTGAAGCGATCGGCGTCGTGGTTGAACCACTTGCGCAGCTCACTGCTGGGGGCGACGTCCTTGAACCACTCGTCGTAGGCCAAATCATCCTTGGCTACCCCGCGCGGCCACATCCGGTCCACCAACACCCGGGTGCCGGAGGCAAGGCTGGGATCCTTTTTCACGTCGTGGACTTTGCAGGTATAAATCATGCCTTCCAGCCTAGACCTCCTGCGGCGGGTTGGGCCGTGGCGGAAGTCCTAGACATTAATACCCTTGACGCGGCGGCCGAGCTCGCGGGAGATCTCCCGGTCCTGGTCGCGACGCTTGATGTCCTCGCGCTTGTCGTAGTCCTGCTTGCCCTGTGCCAGGCCGAGTTCCAGCTTGGCCCGGCCGTCCTTGAGGTAGACCTTAAGCGGGATGAGCGTCTTGTTGCCGGAGCGCACTTGGCCGTAGAGCTTGTCGATCTCCCGGCGGTGCAGCAGCAGCTTGCGGGTGCGCTTGGGGCTGTGGTTGGTCCACGTTCCCATGGAGTACTCCGGGATGTGGAGGTTGCGCAGCCAGACCTCGCCCTTGTCGATGGTGGCAAAGGCGTCGTTCAGGGAAATCTTGCCCTCCCGAAGGGATTTAATCTCCGTGCCTACGAGCGCGATGCCGCACTCGTAGGTGTCCAGAATTTTGAAGTCATGGCGGGCACGCCGATTGGTGGCGAGGGTCGAGTTGTTGTCGACCGCGCCCTTTTTCTTCTTGCCCTTCTTTGCCATAGCCATCAAGCTTAACCGCCCAGGCTAGAGCGAACAAACCCGCCCGACGGCCACGCAACAGACGGTGGCTTTCGGGCGAGGAAGTGGGGCGCGCGGGCTACTTCTTCACGTAGAGCCGCAGCGTGACTTGGGCGGCGAGGGCGGCAAAGGCCATCGCCACCACGCCGACAATCGGCAGAGCCATCCAGATGTCCTTGGTGTGCAGCGGGGCCAGCAGCTGCGCCTGGTAGAGGCTCTGCAGCGACGGATCGACCACGTAGGACTTGGTCAGGAACAGGCCGATGCCGGCCACCACCACGCCGATGAGCGTGGACAGGACGGCCTCCAGCACGAACGGGGCCTGGGTGATCCAGCGGGAAGCACCCACCATGCGCATGATGGACATCTCCGTCGAGCGGTTGTAGGCCGCGATCTGGACCATGTTGGCAATCAGGAAGATGGCCGCCACGGCCTGGACAGCGGCGACCAAGAAGGTCGCGTTACGGATCGAGTCCAGGTTGTCGGTGGCGCGGTCGACCTCCTCGACCTGGTCGACGATGGCGTCGACCTGCGGCAGGTCCCGGATGGCATCGATAGCCGCAGTCTCCGTGGGATCCACCAGGCGCACGTGCAGGGCGGCCGGCAGCGCGTCCGGGGAGGTCTCCTCCACCAGCAGCGGGTCGGTCTCCTGGAAGTACTCCTTGAAGCGCTCGTAGGACTCCTCCTGCGAGCGGAAGGTGACCTTCTCCACGCTGGAGTCGGCCTCCAGCTGGTCTTGAATCTCCTTGCAGCCCGCCGAGGTGCAGTCCGTGTCGTTAGCGGAGATCTCCTCATCTAGCTGGACCATGACCTCCACCTGCTCGAGGTAGATGTCCTTGGTGTCCTGGGTCAGGATGGTCACCAAGACACCCGCGACTACCAGGCCCACGGACACGGCCGTGGTGATAATCAGCGCGATGGTCATGGTGATGTTGCGGCCCAGCCCCTTGGCGGCCTCGCGGAAGACGAAATTTGTCTGCATAGTCTTAGAAGGCCTCCCCGTAAACGGCGTGGGTTTCGTCGCGCACGAGCTTGCCGTTGCTCAGCTCCAGCACGCGCTGGCGCGCCTCGTTCACGGCGCGAGCGTTGTGCGTCGACATAATGACGGTGGTGCCGCGGCGGTTGATCTTAGACAGCAGGGTCATGATCTCCGTCGCGGTCGCCGGGTCCAGGTTGCCGGTCGGCTCGTCCGCGAGCACCAGCTTCGGGCGGTTGACGAAGGCGCGGGCCACGGCCACGCGCTGCTGCTCGCCGCCGGAGAGCTCATTCGGCATGCGGTGCGCCTTCGAGCCCAGGCCGACCATCTCGAGGACCTCCGGAACGGCCTTGTCGATCCGGTGCTTCTTTTTACCGATGACCTCCAGCGCGAAAGCCACGTTCTGGTAGACGTTCAGCTTGGGCAGCAGCCGGAAGTCCTGGAATACGTAGCCGATGGACTGGCGCAAGCGGTTGATTTCGCGGCCTTTCAGGGCGTTGACGTGGAAGTTGTCGAAGTGGATCTGTCCGGAGCTCAAGTTGGTCTCGCGCACCATCAGCTGCAGGAAGGTGGACTTGCCTGAGCCCGAGGGGCCGATAAGAAAGACGAACTCCCCGTCCTCAATGCGGAAAGACACGTCGTCCAGTGCCGGTCGCGTTGAGGTCGGATAGACCTTGGTTACGTTCTCGAAGGTGATCACGTTCGCAACTCTAGCAACAGGAGGTAACAATTGAAACTCTTTTACCCGTCAATTGACTAAAAATTATGTGTCCCCGAGCCCGTGTACGCTATAGTGACGCACACCATAAGTTCGAAAACCTGCCATGAAATCCGGGCGATCGTCTCGCGCGGCGCCGACCGGCCCCGCCTTGCCGTCGCACCCGGAAAAATCCAAGAGCCCCGGCTCTTCGACACAGAAAGTGCCGTTTTATGACAGAAACCGCTACCGAAGACCAGCCGAAGAAGACAGAATCCCCCGGGGGATTTCTCGGCACCATCGAAAAGCTGGGCAATAAGCTGCCGGATCCCTTCTGGCTGTTCGTCGTCCTCGCCGGAGTCGTCGCCATCTCCTCCTGGCTCGGCTCCCTGGCGGGTATGAGCGCCGTGGATCCCCAGACCAATGAGACCATCGAGGTCGAATCCCTGCTCACCCAGGAAAACATCTCACGCATGGTCACGGATGCGGTCGAGAACTTCACCTCCTTCCCGCCGCTGGGCGTCATCCTCGCCGTCATGCTGGGCGTGGGCGTGGCCGAGCAGTCCGGGCTGCTGTCCGCCCTCGTGCGCGCGATGGTTGCCAAGGTCACCCCGGCGACGCTGACCTTCGCCGTCGCCCTGGCCGGCGTGACCGGCTCGGTGGCCTCCGACGCCATCTACGTCATCCTCATCCCGCTGGGCGCGATGTCCTTCCACGCGCTGGGGCGCTCCCCCATCGTCGGCGCCATGGTGGCCTTCGCCGCCTCCTCGGCCGGGTTTAACGCCTCGCTGATCCTCAACATCACCGACCTGCTGCTGGCGGGCATTTCTACCCCGGCCGCGCAGATGGTCGATCCGGACTACCACGTCAGCCCGCTGGCCAACATCTTCTTCGTCATCCCCTCCGCTGTCGTCCTGGCCCTCATCATCACCGCGGTCACCGAGCTGTTCATCACCCGCAAGGCCCGCGAGCTGGTCAACCACGACCACATCAACTATGAGGAAGTCTCCTTCGACAAGGCCGCCGGCGGCCCGGGCAAGTCCTCCGCCGACGACGCTGACGACGCCGACAGCGACTACGACTTCTCCGAGGACGATGAAACCCTGAAGCTGTCCCGCCAGGAGGCCAAGGGCCTGGTGTGGGCGGGCATCTCGCTGCTGGTTTTCCTGGCCGGCTTCTTTGCCCTGCTGTTCATCCCGGGCTCGCCGCTGGCCGGCCCCGACGGGGAGGCCATGGAATCCCCGCTTATCTCCGCCATCGCGGTGCCCATCGCCCTGGCCTTTTTGCTGGTGGGCATCGTCTACGGCATCGTCGTCGGCACCATCAAGGACGGCTCCGACATCCCGAACTTCATGGCCCGGGGCCTCAAGACCCTGCTGCCCATGCTGGTGCTCTTCTTCGCCGTCGCCCAGTTCCTCGCGTGGTTCGAGTGGTCCAACCTGGGCGTGTGGACCGCGATTACCGGCTCCGAGCTCCTCCAGCGCTGGGACCTGCCGCCGATCCTGATGTTCGCCGGGCTGGTCCTGCTGGTCGCCCTGCTCAACCTGCTGATTACCTCCGGTTCGGCGCAGTGGGCGCTGATGGCCCCGGTCATCGTCCCGATGATGATGTACGTCCACATCTCCCCGGAAGTCTCCCAGATGCTGTTCCGTATCGGTGACTCCCCGACCAACATCATCACCCCGATGTCGCCCTACTTCGCCCTGGCCCTGACCTTCCTGCAGCGCTACTACAAGCGCGCCGGCGTGGGCACCCTGATGTCTCTGGCCCTGCCCTACTCCGTGGCCATGCTGGTCGGCTGGTTCCTCTTCTTCGTCATCTGGTACCTGCTGGGCATCCCGCTCGGCCCGGGTGCGCCCATGCATTACCCGGCCGAGTAGCCACCGCGCCGAAAACCCAAACGCCAGCCCCGCTGCGGTTGTTTTTCACAATCCGCGCGGGGCTGGCGTCGTTAGTTCGCGGCCGCTGTCAGCCAGCGGCCGTGACTGGCGGGAGGCTAGTCCTGACTGTCGTCGCGCTCGGCCATGCGCCAGCGGATGCCGGCTTCCAGGAGGCCGTCGAGGTCGCCGTCTAGGACCTTCTGGGGGTCGCCGACCTCGAAGCCGGTGCGCAGGTCCTTGACCATCTGGTACGGGTGCAGGACATAAGAGCGCATCTGGTTGCCCCAAGAGGCGTTGCCGCCCGCGCCCAGCGCGTCGAGCTCGGCCTGCTCCTCCTGCCGCTTGCGCTCCAGCAGCTTGGCCTGCAACACCCGCATGGCCGAGGCCTTGTTCTGGATCTGGGACTTCTCGTTCTGGCAGGTCACCACGATCCCAGTGGGGATGTGTGTCAGCCGCACGGCGGAGTCAGTAGTGTTGACGGACTGCCCGCCCGGCCCGGAGGAGCGGTAGACGTCCACGCGCACGTCGGCGTCCGGGATATCGATGGAGTCGGTCTGCTCCACCACGGGCAGCACCTCGACCTCCGCGAAGGAGGTCTGCCGGCGGCCCTGGTTATCAAACGGACTGATGCGCACCAAGCGGTGCGCGCCCTGCTCCACCGAGAGCGTGCCGTACATGTACTCGCCGTGCACCACGAAGGTGGCGGACTTGATGCCGGCCTCCTCGGCGTAGGAGATGTCGTAGACGTCGACCTTGTGGTCGTTGTGCTCCGCCCACCGGATATACATGCGCATGAGCATCTCCGCCCAGTCGGCGGCGTCCACGCCGCCGGCGCCGGAGCGGATGTTGATGACCGCCTCACGCTCGTCGTATTCGCCCGAGAGCATGGTGGTCACCTCGAGCGCCTCGATAGTAGAGCGCAGTGCGGCCAGCTCCTCGTCCGCCAGCGCGGTGTCGCCTTCTTCCTCGGCGAGCTCGTACATCACCGGCATGTCGTCGAGCCGGCCGCGGAGATCGGCGAGCTTGCGAAGCTTCACCTGGGCGGCGGAGAGCTCCGAGGTGACCTTCTGCGCGTGCGCCGGATCGTCCCAGAGGCTCGGGTCGCCCGCCTGGGCTTCTAGTTCCCGGACCCGCGCGCTCAGCTCCTCCGGGTGCATCACCTTTTCGATGGTGGTTAGCGTCGTGGACAACTCGTCCAAAGCAGCAGTCTTATCCGGGTGCATAGCGCCCCAGTCTACCGCGCAGGGGTGTTCAATTAGCGATCGCCTGCCACAGGCGAGACAATAGGGGCTATGACTCAGACCCCGAGCTTGCCCGAGATGATCGACGCCATCGCCAAGACCTTCATGGTCGCGCACGCGGATGATTCCGACGCGCACCTGGCCCAGGCACTGGTCTACAACGCCGGCCGCCTGGCCTGGCGCATGCGCGATCAGGGCGTCAATATCGAACAGAAGACCTCCGTGTCCGACGTAGTCACGGAAGCCGACCGCGCCGCCGAGCGCTTCGTCGCCACCGTACTGCAGGCGCTGCGCGGTGAGGACGGCCTGGTCGGCGAGGAAGGCACCTCCCAGGAGTCGACCTCGGGCCGCACCTGGGTCATCGACCCGGTGGACGGGACTTACAACTTCTCCTCCGGCTCCGACTACTGGTGCTCAGCACTCGCCCTGCGCGACGCCGAAGGCACGGTGCTGGGGGCCGTCCACCGCCCGGCCATGGGCTACACCTGGTTCGGCGGGCGCGACTACCCCACCTCACTGGACGGCAAGGAGGTCACCCCGCTGACCGATGCTCCGGCCGAGCAGCTGTCCCTGGCCACCTACCTGCACCCGACCTCCATCCAGGACCCGGATATCCGCGCCGCCTGGCAGAAGGTGGCCTCCGGCTTCGCCACCGTGCGCATGCTGGGCGCGGGCTCGGTGGATCTATCCAGCGTGGCGGACGGCACCTGGGGCGCGTGGATGCAGCACACCGTCGCCGAATGGGACTGGCTGCCGGGCAAGGCCCTGGTAGAGGCCGCCGGCGGCGCGACGAAAGAGATTTCGGCCGGCGGCGTGGTATGGTGCCTGGCTGGAAATAAACAGGCAGTGAAAGAAATGGAGCAGATGCTGCGTGGGTAAATACAAAGAGGACTTGGGGCTGGCCCTTGAGGTCGCTGGTCACGCGGATGCAGTGACCATGCACCGTTTCGAGTGCTCGGATCTGGCGGTCAAGTCCAAGCCGGACATGACCCCGGTCACCGACGCCGACCTGGCCTGCGAAAAACTCATTCGCTCGAAGCTGGCCCAGGCCCGCCCCAACGACGACGTTTTGGGCGAGGAATTCGGCGGCGAGGCCAAGTTCTCCGGCCGCCAGTGGGTCATCGATCCCATCGACGGCACCAAGAACTTCGTGCGCGGCGTGCCGGTCTGGGCCACGCTCATCGCGCTGCTGGAGGACGGCGAGCCGGTCGTCTCCGTGATCTCCGCGCCGGCCCTGCGCCGCCGTTGGTACGCCGCGAAGGGCGGCGGCGCCTTCCGCGTCTTCGGCGGCGAGCCGAAACGCCTCCACGTCAGCGGCGTGGGCGAGCTGGCCGATGCCTCCGTGGGTATTTCCTCCCTGTCCGGCTGGCGGGACCGCGGCCTGCGCGAAAACGTCCTCGAGCTGACCGACGTGACCTGGCGCCTGCGCGGCTACGGCGACTTCTGGAACTACTGCCTCGTGGCCGAGGGCGCGGTGGATATCGCCGCCGAGCCAGAGGTCTCCCTGTGGGACCTGGCCGCCCCCTGCCTGCTGGTCACCGAGGCCGGCGGCAAGTTCACCAGCATCGAGGGCGCAGCCGGCCCGAATAACGGTTCCGCGCTGGCCACCAACGGCCACCTGCACAAGAAGGCGCTGGGCTACCTGGCCCCCTAAGCGCCGGACCAGCGCCCCAGGAACCCAAGAAACTACAACAAGGTCCCCGCCTGAAAATTAGGCGGGGACCTTGTCTGCCTTAGTGAGCAGCTAACCGGGATGGCGGTGCGGCCTTAGTCCTCCGGGAGGCTAAAGCCGGCGCCCACGCCACCGCGGCGGTTCAGATCCGCCAGGATGGCATCCATGTTGGTCACCGCGGTCGGCACGTGCACGGCACCCTGCAGCGGGGTGCGGCAGGCACCGTTGAAGCCCGGCGGGTTGATGCCGCCGGTGACGGAGCCAACCAAGCGGCCGCGGTTGAACAGCGGCGCACCGGAGTCGCCCTGCATGGCGCAGACCTGGGTGAACTGGTACTGCGGGATGGTCGTCAGGGTCATACCGCAGGTATCCCCGGTGGCCAGGCCGCGCTTGCAGCTAATGTCGCCCGGCTTGACCTTGCCACCCAGGCGGTTGGCGGTCACGCCGTTGTAGGAGCGGGAAACTTCCGCGTTGGCGCCGAACTCCACGACGGAGTAATCCAGCTCGGCGTTCTTGTCCACGATGGTGCCCGACGGGCCGACCTGCCAGGAGTCGGCCGAAGCCACGGACTGCCCCACCTCACCGCAGTGGCTGGCGGTCAGGCCGACCTTGCGGCCGGCGTTATCCGTGCCGGCGGCGGTCAGGGTGCACATCGACTCATCGTTGACGTAGATGGGAGTGCCCGGCCCGTAGAGGGACTTGCCCTCGGTCAGGGCGGCGTTGGACTCCTCCGGCACCTGCGGGGCGTCGAAGTAGGAGCCCGGCACGCGGTGCAGGATGAAGTTCTTGGTGGGCTTGCCAGCCATCACCTTGGAGAACATATCGTTGCGCCACTGGTAGTTCGGGTCAACGTTCTGGGGCTTGAACTCGGGCTGCGTTGCCTGCCGGACGGTCTCCTCAAGCCCAATCGGGTTCGGGTTGGTGGCCGGCGCGTCAGCGTAGTCGTGCGTTTGGGGTGCGGTCGCCGCGGCTGCTGCCTGGTCCAGTGCCTGCTGGGCCTGTGGCAGGTGTTGGTTGACAGCCTCGGTGACGGCATCGGTCACCTGCGGGTCTACCTCCGGGGTGGAAATCCCCCAGTCGGCCAGATCCGAACGGACCTGGTCCACAGCCGCCGCGGCGTCAAAGCCGGGCTGGGGCGCTTCCTGCGCTCCGGCGGCTGGGGCCGCAAAGAAAAACGCACCTGCGAAAGCCGAGCCCACCAGGACTTTCTTTAGGTGCGGAATGCGAAGCATAAACAGCCTTCTTTCACATCGTGGATCATTAGGACCCCTTAATCTTGGCACGTAAATTAGTTATAAGCATCAGCTTTCCCACACTGTTTCCAAGCCGTTATAGTTTCCAATTTGCGACCTCGACTTTCCCCCGATTGCCCCTCCCGGCGCGTTACCTAGCCACCCCTAACGGAGGGTGACCGTGTTTCATCCTCGCCGGACTCCCAGCGGCGCTTTTCCGCCTCCGACTTGCGGTGATTGCGCACCGCCATGACACCTAGGACCACGGCGATGACCAGCGGCACCCACACCTTCGTGTACTCCAGGAGGAACTCCAGCCAGGCCGGGATGGTCAGGTCTGGGAAGGGGATATCCCAGTCCGGCCACGCGGGCACCGGGAGGGTGATGTCCGGGAGGTTCGGCACCGGCAGGGCAATCGCCGGCAGCTGCCAGTCGGGTAGCTCCCAGTCCGGCAGCTGGTCGAGGAGCCAGCCGATGAGCCGCTTGACTAGCGGGCCTAAGACGATGACTGCGATGGCCCAGCCGCTCTTGCCCAGCCCGCCCAGCATGGGATAGAGCACCCGCTTGAAGGAGCTTTCCTCCATCTCCCGGGCCCGCTTCTCCCCGCGGCTGCCCGGCGGCGGGGTGAATTCGACGACCTGCTTACCCTCGCGAAACTCCACCGCCTTCAGCTCGTCAAAGAAATTGGCGTAGATCTTTACGTACGCCTTCCCGGGCATGACCGTCAGGTTTCCCGCGGGCTCGAGATCCGAGCCCAGTTTCTTGCTCAGCGGGATCTTGCCGCTTTGCACCCCGCGCAGGCGCCGGCGCACCTCCCCACCCACGGTGAGCTGCAGGCGCACCGGCGGGTTCGACACGAAGGTCAGCAGCCTCTCCTTGGCCCCGGCGTCAACGGGCAGCGGCGTGCCGGCCGCCACCTCCCCGGTCTCCTCGTCCCGCTCGGCAGGCCAGTCCGGGTAGCGCTCGATAAACTCCGCGTCAAAGCCGCATTCGACCGTAATCCGCCCGTGGGTAGGGTGTTCCAGCGTCCAGGTTTCCACCTATTCCTCCCCCTCCCAGGCAGTCGTCGCGCCCTCCTTGTCCGCGATGGCGCCGCCGGCAAAGGCCAGGACGGCCATGACCGGCAGGTAGATCCAGGTCCCGGAATTGAAATACATCTTCATCGCGAGGTAGTACGCCACCCCGACCAGTACGGGGAAGGAATAGGTAAACCGGAAAACCCGAGCATCAACTAGCCCGCCGCCCAGGGCCACGGCCAACAAGAAGACCAGGATCCCCCATCCCGGCACAAAAGTGTGGAGGAGCGGCGGGCCGGCCACGATGAGCAGCCCGACGCCTACCAGCACGACCCACCCGGCCACGCCCCGGCGCGACTTGGGCTTTTCCGACTGGGCAACCGCCGGCTGGGCAACCGCCCGCCGGACCGGCTGCGGTCCGTGCCCGGCGCGGCGAGGATCCCTCGGCGGTGGCACCTGGCTGTCTTCCCCATTATCTCCCGGCCTATTCATAGCGCAAAGAGTAACCGATGCCCCTCGCTCTGTCATCCTCCCCGCGGAGGACTTGTACCCCGGCGGCTCGCGGGCGGCGCGGTCTATACTCAGGGCTGTTATGAAGCACCTCACCCAACCTGCCCGCCGCGGACTCCGCGCAGGCGATATCGCCTTGGGCGTTGTAGCTAGCGTCCTAGCCGCCGCGTACGTGCTCATGGCGCTGCCGCACACGTCTGGCAGTGATATTGCCTGGGCGGTGCTGTCTGTAGGCTTTGCGGCATTCATGTTCGTCTGGCGTTCACGGCCGCGGCTGAGCGCCTGCGCGTTCCTAGTCTTGCTGGGCGGCTGGGCCGCGGTTTTCCTCTGGGCCTTGCCGGAAAACTCCGGGATTACGCCGTGGATTGTTACCGCGCCAATGGCGGTCGCCGTCGTGGCGCGCTACGAGCGCAATCGTCTCTTCGCACGCGGCATCCTCACAGCCTTCGCGGCCGGGTCTTTCCTATCGCCCCTGATGTGGACGTGGGACGAGGCTCTCGTGCTGCACTACCGCACCGGGCTGGACATCATCGTCACCGTGGCGGTCCACTGGCTGGTCCTCGGCTTTGCCTACGTCGTCGGTACCCGCTACCGCGCACGCGAGACCGAGCGGAGCCTTCGGGAGGCCGCCCGCCAGGAGCAGCTGCGCGCGGCGCGGGAGGAAGAAAGGCTGCACCTGGCCCGCGAAATCCACGACGCTCTGGCCCACTCCCTCACCCTGATCAAGGTGCAGGCGGATGCGGGCCTTATCGCCTCCCAGTCCGATCCCCAGCAGGCCCAGCAGGCCCTAGGCCAGGTTCGGGATTCGACGGCCGGCGCGCTGCGCGACGTCCGAGACATCGTGGGCATGCTGCGGGATGACTCCCCTGTCCTTCCGTCCACGAAGCAGCAGTTACGCCCCGGCCCCCAGATCGAGGACCTGCCCGCAGTGGTGAACAAGTTCCGTGATGCTGGCCTGCGCATCACGGCCGAGCTGCCCGCCGAAGGGACCGCGCGCGACAGGTCGATCGCCACGGTCACCCAGCTGGCCATAGACCGGATTGTGACGGAGGCCCTCAACAACGTCGTACGCCACCAGGGCCCGCGCAGTTCCGCCCACGTCTCCCTCTCGCTGAACACCACCGACGCTGCTGTCACCGTCTCCTCCACCGCCGCGTCGCCGGCAGGCAATGTTTCCAGCCCCGCGCAGTGTGCCGAGGGCACCGGCACGGGCCTGGCCGGTCTGCGCGAAAGGGTCCGGATGCTGGGTGGTAGCTTTAGCGCCGAACACTGCGGCGCCGAATTCGTCGTGACCGCTCGCCTGCCCCTGCGACCTGACTCGGAGGAATCATGACCGCCCCAATTCGCGTACTGCTGGCCGACGATCAGGCGCTGCTCGTCCAGGCCCTGGCCACGATCCTCAACTCCGCGCCCGACATCGAGGTCGTGGCCACCGCCGGCAACGGGCAGGAGGCCATCGAAGCCGCCAGCGCACACCGCTGCGACGTCGCGGTCCTGGACATCCGTATGCCCGGCACCGATGGCATCGCGGCAACGCGCCACCTCTTGGCGCAGCCGGATCCGCCCAAGGTCGTCATGCTGACCACCTTCGACGAGCCCGCGCTGGTGGCGGAGGCTATCGCCGCCGGGGCGCACGGCTTCCTGCTCAAGGACGCCGACCCCAGCGTGCTCATCGATGCCGTGCGCACCGTCGCCGCCGGCGAATCCGTGCTGGCCTCCAAGGTCACCGGTCCGGTGCTGGAGTCCTACCGCCGCGGGCTGAGCGCGCGGGACCGCCTGTCCCCGGAGCAGCTGCAGGGCTTGAGCCTGGTCACCCAGCGCGAACGCGAAGTGCTCCACTTGATTGGCCAGGGGGCGACCAACCCGGAGCTGGCCCGCGAGCTGGTCCTCGCGGAGACCACCATCAAGACCCACGTCTCCAGCCTGCTGTCCAAGCTGCACTGCCGCGACCGGGTGGCCCTGGCGTTGCTCGCCCGCGACCTGGACATCTAGACCCCGGGCCCTCCTACCGTGGGAGGAGGCGGCGCACGCAGATTTCGGCCCCGAAGCGGAGGCCTTCCCCCGCGCAAGCTTGCAGGATTAGCCCTATGCACAACGCTAGGGACCACCACCAACCCACCGAACCAACGCTGACCACGCCGGCGCTGTCCTGCGAGAACATCCACGTCGCCTTCGGCGAGAACTCCGTGCTGCGCGGGGTGGACTGGCAAGTTAACCGCGGCCGCGTCCACGCGCTGCTGGGCCGCAACGGGGCCGGCAAGTCCACGCTGTTTTCGGCGGTCCTGGGGCTCATAGCTCCCGCCGCCGGCACCGTGGAGGTGCTGGGCGCTCCCCGCACCACCGAAAGCCTCCGCCACATCGGGGCTTCGGTCAACGGGCCGGCCTACTACGGGCACTTGAGCGCCCGCCGCAACCTGCTGGTCCACACCACGTTGCTGGGACTGCCGGACGCGGAAGCCGACCGGGTCCTGGCGCTCGTGGGGCTGGATTCGGCTGGCAAGAAGAAGGCCAAGAGCTTTTCCACCGGCATGAAAGCCCGGCTGGCGCTGGCCCAGGCCATGCTGGGCTCGCCCGAGATCCTGCTGCTGGATGAGCCACAGAACGGCCTAGATCCGCAGGGTATAGCCGATCTGCGCGGCTTCCTGCGCGGTTGGGCCGACAACGGCGGCACGGTGGTGGTCAGCTCCCACCAGCTGGGTGAGGTCGCCAAACTGGCTGACGATGCTACCGTCATCGCCGCCGGGCGCGTGCGCTACAGCGGCCCGCTGGGCGAGCTCTCCCCCGCCGGGAGCCTGGAGCAGGAGTTCCTCCGGCTCACCCAGGAGGGAGCTTCCGATGAATAGCCCCCTGGCCTATCTGCGCGCCGAGTTCCTCCGCGCGCGTGGCTCGGCGTTGCAATGGCTGCCGCTCTTGGGCCTCCCGCTGGCCGCCATGTCGCTACTTTTCTCCCAGCTCGCCAGCGCCGACGGCAGCACCCGGGCACTTCTGGGCTGGCAGTCCATGTACGTCACCGGCATGGCCGCGCCTTTAAGCTCCATCTTCGCTGCCGTTCCGGAGACCCGGGAACTGTCTGCGCGCTACGGCGGCCTGCTGTGGCGGGCGATCTCTCCGCGGCGGCTACGCGCGGCCCGTCTCCTGGCGGTCTGGGTGGCGCTAGCCGCCTTTACTACCCTCAACTTCGGCCTGACCTGGGCCATGGCGGTGCTCATGGGCTTAGACCACGCGGGGATCGCCCTCGTCGCTGGCGCGTGGTCCTGGGTAGCCAGCCTAGGGGTGGTGGGAATAAGCGCCGCCCTGGTTCGCCGGTATGGGCTCACGGCCGCTCTGGCCGCCGCCTTCGCCTTCCAGTTCGCGGGGATTCCCGCCTCCCTCACCGAGGGCGAACACTGGTGGCTCTTCCCATCATCCTGGCCCATCCGGCTTCTGCTGCCGGTGCTGGGTATCCACACCAACTCCGTCCCGCTCGCCCCCGGTGACCCGCTGTGGCAGGAAAGCCCCTGGCCGGCCGCAGCTCTCTGTCTGCTGCTCGCGGTAGCCGGCGCGCTCGCCGCCTGCTGGGTCCCGCCCCGCCGCAAGCGTGTCCTGCGCGCCGCGCGCCGCGGCCAACAGCCAGCAGGCTCCGCGGACCGCGCGTCCGGTTCCGCCGACTCCATCACCACCGCGAGCGCGTTCGATCTGCGACAAGCGGCCGCGCCCGTTGCCTACCGAGCCGCGCAGTCCGGGAGCGCGGCCGGGTTCTCCGCGGCGGTCCGGGCCGTCCACCGCGCGGCCCTCGGCCCGGTGCTGTTGGGATGCGTGGTAGCCACCGCCGTTGTCCTGGCGCTGACCGCCGCGACCTACCCTGCCTCTTACGTCCACGGGGTCTTCACCTTCGCGGTCCTGCCCCTGGGTACTGGCACCGCGGCGATCCTCGCCTGGTCCTCGCTGCACGGCGCCTGGCCGTCGATGCTGGTGGAAAACCGCCATTGTGTGGCCGGGCTTTTGGGCTGGCTGACCTGCCTCGTCGCGGTTGTCTCCGGGCTCGCCGCAGTGGCCGGGTGGGCTGTCGGCGGCGGCCCCGGCGATGAGCTGCGCCGCTGGGGTTTGAGCGTCGTGGTCGGCACCGTACTGGCCTGGGCGGCCCTGTTTCTGGTGGTGAGGTTCAATGCCGCCACCGCCGCGGCGGTCACCGTCGTTTGGACGGTGGTCTCCCTTACCTTGGGCGGGGACGTCTTGGCCGAGACCGTCCTGTGGGCGGTAGCCTTGCCCGCCTGGCCCGAGACCGCGGACACCGCCCCGCGCCTGAGCGTGGCCCTGGTTTTAGGGCTGGCCAGCGCCGCGATTACCGCCCGCGCCCTGTACCGCCGCTTGGGCTTGCCAATTCAAAAAGCGCCCGCCAGCTCTGCATAAACCTTTATCATGGTCGCCATGACAACTAGCGGAACTGTACCGGAGAACCTGCAGGTCCTCTTCGCCGCTCTGGACGCCACGCGCGCCGAGCGTGAGGAGCTCTACACCTGGTTCCACCAGCACCCGGAGCTGTCCATGCAGGAAGAGCACACAGCCGCGCGGGTCAAGGAAGAGCTACGCGCCTACGGCTGCGCGGTCTTAAGCCTCGCCGGCACCGGCCGGGTGGGCATCCTGCGCAACGGCGACGGCCCGACGGTGCTGTTCCGGGCCGACATGGACGCCCTGCCCATCGCGGAGGACTCCGGCCTCGAGTACGCGGTCGCCAAGGAGCGCGGGCTCATGCACGCCTGCGGGCACGACTTCCACACCGCCTGCCTGCTGGGGGCTACCCGCGCCTATGCCGCCCACCCAGAGGCCTGGTCGGGCACGCTCATCGCCTTGTTCCAGCCGGGCGAGGAGGCCGGCGGCGGCGCGCAGAAGATGGTCGACGACGGGCTCGCGGATAAGATCCCGCAGCCAGACGTGGCCCTGGCCCAGCACGTCGGGCCGTTCGCTCCCGACTACGCGATGACCACGCGCCCCGGCGCGCTCATGGCGGAGGCCACCAACTGGAAAATCACCGTCTACGGCCGCGGCGGGCACGGCTCCCAGCCGCACCTGAGCACCGACGCGGTAGTACTCGCCGCCAATATCATCACGCGGCTGCAGACAGTCATCGCCCGGGAATTCGATCCGCAGCAGATGGGGATCCTGACCGTCGGCTCGGTCCACGCCGGCGCCTCGTCGAATTCCATCGCCGAGTCGGCCCAGCTGGGTATCAACACGCGCGCGATGTCGCCTGAGGCCACCGAGCAGATCGTCGCGGCCCTCAAGCGCATTGTCCGCGCCGAGTGCCTGGCCTCGCAGTCCCCGCGCGAGCCCGAGTTCGAGCTGCTGGACGCCGTCCCGCCCGTGCGCAACGACGAGTCCACCACCGCGCGGGTGGTGGACTCCTTTACTGAGTTTTTCGGCGCCGACGCCGTCTACGGCGACATGGCGCCGCTGACCGGATCGGAGGATTTCTCCATCATCCCGCACGCTTTGTCCGTGCCCTACTGTTACTGGTGCTGGGGCGGTTTCCCGGCCACGGAGGCAGCCCCTGCCAACCACTCCCCGGCGTTCAACCCGGCGCTACAGCCGACCCTGGATACCGGCACCCGCTACGCCATCGCCGGCATCGGCATCTGGCTCGCCCAGGCGCGGGACTAGCCCGGCGCTTTCTGGCGCCTAGCGCAGGCGGCGGGCGCCGGCGCCGGGCTCGGCGAGCAGGAAGGACGGCTCCGGGAAGCCGGCATCGGCAGCCGCCGCAGCGATGGCGTGGGCGGTCGCGTCCACCTCGTCGCGCGGGATGAGCACGATGACCGCGCCGCCGAAGCCGCCGCCGGTCATACGCGCGCCCACCTCGCCGGCCGCAGTAAAGGCCTGGTCGAGCTCCTGGGTGGTGACCTCGTATTTGTCGCGCAGGCTCACGTGGGAATCGCGCATGAGCACCCGGAAGGTGTCGAAGTCGCCGTCCTGTAGGGCGCAGTTGGCCTCCAGGGTGCGCTGCGTTTCCTCGACCACGTGCGCCACGCGGCGGGCCACGAGATCCGGGTCGAGGGCTTGATCCCCGGCCGCGTTGTCGGTGGCCCAGGCGCGGGCGGCGGCGACGGCATCGCCCGTGGCGGCCTGGATGTCACGGATCGTTCCGTTGCCACCGGGCGCGAGGGCGCGCTGCACGTCGTCGATAAGCCCGCGGCGGGAGGCGTACTGCCCGTCGCTCAAGGTGTGCGGGGCGTTCGTGTCCGCGATGAGCAGCACCAGGTCGCGCGCCTGGATGTCGAAGGGCACGCGTTCCACCGCGCCGGTGGCAAAGTCCAGGGCCAGGGCCTTGCCACGGGTGCACAGCAGGCTCGCGTTCTGATCCAGCCCGCCGGTGGACGCGCCCACGACCTCGTTTTCGGCCCGGATGCAGGCCTGCGCCAGCTCCTTGCGCGCCGCGTCGTCGGGCTGGCGGCCCGCGGCCAGCTCGTAAGCCGCCACGGCCACGGAGCACTCCAGCGCCGCGGAGCTGGACAGGCCCGAGCCCACCGGTACGTCGGAGACGACCGCGATGTCCAGGCCTGTGCACTCGGCGATCGCGCCGGATTCCAGCCCCGCCCAGACGGTGCCAGCGATGTAGCCGGCCCAGCTGGCCGGGTTGCCGGGGCCTACCTGCGCCAGCGGGATTTCAAACCGCGCCGGTTCGGCCTGGCCCGGCTGCGCGGAGACCAGGCGCAGCTGCCCGTCGGTCCGCGGGGCCACCGCCACGGCGGTGTTGTGCTCCAGCGCGAAGGGGATGGAGGCCCCACCGGCGTAGTCGATGTGCTCGCCAATGAGGTTGACCCGGCCCGGCGCGGCCCACACCCCGGCCGGCGGGGCGGAAAACTCCTTAGCGAAGAGGTCCTCGGCGGCATCGGCCAGCGCGGCGTCGCTGCGGCGCGGCAACCAGTTGAGATTAGTCACGCGGCCAGACCTCCTGGAAGCGGGCGGCGATGGCTTCCGGCGTGGTGTCATTGATCCACACGCCCTGCGCGGATTCAGAGCCCGCCAAAAACTTCATGCGGTTCGGCGAGCGCATGAGCGAAAACAGCTGCAGGTGCATCCGCACCGTGCCGCAGGTGGCCGGGTCCACCGGCGCCAGGTTCCAGCCGGCGATGTACGGGGTCCGCTCGATTCCCTCGAAGAACTCATCCACCGCGGTATACAGCTTCTTGAGCAACGCGGCCAGGTCGTCGCGCTGGGCGTCGTTGAGATCCCGGAAGTCCCGGGCCGGGGTGTTGGGCATGACCATGGCCTCGACCGGCCACTTGGCCGCGGCCGGGACGAAGGCGGTGAAGTGCTCGGTCTCAGCGATGATTCGGGTGCCAGCGGCGCGCTCGCGCTCTAGCACGTCGGCGAAGAGATCCCCGCCGGTTTCTTTCCGGTACTCCCGCGAGCGGTTGACCATCGCCTTCAGCCGGGGCGAGAGGAACGGGTAGGAATAGATCTGCCCGTGCGGGTGCTGGAGGGTCACGCCGATTTCCTCCCCGCGGTTTTCAAAGGGGAAGACCTGCTGGACCCCCTCGATGGCGGCCAGCGCCTCCGTCCGGTGGGCCCAGGCCTCGATGACGGTACGGATGCGGCTCACCGGCAGGTCCTTGAAGGAGGTGTGCGCGTCCTCGGTGAAGCAGACCACCTCGCAGCGCGCGTGGGCCGGCCGACGCGGGACCAGTCCCATCGAGTCCACGTCGTATTCGAAATCCGGGCCGGCCTCCGCAGCCAGGGAGAAGGACGGAAAGCGGTTTTCAAAGACCACGACGTCGTAGGTCGGCGACGGGACCTCCGTGGGCAGGCCGCCCGGGCGCGACGGCGCCAGCGGGTTCTCGTTGGCCGGCGGCATGAACGTGCGGCTCATGCGGTGGGCGGCGAAGGCGACCCAGTCCCCGGTCAACGGGTCCCGGCGCATCTCCGAGGTCGGCTGCACCTGCGGCAAGTCGCGCGGGTCGGTCAACACGCGCTCTCCCTCGGCGTGCGGGCGGTCATCGAAATAGAAGATGTCCCGGCCGTCCGCCAGCTGGGCTTGCGTGACTGAAACATGTGCTTTCGACATGCGTCGTTCTCCTGACGTTTCCTAAATAAATACTGCCGCCGGCGGGAGGCTATCTCCCCGCCGAGCTCAGTATCTAGTGCTTCGGGTTCGGTTCTGCGTCCGCGGCGGATTGCGCCGCGGCTGCGTCGCTTACCACGATAGGCCGAAGCTTAGCCCAGGCGGCAAAGACCACGGCGGTGACCAGCAGGGCCAGCCCGGTCCACAGGTTGTCCGTGGCGGCCTTGAGTGCCCCGGTGTCCGGATCGATGCCCGGGTCGAGGAAGAAGTAGCAGCCGATGAGCACCACGCCGTAGATTCCGAGCAGGGCCGCGATCACGTTGCGCAGGTCGAAGGCGCCGGTCGGCGAGGTGGAGGCAGGTTTCTGGCTCACGGGTGAAGAAGGCATGATGAGTTACTCCCCTTCCCTTTCTAGGCGAAGATGACGTTGAGGACGATGACGAGGACCATGCAGATGATCCCCAGCGGCACGGTGCGCTGGTACCACGGCAGGGAGGCCTCCGTGTAGTCCTCGAAGTGGCCCTTGGGCGTGACGGAGCTGACGAAGCCGACCAGCTCGTGGTCCGGCTTCGGGGTGGTAAACAGGGTGACCACCACGGAGACAATGATATCGGTGGCAAAGGCGATACCGGCGGCGACGAAGGCGGTGCCTTGGCCCGGCAGGTTGAACAGCGTGGCGGTCGCGTCGGTGAAGTTGGCGATGTACCAGTAACCGATGGCGGCCAGCGTGCCGGCGGTCAGTCCGGACCAGCCGGCGTGCGGGGTCATCCGCTTCCAGAACATGCCCAGGATGAACGTGGCAAACAGCGGCGCGTTGAAGAAGCCGAAGAGTGTTTGCAGGTAGTCCATGATGTTGCCGAAGTTGCGCGCCAGCAGCGCGGTAAACATCGCGATGACGGTCGCGCCCACGGTCGCCCAGCGGCCAAACCGCAGGTAGTAATCGTCCGAGCGGTCCTTGACCACGTAGGTCTGCCAGATGTCATAGGAGATGACGGTGTTGAACGCGGAGATATTCGCGGCCATACCCGCCATGAAGGAGGCCAGCAGGCCGGCGATGGCCACGCCCAGCAGGCCGTTGGGCAGCAGGTCGCGCATCAGCAGCAGGATGGCGTCGTTCGGCTCGGCGGTACCCTCCACCAGGTCAGCGATCAGCACGGAGGCGACCATGCCGGGAATGACCACCAGGAAGGGGATGAACATCTTCGGGAAGGCGCCGATAATCGGCGTCTTGCGGGCGGCGGAGATGGAATCCGAGGCCATGGCGCGCTGGACCTCGACGAAGTTGGTGGTCCAGTAGCCAAACGAGAGCACGAAGCCCAGGCCCAGCACGATGCCGACCACGGACCAGAACGGCGAGTCGAAGCCGGAGATGTCCGTGCCCGGCCAGGTGTGGAAGTGGGATTCCTGCGCCGCGGCGTCCTTGAGGCCCTGCCAGCCACCCACGCGGTTCAGGCCGATGATGGTCAGCGGCGCCAGGGTGGCGACGATGACGAAGAACTGCAGGACCTCGTTGTAGATCGCGGCGGACAGCCCGCCCAGGGAGATATACGACAGCACGATGATGCCGGCGATCACCAGGGCCACCCACTGCGGCCAGCCCAGCAGGGCCTCCACGATGGTGGCCAGCAGGAAGAGATTCACGCCGGCGATGAGCAGCTGCGCGAGCGCAAAGGAGATGGCGTTGACCAGGTGCGCGCCGCTGCCGAAGCGCTTGCGCATGAACTCCGGCACGGAGCGGACCTTGGAGCCGTAGTAGAACGGCATCATGACGATGCCAAGGAAGACCATCGCCGGGACCGCGCCTATCCAGAAGTAGTGCATGGTCTGGAAGCCGTATTCCACACCGTTGGCGGACATGCCGATGATCTCCACCGCGCCCAGGTTCGCGGAGACGAACGCCAGGCCGGTCACCCACGCGGGCAGGCCGCGCCCGGAGAGGAAGAAGTCGATGGAGGAGGACACGCGGGCCTTGGCGGCCCAGCCGATGCCCAGCACGAACGCGAAGTAGACGGCCACCAAGAGGTAGTCGACCCACGAGGCGTCGAGCCGTAGTGCTTGCTGCACACTATCCATAGTGTTGCCTTTCTATTTGTTAAAAAGCGCTGATACGCAGCGCGAAGCTCGCCGGGGCGCCCGGTCGCAGCGTGGTGATATCGCACCCACTGGCCAGCGCGTTCGGCGGCGCGCTCATGGGTTCTACCGCTAGGGCCCGGCGCGGCGGTCCACTGGGGCCGCCCTCCGATCGGTAATCCGGGAAGTCCGGGGCCGTATAGACCTGGGCCCAGCGCATGCTGGGCTGGCTACCCGGTCCGGGGTCGAGTTGCACGCCGTGGCCGTCGGGGCGGGTCAAGCGCGCTACCGGGTGCGCGCCGCGGAAGCTGTGGTCAAGCCACACCTTTCCGAACTCATCCCGGCACTCCCCTGGCGCGCCGGCGGCGGCCAGCGGAACACCGCTAGCAATACCGGGGAGCACCTCTTCGGCCGGCCGCAGCTCCCCGCAGGGCAAATTGCGGCTGCCCAGCGGGAGGTTGTCCTCGACGGCCAGCTGGAGGCGGCAGTCATCAAGAGCGTTACCGCCCGCTGACAGGTAGGTGTGCACTCCCAGGGCGAAGGGCGCGGGGCAACCGTCGGTCTCCGCCTGGTATTCGGCGTCAAGGCCGCCTGCGCCCAGCCGGTAGGTCGCGGTCAGTCGAATCTGCCACGGCCAGCCGGGTCGCGGACCGATGTCCGTGCGCAGCCGCAACGCCGCACCCTCATCCGCGGCCCCGCCCGCGCCCCACTCACATTCCCAGAGGCGATCGTGCACGAAGCCGTGGATGGCGTTGTTGCGCTCCGGCTCGGTAATGGGCAGTTGGTACTGCTCGCCCTCCCAGCCAAACCGGCCGTCTTCGGTGCGGTTCGGCCAGGGCGCTAGCACCACCCCGCACGCGGCGGGCGCGTCTGCGCCGTCCGGGTAGGTTTCCACCAAGTCGCAGCCGCGGTAGGTCAGCGCCTTAATGCCGCCGCCCACTCCGGCGATCTCCGCGCGGTAGTCACCGGCGACGAGCGCGTATACCGGATGATTGCCAGTAGCCGAGTCCGACATGTACCTCACCTTGGCCTTTAAGGCCTAACCTTCAGGGAGCACGCGCCTATGTGCACGTGCAGCGCGATTTTTATACGCGCCACCTACTTACGCTATAACTAGGCGGAATATCCACGCAAACGATTGCAATGTGATTTGGGATTTCCCTACCCCCAGCGGACTACCCTGCCCGCCCCGGGTTTAGCGCACCAGCGCGGTCGCCATCGCGTGCAGGGCCGTTAACGCCTCCGCCTGGACGCCCGGGCCATCTGCTTGTTCGGCCGCGCGCAGGATAGCCGCGTTCAACAGGGAGAACTCCAGCTCGGATACGCCCGGGCACAGCTGGTCCACGACGTCGTTGAAGCCGGCGTGGGAGGCCTGGAACTCCTCGTCCGCAAAGACCTCGGGAAAGCTTTGGACCGCGACCATCAAGGGCCCGTGCGAGCCGTGGACGAACAGGTCCAGCGCGGCATTCACGTAGGCGCCGGTCGTGAACCACGCGCCAGACAGGTAACAACATCACCGCCGGCAAGAAGATGCCGGGCAACCTCACGACCAAGAAAAGCAGTACCACCGAGCAGGAGAACGTCCATGGCAGTCACGGGATCAGGAATCAAACCGGCACGAGCCCCTACCCGTGATAAGAAGCCCCAAACCTTCCCGACGACGCGCGAGGCGCTTCCTTCCACCTAATTGCTAGTGGCGGCTCTTGCCGTCACGGGACTGGAACATGTCGGCGGAGAAGATGAGACTGTGGTCCTTGGCGGCCTTCTCTTCTGTGTTGTAGAGCAGCTGCGCGTACTTCAACGGCTTTTCGTCAGGGTCCATGTAGAAGTAGCTGCAACCGTCAGCAATCGCCACACTGCTGTAGAAGTAGTTGGTGGAGTTGTTGTCGATGGTACCCCACATGTATCCCTGCAGTTCCCCGTCGGAGTTGACCTTCGGACGGTTGGGGTCGGCCTCGATGGTGACGATAGGCAGGTTCGACCTGTTATGGCCTGTAGCCTCCCAATATCGGACGCGATCTAGCTGTTCATCGGAGGCCCAGAGACTCGACTCCATACCACTGATTGCCTGGTCATGGATCTTGCTGTCCTTCGGGACGGGCTTGGTGCCGAGTAAACGGAGCTGAACGATGTCGCCGGTGCGGCTGAACTCGCCGGTGCCCATGTTGGTGATGGTGATCTTCCCCAGGGTGATCAGGTTGGTGTCGGGGACGTCGTTGATGATGAGCGCCAGAGGATACCCCACCACTTCAGCCCTGACACTACCAGGTCTTACCCAATAGGAGAGCCCAGTTAATCCAGATCCGTTTCTTGGCTTCGGCATTCAGGTCTTGGTAGTAGTCAAGAAATCCACTTATGGATTGAGGTTTTCCCCGTTCCGCATCCTCCCCTCCTACCCAGGTAATTCTATCCGGCGCGGAAAAGTTTGCCTTCTTTATTGGATAGTCACCAGCCAGCGTGTCAAAAACAATGGACTCAGCGATGCCCTCATAAAATCTCGATGACCATTTATAGCGCTCGTAACCAGCTTCGTATCCTACAAGTGCGGTACTTTTTAGTGAAACAACATTAAGCCCGAGCACCAGGTCGAAATGAGAGGAATGCTGCATTATTAGCAAGGGGCTTAACCGAACCCTATTTTGGTAACTATTTTCGGGAGCAATCCATTTGTCCAACGCGGTGGTCAGCTTCACCGCCAACCGTCCAATATCGATCTGTTCAATACGTATCCACATAGAGCTTTCAATCCTTACTCTACAGATGCAGAAATCCAGGATTCATCGACCGGCAATGTCTTCGAAATTGGGGATCGATGACCTTAACCAATCCGGAGCTTCTATCCGTCCGTCAGTGGGATAAAGGTATTCATACCACGTGTTTCGGTTGCGTCAAGCCTGGGAGATTTCTTGGTTGCTCAATGGGCTCTACACAACTGCAGATTATTTTGTCTTAAACAGAACAAATCTGCTTTCCCGCGGTGCCCCTCGAGATCAATGAAGTCCCCCCAGCCTAAGCTGGAGGGACTAAGAAGTTGGTAGCGGGGGCCGGATTCGAACCGACGACCTCTGGGTTATGAGCCCAGCGAGCTACCGAGCTGCTCCACCCCGCGTCGAGATGACTTCTAACATCTGCGCTTGCCACAGTGGGGTTTTATTGTGCCCCCTCTGTGTCGGCGACTCCTGTAACTATACAGACAGTAATGCGCCCACCCAAATCCCCAGCGCATCCAGCATATCGTCCGGGGTGCGGGGACTGGGTGGGCGCGGCCGCCTAGCACCTAGTTACTGGTTCTCGGCGTCCTGGTAGCGCTTGACAGCTTCGTCCAGCTTGTCGAGGGCGCGGCCGTACTCCTCGTGGGAGCCGCCGCGGGCGTCCTCGATGCCCTTGAGGGCGTCGTTGATGCCGGAGATGGCATCGCCAGCAGCGCTATCCGCCGGGGCGCTGGCCGGGTCGGAGGTGGAAGCCTCCTGGCCCTTGTCGTCGCCGGAGCTATCCGCGTCCGGCTTGTCGCCCGAGCCGCCGCGGCCGTCGACTTCCTCGATATCCTGGGCGGCCTCTGGGTCGATGCCGACCTGTTCCAGGGCCTCACTAATCGTCGGGGCGTAGCCCACGCGGCCCTTGTAGGAAATCAGCACGCGCAGCAGCTTCGGGAACGCGGATTCCTGATCGGCGCGCTTGGAGTAGATCGGCTCCAGGTAGAGGATCTCTCCCCCGCCGACCGGCAGGGCCAGCAGGTTGCCGTTCTCCAGCTCGTTGGTGCCCTCCCACAGGGAGCGGTCGCGGGCGACCTGGTCAGAGGACATCATCGCGTCCTGGGCCTGCTTCGGACCCTGGGTCTGCGTGTCCGTCGGCAGCACGCGCACGGTGATCTTGCCGTAGTTCTGCGGGTCGGAGGTCGCCGTCATGTGCGCCGAGAGGAACTGGCGGCGCAGACCACGGTAGGTGGTGGTCAACTGGAAGCTGGCTTCCTCCGACTGCGGATCGCGGGCCATCACGTAGTACGGCGGCTGATCCTTGGCCTGGGCGCCCTCGGCCGCGGACGGGTCTTCCGGCACGGACCAGAAGGCGTCGTTGTTGAAGAACACGCCCGGGTCATCGACGTGGTAGCGGGCCAGCATGTCGCGCTGGACCTTGAACATGTCCTCCGGATAGCGGAAGTGCTCGCGCAGCTCGTCGGAGATCTCCGACTCCGGCTTCACGACGTCCGGGAAAACACCCTCCCAGGCCTTCAGGACTGGGTCCTCGGTATCAAACTCGTAGAGGTCCACGGTGCCGTCGTAGGCATCCACCACGGCCTTGACCGAGTTACGGATGTAGCCCACCTGGTCGTTGATGAGACGCTGGGTGGTCCCGTCCGGGTTCAGCGCGTCCTGGGTGGTCTCCGACAGGGTGGTGCGCTGCGAGTACGGCAGGGCCTCCAGCGTGGTGTAGCCGTCGACAATCCACTTGATCTTGCCGTCGATAACGGCCGGGTAGGTCGAGGAATCCGTGGTCAGCCACGGCGCTACCTTCTCCACGCGCTCGCGCGGGTCGCGGTCGTAGAGGATCTTCGACTCGGAGCCCACGCGGTCAGACAGCAGGAAGTTCAGCTCGCGGTACTTCGCCGCGTAGATGGTGCGGTCGACGATGTTGCCGATGTCGACGCCGCCCTGACCGTCGTAGGTAAAGGTGCTGGAATCAGTGTCGTACTCGACCGGGCGATCGCCGGTCTGGCCGACGATGGCGTAGTCTAGGCCGTCGTCCGCGGAAGCGATGACTGGGCCGTAGTAGACGCGCGGCTGCTGGACGTTAATACCCAGCTCTTCCTCGGCGTCGCGGACCTCGCCCTCGCGGTCCTCCTCGGCTTCCTGGGTGTCCAGCTCGGAGACCGTGAAGACCGGGAAACCACCGCGGGAGGAGCCGGCGTCGCGGGCGACCTCATCGACCTTGTTGGCCTCGGCCGCGATGAAGCCGTTGCCGTGGGTGTAGACCGTGTGGCGGTTCAGCCAGTCCTGCTGGTTTTCCTGCAGGGCGTTCGGGTCCAGCTCACGGGCGGCGACCACGAAGTCGCGCAGCTGCCCGTCGACCTCGTAGCGGTCCATGGCCAGGGTCCCCGGGAAGCCGTAGAAGTTCTTCAGCTGCTGCATCTGGGTGAAGGTCTCACTCAGGATGTCCGGATCCAGCAGACGCAGGTTGTTGATGGTCTCCTCGTCCTTGGCGACCTTGGCGTCCGGGATCTCCTCGGCGCCCCAGTTTTCGACGTAGTCAACGTCATCATCCGTAATCCCGTAGGCAAAGCGCGTGGACGCGATGTTGCGCTCGATGGATTCGGCTTCCTTCATCTGCCGGTTCGGCTGGACGGAGAACTGCTCCATCAGCAGCGGCCAGCCGTTGCCAATGACCAGGGAGGACACCAGCATCAGCACCACGGCCAGGCCGGGGATGCGCAGGTCCTTGATCACCACGGCGGCGAAAAAGGCGATGGCGACGAAGACGCCGATGACCATGAGGATGATCTTCGCCGGCAGGTAGGCGTTGATATCGGTGTAGGAGGCACCGGTAAACAGCTCGTTGGTGTTGGTCAACAGGTCGTAGCGGTCCAGCCAGTAGCCGGCGACCTGCAGCAGCATCCAGATTCCGGCGGTCACGGCCAGCTGGACGCGGGCCGGCTTGGAGACCTGGCCCTTCACGCCCGCGGCCTGGTTGCCGAAACGGATGCCGCCCAGCACGTAGTGGCCGATGAGGGCGATCAGGAAGGCCACCACGGCGAGTACGCTCAGCGAGCTGACCACCAGGCGGACCACCGGCAGGGTGAAGGCGTAGAAGCCCAGGTCGTGGTGGAACTGGGGATCCTGCACGCCGAAGTCGTTGCCGTTGAAGAACAACAGCACGATCCGCCAGGAACCCTGGAGGATGAAGCCCGCGGCCAGACCGATCAGGATGGGCAGGAACTTCAGGACCGTGTTCATGGTCTTTTCGATCGACTGCCGGTACTGGTAGACCGGGGAATTCAGGTCCTCCATGTCCGCGTCCAGGCTGTCGGGCCTGCCGCGCCAGACGAAGTGGGCTGCCAGGGCCACCACCAGGCCGGAGAAGATCGCCGCGACGAGGAAGAGGACGACGCGGGCGACGACGGCCGTGGTGAAGACGCCGCGGTAGTCAATCGCGCCGAACCACTTCCAGTCCGTGTAGAGCCCGACGAAAATCGGGCCCACGATGACGAGGATCGCAATGATGCCCACGATCCAGCCCAGCACGCGCGGCGGGCGCTTCATAGGGGCAGCGGGTTGGGATAGGTTTGAAACCAACGCCAGCTCCAATCAATTATCGTGCGAATATAGAAAGTTATAGGCTTCCAGTTTAAGCAAGCACTAAAGTGACAACGAATAAGGATGTTCATGAGTTCCCCCAGCAATTCCCAGCCAGCTCTTAACAAAGCCATGCGGGAGGCCGTCGAGTTCGTCCACGCCGAAGGGTGGGACGCCGCCCCCACCCTTTTTGCCCTCGTGCCCACGGATTTAGTGGCCGCGCAGCTCGACGACTTGGGCACTCACGACGACGCCCCGCTGACGCTCATCGTGCAAGATAACCTTCCCGAAAACTTGGAGCCAGGTTCCGAGGAGCTGGCCGACTACGTCTCCCGGCTGGCGTGGCCGCACGACGTGGCGGGCGTGGTCCTGGCCCAGGAGATCAAGTTCCGCGACGCCGCCGCGGGCGCAGATGCCCCGGCCCGCCCGGCGCGGCTGTATTCCGGCGTGCTGCGCGAGGAGGGCGTGGAGCTGACCCTTCTGCAGCTGCGCCCCACCGAGGAGGAGCTGGAAGCCGCCGGCCCCTTCGCCCAGGACGACATCCAACTGCGTGGCGGCCCCGACGTGGCGCCGGGGGTGCTCGCGGCCCTGCGCTATGGCTTGGAGCAGGACCCGGATGAGGTAGTTTAAGCTGTAAGCAACGGGGCTGTGCTTTACCCAGCCCGCTTGGTCCCCTATCGCGATGTTCTTTGAGGAGATTGATCCCGTGCGTCTTGCCAACCGTTTCCGCCGGGTGAGCCTGGCCGCCGTTACCGGATTGTGCGCGCTAAGCCTGGCCGCCTGTGGCCAATCCGAAGAGAAGCCCCAACCGGATCCCGCCCCGGCCGCCAGCGAAACGGACAAGACCCCGGAGACTGAGACCTCCAAAGCGCAGGAGTCCACCGAGCCTAAGGCTCCGGCGACCAGCTCCGCGGAATCCGCTTCGGAGTCCGCCGCCGATGAGTCTGAGCCGGCCGATAGTTCGGCCGCCAAGTCCTCGCAGGCCGCCGGCGATGAAAAGCTGGAGGAGTCCGTCGCGAAGGTCTACGACATCTTCTCCAGCCTGGCGCCACGCTCCCTGTTCGCCCAGTTCGACAGCTGCGACGACGTGGGCATGCGCGACTCCTACAACTGCACCGGCGCCGAGATCGGCTCCATCCAGTTCTACAAGTCCTCCTCCCAGGCCGCCCAGGCCACCCAGGTGCTGACCGGCCTGCGCAACGGGCACGTGGTCAAGGACGAGGGCGATATCCTGGTCGGCTGGTCCACCCTGGGCACCGACACCATCCTGTCCGTCGTGGACAACGACAAGGGCCTGGTCATGAAGCAGCTGGCCCCCTCCGACGTGGAAGAGCCCGAGGAGCTCCTCGCGGAGATGGGAGTCCTCTAAACCTCCCCCGCCGCGGCAGAACCCGCGGCCTTCGCCCTGCCTGCCCGGCGCTACTGCGCCGGGCAGGTTTTTACTTCGCGCCCGGCGTCGAAGTCGTCCATGGCCGCGATGGCATCATCTAGCGTGTCGACGCTGGCTATGACCATGTCGCCGTGGTCGCGGCTGGTGGCCTCCGCGCAGTTGCCCGACGGCGCCAGGAATAGCTCGGCGCCGGCCTCTTCGGCCGCATCCACCTTGTGCACGATCCCGCCGATGGGCCCGACCTTCGCGTCTGGGCCGATGGTGCCCGTGCCGGCCACGAAGTGTCCGCCGGTCAGATCCCCGGGCGAGAGCTTATCGATGACGGCGAGGCTGAACATCATTCCGGCCGACGGGCCGCCAATGTCCTGCAGGTTGTAGTTGACCTTGATGGCCTCGGCCGGCTGGGTGGTCATCAGGATGCCCAGCAGGGGCACGTCCTCGTCGTGCGGGGAGGCACCCAGCGTTAGCTTTTCCTCGCGTTCCTTGCCGTCGCGCTCAACGGTCAGGGTGACCTCGTCGCCCGGCGCGTGGGACTGGATGCGCTTTTGCAGCTCCTGCGGCTCGCCGACCGCTTCCCCATCCAGCGCCTTGATCACGTCCTCGCGCTCCAAGACGCCCTGGGCCGCAGAGTCCTCGGTCAGATCCGCGACGACGATTTCCACGGGCTTGTCCAGGTAGTCCATGGCCGCGATCGTGGCGGCGGACTCGGAGTCGGTGAACGCCTGCTTGTTGGCCTCTTCCATCTGCTCCGGCGACATGTTGTTCGGGATGACCGTCTCGATAGGAACGATGGTGTCGTCGCTGGTCAGCCAGCGGCCCAGCATCTGCATCAGGCTCATCTGCGTGCGCACCGAGACGGTGGTCATGTTCAGGTGACCGGCCGGATCATCGGTGTTCGGGGCGTCGACCTCGACGACGGGCTTGCCGTCGACCTCGTCCAGGGTGTTCACGGTCGGCCCGGGCCCCTCGGCGGCATAGGGCACCGCGAGGTTGATGTCGGTTCCGGGGATTTCGGTGACACTGACCGCGGCGCCGAGCAGGACCACTGGGATTGCTCCCCACACGAGCGTGCGCCGGCGGCGCGAGGATGAAGAGGTCATGGCCACACAGCCTACCGTGTTCGCTATCAGCGTTTAAGTTGGCATGGTGGCGGCCTTAGCGCGGACGGTAGATTGGGACTATGACTAACGGATTCGGCTTTTCTTTCCCCAATAATGATGACGACGACGATAACAACGATCGCCGCGACCAGAACCCGTTTGGCGCCTTCGGATTTAGCGGAGCCGGGGGCGGCGGATTAGGCGATATGCTCAACCAGTTCGGGCAGATGCTGTCCGGCATGGGCTCGTCTATGAACTCGCCGGAAAACTCCGGCCCAGTTAATTACACCATGGCTGAGCGCATCGCCCGCCAGCAGATCTCCAGCGACAAGCCCGTCGGCGACAAGGACACCCAGGCCGTCGAGCAGTCCCTGCGCTTGGCCGAGCTCTGGCTGGATGATTCCACGGACCTGCCGACTGCTAGCTCCACCGTGGCGGCGTGGAATTCCACCGAGTGGTTAGAAAACACCCTGCCGATGTGGAAGCGCATGGTCACTCCCGTGGCCGAGCACATGAACGAGGCGCAATTAGAGTCCATGCCGGAGCAGGCCCGGGAGATGATGGGCCCGCTGTCGCAGATGATGAACCAGATGTCGGGCATGAACTTCGGCATGCAGCTCGGCCGCGCTCTGGGAGACCTGGCCCAGCAGGCGCTGACCGGCTCCGATTTCGGCCTGCCCGTCGCCCCGTCCGGGGTGACCGCCATGCTGCCGCACAACATCCAGCACATCGCCCGCGACCTGGATATCCCGGCCCAGGAGGTTATGGTCTATATCGCCGCGCGGGAGGCCGCCCGCCAGCGCCTGTTTACCCACGTGCCGTGGCTGGTCGAGCGCCTGGTCTCCTCCGTGGAGGAATACGCCCTGGGGCTAGTCATCGACACCTCCCACATCGAGGAGGCCACCCGCGAGCTCAACCTGGAGTCCGGCGATCCGCAGGCCATCCAGGACGCGATGAGCAAGCTGCAGGGCATGGATCTCTCCCCACGCATTTCCTCGCGCAACGCCGCGGCCGTCTCCCGCCTGGAGACGCTGCTGGCCCTGGTCGAGGGGTGGGTCGAACACGTCGTCACCGAGGCCATGCAGGACCGCATCCCATCGACCTCCGCGATGAACGAGGCTTGGGCCCGCCGGCGCACCTCCGGCGGCTCCGCCGAGAAGGCATTTTCCCGCGTGGTCGGCATCGAGCTGGCCGCCCCGAAGGTCAGGGAGGCCGCCGAGCTGTGGCGCCGCTCCACCGTGGCCGTGGGCGTGACCAAGCGCGATGGCGCCTGGGAGCACCCCGACCTGCTGCCCACCGCCGAGCAGCTGGACAACCCGGCCTCCTTCATCGACGCCCTGCTGGACGACGCCCCGAGCGACGACTTCGACGCCGAGTTCGCCAAGCTGGAAGAGATGCTGCGCAACGAGGACACCAAGGGCGAGTCCGGTGACGGCCAGTCCGACGCCGACAAGACCGACGCCGACAAATACTCCGAGGACGACACTACAAACGGTGGCAACAACGACAGTAACGATGGTGACAACAGCAAGGGCGAGGACGACTCCCCGAAGAACGACTAAGCCGCTGTAGACCGCTAGGCCTGACCCGCGGCGGTTCTTAACTTTCGTTTATTCCGTTAGCCCCGCCGCCGAAGCGCTGATAGGCCTCCAAATAGCCTTGCGCGCGCTCGGCGTGCGGGGCTTTGTTGGCCCACATCCAGAATGCTTCCCCGTGATTGGGGATGAAGGTGTGCACCAGCTCGTGGATGATGACCGAGTCCAGCACGTATTCGGGCACCCGCTGCAGCCGGTGGGAGATCCGAATGGCGCCTGTGGTCAGGGTGCAGCTGCCCCAGCGGGTGTTCTGGTTGGTCACCCAGCGGATAGAGCCGACCTGGGCTTGGCCGTACAGGTAGGTCTGGTTGAGGTACTCGGCGCGCTCGGCCAGCTTTTCGTCGCTGGCGTGCGGGGAGGCTTCCTTCTTGGCCAGCTGCCGGCGCATATCGGCCACGGCCTTGTCCTCCTGGGCCTGCGACATCCAGGCCGGGATCCGAACTTGGAGGACGCCGTCCACCACTCGGGCCTCGACGGTGCGCTTGCGCCGGGCCGAGCGGATAACCCGCACCGGCATGGTGGCGGCTGACTCCCCCGGCTGCTGTGGTCTCGACATGACAGCCCATCCTAGCTGTGTTCCAATGAGGACACGCGCTCAAGGCCCATGCCGCCACGGGCGCTACTCAAAGGGGTGAACAGACGCCGTCGCGGCGAGGGGGGGACAATCCACCGGTGGATAACGAGGACACAACTAACGCCATGCCCGATGAGGGCTCGGGCTTTTTCTCCGAGCCGGAGGGCACGGAGCTGCCGGCCGGAGCGGGCGAGAGCTTCCGCTTCGCGCCCGGGGTGGGGTTTTATGCGCGGGATGCGGGCACGCTGCAGTTCGGACTGGATGCCACCCGCGCCGGCCTGATTGGCACCGGCCAACCCATGCGCCTGGCGCGGGCGCTGGCCAACCTCCCGGATCCCTTCACGCGCGCCGACTGGGAGGACCTGGCGGGCCTGCCGCCGAGTGCCTCCCGCAGCCTGCTGGACGACCTGCTCAAATACGGCATCGTGCGCGCCCAGGGACTCGGCCCGGCGGTGGTGGTGCTCGGCCGCACGCGGCTGGCGGGGCTGGTCACGGAGACGCTGCGCGCGCACGGGTGCCGGGTGCGCAACCCCTTCGACCGGGAGACGATGAGCTCCTACCTGGCGCACACCGCCCCGCACACCCCCATCGTGCTCGTCGACGAGCTGGCCGAGGCCCTCTACTGGGCACCCCTGCTGGCCCGGTACCGCTCCAAGGCCTTTACCTGGCTGCCGGTCAGCGCCATCGACTCGCGCGGGATCATCGGGCCGCTGCACTACCGCGGCGAAGGACCCTGCCCGCTGTGCTTCGACCTGGTGCGCAGCGACATGGACCCGTCCTGGCCCACCGTCATCGCCCAGTACGGGCAGCACACCAAGGCCCACGACTTTGCGGTCTACCACGCGATCACCGCCAACACGCTGGTGGCAGTCGGCGCGGTCACCGGCACCCCTACCCCGCCGGGGGCTCCCGCCGCCCGGGCCGTGCCCGGTTCACTAATCGACGTGGACGTCTACGGGCAGACCACGCACCGCATCCTCGAGCCGCACCCGCACTGCCCCGCCTGCTTCTAGTGTGCTGTGTTAGCTCGCGAGCGGTGTTTTGCTCGCGTGCGTGCTGCTTATCCGGCCACGTGGCTAGAGACCAGGCTCAAGATTTCCGCGCCGAATTTTTCCATTTTGCTCGGCCCCACGCCGGACACACTGAGCAGGGCGGCCTCATCCGTGGGTAGTTGCTCCGCGATGGCCAGCAGCGTGGCGTCGGAGAAAATCACGTACGCCGGCACCTGGGCCTCGGCCGCGACGTCCTTGCGCCATGCCCGCAGGCGGGCAAAGAGCTCCTCGTCGACATCGGAGGCGCAGAACTCGTGGCGGCCCAGCGACTTCTCCGCCGGGGTGGCAAGCGGGCGCCCGCACACGCGGCAGGACGAGCGGCGCCTCGACCGCCGCGACGGCGCGTCAGCGACCTGGTCCTGGACTATCCCGTCCAAAAAGCGGGTGCGCTCCCGGCTGGCGCGGGCTCCGGTGGTCTTCGCGCGCGCCCAGGAACACAGCAGATGCTCGCGGGCACGGGTGATCCCGACGTAGAACACGCGGCGTTCTTCCTCGATGTCCTCGGCGTTGCCGGACTTGATGGCGTGGTTGAGCGGCAACAGCTTTTCGCTCAACCCCACCAAGAAGACCGCGTCCCACTCCAGGCCCTTGGCGGCGTGGAAGGTGGCCAGGGTAACGCCCTCCATGACCGGGTTCTGCTTGTTGCGGGCCCGCTCCTGCAGCTGGGCGACCACGCCGGGCAGGTCGATGCCGGGCCGGTTGTCCACCAGGTGCCGGATGAGATCCACCAGGGCGCTTAGAGACTGCCAGCGCTCCCGGGCCTGGGCGCCATCCGGCTCGCGCTCGGAAAGCCCCAGCGGCGCGAAGGCGGCCCGGGCCACGGCCACCGGGTCGGCCGGCAGATCGTCGCGGCGGGTCGCGCGCACCAGCTCGCGTACGCCCTCGCGGATCTCGGCGCGGTTGAAAAAGCCCTCCCCGCCGCGGACCTGGTAGACCACCCCGGCATCCGCCAGCGCCTGCTCGAAGGGCTCCGACTGGGAGTTGATGCGGTAGAGCACCGCGATCTCCTTGGCGGGCACGCCGTCGTTAAGCAGGCTCAAGATCTTGCCGGCGACTTCCTGGGCCTCGGCCTCTTCGGACTCGTAGTCCTGGAATTGCGGCTCCGGGCCGGGCTCGCGCATGCCCTGTAGCTCCAGGCGGGTGCCGGCGGCCCGCCCGCTGGCCTGACCGATGACCCGGTTGGCTAGGTCGGTAATCTGCGGCGTCGAGCGGTAGTCGCGCTGCAGCTTGATCACCGTGGCGTTCGGGTACTTGCGCGAGAAGTTCAGCAGGTTGTCCGGGCTCGCGCCGGTAAAGGAGTAAATGGTCTGGTTGGCGTCGCCAACCACCGTGAGATCGTCGCGCTCGCCCAGCCAGGCGTCCAGCACTCGCTGCTGCAGCGGGGTGACGTCCTGGTACTCGTCCACCACGAAGCTGCGGTACTGCGAGCGGAACTCCTCCGCCACCGCCGGGACGTTTTCCAGCGCCCCGGCCACGTGCAGCAGCAGGTCCTCAAAGTCCAGCAGGACGCCGTCCGGGCGGGTCTTTAGGTCCTCGTAGGCCTGGTAGACCGCCGCGACCTTATCCGGGCTCACCGGGGCCTTGCGGCCCAGCTTGGCGATGTTTTCGGCGTACGTACCCGGGGTGAGAAGGCAGGACTTGGCCCACTTGATCTCTTCTTTGAGATCCCCCACGGTCTCCTTTGTGTTTTCCACGCCCGCCCGGTTGACGGCCCGCCCGACCAGGGAGAACTGCTTGTCCACCATGGCCCAGGGCAGATCCCCGGCCACCTGTGGCCAGAAGTATTTCAGCTGCCGGCGGGCCGCGGAGTGGAAGGTACGCGCCTGCACGCCGCCAACGCCCATGGACTCGAGCCGGTCGCGCATCTCCCCGGCGGCCTTGGTGGTAAAAGACACCGCCAGCACGCGCTGCGGGCTGACGAAGCCCTGCTCCACCAGGTGCGCGATCCGGTAGGTGATGGTGCGGGTCTTGCCGGTGCCGGCGCCGGCCAGGATGCACACCGGCCCGCGCGGGGCCGTGGCCGCGACCCGCTGGTCCTCGTCCAGCTGGCTGAGGTCGAGACTGAACTTAGCGTCTGGTGCCACGGGCGTACCACTCCATCATCATCGTGTGTGCAATAGAACCTGGCGCGGCCAGCGGCAACGACAGCAACTGGTCCCGCCCGACCCAGCGGATTTCGGCCAGCTCCTCGTCGGTTGCAGCCGCCGGGTCGGGTTCCGGGTGCGCAGCGGTGGCGCTAAAGCCCACCATCAGTGAGCCGCTGGCCGGCCACGGCTGGGATCCCCAATAGGTTATCTTATGCAGCCGACGGCCGGTCTCCTCCCACGCCTCCCTTTCGAAGGCGTGTTCTAGGCTCTCGCCGACGTCGACATATCCCGCGATAAGCGAGAAATACCCCGGGCGCAGCCGGTTGCGGGCGAGAAGGACCTCCTCCTTTAACGGGTGGTGCACCATCCCGATGACCGCCGGGTCCAGGCGCGGGTAGACCGTCTGCGTGTCCGCACCCGGCGCGCGCCCGGCGATACCCCCGGCGCCGAATTCCAGCTCCTGCCCGCTGCGCGGGTGGAAGCGGAACTCGCGGCGGTAGCGCAGCAGACCAATCGCGCGCAGCGCCCACTGAATACCCCGGCGGATTTCTTGGTCGATCTCTGGGTTGCGGGCCAGGGCGGTGAGCTCGCGCGGGCCCAGCCAGCCCACTGCCCCGGGGATGGTCTCCACCCCGGCCGGCGGCGCGGGCTGTGCGTAGACCAGCGGGCTATAGGAGACCGTGACGGTAACGTCCGCGGCCGCCGGCGGGGCATCGCTTACCACCGGCAGCCCGTCGCCGCTGGCGGGGACCTGCCCGCGCGCGGAGACGTAGATAAGCACTAGTCGTTGTCCTCCGTGACCTCGGCGGGCTCCTCCGTGTCGTGCTTGATGTAGAGCAGCCGGTCGCCGGGCCGGAGGGCGTTCGCGTCGGCGGTGTCCACGCGGTGGATCTCGTTGTCGCGCAGCACGGCCAGCACGATGTCCATGATGTGGCGCGGGTTGGAGCCGACCTCGTATTCGCGCACGGGGCGCTCCGCCACGGAAAAGCCTTCGTTCGGGGAGAGCAGGTCTTCCATCATGGACACCACAGTCGGGGTGACGGTGGCCAGCCCCAGCAGGCGGCCGGCGGTCTCGGCGGAGGTGACCACGGAATCCGCGCCGGACTGGCGCAGCAGGTGGCGGTTTTCGGATTCGCGCACCGAGGCCACGATCTTGGTGTGCGGGGACAGCTCGCGCACCGAGAGGGTGCACAGCACGGCGGTGTCATCCGTGGACGGGGTGACCACCACAGACTTGGCGTGTTCCACGCCCGCGATTTTCAGCACGTCCTGGCGGGTGCCGCTGCCGTAGATGGTGACCAGCCCGTGGTGCTCCGCGTGGGACAGCGCCGCGCGGTTGGTGTCGATGACCACGATGTGGGAGGCCGGGACATCGTCAGCCAGCAGGGCCGCGACGGCCCCGGCACCCTTGGTGCCATAGCCGATGACGACGGTGTGGTTATGCAACTTTTTCCTCCAACGCTGGATTTCGTAGGTCTTTCGAGTCTTCTCTGTCAGCACCGACAGGGTCGCGCCGACCAACAAGACCAGGAAGATCAGGCGGGCCGGGGTAATAAGAACGAGGTTTAAGAAGCGGGACACCGGGCTGACCGGCACGATATCGCCGTAACCCACGGTGGTTAGCGACACGGCCGAATAATACGCCGCATCCAGAAGCGACATGTGCTCCTCGCTGTAACCGTCCCGGTCGAAGTAGACCACCAGGGTCACAAAGACCACTATCACCATTGCAAGGATGATGCGTCGCATCAGCTGTTTCCACGGGTTGGTCTCATCCTTGCGGGGCACGCGGATGATGTCGATGAGGCCGTGCGCCGGCAGTGCGGACAGCTCGTGTCCGGGGTGGAACCGCTGGGTAATACGCCGCTTGAAGCGGCGCGCGGGAGTCGACATGAGCTCGACGGCCTCCTTCGTGTGTCAAACCAGGGCGCGGGCCGGGTACAAACCTGCCCACGCATTGCAATACCCTAGTGCGATTACCGCAATATTACCGAACTCCCGCGGGACCCACCCGCCCTCACTCGGGGTGCACCGCACCGCTGAGCAGCCGCGCCAGGGCCGGCCCGTCCGGCAGGTGGCGCGGTTCCAGTGTGTAATTATCCGCCACGTAGTGGAAGGCCGCGCGCACGCTGTGCGCCCCAGTCAGCCGGCGCCAGGCCTCGGCGTAGACGGCCAGCTGGATCTGGGCGGCCTGCATGTCCGCGCCCTGCGGCGGTCGGCCCGTCTTCCAGTCCACCACCAGCCAGCTGCCGTCTGGCTCGCGGAAGACCGCGTCGATGCGCCCACGCACCACCGCCCCACCGATGGTGACCTCAAACGGCGCCTCGACGTGCTCCGGCGTACGTTTGGCCCAGTCGCTGTCTAGGAATTTCTCCTTCAGCGTGACCAGGTCCGCGGCTGGGACCGGCTCATCGATGCCGGGCAGCTCGTCCTCGCTCAGCAGCGCCTGGCCGCCGAAGCGCTCCTCCAACCAGGCGTGGAACGCGGTGCCGCGCTTGGCATAAGAATTCGGTTTGAACGGCACCGGGCGGCGCTGCCGGCGGGCAAACTGCACGGGATCCGCGCGCAGGGCCACCAGATCCGAGGCGGTCAGCTCGCCCGGCAGGGCCACTTCCACCACGGGTGCTTGCAGCCCGCGGTATTCCTCAATAAGCGCGCTGGCTTCCGCCTCCCACTGGGCGAAGGCCTCGCCCTCGCTTAGCTCCGGCAGCTGGTCCATGGCCGCGGCCACCCGCCGCGCGCCCTCTTTGGCGCCCGGACGCTGCGGCAGGACCGGGAAGCCGGCGGCCGGGGCCTGCTCGGCGTCGGTGTCCTCGAAGCCCTCGTCCCAGTGCACGACCGCGTCCGGGAACTTATCCCGCAGCAGCTCCAGCTGCTCGTAGACACCCTCGCCGCGCTTGCCGGTGTAACTGCCGGTAACGGTCAGCGTAGATTCGCTGCGCGTCATGGCCACGTAGAAAAGGCGCGCCGCCTCCTGGGCCAGGTGCTCCTTCTTCTCCTGCTTGTAGGCCTCGCAGCCCTTCTCGAAGTCGCTGCGGGTGGCTTCCTTGACCTCTCCCTTGGCGTTCGGCTCCGGCTCGACGACCTCGATATAGTCCTCGTCACCGGGCACGATAGCCGCCTGGGACAGGAAGGTCCCGCCGCGGGTCTGGTAGGAGTTTTTGTCCGCGCGCACCACGCAGACATGCTCCCACTCCAGGCCCTTGGCCTTGTGCGCGGTCAGGATCTGCACCCGGTTGTTGACCTTCGGGACCTCGCCCGGCTCCAGCGCGTTCTCGTGCTCTTTGGCCAGCTCCAGGTAGTCCAGCAGCGCGCCGAGGCCGTCGACCGGCAGGGATCCCACCACGCCGGCGAAGGCGTCCAGGTGCGTGGCCCCGCCCGCCGTGCCGCGGGCTAGGACCTCGGTGCGCAGGTTGAACACCGCCTCGATGTCGGCGAAGAGATCGCCCAGCGGCTTGGACAGGCTATAGGTACGCAGGTAACGCAGCCGGGAGGACAGCTCCTCGATGCGGGCCAGCCCCTCCGGCGTGTAGCGCTCGCGCTCGCCCATGTCCGCGACCGCGTCCGCCAGGCCCAGCACCTGCTCGGGGGCCTGGGCGGTGATGTCGGCCAGCTCCGCGCGCAGCACCGCCTCCGGATCGGCAGGATCCAGCGGCTTCTCCGGTGCCTGGACTGTTGGTTGATCTGTGTTTTGGTAGTTGTTTTGTTCGGTGACCTGGGCCGGGTCCTCTTCGCCGGGGTGGCGCAGGCGGCCGGCCAGGTTGGCCGCGCGCTTGCCCAACGACTGGATGTCCTTCAGGCCGATGCCGCAGGCGGGCCCGGCCAGCACACGCAGGGCCGCGGTGTTGTTCTGCGGCCGGATGAGCATGGTGGCCAGCGCCACCAGGTCCTGGACTTCCGGCTCGAAAAGCAGCCCGCCCAGGCCGGCGATCTCATAGGGCACCCCGGCCTCTTCCAGGGCGCGGGCCACGGGTTGGGCCTGCTTGTTGGTGCGCACCAGCACCGCGGCGCTGAAGTCGCGCTCTGCTTCCTGGGCCGCCGCGTATTTCTCGCGTAGGTGCCCGGCCACGAACTCCATCTCGGCGTCCTCGTTGGCGAAAAAGCCCAGGGAGACCTCGCCGTCGCCGGCGTGATCGTGCGCGCGCAGCGGGTCCACCGGCCGCGGGCCGCCGACGAAGACTGCGTCGGCCACGGCGTTGGCCATCTCCAGCACCTTGCGCGGGTTGCGCCAGGAAATCGTCAGCTGGTCCTTGTCCGCGGGCTCGCCGTTTTCCTGGGGGAAGTCCGTGACGAAGGCCGCGAGGTTTTCCGCGGTGGCCCCGCGCCAGCCGTAGATGGACTGCATGGGATCACCCACCGCCGTCACGGACAGGCCCGGGTGGGGCTCGCCGCCAAAGAGCGCGCGCAGCAGCACGCGCTGGGAGTGGGAGGTGTCCTGGTACTCGTCCAGCAGCACCACCCGGAAGCGGGAGCGCTGCGCCGCGCCGACCGCCGGGTGCGCCGCGGCCAGCTTCGCGGCCACGGCCATCTGTTCGCCGAAGGTGACCACGGCCTGGTCCCGCTGCGCTTGCTGCAGGGCCTCGACCAGTTCCAGGTAGTCCACGCGCACCTGCTGGGTGTCCAGGTAGCCTTCCAGTTTCTTGGAATACTCGCCCTTGGTGCGCGGGCCCTTGGGTAGGTCGTCGACCTCGGCGCGGAAGTCCTTGGCGTGCTGGCGGATATCGTCCGGGTCCGCCAGCACGTTGTCCATGGCGGAGACCAATTTCACCAGCTGCTCCGTGACGGTGCCGACCTGGCTGGTGCTGGACAGGCGGCCGGTGTAGTTGGTGACCACCTCGTGGGCCAGGGCGAAGCGCTCGGCGTCGGTGATGATCCGCGCGCCTGGCTCCACCGGCACCAAGAGCCCGTACTCGCGGACCAAGTCCCCGGCGTAGGAGTCGTAGGTGGCCACCTTCGGCGCGATGGTCTCCAGGGCGTCGGCCACCGGCGAGCCCGGCGGGAACATGCCGGTCTCCCGCAGCTGCACCAGCGCCCGGCGGATGCGGTTTTCCAGCTGCAGGGCGGCCTTCTTGGTAAACGTTAGCCCCAGGATCTCCTCGGGGCGGATCACCCCGTTGGCCACCAGGGAGACCACTCGGGAGGCCATGGTTTCCGTCTTGCCGGCGCCGGCGCCGGCAACCACCAGCTTCGGCCCCAGCGGGCTGTCGATGACCTGGGCCTGCTCCGGGCTGGGCGGGAATTTCTTGCCCAGCGACGCGGCCAGCACGTCCGGGCTCAAGTGGGGGTAATTAGCCTTCGTCATCGGTGGTCATCCTTCCTTCCGGCTGCACCGGGCAGATGGGCTTAATCCGGCAGAACGTACAACTATCGCTAATGCGCGCGGTCACGGTCGGCCCGCGCTGCTCGGCCACCAGGTCGGGCAGCTGCGCGGCGAATTCCTCCAGGGCCTCATCGCCCCAGGCGCTCTGGTAGCGGCCCGGCACCGACTTGTTCGACGAGGCCGGGTAGAACAGCACCCCGCCCTCGCGCGGCAGGCCGTGGCCGCTGGCGACCTTGACCCCGCTGGGGTTGTGGGCGCTGGCGTCCTCGGTGACCACCTCGCCCTGGGACAGGGCCAGCTGGTAGGTCGCCAGCTGGGGGTTGTCCTCCGCGGCCTGGACCGAGGGCACGGAGCTGCCCGTCTTGAGATCCACCACGCGGTAGCCTTCGGCGGACTTGTCCAGGCGGTCGATGCGCCCGGAGATGCGCACGCCGTTGTCCAGCCGCACGTCGACGGGCACCTCGGTGCCCACGGCCGTGAAGTTCACGTTCGCCTCCGCGACCCAGCTCTGGGTGCGCTGCAGCAGCTCCGCGAAGGACTCCGCCTCCGAGGCGCGCTTCCAGGCCGGCGAGTTTTGGATGCTACTAAAGGCGGCCAGCGACAGCTCGTGGGCCAGGGCGGGGCCCAGCCCCCGGCCAATGGCCTCCAGGAAGGCGTGCGCCAGGCTGCCGCGCAGCATGGCCATCTGGTTGTCCGGTTCCTCTTCCAGGCTGGAGAGCACCGCGTGCAGCGGGCACTGCATGAGCGCTTCCACCTTGGACGGCGACAGCGCCGGCCGCGGGTTAAGCTCCGGGCTGCTGGCCACCTCGCGGGCGGCCCACCACTGCTGCGGCTCGGCGCCTGGGACCCCGGCCGCGGCCAGCCGCGCGAGCTGCCGGGCGGCCTGTTCGCGGGCGGATTCGATCTGCTCGGCGTCGCTGACGACCCGACGCAGCGCCGCCACGAAGACCGGCACGGACAGCACCGAGACCTGCAGCGGATCCACCTCTGCCCCGTCTGGCTGCTCCTGGGGGCCTACCGGCAGGGCGCTGGGCACGGGCTGCGGGTGGGACTCGGCGGCCGGTTCGGGGACGGTCAGGCCCAGCTCCTTGGGCCACACGCTCGCGCGCAGGCGGCGAGTGGCCGCGCGGCGGGCGAACAGGGCCGGGAAGTTGATGGCCGGGGTCGCGAAATCCGCGATGAACCGGGAGGGCTCCTGGACCTGTTCGGCATCGGGGGCATCGATAGCCACGACCAGCAGGCGGGATGTGTGCCGGGTGGTGGCCACGTGGAAGAGGCGGCGCTCCTCGTGCAGGCGCTCGCGCAGGTGGCTGACCGGAACGTCCGGGTCGATGCCCTCGTCCACCAAGTCGACCAGGTCCGCCTGGTCAAAGATGGTGCCGGTCTCCCCCAGCGACGGCCACTCGGTCTCCTGGGCGCCGACCACGACCACGGTGTCGAACTCGCGGCCCACCGCGCCGTGGGCGGTCAGGATGTTGACCGCCTCCGGGGTAGCGTTGCGCCTGTCGCGCACGCCAGTGGGCAGTTCCTGCTCGGTGATGTGACGGACGAAGGTCTCCAGGCCGGCGCCCGGGTAGCGCTCCACGAAGTCGCCGGCGGCGTCGAAGAGAGCCATCATGGCATCCAAGTCCCGGTCCGCCTGGGAGCCGGTCGCGCCGCCGCGCAGGGCGGCTGCTTGCAGGCGCTCGGCCAGGCCCGTGGCGTTCCACATGGCCCACAGGATCTCCTCCACGCTGGCGCCGGCTGCGGCCTGCTCCACGCCCGCGCCCAGCACGCCGCGCACGCGCTCCAGCACGGCGACTTCCCGCTCGGTTAGCAGGTCGCCGAAGTCCGGTAGCGGGCCGGTCAGCAGCTCCCGCAGGGTCTCCAGGCCGCGCTGGGTGGGATTCCAGCGCCGCAGGCCGCGGATGAGCCGGCGCAGGGTGACCGGGTCCGCTCCGCCGATGGGCCCGGTCATGAGCTCTTCCAGCTGCGCGGTGCGCAGGGGCTGGTAGACCGCCTCGAGTGCCTGGACCATCGCCGCGACGAGGCGCTGCTCGGCCAGCACCACATCCGTGGGGTTTAAGTGCACGGGCACGCCGGCGGCCAGCAGGCCCCGGCGCAGCGGGGTGATATCCGCGACCGAGCGCACGATGACGGCGATATCGCGCCAGTCCACCCCGTCGCTTAGGTGGCGGCGGCGGATGGCGTCGGCCACCGAGGCCTGCTGCTGGGCCGCGGTGGACACGATGTCCAGGCAGGCCGGCTCCGGCTGCCGCTGCGCAGCGCCCAGGTCGATCTGGTGCTCAGCGTCCAGTTCGTCGAAAAAACGGGTGTTGGCGCCGCGGAAGGCGAAGACCGCCTGCTCCGGGTCGCCGCCCACCACGGCGAGCTTCGCCTGCGCGATGATAAGGCTAAGCAGCTCGCCGGAGGCCGGCGCCAAGAGTTGCGCGTCGTCGACGACGATGGTGTGCCATTGGCCGAAATCCAGCTGCCCGGCGCGCAGGAGCACCTGGCTGACCAGCTCCGCGGCCGAGTAGGAATGCGCGCCGCTGAGCGCCATGACCTGTTCGTATTCCTCCAGGAATTCCCCGGCGGCAGTCCACATGGGGCGGGAGTGTTCGCGGCCTTTTTCGCGCAGGGATTCCGGCGACTGGCCGCGCTCGATGGCGCGCAGCAGGAAGTCGCGCAGCTGCCGGGCAAAGCCGACCATGCCCAACGCCGGGCGGATTTCCTCCGGCCAGTTGGCCCCGCCGGCGGCGGCGTGGCCTTCCAGCAGCTCGCGGATGACGGCGTCTTGTTCCGCGCCTGTGATAAGGCGCAGGTCTTCGTCGCTGGCCTGGCGCAGGAGCGAAAACGCCAGCGAGTGTACCGAACGCACGAGCGCCGCCGAGGAGGCGTAGTCGCCCAGGTGCACCGAGATTTCCCGCCGCAGCGCCGCCGCGGATTCCTTGGAGGAGCTGACCACCAGCACCCCGGCCGGGTCCGCCCCGGAGCGCAAAACGTTCAGGACGGTGTCCACCAAAAAGCTGCTCACGCCAGCCCCGGCCTGGCCGGTCACCTTCCATACCCCGCGCTCCGGCAGGGGGTGCGGCCACTCGCGGGCGCCGGCGGGCTTCTCGCCGGCCACGAGGCGCACCTCGGGCGAGGGCGGGAGGACTACGCCGCTGCGGGCGGTGTCATGGGGGTCATAGCGTCCGGTCATGCCCTAAAGTTTGGCACACACGCGGGACACGAGCATCTGCTCCACCCGCTGGATCTCCGAACGTACGTTCACGCGCGAATCCTCGTGCAGGGAGTTCACGTGGCGGCGGTAGGCCGCCGCGCGCAGCAGCAGCTGGTCGAGTCCCTCGATGTGGTCGAAACGATCGCAGATAGCGTCATCCACCGCGCGGTTGATCAGCCCGTCGACAATCACCAGGGCCGTCGTGTAGCCCTTCGGCCGGGGCGCGGCGGTGGGTACGACCTCCACGATGGCCGGCGGGTTGTGGCCGGAATACAGCGTGGTGGCCAGCAGGTCGGCGTGCCCGACCACCCGCGGCAGGCCGGAAAGGTCCGCGTAGTACTCGCTGGTTTCCTCCCAGGCCGCCCGCTCGGCCTGGGCGAAGACGTCCGTGCGGCTTTCCGCGGTGCCGGCGAAAGGCACCGAATAATCCGCCAGCGCGGCCTCCAGGCGCCCGGCCAGCAGCGCCGTCTCGTCGACGCGCTTTTCCAAGTCCCCGGCCACGAACTGGGTCGCCTTCCAGCCGGCGACGGTGTATCGCCCGTCCGTGGTCAGCAGGGGGCGGGCCACCCGCGCCCCCGGCACGCTGAGCTTCTCGCGCACCCGGGCCGACCAGGTGGCCGTGTCAGAGGCGAGCGCGTAGACCACGTCACCTACGCGCAGGCCGTTGTCCCAGGCATAGCCCAGCTGGTCGGGCTGGCCCACGGCCGGACGGCCGCTGCTGCGGAATGCGCTTAAGACATGCTCCGGGGGGTTAGAAATCACGTCCGGCTCCTTCACTCGGTTCGGGTTGGGGTTACGTCTTTGGTTGAGGTGTTTAGCGGTGTTTAGTCGTGGCGTCCCTTGCCGTGGCCCGGGTCGTGGGGGTCTTCGACACCCGGGACCGGGTAGGGCCACGGGTTCGGCTCGCAGGTGACGTCCTCGTCCGGGTAGACCTCGTCCGGGGCCTCGGCGTGCAGGGCCTTGTTGTTCAGTGAGATGGTCTGCTGCATCATCACCGGCGCCATCTTGCCCTCGCCCCCGCAGGCCTGGTGCTCGGCGTAGCCGATGGCGTGGCCGAATTCGTGGTTGATGAGGTACTGGCGGTAGTTGCCCACATCGCCCTCGAAGGCGCGGGAGCCGCGCACCCAGCGCGACTCGTTGACCACCACGGTCGAGTCCCCGGTGATCGTGGTGTGGCAGGAGGTCTCCATGCTCAGCTGCGCGCCGCAGAGCTCGGCGGTGGTCTCCAGGGAGGTCAGCTGGAAGCGGGTGTCCGGGTCTTCGTCGGCGCCCACGTGGACGAACTTGAAGGCCGGGTCGTTGGTCCAGCCGCGCGGGTCGGACAGGGTGGCATCCACCATGCTGGCGAAGGCGGCGTCGCCGCCGTAGCTGGAGGTGTCGATGCCGTTTTCAATCTCCACCGAGTAGCGCACGGTGCGCACCTCTCCCTCCCCGACGTCCAGGCCTGGCGTGCCGACCTCGCGGTAGGTCTTTTCGCCGGCGCGGGTGAATTCGCCGCCCGGCGGCAGCTGGTCGATAGCGCCTTGGACGTCGCCGGCATCCGCCGGGTCGGGGCCTACGGCCGTGGCGTCGTGGCCGGCCGTGGCGCTGTCTTGTTCCTGGGCGCGCGGGGAGCCGGCCTCCTCGCTAGGGCCGGTAAAGAGGTCGATTAGCACCCAGACGGTGATGATCGCCAGGACTGGGATGGCCACCACGCGCCACCAGCCGTAGTCCGCGGCGAAGCGCTGTACCGCCCCGCCGGCGCCGCCGCGGTTGTCCGCGGCGCCATGGCGGGCGGTTTCGGACAGGCCGGAATCCCCGGCCCAGCTGCGCTGGTCGTTCTCACCGCGCGGCTCGGCGCGGCGGTGGTGCCGGGGTTGTGGAAATTCCGAATTCTCCATGGCCCTTAAGGTTACCCGGTGCCCGCCGGCGCGCCGAATGCGGGCGGCCGAGACTAAGGCCCCGGGCAGCGGTGGGAAAACTAGGCGCCGGCGAAGCCGACGGCGTGCGGCTTAACCGCGCCGATCTCGACGTAGACGACGCGGTCGGTGCGCACCAGGTACTTGCGGCCCTTCTCATCGGTCAGCTCCAGGGTGGAGTTGTCCGCCAGGGCGGCGTTGATGCGCTGGGCCAGCTCGTCCTGGGTGCCTTCGGCGTTGATGACCAGTTCCCGGGCCGTATCCGCGAAACCAAACTTGATATCCATGGGGTGAATAATCCGCCTTTCTGTGTCTTCTTCGTCTGCGGCGCACCGCGGTGCGCCAATTCCTGCTGTTTGAGCGCGAAGCCAAACAATCTAATGGCCCCACTATAACCGTGACGGTTAGTATCGAGGTGTGTCTGACTCGCAAACGCCTTCCACCGTACCGCCGACCCCGACGTTTTCTCGCCTAGGTGTGGCCGCCGAGATCTGCGATGCCCTGGCCGCCCAGGGCATTACCCACACCTTCGCCATCCAGGAGCTCACGCTGCCGCTGGCGCTCAAGGGCGCCGACATCATCGGCCAGGCGCGCACCGGCATGGGCAAGACCTTAGGCTTCGGGGTCCCTCTGCTCGACCGGGTCTTCGACGACGCGGCCTTGCCAGAGTGGGACGGCACCCCGCACGCCCTGGTCGTAGTCCCCACCCGCGAGTTGGCTCAGCAGGTCGGCGAGGATCTGCGAGCGGCGGCGGCCAACCTGCCGCTACGCGTGGTCACCGTCTTCGGCGGGCGGCCCTATGCCGAGCAGATCGCCGAGTTGGAACGCGGCGCGGACGTCGTGGTCGGCACCCCGGGCCGCCTGCTGGATCTGCACTCCCAGCACCACCTGCGCTTGGACGCGGTGGCCATCCTGGTCCTGGACGAGGCAGACGAGATGCTGGACCTGGGCTTTTTGCCCGATATCGAAAAGCTCGCCGCCGCGGTGTCCGGCAGCCTGCAGCAGACGATGTTGTTCTCGGCGACCATGCCGGGGGCCATCTTGTCGTTGGCCCGCGGCTTCATGGACAAGCCGGTGCACATCCGCGCCGAGTCCGGCGAGGCCGACCAGACCCACGCCTCGACCAAGAAAATCAGCTTCCTGGCCCACCGCATGGACAAGCTCGCTGTGCTCTCCCGTGCGCTGCAGGCCCGCGGGCGCGGCCGGACCATCATTTTTACCCGCACCAAGCGCTCGGCCGCCCAGGTGGCCGAGGACCTGGCCCAGCGCGGCTTCGCCGTGGCCGCCGTGCACGGGGACATGGGCCAGACCGCCCGCGAGCGCTCCCTGGAAGCCTTCCGCTCCGGCGCGGTCTCGACGCTGGTGGCCACGGACGTGGCCGCGCGCGGCATCGATATCGACGACGTCACCCACGTCGTCAACTACCAGGTCCCGGACGATCCGCAGACCTTTGTCCACCGCATCGGCCGCACCGGGCGCGCCGGCCACACCGGCACCGCCATCACCCTGGTCGGCTACGACGAGCAGGCCAAGTGGGAGACTATCGATGCCGAGCTGGATCTCGGCCAGCACGACCTGCCCACCTGGTTTAGCACCTCCCCGGAGCTGGCCGAGGCCCTGGACTTTCCTGCCGAGGCCGGCGAGTCGGTCGGTCCGGCCCGCGCCGTGGTGGGCGGGGATCGCAAGCGCCCCGGGCGCGAGCGCGGCTCTGGGCGCCCGCGCCGCCCGCGGACTCATTCCCGCGGCCGGGGCCGGAAGCGATGAGCCGCGCGGTGGTGCTGCGCGCCTCCCGCCGCGACTGGGTGCTCACGGCGGTTATCGCGGTGGTCTGCGTCGTCGCGGTGGTCGGCGCCTATTTTTCCAGCTCTTTAAGGGCCGCGGACCTGCAGCCGGCCGACGAGGCAGTGCCGGAACTGCCCGCCACGTTAGCGGAGATCCCCGCGCAGGTGACGCCTGCCTTCGAGCTGGCCAACGGGGCTGCCCCGCGGAACTCGGCCGGGGTCCAGCCCATCGCCACCAACGGGCTGATCATCGCCGCCGATGGGGACGCCGTCCGCGCCGTCGATGCCGAAGGCCACGAGGTCTGGTCCTATACCCGCACCGATGCCCCGCTGTGCAGCCTGGCTACGGCCTGGGACAAGGTGGTTGCCACCTACCGCACCTCGGTCGGCTGCGGTGACACCGTGGCTATCGATGCCACCACGGGCCAGTACTCGGGCACCCGCAGCGCGCTGAGCTCGGAGGAGACCGTTCCGATCAGCTCCAACGACCGAGTGGGCACCGCCTCCACCGACCGCGTCGAGCTGTGGCGCTCCGACATGGTGCGCACGGTGGAATACGGCGAGATTCCCGCCCCGCAGGAGGCCAAGACGCAGCCGCACCCGGAGTGCACCATCAACTCGGCGCTGACCCGAACCGAGCTGCTGGTCGTCTCGGAGACCTGCCCGCAAGCCAACAACCGGGACTTCCTGCGCTTCCAGACCACGGAGCCGGAGGATTCCCGCGAGCCGGACGTTAACGCCACCGCCGAGGTCGAGGCCGCCTCCGCCCGGCTGGTCGCCGTCGGCCAGTCCGCGGCCACCGTCTACGCGGAAGGTGACAATCCCGAGCTCATTTCCTTTAGCGACGACGGCACCGTCACGCACCGGCAGGCCGTCCCCTCCTCGCCGGCGGTGAGCGAGTCCCCCACGCTGTTTCAGCCCGCGACCGCGGACCTGCCGCACCACATGACCTGGTTCGACGGCACCCGCCTGTACCTTTTCAGCCCCAACGAGCTCAAGGTCACCCGCGTTGTCGAGGGCGCGCTCGGCACCGGCGCTGCCATCGGCGACCGCCTGCTGGTGCCCACCGCGGAGGGCATCGCCGTCTACGACTGGAAGACCGGCGAGACGGAGCGGACCCTACCGGTCGACCGCGGCTCCTACCGCGGCCCGGTGCACCTAGCAGTCGCCGGCACCAACCTGGTCGAGGCCCGCGGCGGGCAGCTGGTGGCCCTGCAGGCCGCGCCGGCCTAGCTGCCCGAGCCTAGCGACGCGGGCCTTTAAGGCCCGCCCTAAAAGTTCTGCTGGAACCATTCCTGCGAGATGGGGTTGACCATCAGCAGGTAGATGCCCGCCAGCGCGGAGACCAGCGTGGCGATGCCCAGGGCGATGGCCCCGCCGGAAAACATCTGGAAGGAGCTGGCGGCCAGGATGAACTGCACCAGCAGCACCGCACCGCGGCCCCACTTGCGGCCGCGGGTCATGGCGATAGCGCTCACGATGACGAAGCCGAAGACTATGAAGATGAAGATGGCGGTGCCCAGGCCCAGGTAGTCGGTCGCGGCGGCCTCGGAGACCAGCGACGGGTTTTCCGGGTGGGTGACTTCGTGCACGATCAAAAAGATGCCGAAGATGATGACGGCGATGGACTGAACGATGCCGATCCCGGCCCCCAGGCGGACCGTGGCCGGGGCACCCAGCCCACCGGCGCGGCCGGCCGAGTTGCGGGCGCCAGAAGCAGCGGATGTCGATTTCTTAGAGCTCACGGCGCTTAGTCTACGTTTTCCCGCCCCCACGACTCCACTCACCGTCGCCGCCCGGCACTTAAAAGAGCCTTCGCCCGCCGTAATGTTAACCGCGTTGGCTAGGGAGATTTCCAACCCACAGTCCACCGCGCTCGGGTGTGGTCGGCCGATCCGGATTTGACCTAGACATACCTTAGGTATTTAGCAGACAAACACTGTCCGCGCAGGCCAGCGCGTTTTCGCTACCTGTCAGCTGCCTGAAATTCGGCAGAAGCTCCCCAAGCCACCGACATATAATTCGGTGATGTTGGCCACAATCTAGCCTTTAACCCTAGCGAAGTCTTTGTAAACGTGTCATTATCTTCAGGTAGCAAAAAGACGAGCTGCTTAACCAGCTCCAAACTCTGCGCCAACGCAGAGTGAACGCCAGGTAAACCATGGCGGCAAGCGGAAGACTGACCTCGAGACCAGACACCCCGCGTTGCAGACCGGTCCTGGCACGCAAACCCCATGACATTAGGGCTTGGCTCTGATTTTCGGTGCGCCATTTTTTGGTTGCTCCCGAATTCGGTTCCAAGTACCGGTGTTAAACGCTGTCGAAATTTTGTTAGGAGACATCAATCATGGATTGGCGCCACGAAGCAATTTGCCGCGACGAGGACCCCGAGCTGTTCTTCCCGGTCGGTAACTCCGGCCCCGCCCTCACCCAGATCGCCAAGGCCAAGCTGGTCTGCAACCGCTGCCCCGTTTCCTCCCAGTGCCTGAAGTGGGCCCTGGAGTCCGGCCAGGACGCCGGCGTGTGGGGCGGCCTGTCCGAGGAGGAGCGCCGCGCCCTGAAGCGCCGCCGCAACCGTGGCCGCGGACGCGCCCGCGTCTCCGCCTAAAGTAGGGCAATTTCGCCCCCGGCGTTGCCTGCCGCTACAGTTATTACCAGTTCATCTAACCGCTCTCTGCAAAGGAGTACCACCATGAGCAAGCGTGGCCGTAAGCGTAAGGATCGCCGGAAGAAGTCCGCTAACCGCGGCAAGCGTCCTAACGCATAATCACAGCTAAAAACACCGAGCCCGCCGCAGCGGGGATAACGCCTCGAAGCGTTAGACCCCGTCGCGGCGGGCTTGTTGTATCTTGGTCTCCCCCGCCGGCTCACCGGGACACGGACAGCGCCGGCGCGGGGAGGCTTTGTTATTTACTGGTAGCGGATGGAGCGGATCTGGACGGTGATCCGCTGGCGCAGGGTCTCCGGGGCGTGGGTGGCCTTGTCGCAGGTGCGCACCAGCCGGCGCACGATCTGTTCGGTCTCCAGGCGCTCCATGCACACGTTGCACTCGGCGATGCGCGCCTGAACGGCCGCGCGCTGCTGCGGACTCAGCGACTCGTCCAGCAGCTGGCACAGCAGTGCCTCTATCTCCTGCGAAGAGCAGTTACAAGCCCCGCGGTGGTTGCAGTTGCTCACTTGTCTGCCTCCATATCTGGGTGGTTTAGCCCGATGCCTTGCTCACGTGCTACATCCTTCAACGCTTTTCGCAGCAGTTTTCTTCCCCGGTGCAGCCGCGACATCACCGTGCCCAGGGGGATATCCATCACTTCCGCGACTTCCTTGTAGGCCAGCCCCACCACGTCGGAGTAGTAGACCACCATGCGGTAGTCCTCCGGCAGGTCGTTCATGGCCTCCGAAATCGTGGTATCCGGCATGGCCTTGAGCGCGGCGACCTCCGCGGACTCCAAGCCCGTCGAGTCGTGCCCGGAGGTCGTGTACAGCTGGAAGTCGGTCAGCTCGTCCGCCGAGGACTGCGTGGGGCGGCGCTGCGCCTTGCGATAAGAGTTGATGTACGTGTTGGTCATGATCCGGTACAGCCACGCCTTCAGGTTGGTGCCCTGCTTGAAGGAATCGAAGTTCTTATACGCCTTCAGGTAGGTCTCCTGGATCAGGTCCTCGGCGTCCTGCGGGTTGCGCGTCATGCGCATCGCTCCCCCGTAGAGCTGATCCAGAAGCGGCATGGCCTGTTCCTCGAACGAGGCGGACCGGTCTTTCGCCATTAACGTACTCCTTTAAATGAGCTTTCTGCCTTAACCATCCTAGGCCCCGGCCCCTTGGGGCAGAAGTTCCGGGTAATCGTTGCGGATATTGCCCACTTCCTTTGCCGCCTGGTCCACCTGCCACCCGGTGACCGGGCTGGGGTGCAAAAGCTCCGCGGCCTCCTCCGGGGTGCCTTCTACCCACTGCCGGATTTCCCTGGGCGCCAAAAAGCGCGGCAGGCGGTCGTGCAGCCAGGCCATCTCCTCGGTGGCCGCGGTGGTCACGATGGTCGCCGAGAGCTGGTCCAGCCCCGTGGCCCACAGGCCGGCCGCCCACATCATCTGCCCTTCGCCCAGCCGCACGTAGTAGGGCATCTTGCCGCTGCCGTCGTCGTGCCACTCGTAGTAGCCGTCCATGGGGATAAGGCAGCGCCCGGAGCCAGCCCGGCCGGCGAAGGCGTCTCGAAACGACGGCTTCTTCTGCACCGTCTCCGCGCGGGCGTTAAACAGCGGCGGGCCGTCCAAGTCCTTCTTCCAGTGCGGCAGCAGGGCCCAGCGCCCCGGATCCACCTGCGCGTAGACCTCCTGGATGCGCACCACGGGAACCTTCTGGGTCGGCGCGATGTTGTACCGCGGCCCCGGCAGGCCGGCGGGCGCAGAGACTTCCTCGATTCCGGCCAGCGCACCGACGGAATCGAGCAACGACTCGCTGAACAAGACAAAACGACCACACATGAACCTCTATTATGGCCTATATGGCAGATTTTTGGTTAGCCCCGCATCCCACCGGCTCCCTGCGTTGGGAGCAGCGCGTACCCGGGTCCAAGTCCATGACCAACCGGGCCCTGGTCTTGGCCGCGCTTGCCGATGCCCCCTCCGTCATCACCCAGGCACTCATCGCCCGCGACACCGAGCTGATGATTGCCGCCCTGCGCGAGCTCGGCACCGAGATCGAGGTCAAGGACGCCACCACCGGCCCGGAGATCCACGTGACCCCGGGCAAGCTCCACGGCGGGCGCATCGACTGCGGCCTGGCCGGCACCCTGATGCGCTTCTTGCCGCCCGTGGCGGCCCTGGCCGGCGAGCCGGTCGCCTTCGACGGCGACGAGCAGGCCCGCGTGCGCCCTATGGGCGCCATCCTGGGTGCCCTGCGCGACCTGGGCGTCACCGTCGAGACCGCCGACGACTCCCTGCCCTTTAGCATCTCCACCGAGCACACGCCCGCCGGCGGTGAGGTCACCATCGACGCCTCCCAGTCCTCCCAGTTCGTCTCCGGCCTCCTGCTGGCCGCCCCGCGCTTTACAAACGGAATCACCGTCCACCACGTCGGCGGCGCCATCCCCTCCCGCCCGCACATCGAGATGACCCTGGCCATGCTGCGCGAGGCCGGCGTGACCGTCGACGAGGACGGGGACACCTGGACCGTACACCCCGGCCCCATCAACGGCCGCGAGTGGAGCATCGAGCCGGATCTCTCCAACGCCACGCCGTTTTTGGCCGCCGCGGCGGTGGCCGGCGGGCGCGTGACCGTGCGCGACTGGCCGGCCGTGACCACCCAGGCCGGGGATCTCATCCGTGACGTGCTCTTCCGCATGTCCGTCACCGTCGAGCAGGCCCACGGGCAGGTCACCGTCGTGGGTTCCCCAGGCGCCCGCCTGCGCGGCATCGACTACGACATGTCCGCCCTCGGCGAGCTGACCCCCACCGTGGCCGCGCTCTGCGCGCTGGCCGATAGCCCCTCCCGGCTGACCGGCATCGCCCACCTGCGCGGCCACGAGACCGACCGGCTCAGCGCCCTAGCCACGGAGCTCAACGGCCTGGGCGGCAACGTCCGCGAGCTGCCCGACGGGCTGGAAATCACCCCGGCGCCCCTGCACGCGGGCCGCTGGCACACCTACGCCGACCACCGCATGGCCACAGCCGGCGCCATCCTGGGCCTGGCCGTCGAGGGCATCGAGGTCGAGGACATTGCGACCACCGCGAAGACCCTCCCTGGCTTTGCCGAGCTCTGGGAGACCATGGTCTCCGAAGGCAGCGCGCATGCCTAGGCGCCACTACGACGAGTCCGACGTCCACGTCCGCCCCGGCAAGGGCTCGCGGCCGCGCACCAAGGACCGCCCCAAGCACAAGGACGCCAAGTTCGGCATGGTCATCACCAAGGACCGCGGCCGCTGGGGCGTGGCCTTAGAAGACGGCCCCGTGGTCACCTGTATGCGCGCCCGCGAGCTAGGCCGCACCGCCATCGAGGTCGGCGACCGCGTCGGCGTCGTGGGGGACACCTCGGGCCGTAAGGACACGCTCGCGCGCATCGTCAAGCTCGCCGAGCGCACCTCCGTGCTGCGCCGCACCGCCGACGACACCGACCCCTACGAGCGGATCGTGGTCGCCAACGCCAACCAGATGCTGATTGTCACCGCGGTGGCCGATCCGCCGCCGCGCTCCGGCTTCGTCGAGCGCGCCCTGGTGGCCGCCTTCGTGGGCAATATCCACCCCATCCTGTGCCTGACCAAAACGGACCTGGCCGACCCGGCCCCCTTCGCCGCGGAATTCGCCGACCTGGACATCAGCGTGGTCTACGCCGGCGTCGACGACGGCCTGGATCGGGTCAGCGACGCCATCTCCGGGCACATCACCGCGCTCATCGGCCACTCCGGGGTGGGCAAGTCCACGCTGGTCAACCGGCTAGTGCCCGACGCCGACCGGGAAACCGGCGAGGTCTCCGCAGTGGGCAAGGGCCGGCACACCTCCACCCAGTCCGTCGCGCTGCCGCTGCCCGGCGATAACGGCTGGATCATCGACACCCCCGGCATCCGCTCCTTCGGGCTCGCGCACGTCGATGCCGACACCGTCTTAGGCGTCTTCGAGGACCTGGCCGAAGCCACCGAGTCCTGCCCGCGCGGGTGCACGCACGCCGGTCCCCCGGCCGATCCCGAGTGCGGGCTCGACGATCCCGCACTCATCCCCCCGGGTTCGGCCTCGGCTCGGCGCGCGGCCGCGGTACGCAAGCTGCTGGCCGCGCTGCGCACCAACGTCGACTGGGAAAACTAGAGCAGCTCCACCAGGAAGGGCAGCTCGCTCGGGTCGTAGAAGGCCATGAAATTATCGAGGGCGTCGCCGACGGCCAATTCCGCATCCTCGTCCCCCAGGTCCGCGGTGTCGATGGCCTCGATGGCCTTGGCGGTCGCCGCCTCCGACTCCGCGATGTCCACGTGGATGGCAGCCAGCTGCTCGGTGCTAATCAGCGCCGGCTCCAGCTTCACCACGGGCTCGCCCATCTCCGGCTGCGGGGTGACCGCCTCGGCGGGCACGTCCACGGACATGACCACGCGCCGGTGCGGGAAGTGCTCCTCGTCGCCGATGGCCAGCAGCCGCAGCGACGCCATGGAGGCCTCCAGGAAGGCCGAGTAGGCGATTTCTTCTTCGTCGCCGGCGGTGTAGAACTCACGCAGGGCGTCGGTGACCATGAATCCCCAGCCCGAGCGGGCGTGCAGCTGGCCGGTCTCCTTCAGCTCCGTGAGCATGGCAAAGGTGGCCGGCAGGAAGACGCGACAATCAGCCATCTTAGAACTCGCCCTCGATGTCGAAAACGGCCTGGATCTCAATGCTGGTGCGGTCGAAGACCGTGTACAGCATGCCCAGCAGGCCGAACTCCACCGACGCCTTGACGTTGACGATGTTGTCGTCCACGAAAACGCAGTCGTTGACCGGAAGGTCGAGGGCGTCGGCCGCCGCCTGGAAGGCCGCGAGCTCCGGCTTTTCCGCCCCGATCTCGCCGGAGAGCATGACTGCGTCCACGATGCCGCGGTACTCCCACTCCCGAATTGCCTCGGCGCCAGGGCCGCCCGGATCGTTGGACAGGATGGCCGTCGCCACGCCCTGGGCCTTGGCTGCGGCCAGGAGGTTGCGCCAGCGCTTCACGTCTTCGTCGGTGCCGTCGAGCACGCCGACGTAGTCCACAATCAAACCACGCATGAGTTCTCTTTCTTTTTTCGCTTCGGGTCTTATTTCCCTCTAACCCCGCAAATTATAGCGAAGAGGCAATTCGCGCGCCTCCACCCCTTTCAGCAAGCTCACAGCTTCGGAGCCTCGCCCTGCGCACCGCTCCGGGGCGTGCCAGAATACGGCCTATGTACGCCCCCATTCCCGGATTCGCCCACCTGCAGCTGTACGTGCCAGCCGACCCCATCTCCTACGACCGGCAGCCCACGCCCATGGATGAGGAGGTCAAGGAGCGCGCCCAGACACTTATCCGCCAGGTCATTGAGACCGCCGCCGGACGCCGCCCCCTCAGCCACGTGCGCTCCGATCGCTTCCCGCCGCGGCTGGCCAACCACCTGTCCGCCTGGCTGCGCACCCGCGGCTTCAGCCTGCCGGCGCGCCACGATCTGGTCGCCGTGCACGCACACGCCAACGGGGAGTTTTACGGCACCGCCACCATCGGCGTCACGCAGCACGCGTTCACCGGCTCCTACGAGCAGCACCGGCTCGTATCCTTTCGGCTCCTCTAGCCTAGAGCGAGCCCAAAAACATCAGGACCTGGGTCCAGTCGACGGACGACCACGCGGCCGCCGATGCCCCCACCGCCGCCAGGATCCCACCCAGCGCGGCGCCGATGCCCCACACGGGCACCCCGGCGTCGGCATCGCTAGCAGTACTACTAGCGGCGCCGTTGTCGTTTTTGGTTCCGGTCGCGTCCGGCGCGGCGGCGTCCTCGGCCGACCGCGCTGCGGCACCGCCTTCTGCCTGGCCTGCCTGGTCTTGGGCGGCTTCGACGCGCTCGAGCCACTCGCCTACCGTTTCCTGACCACCGCTGAGCGCGGTGCGGGATTCGTAGCTATCGGCGCGGTAGTTTTCCGTCGGCGCGGCGCTCGCCCCCGTCGGCGCGCCCAGCAACGCTGCGGTCACCAAAGCCGACAGGGAAGCCAGACGGCTTCGGCGGCGCGGCGTTCGCATAAAAACTCCAGTCGATTAGTAGGTACCTATCAAGGACTTAAGCCTACCTCAAGCCGGCCGACGACGTAGAATTCCCGTGCTCCGCGCGACGGAGGGCCCAGAACACGAGGCCGACGACCACGCCCAAGCCCACCACCAGACCGGTGTTGAGCAGCATGAGGCCGACCGGCCACAGGCCGGTCGAGTCGCTGAGCCCCGCCTGCACGGACCAGGCGAAGCTAAAGCCCAGCGTCGGACCCGTCACCGCCCCCAGCGCGCCGGCGCCGGTGCGGGGAACGCGCCAGGCCACCGCGGCGGTCAGCGCCACCATGGCGATGGCTGCCACGGCAATCTGCCACGCGGCGTAGTGGGCGTGGTTGCCCCAACCCAGGCTCACTAGCCAGGCGCCGACGCCCCCGACGAAACCGGCGGCGACCGCCTCTCCGGCGCGGGCCCGCCAGACAGAAAAAATGGCGGCAGCTACTACCAGGACGCTAAACAGCGCCCAGGTCAAGGTAACTGCCACCATGGGAAACCTGCTTTCCTAGCGGGTTGAGGCTCCTCTACGCCTCAGACGCGGAGCCGGACTCGGCGTTTTCTTCCTCGGTCGCGAACTGCTTGCGCAGCAGGAACAGCTGGCGGACCGTCTCTTCCTTGATGCCTTCGTTCATGGCCCGGAACATGTCACCGCCCTCCTTCTGGTACTCGACCAGCGGGTCGCGCTGCGCCATCGCACGCAGGCCAATGCCCTCCTTCAGGTAGTCCATCTCGTAGAGGTGCTCGCGCCACTTCTGGTCGATGATCGGCAGGATAACCATGCGCTCGGTGTTGCGCATCTGCTTCTCGCCGCCGATGGCCGAGATCTTCTCCTCCAGCTCGTCGTACTGGTGCTGGGCGTCATCGGTCAGGGCGTCGCGCAGCTGCTCCGCGCTCAGCTCGCCCGGCGAGCCGTGCTCGGAGCCGTCCACCAGCTCCTCGGCGCTCACCGACGGGCCGTAGAGCGAGTCCAGGGCCTGCCAGAGCTTGTCCAGGTCCCAGTCCTCGACGTAGCCGGCGGCTGTGGCGGCGGCCACGTAGTCCGAAACCGTGTCGTCGATCATGGAGCGGATGTTGTCCTTGATGTCGCCGGCGTCCAGGATCTTGTAGCGCTCGCCGTAGACGACCTTGCGTTGCTCGTTGAGCACCTCGTCGTACTTCAGGACGTTCTTGCGCATTTCGAAGTTCTGGTTTTCCACCTGGGCCTGCGCGCCCTTGATGGAGTTGGAGACCATCTTGGCCTCGATCGGGACATCGTCCGGCACGTTCAGCCGGTTCATCATGTTCTCCATGGACTGGCCCACGAACCGCACCATCAGCTCGTCGCGCATGGACAGGTAGAAGCGGGTCTCGCCCGGGTCGCCCTGGCGGCCGGTACGGCCACGCAGCTGGTTATCGATACGGCGGGACTCGTGGCGCTCGGTACCGACCACGTAGAGGCCGCCGGCCTCGCGCACCTCGTCGCCTAGGCGCTTGGAGCGTTCCTTTTCCTCCTCGATGTGGTTATCCCAGGCCTCCTGGTACTTCTCCTCGTCCTCGAAAGGATCCAGGCCCTGCTCGCGCAGCTTCATGTCCAGGATGACCTCGGGGTTACCGCCCAGCACGATGTCGGTACCGCGGCCGGCCATGTTGGTGGCGACGGTGACCTGGCCTGGGCGGCCGGCGCGGGCGATGATGTTGCCCTCTTCCTCGTGGTGCTTGGCGTTGAGCACGGTGTGCTCGATGCCGCGCTTGTCCAGCAGCTGCGACAGGTACTCGGAGCGCTCCACGGAGGTGGTGCCCACCAGCACCGGCTGCTTGTTCTGCACGTGCTCAGCGATGTCGTCGACCACCGCGGCGAACTTGACTTCCTGGGTCTTGTAGATGCGGTCGGAGTGGTCCTGGCGCTGGTTCGGCTTGTTAGTCGGGATCGGCACCACGTCGAGGCCGTAGATGGAGTGCAGCTCGGCGGCCTCGGTCTCGGCGGTACCGGTCATGCCGGAGATCTTGCCGTAGAGACGGAAGTAGTTCTGCAGCGTGACCGTGGCAAGCGTCTGGTTCTCGTTCTTGATCTCGACGTTTTCCTTGGCCTCGATGGCCTGGTGCATGCCCTCGTTGTAGCGGCGGCCCGCTAGCACGCGGCCGGTAAAGGAGTCGACGATCATGACCTCACCGTTGCGCACGATGTAGTCCTTGTCGCGCGTGAACAGCTCCTTGGCCTTCAGCGCGTTGTTGAGGTAGGACACCAGCTGCGAGTGCTCCGGGGCATAAAGGTTATCGATGCCCAGCTGGTCCTCGACGTATTCCACGCCTTCTTCCAGCACGCCGACGGTGCGCTTTTTGTGGTCGACCTCGTAGTGGATGCCCTCGCGCATGCGCGGGGCCAGCTGCGCGAAGACCCCGTAGAACTGGGAGGAGCCGTCCACCGGGCCGGAGATGATAAGCGGGGTACGGGCCTCGTCGATGAGGATGGAGTCCACCTCGTCCACGATGCAGAAGTTGTGGCCGCGCTGGACGATGTCGTTCAGGCTGCGCACCATGTTGTCGCGCAGGTAGTCGAAGCCCAGCTCGTTGTTGGTGCCGTAGGTGATGTCGCAGGCGTAGGCTTCCTTGCGCGCCGGCGGACGCATCTCGGAGAGGATGACGCCGACGGACAGGCCCAACCAGCGGTGGACACGGCCCATCATCTCCGCGTCACGCTTGGCCAGGTAGTCGTTGACCGTGACGATGTGCACGCCCTTACCCTCGAGGGCGTTGAGGTAGGCCGGCAGCAGCGAGGTCAGGGTCTTGCCCTCACCGGTTTTCATCTCGGCGACGTTGCCGAAGTGCAGGGCCGCGCCGCCCATCAGCTGGACGCGGAAGTGCTTCTGCTGCAGCACGCGCCAGGCCGCCTCGCGGACGGTGGCGAAGGCCTCCAGCAGGATGTCGTTGAGTTCCTCGCCGTCGGCGAGGCGCTGCTTAAATTCGTCAGTCTTGGCCTTGAGCTCGTCGTCGCTGAGGGCGGCGTACTCATCTTCCAGGGCGATTACCCGGTCGGCCATCTTTTCCAAGCGCTTGACGGTGCGCCCTTCGCCGGCACGCAGCAGCTTCGAAAGTCCTAACACGTAGTAGTTTCCTTCTTTGTCGCGACACGTAAACTAGTTAACTCCGTGCCATTGTACCCACCAGAGGCGGTCTCACTATCTCCGCCCTGGCCCAAAAAGACACGAAAAAGCGCCCAGCACCCGGCGGGCGGGCAGCTGGGCGCAGGAAGGGCTAGCTAGTTGTTAGCCTGCGCACCCTCGGCGTCTTCAGTCAGGGTGATAAGACCGTAGTCGAAGGCGTGGCGGCGGTAGACGACCGCCGGCTGCTGGGTTTCGGAGTTGATGAACAGGTAGAAATCGTGGCCCACCAGCTCCATCTCGCTGAGCGCGTCATCCACAGCCATCGGGTTGGCCGGGTGCTCCTTGGTACGCACGATCTGGCCCGGGCGCTGCTCCTCGATGGAGTCTGCGTACGGATCAACGTAGCGATCTTCCTTCGCCGGAGCAGCGTTGCGCTCGGCCTCGGCCTCGGCGACCATCTCCGCAGCGATCTCGCCGGTGCCCTTCTTGGCGCGGTGGCCGGACTTGACGTTCTCGCGACGGACCTTCACCTTGCGCAGGGAGCGCTCCATCTTGGCCAGGGCGGTCTCCAGCGCGGCGTAGAAGGAGTCCTCCTTAGCCTCCGCACGGGCGATGTGCCCCTTACCGGTGGCGGTGATCTGGATGCGGTCCGACTGGGAGTCACGGCGCGGGTTCGGCTCGTGCTGCAGCTCGACGTGGAAGAAGGTCAGCGTCGGATCCAGCCGCTCGATCTTGGCCAGCTTGCCGGTGACACGCTCCTGGAAGTGCTCCGGCACCTCCACGTTGCGTCCCGTGATGGTTACCTGTGCGTTGGTGGCCTGTGGCTCGGTCATTGACTTGCCTCCCTAGATTTGGCTGGGGGCGCGCAAACCCGGCGCCCCCGGGGGACTATTGGAATCGTCCTGCTGAGATCCCCGCCCCGGTTATCCACCGGCGGAAACCGTGTGAATCCGGAGGCTAAAACCTCAACCTGTGACACCCCTCATCATACCAGTGGTCATAACCATTCCCCACCAAAGGTTGGAATTACATTTCTGTTTACCCCCACGTCGATCCCCCTCTAGGCGTCCGCCAGTACCAGGCCCGCCCGCACCAGCGCGCCGGCCGCGCGCAGCTTGTCGGCGGTGTTGATGAGCGTGGCGCCGGTGGTCACCACGTCGTCGACCACGACGGTGGCCCGGCCCACCAGCCGCGGGTCGGCATCGACAGCCACGGCATCGCGCATATTCGCCCACCGCAGGTCCGCGTTCAGCCGCGACTGGTCGGCCACGCCGCGGCGCAGGCGCGTGCAGTTGACCACGGTCAGCGGCAGGGCATCGCCAAGCAGGCGGGCCGCGTGCTGGCACATATGCAGCACCGGGTCCCCGCCCCGGGCCCGCGCTGACGATGCCCGCGTCGGCGCCGGCACCACCGCCAGCCGCGGCGGCAGCACGCCCTGGGCCACCAGCTGCTCCAGCCCGGCGGCGATGACCGCACCGGCGTACGGGCGCACCGCCTGGTTGTGGTACTCCTTCATCTGGATGATGAGGTTGCGCCGGATCTCCGAATACGGCCCCAGCGCAAAGATGGGCGGATCCAGCAGCGTGCGGCGGGTGACGCGGTGCGGCGGGGTGCGCAGGTGCTCCCGGCAGGCCGCGCACAGCACCTGCCCCGGGGCCTTGCACCCGGCGCAGGCGCGCGGGACCAACAGCTCCCCGACCTGTTGCCAGACCCCCATTGCGCGCCGCCTAGTTGCCCACGATGGGGGCCGCGCGCACGCCCTGGAGTCCGGGGACCTCGCGCCAGAACACGGAGTCGGACTCGCCGGCCGGCAGCTGCAGCAGAGCGTTGGCGTCGGTCAGGTAGACGGTTGCCGGTGAGGCCGCCACGGAGACCACCGGGGCGGTGATATTGCCGCTGGGCAGGGTGGTCAGCGAGGACCCGTCCTGCTCGATGCGCCAGATCGGCGTTTCCGTCGACGACGTGCCCACCACCAGCGAACCGTCCGGCTGCCAATCCAGCGACAGCGCGTTGCGGTCCAGCTCCGTGGCGAGCTCGCGCACGTTGACGATCCGGTAGTCGCCGTCGGTCTCCTGCGCCACCACGCCGGAGTAGACCGCGCCGCCGATGATGAAGGCCACCCGCGCGCCCGTCGACGACAGGCGCATGACCGAGATCTCGCCCTCGATGTGATCCAGCGCGTCCGCGTTGATCGGCTGCTCGGTGACCTCGCCGGTAGTCGAGCGCACCACGCGGTAGATCTTCTTGCCGTCGACCGCGACCCACGCGCCCCGGCCGGTACCGCCAAAGGTGGGCCGGGTGATGCTCTCGCCTTCCAGGGACTCGGCCACGTCCCCATCGAGGGTGCCCAGCACCAGCTGGGTCTTGTCCGCGCCCTTCTTGCGCACGGCCGCGAACGTCTCCTCCGCCGAGATCTCCGCCGACTCCACGTTGCCGGCGTTCGCCGCCGGGTTGTTCAGCGGCTGCGTCTCGTTGCCGGTCAGGCGCACCACGTTGCCGTTGGTCACCGCGTACAGCGAGGTGGCGGCGTTCGTGTCCGCCTTCGGGTTGTAGTCCGCGAAGTCGTCGGTGGTCAGTTCGTCGAGGCCTTCGACCAAGGGGGCATCGTCCGCCACGACCTGGTAGGGCCCCGGGATGCCGGCCGTGGACAGGGTCCAGACCAGCTCGGCAGCGAACCGGGTGCGGTCCTCCTGGCTCATGTCCGACATGCCGGTGAAGTGGTAGACGCCGTCCTCGATGCCGCCGAAGTTGGCCACCCGCGGCACCACCGACATCGTCGCCGGCGCCAGCTCCTCGGCCGGGCCCTGCAGCAGCAGCGTGATGAGCTCGGTGTCCAACGACTCCTGGCCCGTGGACAGCCAGCGGCGGTCGCTTTCCAGCGCCTGGCCGGTGTGCTCGTAGAAGAACAGGGAGTGCGGCTGGTAGCGGTTGCGCAACTCCGTGCGCTCGATGACCACGACCTGCGGCAGGTCCGAAATCCGCCACTCGCCGTCCACCTGGGTCATGTGGATCTGCGCCTCGAAGTCGCCGTTTTCGGAGGAATAGGACCCGCCCTCCGAGAGCGTGCCGATGACCGAGCCGCGCACGTTGAAGCTGCGGCCGCCCTCCGTGGAGTCGGCCTCGGCGTCGGTGATGATGTCCAGTGAGTCCACGATGAGCACCTGCTGGTCCGGGTCCCAGTCCCCGGCCGCCTCCTCCGTCATAAACGAGCGCGCGGCGGAATAGTCCCCGGCCGGCAGCGCGGAGGCCGCGTAGAAGTCACGCAGCAGAAGGTCCGGCTCCTCCCCGGCGCGCGGGCCCATGGACGGCTCCGGGGTGGCGGCCGGCTCGAAGGAATGCAGCACCTTAGGGCTGGAGTTTTGCGGCAGCGTCGAGCACGCACTAAGCGCCAGCGACGTTGCGGCCAGCACGGCGACGACGGCGCGGGCCGAGCGCCGGTGGGTTTTGTGCATCACGGCTGGCCTCCCTTCGGGTCATTCGGGTCCTGCGGGGCCGCTAGCGGCTTCGGGCTCTTCCGCCCCTGCGGCTCTGCCAGGCCCTGCGGCTGTGCTAGTACCTTGGGCTCCGGCACGTACAGGTCCAGCGGGGCCTCCTCCACGGCCTTGCCGGGCACGCGCGGCAGGATCAGGCGGAAGCAGGACCCGCGGCCGAAGATGCCCGTCGCGTCCAGCGTACCGCTGTGCAGCACCGCGTCCTCGCGGGCGATCGCCAGGCCCAGGCCGGTCCCGCCCGAGTGGCGCTTGCGGGAGGAATCCGCGCGCCAGAAGCGGTTGAAGACCAGCTCCTCCTGGCCCTCCTTCAGGCCCACGCCTTGGTCGGTGACGGTCACGGCCACGGCCGTGTCGTTGGCACCCAGGTGCACGTCCACCGGGTTGCCCTCCGAGTGGTCGATGGCGTTGGCCAGCAGGTTACGCAGGATGCGCTGGACGCGCCGGTCGTCGCCTTCGAAGCTGATGGCCTCGTCCGGCAGGTGCAGGTTGACTGCCACCCCTAGCTCGTCGGCTAGGTGATCGATCTGCCCGAAGGCGGCGGTCACGCAGTTGCGCAGGTCCAGCTCGTTGGTGGACAGGTCGGCCACGCCGGCGTCGTGGCGCGAAATCTCCAGCAGGTCGGCCAGCAGCTCCTCGAAGCGGTCGAGCTCGCGGCTCATCAGCTCGCTGGCGCGGCGGGTGGAGATATCCAGGCTGTCCGCGTTCGCCGCAATCATGTCCGCGGCCATGCGCACCGTGGTCAACGGGGTGCGCAGCTCGTGCGAGACGTCGGAGGTGAACTGCCGCTGCAGATCGCCGTACTCCTCCAGCTGCGTAATCTGCTTGGACAGCTTGTCGGCCATGTCGTTGAAGGACTGGGCCAGGCTGCCCATCTCGTCCTCGCCCTCGACGGCCATGCGCTCACGCAGGTGCCCGGCCGCTAGGCGCTGGGCAATCCGCGAGGCGGAGCGGATGGGCGTAATCACCTGCTGGGTCGCCAGCCAGGCGATGCCCACCAGCAGCACGATGACCACCACCGCGGCCGCCGAGAGCAGGCCGCGCATCAGCGCCAGCGTGGATTCCTCCGACTCCATGCTCATCACCAGGTAGACCTGGGTGTCCGGGATGTCGGACTCGGTGGGCGTGCCGACGATCATCGCGTTGTACTTGGTGCCATCCCCGTGGTTGATGGGCGCATACTGGACCATGACCTGGTCGTGGGAGACGCCGTTGCGCAGCTCCGTCGGGATGCGATAACCCTCCGGCGAGGTGGTCACCGAGCCGTCGGAGCCGTTGACCACGATCACCGGCTCGTAGGAGGCCTGCGTCTCGCCGCTCTGGGAGCCCAGCTGCGTCAGGGAGGCGCGCGCGGAGTTAATGCGCACCTGCACCGAGTTGGCCGTGCCGGTGGCCGCGATCTGTTGTTCCACCGCGATCCGGGCGCGCTCCAGCTCCTGCAAGGCGACGTCCTGCTTCTGATCCACCAGGCGGGAGGTCAGCACGGAGACCAGCGCGTAGGTCAAAATGACCATCACCACGGTGGCGGCCATAAAGATCAGGCCGATGACGCGCACCTGCAGCGAGGTGCGCCACCACTGGATGGCAGAGTCGCGGAATTGTCTGAAGCGGTCCAGGATGGCAGCTACTCCCCGGCTTATTCGGCGCCAGCCGGCTTGCCGGCCTTGTAGCCCACGCCGCGCACGGTCAGCACGATCTGCGGATCCTCCGGGTCGTGCTCAATCTTGGCGCGCAGGCGCTGGACGTGCACGTTGACCAGGCGGGTATCGGAGGCGTGCCGGTAGCCCCAGACCTTCTCCAGCAGCTCCTCGCGGGTGTGCACCTGGCCCGGGCGGCGGGCCATCTCCACCAGCAGGTCGAATTCCAGCGGCGTCAGGTTCAGCTCGCGGGAGGTCCCGTCCGCGTTGCGGCGGGTGACGGTGTGCTCGGGCACGTCGATGACCAGGTCTCCGACCTCGATCATCTCCGTGGTCGCGGTGTCCGTGCGGCGCAGGCGGGCACGGATGCGGGCCACCAGCTCCTTCGGCTTGAACGGCTTGGTGATGTAGTCGTCCGCGCCGGATTCCAGGCCCAGCACGACGTCGACGGTGTCCGTCTTGGCGGTCAGCATGACAATCGGTACCGAGGAGATCTGGCGGATACTGCGGCAGATGTCCACGCCGTTCATGCCCGGTAGCATCAGATCCAGCAGGATCAGTTCCGGGTCGTGGCGTTGGAACATGGGCACCGCGTCGTTGCCGTCGGTCACGGCGATGGGCTCCATGCCCTCAGACTCCAAGACGATGGTCAACATCTCCGAGATCGCCGGGTCGTCATCGACCACCAGAATTGTCGGTGCCACTACTTCTCCCCTACCAGTTGTCGTACAGCTTGAATAATCATATCGCTATCGGCTGTAGCTATCCAAGGCCCCGCCCACTCGCGTTCAGCCAGCGCGCGGTAGACCGCGGCGGTGCGCGCTTGGAGACCAGTGTCCTTTTCGTAAGCGTCGCGGGCCCGGGTGGCATCGTCAGCCGCGCGGCCCTGGGCGCGGGCCCCGGCCAGCTCGACGTCGGTGTCCAGGAATACCTGCAGGTGCGGCTTCGGCAGGCCTAGGCGTTCGAACTCCAGGTGGTAGACCCAGTCGGCCACCGCCTCATCCTGCAAGCGCGCGGCCGAATACGCCGCATTCGATGCCACGTAGCGGTCCAGCACCCACACCTCCGGCGCGCGGTGGGCCGCCAGCAGCTGTTCCTTGGCGCCCCAGCGGTCCAGGGCGAACATCGTGGCCATCGCGTAGGCCGAGTCCGTCATATCCCCCATGCGGCCGTACAGCGCGTCCTGGGCCAGCTGGGCGTGAATGGAGTCGGCATAGCGCGGGAAGGCCAGCGTGTGGATCTCCCGGCTGATGGCCTCGCGCAGGCGGGCAACCAACGTGTTCTTGCCCGCGCCATCGATGCCCTCTATGGCAATAATCACAGCAGTGCGTCACCCTCTCCTTTAAGCCAGGGCCTCGAGGAAGGGCTCGATGTCGGCGTCGTCCGCCTCGTCCGGCTCGGCGTTTTCCAGCAGTTCCGCGGCCTTTTCGTTGAGCTGCTCGTCGGAGCTGCCGGCCAGCGAGCGGATGAACGGGTACTCGGCCACAACGTCGCCGGCGCTGAACGGCGCGCCGGACCAGATGGCGGCGATGGTGGCGGCGGCTAGGCCGTTGGCAAGCTCCTCGTCGGTGGGCTGGGCGGAATCGGCGGCGAGGACAACGGCGTCCCGCACGGCTTCTACGACCTCCTCTTCTTCGAGGGCAGACAGCTCATCGAGAAAATCGGTGTTGCTGTCGCGGGTGAAAATCTCTTCGTCCCAGGTGCTCACTGTGATCTCCTTCGCAAGGTGAATTTGGCTCCCGCACTAGCGGAAGTCGGGTATCAGACGTTAAGGTGCATGGTACTGTTGTTACCGACTTGTTACCACGGAAGGGGACCGCACGGTGAATACGGATACGCGCCGCGTCGTCATCTTCGTCGTCGTCGGCCTGCTCGTGGCCGCCGGCGTCGGGGTGAGCGTCTGGCACCTCGGTGCGCCCAAGTCCTCCTCCATGGACGATAATGCCACGCCGGTGGCCAACAAGCAGCTAACCAGCTCCGCGGAGAAGGCGACCACCTCGTCGAGCTCCACGTCCAGCACCGCGCCTTCCGATAAACACAATCGGGACGAGGCCAAGGACGGCGAGAACAATCAGCGCGGCTCCCGCGAGGACGCCAAGTACTCCGCCCCGCAGGCCAACGATCCGTTCCTGGCTCCCAACTCCGTGGTGGACGCCCAGACCGCGCCCGCCGCGCCGACGACGTACTACCGTCCCGACAATCTCTCCGCGTCCCAAGGCCAGCAGAACCAGCAAGGTCAGCAGAGCCAGCAGGGCCAGCAAGGCACGCAGGATTCGGGCCAGCCGACGCAGCCGGACCAGCCCGCGCCGACCACTCGCCCGGACACCAGCGAGGAGCCGTCGACGTCGAACGAGCCGCAGCCGAGCAGCCCGAACCAGCCGCAGCCGTCCCCGACCGTGCCGGGCCTGCCGACCGAGGAGAACAACGAACACCCGGAGAGCCAGATCCCCGATCTGCTGCCCGAGCCGCCGCACCAGCAGGCCCCGCCGGCCGAAAAAGAGCGCGCAGAGGTGCAAAACGCGCCCGAACCCACGGAGGAAACCGCGGGCCAGGGCAACGACTAGGCGCGGCGGCGCTTAAGCCGCCGGGCGCCTAGACGCTGGCGACGAAGAATTCCGCCGGGCCATCGCCGGCTGCCAGGCGGACGCGGCCATCGGCTGCTGGGGCCCAGGCGCCGCGGCCTGGGGTGAGGTTGAGCTCCCCGGCGGTGGCGCCGTCGCCGCGGGTGCACAGCACGATGGCCGGCCCGCCCAATTCGACGGTGGCCTGCGCGCCGGCATCGAGAGCGTAGCGGCGCAGGGAGAACTCATCGATGGGCACCGGGTAGTCGAAGACCTCGCAGCCGGCGGCCGGGCTCGCGTTCCCCGGGTGGACCTGCGGGTCGGCGGCGGCCTGGAAATCCAGCACCTTGACCAGCTCGGGCACGTCGACATACTTCGGGGTGAGCCCGCCGCGCAGCACGTTGTCCGAGTTAGCCATCAGCTCCACGCCGAGGCCGTGGACGTAGGCGTGCAGCTGGCCGGCCGCTAGGAAGACGGCCTCGCCGGGCTGCAGCACAATGTGGTTGAGCAGCAGCGCGCCCAGCACGCCGATGTCGCCGGGGTACTGCTCGTTAATCCCCAGCACGGTGCGCACGTCACGCACGATCCACTCCGGGGTGCCCGGGGCCGGGGCGGCAACCAGCCGCTCGCCCGCCGTCACGATGTCCGCGATGAGCTCCTTGCGCACGCCCGCCGGGATGGTGATCCAGGTAGTAAACAGCGCGCGCAGGCTGGCGCCCTCGGCCGCGGGATCGTCGTCCAGCATGGACAGGTAGCGCTCCAGGCTGGGGCAATCCAGCGCGGCGAAAAGCTCGCGCGTGCGCGCCAGCGGCCTAAAGCCCGCCATGGCATAAAACTCCGTCAGGGCGACGATGAGCTCCGGCTTGTGGTTGTCGTCCTTGTAGTTGCGCTGGGACGAGTCCAGGGCCACGCCCTGGGCGTTTTCCCGGGCGAAGCCCTCCTCGGCCTGGGCCTTGGACGGGTGCGCCTGCAGCGAGAGGACCTCCCCGGCGGCCAGCAGCTTCAGCAGGAAGGGCAGGCGGTCGCCGTGGTCGCGGCGCACGCGCTGGCCCAGGTGGGTCTCCGGGTCGCCGGCGATGACCTCGTCGAGGCGCGTGCCGTCCAGCGTCGCCGGGGCGGCCGGGTGGGCGCCGAACCAGAGCTCGGCCACGGGGTTGTCCCCCGCCGGCTGGCCTAAGAGCTGCGGGATCATGGTCTTGGATCCCCACGAATAGTTACGCACGGAACTATCGAGCAACTTCATGCGGTTTATGAGTCCTTTTCCTCATTCATCAAAGGCGGTCGCGGCATAGGCGCGCGTGAAAAGCTGCAGCGCGCGGGAGAATTCGCTTCCCTCCGCGGCGTTGACAGCCAGGCTATGGGGCAGGTTCGCCTCCTCCTGCCCCCAGAAAATCACCCTCCAGGTTAGCGCACCATCTATAAAGGGATCGTAGAAGATATCGTCAGGCGCCTGTGTGCCGCCGCCGTCTAGGGCCTGCGGCAGCTGAGCGGCCTCGACAACGGTCCCGGACAGCCCGCAGGTGGCCCAGAGCGCCGCGACTACCGATGCCACCGCCTCACCCACCGTCTCCCCCGCCGGCGCCGAGTGCATCAGCCCGCTGCGACCGGCCTGCGCAGCGAAGGCGGCCAGCTGCCGGGCCGGGTTGGTATCCGCGCTGCGATCGGGTGCGCAGGCGGCCAGTTCGGCATCGACGGCAGCGGCGGCCGCGTTTAGGGCCTGCGGGTCGCCGCCCAGGGCCAGCCAGACTGCGCCCGCAGCGCGGGCCGGGGCGGGGCCGGTGACGTTGGGCAGGGCTGTGAATAAGAAGGCATCGTCAGCGACGTCGTCGGCCAGGGGTCCGGGCGGGCCGGCAAAGACCGTGGCGGCGCCGCGCTGCTGGGCAGTGAGCATGGCCCGCGATGCCCACTCGCAGTCCGCTGCCTCCCCCACCGTCACGACGATGTCGAGGGCGCCGACGTAGGCCGGCAGCGCGCGGGCGACGACCACCGGGCAGGCAGCCTGGGGCTGGTGCGCCTGGGCGAGCGCGCGGGCGGCCGCCGCGGCGACCTGGTCGGTGGCCAGCACCACGACCGAGCGTGGGCGCAGGCCGGCCAGATATTCATTCAGGCCCGCCGCCTGGCCGGCGAGCGCGCGTAATTGCGCCCCTTCGTGCGCAATGTCGAAAAAGCGCACCTGCTCCGGTGTCCACTGTGTGCTCTCCATGGTTTCCCACCTTAGTAGCGCCGGTTATACTATTTCGACATCATGACCGGAAACACTGTTGTTCATCCCGTCCAGCTCATCGGGGGCGGCCCCGGCGCCTGGGACCTCATCACCGTGCGCGGCATGCACGCCCTCCAGGCCGCCGACGTCATCCTGGCCGACCACCTCGGCCCGACCGCGCAGCTGGATAAGCTCTGCGATATCGCCAGCAAGGAGCTCATCGACGTCTCCAAGCTGCCGTACAAGCGCCAGACGTCGCAGGACGAGATCAACGAGATGCTGATCTCCCACGCCCGTTCCGGCCGCCGCGTCGCCCGGCTCAAGGGCGGGGATCCCTTCGTCTTCGGCCGCGGCTTCGAGGAGGTCCAGGCGTTGGCCGCCGCCGGCTTAAGCTGCGAGGTCATCCCCGGGGTCACCAGCGCCGTCGCCGTGCCCGGGGCCGTGGGCATCCCCGTGACGCAGCGCGGGATGGTGCATGCCATGACGGTGGTCTCCGGGCACCTGCCGCCCGGGCACGAGCGCTCCCTGGTCGATTGGGAGGCGCTCGCCCGCTCCGGGGCCACCCTGGCGGTCATCATGGGCGTACGCAACGCCGGCGCGATTGCCTCCGCGCTCATCGATGCCTCCCTCCCCGCCGACACCCCCGTCGCCGCCATCCAGGAGGGCACCATGTCCGGCCAGCGCGTGGTGCGCACCGAGCTGTCCTCCTTGGGCGCAGTGGTCGAAGAGGAAAAGATTCAGCCGCCGGCTGTCTTCATCATCGGAAACGTCGCGGGCCTCCGCGCGGAGGCCTAAGCTATCCACAGCCCCCGCCGCGTGCGGGGGCCATTTTTGTGGCTAACTGTGCCTCATTTGGCCTACCTATGGCTACTTGGGTACGTTGCTTCGTTTTTCGACCTTTGGGCAGGTGGCGCGGAGAAAACCGGCGTTTTCTTCTCTTCCGGTGCTCGCGCAGGATGGCTACTGTGCTCCGAGTTATCCACAGATCGGGTTTTCGGGCCTTGTAGGGGTTGACGGGTGCTTCTAGCGTGTGGGTCATGACAGCAACGACAGCCATGGACACATTGAAAGCAGCACACTCTATCTTCGCGGACGGGATCCAGTATTTGGGCCTGTGCCGCCAGCTGAGCCTGCCTGCCTTGAAGGCTGTCATGTCGGATGTTGCCGCGGCCGCGCACCACCGTGCCTGCCAAACCTTCTTCGGGCACACGTCCTTTACCCGCAAGCAGGCCGCCGCGAGGAAAGCGGCCGCCACCCAGGGACACCACCTCGACACCCTGCTGGTGCTCGATAGTGCCTTCCGCCGGGTGCGCCACAAAGGCCACGCGTGGGCCATGCTCATCGAACTGTGCAACACCCCCGGCACCACCACACAGCTAAGACGCCTAGCCAACCAGAAAGTCCTGGAACTTAACCGCCCGGCCCCACCCGCCGAGGGCGTGCGCGTGACCCGCCGCAAGGATGGACCGAGTACTTTTTCTGTCACCGGGGACCCGGAACTGGTGGAAAACCTCTGGGCCTCAATTAAAACCATCCCGGATGTCGAGGCCTTGTTCAGTGGAGGCCTGGAGAAGCAGCCGAAGGCCACCCACGTGGTCATCCCACTGCCCGACTGGGCGAGAATCCTTGCCGGTGATGGGGATGAGATCACCCTGCAGCTAACCAACGGCACCACCATGACCGGGGCCGACTACGTCCGCCAATGTTTGTTGGACGCGGGCCTGGCCACGCTGGTGGACCCTAGGCGCGGCCCGGTCAACCAGTACCGCTACCAGCGCCACGCCTCACCCAAGCAGAAGGACATGGCCAAAGCCGAGACCACCACCTGCGCGTGGCCGAACTGTAGGAAACCAGCCGACGAGTGCCAGGTCCACCACATCCACCCCTGGGCCGACGGCGGTGAGACCAACCAGGAGAACCTGACACTACTGTGCGAGTTCCACAATTCATGGAACGATGACGACCCCGCCTACCCCAGACACGGCAGGGTCAACCGAAGACACGGCCACATCACCTGGGACCCGCCCTGGAGCAGCGGCTGACGGCTGACACGGGGGTCAGCCGCAAACCCAAGGAACAGGGTCAGCCGGGCCGGAAGAAAAGGCCAGTCAACCCCACGACTGCCTCAACACGCGAAAAGGCGCCACGGAAACACTCCGTAGCGCCTACTCGGCGTGCCTAGCGACTGGAAGGCGCCGGCACGGGATCGGTGGTCTCCACGGGCGGCGCCTGGTCGGCGGCGGCCTGCCGGTTGGCGCGGGCGCGCCTACGGCCCCGCAGGGTCAGGGCCACTCCCCCGGCGGCCAACGCGAGGTAGAGGGCGACGGTGAGGGCGGTGGGCATCGTGAAGCCAAAGGCGTTCTCCGCCCCGCCCACGATGGTGCCGACGTTGAGCAGCACGATCGCGGTGCCCACAAAACCGCCCAGCACGATGGGGTTTAGCCGGCTAATCAGCCACGCCGCGACCGGGGCGGTCAGGCAGCCGCCGACCAACAGCGCCACGACAGCGGCCGCGTTCGCGACCAGGTCATCCCACAGGCCCACCACGAAGCCCAGGGTGGCGCCGAGGGTGACCAAAAACTCCGCAGTGTTGACCGTGCCCACGATGCGCCGCGGCTGCTGCTTGCCCAACGACAGCAGCGTGGACGTCGTGACGGGTCCCCAGCCTCCGCCGCCGGTGGCATCGACGAAGCCGCCGACCGAGCCCAGACCCAACAGGAACGGGGTGGAATGCGGGGTCTCGGTGAGCTTGCGCGTGACCCGCCCGCGGGAAAAACGCCAGACCAGATTCAGACCGACGGCGAAGAGAATGGTCGAGGTAATCGGGGCCGCAGCGTCCAGCGAAAGGCTGGAGAGCACCGTCGCGCCGGCAAACGCCGCAATCGAGCCCGGCACCGCCAGGCGCACGACGGTCTTCCAGTCGATATTGCCGAAGCGCCAGTGGCTGATCCCGGAGACCAGCGTGGTGCCCAGCTCCGCGGTGTGCACGACGGCGGAAGCCTGCGCCGGCCCGAGGCCAGCCAGGAAGATGAGGATGGTCGTGGACGTCACGCCGAAGCCCATGCCGATGCCGCCATCGACCAGCTGGGCAGCCGCGCCGCCCAGCGCGATCAAGAGTAATGCCGTCAACTAGACACCTGCCTTCAACAGTTCCCGCGCCGGTAGCGTCTGGTGCTGCCTGTGTTTGTCGTGCTTATATGCGGCACCGTACCGCGCCGCGACGATGCCCGCGAGCGCAGCGCCCAGTGGCGGCCGGCAGGTCACGCTCGCGCCCGTCGCCGCCTCGATGTCTGGCACGGCCGCGGTCAGGCGGTCGAGCAGGAGGCCGTCGGTGACGAACATCGGCACCACGTGCAGGCGCGCGTGATGCTGAACGTGTTCCTGGGCGTGCTTTTGGACCTGCTGCTGGGCTAGGTGCTCCAGGCCGGCCGCACCCCGCGGGGCGTCCGGGGATCCCTTCGTGGCAAAGAGCGTGGACCAGCCCAGGCTAGCCGCCAGGTCGGTCACGGCGGCGTTCGCCTGCGGGTCAGCAGACCCCACCGCGTAGAGCACGCCGTGGCTACCTGCCGGGCAGCGCGGGGCCAACACGTCGGCAAAGATCCGCGCCCGTGCCCAGGCCAGGGGCTGCCTTGAGGGGGAGCCCGGTGGCTGCGTGGGCATCGGCGAGCCCGGCCGGGTAGTCCACGCGCTGGTGGTATCCGGGCGTAAATAGCAGCGGCACGACGACGGCTTCGTCGGCCCCGCGATTGCGCAGGCGGACGGCGGCGCCGGTCAGGTCCGGGTCGTTGAACTCCAGGTGCGCGGCGGCGGCCAAGGACACACCGGCCCAGCGAGCGGCGGCGGCTGTAAGGCGCTCGATGCCGGCGGCCGCCCCCGCCCGGCGCGAACCGTGGGCAAGGGTGATAAGGGCGCGGTTAGGCATCGTTGGCCTCCTGCCGGGCTGTGGCGTGGCCGTGCCGGCGCAGTGACTGCTGCAGCGCCTCCTGGGACGAGGGCGCCGGCGACGGGGCGACCGGCGAGTCGTCCTGGCCGTGGAAACGCACCGAGAACACCCGGCGGCAGTCCTGGCAGTTCCAGGCAAACTCGTCCTCGGTGTCCGGGAAGAGCTGCGTGCCGGCGCAGTAGGGGCAGTACGTCGGGTGGTTGCGGTTCGGGTTGGGCTGGCGGCGGAATCTCATTGCAGGTCCTCGTCTGCCGCGCGCAGCACCCACTGGCGGAACTGTTCGCCCTCGGTGCGCTGCTCCTTGAACTTGGTTACCAGTCTGATGACGTAATCGGTGACCTCGTCGGCTAAGACCTTGTGGCCGCGCAGCTTGCGCCCGAAGTCCGGGTCCAGGCCGAGCGCGCCGCCCAGGTGGACCTGGAAGCCCTCCACGCGGTTGCCGTCCTTATCGGTCAGCGTCTGCCCCTTGAAGCCGATGTCGGAGACCTGCGTGCGGGCGCAGGAGTTCGGGCAGCCGTTGAGTGCGATGGAGATCGGCACGTCGAGGTCGTCGAGGGCGTCCTCGAGCTCGTCGACGAGCTGGATGGCGCGCGCCTTCGTGGTCACGTGGGCGAGCTTGCAGAACTCCAGGCCGGTGCAGGAGATGACGCCGCGGCGGAACTCGGAGGGGCTCGAGTAGAGGCCGGTGGCGTCGAGGGCATCGCTGAGCGCGGCGACCTGGTCCTCCGGCACGTCGAGGAAGAGCAGCTCCTTCATGGGCGTGGTGCGGATGCGGGTCAGCCCGAAGCGCTCGGCGACGTCGGCGATGGCGATGAGCTGCTCGCCGGTCGCGTGCCCCACGGTGGGCTTGACGCCGACGTAGTAGTTGCCGTCCTTTTGCTGGTGCACGCCGAGGTGGTCGCGGCTGCCCGGGTTGATGGGAGTAGGCACGCCGTCGGCTAGCGGGGCGTCCAGGTACTCGTCCTCGAGGACCTGCCGGAACTTCTCGATGCCCCACTGCGCGACCAGGAACTTCAGCCGCGCGCGGTTGCGTAGGCGGCGGAAGCCGTAGTCGCGGAAGATGCCGACCACGCCGGCCCAGACCTCCGGCACGCGCTCCAGCGGTACGAAGGCGCCGAGGGAGCGGGAGAGCATCGGGTTGGTGGACAGGCCGCCGCCGACGAAGCAGTCGAAGCCCGGGCCGTAGTCCGGGTGGTTGGTGCCGATGAAGGCGACGTCCTGGATTTCGTGGGTGACGTCCTGGCGCGCGTTGCCGGAGATGGCGGTCTTGAACTTGCGGGGCAGGTTCTGGAATTCCTCGCGGAGGAGGTAGTCGTCGACGATCTCCTCGATGGCGGGGGTGGCGTCGATGATTTCGTCGGCCGCGACGCCAGCCACGGGCGAGCCGAGGATGACACGGGGGACGTCGCCGCAGCCCATGAGCGTGGACAGGCCGACGGCCTCGAGGCGGTCCCAGATTTCGGGCACGTCCTCGATGCGGATCCAGTGCAGCTGGATGTTCTGGCGGTCGGTGAAATCCGCCGTGGAGCGGGCGAAGTCGCGGGAGATTTCGCCCACGACGCGGAGAGTGTCCGATTGTTTGTGTGCGGGGGCTTGGTTTACAAGTAGTCCGCGAATCGGTTGGGGTAAGCCACGGCTAGTTGGTTGATGGCTTGTTTCCACCCGGTGGCTTTCGCTCCTTCAATATAGCCGTTGCACTCAATGTTGCGCTTGGCTTTCTTCGCCCGCTGGGCAGCACGCTTGTCTTCGATGTTGCAGATCATCAGCCACAGCGTCTTCAGTGCTGCGGTATCGTTCGGGAATTGGCCCCTGTTACGGGTAGCTTTACGCAGTTGCGCGTTGAGTGACTCGATCGAATTGGTGGTGTAGAGCACTCGCCTGGCCGCAGGCGGGAACTGTAGAAACGGCACGAACCGCTCCCAGGCGTCGCGCCAGACTTTGACCGACTGGGGGTATTTTAGGCCCAGTTCACTGGCCTCGAAAGCATCCAGGTTGGCGCGTGCGGTGTCCTCATTGGTGGCGGTGTAGACCTCACGCAGCGCGCGGGAGACAGATTTGCGGTCCTGATAAGACACCCACCGGTTCGCAGCTCGAATCAGGTGCACAATGCAGGTCTGCACCATGGAATTCGGCCAGGTTGCCTCCACGGCTTCTGGCAGGCCTTTGAGCCCGTCGCAGCAGACGATGAACACGTCCTGGACCCCGCGGTTGGCCAGATCTGCGCACACCGATGCCCAGAATGCGGCGCCTTCATTTTCAGCGATCCACAATCCCAGGATGTGCTTGATGCCGTCCATGTCGACACCAACCGCCATGTAGCAAGCCTTGTTGACCACGCGGTGGCCGTCACGGATCTTCACGCGTAGGGCGTCGAGGAAGATCACTGGGTAAAACTCGTCGAGCTGGCGGTTTTGCCAGATCATGACCTCTTCCAAGACCGCATCGGTAATGGTGCTGATCGTATCGGGGCTCATATCCACCCCAAGGGTGGTCGCGAGATGATGGCAAATATCGCGCACTGTCATCCCGCCGGCATACAGCGAGACGATCATGTCGTCGAGCTCTGTGAGCCTGCGTGCGCCCTTGGGCACCATGCGGGGAATAAACGTGCCGGCACGATCCCTGGGCACAGTTACTTCCACCGCGCCGTATCCAGAATTGACGGTCTTGATGTACGACCCATTGCGGTGGTTATTCTCCTGTGAGGTTTCGACCTGGGCTTTGGCGTTGCGGTCGGAATGGCCGTAGCCCAAGTGCGCATCCATCTCCGCCTTAAGACCAGCGTTGATCGATGCCTGCAACAGGCCTTTGACCAGCTCGCTTGCATCATCAGCGGAAGCCGACAGCTCGCTGATCAAGCTGGCGACCTCAGGGTTTTCCATCAGCTTCTCGCTGATCTCGTTGACCCGCGCCGGGTCATGGCTTTTCTTCGGTGACACCGTAGTCATTATCGGTGAAACTCCTTCTAGATCAGAGCCTCACACACAAACTTCCTGACACCCTCACGACGCGCAGCTGCTGCGGGGTCGCGCGGCCGCCGTCGAAGCGGATGCGCATCATGAAATATTCGTCCTGCAGCTCGGAGTTGTCGAGCTGGCTGGTCAGCTCCCCGCCCAAGTTCTGCTTGCGCTGGGTATACAGGCCGAGCCACTTGAAGCGCGGGGCGAGGTCGTCGGCCGGAATGGAGGAGAAACCTTGTTTAGAATAGATATCGATGACGCGCTGGCGCGCCGACATGCCCCCGTCTTCCTGCTTGATGACCTCGTCATTGTTAAGTGGCTTGCGGCCGTCGATTTTCCATTGGCCCTCGGGCTTTTTCGGCCGGGCGGATCGCTTTCGCTCTTTGACGTCGGTTGCCATAGTCGTGTGCCTTTCCGTGTGGCGCGGGGCGGGAAAATTGTGTGACCAAAGTCTAGCGAACAAACAGGTACGGTCTAGCTAGACCGCTCGGTCTTAGGTGGGGACGGTGGATAAATACGCCTTGCACTGGGGTTTGGCCGGTGGTTCGGCTAGAAAATAACTAGCGCGGCGGGGCCACCTGAATTCGGTTAGCCAAAAGATACGCGGGCCACAGAAGCGAAAAACCCGCCCTGCGCTGGGTTTATCAGCGCCGGGGCGGGCTGGTCTAGACGGCTTGGTATGCCGCGGGGTGGACGGTTAGCGCGGCAGGTGGATGCCGAACTTGTCCAGCTGGGCGGCGATGGTCCACCAGTTGAACGCTAGGCCGATGCCCGCCGCCAGAGCCACGATAATCGCGACTATGGAGCCTGCCTGACTGGAGCTGGAGTTGTCAGCGCTGGAGCTGGAGTTGTCAGCGCTGGAGCTGGAGTTGGAGCTGGAGCCGTCGGCATCGCCGGCATTGTGGGCGCGGGCGGTCAGCCACTCGTCCTCGTCGAGGACGCTGTTGACCAGGCGGGTCTCCCCGATCCAGCCGTACCACGGGTCCTGCGGGCGCTTGTTGTCCATGCCCGCACCCATGACCCAGCGCAGCTCGCGCGGCAGCAGGCCCTGCGCGCCGGCGGCGTTGCGTAGGATGGGAGCGCCGTTGATGAACATCTCGACGGTGTCGCGATCCGGGTCGTTGACTACAGCGACGTGCATCCACTCGTCGGTGGGCACCTCGTGGGACCAGACGGTGCTGCCGCTGCCCTCCTCCGGCTCGGCCCACCAGCGCAGCTCGCGCAGGTTGGACACGCCCATCATGACGGTCGGGTCGGTGTCGGTGGAGCCGTCGACCAAGTCGGCGATGGAGGAATCGCGCGCAATCGCGTTGCCCCAGCCGTGCTTCTCGCCGTCGAAGTCGGCCGGCAGCTTCACGAAAGACTCGAAGGTGTAGCCCCGGGAGGTGTCGACGTTGTTGATGGCGGCATCGGGGGCGGACTTGAACCAGGCCACGGCGGGCTTGCCCGCCGGGTCGGACCAATAGAGGGAGCCAGCGTCGGCGGACAGCGGGTGGTGCTCGGTGCTGTAGGTGACCCGGTCGTCGAGGCCGGACTCGCGGGTCAGGTCGCCGTCGCTGTGGATGTCCGGGATGACCGAGCCGCGGCCGGCGGCCTCACCCTCGGCCAGCTGCTTGCCGTCCCGGGTGGTCTGGCCCGGGCGCCAGTGGAATACAGTGCCTCCGGCCTGGATGTAGTCGGCATCGTCCTGCGGCAGCTCGTCGTCGGTGATTTCGTAGGGCTGGTAGCCTGCGGCGACTACCTCCTTGGCCTTGCCGGCCAGGTCGCCTTCCTGGCCGTCGCCGGCCTCCCACTCGGGGGCGAAGCCGGCGAAACGCTCCTTGAAGTTCAGCGGGATGCGGTAGCTATCGCCCTCGCCGTCCAGGATGAGCTTGTCGAACTGGGTCAGCTCCTCGTGCGGCTTCTTGGCCACCCACGGCGACAGCGCGGCCATCTCCAGCTCGTTGCCGGACAGGTCGAATTCCAGCACGCCCAGTAGGCCGTTGCCGCCCTGGTAGGCCATCTGGTAGTCCTGCAGGATGGAAACGACCTCGTGGCCGGCGTCGTTGGTGTCCACGCGATAACCGGCGCCGTGGTGGTGGCCGCCCATGGTCAAAAAGATCTGGTCGTTTTTGCGGATGAACTTGTCCCACAGGCCCCGGCCGTAGTCGTCGGAGTAGAAGACCTGCCCCTGGCCGTCGATGTTGAGTACCTCGTGGGTGGTCAGGATGACCGGCAGCTCGGGGTGGGCGTCGATGACGCCTTGGGCCCAGTCCAAGGTGGCATCGTTAGCGCGCCAGGCCAGCGCCAGGACCAGGTACTGCTGGTCCTCGGCCTCGAAGATGTGGTATTCGGATTCCTGGTTGGGCACCTCTTGGCGCTCGCCGAAGGTGTCGTTGCCGGCGGCGCGGGAAGCCGGGAAGTGGGTGCCAAACGGGTCATCGTCGGCCATGTCGTGGTTGCCAGGCAGGATGGAGTAGTTCAGGTCGGACTCGTCCAGCACGCGCATGGCCTTGTCGGCGACGTCCCACTCGCCGGCGACGTCGGCTTGGTCGACCACGTCGCCCAGGTGAGTGGCGAATTCCATGTTGAGGGCGTCCTGGTTGTCGGCCAGCCACTCCATCTGGGACTGGTAGGGCTCGCTGCCGTAGCGCTCGCTGGCCAGGTTGCCGGTCTCCGGGGTGGAATAGCGCGAGTAGAACTGGGTGTCCGGGATGACGCCCAGGGTGAAACGGGAGCCGACGTCCTCGGCGGCGTTAGCAGGGGCGATGACCACCAAAGAAGAAGCCACCGCGGTGGACACCACGGTGGCGGTAAAGCGACGGTTCGGCATGACGGCCTTTCCTTTTACTAGAACGGTTCAATACGCGATGAATATTAAAACTGTCTAGTAAACGGCTGGGGACGCTAGCGTGAACAGGAGCTTATGCGCGGATGAAGCTTAGGACTTCCTGAACGATGCCGTCTACCTCGTCCTTGGTCGGCGCCTCCACGTTGAGGCGCAGCAGCGGCTCCGTGTTGGAGGCGCGGACGTTGAACCAGGCCGGGGTGTCCTTGAGATCCACGGTCACGCCGTCGAGGCGGTCGACGCCGGCGATCTTGTCGGCCATGCCATCCAGCACGGCCTGGGTGGCCGCTTCCTGGTCGTCGACAGTGGAGTTGATTTCGCCGGAGGCCTCGTACTTGAGATAGTCGGCCATGAGCTCGCTGAGCGGCTTGTCGCCAGCCCCCAGGGCGGCTAGCACGTGCATGGCGGCCAGCATGCCGGAGTCGGCGTTCCAGAACTCCTGGAAGTAGTAGTGGGCGGAGTGCTCGCCGCCGAAGACGGCGTCGTGCTCGGCCATCTGGGCCTTGATGAAGGAGTGGCCCACGCGGGTGCGCACCGGGGTGCCACCCTTGGCCTCGACCAGCTCCGGCACGGCGCGGGAGGTGATCAAGTTGTGGATGATGGTCGCTCCCGGGAACTTGTCCAGGTAGCGCTCGGCGACCAGCGCGCAGATGGCCGACGGGGAGACCGGCTGGCCCAGCTCGTCCACGACGAAGCAGCGGTCGGCGTCGCCGTCGAAGGCCAGCCCGATGTCCGCGCCCTGCTCCTTGACGAAGGCCTGCAGGTCGACCAGGTTCTTCGGATCCAGCGGGTTGGCCTCGTGGTTGGGGAAGGTGCCGTCCAGCTCGAAGTAGAGGGGGCGGATGTCCAGGTTCAGCCCCTCCAGGACGGCGGGGACGGTGTGACCGCCCATGCCGTTGGCGGCATCGACGGCGACGACGAGGGGACGGGTGGCGGACAGGTCGACAAGCTTGTTGAGGTAAGCCGCGTAGTCCTCCAAGACCTCGCGGGCGGTGGCCGCGCCCGTCTCGCCGTCGAAGTCGGGCACGCCGTCGGCCAGCATGTCCTTGATGTCGGCCAGGCCCGTGGCCTCGCCCACCGGCTTCGCGCCGGCGCGGCAGAGCTTGATGCCGTTGTACTTGGCCGGATTGTGGGAGGCGGTAAACATCGCGCCGGCGCAGTCCAGGTCGCCGGAGGCGAAGTAGAGCTCGTCGGTGGAGGTCAGTCCCAGCATAACCACGTTGAGGCCCTGGGCGTTGACCCCCTCGCCGAAGGCGGCGGCCAGCTCAGGGGAGGACGGCCGCATGTCGTGGCCGATGGCCACGACATGCTCGCCCTCGGAGCGCATCAGTGCCGCAAACGCCGCACCGACCTCCCGCACGAAGTCGACGTCGATGTCCTCACCCACCACGCCGCGCACGTCATAGGCCTTGATTACTTGGTCCAGCTTTTCACGGTCTCGCATAAATGCCCAGTCTAGTCCGCCGCCGCGGCGGTTGAGCCAAAGGCCGGGGTCCCCATGGGTTACTGGTAGCTAACTCACAGGCAACGGGAGGCTAGCTGTTGCTGCCCGGGTCCGGGACCACGGACAGGTGGGCGCGGCGCTGCTGCTTGGCGGTGGCCACGCGGCGGGTGCGGAAGACCGGGTGGTTGGAGCGGGCCGGATCGGCGCCGTCGAAGGTGGGCGCATAGTCGATGGGGTCTGCGCCGGAGCCGGGCTCGCCGCCTTCCACCAGCCCGGTGGTCACACGCCCGCCTTCACGGACGGCCTCGGCAAGCGCCAGGAGATCATCGTCGTCTTCGATGTCTACCTGGTCGACGCGCAGCATCTCCCAGCCCTGCGGGGCGGTGATGCGTTCGGCGTGCTCGGCGCACAGATCCCAGGAGTGCGGGTCTTCTTCCACGAGCGGGCCGACCACGGCGGTCTGCTCGGCGTAGGCGTAAGTCAACGTAGCCACGGCTTCACGGCCGCAGCCGGGGCGGGAACAACGTCGAAATTCAGTCACAGCCACACAGTCTAGACCTCAAGTTGTCATTTAGACAGTCCCCTACCGGCGCGCCCCGGAAAAATCCGCCGCGCGGGGCCCTAGAGTAAGCCTCATGCCCGCTACCCCGCCGCTTTCCGTCCGCCGCGACCGCCACGGCCGCGGCCAGCGCGGCCCCCTTTTGCCGCAGCAGACGCCGCGCTTCCGCACGCGCGCCCAGAGCTTCGACATGGCCGTGCTGGAGGCCTACGCGCCCATCCAAAACGCCTTCGCCGACCAGCTGATCACCCTGGACTTGGCCGTCGATACCGTGCCGCGGATGCGCCTGCGCGCCGACATGACGGTGCTGCCCGACGAGATCGTCGCGGACGGGCCGGTGCCGCTGGGTCGCATCGTGCCGGCGGGCGTGGATGCCAAGGGCCGGCCGACGCGCTCGCGGCTGGTGATTTTCCGCATGCCCATCGAGGCCCGCTGCGCCACCCGCGAGGAGCGCAGCGAGCTCCTGTCGACCGTGCTGACCTCGCTGGTGGCCAACTATTTGAACCTCAGCCCGCAGGACATCGACCCGCGGTTTAGCTGGTAGCTGATAGCTGACAACTGGTAACCAGCACTCGGCCGGTCCGCACGCCCCAAAGATCTCAAAAACCCAGCCGGGAAAGGCTGGGAGCGGGGGCACCCCGCGACGGACAAGGACTTTGACCGGTTAGTTGACGTGCGGTTTAGCTGATTTCGCGCTTCAGGCGGCGGCGTTCACGATCGGAGAGGCCACCCCAGATGCCAAAGCGCTCATCGTGCTCGAGCGCGTATTCCAGGCATTCGTCCCGTACGGCGCAGGCCTGGCAGATTCGCTTCGCCTCCCGGGTGGAGCCTCCCTTTTCAGGGAAGAAGGCCTCCGGATCGGTTTGCGCGCACAGCGCCTGGTCTTGCCATTCTTGCTCGACCGCCCCGAAAAGCTCGTCGATGGACATCTCTGCAGCAGCACCGCCACGGGGAATGGCGCCGTTAGCCATGTCTTTCACGCCTCGTCCTTCCTCCGTAGTTTGCAGTAGTTTAAAATTCGAACAATCTTCGCCGACCCCGCCAAGGGCCGACCCACACCATCCGCCGCGGTACTCACGGGACCGCGCCAAGTGGTTACTTACACTGTTGTTATTTCACACTGTATCACTAAATATCGTCAACCCGACGGGAGCTAAATAGGCGAAAAGATCCCGAAACCCCACGTCACTATTCACATCCTTCACATGGATCACAGGCGCGGTTTCCCCGGGGGAGATGGCGGGGGTACTATATCTAGGGGCTACCCCGATCCCTGTTCACAATTCACAGGAATCTCCGGCGTGTCGCTACCCTTTTGCCAGGTTTTTGATCCTGGCTGCCAGCCGCGCGGGCAGCCCGGCCAGTACCGGCAGCACCGAGAGCGACGACAGCGCTGGCAGCGACGACAGCCCCGAGGGCGACGGCAGCGCACGCAGTCCGCGGCGTGCGCGGTGATGGGGGGCTGCGGGGCAGCAGGTGGCATCGGCCGCAAAAAGCGGGCCACCAGCTGGTGGCCCGCGCAACGGGGAGAGTTTAGGCGTCGGAGGAGAAACGGACGCCACGGTCCGGGATGCCCACGCCCGGGAAGATGCGCATGCCGCCTTCGAGCTCGCAGCGGGCGCCGATCTGGGCACCCTCGCCGATGACACAGCCGTCGATGTGCGTGTTGGCGCCGATGTGCGCGCCGGAGGCGATGATGGAGTTCGTAATCACCGCGCCCGGTTCGATGGTCACACCGTCGAAGACCACGGTGCCGTCCAGGCGGGAGCCGGCGCCGACCTCGGAGCCGCGGCCCACGGAGGTGCCGGACAGCAGGAGCGCTCCCCCGGCCACGCCGGCGGAATCATCCACGATGGCCTCGCCGGTGCGACCTGCCAGCAGCGGCGAGGGGGCGATCCCGCGGACCAGATCGGAGGAACCGCGCACGAAGTCCTCCGGGCGGCCCATGTCGCGCCAGTAGGAGTTGTCCACGTGCCCGATGACCTTGCGGCCGGCCTCGAGGACCTGCGGGAAGGTCTCGCGCTCGACGGAGACCACGCGGCCTGCCGGGATGGTGGCGATAAGTTCCTTGTCGAAGACGTAGCAGCCGGCGTTGATCTGGTTAGTCGGCGGATCCTCGGTCTTTTCCAGGAAGGCGGTGACCTGCCCGTCGGCATCGGTGGGCACGCAGCCGAAGGCGCGCGGGTCGGCGACCTTGAGCAAGTGCATGGTCAGATCCGCACCCTTGGAGTGGTGGGTTTCCAGGATGGCGTTGAGATCCATGCCGGAGAGCACGTCGCCGTTGAAGACCATGGCGGTGTCATGCCGCAGGTGGTCGTAGACGTTGCGGATGCCGCCGCCGGTGCCCAGGGCCTGCTCCTCGACGACGTACTCGATCTCTAAGCCCAGCTCGGAGCCGTCGCCGAAGTATTCCTCGAAGACCTCGGCCTTGTAGGAGGTCGACATGATGACATGGGTGATGCCGGCGGCCTGGATGCGCGCCAGCAGGTGCTGCAGGAAGGGATAGTTGGCCGTCGGCAGCATGGGCTTCGGCGTGCCGATGGTCAAGGGGCGCAGGCGGGTACCGCGTCCACCGACGAGGATCACGGCATCGGTAACCGCGCCCAGGTTCTCCGCTGCGGCGGTCTCGTGCTCGGCCATAGAATCCATCTTTCTTTGGTTTAGGTAGAAATATTCTCGCCCGATTGTAGAGCCCCCGGGCCCAGCCACCGCGCCTTGCCACGCGCGTGCCGCCGGCTTTTCCGTCACTCTCCCGTGCACTCGCACGGGGTCACCGCCCGCACGCTGGCCAAACGCCGCCAAAGAGGGGCCGCGGCGTTACTAGACTTTGCCTGTAGCTTTGGCCACAGCCAGCCCAGCGCGCAGGCGCAGCCCCGCCCGCAGCAGCCAGCGCAGGGGCGCTTGCCACACCGCGGGGTGCCTATCCGCCTGGAAGCGGTAGGCCGAGTCGTGGTGGGCGCGCAGCATGGCCGCCGAGTGCGCCTTGGTGGAATGCCCCTGGGCGTGCGTGATGACCGCCTCCGGGCAGAAGACGTTGCGGTAGCCGGCGCGCGCCAGACGATCACCCAGGTCCACGTCCTCCAGGTACATAAAGTAGCGTTCGTCGAAGCCGCCGACGGCTGCGAAGGCCTCCCAGCTGACCAGGAGGCAGGAGCCGGACAGCCAGCCGGCCTCGCGCTGGCGCGCCATGTCCTCGCCCGCCCGGTAGCGCGCCGACCACGGGTTGGACGGCCAGATATCGGAAAAGACCGCGTGGCCGACCCCGGTAAACAGGTCCGGCACCGCGCGCGCCGAGGGATAGTTGCTGCCGTCCGGCTCAACGATGCGCGGACCCACCGACCCCACTCGGCCCCAGGCCCGGGCGCACTCTAGGAGGGCATCGATGGAGCCGGGCGAAAACGCCACGTCCGGGTTGGACAGCAGCACCCAGTCTGGGTCGACCTCGCCGGCCGCGCGCAGCTTGCCCAGCGCCTTGACGCCGGCGTTCATGCCGCCGCCGTAGCCCAGGTTGCCGCCGGTCGGCACGAAGTCGACGCCGTCGCGCTCGCGCGCGGTCGCCTCCGGCACGCCGTCGGTGGAGCCGTTGTCGGCCAGAACGACGTGGGTCGGCTGGCGGCAGGCGCCGGCCAGCGAATCCAGGAAGTCCGCCAGGTAAGCGCCGGGCGAGTACGTCACGGTCACCACGGCCAGCGGGGTTTGGTTCTTAGTAGTCACAATGGCTTCCACCCTACCCACCCCACCTCCTGCCCTCGCCCACGACACGACCCGGCCGGCCAGCTTCGGGGATCTACCCGGCATCACCTAAACTGAGTGCTATTATTTCCCAGTTCCAGTACCCCTCGCTACCAGCAGTCCAACGGAAGTCGAACTCGTGAACAAAGAACCAGCCCGCCCCGTGCGCGATATTCAGGCCGCCCCCATGCGCGGTCCGCAGACCGCCCAGACCGGGTCCACGGCGCTCAAGACCGTGCTGACCATTCTGTCGGTGATCGTGCTGGTTATCAGCGGCATCGGGTACACCACCATCGGCCGCCTGGGCGGGGACCTGTCCTCGGCGTCCAACCTGCAGCTCGGCGGCGGCGGCGGTTTTAAGGATAAGGACGCCGCGGACGGCGCCGTCGATATCCTGCTGGTCGGCTCCGACTCCCGCTCGGACGCGCACGGCAACCGCTTGAGCGACGAGGAGCTCGAAAAACTCCACGCCGGCGTCGACGAAGGCGAGGAAAACACCGACACCATCATGGTTATCCGCGTGCCCAACGACGGCTCGCGGGCCTCTGCCGTGTCCATCCCGCGCGATACGTATATCTCCGACGACGAGCACGGCAACATGAAGATCAACGGCGTCTACGCCGCACACAAGGGCGCGATGACGAATAAGCTGCAGGCCGAGAACGACGAGGCCGAGGCCGCCGGCAAGTCCGCCCCGCACGACGCCAAGGAGATCGAGCAAAAGGGCGTCGAGGCCGGCCGCGCCGCCCTGCTGGAGGAGGTCCGGGACCTTACCGGCATCGAGATAGATCACTACGCGGAGATCGGCCTGCTGGGCTTCGTCCTACTGACCGAGGCCGTCGGCGGCGTGGACGTCTGCCTGAACGAGTCGGTCGATGACGAGATGTCCGGCGCCAAATTCCCCGCCGGCGAGCAGACCCTGCACGGCGCCGACGCCCTGGCCTTTGTCCGCCAGCGCTACGGCCTGCCGCGCGGCGATCTGGACCGCATCACCCGCCAGCAGGCCTTCATGGCCTCCCTGGTCAACAAGATGCTGGATGCGGGCACCCTGACCAACCCGGCCAAGCTGGGCAAGATCTCCGAGGCGGTGGAGCGCTCCGTCGTCATCGATGAGAACTGGGACGTGATGAGCTTCGCCACGCAGCTGACCGATCTGGCCGGCGGCAACGTCACCTTCAACACCATCCCGGTGACCTCCGTGGACGGCACGGGCGACTACGGCGAGTCGATTATCACCATCGACGTCGCCGAGGTCCACAAGTTCATGGACGACCTGGCCCGCAGCCAGGAGGAAAAGGACCAGGAGAAGGCCCCTGCCGAGGACTCCGGCGACGCCGCGGGCGCAGGCGATGCCCCGGCTCACGTCGACGGCGTCGAGGTCCACGTCCTCAATGCCGGCTCGGTCTCCGGCCTGGCCGGCGGCGTGGGCTCCTTCTTGGAGGGCGAGGGCTACACCGTGGCGCGCACCTCGAACGCGCAGCCGGGGGTCTACGCCGAGTCCCAGGTGGTCGCCGCCGACGCCAACGATGAGAAGGCCAAGGCCCTGGCGGAGAAGCTCGGTGGTCTGCCCATCACCGTCAACGAGGGCCTGGATGACTCTACCCTCATCGTGGTCACCGCCAACGAGTACACCGGCCCCTCCGACGAGGAGGCCCAGGGCCCGGCCGGTGAGGCCGACGCGGACGCCGATGCCCCCGTGGGCACCCCGGGCGGCGACTTCGGCACCGCCGAGGTCTCCCCGGAGATCGACGCCGGCGGCAACGGCCCGCGCTGTGTGAACTAGCCACACAGCCGGAGCCCCACCGGCACCGCCGCCCGCCACCGCCCTCAGCGCCGTGGCGGGCGGCTTTTGCCTACCATGGGGTGCCATGGATTTCCTCAAAGCTTTGCTGGACCAGGACCCGGCCGCCCCGCGCATTACCGTCTACACGGAGGCCACCGGCGCCCGCCTCGACTTTTCCGCCCAGACCCTGCAGAACTGGGTGGCGAAAATCGCCAACATGCTCGCCGAGGAGCTCGACTTGGAGCCCGGCGAGTCCATCGCCGTGAACCTGCCAGTCAGCTGGCAGGCCGCGGTCATCTGCCTCGGCGCCCTGGCCCGCGGCGTCGACGTCCAGCTGTCCACCAGCGCCAGCGCCGACTCCGACGCCGCGCAGGTGGTCTTCACCAGCCCGGAGCGCTTCAAGGACTTCCCGGGCCACGACGTCGTCCTGGTCACCGAGGATCCCTTCGGCCGCGGTGTGGTCGAGTCCGGCGGCACGCTGCCGCTGGGTGCCATCGACTTCGGGCCCACGGTGCGTTTCTACGGCGACCAGTACTTCGAGCCGACCACTCCCCTGCCCGAGCTGGTGCCCTCTGACGCGGCCGCCAGTAACCCTGACAGTCCCGCGAGCCACGGCGGCCGGGCCCACGGCGGCCCCCGCGTGCTGAGCACCGGCTGGCACGATTGGGCCAGCTTCCGCGCGAATGTCTTGGAGCCGCTGGCATTGGGTGGGTCCGCAGTGGTGGTCTCGGGCCTAGCAGATGGCGCCCGTTTAGAGGAAATCCGGGCCAACGAAAAGGCCACTGAACTGCACTAACAAAAAAGATTGCGCTTTGGGCGTGCATTCTTTGCCGACCTACGTTAGTATCGTAATTGCGAGGCAGCGTGGCGCCGGAACATCACCCCCCGAGCGTTCCGGCCGCCCCACCTCGCACCCGTTGCCCCTCTGCCTATCACCCCCCCGAGCAGGCGGAGGGGCAACTTCATGCCTTCAGCCCCTCAGACGGCGGACTCGGGTTAAGTAGCAAAAAGTGTGTCCGGTCGGCGTGTCGCCGTCGGGCGCATTTTTATTTGAAGGGTCCTTTCCTGATTCCGATGGAGTGGTTGTATTCGGTTGGGATAGCGTTGTCGTAGAAGGCTGGTCGGCCTGTTTCCTGGTCGGCTTTGTTGTGGTCTTCTTCGGCAAGATTGTTGACTTTGGCGAGTTGGTCTTGCCCGAAATTGCACTGCCTGGCGATTCCTAGGGGATCGTCAGGCAGCTGCGTTTTGGAGTGGAGGTACCACTCGAGCATTGTGCGTTGGCGCTCTCCTGTCCTGCCGCGGTGAGCGTCGGCGAGTCGTTTGAGTTGCGCGTTGACTCCGCCTTCCAGACTGTTGGTAGTTGCGGCCCACCGGCCTGGTTCGAGCGCGTGGAGAGTGTCTGATGGTTTGTGTGTGGGAACCTAACCCGCATGAGGAGATGGACCAGAATGACTACTGTGACGAGACGAGATCCGGCTGATAAGGCCAAGATTGATGCGATTGAAAAGAAGCTGCTTGCTAACCCTGAAATCGCGAAACTCATTGATGACCTAGGCACATCGACAACGGATGCCAATGACCTAGTTCGGGGCATGCTACAAGCCTCGATTACTAGGGGATTAAACGCTGAGATGGATGCTCACCTTGGCTACGAGTCCGGCGATAGAGCAGCTAAAGCTGCAGCTGAGACAGACAATCACCGCAACGGAACCTACCCAAAAACCGTGGATTCTAACTACGGGCCAGTTACCGTTGATATCCCTAGGGATCGGGCTGGAACATTCTTGCCGACTATGGTCCCTAAAGGCTCGAGGCGTTTGACCGATGTCGATGACATGATCATCAGCTTGTAYGCCGGYGGGATGACCATTAGGGATATCCAGCACCACATGGCAACTGCGATGCGGGTTGATATTTCCCATGAGACGATTTCTGCAGTTACTGACGCCGTCTTGGATGAAGTCATGGTCTGGCAAAACCGCCAGCTAGACGAGTTCTACCCCGTGGTGTTCCTGGACGCACTACGCATTAAAGTCCGTGACGGCGGCCGGGTTGTCAACAAGTCCGCGTACATGGCAATCGGCGTGGACCTGGACGGAATCAAACACATCCTCGGATTGTGGATTGCCAAAGAAGAAGGCGCCTCATTCTGGGCGCAGGTGTGCTCTAACCTGGCTAATCGTGGGGTCAAAGACGTCTTTATTGTCTGCTGTGACGGGCTGAAAGGCCTGCCTGAAGCAGTCGAGGCAACGTGGCCGAACTCGATGGTGCAAACCTGTATCGTGCACCTGATTCGTGCCGCGAACCGGTGGGTAGCCTACGGGGATCGTCGGGGTGTATCGGCGGCGTTAAAAAAGATTTACACCGCTGCGGATGAACCCACAGCCCGTGCTGCTTTGGACGAATTTGAAGCCTCTGAATTGGGAGAAAAGTATCCCCGCTCAGTCAAGGTCTGGCAGGACGCGTGGGGCCGGTTTGTCCCGTTTCTGCAGTTCCCGCCAGCGGCCAGAAAGGTTATCTATACGACGAATTCCATTGAGTCGTTTAACAACGAGCTGCGTAAAGCTACTCGCAACAGGGTGCAGTTCACTAACGATGAATCAGCGCTTAAAACACTGTGGTTGATGATCTGCAATATTGAAGACAAACGAGCTGCAAAGAGGGCGAAGCAGGGCAAACGAGTCTCAAGAACAGCCGGCAGGCTTATGGAAGGAGCCCGGGTTTCCGGCTGGAAACAAGCCATCAATCAAATGGCCGTGGCCTACCCCGACCGCTTCGACAAATACCTATAAACCCAGCCCCACACACAAACAACTTGACACGCTCAGCGCGTGCGGTGGTGGCTGCAGATAGGTAAACAACCACCCCTTCCGCGAGAGGTGCAACAGCGAATTGTAGGCCTTGCGTACCCGCAGGTGGGTCCATTCCCACCGGTGGTTGAGGGTTCTGCGTTCCTTCGGCACCGGTGTTTTCTCGTTGAGGAAACTGGCATAGACGACCCCGAAATCGTGCAAGTTCAGAGTCCATTCGCGGGCCTGTTCCATGGTGGTGATCCGCGTCAACTTCAACGCGAGCGCGTAAATGGCTTGGCCTGCGCTGGTGCGTGGTTTAGAGGTGGTGTAGCGACGGATAACGCGCTGGGCATGGACCACACAGCGCTGGATCTGTGCATTGGGCCAGCACGCTTTGATAGCGGTGTAGGCGCCTTGCCCGCCGTCAAGGACAACGCATAAGGGTTCTGCGATCTTGTTTAAAAGCTGCGTGTAGGCGTGGGCGGTTTCGCTTTTTGCCCAATGCCAGGCGATGACATGGTCATAGCTTGCGGCGACGAGCAAGCACCCGGCAGCGGTATATGTGCCGTCGATGAAGATCTGGTCGTAGACGCGGTGAGACTCACCGGGGTTGGTTACCTCTATGAGCCAAAACGGTGTAAACCGGCGATCAAGCGTCCATCTGCTTACTCCTTGCTGGCGGGCTACTTCAGCCAGTGTTGCGGTGCACGTGATGTAGGAGTGGAAGGCTTTGAAGTCGCGGGTGTGGCTCAGATCGGTGCGGGTGCGTGTCGTTGAGTTGCCGCAGTTGGGGCTTTTGCACCGCCATCGTGTTGTTCCTTTGGATGTGGTGCCGTTTTTCTTCATTTGCCCAGCACATACGGGGCATCGTGGTCGGTTTCGTCTCACCCGGAAAGCACACCAACTGCCGGATACCACATGCAGGTGCCATTCCGGTGGATTGACGAAGAAACGGGTCTATATAAGGCTGAGGTCCTTATATAGACCCGATTCAACTAACCTGAACAGCGGAAACGCTGAAACTCAGACACACTTTTTGCTACTTAACCCGCGGACTCCCGCTTGCAAAGCAGTGATATATGCCACCGCCGTAGGACTTTTATTCTCCGGCGCACGGCGTATATTTCTTCTTCATGGCAATGCATCTTCCCCGCCCGCACAAGCCAGTGCGGAGGGACAATTTTTCCTCGCAACCCATTCCCGAGCGCACCTACCCGTGGTGGCAGGTGATGTGCCTGTCCGGGGTGGACTATTTCTCCACGCTGGGATACCAGCCCGGCATCGCGGTGCTGGCCGCCGGTGCTCTAGCCCCGGCCGCCACCCTCATCCTCGTGGTCGTCACCCTGGCCGGGGCGGTGCCGGTCTACCGGCGCGTGGCGGCGCGCTCGCCGCACGGGCTGGGCTCCATCGCGATGATGGAGGCCCTCACCCACGGCTGGTGGGGCAAGCTGCTCGTGCTGGTGCTGCTGGGCTTTGCCGCCACGGATTTCATGGTCACCATCACGCTGTCGGCCTCCGATGCCTCCGCGCACCTGCTCGGCGCCACCGACAGCCCGCATCAGCTTCCCGTGACCATCGCGCTGGTGTGCGCCCTGGCCGTGGTCTTCTTGGTCGGCTTCCGTGAGGCCGTCGGTGTGGCCGTGGCCCTGGTCGTCACCTACCTCTCACTGACCCTGGTGGTAGTCTCCGCCGGCCTGTGGCAGCTGACCACCCACCCGGTACTCCTGGGCGACTGGGCCGATACCCTCCACGCCCAGCACCCGCACCCGGCGGGCATGGCCGTGCTGTGCCTGATTGTCTTCCCGAAGCTCGCCCTGGGGCTGTCCGGCTTTGAGACCGGCGTGTCCGTCATGCCGCTTATCCGCTCGCAGTCCCTGCCGCAGCGCATTAAGCGCGCCCGCCGGCTAATGACCACCAGCGCGGTGATTATGAGCCTGTACCTGCTGGCCTCTTCCCTGTTGGTGACCACACTCATCCCCGCCGACCAGTTCGGCGCCGGCGGCAGCGCCGACGGGCGGGCGCTGGCCTGGCTGGCCGAGCACTACCTCGGGGCCTCCTTCGGGCAGTTCTATGGATACGTCACCACGGCCATCCTGTGGTTCGCCGGCGCGTCGGCGATGTCGGGCATGCTCGCTTTGATCCCGAAGTACCTGCCGCGGTTCGGCATGGCCCCAGAGTGGGCCAAGCGCTCCCGGCCGATGGTGCTGTTGCTCAGCGTTACCGCCATCGGCATTACGTGCCTCTTCGACGCGGACGTGGACAAGCAGTCCGGGGCCTATGCCACCGGCGTGCTGGTGGTGATTTTCTCCGGGGCGGTGGCGGTTACCTGCACTGCGCGCGCCAAGGCCTGGTTCGCCGCCATCGCGGTGGTTCTGGGGCTGACCCTGGCCGCCAACCTCGTGGAGCGCCCCGACGGCCTGCGCGTGGCCGGCTTCTTCATCGTGGCCATCGTCTTGAGCTCGCTGGCCTCCCGCGCGGTGCGCTCCTACGAGCTGCGTGACAACGGTACCTCCTGGGACGCAGCCGCCCGGGCGTTGCTCGAGGTCCCGGGACCTAGCATCCAGTTGATGCCGGCGGCCCCCTGCCCCGACCTGAGTACTAAGAAACAGCGCGTCTGCCGCGCCCACCACCTGGCCGGCACCGCGGACATCGTGGCGCTGGAGATTTCCGTGCGCGATCCCAGCGCCTTCGCCGAGCTCTACACCGTGCGCGGTGTGGACGGCGCCCTGGTGGTCGAGGCCGCCTCGGTCTCCAACGCGGTGGCCGTTATCGCCCTGGATATCCAACGGCACACCGGCAAGCCGGTGGAGGTCTACTTCGAGTGGGCCGACGACGGCCCGCTCAAGGCCGCCCTGCGCACCGTCTTCCTGGGCCGCGGCCAGGTCGCCACCGTCACCCGGGAGATCCTGCGCCGGACAAGTCTGGACACCGGCCAGCCCAGCCCCAGCGTGCGCGTGGCTTAAGCAGGCGGCACACAGCCGACTTCACCGCACCCAACCCCGCCCCACCTGCACAGGGCCGCACATGGCAGTAAAGCCGCAGAACTCACGGCAGCCTGCCGCCTGCGACGGGCGAAACACCCCGAAACAACTGTCCCAGTGCCCAGCTAGCCCCATGATTGCACATTTTTTATCACTTCCCACCCATCGATGGAGGCCAGTCTAACCGGCGTGGTGCAATTAACCTTTAGTTAACTTGACGCGTAAACAAACGCCGGATCCATTCTTCCTACGCCAGGCAAGCGCCAGCTCAATAACCCTTTTAACACTGTTTACCGGCCGGCGATACCTGAGAATTTCCTGATTTTTCACCCCGGCTTGTACCCCCATTCGAGGGTGTCGGACCCCCTTGGGGATTCTACCTGTATACACCTTTAACCCCTAAGCAGATAATGATTTATCCTGCCGTAGCCAGCGAATCTACAGAAAAAGCTCAACAAAAGATGAACCAGCTGTCCGATCCTCAAAAACAACCTTTTGTCTAGACACCTGACTATTGCGGTTCTTTCCAGCGGCCTTTACGTTGGATTGCATCACGCCTTGAGGAATGCGTGTCGTACTGTCAAAACCCATCCCCTACTTCAGGAGATTTTTCTTTATGAATATCCGTCGTCGTTTTGCCGGCCTGACCGCTGGCATCATCGTTGCGGGTACCGCCCTGACCGCCCCAGTCGCCGGTGCCGCTACCCAGACCGAGTCCTACCCGGAGACCCCGGCGCTGAACCCGAAGCTGCCGATCATCCACACCACCCACGGCTCCGATCACATGAAGGCCAACGTGCTGAACCCGCGCCCGGTCTGCAACCCGTGGGAAGACCACCGCACTGTGGTCTACAAGGCCACCGACACCTTCATGCCGGCCGGCACCATCTCCACCACCAACCAGACCAAGAAGGACATCCCGCTCAGCCAGGATCTGTCCAAGTCTCAGACCATCAACGTGGAGATCAACGGTGACCGCACCTCCACCACCTCCATGAACCTGGGCGGCGGCTACTCCAAGGATGGCGGCGAGTCCTCCGTGGGCATCTCCCACTCCATCGCCACCAAGATCGGTGCTTCCGCTTCCTACTCCCTGTCCTGGGACGCTGGCCAGACCATCGGCCCGTACGACGTTCCGCCGAACCACACCGGTGAGGCCACCTACGGCTTCCGCGTCCTGAACATGACCGGTACCCAGCAGTACTGCAAGCCGAACGGCACCTGGTCCACCCCGACCTTCTGGTCCGCTCTGCAGCCGGTCAAGAACGAGGTCCGCGTCAAGCTGTACGACGACTTGGCTGACTCCTTCGCTCCGAACAAGGACGCTCAGAACACCACCGACGTCAACGACCCGAAGGTTGTTGAGGAAGACAAGGATCCGAAGGCTGACGCCGAGGTTATCGCCGAGAACGAGAAGCCGGTTGAGGAAGAGGTTGCTTCCGAGGCTGAGGGCGACAAGGAAGAGGCTGCTGACAAGAAGAAGCAAGAAGAGGTCGACAAGGGCGAGGCCGCCGAGGAAGACTCCGAGCTGGACCTGAAGCCGTTCATCAAGACCTCCGGCGCTAAGCACGCTGGCTTCGCCGGCACCGTCGCCGTCGGCGCTGAGAACGTTGGTTCCAAGCGCTACTACGGTGATTTCCCGGCCGTTCAGTTCCGCGTCGATGTCAAGACCGAAGAGGGCCCGGAGGGCGTTGACCGCCTGATCACCCCGCGCTCCACCAACGGTGCTCACATCCGCGACCTGGGCTTCGACAAGAAGACCTCCACCCGCTCCTTCGAGGTCAACCTGTCCAACCCGATCAACAAGGGTGACAAGCAGGAGCTGGCGTTCTTGGACTTCGGCGACGGCGACACCAAGGAAGGCCGCCTGAAGAACTACATCACCGTTACCCAGACCTCCCGCCTGGACGGTGACAACTCCAAGGGCAACGACCAGAACGTTGACTCCCGCCAGGTTGGTACCAACGACTTCGGCAAGAAGCACAGCGGCCTGTACTAAAGACCACTAAGTTGCTTCGGGCCAGAGGAACTGCATGGGCCTAACTGCTCATCGGCTAAAGCGATGATGCTATAAACTCCCTTGGCAGCGCACTGGGAATATGATTCCTTCTAGCGCAACCAAGGGAGTTTTCTTTTTGGGACAAGATTGAATTGAAGGTCGAGATAGCTAATGGAGATCCCAGTTCTTTATGATCTCTTGTGGATTGTCATCCCCCTCATTTGTATCGCCCTCACCGTTGTCGTCTTCCTTTGGGAGAGACGACATGGAAGTTCTAGCGTTCGGACTATTCTTTGGTGCCTTGTCCAGTTCGGGTTACCGCTGCTGGGATTCTTGCTGTGGCTAGTCTTCCGCCGTTTTCCCCGCGGTCACTCAGCCGGCCAGCAACGCTAGATTAGGCCCACCACCCAGTCTGCCTGACATCTTACTGAGGTGTCGCAGACTGGGCGGCGCCTTTTTGTTTTTCTTCCCAATTGTCTTGGCCCGGCTCGCCTGGGGCCATAAAATTGGTTCCATGTCCAATAACACTAAGAACCCGCCGCGCATCCTGGCGATCACCGCCTGCCCCACGGGCATTGCGCACACGTATATGGCGGCCGAGAATCTCACCGCGGCCGCGCAAGAATTGGGTTTCGATCTTAAGGTCGAAACGCACGGTTCCATCGGCGTCGAGGGGGCGTTTACCCCCGCTGATATTGAGGCCGCCGATGCCATCCTCATCGGCGCCGATACCGTCATCAACAAGGAGCGCTTCGTGGGCAAGCGCCTGCTGGCCACCGGCGTCGACGACGCCATCAAGCGCCCGAAGGAGCTGCTGCGCCAGTCCCTGGAGGCCAACACCTTCACCGACCGCCAGCTGCAGAAGCAGCAGGCCGACCAGTCCGGCCAGGACGCAGGCGCCACGTCCTCATCCTCCGGCATCGCCGGCGTGGGCCAGACTATGTACAAGGCCCTGATGAACGGTGTCAGCCACATGATCCCGTTCGTGGTCACGGGTGGTCTGCTGCTGGCTGTGGCCCTGTCCATCGGCGGCACGCCCACCCCGGAGGGCCTGGCCATCCCGGAGGACTCCTTCTGGTTCACCATCTCTGAGCTGGGTACCCTGGCGTTTTCGCTGATGGTGCCGGTGCTTTCCGGCTATATCGCCGTCGGCATCGCGGACCGGCCAGGCCTGGCGCCCGGCCTGATTACGGGCTTTATCGCCACCACCGGCTCTCTCTACGGCTCGGAGGCCGGCGCCGGCTTCCTCGGCGGCATCGTCACCGGTATCTTGTCCGGCTACGTGGCCCTGGGGATTAAGAAGATCCCGGTCCACAAGTTCATCGCACCCATCTGGCCCATCATCGTCATCCCGATCCTGACCACCCTCATCGTGGGCCTGGCCTTCATCTGGCTCATCGGCGCCCCGATTGCCAGCGTCTTCGCCGCACTGACCGAGTACCTCTCCGGCATGCAGGGCGCCTCGGTGCTAGTGCTGGGTGCCATCATCGGCGCCATGATGGCCTTCGATATGGGCGGCCCCTTCAACAAGACCGCCTTCCTCTTCGGCGGCGGCATGATTGCCTCCGGCAACGCGCTGCCGATGGGCATGGCCGCAGCCGCCATCGCCGTCCCGCCGCTGGCCGTGGGCCTGGCCACGCTCATCCGCCGCGCCTGGTTCACCAAGGCCGAGCGCGACTCCGGCATCGCAGCACTCTTTATGGGCTTCTTCGGCATCACTGAGGGCGCCATCCCGCTGGCCGCGGCCCGCCCGCTGCAGGTCATCCCGGCCAACGTCGTCGGCGGCGCCATCGCCGGCGCCCTGGCCGGCGCCTTCGGCGCGGCCGACCACGTCATGCACGGCGGCCCCATCGTCGCCCTGCTGGGTGCCGTCGACAACGTCGTCGGCTTCTTCATCGCCATGGCCGCCGGCGTGGCCGCCACGACCATCCTCATCCTGGTCTTGGTGGGGATCACGCAGAAGAGGAACCCCGCCACCGAAGAGGCACAGAGCACCGACGCCGACGCTGCCACCACTGACGCCACCAGCGCCCAGCCCGGCACCGAGACCACCGGTGCCGCAGTCCCGGCCGGCGCCGCGGGTGCCGCCACGGCCGCCACGAGTACCACGGCGACCGCCACCACCCCTAGCACGCTCATCGACCCCTCGGTCGTGCTGCTGGAACCGGAGGCCGCCTCCAACCGCGACGACGTCATCCGTGAGCTCGTCGCCGCCGCGGCTGCCAGCGGGCGCATCACCGACGCCGAGGCCGTAGTGGACGCCGCCGTCGCCCGGGAGGCCAAGCACTCGACCTCCGTGGGCAACGCCGTGGCCATCCCGCACGCCCGCGTGGCCGGCGTGGCTGCCCCGACCCTGGCCTTTGCCCGCCTCAACGAGCCCGGCATCCCCTGGGCCGCGGACGAGGATCCCTCCCGCTTGGTCTTCCTCATCGCCGTGCCCGACGATGCCGGCAAGCAGCATCTCAAGCTGCTATCCAAGCTGGCCCGCAGCCTGATGAAGCAGGATTTCCGCGACAAGCTCTACGCCGCCGCTGACCGCCGCGCCGTTGTCGCCCTCGTCGAAGAGGCCGTGGCCTAACCACGGCACTACCCCGCCGGGCGCAGAAAAGCGGCCGAGGACCGGATCCACCATCCAGCCTCGGCTGCTTTTGTCATTCCTGAGCCCGCCCCTGCCAGACATCCGCCAGGTCACAGACGGCAGTCACGTTCAACGCCGCCACGTTCGTCGAGCAGGTACCGCGAGGCTAGCGCCCGGGGCGCGTTCCCGGGAGGGCCCGAGATAGTTAAAGCGAAGTTTCCTTTAATGTCATCGTCCCGAGATGTTCGGAGTTTAGAGTTCCTTCACGTGCGGCTGTAATTGCCCTGTCAGAACCATAACGCTGTGCTTGGCGCGGCGTGGGGACGCGGGCGAGCCACCGCCCGCGCACTGTCTCATCTTGTCTCTATTCCGTCTTTGCGAAGGACTCTTCTTATGCGTTTTTCTCTGCGCGCCGGCTCCGTGGCCGTTTCTGCTTCCCTGATTGCTGCGGGCGTCGCCCCGGCCACCGCCCAGGAATCCAACGGCCCGAAGAACATCATCTACATGATTGGTGACGGCATGGGCTACGGCCACGTCGCCTACAACAACCTGTACGAGACCGGCCAGTCCAAGTACTTGGTCGACGGCGAATTCAGCGAAGCCGGCCCGCAGGAGCTGGACGGCGAGTCCGTCCAGGCCTACGAGGACTTCAACCGTCTGTCCATGTCCACCTACTCCCAGGGCGGATCCTACGACCCGTCCCAGGCCTGGGCCACCCACGAGTACGTCCAGGAAGGCATCATCACCGACTCGGCCGCGGCAGGTACCGCCATGGCCACTGGCATGAAGGTCGAAAACGGCATCCTGGGTATGTCCAACTACGGCATGGCTCAGAAGAATTTCCAGGAGACCGCCATCGAGCAGGGCAAGTCCGCCGGCGTGGTTTCCTCCGTGCCGTTCTCCCACGCCACCCCGGCCGCCTTCGCCGCCCACAACAAGGACCGCAACGCCTACGGCGAGATCGCCAAGGAGATGATCGACTCGGACCTCTCCGTCGTCATGGGCGCTGGCCACCCGTTCTTCACCGATGACAACCAGCCGACGGAGACCGGTTCCTTCGGCTACATCGACGAGGCCGACTACAGCCGCCTGGCCGAGGGCGAGACCGACTGGGAGTACTTCGACTCCAACGACGGCTTCGCCAGCCTGGCCGAGGGCAACGTGGAAGAGGGCAAGAAGTACTGGGGCCTGGCTCCGGTCCACTCCACCCTGCAGCAGTCCCGCTCCGGGGAGGGCACCACCCCGTACTCCGATCCGCAAAACGACGTGGTTGACCTGCCGACCATGACCACCGGCGCCCTGAACGCCCTGGGTCAGGACGCCGACGGCTTCTCCGTGATGATTGAGGGCGGCGCCATCGACTGGACCGGCCACGCCAACCAGTCCGCCCGTGAGATCGAGGAGATGCAGGACTTCAACGCCTCCGTCGACGCCGCCATCAAGTGGGTCGAGGAGAACTCCAACTGGGACGAGACCCTGCTGATCGTCACCGCTGACCACGAGACCGGCTACCTGTCCGGTGAGAACGAGCCGGACGAGGGCCGCTTCAACAAGATGGCCGGCGACGCCAAGTCCCTGCCGAGCCACCAGTGGTACTCCGACAAGCACACCAACCAGCTGGTTCCGTTCTTCTTCAAGGGCGCTGGTTCCGAGGACATCATGTTCCGTGTCAAGGGCACCGACCCGGTCCGCGGCGACTACATCGACAACACCGACGTCGCCCAGCTGGCCATGAAGACCTGGTGGTCGAATGGCTCCGAGCAGCCGGGTGATGACAACCAGGACGACAACGCTGGTTCCTCCCAGGGCAGCTCCGACGCCGCCTCCGGCCTGGCGGGCGCGGGCATCGTGGCCGCTATCTTCGGCGCCATCTTCGCCGCCGCGCAGGCAGCCGGCATCCTGACAGTTGACTTCTCCCCCATCCAGAAGCTGCTGCGCCAGATCGGCCTGGCTTAAGTTTTAAAAAAATTCCCATCGCCTCGTTGGAGGTGATGGGAACTTTATATGCGCTCTTGCGCGCGCTGCGAGCCGGGCTTAGCGCAGCGGGTCGAACGGGTCCAGGATGGGATCGATTACCCCGGTGGCGATCTGCTTGGCCAGCAGCTTGCCGGAGATGGGGCCGAGTACTACGCCCCACATGCCGTGGCCGCCGCAGGTGTAGACGTTGGGAACCTGGGTCTGGCCGATAAGCGGCAGGCCGTCCGGGGTGACGGGCCGGGAGCCGACCCACTCGTCCTGGATGTCGTCCCAGTCGATGCCCTTAAACATCGGGGCGGTGACCTTGATCATGGACTCGATGCGGCCCGGCTGGAAGGCCTCGTCGGGGCCGCGGAATTCCATGGTGCCGGCGATCTGGAAGCGGCCGCGGGTCGGGGCCGGGGTGCAGGCCACACGGGTCTCCGGCAGATAGACCGAGTGCTTGGCCTCTTGCTCCGGCTTGACGGTGAAGGAATAGCCGCGGCCGGCCTGGACCATGGTGCGCACGCCCAGGGACTTGGCCAGCTTCGGCAGCCAGGCACCGGTGGCGATGACCACCACGTCGGTGGGCTTCCACTCGCCGGTGGCCAGCTGGATGGCCGGCTTGCGGGTGGACTGGACGTCGGTGACCTCCGCGCCGGTGGTGATGGTGCCGCCGCGGGCGACGAAGGATTCGGCGATGGCCTCGCAGAAGTACTGCGGCTCGATGTAGCGCTGGCCGCCCAGCTTGTAGACGGTCTGGACGCGCTCCGAGAGCATCGGGGCGTATTCCAGGGCCTGGGTGTGGCTGAGGTTTTCGAAGGGGATCTCCTGGCCGTGGCGGATGGCGCCCTCGACCTCGTCCAAGAAGCCCTTGGCTTGGTTGTCGTTTTCGAAGCCGACGATGAACGGGCCCTCGTGGGTCACGGCGTCCACGCCGCCGTCGATGAGCTCGTCGTAGGCGCCCAGGGCGGCCTTGTCGATGGGAGTCAGGGCCGCCATGGTCTTGTCCCAGGAGCGCTGGTTGGCCCGGGCCATGAACTGGGCGACGAACGCCCACAGCTTCGGGTCGATGCGGGTGGGCACACTCAGCGCCGCATCCTTGTCGAACAGCGCGGTGGGGCCGTAGGCCCACAGGCTGGAATTGGACAGCGGGATGGTCTTGCCCGGCGCCAGCCAGCCGGCGTTGCCCCAGGACGCGCCGGCGGCGACGCCGATCTTGTCCACGATTTCCACGTCGTAGCCGTGTTCCTGCAGGTACCACGCCGTCGACAGGCCGGTCATCCCGGCGCCTACCACAATAGCCTTAGTCATGTGCTCCTCCTCACAGATGATTTGAATACCTATATCATCCACGGAGGATAGAGTGATCGGGTACACATTGGCGGGATCCCCCAGAATCCGCCTGATTTTGCAAGCATCCCCCACCGCGGAGAACGAACACCCCCATGCAGCTGGATCAGATTGAGGCGGCCATCTGCCGCGAATTGGCTTCCGATGCCCGCCTGCCCATCTCCGAACTCGCCCACCGCATCAACGTCAGCGAGTCCACCGCCCACCGCCGGCTGAACTCGCTCATCGCGCGCGGGGTCATCACCGGCTTTTCTGCGCACGTGGACCCAGCGGCCCTCGGGCTGGGCACGGAGGCGCTCATCCACATCCGCCTCCACCCCGGCGCCCGCGGCGCCCTGCGGGACTTCTACCACTACCTGCTGCAGCTAGAGCCGGTGCGCCACGTCTACTTCGTGGCCGGCAACCAGGACTTTGTGGCGCACGTGCAGCTGGCCACCGCGGCCAGCCTGCGGGATTTCATCTCGGACGTGGTCAGCGCGCGCCCCGAGGTGGCCTCCACCAACACCTCCCTGGTCTTCGACCACCGGGCGGGCTAGCCGTCCTCCCGCTTCGGCTTCTTCAGGTCCTCCAGCGTGGGCAGGCCCAGCGCCTCGAGGATGCCGGTCAGGGCCGTGATATCGGCCTCCAGCCGGTCCAGGCGCGCGGCTTGGCTCTCGCTCAGCTTCGCCCGCAGGGCTTTCAGCCGCGGGTAGCGCCCGGCTAGCAGCGTGCCCCAGTAGATGCGCAGGTCCAGGATCTCCTGGTTGCCCGGCACCGGTTCGCCGTTGTGGAAGGCGACGATGTCGCGCAGCTGCTCCTCCAGCATGGACAGGTCCATGTCGGCGCCGGGCAGGCCGGCATCGTGAGCATAGGCGTTCACGCCGGTGGGCCGCGGCGGGTCCTCGGCGCGGTAGAAACGATCCAGGGTCATGGCCTCGCGCGCCAGGACCGGGTCGTTGACGGGCAGGCGCGGGGCATCGTCCTCGCCGAGGAGCTGCCCGCGGCTTACCCGGATGAAGGTGCGCTGGTCCTCCATGCCGGCGCGGGTGCACTGCAGGCCCACGCCGAAGGATTCTAGGTCCTCGGCCTGGAACATGTAGCCCAGGTAGCGGGCGCGCGGGTTGATCTCGAAGTCGTCCGGAGTGGCGCCCGGCAGGTGGAAGTCGACCTCGTGGAGGTAGTCGCGCACGCGCTGCTGCTGCTCGGGGCTTAGGAAAATGTCTTGGTATAACGCTCGTGACATGGTGTGTCCTCCTTAGAGCATCTGCAGGCGGTCGTAGGAATCGGTGTCCTCAAAGAAGCCGCCCATCCCGTTGCCGATGATGTCAAAGCGGTTGACCACCTCAATCCGGTCCAGCCACTTCGCCGAGCGGAAACCGGTGGAGGTCTCCAGGCGCAGGCGCATGGGCGCGCCGTTCTTGATGGGGATCTCGTCGCCGTCGTAGCCAATGGCGATCAGCGACTGCGGCTGGCGGGCCTCTTCCATCGGCATGGACTCGTAGTAGTAGGAACCGTTGTAGTTGTCGTCGTCGCGGGTCATGTTCTGGAAGCTGTGGACCACCACGTCGCTGGCCCCGTCCAGCGGGCCGGCCAGGTCGAGCAGCTTGTACAGCGGCACGCCGTCCCACTTGCCCACCGAGGAAAAGCCCTGCACGCAGTGGTGGACCGTGTTCTGTGAGTGCCCGTCGGCGATTTTGCGGATATCCGCCATGGTCAGGCGCATCGGCTTTTCGACCAACCCGCCGATTTCCAGCACGTAGTCATCCTCGTAGTCGTTGCAGACCAGGGACATATAGGCCTCCGTTGACGGCGGCATGCCCGAGGCGCGGTGGTGCGGCGCCTTGGTGATCTCGGCATCGCTGTAGGCGTTCTGGCGCGAGGGCAGCTTACGCAGCGCGCGCGTGAGCGGGCGGACCACCACGTTGTGCAGGCGCTCGATGACCTTCGGGCGCTCCAGCGAGGTCTTCGTGGCCCAGACGTGGAAGGCGATGATGCCGAACAGGCCCAGGGTGAAGATCACGCCGCCGGCGATCGGGTTCTCCGAGTGGCCGAAGACCATCTTGGAGACCTCGTGACCGTAGCCGTGCAACACCACCATCGCGACGTGGATGACGATGAAGACGACGTAAGCGATGAGGCCCCAGAAGTGCAGGGTGCGGATGACCTGGCGCCCGCCCATCAGCTTGGAAATGCGCGGGAAGTGGTTGTTGATGGCCGGCGACTGGAAGGCGCCGGTGATGATCATCCACAGCGGCAGGATGAGCACCACGAAGCCGTAGGACAGCTGCTGGATGGCGTTGAAGGGGTAGCCGTCCATCGCCGGCGGGATCTGGAAGGCCAGGTAGTGGATGAGGTCGTCCCAGGCCTGGGCGAAAACACCCCAGTCCTCCGGCCAGTAGCGGCGCCACTGTCCGGTGCCCAGCACCAGGCCCCAGTAGATGACCATCAGCAGCACCCAGCCCATCACGCTGATGAAGTGCTAGTAGCGGCCCTGCCCCAGGGCGCCGTGGCCCGGCAGCGAGATGACGGGCGAATAGTCGTCGTACTCGCCGGAGACCGGGAAGTACTTGCGCTTGCGCTTTTGCTTAATGGAAAATTGCGCCCACTGCCCGCCCAGCGGGGTGTGCACGGAGCGGTGCAGCTTGGGGAAGGTGCCCAAGATTTCGATGCCGCTGCGGATAAACAGCGTCACGAACAAGATGTTGACGAAGTGCTCGACGCGGAGCCAGACCGGAAATTCTTCTAGCATGATTAATCCTCAAATCCTTGGGTATCCGGGTATGCGACCAGCACGCCGTAGTTCAGCGCCCAGTAGATAACGCAGTAGGCCAGGCTGGCGAAGAACATGGTGTTCCAGCCGGCCGCGAGGTAGACGCCCGCGCCGTTGCCGACGAAAGGCGCGTGGCCGAACAGGCCGCCGATATAGACCAGGATGCCGGCGGCGGCCACCACGGTGCCAAAGCCCCAGATGCGCCACTTGGTCACCAGGCCCAGCACCAGGAAGATGGCAGCCAGGGCGATGACCAGGCCGAGCGCGATGTCGCTGCCGGCGAAGATGTCGAAGCCGCTGGACAGCACGGCCCAGGCACAGCCGCCGATAAGCGCCACGATCACCAGGATGGCGGCCTTGGTCAGGCGCGGCAGGTTGATGCGGATGTAGCGGAAAAACGGCGCCCGCGTCTTCCCGGGTTTGACGTGGAGCTTGATGTCCTCGGTGTCCGGGTTCGGTTGCTGTGACACGGCTCGGCTCCTTTTCTGTTCAGATTGTTCTTTATCGACTTCGTCTGGCGGCGCTTCGCGTATGCGCCGGCCGGTGACGTCGTCCGTTAGGTTAAAGTTCTGTTCGAATTGTGCGGGAGGTGTTGAGGCCTTCCCCACGGGCGCGCGGGAGGCTATGTTTGGCCTCCGTGCCCATAACCCCAAGGTAGTTTAAGCTGGGCAAACGCGCTGAATTGATCGTACGTTCAAGGGCGGGGCTATCCCATTTACCTGCGCTTTAGATCAAGCGTTCAAAACCGTATGCACGTTCGACTTCGCATGGATTAAAAACCTAGCTTAGAGCCTATAAATGTAGCACCCGCGAGGCGCTCCTGCGCGCGGCTAGTCGCGCTCCCATATCGCACACATTCTGAAAGGACCGTCGAACAATGTCAGCAATGGTCATCTTCGGGCTGATCGCCTCGGTCGCCCTGCTCTTCGCCTTCGCGATGCTCAACTTGGGCAAGTGGACGCCGGACGATTACCCCTACCAGATCCTGAACTTCGTCGGCGCCGGCTTCCTGACCGCCTCTGCCGCCAGCCCGTTCAACGCGGGGGTGTTCTGGACCGAGCTCATCTGGTCCCTGCTAGGCCTCTACGGCATCATCAAGATCTTCCTGAACCGCCGGAAGAACCAGTCCCAGTCCGCCACCGCCTAGTCCGCAACGAACGAAAGGAATACCCTCATGGCACTCTCCTACGAAATTGGCATCATCGCCGGCATCTGCTTCGTCGTTGCCTTCGGCCTACTCAACTTCAAGGTCCTGACCGCTACCTCCCCCATCTACCAGACGCTGAACTTCCTGGGCGCGATGGGCTTCGTCTACACCGCCCTGTCCCCGTTCAACCCGGGCCTGTTCATCACCGAGGCCGTCTGGGCCATCGTCGCCCTGTTCGGTCTGTGGAAGATTTTCACCTCCTCCAGCAAGCGCAAAGCTGCTGAGGCCGTTCCGGATACCCGCCGCAACGAGGCCTAAATTGAACGCCACCACCCCCGACCCCTGCTTGCCGGTCCGGGGTGGGCAACTATACTTTCCCTAGCACACGGATTACTGCCGCGGCCGCCCGTTTTGTTGTTGGCCGCGTTTCGGCTGCGTTGAGGAGCGATGGTTGCCCAAGAATAACCCCCAGTACGGCCCCCGGTTGCGCATTATCGATGCCACCCTAGACTCCATCGTGCACAACGGAGTGGCCGGCACCACCATGCGCGTCGTCGCCGACAAGGCGGACGTGTCCTTGGGCTCCATCGCCTATTATTTCAACGACAAGGACGGCCTGCTGGCGGCCGCCTTTTCCGTCTTCGCGGAGCGCTCCGTGGCGGATTTCGGGTCCTATTTCACGAGCGTCGCTAGCCTTGACGATGCCCGCGCCGCCCTGTCCCAGATGCTCATCGCGTCCGCGGCCTCCCGCAAGACGCTGATCCTGGGCACCGAGCTCTACACCCTGTCCCTGCGGCGCCCCCTGCACCGCATGAACCTGTTGGAGTGGACGCAAGGCTGCCGCAACGTGATGGGCCAGTACTTCGATGCCCACACCACCTACCTGCTCGACGCCTTCTACGAGGGCCTGCTGCTACACCGCAGCATGTCGCTCGGCGAGTTCACCGAGGACCGCATCAACCTAGCGATCACCCGCCTGACTCCGCCCGAAAGCTATATCGGGCCGGGCGCCTAGGGCGCTGGCCTTTCTCGCTTTTCTGGCCTCTTAGCCTGCTAGCTTCTTAGCCTTTCAGCTTGTCACTGACGGCGAAGTCCGCGTCGGTCACCGCGCGCACGGAGTCCACGGTCTCGCCCTCGGCGACCTCGATGAGCGTGAGCCCCTCCTGCGGGTCCACGTGGAAGACCGCGTAGTCGGTGATGATCAGGTCCACGCACTGCGCGCCGGTCAGCGGCAGCTCGCAGGTGTTGAGCACCTTGGACGCGCCGTGCTTGTTGGTGTGCGACATCATCACCACGATCCGCTGGGCGCCGTGACGTGAGCCCCTCCTGCGGGTCCACGTGGAAGACCGCGTAGTCGGTGATGATCAGGTCCACGCACTGCGCGCCGGTCAGCGGCAGCTCGCAGGTGTTGAGCACCTTGGACGCGCCGTGCTTGTTGGTGTGCGACATCATCACCACGATCCGCTGGGCGCCGTGGACTAGGTCCATCGCCCCGCCCATGCCGCGGACCATCTTGCCTGGGATCATCCAGTTGGCCAGGTCGCCGTAGCGCGAGACCTCCATCGCGCCCAAGATGGCCACGTCCACCGCCCGCGAGCGAATCATGCCGAAGGAATCCGAGGAGGAGAAAAACGCCGCCCCCGGGTTGACCGTCGCTCCCTGCGCGCCACCGTCGCCGACGGCGCCAGCAACCGCGAGGTCGCCGAGGAGCTCTACCTGTCGACCAAGACCGTCGAATACCACCTGACGCGGGTCTAACGGAAGCTCGGGATCCGCTCGCGCAACGAACTTCCGCGTGCCCTCGCGCACGCGGGCCCCGACAATTAAATAGACCATCCGCAACCGAAAAAATAAGGATTTTCCACCATGTTGTTCCTTGCCCGAATGGACGTCACCTTCCCCGATCACCTAAGCCCCGAAGAGGTAGCCGATTTCCAGGCCCGCGAGAAGGAGTACTCCGGCTCGCTGCAGGCCGCCGGGAAGATGAAGGGCATCTGGCGCGTAGTCGGCGAGTACTCCAACTACTCCATCTACGACGCCCCCGACAACGATGCCCTCCACGACATCTTCGCCGGCTTCCCCATGTACAAGTACATGAAGATCCACGTCACCCCGCTGGCCAAGCACCCCAACTCCACCGACGCCGTCGCCTACTGATTACCGGGCGCACCATAAAAAGCGCGCGACCTAAACGCGCCGAAGGGGCGTTCACGGTCTTCAAACCGTAGACGCCTTGGCGCGTGTCTTGTCGCGTGTTGTACTGCTTTGCTGCGCTTCTGCCGCCGGCGCGCTAGGCCGGCACGCGTTCGGGCGGTATCCACACCACCCGGCCACCAACCCTCGCCATTCGGCCCCTGCTCTGCGCCGGCCCGGGCCCGTCCTCGTTGGCCCCATTATGGTGCGGACACAACGTCGCCAGGTTCGCCGCATTCGTCGGCCCACCCGACTCCCACGACTGCAGGTGATGGACCTGGCACTCATCCGCACCGGCCAAACACTCCGGCCAAGCACACACCGGATGCTCCATCAACGCCAAGCGCCGCTGCTTCCACGAGGCCAAACGCTCATCCCGGTAACAATTAACCGGCCCGGCCACCGGGTCGAAAACCCCCACGTAGCCAACCTGCTCAAACGCCCGAGTCACCAACTCGGCACCACTGATTACCGCGCCATTGGTCAGTTGCACGGTAATATCCGCGGCATCCCTACCGCCGACCAGGTGGCCGAAATCCTGAAGGTTAAGGACCACGTTCGTGATAACCGACGCGCGCACCCCGCCGCGAGGTCTACTACCGGCACCAGCGGCAGCACCGGCACCTTCGCCAGCACCATCACCGGTGCCGTGACCGCCGGTGAAGACCGCGCGGGCATCCTCGACGGTGCGCACCTGGGCTTTAATATCGGCGACGAGGCCGGCATCGGCGATAAGACGCATCGACCACAACCCCTCAGCCGAACGCCGATAGATCACCCCTGGCTGCGGCGCCGGGGCGGGGTGGGCCTCCTGGATTTTACGCCGCGCAGTCGCGGCCATCTCCTTGGCATCAACCGGCTGGGCGGATAGTTCTTCCATGATGCGCCAGGCATCGTTTTTGTTCTTCACCCGCCGCAGCACCCCGCGCAGTACGTCGAGCACGGGCAGGCAGTGCCCGTGGCGGGCGGCATTCGCGCGCACCCGGCGCTGGCGGCCGGCGTGCCTGACCGGGCCGAAAAACACCCCTGCCAGGTCGAAGAGGCGCTCCAACTCGTCGCGGCCGGAGCCGGCGGCCGCGCGCTCGGCATCCCAATCGGCGTGCCAAGCGCCCTCCACGATCTCGATTCCGGGCTGGGTCACGGCAGCCACGAACCTAGAAAAACAATCCCCCGATGTCATGCCCCACACACTAAGGCAGACCCCACCACCCCGCAACCGGGGCAGGACAATTACTTGCCCAACCAGGCGTAAGCGGCGGTGATGAGGGCCTCGGTGCCGGTCTGCAGCGTCGGCTGCTGGACGGGCGCGAAGAACGGGCTGTGGTTCGGCATCTCCTCGCCCTCCTTGCCGCCGCCGAAAATCCAGTAGCAGTACGGGGTGCCGAAGGCGTCGGCGACCACGGAGAAGTCCTCGGAGGCGGTAAACCGGTCGGCGTCCTGGACGCGGTCGCTGCCCAGGTGCTCCTCGAGGGCCTCGCGCACGCGGGCGGTGACGTCGGCGTCGTTGTCGGTGAGCGGGCACTGGTCGGAGAAGCTGAACTCCGGCTCCTTCGGCGAGCGCGCGGCCTCGCACTCGGCCTTCACGATCCGCTCGATGGCGGCGATGATCTTGTCGCGCACCTCCTCGTCGTAGGCGCGGATGTTGATCTTCAGCGTGGCATCAAACGGGATGACGTTGGCCTTGGAACCGGCCTGGACGGAGCCGACGGTAACCACGCCGAACTCGCTCGGGTTGAGCTCGCGGGAGACGATGGTCTGCAGGCGCATGACAATCGAGCTGGCCAGCACGACCGGGTCGACGCTCAGGTGAGGCATGGACCCGTGGGAGCCGGCGCCAAAAACCTTGACGGTCACGCTGGTGGCCGTCGAGAGCACCGGGCCCGGCTTGATGGCCACGCTGCCGGCGGGCACCACGCTGCAGAAAACGTGCTGGCCCAGCATGACGTCCGGCTTGGTGACCTTGTCCACCACGCCGGCGTCCACCATGGATTGGGCTCCCTCGGCGGTCTCCTCGCCGGGCTGGAAGAGGACTTCCAGGGTGCCGGACCAGGCATCGGTGGCGTCCTTCATCAGGGCGGCCACGCCCATGAGCGCGGCGACGTGGGAGTCGTGGCCGCAGGCGTGCATGACGCCGTCGACGGTGGAGGCGTAGTCGAGGCCGGTGTCCTCCTGGATGGGCAGGGCATCGAAATCGGCGCGCAGCATCACGGTGGGCCCGTCGCCGTTTTCTAGGACACCGACGATTCCGCCGCCGACCTCCACGACGTCGTAGTCGAATTCGCGCAGCTTGTCCGCGATGATCCCGCGGGTGCGCTCCTCTTCCATGCTGAGCTCGGGGTGCTGGTGCAGGTCGACGTACAGCGCCTCCTGCTTCTCACGAATCCCGTCGTAGCCGCTAACGATGTCCCCTACTGCCATGGGCTGGCTCCTTCCCGTTCACTAAAGCGTACGCAGCCAGCCTACGGCGAAACCAACACCTAGCGGCTGGCCTTGTCCAGCAGCTCCAGGATGTGGTGGTAGTCGGCGCCGGTCGCCCGCGTCAGGCCCAGCTCGCAGGTGCGGTTGGTGGACGCGTGGTACTGAGCACCGAATTCCTTGGCCTGGGCGGCCTCGGCGCGGGTGGCGGACGCGGTCAGCTCGGGGTGGAGCATGCCGCGGTCGCCGGCATACCCGCAGCAGTTCCAGGCGGTGGGCACGTTGACCTCGCGCGCGGCGGCACCGGCGACCTTTTCCAGGTCGGGCATAAGACCTAGCTGGAAGGCGGAGCAGGTCGGGTGCAGCGTGACGGACTCGGCCGGGTGCGCGACATCTAGGGCCGGGAGAATGTGCTCGGCGGTGAAGGCGATGGCATCGATAACCGTGACGCCATGGGCTTCCAGCAGGTCGCGGAAGCCGGCGGTACAGCTGGAGGCGTCGACGATAATGGGCAGCTTCCCGCCGTCGGTCAGCGGCACGACGGTGTCCACGACGCGCTTTTCCATCACGTCGTGGCCCTCGTTTAAGCCCTTGGACGACCACGGGGTGCCGCAGCAGAGCTTGTCGATGCCACCGGGCACCTCCAGCGCCAGCCCGGCGCGCTCCAGGAGGTTGACGAAGGCATCGGTGGCGCCGGGGCCGTCGCCCTGCGGGCCGAACATGGTGTTCACGCAGGCGGGCAGGAAGATGCCGGTCACGGCGGCGCGGTTATCGCCGACGCGGCGACCCAGGCGGGCGCGCGGCTTGCCGCCCTTGGACAGCTCCGGCTGGTACTGCGGCATGACGTCGGAGCCGACCAGGCGGCGGCCGACGTCGGTGACGGTCTTGACCAGGGAGGTCGGCAGGAAGTGGGCGCCGGTCAGCGCTACCGATGCGCCTTCGCTGACCACCGGCCAGCCCTTCGCCGCTGCCTTCCACCCGGCCTGCAGGACCGGCTGGGCCTGCTCGCGGCGCAGTCGCTTGATGAACTTGCCGGTGTCGATGCCCACCGGGCAGGCGGTGCGGCACATGGAGTCGACGGCGCAGGTCTCGATGCCCTCGTACTGGTAGGCCTCGTCGATCTCGGCGACGGTGGCGTTATCACCGGCCTCCTCGGCGCGCTTGCGGGCGCGGCGGACCACGATGCGCTGGCGCGGCGTGAGCGTGAGATCCCGCGACGGGCAGACCGGCTCGCAGTAGCCGCACTCCACGCAGCGGTCGATCTCTTCTTCCACGGTCGGGTTGAGCTTGATGTTTTTGACGTGGGCGTCCGGGTCGTCGTCAAGGATGACGCCCGGGTTCATGGTGTTCGCCGGGTCGCAGGCGCGCTTGAGCTCCTGCATGACCTCATAGAGCTCGTCGCCGTACTGGCGGCGCACGTAGGGCGCCATCGCGCGGCCGGTGCCGTGCTCGGCTTTGAGGTTGCCCTCGGCTTCCAGCACCAGGGAGACCATGTCCTCGTTGAAGTTGTTGAAACGGCCGATGGCCTCCTCGCCCTCGAAGCGGTCGGTGAGCAGGAAGTGGATGTTGCCGTCCTTGGCGTGGCCGAAGATGACGGCGTCGTCGTAGGAGTAGCGGGCGAAGATGTCCTGCAGGCCGGCGCAGGCGTCCGCCAGGTCGGCGACCGGCACGACGATGTCTTCCAGCAGCGCCGTGGTGCCCGACGGGCGGGCCTCGGCGACCTGGGCATAGAGGCCCTTGCGGAATTTCCAGGCGGCGGTGCGGGTGGCGGCATCGGCGGAAAATTGCGCCGGGGATTGGAGGTTGAGCTCGGCCAGCAGCTTGGAGCCGGCCTGCTCCTTGGCGTTGATTTCGTCCTCGCTGTCGGCGTGGTACTCGATGAGCAGGGCGGCCTGGGAGTCGACGTCGAAGCCGGTGATGGCCTCCGGGACCTTATCGAAGGTGCGGCCGACGCGGATAGAGGCCGAGTCCATCAGCTCCAGGGTGGCCGCGCCGGTGTCCAGCAGGTCGGGCAGGCTGCGGGTGGCGGCGTCCACGTCTGGGAAGACGGCCACGGAGGTGGTGGTCAGGCGGGCGATCGGCACGGTGCGGAAGACGGCCTCGGCGATAAAGGCCAGGGTGCCCTCCGAGCCGATGATGAGGTGCTCCAGGATCTTCGCTGGGGTCTCATAGTCCAGGAAGGAGTTCAGGCCGTAGCCCATGGTGTTTTTCAGGCTAAAGTGCTTGGTGATTTTCTCCACCGACGCCGGGTTGTCCACCACGCGGCGGCGCAGGCGCTGGAGGGTCTCGAAAAGCTCGGGCTCCTGCTGGGCCAGCTGCTGGTCGGCGTCCGGGCGGGCGGTGTCTAAAACGGTGCCGGACGGCAGGACCAGGGTCGTCGACTCCAGGGTGCGGTAGGTGTTCAGCTCCGTGCCGCAGGCCATGCCGGAGGAGTTGTTGGCGATGACCCCGCCCATCGTGGCGGCCGACTCGCTGGCCGGATCCGGGCCGAGCTTGCGGCCGTAGAGGCCCAGGCGGGCGTTGACCTGGCGGACCGTGGCGCCCGGCTGGACGCGCACGCGCTCGCCGCCATCGAGCACCTCGATGCCGCGGAAGTGCTTGCGCACGTCCACCAGGTAGCCGTTGCCGGCGGACTGGCCGGCCAGGGAGGTCCCGCCGGAGCGCAGGGTCACGGGGATGTTGTTAGCGCGCCCGGCGCGGAAAGCGGCGGCGACGTCATCGGCGTTTTTGGCTTCGATGACGGCTTGCGGGGTGAACAGGAAGTGGGAGGCATCGCTGGCCGCGGCCACGCGATCGATCAGGGCGGTGTTGACGTCGAGGCTCATGCCTTTAATTGCACGCCCGCCGGCGCACCCCCGCAAGTAAGGAGGGGGTTAGAACGGGGCTAGTTCCGGGGCGCGGGCGGAATCGGGGCTCCCGCCGGCGGGGTGATACGCGGGTAGTGCCGCCAGGTGCCGCGGCGGGCGTCGGCCCCGGCGGCGGACCCGGCATCGGCGGCGTCGTCGTGGGCGGTCGGCGCGGGGCGGTGCGGGGTGGGATCCCAGTGGGCATCGACGAGCCGGACCTGGCAGAACCAGCCGAGCGCTAGCACGACCGCGCCGACGAGGCCGACTAGGATGAGGCCCACTACCCCGCCGGGCGCCGACGCCCAGCCGATGAGCATGCCGAACCAGCCGAAGTCGGCGTCGCCGAAGGTGGTGTTCGCCGAGCCGAAGGAGCCCAAAACGCCCAGCAGGAAGGCCGGCAGGAAGGTAATGAGCAGGCCGTTGGCGAAGCCACCGGCGGCCGCGCCGCGCCGCCCGCCGGTGGCGTTGCCGTAGACGCCCGCCGCGCCGCCGGTGAAAAAGTGCGGGACCAGCCCGGGGAGGATGAGCGCCACCCCAAAGGCCGGGCCCAGCCACAGCGACAAGACCGCCAGGCCCACCAGCCCGCCGGCAAAGGAGGTCAGGAAGCCGACCAGGACGGCGTTTTGGGCATACGGGAAGACGATGGGGGCATCGAGGGCCGGGATGGCGCCGGGCACGACCTTGGCGGCAATGCCCTGGAAGGCGGGCACGAGCTCTCCCAGGATGGTGCGGACGCCAAACAGGATGACGGCGACGGCCACCCCGAACTGCAGGCCCTGGGTCAGCGACTGCATGAGGTAGTTGCCTACCCCAGTCGCGCCGTCCTCGAAGGCGGTGAAGGCCTCGTCGCCGGCGCGGGCCAGGAACAGCAGGGCGAGCACGAGGTACATCAGCGCCATCGACAGCGCGGTGGCGACCATGGAGTCGCGCAGGAAGCGCAGGCCCTCCGGAAGGTGGAGCTGCTCGGTGGAGGCGGACGGTTTACGCTTGCCACCGACCAGCTTGCCCACCGCGCCCGCAGCGACGTAGCCGGCGGTGCCGAAGTGGCCGATCGCCACGGAGTCGTCGCCGGTAATGCGCCGGGTCCACGGGTGCGCGATGGCCGGCAGGGAGACCATCAGGATGCCCAGCAGGGCGGCGCCGAAGACGATGACCACCCAGGCGGGGTAGCCGGCGGGGGCGAAGACCATCGTCAGCAGGGTGGCCATAAACAGCACGTGGTGGCCGGTCAGGAAGACGTACCGCAGGGGCGTGAACCGGGCCAGCAGCAGGGAGACCACGAAGCCCAGGATCATCACCCAGGCGATCTGGCTGCCGAACTGCTGCTGGGCGATGCCCGCGATGGCCTCGTTGGTCGGCACCACCCCGTGCGCGCCGGTGGCGCCGGTGATCATCACGCCGAGCGGCTCCAGGGAGGCGGTGACCAGCCCGGCGCCGGCGTTGATGAGTAGGAAGCCGAGCGTGGCCTTGATCGCCCCGCCCAGCACCTGGCCGATGCCGCGGCCCAGCGCGCTAAGCCCAATGGCGGTGATGATGCCGATGAGGAACGCCGGCACGGCCAGGATCTCATTGACCACGAAGTTGGCGGCGTCTACCAGGATGTTCATGTGCTTCTACCGGCCTTCCTGTGCGGCGGGGATGTCGTAGATTTCGCGGAGTGCGCGGTCGAGTTCCGCGGCGGAGGTGAAGTTGTCGATGACGTAGACCGGCACCCCCACATCGCCGAGGGCGGCGGCGATTTCGCCGGAGGTCAGCAGGACGTCAGCCTCGCTGGCGCGCCCCTTCGCGGAGATGGTGTCGGTGGCTTCGACGGTGAAATACGGCGACCAGCCCCACTCGCCCAACACGCCGTCCAGAGTGTTCTTCAAAAACAGCGAGGTGCCCAGCCCGTTGCCGCAGACGGTAAGTATCTTGCCCTTGCTCTCGACGGCGCCGTCGGGGCGCGCGGCGGGGCCGGTGGTTGGGGCGGCCGAGCCTGTTGCGGCAGCCGCAGCGGCCTCTTGGGCCTCACGCGCCTCGCGTTCGCGGCGCATGGCGATGGCGTTGGCGGCGGCGGTGGGCACATAGCCGTCCAGGACGTTGCGCAGCTGGCCCTCGGAGGTGACGACGGCCAAGAGCTCTTGTTTCTCGGCATCACCGAGCACGCGGGCCAGTTCCTTCATGGCGCGGGTGTGGGCGAAGTCGTCGCGGGCGGCCAGGGCCACGACTAGGGTGACCGGATCGTTGGTGCTGTGGCCGAAGCGGACGGGCTCGGCCAGGCGCACCCAGCTGATGGCGGTGTGGCGGACCGCTTCCGAGGGCCGTGCGTGGGCGAAGGCGAAGCCCGGGGCGACGAGGATATAGGGCCCGTTGTCCTCTACGGTCTTGATCATCGCCTGCGTGTAGTCGGCGGTGGCGGAACCGCTGGCCTCCAGCAGGCGGCCGGCGCGGGTGATCGCGGCGCGCCAGTCCGCGGCAGGTGCGTCCAGCTCCACGGCCCCGGGCGCGAGTAGGGCTCCTAGTTTGGACATGGTTTCTCCTTGCAGTTATCGAATCCGTCAGCGTCAACCAGGGCGCCGGCCTGCGGTATTTACACCTGAATTTAGCAAGCGGCACGCCGCGGACCCAAAAGCAAATCCCGCAGGTGTGTTGTTTCACAAGCTCACCGACACCCTGAATACGGGGGAGGCGTGTTAACTTGAGGTATTGGCCCCGTGCCCGCCCACGGCGACCGGAGCCTTCCCCCTAATTTCACAAAACACCTAGGAAAAGAGGTTTGTCCAATGGAGACTATGGACACGTGGGAGCCGACACTGGGCGCGGGCCCGCTGTTGGGTATCGCGGTGGCGGCCATCGCGCTGATTTTGGTGATGGTCATCTACTTCCGCGTGCATGCTTTCGTCACGCTGGTGACGGTGTCGGCGCTGACTGCGCTGGCGGCGGGGCTACCCATCGCCGGGGTCGTCGAGACGATGACGGATGGCTTCGGGAGCACGCTGGCATCGGTGGCACTTCTAGTGGGCCTGGGCGCGATGATCGGGCGGCTGGTGGAGGCCTCCGGCGGCGCGAAATCGCTCGCCGATGCCCTGGTGGCCCGCTTCGGCGAAGACCGCGCGCCGCTGGCGCTGGGCATCGCCTCGCTGATTATGGGCTTCCCCATCTTCTTCGACGCCGGCCTGGTGGTCATGCTGCCGGTCATCTTCGCGGTGGCGCGCCGGCTCAACGGCCCGGTGCTGGCCTACGGCATCCCGGCCGCCGGCGCGTTCTCGGTCACCCACGTCTTCCTGCCGCCGCACCCGGGCCCGGTGGCGGCCGCGGAGTTTTTCAACGCGGATATCGGGATCATTTTGGCGCTCGGCCTGCTGATCGCGATCCCGACCTGGTACTTCTCGGGCTACCGCCTGGGGTTGTTCCTGGGTAAGAAATTCCCCTTCGACGTGACCGAGATGCTCACCGGTCCGGCCGTGAAGGAAGCGGAGATGCCCAACCGCCCGGCCTCCCCGGCGGCGGTGATTTCGGTGCTGCTCATCCCCTTGGTGCTGATCTTCTGCAACACGGGGTTGAGCACGCTGGCGGTGGCCGGCACCATCGATGGTGAGGCCACCTGGGCGCAGGTGCTCATCATGGTGGGCCAGACCCCCATCGCGCTGCTGATTACCACCTTCGCCGCGCTGGCGATCCTGGGCCTGCGCCGCGGGGTGGACAAGAACGTCATCGAAAAGACCATGGAGTCCTCGCTGGGGCCCATCTGCTCGGTGGTACTGATTACCGGCGCCGGCGGCATGTTCGGCGGGGTGCTGCGCACCTCCGGTATCGGGGATGCGCTGGCGGATTCGCTGTCGGGTATCGGCATCCCGGTGATTTTGGCCTGCTACCTCATCGCGGTGGCGCTGCGCCTGGCGCAGGGCTCGGCGACGGTCGCGCTGACCACGGCCGCCGCGCTGATGGTCCCAGCGGTCGAGGCCGGCGGCTTCAACGAGGTCCAGCTCGCGCTCATCGTGCTGGCGACGGCCGCGGGCTCGGTCTTCGGCAGCCACGTCAACGACTCGGGCTTCTGGCTGGTCGGCCGCCTGATGGGCATGGACGTGGCCACCACGCTGCGCACCTGGACCGTGAACCAGATGCTCATCAGCGTGATCGGCTTCGCCTTCGCGCTGGTGCTCTTCGGAGCCGCCGCAGCCTTCTAGCTGGCGGGGGTATCCCGCGGAATTCTAGCGGGCCGGGTTGGGCCCGCGGCTCGGGGCGGCGTGGTCTCGGGGCGCCGCTCGGGTCTGGGCGCGGCGTCTACCGGACTGCGTGAGTACTCACCGCCTTAGGCAGTGAGGTAGTCCGCCACCTGGCGGGCGATTTCTTCTTCCGGCTGGTCGACGTCGAAGACGGCGCCGGCCTCGTCGGCCTCTAGCGGCTCGAGGGTGTCGAACTGGGACTGCAGCAGCGAGGCCGGCATGAAATGGCCGGCGCGGTGCTGCATGCGCTCGGCCAGCACCTCGAATTCCCCGGCCACGTGCACGAAAATGACATCGGGGCAGTGCTCGCGCAGAAGGTCGCGGTATGAGCGCTTGAGCGCGGAGCAGCCGACCATAGTGCCCGCGGGCTGGGCGGACAACCAGGTGCCAATGGCGGTGAGCCAGGGCCAGCGGTCGGCATCGCTGAGCGGGGTGCCCGCGGACATCTTGGCGATGTTTTCGGCCGGGTGCATGTCGTCGCCGTCGCGGTAGGCGTGGCCGGTCAGCGCCGCGACGTTGTGGCCGACGGTGGTCTTGCCGGAGCCGGAAACACCCATGATGACGACGTGGTAGGAACTGTTTGTCATTCTCCCCAGTGTAGTGGCACTACCTGCGCGGCCAGCAAAAGGTGAGCAGGGGCACTTGACGGGGCGCGGTCAAACGTCGTAAATTTAGCCACAAAACACAATGCAAACGTTTGCAGCAATCGTTTGCACCCCTCCCCTCCAACTGGGAAGAAGGTCCGCCCCAACCATGCCTGCCCACAGCGCCAACCTGAAAGACGTCGCCCTAGCCGCGGGTGTCTCGGTGTCCACGGCCTCCCGCGCGCTGGCCGGCAAGGACTCCATCTCCGCGGCCACGCGCCAGCGCGTGGAGCGGGCGGCCCAGGCGCTCAACTACCACCCGAATATCCAGGCCCGCGGGCTGCGCACCGCGCGCACCTACACGCTGGGTCTGGCCATCCCGACGCTGCTCAACCCCTACTTCGCCACCATGGCCGACGCGGTCCAGGCCCGCGCGACCGCCAACGGCCTGGCCACCATCATCACCTCGTACTCGGAGGACTCGAACCTCTTGCGCAACGCGGTGACCACGCTGTCGCAGCAGAACGTCGACGGCATGCTGGTCGTCCCCACCGCGGACGCGCTCTCCCTGCTCGGCGCGGTCAAGGCAGCGGGCACGCCGGTGGTGCTTATCGACCGATCGCTTTCCGGATCCGACCTGCCGACGGTGGTCTCCAACCCGGAGCCGGGGATTTCGGCGGCGGTGGAGCTGCTCTACGCGCGCGGGCACCGGCGCATCGGCTACCTGGCCGGCCCGGAGGAGCTGTCCACCGGCGCGGAACGGCGGGCGGCATTTAGTGCGGCGGCGGCGCGGGTCGGTATCGGCGGCGAGCACGTCTACCAGGGCGGCTTCGAGGTCTCGCAGGGCATCGCGGGCACGCGGGAGCTGTGGGAGGCCGGGTGCACGGCGGTCATCGCGGGCGATTCCATGATGACCCTCGGCGCGCTGGAGTACTGCCACCGCCAGAAGGTGCGCATCGGTAAGCAGCTGGCGCTGGTGGGCTTCGACGACCTGGACTATATGCGGGTCCAGCCCACGCCGCTTTCTGTCATCGACCAGGACGTGACCCAGCTGGGCTACCGCGCCGCCGATACCCTAGTCGCCGCCCTGTCCGGCATGTCCCCGCCGGACGTGACCCTGCCAACCCGGCTTATCACCCGTCAATCGACCGAACACTATCTCCAGGAGGTGCCGCGATGAACCACCCGGTCATCATGCGGCTGGAAGGAATCAACAAATCCTTCGGCCCCGTCAACGTCATCCGCGACGTCAGCCTTGACGTGCGCGCGGGCCACGTGCACGCACTGCTGGGCGAAAACGGAGCCGGCAAGTCGACGCTTATCAAGATGATGTCGGGCGTCTACCAGCCGGACACCGGCCGCGTCCTCGTCGACGGCGGCGAGGTCCAGCTGCCGAATACGAAGGCGGCGGAGGCGCTGGGCATTGCCACCATCCACCAAGAGCTCAACCTGGTGCCGACGATGTCAGTGGCCGAAAACATCATGCTGGGGCGCACGCCCTCGCGCTACGGCCTGGTCAACAAGAAGTACCTGCGCAACGAGGCGGCCGCCGCCCTGCGCCTTATCGGCCTGGACGTCAACCTGGACACGCCGGTCGGCGAGCTGGGCATCGCCCGCCAGCAGCTGGTGGAGATCGCCAAGGCGCTGTCGATGAACGCGCGCCTGCTCATCCTGGACGAGCCCACCGCCGCGCTGACCGGCAAGGAAATCGACCAGCTCTTCGCCGTGGTGGAGGACCTGCGCGCCAAGGGCGTCGGCATGGTCTTTATCTCCCACCACCTGGAGGAGCTGGCCCGGATCGCGGATTCCATCTCCGTGCTGCGCGACGGCAACGTCGTCGCCGAGGTCGGCCCGGACACCCCGGAGGCCGAGCTGGTCCGCCTGATGGTCGGCCGCGACATCGACAACCAGTACCCGCGCAAGGCGGAAGCAGCCGGCGAGGCCCTGCTCAGCGTGCGGGGGCTTTCCACGCAGGGCAGCTTCGCAGACGTAAGCTTCGACGTCCACGCCGGCGAGGTCGTCGGCTTGGCCGGACTGGTCGGCGCGGGCCGCACGGAGATCATCCGGGCCATCGCCGGCGCGGACAAGGTGGATTCCGGCGAGGTCCGCGTGGCCGGCAGCCCGCTCAAGCTGGGCGATATCGCCGCCGCCATCCGCGCCGGCATCGGGCATGTGCCCGAGGACCGCAAGTCCCAGGCGCTCATCCTGGACGCCACCATCGGCGAGAACCTCGGCCTGGCCACGCTGAATAAGACCAGCAAGGCCGGGCTCGCCGACCGGCGCGGCCAGAAGGCCCGCGCCCGCGACGTAGCCGAGAAGCTGCGCATCCGCATGGCCCACATCGACCAGCCCATCCGGGACCTGTCCGGTGGCAACCAGCAAAAAGCCGTCTTCGGCCGCTGGGTGCTGGCCGGCTCCCGCGTGCTGCTGCTGGATGAGCCCACCCGCGGCGTAGACGTCGGCGCGAAGGTGGATATCTACCGCATCATCAACGAGGTCACCGCCGCCGGCGGGGCCGTCCTGATGGCCTCCTCCGACCTGCCGGAGGTGCTGGGCATGTCCGACCGGGTGCTGGTGGCCTCCGGCGGGAAGATCGCCGGCGAGCTGCCGCCGACCGCCACCCAGGACGAGGTCATGACCCTCGCCGTATCCAACGTCACCAGCACGATTACCGAAAACCCCCACGACTTTGAGGAGATCGCCTCATGACCACCACCGCTACCGCCGCCAGCGCGCCCGCCGGCGCCCCGACGGGCCCGAGCCGCTGGCACCGGGTATCCAACTGGATGATGAACAACGGCGCGCTCGTCGGCCTCATCGTCCTGTGCGTGGCGCTTTTCATCGCCACCCCGCATTTTCTGACCGTTAACAACCTGGTCAACATCGGCATCCAGGCCGCCACCGTGGCCATCCTGGCCTTCGGCATGACCTTTGTCATCATCACCGCCGGCATCGACCTGTCGGTGGGTTCCGTCGCCGCCCTGGGCGCGATGGTCTCGGCCTCCTTCTTCGTCAACACCGGCCTGCCGGGCTGGGTGACGCTGATCCTCGGTCTGCTCACCGGCCTGCTGGCCGGTGTCATCTGCGGCATGGCGACGGCCTGGGGCAAGATCCCGTCGTTCATCGCCACCCTGGCCATGATGTCAATCGCCCGCGGCGCCACCCTGGTCATCTCCCAGGGCTCGCCGATGCCCACCGCCGACGCTGTCAACTGGATGGGCTCGACCGTCGCCGGGGTGCCCATCCCGATCGTCATGATGGTCATCGCCGGCCTGGTGTGCTGGTTCATCCTGGAGCGCACCGTGCTGGGGCGCTCCATGTACGCCATCGGTGGCAACCTGGAGGCCGCGCGCCTGTCCGGCCTGCCGGTCCGCAAGATCCAGGTCGCCGTCTTCGGCCTGTCCGGCCTCTTCGCCGCGCTGTCCGGCCTGGTCATGGCCGGCCGGCTGACCTCGGCGCAGCCGCAGGCGGGCGTGGGCTACGAGCTGGACGCGATTGCGGCGGTGGTCATCGGTGGGGCATCGCTAGCCGGCGGCGCCGGCAAGGCCACCGGCACCCTGGTCGGCGCGCTGCTGCTAGCCGTCATCCGCAACGGGCTGAACCTGCTCAACGTCTCCTCCTTCTGGCAGCAGATTGTCATCGGCCTGGTCATCGCGCTGGCCGTGGGCTTCGACGTCATCCGTAACAAGACCGCTAACTAAATACCCTCCCCCTCCCCCGGCGGCGCCGGAATAACTACCACGCCGCCGCAGAAGAAGTAAAGGAAAACCTCATGTCTGCATCCCTGACCCGCACCCTTGTCCGCAAGTCCCTGGCCGTGGCCTCCGTCGCCGCGCTGACCCTTTCGGTCGCCGCCTGCAACCGCGGCGAGGCCGCCAGCGATAACGTCACCCTGGCGCTGTCGACCCAGACCAACCCCTTCTTCGTCGAGCTGCGCGACGGCGCCCAGGAAAAGGCCGACGAGCTGGGCATCAACCTGGACGTCCAGGACGCCTCCGACGACGCGTCCACCCAGACCAACCAGCTGAAGAACGCGGAGACCTCCGGCGCCGGCGTCGTGATTGTCAACCCGACGGATTCCGACGCAGTGGGCTCGGCCGTCCAGTCGCTCAACGCCGCTAATATCCCGGTCGTGGCGGTGGACCGCTCCTCCAACGCCGGCGAGGTCGCCTCCTTTGTGGCCTCCGATAACATCGCCGGCGGCGAGCAGGCCGCCGATGCCCTGGCTGAATCCATCGGCGAGGAGGGCGAGATCCTCATCCTGCAGGGCATCTCCGGATCCTCGGCCTCCCGCGACCGCGGCGAGGGCTTCGAGAAGGGACTCAAGAAGTACCCGAAGATCAAGGTCGCGGCCAAGCAAACCGCGAACTTCGACCGCACCGAGGGCCTGAACGTGACCACCAACCTGCTGCAGGCCCACCCGAATGTCAAGGCCGTCTTCGCCGAGAACGACGAGATGGCCCTCGGCGCCATCGAGGCCCTGGGCGCTAAGGCCGGCAAGGAGGTCAAGGTCTTCGGCTTCGACGGCACCGAGGACGGCATCAAGGCCATCGAGGACGGCACGTTGGCAGGCACCATCGCCCAGCTGCCGGACGAGCTCGGCGCCAAGGCCGTGGAGCAGGCCGCTGCCATCCTGAACGGCGAGGACCCAGAAGCCGAAATCCCGGTCGAAGTTGTCACCGTCACCGAGCAGAACGTAGCTGAGTACAAGTAATGACTGAACCGACCAGCACCCCGTCCACCGCGTCCGCCCAGTCCGGCCGCCTGGCCGTCGTGGGCTCCATCAACGCCGACCTCATGGTAGGCGTGGACCGCCACCCGCACCCGGGCGAGACCCTCCTGGGCAGCGGCGGCGGCATCCTGGCCGGCGGCAAGGGCGCCAACCAGGCCGTGGCCGCCGCGCTGCAGGGCGCGCACGTGGACTTCGTCGGCGCGGTGGGCGACGACCCCTACTCCGCCCCGGCGATGAGCCACCTGCACAGCAGCGGCGTGAACCTGGAGCACGTCGCGACCCGCTCCTCCACGACGACGGGCCTGGCGGTCATCACGGTCAGCGCCGACGGGGAGAACACCATCGTGGTCATCCCCGGCGCGAACGCCACCGTGGACGGCAGCTACGTCGACGCGCACTCCTCCGCGGTGGCAGCAGCCGACATCGTCCTGCTGCAGGGCGAAATCCCCGCGGAGGGCTTCGCGGCGGCAGCCCGCCACGCCCACCGGCTGGTGGTCAACCTTGCGCCGGTCATTGAGGTGGACCGGGACAGCCTGCTGCGCGCGGACCCGCTGGTGGTCAACGAGCACGAGGCCGACCTGGTCCTGGCCCAGCTGGGCGCGCCGGTGGCCTCGGCGGACCCGCACGATATGGTCCAGGCGCTGCTGGAGGTCGGCTTTAACAGCGTCGTGCTGACGCTGGGCGCCCAGGGCGCCCTGGTGGGCGATGGTTCCGGTCTGACGGACATCCCCACCCCGCGCATCCACGCGGTGGATACCACCGGCGCCGGCGACGCCTTCACGGGCGCGCTGGTGGCCCGCCTGCTGGCCGGGGCATCGCTTACCGATGCCGCCCGGCACGCCGCCCGCGTCGGCGCTTTTGCCGCCCTGTCCATTGGCGCCCAGCCGTCCTACCCCGGCTTGGACGCGGAACTACCACAGGTATAAAAACATGCGTAAACAAGGAATTCTAAACCCCGAGCTGACCTGGGCGATTAGCCGCCTGGGCCACACCGACACCTTCGCCATCGGCGACTGCGGCCTGCCGCTGCCGGACGGCGTGAAGGTCATCGATTTGAGCCTCGTCTTCGGCGTGCCGAGCTTCGCGGACGTCGCCCGCGCCATCCTCAACGAGGTGGTCGTGGAGGCCGTCGCCATTGCCGACAGCACCCCACGCGAAATCCGCGAGTTACTCCCGAACGTGACCGTCCGGGAGACCACTCACGAAACACTGAAGAACCAGCTCGCGGAGTGCCGGTTCATCGTGCGCACCGGGGAAACTACCCCATTTGCTAATGCGATTTTCCGCAGTGGCGTGGCCTTTTAGTGGAAGACCATACCGCCGTCGACCACTAGGGTCTGGCCGGTGACGTAGTCCGAGTCCTCGCCGGCCAGGAAGGAAATCGCCTTGGCGACGTCCTCGACCTCAGACAGGCGCTTGAGAGTGATGTTCTTGGTGAACTGCTCCCAGCCCCACTCCTCCGGCTGATTGTTGCTCTTCGCCAGGTCCTGGGCGAGCTTCTCCATCAGCGGGGTGCGGACGATGCCCGGGGCGTAGGCGTTGACGGTGATGCCGTCTTCAGCCAGGTCCTGGGCCGTGGTCTGGGTCAGGCCACGGATGGCGAACTTGGTGGAGGTGTACAGCGGGATACCCGGGTTGCCCTTCACACCGGCCTGGGAGGCGGCGTTGATGATCTTGCCGCCGTGGCCCAGCTCGCGCAGCTTCTTGGCTGCCGCCTGGATGCCCCAGATAACACCCTTGACGTTGATGTCGTAGATGGTGTCGATGTCCTTTTCGGTCACGTCGAGGATATCGATCTGCGGCGCGATGCCGGCGTTGTTGATGATGACGTCAAAGCCGCCAAGCTTTTCCACCGTCTGGTCCACCGCCGCGTAGACCGAGTCCCGGTCCGCCGCGTTGACCTCGATGGCGATCGCACCTGCGGCCTCACCGCCCAGGTCTTCCGCGACCTTCTGCGCGGTGTCCAGGTTCAGGTCCCCCACCGCGACGCGGAAGCCATCCCGGTGCAGGCGCTTGATAGCCGCCTCACCGATTCCCTGACCGCCACCGATCATCAGGGCGACCTTGCCGTTTTCTACGCGTTCCGTAGCTTGAGCAGACATTGGTTTTCTCCTTAAGTCCAGCACGTTGAAATCCAACGTAAACTTCTGAATGTGCTCACCAGCAAGCCTACTCCGCACCAGCAAACACGGCATCAGCATTAGCAACCACTAGGCATCTCGCGTGAAAATAACAGATGTCCGATTGTTTTTGGGTGCTTTTGCTTGGATTTTGGAACACAGCTAGCCCCCCCCCGGCGTTGCCTCTGTCACTGCACTCAGAGAACAGGACGGTCGGGGGTGGCAAAGATCCGCGGCTGTCCAGCGGGTTTAGCATTTGTCCATCCGAGTGTCCGGCAGATGTTCATAATGAAAGAATGAGCGTTGTCATACGAGTTGTGGGCGCGGTCTTCCGCGCCGAGGACAAGATCTTGGCGTGTCGCAAAGCCCCCGGCAAGTCGCTTGCCGGCTACTGGGAGTTCCCGGGCGGCAAGATCGAGGCCGGCGAGTCCCCGGAGGAAGCGCTCGCGCGCGAAATCCGCGAGGAGCTGTCCGTCACCGCCGAGGTGGGCTCGCAAGTGACCACCACAACGCACGATTATGACTTCGCCACCATCGAGCTGACCACGTTCTGGTGCACGATCTCCGCGGGCACCCCGCAGCTGAGCGATCACGACGAGGCCCGCTGGGTCACCGCCGCCGAGGTTACCGAGCTACCCTGGGCGCCGGCCGACGTCCCGGCGCTTAAGCTGGTGGTGGACGCCCTGTGAGCAACCACCCCGACGACTCCACGCTGCCCTTCGGCTACTACGAGACTCCCCTCTCCGCCCGGGTGCGCGACGAGCTGCGCCAGAAAGAGGCCGCCTACCCTACCGCCGGCTTCCAGATTGCCGACGGCGCGAGCGAGGAGGTCTCCCGCCGCTATCAGGCGGCGGTCTCCCAGGGCATCGCCAGCATCCTCGAGCAAAAGCTCCGCGAGCTGACCAAGCCGGCCGACCGCTTGGCTTTAGTCAACCGGCTGACCTCGGCCCTGGGCGCCGAGGAGGCCATCGATAGCGAAGAGCTGCTGTACGCCATCTTCGACACCACGCTCGCCAGCCCGCCCCAGATGCCGGAGATCCCTTTCCATTCGAGCGCCCTTTTTACCAACGCGCCCGAGGAATCCAATCTCTGGACCGAACTCGACCGCGAGATCAAGACCGCCGACGAGGTACACCTCCTGTGCGCTTTCGTGAAGAACACCGGTGTCTCCGCGCTTACGGAGCAGTTCGAGTACCTCCGCGATAAGGGCATCCCGCTGCGGGTGTTGACCTCTACGTACTGTGGCGCGACCGACGCCCTGGCGGTCAAGACCCTGGTGGAGCGCTACGGCGCACAGGTGCGCGTGTGCTACGAGCACAAGAGCACTCGCCTGCACGCCAAGGCCTGGCTGTTTAAGCGCAATTCGGGCTTCGATACCGCCTTCATCGGCAGCTCCAACCTCTCCCGGTCCGCTCTGGTAGACGGATGGGAATGGAACGTGCGCGGTTCTAGCAAGACCACACCGGGGGTCATCGACAAGTTCATCAAGACTTTCGATACCTACTGGCACGACCCCCACTTCGTGGATTTCCAGCCCGAGCGCGACTTCGACAAGCTCGATAAGGCCCTACTCCTTGCCCGCGGCGGCGAGCGCAAGAACGAGTCCCTGGAGATCTCCGGCCTACGGGTCGAGCCATTGAGCTCTCAGCGGCCCATGCTCGAGGCGTTGGAATCCGAGCGCACCGAACACGACCGGCACCGCAACCTGCTGGTGGCGGCGACGGGTACCGGCAAGACCGTCGTGGCTGCCCTGGACTACCGCAACCTATGCGAAAAATTCGGCCGCCGGCCGCGACTGCTGTTCGTGGCGCACCAGAAGAGGCTTCTCCTCCAGGCCCAGCGCACGTACCGCGAGGTGCTCTCCGATGCCACCTTCGGCGAGCTCTTGGTCGATGGCCAACGGCCCGGCCAGTGGGACCACGTCTTCGCCAGCGTCCAATCGCTCAAGCCTGCCATCCTTGATCAACTGGCCCCCGATCACTTCGACGTCGTGGTCATTGACGAGTTCCACCACGCCGAGGCGAAAAGCTACCGCCGCATCTTGGACCACTTCGCCCCGCAAGAGCTGTTGGGGCTTACCGCCACGCCGGAGCGCGCGGATGGCGAGAATGTGCAGAAGTTCTTCGATTACCGCGTCGCCTACGAGCTGCGCCTCTGGGACGCCCTGCGCATGCAACGACTGACGCCCATGCATTACTACGGCATCGCCGACGGCACGGATCTGACCGGGGTGACCTGGAACCGCCGGACCAACGCATACGACATGAACGAGCTCAGCGAGCTCTACGTCAAGGCCGGGCAGAAGCGCACGCGGTTTATCATCCAAGAGATCGAAAAACGCGTCCTCGACATGTCCGAGCTCAAGGCGCTGGGCTTTTGCGTGTCCGTCACCCACGCTCAGTTCATGGCCCAGCAGTTCACCGAGTTCGGAATCCCAGCCAAGTCCATCGACGGCAACACCCCGACGAACCAACGCGAAGCGATTATCCGCCAGCTCCAGGACGGGGACATCAAGGTGATTTTCGCCGTCGACCTCTTCAACGAAGGCGTGGACATCCCCCAGGTCAACACGCTGTTGCTGCTGCGCCCCACGCAGTCCCCGGTGGTCTTCATCCAGCAGCTGGGACGCGGCCTACGCCTGTCCGAGGGCAAGGATTCCTGCCTGATCCTCGACTTCATGGGGCAGCAGCACCAAAACTTCGACTTCACGGAGCGCTACCAGGCGCTGACCAAGAAACGCGGACAGAACCTGGTCAAGGAAGTTGAAAAGGGCTTCTATTCCATGCCGGCCGGCTCCAATGTCAGCCTCGACCGGGTGAGCCAAGAGCAGATCCTGCGGAGCATCAAGAAGGCAGCCAGTAGCTCGCTGAAGAAGATTAAGTCTTTGGTCGCGGAGATCCGGACGACCGATTTGTCGCAGTTCCTGGCCGAGTCCGGCATCGATATCAGCGACATTTATAAGACCCGCCCCAACCAGTACTCGTGGACCAGGTTCCTCCGGGAGACCAATCTCCTGCCAGGCGACGGCGATGAAACCGAGACCTTCTTGCTCAAGCGCCTGCGTACCATGCTGCACATCAACGATCAGGATCGCGCGAACGCCTACCTGCGCTTGCTGGATCCGGACGGCCCCGACCCGGAGAACCTGGTAGGCGACGACCGCGCGTATGCACGCATGCTGGTCTTGTCGTTCTGGGGTGGGCAGGCGAACGTCACGCCGCCCGAAGACTTCGCCGCGGCGCTCCGCCTGCTGCGAAACTACCCCGCCGTGCGCACCGAGCTGGGACAAATCATGGAATACGCCATCAGCTCCGCCCGCGTCATCCCGCGGCCAACGGGCATCTCGCTGCTCAAAAGCCACGCCGAGTATTCGTTGTCCGAGCTCATCGCCGCCATGGAAGAGCGCCCACTACCCAAGATGGTCAGCCTCCCGCGCGAGGGCGTGCGCTACTTCCCCAACCAGAACACGGACCTGTTCCTGGTGACCTTAAAGAAACGCGAAGATATCAGCGCCTCGACCGATTACCATGACTATCCGGTCTCCCCGGAGCTCATGCGCTGGGAATCCCAGAACAGCACCACGGTCAAGAGCAAGACCGGGCAGCGTTATATTCACCATCAGGAGCTTGGCGGTTCCATCGCCATGGCGACCCGCTACCTCAGCAGCAACGAGGTGGGCACGGCCTCGGCCTATACCTTCCTAGGCAAGGTCGATTACGTCTCCCACCAGGGCGAAAAGCCTATCAAATTCGAGTGGGCTCTGGAGCGGCCCATGCCGGAAAAGCTCTTCGTCGAAGGCCGCACCGTGGCCTAGAACAGCCGGGCAACGCTCGGATCGGAGGAAGGCGACAACTTTCTTCCAAAACCACGTGACGCACCGCACATCGGGGTACAGTGACTTCCATCACTGTTCCTCCTAGTGTCGCCTGTGAAGGAGTGCGTCATGAAATCTGACCCTGCTGCTCGTCCGGTTGGTGCGTCCGGTAGCTCGCCGGTTGCTGGTGCCGCCGCTGATGAGGGACAACAGAAGGTTCGCTGGACCCTGGTGGGGCCTGGCCTGGTGGCGGCGGCCACTGGCGTGGGCGCGGCGGACATGGTGGCCACGATGATTGCGGGCCAACGCTACGGCTTTGCGCTGCTATGGGCGGTCATTCTGGGCACGTTCATGAAGATCGTGCTCGTGGAGGGCGTGGGCCGCTACAGCCTGGCCACGGGGAATACTATCTTCCACGGCTGGCGGGAGCTGGGGCCGTGGACAGCCTGGTACTTCGCGCCGTACATCGTGATCTGGGGGCTGGTCTACGGGGCCGCGGCGATGTCGGGTACCGGCTTGGCGTTGTCCGCCCTCTTCCCGGGCACGAGCCTGAACATGTGGGCCATCGGCACCGGGCTGGTCTGTTTCGCACTGACGTGGCTGGGCCGCTACCAGCTCTTTGAGAGGATCTCCGCGGTGCTGGTGGGCATCATGTTCGTCACCGTCGTCGGCGTCGCCGCGATTACCGCGCCCAACCTGCCCGGGATCATCGCCGGGCTGGTCCCCACCGTCCCAGACGGGTCTTTCGTCTACGTGCTCTCCATCGCCGGCGGCGTGGGCGGCACCATCACCCTGGCCGCCTACGGCTACTGGCTGCGAGAGAAGAAGTGGTACACCCCGAAGTGGATGAAGGTCATGCGCCTAGACAACTCGGTGGCCTACCTCGTCACCGGCATTTTCGTGCTGGCCATGCTGGTGCTGGGCGCCGAGCTCCTCTACAGCGCCAACGTGGCGGTCTCCGACAATGATGAGGGTCTGGTCGACATGGCCGACGTGCTGGAGGCACGCTACGGGACCGTCCTGTCCAAAGGGTTCATCGTCGGCTTCTTCGCCGCCGCCTTCTCCTCCTGCCTAGGCGTATGGAACGGGGTGTCCCTGATGTTCGCCGACTATATCGGCCACCTCAAGAAGCTGCCGCAGGACGACCCGTCCACCAAGACCGGCGGCAAGTACTACCGCGCCTACTTGGTCTGGCTGACCTTCCCGCCGATGTTGCTCCTGCTGCTGGGCAAGCCCACCGGGCTCATCATCACCTACGGGGTCCTCGGCGCGTTGTTCATGCCGTTTTTGGGGCTGACCCTCCTGGTGCTACTCAACACGAAGCTCACGCCGAAGCGCTGGCGCAACGGCTGGATTGTCAACACCCTCATGGCGGTCATCTCCGTCGCGTTCGTCTACCTGTGCATCACCCAGGTCGCCGGACTCTTTGCCTAAAAGCCCCTAGCCAATCTGTGCCTTGGTCGAGCAATCAATCTTGGCGTACGGCCGTCCCTGGTTGTCCACGGAGGTCAGCGCGTAGTTTCCGCCGTAGGCGCGGCAGCCGGTGTAGGTATCCGGCGCGGGTGCGGCAGGAGCTGGCGCGGCGGGAGCTGGCGCGGCGGGGGCATCGTTAGCCGGGGCGGGGTTGACCGGTGCGGGGTGATCGGCGCTGTCGGCGGTGTTGGGGCGGGCGGGCTCGCCGGTTGGGCGGTTGGCTTCTTCCTGCCGTTTTCTGTCGCGCTCGGCTTCCTCGACCGCGTCGGCGCGCTCGTCATGGAGGCGCTCCTCGGCCTCGTCGAGTTCGGCGCGGCGTTCGGCCAGTATGGTGTTGAGGCGATCGACCAGGTAGGTGCCGTAGAAGGCGTTGCGGGCGCCGCCCTCGATGGCGTCGAGATCGGCGCGGCGGGCGGCGGTGCCGGCCAGCAGCTTGTCGATGGCAGCCACCTCGTCGCCGGAACCATAGGTCGTGGTCGGAGACGAGCTCAGCGCGGTGGCCGCGGGGCCACCGTCGACGGCGAAGCACTCGGGGTCCACGTCAAAGATGCCGCGGCGGTCCTGCTGGGCGGCATCGACAGCCTCCTGGACGGGCGGGTAGAACTTCCGGTTCTCACCGACCACCATGGCCGCGGCCAAGCCTTCCTCCGCAATGCGCGCGTTGACCAGCTCGTCGTCCAGAAAGACGCCGGCCAGCTCACGGCCGTATTTATCCTGGCGCTCGACGTCGTATTCCAGGCGCACGGCGGTGCCGGCGGGCAGGAGATCGGCCAGGAAATCCCGGGCGTCCTCAGCCAAGCAGTCGGCGGGGTGGCCGCCGCGAGCGAGCTCCGGGGTGTCGATGTTGAGCAGGCGCACGCGCTTGTCGCCGTCGGCGGTGCGCACGTCGATGGTGTCGCCGTCGATGACGCGGTTGACGGTGGTCTGTTCCTCCCCGCCGCCCATGATGGCCACTCCGGCGACCGCGGCGATGGCCACCCCGCCGATGCCCAGAAGCGCTTTCCCGAAACCCATTGCACAGACCCTTCCTCTAAGAACAAAATCTTTCCGATCTTAGCCCGCCGCGGCTGTGGGGGTAGCCGGGGAATCCGCCAAACGTAACCCCATTCACAAATGGACGTGACGCGCGCTACACTGGATCCATCAGATTGTTCAACAATTTTAGGGATGGTGTTGATGTCTTCGCTTGTTATTGATCTCAACGCAGATTTGGGTGAGACGACCGCCGGCAACCCTGTGGCCGATGACGCAGCCATGCTGGAGCTGGTCTCCTCCGCCAACGTGGCCACCGGCTTCCACGCCGGGGACCCACACTCAATCGCGCAGACGGTCCAGGCTGCGGCCCGCGCCGACGTGGTCATTGGCGCGCACGTGGGCTATAACGATGCCGCCGGTTTCGGCCGCCGCTTCATCGACTACGCCCCGGCGGAGCTGGCCGATGAGATTACCTACCAAATCGGCGCGCTGGAGGCCTTGGCGCGCGCGGCCGGCACCCGGGTGCGCTACGTCAAGCCGCACGGTGCGCTCTACAACACCATCGTTCACAACCAGGCCCAGGCCCAGGCGATCATCGACGGCGTACGCGCCTTCGGCGACCTGCCGCTGATGCTGCTGCCCGGCGGCGTGGCCGTGGACATGGCCGAAGACCAGGGCCTGACCGTGGTGCGCGAGGCCTTTGCCGACCGCAACTACAACGCCGACGGCACGCTGGTCTCCCGGCGCGAGTCCCACGCGGTCATGCACGACCCGCAGGCCGTGGCCGACCGCGTCCTGCAAGTAGCCCGCACCGGCTCTATCACCGCCTACGACGGCACCGAGCTGGCCGTCGATGCCCAGTCCGTGTGCACCCACGGCGACTCCCCCGGCGCCGTCGAGCTGCTGCGGGGCGTGGTGGACCTGCTGGGCAAGGAAGGCGTGGAGATTCGGAGCTTCCTCGATGTCTAACCCCACCATCCACCCGGTCGGCACGCGCGCGATGCTCATCGACTTGGACGGGCTCGACCAGGTCATGAGCTGGCACGCGGAGCTGTCCGCGCACCCGCTGCCGCACCAGGTCGACTGCATCGCCGCCGCCACCACCTTGCTGGTCACCTTCGATGCCCCGCGCGCGGCCGAGCTCGCCGCCGAGCAGCTGGCCGAGTTCCAGCCCACGAAGGCGGGCCGGCGCGAGCCGCGCACCGTGGACATCGACGTGCGCTACGACGGCGAAGACCTAGCCGACGCCGCGGAGCTGCTCGGCATGTCGGAGCAAGCCCTCATCGACTGGCACACCTCCACCACCTGGACCGCCGCCTTCGGCGGCTTCGCGCCCGGGTTTACCTACTGCGCCCCGGAGGACCCGGCCCTGGCCAAGGCCGTGCCGCGGCGCCCCGACCCGCGCACGGCCGTGCCGGCGGGCGCGGTGGGCATCGCGGGAGATTTCTCCGCGGTCTACCCGCGCGTCTCCCCCGGCGGCTGGCAGCTCATCGGCACCACGAATACCCCGATGTGGGAGTCCCACGCGGAGCCGCCGGCGCTGGTCCAGCCCGGCGACCGGGTGCGCTACAACGCGGTGCGCGAGCTGCCCGAGCTGACCCGCGACCACGACGGGGCCAAGAAGTCCCCGGCGCGCCTGCCCCGCATGGAGGTCGAGGACGCCGGCCTGCTGACCCTGTACCAGGACCTCGGCCGGCCGGGCCGCGGCGACCTGGGCGTTACCCCCTCCGGCGCGGCGGACCGCGCGGCGGCCGCCACCGCCAACATCGCGGTGGGCAACCCGCGCAATGCGACGGTGCTGGAAAACATCGGCGGCATCAAGCTCAAGGCGCTGACCGACACGGTCATCTGTGTGACCGGCGCAACCGCCGTGGTGCGCGTGGGCGAATACCCGCTGCAGCTGGCCCGCCCCATCCTGGTCACCGCCGGCACCACCCTGACCGTTAGCCCGGCGATTACCGGCATGCGCTCCTACATCGCCATCCGCGGCGGCATCATCGCTGACACGGAGCTGGGCTCGTCCGCCACGGACGTGCTCTCCGGGCTGGGCCCGGACCCGGTGCGTGCCGGCGAGGTCATCGGCGTGCTGCCGCGCTCGAACGCCATGACGGACGCCCAGCTGGCCAACCCGCTGCGCGTGCGCGATGACAACGGCACCACCACCGGCGTGCTGCGCTGCGCGCTGGGACCGCGCGACGACTGGTTCGGCGAGAACGTCCAGCAGTTCCTGGACACCGAGTGGACCGTCACCTCGGATTCGAACCGTGTCGGCCTGCGTCTGGCTGGGGATGCCACCATCGAACGCGTCGTCGACGGCGAGCTGCCCTCAGAGGGCATGGTGGCCGGCAGCGTGCAGATCCCGCCCAACGGCAAGCCCGTGGTCTTCCTGCGGGACCACGCCGTGACCGGCGGCTACCCCGTCGTCGCCACCGTCTTGGAAGAAGATATTGATATTGCCGCCCAGCTCCCGCCCGGGGCCCGGGTCCGCTTCGAACTAGTCTCAGGAGTCAACTAACCATGGCCATTTCTGCTGTACTTATTGCTAACCGCGGCGAGATCGCCGTGCGCATCGCCCGCGTCGCCCGCGACCTGGGCATCCGCTCCATCGCCGTCTACTCCGAGGCCGACGCCGGCGCCCTGCACACCGTGGTCGCCGACGAGGCCTACGCCCTGCCGGGCAACTCCGCCGGCGAGACCTACATGAACATCCCGGCGCTGCTGGACATCGCCGTGCGCGCTGGCGCGGACGCCATCCACCCGGGCTACGGCTTCCTGTCGGAAAACTCCGAGTTCGCCCGCACCGTCAGCGCCGCCGGCCTGACCTGGATCGGCCCGGCCCCGGACGCCATCGACCTGCTGGGCGACAAGATCGCCGCGCGCCGCGTGGCCGAGGAGGTCGGCGCCCCGCTGGCCCCGGGCACCTCCGATCCCATCGGCGACTGGCAGGAGGCCCGCGCCTTCGCCGAGGAGCACGGCCTGCCGATCGCCATCAAGGCCGCCTACGGTGGCGGCGGGCGCGGCCTGAAGGTCGTGGACACCATGGAAGAGATCGAGGGCGCGTTCAACTCCGCCGGCCGCGAGGCCATGGAGGCCTTCGGCCGAGCCGAGTGCTTCGTGGAGAAGTTCTTGGTCCACCCGCGCCACGTGGAGGCCCAGGTGCTGGCGGATACCCACGGCAACGTGCGCGTGCTGGGCACCCGCGACTGCTCCACGCAGCGCCGGTTCCAGAAGCTCATCGAGGAGGCCCCGGCCCCGAACCTAACCGAGAAGCAGTACCAGGGCATCATCGAGGGTTCCCGCGCCATCTGCCAGAAGGTCGGCTACACCGGCGCCGGCACCGTGGAGTTCATCGTCTCCGAGGACGGCACCATCTCCTTCCTAGAGGTCAACACCCGCGTCCAGGTCGAGCACCCCGTCACCGAGGCTGTGACCGGCGTGGACATCATCGCCGAGCAGTTCCGGATCGCCGCCGGCGAGGAGATCTCCCTCGCGGAGGATCCGGAATCCCACGGCCACGCCTTCGAGTTCCGCATCAACGCCGAGGACATCCTCAACGGCTTTGCCCCCTGCCCGGGCACCATCGTGGCCTTCGAGCCGCCGACGGGCCCCGGCATCCGCGTCGACGCCGCCGTGCGGACCGGATCCATCGTGCCGCCGTACTACGACTCCCTGATTGCCAAGCTGGTGGTCTGGGGGCCTAACCGCCAGGTGGCCCTGCGCCGCGCCCAGCAGGCGCTGCAGGAGTTTACGGTCTCCGGCGTGCGCACCGTGCTGCCCTTCCACCGCGACATGGTCAACAACCCGGCGCTGACCGGCGACGAGCTGGGGCTCTACACCGACTGGGTGGACCACAACTACCGCCCGTCCGCCGGGCACCAGACCGAGCAGGTGGAGGCCATCTACACGCAGCGCCGCACCATTGCCATCGAGGTCGACGGCAAGCTGATGAATATCGGCCTGCCCGTCGAGTTCTTCCAGGCGCCCGCCGGGGCAGCTAGCTCCGCCGCGCCGGCCGGCGGCGAGGCCAAGGCCGGCTCCGCCGGGGCCGTGACCGCCCCGTTCGAGGCCAACCTGGTCGAGTGGAAGGTCGAAGACGGCGCTGAGGTCGCCGAGGGCGATGCCATCGCCACCATCGAGGCTATGAAGATGGAATCCGCGGTCAAGGCGCCCAACGCCGGCACGATTTCCATCAAGATCGGCGCCGGCGAGCGCGTCACCCCGGACGACGTCATCGCCACCGTCAACTAACCCCTACCCCGCCGCGTCTCCCCGGCGCGCGCAGGTGCTGCTTTCGGCTCGGAGGCGGCACCGGCAAGCTGGTCTGGCCAAAATGCCCTATAAGCCGGGGCGCGGCACTATAGTGTTACGCATGCTTTCTCAGACCGTCGCAGCGGGCCTTCGGGACGCCATCTCCCGGGGCGAGTACCAGCCGGGCCAGCAGCTCAGCGAGGTCAAGGTGGCCGCGCGCTTCGAGTGCTCCCGCAATACCCTGCGCGAGGCCTTCGCCCGGCTAACCGCGGAGCGGCTGGTGGAGCGCATCCCCAACCGCGGGGTCTTCATCGCCACCCCGGACCGCGCCTATATCCAGGATCTTTTCCGCGCCCGCGCCGCCATCGAGCCCTCCGGAGTGGCCTGGGGCGACTTTTCCGACGCCGCGGCGCTGGTCGAGCTAACCGAGTCCGCCCGCGCTTTCGCCGCCCGCGGCGAGCACCAAGAGGTCTCCAACATCAACCAGCGCTTCCACAGGGCGCTGGTGGCCGCGCTCGGCTCGCCCACGCTGGACGAGCAGATGGGCAACCTGCTCGCGCGCATGCGCCTGACCTTCCTGTTGGTCATCCCCCGCTACCCGCTGCTGCACGCCGATCACATCGACGGCAACGTGGAGCTCGCAGGCCTTATCGCCCGCGGCGAGCGCCGCGCGGCCGCCGACCTCTCGCACACGACGCTGCGAGCGACCTGCGACAAGATTCTGTCCGTGGTTTAAAGCCGTGTTTTAGGCCGGCGGCTTAGGGCACCTGGTAGCCCAGGTCGCGGGCGTCGGTGACCAGCATCTGCCCCGGCGCGTGGGTAATGGCCAGGCTGGGCGCAGAGTTCATCACCACCGCCTGCGGGGTGACCCCGCAGGCCCAGAAAACCGAGATATAGCCCGCCGGCACGTCGATGGCCTCGCCGAAATCGGGCTCGTCCAGGCTATCGATGCCAATCGCCGCCGGATCCCCCACGTGCACCGGCGCCCCGTGGACGCCGGGATAGCGCGAGGTAATCCGCACGGCATCGGCTACCTGGGAGGCCTTGATGGGCCGCATGGAGACCACCAGCGGCCCGCTAAAGACCCCGGCCGGCGTGGTGGCAATATTCGTGCGGTACATGGCCACGTTCTTGCCCTGGGCGATGTGGGGGATTCCCACGCCGTTGTCCAGCAGTGCGGTCTCGAAGGTGAAGGAACAGCCGATGAGGAAGCTGACCATATCCGGGGCGTAGAAGGAGGTGGCATCGGCAGTCTCCTGCGTCAGCTCGCCGTTTACAAAGACGCGGTAGCCCGGGATGTCGGTGCGGATGTCCCCGCCGGCAAGCAAGTCCGAGGAGTGCTGGCCGGCCTCCAGCACGCCCACGATGGGGCACGGTTTGGGGTTGCGCTGGGCAAACAGCAGGAAGTCGAAGGCGTATTCTTGGGGCACAGCCAGCAGGTTGGCCTGCATATAGCCGCGGGCCAGCCCCGAGGTCGTCGGCAGCGGGTGGTGGCGGGCGAAGGCGCGCACCTGGGCCGGGGTCGAGTTCGGGTTAAGTTGCTGGGTGCGATCCGATGCCATGGGGCGGCCTTCCTAAGTTGTTTTCCTTGACGCTGGTTGTTCCGGTCCGGCGTTCCCTGTTCTGAGGCCTAGGACCAGAGGGCGGCGATGCCGCTGAAGGCCATCACGCCGATGAAGATGGTCAGGAACCAGGCGAGGACGCCCAAGACCAGCAGCCAGGTCGGGTACTTGTAGCCCTGCAACAGGTCGCGGCGGCGCCAGGCCACCCACATCACGATGGCGAAGCCGATGGGCAGGATGAGGCCGTTGATAGCGCCGGCGAAGATCAGCAGGGTCTGCGGGGCGGAGTTCAGGACCACGAAGGCCACCGCACACACGGCGATGAAGGCGACGGTGGCGAAGTTGCGGACCTTGTCGCTGGAGTTCTGGGAGGTCACGAAGGACACGGAGGTGTACGCCGCGCCGATGACCGAGGACAGGCCGGCCGCGAACAGGACCACGCCGAAGGCGCGGAGGCCGAATTCTCCGGCGGCGTGCTGGAAGGCATCGGCAGCAGTGTTGTCCTCAGACAGGGTGACGCCGGTGGCGACCACGCCTAGGACGGCCAGGAAGAGCAGCACGCGCATGATGCCGGTAATGATGATGCCGGAGACCGAGGTGTGGGTGATGCTCTTGACGTTCTCGACGCCGGAGTAGCCGGTGTCGATCAGGCGGTGCGCGCCGGCGAAGGTGATGTAGCCGCCCACGGTGCCGCCGATGATGGTGGTGATGACAAACGGGTCGATGGTCTCCGGGGCCACGGTGTTTTTGAGGGCCTCGCCCAGCGGGGGATGGGAGACGATCGCCACGTAAAGCATGAGCAGGATCATGATGGCGCCTAGCGCGGCCACCAGCCGGTCCAGGGCCATGCCGGCGCGCTTGGACAGGAAGATGAAGATGGCAATCGCGGAGGCGATCAGGCCGCCCCAGCGGGCGTCGAGGCCCAGCATGGCGTTCATACCCAGGCCGGCGCCGGCGATGTTGCCGATGTTAAAGACCAGGCCGCCGAAGAATACAAAGGCGGCCAGCACCCAGCCGAGCCCCGGCAGGACCGTGTTGGCCAGGGTGTTGGCGCGCATTCCGGACACGCACAGCACGCGCCAGACGTTGAGCTGGATCGCGATGTCCACGATGATCGACACCGCGATAGCGAAGGCGAAGGCCGCGCCCATCTGGGCAGTAAAGACGGAGGTCTGAGTCAAAAAGCCCGGGCCGATGGCGGAGGTCGCCATGAGGAACATGGCGCCGGCCATGGCGCCAATCCCCTTCGAGGCCGGGGATTTCTTCTTGGCGCCCGAGGGGGAGGCGGCGGCATCGGCAGCCGATTGGGAGGTGCCTGCGGCCTGGGTGGGGCCCTGGTTGCTGTGGGCGGGGCCCTGGTTGGAGTCCCGGCCTGGGGTCGAGCCGGTGTGAGAAGTGGATTCGGGTGTCTGTGCACTCATTGTTTTCCCTCCGCGATATAGGTCACACGGGTTTGTGATGCGCATCATCTTAGGGGGTTGTTGAACAATCTGTAAAGGCGAACCCCACCCGCCTAACCCCGTGGGCATCGTGGGGGCCCAGGGGCGGCGGTTAGTGAGGACTGGTGGGCTAGTGCCTACCCCGGGGAACGGACCCGGATGCCCGTACGGTTTACTAGTAGGCATGGAACCCGTCGATCTCGCCGCGCTGGTAGGTACAGAATCGCGTACTTACCGATCGCGAAAGGTCACCCCGCAAATGCACAACGCGCCGGTGCACGTGGCCATCGCCATGTGGGACATCCCCTGGAAGTCCGCTGCCGAGGGCAAGCTCAACGGGTGGGTCATCGCCGTGGATGCCAAGCCCGGCCCGCGATTCGTCCGCACCGGGCGCACCACGGAGGAAGACACCGTGGGGCCCGTGATGCGCGACCTCAACGACGCCATCAGCGGCATCCGCAGCTTCAACGGTGCCAAGAAGAAGGTCTGGTGCAACGTCGGCCGCCGCCGCGGGGCGCTGCGCCTGGAGCTGGAGAAGCAGGGCTACCTGGTCACGGGCAGTTTCTCCGAGTACAACCGCTCTTGCCCGCGGGCCAGCAAGCTGCGCACCGTCGAGGAAACCAAGGCCAAGCGCCAGGGCAAACGCAACGGGCAGTCCCCCAAGCGCAAGCCCACTCCCCCGCCCGCCACGGAGGCCCACTGGTGGCCGCAGTTCTCCGACTTTTCTAACGCTTTCGATGCCACCCCCGCCCGCATCGCCACCGATGCCTCCTCCGACACCAACATCAAGGGCGCGTCGTGTTTCGTCGCCAGCAACGGCGACTACCAGCTGCTCACCCGCCGCACGAAGGCCTCCACGGACGAGCTCGAGCTCGAGGCCCTCACCCTGGCCCTGAAGTACCTCGTACACACCGATGCCACCGACGTCCTCATCGAGAGCGACAGCCAGGCCGCCCTGCGCGCCGTCGATTACATCACCGGCCAGGGCAAGCTCGGCAAGCGCTGGCGCGGCATCCACCCGGGCGCACTCTCCCGCTTCCAGCAAGCTTGGAAGGACAACCAGGGGCAGCGCAGCATCACCTTCCGCCGCGTCATGGGACACTCCGGCGACCCGCTCAACCGCGCCGCCGACAAGATCGCCATCATGGGGCTGCGCGCCATCGCCTACCGGCAGAAGGAGGTCCGCGACACTCTGGCAGAGGGCATCGATAAGGCCCTGCAGGAAGCCGCGAAGGACGCCCACAAGCGGGCGGCGTCGCGCCTGCCCGAGTCGGTGACGCGGGGGTCTGGGTCTGGTGCTGAGGCTGGTTCTCGGTCCGGTTCTGGGGCTGAGTCTGGAGCTGGTGCTGGCGCGCGGAATAAGCGGCGTCGGGGTGGGCGCCGCGGGGGACGTCGTCGCGGTGGGCGCCGGCGCGGAAGTCCGGGCGCGGGGTCTGGACCCTAGGGTTTTGGGGCCTGCTTGAGGCTAGTTTTGGGCTAGTCGGGGCGGCCTTCGAGGCGGTGCCGGAGGCGTCGCCAAGCGATGCGCAGCGCAGAATGCGGCGTCGCGGCGAGCTCGCGGGCATAATTTTGTAGTTTGTGGCCCTTTGGGGTCGGGGCGGCGACCGTGCCAATAGGAATCTTGAGGTGCCAGGCCCAGAGCCGGGTGCGCAAGATGTGGAAGTTGCTGGTGACGACGGTCATCGTCGAGCCACGGGGGACCAGGCGCGCGGAATTTTCGAGGTTTTCGTTCGTGCTGGTTGCCAGGGGTTCCAGGATGATGCGCTCCGGGTCGATGCCTTGGGCGGTGAGGTAGTTGTGCATCGGGAGCGCTTCCCCGTGCCCGCTGACCACGATGGGGGCTTGGGGGTATGCCTGGGCGAGGCGGGCGGCGGTGACGAGGCGGGCGCGAAGGAGGGGTTCGGGGCGACCGGCGGTCGTGCGCGAACCGAGGACGACGATGGGGTCCGTCGGGTCAAGTGATGGTCGCCGGGAGGCTTCTCCGCCGTCGTTTTTGAACATAAGAATTAGGATACTTGAGGGCATCTGCCGGCCCATTCGGCGCCGTTAATGCCTATTTCTGCGAGAGGTTACCCCCGTTTTACCAACAATATAACCATCTAGAACAAAGTTTTGCTATAGGGGTTGCGTGGGGCGATTGCGTGAATAGGATTGAGGTCGTAAGGAACAAAGGTTCGAGCACCTCAAGGGGGGTGAAGATCATGACCAAAGCAACTCAATCCATTGCCGAATGTGTAGCCGAAATCGAACAGGCATACTCACGCCTGCACGCCGCCGTCACGGAGGTGGACTCGGTGTACTTTGGTGAGATCTACCCTTATTTCGAGAAGCTCGCTGCCCTCTCCGGCACCATCACTACTATCGATGCCGCCTTCGCATTCATCGCCGAACGCGACGACGCCGGGCGCCACGTCAACTCCACGCGGGCGATGGACTACCTGATGAACCGGCTGGGGCTGTCCTACGGTGAGGCGAAGGACCGGCTCTGCAACGGGCAGACCATCTTCGGGACCGCTCCCCTGTCGGATCTACCGCCCTTGCCAGACCCGCCGGAGAATGCTGAAGCGGGCGCTGCTGGTGACTCCCCGGGTGACGCGGACGCTGTGGCCGGAGCACGGGCGGAGGAAGAACGCCGGAAGCTGGCCGAGGAGCGCCGTAAGAAGGCCGAAGAAGAGGCTCGTATTCGCCGGGAACGCGAGGAAAAGGCCCGCGCCGAGGCCCAGCGCAAGCTGCGGGAAAAGGAGGCCCTCCGCGGCCGCTACCTGTCCATCATCGACCGCGAACTCAAGCACCTGAACGCGCACGCCACCCCCGGCCCGAACGAGCTGCGCAACAAGGCCATCGATGAAGCGAAGAAGCGAAATCTGAAAGACTTCGCTCAATGGTTGCGCCGCGAGGTTCGTGCGGCGAATGCGCGCAGCCGGGATCCCTACGGCAACCGGGACCGGTTTGCCGCCACCCGCAAGCGTCATTTGGAGTTCAGTCCCGCGGATGCCGACGGCGGCGTCCACGTCAGCGGTTACCTGGATGGTGCCACTGCGGCGCTGATGAGCCAGGCCTTTGCGCCCGCTACGCGGCCGGGAGCCCCGGATCTGCCGCCGGAGGAAGACAAGCGCAACTACCGCCAGCGGATGGCGGACCAGTTCACTGCGATTCTGCAGGAATACCTCGGCTCGCGCGAGAAGGCGCACCCCGGCTTGGGGTCCATCATCATCTCCGGCACGGTCGATGACTTCGAGAACCTCAAGGCGGATTCCCTGCTGCCCACCAACACCGGGCACTCGCTGACCCCGCTGGACATCATCCGGCTCGGGGCCGCGGCTAGTGATTACCTCTGCATTATGGACTGCGAGGACTTCCAGCCGCTGGCGCTGGGGCGCTCGAAGCGGACGGCGAGCTTCATGCAGAAGCTGGCGCTGATTGCCTCCGAGCTGGTTTGCTCCCACCCTGGGTGCGACCGGGCCGCGAATGCCTGCGATGTCCACCATCTGCAGGCCTGGTACTACGGCGGAGTCACGGACATACACAATCTGACATTGTTATGCCGCTCCCATCACGTCAACAACAACGATAGACAAGATGGCAGAGGAAACATGGGCCATGCGGCCAGGGATCCTCGAAGCGGAAGGGTCGGGTTCGTCAGACCCGGAAGTAGCGACGTCGAATGCAACGAATCAGTCGCCGCCCAAGAGGCCGCCGGGTATAAGCTCCGCAGGCAAACTGCGGCCGCTAGTTAAGACGGCCTAGTTGAAACGGTAGTGAAAGCCGGTAGTGAATCCTGCCCGCGGCTAAATCAATGGGATCCGTGTTAGTCCCCCAGCAGTTTCCGGCGGAGGTTTGCGTCCTTTTCCTCCACCGAATCTGCCATGCCCTGCTGGTATTTGCTCATCTTTTCGATCAGTTGGGGATCGCCCGCGCCCAGGATCCGGACAGCCAGGAGGCCGGCGTTCTTGGCGCCGCCGATGGAAACGGTGGCGACCGGTACCCCGCCCGGCATCTGGACGATGGAGAGCAAGGAATCCAAGCCGTCGAGCTCCTTCAGGGCCCGCGGGATACCGATGACCGGCAGCGGGGTGGCCGCCGCGACCATGCCCGGCAGGTGGGCCGCCCCGCCCGCACAGGCGATGATGGTCTGCAAGCCGCGGGTGTGGGCCTGCTTAGCGTAGGCGAGCATCTTCTCCGGAGTGCGGTGGGCGGAGACGACGCCGACCTCAAAGGGGACCCCAAATTCGGCCAGCACCTGGGCGGCCGGTTCGACGGTGGGCCAGTCGGAATCGGATCCCATGATGATGCCGACGCGGGCCTGGGTGTTCTCTGGGGTAGCGGTCATGCTGTGGGGCACTCCTTTGGTGAGTTTTGGGTTCTGGGTGCTGGGTACTGGGTGCTGGATGCTGGGCCCCAGTGGTCTAGTCGTCCCAGCGGGCGTTGACCAGGAAGCCGGCAGCCAGGCGGGCCTCGTGCCGGGTCTGCTCCGCGTCCTGGCCGGTCAGGTTGACGTGGCCGATCTTGCGGCCTGGGCGGTGGCCCTTGCCGTAGAGGTGGATCTTGGCCTGCGGGAAGCGGCGGTGGACCTCGACGGCGCGCTGGGCCATCGGCATCTCCGGATCTTCCTCGGCGCCCAAGACGTTAGCCATCACGGTGACCGGGGCGGTCGGGGTCGTGGAGCCGAGCGGGTAGTCGAGGACGGCCCGCAGGTGCTGCTCGAACTGGGAGGTCACGCAGCCGTCCTGGGTCCAGTGGCCGGTGTTGTGGGGGCGCATCGCCAATTCGTTGATGGCGATGTCCTCCTCGCCGGCATCGTTGGTGAAGGCGAAGAGCTCGACCGCCAGGACGCCGGTGACGCCGAGCGACTCGGCGACCAGGACGCCCAGCTGGGAGGCGCGAGATTCGAGGGCAGAGCTCAGCCCGGGGGCCGGGGCGACCGCCTCGGAGCAGATGCCGTCGCGCTGGACCGACTCGGTGATCGGCCAGGAAGCCGTCTGGCCCGACGGGGTGCGCGCCACCAGGGCGGACAGCTCGCGGGTCAGGGCGACCTTCTTCTCCGCCATCAGCGGGGTGCCGGCGTCGAGGAGCTCGCTGACCAGGTTGACCAGCTCCTCCTCGGTGGAAGGAAACCAAACACCCTTGCCGTCGTAGCCGCCGCGGCGGGCCTTCAAGCAGACCTGGCCGGAGGTGGTGGCCCAGAAGGAGGTGGCATCGTCAGTGCTGGTGATTTCGGCGAACTCCGGGACCGGGGCGCCTAGCTCCCGCAGGCGGCGGCGCATGACGAGCTTGTCCTGGGCGTTGACCAGAGCGGACGGCACCGGCTGCACGTTGTAACCAGCCCCGATGAGGGCCTCCAGGTGCTTGTTCGGCACGTGCTCGTGGTCGAAGGTGACCGCGTCCGCGCCCTCGACGGCCCGCAACAGGTCGTCGTAATCGGTGTAGTCGCCCACCACCACGTCGGCGCAGACCTGCGCTGCCGACGAATCAGGGCTGCCGGCCAGCAGGCGCAGCGATTGACCCAACTCGATGGCGGCGGTCTGCATCATCCGCGCCAGCTGACCGTCACCGATGACGGTGACCACTGGCATACCGGGGGCATGGGCTTGGGGATTTCCAGCTTGTTCACTCACGTTTTTCAATCCTAGCGCGGCGCCGGCGGCTCGCGTGTCACCCCAGGAAACCAGGCATGACGGCACCCCCCAATTAGCTAGTAGCCGGCCACTAGCGCCAGATGGGAGATCGCAGCGCTCGCAGCTGATCCCCGATGGCCGCCTCAACCTTCTTAGTCTTCGGCACGTCCGGGAAATACAGCGCCTGGTCGTAACCGCGGATGGCCAGCGAAATCCCGCCCCGGCGACGCCGGGCGCCAACGATGTCGCGCAGGGGAATCGAATCCGTCCGGCCACCCAGGCGGGCCGCCCGGGCGATGACACGGCGGTCCGTGACGATGAACCGCTTACGACGAGAACGGATCACCGGCAGCACGAAGCGCCACACGCTGAGCGCTCCCCACAGCACGACCAGCGCGTTGTGCAGGTGCAGGTCCGCCCCCTGCGCGTCCAGCCAGCCGATCGCTATCCAGCACACCCCCGTAATCAGGATGAGCTCCAGCAGCGGGAAGACGAGCGTGCGGAAAGGCGCGGTCACGTCGACCCGCTTGGCCTCACCGGGCCCCATCGTCATATATCCCATAACGCCCTAAAGCTTACCTGGGATGGCATCGGCGGCGAAGGGGCGGTGGAGGTTTCTAGTGCTGCGGCCGCAGGTGGGTCACGTCGCCGGCCGAGTAGTACTCGCCGCCCACGTTGATGCGGCCGTCGTCGGCAACGCCCTCGACGATGCCCTCCACATCACCCGTCGGCGCCTCCAAGCGCACCTCCTGGCCAATCGACGAGCACACCGCACGGTAGTCCCGCATCAGCTGCGGGTCCTGGTTCTGCCACTGCGCGATGCGTCGGCGCAGGTTGGTCAGCAGGTCAATCGCCAGCTGGGTGCGGTCTGTGTCGCGGCCCTCCAACGCTAACGAGGTCGCCTTCTCAATCGGCAGGTCCTCCCGGGTCAGGGTGACGTTCAGGCCCATGCCCAGCACGACGCGGGCGCTCGGGGCGGCGCCGGCCTCGGTCTTGGGGGCCACCTCGGCCTTGTTGATCTCGGCCTTGTTGATCTCAGCATCGACGCCCTTGAACTCGCCGGCCTTAAATCCGCCCGACTTGAAAGCGGCGCCGACCGGGCCGGCCTCGGCAAGGATTCCGCAGAGCTTGTTGCCGTCGATGTGGACATCGTTCGGCCACTTCAGGACGGATCCCTCAACGGTGTCGGTCACCGCCAGTCCGCCCGCCAGGGGCAGGGTGCCCAGGTGCTCGAGGGAATCCGGGAGCAGCAAGACCGAGAAGATGAGCTGCTTGCTAGCCGGGGCGACCCAGCTGCGGCCCAGGCGGCCCTTGCCGCTGACCTGCTCGTTGGCGAGGAGGACGGTGCCGTCGGCGACATCGTTAGCCCCCATCAAATCCGTGTTCGTGGATCCCGTCTGTTCCTTGTAGTCGACGGTGCTGTAAAGCCCGGACAGCGCGGCGCGGATGCGGTCCAGGTCCAGATCGTTGCTGGGATGCACGGCATCATTGCACTCGGCATCGTTGTGCTCAGTATTGTTTCGCTCAGTCATAACCCAAACAATACCCGCCGGGCCCACCTGCCCTGTGGGTGCGAGTGGTACCGGGCCCACTACCCCCGGCGTGGGGGCAAGAACCCAAAAAACTATTCTTTCGGACGTTGGTGAATATAACCTGAAATACACCTACTGTTTCCCGAAAGGTAAATCACTATGATGCAGTCACCTTCCCGGCGCACCGTGCGCAACGCCGTCATCGCAAGCACCGCCGCCCTCGCCCTGGCGCTGACCGCCTGCAGCTCCGACTCCGGCAGCTCCAACGCCGACGGTTCCGCCACCGAGAACACCGACGGCCGTGGCCCCATCACCTTCGCCATGGGCAAGAACGACACGGACAAGATCCAGCCCATCATCCAGAAGTGGAACGAGGAGCACCCCGAGGAGAAAGTCACCCTCGAAGAGCTCGCCGGTGAGGCCGACGCCCAGCGGGAGACCCTCGTGCAGTCCCTGCAGGCCGGCAACTCCGACTACGACGTGATGGCCCTCGACGTCGTCTGGACCGCCGACTTCGCCGCCAACCAGTGGCTCGCCCCGCTGACCGAGGACCTGGCCGTCGACACCGACGGCCTGCTGCCGGCCACCGTCGAGTCCGCCACCTACAACGACACTCTCTACGCTCTGCCGCAGAACACCAACGGCCAGCTGCTCTACCGCAACACGGAGCTCGCCCCCGAGGAAGTGTCCACCTTCGACGACGTCAAGTCCGCCTGCGAGGCGCTGAAGGACGACACCGACTGCCTGACCACCCAGCTCAAGCAGTACGAGGGCCTGACCGTCAACACCGTCGGGTTCATCGAGGGCTGGGGCGGCAAGGTCCTGGCCGACGACGGCACCGTCACCGTCGACTCCAACGAGGCCAAGGAGGGCCTGCAGGCCCTGGTCGACGCCTACGAGGACGGCACCATCTCCCCGGATTCGACCGCCGCCACCGAGGAGGAGACCAACCTGGCGTTCACCGAGGGCAAGTCCGCCTTCGCCATCAACTGGCCGTACATGTACACCAACGCCGAGGAGTCCCCGGAGACCCAGGGCAAGTTCGAGGTCCAACCGCTGGTCGCCAAGGACGGCGTGGGCGTGTCCACCCTGGGCGGCTACAACAACGGCATCAACATCAACTCCGAGTACAAGGCCACTGCCCGCGACTTCATCGAGTACATCATCAACGAGGAGAACCAGACCTCCTTCGCGGAGGCCTCCTTCCCGCCGGTGCTGTCCTCCATCTACGATGACTCGGAGCTCATCGAGAAGTTCCCGTACCTGCCGGCCCTGAAGGAGTCCCTGGAGGCCGCCTCCCCGCGTCCGGTCTCCCCGTTCTACACCGCCATCTCCAAGGCCATCCAGGACAATGCCTACGCCGCCATCACCGACGGCAAGAGCGTTGACGATGCCACCAAGGACATGAAGGCCGCCATCGAGTCTGCCTCCCAGTCCTAGAACCTCCCAGGCCTCAGGCCCGCCCGGCCCGGCCGGACATGAACCTAGCGAACGACGCCCCTTCCCGTACGGCGAGGTGGCATCGTTCGCTTTTGTATGACCACGGCGAGTTTCGAGGCTGCGTCGGGGCCGTGCGTTATGATCAGTGCCATCCTCAGTGCAAACCATTGCACGCCGCACAGCAGCGCTAGTTCGCCGCAGAGTTAATTCGCAGCAGTCGAGCAAACATCAGAAAGGCCAAGCGCGTGACCGAGAAAACCGCCCAACGGCGCCGCCCCTCGCCCAAGTCTCGGGCCTGGGTGCCCGCCGGGTTCATCGCGCCCGCGATCATCGTGCTGGCGATCGTCATCGGCTACCCCGTCATCCGGGCCATCATCCTGTCGTTCAAGGGCAACCGGCAGCTCGACCCGACCACCGGGCTCTTCGTCGAGGGCCAGTTCGCCGGGCTGGACAACTACCTGTACTGGATCACCAACCAGTGCATGTCGCCGTCCGGCGTGGCCGCCACCTGCCCGCCCGGGGTCATCGCGACCGACTTCTGGCCGGCCGTGCAGATCACGCTGTTTTTTACCGTCGTGACCGTAACCCTCGAGACCATCCTGGGCATGGCCATGGCGCTCATCATGAACGGCAACTACCGCGGCCGTGGCTTCGTGCGCGCCGCCGTCCTCATCCCCTGGGCCATCCCCACCGCCGTGACCGCCAAGCTGTGGCAGTTCATGTTCGCCCCGCAGGGCGTGGTCAACTCCCTGCTCGGCGCCGACATCGCCTGGACCACCGACCCCTTCTACGCCCGCCTGGCCGTCATCATCGCCGACGTGTGGAAGACCTCCCCGTTCATGGCCCTGCTCATCCTCGCCGGCCTGCAGATGATCCCGAAGGACGTCTACGAGGCCGCCCGCATGGACGGCGCCAGCCGCCTGCAGGTTTTCACCCGCATCACCCTGCCGCTGGTCCGGCCGGCCCTGATGGTGGCCATCCTCTTCCGCACCCTCGACGCGCTTCGGATGTACGACCTGCCGGTCATCATGATTTCCAGCTCCTCGAACTCGCCGACCGCCACCATCTCCCAGCTGGTCGTCGAGGACATGCGCCAGGGCAATTTCAGCTCCGCCTCCGCGCTGTCCACCCTGATCTTCCTGCTGATCTTCTTCGTCGCCTTCATCCTCATCCGCTTCCTGGGCGCCAACATCGCGGGCACCGCCGAGGAGCCCCGCCGGCGGCGGGCCCGGCGAGGCCTGCCCGGGGGCCGGAAGAAGGCCCCGGGTGAGTCCCCGGCCGAACAAGCGGCGGCATCGGCAAGCACCGCGTCGGCAGCGCCTGCCTCTGCCGTACCCGCCTCTGCCAAGTCCAAGAAGGAGGCCAAGTAATGAAACCGCGCATCTCCTGGGGAACCGTGGGCCACTTCGCCGGCATCCTCTTCATCATCCTCTGGGGCCTAGCCCCCTTCTACTGGATGGTCGTGACCGCCCTGCGGCACAAGGACCACACCTTTGACACCACCCCGTGGCCGACCCACCTGACCCTGGACAATTTCCGTGACGCCCTGGCCACCGACAAGGGCAACGACTTCCTCGGGGCCCTGACCAACTCGCTGGTCATCTCCCTGGTCACCACCGCCCTAGCCGTGCTGGTGGGCGTGTTCACCGCCTACGCCCTGGCGCGCTACGAGTTCCCGGGCAAGGGGATCGTCACCGGCGTCATCCTGGCGGCCTCCATGTTTCCGGCCATCGCGCTGGTCACCCCGCTCTTCCAGCTCTTCGGCGACCTGGACTGGATCGGCACCTACCGGGCCATGATTATCCCGAACATCTCCTTCGCCCTCCCGCTGACCATCTACACCCTGCTCAGCTTCTTTAGGCAGCTGCCCTGGGAGCTGGAGGAGGCCGCTCGCGTCGACGGCGCCACCAAGGCGCAGGCCTTCCGCATGATTTTGCTGCCCTTGGCCGCCCCGGCCCTGTTCACCACGGCCATCATCGCGTTCATCACCACCTGGAACGAGTTCATGCTGGCCCGCCAGCTCTCCTCCACCGACACCGAGCCGGTCACCGTGGCCATCGCGCGCTTCTCCGGGCCCTCGGCCTTCGAGTACCCCTACGCGGCCACCATGGCCGCCGGCGCCCTGGTGACCATCCCGCTCATCATCATGGTCCTGATCTTCCAGCACCGGATCGTGGCCGGCCTGACCGCCGGCGGAGTCAAGGGCTAGGCGCCGCATGCGCTACTCCCTCCTCTGGGACACGGCCTTAGGGTTTTGCGGCTTCTTCGCCGCCTTGGCTCTCATCCAGGCCGTGGTCAACCTCTTCCGCCCCGAACCGGCGATCTGGCCCGACCTTCTGGCCGGAGTCTTGTGCCTGGCGCTGTACGGGATCTACCGTGCCAAGCGCGCGCACCTGGCCCGGACCGGACCGAGCACGCAGCCGCGCACCGCGGCCCAAAACACGGCGCCCCGAAACACCCTTCCTCAACAGAAAGACCAAACATGAGCTGGTACCACAACGCCGTCTTCTACCAAGCCCTGGTGCACGCCTTTAAGGACGGCAGGGGAGATGGCATCGGCACGCTGAGTGGCGTGACGGAGAAGCTGGACTACCTGCAGTGGCTGGGCATCGATTGCCTGTGGCTGCCGCCCTTCTACGCCTCCCCGCTGCGCGACGACGGGTACGACATCGCCGACTACTACGAGGTCAACCCGGTCTACGGCAGCATGGAAGACGTCGAGGAGCTCATCGCCGCCATCCACGCCCGCGGCATGCGCATCATCACCGACCTGGCGCTGAACCACACCTCCTCCGATCACCGCTGGTTCCAGGCCTCCCGGCAGGACCCGGACGGGCCCTACGGCGACTACTACGTCTGGGGCGACGATCCGAACCGCTACCCGGAAATCCGCGTCATCTTCACTGACGTCGAGGAGTCCAACTGGGCGTGGGATCCGGTGCGCGAACAGTACTACTTCCACCGCTTCTACTCCCACCAGCCGGATCTCAACTACGACAACCCGGCGGTGCGCGAGGAGGTCAAAAACGTCATCCGCTTCTGGCTGGGCAAGGGCATCGACGGCTTCCGCTTGGACGCCATCCCCTACCTCTACGAGCGCGACGGGCTGGGCGGCGAGTCCCTGCCGGAGACCATCGCCTTCATCGAGGAGATCCGCGCGCTTATCGATGCCGAGTTCCCCGGCGCCGTCATGATCGCCGAGGCCAACCAGCCGCCGGCCGAAACGCGCGAGTTCTTCGGCGCCGGCAACCGCTTCCACATGGTCTTCAACTTCCCCGTCATGCCGCGCCTCTACCAGGCGCTGGCGCTGAACTCGGCCACCCCGGTCTACGAGATCATGGACGATCTCGGATCCCTGCCCGCCAGCTGCCAGTGGGGCACCTTCCTGCGCAACCACGACGAGCTGACCCTGGAGATGGTCGACGAGTCCGTGCGCGAGCAGATGTACGCGGCCTACCTGCCGGACGATGCCATGCGGGCCCACCTGGGCATCGCCCGCCGGCTGATGCCGCTGATGGGCGGCGACCGCCGGAAGGTGGAGCTGATGTTCTCGCTCCTGTTCACCCTGCCCGGCGCCCCGTTTATTTACTACGGCGACGAGATCGGGATGCTGGACAACCCGGCGCTGCCCGACCGGCACGCCGTGCGCACCCCGATGCAGTGGGACGAGACCGAGCACGCCGGCTTTAGCACCCGCGCCCCGCAGCGCTGGGCCGTGGTCGGCGGGGCCTCCGTGGCCGCGCAGGCCAACAACGAGGACTCGCTGCTGCACACTGTGCGCCGCATGATCGCCGCCCGGCACGCCCACCCCGAGCTGGGCACGGCCGAATTCGAGCCCGTTGAGACCGGCCACGAGGCGGTCCTGGGCTTCCAGCGCGGCGGCCTGCTGTGCCTGCACAACTTCTCCGCCGATCCGGTGGATCTGGGACCGGTCGATCTGGGCCCCTACGGCTACAGCTGGCTGCCGGCCGAGTACCTGAACTAGCGCTAGCCCCAGTCCGGGGCATCGCCCAGCCGCAGCTCGGAGTACTTCGCCTCCGGGGCGCTGGCCTGGTAGGGCTTGCCGGTCGGCTCCCAGACCTGGTCGGTGCTGCAGCGCACGTCCTGGGCGTCGACGTCGAGCATCGTAAAGCCCCAGACCAGCTGGCCCTGCGACTGCGGCGGCAGGGTGTACGGGCCGACCTTCTGCTTCAGCTTCCAGTGCTGCTCGGAGACGTAGTTGAAGCCGTAGGTCTGGGTCAACACCTTGGCCAGCTCGCCCTCGCCGGTGACCCCGGCGCTGACCTCGATGGTCTGGGTGCGCGCCTGGGTCACGGTGTGGCTGACCGGCACGGGACCGTCGGTGTGGTTGGCCACGCTGGTGGCATCGGTCTGCTTGAACCAGCGCCGCTGCGCGGTGACATAGGTGCCCGTGAAGCCGGGCGTCGCGCAGTGCGAACCCGGGGCGAAATCGTCATTCCAGCGCTGCGGCAGCTCGAAATCCGCCGCCGGGGAGACCGCGCTTGCCGATGCCGGGTAGCCCAGCGCCACCACCACCGGCAGGCACAGCGCCGCGAGTCCGGCGCGCCGCTTTCCCGCCATGCTTACTCGCCCCAATCAGTGTTGTCGCGGGTGGAGACCTGGACGTGGCGCTCCTTCGGCAGGGTGGCGGTGAACTTGCCGCCGTTGGGCTGCCAGGTGTGGTCGGAGCCGCAGACGGTCTTCTGGCCCTCGAAGTCGGAGACGACCCAGCCGGCCTTGAGCACCGCGGTCTTGCCCGGGGCGATGTTGTACGGGCCGACCTGCTCGCCGACCTCGTAGGACTGGCTGTCGGTGTAGCTGGAGGAGAAGCTGATGTTGATGAGATCCAGCAGCTTGAAGTCGATGCCGGCGGAGACGTTCCAGGTCTTGGTTTTAGTCTCCTTGATGGAGCGGGTCACCGGCAGCGGCTCGTCGTTGTAGTTGGACACGGTCCAGGTGCCGGCGGAGCCGTCGAAGTAGGTGCGCTTGATGTCGACGGTCTGGCCGGTATCGCCCGGGTTGGCGCACTGCTCGCCGATGACGGTCGGGTTAGCCGGGCCCAGGTCACGGGCCGGCAGGGCCTGGGCGGCCGGGGCGCCGGACGCGGCGGCGACGATGCCGCCGGCCAGGGCCAGGCCGGTCAGGCCGGCGAGGGCGCGGGAAGAGATTGCGTTGAATGCGTGCATGAGGAAACTCCTTGAAATATGTGGTTTTGGGTGGCCTGGGGTTAGTAGGCGGCCGGGGTGTTAGTAGGTGGACTGGGTGGGCACCGGCAGCGACCGGTACTCGTCCGGGGTGACATCGACGGTGCGCTTGGCCCCGCCCGGGCTGGTGATGGTGGCCTCGGCCCAGAAACCGCTGGGCGCCGAGGTCTGCTTGTAGTTCGAGGTCAGGCTGTACTTGCCGTCCTTGCCGCAGGTGATTTCGCGGTAGTTGATGCGGGTCATCGTCGTGCCGTACTCGACGCGCACGCGCTCCCCGGCAGCCAGGTCCACGTGGCCCAGCTCCGTGCCGACCGGCATGTAAGCGCGCTTGACGGCGCCGACGGACTCGAGCCAGCCGCGCGGGATGTCACCGCGGTTGCCCTGCCAGTTGGTGTACGGGTGGTGCTCGGCGCCGACGACGAAGTCGGTGACCGGGGCATACTCGTAATCCTTCTTCGACCAGTTGAGGAAGTCGGTGGAATAGCCTGGCTTGCGGTAGGTCGGCTGGACGGCGGTGATGTCCAGCGGGTACCAGGTGCGGGTGCCGGCCTGGCAGGCGTCGCCCTCGTTGGGCCAGTCGTCCTCGCGCTGCGGCTCGGTGGTCGGTTCGACGACCTCGTCGCGGGCCGGATCGGCGATCTTTTCCAGGCTGGGACCGGACACGGAGGTATAGGTGCCGTCGATGGGCTTACTGTTCGCGCCCGGGGAACGCGAGGGGATCTCCATGGCCAGATCGGAGACCGTGCCGTCCGCCCGGATGATGTAGGCGAACGCGTAACGCTCGGCCGGGCCGGTGCCGCGCACGACGTTTGAGCCCGGGGTGTTTTCCAGGCGGCCGTCGTTGCAGCTGACGAACATGGAGATGAAGTCCTTCTCGATGACGCCGTATTCGACGCGGAAGGATTCACCCGGGGCCAGCTTGACCGGGCCGAAGGTCTCGGTGTCGCGCCAGCCGTTGGTCATCTTCAGGCCGATGTCGGACTTGGCGGTCGTGTCCCAGCCATTGGGCAGCTTGGCCTTGGAGTTGGCATCGATCTCGTGGTTGGTGCCCGTTTCCACCTCGGCGGTGTAGGGAACTTCCTGATCGGTGGTGTTGGTGAATTGGAGCGTGCCGTCGCTGAGGTAGCGACGCCCGGTCTCCCCGAAGCGCCACTCGGGCTCCGGGTTGTTCTTGCCGGCGGCATCGCAGGACTTGTAGAGGTTGGCAATAGGGTATCCCTGCGGCATGGGCGGAACGGCCCGTGCCGGAACTGCGGGGCTGGCTACCAGCGGGACCAGTGCCGCCGCGACGATGGCGACGGCTGCTCGTGCCCAGCCCTTCTTCCCTACGTTTAACGCCTTGGGTGCGTGCACTTTAAGGGTTCCTTGTCTTGAGAGTGCGGCCCAAGACCCCTTCACTGAACTATACGGAGATTTTAAGCTTCCCGGAAGCTCCTGCGCAAGGGCAGGTGGAAACTTCCGGCAGGAACCGCGGGCGGGACTCTCTGGCTACAGCAGGGCGGGGCGGCAACGGCGGCAGCGGAGCGACATCGGCAGCGGTGCGTACCCCCTAATGGGGGCAACCCGGAGGCCCAGGAAAAACGTGAGGACAATCTCATATTTGACTCGCGAGCTGCGAATTTCGTTTCTCATGCAAAATTAACGCCGGTTGGGTCTAGAATGGAGGGGACTTTTCGCACTACCATCCCTAAACATGACCATTTCCTCACGTTTGACGGAACTAGACAGCTTGAACGACGCCAACACCACCGCCGGCAAGATCGCCGAGCTTAAACGCCGCCGCGCCGAGGCCGAGGCACCCCTGGGCCAGAAGGCCTTCGAGAAGGTGCACTCCCAGGAGCGCCTGACCGCCCGCGAGCGCTTGGACTACCTGCTGGACGAAGACTCCTTCGTCGAGACCGACATGCTGGCCAAGCACCGCACCACCGACTTCGGGATGGATGCCAAGCGGCCGACCACGGACGGCATCGTTACCGGCTGGGGCACCATCGACGGGCGCGAGGTGTGCATCTTCAGCCAGGACGGCACCGTCTTCGGCGGCGCCTTGGGCGAGGTCTACGGCGAGAAGATGGTCAAGATTATGGAGCTGGCCGTGACCACCGGCCGGCCGCTCATCGGCCTCTACGAGGGCGCGGGCGCGCGCATCCAGGACGGGGCGGTCTCCCTCGACTGGATCGCCCAGACCTTCTACCAAAACGTCAAGGCCTCCGGCGTCGTGCCCCAGATTTCCGTCATCATGGGCGCCTGCGCCGGCGGCAACGCCTACTCCCCCGCCCTGACCGACTTCGTGGTCATGGTGGACAAGAAGTCCAAGATGTTCGTCACCGGCCCCGACGTCATCAAGACCGTCACGGGCGAGGAAATCACGCAGGAGGAGCTCGGCGGCGCCGGCGTCCACATGGTCTCGGCCGGCAACTCCCACTACACCGCCGCCACCGACGAGGAGGCCCTCGACTGGGTCCACGATCTGCTGGGCTACCTGCCGTCCAACAACCAGCAGCGCAGCCCCGTCGAGCCCTTCGAGCCGGTCACCGAGACCAGCGTCGACGACTTGGCCCTGGACGAGATCATCCCGGACTCGCCCACCCAGCCCTACAACGTCAAGGACGTCATCGCCGCCCTGACGGACGACGCCGAGTACTTGGAGATCCAGGCCGAGCGCGCCGAGAACGTGGTCATCGCCTTCGGGCGCATCGAGGGCCAGACCGTCGGGTTCGTGGCCAACCAGCCGCAGGTCTTCGCCGGCTGCCTGGACATCGACTCCTCCGAGAAGGCCGCCCGCTTCGTGCGCACCTGCGACGCCTACAACATCCCGATCGTCATGCTCGTCGACGTCCCCGGCTTCCTGCCGGGCGCGTCCCAGGAGCACGACGGCATCCTGCGCCACGGCGCGAAGCTGCTCTACGCCTACGGCGAGGCCACCGTCCCGAAGATCACGGTGACCATGCGCAAGGCCTACGGCGGCGCCTACTGCGTCATGGGCTCCAAGGGGCTGGGCGCGGACGTCAACCTCGCCTGGCCGACGGCCCAGATCGCCGTCATGGGCGCGGCCGGCGCCGTCGGCTTCATCTACCGCAAGGAGCTCAAGGCCGCCCGCGAAAAGGGCGTCGACGAGCAGGCTTTGGCCAAGTCCTTCGAGCGCGAGTACGAAGACCACATGCTCAACCCGTACAAGGCCGCCGAGCGCGGGCTTATCGATGCCGTCATCCTGCCGTCCGAGACCCGCGCCATGGTGGCCAAGAACCTGCGCCTCTACGCAGACAAGTCCGTGCCTCGGCCCAGCCGCAAGCACGGCAACATGCCGCTGTAGCAGGCCCTACAACCGATAGCCACGACGCGGCGTCCCGGCGCATCCCACTTACCGGGGCGGGGTGTTAACGCCGCACCGGTTATCTCCGACATTATGGAGGTACCACTGCGGCCGGGCGGCTCAGCCACCGCCAGGCTGCGAGTTTGTTTTATTTTTAGAGGTTGTAGACTAAGCGATTATGACAGATAAACCGGATCTGAAAACGACTGCCGGCAAGATCACCGATCTGGACAACCGCCTGAGCGAGTCCCGCCAGCCCACCGGCGCTGAGGGCCCGACCGACGCCCGCCAGCGGGTGCTCGACCTACTGGACGAGGGATCTTTCGTCGAGACGGACGCCTTGGCCCGCCACCGCTCCACCGACTTCGGCCGCGAGCACGACCGCCCCTACACCGACGGCGTGGTGACCGGCTACGGCACCATCGACGGCCGCCGCGTCTGCGTCTTCAGCCAGGACGCCTCCGTCTTCGAGGGCACCCTGGGCGAGGTCACCGGGGAAAAGATCTGCAAGCTCTACGACTTGGCACTGAAGACCGGCGTGCCCATGGTGGGCATCCACGAGTCGGCGGGCCCGCGCGTGCAGGAGGGCATCGTCAGCCTGAGCATGCACGCGCGCATCATGGCCGCCGTCACGCGCGCCTCCGGCCTCATCCCGCAGGTGGCCGTCGTGGTCGGCGACAACGAGGGCATGGCCGCCTTCGCCCCGGCCCTGGCCGATCTGGTCATCGTGGCCCGCGGCGGCGCCCTGCACCAGGCGGCCCCGGCCGTGGTCCAAGAGGTCGCCGGCGCCGAGACGACCGCCGAGGAGCTGGGCGGCGCGGACGCCCTGACCACCAACGGCACCGCCCACCTCATCGCGGAGAGCGACGCCCAGGCCCTGGACTTGGCACGCACCGCCCTTTCCTACCTGCCGGTCAACAACCGCGCCGAGGCCCCGCGCACGGACGCGGAGATCTCCCACGGATCCATTGCGGACAACGTCGACGAGACCGCCCGCGCCCTAGATTCCATCGTGCCCGACGAAGAGTCCCGCGCCTTCGACATCACCGAGGTCATCGCGGCCGTTGTGGATCCGGATTCCTTCTTCGAAATCCAGGCCGACTTCGCCGGCAACGTCGTGACCGGTTTCGCCCGCATCGAGGGCCGCGCCGTGGGGCTAGTGGCCAACCAGCCGCTGGCCCTGGCCGGCACGCTGGACGGGGCGGCCTGCGACAAGGCGGCCCGGTTCATCCGCACCTGCGACGCCTTTAATACCCCCATCATCGAGTTCGTCGACTCGCCCGGCTTCCTGCCCCAGCCGGCCGAGGAGCAGGCCGGCCTGCTGCGCCGCGCCAACAAGCTGGCCTTCGCCTTCGCCGAGGCCAGCGTCGGCAAGCTGACAATTATCACCCGCAAGGCCATCGGCCCGGCGTACGTCTTCATGGGTTCCAAGGACCTGGGCGCCGACCTGGCTTACGCCTGGCCCACCGCCCAGATCGCGGTCACCCAGGCCTCCCAAGCCGCCCGCGCCATCTACGGCGACGCGGCCACGCCCGAGCAGGAAGCGGAGCTGGCCGAGCAGTTCCTGCACCCCTATGCCGCGGCCGAGCGCGGGCTGGTCGACGCCGTCATCGAGCCGGCCACCACCCGCGGCCACCTAGTCGAGGGGCTGCGCCTGCTCGAGCGCAAGATTTCCCAACCCTCCATGAAAAAGCACGGTAATATAACGCTCTAACGCCCGCCCCGCCCGTGCCAGTTACCACCCATAGTGAGGAGCCACCCGCAGTGTCCGATACCGTGTCCGCAGCAGTGTCCGCATCCAAGCCCCTGTTCCAGGTAGTCAAGGGTCAGCCCAGCGACACCGAGATCGCGGCCCTGACCGCCGTGTTCACCCAGCTCGCCGCCCAGGCCCGCGCGGCCGCCGCCGGCGCCGGCACGGGCGAGCGCAATCTGTGGGGCGCACGCGACTACGGCCGGGGCGGCCTGCCGGGCCGGGTGGAGTACAACCCGAACGCCTTCCGCAACGTGCGTTACTACTAACGATGCCCGCTGATAACAACGCGGCGGCGCGCCGGCCGCGCATCGTCTTGGCCTCCCAGTCGCCGTCGCGGGCCGGCATCCTGCGTTCCGGCGGGATTGACCCGGTGCTGGCCCCCGCTGGGGTGGACGAGGAGGCCATCCGGGCAGGCCTGCCGGACGCCTCGCCCGCCGAGGTCGTCGCCGCCTTGGCGCGCGCCAAGGCCCACGCCGTGGCGGAGGAACACGCCGGCGACGTCGTCATCGGCGGCGACAGCATGCTCCTGCTGGACGGGCAGCTGCAGGGCAAGCCGCACACCCGCAAGGCGACCGTGGAGCGCTGGCGCGCCCAGGCCGGGCGCACCGCCCACCTGCTGACCGGGCACTGCGTGATCTTCGGCGGGGAGGAATTCGTGGAGACCGCCAGCACGGCGGTCCATTTCGCCGCGGCCGAGGAGGCCGACATCGACGCCTACGCCGCAACCGGCGAGCCGCTCGAATGCGCCGGCGCGTTCACCTTGGAGGCCCTGGGCGGCTGGTTCATCGACGGCATCGAGGGCGATCCCTCCTCCGTTATCGGCCTGTCCCTGCCGGTGGTGCGCCGGGCGCTGTACTCCTTCGGGCTGCGCGTGGCGGACTTCTGGGACCAGCCTTAAGCCCCGCACACGCCCCAGACAGGAGCGGGCGGGCGCGACTATACTGGCATGCCATGGAGATGAAAGACATGCTTGCCCCTAATCCGATCAAGCTGCCGGCCGATCCCGGCGCGGAGTCCACGCAGGACCTGTCCGCCGGCATCGTCGAGCACCCCGACTCGCCGCTGCTGTGGGCCACACTGGCCGAGCAGGAGCTGGCCCGGCTGCGCTCCGATGAGGCCCTGCCGACCGCGTATATCACCGCCTACGCCTACGCGCGCACCGGCTACCACCGCAGCCTGGACCGCCTGCGCGGCAACGGCTGGAAGGGCTGGGGCCCGGTCCCCTATTCCCACGAGCCGAACCAGGGCGTGCTGCGCGCCATCGCGACTCTGGCGCACGCGGCCCAGGCCATCGGCGAGCAGGACGAGTACGACCGCCTGCGCCAGATGCTTAGCGATGCCGACCCGGGGTCGGTCGCTGCCCTGCTGGACTAGCTGATAGACCTTAAAAACCGCCCCGCGACTGTTTTCAAGTCCCGGGGCGGTTTTCTCTAACGGTTGTTGTTAGCCAGTCTTAGGAGCGCCGTGCTTGGCTTCGACGCGGGAGATGGCCTCGGCGGCCACCTTCTGCTGGATGCCCATGTCCAGCTCGGAGGTGAAGCCCACGCAGGAGCAGTTGATTTCGCCCAGGACGTAGGTGTCCTCGCCGTTCTCACCGTCGGCGAGCATGAAGTCGGCGGTCCAGATCAGCGGGATGTTGTCGCCGCCGAGCTTCTCCGCGATGACCGGGCGGACCTCGGCGAACATGTCGACCAGATCCTGCCAGGACTCCGGGGAGTCGTAGGTGTACTTCGCGCCGGAAAACAGCGTGGCGGAGAAGTTGTCGCCGCCCTCGGCCGGCTTCTTGTGGACCACGAAGACCGGCTCCGCGCCAACGAGCAGGATGCGGATTTCGCCCTCGACGATGCGCGGCATGAAGCGCATGTCCACCAGCATGCCATTGTCGCCCTTGATGTACTGGTCGCAGAAGTCCATGAACTCGCCCAGCTGGCGCTCCTCGGTGTGGTTGTCCACGGCCTCGGTGCACTTGAGCTCCGTATCCAGCGGCAGGGTGGTGCCCGGCTCGACGCTGGCGGCCAGCTCCTTGTCCTTGAGCTGCACGCGCCAGATGCCGGATCCGGTGGACCCGCGGTTCTGCTTGAGGACGCGCTCGCCGTAGGACAGGGTCTGCGGGAAGGTCTCGTGGAAGCTCTCGACGTCGTAGTAAGCCTGGGTGTCCTCCGGGACCAGGTCGGTCTGGTTCAGCTTGACCAGGGCGTCCTTGGCGCCGTAGGCCATCATCTCCTCCGGGGTGGACATGCCCACCAGGCCGGCCTCGGACAGCCTGGTCAGAAGGTCGAAGTAGCCCTTCTCCCCGCCCGGGATGTTGCCCGGGTTAACGCGGGAGATGTAGGCGTCGAAGTTGTTGGAGACGTAGTCTAAGAGATCCTCGGACCACTCCGGGCGGAAGTAGACGACCTCGGAGTGCCAGCCGGCCTCCTGCAGAGACTCGACGATGGGCATGGTGTCCTTGCGGTGGCCGTTGAACTGCTTGTCGGATCCGCCTTCAACTTCGAAGACGACGATGGCTTTGTGCATGGGTGAAACCTTTCGGGAAAGGGAGCATCGGTCACGTCTGGGACACCGGATTTCTAGCGGCTCCCACACCCTTTAATTTATCGGACTTCCCGCCGCCGCGCGCGCCGGAAAATACCCCCTTTGTCCCACCTTAAGGCGGGATTTGCCGGCCTTAAAGGGGCGGGCGAAAAGCGCGCATGTACCCTACCAGCACACTTGTTATAACCAGATCCCCGGAGGGGCCGCGCGGGCCCGGGAAAGGGGGCATCGGCGGGCGCAAGAATGTATTGAATACCACACCCGTCGCGGAGAAGTGACCAATCGTTTTCCGCGCGGTAGAGTATGGGGCAGTAAAAGTTATACGAAGATTCAACCGTGATTCAGCCGCGCCGGCCCCGGCCCCGGCGGCTGGGTCAACGCTTTTCGGACCGCGCCGTACAACCCCCTACCAGCCTTGACATACGGCGCGCACCGCATCCCGACGAAAGGTTTCAAAGAGCATGACCGAATTCGACCCGCACCCGCCCTTCCAGGACTTCGCCCACCCCGGCCGCTTGGTCTCCGCGCCGTGGCTGTCCGCACGGCTCGGGGTGAAAGGTCTACGAGTCATCGAGGTCGACGAGGACTCCCTGCTCTACGACATCGGGCACATCCCCACCGCCAGCCGCATCAACTTCCAGAAGGAACTACTGGACCCGACCATCCGCGACATCATCGACGGCGCGGCCTTCCAGCAGCTCATGCAGGACAAGGGCATTAACCGCGAGGACACCGTAGTCTTCTACGGCGACAAGTCCAACTGGTGGGCCGCCTACGCCCTGTGGGTCTTCGAGCTCTACGGGCACCCGGACACGCGGCTGCTCGACGGCGGGCGCGACGCCTGGATGGCCGAGGAGCGCGACACCTCCTTCGCCGTGCCGGAATTTCCGGCCTCCGATTACCCGGCCGTCGAGCGCGACGACGCCCCGCACCGCGTCTTCGTCGACGAGCTGCGCACCACAGACGCCGTCATCGTGGACACCCGCAGCCCCGAGGAATTCGCCGGCCAGCCGACCAGCGCCTCCCCACAGGGCAACTCCGCCTACGGCACTACCATCCGCCACGGCCACATCCCGGGCGCGACCAACCTGGAGTGGGACCGCGCGATGTACCCGAACGGCACCTTCCGCCCCCTGGAGGATCTGCGGGTCAACTACGGCAATCTGAACGCCGGGGATCCCACCATCCTCTATTCGCACGTCGGCGCGCAGGCCGCGCACACCTGGTTCGTCCTCAAATTCCTGCTGGGAGTCGAGAACGTCCGCACCTACGACGGCTCCTGGGCCGAGTGGGGCAATATGGTTCGAATGCCCATCGAGCGCTAGAATCCTAGTGTCTAAGCCGAGCTGGGTGTAACACGCCGGAGAAATTCCCGTATCTAACCTGGTACGGGATTATTTTTTGCATAATTTTTATAACCTGACGGTTTTCTCATGTTTTGATATGCAAGAATAGTAAGCGATCCAATACTAGTTTTTCAGGAGGATTCCTGCTGTGGCAGTTGAACAAAAGAAGATCACCAAGGTGCTCATCGCCAACCGTGGTGAGATCGCAGTTCGCGTCATCCGCGCTGCGCGCGATGCCGGCATCAGCTCCGTAGCGGTCTACGCCGAACCCGATGCCACCGCCCCCTTCGTCGAGCTTGCCGACGAGGCCTTCGCGCTGGGCGGGACCACCTCTGCCGAGTCCTATTTGGTCTTCGACAAGATCCTCGACGCCGCCGCCAAGTCCGGCGCCGACGCCATCCACCCCGGCTACGGCTTCCTGTCCGAGAACGCCGACTTCGCCCAGGCCGTCCTCGACGCCGGCCTCATCTGGATCGGCCCCTCCCCGGGGGCCATCGCGGCCCTGGGCGACAAGGTCACCGCCCGGCGCATCGCGGAGCGCGCCGACGCCCCCATGGCCCCGGGCACCAAGGACCCGGTGGCGGAATCCTCCGAGGTCGAGGCCTTCGCGCAGGAAAACGGCCTGCCGGTGGCCATCAAGGCGGCCTTCGGCGGCGGCGGCCGCGGCATGAAGGTCGCCTACACGCACGAGGAGATCCCGGAGCTCTTCGAGTCCGCCACCCGCGAGGCCGTGACCGCCTTCGGCCGCGGCGAGTGCTTTGTGGAGCGCTACCTGGACAAGGCCCGCCACGTCGAGGCCCAGGTCCTGGCCGACATGCACGGCAACGTCGTGGTAGTCGGCACCCGCGACTGCTCCCTGCAGCGCCGCTTCCAGAAGCTGGTCGAGGAGGCGCCGGCCCCCTTCCTGACCGACGAGCAACGCGCCACCATCCACGACTCGGCCAAGCGCATCTGCCGCGAGGCCGGCTACTACGGCGCCGGCACCGTGGAATACCTGGTCGGTTCCGACGGGCTCATCTCCTTCCTCGAGGTCAACACCCGCCTGCAGGTCGAGCACCCGGCCTCCGAGGAGACCACCGGCCTGGACCTGGTGCGCGAGCAGTTCCGCATTGCCCAGGGCGAAAAGCTGCCCTTTAGCGAGGACCCGACCCCGCGCGGCCACGCCTTCGAGTTCCGCATCAACGGCGAGGACGCCGCCGCCGGCTTCATGCCGGCCCCGGGCACCGTGGTGGACTACCGCGAGCCGACCGGCCCGGGCGTGCGCGTGGATTCCGGCGTGCGCGCCGGCAGCGTCATCGGCGGACAGTTCGACTCCATGCTGGGCAAACTCATCGTCTGGGGCCCGGACCGCGAGACCGCCCTGCAGCGCTCCGCCCGCGCCCTCGGAGAATTCACCGTCACCGGCCTGCCGACGGTCATCCCCTTCCACCAGGCCATCGTGGCCGATCCCGCCTTCCGCGGCGACGGCGAGTCCTTCGACGTCTACACCAAGTGGATCGAGGAAGAGTGGTCCGGTGACCTGCCGGTCTACCAGGACCCAGAAGCCGCCGAGGCCGAGGACGTCGAGGCCCTGCCTGCCCAGAAGTACGTCGTGGAGGTCAACGGCCGCCGCGTCGAGGTGGCCCTGCCGGGCGATCTGGTCCTGGGCGCCGGCGCGGGGGCGCCGAAGAAGAAGTCCAAGAAGCGCCGCGGCGGCGGCTCCAAGGCGGCCGTGTCCGGCGACGCCGTGGTCGCGCCCATGCAGGGCACCGTCATCAAGGTCGCCGTCGAGGAGGGGCAGGAGGTCGCCGAGGGCGACGTCCTCATCGTGCTGGAGGCCATGAAGATGGAAAACCCGGTCAAGGCCCACAAGGCCGGCGTGGTCACGGGCCTGGCCGTGGAGACCGGCGCCCAGATCAACAAGGGCAACCCCATGCTGGAGATCAAGTAGCTAGGCTGGTGGGCATGACTAATAATGCCCCCTCCCCTTCTGAGCGCCGCACCCCGCTGCACCCCGACGTCAACGACACGGGGATCAGGCTGCGGCTGGCCCAGGATGATGACCGCACCTACCTGTCGCGCCTGTTCTACCTGACCGACGTGCTCGGTGACGAGACGGCCGCGCTGGGCGAGGAACACCTGCGCGACATCGGCGCTTACGTGGGCGAATGGTCCCCGCGCGTGGACGGCGGGGTCCTCGCCATCTCCGAGTACGAGGTCCCAGCCGGCGGGGCCTGGCTGCGCTACTTCACCGGCGAGCACAAGGGCGTGGCCTACACCGGCCGCCCAGACGCTGATCCCCACGATGACAGCCAGTGGGCCACGGAATTCGACCCGGAAGACATCCCCGAGCTGTGCATCGCCGTCGAGCGGCGCTACGCCGGCCTGGGCCTGGGCAAGCGCCTGCTGCGCAACGTCATCGATCTCGCCCGGGAGCAGACCGCGCCGGCGATCTCCCTGTGGGTCGATCCGCGCAACGAGCGGGCCCGCCGGCTCTACGATGCCGCCGGTTTCACCCCGCTGGAGGTCCCCGGCGGCGAACCGGGGACCATGATTTACTACTTCTAGCCTTCCTAGGGCTAGCTGACCACCACGATGAGGTCGCCGCCCTCGACCTTGGTGGCCTGGCCGATGGCCAGGCGCTCCACCGTGCCGGACTGGGTGGCGGAGATGGACGCCTCCATCTTCATGGCCTCGATGACGGCGACCTGATCACCCTCTTCAACCTCATCGCCGACCTTGACGGTCGGGTTGACCACGCCCGCGAACGGGGCGGCCACGTGGCCCGGGTTGGCCGGGTCGGCCTTCTCCACCGTCGCGACGGTGGACTCGGCGGAGTGGTCGCGCACCTTCATCGGGCGAATCTGGCCGTTAACGTTGAGGATGACCGAGCGCATGCCCTTCTCATCCGGCTCGCCGACCGCGTCCAGCCGCACGACCATGGCGTTGAGGGACTCACGCTCCGTGCTGTTTTCCGGGAAGAAGTGGACGATCTTCTCCTCGCCCTCGGTCAGGCCGTAGAAGAACTCGGCATCGTTGAGCGCCTCGGTGTTGCCGTACTGGCGGCGGAACTCCTTGAACTCCTCGAACTGCTTCGGGAAGAGCAGGTGGTTGAGTGCCTCGCGGCGCTCGGTGGAATCCTCCGAGTCCAGGTGGCGGGCCTGCTCGGCCGGGATCTCAGAAATCTGCGGCCCTTCCTTCTCACCCGCGCGGCCGGAGAGGATCTTGTCGCGCAGCGGCGGCCAGCCGCTGGACGGGGTGCCCAGCTCGCCGCGCAGGAAGGCGATGACGGAGTCCGGGATGTCGTACTTGGTCGGCTCCTTGGCGAAGTCCGCCGGGTCGACGCCGGCGCCCACCAGGTGCAGCGCTAGGTCGCCGACGACCTTCGAGGACGGGGTGACCTTGGTCGGCCGACCCAGCATCTCATTGACGGCGGCGTAGGTGTCCTCGATGACCTCGAAGCGGTCGGCCAGGCCCAGCGCGGAGGCCTGGGCGCGCAGGTTGGACAGCTGGCCGCCCGGGATCTCGTGCTTGTAGACCCGGCCCGTCGGGCCCGGGATGCCGTTCTCGAACGGGGCGTAGACCTGGCGCACGGCCTCCCAGTAGGGCTCCAGATCGGAGACGGCCTGCAGGTCGATGCCGGTGTCCCGCTTGGTGTTCGCCAGGGCGGCGACGATGGCGGACAGGGACGGCTGCGAGGTGGTGCCCGCCAGCGGGGCCGAGGCGCCATCGACGGCGTCGGCACCGGACAGGGCCGCCGCGTAGTAGGTGGCCAGCTGGCCGCCCGCGGTGTCGTGGGTGTGCACGTGCACCGGCAGGTCGAAGTTCTTGCGCAGGGCCATAACCAGCTTGCTGGCCGCGTCCGGGCGCAGCAGGCCGGCCATGTCCTTGATGGCCAGCACGTGGGCGCCGGATTCGACGATCTGCTCGGCCAGTCGCAGGTAGTAGTCCAGCGTGTAGATGTCTTCCTGCGGGGAGGTCATGTCCCCGGAGTAGGCCAGGGCGACCTCGGCGACGGTGGTGCCGGTCTCGAGGACGGCATCGATAGCCGGGCGCATCTGGCTGACGTCATTCAGGGCGTCGAAAATGCGGAAGACGTCCACGCCGGAGCGGGCGGCTTCCTCCACGAAGGAGTGGCAGACCTTGTCCGGGTACGGGGTATAGCCGACGGTGTTGCGGCCGCGCAGCAGCATCTGGATGTTGACGTTCGGCATGGCTTCGCGCAGCATGTCCAAGCGGACCCAGGGGTCCTCGTGGAGGAAGCGCATGGCCACGTCGAAGGTGGCCCCGCCCCAGGCCTCCACGGAGTACAGGTTCGGGGTCAGGCGCGCGACGTGCTCGGCAGCGGAGACCAGGGTGGTGCCGCGCACGCGGGTGGCCAGCAGCGACTGGTGTGCGTCGCGGAAGGTGGTGTCCGTGACCGCCAGGGCGTCTTGAGTGCGCAGCTTCTCCGCGAAGCCCTTCGGGCCCAGCTCGCGCAGCTCGTCGCGGGAGCCTCGCGGCAGATCGGAGTCGCGGTGGGAGCGCTCCGGCAGCTTGTCGAACGGGCGCAGCGGCGTCGGGCGCTCGCCGTTGGGGCGGTTGACGGTGGTCTCGGCCAGGTAGTCCAGGATGCGGCCCGGCTCGTCGCTGGCCGGCGGGGCCTTGAGCAGGTCCGGGTGGTTGGCAATGAAGCCGGTGTCAATACGGTGCGCGGTGAAATCCGGCTCCCGCAGCAGGGCGCGCAGGAAGCCGATGTTGGTGGAGACGCCGGAGACCGTGAACTCGTTGAGCGCGCGGATTGCACGGGCCACCGCCTGCTGGAAGTCCTTGCCGCGGCAGGTCATCTTCACCAGCAGGGAGTCGAAGTTCGGGGAGATCTCCGCGCCGACCGCGGTCGCGCCGTCGAGGCGCACGCCGGCTCCGCCCGGCGAGCGGTACGCCGTCAGCGTGCCCGTGTCCGGGCGGAAGCCGTTGTTCGGGTCCTCGGTGGTGATACGGCACTGCAGCGCCGAGCCGGTCAGGTGGATGGCCTCCTGGTTAAGGCCCAGGTCCTCCAGGCTGGCACCGGCGGCGATCTGCATCTGGGACTTCACGATGTCCACGCCGGTGACCTCCTCGGTCACGGTGTGCTCGACCTGCACGCGCGGGTTCATCTCGATGAAGACGTGGTTGCCGCGCTCGTCGACGAGGAACTCAACCGTGCCGGCGCCCTCGTAGTTGATGTGGCGGCAGAACTTCACCGCGTCCTGGCAGATGCGGTCGCGCAGCTCGGTGTCCAGGAACGGCGCCGGGGCGATCTCGACGACCTTCTGGTGGCGGCGCTGCACGGAGCAGTCGCGCTCGAAGAGGTGGATGACGTTGCCCTGGGAATCCGCCAGGATCTGGACCTCGATGTGCTGCGGGTTAATGACGGCGGTCTCCAGGTAGACGCTGCCGTCGCCGAAGGCCGCCTCCGCCTCGCGGGAGGCCTCCGCTGCCTTTTCCTTAAGCTCCCCCGGCGTCTCGACGAAGCGCATGCCGCGCCCGCCGCCGCCGGCCACGGCCTTGACGAAGACCGGGAACTGGAAGTCCTCGGCGTAAGAAACCAGCTGGTCCACGTCGGTGGACGGCTCGGAGTCCTTCAGGGTCGGCAGCCCGGCCTCCTCGGCCGCGTGCACGGCGGCCGCCTTGTCGCCGGTCAGATCCAGCGTTTCCGGGGTCGGGCCGATGAATTTGATGCCAGCCTCCTGGCACGCCCGCGCGAGATCCGCGCGCTCGGACAGGAAGCCGTAGCCCGGGTAGACGGCGTCCGCGCCGGACTTCTTCGCTGCCCGGATGATTTCCTCGATATCCAGGTAGGCCTTCACCGGCTGGCCTTCGGTGCCGATACGCACGGCCTCGTCCGCGAAAGCCCGGTGGAAGGAGTTTCGGTCCTCCCGGGGATAGACAGCAACGGTGGTGGCCCCGGTCTCAAAGGCCGCGCGGAAGGCACGCACGGCAATCTCGCCGCGGTTAGCGACGAGCACCTTCGAGAACGAGGCGGGAGCAGTCTGAACCACGAGTTTTCCTTTCAGTTCAGTGAGTGATGCAACTTACATCTTAGTTCGATCACGACCGTTTTAGGGACGATTTCCAGTGCAAAGATTCACACAGTTGCAACAGTCTTTTTGTTAAGGATGTAAAGCCGGAAAAGCCCAGCACACGCACCGTCGAGCAGGATCAGGAACGGATGGGTGTGCTGGGAGAATTTCGGCGACCGGACCCCGGCCGGGGGTGGGTCTTAGTAGGACTTCGGCGGGACCGAGCGTTGCTCCTCGCCAACGTAGGCGGACAGCGGGCGGATGAGCGAGTTGTTCTCGTTTTGCTCCACGATGTGGGCGGTCCAGCCGGTGATGCGGGACATCACGAAGATGGGCGTGAAGAACTCAATGTCGAAGCCCAGGATGTGGTAGGCAGGGCCGGCCGGGAAGTCCAGGTTCGGGCGGATCTTGATGGAGGTGTTTTCGTACATGGTCTTCGCCATGATGTCGTACATCTCGACCCACTGCTCCTGGCCGTGCTCCTTGGCCAGCTCCTTGAAGGCGGCCTCCATGGTGGGAACGCGGGAGTCGCCGTTCTTGTAGACGCGGTGACCAAAGCCCATGACCAGTTCCTTGTTGGCCAGCTTGTTCTTGGTCCACTCCTCCGCCTTGGCCGGATCCGCGACCTCCAGGAAGTTCTTCATCACGGCCTCGTTGGCGCCGCCGTGCAGCGGGCCCTTGAGGGCGCCGATGGCGGCCACGATGGCGGAGTAGGTGTCCGACATGGTGGAGGTAACCACGCGGGCGGAGAAGGTGGAGGCGTTGAAGGAGTGCTCCGCGTAGAGGATGAGCGACTTGTCGAATGCCTCGATATCAGCGCGGTTGTTGGCCGGGGAGCCTTCCTCCTCGCCGAAGACCATCCACAGGAAGTTCTCGGCGAAGCCCTTCTTGCGGGAGGGCTGGATGTAGTCCTCACCGCGGCGGCGGCGGAGGTCCAGGGCGATGATCGTCGGGATCTTGGCCATCAGCTCCAGGGCGGTGCGGCGGATGTGCTCGGAGTCGCGGGTGTAGGCCTCCGGGTCCTGGGCGCCGATGTAGGAGATGGCGGTGCGCAGGACGTCCATCGGGTGGCAGGACAGCGGCATCGACTTGATCAGGTCGATGAGGTGGCGGTCCAGGTGGCGCAGGGCCTTTTCCCGGGCGGAGAAGCGGATGAGGGATTCCTGGCCGGGCAGCTTGCCGTTCCACAGCAGGTAGGCGACCTCCTCGAAGCAGCAGTAGCGGGCCAGTTCCTGGACCGGGTAGCCGCGGTAGGTCAAGGAGTTGGTCTCCGGGACGACCTTGGAGATGGCGGTCTCGTCGACGACGACGCCGTAGAGGCCCTTGCGGATCTCCGGTTCCTGGTTCTTGGTATCAGCTGCGGTATCAGACATGGTGAATGCCCCTTTCTTTCAACGAAGGTGGGTGGTGGGGTTTAGAAGGTAGGACGGTAGGAGTCCTTGGAGTAGGTGAACACCGAGTTGTCGAAGGCGTTGTACTCGTCGTAGCGGACCAGCTCGTAGAGGCGGGAGCGGTGCTGCATGCGCTCGAGCCATTCGGTCTGCAAGCCGGTATTCGCCATGTCGCGGAGGAAGTCCTCGGTCGCGCCCATGGCCACGCGGAAGGTCGAGACCGGCCAGATGACGGCGTTGTAGCCCAGATCCTGCAGTTGCTGGGCGCTGAGCAGCTCGGTCTTACCGAACTCCGTCATGTTGGCCAGCAGCGGGATGTCCACCGCGGCGCGGAACTTCTCGAAGTCCGCGGGGCTGTAGAGCGCCTCCGTGAAGATCAGGTCGGCGCCGGCGTCGGCGTAGGCCTTGGCGCGCTCGATGGCCTCGTCGATGCCATGGATGCCGGCGGCGTCCGTACGCGCACAGATGACGAAGTTCTCGTCGCGGCGCTCGTTGACGGCAGCGGTAATGCGGCGCACCATCACGTCGGTTTCCACGACCTCCTTGCCGTCTAGGTGGCCGCAGCGCTTCGGGTTGACCTGGTCCTCCAGGTGGCAGCCGGCCAGGCCGGCGTCCTCCAGCGCGGCGATGGTGCGGGCGGCGGACATGGGCTCGCCGAAGCCGGTGTCGGCATCGACCAGCACGGGCAGGTCGGTCACGCGGGCGATCTGCCCGGCGCGCTGGGCCACCTCGGTCAGGGTGGTCAGGCCGATGTCCGGCAGGCCCAGGTCGTTGGCCAGCACGGCACCGGAGATGTAGACGCCGCCGAAGCCGCCGATGTCCTGGATAAGCCGCGCGGTCAGCGGGTTGAAGGCGCCGGGCAACGTGGTGATGTTCTCGTCCGCCAGGGCCTGGCGCAGCGCCTGGCGCTTCTCAGTATCGGTGACGGTGGAACCAAACAGGCCAGCCATTAGAAGAGTCCTTCCGGGGTGTTGGGGGCTTGGGCGAGGGCGGCATCGTTAAGCCGGACATTGAGCTCGCTCAGATCGTTGAGTTCGCGCAGGTTCTGGGCGGCGGCCAGGAAGCGGTCCTGCTCGGCCGGGTCGACCAAGCCCTCGGCGAGGGTGCGGAACTTGGCGATGTAGTTGTCGCGCTCGAACGGGCGCGCGCCCAGCGGGTGGGCATTGGCCACGGCCATCTCGTCCTCGACCACGGTGCCGTCGTTGAAGGTGATGACCGCCTTGGCGCCGAAGGCCTTCTCGTTCGGGTCGTGGGAGTGGTAGCGGCGGGTCCACTCGGGGTCTTCCACGGTGGAGATCTTGTGCCACAGCTCCACGGTGTCCGGGCGGGCGGCGCGCTCCGGCAGGTAGGAGTCCACGTGGTGCCAGCCGCCATCCTGCAGGGCCACGGCGAAGATGTACATGATGGAGTGGTCCAGGGTCTCGCGGGAGGCCTGCGGGTCCATCTTCTGCGGGTCGTTCGCGCCGGTGCCGATGACGTAGTGGGTGTGGTGCGAGGTGTGCAGGACGATGGACTCGATGTTGGCGGTGTCTAGGCCCTTGTCCGCCAGGGTCTGCTTCATGCGGATGGCCAGGTCGATGGGCGCCTGGGACTGATATTCCGCGGAGTGCTCCTTGGTGTAGGTGTCCAGGATGGCGCGCTTGGCCTCGCCGGGGGCAGGCAGCGGCACGGTGTAGGTGCGCTCCGGGGAGTGCAGCATCCAGGCGATGAAGCCGTCCTCGCCCTCCCAGATGGGGGCCGGCGCGCCCTCGCCGCGCATGGTCCGGTCGACGGCCTCGATGGCCATCTTGCCGGCGAACGCCGGGGCGTAGGCCTTCCAGGAGGAAATAAGGCCCTTGCGGGATTGGCGGGTGGCGGTGGTGGTGTGCAGCGCCTGGCCCACGGCCTGGTAGATGGTCTCGGTGTCCAGCTCCAGCAGGGTGCCCAGGCCGGCGGCCACGGACGGGCCGAGGTGGGCGACGTGGTCGATCTTGTGCTCGTGGAGGCAGATGCCCTTGACCAGGTTGACCTGGATCTCGTAGCCGGTGGCCACCGCGCGGATGAGCTCCTTGCCGCCCAGGCCCTTGTGCTGGGCGACGGCCAGCAGCGGCGGGATGTTGTCTCCGGGGTGGGAGTATTCGGCGGCCAGGAAGGTGTCGTGGAAGTCCAGCTCGCGCACGGCGGTGCCGTTGGCCAGGGCGGCCCACTCGGCGGAGTAGGTGCCGTCGATGCCGAAGACGCTGGCGCCGCCTTCGGCGACCGAGTGGCCTTCGGCCATGGTGCGCGCGGAGGTGACCGGGCGGCGGGTGACGGAGGCTACCGCTACGGCCGCGTTATCGATGATGCGGTTGATGCTCATGTCCGCGACCTCGTCGTCGACGGCCACCGGGTCCGCGGCGACCTGCGCCACCTTGTAGGCCAGGTGCTCCTCCAGCGGGAAGTCCTCCGCGGACTTGTGGGTGCGTACTTGGTGCTCAATCATGGTCTGCCGTGCCTGCCTTTCTACCCCCCCTTGTGAGGGCCGTAACACTTATTTGCGTTTCACATCACACTAGGCGGTTGTCGCGGGCTCAAACCACAAGTAAAGTTTGCGGAATAGAGTGGAATATGACGACAATTTCCGCAAAAGCTGTAAAAACCGCAGTACACGGGCGCCAAAGGAAGATTGAAGACGATGAGCAAGCACTACGCGGGGGCAAGGATCCATGCGCTCCGCAAGTCCCGCGGACTCACCCAGGTCGCCATGGCCAAGGAGCTGGACCTGTCCACCAGCTACCTCAACCAGCTGGAAAACGACCAGCGCCCGCTGACCGTGACGGTGCTGATGCAGCTGACCCAGCGCTTCGGCGTGGACCCGACCTATTTCTCGCCAGTCAAGGACGTGCGCACCATCTCCGATCTGCGCGCCATCTTCCCCCAAGCACCCGAGTCGACGCTTTCCGAAATCGCCGCCCGCTACCCCGAGCTCATGCCGGAGCTCGTCGATATCGCCCGGCGCGTGCCCGAGTCCCGGCCTGCCGGATCCTACGAGGTCGTGCGGGATTTCTTCTACGACGCCAACAACTACATCCACGAGCTCGACGTCCTAGCCGAGGAGCTCTCCGGGCGACTGGGCGACAGCCTGTTCCGCCTGACCCAGCTGTCCACGCTGCTCGACCGCGAGCTCGGCGTGCAGGTCCGCTTCCGCGCGGCCGGCCCGCACCTGCGCCGTCAGTACGACCCTGAGACCCGGCAGCTGGATCTGCAGGACGGGCTGACCGATGCCCAGCTGTGCTTCCAGATGGCCCTCCAATACTGCCTGCTGGCCTACCGCGACGTCCTGGACAACCTGGTCTCCGAGCTGGCCGATGCCGACTCCCGCGACCTAGCCACCTACGGCCTGGCCCAGTACTTCGCCGCCGCCGTGACCATGCCGTACACCGCCTTCCTCGAGCAGGCCGAGGACTTCCGCTACGACGTCGAGCGCCTCGGCACCGCCTTCGGCACCAGCTTCGAGGCCACCGCCCAGCGGCTAGCCACCCTCCAGCGCCCCGGCGCCCAGGGCGTGCCGTTCTTTTTCATCCGCACCGACCGCGCGGGCAATATCTCCAAGCGCCAGTCCGCCACCAGCTTCCACTTCTCTCGCTCCGGCGGCTCCTGCCCGCTGTGGGTGGTCCACCGGGCCTTCGAGACCCCCAACCGCATCACCCGTCAGGTCGCCACCATGCCCGACGGGCACAGCTACCTGTGGATCGCCCGCCACATCCAGGGGCAGGCCCAACCCTTCGGCACCCCGCGCAAGGAGTTCTCCGTCGGCCTGGGCTGCGACATATCCCAGGCCCACCGACTCATCTACTCCGACGCCCTCAACCTCAACCCGGCCGCCGCCACCCCCATAGGGCCCGGGTGCACCACCTGCCCGCGCAGCGCCTGCCCCCAGCGCGCCTTCCCACAGTCCGGCGTCGAGGCGCACCACGATCTCAACGCCAGCCCCAACGGCCTGCGCTTCTAGCAAGCAAAAAGGCAGCTGGTCTGACCAGCTGCCTTTAATTTGTGCCGTCGGGGCCGCCCTCGGGGGCGTTTGAGTAGTGCCTACTCCAGATCATCGTGGGCGACCAGGCGGCGGGCGGCCTCGGTGATGGTGCCGGACAGGGACGGGTAGACCGCGAAGGAATCCGCCAGCTGGTTCACGGTGAGCTGGTTAGTCACGGCGACCGCAATCGGCAGGATGAGCTCGGAGGCCGTCGGGGCGACGACCACGCCGCCGATGACGCGGCCGGAGGTCTGGCGGCAGAACAGCTTGACGAAGCCGTGGCGGAGCGAGCGCATCTTGGCGCGCGGGTTGGTGCTCAGCGGCATGGTGATGGTGCGGGCGGCGACGTCGCCGTTTTCGATCTCGGCCTGGGTGAAGCCGACGGCCGCGATCTCCGGGCGGGTGAACACGGCTGTGGCAACGGTCTTCAGGCGCAGCGGGGACACGCCCTCGCCCAGGGCGTGGTACATGGCAATGCGGCCCTGCATGGCGGCCACGGAGGCCAGCGGGAACAGGTCGGAGCAGTCACCGGCGGCATAGATGCCGGCCACGCTGGTGCGCGAGACACGGTCGACCTCGATGTGGCCGGACTTGGTGGTGGACACGCCGACGTTCTCCAGGCCCAGGCCTTTCGTCTTCGGGATGGAACCAATCGACATCAGGGCGTGGGAGCCGAAGATCTCGCGGCCGTCGGAGGTCTTAACGCACACGCCGCCGTCCTCGGTGCGGGTGACGGTGTCCACTCGGGCGTGCTTTTCCAGCTCGACGCCGCGCTCGGACAGAACGGTCTCCAGCACGTCGGCCGCGTCGGCGTCGTCGTGCGGGAGGATGCGGTCGCGGGAGGCGACCATGGTGACCTTCACGCCCAGCTCCGCGAAGGCGGAGACGAACTCCGCACCGGTGACGCCGGAGCCGACCACGACGAGGTGCTCGGGCAGGTCCTGCAGGTTGTAGACCTGCTGCCAGGTCAGGATGCGCTCGCCGTCCGGCTGGGCGCCCGGCAGGATGCGCGGGGTCGCGCCGGTGGCAATCAGCACCAGGTCTGCCTCCAGGACCTCTTCCTCGCCGCCGTCGTTGTGCACCGCGGTGATCTTGTGGCACACGCTGGCGCTGGCGGTCTGATCCTCGCCGAAGTAGCCGCGGCCGTTGATGACGCGCACGCCGGCGCGCTCCATGTCGTTTTGGATATCGCCTGACTGGTTGGCGGCCAGGGCCTGCACTCGCTCGTTGAGGGCCTGGAGCGCCAGCGGCATGTGCCCCAGGTGCTCATTGAGCCCCATGGCCTCCGCACGCCGCAGGTCGGTCTTAATGTTGGCGCCCGCGATGAAGGACTTCGACGGCACACAGTCCAGCAGGATGCCCGAGCCACCCATGCCTTGATCTTCAATCAGGATAATGTCGGCGCCATACTTGGCACCGGCCAAAGCTGCTTCATAACCTGCGGGGCCGCCGCCGATGATGACAATTCGCTGCGACTGGTGAGACACGTAGAAAAGCTCCTTTAATAAACTTCAGGCGATTAGGTCACGGGGAAATAGAGACAAGACAAGTGTCATAAAGATACTTCCCCGCCTACTCTACCGCCCTAGCCTAGGTCTACGCCCTCCGAGTTCGCGAATTGCTCCACCACGGAGCCAAAGAGCTTGATGCCCACGCCGATGGCGCGCTCGTCCACCACGAGATCCCCCATGTGCAGATCGAACTGCTCGCCGTCGCCGGACCAGCAACCCAAGCGCGCCATGGAGCCGGGAACGTGCTCGAGGTACCAGGAGAAATCCTCCCCGCCGGAGGACTGCGGGGCCTCCACCACGGCCTGTGGGTCAATGTGGCTGGCAGCGCTGGCCAGCAGGGCGGTGGCCACGTCGTCGTTAAGCACCGGCGGAACGCCGCGGTGATAGGACAGGACGTGCTCGACGCCGACGGGGGCCAAGATCTGTTCGATGAGCTCGGTGACCAGTCCCTGGATCTTGCGCCAGACCCCGATATCGGCGGTGCGCACCGTGCCCGAGGCCGTGCCGGTCTCCGGGATGGCGTTCGGCGCGTAGCCGGAGTTGACCTGGCCGAAGACGGCGACCGTGCCGGTGCGCGGATCCACCCGGCGCGACAGCAGCGCGGGCAGCTCCGTTATCACCTTGCCCAGCGCGTAGACCACGTCCGCGGACAGGTGCGGGCGGGAGGTGTGCCCGCCCGGACCGTTGATGGTCAGCTCGACGATGTCGGTGGCCGAGGTGATGGCACCGGTGCGCACGCCGATGCGCCCGACGCGCAGCTTGGGCTCCACGTGCACCGCGAAGATGGAGTGCACGCCCTTTAGCGCGCCCCACTCGATGACGTCGGTGGCCCCGCCCACCCAGACTTCTTCGGCGGGTTGGAAGATGACCCGCACGCCGACCGGCAGGCCGAAAGCACGGTCATAGTCGGCGATGGCGCAGGCCAAGCCCAGCACCACGGTGGTGTGCACGTCGTGGCCACAGGCGTGCGCGACCCCGCTAACCTCCGAGGTAAATTCCAGGCCGGTGACCTCCGTGACCGGCAGGGCGTCGATGTCCGCGCGGAAGGCCACACGCCCGCCCTCAGTCTCTGGGCCGATGTCGGCCATCAGGCCGGTCTCCGGGAAGCGGTGGGCGCTAACGCCGTACTCGGCCAGGCGGGCGGCGATATACCGGGTGGTCTCTACCTCCCGGTTGGCCGTCTCCGGGTGGCGGTGGATGTGGCGGCGCCAGCCGTGAATCTCCGCCCGGTGCTCCTCGAACCAGGCGCTGACGAACGCGCTGATTGACTGTGGGGCCACCAGGTCTCCCGTCTGGTCTGCCATTAATGGCCTCCTCACCGCGTTAGGCAACTGCTCGTTTAGTACTCGCCACAGTCTACAACTAGACCATGCTGTTCAGTTAGTCGCCCAGTATAACCGCCCCTCCCCGCGCGCCAATAGTCAGGCCCTCAACTTGCCCGCGCCGCCGGGAAAGGCTGGCTGGGTCGCCTCGCGGCGGCGCTGGCGCACGTACGCCGGAGAAAAGGCGGCGACGTCGGAGATCTCGGCCACCAGCGAGGCCGCGAACTGCCGGGTATACGGCAGCAAGACCGCCGGCGGGATCTCCAGGGCCAGGGCCAGCTTGTAGACCGTGGATACCGTCGGATCCGCGGCGCGGGCGCGCTCCAGGTTGCCGATCTGGTTGCGGGAGACGCCGGAGATATCCGCCAGCGCCCGCTGGGACAGGCCGCGGCGCACCCGCGCGGTGCGCAGGTTGCTGGCGAATAATTCCCCGCAGGATTTCCAAAAGCTCAAGGCCGGACGCGCAGCCGTAGTCAAAACTTCCCCACCCCCGTGGAAGACGCTCGATGATGTGCGCCTTAAAGCCTAGCTTAGAAGTCGATGTTGCGCGGGCCGTAGAGGCGATCGCCGGCATCTCCCAGGCCGGGGACGATGTAGGCGTCCTCGTCCAGGCTCGGGTCGATGCACGCGGTGACCAGGCGCACCGGCAGGCCCGAGTTGGCCAGCGCGTCCACGCCCGGCTGCGCCGAGACCATGCAGATGGCGGTGATATCGGTGGCACCGCGGTCGGCCAGCAGCCGCAGCGAGTGCAGCAGCGAGCCGCCGGTGGCCAGCATGGGATCGACCACGAAGACGGTGCGGCCGGACAGGTCCTCCGGCAGGGCCTCCAGGTACGGGACCGGCTCGTGGGTCTCCTCGTTGCGCGCCATGCCGATGAAGCCGACCTGGGCGTCGGGGATCATCGCCAGCGCGGGGTCGATCATCCCCAGGCCGGCGCGGATGATCGGCACGATGATCGGCGGGTCCTGCAGGCGGGTGCCTTCCGCCACGTCCACCGGGGTCTGGCAGTCGAAGTGCTCCACCGGCAAGTTCCGCGCGGCCTCGTAGACCAGCATGGTGCCCAGGTCCTTCAGTGCGGCGCGGAAAGCCGTGTTATCGCTGCGGGCGTCGCGCATCAGGGTCAGGCGGGACGCCGCGAGGGGGTGATCAACAACGTAGGTTTCCATGTCCCCCATCGTAGGGCATGGACAGCACTGAGAAAGCGGCGGGAACCATGCCGGTGTCCGCGCAGTCTAAGAAGGCATGAGTATTCTCGACGTTGACCCAGACCTGACCCGCCAACTAGCCACCGACGTAGCCCGCAACGCCCAAGGCAGCCTGCCTGCCCCGCCCGCGATACCCCTGGATGCCGCCACGCACGACTTCGGCGCCCGCCTGGCCGCCGCTGTGACCAATATCAATCAACGCACAGAGCGCCTGCGCGCGGACCTGGCGCATATTTCCCGGGCCGGCTACGCCCTGGCCGCGGCCGCGGCCGCCACCGACGAGCACACTGCCGGCCGCCTTGCCGCCCACGCGGGAGGTTCCTGATGCAGGTCATCACCCAAGCCCTCAAGACCATCTCCGCGATGCGCCCGGCCGACCTCCCCGCAGGCTTGGAGCTGCCCGTCAACCCTGATGTCGCCGCGGTGGAGCCGCTCGCACGCATCAGCCAGACCGACGCCACCCCGGTGCTGGCGGCTGCCAACGCCCTGGGCAGCGACCGTGAGTCCCTGCACCAGGCGCTCGCCCGCGGGCGGGACCTGGTCTTTGCCGCCGGCGGTGACATCGTGGGCATCGCCGTGGAGCTGGGGCGTCAGGCCCTGCCCGTCGCGCTGGGCATGCTAGCCATCAACCCGGCGGCCCGCGCCGCGGCGGCCGCCCAGCTGGCGGCCTTGGCCCAGCAGTTCGTCGCCCGGGCGGGCGCCCGCGTGGCCCAGCTGATCGAGGAACTCGCCGCGGCCGCGCAGCCGCTGGTCGATATCGCCGCCTCCCACGTGGGCTCCGCCCTGCCGTCGGAAGAACGCGGCGCGCACGCGGTCGCCGCGCTCAAGGAGCAGGCCTCCCTCCCCGGCGCCGGGGGAGGCCACGCGCCGGAGGCCCTGCCGGAGACCGCGCCGGAAAACGAGGTCGAGCTGGTCGCCCACCAGGAAGGTACCGGCGGGGAGGACGGCGGCAACGCCGCGGGCAAGGCGGCGGTTAAGGCCGCGCTGTCCCAGCAGGGCACGCCTTACGTCTGGGGCGGGACGACCCCGAACGGCTTCGACTGCTCCGGCCTGACCCAGTGGGCCTACGCCCAGGCCGGGGTCGACCTGCTGCGCACGGCGGACCAGCAGGCCGTCGGCCGGCAGGTGGACGCCAGCGAGTTGCAGGAGGGCGACCTGGCGGTATGGGACGGGCACGTGGCCATGTACGCCGGCAACGGCCAGATGGTCGAGGCCGGCGATCCGGTCCAGGTCAACCCGGTGCGCACCTCCAATATCGGGATGCAATTCCTCGGATTCTGGCGGCCTACTGGCTAAAGCCCGGGCGGGTCGCCTATCCGGGCGGGAGGTTTGGGTAGACTTAAACGCCATGAGCACCCGCGCGATCGTTCCCGTAAAGCTGAGTTTGCCCGCCGGTGATTACTTCACCCTGTGGGCCCCGAAATGGCGCCAAGACGGTGCCGAGTGGCAGGCCTTCTTAGGCAATGACGAATCCGTCCTGCTGTTCGGATCCGCCGCCGAGCTGCTGTGCTACGTGGAATCCGATCACAAACACGATCTGCTCGATCACCCGGAGTGGCAGGCCTTCGCCGCCCGCGGCGAGGACCGCATCACCCCGGCCACCCGCGACGTCTACGACCTGGTGGACGTGCCCAACCGCCTGGCGGGCGCGCCCAGCCACGACAACGTCGGCACCGTGGCCCGCAACTTCGAACTGACCCAGTCCCTGGCGGAGGTCTCCGGTGCGGAGCACTCCGTGATCTTCTTCGCCAGCCACTCCCTGCTGCGCAACGTCGCCCGCGGCGCCGACCACTACGCCGGCCCGCAGGGCATGAGCGAGTGGACCGGCGTCGGCAGCGTGGTCGCCGGCAACTGGGCCGAGGTCCTGGACGACCTGGAGGCCCACACCCAGGCGGTGGACAGCTCCGAGTTCGACTCCGCGCAGGTCGAGGACGCCGACAAGCGCATCACCGCGGCCGCCGCGGCCACCCGCCAGGCCCGCGAGGACGCCGCCGCAGCCCGTAAGGCCGAGGAAGAGGCCGCCGATCCCTATGACAAGTCCATCTGGGCGGCCGCCGGCATCGACCCGGTGAAGATCACCATCGACCAGAAGTCCGTGTACACGCTGCGCACCTACCTGGGCTCCTCCCCGGTCTTTCTGGGCAAGTGGGGCGAGATCTTCACCTTCCCCACCGGCAAGCACCTGGCCCGCTGGGTCATCGAGAACGACGACCACGACCTGGCCCGCGTATCCACCTGGGAGGACATCGTCAACGCCGGCAACGCCGGCGAGCTCGAGGTCACCGTCCACCCGGACAACCAGTACACCTTCAACGGGATCGCCCGTGACATCGAGAAGGGCCCGGAGCACGTCGACTCGCAGCAGATGAACCGCTGCTACGAGATCTGCGCGGATGCCGCCGACTGGGCCGGCGACGACTCGGTGAACTCTTTCTTCCTGTCGCACCCGCGCTTCCAGGACTACCTGGGCTACATGCTGGGCTCGACCGAGCAGGCCGGCTACGTGCCGTCCAAGCCGTTTAACGACCACGCCGAGGCGTGGAAGGCGCTCGAGGAGATGCTGGTCAAGCGCTTCTCCAAGTTCTAGGCCAAATTCTTAGGCCCGCCACCGGCACGAAAGGCCGCCGGCGCAGCGAAAGCCAGCACCGAGTGATTTTCTTCGGTGCTGGCTTTTGCTTTTGTCTACCGCAGCGCGGCCAGGATGCGCTGGGCCAGCGACTCCGAGGAGACCGGGTTCTGGCCGGTAAACAGGTGGCGGTCCTTAACCACGTTGGGCTGGAGGGGATCCGCGGCGCGGTAGTCCGCGCCCAGCTCGCGCAGGCGCTGCTCCAGGCTCCACTTCGCCTTCGCCAGGGTCTCCTCGCCCTCCTCAACATCGCTGAAGGCGGTCATCTCGTAGCCGGCGAACGGCCACTGGCCGTTCTCATCGGCTGGCACGGCCAGCAGCGCCGCCGGCGCGTGGCACAGCAACGCCAGGGGGCGGCCGGCCGCGTGGCGGCGGGCCAGCAGGGCCGCCGAGGTGGCGTCCTCAGCCAAGTCCTCCATCGGGCCGTGGCCGCCCGGGTAGAAGACGACGTCGTAGTCGGCCTCGTCGACCTCGGCCAGGTCCAGCGGCTGGGACAGCTCGTAGTGGATAGCCGCGAGGTAATCCTCCTGGGACTCGCGCTGCATCTCGTTCAGGTTCTCCAGGCTGGTCTCGTCCACGACGGGCTCGCGCCCGCCCGGGGTGGCGAAGGCGATCTCCCAGCCCGCGTTGGCAAAGGTGCGGTGCGGGGCGACGAGCTCCTCGGCCCAGAAACCGGTCTCGCGCGTACTGCCGTCGGCCAGTGTCCATTCCTGCGCCGCGGAGATTACGAACAGTACTTTCGACATGGTTTATACCTCTTCTCCTGGGGTTTCGGCAGCACCGAGGGTGTCTTCGGTACCGTCGTGTTCGTGGTGGTCCTCGGCGAATTCGGCGTCGGAGAGCTCCTCGTAGGCCGGCAGAAAGACCGTCTCCAGCAGGTGCTGGCGGTCCTCCTGGTTGGCGAAGGAGTGCTCTATCGCGCTGACCGACAGATCGAAGAATTCTTCCAGCCCGTAGCCGAAGGTCTCCGCCAGGGCGCTGAGCTGCTCGGTCATGCTGCCGGTTGCCCACGACCCGGAGCTGACCGCGCAGTTAAAGCCCAGCTGCTGCAGCAGCGGCAGCGGGTGGTCGACTAGCTCCTCGATCTCACCGCGGGCGATCTCGAAGCGGGGTGCTGCATCCAGCAGGATGTGGCGGTCGCGCACCCAGGCCGAGACCCGGCCCGGCTCGATGCCCTCCAGGGTCGCGCTGAAGTCATCGATGATGCCGGCGGTCAGCGTCAGCCGCGTCGCGCCCGCCTGCAGCGCTTGGCCGATGTCCTCGGCATCGCCGGCGGCCGTCAGCCGCACCGCGAAAGGCACGTAGGCCTCGCGCAGGGGTTGCAACGCCGCGGCGAAGCCGGCCAACGGCGCCGCGGCCCGGCCGTCTTGGCTTTCCTGGCCGTTGTCCGCGGCGAGCTCGAAGCCGACGACCTTGCCGCTGTGCTGGGCCACGGTGAGCTGGGCCAGCTGGGTCACGGCGGCTGGGTCCTGCGCGCCGCGCTCGGCGGTGACGATGATCCGGGCGTCGATGCCCTCGACGTCCAGCCCGGCCACGGCCGCGGCCAGCGCCTCTTCCGCCGCGAGCTGGGTGCGGGACGGGTTAAAGCGCAGCTCCGCGTAGACCACGTGGTCGTCCACCAGGCGTTGCAGGTGCTTAGAGACCGCCGCGGTGAGTTCCGCCGGGCTGACGGCCTGCGCGACCGTGGCGCCAAGCTCCTCGAAGAGGGTAATCTTCGGCAGCTGGGCGAAAACGTCCGCGCCCGCGTCTTTGTTTTCCGGACTAATTAATGGTGCGTCATGCATACCGGCCATAGTAGGTGTGCCTTTAAGATATGTCATGCTATGAAAAGAATTATCACTGCAGCTCTAGCCGCAGCCCTCGTCGCCCCCGCCCCCGTCGTGGTGGCCCACTCCCCCGCCGGAGTCGCCGCCCAGGCCCAGGAGGCCGGGCCGGGCGATCCGGCCGCCGAGGTGCCCGAGGGTTTTGAGGACCCCGCCGCCGATCTGACCGACGCTGAGGCCGCCGAGGGCCTGCAGGACGACGGTACCGGTGACGAGCCGAGCAGCTCCATCCGCACCACCGCGCCGGATACCAACGACTGCCCCCACTCCCTCGTGCCGGCCGAGCCGAGCACCACCTCCGAGAACCTCGCGCCCGGCCAGGAATCCCCCTCCCCGCTGCCGCCGGTGGAGGGCGCGGCCTGCGGTGTCACCGCGCCGGAAGGCTTCGATCTCAACCCCGAGGTCGTCGCCAGTGCCTGGATGGTAAGCGACATCGACACCGGCGAAATCATCGCGCAGAAGGATCCGGACGGGCGCTACCGCCCGGCCTCCATCATCAAGGCCCTGCTTGCCTTGGTCGCCATCGACGAGCTGGATCTCGACAATGAGGTCGTGGCCAACGAGGAGACCGCCGGTATCACCGGCTCCTCCGTCGGGATCGGCGCCGGCGGGCGCTACACCATCGAGCAGCTCCTTCAGGGCCTGCTCATGGCCTCCGGCAACGACGCCGCCCACGCGCTGGCCCAGGAGCTCGGCGGGGACGAGACAACCTTAGACAAGGTCAACGACTTGGCCCATGAACTGGGCACTACCTCGACCTTTGCCGCCTCCTATTCCGGCCTGGACGCGCCCGGTATGTCGACTTCTGCCCGGGACATCTCCCGAATCTACCGGGCAGCCTACGCCAACCCGACCTTCGCGCGGATAGTCAACACCGAGTCCGTGGATTTTCCCGGCTACGAGGACCACCCCGGCTACGAGCTGGGCAACGACAACGGGCTGTTCATGCACGATCCGGACGGAATCGGCGGTAAGACGGGCTACACCGACGACGCCCATCACACCTTCGTCGGCGCCCTCGACCGCGACGGCCGCCGCCTGCAGGCCGTCCTCCTGGACACCACCATCGAGCACGGCCCGCGGGCCTGGGAGCAGGCCCAGATGCTCCTCCACGCCGCCTACGAGGTCCCGGCCGGGTCCGGCATCGGCAGCCTCGACGAGGAGGACGCGGACGACAAGGGCGACGACAACGCCGCCCAGGACGCGACCCCCACGCCCGCCCCGCCGGCGGATTCAGACACTCACCAGCGCGCCAGTTGGATCGAGAAATCGGACGGCTGGCTGGGCATCGCCGCGGTGGCGGCGGTGGTCGTTATCGTTATTGCTGCCGCGGCTTTTTCGTTACTTCAGCGTCGGCCCAACGGTCGTGGGAACCACGCAGCTCGTTAGACGGGCTGATAGAGGCCAGCACGAACAGGGAACCACCCATGGAGACCAGCGAACCCAGGCCAGGGATGATCTGCACGACGCGGAACCACTGCCGCTTGGCGGACTCGCCCAGGGTCAGGTTCCGGCCGGTCTCCACATTGGCGACCTTGTAGCCCATCATGCGTTTGACCGGGGTGCCGCCCATGTAAGTTTCAAAGCCCAGGAAATAGGCGATGCACAGCAGGGTGAATACCACGGCCCCCAGCGTTCCGCTCACCGCGTCGGAGAGTACCCCACCGCCGGCGGCCAGTAGACCGCCGACTAGGCCGGAGGCAGCGGTGGCAAGAAAACCGTCGAACAGGGCCATGCCGAAGCGACCGCCGGCGCTCGGGCGGGCGGCGATGCGCTCGACCTCCGGGTTGGCCGCCACCGCATCCGAGTAGCGCTGGGCCGCCGGCAGGTTCGCGCTCTGGGTGGGCACCTGGTGCGGGTTAAAGGGCTGCGCGTACGGGGACGCCGGCGAGGCGTACTGCGTCTGCGGCTGACCGTAGGGCGACCCCTGCTGCGTTTCTGCCTGCCGCTGCGGCTGCTGGAAGAACTGTTGCGTGTGTTGCGTGTGCTGGGCCTGCTGCGGCTGTTGCTTGTCGGCCTGGGTGACCGGCCGGGCGAGGTTCGGATCCGGCCAGCAGTCGAAATTGGCCAGGTGCTCCAAGTCGGACCAGTCGACGCTGCGGCCGGCGGAGATGGCGGCATCATAGAGCTCGCGGCGCTGCGGGTTGGACAGCACGGAAAAGACCAGCTGGGCCTCGCGGCGCTGCGGCGACTGTTCGGATTCGCCCAGGCTCTGTAGGCGCGCGTCCCGGCCTGCCATGATTATCCCCAGGGCTTGGCAGCTATCACTGGTATCAAGTTGGTGTGCTTGGTAGAGATTGTGCGCAGTGGCCATCCGGGAGAACCTCGCTTAAATTACCTCGTCAGAACTTATTTCTTGCGGTTGAGCAGTGCCAGTATACCCGCGGCGGCAGCGCCCATAGCCGCGCCGGCGCCCAGGGTAACACCGGTGTTCGGGCCCTCATGGATCTCGTTGCGCACGCGGATGACGGCCGGCTCCGGCGCCGGCAGCGGGGTCTGGGCCAGCGACTCGTCGGTGGTCGCGGTCCAGGCGGAGACGTAGAGCACCACGCGCCAGATCAGGTACATCACAATCATCAGCACGATGACCGGGCCGAAGACCGCGCCGGCCGGGGAACCGGTGGCCGAGGACATGATGACGGTGGACAGCTGCTTGATGACCTCGAAGGCAATAGCGCCCAGCAAGGCGCCCTGCAAGCCCGACTTGGCCGGGACCTTGGTGCGCGGCAGCACGACCACCAGCCACCAGATGACCAGGAAGTTGGCGATGAGGCCGACCACCAGGCCGGCGGCGAAGAGGACGAAGTTCATGCCGGGGAAGGACTCGATGCCCACCCACTCGAAGACCTTCTGGGTCAGGCCGGAGGTACCGGCGGCGGTCACGCCGAAGGCCACGGCGAAGGCCAGCAGCAGGCCGATAAGACCAATCAGGTCGTTGAGCTTCTTGACCACGAAGTTGCCGCCCTCCGTGGCGTCGATGCGCCACATGGCGGAAATGCCCACGCGGAGGTTGTTCATCCAGCCCAGGCCGGACCACAGGGCGGTAATACCACCGATGCCGAACATGGCGCCGCGCTGGTCCACGGCCGTCTGCAGGACCTCGTTGAGGGTATCGCCCAGGTCGCCGTCCACGGCGTTGGTGATTTGGTCCTGGACCTGCTCGAACAGGTCCGGGCGGTTGGCCAGCACGGCGGCGGCTGCGGCCATGGCCAGCATGAGGATCGGGAACATGGCCAGCACCGAGTAGTAGGTAATGCCGGCGGCGAACTGGTTGCCGCCCTCCGCGGAATAGCGCTCCTGCATACGCATGGTGCGCTCAACAATCCGGGACTTGTCTCGCAGCTTGTCTACGGCGCCGGGTTCATCCTGGCGGGTGCGCTCGATGCCGTACTGGTCGGTGTTCTCGCGGCGCGAGGTGGTCTTGGCTGCCACGACGGGCACTCCTCTTGGGTTCGGGGGACGGACTTGATTGCGGGCTAAGTTATTTCCTGCGGCTGTCTTGACAGCTTAACCGTAATTGCTTATCGGCGCGCAGGCAGGAAACCTACCTTGGCGTAGACGTCGTCTACCAGGGGCTGGGCCACTTCCGAGGCGCGCTCGGCGCCGCGGGCCAGGATCCGCTCGATCTCGGCCGGGTCCGCCATCAGCTCGTCGAAGCGCGCCTTCAGCGGGGTGGTGAACGCCTCCAGGGCCTCGGCGGTATCCACCTTTAGGTGGCCGTAGCCCTTGCCGGCGTACGACTCCACCAGCTCGTCGATGGCCTTGCCAGTTAGCGCGGACTGGATGGCCAGCAGGTTGGACACGCCCGGCTGGGTCTCGCGGTCGAAGGCCACCACGCCCAGGTCGTCCGTCACGGCCGACTTGATGCGCTTGGCCGAGGTCTTCGGCGGATCCAGCAGGTTGATGATCCCCTTCGGGTTGTCGCCCGACTTGGACATTTTCGCCGTCGGCTCCTGCAGGTCGTAAATCTTGGCGGAGCCCTCGGGGATGAAGGCCTCCGGCATGCGGAAGGTCTCGCCGTACTTGCCGTTGAAACGCTCCGCCAGGTTGCGGGTCAGCTCCAAGTGCTGGCGCTGGTCCTCGCCCACCGGCACGTAGTGCGGCGAGTAGAGCAGGATGTCCGCGGCCATGAGCACCGGGTAGGTAAACAGGCCCACGGAGGTCCGCTCCGAGCCCTGCTTGGCGGACTTGTCCTTGAACTGGGTCATGCGGGAGGCCTCGCCGAAGCCGGTCAGGCACTGCAGGACCCAGGTCAGCTCCGCATGCGCGGGCACGTGCGACTGCACGAAGAGGGTGGACTTGTCCGGGTCAATGCCCAACGCGATAAGCTGCGCGGCCCCGGCCAAGGTGCGCTGGCGCAGCTCCTCCGGGTTCTGCTCGACGGTAATGGCGTGCAGATCCGGGATGAAGTAGAACGCGTCGTGGTTGTTCTGCAGCTCGATCCACTGCTTCAACGCTCCCAAGTAATTGCCCAGGTGGTAGGAATCCGCCGTGGGTTGGATGCCGGATAGTACTCGGGTGGTCGCGGCCTCGGCCGCTTTCGCGTTCTGATCAGTCATGGCTCAAGTGTAATCCCTGTTACCCCCGCCCGGGTCACGACGCCCCCTCCCGGGCGCGAAACCCGCGCCGCCCGCCGGCCGGAAGCAGGCACGAAGAAGCACCGCCGGACATGCCGGCGGGAAAACCACCGGGTATGAAAAACCGCCGGGCAACGCGGTGCCTGGCGGTTGGGTGTTTGCTTAGAAAGCTTAGAGCTTGCGGCTGGTGGGGCTCTTGACGTCCATCAGGACGGCCCAGCCGGCCACCATGAACGCGCCGCCGATGCCCATCGTGATGGTCGGGAGCAGGAAGGCAAAGCTCGGGCCCATCACGGTCCACCACCAGATACCGAGTGCCAGCAAGACAGCACCGAGCACGAAGTAAATGATTGCGCGCGCCATAGTTTCTATTAACTCCAAGTTTTCCGGGAAATATTGTGCGTGCCATAGTCTAGCACCCGGGCACGCAGATTGCCTTAATCGTTCTGCTCCCACTGCCCCTCATCCGGGCAGCTGCGCCGCGGCAGGCCGCCCTTCGGCAGGCGCGGCCACTTGGCTTTGGGCTTGGGCTTTTTGGGTGCCGCGGCTTGGCGCTTCGGATCCGGCTTGGCGTGCCGGGTGGGCTGGGCGGCCTTGCGGGGGCGCTGGATGACCCACTGCTGCTGCGGATCGCGGTCCCGGTTGCCGCGGGCGTGCTTGCCGGTCTGGCGGTTGACCGAGGTGTAGGCGGAGGCGTCGAAGCGCAGGCTCCGGCCGCTGGCCAGGCTGCCGGCGCGGCGCTTCATCGAGCGCGCGCCGTCGCGCACCAGGCGGGCGGACAGGCGCAGGCGCGGATCGATGGGCTGCTCGGCGCCCTTGTACTCGAAGACCGGCAGGCCGCGCTTGGAGTAGATGGCCCACAGGCGGGCGCAGAAGCCGAAGATGACGGTGGCGATAGCGGTGATCTCCACGCTCAGGCCGGCCTCCAGCAGCAGCATGTAGACCGCCGTGGCGGCCAGAGAGATGGAGGCGTAAAACTCGCCGGAAAAGACCAGCGGCACACGGTCGGAGAGCAGGTCGCGCAGGATGCCGCCGAAGACGCCGGAGATGATAGCGGCGACCGAGGCGATGACGAAGCCGTGCCCCAGGTTGAGCGCGACCTGCGTACCCAGCACCGAAAAGACCGCCAGGCCGAGCGCGTCCAGGATCAAAAACAGGTGCCGGAAGTAGTGCATCAAAAACGACATCCACACCGTAATAATTGCCGCAACCAGCACGAAGACGAGGTATTTGGGCTGACCCACCCAGGTCAGCGGGTAGTCGTCGAGCACCATATCGCGCACCGTGCCCCCGCCCAAGGCCGTAATGGCGGCCAGCAGGGTCACGCCGAAGAGGTCGAGTTTTTGCCGCCCGGCGGACAGCGCAGCCGTCATCGCCTCGGCGGTGATTCCGATGATGTAGAGGACGCTAAACAGTGGGGTCAATCTATTCTCCCGCTGCTTCTTAAGCGTAGGTCACCAGCAGTGGGGAGTGGTCCGACCAGCGCTGTTCCACCGTGGGCGCCTTATCCACGCGGCTAGACTGGGCGCGGTCCAGCATTGCCTGGGTGGCGGCTTGGTAGTCGATGCGCCAGCCCGCGTTGTTGTTGAAGGCCTGGCCGCGGTAGGTCCACCAGGTGTACGGGCCGTCCTGCTCTGGGTCCGGGTGCAGGCGCCGGTCGACGTCGAACCACGCCGGTTCCTCGGCCGCGGCCCAGACCTCGCCGCCCGGGTAGTCCACTACCCCGCGCCAGTCGCCCAGGCCGGCCTTGTCCTGCGGGGTGGGATCCGGGAAACTGCCGAAGACGTGGTCCATGAAGGCGCGCTCCTCCGGCAGATGGCCGGAGACCTTCTCGTTGGGCTTGTTGTTCTTCAGATCCTGGGAGCGGTGGCAGATATTCCAGTCGCCGCCGATGACCATCTGCGGGTAAGTTTCCGCGCGCTCGGCCAGGACCTCGGAGAACTGACCCAGGAAGCGGTACTTCTGGTCCTGCTTGGCCGTGCCGGTGTCCCCGCTCGGTAGGTAGAGCGAGGCCACGCGCAGGGCACTTCCGCCAGCGGCGGCCGCCGGGTCCTCGACGGTGGCCTCGATCCAGCGCCCGGAGTCGCCGAAGGTGCCCAGCCCGACCACGACGTCGCGCAGCGGGGTGCGGGACAGAATGCCCACCCCGGCTCGGCCTTTGGTGCCTGGGTCCAGGGACTCGGCCATCGCCAGGTGCCAGCCGGTCTCCAAGGCCGGGGCCAGGGCCTTTTCGGCCTGGGCTTGCGATGCCCGTACCTCTTGCATCAGCACTACGTCAGCGTCGGTTTCTTGCAGCCAGGCGTTCATGCCCGGGTTGTTCTCGTTGCGCTGTTTGCAGGCCGCGCGGATGCCGTTAACGTTGACGGTGGCGATGGTAAAGCTCATGCTGCAAAGCTTAACGCGCGCGCTGCGCGAGCGCCCAGATGCCCACGGCAATGGCGGCGAGCACCGCGCCTGCCAGCGCCGGGGAGCCGTAGCCCCACCCCGCGCCGACCACGGCCCCGCCCAGAGCGGCGCCGGCCGCGTTGGCGGTATTCAGCGCGGACTGGTTGAGCGCGGCGGCCAGGGTCTGGGCCTTGCCCGCGTCATCCAGCAGGCGCACCTGCAGCGGCGGCTGGAGCGCCATGCCGAAGACGCCGATGAACATGAACGTCACGATGGCCGGCACCACCGCGGTGGAGGCGAAGTAGAAGGCCAGCAGGGAGATGCACAGCAGCCCGACGCAGAGCACCAAGCCGCGCTCGTTGTTCCAGTCGGCCAGCCGGCCGCCCAGCCAGTTGCCGGCGGTCATGCCCAGGCCGAAAAGCATGAGGATGAGCCACATCCAGCCCGCGTCCAGCCCGGCGCGCTCGGTCATCACCCAGGTGATGTAGGTGTAGACGGCGAACATGCCGCCAAATCCCACCACGCCGATGGCCAGGGTCAGCCACACCTGGCGGTTGGCCAAGGCGGAGAACTCAGTGCGCAGGGAGGTCGCTGGCATGAGCGTCATGTGCGGCATGACCACCCACAGCAGGGCCAGGGCCACCGCGGCCAGGCCGGCGACGATCCCGAAGGCGGCCTTCCAACCGACGGCATCGCCCACGGCCTGGGCGGCCGGCACGCCGAAGATGGTGGCCACGGTCAGGCCGGTGACCACGAAGGCGAGCGCCCGGCCGCGCTCCTTGGGCGGGGACATCGACGCCGTGGACAGCATGGCTACGGAGAAATACGCCCCGTGCGGGATGCCGGCTAGAAAGCGCGCCCCCAGCAGCACCGGGAAGGAGCCGGCCATCACGGACAGGGCGTTGCCGGCCACGATCACCGCCAGCAGGACGATGACCAGGCGCCGGCGCGGCTGCCGGGCCGTCAGCGCGGCCACGCCGGGCGCGCCGAGCACAACGCCCAGGGCGTAGGCGGAAATCACCGCGGAGGCCTGGTCCTCCGTCACTCCTAAGTCCCCGGCGATAAGCGGCAGCAGCCCCATCGCGGCAAACTCGGTGGTGCCCAGGGCGAACGCGCCCAGGGCCAGCGAGAGCATGACCACCTTCCGGCGGGCCGGGGTGATATCGGTTTGGACCGGCCGTGGGCGCCGGCGCAGCGCCGGTGGCGGGACGTGGAGACGGGACATGAAAATTCCCTCCTTCCGGGCAGTGGGATAGGGAGCAGAAGTAGGCACCGGCCGCGGGGAGCGGGCCCGAGCCTTCGCGACAGCCTTAGCGACGAGGTCTCGCGGGTTTTAGCTGGCCTTTTTAGCGCGGGCTTTGGCGGCCTGCGTGATGAACCAGATGACGATGGCGCTTAGCGCTAGGCCGGCGCCGGCTAGAGCCGGGCTGGCATAGCCGAGGCCGGCGCCGACCACGGCCCCGCCCAGCGCAGCGCCGGAGGCGTTGGCCAGGTTGAGCGCGGAGTGGTTGAGCGCGGCGGCGAGCGTTTGGGCATCGCCGGCAACGTCCATGAGCCGGATCTGCAGCGAGGGCACCAGGGAGGAGCCGAAAAAGCCGATGATGCCGAAGTTCAGCACGCCTAGCACCGGCGACTGGGAGGTGAAGTAGAAGGCCACGAGCACGACGGCGATCAGCACCAGGGAGAACAGGATGCCCTTTTCCAGGTTGCGGTCGGCCAGGGTGCCGCCGAAATAGTTGCCGGCCACGTTGCCTATGCCGTAGGCCATGAGAACCAACCAGATGAGCGACGGGTCTAGGCCGGCGCGCTCGGTCATGGTCCAAGAGATATAGGTATAGACCGCGAACATGCCGCCGAAGCCGACGGTGCCCATCGCCAGCGTCAGCCAGACCTGGCTGCGGCCGAAGGCGCCGAGCTCCGTGCGCACGGACGTGGCCGGCATGCGGGTCATGTGCGGCATGAGGACCCACAGGGCCACCAGGGTGGCCACGCCGATGAGCGCGACCAAGAGGTAGGCCGCGTGCCAGCCGGCCGCCACGCCGAGCGCCTGGGCGGCGGGCACGCCGGCCACGGTCGCCACGGATAGGCCCATGCCCACCAGTGCCACGGCCTTGCCGCGCTTGCCGGCCGGGGCCATCGAGGCCGCGGCCAGGCCGGCGACGGAGAAATACGCACCGTGCGGCAGGCCCGCGATGAAGCGGGCGGCCAGCAGCAGCGGGTAGTTGGCAGCCACCACGGACAGGGCATTGCCCAGGGTGAAGGCAATCATCAGCAGGATGAGCAGCCGGCGGCGCGGCGTGCGGCCGGTGACCGCGGTAATCAGCGGCGCGCCTACCACCACGCCCAGCGCGTACGCCGAAATGGCGTGGCCGGCCTGGTCCTCGGTGATGCCGAAGTCGTCCGCAATGAGCGGCAGCAGGCCCATGGAGACGAACTCCGTGGTGCCGATCCCGAATCCACCCAGCGCCAGTGCGACCATGACCACGCGGCGGCGGAGCTCGGAGATCTCGGTCTGCCGCGGCTTCGGCTGGCGGCGCAGGGCCCGCCTGGGCTGTCGCTTCTGGGGTTCTGATTGGTTGCGCATCGGGCTTAGAGTACTCCGCGGCAAATATATTCGCACGTCAGCGCCATATTCCCGTGAACTTCCCAACGCACACACGCGGACGGTGACATAGAGCACTTTAGCGCGGCTAGACCGCACCCGCCCGCTGCCGCTAGAGTAGGTAAGCCTAAACAAGCACCACCTAGGAGGTTCCCGCCCATGAGCAACTCTCATCTCCCCTCTGCCACCCGTCGCCGCGGCCTCACCGACCCCGGCCGTACCGCCGCAGCCCTCGCCACTGCCGCCTGCCTGTCCTTCGGGCTGGTGGCCTGCTCCAGCGGGGATGAGTCCGGCAGCGATTCGTCAGCGCACTCGGCCTCCGGGGATAGCGCGGCCAACGACGCCGACGCGGCGCAGTTCCCCACCACCGTCACCCACGCCTTCGGCGAGACCACCATCGAGCACGCTCCGCAGCGCGTGGCCACCGTCGGCTGGTCCAACCAGGAGGTCCCGCTCGCCCTCGGCATCGTGCCCGTCGGCATGGCCAAGGTCACCTGGGGCGACGACGACAACGACGACATGATGCCCTGGGTCAAGGACAAGATCGACGAGCTCGGCGGCGAGCAGCCCGCGCTCTTCGACGAGACCGACGGCATCCCCTTCGAGCAGGTCGCCGACACCCAGCCGGACGTCATCCTGGCCGCCTACTCCGGCCTGACCCGGGAGGACTACGACACCCTGTCCAAGATCGCCCCGGTGGTCGCCTACCCCGACATCCCCTGGGCGACCTCGCTGAAGGACATGGTCACCCTGAACTCCCAGGCACTTGGCAAGCCCGACCAGGGGCGCAAGCTCCTGGAGGATCTGGAGTCGCAGGTCGACGCCGCGCTCGAGAAGTACCCGCAGCTCCAGGGGACCAAGCCGCTGTTCACCGCCTTCGGGGGCGCGTCCGACAAGTCGAAGATCGGCTTCTTCACCACCAGGGATACCCGCATGGGCTTCCTCGTGGACCACGGTTTCGAGGCCCCGCAGATCGTCAAGGATCACTCGGAGAACACCGAAAGCTTCTGGGAGGAAGTCTCGGCCGAAAACCCCGAGCAGTTCGAGGACGTCGACTTCCTCATCGCCTACTCCTCCGGCAACGCGGACGAGGACGCCAAGGCCATCGAGGACATGCAGAAGGATCCGCTGCTGTCGAAGATCCCGGCCGTCCGCGACGGCCGGATCGCCCTGCTGCCCGACAGCCCGCTGGGAGCGGCCGCTAACGAGTCCCCGCTGGCCCTGCCCCAGACCATCGATGACTACTTCCGAATTCTGAACGAGGCCGTTGAAGATTAAAAACTCCGCTGTTGTCGCCCTGCTGATCCTCGCTGCCGTCGCGGCGGCGGTCAGCTCCGTCATGTTCGGGGCCCGTTCCATCGGCGTCGCCGACGCCCTGGACGCCCTCCGCGGCCTGTCCGCCACCTCGGAGCAGGCGGTGGCCTATACCCGCCTGCCGCGCACAGTCATGGCGCTAGTGGTGGGAGCGGCCCTTGCCGTCAGCGGCACCACCCTGCAGGCTGTCACCCGCAATCCTCTGGCCGATCCGGGCATCTTCGGGGTTTTGTCCGGCGCGTCCTTGGCCGTCGTCATCGGCATAGCCTTCGGTGGGTTGGCGAGCGCGCTCGGCACCATGGTGGTGGCCATCGTGGGCGCTTTTGCCGCGGCCGTCTTCGTCTACGCGGTCGGCTCCTTGGGGCGCGGTGGGGCCACCCCGCTCAAGCTCGCCCTGGCCGGGGCGGCCACCGCGGCAGCCTGCTCCGGGCTGGTCAGCGCCATCCTGCTGCCGCGCACCGACGTCATGGACCGCTTCCGCTTCTGGCAGATCGGTTCCGTGGGCGGCGCCCAGTGGGACCTGCTCGGAATAGCGGCCCCGCTGCTGGTGCTGGGCCTGCTGATCGTCGTGATGCACACGGGCGGACTGAATGCCTTGGCCCTCGGCGACGACGTAGCCACAGGGCTCGGCGTTAAGGTGCTGCGCACCCGCCTGCTGGCTACCGTCGGCGCCGTCATCCTGTGCGGCACCGCCACGGCCCTAGCCGGGCCCGTCAGCTTCGTCGGCCTCATCGTCCCGCACGTCATACGGCTGCTCATGGGCCCCGACAACCGCTGGCTGGTGCCCACTTCGGCCCTGGCCGGAGGAGTGCTGTTGACGGTGGCCGATACCGTAGGCCGGCTTATCATCCGCCCCGAGGAACTCGCCGTCGGCATCATCACCCCGCTCCTCGGCGCCCCGCTGTTCATCTGGATTGTCCGCCAAGTCAAGGTGCGTGAGCTCGCATGACAACGCTTTCTTCCCCCGCGCTCAGCCCCGACGGGCTCCGCGCCCAGCGCAACCGCCGGCGGGCCCGCTACGCCGTGACCCTGACGCTACTGGGCATTGCCGTGCTAGCCCTGTGGTGGATAACCCTCATGGTGGGTGAGACTACCTACTCTGCCAGCGAGGTTTTGGGCGTCCTGCGCGGGCAGACGGTCCCGGGCGCTTCCTTCACGGTCGGTGACCTGCGCCTGCCGCGGGCTACCGCGGCGGTCGCAGCCGGGATCGCCTTCGGCATCGGCGGCGCCACCTTCCAGACCCTGCTGCGCAACCAGCTGGCCTCCCCGGACATCATCGGCATCTCCGCTGGGGCCTCGGCCGCTGGGGTCACGGCGATCACCTTCCTGCACCTGTCGCAAACAGTCACCTCCGCCATCGCGCTGGTGACCTCGCTGGCGGTCGCGCTCATCATCTACGTCACCAGCCTGAAGTCGGGCTTTTCGGGCACGCGCCTCATCCTCATCGGCATCGGCTTCGCCGCCCTCCTCCAGGCCTGGGTCAACTACGCGCTGTCCCAGGCCGCCGCGTGGGATCTGAACACCGCCACCCGCTGGATCACCGGCTCCCTCAACGACATGAGCTGGGAACGCGGCCTGCCCCTGCTGGTCGTGGTCGCCGTCGTCGCCCCCGGCATGCTGGTGCTCTCCCATGTGCTCAACCTGCTGGCCTTGAACGACGAGCTGGCCATTGGTTTCGGTCTGCGCGTCAACCTCTCCCGCGTGCTGCTGATCCTGGGCGCGGTCACGCTGATTTCTGTGGCCACCGCGGCCACCGGCCCCATCGCGTTCCTGGCCTTCATGTCCGGGCCTATCGCCAGCTGGCTGATCCCGCGCGGCTTCTCGGTGCTGGCTCCCGCCGCCCTCGTCGGCGCGGTACTGGTGCTGGCCGCGGACCTAGCGGGCCAGCTTTTCTTCGGCACCCGCTACCCCGTCGGCGTTATCACCGGCGTGCTGGGCGCGCCGTTCTTATTCCTCATTCTCATCCGAACCCACCGCTAAACCGATCCCTGCGTTAGGAAAGTCATGACCGGTCAATTACACGCCCGCGACCTCCGCCTCGATTACGGGCACGGCACCATCCTGGACGGCCTCGAGGTCACACTCACCCCCGGCGCGATTACCTCCATCGTCGGCCCCAACGGCTGCGGCAAGTCCACCCTGCTGCGCTGCCTGTCCCGGCTGCTGGCGCCGACCTCCGGGCAGGTTTACTTAGACGGGCACGACATCAGCTCCCTGCCCACCAAGCAGCTGGCCCGACAGCTGGGCCTGCTGCCGCAGTCGCCGGTCGCCCCGGACGGGATCGTCGTGGCCGATCTCGTGGGCCGCGGGCGCACCCCTCACCAGGGACTACTCGGCCGCTGGTCGCAGGAGGACTACCAGATAGTCGCCGAATCCCTGGAGGTCACTGGCACCGCCGCGCTGGCCGAGCGCGCCGTCGACGAGCTTTCCGGCGGGCAGCGCCAGCGTGTCTGGATCGCCTTGGCCTTGGCGCAGCGCACCGGCATCCTCCTGCTGGACGAGCCGACCACCTACCTCGACGTCAAGCACCAGCTGGAGGTCCTCGACCTGCTCACTGACCTCAACCGGGACAACGGCACCACCATCGTCATGGTCCTCCACGACCTCAACCTCGCCGCCCGATATTCGGACGAGCTGGTTGCGGTCTCCGACGGCGAAATCTACGCCCACGGCGCGCCCGCGGAGGTCATTACTCCCGATGCCGTCCGGCATGTCTTCGGCATCGACTGCCAGGTCATCACCGACCCGGTCTCCGGCACCCCGGCCGTCATGCCCATGGGCCGGCACCACGTCAAAGAGCAACCGCGTTAGACAGCACTAGCCCTACTCCGCCTACTCCATCGAGATTCTTAGAGGTCTACCCCATGCCATTTCTGCCCTTCCCCGCCCGGGTCCGGGCCAGCCGGCGTATTAGCCCCAACTTCCAGCGCGTGACCTTGTCCGGGCTGGCGGACATGGGCCCGTCCGGGCCGATTCGGGACCTGCGCATCAAGCTCATCATCCCCGGCCCCGAGCCGATAACCGGTTTCGCGGGCGCGGCGGATTGGTTCGCCACCTGGCGCGGCCTCGATCCCCGCGTGCGCGGGGACATGCGCACCTATTCCATTCGCGCCCGCCGCGGCGACAAGGTCGATATTGACTTCGCCCTGCACGTCGGCGCCAGCCCCGGCCCGGCCTCCGCGTGGGCGGAGTCCTGCCAGCCCGGCGATACGCTGTGGCTGATCGGGCCGACGGCGGATGATTCCACCGGCTCCGGCATCGAATTCCAACCCGGCAACAGCGAGCGCGCCCTGCTCTTCGGCGACGAGACCGCCTTGCCCGCCATCGCCCGCGTCCTCGACGAGTGGCCCGCCGGGCTGACCGGCCACGCCTTCATCGAAGTGCCCGATGCCGCCGATGCTGAGGCCCAGGCCCGCGACATCGCGCTTCCCGACCGGGTGGAGCTGACGTGGCTAATCCGGGACAAAGTCGCGCGCGGGAGCCTGCTCACCGACGCGCTGCGGGAGGCGGTCGCCGCGGGGTCGGGACATGCTGAGGCAGGCGAGGCAGAAAAAACTACATCACCAGCCAAGCCGGCTCCCGCGGGAGAAGCTCGTGACGCCGCTGAGCCCGACGGGGGCGCCGCCCTGGTGTGGGAGACCCCCCAATTTTCGTCATCGGGCGAGACCCTCCCGCCCGCGGGTCCGGCGTTGCGCGATTATTACTGGATCGCCGGCGAATCGGGCGTAGTGACCGGCATGCGGCGCTACTTGGTGAAGGAATGCGGCATCGACCGCCGGCAGGTGTCATTCATGGGTTACTGGCGGCTGGGCCGGGCGGGTTCCTAAAAATCCATAGAATTCGGCGCTGGTGCGGGGTAAACTGGCCCAAGCTGTACTTTAGTTAATCGACACTACGCAAGAGGAGATACTTACCTTGGCTAAAATCATGTGGACTCGCACCGATGAAGCGCCGCTGCTGGCGACCTACTCGTTCAAGCCGGTCGTCGAGGCCTTTGCCTCCACCGCCGAGATCGACGTCGAGACCGCGGATATCTCCCTGGCTGGCCGCATTGTCGCCCAGTTCCCGGAGCGCCTGACCGACGAGCAGAAGCAGGACGACGCCCTGGCTCAGCTCGGTGCCCTGGCCAAGCGCCCGGAAGCCAACATCATCAAGCTGCCGAACATCTCCGCCTCCCTGGTCCAGCTGAAGAAGGCCATCGCGGAGCTGCAGGCCGCCGGCTACAACCTGCCGGACTACCCGGACAACCCGTCCACCGACGAGGAAAAGGACATCGCGGCCCGCTACGACTCCGTCAAGGGCTCCGCCGTGAACCCGGTGCTGCGCGAGGGCAACTCCGACCGCCGCGCGCCGGAGGCCGTGAAGAACTTCGTCAAGAAGCACCCGCACCGCATGGGCGAATGGTCCGCTGATTCCAAGACCAACGTCGCCACCATGTCCGACGGCGACTTCCGCCACAATGAGAAGTCGGTCATCATCGACGGCGAGGACTCCCTGACCATCAAGCACACTGCCGCGGACGGCACCGAGACCGTCCTGCTGGACGGCCTGAAGGTCCAGGACAAGGAGGTCATCGACGGCACCTTCATGTCCGCCAAGGCCCTGGACGGGTTCCTGCGCGCCCAGGTCGTGCGCGCCAAGGAGGAGGGCGTTCTGTTCTCCGCGCACCTGAAGGCCACCATGATGAAGGTCTCCGACCCCATCATCTTCGGCCACGTCGTGCGCGCCTTCTTCGCCGACGTCTACGACAAGTACGGCAAGGAGCTGCTGGCCGCCGGTCTGAACGGCGAGAACGGCCTGGGCGCCATCTACGACGGCCTGGAGAAGCTGGACAACGGCGCAGAGATCAAGGCCGCTTTCGACGCCGCCTACGAGGCCGGCCCGGACCTGGCCATGGTCAACTCCCACAAGGGCATTTCCAACCTGCACGTACCCTCCGACGTCATCATCGACGCCTCCATGCCGGCCATGATCCGCACCTCCGGCCACATGTGGAACAAGAACGATGAGGAGCAGGACACCCTGGCCGTCATCCCGGATTCCTCCTACGCCGGCGTCTATCAGGCGGTCATCGAGGACTGCAAGGCCAACGGCGCCTTCGACCCGACCACCATGGGCACCGTCCCGAACGTCGGACTGATGGCCCAGAAGGCCGAGGAGTACGGCTCCCACAACAAGACCTTCAAGTCCCCGGCCGACGGCAAGATCGAGGTCCTCAACACCGCCGGCGACGTCCTAATTTCCCACGACGTCGAGGCCGGCGACATCTGGCGCGCCTGCCAGACCAAGGACGCCCCGATCCAGGACTGGGTTAAGCTGGCCGTCAACCGCGCCCGCCTGTCCGGCATGAAGACCATCTTCTGGCTGGACCCGGAGCGCGGCCACGACGCCAACCTGATCTCCCTGGTGGAGAAGTACCTGGGCGACCACGACACCGAGGGCCTGGACATCGAGATCATGGATCCGGTGGCCGCCACCAAGACCTCCGTGGAGCGCATCCGCCGCGGCGAGGACACCATCTCCGTGACCGGTAACGTCCTGCGTGACTACAACACCGACCTCTTCCCGATCCTGGAGCTGGGCACCTCCGCCAAGATGCTCTCCATCGTCCCGCTGATGGCCGGCGGCGGCCTCTTCGAGACCGGTGCGGGCGGCTCCGCCCCGAAGCACGTCCAGCAGGTCGAGGAAGAAAACCACCTGCGCTGGGACTCCCTGGGCGAGTTCCTGGCCCTGGCCGAGTCCTTCCGCCACGAGCAGCAGTCCAACGGCAACGAGAAGGCCGGCGTGCTGGCCGCCGCCCTGGACCGCGCCACCGAGCGCCTGCTGAACGAGGGCAAGTCCCCGTCCCGCAAGGTCGGCGAGATCGACAACCGCGGCTCCCACTTCTTCCTGGCCGCCTTCTGGGCCGACGAGCTGGCTAACCAGTCCGACGACTCCGAGCTGGCCGAGAAGTTCGCCGCCGTCGCCAAGGAGCTCAACGAGCAGGCCGACGAGATCGCCCAGGCCCTGCTGGACGTTCAGGGCTCCCCGGCGGACCTAGGCGGCTACTACCTGCCGGACGAGGCCAAGACCACCTCCGTCATGCGCCCGGTCGACAAGTACAACCAGATCATCGACGGCCTGAAGGCTTAAGGAACCACCTCGCCTTCTCCGCCTAGCGCGCACTAAGCCCCGGGGCTCCCCGGGGCTTTTCGCATGCCTGGGGCCTAAAAGCCGGTCGCCCGGCTTCCCGCCGCAAGCAGCACCGGAGTCCCAGGCCGGCTTCCCAGACCGGTTTCCCCGCCGGGGAGCCGGCTTTACCGTTATCCTGAAGGGCATGGATATAGGCACCCACGACCGTGAATTCGACATCGCCCTGTTTGGCGCGACCAGCTTTGTCGGCGCCACCACCGCGCGCTACCTGGTGGACTGCCACCCCGAGCTGAAGATCGCCGTGGCCGGCCGCAACGCGGACAAGCTCGCCGCACTGGACCTGGGGGTGGAGGCCATCGTCGCCGACGCGAAGGACGCCGCGGCTATCGATGCCCTGGTCCAGCGCACCACGGTGCTGATCTCGACGGTGGGGCCGTATACCCGCTACGGCGACGAGGTCGTGCGCGCCTGCGCCCAGTATGGCACCCACTACGTGGACCTGTGCGGCGAGGCCCTGTTCATCCGCCGCACCATCGACCAGTGGCACGCCACCGCCCAGGAAACCGGGGCCAAGATCGTGCCGTCCTGCGGCTTCGACTCGGTGCCGTCCGATATGGGCATGTTCCACCTGTTTAGCTCCGCCGGCTACCCGGAGTTCGCGGAGGTGACCATGGCGGTCGATCACCTCCAGGGCGGGCTGTCCGGCGGGACCATCGACTCGATGCGCGCGGTCAGCAAGGACGCCAAGGAAATGCCCAAGGGCGGGGCCATTCTCCACAGCCCGCACTCGTTGTCCCCTGATCACAAGCAGGAGCCGGATCTGGGGCCCGAGCCGGACCTGGTGGTCGATTTCGACGAGCTGCTTCAGCAGTGGGCCGGGCCGTTTTTCATGGCCATGTTCAACACGCGCGTGGTCCGCCGCAGCAACTCCCTGCTGGGGCACGCCTACGGGCCCATGCGCTACCGCGAGGTCATCCCCACGGGCACGGGGCTTGCGGGCAAGTTCAAGGCGAACCTGCTCAAGGCCGTCACCGCCGCGGGTTTCGCCATCATCATGGTGGACAAGCTGCGCCGGCCGCTGTCCCGTTTCATTCCGGAGCCGGGCGAGGGCCCGAAAGACATCGACGCCGGCGGCTTTGTCATCTCCCACACGGGTCTGACCACCGACGGCGCGTTGCACACCTCCCGCGTGGCCGCCGACGGTGATCCCGGGTACAAGACCACCGCCATGATGCTGGCCGAGGCGGCCGTCACCCTGGCCACCCAGCCCGACGATCTGCCCGAGACCACCGGCGTGCTCACCCCAGCCACGGGCCTGGGCCGGCCGTACCTGCGCGCGCTGCAGGCCCACGGCATGCGTTTTAGCTAAGCCTGGCAACGGGCTCACGAGGACGCCGGGAATACACAAAATACATAAAGTACACATCCATACACAACGAACTCTGCTATTTAGCGCACCAAAGCCCGAAATAACTTGGGCAGCTGGTTCACGAGCCAGCGTTATCTGACCTCTCAACTGAAGATCGACGTTTCCTGGCAGCTATGTCCCTTGATGATGGCCCCTCGGAAATAATCGACGTCGCCAACCGGTTAAGAGTCAGCGTGCAACAAGCGTATAACTACCGGAAGCGGCTAGTCGACGCGGACATGGTCACGGCAGGCCGCGGAACAACGAAATTTTCCCTCCCTATCTTCAGGACTATTTACGCGAACACGTGGTTGCTGAATTACTCGACTAACGCTGCGGTCCGCAGCCAGGCCGCGTGGACCCGGTCATCACCGTTTTCTTCCGGGTGGAAGCTCAGCGCGGTGACTGCCCCGGCGCGCACGCCCACGACGACGGGTTCGCCGTCCGGGCCGGGCACGCGGGAGAGCACCTCCACGCCCTCGCCCACGCGGGTGACAATTGGCGCGCGGATGAAGCTGGCGTCGACGGTCAGGCCCGCGCCCACGGGCACGGCCTGCTCCGCGGAGTGGCGCTGGGAGCCGAACGCATTGCGGCGCACGGTCACGTCCATAACCCCCAGGGTCTGCTGCCCCGGGGCGGGGTTGTCCAGCTCCCGGGCACAGTAGATGAGCCCGGCGCAGGTGGCCAGGGTGGGCAGGCCGCCGCCGATGGCCGCGGCCAGTGGTCCTGCCAGGTCGAAGGTGCGGGCCAGCTTGTCGATGACGGTGGACTCGCCGCCGGGGATGACTATCCCGTCGAGGCCGTCCAGGTCCCGCGGCATCCGCACCCGGCGGGTATCCGCTCCGAGGCCGTCCAGGATTTCCAGGTGTTCTTCCACCCCACCCTGCAGGGCGAGTACGCCAATGCGCATGTGGGGCTTACCAGCCGCGCTCGGCCAGGCGGTGCGGGGCCGGGACGTCGGCGACGTTCAGGCCCACCATGGCCTCGCCCAGGTTGCGGGAGACCTCGGCCAGCACAGCCGGGTCGTCGTAGGCGGTGGCGGCCTTGACAATGGCGGCGGCGCGCTTGGCCGGCTCGCCGGACTTGAAGATGCCGGAGCCGACGAAGACGCCCTCGGCGCCCATCTGACGGACCAGGGCGGCATCGGCCGGGGTGGCCACGCCGCCGGCGACGAAGAGGACCACCGGCAGGGAGCCGGTCTCGGCGACCTCGGCGACCAGGTCGTAGGGGGCCTGCAGCTCCTTGGCGGCGACGTAGAGCTCGTCGCGGTCCAGGTTGCGAAGGCGGGCGATTTCGCCCTTAATGGTGCGCAGGTGGCGCACGGCCTCGGAGACGTCCCCGGTGCCGGCCTCGCCCTTGGAGCGGATCATGGCCGCGCCCTCGGTAATGCGCCGCAGGGCCTCGCCCAGGTTGGTGGCGCCGCAGACGAAGGGGACGTCGAAGTCCCACTTGTTGATGTGGTTGGTGTAATCCGCCGGGGAGAGCACCTCGGACTCGTCGATGAAGTCCACGCCCAGCTCCGCCAGAATCTGGGCCTCGACGAAGTGGCCAATGCGCGACTTGGCCATCACCGGGATGGACACGGCGTCCACGATGCCGTCGATAAGGTCCGGGTCGGACATGCGGGCCACGCCGCCCTGGGCGCGGATATCGGCGGGCACGCGCTCGAGCGCCATGACGGCGCTGGCGCCAGCGTCCTCGGCGATCTTGGCCTGCTCCGGGGTCACCACGTCCATGATGACGCCACCCTTGAGCATGTCGGCTAGTCCGCGCTTGACGCGGGTGGTCGCGGTCTGGGCGCCGGCCGGGGCCTGCGCGTTCTGGTTGTTAGCGTTCTTCTCGGTTTCAGTCATGGCCTACATCCAACCCCGCCCAAGTGGTTTATGACAAGAGCCACTTTTGGCGTGTTGAATTGGACCACTTACTATGGATTTTTATGCACACCCTGCCCCTGCCCGCCCGGATCGCCGCTGAGCTGCGCGAGCAGATCACCCACGGCGTCTACCGGCCGAACGAGAAGCTGCCGTCCACCCGCGCCCTGGCCCACCGACTGGGGGTAGCCAGGGGCAGCGTGGTCACCGCCTACGAGCAACTCATCGCGGAGGGATACCTGCTCGGCCAGCACGGCTCCGGCACCCGCGTGCACCCGGATATAAGCCCCACTCCCCCGCGGCCCGCCCCCGCGCAGCCAGTGCCCGAGGAAAAGGCCGCGCTGCTGCAGCTAACCCCGGGGTTACCGGATACCGCGCGGCTTATCACCCCCGCCTGGCGGGCAGCGTGGCGCACCGCAGCGGCCGATGCCAGCCAACTCACCGAGCAGGCCCCCGTCGGCCAGGCGGAGCTGCGCTGGGAGATCGCCGCGCACCTGCGCCACATGCGCGGGCTCAACGTGGATCCCGCCCGCATCATGGTCACCGCCGGGGCCCGCGAGGGCCTAGCGCTCCTGCTGCGCGCGGTGGGCGGGCGCCTGCGCGTCGGCGTGGAGTCCCCGGGGTATCCCAGCCTGCGCCAGATCCCGCCGGCCCTAGGGCATGCGCTCGTGGAACTGCCCACCGATGACCACGGCCTGCGGGTGCCCACCGAACTCCCCGGCGGCGGGCTCGACCTGGCGCTTATCACCCCGAGCCACCAGTACCCCTACGGCGGCTCCCTGCCGGCCGCCCGCCGGACCGAGCTGGTCGCCTTCGCCCGCCGCCACGACGTCCTCCTGGTCGAGGACGACTTCGACTCGGAGCTGCGCTATGCCGGCCAGCCGCTGCCGGCCCTGGCCGCGCTGGGCCCGGAACAGGCCGTCCTGTTGGGCACGTTCTCCTCGGTGATTTCGCCTTCCATCGCGTGCGGCTACCTGGTGGTCCCCGACCGGATCATCGCCCCCATCCGCCAGGTGCGCGCGGTCACCGGGCAGCCGGTGGCGGCCATTACCCAGGCGGCCCTGGCGAAGTTTCTGGCCAGCGGGGAGCTGCGCCGGCACACCGGGCGCGTGCGGCGCGACTACCGGCGCCGCCGCGATCTGGTGGTCTCCGCGCTCGGGCCCGCCGTGCGCCCCATCAGCGGCGGCCTGCACGCCGTGGTCATCTGCACCCGGCCTGCCCGCGAGGTCGTGGCCGCGGCCGCCGAGCGCGGCCTCGCGGTGACCGCCCTGACCGACTACTGGGGCGGCACGGCGGCCGACAACGGAATCGTCATCGGCTTCGGGCACTTGAGCGACGCTGAGCTTGCTTCTGCCCTCAATGTTTTTCAGGAGATTCTCGGTCAATCCCCCGCGGATTAGCTCCGCGATGCCCCGCTCCCATTACTTGGGCTGGCTTTGATGGGCGTCCTTAAAGCCCTTGGAAAAGGTCCCCAGACTCTCCATGAAGCCGCCCATGATGTCGATGGGGAGAGGGAACACGATCGTCGAATTCTGATCCGCCCCGAGCTCCAGCACTGTCTGCAGGTAACGCAGTTGGAGGGCAGCGGGAGCCTTCCCCAACTCGTCAGCAGCTTCCCGCAGCTCCCGAGAGGACTGCAATTCGCCGTGGGCGGAAATCACCTTGGCACGGCGTTCACGCTCTGCCTCCGCCTCGCGCGCCAAGGCCCGCTGCATCAGTTCTGGGATTTCCACGTCCTTGATCTCCACGATGCGAGTTACCACACCCCAACGCTTGGTCTGCCCATTAATAATGTTGGCCAAGTCTTCATTGAGTTCCTCGCGGTGCGCCAGCAAGTCATCGAGATCCGCGCGGCCCAAGAGAGTACGCAGCGTAGTCTGCGCGATCTGGGAGGTCGCAACGGCGTAGTTCTCGACTTCGAGCACCGCCTTTACTGAGTCGGTCACCTCGAACATGACCACCGCGTTTACCCGGACGGAGACGTTGTCCTTGGTGATGATTTCCTGCGGCGGGATGGTTAAGGTCACGACCCTCTGGTCCACGCGCTCTAGCTTGTCGATGCCCGGCCACAGGAAATGCAGCCCAGGCTCCATCAGCGGCCGCAAGTGCCCGAAGCGGAAAGTCACGCCGCGTTCGTATTGCTTAATGACCTTGAACGAGTATGCAGCGAAGGCGACGAGTAAGGCGATGACAATGCCAATGACAATTGGCCAGAATACAAATGCAGACATTAGTGTGTTTCCTTTTCCATGCCGGACTTTTTACGGTCCGAAGCGAATTTCGACTTTCCGTACTTCGCCCCGTACCTGTCGATCTGTGCAGCCAGCTCGGCCTCCCGGTTATCGAGCTCAGGCACGACGATCCTGGGCGCGTTGGAGGGGGTCCTCCACAAATGCCGGGACAGCGGGTACACGCCAAGTGCGGAAATAACCAGCACGGTAGCCAAGATGATTAACACCTCAGACAGCGAATGGTTGGTAATCAAGGAGCACAGCGGCAGTAGGTAGCCCATGGCAGCGACAGCTAGAGCAATTCCGCGGTGGAAACGCCCCGCGTCAGAATGCGGCCAAGGGTCTAGCTGGCGGGTAACCTCGCGGCCGTGGTGCGAGACCGTGCAGGAATCCTTGACCGGGCAGGTATTGCAGACGGTCGGGTTTCCCCGGTACCGCATAACGCGGTTTTCGGGATCGAAGCTCGACGGCCACAGCCACTGATCCTCGGGGCACTGCCACGCGTCGTGTTCCTCCAGGTAGCGAAAGGTTCCCGCCCGGTTCGCCATGGTGCGGTTCGACGTTTGCTTCGCCATCCCGTCAAAGGCCCAGGCAATGGCCACGAGGAAAAGCCCATAGACCACTGCTAGGAGGGTGAAAATGCCAGGAGCTTCCATCACTTCCCTACCCTAGTTCTTCTCGCCATCGGCGGGGTCAGAGTCGTGGCCCGAATCGGACCGGTAGGTACCGCCCCACTTCGAGTTGTACTTCCCACCCCAGTTGGTCTCCGACTCAAAGCCAGGGGACCACGGGCCTGTCGGTGCAGAATCACCGCGGCCAGAATTCGGAGACTCTTGCTCGACAAACGCACCGCGCTCGTCGATATAGCCATAACGTCGACCGGCCACACGCCCACCGTCGTACCCGGCACGGCGGGAATCAACACGTGCCTTGCCACCGGATACCAATCCGACCGACGAAGAGGCTCCAGTCGCGTGGGACGCGTCGTACTCTTCCTCCTCAGCAGTGACGATACTGAAGAGCGGATCGGCAGGATGCTCATCGACGGTCGGAATGTGCTTGTTGTACAGCACGCCCCGCAGCGCCGCGATCAAGAGCGGAATGATCCCGACGAGGAACAGAACGTCACCAGGCATACGCAGCCACTCCATGATGGCGTTGCCGGGTTCGGTGATATAGCCCAGGGAACGAGCTTCCACGTAACCAGATGCCACGGACTCATAGAGCTGGAGGATGCCTAGCGGCAGCAAGGAAATCACTACCATCCACAGCAATCCGAGGTTCTGCAGCCAGAAGGCACAGGCCATCGCTTTTTCCGACCACTTGTCCGGCGGCGTGAGATAGCGCAGCGCGAAAACGGATAATCCGACAGCCAAGAAGCCGTACACGCCCATCATGGCGCCGTGGGCGTGGTTAGCAGTCAGGGCAGTGCCAATCTCGTAGTAGGACACGATCGGCAGGTTGACTAGGAACCCGAAGATGCCGGCGCCAAGGAAGTTCCAGAAGCCCACGGCGACGAGGAACATCACGGCCCAGCGGTGCGGGAACGGGCGTTCACCGGACGCGCGCTGGCGAGAGCCGAGCTGCATAAAGGTCCACGCCTCAACAGTCAGCAGGGTCAGCGGCACAACCTCAGCTGCTGAGAAGAAGGCACCCAGCGCCATGTGCTCGACTGGCGTTCCGGAGAAGTACAGGTGGTGCATGGTTCCCAGCACGCCGCCGGTGGAATAGAGAATCACGTCGAGGAAAATGATGCCCAACGCAATCTTTTCACGGATAACGCCCAGCAGGACGAAGACGTAGGCGACCATGACCGTCGTGAAAAGCTCCAGGAAGTCTTCCACCCACAGGTGAACAACCCAGAAGCGCCAGAATTCAGCTACCGAAATATGCGTTTCCGAACCCGCCAGGTTACCCACTGCGTAAAACGCTGGGATGGCAATCCCCGCGTAGAAGAACAACCACGGCATGTTGGATTTGTGCTCGGTTTTCAGCCGGCTGCGCAGTTGCCGGAAGATGATCCCGATCCACACGAACATGCCGATGGTAAGCAGGATTTGGAAGAATCGCGGCAGGTCAAGGAACTCCCACTGCTGAGAGAAGAGAGTTCCTTCCTCGATGTAGCCCATCGTGGACAGCCACTCAAACGCCATGGAGCCAAAGACGACGAACGCGATTGCTCCCAGTAGGAACCAGACCAACCAGTGCTGCCCCTTCGGCTCTTTCTTGCCGACGAATGACGCCAAGAAGATGCCGGCCGCTAGCAGTCCCCCGGCCGTCCACAGGAGCGATAACTGCAGGTGCCACGTTCGGGACACGTTGTACGGGAGCAATTCCTGCAAAGGGATTCCAAAGAAACCCGTGAGCTCTGTTCGGTAGTGCTGCGATGCTGCACCCAACAAAGCCTGGATGAGGAACAGTACCGCAATCACCAAGATGAACCAGGCGACAACCTTCTGGGATTTGGTCAGCCCGACTTCCCCCGGCTGGGTGAAATCGAGGTTAGGCGTTTCCTCTGCGTGCCAGCCAATAGACTTCGACCAGCGCCCGTAGATGGCGAAGATCAGGCCGGTACCACCGATCAGTGCGATCAAGGAAAGCACCGACCAGACCACGAGGTCTGCGGTGGGGCCGTTGTCCACGCGGGGTTCTGCCGGCCAGTTGTTGGTGTAGGAATAGTCCTGACCCGGTCGTTCCGCCGCCGAGGCCCAGGCGGTCCAGCCGAAGAAGCCGGTCAGATTGTTGATGTCTTGCGAATCGGTAATGAATTCCGACGGCAAGCCCTTTTCGCTGGAAAGAGGACCAAAGTATTCGGCGTAATATTCCTTAGCGGCTTCAAATGCCGCTATCTGGTTATCGGTCCACTCGAGAACCCCGGTTTCGGGATCATAGCGGTTGGCTCGAAATTCTTCTTTAACGGCTTCCTCGGGAGTTGCGGCGTCATCGACGAACTCGGGAATTCCGTTCTCATCGTTGAGCTCCCGTGCCTTTTTCCAACGACATACGCAGGTACTCAGCGGTGTAGTCGGGACCGAGATACGCACCGTGGCCCATGACGGAGCCATATTGCTGAAGACCACGCGCCTGATAGAGCGCCTGGCCATTTAAGATTTCATCTTTCGTGAGAATCGTTTCCCCCGAGGACTGGGAAACGATTTTGTCGGGAAGCGGCATCGAGGCTGTGTAGGTGCGATAAGCCAAGAACCCCATTACCAAGAATCCAAAAATCATCACCAGCGCGACGCCTTGCACCCAGACGTTGCTCATTTTTAGGACAGGTCTACGACGCTCGTCCGTGCCAACTGTAGAGGACATAATTTCCCGTCTTTGTCGGATTACCCGCAATCCAGATCTAGTTCTGCCCGACTGCGGCAAGGTGGCACTGTGCCAGAAACCTCCCTTCGATTATCTACGGTCTTTCCCGTTTTAAATAGACGTAAGAGTGTTTTCCCCACTATTCGAGTCATCCAAACGATTGAATAGTCATGCCTTACCTCGGCCCACAAGCCCGAACGGAACACCCCGGAAGAACCAGCGCTTCAGCACTACATTCACCCCTTTTAGCCCTCCCACAAAACAGCCGACCCCGACGCCTACTCCGGTCTGTTACCTCGAGCACACCACCGTCTTCGACAGGATAATTAGAACGGCTTTTCCCGTAGTATTTGAAATATGTCTTTCACAGAACACACAAAACGCAATTGGCTAATCACGCTATTTGCCGCCATCTTCCTAGCCGCCATTACATCGATGATCTTCCTCAATAATCCCCACCAGACCGTCGTCATCGCCATGGTCTTTATTGCTGCGGCGCTTTTTTTCGGCCTCATCCTCGGCGGCTGGTACCTCATCAGCGGTCGCAAGGGTCGCCGCAAATAGGAAAGAAGCCCACCCGCCGGACGTCCACGCCAACAAAACCGACCGCTTTGTCTATTTTTATTCCCGCCACGACCTGCACGTTTTCTGAAAGTCTTTCGTAATAGACAGAGCGGTTTAGTACGGTTTCTGGCATGACGACGAAATACGACAACACCGAATCCAACCCGAACTTCGCTAACTGGGACATCGCCACGCGTGCGCTGCACGTAGGCCAGGACCTGGACGGCAAGAACAACGCCCGGAACCTGCCGATTTACCAGACGACGTCCTACGTCTTCGACAACGCCGAGCACGCCGCGGCCCGCTTTGGGCTGTCCGATGCCGGCCCGATTTACTCCCGCCTGACCAACCCGACGCAGGACGCGCTGGAAAACCGCATCGCCTCCCTGGAAGGCGGCGTGGCGGCCGTGGCTTTCGCCTCCGGCCAGGCGGCCGAGACCGCCGCCATCCTGACGTTGGCCGGCGCCGGCGACCACATCGTGGCCTCCCCGCACCTCTACGGCGGCACCGCCACCCTCTTCACGGTCACCCTGCCGCGCCTGGGCATTGACTTCACCCTGGTGGACAACCCGGACGATCCGGAGTCCTGGAAGGCGGCCATCCAGCCGAACACCAAGGCGCTCTACGGCGAGACCTTCGGCAACCCCGCAGCCGACGTGCTGGATATCCCGACGATCGCCGAGGTCGCCCACGCCGCCAACGTCCCGCTTATCGTGGACAACACCATCGCCACCGCCGCCCTGGTCCGCCCGCTGGCCCTGGGCGCGGACATCGTGGTCAACTCCACCACGAAGTTCTACACCGGCAACGGCTCCGCCCTGGGCGGCATCCTCGTCGACGGCGGCAAATTCGACTGGACCGTTGAGCGCGACGGAAAGCCGGTTTTCCCCGGCTTCGTCACCCCGGATCCGGCCTACCACGGCCTCAAGTACGCCGACCTGGGCGCCCCGGCCTTTGCCCTGAAGGCGCGCGCCGGCATCCTGCGCGACACGGGCGCGGCCATCTCCCCGTTCAACGCCTGGCTCGCACTCAACGGCCTGGAGACCCTCACCCTACGCATCCGCCGCCACAACGAAAACGCCCAGGCCGTCGCCGAGTACCTGGAAGGCCACGACAAGGTCACCAAGGTCAACTACGCCGGCCTGGAGTCCTCCCCCTACCGCAAGATCAAGGAAAAGCTCGGCCTGGACTACACCGGCTCGGTGCTCTCCTTCGACATCGAGGGCGGCAAGGACGAGGCTTGGACGTTCATCGACGCCCTGCGCCTGCACTCCAACCTGGCCAACATCGGCGACACCCGCTCCCTGGTGGTCCACCCGGCAACCACCACGCACTCCCAGTCCGACGAGGAGGGCCTGCGCGTGGCCGGCATTACCCAGTCCACCATCCGCCTCTCAGTGGGCATCGAGGATGTCAAGGACATCATCGCCGACCTCGAGCTGGGATTCGCAGCGCTGGGCTAAACCCTGCTGCGCCGCACCGAGCCGCACTGGGTCATTCCCTCGCCGCTGATTGTCCCCTCGCTTAGGAAGTAGTTGATTATGTCCGAATATCCCCGCCTCGCCCCGCCCGGTCGCCGCACCACCGTGCCGGTGGGAGCGGTCACCACGGAGGCCGGCGCGGAAATCCCGGACGTGGTAATCGCCTACCAGCGCTGGGGCAGCTTCCGCGGGGACCCGGCAGGGGTTAACAACGTGCTCATCGTCGAGCACGCCCTGACCGGCGACTCGGACGTGACGGACTGGTGGGGCGACCTCATCGGCCCGGGCCAGGCGCTGGACACGGATCACTGGTGCGTTATCGCCACCAACGTTCTGGGCGGCTGCGGCGGCTCCACCGGTCCGTCCTCCCAGCACCCGGACGGCCGGCGATGGGGCTCGCGCTTCCCGGCCGTGTCCATCCGCGACCAGGTCGAGGCCGAAAAGCTGCTGATCGATGCCCTGGGGCTGAGCACCGTCCACGCCGTCATCGGCGGCTCCATGGGCGGGGCGCGGACCCTGGAGTGGTCCCTCATGTACCCGGCAGCGCTCACCGCGGCCTGCGTCATCGCGGTCTCCGCGCGGGCCTCCGGGTGGCAGATCGGTATCCAGTCCGCGCAGATTTCCTCCATAGAAAACGACCCGCAGTGGCACGGCGGTGACTACTACGAGCTGGGGGTTGCCCCGGAGGGCGGCCTGGCCGCCGCGCGCCGGATCGCGCACCTGACCTACCGCGGCGAGCAAGAGATCGACGAGCGCTTCGGCACCACCGCCCAGCGCGGGGAGAACCCCCTTGGCGCCTACCGCGCCGGCGACCAGCGCTTCGCGGTCAACTCCTACCTGGAATACCAGGGAAAGAAGCTGGTCGACCGCTTCGACGCCGGCTCCTACGTCACGCTGACCGAGTCCTTAAACCGGCACGACGTCGGCCGCGGGCGCGGCGGCCTGAACAAGGCCCTGGCCTCGTCGACCGTGCCGACGATGGTCGTCGGCGTCGACACCGACATCTTGTACCCCTATCACCAGCAGGAGCACCTCTCGCGCAACCTGGGCAATCTCTTGGCCATGGCTAAGGTCGTCTCCCCCGTCGGTCACGACGCCTTCTTGACCGAGACCCGCCAGATGGACCGCGTGCTGCGTAATTTCCTCACGCTGTCGGCCCCGGACGGCCTCGACCTGCCGGGCGGGCTGACCGATGGCGACTACGCCATCTAACTGAAACCGCTAGCTGCCCAGCGCGTCCACGGAGACGGCCAAGAAGACCAGCGTGGCCCCCACCACCGCGCTGAAAATGCAGTCGAAGCGGCGCGAGCGCACCGAAAAGACCCCGACCCGACGGGAGTCACAGGTCGCGCGCACGACCACCAGCCAGAGCATCGCCGTCCCTAAGGCAAACGCCGCCCGGCGCCAGTGCTCCAGCAGGGCAAAGGCCCCGGAGAGCACCACCACGGCGACGAAGGCCCCGATCATCGCCCACTGCACCTTGGCCGGCAGCTTCGACGGCGCCACGTGCCGGTCGTGGGGATTATCCAACGAGGTCTTGTCCAGCCCGGCGACTGGCCGCGCGGACGCGGCCTGCGCCTTATTAATCGGCGAAGCCATGAGCCTTTTCTGCCCGCTCGACGATGTTGCGCACCAGGAACGCGCGGGTCAGCGGGCCCACGCCGCCCGGGTTCGGGGAGACGAATCCGGCCTTATCCCAGACGTCGTCGGCGACGTCGCCGGCCAGCTTGCCATCCACGCGGGAGACCCCCACGTCCAGGATGGCCGCGCCTTCCTTAATCATGTCCGCGGTCAGCATGTGGGCCTTGCCGGCTGCCGCGATGACGACGTCCGCTGCGCGGGTCTCCGCCGCCAGGTCCTTCGTGCCGGTGTGGCACAGGGTCACGGTGGAGTTCTCGCTGCGGCGGGTCAGCAGCAGGCCGATGGGCCGACCGACGGTCACGCCGCGGCCGATGACCACGGTCTTGGCCCCGTCGAGCTCCACCCCGAAGCGGCGCAGCAGGTGGATGCAGCCGTTCGGCGTGCACGGCAGCGGCGCGTCCTCATTGAGCACCAGCTTGCCCAGGTTCACTGGGTGCAGGCCGTCGGCGTCCTTGTCCGGGTCGATGCGCTCGAGGATGCGGTTTTCGTCCAGGTGCTTCGGCAGCGGCAGCTGCACGATGTAGCCGGTGCAGGCCGGGTCCTCGTTCAGCTCATCAATGACCGCCTCCAAGTCCTCCTGGCTGATATCGGCCGGCAGGTCCTTGCGGATGGAGTTAATCCCCAGCTGCTCGCAATCGCGGTGCTTCATCTTCACGTAGGACTGGGAGCCTGGGTCCTCCCCCACCAGCACGGTGGCCAGTCCCGGAGTAACCCCCTTCTCCTTCAGCGCAGCCACACGCTGCTTGAGGTCTTCAAAAATCTCGTCGCGGTACAGTTTGCCGTCTAGTTTGGTTGCAGCCATGGCCCCCATCCTAGTGGGAGGCACCAGCCGAGGCCCCACGGGAGTGCCGCCCCTGCCCGCTCCGATACCCCAACAACGTCCCAAAGCAGGCCAAAGTCCTCATTGCTTCCTCCGTGAGGAACCAACCCCACGGTCTGATTTGGTCCTTATCCTACTGGAAACGGCTGAGTTTTTATGTAGACTACCGACACCGAAGACATCCTTGAACAGCCCTGCCATTAGGCAGGCAAGATGGCCCTGTACGCAGAGTCTTGGCTTTGAGTGAACAGATGTAGGTAGAAAGGTTTCTTCGATGGGATTCGGCGGTGCTCTGCAAAGAACGAGCAAAGACGGTGGACCGTGGGTACCTCCGGCATGGTTCTCGTTTATTGTCCTACCAGCCATGGTCGTAGCAAGTTTCTACATCAGCCAAGTGACCGGCTGGCGCGGCGTAGCTTCACCCAACGAAGAAGGTGTCTCGTGGAGCGAGGTGAGCTCGGAAGGATTATTGGGGTATTCGGCGCAATTCCTTGCCTTCTATTACCTTCTGGTCCTGCCGTTTTTCCTTGTGCGTAGGTACAGGTGGAAAAAGCGCGATAATCGCGGGACCGACGAATAAGAGACACCGGTCTCTAAAGGCAGCGGGAGAGCAAGAGGTGCGAGTCCTACCTCTGCCTTACACCGACTACCCTAAAACCATGACCAACCTGCACATCGTCTTCGACAACCCCGTGATCCCTACCAACACCGGCAACGCCATTCGGACTGCGGCGGTCACGGGCGCGCACCTGCACCTCATTGAGCCGCTGGGGTTCAACTTCGACGACAAGCACCTCAAGCGGGCAGGGCTGGACTACCACGACCTGGCCGATATGACCATCCACCCCAACTTCCAGGCCTGCATGGATGCCCTACCCGGCGCGCGGGTCTTCGCGTTTACCACCCACACGGACAAGTGGTTTACGGATATCGAGTACCAGGAAGGTGACGTGCTGCTCTTCGGCACGGAGCCGACCGGCCTGCCGGCCGAGCACCTCGCCCACGAGCGGATCACCGAGCAGGTGCGCATCCCCATGGTGCCGGCGCGGCGCTCGATGAACCTGTCGAACGCGGCCTCGACGGCCGTGTTCGAAGCCTGGCGGCAGCTGGGCTTTAACGGCGCGGTCTAGACCGAGCCCGGATCGTCTTGGGCGTTGGCGCTCAGGGCCGCCGGCAAGCGCCGGGCACGCAGGTGGCTCAGCAAGGCGGCCGCTTCGGCCGGCTCCAGGTCGCTGCCGGCCATGCGCACCGGGCCGGCGACCAGTTCGTAGCGGACGGTGGCCAGCCGGCACAGCTGGGCAATCGGGCCGGCGGTATAGGCCAGCTCCTGGATGTGGCTGTTGTCAATCACGCTGACCCGGCGGTTGAGCAGCCCGGCGTGGGTGATGCTGTTATCGCCGACCAGGGTCACGGCCTGCCGGTGGGAATCCAGCGGCGAGACCCACCAGGCCCGGCGCGGCGAGGAATAGGTCGGCTCACGGGCGCCCTCCGGCTGGGCGTAGCGGTCGATCTCCTTCTTGTCCAGCGGGCTGAGCAGCTCCAGCAGGCGGAGGGCCTGCTCCCGGCTGCCCACGGGCAGCACCCGGGTAGTGCCTGAGACCTTGCCCGCGGCGGAGCCGTAGCCGGCCACGGACACGCGGACCTCCCACCACTTGGCCAGGCGCCACAGCAGCGACTGCCGGACCTGGACGCCGTGGATGCGATCCAGGCGCACCGACTGGTGGCGCCGGTCAGCCAGGCCGTAGTTGATGATGAGCAGCGCGCGGCCGGAGTCGTCCTCATCCAGGCGGGAGCTAAACCGCCATGAGGTGTCGATGAGCTCCCAGACGTTGGGCACCAGGCCCACCAGGATCGGCACCACGGTGGTATTCGGCACCGGGGTGAGAACCAGAACCGCAGCAATCACCACCACCAGCAGCGTGCTTAACCGCAGGGCCGCGCCCAGCAGGCTGCGCCGCGTCGGGATGGGCGGGATGACCACCTCCTGGTGGGCGGTGTCGCTGGCGGTGTCGCTGCCGGCGGCATCGTTAGCGGCAGCTGGCTCCGCGCCGGTGGGTGGGCGGCGGCCGCTGGTGCGGGTGAGGATCTCCTCGCGCAGCTGGGTGGCCGCGGGCTTTTTCAGGTAGGCGATCTGGATGTGGGAGGACGCCCCGCCGGCGGTCTCGACGCGGACGGCGGCCACGCCGAAGATCCGCGCGATGACCGGCTCGATGACGTCGACGGCCTGGATGCGGTCGTAGCGGGCGGTGCGCAGCTGCGTGGACAGCACCCCGCGCCGCAGGGCCAGCTCGTCCCTGCCCAGCTGGTAGCCCAGGCGGCGCCACCAGATGGCGGAGAGGAACCAGATGGCCAGACAGATGCCGATGAAGGCGGCGGCGGTCCAGGCGGCGTCCCGCAGGCCGCGGCCCCAGTGGCCGTCGGCGATGAAGCGCGCGGCATCCCCTAGGACCTCGAGGTTGATGTTGACCACCCCGATGGCCAGGATAGCCAGGATGACCGACCAGAACTGCAGCAGCGGCGTGAGCCGGTGCACGCGGTGGAAGCCGTCGGCGTCGACGGCCGCGTTGTCCGGGCCGCGGCGGTGTTTGCTCACAGCCCGCTCATCCTCTCCCGTGCCTTGACGGCTAGGCGCTCGCGCAGCTGGTCCGCGGTCTGGGCCGGCAGGCCCTTGACGGTCGCGTCCGTGGTCACCGAGGCCGTATGCAGCTGCAGCTTCTTAATGCCCAGCCAGCGCTGGATGGGCCCGGCGGTCACGTCCACGAACTGGATGCGCCCGTAGGGCACCACGGTAAAGGTGTGCCACAGCTTGCCGCGGGTAATGAGCAGCTCGTCGTCGGTTTCCAACCAGCCCATGTTGCGCACCTGGGCGGGGATGAGCCAGGCCAGCCACGCGCCGAAGGCGGCGATGACGATAAGGCCCCAGTACCACCAGCTGGCCCAGAACAATCCCAGGGCGCCCACGCCCAGGGACAGGGCTATCAGCCAGATCGCGGCAATGATATAGCGGGCCTTGACCAAGGCTTGGGAGACCGGGTTGAGCTCCGGCGGGGCGACAGCGTTCATGCGCTTTAGCCTAACAATCCTGGGCGCGACTGCCGGGTAATAGCCGGGCGCTGCTCTCGGTCGGGTGCCTCGCGCCAGAAAACTACACCTTGACTAACCGTTATGTTTATATAATAATTTCTTGCATGTCCCCGAAGAAGAAGCCGCGCCGCCCCATCTACAACCGCGTGCGCCTGCTTCGCATCGAGCGCGACGTCTCCCGCGCCGAGCTGGCCGCGGCCGTGGATGTCAACCCCCAGTCCATCGGGGCACTCGAGCGCGGCGACCACTCGCCCAGCCTCGACCTAGCCTTTAGCATCTGCGAGTTCTTCGACCTGCCCGTCGAGGCCGTCTTCTCCCGCACCGAGTTCACCCCGCTGTCTAGCGAGCTCTACCAGCGGATCTAGCCGGGCCCTCCCGGCGCCTCCGGCGGCTGTCGCCCGCCTAGCGGAAGTCCCGCGAGCCGCGGCTGAAATATTCGCCGATATCCAGCGGCTCGAGCTTGTCCGCCACCACGCTGACCGCGCCCGTGGCATTTTGGACGATACCGCGGATGACCAGCGCCTTGGCCGTGCGCGCGAGCACCTTCTGCCGCTTCCACAGCCCAGGCGAGACCATCACGTTCATCGGCCCGGTCTCATCCTCCATCCCTAAGAAGATGAGGCCGGCGGCCGTCTGCGGGCGCTGCCGATGCGTGATGATCCCGGCCAGGCGCACGCGGGTGCCGTCCGGGACCGCGGCCAGGTCGCGTGCCCGCAGGATGCCGGCGGCATCCAGGGCCCCGCGCACCGCGGACATCGGCTGTCGGTCGTGGCTGACCCCGGTGGCGGCGATGTCTTGGGCCAGCAGCTCGAAGGAGGACATGCCGGGCAGGGCCGGCGCGGAGATCGCAGACATGCCGGGCAGCATGCCGGCGCGCTCGGTGGCCGCCACCCCGGCCTGCCACAGCGCCTGCCGGCGGCTTAGCCCCAGACAGTCCAGGGCGCCGGCCTCGGCTAAGGCCTCGACTTGGGCGACCTTCAGCCCCGCCCGGCGCGACAGGTCCGGGATGTCCGTGTACGGCGCGTTGGCCTCCACCCGCTCGGCCGCCTTGTCACCGAGTCCCTTGACCAGGCCCAGGCCTAGGCGGATGGCCACGGGACCAGGTGGGCCACCCGGTTGGGGTGGGGTGGGCCCGCAGGTCTCCACGCTCGATTCCTTGCCGGAGGCGTTGATGCTGACCGGGCGCACCGGCACCCCGTGGCGGCGGGCGTCCTGGATGAGCGACTGCGGGGAATAAAAGCCCATCGGCTGGGCGCGCAGCAAGCCCACGCAGAACTGCGCCGGGTAGTGGTGCTTGAACCAGGCGGAGAAATACACCAGGGAGGCAAAGGACTGGGAGTGCGACTCCGGGAAGCCGTAGGCCGCAAAGGCCACGATCTTGTTCCAGAGCTTGTCCGCCGTCTCCCCGGTGATCCCGTGGGTGGCGGCCAGGCCGGCGAAGAACTGGTCCTTCAGCGCGGCCATCTTTGCCGGCGAGCGCTTCGAGCCCATCGCGCGGCGCAGATCGTCAGCCTGAGCGCCGGTGAAGCCGGCGGCGTCGACGGCAATCTGCATCAGCTGTTCCTGGAACAGCGGGATCCCCAGCGTCTTGCCCAGGGACTTTTCCAGCACCGGGTGATCGTAGGTGACCTCCTCCAGCCCGTCGCGCCGGCGCAGGTAGGGGTGCACAGATCCGCCCTGGATGGGGCCCGGGCGGATGAGGGCGACCTCGACAACCAGATCGAAGAAGACGCGGGGTTTCAGCCGCGGCAGGGTGGCCAGCTGCGCGCGGGACTCGACTTGGAAAACGCCGACGGCGTCAGCCCGGCAGAGCATGTCGTAGACGGCCTCCTCCGCCAGGTCCAGCTCCCAAAGGTTGACCTGCCGCCCGGTGGACTCGGCCACCAGGTCCTGCATGTGGTGCAGGGCCTCCAGCATGCCCAGCCCCAGCAGATCGAATTTGACCAGGCCGGCGGCCGCGCAGTCGTCCTTGTCCCACTGCAACACCGAGCGGCCCTCCATCCGCGCCCACTCCATGGGCACCACGTCCGCAATAGGCCTATCGCACAGCACCATTCCGCCGGAGTGGATGCCCAGGTGCCGCGGCTGGCCCAGGAATTCCTCGGCGAGTGCGACCACGTCCGCCGGAGGCTCGTCAGTGCCCTTCGACCAGGCGTCCGCGCTGCCCTGCGGGTAGCCCAGGGCGCGGGCGGCGTCCCGGGTCGCGCCCTTGCGGCGGTAGGTGTTGACGTTGGCCACCTGCGCGGCCTGCTGGCGCCCGTAGGCGGAGTAGACGTACTGGATGACCTCCTCGCGGCGGCCGGACTCAATATCGACGTCGATATCCGGCGGGCCGTCCCGATCCGGGGACAGGAAGCGCTCAAAGAGCAGGCCCGCGGAGATGGGCTCCGCGTTCGTGATACCGAGGGCGAAGCAGACCGTGGAGTTGGCGGCAGAACCGCGGCCCTGGCACAGGATGTTTTTCCGGCGGCAGAAATCCACCAGGTCCGTGACGATGAGGAAATAGCCGGGAAAGCCCAGCTGCTCCACCACGGCGAGTTCGTGCTCTATCTGCCTTTTCGCGCGCTCGCGGATATCGGCCGGCCGGCTGGCGTAGCGCTTGCGCGCCCGCGCGTAGACCAGCTCGCGCAGCCAGGTCATCTCCGTGTGCCCGTCCGGTACGTCAAAGTGCGGCAGGTTGGGCACCAAAACGTCCCAGCTAAAGCTGCATTCGCGCCCCAGCTCGGCCGTGGCAGCCAGCAGATCCTCCCGCCCGGGCAGCAGACGCGCCATGTCCTCGCCGGAGCGCAGCCAGCTCGCCCCCATCGGGTGCTGGTCCGGGTCCGCCTGCTGCAGGGACTGCCGGTGGGCCAAGGCGTTCTTCGCCGCCGCCAGGCGGGCCTGGCCGCGCCGCGCCGCTGCCGGGCGGGCGCTCGCTATAGCCCGCAGCCCCCAGTCTTTTCGGGCACTATCTAACCGGCGGTGGCGGTCCGCGTCCGCCGGCACCATGGTGCTGGCGTATTCGAGCACCACGTTGCTGGCCCCGACGGTGCCCACCAGCTGGTCTAGCCGGTCCACCCAGTCCACGTCGGCGAGGTAGACCACCTCCTCGCCCAGGGCGTGGGCGACCTGCGCCAGCGGCGGGTAGGCGGTCTTATTCTTCTCCCCGGCCGCCATCTTGGCCTGGGCGATAAGCCGCGACAAGCGCCGGTAGCCCTCCGGGCCGCGCGCCAGCACCGTCAGGACGCCCTCGTCCAGGCTCAGCTCGGCGCCGAAGACCGTGGGCAGCCCGGCGCGGGCGGCGGCTTCGGCGAATTTCATCAGGCCGTAGAACCCGTCCCTGTCCACCAGCGCCAGGGATTCTAGCCCTATTTCAACTGCACGTTCGACCAACTCCTCCGGCTCGGACGCACCCTGCAGAAACGAGTAACTCGACACGGCGTGCAGCTCCGCAAACGACACCGCGGACTTCTTTGTTTCGCGCGGTACGTCCTGCTCAGAACTGTGGTTTACGGGTACAGGTATGAGCGCCGGGCGGCCAGAAAGGATCCTCTCCAGCCGCGACCAGCTCAGTGCCCGTCCGCCGTTAAACCCCACGGCGGACAGCTTAGTAAAATACGAACCGGTGTTCTAATTACTCGCGCCTTACAAACCGAGCAGTCTGTGAATATGCATAAAATCTGCAAGTAAATAGACAAAGCGGTATACGGGCTGTTAGGTTATAACCCACCGAGGTTGCGCGCCCCGCAACCCGCTTTATTACGCCTACCGGACGGCGCCCGGGCACTGCCCCGTAACACCGCCCGGCCTTATAAAAGTCACACAGAAAAGGACCATTCTCATGCAGATCCGTCGCGCTCTTGCCGCAGCCGCCGCCACCGTCGTGGCAGCGACCGGCCTCGTTGCTTGCTCCTCCGACTCCGAGGGAGGGGAAATCACCAAGGACTCGAAGATCTCCGTCGGCACCACCGACGCCTCCAAGAAGGCCTGGGCGGCGTTTGAGACCGTCGCCAAGGACCAGGGCTTCGACCTGGACATCGTCAATTACTCGGACTACACCACCCCGAACCAGGCCCTGGAGCAGGGCGAGCTGGACACCAACAACTTCCAGCACCTGAAGTTCCTGGCCGAGTACAACAAGGGCAACGGCACCGACCTGGTACCGATCGCCGCCACCGAGATCGTGCCGCTGGCCCTGTTCTGGAAGGACCACGACTCCCTGGACGGCATCGAGGGCGAGACCGTCGCGGTCCCGAACGACTCCACCAACCAGGGCCGCGCCATCAACCTGCTGGTCCAGCAGAACCTGGTCACCCTGAAGCAGGACGGGCTTTTGACCCCGACCCCGGCCGACATTGATGAGAAGGCCTCCAAGGTCAAGGTCACCCCGGTCGGCGCCGAGCAGACCACCTCCGCCTACAGCGAGGGCACCCCGGCTGTCATCAACAACTCCTTCCTGGAGCGCGCCGGCATCGACCCGACCACCGCGGTGGTCCAGGACGACCCGAACTCCGAGGAGGCCGAGCCCTACATCAACGCCTTCGTCGTGCGCTCGGAGGACGCCGACAACGAGACCCTTAAGGAGCTCGCCAAGATCTGGCACACCCCCGAGGTCCAGGAAGCCGTGCAGGAAGACTCCAAGGGCACGTCCGTTTCCGTGGAGCGCACCCCGGAGGAGCTGCAGGACATCCTCAGCCGCCTCGAGGAAGAGCTCTAAACTTCCTCCCGGCACCTTCTACCCCGCCGACGCGCCCAACTCAATGGCTACCGCGTTGCCGGGGTTGTGCCACGTTTAATGAACCCGCCACTGCACACGCAACAACCAAGGGGCTTTTAGTGACCGAATCACTCACTACCGGAACCCGCGTCGAGTTCCGCCACGTATCGAAGGTCTTTGAGCATAAAAAGACCACCACCCAGGCGCTCGACGATATCAACCTGGCCGTGGAGCCCGGCGAAATCATGGGCATCATCGGCTACTCCGGCGCCGGCAAGTCCACCCTGGTGCGCCTCATCAACGGGCTCGACACCCCGACCGAGGGCGAGCTGTTGCTGGGCGAGACCAACATCGCCGGCATGTCGGAGAAGAAGCTGCGCTCCCTGCGCCGCTCCATCGGCATGATTTTCCAGCAGTTCAACCTGTTTAACTCCCGCACGGCCGCCGGCAACATCGAATACCCGCTGCAGCTGGCCGGCGTGGCCAAGGCCGAGCGCAAGCGGCGCGTGCAGGAGCTGCTGGAATTCGTCGGCCTGGGCGACAAGGGCTCGAGCTACCCAGAGCAGCTCTCCGGCGGGCAGAAGCAGCGCGTCGGCATCGCCCGCGCGCTGGCCACCAACCCGCGCCTCCTGCTGGCCGACGAGGCCACCTCCGCGCTTGACCCGCAGACCACCCACGAGGTCCTGGAGCTGCTGCGCCAGGTCAACCAGAAATTCGGCATCACCATCGTGGTCATTACCCACGAGATGGAGGTCGTGCGCTCCATCGCCGACAAGGTCGCCGTCATGGAGGAAGGCCGCGTGGTCGAGCAGGGCTCCATCTACGAGGTTTTTTCCAATCCGCAGACCCCGGTGGCACAGCGCTTCGTGTCCACCTCCCTGCGTAACACCCCGGACCACGTCGAGGCCGACGACCTGCTGGCCCACGAGGGCCGCTTGTTCACCATCAACCTGACGGAAAACTCCGGCTTCTTCGGCGCGGCCGCCAAGCTGCGCGAGCGCGGCGTGTCCATCTCCATCGTTCACGGCGGGGTGACCACCTTGCAGCAGCACTCCTTCGGCAAGATGACCGTCCGCCTCAACGGCCCTGACGAGGCCATCGAGGAGTTCTACCACACCATGTCCCAGACCACCGACATTCAGGAGATCAAGCGATGACGACAACTATCTTGGCCGCAGCGGACTGGGGCCGCCTGTCCGGCACCCTCATGGAGGCGGTCGTCGACACCCTCATCATGGTCTCGCTAACCATGATCATCGGCGGCATCCTGGGCCTTATCCTCGGCGTCCTCCTCTACACCACCCGCCCGTCGGGAATCCTGGCTAACCGGTTTATCTACACGATCCTCAACATCGCGGTAAACATCATCCGGCCTATCCCGTTCATCATCTTGCTGGCGTTCGTGCAACCGGTCACCGTGGCCGTGATGGGCTCGTCCATTGGCCGCGAGCCCGCCACCTTCGTCATGGCCTTTGCCGCCACCTTCGCCGTGGCCCGCATCGTCGAGCAAAACCTCGTGAGCATCGACCCCGGCGTCATCGAGGCCGCCCGCGCGATGGGCGCCGGCCCCTGGAAGATCATCACCAGCGTGATCATCCCCGAGGCCCTCGGCCCGCTGGTGCTCGGCTACACCTTCCTGTTCATCGCCGTGGTCGACATGTCCGCCATGGCCGGCTACGTCGGCGGCGGCGGCCTGGGTGACTTCGCCATCGTCTACGGCTACCGCGCCTACGAGTGGCAGGTCACCGTCGTGGCCACCCTGATCATCATCGTCATGGTCCAGGCCGCCCAGTTCCTGGGCAACTGGGTCTCGGCCAAGATCATGCGCCGCTAACCAGCCCCCGCCACAACACACCCACCCCCGGCCAGCACCTAACAGCTAGAGCTAGTGCCGGCCGGGGGTTGTTTTATCTCCGGGGCGTCCACTGGCCAACGATGCCCCGGGTGGCTAACGATGCCCCAGGGCCGGTCTTAGGCGACTTCCCAGATGAGGGAGGACTTCGGCTCCTTCCCGCAGGAGGCGACGATGCCGTCATATTCGCGCTGGACCAGCTCGATGTCCCAGTGCCGCCCGTCGCGGTGGGTGACGCGCACCGGCCCGGAACCGGCGTCCGTGGGGCGCAGATCCGCATATCCCAGGTCCTCGCCGGCCTCGATGAGGCGGCGGGCGACCTCCAGCTCGGCGACCTGCCCGCGCTGGGAATACAGGCCGCGGCCGCGATTGGCCGGGTAGAAATAGCTGCCGTTTAAGGCCCGCTTGGTCATCTCGCGCGCGGCCTCCAGGTTCAGGCGGCCGAAGGAATAGCCCCACGGCATCAACAGCACCGAGGGGGCGAAGCGGTGGCCCTTGGTGTGGGAGGTCTCCCAGACAATCGCCGGGAAGATCTCGCCCAGCTGAGCGGCCAGCGGGCGACCCTTGATGGCGCAACACTTGTCGCGCTTGGAGTGGGTGCACACCAGCACCAAGGGCGTGTCCAGCTCACCGCCGCCGTTGCGGCCCGGGCCGGAAAGATCCAGGTTGAGGATATCTTCCGGGCCTTCCAGCAGGAGCATTTCCATTTCCCCGTGCTCGGCCCAGACCAGGTAGCAGCGGTGCACGCTGCCGACCTGGCGGCCGGCCCGGCCGGGGCGCCGAATGAGCTGGAGGCCCGCCTGCCCGTCGAGCTTGTCCTTCAGCCGGGCGGTGAGCTCCGGGGTAAAGGTGCCGCCGTCCAGGATGTCGTGGGACCACCCGCCGGGCCACTCGAAGAGGACATAAACGGATTCCTGCTTCGCGGAACCCGCCAGCGGCTCGACGCACACGTCGGAGCACAACGCTTCAGTCGCCCCGTTTTCCCCGATCTTTTCAGCTGTTGACATGACCGTCATTCTACCTCCTGCCGGCCTGCCTATAACCCCTAGCGGAGGCACTGCAATAATTTTATTTCCCTTCGAGTGAAATCGAACTCGTATTTTGTTTCTCCCTGGAAAAACCGCTACCGTAGGCACTATGTCTGTCCCTGACCGAGCCCGCCGGGCCCAAATTGCAGCAATTTTTATCACCGCTGCGTGTGGCCTGTCTGCCTGCTCTACAGACGGCTCCCGGGACATGCTCGCCGGGATTGGCGTCGCCCACCCCACGGATTCTTCCTCGGCGGACTCCGACAAGCAGGATCAGAACGTCTCCGGTCCCAGCCCCCTGGGGGACGCCGACAAGGAGATGAAGACCCAGCGCCCACCGGCACCCGCCCGGCTGATGGTGACCAACATGCGCATCGGCCAGCACCCCGGCTTTGAGCGCGTGGTCTTCGACCTAGAGGGCGAGGGCCAGCCCGGCTGGTTCGTCGATTTCCAGGACCAGCCCACCCAGCAGGGCTCCGGCAAACGCATCAACTACTACGGCGCCACTGCCCTCAACGTCAACATCGACGGCACCGTCCTGCCCTACGAGCTGGGCAAGGACGACCCGGCACTCGGCACCATGACCGGGTACGGAAGCATCATCACCGAGGTCACCAGCGCCGGCACCTTCGAGGACCGCTCCCAGTTCATCATCGGCCTCGACCAGGCCCGGCCCTATTCCGTGGAGGTCCTCACCGACCCGAAGCGCGTGGTCGTCGACGTCCTTGACCGTTAGCCCACGCCGCGCAGACGTCATGGCACTGGGGCGGCCTTCCTAGACGTAGCTGGCCTCAACCGTCCACCGGCCAGCTTGCCAATTGAGCAGCCAGGCCCGCGTCTTTTCTTGATCCGTGCCGACTATCTGCAGCCGCGCTAGGCGCGTGCCGGCGGCCGTCCACCAGCCCGTGTCCACCGGCCACGGGCCCGCCCACGCGGTGACCAGGTAGCGGTTTTTTCCCCAGGCCAGGCCGGCCGGCTCGGCCGAGAGCAAGCCCTCCTCGGTGACGAAGACATCGTGGCCTTCGGCATTGATCATCCGGATGCGGGCGGCCGGGTGGTTCGCGCTCGGGTGGTCGAGCTCCAGCTGGGCCGGCAGCGGCGCCGGTATCCGGCCCGGCCAGGCGCCCGGCGGCGCGGGCTCGACCCGCTCGCCGTAGGGGACGAAGTCCACCCGCTCGGCCACCCCGCGGCCGCCGCGGTCTACCGGCTGGACCACCTTGTCGATGCCCAGCTGGGACTGGACGCGCTCGATGACCTGCTGGGCGCGGGCCGCCGAACCCGCCCCGGATTCCACCAGGCTGTGCTGCTCCGGCTGGGCGACCTCCAGCGGCTCCAGCCCGAGCCCCACGATGCCGCCCTCGGCCTGGTTGCCCACCAGCCAGCCGTCGAGCTGCCAGCGCACCCGGTCGGCGGTGGCGGATTCGCTCAGCGCCGCGCGCGTGCGCCAGACCCGCCGCAGCTCCGTGCCGTCGGCCCATTGCGCGCTCACGCGCAGGCGCAGGCACGACAGCCCGGCCGCGCTCAAGCGCTGGTGCAGCTGGGTGGCCAGCTGGCGGGCGGCGAACGCGGCGGCGTCCACGCGCTCCAGCGGATCCTCCGGGCGCATCCACACGTCCAGCTCAGCACCCGTCAGCTCCGGAGCGACCCGCCGGTCCGGCTGCGCGCTGGCGATGGCGTGGCACCGCCGCCCGGCGTGGCCGAAGCGGCTGGTGACCTGGTGCAGCGGCAGCTGCGCCACATCCCCCAAGGTGGGCAGGCCCAGCCGCACGAACTGGGCGACCAGCTCCGGCGGGCAGCCCAGGGAGACCTCCGCGGCCAGCACCTGGGAGCTGCGCGGGGCCAAGAACTGTCGGGAGGTCCCCGGCTCCACCACCGCGCCGAGCCCGCGGTCCCGGGCCGCGATAATGGCGGTGGCCAGCTCATCGGCCACCCCGACCGTCATGTCCAGGCCTTGGCGCGCGGCGGCGTCGACCAACATCTCCACCGCGGTGGCCTCCCCGCCGTGGAAGCGGGCGGCCGCGGCGGCGTCCACCACCACGAGGCCGGGGCGGATGACCTCAATGGACGAGGCCACCGCGTCCAGGGATTCCACGATTTCTGCGAAGACGGCGCCCTCGCGCTCCGGCTGGGACTCCCAGACTACAAGCTCCGGACAGACCGCCTGGGCCGCCCGCACCCGCATGCCGCGGTGGACCCCGGCGCGGCGCGCGGCGGTATTGCAGACCTTCACGGCCCCGCCGGCAAGGACCCCGATGGGGCTGCCCGCCCCCGCGTCCTCCGGCAAGGTCTCGGCGTAGCGGGCGGCCTGGATGGGCCAGTCGGGAAACCAGAGCGCAGCAATCCGCACTGCCGGCGCGCTCATGCGCACCTCACCACCGATTGCGCCGGGCGCGACAGGTACTTCGAGTACGCCTGCACGCGCACCTCGACCTCGCGGATGCGCCCGCGCCCGCGTCCGATCCCCGGGTAGGACTCCACCTGGGCGTCCAGCCGCAGCGCCGCGGACGGCACGTGCTGCCCGACGGTAATGAGCACCGCGCGCCCCTGCCGCAGCCGCGCCGCCACCGGGCGCGCCCGCGCGGGGCTGAGCACCCGCTGCTGGGAGGCCGTGCGCACGCGCTGGATGACAAAATCCATGCCCTCGACCAAGGTGGCGCTGACCGCCCACGGATCCGTGCCCGGGTCCGGCACCGCGACGACCTTGCTGATATCCCCGCGCTCGCACACCTGGGCCAGGGCTAGCTCCGGCCAGCCGACCAGGGCCACGTAGTAGCCTTCCTCCGTGGCTTGGCACACCAGTTCTATTATGAAGGCCGGGCACTCGCTGCACCGCACCGCGCTGCCGCGCACCAGGCCGCCCGCCGGGAGGACCCCGGCCAGCGCGCCGCCCAGCTCAATCTGCCGCTCGGCAGCCTGCGCCCCTCGGGACGCCCCGCCGCCGGCCGGCGCGGCCTGCCCACCGGGATCCCCGGAATTTTTGTTATTTCCCTGTTCAGCACCGCTTTCGGCGGAGCGTGCAGCGCGCTGCTTAGGCCCGCGCGCGGGCAGGGCGGAGCCGCCGCCCATCTTTTCCATCTGCGCGCGCAAAGCCGCCACCCGGTCCTCGACCGACTGGCCCACCGCCTGGGGAACACCTGTTTGCTGCACCCCTCAAGTATGAACTCTCCTCCGGACACATGCAAACGTCCGTTCGACTAACGCGGGGGTGTCCGCCTCACCTGGGATTAATCAGTCTAGGTCGCGGCTAGCCGCCCAGCGGGTGAGCTGGTAGCGGTTGGACTGCTGGGTCTTGCGCAGGATATTAGAGGCGTGCGTTTCCACAGTTTTAATGGAGATGAACAGCTTCTGCCCGATTTCACGGTAGGTATAGCCGCGCGCCAGCAGGCGCAGTACCTCCAGCTCGCGCGGGGTCAGCGCGTCGACTATCGGATCCTCGCCCTGGGCGGGCAGGGGCTTGGGCTCGCCCTCCGGTTCCGGAGCCGGCTCGCCGGCGGCGAAGGCGTCCAGCACGAAGCCGGCCAGCCGCGGGGAGAAATACGCGTCCCCGTCGTAGACCTGCTCGACCGCCCGCGCCAGCTCCGCGCCGTCGATATTCTTGGTCACGTATCCGCGCGCCCCGGCGCGGATCAGCGCGATGACGTCTTCCGCGGCATCGGAAACGCTCAGCGCCAAAAACTTCGGGCCCGGCTCAATGCCCTGGATGACGGCCAGGCCACCACCGTCCGGCATGTGCACGTCCAGCAGGACCACGTCCGGGCGGGTCTCGTTGATACCACGGATGGCCTCGGCGACCGTCCCGGCGTCCCCCACGATGTCTACTTTGTCGGCCAACTCCGCGCGCACCCCGGCGCGGAAGACGGAGTGATCATCGACCAAGAAGACAGTAACCATGCCTATAACGCTACCGTGAGCTCCACTTCCGTGCCGCCCCCGGGCTGGCTATCCAGCCGTGCCGCACCGCCCGCGCGTTCCATGCGCTGCCGGATGGAGTCCCGGATCCCGTGGCGGTCGGCCGCCACCGCAGCCGGGTCGAAGCCCACGCCGCGGTCGCGCACGAACAGGGTCAGCTCGCCCGCCCGCACCTCGCAGAAGACATCGACCGTTTCCACCTGCGCGTGCTTGCCGGCGTTGACTAGCGCCTCGCGAGCCGCCTCGACCGCCAGCTTGGTGTTGTCGCTCAGGGGCGCGTCCTGTCCCACGGTCACCGGGTTAATCCGCACGTTGAACAGGTCCTCGACCTCGGCGCAGGCGGCTTCCACCGCGCCAAAGATGGTCTCCGGGGTGGCGGAGTCGGCATCGAAAAGCCAGGCCCGCAGCTGGCGCTCCTGGGAACGCGCCAGCCGCGCGACCTCCGGGCCATCGTCGGCGCGTTTCTGGATAAGCGCCAGGGTCTGCAGCACCGAGTCGTGCAGCTTGGAGGCAATAGCCGTCCGCTCGTCCGCCGCCGCCTTCGCCGCTTTTTCCTCCGCCAGCGAGCGCCACAGCTTCAGCACCAGCGGGATGACCAGCACGCCCAACCCCAACATGGTCAGCAGGGAGGCCACCAGCGCCGAGCTGAACCCGTGCTCGCGGTCCCAGAACACCGCCATGACCACCGTTCCGGCCAGCACCAGGGCAAAGCCGGCCGCGAGGCTGCCCATGCCGAGCAGCGTATTCGTCGAGCGGTCGTAGGCCTGCCAGGCCAACAAGGCGCCCACCGCAACGAAAGCCAGCGGCATCAGCACCTGCGGCGGCACACCCAGCACCACCGTCGCAATGGATACCCCGGCCGCCAGCGCGAGGGCCACCACCAGCCCCCAGCCCCAGCGCGGGATCTCCCACTGCGAGGCCGGGGCCTGGGCGTCCTCCCGGGCCGGGGTGCAGATCCACAGGCCCGCGTACAGGATCAGCCCCACCCCGGAGACCAGCGCCAGCCCGGCCAGTGCCAGGCGCACCCAGAGGATGTCCACGCCCAGGTTCTCGGCCACACCGCTGGCCACGCCGGCGACCATCTTGTCCTGCTGCGGGCGCACCATGGCCGGGTAGGGTGCCGCGCGCCGCTGGGAATACGCGGCGGGCTCGGACGGGGGAGTACTCATAGATCAATATCGTGCCACGCTCCCGCGCAGACCACATCCGGGATCACCCTGAGAGAACTAATCCGGGCAAAGATCAGGGCGCTCCCCGATGTGCGGGGGCAGACGCGCAGACCATACTTAAAGCATGACTTCCCCATACGAGCCGTTCCACTCCACGCCCCGCTCCGAGCCCCACGCGGACGCTTCCGCTAACGATGCCCCCGCCAGCCCCTATTCCACCCCCACCCGCTCCGACTCCACCGACAGCCTAGGCGAGACCCTACGCGCCATGTGGGCCACCCGCCCGCCGCGTATCCCCGCCGAGCAAGGCGGCAACGCCAAGATCGCCGGCGTGTGCGAGGGCATCGGCGCTCGCTTCGGCATCGACCCGGTCCTGCCCCGCGTGGCCTTCGTGGCCACCACCCTCGCCTTCGGCGGCGGGCTGGCGGCCTACTTCCTGGCCTGGGCGCTGATGCCCCGCTATTCCAAGGCCTCCTCCCCGGCCGAAGACCTCTTCGGCCGCCGGGACGGGGAGACTTCCGAGTCCGGCCTAGCCATCGCCTTGCTCATCGGCTTCCTGATGACCTCCGGGGCGTGGTCGGTAACCATCATGGAAGACTCCTTCTTCTCCTCCTTTAGCTCCTCGGCGCTTGGCATTGCCCTGTTCACCGGCCTGATCTGGTTCTTCCTGTACCGCCACCGACCGACCCCGCCGGCGGGACTTTTGGCGGCCGGACAGCTCGCCCAGACCGACGCGCAGCAGGCGCAGCCGGCCGCGGACCCGGAGGTAGACATGTCGATGTTCACCCCGGTGGACGGCTACCCCTTCCCGCCGGGCCGGAACACCCCGCCGGCCTGGGATCCGTTGGGCGCCGCCCCGGACACCTGGCACCTGCCAGACCCGCGCCCGGCCGCGGAGCCGAAGAAGAAGCGTTCCCTCTTCAAGACCCTCCTGGTCGTCGCCTTGAGCTTCTTCGGCGTGGTCCTGGCCGCCGCCCTGGTCATCGCCACGACCGTGGGCTTCCGGGTGGTCCGCCACGTCGACAACCCCACCGACGGGCTGACCATCAGCGACGGCTTCGTCTTTGACGACCACGAATACACTCCCACCTCGGTGAAGGACCTGCCACGAACCTACGACTTCTCCGTCGGCTACGGCAAGGTGGACTTCAGCCAGATCCGCGACTGGGACCAGCTCAACCAACGCACCGAGGTCACCATCGACGCCGGGGTCGGCAACACCGACATCGTCCTGCCAAAGGGCGTCTCCTACAGCCTGACCTGTGACGACGGCGTGGGCGCTAGCAACTGCCGCGAGCAGGACAACCCCGACGCCAAGTTCGCCGTCCACGTCGACGCCGGCGTTGGCAACGTCACCATCGACTACCCCACCGCGGCTGCCAACTCTTAGGCACACAGCGCGCAGCCTGCCGTCTGCTCACCGCTCCCCTCTCCCCGCTCTTTTACCTCTCCCTTTTCATCCTCCCCGACGCGATTTCCCCGGCTATGTGGTTTCCGGAAAATCATTCTCAGGGAGGATTAAGGAGAGGGTTTTCGCGTCTATAGTTAGCAACTGCCAAAACTTGCCTGTCTGCCACCCCAACGGTGCCAGAGCCTTAAATCCTGCCTTTGCCCCGAGGCCTTTACTCAAAAGGAGTACTAGCTGTTATGGCCATTGAGCCCGCTACCGCTAAGAAGAAAACCAAAAAGCCGCTGATTATCGGCGCCATAATCGCCGTGGTTGTCCTCGTCCTCGGCGCACTTGCCTGGTCCTGGTACGCCAGCGTGGCCAGCGGGAGCGTCCTGCAGGCCGACGACGTCACCGAGGTCACCCGCGGGGACGTCACCAACGCGGTCAGCGCCAACGGCACCGTGGCCGCCCGCGAAGAGGCCGTGCTGTCCACGCGCCTGACCGGCCCGGTCTCCAGCGTGCGCGTGCACGTGGGCGACCGCGTCCAGGCCCAGCAGCCCCTGGCCGTCATTGACACCACCCCGGAGGAGCAGGAGCTGGCCGGCCAGCGCGCCACCCAGCGCACCGAGCTGCGCTCCGCCCAGAACCAGGTGGCCGACGCCCAGGCCGAGCTCGACCGCCTCTACACCGCCGCCGCCAACGGGGAAACCGCGGCCGCGAGCGCCGGCGCGGACGAGGAGGGCGCTGCCGCGGCTGCCTCCGGCGACATCCAGACCCAGATCGCCGCCCAGGAGCGCGCCCTGGCCCGCGCCCAGGAGGACGTGTCCGCCGCCCAGGAGTCGGCCAACCTGGCCAACGCCGGGCTGGAAAACTCCATCAACGCCGGCACCCTGTCCGCCCCCTTCGAGGGAGTCGTGACCGCCTTGAACGCCAAAGAGGGCAGCCCCGCGGAAGGGCCGGTGGCCACCGTGGCGGATGACTCCACGCTGGAAATTCGCACCACCGTCAACGAGGCCGACATGCCCAACCTGCACCCGGGCAACCGGGTTACGTTTACTTCCCCGAGCGCCCCGGGCAAGGAATTTGCCGGCAAGGTCACCGGCATCTCCCCGGTCGCCCAGCAACCCGAGGCCGCCGCCGCTGGCGCCGGCGCCGGCGGGGATAGTGCCTCACTGGCCGGGCAGGGCGGGGCCACCAAGGCGACCTTCCCGGTCACCATCGAGGTCACCGGCGACACCGAGGGCCTGCACATCGGCTCCACCGCGAAGACCAAGATCGTCTCCGCCGAACAAAAGCACGTGCCCACCGTGCCGCTGACCGCGATTCTCACCGAGGGGCAGCGCGCCTTCGTCCTCGTGGCCGAGCCCGCCGGCGACAACCCGGACGAGGACGGCTACCGCGTGGTCAAGCGCCCAGTGACCGTGGGCATTACCAGTGCCTTCGCCGCACAGCTCAAGGGCACGGAGGTCAAGCCCGGCGAGATCGTGCTCACCCAGGCCCGCGATCACGAGGACCTGGTCGACCAGAACGTCACCATCGCCGGATTCGAAGGCAGCGAACAGTGACCGAGAACCACGCCCTCATCGACATGCGCGGCATCGTCAAAAGCTTCAACGTCGGCACCGAAGGGGAACTGACCGTCCTGCCAGGCTGCGATTTCCAGGTCCCCCGCGGGGAATTTACCGCGGTGGTCGGCGCCTCCGGTTCCGGCAAGTCAACCCTGATGAACATCATCGGGCTGCTGGACCGGCCCAGCGCTGGCACCTACCTGCTCGACGGCATCGACGTGCTCGATAGCACCGACGACCAGCTGGCGCACTACCGCAGCCAGGCCATCGGCTTCGTCTTCCAGAACTTCAACCTGGTCGGCCGCATCAGCGCCGCCAAGAACGTGGAAATGCCCCTGGTCTACGCCGGCGTGCCCGCCAAGCAGCGCGCGCAGCGGGCCGCAGAGCTGCTCGAGCTCGTCGGCATGGCCGACCGCGCCCACCACCTGCCCAACGAGCTGTCCGGTGGGCAGAAGCAGCGCGTGGCCATCGCCCGCGCGCTGGCCAACGACCCCGACATCCTCCTCGCCGACGAACCGACCGGCGCGCTGGACTCGCACACCGGCCGCCGCGTGATGGACCTTTTCCACACGCTGCACCACGAGCACGGCAAGACCATCGTGTTCATCACCCACAACCCGGAACTAGCCGAAGAGACCGAACGCACCGTCACCATGCGCGACGGCATCCTGCGGGAGGAGCCCCGTGAGCATTAAGGAATCCGTCTTCCTGGCGCTGACCAGCCTGCGCACCAACAAGATGCGCTCGTTTTTGACGCTGCTGGGTGTGATCATCGGTATCGCCGCAGTCATCGCCATCATGACGCTGAGCGCCTCGCTGAAAAACCAGTTCCAGCAAAACCTGGATGACGCAGGCATCAACAACCTCAACGTCGATGTCACCTCCCGCCCCGCCGACGGGGAGGAGGACGCCGAGGACTCGGCGGCCATGTATGGCTCCGGCGGGGGCATCGATAGCGCCTCGCTGATTAGCCCCGAACAGCTCGATCAGTTGCGGGAGCACATGGGCGACATGGTCACCGGGATCGGCGTCGGGGAAAACTCCGCCACTTTCGGCAAGGTCTCTATGGACAACCAGCTCGTGCCCCAGGAGGTCTCCGCGACCACCCGCGGCATCAACCCGGACATGGCGCTGATTAACGGCGACCCGCTGTCGGCGGGACGGGACATCGAGGCCGCCGACATCGACGGCGCCCGCCCAGTGGCCGTTCTCAACGCGGACCTGGCGGAAAAACTCTTCGGCGCGGACCCGCACAACGCGCTCGGCCAATTCCTGGAATTTACCCCGGAGGGAGGCAACGCGCTAGATCTGATGGTCGTCGGAGTAAAGGCGCGGGAGGAATCCGCCGGCCTGCTCAGCGTCAGCGCCCAGGATCTCAGCCTGACGGTCCCCTACCCGCTGGCGGCGAGCTATTCGAAGCAGCCCGGCGCCGGGGAAGCTTTCAACCACCTGACGGTCCAGGTGGCCGACTCGGCCGACAAGCAAGCCGCGGCCGACCGCCTGCGCGCGGCCCTGGACGAGATGTACGCGGACAACGACGCCTACCACGCCAAGGTCGCGGACTTTAGCCAGGACATGGCCAGCTTCAACCAGATCATTACCTCGCTGAGCATCGGCCTGGCCGCCATCGGCGGTATCTCCCTGCTGGTCGGCGGAATCGGCGTCATGAACATCATGCTGATCACCGTCACCGAGCGCACCCGGGAGATCGGCGTGCGCAAGGCTCTGGGCGCCACCCGGCGGGATATCCGCTGGCAGTTCGTTACCGAGGCCATCATCGTCTGCCTGGTCGGCGGCGTCATCGGCATCATCCTCGGCGCCCTAGCCGGCATGGCCGGCTCCGCCGCGATGGGGCTACTCGCCTTCCCACCGCTGTCCGCCGTGGTCATCTCCCTGCTCTTCGCCCTCGCCATCGGCCTGTTCTTCGGCTACTACCCCGCCGGCAAGGCCGCTAAACTCGACCCCATTGAGGCCCTGCGGTACGAATAGACGGCCCCACCGGAACTGTTAAAGCCTCGAAAATACAAAACCCGCCGCCGCTACCAGGACGCGTTCCTGAGGTAGCGGCGGCGGGTTTTACGCTGAAGGCGCGTGCCTTCAGCTGAAGCCGGTTTAAGCTTTCCGGCTTATTCCCACTCGATGGTTCCCGGCGGCTTGGAGGTCACGTCGAGCACGACGCGGTTGACTTCCTTGACCTCGTTGGTGATCTTGGTGGAGATCTTCTCCAGCACGTCGTAAGGGATGCGGGTCCAGTCCGCGGTCATGGCGTCCTCGGAGGAGACCGGGCGCAGCACGATCGGGTGGCCGTAGGTGCGGCCGTCGCCCTGGACGCCGACGGAGCGCACGTCGGCCAGCAGGACCACCGGGCACTGCCAGATCTCGGCGTCCAGGCCGGCGTTGGTCAGCTCGGTGCGGGCGATGAGATCGGCCTGGCGCAGGGTCTCCAGGCGATCCTCGGTGACCTCACCGATGATGCGGATGCCCAGGCCCGGGCCCGGGAAGGGCTGGCGGTTGACAATCTCTTCCGGCAGGCCCAGCTCGCGGCCCACGGCGCGGACCTCGTCCTTGAACAACAGGCGCAGCGGCTCGACCAGCTCGAATTCCACGTCGTCCGGCAGGCCGCCGACGTTGTGGTGGGACTTGATGTTCGCGGTGCCGTCGCCGCCGCCGGATTCCACGACGTCCGGGTACAGGGTGCCCTGCACCAGGTAGTCCACGGTGGAGCCTTCCGGGGCGTCATCCAGCACGCCGGCGACGGCGCGCTCGAACGAGCGGATGAATTCCGCGCCGATGGCCTTGCGCTTGTCTTCCGGGTCGGTCTTGCCGGCCAGCTTCTCCAGGAAGGAAGCGCGCTCGTCCACGGTGACCAGCTTGGCACCGGTGGAGGCCACGAAGTCCTTTTCCACCTGTTCGCGTTCCCCGGCGCGCAGCAGGCCGTGGTCCACGAATACACAGGTCAGGCGGTCGCCGATGGCGCGCTGCACGAGGGCGGCGGCCACGGCGGAGTCCACGCCGCCGGACAGGCCGCAGATGGCCCGGCCGGTCTCGCCGACCTGGGCGCGGACGTCGCCGATGAGCTGCTCGGCGATGTTATCGGCGGTCCAGTTCTGCTCCAGGCCGGCGATTTCGGTCAGAAAGCGGGTCAGAACTTCCTGGCCGTGCGGCGAGTGCAGCACCTCCGGGTGGTACTGGACGCCGGCCATCTTCTTGTCCACGCACTCCATGGCGGCCACCGGGGCGCCCGCGGAGGAGGCGGTCACAGTGAAGCCCTCCGGGGCGGCCGAGACCGCGTCGCCGTGGGACATCCAGACCTTGTGGGTTTCTTCCAGGCCGGCGTGCAGCACGCCGGCCTGGTCATCCACGTGCAGGTCGGTGCGGCCGTACTCGCGCTCTCCGGTGGAGGAGACGGTGCCGCCCAGGGCGTGATTCATGGCCTGGAAGCCGTAGCAGATGCCGAAGACCGGCACGCCGAGCTCCAGCAGCTCCGGCTTCAGGGCCGGGGCGCCGTCGGCGTAGACGGAGGAAGGACCACCGGAGAGGATCAGCGCGGCCGGGTTCTTGGCCTCGATCTCCTCCACGGTGGCGGAGTTGGGGACTACCTCGGAGTAAATCTGGGCCTCGCGCACGCGACGGGCGATAAGCTGCGCGTACTGAGCCCCGAAATCCACCACGAGGACTGGACGAGGGGTAGTGGAAGGCTTAGTCACCCTGCCAGTTTAACGCATAGGCGGCCTGACGCTATAGCCTGCCCATCCCCCGCAACCTCCCCGCCTCGCGCCCGGTTGCATAATCAGGCAATCCCCCCGAACCGATGCCCCGCGGTTTATCACTCGTCTATGGTAGAGTGTCATATTTCACATCCGACGAGGAGGACAGGAATGAGCACTCCCATCCACGGCGACGAGCTGCCTGAGCAACATAGCCCGGAGCATATTGCGCAGTCGCGCGAAGAATTCGACCTAGAGCACATCCACGAAGAGGACATCCAAGACCCGGTAGAGGGCGAAGACTCCTCCGCCGGCTCCGACCTGACGTGGGCCATCACCTTATTCGGCACCGCGGTCGGCGCGGGCATCCTCTTTTTGCCGATTAACGCCGGCAGCTTCGGCTTCTGGCCACTGCTTATCGCCACCGCGTTCATCGGGCCCGTGGTGTTTTTCTCCCACCGCACCTACGCGCGCATCGTGGCCGCCTCCCCCATCAAGGGCCTGGACGTTTTGCAGGTCATCACGGCGCTGACCGGGCGAAAGCGCGGGCTGGCGACGGCGCTGCTGTACTGGCTGGCCATCTACCCCACCGTGCTGATCTACGGCATCAGTATCACCAACACCGTCGACAGCTTCATCGTCAACCAGCTCGGCGGCCCGGAAATCAACCGCTGGGTGCTGGCCAGTGTCTGTATCGGCGTGCTCACCCTCGCCTTCGCCGCCGGCAAGAAGGCCGTGCTCTGGCTAGGCAGCGCGCTGGTCTACCCGCTGATCATCGCCCTGGCGGTGGTCTCCTTCTACCTCATCCCGCAGTGGGACCTGGCCAGCTTCTACAGCTACCAGTCGGACACGCCCCTGTGGAAGTCCCTGCTGCTCATCCTGCCGGTGCTGGTCTTCTCCTTTAGCCACATGGCGGCGCTGTCCCAGTTCGCGCTCGACGCCCAGCAGGGCCACGGCGATGACGTCGCCGGCACCGAGCGCCAAGTCTCCCGGGTGGAACTAATCACCGCCTGCCTGCTGGTAGCCTTCACGATGTTTTTCGTCTGGTCCTGCTCCATGGCCATGGGCGCGGAAGGCATGGACGCCGCGGGCGAAGCCAACATCCCGATCCTGTCCTACTTTGCCAACGTCACCCACACCCCGTTCATGGCTTTCCTCGCCCCCGTGGTGGCCATCTGCGCCATCGCCTCGTCCTTCTCCGGCCATATGCTGGGCACCGAGGAGGGCACCAAGTACATCTTCCGCGTGCTCGCCCCGCGCACCGCGGACAAGCTCACGGGCAAAAAGCTCACCTACGTCATCTACGTGATGGTCTTTATCGGGTCGGTCGCCGTGGCGGTCTACAACCCGTCCATCCTGGACTTCATCTCCGTCGTCGGCGGCATCTTCGTCGCCTTCTTGGTCTACATCGTGCCCATGCTGCTCTTCCGCAAGGCCACCGCCTTCAAGCACTACGCCACCCGGCCGGACACCATCTTCGTCTTCATCGTGGGCCTTGTCATCATGGCCGTCTCCGCCTGGGGCATCGTCGCCGGCAGCTAGGGCCCGCCGCACTTAAACGCCCCGGCACGACCGGACCGGGAGTCCGCACGCTAAGACGCGAAGGAGGGCATCGCCGTGCTTGGCGATGCCCTCCTTGTCTTTCGCGACCAGCGCTTCCCGGGCTTCGGACGCTCTAGCTTCCCGGGACTGCGCTTTATGCCGCGTGCCTTCCCCGGCTTAGCCGCGGATGGCGAGGTTGACCTTCTGGAAGGACTTCAGGTCTGTGTAGCCGCACTTGGCCATGGCGCGTTTGAGGCCGCCGACCAGGTTGAACTGGCCGAAGGGCTCGTTCGACGGGCCGTGCAGAACCACCTCGAGACTCGGAGCGTTGTGCTCGGCCTCGCCGTCGAGGAAGTCGACGTCCAGGTCGCCAGGGACGGCGGCATAGTCCACGAAGCCGCGCGGGAAGCGCGGGTGCCCGGCGGCGGCCGGCCAGTACCAGCCCTTGCCGCCGGCCTCGCGGGCCGAAGCCAGAAGCGGGCCCAGGACGACGCCGTCGGCGCCGCAGGCCACGGCCTTGCTGATCTCGGCGGAGTTAACGAAGTCGCCGTCGGCCAAAAGGTGCACGTAGCGCCCGCCGGTCTCGTCCAGGTAGTCCCGGCGCGCGGCCGCGGCATCCGCTACGGCGGTGGCCAGGGGCACGTCGATGCCGACGGTCTCCGGGTTGGTGTTCACGCCGCCGCCCACGATGACGCCGGCCGCACCGGTGCGCATCAGGTGCAGGGCGGTGGTGTAGTCCGCCACGCCGCCGGCGATGACCGGCACGTCCAGGGAACCGATGAACTCCTTCAGGTTCAGCGGCTCGCCGCCGGTGCTGACGTGTTCGGCGGAGATCAGGGTGCCCTGAATGAACAGCAGCTCCGCGCCGGCCGCGATAACCACCGGGGCCAGCTCGCGGGCGTTTTGCGGGGACACGCGCACCGCCACGGTCACGCCGGCCTCCCGCACCTGACGGATGCGCTCGGTCAGCAGATCCGTGTCCAGGTCCGCGGCGTGCAGCTCCTGCAGGACGGAGTTATCGCCCGGGTGGGAATAGACCTGCTCGAGCGCGGTCTCCAAGTCCGCATGCCGGCCCCACAGGCCCTCGGCGTTGATAACACCCAGGCCGCCCTGCTTGCCCATCTCGATGACGAATTCCGGCGTGGCCAGGGCGTCGGTCGGGTGGGAGACGAACGGGATGTCGAAGGTATAGGCGTCGATGTGCCAGGTGGTGTCCACGTCCTTCGAGGAACGCGTGCGCCGGGTGGGCACCAGGGAAATATCGTCCAGGTCGTAGGTGCGCTGCGCCTGCCGCCCCAGTCCGATTTCTACGTAGTCGCGCATGTGCTGCTCCTTATCTGTGAGTGTTGCGACGTTGCGGGTAGTGCTACGTGTCGTATAACGGGTTGCCTACGCGCTGCTTAGCGGTAGTTCGGGGCCTCAACGGTCTGCTGTAGATCGTGCGGGTGGGACTCGCGCAGGCCGGCCGCGGTGATGCGGACGAAGCGCTTGGTCTTGAGATCCGCAATGGAGGCCGAGCCAGTGTATCCCATGGCCGCGCGCAGGCCACCGATGATCTGGTGGGTGATCGCGTCGATCTCGCCGCGGTAAGGAACCTTGCCTTCCACGCCCTCCGGCACCAGCTTGTCCTCGCTCCTGACGTCGGCCTGGAAGTAGCGGTCCTTGGAGTAGGAGCGCTTCTCGCCGCTCAGGCCGCGGCCCTGCATGGCGCCCATGGAGCCCATGCCGCGGTAGCGCTTGTACTGCTTGCCGCCCACGACGACGGTGTCGCCCGGGGCTTCCTTGGTGCCGGCGAACATGGAGCCCAGCATCACGGTGTCGGCGCCGGCGGCCAGGGCCTTGGCGACGTCGCCGGAGTACTGCATGCCGCCGTCACCGATGATCGGGACGCCGGCCGGGCCGGCCACGGCGGCGGCCTCCATGATGGCGGTGATCTGCGGGGCGCCCACGCCGGCGACGACGCGGGTGGTGCAGATGGAGCCCGGGCCGATGCCAACCTTGATGGCGTCGGCTCCCGCGTCGATCATGGCCTGGGCGGCCTCGCGGGTGGCCAGGTTGCCACCCACGACGTCCACGCGGTGGCCGAAATCCTTCTTCACGCGGGAGACCATCTCCAGCACGCGGTTGTTGTGGGCGTGGGCGGAGTCGACGACCAGCACGTCAACGCCGGCGTCCACCAAGGCGCCGGCGCGCTCGTAGGACTCCTCGCCGGTGCCGATGCCGGCGGCGACTAGCAGGCGGCCGGAGGAATCCTTGGAGGCGTTCGGGTACTGCTCGGACTTCACGAAGTCCTTGACGGTGATGAGGCCGACCAGCACGTTGTTGTCGTCCACGATGGGCAGCTTCTCGACCTTGTTGTTCGACAGCAGCTTCAGGGCCTCGCTCTTGGACACGCCCTCCTTGGCCACCACCAGCGGCATGGAGGTCATGATGTCCGAGACCTTGCGCTGGAAGTCCGGCTCGAAGCGCATGTCGCGGTTGGTGCAGATGCCCAGCAGGACGCCTTTGTCATCGACCACCGGCAGGCCGGAGATACGGAACCGCGCGCACAGGGCGTCGACTTCCTCGATGGTCATATCCGGCGACGCCACCACCGGGTCGGTGACCATACCGGACTCGGAACGCTTGACCGTTTCCACCTGCTCGGCCTGCTCCTGGGTCGACAGGTTGCGGTGCAGCACGCCGATGCCGCCCTGGCGGGCCATCGCGATAGCCATGCGCGCTTCCGTGACCGTGTCCATGGCCGCCGAGGACAGCGGGATTCCCAGCCGGATGTTGCGGGTAAACTGCGCCGAGGTGTCTACCTCCGAAGGCACGATATTGGATTCGGCCGGCAGCAGAAGCACATCATCAAAGGTCAGCCCATTGAGCAGGATCTTATCCGGGTCGTTTCCCCCAGTTTGCACGCGGTTGTCAGTCATCTTGAGTGCCCATCTCTTTAAAACGAAGCCGAGTTTTGGTGGTATGCACCCTAACTGTAGTGCCTTTTAGCGCCACATCGTGAGTCCGGGGGAGAATTGCCTAAGTCTGGTTGAGTAAATAGGCTTCTAAACTGTGAACTTTTTCGCCAGTATGCCCCGCGACCCATTTGCCGACGACCCCAATGATCCCGCCTCCTTCCTGGAAGAAGACGAGCAGGCACAGCCGCTGAGCCAAGAGGAGCGCGCCGCCGTGATCCACGACCTCGCCTTGGTCCAGGAATTCGCCCGCGCGCTCGGGCCCCGCGGAGTGGACGGAATCTTCTTCTACTGCGAAGACTGCCAGGAAAACCACTTCTACGAGTGGGACATCATGGCCGCCAACATGCGTGCGACCTTGAACAACGAGCTCGCCCCGGTGCACGAGCCGGGCGCTGAGCCGGACCCGAACCGCTACGTGCCCTGGGACTACGCCCTGGGCTACCTGGATGGCCTCGACGCACGCTAAAACCGCCCCCGGCGAAAAGGTGGACCCCACCCCGCCGAGAGCGGTTTAGTAAAAAGACGTTTTATAAAAGGACTTAGCTGCTACTGCTGCACCTGCGGCGGAGCAAGTTCACCGTCGTTTTCCTCCGGGGAAGCGCTCGGCTCCTCCGTGGGTTCTGTCGGCGCGGGCAGCGGGTTGGGCAGCCCGGTCTCGGTCACCGTAACCGTCACGGTCTGGGTGGCCTTCTCCGTCACCGTGGTCGGCTCTGGGGCGGGAGCCGGCTTGTTGGCCTCCGTGTCCTGCTCGGGCGGCACGGTCTCGGTCACCGTCTCCGTCGGGCGCGGGCGGGCCACCCGCGACGAGCGGGCCTTGTCCTGCTTGACCTCGGCGTCGGCTTCCTTCTCTTCGGCCAGGTTCAGCATCTTGCGGGCCTCCGCCAGAAGGGACTGCGCGCCCTCCCAGTCGCCGCTGACGGCACGGGACTCGATCTCATCCAGCTTGCCGGCCAGCTCGACCGATTGTGGATCGTGCTGGGCGCCAAAGCCCTGGGTGTTGTAGACCACCGCGCCGGCCCCGGCGATCACCAGGGTGGCCGCGGCCGCACCGATGAGGCCGTGGACGAACGGGCGCGGGCGCTTGGCCTTACGGCGAGCCGCCAGCGAGGCCACGGAGGCCCCCGCGGCGTTCCCCGTGCCCTCGGCCGACTCAGCGCCTTCGAGCGGAGCAACCACCGGCACCGGCGGCAGCGGCTGGTGGACCTCGTCACGCAGTTCCATCAGCAACGCCGCTAGCTCGTCGCTGCCGTCACTGGGGTCTTTTCCTGCGGATAGATCGGTCAGGAAGTGATCGTCATCAACTAAGGGCTGCAGCTGATCGGCCAAGTCATTAGTGTCATCGGTCCGACGTCGCTTTGACATGATCATCCCTCCTTCCGATCCTGCCGTGCAGGACAATTTAAAAATCTGGTTTTAGTTGTTCTTGAGATTCAGCCAGCCGCTTGCGCAACTGCCCGAGGGCTCGGTGCTGAGCTACCCGGACCGCGCCCGGAGTAGAACCTACGGCTGCGGCTGTTTCCTCCGCGGAAAGCCCCACGAACACCCTTAAAATCACAATGTTGCGAGCCTTTTCACTTAATGTATCGAGTAACTCGCGAACTCTGTTACTTCCTTCCGTAACCAGCGCGTATTCCTCCGGGCTGTGGCCGGAAGCCGTTTGCTCCGGCAGGTCCTCGGTGGGCACCGAGTGGTCGCGCCCCAGGTTGCGGTGCGCGTCCGCCACCTTGTTAAAGGCGATGCCGTAGACGTAGGCCATGAACGGCCGGCCCTTGTCCTCGTACTTGGGCAGGGAGGTCGCCACGGCGAGGCAGACCTCTTGCGCCACGTCGTCGGCCGTCGGATGGCGGTGGCCGCCAATCCGGGCGCGGCAGTACCGCACCACCTGCGGGTGGATCAGGCGGATGACCTCTTGCAGAGCCCGGCGATCGCCCGATACCGCCGACGGCACCAAGGCCGCTAGCTCGGTCTCGGAATCACTCACGTTCAGGCTCTACTTTCTCAGTTACGGTTTCACAGCAGCACGGTGGCCCGGGCACCCGTTTTTAGGGCGTGGGAGCGAGCACCGGATCGGTTCGGAAATTAGCCGTCTCAGAACTATACCGATGATCAGCGTCTAATTCATCATCGTGATTTTACTTTTAGCTACGACACGGAGTCTTTCACCTGACTCTTTCTACCCCGAAGGTAGTAGCCCACGCCGCGGTAGACAAAGTTCACCAAACTTTAACCTTTGTGCATACGCCCTGGCCAGGCGGATAATCGCCAGGATTGAGGCAACCAGAAAACCAGCTGGCAACCAGCTGGCAACCAAACGTTTACCGATGCGGGCCACACTGCCAAACCGGAATACTTCAAGTCCCGAATTAACCAATTGAGGAGATTTCGTCGTGTCACAGCCGCATCTGCTTCCCGGACCGAACGCAGATTTTTGGGAATGGCAACTGCATGGAGCATGCCGCGGGAAGAACTCGGATGTTTTCTACCACCCGGACGGGGAACGCGGCCGTGCCCGCGCGCAGCGTGAGAACCGCGCGAAGGCCATCTGCAACGCCTGCCCGGTCATCGAGCTGTGCCGCGAGCACGCCCTCCAGTCCGCTGAGCCCTACGGCGTGTGGGGCGGCATGTCCGAGTCCGAGCGCTCCCACGCCCTGCGCGCCCGCAACAAGCGCGCCCAGGTCACCAAGGTCGCCCCGGTTACCGTCTAGGCGGTTTCCCGTTAGGGCTTGACCCCTACCGCCACTGGCGCACAGGCCACCGCGCTGCCCAATGAGGCAGTCTGCTGACCTGCCCGCCCGGTGGCGCTTTTTGTGGTTTCCTAGGCCTCGTGGGCCAGGTAACGGGCCAGGTAGCTGCCGGTGACTGAGCCCGCGACTTCGGTGAGCCCGCGCGGGCTCGTGCTGTCCACGACGCGGCCGCCGGCTGAGCCGGCCCCGGGGCCCAAATCGATGACGTGATCGGCGTGGGCGATAACCGCCGGGTGGTGCTCGACGCAGACGACGGTGTGCCCGCTGTCGACGAGTTCGTCTAGCAGCTCCAGCAGCACCTGCGTGTCCAGCAGGTGCAGGCCCGTGGTCGGCTCGTCCAGGATGAGCACGTCGGCCGTCGCCTTCTTATCCGCCATGTGCACGGCCAGCTTCAGCCGCTGACGCTCCCCACCCGACAGGGTGTTCAGCGGCTGGCCCAGGTGGATATAGCCCAGGCCGACGGTGCGCAGGATCTCGCAGATTTTCGCCGCGGCCGGCACGCGGGTTTCCTTGGCGGCGAAGAACTCGGCGGCCTCCGCGGCGGGCATATCGAGGACCTCCGCGATGTCCTTTTCGCCGAAGGTATACGCGAGCACCTCCGCGGAAAAACGCTTACCCTCGCAGACCTCGCAGGGCACGTCGACCCCGGTCATCACGCCCAGCTCCACGTAGACCACCCCGGCGCCGTTGCAGTTCGGGCAGGCGCCGGCGGAGTTGGCCGAAAACAGCGCGGGCTTGACCTCGTTCGCCTTGGCGAAGGCCTTGCGGATGGGCTCGAGCGCGCCCGTGTAGGTCGCCGGGTTCGAGCGCCGAGACCCGGTGATGGTGGCTTGGTCGACCATGAGGACGCGGCCGTCCTCCACAAGCTGCTGCGGCAGGCAGGCCAGCAGCGAGGACTTGCCCGAGCCGGCCACGCCGGTAATGGCGGTGAGCACCCCGGTGGGGATATCGACGTCGACGTCGCGCAGGTTGTTTGCGCTCGCGCCGCGCACCTCGATGGCCCCGGTGGGCGTGCGGACCTCGTCCTTGAGGCCGGCCTGCAGGGTGAGCGCCCGCGCGGTGGCCGTGTCCGCCTCGGCGAGCTGCTCGACGGTGCCGGTGAAGACCACCTGCCCGCCCTGCGCCCCGGCGCCGGGGCCGAGCTCCACGACGTAGTCGGCGATTTCGATGGTCGCGTGCTTGTGCTCGACCACGAGGACGGTATTGCCCTTGTCCCGCAGGCGCAGCAGCAGGCGGTTGAGGCGCTCGATGTCCTGCGGGTGCAGGCCCGCGGTCGGCTCGTCGAAGACATAGGTGATATCCGTCAGGGCCGAGCCCAGGTGCCGGACCATACGGGTGCGCTGCGCTTCCCCGCCCGAGAGGGTGCCCGCCGACCGGTCCAGACTGAGGTAGCCCAGGCCGATCTCCACCGCGCTGTTGACCGCCTGGCGCAGGTTGTCCACCAGTGGGGCCACGCGGACATCCTCCAGGCTCTCCAGCCAGGAGTAGACCTCAGTCAGCTCCCACTGGGAGACCTCCGCCAGGGAAACACCCGCGATATAGGACTGGCGGGCGTGCTCGGCCAGGCGGGTTCCCTCGCAGGCCGGGCAGTCGACGAAGCGGGCGGCGCGTTCGACGAATTCCCGCATCTGCTTGGGCAGCTGCTGCGGGTCTTTGGACAGCGTCGAGCCTTCCAGCCTAGGCACCAGCCCCTGGTAGGAGATGTTAATGCCGTTGACCTTCACCTTGACGTCGTCGAGGTAGTAGAGGGCGTGCTTTTGCTCGTCGGTGAACTCGGCGACGGGCACGTCCGTGGGGTACAGCCCGGACTGGGCGTAGCTCTGCCAGGTCCAGGAGCCGACCTTAAGGCGCGGGACAATGATGGCGCCGTCGTCGAGGCTGAGCGACTCATCCACTAGCGCCGTGAGGTCGAGGTCGGTGACCCGGCCGGTGCCGCTGCAGTCCGGGCACATGCCGCCGGTGCGCTGGAAATGGGTGACTTCCTTCTTTGCGCCGGCCTTCTCGACCTGAATGGCGCCCTGCGCGCTCACCGAGGGCACGTTGAAGGAATAGGCGGCCGGGCCGCCGGCGTTCGGCTCCGCGATGCGGGAAAAACAGCACGCGCAGCATGCCGGTGATGTCCGTGGTCGTGCCGAAGGTGGAGCGCGCGTTGGCCGCCAGCGGCTCCTGGCCCACCACGATGGCGGCGGTCAGCCCCTCGAGGCGGTCGACATCGGGGCGGGCGGTCTGCGGCATAAAACCCTGGACGAAGCCCGGGTAGGTCTCATTGACCAGGCGCTGGGACTCGGCCGCGATGGTGTCGAAGACCAGGCTGGACTTGCCGGAGCCCGACAGCCCGACAAAGACGGTCAGCTGGCGCTTCGGGATATCGACGCTGATATCGCGCAGGTTGTTATCTCGCGCGCCGGTGACGCGGATGAATTCCTGTTGTGGCACGAGAGATAGCTTAAAGCACGATGAAGGGCCCCGCCGGCTGGCTAGCCGGGCGAGGCCCTCGGGCTCTTTTCACGCGGAAGGTCCGCCGATTACTCGGCGGAGCCGGTCTCCCGCGCGCGTGAGCTCACGCGGTTTTAGTGATGGTGGTGGTGGCCCTGGGAGGACTCTTCTTCCTCGGCGGGCTTTTCCACGACGGAAGCGTCGGTGGTCAGCACCATGCGTGCCACGGAGGTGGCGTTGACGACGGCGGAGTGGGTGACCTTGACCGGGTCGATGATGCCGTTGTCGATGAGGTTGCCGTACTCCAGGGTGTGGGCGTTGAAGCCTTCACCGTTGGGCATCTCGGCCACGCGGTTGGTGACCACGGCGCCGTCCTCACCGGCGTTGGTGGCGATCCAGTAGGCCGGGCGGGACAGCGCCTTGGCTACGGAGAGCACGCCGGTCTTGGCCTCGCCCTCGAAGTCCTGGGCGAAGGTCTCCAGCTCGCGCGCGATCTGGACCAGGGCGGAGCCGCCGCCGGCGATGACGCCTTCCTCGACCGCGGCACGCGCGGCGTTGATAGCGTCCTCGACGCGCAGCTTACGCTCGTTGACCTCAGTCTCGGTGGCGGCGCCGACGCGGATGACGGCCACGCCGCCGGACAGCTTGGCCAGGCGCTCCTCGAGCTTTTCCTTGTCCCAGGTGGAGTCGGTGCGCTCGATCTCGCGGCGGATCTGGCCGCGGCGCTCTTCGACGGCCTCGGCGGTGCCGGCGCCGTCGACCAGGACGGTGTCCTCCTTAGTCACGGTCACGCGGCGTGCGGAGCCCAGAACCTCGAGGCCGACCTCGTTGAGGTTAATGCCCAGCTCCGGGTCCACGACGGTGGCGCCGGTGACGACGGCCAGGTCGTCCATGAAGGCCTTGCGGCGGTCACCGAAGTACGGGGCCTTGACACCCACGACCTTCAGGACCTTGCGGATGGAGTTGACCACCAGGGCCTGCAGCGGCTCACCCTCGATGTCCTCGGCCATAATGAGGGTCGGCTTGCCAGACTCGGCAATCTTCTCCAGCAGCGGCAGGAAGTCCGGCAGGGAGGAGATCTTGTTGCGCACCAGCAGGATCTGGGCGTCGTCGAGCACGGCGTGGTTGGTCTCTTCCTCCGTCGCGAAGTACGGGGAGAGGTAGCCCTTGTCGAAGGAGATACCTTCGGTGACATCCACGGTGGACTCCATGGTCTGGGATTCCTCCACGGTGACCACGCCGTCCTTGCCGACCTTTTCCATCGCGCCGGCGACCATCTCGCCGATCTCCGGGTCGCGGGAAGAAACCGTGGCGACCTGGGCGATTTCGGAGGCGGAGTTAACCGGGGTGGCGCGCTTCTTGAGCTCTTCCACGGTCTTCTCGGCGGCCGCAGCAATGCCGCGGTTGAGCTCGACCGGGTTAGCGCCGGCGGCCACGTTGCGCAGGCCTTCGAAGACCAGCGCCTGGGCCAGCAGCGTCGCGGTCGTGGTGCCGTCGCCGGCGATGTCGTTGGTCTTGACGGCCACGGACTTGACCAGCTGAGCGCCCAGGTTGGCGAAGGGCTCGTCCAGGTCGATGTCGCGGGCGATGGTCACGCCGTCGTTGGTGACGGTCGGGCCACCGAAGGCCTTGGACAGAACCACGTTGCGGCCGCGCGGGCCCAGGGTGACCTTGACGGCGTCGGCCAGGGTGTCGACGCCGCGCTGGATGCCCTCGCGGGCCTCCTGATCAAATGCAATGAGTTTTGCCATTAGTGGCTACACCACCTTTTACTTTTCGATGACGGCGAGCAGGTCGCGAGCGGACAGCAGCAGGTACTCCTGGCCGTCGTACTTCAGCTCGGTGCCACCGAACTTGGAGAAGATAACGGTGTCGCCTTCGTTGACGCCCACCGGGACGACTTCACCCTTGTCATTGGTGCGGCCCGGGCCGACGGCAATGACGGTCGCCTCTTGCGGCTTTTCCTTAGCCGAGTCCGGGATTACCAGGCCGGAAGCGGTAGTGGTTTCCGCTTCGACGATCTGGACCAGAACTTTATCTTCCAGCGGCTTGATGTTTGCCATGGTGTGATTCCTCCGTTTATGAATCAATGAGTTGTATGTGCCGGTTGCATGCATTGCCAGCACAGCCGTCGTCGCGGGTGAACAACTGTGGGTCAAACAACCTATCTAGCACTCTACCCGCGCGACTGCTAACCGACAACAACACCATTCCCCCGCCGCGCACGAACCCGCCGCTCCCCCGCACCACCGGGCCGCAACGCCAAACTGCCCCACCAAGCCACATTCCCTAAGCCACACCGCCGGGCCCTCCCCCGGCAGCAGCCAAACCCGACATGCAAAAGGCCCCGCCGGCAGCTCGTGCAAGCCACCGGCGGGGCCGCAGGGTGTCCCTGCGCTTTAAACCTTCAGGGTGCTACTAGCAGGAGACCTGGGCGACGGTGAAGCCCATGGTCTTGGCCAGCCCGCCCAGGGAGGTCTCCTTGTACTTGGAGAGCATGTCCCGGCCGGTTTCTGCCATGGTCGTGACCGCATTGTCCAGGGAGACAACGTGGGAGCCCTCGCCGCGCTTGGCCAGGCGGGCGGAGTTGATGGCCTTGACGGCGCCGACGGCGTTGCGCTCGATGCAGGGGATCTGCACCAGACCGCCGATGGGGTCGCAGGTCAGGCCGAGGTTGTGCTCGAGCGCGATCTCGGCGGCGTTTTCCACCTGCCGGGGCGTGCCGCCCAGCAGCTCGGCCATGCCGGCGGCTGCCATGGAGGAAGCCGAGCCGACCTCACCCTGGCAGCCGACCTCGGCGCCGGAGATAGAAGCGTTCGTCTTGATAATGATGGCCACCGCGCCGGCGGTCAGCAGGTAGCGGTGAACGCTGTGCTTGTTGAAGCCGCGCTGGAAGTCACGCGCGTAGTGCAGCACGGCCGGCAGGATGCCGCAGGCACCGTTGGTCGGGGCGGTAATCACGCGGCCGCCGGCGGCGTTCTGCTCGTTGACGGCCAGCGCGTAGAGGTCCACCCAGTCCATGGCCTCCAGGCCGGAGTCCTCCTCCTCGCTCTGGGCCAGCAGGTCCTGGTAGAGCTTCGGCGCGCGGCGCGGGACCAGGAGGCCGCCCGGCAGGATGCCGTCGGTCTCGATGCCCTGGGACACGGCCTGCTGCATGACCTCCCAGACCCGGTCCAGGTGGGCCAGCACGAAGTCCTCGCCGCCTTCGTCGGCGTGGAGGAAAGCCTCGTTGGCCAGCATGATCTCCCAGATTGCCAGGTCGTGCTTCTCGCACAGCTCCAGCAGCTCATCGCCGGTGTCAAACTCGTAGGGCGCGCGCATGTTCGCCGGCATGGGCGTCGGGTTTTCCGCGGCCAGCTTGGAAGCCTCCAGCTCCGCGCGGGTCTGGATGAAGCCGCCGCCTACGGAGAAGTACGGCACGCCCTCAGCAATGCACTTGCCGTCGGCGTCGTAGGCCGAGAACAACATACAGTTCGGGTGGCCCGGGAAGGGCTCGTTATCGAAGACCAGGCTGTAGTCCATGGTCCCGGTCGGGCCGGTGACACTGCCCTCGCGCGGGATGTTGGTGCCGGCGACCGGCTCCGCGTCCAACGGCACGTCTAGCGGAGTCCAGCCCACCATGCCGAGGATGACCGCGCGGTCCGTGGCGTGCCCCAGGCCTGTGGCCGAAAGGGAGCCACGCAGCTCGCAGCGCACCAGCGCCGGGTATTCGACCAGCGAGTCCACAAAGGCCTTGGCCGCGCGCATGGGGCCGACTGTGTGCGACGACGACGGGCCGATACCGATGCTGAAGATGTCAGTCACTGTCAGGGTCATGAGGTACTCCTTTTTGGTTGCTCCACTCGTGGCTCACGCGCCTGCCGCAACCAGGTAGGGGCGCGAAGAAATTATCGCGACCGGGCGCGCCGCCTCTCACCGCCCATCCTAACGGTTGGAGCGATGCCAGGCACATCTAGAAAGTATTGTCATTTGGCCCAAGTTTTTGAGCCGTTGACCTGTCACTTTCGCCAATTGCACAAAGAATGATCACCGTCCCTCTCCCAAGGGACGGTAATTGAAGGCCGCGCGACGCGGCTGGACCGCGCCAGCGGACTTAGGCCTGCCTGTCCGTGTTGATCACGGCCGCGCGCCAGAGCTGGTATTCCTCCGGGTTGTCTTCGCGGTAGTTCAGCACGGCGCGAATGGAGTTTTCCACCCCTTCGACGATGTCATCAGTAATGTCGTCGCCTTCCGCGCCCACGAAGATCACCGAGCCGGAGATCGCCCGAATCGGGTCCTGCAGGAAGGCCGAGTTGCCAGTATCAGCGGTGTTACGCGCCAACGATGCCACCGGGTTCGGCTCCGCACCCTCAGCGCGGGCATCCGGGTTAAACAACGCAGCGTAGGTCGATCCATCTTCCTGGAAGGCCACCGCCACGCGGTCTTCAGTGGCCCCACCCAGGAACTGGTTAGCGTGCTCCAGCTCGAGGGTGATCTTGCGGCGGGTCAGGTCAGGGTTGACAAGGAATCCAATAGTCATAATTCCTAAAACTAGCCGCCAGACCGGAAAACCACACCCTGAGCAGGGACAACTTTGGGTAAACATTCCGTGAACCAGGGGCCAATAACCCCGAGCACAGGCGCCCACGCTTCCCTTGGCGAACCACTTAATCCAACCGGATAGCTAAGGCACAAAAATGACAGACCCTTACACGAAAAGACTAGGAGTCCCTTTTACAGATAGCTACCTCAGCCAGGGTCGCTACACCTTCGATCCGGCGCCATTAAACCAGGAGAACTCTGTGATGGCCGTGCTGCCTGCTGAAAGTCCACCATTGATTCCCCCAAGAAAACATCGACCCAATCCCCAACCTGAAATAAAATTCATATTGATTACACTTGAACTAACTCTTAACTCCCAGGATGTGAAGAATCGTGAAAGTAACTACCCTCAGAAATTTGGCGCTGGCGACATCTACGGTGCTTGTATCGCTGGCTATGGCGACCCCCGTGCAAGCTATGCCTCATCTCACCAGCCAAGTGCCGACGTACACTTCGGACACCCCTTCCACTGACACTGCTCAAGTTCCCGATCAATGGAAAATCGAGCAAACCACGGATGACGGTGCCGAGCACCTTGAAGAAAGAGCTGGTGGAAATATCGGACCGTTTGTCATGGTTGCGGATAACCCCCATTTTTCCCAAGGCACTGTGTCGGCTCACGGATGCTACACCGGCGGCCCCGCCGGAGGACAAGCCGTCGTGAAGAATTGGATTGAGCGAAAGAACTCCAACGGCGATTGGGAGAAGGTAGCCACAGGACAACCAGTGACCGTTCCGCAAGGGTGCGGACGCGGAAAGCGTTCTAATGCCCGAGCTCAGTGCCGCAACTTTGACAAAACGTTGTACAGAAACGTCGTGGATGTGGATATTTTAGGAGCCGTCGATTCCCCCATGAAGGCTTATAAGACAAGTTGGGTTAATTGTGGCGTTTAAAGTTTGGATCGATGGTTAGCAATGATTCTGTCTCTTACCGGGGCGTGGAGCATTAATCCGCTTGGCCCCCTTCGCGAATCGGAAGACGCGGAAGACTTGTGGAGCCTTGTCAACGCTACTGTATCCATAATGTCCGGGACTCCGCTATCGCCTTGGTTTGTGGGGGAAAGCAACGATAGCGAAATCCGAGGCAACGGCGAATTAGACACCCTTGTCCTCGAGGTGTACGCCGCTGACAAGGACTCGGGATCTGCGGTTAGTTACCTACCGTCAATCATGCTGGCGATAAAGATTAGCTTGGAAAAAGCATACAAGCCAGCAGCGCTATCAAGGGTTGCGCTTGACTCGCATCCGGGAGAATATCCCGCATCGACGCCAGCTCCCTGGTGGGGAAATTTCTTTAACCGTATAGAGGGAAACGAGTCTTGGGATTTAACGGTGTCACCGTTCTCGTCCGGGCTCGCTCGAAAAGCGTCGACTGTGCTTCCGTATCTTTTCCGAGCCGAAGGGCAGGACTTAACGTCTACCTCGTGGGGCCTAATGGAAGCTGCTGCTTTGATCAGTGTCTTTGCTGAAGAAAACGCAAGGTGGAAAAAGATTGTAATCGATAGTCAAAAGACCATTCTTGATTGACGGGAACGTGAAGGCTTGGGGCACGATCGCCGGCAAGCGGTAAATTCACGGTTTCCAGGATTACGCGCTTAGGAACCTGCCGGAACCAGCGGGATCTCAACCTCCAGCTGGGTGTCCGTAGCGGTGGCGAGGCCGGAGGGCTCGGCGCCTTCGGTGATGAGTTGGGCGGCGACAGCGGCGATCATAACGCCGTTGTCGGTGCAGAGTTTGAAGCTCGGGACGCGCAGCTCGATGCCGGCTGCCGCGCAGCGCTCGGCGGCAAGTTCGCGCAGCCGGGAGTTGGCGGCCACTCCGCCGCCGAGCAACAAGACACCGGCGCCGGTGTCCTGGCAGGCGCGCACGGCCTTGGCGGTGAGCACGTCGCAGACGGCCTCCTGGAAGGAGGCGCAGGTGTCTTCCACGGAGATGACCTCACCGTTGCGCTCAGCCTGCTCGACGTAGCGGGCCACGGCGGTCTTCAGGCCGGAGAAGGAGAAGTCGTGGCGGTTCTCGCCGCGCAGATCCTCGGCCTTGCTGAGCCCGCGGGGGAACTTGATGGTGGGCTCGCCGCGGGCGGCGAGCTTGTCGATGACCGGCCCGCCCGGATACCCCAGGCCCAGCAGGCGGGAGACTTTGTCGTAGGCCTCGCCGGCGGCATCGTCAAGCGTGGTGCCTAGCTCCCGCATGGGGCGGCCGACGGCGTCGATCTCCAGTAGCTGGGTGTGTCCGCCGGAGACCAACAGGGCCACCGCGTGCGGCAGCGACTTGCCCTCCAGGTTGGCTACGGCAACGTGGCCGCCCAGGTGGTTGACCCCGTAGAAGGGCACGCCCCAGGCGGCGGCATAGGCCTTGGCCGCGGAGGCGCCCACCAGCAGCGCGCCCGCCAGGCCCGGGCCGACGGTAGCGGCCACGGCATCGGGGCGCTCAACACCGGCCTGGCGCAGGGCCTCCTCCATCACCTGGGGCATGGCCTCCAGGTGAGCGCGGGAAGCGATCTCCGGCACGACGCCGCCGAAACGGGCGTGCTGCTGCATGGACGAGGCCACCGCGTCCGCTAGAACGTGCATCTGTCCGGCCTCGTCGACCTCCACGATGCCGACGCCAGTCTCGTCGCAGGAGGACTCGATTCCCAATACGATCATTGCCGTTCGCCTTCTTTAGTTTCTTGTCATTCCCGCCCCGGCCGCGCTGTGGCCCGGCGCCAGGCTGGTTGTTAGTTCTCTGGTTGCTAGTTCGCTGCTTGCTAACTGTCGTCGGCGGGCTGCCCGCCTTCTCGCTTATAAGTGTAGGCATCCGCGCCGGAGGGTTGGTAATAGTTGCGGCGCACGCCCAGCCGGTGAAAGCCATAGGCCTCGTACAGGCTAATCGCCGGCACGTTGTCCACGCGCACTTCCAAAAAGATCGGGGCCTTCTCGCGGTCGGCGATGAAGCAGATATTGTCCATCATCATCCGGCCAATACCGCGGCGCTGGTGCGCCGGATCCGTGCCAATGGTGTGGATTTCATACTCCGGGTCATCGGCCGGCCCCATCCGCCCGATGCCTGCGTAGCCGACCAACAGATCCGCCTCGGTATCCTGCACGCCCAGGTAAAAGGTGTGCGGCTGGCGGAACTCCGCCTGGAATACCTCTTGCGACCAGGGGGTCTCCCCCGGGAAGAGCACGGTTTCCAGCTCGGCGCACCGGGCGGCGTCGGATGCTTTCAGCTCCCGCAGGACGAGGCTCACAGCTCAACCTCGGGGATGGCCGCCGAGCGCGGCTTCGGCGCCGGCTCCTTCGCGTCGGGTCGGCGCAGGTACAGCGGCACCAGCGGCTCCGGCTGCGCGTTAAAGTCCACGGCTGCTGCCAGCGCGGCCGGGCGCGGGTTCAGCGCCGGGCGCACAGCGGCGTGCCACTTCTCCGGCAGCCGCTCCCCCAGCGCCGCGGGGATGTAGACGGCAGTGACAGCATCCGGGAAGTCCACGTCCTCGGGGCGGGCCACGTCCGGCCCGCTGACGCGCTCGGTGCCGCGGTAGACGGAGTAGTAGATCTCCTTGCGGCGGGCATCGGTAGCCACCACGAACTCGCCGGTTTCTGCGGAGCCGCTGGTGTGCGTACCTTCCGCGGCACCGCTGTCCTGGGCGGCTGCGGCCACCGCGATGGCGTCGTGCGAGCAGAGCCCATAGACCGGGATGCCGCGCGCCTGCGCCAGGGCCGAGGCCGTGACCATCCCGACGCGCAGGCCGGTAAACGGCCCCGGCCCGCACCCGGCCACGACGGCGTCCAGCTGGGAATAGTCCCCGCCCAGCAGCTGGTCGATGGTGGGCATCAGCAGCTCATTGTGGGCCCGGGTGTCCTTAACAGTCGCGTCCTGGACCGCCGACGGTTGGGCATAAGCCGCGTTGCCCGGCTGGGCCGGGTCGATATCCACCAGACCGGTGACCAGATCCGTGGTGGAGGTGTCGATGCACAGAACACGCATTAGGACGCCAGGACCCAGGTTCCGTCTTGGTTCTGCATGAACGGCAGCAGGGAGAAGCCGTTGATGACCGGCGGGACCTGCTGGGAGCACAGGTCAACCTCGCTGCGGTCCAGCTTCTCCGGGAAGCTGTTCAGGTCCTCGTCCAGAGCCACCAGGTAGTTGGTGTCCTCCGGGACCTTGCCGTCCACCAGGTCCAGCTCGTCCGGGTTCAGGCCGAAAGCTTCCCGAAGCTCATCGCCGGAAACGCCCGGGCAGACGAACGCCGCGGCGGTCCACTCCTCGCCGTAGACATCCGCCGGGGACAGGGCCGTGCCGTGCAGGCCCTTGTTCTTGGTCTCTTCCAGGATGTGGCCCACGCGGCCGACCGGCTCGTCGGCGCGGGCGGCAGTCCAGCCGACCAGGCCCAGGATGGCGATGAGGAAGCCGACGGTGACGACGGCCACCAGTGCGGCGGCTGACTTGGACAGTTTCATCATGGTGACTCCTTCTGCGCGACAGTCGTACGCCCGACTATCGGATTAGTTCTATGGGGATTAAGTACCTAGACAGGCTTGGGCATTGTTTTTACGCCCTGCAATGGTACATCGTGCAGGTTCCGCGAGTGTGTGGTGCCTCCGCGGTAGCCGCGGGCGCGGCCGGCTAGCGGCTGTGCCACTGCCAGGAAATAACGCGGGGTCCGTCTTCATCCAGTGGGGCGTCGTCAGCCCGCGCGCTTTCCCGGTCGATGCGCACGAGCAGGAAGTCGTCGCTGAGCTGCTCGACCAGCCCGCCGCCCCATTCGGCGACGACGACGGCGTCGGCCAGCTCCGTGTCCAGGTCCAGCGCGTCCAGGTCCCCGATGGGATCACCTGAGCCGGCGCCGAAGTCATCCAGCAGGCGGTAGGCGTCCACGTGCACCAGGTTCGGGCCGGGCTGCTTCGCGCGGTGCTCTCGGGCGATGACGAAGGTCGGCGAGGTCACCCGGCCTTTCACGCCCAGGCCCTGCGCGATGCCCTGGGTCAGGGTGGTCTTGCCCGCGCCCAGCGGGCCGTCCAGGATCACCACGTCGCCGGCCTCCAGCGCGCGTCCCAGCCGTGCACCTAGGTCCTGGGTATGCTCGCGGGTGCTCAGGGTCTCGCTGCCGTGGGAGGGAAAATCGCTGCGCATGCTAGGCCTCCTGCCGGGGCAGGTAGGTCCGCTGGGTGCGCCCGGTGGGCCGGCAGACCACCTCGTAGTTGATGGTCCCGGCGGCGTTCGCCAGGTCCGTGGCGCTGCGCCCGCCGGTGCCGAAGAGCACGGCCTCGTCCCCGATGACCACCCCGTGCGGGTTGGGCCCCAGGTCCACCACGATCTGGTCCATGCACACCCGGCCGACCTGCGGGTAGAGGTGGCCGTTGATGCCCACCTCCAGCTTGTCCTGGAAGTTGCGCGGCAGGCCGTCGGCGTAGCCGGCGGGCACGGTAGCCAGGTAGCCCGGCTCGGACGCGCTCCAGGTCAGGCCGTAGCAGGTGGCCTCCCCCGGCTCGATCGGCTTGACGTTGATGACGGTGGCGGCCCAGGTCATCGCCGGGCGCAGGTCATGTTCCATGCCCTCGATGGGCTCCAGGCCGTAGCAGGCCAGGCCCACGCGCACCTGCTCGAAGTGGGCGCTCGGGCGGGTCAGGGTGGCCGGGGAATTCGCCAGGTGGTTGACCGGGCATTCTAGGCCCATCGACCGCGCCTGCTCTAGCGCGTCGCGGAACTGCTGTTCCTGGTAGTCATTGTGCGGGTGATCCGGGGTATCAGCGCACGCGAAGTGCGACATCAGGCCGGTGACCTCCAGGAAGGGGCAATCGCGCAGCAGCTTAAAGGCCTCCGGCCAGTCCGCGTGCTGGATACCGGAGCGGTGCATCCCGGTCTCCACGCCGATGATGACGCTGGCCGGGGTCTCCTGGTTGATGAGTGCCCGGGCGTGCTCCAGGGAGGGCACGCCGACGGTAATCCCGTGGGCTAAGACCTCCGAGAGATCGTCGCTGGGGTCCCAGATCCACGCCGCGATAGGCTGGTTGACGCCGACCTGGCGCAGGCGCACGGCCTCTGCCGTGGTGGCCACGCCGAAGGCATCCGCGCCGGCGGCCTCCATCACGGGGGCCACCTTCTCGACTCCATGCCCGTAGGCGTCCGCCTTCACCACGCACATCAGCCGGGTGCCCGGTCCCACTTTGTCCTTGAGGTAGGCAACATTGTGGACGATGGCATCCAAATCGATGCGGGCGGTGAGTAACGACATGGAAGCTACTCTACCGTCACCGACTTTGCGAGGTTACGCGGCTGGTCCACGTCGTAGCCCTTGGCGGAGGCGACGTTGCAGGCGAAGATCTGCAGCGGCACGGTAGCCAGCAGCGGCTGCATCAGGGTCGGGGCCTGCGGGATGCGGATGATGTAGTCCGCGTAGTCCTCGACCGCGGTGTCGCCTTCCTCGGCGATGACCACGGTGACGGCGCCGCGGGCGCGGATCTCCTGAATGTTGGAGACCACCTTGGAGTGCAGCGAGTCGCGGCCGCGCGGGGACGGCACGATAACAAAGACCGGCTGGCCCTGCTCGATGAGCGCGATCGGGCCGTGCTTGAGCTCGCCGGCGGCGAAGCCCTCGGCGTGCAGGTAGGCGATTTCCTTCAGCTTCAGCGCACCCTCCAGGGCGACGGGGAAGCCGACGTGGCGGCCCAGGAAGAGCACGGAGGTCGCGTTCTGCATGGACTTGGCCAGGTCCGCGACCTGCTGCTCGCCGTCGATGACCTCCTGGATCTTATCCGGCATGGCGCGCAGCTCGCGCAGGATGGACTCGACCTCGTCGGTGAACTTGTTGCCGCGCAACTGTGCCAGGTACAGGCCCAGCAGGTAGGTGGCGGTGATCTGCGCCAGGAAGGCCTTGGTGGAGGCCACCGCGATCTCCGGGCCCGCGTGGGTGTACAGCGCGGCGTCGGACTCACGCGGGATGGACGAGCCCTGGGTGTTGCAGATGGCGATGACCTTCGCGCCCTGCTGGCGGGCGTGGCGCACGGCCATCAGGGTGTCCATGGTCTCGCCGGACTGGGACAGGGCCACCACGAGCGTCTTTTCGTTGACGATCGGATCGCGGTAGCGGAACTCGTGCGCCAGCTCCACCTCGGTGGGGATGCGGCACCAGTGCTCGATGGCGTAGCGGGCCACGTGGCCGGCGTAGGCGGCGGTGCCGCAGGCGATGACGATGATTTTGTCGATGGACTTGAGCACGGATTCCTCGATCCGCAGCTCGTCCAGGATCAGCTTGCCGGACTCGTCGAAGCGGCCCAGCAGGGTGTCGCGGACTGCGCTCGGCTGGTCGTGGATCTCTTTGTCCATGAACGAGTCGAAGCCGCTCTTTTCCGCCTGCGCGGCGTCCCACATGATTTCAAACGGCTTGCCCTCGGCCGGGTTGCCGTCGTAATCGGTGATGGCGACCTCATCCGCGGTGATGGTCACGACGCGGTCGTTGTCGATCTCGACGGCGGACTTGGTGTAGTCGATGAAGCCCGACACGTCGGAGCCCAGGAAGTTCTCGCCCTCGCCCAGGCCGATGACCAGCGGCGAGTCGCGGCGGGCGGCCACAATGCGGTCCGGCTGATCCGCGTGGATGGCCAGCAGCGTGAAGGCACCTTCGAAGCGCTGGCAGGCCAGCTGCATAGCGCGGGTCAGGTCACCCTCGGCCTCGCCGTGGAAGACGTCGGCGAGCACCGTGGCGGCGACCTCGGTGTCGGTCTCCGACGCGAAGTGGGCGCCCTTGTCGATGAGCTCGGTGCGCAGCTCGGAGAAGTTCTCGATGATGCCGTTGTGCACGACGGCGAGCTTCCCGCCGTCGACGACGTGCGGGTGGGCGTTGATGTCGGTGGGGCCGCCGTGGGTGGCCCAGCGGGTGTGGCCGATACCCAGGGCCGAGTCCGACACCGGGCGGTTGGCCAGCTCCTTATCCAGCTCGGCTACCTTGCCGGCCTTCTTGCGCCAACTAATTTCCCCGTCCGCGTACATAGCGATGCCGGCGGAGTCATAGCCGCGGTATTCCAGGCGGCGCAGCCCCTCCAGCACGACGTCGAGGGCAAAATATTCATGGTCGTTTCCCGATTGACCAACGTATCCGACGATTCCACACATAGCCCCAGATATTACAGCATCATCCAGCACTCCAACGGATTCAGGTTGTATATTCACCTCGCCGTAATAACTGCCCAAAGTTTTCGGCCCCGGTCAGGTGCTACCGCGCCAAGGTTTGCTCTATCCTGGTAGATGTGTCTGCGAATTTGAAGAAGCATCTATCGACCCTGTCCAAGCGCGGCCCGCACCGGGTACTCGTCGGCGATCTGTCGTACGCCGGCCTGAACGGCAAGGTGTATACCCCTGCCGAAGGCAACGCGTTGCCCGCTGTGGCCTTCGGCCACGACTGGATGAAGAAGGTGAAAAGCTACCACGCCACGCTGCGCCACCTGGCCTCGTGGGGGATCGTGGCGGTCGCCCCGGACACGGAGACCGGCTTTCACCCGAACCACCGCAACTTAGCCGCTGACATGGAAACCGCCCTGCAAATCGCCGCTGGCGTGAAGCTCGGCCAGGGAAATATCTCCGTCGGCCCGGGCAAGCTCGGCATGGTCGGCCACGGCATGGGCGGCGGCGCCGCCGTCCTGGCTAGCGTCGATAACGACAAGGTGCGCGCTGTCGCGGCCATTTACCCCGCCTCCACTGCCCCGTCGGCCTCCCGCGCCGCCCGCCGCCTGGAGATCCCCGGCCTGGTCATCGGGTCCGGCCGTTCCGATATCTTCAGCGCCGGCAACCCGGCGAAGCTGGCCTACAACTGGGCCGGCGACTGCTCCTACCGGGAGATCGCCAAGGGAACCCAGCAGGGCTTTAGCGAAGACCGCCTGACCAAGCTCATGCTCGGCTCCCCGGCCTTTGAGGGCGGCCCCACGGAGACCGCCCGCGGCCTTATCACCGGTTTCTTCCTCCACCAGCTCAACAACGACAGCAAGTACTCCGACTTCTCCGATCCGGAGGCCGTCGGCAAGAACGTGGAGAGCTTCATCGGCGAAGACCTCAGTGAGAAGGCCGGCGTCACCCGCGACGACTAGCCCCTCCGCAGCACGGATTTTACCTGCCCCGGCGCACTGGTGCGCTGGGGCTTTCTGCGCTCATCCCGCCCCAACCGCGCCGGCGCCCCGGGTCGCGCCGCCGACGTCCGCGCCGCCTTGCCGGTCGCCTTCGCCTCAGCACTGGCCTGGTTCTTGGCATTGTCCGCGGCCTTTTCTAAATCTTCCTGCGCCTTGGCCAGGGTGCGTTCAAATTCCAGCAGCCGCGCCGCGGTGCGCTGGCGGAACTGCCGGGCAAATTCGTCGAAGTCGTTTACCATCGTCCTGCCTTTCGGGCTCGCTCTTGCGGTTCATCTCCAGCATCTTCTTCCTGCACTTGCGGCTCCTGCGGGGCGGGTCCCGCCCCACCACCGGCGTCCGCAACAGGCGGTGCCGCCGGTTCGGGCGCTGCCGGCTGGGCAGCAGACTCAGGCGCCGGCTCCGGTGCCGGCGGCGCGGCATCCATATGGGCCAGCTTGCCTGCCGGCGGTTCCGGCTCCGGCACTTCTGACAGGTCCGGCGGCCCCGGCTTAGGTGCAGGCTCCGGCTCGGGTTGCGGTTTAGGTTCCGGCTCAGGCTCCGGGCAGGGCTCGGGTTCTGGGGATGGGGCTGGGTCTGGCTCAGGAGCTGGTTCTGGTTCCGGGCAGTCCATACCCTCCGGGCACTCGGCCGCGGCCGCCAGCAGCAGGCCTACCCCGATGAAGGCCACGCCAGCACCGGCGACGCCGAGGGCACCGCAGCAATTTTGTGCGGGCTCACACGGGGCCGGCTCCGGGCAGGGCTCGGGTGCCGGCTCAGGTGCTGGCTCAGGTTCCGGTTCGGGTTCAGGCTCCGGCTCGGGTACGGGCTGTCCGGCCGGTTCGGTTTCCGGTGCTGGCTCCGGCTCCGGGCAGGGCTCAGGCTCGGGTTCCGGTTTAGGTTCGGGCTGCGGCTGGGGCTTTGGTGCGGGCTCCGGGCAGGGCTCAGGCTTGGGTTCCGGAGCCGGTTTGGGCTGCGGTTGCGGTTCTGGTTGTTTTTCTGGTCCTGGTTGTGATTCAGGCTCGGGAGCCGGCTTGGGCGCAGGGTCCAGGGACGACGGTTCGGTCGGTGGTGGGCCGGCAATCGGAGCGGGCTTGAGCTGCGGTTTGGGCTCGGGCTTGGGCTGCGTTTCTGGTTTGGGCTTGGGCTCGGCCTCTGGCTTGGGTTGGGGTTGGTCCTCGGCGCAGGGCTCGGGTTCCGCGGGGGCTTGCGGTGGTTCGGGTGGTAGCGGACGCTCGCAGGCGCACTCGCAGCGGCGCTCGAATTCCTCGTAGCAGCTGTCGATGGCCTCGTCGCGCTCCCGGCAGGTGCCGGCGACCTGCTTGTTGGTGTCCTCAATGACGCGGCCGCCGATGGCAGAGATGGCTGGGATAAGGAACTGGGCCATGGGGTGGCGGCGCAGCACCATGGCCAGGATGTCCAGCAGCCCGATGGCGGCGCTGAGCAGCTCGCCGATCGCGGAGTCGGAGATGTGCACCACGTCATCGATGGCCTGGGCGCAGTGCTCCGCGTCCCGAGCGAGCTCGTCGGCCTGGGTGCGGTCTTCCTCGTGGTCGTCGTTGATGGTGCGCAGGCGGTCCAGCAGCTTATCGCCGGCAGCAAGGAAGCCGCCGCCCAAGAGGAATTCGCGCAGCTCCCCACCGCCACCGCTGGGCCGGTCCGCGCCCACGGCCGCGCGGGTGCCCGCCACCAGGTCGGCGCTGCTGAGCCCGTCGACGGAGGCGACCATCCGCTGCAGCACCCCGACGGGCAGGCTGGGGCCGGAATACGCGCCCTGACTGGCCAGCTGGAAATTGCTCACCGAGCGGGAATAATCGGCTAACTGGCTGCGGGTCATGGCGCTAGTGCTGCTCATGGTCATCCCCCTGCCCCAGGCGGGCGCCGAACGCGTCATCGCTGCGGTAGAAGGCGGTGAACTGGTCGGCCGCGGCGCGCACGGTTGCGTCCATATTGTTAATGCGCCATCCGCCCAGCTCATGCAGGCGGTTGAGCAGCTGCTGGATGCGCTGCCCGTGGCCGGCGAAATCACGGCCGGCGGCGGCCTGCGGGTACTCCGGCACGCGGCGCAGGTGCGCCTGGCGCTGCGCGCTCACGCCGGTGGATACCCGTCCCAGGCGAGCGACAATATCAGTGTGGTCGAACTCAATTTCCGGCACCGAGGGACTCCCTTTCTTGCAGTCTCGTCTTTTTAAGGTTTTGGCCGCCCCGGTGGGAGCAGCTTCACCTTATTTGGACTGCCGGAAGTCCCCGGCGGTTCCCGCCAATTTCTGCGGGAACCTTTTGGGGTTTCGGGTGCCGGTGGTGCGGGTGGTTTAGACGCCGGCGACCACGGCGGCGAGCCGGCCAGCGACCTTGCGGGCCTGCTCTTTCTCCGCGGCTTCGACCATGACGCGGAAGAGTTCCTCGGTGCCCGACGGGCGCAGCAGCACGCGGCCGGTGCCGTGGAGTTCCTCCTCAGCCTGGGCGATGGCGGATTTCACCTCGTCGTTGCCCATGATGGCGGACTTGTCGGAGACCGGCACGTTGATGAGCACCTGCGGCAGGACCTTCATCACGCTGGCCAGCTCCTGCAGGGACTTGCCCGAACGGGCCATGCGCGCCATGAGCGACAGGCCGGTCAGGGTGCCGTCGCCGGTGGTGCAGTCGTCCGGCAGGACTATGTGTCCGGACTGCTCGCCACCGAGGGAGAAATCGCCGCGGATGAGCTCTTCGACCACGTAGCGGTCGCCGACTTTGGTCTGGACGACCTCGATGCCCTGCTCCTGCATCGCCAGCGTCAGGCCCAGGTTGGACATGACGGTGGCGACCAGAGTCTTGTGGCGCAGGTCGTTGTCCTCGTGCATGCCGACGGCCAGGATGGCCATGATCTGGTCGCCGTCGACGACGTTGCCGGCGGCATCGACAGCCAGGCAGCGGTCGGCGTCGCCGTCGTGGGCCAGGCCAAGGTCCGCGCCGTGCTCCACGACTGCCTTCTGTGCCTGCTCGATGTGGGTGGAGCCACAGTCCTCGTTGATGTTGAAGGCGTTCGGCTTGTGATGGATAGGAATCACCGTCGCGCCGGCGGCCTCGTAGGCCTGCGGGGCGACCTTGGAGGCGGCGCCGTTGGCGGTATCCACCACCACGGTGATACCCGACAGGTCGGCGGTAACGACCTCGGCCAAGTGCTTGAGGTAGCGCTCGCGGGCATCGGGGGCCTCCGAGATGATGCGACCCAGCTTGGTGCCGGTCGGGCCCTCCTCGCTCAGGGTGTCCATCGTCTGCTGGATTTCGTCTTCCACCGCGTCCGGCAGCTTCCGCCCGCCGGCGGAGAAGAACTTGATGCCGTTGTCGGGCATGGGGTTGTGCGACGCGGAAATCATCACGCCCAGGTCCGCCCCATAGTCATCGGTGAGGAAGGCAATCGCCGGGGTCGGCAGCACGCCCACGCGCAGCACGTCCACGCCGCGGGAGGCGAGCCCGGAGGCGATCGCCGCGTCGAGCATCTCCCCGGACACGCGCGGGTCGCGGCCGATGATAGCGAGCGGGCGGCGCTCGTAGGATTCCCGGTTGGCGGTAAAAACCTCCGCCGCCGCTTGGCCAAGTTTCAGTGCCAGCATGGGGGTCAGCTTCTGGTTGGCCAGACCTCGTACTCCGTCGGTGCCAAATAGTCGAGTCATGTCCAACATTATGCCCCTACCTTTATGCTTCGCGCGAACGGACCGGATCTATTCCCACTCGTTCCACTCACCTAAAGTGGGGTAGCCGCGCCAGCACCGAATAGCGCCGCGCCCGGACACGCTTAAAATGGCCCCATATGAGCGCAGGCCGAACCTTAAGAGAATCACTGATTAACGTCACCGGTCGAGCTACTAATGCGCTAGCAAGCGCGTTGCCCGGCCGCACTGTCGACGCGGAAAGCATTCAACCCATCGGCTGGCACCGCCACGCAGAAGGCGTGCGCCGGCTGCTGGACAGCTTCCAGGCCGTCCCCGCCGGCAAGCGGGTGCGCCTGGCGAAGAAAACCTCCAACCTCTTCCGCGGCCGCGAGTCCACCACCCCGGGGCTGGACGTGAGCGGCCTGGACGGGGTCATCGCTATCGACCCGGTGGCCCAGACCGCCGACGTGCAGGGCATGTGCACCTACGAGGACCTGGTGGACGCGACCCTGCCCTTCGGGCTCGCGCCGCTGGTGGTTCCGCAGCTGAAAACCATCACCCTGGGCGGAGCGGTCACCGGCATGGGGGTGGAATCCACTTCCTTCCGCAACGGCCTGCCGCACGAATCCGTGCTGGAGATGGACGTCCTCGACGGCAACGGGCAGATCATGACCTGCTCGCGGGAAGAAAACGTGGACCTGTTCCGCACCTTCCCCAACTCCTACGGCTCGCTGGGCTACGCGGTCCGCCTGACTATCGAGCTCGAGGAAGTCCCCTCCCTCATCGAGGTCCGCTCCGTGCGCTTCCACGACCTGGAAAGCTTCCAGGACGCTCTGGCCGAGGCCTCCGCCAGCGGGGAATTCGACGGCGCCCGCCTGCACGGCCTCGACGGGGTGGCCTTCAGCCCGCAGGAGGCCTACCTGGTGCTGGCGGTCGCGGCTGGCGATGCCGCCGTCCACACCTCGAACTACACCGGCCAGGCCATCTACTACCGCAGCCTGCAGCACCCTAACGGCACGAGCCACGACCTGCTGAGCATCCGCGACTACATCTGGCGCTGGGATACGGACTGGTTCTGGTGCTCCCGGGCTTTCGGGGCGCAGAACCCGACGGTGCGCAAGATCTGGCCGCGCCAGTGGCGCCGCAGCTCCTTCTACTGGAAAATCGTGCGCCTGGACCGCAAGTACCAGCTGGAATACAACTTCCTCAAAAAGCCCAAGGGCCTGCCGGCCTCCGAGCGGGTGGTCCAGGACGTGGAGGTCACCGCCGACAAGACCGCTCAGTGGCTCGCCTGGTTCTTTGCCGCCAGCGATATCCAGCCGGTGTGGCTGTGCCCCATCCGGCTGCGCGACGGCGTCGAGGACTTAGTCGGCACCGGAGAGGTTACCGCTGAGTCGGACGCGCCCTGGCCGCTGTACCCCTTGAAGCCGGGAACGACCTGGATCAACGTCGGGTTCTGGTCCGGGGTCCCGGCCGACCACGTCAGCCCGGCACAGGAGCCCGGCGCCTTCAACAAAGTCATCGAGGCCAAGGTCAGCGAGCTGGGCGGACACAAGTCCCTGTACTCCGAGGCCTTCTATACTCCGGAGCAGTTCGCCGAGCTCTACGGCGGCGACCTGCCGGAGAAGATGAAACAACAGGCCGACCCGGCGGGCCGTTTTCCCACCCTCTACGACAAGACCGTGAACAACTCTTAAACCAACGAAAGGAAGCCCTATCCATGCCCGGTAAGTTTCAGCCGATGACGGTCGCCGAAATCATCGATGCCTTCGTCCCTGCCGCCAACCCCTTCTACTGGACCGCGTTCGATGGTTCTTCCACCGGCAACCCGGACTCGCAGTATCACGTGTCCATCAACAACGTAGAGGGCCTGTCCTATATCGCCACCGCCCCGGGCGACGTCGGCCTGGCCCGCGCCTTTATCACCGACGGCATCACGGTCAAGGGCGAGCACCTGGCACACCCCTACGGCATCTTCGACGCCCTGCACGAGATGTACCGGAAGTTCGAGCGGCCGGATACCAGCACGCTGCTGAAGATCGTGCGCTCGCTGGCCTCGATGGGCGCTATCCAGATCCAGCCGGTGCCGGAGGCCGAGCGCGCCGGCCGGTTCGAGCGCATGCTGCGCCAGGGCCTGTCCCGGCACTCCAAGGAACGCGACGCAGACGTCATCTCCGATCACTACGACGTGGGCAACGACTTCTACGAGCTCTTCCTGGGCGATTCCATGACCTATACCTGCGCCTACTACCCCAGCCCGGACGCATCCCTGGACGAGGCCCAGGACAACAAGTACCGCCTGGTCTTTGAGAAGCTGCACCTGAAGGAAGGCGACCGCCACCTGGACCTCGGCTGCGGCTGGGGCGGCATGGTCCGCTACGCCGCCCGCCGGGGCGTGAAGTCCATCGGCGTGACGCTCTCACGCGAGCAGGCCGAGTGGGGGCAGAAGAAGATCCTGGAGGAAGGCCTCGAGGATCTGGCCGAGATCCGCTACATGGACTACCGCGACGTGACGGAGGATAACTTCGACGCCATCTCCTCTATCGGCCTGATGGAGCACATCGGCGTGAAGAACTACGCCAACTACTTCGACTTCTTGTCCGGCAAGCTGCGCGAGGGCGGCGTGATGGTCAACCACTGCATCACCTACCCGGACAACCACAAGACCCCGCGCGGTTCCTTCATCGACCGCTACATCTTCCCCGACGGGGAGCTGACCGGCTCAGGCACCATCGTCCGCAAGATGCAGGACCACGGCTTCGAGGTCTTCCACGAGGAAAACCTGCGCTTCGACTACATGCGCACACTGTCGGCCTGGTGCGAGAACCTCAAGGACAACTGGGAGGAGGCCGTCAGCCTGGTCGGCCTGCCGACCGCCCGCCTGTGGGGCATGTACATGGCCGGATCCCAGTGGGGCTTCGAGCACAACATCGTCCAGCTCCACCAGGTGGTGGGCATCAAGCTGGACAAGACCGGATCCCGCTGCGGTACCCCGGAGCGCCGCTGGTGGAACGACTCGGTCTTCTAGACCCTCGCCGTCCTAGGCCCCGGCAAAGGACCCGGGTGTCCTAGGCCCCGGCCAAGGCCCCGGGACTAGAAAACACAAACGCCGCTTGGGCTTCCCCAAAGGGAAGGGCCCAAGCGGCGTAAGTGTAAGTACCAGCGAAGAATTAACGCTTGGAGTACTGCGGGGCACGACGTGCCTTGTGCAGACCAGCCTTCTTGCGCTCGACGGCACGGGCGTCACGGGTGAGCAGGCCGGCCTTCTTCAGGGCGGCGCGGTCAGCCGGGTTGTAGACGTTGAGTGCGCGGGCGATAGCCAGGCGCAGAGCGCCGGCCTGGCCGGTCGGGCCGCCGCCGTTGACGGTGACCTTGATGTCGAACTGGTTCTCGCGGTCCAGCAGGGTCAGCGGAGTGAGGATATCCTGCTGGTGCAACTTGTTCGGGAAGTAGTCGTCCAGGGTGCGGCCGTTGACCACGATCTCGCCGGAGCCGGCAACCAAGCGGACACGAGCGATGGCGCGCTTACGGCGACCAACGGTCTGGATCGGGCCCTCGTGGATGGCCGGGGCAGCAGCCTCGGTCTCCTCGGCGGACTCCGGAGCAACGACGTCACCGATGGTGTTGGTGAACTCTTCGGTTGCGGCGGCTGCGGCTGCGATGTCAGCAGCGTCTGCCACGTTGTTGTCAATGTTGTTCTGCTCGGTCATTACTGTGCCACCTGCTTAAGCTCGTAGGATTCCGGCTTCTGGCCGGCGTACGGGTGCTCCTCGCCTGCAAAGACGTGCAGCTTGCGGGCGGAAGAACGGGAAAGCTTGTTGTGCGGCATCATGCCGGTGACAGCTTCTTCGATAACGCGAACCGGGTTTGCGTCCAAAGACTGACCCAGGGTCATGGTCTTCAGACCACCCGGGTAGCCGGAGTGGCGGTAGCGCTTTTCGCGGTCACGCTTGTTGGAAGAGATGTGGATCTTGTCAGCGTTGATGATGATGACGTGGTCACCACAGTCAACGTTCGGTGCGAACTGCGGCTTGTGCTTGCCACGCAGCAGGTCTGCCACGGTGGAAGCGAGCTTGCCCAGCACCACGTCAGTAGCGTCGATGACGTACCACTTGCGGGTGATGTCACCGCTCTTAGGGTGGAAAGTAGACAAAATGACTCCTTGAAAGTCTGTCTCGGAACTGCCGGCCAACGCCATGGTCCTTCGACTGCCCCTAGATACAGCGGCCGGTGGAGACCTGCACTAGGCGCCGCGTCCAGCCCCGAAGCAGGGCTGTCTCGCTCAGACACATAGGTCTAATACTTTAGTGGTTTCGCCCCAAAATCCCAAAACGCCGCTAGGCAACGGCAACGCTCCCCCACTACACACAAACCCCGCCTTCCCCTTTGGACGGGGAAGACGGGGATGACAGACGGGATTGTGTGGTGGGTGCGTTTAGCCCCAGCTGGCGGCGGCGCGGCGGTTGACGTCGCTCATGGCGTCGTTGCCCTCGGAGACGGTGCGGGAGATGGTCATCAGCACCTGGTTTAGCTCCAGGGCGGCGTTGTCCCACTTGCGCTGGGCCTGCTGGTAGGCGGCTGCGGACTCGCCCTCCCAGGTAGCGGCCATGGGCTCGATGATGGACTTGAGCTCATCCAGCAGGCCGTTGATGCGGGCCGAGGTGGAGTTGATATCGGCAGCGGCGGCCTCGATGGCGCCGAATTCGTACTTGATAGCGGTCATGCGGGAATTTTTCCTTCCTGGTGTTTATCTTGTGTGCGCTCGCGCGGTGGGTGTTGTGCCGGGCGGCTACAGGGCTAGGCCGGCGCCGCCGACGTTGTTGAGGACCTGCGCGTTCTGGGCCTCGACGTCGTCGAAGTTGCGGGCGTTGCTGCGGATGTTGTCCGAGATGGCGGACAGGGCCTCACGCAGCTGCTGGGCGGAGGCGTTGTAGCGCTGCATGAGGTTGTCGAAGGACAGCTGCGCGCGGCCCTCCCAGCTCGCGCGGGCGCCCTCCACGACGTTGTGCAGGCGGGACAGCTCGCCCTGGATTTCCTCATTGGTCGAATCGACATGCCCGGCCGTGGCCTGCATGACCTCGGCTTCGGTCTTGAACGTAGTGTGCATAGTGTTCGCCCCTCCTCGAACGGGTTGACAGTGTGGTGTCACGGAATGTGTGTGTCGCGGTTGCTTTTCAGACTGGTGGAGGAAGTCCCCCGCCGCCACGTTCTTTCCGACGCGGTGCCTTCCTCATCTTTATTGGACTGCCCTGCCGCGCGATCGGTTCCCGGTGTTTTTAAAAAAGTTCTAGCCCTCCCGGACCAGGGATTCTTCGGCCATGCGGCAGGCCGCCTTCTGCGCGACGCTGGGCAGCTCGCGGGTGTGACAGCCCACGGACAGCTGGTGATCGCCGTCCACCCACGTCGCCCAGACCACGTGCGAGTCGTCCCCGGGCTTTTCCACGTAGGTCAGCCGGCCGTCGTGCTCCTGCGGGTGAGACAGGGCGTCGTCGTCGGCGATTTCTTCCTGGATTTGTTCCAGCAAGTAGTCCGCGGGCACCGAATAGAGCGGATCCGCGGCGAAGAGCACCCGCAGGTCCGGATCCGGCCCCGTGGCCGTGACCAGCCCATCGCCCTCGGCGGATTCCTCGGCGTGAAAGCCCTGCGGCAGCTGCACCGACAGGCCCGCCGCGTTTAACTGCTCCGGTGCCGGCGGCGGCTCGTTTGCCGGCCCGTCGCTGCCCGCCTCCCCGGGCGCCGGTGGGCCCGCGTCCTGACCGGCTGGGGCGGCCGCCACCGCGTTATCGGTTGCCCCACCGCCCGCGCTCTCCTCGTTCGCATCGCCGCCGCGGCCGACCACGAACCAGGCCACGCCGGCCACGATCAGCACCACCACGGCCAGCAGCGCGTAGAAGGGCTGGAACCACCCACTCTTCGCGGAATCGTCGGCTTTCGGCCGCAGCGGCTCGGCGCGCGGCGCGTCCTGGTGTGAGCCGCCAGTAAGGGTGGCATCGGCAGCCGGTGCGAGCGGGGCGAAGACCTCGGTTGCCGGATGGGAGACCGCGTGCTCATTAGTGTCCACCACCGGCACCTCCCGGCCTTCGAGCTGCCGGGTAATGATGCTCACGGCTTCCGCCGAGACCGCAGTCGCGCTGGAATCCGCGCAGACCTTGATGGAGGCTTCCGGCCAGTGCGCGCCCAGGATCTTCTCCGCCTGCTCGAGCGCGCCGTCCAGGGCCCAGCCCTCGACTATCCCGGTGCCGGGCAGGTCGTAGCGGTACACGGTTTCCGGGCCCTCGAAAATGGTGGCGGTGTCCAGGATGGTGATGGTCAACAAAGCGGGTGCGGCGGTCGTCATGGGGTGTCCTTTCGCTTGCTTTCTGCTTGGTTGCTCTCGTCTCGTTCTTCGGCGGCTGGCGGTGCTGCGTCTTCTTGGTCGTCGGCGTGGATGAATTGGCACAGGCCCAGTTCCTCGCCGCGGACGTGGAAGCGGCCGCGGCCGGGCGGCTGGCGCTTCGGCTTCATGCCGAAGATGGGGCCTTCCTCCTTGTCGGCGTCCAGGAGCAGGACGGCGGGCTGGGTGTCTTTGAGCGCCGAGCAGAACTTGCCGAACATGGCGCGGCCGATGCCGCCGGCCTTGCGGGCGAAGATGACGTGCAGGCCGATGTCCTGGGCGTGCGGGATGAGCTCCACCAGCGGGTGCAGGGCGGCCTCGCTGGTTAGTTCTGCGTCGTCGATGACCACGTAGATCTCCGGGCCGCTCCACCAATCGCGGGCGCGCAGGCGCGCCGGGGTGATATCCGGCCCCGGCAGGCGTTCGCGCATAGTCGCCGCAGTATCGCGCAGGGCCTTCTCCGCCGCCGCGGGCGTGGCGGCATAGGCGGCGAGCATGTCCTCGTCGAGCGCGCCCAGGTGCGCCCGGCGCGGATCGATGACCACCAGGCGCGCGTCCTTCCGGGGCAGGCCAGTCACCGCTCCGGCAATAACCCGGACGAAGGTAGACTTGCCGGACCCGCTGGCGCCGACGCAGACCAGGTGGGCGCTGGTGGCCGGGTCCCAGGCCACCGGCTCCAGGTCGCGGCCGCCGATTCCCCAGACCAGCCCGGCGGTCAGCGCGTGCCGGGGCAGGTCGGACGGGAGCAGCTGGTCGGGCAGGGTCTTGAGCCGGGGCACCGGGTCGCCGCCGCGGGACTGCAGGTGCGCCACGTCCTGGTTGGAGGTGCGCGCCAGTAGCATCATCTCCCCGGTCTCGGTGAGCCCGCGGCCGGGCAGGGCCGGCAGCTTCTGCTGGGCCTTGCGGTCCACCAGGGACTCCATGGCCTCCCCCAGGCGTAGCTCCAGCCGGTGGGCGATGAGGTCCCTAATCGACGGGCGCAGGGTGGTCCACCGCGGCGTGGACAAGACCAGGTGGACGCGGGCGCTGGGGCCGTCGGCGGCCAGGGCGGTGATCTTCTCCGTGAGATCGTTAAACTCCGCGCCGGCGGTGCCCACGTGGTGCCAGCCGTCTAGGACCAGGAAGGTGTGGCGGGGCTCGGGGCGCTCCACCAGGCCGGTGACCTCGTCGACGACGCGGCGGACCGTGTCCGGCTCGTCGCGGCCGGCCACGCCCGCCACGTGCGGCAGGCGGTCTAAGTTTGCTAGCGCCCCGCCGCCCAAGTCGATGACGTAGAAACGGATGGCCTCGGTGCCGTGGGTCGCGGCCAGGGAGCCGACGAGGGTGCGCAGCGCCATGGACTTGCCCGTCTGTGGGCCGCCGCAGACGGCCGCGTGCCCGCCGGCGGTGGAAAAGTCCACCACCAGGGGATCCTGGCGCTGGTGGTAGGGACGGTCGATGAGCCCGACCGCGGCCTGCAGGTGGGTGGTCTGGCCAGCCCGGTGCAGGATCTCGGGCAGCTCGACCGCGGCGGGCAGCGGCGGCAGCCAGATGCGGTGGGCGCTGTGCCCGCGGTTGTTGGCCTCCGCGCGGGCGGCGGCCACGACCTCGTTGAGCAGCGTCGTCGACTCATCCCAGACAAGCTCCGGCTCGCTGTCCTCGGTGATGTGAGCGTCCCAGCCGTCGAAGACGGACACCCGGGCCGACGGTACGCTTTCCCCTTCAGCTGGTTCGGCCGGGCGGGCGAGCGGCCCGGAAACGTAGGTGGCCTGGAAGCGCTCGAGGGCGTCGCCGTTGGTCTTCAGGTAGCCGGCACCCGGCTGGGCGGGCAGGTGGTAGGCATCGGTAGCGCCTAGGACCTGGCGGGACTCCGCGGCGGAGAAGGTCTTGAGCCCGATCCGATAGGACAGGTGTGAGTCCAGCCCGCGCAGGCGGCCCTCCTCCAGCCGCTGGGAGGCCAGCAGCAGGTGCACGTGCAGCGAACGGCCCAGGCGGCCAACGGCGACGAAGAGGTCGGCGAAGTCCGGGTGCTGGCCCAGCAGCTCGGAGAACTCGTCCACCACGATGACCAGGGCGGGAAGCGGCGGGAACTGGTCCGGGTCGCGCCCGGCGTTGTAGTCGCCGACGTTGGCGAAGTTGCCGGCCTGGCGCAGGATCTCCTGGCGGCGGTTCATCTCCCCGGAGATGGCGTCGTACATACGCTCGACCAGGACGGATTCTTCCTCCAGGTTGGTAATCACCGCCGCGGTGTGCGGCAGCTGCTCGCAGCCCAGGAAGGTCGCCCCGCCTTTAAAATCCACAAGCACCAGGTTCAGCTCCTCGGGCGAGTGCGTGGCTGCCAGCGCGGTGACCAGGCTGCGAAGCAGCTCCGATTTAAATGAACACGGGTTGTGGGTACGATACCCCCTATGCAATTACGAGAAGGCAGAGGCTATCACTGTGTGCGGTAAACATACGGTGTAAGCGGAATGTATGCGTCGTAAGTGGCTAAGTAGCACCGTGTGCGGCAAAACTATGTGGTAGACCAAATGGCCCTCAGACCCTTCAATACTCTGAGCCTCTGAAAAAATGAAAAAATACGAAAGGTTGGTATACCCCCATTAATTAAATTTTTTCACTTTTTCTCTATGTCCGGGAAGTGAGGGTCCGCAGCCGGGGTTTTGCGAGCTACCTGTTTGTCACACAGACCTCCCACTGCCGTTAGAGGTACGGATATGTTGACACTCACCGCATGGTTACCGCACACAGACTGCAGGACTGCGTTGTACCGCACTGTGAATTGTTAGTTACAAAAAGGTATTGTGCAGACCGCACTACTGCTGTAATATGTACAGCAGATTGTCCGTGGTGAGTTTCTATATTTTCTGGTCTTGCTAGCCACGCACAAGGGATAACCCCGAGGATATTGACAAAGGTGTAGCCACCGACCGAGATAAGCACGGCCCCTCCGACGAGATTGACCGGCTGGTAACGGCATTACCGGCCACAAAAGCGGTCAGGTACAGAGTTAGCGCTCTGGTAAAGCAATGGACGCACTGACCAGCGTCTAGCGAGTTATGCACGGCTCTCCACGCCGCCTGAATATAGCCGGAAAAGCACCCCGCTCCGGGTAGTTTACACTGCTCAGGAGCGTTTTATTATGTCTGCACAAGACACCGCTACCCCGACTATCGGACCTCGTTTCTACTCTCTGCAAGACCTCAACGAACTCGGCCTCGGCTCAGAGTCTCTGCTTCGTAAGGCCATCAAAGAAGGCCGACTTGCCGTTCACCGTTTCGGTTCTGCCTACCGCGTCAGCCAGGAAGACCTGGATAGCTACCTCGATGCCGCACGTGTGCCGTCGCCGCACATGTTCGACAACTTTGTCGATGCTGTCGTTGATGCAGCACCGAAGCTCAGCAATGAGCAGCGCCAGCAGCTCGGGGTTAAGTAGCAAAAAGTGTGTCCGGTCGGCGTGTCGCCGTCGGGCGCATTTTTATTTGAAGGGTCCTTTCCTGATTCCGATGGAGTGGTTGTATTCGGTTGGGATAGCGTTGTCGTAGAAGGCTGGTCGGCCTGTTTCCTGGTCGGCTTTGTTGTGGTCTTCTTCGGCAAGATTGTTGACTTTGGCGAGTTGGTCTTGCCCGAAATTGCACTGCCTGGCGATTCCTAGGGGATCGTCAGGCAGCTGCGTTTTGGAGTGGAGGTACCACTCGAGCATTGTGCGTTGGCGCTCTCCTGTCCTGCCGCGGTGAGCGTCGGCGAGTCGTTTGAGTTGCGCGTTGACTCCGCCTTCCAGACTGTTGGTAGTTGCGGCCCACCGGCCTGGTTCGAGCGCGTGCGGTGGTGGCTGCAGATAGGTAAACAACCACCCCTTCCGCGAGAGGTGCAACAGCGAATTGTAGGCCTTGCGTACCCGCAGGTGGGTCCATTCCCACCGGTGGTTGAGGGTTCTGCGTTCCTTCGGCACCGGTGTTTTCTCGTTGAGGAAACTGGCATAGACGACCCCGAAATCGTGCAAGTTCAGAGTCCATTCGCGGGCCTGTTCCATGGTGGTGATCCGCGTCAACTTCAACGCGAGCGCGTAAATGGCTTGGCCTGCGCTGGTGCGTGGTTTAGAGGTGGTGTAGCGACGGATAACGCGCTGGGCATGGACCACACAGCGCTGGATCTGTGCATTGGGCCAGCACGCTTTGATAGCGGTGTAGGCGCCTTGCCCGCCGTCAAGGACAACGCATAAGGGTTCTGCGATCTTGTTTAAAAGCTGCGTGTAGGCGTGGGCGGTTTCGCTTTTTGCCCAATGCCAGGCGATGACATGGTCATAGCTTGCGGCGACGAGCAAGCACCCGGCAGCGGTATATGTGCCGTCGATGAAGATCTGGTCGTAGACGCGGTGAGACTCACCGGGGTTGGTTACCTCTATGAGCCAAAACGGTGTAAACCGGCGATCAAGCGTCCATCTGCTTACTCCTTGCTGGCGGGCTACTTCAGCCAGTGTTGCGGTGCACGTGATGTAGGAGTGGAAGGCTTTGAAGTCGCGGGTGTGGCTCAGATCGGTGCGGGTGCGTGTCGTTGAGTTGCCGCAGTTGGGGCTTTTGCACCGCCATCGTGTTGTTCCTTTGGATGTGGTGCCGTTTTTCTTCATTTGCCCAGCACATACGGGGCATCGTGGTCGGTTTCGTCTCACCCGGAAAGCACACCAACTGCCGGATACCACATGCAGGTGCCATTCCGGTGGATTGACGAAGAAACGGGTCTATATAAGGCTGAGGTCCTTATATAGACCCGATTCAACTAACCTGAACAGCGGAAACGCTGAAACTCAGACACACTTTTTGCTACTTAACCCGCAGCTCGTGACTGTTCTCGGAGGTGCGGCGTAACTATGGAAGCAAAGAAAAAGACCCCCGTAGCTACCGGGGGCCAAAACAACGACAACGGTCAGGCAGTCAGTGTTTCTGCCTGTAATGATACCACTGTGGTATCAGACCGTCAACTAGAAGATACAAAATCTTCTCCTGTCCATACCGTGACTCCGAAGCTCACTGATGAGCATCTCGAAGAACTACGTAGCAGCGCGATCTCAGATGAGGTCATTGCGTCCTGTGGTGTGTACTCAGCTCGCACCATTGAGGCTGTGCCCAAGGAACTGCAGTGGATCGGCCCTGATGCACTGCCCGCTCTCGTCTTCCCGATGGAAGAGATCAGTGGTGAAACCACGTATCAAGTCAAGCCTCGGCCTGGATCGGTGTGCGACAGTAAGGGTCGGCCGAAGAAGTACATCTGCCCAACCAAGGACAACGAGTGGGGTACTCCCCCGCCTGCGCTGACGGTACTGCGGCCTGTCACCGATGAGACGAAGTTTGTACTCATCGTTGAAGGCACGAAGCAAGCCCTTGCCGCTCTGTCGAATACGGACGACACGGTTGCTGTCTACCGCATCACGGGTATCTGGGGATGGAAGGGCTTGCAGAACTACGCTGTACTCTCGCAGTTCATGGGCCTGTACGTCTGCATCGTCCCTGATGCTGACGCGAGCACGAATCGGCGCGTCTACGACGGTGCGCGTGAGTTTCGTGACCTGCTCATGCAGTACGGCGCATCACCTGTTCGGTTTGTACAGGTGCCCGGTCAGGGCAAGCAGGGTCTTGATGATGTGCTTGCTGGGCTTGCCGAAGACAAGCGCGCAGAGATGCTGGATTTGTGGATCAGCAAGGCCCAAGACAAGCCTGCTCGGAAGATGCCGAAGATGCCTGAAATGCGTGGCGGTGTCACCAGCGCAGAAGAACTTAAGGAAATGCTTGATGAGATAGGCGCTAATGGCAGCCTGCTTATCAACTACGACGAAGGGCATCCCCAAACTCGCCGTGAGACGATGTTCAAGGCTCTTCATGCAACTCATGCGGGGAAAGCGCTTTTCCGTCAGGGCACGACCGCTGTTGAGATGCTGCCGCGTGAGGAACCCAGCGAGATCTTTGAGGTAACTGATGGAAAGAGTCAGCCGGAGGACGCACGTCGTGAGATCGTGAAGGTCAACCGTGCTAACGGCTTGAGCCTGGTCAGTGAGGCGGTCACACCCTATCGTCTTACGAAGAATGATGTGCAGCTTGTCGATCCGACTGCTACCGACATTGACACGATGTTCCAGCCGAAATGGGCGAAAAGATTCCCGCAGCTCAACGGGCTGGTGAACTCCCCCATCATTACGCGCAGCGGTCGGATTATCACTGTGTCTGGACTGGACCCCGAGACTGGCTTGTTTGTTGATCTCGACGCTGATGTTGAAAACTTGGCTATCCCTGAGAACCCGACTGAGCAGGACATCGCTGCTGCGCGCGAGAAGCTTGAGGATATCTTCTCTGACTTCCCCTTCAAGACACCTCAAGACTTCAGCCGTCTTATAGCGTTGTTGCTGAGCATGTTGTTCAGGCCGTCTGTGGATAAGTCCCCTGCGGCTTGTATTTCTGGTTCTGGCCCTGCCGTGGGTAAAGGTGTGATCATGTCCGGTGCTTCGACGTTGATTACGGGTTCACCCGTACCTGTCACGAAATGCCCGAGCAAGGACGATGAGTTTTCCAAGGTCTTGACCTCTATGTTTCTTGCGGGAAACACGCTCGCGCTCTTTGACGAACCCGACGGAGTTCTGGACTTCAAGTCTCTGGCTGCAGCGATTACCGCCGAGCGCCACGAGGGCCGTGTACTCGGTGAATCTCGCATGATTAGTGTTCCGAACAATATGCAAATGGTCTTCACCGGCAACAACGTTTCATGTTCAGATGACAATGGCCGCCGATTCTTCTACATCGACCTGGAAGTCCCTACTGACTTTGCCGAGGCGCGAAGTGGCTTCAAATACCCACGACTCAATGCCACGATTAAGGAAAAGCGCCCGGAGCTGTTGGCAGCTCTGCTGACGTTTGTTCAAGCGTGGATTGTTGCCGGCAGGCCCGAACCTCGACCTGGCGCGCCGGTCGGCAGCTTCGAGGAATGGTATTTCAACGTCGGCGGGGTGCTTGAGCACGTCGGCTACGGCGACTTCATGGACGGTGTGGCCGAGCAGCGTCGTGAGCGCAACGATGGTGAACGCACAAACATTATGCACCTGTACTGGCTGTATGCCCATGTGCAAGGCTCTGGCCGGTGCCCCAACGGCTTCCGTCCGTATGACATTGAGCGCATCATCGCAAAGATCAATGAACAGGACGATGTCGATTCCTCAGACACGTTGTGGGCAAAGTTGGGCATGGAAGACCCTTACGTACCTCTACCTTCGGGTATTTACGGTACTGAGGACGCTCGGTCGTTCTCGCTTAACCGTGTGTATAGGCGGCTCGAAAACCGCACGCTTGACGGCCTTGCTATCGAATCAATTGAGGGAGGCCCGTTTTCTGAACGGCGGTACCAAGTGGTCTGGCGTGGAGCACCGGAGGATGACCCTCTTGCTGGTGGTGGTCCCTTCGGTGACGGTGACGATGGTGACGACGGTGATCCCGGCACCGGTGGTGACGGCGGCAACGGCGGCGGTACTCCCCCGCCAGCACCCGAGCCGACGCCAACACCTGCAGAAACAGCAGATGAACCTGTCTCACCCGCAGCACCTTCCGACAGCACAACCGTCGTGTTCGACCTTGAAACTGGTGACGCAGATGACCTGCACGTCACGGATGATCCTGATTTCGTACGCCTCGCCACCTACTCCGTCAACGGTGCAGAGCCTGTGGCCACCACCGACATTGCTAGTGAACTCATCCCACTGCTAGAGCACGCAGACACCATCGTTGGCCACAACATCGTGCAATACGACCTGCCAGCGTTGCAACGGCTCTACGGCTTGGATGACAAGGCTCTTATAGAGGCCGGCAAAGTACACGACACGTTGATCCTGTCTCGCTTGGCTGCCGGTGGGGACACCAATTTGGGCTACGGTCTCGACGCTGTGGCCGAACGTTGTGGTGTAGACGGCAAACTGCTCCGCGACGGTGATAGCGCGCTCAAGGCGCTGGCTAAGCAATATGGTGGTTTTGACAAGATCCCGCTGGATAATGCTGAATACATCGCGTATGCACTGCAAGACGTGCGTGCAAACGTAGCTGTCTATAACCAGATGCTCCCAGCCGCCTTGGAGGCCGTCAGCGCAGAGTATCTGCGCCGCGAGCACGAGAAAATGCACGTTCTGAGCGTGGTTGAGGCTCACGGCATCCGCGTTGACACTGCCAAGGTCGAGCAATTCCTCGCAGAGGAAGCAGTCGTCAAGGCTGAGATCCGTGAATGGCTTGTGGACACGGTTGGTATCCCTGATGAGGGGAAAGAACCGTGGTCGTCCAACAGCGGAAAACAAGCTATTGCCGACTATCTAGATAGTTTCGGCGTTGCTGTTCCACGTACGAAGAGCGGGCGTATCAGCATCAGCGCTAAGGCGCTAAATCAGCTCGCGGCAGAGCACGCTGACGTGTCGGAGGTTGTCGAACTGGCCGAGAAGATGGAGGCGCTGCTGCAGTCTTCTACTCCGGCCTCGACGATCAAGAAGCATCTGCGCGGAGACAAGGTGTATCCAAGTATCCAATCAAGCCAGGTCACTGGTCGGCTGAGTACCACGAACCCCGGCATGACGGTGTTCGGTTCTCGCGATGCACGGCTGATCCGCCAGCGCGAAATGATTGTGGCCGATAACGCTGACGAAGAACTGATCTCCGTGGATCTCTCCCAGATCGACGCGCGCTGCATGGCAGCAGGTAGCGGTGATTCTGCGTACGCAGAACTCTTTGCGCCGGGCCGCGACGCCCACACCGAGATGGCCATCAGGGTCTTCGGTGACGCTGAGCGCAGGCCTGATGCGAAGGCACTCGGCCACGCCGCGAACTACGGCATGGGATCAAAGAGTTTTGCAGCCCACGCTGGCATCTCCGAGGTCGAGGCACAGGGGCAGTTGGACCGCATGCACTTCGAGTTTCCGCAACTCGAATACTTCAAAAACCACCTTCGCAAGCACGCTGAGGCGCTCGGCTGGGTTGCAACTGGGTTTGGCCGCCGTGTGGCTGTAGGACGCTCCACTGCGTACACACAAGCACCTGCCGCGTACGGCCAAGGCACGGCACGTGATGTGTTCCTAGAGGGCGTGTTGAACCTCCCTCAGGAGGTGCTGGAAATGATCCGCATCTTCGTCCACGACGAGATCGTGCTGTCGGTCCCGCGTGACCGTGCCGAGGAGATCAAGCAGACCGTCATGGCTGCTTTCAACGCTGTCACACTGCCCGGCAAGGACGGTGTGGAAGTCCCTGTCCTGTCTGACTCTGCAGGCCCTGCGGAGTCATGGGCTGGCTGTAAGTAGGGGTGCCACATGAGCGCCCTACTGCCCACGCGTGGTCCGCCGCGTGTGTTAGTGCAAACCGTTTTTGTTGATGATCAATTAAGGAGAGAAAAGTGTCTCAGGTAATTCGTAAGGCGTCACCGGCTGCCAAGTTTTTCTGGTGGATGATGACGCTCTGCACCTGTGGTCTGTGGGCATTGTTTGTCGGCAAACCTCAGTAAGAAATAACCCTCAACCAAGGAGAAAAATCATGTCTTTTCGTGAAGACTACGAGGCCGCGATGCTTGAAGAACAGCGGGCCAAAGACGTCGTGAATGAAGCCCGCCGTGCACACAAGGCGGCGAAGGAACGGCTAGAGAAGATGCGTGAGTACGCCAAAGAGTTTGAGGTAAACCTCGACGGCGATGAGCCGCCCAAAGAGGGCAAAGACAAGGCGGCCAAGCCCACCGAGCCTGACGGTGAGAAGTCGTCTGGTACCGACAGCGGAGCGTCTGGCGAGCCGGATAACTCCGGCGAGACTGTACAGAATTAGGCGCGAGACTGTACGGCCGAACCCTGTGTCGCCGTACGGTCTAAGCGCGAGAACTGTACCGCTGTAGCGGTTGCTCCCCCATCGAAACCCCGTCCTCGTGGCGGGGTTTTGTCGTGCCCAGAGCCACTGCCGTGGCCATGCTGCAAGGCTGCAGCAACGCGAAAACAGTCCGGCTACGGCGGATATTCCGAAGGATATTTTGGCAACCGGTTACGAACCGGTTACACGCAAAAAACAATCGGTTCATAACCGATTTTTTACCGTCTGAGCTGCAGCGATGACGGATTTGATGTGTCAGAGCTGATTTTCAGCGCTGACACCGTAAACACAGTATAAGGGGGTGCGACGCCAGGACTTTTTTGAAAAGTCTTATTTTCACTGCATGAGCAGGGAAAATGCACCGCTTACATACCGGCGTCAATTTTCGCGCCGAAAATGCGCACCGCTTCATAACCGGTACATTTTTAATGTGACGGTTATGTCGGGCTTCGTCAGAAGCCTCTGGCAGGGTCGAATGGGGCGAATAGCGCCGTGAAGACACTGCCCTGCTACGGGACCAAGGAGATCGCCACAGCGTATCTTCGCAGGTCACGTAGCCTTTCACACAAGGCGAAGCGGAGAAAGCCGACCGAATAGGGAGGGTTTTGCAGCTTCGCTATTGCCCGCTGCAGGCGCCCCCGTGAGACCTCGGTTATCCGAGCTTGCGAGGAGGTTAGACTGAGGTCTTTAGGGGGCTAAAGAACTTGAGTTTTTTGGGGTAGAATCGTGTGGGACGGCGTAGCTAAGGGACCCGAACGATTCTTAGGGGTCCCCAGAAAACTCAAGTTCGCCATGTGTGCGCGTACATGGAGGGGTCGAAGACAGAGGCTCCGTGTGCGCGCACACATCTACAGGAGGTACACAGATATGTCGGAGACATCTACAGCGCAGAAGGGACGCGCAGCGTTCAATCTGCGCCATCTTCGCCGCGATAACTGCGGCGGAGACACACGTGGAGATCGCAAGCGACTCCTCAAGGAGGCGATGCGAGAATTAGATCCGCAGGATCTCGCGCATCAGGCCGCGATGAACTCAAACATCGTCGTGGCCGACGCGCACTTGAACGTCCCGTTCGTGAACAACGGAGATGGGACGTTCAGGCGCGCAACATCCGTCGAGGAAGTCCTGCAGTACCAGGACGCCCGTATGGACGGTGTACGTGTACAGAAGAACTCGTTTGAAACGTCATTGTTCGTCGTGCATCTGCCGAAGTCGATGTGTGTGGAGGTCCCCGATTTCTACACCAGTGAGGTGGACGGCCGTGAGGTGAAGCGAGCACGGCTGGTAGCGCGCGACTACGACGAAGCGAAGGAGTACCTCGAAGAGTCGATGCGCTGGCTCGCCGAGAACTTCATCCCCGGCGGCATCGATGCTGTGGCCGGCGGGGATATGAACTTCGATGAGAGCACGCCTCACATCCAGTTCCAGGCTGACACCTTCTCCCCTGACCCGAAAGACCCTGCCAAGCTACGTTGCCGCCCCGGCATCGCGTACAACACCGACACCTCGGTGCGGTACAAAGATGGCCCGAAGAAGGGCAAACAAATCTCCGGGAACCAGAAGTTCATCGACGCGCAGCGCGGACTCCGCGAGCACATGTACGCGCTGGGTTATCCGGTAGAGCTAGATGTGTCTGAACGACACGACGAGTCACTCAGTCCTGACCGCTATGCGGAGCAGCAGGACCGGGAGCGTGACCTCACGAACCGCGAGGACGAGGTGGAGGTCAAGCGCCGTTCTGTACAACGAGACATGGACGCGATTGACCGTGATCTCAAGCAGGCCGCAGAGGAACTCGAACAGGCCAAGAAAGACCGTGAAGCAGCGCAGGGCGTACTGGAGAACGCTGACACGCAGGCGCGTGCAGTGGCCGAACGCGTACTACGCGAGACACGCGAGAAGGCTGAGCAGGAGGCAGAGCAGATCCGTAGTGAAGCACGCAAGGATGCTGAGCAGACGGCAGGGCTGGCCGAAGCTCAAGCAGATGAGCTGCTGGACCGTGCCGAAGAGGTCAACAGTGCTGCAGAGGGCAAGCTCAAGCGTGCGGAACAGGACGCAGAGAGCATCCGCACCTCAGCACGCAAGGAAGCCGAGCGGGACGCTGAGAGCATCCGCAGCGAGGCCGCGCGTGAGCGTGAACAGCTGGCTAGCGAACGCGCAGCCCTGGACAGTGAGCGTGAAGCCTTTGACACGGAGAAACGTGCGTTCGCCGAAAGTCTCGAAGCGCGCCGCGCAGCTGCAGAGGAGGAAGCCAAGATCATCATCGAAGAGGCTGTTGAGTCTCTGCAAGAGATTTCCCACGTAGACCGGGACTTCCTGCATGTCGAACTCGATAACGACCCTGAGATGAAGCAGCGCTACCTCGATACTGTCGAACAGCGCACTCAGCAGGAACGGACCGCCGCACGCCGTCGTGCTCAGGAACGAACCAACAAGCGCCGCCAGCAGCAGCAACAGCGCGACCGCGATGGTGGCATGGAGCTGTAGTAGCTCACCACGCGCCCTGTACGGCCCTGTAGCGGCCTAGCAGGGTGTCGCCGGGGTCAGTGTCCAGCGACAGCGCTAAAACCGCTCTAATTCAGCGAAAATCGAAGAATTAGAGCGGTGTTTTTTGAAGCGTCCTGGGTTCAGATTCAGGTAACTCAAGGATGAGTGTGAATCCGGGGTTTGTGTCTTTGAGAAGGCCCTTTAGAAGCCTTCAAGTACTTCGTAGAGGGCGGTGGCTAGGGTTAGTCGCCGTCGCTAGCTGTGCTTGGCTGTTAATGTCATGTCGACCAACTGCAGGAAGCGTATAACGTAGTCTTTGACAAAGCCTGCGGTGCCTTCATTGAGATGGCCGGAGTCTTCGAAGAGGGTGGGGGATTGGCCAAGGAATACCTCGGGCTGACCAGGAAGCGGCATATCGAAGTAGGACAGGGCGAGCCGGAGGTTCTTCTGTGAACTGTAGCCGCCCATGCGGCCTACAGAGTGACTGATGATACCTGCGGGAAGGTTCTTCCAAGCCACATCCGAGTTGGGCTTGGAACCGATGTCCACTGCATTCTTGAGACAGGCAGGGATAGTACGGTTATTTTCCGGGGTAACAAAGAGGACGCCGCTCGAGTTCTTGATGGTGTCGCGGAAAGTGGTGTACTCAGCTGGAATGGGCTTGTCCGTGACCGAGGGGTCATCGTAGTCGAAGTCATAGAGCGGCAAGTCACGGATTTCAACGATGTCTGCCTGGTAGTTTTCAGGGATCATTGTGAGCACTTCGTGTGCAATCTTGCGCGCAAATGAGCCGCGGCGCAGGCTGCCGACGATAACACTAATGCGTGGGGTGGTCATAGGAAGTCCTTTCTTCTTAGTTGGGCGTAGGTACGTGCGATCAAGGGAGAAAAGGCTTGCAGCCAAAGGCAGGCGGTGGCCCGGCGGCGTGGGCGGCAGTAAGAAAGTTATCCACTTTGTCTTCTTCATGGCGGAAGTACAGTTCGATGAGTCCTAACAGTCCCCCGAGGACGGCCTCCCGTGCGGCGGACGTATCCAAAAGCCGCATGGCTGCTGGTTGGTTTCCTTCGCGGATGGCTTCAAACAGCGCGATGGTCTCAAGCCAGCTTCCTTGGTCTGGTCGTGGAAACGGTTTAGAAATCCCAGTCATCATCACTCGTTTCTTCAGCGGTGCCAATGACATAGGAGGAACCGGAGCCGGAGAAGAAGTCATGGTTTTCATCTGCTCCAGGTGCTAGGGCAGCGAGGATTTCCGGGTTCACTTCCGTTTCTTCAGGTGGGAAGTAGTCCGGGTAGCCCAAATTCATGAGCGCCTTATTGGCGTTATAGCGAACGAATACAGCTACATCATCCATGAGCCCCAACGGCTCATATAGCTCGCCGGAATAATCCAGCTCTAGGGCATAAAGCTCTTCGAGCAAGGAAATAGTGAAATCATGCATCTCCTGTTGCCGTTGTGGAGCAGACGTTTCCAGTCCGCGCTGGTACTTGTAGCCTGAGTAGTAACCGTGCACTGCCTTGTCACGCAGAATGAGGCGAATCATGTCTGCCGTATTTGTCAGGGTGGCGTGGACGGAAAAATGCAGGGGAAGATAGAAACCCGCGTAGAGAAGCAGCGAGGAAAGCAGCGTCGATGACACTTTGCGCTTGAGTGGATCGGGTCCAAAATAATGAGTGAGCACTTTTTTGGCGCGTGCCTGGAGAAGGTCATTATTCACCGCCCAGCGGTATGCCTCATCAATTTCTTTCGTACTGCTCAAAGTAGAAAACACTGAAGAGTAAGAACGGGCATGGACTGATTGCATGAAGGCGATGTTGGTATACACGGCCTCCTCGTGCTCGGTGCGGGCATCTTGGATCTGACAGATTTCGCCCACAGTGGCCTGGACGGTGTCCAGGGTGGTGAGTCCCGTGAACACCCGCATGGTGAGGTTGCGTTCCTCCGGTGTCATCCTCTGCCACGCCGGGAGATCGTTTGAAAGTGGAACCTTTTCTGGCAACCAAAAGTTGGCGGTGAGGCGGTTCCACACTTCAAGATCCTTCTCATCGCTCACCCGATTCCAATTGATGGCGCGGATGCGGGCTGAAGGGTCATGCCGGTAACTTGGCGGCGTAACTGAGATGCTGGTTAGCTCAGCAGTGTTTGATGTTGAAGACATAGCTTCTTTCTTTCTTGATGGATGGTTGTGAATGAAGGAAAGACCGTGTTCCTACAGAGCACAGGAAACGCAGCCTTCGACCTCGGTTCCCTGGAGTGCAGGTTGGCGTAAACGGATGTAGTACAAGGTCTTGATTCCGGCTTTCCAGGCATAGATTTGTGCCTTGTTGATGTCCCGCGTAGTGGTGTCAGCGGTGAAGAACAAAGTCAGGGAAAGCCCTTGGTCCACGTGTTGGGTGGCCATAGCGTAGGTGTCGATGATTTTTTTGTACCCCACGGTGTAGGAGTCATCGAAATACTCCAAGTTGTCGTTGGTCATTTCCGGTGCGGGGTAGTACACGCGCCCCAAGCGGCCTTCCTTGCGTATTTCAATCTTGGAGGCAATCGGGTGTATGGACGCGGTGGAGTCATTGATGTAGGAAATTGATCCAGTGGGTGGAACTGCCTGCAAGTAGGCGTTGTAGATGCCGTCTTGCATCACTTGGTTCTTGAGCCGTAGCCAATCCTCGCGTTGAGGAATCTGCACGCCAGCCTCATGGAATAGCTGTTTTACGTGGTCAGTGGCCGGCGCCCAGTCTTGGTCGATGTACTTGTCGAAGTAGACGCCAGTGGCATAGGTGGATTCTTCAAAGCCAGTGAATCGTTGACCTTTCTCAACCGCTAGCGCATGGGATGCACGGAGCGCATGATAGGTCACGGTCAGGAAATAGATATTTGTAAAGTCCAGTGCTTCGGCGCAGCCATAAGGAATACGCTTGGAAGCCAGGAAACCGTGGAGATTCATTTGGCCCAACCCGATGGCATGCATGGATGCATTACCGTGAGCGATGGAAGGAACAGCTTCGATATTTGTTAGGTCTGAGACCTTCGTGAGAGCGCGCACCGCGGTTTCAACAGTTTCCCCAAAGTCCGGTGATTCAAAAGCTTTAGCGATGTTGAGCGACCCTAGATTGCAGGAAATGTCCTGGCCAACGGTGGTGTAGTTACCTGAGGCGCCGTAGGTGGATGGCGTGTTGACCTGGAGGATCTCACTACACAGATTGGACATATTGATATGTCCTTTGAGGGGATTAGCGCGGTTGACCGTATCCTCAAAGAGTATGTAGGGGTATCCAGATTCAAACTGAAGCTCAGCCAGCGTGGTGAAAAACTCGCGGGCCTTGATAGTCGTATGAGAAATTCGCGGATTGGAAACCAGCTCGTCGTAATACTCGGTGATAGACATGTCAGACATGGCTACGCCGTACTCGCGAGCGATGTCATACGGGCTAAAAAGATGCATATCCTTGTTCTCTTTGGCCAGCTGGAAGGTTATATCTGGAATAACAACTCCCAGCGAAAGAGTCTTAATGCGGACTTTCTCATCGGCATTTTCCCGCTTGGTATCCAGGAAACGAAGAATATCTGGATGGTGCGCATGTAGGTAGACGGCTCCAGCGCCCTGTCGAGCGCCCAATTGGTTGGCATAGCTGAAGCTATCTTCCAGAATTTTCATGACTGGGACTACGCCGGAAGCTTGGTTCTCAATCTTTTTGATTGGGGCTCCGGATTCGCGCAGATTGCTCAGTAACAAGGCCACACCACCGCCGCGTTTTGAAAGCTGCAGTGCAGAGTTCACGCTGCGGCCAATGCTTTCCAAATTGTCTTCGATGCGAAGGAGGAAGCAGGAGACCATTTCGCCACGCTGGGCTTTTCCTGCGTTGAGAAAAGTAGGGGTGGCGGGCTGGAAGCGTCCGGTCATGATGTCATCCACCAGCTTCTCCGCAAGCTCTTCATCGCCCTGTGCAAGGTACAAAGCTGTGGTGGCGACGCGTTCTTCGTAGCCTTCCAGAAATCGCGAGCCATCAAAGGTTTTCAGTGCGTATGAAGTAAAGAACTTAAATGCGCCGAGGAAAGTGCGGAACTGATGCTTGGCTCGGTGGGCTCTGTCGTACATAGTGCACAGAAAATCGTCATCATAAAGCTCAAGGAATTCCCGCTCGTAGTATTCGTTATCAACCAACCACTCCAAGCGCTGCTTGGTGGATTCAAACTGATGCATGCGGGGAGTGACATGGTGCGCTAAAAAGTCTTGTGTTGCCTCAATGTCCTTGTCGAACTGGATTCTTCCCGAATCGTCGAATAGGTTCAGCTGCGCGTTGAGTGCATGGTAGCTCTTGCGCTTACCGACACCGCCGGCATCGTCTGCTGAAGCGGTGCGGGGCGTAGGGCCAATGGGCTGTGTGGGGGTGGCCTTAAGTGGCGGCATTGTGGTTTCCAATCTGTGTGTTGCGGATGTGGTCTTCATTTTGTGGGAAATCAATGGGGTGTAATTGTTAGTTGCTTTGCTGCTCCCAAAACTTGTGAAGGCCCTGCTTTACAGCGGCAACGTCCTTCTGCGTGCCGAGCAGCTCGAAGTGATACAGCTCTGGAACGTGGCACTTAGCGGAAATGATGCGGCCGGCGACGCAGTAAGCGCTTCCGAAGTTGGTATTGCCTGAGGTAATCACGCCCCGGATAAAGGAACGGTTGATTGGGTCATTGAGGAAGTCGATGACCTGTTTGGGGACTGCGCGTTTGAGCGAGCCACCGCCGTAGGTTGGAACGATGAGTACGTACGGGTGTGAAACCTGGATCATTCCGGTTTTCTTGGGCCGCAGTGGAATGCGCACTGCGGGTCTATCTAAGCGTTCGACGAATCTTTTTGTGTTTTCAGAAACGCTAGAAAAGTACACCAAATCTGGTGAGTCTGACATGACAATCCTGCTCATCCTGGCCTTAGCCATAAGTGGGATAGGTGATGATCGAAAAGATTAACTACATACTACCGTAGTTGCAAACTACGCCGCACCGTAGTTTTTAAAAGGGCAGGTAGGGACAGGATTAATGAGAAAGGGAAAGACTACAGGCTGTGGTGTGCTACAAACACTGCGTCCGTAGCTGGGCGCCCAAGTACTACCCACTGAGTACTGTCGGCTACCTGTACTTCGAGCGATTCTGAAAAGGGCGTTCCTTCGCGCGTGGTAAGAACAGCCCCAATGACGATGCCTTGCTCTTTGAGGAAGGCCAGCAGTTGTGGGTCGGAATCAGAAATGCGTTCCACGGTCACCTGCGGTTGTGCGCCGCTGTCGGTGAGACGGTGCGCACTGGGGATAGTGACCTGTCCATCAACCGTAGGGATAGGGTCGCCGTGTGGATCCCTAGTGGGGTAATTGAGGAACTTATCCACGCGCTCTATGAGCATGTCAGACACCGCGTGTTCAAGATTTTCGGCTTCATCATGGACCTCGTCCCACGTATAATCCAATGCTTGAACCAAAAAAGACTCAAGCAATCGGTGGCGGCGCACCATGACCAATGCGTACTGCCTGCCAAGTTCGGTTAACTCCACAGAGCCATAGGGCGTGTGTGACACGAGCCCTTGCTTCGACATTTTGCGCACTGCATCGGAGACCGAGGAGAGCTTGAGTCCCAGCTGTTTCGCTATAAGTGTGGCGGTAACGGGCTCGGATGACCATTCCTTTAGCCCCCAGATAGCTTTCAAATAGTTCTGGGTACTGGTGGACAGCTCAGAAACAGACATGAGTAAATGTTAACCCAGCTTCCGTATGCGCCTTAGGCGCTGTGCCCCAACGCTCATAGCGAACAGAGGCCAAGTTTGAGAGGAATGCCGGTAAGGTGGGGCCAGTTAAAGCATTCTTCACTTGAAGGAGAACCACTAATGTCTGAGAAGATTTCAATGAACTTGAAGTGCGCCAGCGTAGTGCGTAATGGAATGGCTAGTACACAGTGCAGTAAAACAGCGCATGTAATGGCTCATGTAATGCACTGTGTAGAGACAGAGCGTCTGGAGCAGGAGTATCAGCGCTCCCGTACTGGACGGCGACGGCGTTATGCGTGGTCTGTGCTGAAAAAATAACCCCGCAGGTTTCCCTGCGGGGTGTTGTTGCAACTAGAACGGCACTTCTTCAGAGTCATTAGCAGCAGCGTTATCTGCGCTGTTCTCGCGGCGTGCTGCTCGTGCCTCAGACTCCTTCTTGGAGTCGATCAGCTGCACAGTGTCGATGCGCGCTACCAGCGGATAGTGCTTGTTGCCGTCCTTATCGGTGTAGTTGTCAGTCTTCAGCGAGTAGCTCACTGCAACGCGATCACCAGCGCCGATGCATCCGAAGACGCCGAGGTTCTTGGCGTCAGCCACGTAGCCAGTGAGTTCGACAATCTCTGATTCCACCTTGCCTGTGGACTTGTTCTTGAACGTATTACGTGCGTAGACGTTGAGCTTCACCGTCGCACCGCCGTTTGCGTGCTCAAAGATCTTCGGCTCGCGTGCTGCGTTGCCAACGATGGTGCCATTGTTAAACGGGTTGGACATTGTGATTTCTCCTTATATGAGTGAGTGTGTGATTGTCTTTCAATTGTGTGTTTGAGCAGCTGCTTTGCTGCTGCTGTAAGTGCTGTTACAGCACGGCCCAGGGCAGGTGTGCTCCGGCTGCTTCTAGGTCGCGTAGCTCCTGCGTAGCCCCCGGATCGGCGTCTTCGCCATCAACGCCGTCAGAGAGCATGTAGAGCAGTTCGAGATCTTCGCTGGTGTAGTGGTACATGATGCGTCTCCTTGTCGTGGATTGATTCTCAATCCGGTTTCTGGAGACAGCTCTGCTGTCTAGGTGCTTCTCCCCTGCTCGGTGGAAATGACCTTCTTCCCTGGTCACGGCACTGGTAGAAAAAGAAACCCCGCTACAGCGCATGCTGCAACGGGGTGAAAGATTTAAGCGTCGAACAGAAGATAGTGTGCCTTCTCTGCACCCTGTTTGACGCTTGTAATCAGCTTGCTGCCTAGGCCAAGGTTGAGGGACCTGGCCACCAGGTTCGGAAAGTTCTCTGTCTCGCTCAGCTCGGTGGCTTTGTTCGCTGCCACGCCTGCAAATCCTGTCTGGCCAGTGGCTTGCGCGAGAACAGCCACGGTAGCGGTTATTTGCGACCGCATCTTGAGCCAATCTCGTGGCACGGTACGCATAAGGGGTTCTGCGAACTCAAGACCCTGCTCTGGCTCGTCCAGTAGCGCTGCGAGCAGTGGATCGCGCAGCATAGGAGTAGTGAAGCACCTCAGCGCAGATCGGATAGCTCGTGTGTCAGTGGGGTTTGCAATCCCCACAGTGGCCTGCTCATACTCACGCTGCAGGTCGTCGCGGAGGAAGTGGATCTCTTTCTCGTAAGCCTCAACATCAGCGATGATGTCCTGGTACTCGGCCTCGTTGATGCCGTGAGCCGTGCTGTCGAGACGTTGCTCCAGTTCACCACGCGACAGTGCTGGTAGCTGACCGGTATCTAAGATCATCTGCTGCAGCGCAGCGGAGCTGGACACCTCGCTAACTACGCCGCTGCGCGGTGCTGACAGACTCAGCTGCTGGTAGACAGTCCACCATCCCGTCCCAGAGGTGATCTCTGGAACCTGCACGATGGCAAGCACCGTTGGCAGTGGTGAGTCCTCGCTGAGCAGGAACTCCGCCAGGTCGTCGGCAGCAGATGGGTTGCTGCTGACCACGTACGCGATGACGGCGTCGGTGTCGAGGCTGCCGGACAGGGCAGAGAATTGCGCTTGGTTGTCGATTAGCGTCTCGACAGCGTCGTCGAGGTCGAGACGGGCAAGCGGCCCCAGGTGCAGACCAGGGGTGTCACTGTTTCGTTCAAAGAACGAGATGACCAGCGAGTTCTGTGGATAAAAGCCCAGGATGCCGGGGATGTTGGCGAGGATCTCGCCGTGGGACGTAAGAGTTTGCGAGTAGGTGGACATGAGCACTCCTTGCCAAATACGGATGTGTGTGATCAATTCCGTATTTGGCCCCGGCTGTGCCGGGCAGTGCTATTACCGCGCCCTGCAGCACCCCCACGCGCTCAGGGCGTCGCTAGTGCTGCCTGGTACCGGCTTGCAGGGTGCGAGCGCTAGCGACGCAGCCTCGTGCTAGGTCTCGGCTGTTATGCGTCAGCCTCAAGGCGCTCGATGGCCCTGTAAATGGTGGGCCTAGATACGTTGAATGTGCGTGCCACAGCACTCACCGATTTGCCGCCGTCGAGTAACTCTTTGGCCACCTGGGCCTGTTCATCGCTGAGCTTCGGCTTCGGGCCGGCTACCCTGCCCTGTGCGCGAGCGTGTGCAACGCCTTCACGGGTGCGCTGGATCAGGAGATCTCTTTCCCACTCAGCGAGTGAGGCCATGACGTTAATGACCACTTTGTCAGCAGGCCGTGAGGTGTCGAGTGCTGGTTCCAAGACTTTGACGTTGATGTCCCGTTCCGCGAGGTCAGCAATGGTATTGACCGTCTCCGCGAGACTGCGACCAAGACGGTCGAGCCTGGTCACAACCAGCGTGTCGTCGGGACGCATGTAGGCCAGAGCGTCATCAAGGCCTGGGCGTTGCCATTTGGTGCCCGAGATCGTATCCGAGTAGATGTGGTTTTCATCGCAGCCAGCATCGACAAGCGCCTCACGCTGAGTGTCGAGAGACTGCCCTTGCTTGGACGTAGACACACGGGCATAACCGATAAGCATGGTTAATCACCATCCTCGGGAATGCGGTCGCCGTAAGGCAGTGAACGGATATAGTCCTCCATAAACTGCCAGTCGGGAACGTATCCTTCAGGGCTATAAGGGCTGTTGGGGCGGATAATGAGTTTACCTGAACCATCGATTTTGACAGGCAGGCTTATCACGTCAGTGAGGTACTTTTCTTCGGTGACTTTTCGTCCGTAACTGAATTTAAAACGGTTCTGATTCAAAACCGTTTGAAGAAAAAGATAGCTGGCCGTAGAAAGGTTTTCATAACGAGGTTGCAGTATCTTGGCGGAATCCCCCACAACACAACCATCTGCTTGAAAAGAGACAAAACCTGCCGAACCCGTTCTCGCCACGGTTAGGCAGGGGCGCTCTGTAAATACATAGTTGTTTTCTCGGCAGAAATCTAAGCTAATTTTCCCAATAGCACCATTATTTTCTTCACCGCTTTGCACAGCGTTAAGGTTGCCGGGGTTTTCCTCTATTTCACTTACGGTAATGCCCCGACCGTTACGGATGGAGAATATCGACCCTACCGAAAAACTCCGCCAGGTAAACTCATCCCACTTGGGCATCGAACGCACTTTATTGCGGGTGCTTAACGGTTTGTGATCAAGACTCTTAATATAGTCTTCCATGAACTGCCAGTCCGGGAGGTATCCCTCGGAGCTGTACGGACTATCTGGATCGATAATTGGCTCACCGGAGGAATCCTTTTTAACGGGGAGGGATACCAACTCCCGCAGATATTTTTCTTCAGTGACTTTTCTGCCATAGCTAAATTTGAAACGGTTCGCGTTCAGAATCGTTTGAAGAAAAATGTAGATGGCCGTAGACGTATTTTCATAACGCGGATGCAGTATCTTGGCTGAGTCACCCACAACACAACCATCTGCCTGAAAAGAGACAAATCCGGCTGAACCAGTTCTAGCCACTGTTAAGCAAGGTCTCTTCGTAAACACATAATCGTTTTCCCGACAATACTCCAGACTAATCTTCCCGATAACACCATTGTTCTCCTCACCGCTTTGTACAGCGTTGAGGTGGCCAGGGTTTTCTTCAATCTCACTGACGGTAATACCCCGGCCGTTGCGAATAGTGAAAAGTGACTCGACAGTAAAACTGCACCAGGTCGACGTGTCGATTCTCATAAAACATCACCTCTCGAAGCAGAGTCCCCCTCAACCACGACCCCTTCTTTCACGAGGTAGGCGAGATAGTTGTTCAGAGTCTGCTGGAAGTCGTCAGCAGTAAGCGTCGAATAGTCAGTTTCCATGTAGGCCTCAACGAGCCACTCGTCCTCGTGCGTCACAGGATGCATAGCGGACATACCGGCCTTGACTGTCTTGTTGCGGTAGAGCTTGAGCCATTCCTCCTCCACAGCCTTCCATTTACTCGCGTTCTTCTCGTCAAATTGTTCAATACGACCGAGGTTCTTCTTCTTTATATGAGCATCGTCCTTGTAGTATCCAAAGAACGTGTCCTTAGCTGGCTCGTTACCGTCATAGTGAGGTTTGCCAAGTGTGAACACCATCATGCAGGCGGATGCCGAGGCACCGGGGTAGAAAATCTCGTTGGGCAGCGTAAATACCGCCTCAAGCGTGTTGTTAACGAGCAGACGCCGCTTGGTTTCCTTGAGAACCTTATTAGAGCCAATGGCCGCTGCAACAGGCAGGATCACTGCCATACGCACGGTTTTAGTGGACTCGTTATTTTTCTGTCGCGTTGCGTTGGATTCAACAATACAGTCAGAGATGAACTGGACGAAGACCATACCTTTAGTAGGGTCTTCCTTGCCGTCTTTGGCCTTACCCCAGTCGGTCTTATACCGATCAGGGATAGAACGAGGCTTGGCGTTGAACGGCGGGTTCATCAGGATCACATCAGGGTTGGCCTCCTGAAGAAAGTCCTTTGACTTGAATAGGTTCCCAAGTTTGATGTTCGAGTTACCATCGCCGTGGATCAGCATGTTGGTCGTGGACAGGCCGTAGGCTTTTTCCTCAATCTCAACACCGTAGATATGCTCGCGGCGGATCTTTGCTTGCTGAGCTTCTTTTTGCTGCTGCGTGCCGTTCATCTTGGTGCAGTCTGCCAGGGCTTTTACCATGCCCTGTACAAGGAAGGAACCGGAGCCACACGCACCGTCGAAGAGACGCGTGTTGCGATTAACCTCGGTTACACGGCACGCAAACTCAGTGATGTGGTCAGGTGTGAAGGCCTGGTTCTTATCAGCCTTACCGGTGTACTTGTTAAATGCAATGAAGAACAGGTTCAACAGGTCTTGTCCCTCAGAACTGTCCTCGTCGATGTAGGCGTAGATACCAGTGACGATGTCGATAAGAATGTCGAGCCAGTCATCAAGCTTGAGAGCACGCACCTTCTGATCCAAAACAACGTTGGATCGCAGAAGCTCGATCTTCTTAGCCTTGTTATCTGAGCCGTCGAGAAGGTTGTCCAGTGTCGTCTCAATGCCGGTACGAATCTGATCTGCAGTGAACACTGCCCAGCGTTCACGTAGCTGTACAGCGGTCTCCTCATTAATTTCAGAGATACCGAGCTTATTTACGAAGTCCTTAACATAAAGCAGTGTGGTGCCGACAAACTGGCTGCGCAGCTTCTCGTCGATGTCCTTCTTATGCAGCAGCTCGTTGAGTGCGTAGGTGTTACGGAGCACCTGCTCGCGGTTATTCTGACGGCTCGCCTCGAAGAGTGAGACGTAATATGACATGGTGTCGATGGCCGTCTCGCCTGGCATCTCAGACTCGTCATCGACGTTGTTCTTCCACACGCGAAGCTCTTCGTTAGTCGTGTTGGCGAGGATGGCAATGATCTTGTTGTTAGGAAACAACGCTTTTTCTTCGTCCACATACTCGCGGAGTTGGGCTACGTCGCCATCGTCATAGCGCTGTTTAGTCTCAATCAGCACAGCCGTATTTGATTCCTCATCGAAGAACCGGATGTCAAGTTTGTAATGGATGGGTGTACGCCCAAGTAGCCGCGCAAGCTTTTCCTTTGTGCCAGCCTGCTTGACGTAGCTAAATTCACCTTCCTCGATATTGGACGCTACAAAATCCTTCCCAACAGTATCAACTATCGTTATACGTGACACGATGCTGTTTCCCTTCCAGCTACAAATCGGTCGATTCCGTACACCCCGCCACTGCAGTGCTGTAGTGAGCACGGAGCAGCAGGATAAAAGTGTACGAGATCGTTGTACGTTATAGATAGTGTAACACAACTAACCAATTAACGATACCGTACAGCAAAGTTTTTCTTTCGGCTGCTCGACATGCGCAGGGGCAGCAGCCGTGTCATAATTCACCCGGGAGCGTCACGGTTGAGCGTGTCCCCCCCGGCACAGAGGCAGGTCTCCCCCCGAACTGCCCGCTCCCGTGGCGTTCCCCCATAGACGCGCTTCGCAGACAGTTACTGCCGCCAGGCGATCTTCACACGGTGCGGATCGAATTTCTTCGCTCCAGCCTTGCCTGGCAGGATACAGATTTCCATGAGCAGCCGGGTCAGCCTGCGCTTGTCTTCAACGGAAGCGCTACCCCACCACTCAGCGAAGTCAGGGCCGTCGGCCAGTTCTACGGCAAGGGGATCAGCGTCGCGGCTTGTGGTCAGCTCGCGCATCTTCTCGTCGATAGTGGAGATTTGATCTTCGATTTTCTTCGACACGCGCGCGAATGTGGACATATCAACATCTGCAGCGATGATCGCTTCTTCGATCTGTTCTCGGCGCGCTAGCAGCACGTTTCGCTCGCCTGCAAGCTCCTGTAGCTGCTCGGTAAGACCGTCATCCTCCGGCGTTAAGGCGTTGCGTAGTGCATCCACGGCATCTGGCTGCGCCATGCGCTTGAGGATGACAGCTTCGATGAGGTCGTCCACCTCAGCGCCGATGGACACGTGTGTACCACCAGGTTCGGACCGTTTGCACGTGTAGTACCGGCGCGGCTCGCCTGCCTTATTCCTTCGGCTGCGCGCATACATCGGATCTCCGCAGGTGCAGGTGAGCACTGATGCTAAGAAGTAGCGCGGTGCATTCCCGCTATGTGAGCGCCGCCGGGACGGATCACGGAGCACCGCATCAAGCTTCTCGCCAGTGGCTTCGTCGATGATCGCGGGCCATGTTCCCCTGCCGACGACCTGACGATCTTTTACAAGACGGAAGCCTGTATCAGGATCGGTGGGGTTGAACGTACTTAAGCCACGCACACGAGGGTTAAGCAGAATGTCACGCAGCGTAGGGGCCGTCATGGGGCGGCCGGACGTGGCGGGGAGATTCCTTGTATGAAAGATCTCGCGCACCGTTTCACGCAGGGTCTTGCCAGCGATAACCATTGCCGCAGCGTCGAGGATGGCTTGAGCCTCTTCGTCAATGACGGTTACAGCATCAGCCTCGTAACCGAACATGCGGCGTCCGCCTGTTTTGGGACGGCCTGTACGAGCACGGTCCTCGTATGCAGCGCGGATGCGGGCTGCTCTATCAATAGACTCCTGCTCAGCGATGAGACCGAGGATGACGATGGTGAGCCTCGACGCAGGATCGCTTGGATCGATGTTGTAGCCCCGGTTCGCTTTGACGGTGACGTTGTGCTTCTCGCATAACTCGAACAACGCGAGGGTGTCTTTAGTCCGGCGGGTCAGCCTGTCGAGTGCATAGACGTAGACAACGTCAATCTCGCGGCTCTCAATAGCGTGGATCAGCTTGTCGTACTCAGGCCTGTACTCACCAGAGAACGCAGAGATGTTGTTGTCCACGTAAGTAGCGACGCTCTCGGCTTCGTCGGCCTCAGCCTGCTTAGTGGCTAAGTGAATCTGCCGCTTGACACCTGCTTCTTCCTGCTTATCGAGTGAAATACGTGCGTAGATCGCTGCTCGCTGCGTTGTGGTATCTGCCATGCGGCCATCGTACCCCAAACCCACGTTCGGAATTGCCGCTGCCGGTGGCGCCGATGCACAGACCGTGCGGGCCCATGCCGCCTTGGGCGGACTCCTTCAGGTCGAGGTAGACCGGCTGGCCGCTAGGGTCCAGCCCCACCGGCACATGCAGGCGCTGCGACCCGGCGCGCCCCGACCAGAGGTTCTCGCCGCGCAGCTCGGCGATGTCGCGGTGCCCGAGCAGGGCCACCAGGTCGCCGCCGCCGGAGCCGAGCTTGGGCCCCGGCTGGGCCAGCGGGCGGCGGCATCGGGCCATGCGGCGCGCGATGAGCACCGCGCCCTCTTCGCCCAGCTGGTCCGCGCGGCCCAGCTCCTCCTCGCCCGCGGCGGTGGAGACCAGTAGCGTTGTGCCCGGATCCGGGCTCTCCCCGGCGCGCAGGCTCAGGCACAGGCCCTCGTGCTCGGCGCGCAGGCCGAGCACGGTGTTGCGCCGCGAGCCGACGTCGATGATGGTGGTGATGCCCTCCTCGTCGAGGAAGTCTTCCACCCCGGTGGTCGCCACCCCGTCGACGATGAGAACGCGGTAGTTCGCCTGCTCCGGACGGCGGGCATGCGGCAGCCACTTGACCCACTCCCAGCCGGCCCCACGCACGGAGCGCACAGAAATGCCCAGGGTGTCGGGCCCGTGCGCGCAGGCCAGTTGGATGACGATGGCTCGGGCCAGGTCCGCCGCACCGGAACCGGAAATCCCCAGCACGCCGAAGGCTTGGAGCTGGATGACCACGGGCATCTCCGGCAGGGTTTCGACCGCCTGGATAGTCCGGCGCAGGCTGACCGCGCACACCGGGTCGAGGTCTTCGGCCGCGGCCGCCTCCGGCACCTGGATTTCCGTGGCGAGCTTGGTCTCTCCCACCCCTATGCGCACCTCGAGCGCGTCCGGGTCCTCGGCGCTGCGCTCCCACAGCCGCTGGTTGTGGACGAAGGCGGGTAGCTGTTCGACCGGCGGGTGGCGGTGCAGCTCGTGGGCCCGCTGGGCGGCGCCGCTGTCCAGGGCCTTCTCGCGCAGCGCCTTGAGGTGGCGCAGGTAGGTCCGCCGGGTCTCGTCCGGGTCCTGGCCGCCGGTGGTCGGGCTGAACATCATGAACATGCTGGACAGCATCATGATGGGAAACATCAGCATGAGCGGGCTGAAGGTCCGATCCGACCCGCCGCTCAAGACCATGAGCGCGACCATGCCTAACATGGCGGCGACCATGACGATGGGCATGATGATGCGCACCAGCGGCACGGGCTGCTTGCGTTGGGCCTCCGGCACCGCCTCTGCGGTGATGGTGCCAGTCGGCGCCGGCGGCACCGGTTGGCGCTGCGTTAAGGTTGTTGGCTCGATTACTTGGATACTCTCGCGCTGATCCAGCACGGCTGATACACCCCCGAAATGTTTTTGGCGGCCACCTCCCCTAGCGGTGGACACGCTGCCCACAGTAAGCCACAATTGAGCGCGACGGGCAAGGTGAGGAAGAAAAATTTTCTTGGACACCGGCCTGAGAATTCGGGGATCTACTACTTCGGGGGTGAAGTGTTATGACGACTGCGCTCACGCATACCGTCCGCGTGACGGTGCGCGTCCACGCAGGTAATTTTCGGAAAGAAGCGGACTTGTCCTTGCCGGTGACCGGCAGCTTGGGCGAGATGATTGAGGATATCGGCTATCTGGTCGACGCGCCCCAGCTGTCCAAGCCGTGGCGGGCGTGCACCGCGGGCGGGCGCGGGTTGGACATGGCCCAGCCGCTGTCGGCCACCCGGCTCACGGACGGCGCGGTCATCATCCTCACCCCGCAAGAGGAGACCCCGGCGCCGGTCATCCGCGACTCGGCGGAAGCACTCGTGGCGGCTGGCCGCTCGGCGGAGCTGCACGGGCTGGCCGCGGTCTGGGCGGGTATCGGGCTAGTCGCCGTCACCGCCCTACTCGCGGGCGTGCTGCCCGCCAGTGCCGCGGTCGCCACCGCGCTAGCCCTGGGCACCGCGCTGGTCATCTACCAGCCCGCGTCCCGCCCCTTGGTCCCAGCGCTGGTTTTCGCCGGGGCGCTGGCCGGCTGGTGGGCCGTCGCCCCGCCGGGTGGCGCGGGTGGGGCTCTGCCGCCCGCGTGGCAGGCGGCCAATCAGCAGCTGGACGGGCCCGCGCTGGTTGTGCACAGCGCCCTGTCCTGGGTGATGCCCGCCGCGCTTGGCGATGCCGCCTGGGCGCTGCTGGCAGCGATGTTCTGCGGGCTGGCCATGGTCCTGGTCTTCCACGTGACCGCCGTGGCTAGCCCGCGGTGCACGGCCGCCGCGCTCACCCTCGGCGGGCTGGGGTTGGTGGCGGCCGGTGGCTTGGCAATGCCGGGCGAAGCGCCCTTCGTCGCCGCCGGCGCCGCGGTGCTGCTGGCGGTGATCTGCCTCATCGCCGCCGCGCCGGGCGTGGTCACGCGGGCGGCGGGCCTGTCGGTGCCGCAGCTGCCGACCGCGGGCCAGGACTTATCGGTTTCCGATGGGCACCAGCCGGACGTGGACGCCCGCGCCCGGCGCGCCCAGGAGCTCTACGCCGGGGTTTGCCTGGGCGCCGGGCTGGCCGCTCTGCCTGCGCTGGCGGCGCTGGCGCTAACCGGCACGGGCATTACCCCGATCTACGACGGGCCCTTCGGCACGCAGCTTAACGGGTCCGGCTTCGCCCAGGCGCTGTGCCTGTGCGTCGGCGGGGCGCTCATCATGCACGCGGTCCGGCACGGGCAGGCCAGCGCCGCGTGGTGCCTGTCCCTGCTGGCGGCCGCAAGCCTACTGACCGCGTGCCTCATCCCGGTTGTGGCCAGCGCGCCGGCCAGCGACGGCGACCCGCACTTGGCGATGTTCATCGTCGCTGGTTTCGCCGCCGCGGGTGCGCTGAGCACCCCGCTGTGGGCGGCGAAGGTGCCCACAGCGGAGCCGACCACCATCGTCTGGTGGGAGCGCGCCGAGGCGCTTGCCATCGCCACCTGCCTGCCCCTAGCCGCACACCTTATCGGGCTCTTCGCCCTGCTGCGGGGGCTGGGATGACACAGCGCGAGGGACAAGCGACGAGGAGCGCGGCTGCGCTGGTCGCCGGCGGCCTCATCGCGGGCTGGGCTCCCGCAGCCACCGCGGCGGAACCGGACACTGCCTGCGCGGTGGCGGTGCCCACCGAGGAGGTCCCCGCCCCGATCGCCGAGCAGGCCGACTACCGCGCCCGCCTGCAGGCCCAGGCCACCGGGGACGGGGTAACCGTGGCGGTCATCGACACCGGCGTCCACCCGCACCCGCAGCTGGGCCAGCTGGAGCCGGGCCCCGACTTCGTCGACCCGGAGGACCCGAACCCGCTCGAGGACTGCGACGCCCACGGGACCGTGGTCGCCGGGGTCATCGCCGCCGCCGACACCGGGGTCGCCCCCGGCGCCCGGGTGCTTTCCATCCGGCAGACCTCGGCGCACTACCGCGCCGCCGGCGGGGACAGCGGCCAGGAGGACTCCGCCGCCGGCGACCTGGACACCCTGGCCGAGGCCATCGAAGCGGCCGTCGACAAGGAGGCCGACGTGATCAACATCTCGGTGGTCTCCTGCCTGCCCGCCGGCACCAGCGTGGATACGGGGCGGCTCGACGCCGCCCTAGAGCGCGCCGAGGCCGCCGATACCGTGGTGGTCGCCGCCGCCGGCAACGCCGGTGATTCCTGCGAGCCGGGCCATACCGTCTACCCGGCCCATGCTGCCACGGTCGTCTCCGTGGGCGCGCTGGCTGACCCACAGGTCCGCGCGGACTACTCCATCCCGCAACCAGACTCGGGGCTGGCGGTGTCCGCGCCGGGCTCGGTACCGCTGGGCCTCGCCCCCGGCGGGCAGGGCTGGGCCCGCGCCGTCGTGGCGGCCGATGGGACCGGCCCGCAGCGCGAGTTCACGGGCACCAGCTTCGCCGCGCCGACCGTCACCGGCACCGCGGCGCTGCTGCGGGAGGTCCACCCGGGCGCCAGTGCGGCGGACATCCGCGCGCTGCTGGCGCAGGCGGCCGAGCCCGCCCACGGCGGCGTGGATCCCTTGGCGGCTGTGAGCGCGCGCCCGGCCGATTACGCCGAGGAGGAACGGGCGCTGGCCGTGGCCGCGGGCGAGGACTCGGTGCGCCCGGCCACCCGGCGGGCGCAGCTGGTGCTGCTCGGCCTGGCCGGCACCGCGTTAGTCGCGGCCCTGGGCTGGGCCGTACTCCGGCGCGGGCGCGCTCAGTAACTAGCCTTCAGCGCTTCCTCCCGGCTGAGCTGGCTGCCACCCGGCAACAGCCGGAGGATCTGCCAGGGCACTTCTCCCCCGGCGCCCGTGCCCAGGGCCTTCAGCGTGGCCTCGCCCTCCACGGAATGCCGCAGGCCGTGCGCGGTGACCAGGTGAAATCCGTGCTCGGAACTTAGCCCCAGCCCGCCCTGGGGTAGGCCGCTGAAGCGGTCGGCCACGGCCGATCCGGACAGCTCGATGGTCCCCTCCTGCGGCGGCGCGGCGGCCCCGCGGCCCTCGGCCGTCGCACACAGCCAGCCGTGGGCCGGATCGATGAACTCAGGCGCGGCCTCGGGCAGGCTGAAGGCCTCCTGCGCCGCCGGGGCGTCGGGCAGGGCGGCCACCTCCTCGTGGCTCAGGCGCTGCAGGTCAGCGCCGGCATCGACCAAGGCGCCGGCCTGCGGCTCAGTCAGCGCGAAGACGCCCTCCTCCGTCCGGGCCCACAGCCCCTGGTCCCCGGTACCGGTGTCGATGACGGCCAGCAGCGGGTCCGGGAATTCGACGGCGGGCAGCGCCCGGAACGCGTTGAGCATCTCCGCGGGCAACTCCCAGCGGAAGGTGTCCGCGTCCACGCCCAAGGCGCGCCGGATTATCCGGCCTTCCGTCGTCTCCGCCGGCGGGATTTCGCGCCGACCGTGCGCGTCCACCAGCCAGTCCGTGCCTTCCGTTTCCACCCACGCGGCCTGCCCGTCAAGGAGGGTGTGCCCCTGGTTGGCGGTGACCACGATGTCCCCGGCGCTGAACTCGCGGACGGCGTCGATGGTGATGACGAAGCCGGGGGTCTCCGCCGCGTCCGCGCCGGCGAAGCAGGCCAACCACTCCACCGCGTTTTCGGTGCCGGAGGCGGCGATAAAGCCAGGCGCGTCCGCAATACCCAGCGGCACGCCCAGCTGCGCGTCGTCTAAGTGCCGGGTGCCGATGCGGGCCGGTTCCGCCGGCTCGCCGGCGATGATGCGGGCCGAGGCCAGGTTCGCCACCGGGTGGTAGGTGTCGTCGACGAGCACGAAGAGCTGCTTGTCCGCGGATTCCACAATGGGCGCCTCGCCGGGGTTGGGCTCCGGCTGCAGCCAGGCCAGCAGGGCTGCGCCTATGGCCACCAGCACCACGGCGATAAGCCCGAAGACTAGCGCGCGCCGGCGGGTAGACAACGGGTCGTGGATCATGCGGATATCCCCCATGACCAGACCGTGCTCTACCCGCCTGTGCAGGAATTTGTGGCCGGATACTTGCGCCTTCGTCGTAGGCACTGGACGCGCCATAAAATTTTCCCCCCTGGGTAGCCAGCGACACCCCATCGCTGCTGTAGAAACCGTACTGTCGGCAGGCAATAAACTCTGCAAACTCTGCCGCTGCCTGACAGGGTAGCCGGGCTTAGCCGAGCTCGCTACCGCTGCGCTTGGCCCGGGTGGCCTCCGCCCGTGCGGAGAGCTCTTCCGGGGCCGGGTAGTCCACGCCGACCAGGCTGAGCCCCTTGGCCGGGGCGACCGGGATCTGGGAGGAGCGTTGACTCTCCGCGAGCATGGCCGTGGCGAAGTCGACGTTCCGACGTCCCTGCCCCACCGCCAGGCAGCAGCCCACCAGGGAGCGCACCATCGACCAGCAAAACGCGTCGGCAACCACGTGCGCCTGGTACAGGTTCGGCTCGGTGGCCGTCGAGATATCCTCCCAGGTGAAGCTCTCCAGCTCGCGAATGGTGGTGGCGTGCGGCTTGGCCTTGCAAAAGGCCGCGAAGTCGTGCAGCCCCACCAGGAGGTTGGCGGCCTCCTGCATCGCGTCGATGTCCACCGGCTTCGGCCAGATCGCGGTATCCGCCCGGCGCAGCGGCAGCGCCCCGGCGGGGGAGGTGGTCACCCGGTAGACGTAGTGCCGCCGCAGGGCCGAGAAGCGCGCGTCGAAGCCGGCGGGGGCGAAGGCGACGTCGTGGACGCGGATATCGTCCGGCAAGAGCTTGGCCAGGCGCCGGACCAACTTGCCCGGATCCCCGTCGATGGAGCGTTGCTGTAGCGACTCCTCCGGGATATCGAAGTGCGCGACCTGGCCGGCCGCGTGCACGCCGGCGTCGGTGCGCCCGGCGACGGTCAGCTCGACCGGGTGGCGCAGGATCATCGTCAGGTTGTCCTCGATGACCGCCTGCACCGTGCGCAGCTCGCTGCCCTGCTGCGGCTTCTGCCGGGCCCACCCGTGGAAGCCGGTGCCGTCGTAGGCCACGTCCAGCCGCACGCGTCGCACGCTCCCGGCAGGCGCGGGTTTAGACATTTCCTCCGGGGTGGACTGGCGGGGTTGCTCAGCAGAGTTCATAGGCCCACATGCTACCGCCACGCCGGGCCGGAAAAAATTTTGAGACCAATTTCTTGGCACCTAGCGGGCATTATGTGCGATAGCTGAATGTGTGGGAACTGCATTAACAGCACCTTTACAGACTGACCTGCCACAATAATTATCAGGCGCCAAGGGAAGGCGGTAATTTCCACTTTCCTTGGTGTGGATTTGAGAAATGGTCCTTGCGCCCCGCAGGGCGGCTGATGACAGCCAAAGCGGGGCGGACTTCGCAGAGGCGGCTTGAACGGCCGCGGAGGAGTATTCCTTTTCAAGCTGTGGCTTGGGGAACCTTAGAGAGACAGAGACAGCGAACCGCCGGTAGCCTTCGGGCTGCCGGCGGTTCGTTGTTGTATCGGCCGCTGTCTCACCCAGCGCGGTCCTATCCCGCGCTGGGCGCGGACACCACAGCACAAAGAAACCGCCCGGCCTTACCGCAGGTGCGGAGTGGACGGACGGTTTTACTGAGTCAGAAGGACTTACTTGTCCTCAGCCTCGGCCTCAGCCTCAGCAGAAGCCTCGGTGGTCTCCTCAGCCGAAGCCTCCTCAGCGGCCTCCTCGGACTTTTCAGCCTCAGCCTCTTCGGCCTCGGCCTGCTTGGAGGCGGCGGCACGGGTAGCGCGGTTAGCCTCGGCGGAGACGGTCTCCTCGGTCACCAGGGAGATCTGGGACATCGGAGCGTTGTCGCCGGCGCGGTTGTCCAGCTTGATGGTGCGGGTGTAGCCGCCGTCGCGGTTAGCGAACTTCGGGGCAAGCTCATCAAACAGGTAAGCAACAACATCCTTGTGCGGGATGAGCTTCAGAACCTGGCGGCGGTCGGCAACGGAGCCGGACTTGGCCTTGGTGATGATCTTCTCGGCGTAAGGACGAAGCATCTTCGCCTTCGCATCGGTGGTCTTGATAGCGCCGTGCTCGAACAGGCTGACTGCCAGGTTGCTCAGCAGGTGAGCTTGCTGGGCAGCGGAGCCGCCGAGACGGGCACCCTTCTTCGGGGTAGGCATTATGTACTCCTCGTTAGCGTTTTAAATGAGCGCTGCAGCCGGCGGGGCCGGCGCACTAGCTTCTTTACTCGGAATCGTCTGCAGCCGGATCCTTAAAGTCACCGGTTTCAGCGTCGTAACCTTCCAGCTGGGTGGGGTCGAAGTCTTCCGGAGTGTCCTTCAGAGCCAGACCCAGGTTAGCCAGCTTGATCTTTACCTCATTGATCGACTTCTGACCGAAGTTGCGGATATCCAGCAGATCGGACTCGGTGCACTCGGCGAGCTCACCGACGGTGTGGATTTCCTGGCGCTTCAGGCAGTTGTAGGAGCGAACGGAGAAGTTCAGGTCTTCAATCGGCTTGCTATAGGCAGCGATGAACTCCGTCTCCTGCGGGGACGGGCCGATCTCGATGCCCTCGGCGGCCGTGTTGAGTTCGCGGGCCAATCCGAACAGCTCGACCAGGGTGCCACCGGCGGAAGCCAGGGCGTCGCGAGCAGTGATGGAGTTCTTGGTCTCCACGTCGATGATCAGCTTGTCAAAGTCGGTGCGCTGCTCAACACGAGTTGCCTCGACCTTGTACGAAACCTTGAGGACCGGGGAGTAGATCTGGTCGACCGGGATACGGCCGATTTCCCCAGACGTAGCGGCGGCCGGCACGTAGCCGCGGCCGCGCTCTACGACGAGCTCCATATCCAGCTTCGCGGTGTCATTCAGGCTGGCGATGTGCAGATCCGGGTTGTGGATCTCCACGCCGGCCGGCGGCTGAATGTCGCCCGCGGTGACCTCGCCCGGGCCTTCCTTGCTCAGGTACATAACGACCGGCTCCTCGGAGTCCGACGACAGTACCAGGCCCTTGATGTTCAGGATGATCTCGGAAACGTCTTCCTTGACCCCGTTGATGGTGGTGAACTCGTGGAGAACGCCATCAATCTTGACAGAGGTCACGGCTGCGCCCGGGATAGACGACAGCAAGGTGCGACGCAGGGAGTTGCCGAGGGTGTAACCGAAGCCCGGCTCGAGCGGTTCGATGACGAACTTGGAACGAGACGAGTCGATGAATTCCTCGGAGAGCTGAGGACGCTGGGAAATGAGCATTGAAATTCTCCTTTTCGACGCCCGCTATATGACGTCGGTAGAGGGATAAAGATGACTTTTCGAAGCTTACTTCGAGTAAAGCTCGACGATGAGCTGCTCCTGCAGCGGGATGTCGATTTGTGCGCGCTCGGGCAGCTGGTGCACGAGGATGCGCAGGGTCTCCGGAACGACCTGTAGCCATGCCGGAACGTTGGCGTCGGCCAGGCGGTCCTGGGCCTCTTCGAACCATTCCATCTTCTGGGAACGCTCACGGACATCGATGATGTCGTACTGCGTCACGCGGAAGGACGGAACGTTGATGTTCTTACCGTTGACGGTGAAGTGGCCGTGGGAGACCAGCTGACGGGCCTGGCGGCGGGTACGAGCCAGACCAGCGCGGTAGATCACGTTGTCCAGGCGGGACTCCAGCAGGATGACCAGGTTGTCACCGGTCTTGCCCGGCAGACGGTTGGCCTCTGCGTAGTAGCGACGGAACTGACGCTCCAAGACACCGTAGGTGTACTTTGCCTTCTGCTTTTCCTGCAGCTGCAGCAAGTACTCGGATTCCTTGATGCGGTTGCGGCCAGCCTGTCCCGGAGGGTACGGGCGGCGCTCAAACGCCATGTCGCCGCCGACCAGGTCGACGCGAAGACGGCGGGATACACGGGTAGCGGGGCCGGTATAACGAGCCATAGTTTAGTTACCTCTTCCTTCCCTTAAACGCGACGACGCTTCGGCGGACGGCAGCCGTTGTGCGGCTGCGGAGTCACATCCGAGATCGAGGACACCTCCAGGCCGGCGGCCTGGAGCGAACGGATTGCGGTTTCGCGGCCCGAACCCGGGCCCTTAACGAAAACGTCAACCTTCTTCATCCCGTGCTCCATCGCCTTGCGGGCGGCGGACTCGGCAGCCATCTGAGCTGCGAACGGGGTGGACTTACGGGAACCCTTAAAGCCGACGTGGCCGGAGGATGCCCAGGAAATCACAGCACCGGTCTGATCGGTGATCGAGACGATGGTGTTGTTGAAGGTGGACTTGATGTACGCGTGGCCTTGGGCCACATTCTTCTTTACGACGCGACGGCCGGAACGGCGGGCGCCGGAACGAGTCTTTGGAGGCATGAATTACTTCTTCTTTCCTGCGATCGTCTTCTTCGGTCCCTTACGAGTACGAGCATTGGTCTTGGTGCGCTGACCACGAACCGGCAGGCCACGACGGTGGCGCAGGCCCTGGTAGCAGCCAATTTCAATCTTGCGGCGGATGTCAGCCTGTACCTGGCGGCGCAGATCGCCTTCTACCTTGTACTCAGCCTCGATCGCGTCACGCAGGGCCGACAGCTGGTCATCATCCAGGTTGTCGGTACGCAGGTCGGGAGAGATGCCGGTTTTTTCCAGCAATGCCTTGGCACGGGTGTTCCCGATGCCATAAATGTAGGTGAGAGCGATCTCCATGCGCTTGTTGCGCGGGAGATCAACACCAGCTAGACGTGCCATGTGGCTTGTCCTTTCGGGTTTTTACGGTGGTTTTCTCCTTACCCGTCCCCTACCATTTCGCGCGCTGCCCGGACCGTGCCGGTGCCAGCACGAAATTGTGGTGGGGCTCAAGCCACCGTGGCCTGAGGTAGAAAAAGCGACCGACCTTGCGGCCACCCTTGGGTAAGGAGGCTTACTGTCTTTACTTGTAGCGGTAGACGATGCGTCCGCGGGTCAGGTCGTAAGGAGACAGCTCAACAACTACCCGGTCCTCAGGGAGGATGCGGATGTAGTGCTGACGCATTTTGCCCGAAATGTGGGCAAGAACCTTGTGTCCGTTGTCAAGCTCGACACGAAACATTGCATTCGGCAAGGGCTCGATAATGCGGCCCTCGACCTCAATTGCGCCTTCCTTAGCCATAACCTCAACTTTTCTAGCCGCTGGCGACTAACCAAAGCGACTGCATGTATTTGTCTACTGCCTGGCGTTTATTGTGCGGAGAGTTCCGCGCACATACACCAAACAAAGAGCATACGCGCTAACGACACGAATTCCAAACCCATGCCGCCGCCCTGGTGTGGCCGGGCATTCCGCGCCCACGAAAAGGCCCGCCCCACACCATAAGAGGCGGTGCGGGGCGGGCTGGGGAAGTTTCAGATGTCGAAGCTTCGCTTAGTAGATGAAGACCTTGTCACCAATCTGCAGGTCGTTGAAGTAACGGATAGCAGCCTGGTCCGGCAGGCGGACGCAGCCGGCGGAGTCGTAGGCCGGGCTGCCCAGGTGGAAGGCGTGGCCGTTGTTGGTGAAGTAGATGGCGTAAGGCATCGGGGCGTTGTTGAACTCGTAGGAGATCTCGTCCTTAACCTTACGGTTGACGTGGAAGGTGCCACGCGGGGTCTCCTGGCCCGGCTTGCCCGGGGCCATGGAGGGGGCGACGTAGGTGACATCGCCGTTCTTCTGCAGCCAGGTGCGGCGGCCGTCCAGGTCGACGCAGACGGCGGCGTCGGCCGGGCACGGGCCACGGTTGAAGGCGTTGCGCTGGCGCTCCTGCTCCGCCTTGCGGGCAGCGGCCTCGGCGGCAGCCTTCTCGCGGGCGGCCTGCTCAGCCTGGGCGCGCGCGGCAGCCTCGCGGGCGGCCTTGGCCTCGGCTTGCTTCTGGGCCACCAGGCCCGGGAACAGAGCGTTCAGGACGTTGTCGACGACCGGGCGCAGGGCGTTGACGGCCTGCGGGTTGAGCTTGTTGACCTCATCGAGCATCTGGTTGCGGGTGTTCCAGGCCTGTTCGCGAGCCCCGCCGAAGAACTTGTCAGCCTCGTCCTGCACCTGCTTGGACAGCTGGTCAATGTTCGGCAGTTTGGAGCTACCCTGGTTCAGCTGAACCTGGGAGGACAGTTGGGCCGGGTCCGGCATTTGCTGGGCGTGGGCGTTCGGTACGCCACCAATCAGGGTGACGGCCATAGCCACCGTGACGGCCAGCGCTAAGGCAGCGCGACGGAAAGCCAGGGGGACGGCATTGAAGCGGGATTTCGACATGCTGAAAATTATAGACCTCTGCCCTAGGAATTTCCCAGCCGGGCGTGAACGTTACCAAATCGTAGCCGCGCTCGGGCGTATCCCGCTCGGCGCCGCCGCGCGCTGCCTGGGGGTTTTCGGGGCCCTGATCCTAGTACGACCGGGCTACTTGCCGTAGCGCGGGGTCAAAATCCGCGGACCGTCGGCGGTAGCGGCGATGGTGTGCTCCCAGTGGGAGGCCAGCGAGCCGTCCTCGGTAATGACGGTCCAGTCGTCGTCCAGGACCACGGAGTTCTCGGTGCCCAGCGTCAGCATGGGCTCGATGGCCAGCACGGAACCTTCCTGGATATAGGGCCCGCGGCCCGGGCGGCCCTCGTTGGCCAGGTAGGGCTCCTCGTGCATGGTGCGGCCGATTCCGTGGCCGCCGTAGCCGTCGACGATGAACAGCTCGACGCCGAATTTCTCCTCGGCGGCCCAGGTGGCCAGCTCGAGGGCGTGGGAGACGTCGGTCAGCCGATTGCCGGGCATCATGGCCTTGAGCCCCTCGGACAGGACCCAGGCGGTGGCATCGTTCAGCTTGGTCGCCTCCGCGCTGACCTCGCCGACGGGGAAGGTCCAGGCGCTGTCGCCCACCCAGCCGTCGAGGGTGGCCCCGCAGTCGATGGAGACCAGGTCGCCTTCGGCCAGGACCGTCTCGTCATCGGGGATGCCGTGGACGATGACGTCGTTGACGGAGGCGCAAATGGAGCCTGGGAAGCCTTCGTAGCCTTTGAAGGTGGGCTGCGCCCCCGCGCCGCGGATGAGTTCTTCTGCGACGGCGTCGAGCTCGCGGGTAGATACGCCAGGCGCCGCAGCCAAGCGCACGGCCTGCAGGGCGCGGCCGACAATTTCGCCGGCCGCCTGCATGGCGTCGAGTTCGCCCGGGGTGCGGGCGGGGATGCGTTTGCTGCGGCGCGAGAAGATGGAAATGGCTCTTAACCTACTTCCCCAGTGCTTCCATGGCGCGGGCGTTGATCTCTTCGACCTCGCCCTCGGCCTTGATCGGGATGATGGCGTCACCGTAGTGCTGGATGAGCGGGAAAGTCTCATCGCGGTAGACGCCCAGGCGGGTGCGGATGGTGTCCTCGGTGTCATCCGCGCGGCCGCGGGCCAGCATGCGCTCGACCACGACGTCCTCGGACACCTCGAAGTTCAGCACGCCATCCAGCTCCAGGCCCTTGTCGGCCAGCAGCTTGGTCAGGATATCGGCCTGCTCGACGGTGCGCGGGAAGCCGTCCAGCAGGAAGCCCTTGGCGGCGTCGTCCTGCTCGAGGCGGTCCTTGACCATGCGGGCGGTGACGTCGGTCGGCACGAGCTGGCCGGCGTCCATGTAGGACTTGGCTTCCTTGCCCAGCTCGGTGCCCTCGCCGATGTTGGCGCGGAAGAGGTCACCGGTGGAGATGTGCGGGATGCCCAGCTTTTCGCTCAAGATAGCGGCCTGCGTGCCCTTGCCGGCACCGGGAGGTCCAAGGAGTACGTAACGCATTATTTCAACAGTCCTTCGTAGTTCGATTGCAGAAGCTGGGACTCAATCTGCTTGACGGTAGTCAAGGCAACAGAGACCATAATCAAGATCGCGGTACCACCGAAGGCGGTCATGCCGCCGCCCTGGGAGTTCCCCACGCCGAAGTCCAGCAGGATGTTCGGCAGGATAGCAATGATACCCAGGTAGGCAGCGCCCACGAACAGCAGGCGGTTCATCACGTAGCCCAGGTACTCGGCCGTCGGGCGGCCGGGGCGGATGCCCGGAATGAAGCCACCGTACTTCTTCATATTATCCGCTTGCTCCGCCGGATCGTACTGAACCGAAACGTAGAAGTAGGCGAAGAAGATGGTCAGCACGAAGTAGAGCACGATGTACTGCCAGGACGCCGGGCTCTGCAGCCAGGAGATGACGTTGCGCTGCCACCAGTTGTCCGGGGTGACCGCGTTGTTGGAGTTGACAATCTGGGTGATCAGCACCGGCATGTAGATCAGCGAGGAGGCGAAGATCACCGGGATTACGCCGGCCTGGTTGACCTTCAGCGGCAGGTAGGTGGAGGAACCACCGTACCGGCGGCGGCCCACCATGCGCTTGGCGTACTGGACCGGGATGCGGCGCTGCCCCTGCTCGATGAAGGTGATGCCGATGACTAGGACGATGACGCCGGCGACGATCATCGCGAAGACCAGGCCGCCGTTGTTCTGCAGGATGTTCATGCCGTCGGTAGGCAGACGGGTCGCGATACCTGCGAAGATCATCAGGGACATGCCGTTGCCGATACCCTTTTCGGTAATCAGCTCGCCCATCCACATCACGAGCACGGCGCCGGAGGTCATCACTAGCACCAGCACCACCAGATCGAAGATGTTGCGGTCCGGAACCAGGACCTCCACGCCCTGGCCCAACAGCTGCTGACGGTCGGCCAGGGCGACGATGCCGGAGGACTGCAGCAGCGCCAGCGCCACGGTGAGGTAGCGGGTGTACTGCGTCATCTTGGTCTGCCCAGACTGGCCTTCCTTCTTCAGCTGCTCGAAGTGCGGGATGACCACGGTCAGTAGCTGCACGATGATGGAGGCCGTAATGTACGGCATGATGCCGATGGCAAAGATCGACAGCTGCAGCAGCGCGCCGCCCGAGAACAGGTTGATGACGGAGTACAGGTTGCCAGATTCTTCCGTCAGGTCGCGCAGACGGCCCGCGATGGCGCCGTAGTCGACGCCCGGGGACGGGATCTGCGCGCCGATGCGGTACGCAATGATCATCATGATCGTAAAGATGATCTTCTTGCGCAGATCGGCGTCCTTAAATGCCTGGATAATGGCGGACACTACACAATCCTCCTGGCCTACCGAGGGCGTGCGCAGAAAAATACCGCCCGCGTCTCACGCGTGCCGGTGCCCTTCTACTGCCTCGAGGTGGATACTCATTTGACCCGCTGGGCGAGGCCAGGCCGCCGCCCGCGGCGCGCGCGGTGAAGGCAGCCTGGTTAGCCCTCCGGGTGGGATGAACAGTTTTGACCCCATTACCCTACCAGCCGCAAAAGCATTAGCCCCAATAGCAGCGGCATAAACGCGATTAGGCTCGCCTTAGCCGGGCAGCTGGCGCTGCGCGAGATAGCGCAAGATGGCCTTGACCCGCCGGTTTTCCTCCGCCGGGTCCAGGCGCAGTTTCAGGAAGATATTGCTCACATGTTTTCCCACCGCCGCGGTCGATAGAAACAGCTGGTTCTCGATCTCCCGGTTGGACAGCCCGCAGGACATCAGCTCTAAGACCTCCCGCTCCCGCGGGGTGAGCTCGCCGATGCCGCTGCGCGCCGAGTTCATCAGCGCCTGCGCCACCGTAGGGTCGATGACCACGCCGCCGGCGGCCACCGTGTCCAGGGATTTAAGGAAGTCCGCCACTTCCGATACCCGATCTTTGAGTAGGTAGCCGGTCCCGCCGTCGGTGTTATCGAAAAGCTCCACGGCATAGGCCGGGGCCACGTACTGACTCAAGACCACGACCGCCAGGCCCGGAAACTCCTGCCGCAGGCTCACCGCGGTCCGCAGGCCGTCATCGGCCATGCGCGGCGGCATCCGCACGTCCGTGATTAAGACCTCGGGGAGCTGGCCGGCGGCGGCCAGCTCGCGCACCAGGCCGACCAGTTGGTCGGCGTCGCTGGCCTGGCCGACGACGCGGTGCCCGCGGCGCTCCAGCAGCCCGGCCACGCCTTCGCGCAGCAGCGCGGAATCATCCGCGATAGCGATCTGCATTATCCGATCCCCGTTTCTCCTCGTTCCAACAGCAGCGGAATGACCGCCGCCACCCGCGTGGGCCCGCCCGCCGGCGAGGTCAGTTCCAGCCTGCCGCCGAAAGCCGCCAGCCGCTCGCGCATCCCGACCAGGCCACAGCCCGCAGTCAGCTCGGCCCCGCCCGGGCCCTCGTCCACCACGGTGATGCGCAGGTTGGCGTCGGCGGTGACCAGGACGCTGACCGCCGCGCCCGGGGCGTGCTTGGAGGCATTGGTCATGGCCTCGGTGGCGAAGAAATAGGCGGCCGCCAAAATGCTGGGTTGCAGATCCGGCAGCGGGTGCGGGGCGCGGACGGCGACGTGCGGGCCCAGCCCCACCGCGGCATCGTTCAGCGCGGCCACGAGCCCGCGGTCCGTGAGCACCTGCGGCTGGATGCCGCGGACAGTCGCGCGTAGGCTGGCCAGCCCGTTATCGATGTCCTCCTTGGCCGCGCGCACCAGCTCTGCCTCGGTGCCGCCCAGGTCCAGCAGAGCCTCGCCCAGCTTGATGGAGGCCGCCACGAGGTACTGCTGGGTGCCGTCATGCAGGTCCCGCTCTATGCGCTGGCGCTCGATTTCGTAGGCGTCCGCGATCGCCCGGCGGGCGCGGGTAAGCTCGGCCAAGCGCTGGGCTTGCGCCCGCTCCTGCGCGCGCTCGGTGGCGGCCGGGGTGAAGGCCGCGCGCGGGTTATGCTTCCACGGGAGTTTCACACTGACAAACTTTAACGCCTACGCTTTCGGTGGGGGTAGGGCCAGCCCTACCCAGAAATCTAGGACCGCCCCGCTTCTGCGCCGGCGTTTTCCTACGTTGAATAGGTAGACATGACCACCACATTGAAACTCAACGACGTCACCAAGAATTTTGGCGGCACCGATGTCCTCTCCGGCATCACCCTGGAGCTTTCCTCGGGTGAAACCGCCGCCATCATGGGCCCGTCCGGCTCCGGCAAGTCCACCCTCTTGCACTGCATGTCCGGGGTCCTGCTCCCCACCACCGGCCGCGTCCACTTCGGAACGACCGACCTGACCGAACTCAACGACGGCGACCGCTCGCACCTGCGCCTTAGCTCCTTCGGCTTCATCTTCCAGGACGGGCAACTCCTACCGGAGCTGACCGCCGCGGAGAATATCGCGCTGCCGGCTACCTTGACCGGCACCTCCCGCCGGAAGGCCCGGCGCCGCGCCGTCCACCTCCTAGATCAGCTGGGCCTGGGCGAGTTCGCCGACCGCCGCCCCGGGCAGCTGTCCGGCGGGCAGGCCCAGCGCGTGGCCATCGCCCGCGCGCTGGCTACCGAGCCCGCGGTCATCTTCGCCGACGAGCCGACCGGGGCGCTCGACCAGGCCACCGGGCACGACGTTATGCAGATGCTGACCACCCTGGTGCGCCAGCAAGGCTCCACCCTGGTCCTAGTCACCCACGACGCGCAGGTGGCCGACTGGCTGGACCGGCGCATCGAGCTGCGCGACGGCATCATCCACGACGACCGCCAGCTGGGGGCCGCCCGATGAGCACTCCCACCGCGTCCGCGACCTCCCGTCCCGCGCCGGCACGCACCCCCATCGGCAGCCTGACGCTGCAGCTGTTCCGGGCCTCCGTGTCCTCCCGCACCGGCACCGGCACCCTGACCCTGCTTTCGCTCGGCTCGCTGACCGTGGGCGCGACCATCGCCTTCCTCGTCGCCGGCGGGACGTACATGTTCTACCGCCGGGGCGAAAACGCTCACTTCCAGGCCGGCTTGGACACCTCCCAGCCGGGCATGGACGCCCACACCTGGACGGTCTTGGCCCTGACTGCCTGCGCCTTCCTCGTTCCTGCCCTGTTTAGCCTCATCTCCCAGGCCGCCGTCACCAGCGCCGCCGGGCGGGAGCGGCGGCTGGCCGCCCTGCGGCTCATCGGGCTCAGCGCCCGCGACATCAGCCGCATGACGGTGCTGGAGACCGGCATCAATGCGGTGGTCGGCACCGCGCTCGGGGCCCTGCTTAGCGCGCTGCTGGTCCCCGCCTTTTCCACCCTGACCTTTATGGGGATCCCCCTCTCCCCGTCCGAGCTCTACCTGCCGTGGTGGGGCTACCTGGCCGTCGGATCCGCGCTCATCGTCCTGGCGTTGGCCGCCGCCCTGGCCGGGATGCAGCGGGTCGCGGTGAGCCCGCTAGGGGTAGCCCGGCAGCAGATGCCCCGCGCCCTGCGCTGGTGGCGCGCCGTGGCCTTCCTGGTGCTCGCCGTCGCCCTGCTGGTGGGAGTCAACCAGTTCGAGCCATCTGCCGGTCTCGGAGATATGCTCGCCGTCGCCGCTTTCCTCCTCCTGCTCATCGGCACTCTAAACCTCATCGCGCCGCTCTTCCTCCAGGTCAGCGCCTGGGTGGCAGGTACCTTAGGCTCTGATGCGAACTTCGTCGCCTCCCGCCGGGTGGCCACCGGGGCCCGGGCGGCCTGGCGGCGGGTCTCCCCGAGCGCGCTCTTCGGCCTCTTGGCCGGCTACATGATCGTCTCCCCCTTCGGCGACGACGACCTGAGCCAGTCACTGCGGGAAAACCCGGAGACCTCCATCATTTTCCACGACGTCTTTACCGGGATCATCCTGACCATCTCCTTCGGCTTCTGCATCATGGCGATGTCCATCCTGCAGGGCCAGGCGCACGAGGTCTTCGCCAACGCTGACCTGACCCGCAGCCTCCGACTGATGGGACTGCGCCCGGGCTTCCTCACCCGCGTGGCCGCCTACGAGATCTTCGCTCCCCTCATCTTCGTCAGCCTGCTCGGATTTACTTGGGGCGCGGTCATCGGCCTGGTGATGCTCTCCAGTGCTGGGGATCTGGAGATCGCCCCGCGCCTGGCCAACGCCGGGCTCCTGCTGGGCGCCGGATGGCTGGTCGTGGCCGTGGCGTTTATCGCCGTTATCCCCCTGCGGAATCGGGTAGCCCGCCACGCCACCCGCAAAAACGACTAGGCTGGCAGGACAGACAACCGTTAGCCGTTAAAGGAAGGAATTCTATCTATGGCTACCACTAAGCTTCACCCCACCCGCCGCCTGGCGGCCGTCGCCCTGACCGCGCTGCTCGCCGTGGGCGGCGCCGCCGCCTGCGACGACTCCTCCCGCAGCGAGAACGAGCACGACGTCTCCTCCACCGAGCCCTCCGCGCCGGCCTCCGGAGACTCCAAGTAAACTGTCGCGTCGCTTACCTGGCGCTTGCCGAATTTGCGCCATAAGCGCTGGAGTGGCGGTCAAGACATAGAAAAATCCCACCGTCGGCGTCCCGGAAACGGGAACCCGGCGGTGGGATTGTTGTTTAGTAGGTCTTAAAAAGACTTACTTGGTCGCGGTGGTGGAACCACCGGCGGCCTCGATCTTCTCCACAGCGGACTTGGAGAACTTGTCAGCGGTGACGTTCAGCTTGACGCTGATTTCACCGTTGCCCAGGACCTTGACCGGCTGCTTAGCTCGGACCAGGCCAGCGGAGACGATGTCTGCGACAGTGACGTCGCCGCCGTTTGGGAAGGCCTTGGCCAGGTCGGACACGTTGACCACCTGGTAGTCGACCTTGTTCGGGTTGCGGAAGCCCTTGAGCTTCGGCAGACGCATGTGGATGGGCATTTGGCCACCCTCGAAAGCAGCCGAAACCTGCTTACGTGCCTTAGTACCCTTGGTACCGCGGCCGGCGGTCTTACCCTTGGAAGCTTCACCGCGGCCGACGCGGGTCTTAGCCTTGTTTGCACCCTTGGAAGGGCGCAGATCGTGCAGCTTGATGATATCAGCCATGATTTATCTACTCCCCTGCCACTTCTTCAACGGTGACCAGGTGACGCACCTTGTTAACCATGCCGCGGATGACCGGGGTGTCCTGCTTAACGACGGACTGACCGATCCGCTTGAGGCCGAGGGCCTCAATGTTGGCGCGGTGGTTCGGCTTGGTGCCCACCAGGCCCTTAATTTGAGTAATCTTCAGAGCCATTGTTTATGCCTCCTGACCTGCGCGACGGCGCAGCATACGGGCCGGGGTGACCTCCTCGACGGACTTGCCGCGGCGAGCGGCAACTTCCTCGGGGCGGACCAGTTGCTTGAGGCCGTCCACGGTAGCGCGGACGACGTTGAGGGCGTTGTCGGAGCCCAGGGACTTCGACAGAATGTCCTGCACGCCGGCGCACTCCAGCACCGGGCGGGCGGCGCCACCAGCGATGACACCGGTACCGGGGGCGGCCGGCTTCATCATGACGATGCCGGCGGCGTCGCGGCCCTCGACCGGGTGGGTGATGGTGCCGGCGACCATCGGGACGCGGAAGAAGTTCTTGCGAGCTTCCTCGGCACCCTTCTGGATGGCGGCCGGGACTTCCTTGGCCTTGCCGTAGCCGACGCCGACCATGCCCTGGCCGTCGCCAACGACCACGAGAGCGGTGAACGACATGTTGCGGCCACCCTTGACGGTCTTGGAGACGCGGTTGATGGTCACAACGCGCTCGATATACTTATCGCGCTCGTTGTCCTGGTTACGACGATCGTTGCGGCGGTTGTGGCCGCCGCGGTTGTTGTTCTTGTTCTCGGCGGAGCGTCCGCCGTCACGCTGTTCACGGTCCGACATTAGGCGTTCCTTCCGTTGATGTTTCCGTTGACCATTAGAACTTCAGACCGCCTTCACGTGCGGCCTCAGCCAGAGCTGCGACGCGACCGTGGTACTTGTAACCACCGCGGTCGAAGACAACCTGCTCGATGCCAGCTGCCTTGGCGCGCTCTGCGATCAGCTCACCCACCTTGGAAGCCTTAGCCTTCTTGTCGCCCTCGAGGGCGCGGATGTCCGCTTCCATGGTGGACGCGGAGACCAAGGTGTGGCCCGCCAGGTCGTCGATGACCTGGACGTGCATGTGGCGGGAAGAGCGGTGGAGAACCAGACGCGGTGCCTCCGGGGTACCACGCAGGGTCTTGCGGATACGGAAGTGACGGCGGGCGCGTGCCTCGCGACGACGGCTAGAGATGTCCTTGCCGACTGGAGTGCGCTTGTTGTTTTCAGTGTTTGCCATTGCTTACTTACCCGTCTTTCCGACCTTGCGGCGGATCTGCTCGCCTTCGTAACGAATGCCCTTGCCCTTGTAAGGATCGTCCTTACGCAGACGGCGAATGTTCGCGGCGATCTGTCCGACAGCTTGCTTGTCAATGCCAGTGATGGAGAACTTGGTGGCGCCATCAGTTGCGAAGCTGATGCCCTCCGGAGCCTCAATGAGGATCGGGTGGGAGTAGCCCAAGTTGAACTCCAGGTTCGAACCCTTCTGCTGAACGCGGTAGCCGACACCGAAGATTTCCATCTTGATGGTGTAGCCATCGGTCACGCCTACGACGGCGTTGTTGATGAGGGAACGAGACAGGCCGTGCAGGGCACGGTGCTTGCGGTGATCATCCGGGCGGGAAACGCGGATCTCGTTCTCCTCCACGGCGACGGTGATCGGCTCCGGGACCTCGACGGTCAGGGTGCCCTTCGGGCCCTTGACCTCAATGGTCTGTCCGTTGATCTTGGTTTCGACGCCGCTCTTAACGGCGATGGGTGCTAGACCGACTCGAGACATGTGTCATACCTCCCTTACCAGACGTAGGCGAGAACTTCTCCGCCTACGCCCTTCTCCTGAGCCTGACGATCGGTCAGCAGACCGTGGGACGTGGAGATGATAGCCACGCCCAGTCCGCCAAGGACCTTCGGCAGGTCGGTGGACTTTGCATACACACGCAGACCCGGCTTAGACACGCGGCGCAGACCGGACAGGGAGCGCTCACGGTTGTTGTACTTAAGCTCGAGGGACAGTTCGCGGTCCTCGACAGAGTAGTCAGCGATGTAGCCTTCCTGCTTCAAGATCTCAGCGATGTTGGCCTTGATCTTGGAGGTCGGCATCGACACGGTGTCGTGGTGCGCATGGTTTGCGTTACGCACGCGCGACAGCATGTCGGCGATAGGATCAGTCATAGTCATATGAGTGACCGTGTACCTTTCTCGTTGCGGTTCCCGTGCTCACCAAAGCGTTCTCCGTGTGATTTCGGGCTACTCACGCTCCCCACGGTCAATACCGTAAGGCGCTCGCCACCCTTTGATTCAGACAACGGTCCGCTATCTACGGCGAGGGGCCTACAACAAAGTTGATGTTCAGTTCTTGCAACGGCTCGGCGCTTTCTGCAGCTCAGCGTGCCAAAATTCACAATAATTGGGGCACGCCGAAGCCTCGGCGCAAGCACGAGGTACTATCCTACGCCATAACCTGGGGTTTTCCAAATAGTCCCGCCCGATCATTAGAGTCAAGACCAGCACGAACGTAATTAAGGAGATGGCTATGAGCCAAACGCACGAGGACCCCATCCAATCCGCCCACGAGTGGCTGGAAGAAGCAGCCCGTCACCTTGGCCTCGACCCACAAAAGGCAACCGCGCTTACCCGCGAAATCCTGGACTTAACCAAAGACGTTGCCCATAATCGCTCCCGCCCGGCGGCCCCGCTTACGGCTTTCCTCGTCGGCCTCGCTTCTAGCGATGTAGACGAAGCACGTAGCAATGTTGACACCCTAAAGCAGGTGTTGCGGTAATGGCAGGACGCAAGAATTCCACTTTTGCTGTAACCAAAGTCCGCTTGGGAGAAGGCCTGCAAGTCGATACCCGCGCCGACACTGTTGCCGGCGAGGAGCCCCTCGAAATTCGCGTAGGCGGACAAACCATTACTACCACCATGCGCACTCCCGGCCACGACATCGAGCTGGCGCACGGTTTCTTGCATTCGGAAGGCCACATTGCCTCGCTTAACGACGTCTCCGAGGCCCGCTACTGCGCCGGCTCCACCGTCGATGGAATGAACACTTATAACTTGCTCGACGTCGATCTAGCCAAAAAGAATGTGCTGGACCTAAGCGATCTGCGCCTTACCACCACAAACTCCGCCTGCGGCGTCTGCGGTACCTCCTCTATAGAGGCATTGACCAAGCAAACGCGATACCCGATTCCCCACGTGCCGGTGGATCCCTATGTCATGGCCAAGCTGCCCGACGCACTTCGCGTCGAACAGAAGCAATTTAAAAGGACCGGCGGCATTCACGCCGCCGGTGCCTTCACCTTGGCCGGTGAACCGGTTGTCATCCGCGAAGATATCGGCCGACACAACGCCGCAGATAAGGTCATCGGTCACCTTCTGCTAGAAGATCGACTGCCTGCGGACGATCTCATCTTAGTAATGAGTTCGCGCGCCAGCTTTGAGCTCGTCCAAAAGGCCGCGATGGCCGGCTTCGGAATGCTGGTTGCCGTCAGCGCCGCCTCCTCCCTAGCGGTAAAAACGGCCCGCGAAACCGGCATGGCGCTCGTGGGATTTGCCCGCGGCGACCGCTTTAACATGTATTCCGGCGAGCTCACCTCCCTAAATACCACTACTTCATAGCCACGTTCGTGGGTAGCCAGTGTCATGCATCTACAAAATTTCAACTTTTTATACACTTGTTACACTGACCACCTCTAAGGATTGCCTGTCCAAATCTAGAACTCTTATACTGCTCTTTTACCAGTGGTTTAGCCCCTACAGCTTTAGCGACAGCCTATTTCTTCCAATCCAAACCTTAAGTTAAATTCCACCTGTGAACCGCTTTCAGATTGGCTGTCAATACGAATCGTGACATCGTAGGTAGGTGGAGAAACTCGTGATCAATTCATCGTCGCATAAAATCTAGCGGCATTTATTGTCTCCACCACCCGGCCGCGGGTTCCTCCTTTAAATTTTTTCTGCGCAATTTCAGGAGGACTGTATGGCAGGAATTTCAGCGCAAGGACTCTACAAAGTCTTTGGTGATAAACCCGACAAGGCAGTTACGGCTCTGAAAAATGGCACCAGCCGCGAAGAGCTTATGAAGCAGGGCAATACTGCCGCCGTAATTGATGCGTCCTTTGATATCGAGCCAGGGGAAATCTTTGTGGTGATGGGCCTGTCCGGCTGCGGAAAGTCCACTCTTATCCGCATGGTTAACGGGCTTTTGCCGGCCACCGCCGGTTCCCTCGAAATCGACGGAACCTCCCTGACTGAGATGTCAGAGGCCGAGCTACGCCACGTCCGTCGCGATAAAATTTCCATGGTCTTCCAGCACTTCGCACTTCTTCCTCATCGAACTGTTGCGGAAAATGCTGCATACGGCCTAGAGGTCAAAGGAATCCCCCGCAAAGAACGGGCGACAAAGGCCCACGAAGCCCTAGACATGGTCGGACTCAACGGCTGGGGAGATCATTTACCGGGCGAGCTCTCCGGTGGCATGCAGCAACGCGTAGGCCTAGCCCGCGCCCTAGCTGCAGACACAGAGGTGCTCCTCATGGACGAGGCTTTCTCCGCGCTTGACCCCCTTATCCGTAAGGAGATGCAGGACCAGCTCATGGAACTGCAGACCAAGCTCAACAAGACCATCCTTTTCATCACTCACGATCTGAATGAAGCCATGCGCATTGGCGATCGCATCGCGATGATGAGAGATGGCCGCATTGTCCAGATCGGCACTGCCGAAGAGATCCTGCAGAACCCAGCAAACAATTTCGTCGCCAACTTCGTTCAGGATGTAGATCGCTCTCGCGTTCTGGTAGCCGCCAATATTGCAGAACAACCCAAGGAAACCTTGGGTACCGGCCACGGGCCACTCGCCGCGCAGAAGTTGCTTCGCGAGACCCAGAATCCGTGGATGGTGGTTCTAGATCGCGAGCGCCACCCAGCCGGCGTCGTTTGGGAAGACGATATCGCCCGTGCGGTGCGCGAAGGCGTTGAGGAGTTGCCCATTGATCGGAGCAACACCATGCACGCCGTCAAGCAGGAGACCCCCATCCACGAACTCTTCCACCTCGCGGCGGATACCCCAACGCCGATCGTGGTTGTGGATAACGACAATCGCTTCCGCGGCGTTATTCCGCGAGTGACGCTGCTGGCGGCGGCCTCCACCGATTCGAAAGAGGTGAACGCCTAAATGGATGACAATTTCATCCCCCGCATTCCTATTGGTGACTGGACCAATGACGGCATCGATTGGCTCACGGACAATGCTACATGGCTCTTTGATGCTTTTAGCGCCGTGATGGAATTCCTCGTGGAGGGGTTTTCAGAGGCGTTGACCTCGGTACCTGTCTTGGTAATGCTCGGAATTTTCGTGCTTATCGCTTGGTTTTTCCGCTCTTGGCGTCTGGCTATTGGCTCTTTGCTGGGGTTCGTCTTGGTAATTGGCATGCGCCAATGGGAAACGATGCTGGAGACCATGTCATTGGTGCTCGTTTCCACTCTAACCGCCGTAGTCATCGCTATCCCCCTGGGTATTTGGGCTGCTAAGTCTCACACCGTGAGTGCCATCGTGCGACCCATTATGGACTTCATGCAGACCATGCCCGCCTTCGTATACCTCATCCCGGCAGTGACTTTCTTTTCCATCGGTGTGGTACCTGGCGTCTTTTCCACCATCATCTTTGCCCTGCCACCAGGGGTTCGCATGACCGAGCTTGGTATCCGGCAAGTGGATGAGGAAACTGTTGAAGCCGGCCGCTCTTATGGCGCGTCTTCCGGACAAATCCTTCGCGGCATCCAGCTGCCTTTAGCCATCCCCACCATTATGGCTGGTATCAACCAGGTCATTATGCTCTCGCTATCCATGGCAGTAATTGCTGGCATGGTGGGCGCAGATGGTTTGGGCAAAGAGGTTACCTCCGCCATTTCTACCCTGGATGTGGCCCAAGGCGTCGAGGCTGGCCTTGCAGTGGTTATCCTCGCTGTGTTCTTAGACCGCCTAACGGCCGCGTTGGGCAACCCCTCTCACTATCCTTCTTCGCTACTTTCCTTGCTGCGCAAGAAGAAAAAGACCAATGCTTAGACCTCCTCTCAACTCAAGAAAGGACATTTTCATGACTATCCGTAAGACAATCGCAGTTCTCTCAGCTGCTTCCCTGGCCTTCACAGCGGCCGCATGTTCTAATGACTCCGATTCTGAAGGTTCTGGCGGCGATAAAGGAACCATTACCATGGGCTACCTGCCTTCATGGACTGACGGCCTATCCACCGCCTACCTGCTCGAGAACAAGCTTGAAGCTGCAGGCTACGACGTAAAGCATGAAGAGCTTACCGACGCCGCTGTTCTCTACGCTGGCTTGGCCAATGGCGACATTGATATCTATCCCTCTGCATGGTCTGAAAAGACTCACGAACAGTACATGGACAAGTACTCGGATGATATTGAGGACCTAGGAAGCTACTATGACAACGCTATCCTGACGTGGGCTGTACCGGAATACATGGAAGAGATCAACTCCATCGAGGATCTGAAAGGCAAGTCCGCTGACTTTGATGGAACGGTTGTAGGCATTGAGCCGGGCGCTGGTCTGACCGAAGCTTCCAAGAAGGCCATCAAGGACTATGGCTTGGATGAAGACGGATACAACCTCTCCACCTCTTCCACACCAGCTATGCTTTCCGAGCTGCAGACCGCCGTGGATAATGAAGATGACATAGTAGTAACCCTGTGGCGGCCATTCTGGGCCAATTCTAAGTTCCCGGTGAAGGACTTGGAGGATCCGAAGGGCTCCCTCGGCGATCCGGAGTCCTTGCACTGGCTGGCTCGCAGTGATTTCAGCAATGATTTCCCAGATGTTGCTGAGTGGTTGGGAGATCTGAAGCTAGATGATGAGCAGTACGGTTCCTTAGAGGACACCGTGGTCAATCAGTACGATGAAGGCGAAGAGCCGGATGCTGTACAAGAATGGTTGGACAATAACCCGGATGTAGTCAAAGACATTGACTAACCTCTAGAAACAGCGAAGGCGCCGCGGCCAGTTTTCAGAACTAGCCGCGGCGCCTCTTTTCTCTCGTCAGACTTACCAGCACCATCCACGACGTCATCTTAGTCGCGGTAGGCCTCCGGTCCGCGGTTGAGCCAAGCATAAACCCCGCCAACCAAGAGTCCGCCCCCAATGAAGTTACCGATCCACACTAGACTCCAATTGAGCGCCACATTGCCCGCAGTCAAGGAAGCTGGCACCGGATCGGAAGCGAGAAGCGTGATGCTAAACAGGCAGAAATTGGCGATAATGTGCTCCAACCCTAATGCCACGAAGGCACCAATAATCGGGATAATCACAAAGAACTTCGAAGCCGCGTCCTTGGCAAAAATGGCTCCCACGATACCCATATTGACCACGAAATTCGCTGCAATTGCCTCACCCAACATGCCTTGCGGGGACTTGGTGAGCTTGCCTTCGGTCAAGTCCCGTGGAGTGGTGTAGCCGTTTAGCTTTCGGCTCGGTATGAAGTTCAGGGTTGGGTTAAGCGGTTAGCTGGCGGTGATCATTGTGGTCACCTCCAGGTTGGTCGCGATGACGCATGAGTCGTTTGGTGTGTTCGAGTGCTGATAGTGACATGTAGCGTTTTTGCTGGATCCAATCGTCGTGTTGTTCAGCAAGGACCGCGCCGACAAGCCGGATGATGGATTCGCGGTTCGGGAAGATGCCCACAACATCGGTGCGCCGGCGGATTTCTCGGTTTAACCTCTCTGTGGGGTTGTTTGACCAGATCTTTGACCACACTGGTTTCGGGGCTGCGGTAAACGTCAATACTTCATCGAGTGATTCCTCCAAGTAGGTCGCAACCTGCGGAAACTTCGGCACTAGTAGGTTGACAACCTCACGGGCTTGGGACCAGGTGGATGCGGCGTCGGGTTGCTGGAAGATGGTCTGGAACATCGCAGAGACCATCGGCCACTGGGTCTTGGGGACTTTCTCGTAGAGGTTTTTCGCGAAATGGGTGCGGCACCGCTGCCACGACGCATCGGGCAGCGCTTCAGAAATGGCATGCTGGATGCCTTCGTGGGCATCACTGGTGACTAAGTAGACACCGCGAAGCCCGCGGGCTTTTAAGTCTTGGAAGAAACCTTTCCATGACGCGTTGGATTCTGCTGTGGCGACATGCATGCCAAGCATTTCGCGGTAGCCGTCGGCGTTGACCCCGGTGGCCAAAAGGACGGAGCATTTGACCACGCGGCCGCCTTCGCGCACTTTGATCGTGAGCGCGTCGCACGACAGGTAGGTGTAGCCGCCGGGTCCAGTGGGCGGTTTTTGAAGTCGGTGACCATCTCGTCGAGTTCTTCCGACATGCGTGAGACTTGGGATTTCGTCATGTTGGCAATACCCAACGTGGCTACCAGGTCGTTCATTCTGCGGGTCGAGACGCCTTTGAGGTAGCAGGTTGCAGTCACGGTCGATAAGACCCGTTCTGCACGCGAGCGGCGCTCCAGCAGCCAGTCGGGGAAGAACGCGCCGTGGCGCAATTTCGGTACTGCCACATCGATTGTGCCGACACGGGTGTCGAGGTCGCGGTGGCGGTACCCATTGCGGTGGTTGACGCGTTGGGTGGAGGCGACGCCGTATTCGGCGCCGCAGACGGTGTCAGCTTGGGCGGAGAGGATCTGGTTGATAAACCCTTGCAGCATCTGCCGCATCAAATCTGGGGAGGCTTGGGCGAGCAGATCGTCCAAGTAGGTTGCCGGGTCGATAGAATGTGGTGCAGCGGTCATCGTCATGTGCCTTTCGGTGAGATGTGGTAGTTGAGTCGAAAGGTTACTGGCGGTGGCCGCCCCTGCTTACCCGGGGCCCACCGTCAGCAAGCGTTACACCACACTAAGGGACGCAACCGGAACTGGCGCGTCAGAACGTCATCGAGTTATCGGATCTGCGCCTGGGGCTGACGACCTCCGCGTGCGGGGTCTGCGGTACTTCCTCCATCGCGCAGCTCCAGCACAAGCTGCCCTACCCCATCCCCACTGGGACGTGGACCCGCAGCTCATCGCAACCATCCCGGACCGCCTGCGCGAGCACCAAAAACAGTTCAAAAAGACCGGCGGCATCCACGCCGCGGCCGCCTTCACCATGGACGGCGAACCGGTAGTCGTGCGCGAGGACATCGGCCGGCACAACGCCGCCGACAAGGTCATCGGACACCTGCTGCTGGAAGGCCGCCTACCCGCCCACGACCTGGTGCTGGTGGTCAGCTCCCGCGCCTCTTTCGAGCTGGTACAAAAGGCCGCCATGGCCGGCTTCCCCGCGCTGATTGCGGTCTCCGCCGCTTCCTCCCTTGCCGTCGAGACCGCCCGTGAGGCCGGCATGGCGCTCGTCGGCTTCGCCCGCGGCAACCGGTTTAAACTGTACTCCGGCCAGCTGGACCGCTCGCACGGCTAGACGCCCCGCACACGCACCACCAGATCACCAAGGCCCGCCGGGCACATACCCAGCGGGCCTTGTCCTCACCACGTGAGAACGCCCCGAAATTGGGAGACTTGCGGAGCCAAAAGGCGCGAGAGTCCTTGCCCCTGGCAGGGATTAGTCGCGGTATTCCTCAGGACCGTTGTTCAGCCAGGCGTAGACGCCGCCGATGAGGAAGCCGCCGCCGACCAGGTTGCCCAGCCAGACCAGGGTCCAGTTGAGCGCGACGTTGCCGATGGTCAGCGCGGCCGGGAGCGGATCCGAGCCGAAGGCGGTGAGCAGGAAGAGGCAGAAGTTAGCAATAACGTGCTCGAGGCCCAGGCCCACGAAGCAGGCGATGATCGGCACGATCATAAAGAACTTGGAGACGACCTCCTTGGCGAAGATGCCACCCACGATGGCCATGTTGACCACGAAGTTGGCCAGGATGGCCTCGACGAACATGCCCTGCGGGGTCTTGGTCAGCTTGCCCTCGGACAGGGTGACGATGAGGTGGCTGGGGTCCATGCCGGAGAATTTCGCCGACATGCCCATAGCCGCGGCGAAAAGAATCACGCCCACCAGGTTGAAGAAGGTCGTGACGATAAGCAGCCAGAGCCCCTTGCCCCAAGAAACCTGCTTGTTGACCGCGCCATAGACCATGTACATCATGTTGCCGGTGGCCAAGTCAGCGCCGAGCACCACGATGGCGAACAGGCCCAAGCCGAAGAGCATGGCGAATACCGGGGTGCCCAGGCCGGGCACGAGCTGCTCCACGGCGTTGCCCACGACGCCCGCGAAGGCAGTGCCCACGGTCAGGTAGACGCCCGCCAGGGTGGAGCGGCCGGCAAACCTACTGAAGGACTTGTCCAGCAGGGTCACTTTCTTATTGACGGCCGCGGCGGCCGAATCATTCAACGACATTGATTTCCTTTACTGCAGTTACGCGGAAGGGGCCACGCGGGCCTAGTACGCATAAAATTCTAAGGCTCTATACAGCAGTTGCATAATCAGGCAGCAAGTTTCCCATCACCCCAATCGTGTCTTTTGCAACTCCAATCACTCCAGGCACTATGGTTGTGTATATTCGTTCCGCCGGCCCCACCGGCGGGCCCCCTTCCCCTCCCCGCCTTACCCCTTTCGGAGCCACCTCGATGCCAAGCCACCGACACACCAGTGCCTGGGCCGCCTTACAAGCCCGAGACGACGCTGCCCGCCCGGATTCGCGCTCCACTGCCCTCCCACGCCCAAAAGCCACAAGCCCTCGCCGGAGCGCGGACACCGCCCCGCGGCAGCACCCTTTGGCTTTCCCGCGGCAGGAGGCTGCCGCGGCCCCGCCGGTTAGCAGGGAAGCCAACACCAGCCAAGCCAAGGCCCGGCCCGGATTGCTCCGCGCGTGGTCCGACAACGGCGCGGTCCGCGTCGCGGTCGGCCTCGTCGCTACGGTCGCACTGATCTTCTCCATCCAGCACACCGTCGACACCCCGGAGGAGATCACTCAGGCCCCACAGCTGTCGGCTCACACAGGTCAGTCCCCAGCTATCGCCCCGTCGCCGGCGCAGGAGATGTACGTGCCGGCGGTAGGCATTCACGCTAATTTCGACGCGGAGCCCTGCCGAGTCACGGACGGCGCCATCGATCCGGAAAACATGGACACCGCGTGCACGTATACCGCGGATGACCGCCCCTATTCCCTGCCCGGCACCACCGCCGAGGACCTTGTGGTGGTCGCCGGCCACACGGGCGCGGGTGTGCCCGGGGTCTTCGACAACCTCTACGACGGCGGCAGCGACGAGCACCGCGTCAGCGTGGGCGACAAGCTCTATCTGCGCACGGAGGCCTCCGGCGACGACTGGCTGGTCTATAAAGCAACTGACCTCCACGACCCCGACAAGGGTGGCCTGGCTGACGATACCGCCGTGTGGGGTGACGGTCCCCAGCCCGGGCGCCTGTTGACCATCAGCTGCATCCAGCCCGCCAACCTGTGGCAGCCGGCCGTCCGCAACGCGGTGGTGGGCTGGCAGCTGGAGTCCGTGGTCAGCCCCGACGCCGGCAACGATGCGCCGGACCAGGTCTCCCCGGACGAGGTCCAGCCCGTGCCCTACCCGGGCAAGGCCCCGGCCTCGGCCTAGCGGCAGCGCGCCGCGACCCGTACCGGCGTAAATATCTATACCCCCGAAATTTACCCCCAGCGAAGGAAGAGGCCTTAAATAATACCTTTACGCCGGGGCGATACGGGTTCTACACGCCGAAAGCTGTTCGATCCACTACCTAGCTGGAGATTTACCCAGTCCCGGGCATTTTCACTCCGAACCCTGTCTACCCTTTTAGGCCCCAAATTGTGCCGAAGTATTCAAAGTTGCTGAAGAGAAAATTGTTACGTCCTGTGACAAAAGTGGCTATTGGGGGGTAATCTCAGTTTCGATGGCGCCATGGTCCTCTATTCGAAATTGGCGCCTAGTCCCATCACTCTCAAGGAGAACCTCTCATGCAGAAGCTCACCCGCACCCTGACCGCCGGCGTCCTGGCCGCAGCTCTTACCCTGGGCGGCACCGTCGTCGCTCAGGCCCAGGAAAACCCGATGTCGCTCACCGTCGACGGCACGGAGTACTACAAGAACGCCGAGGGCAAGTACGTCTCCGGTTTCGGCGAGGATGCCACCGAACTGACCGGCACCGAGCTCGACAATGCCCTGAATGAGTGGCGCGAAGAAAACGACTTCACCTCCGAAGGCGAATCCGGTGACGCCGGCGAAGAAGGCACCCCCGCGGAAAACGAGGGCATCCCCGGCCCGGCCACCATCGAGGAAGTGGGCACCACCTGGTACCAGTCCGCCCAGGACAAGGGCGTCTACGTCGACGACCCGGCTAAGGTCAACGAGCCGGTCACCGACGAGATGCGCGCTGCTTCCCAGGCGATGCTGGACAACCGCGCCGCACGCGAGGAACTCGGCGACAACGAAGGCATCCCGCTCCCGACAGAAATCACCGATAAGGACGGCGTGACCTGGTACCAGTCCACCCAGGACAAGGGCGTCTACGTCGACGATCCGGCCAAGGTCAACGAGCCGATCACCGACGAGATGCGCGCTGCTTCCGATGCCATGCTGGCCGAGTACAACAAGCAGCAGGCGGAGGAAGAAAAGGACTACTCCAAACTGGCTTGGCTGGCCCTGCCGGCAGCCCTCATCATCGGCGGCGTGACCTGGTACCTGATGCAGGACGGCAAGACCTACACCCAGGACAAGTCCCGCGTGAACGAGCAGCCGACCGCAGAGGAAAAGGCGGCCTCCGAGGAACTTTTGGCCGCTAACAAGGACGAGGTCATCGCCCAGGGCGGCAAGCTGGACGAGGCCGCCTACGCCGGCGCCCAGAGTGCCGGCACCGCTCAGGACACCGCCACCGCCCCGCGCGGCATGGCCGCTGAGACCGGCTCCAACACTGTGGCACGCGGCCTCATCGCGCTGGCCGTCGTCGCCATGGCAGGCGCCGCCGCCTTCGTGGCCCGTCGCAAGTTCTTCGCCTAATTACGCGAAGCCGTAAACGCTAAAGCTCCCGTACTCACCAACTCGGTGACTGCGGGAGCTTTTCTATGCCCAGCTCAGCGACCGTAGCCGGTAAGCAGCCGCCGACACTCAGCAGGCGGCTATGCAGCTTTCTAAGCGACCTTATATCTCGGATACACCGCAGAGCGCACAGGACTCTGCTACGTATCGCAGTGGCACGGGGGCGTCAACTAAAGAGCGAAGCGGAGTCAACAAAGACAGAAGACAGAGAAGAACCCCAGCCGGTATGAACTGGCCCCCGAAAGTTGGACTGGTTTAATTCTAGGCGGTTAGGGCTTCAAGGGTCTGATTTCGATATTGCATCGGGGTCAGACCCTTGAGTCGTTGTTGGATGCGTTCGGCGTTGTACCACTGGATGTACTCGTCGATCGCCTGGTTGAACTCTGCGACGGTGTCGAAGACTTCTCCGTGGTACATCTCGGTTTTTAAGTGCCCGAAGAAATTCTCCATGACCGCGTTGTCGTAACAGTTGGCTTTACGCGACATCGACTGAACACCACCGTTGTCATGAATCAGGTTGCGCCAGGACGAATGCTGGTACTGGAAACCTTGATCGGTATGCATCATCCACCCAGGCTCAGGCGCACACGTTTTAATCGTCTTAGTTAAAGAATCGGCGGTAAACGCTGTCGACGGCGATGTAGCCACGGTGTGGGCAACGATTGAACGGTCGTTCAAATCCATCACCGGTGACAGGTAGACCTTGCGGCCTGCGACCCTGAACTCGGTGACGTCGCTGACAAAGACGGTATTTGGCTCATCGGGGTGAACTTGCGATCAAGTGTGTTGTCGGCAATGTGACTGATCGTCCCGTTATAGGAAACATATGGCCTGCGCTGGCGGACCTTGGCTCGAAGCCCCATCTCGCACGTGAGTTTGTAGACGAGCTTGTGATTGACCACCCACCCCTGGTTGCGCAGGTCAAGTAGCACTCGTCGGTAGTCGTAGCGATGCTTTTCACGCTCGAAACTTTCCCGCATCGCGTCTTTGAGCGCAGCGTGCTTATCCGGCTCGCTGAGTCGTTTCTGGTGACAGAAGAACAGTGCTCTCGGCATGCCTGCCGCATCCAAAGGTATTGCAGACGATGCCGTGACTTGAGGATGACAATCGCCTGGACCTTCAGGCGTGTCCCTGATTCCTCAAGTTCCGCAATTTTTTAGATATGCGTTTTCCGCTTCCAACCGTGCGATCTGACGACGCAGCTTCGCTTCCTCCGAGAGCGGCTTCGGCGTGACCGAGCGCTTGGGCCTGCCCTTCCGCTTCGGTTTTAGTTCCTCATCGCCACCTTTACGCCATTTCCACGACCACCCGCTGACCAGCTGCTCTGATGACAGGCCAAACTCGCGCGCAAGATCCATCGCTGTCTCACCAGCAAGGTGGCGTTGGACAACTTCATTCTTGATTTCGAACTAATACTGCGGCTTAGTCGGTTTTTCCACAAGACATAGTCTGCCATGCAGCTTAAACCGACGACAGAGCATACGGGCGGCGTATTTGGAGACACCAAGAGCAGTAGCAGCGGCACCATAGCCCATGCCTTGCAAAAAAACTTCAACCAATTGCTCCCGCTGATGCTCACTCAGCGAACTTCGAGCTCTCAATGAAAAACTACTCCCCACTAATCGGTAACTGATTTCTCAGTCCAACTAATGGGGAGCAGTTCAGTACTTCGTGTGAGTACCCGCCGGGGTTCTTGCTTAGCGCGAGTTCCTAGCCTTGGCTCGGCTGAGAGCTCGGCTTGCTACCTTACTTGAACGGGAAGCCCAGCTCGCGCAGGAGCTTGCGGCCCTCGTCGTCGTTGGTAGCGGTGGTCACGACGGTGATGTCCATACCACGCGGACGATCGATCTTGTCGATATCGATCTCGTAGAACATGGACTGCTCGGACAGGCCGAAGGTGTAGTTGCCGTGGCCGTCGAACTGCTGATCAGACAGACCGCGGAAGTCACGAATACGCGGCAGCGCGATGGTCAGCAGGCGGTCCAGGAACTCCCACATGCGGTCGCCACGCAGGGTGACGCGGGCACCGATCGGCATGCCCTCGCGCAGCTTGAAGTTTGCGATGGACTTGCGTGCGCGGCGCAGCTGCGGCTTCTGGCCGGTGATGAGGGCCAGGTCGTCCAGTGCACCGTTGATCAGCTTGGAGTCACGGGCAGCGTCGCCGACGCCCATATTGACCACAACCTTGGTCACGCCCGGAATCTGCATGACGTTGTCGTAGTGGAACTCCTCGTTGAGGGTGTTCTTGATTTGGTCGCGGTAGCGCGCCTTCAGGCGCGGGGTGTAGTTCTCGCTCATGTTTAGATGTCCTTCCCGTTGCTACGCGCGATACGGACCTTCTTGCCGTTTTCATCGAAACGGTAGCCCACGCGGGTCGGCTTGCCCTCGGAGTCCAGGATCGCAACGTTGGACACGTGGATCGGAGCCTCCTGGGTCACGATTCCGCCGGACTCAGCACCGCGCTCGGTAGCGGAGTTGGCGACGTGCTTCTTGATGCGGTTGACGCCCTCGACGAGGACCTTCTCGCGCTTCGGGTATGCCTCGATGACCTTGCCCTGGGCACCCTTATCCGGGCCCGAGATGACAACGACCATATCTCCCTTATGAATCTTCATAAGACTAGATCACCTCCGGGGCGAGAGAAACGATGCGCATGAAGCGCTTGTCACGCAGCTCACGAGCAACCGGCCCGAAGATACGGGTACCGCGAGGCTCGCTCTCACCCTTCAGGATGACAGCAGCGTTCTCATCAAAGCGGATGTAGGAGCCGTCCGGACGACGGGTTTCCTTCTTGGCACGGACGATGACAGCCTTGACGATGTCACCTTCTTTAACGTTTCCGCCTGGTACGGCCTCCTTGACAGTGGCGACGACAACGTCACCGATGCCAGCGAAGCGACGTACGGAGCCGCCGAGGGGACGGATGACGAGCAGCTCTCGTGCACCCGAGTTATCGGCGACGCGCAGGCGCGATTCTTGCTGAATCACTATGGGTCTCCTGACCTGGATTAACGTGGGACAAGATTTCCGTCCTTGCCACACCTGGTCTACTTACATGATTGGAGCTAAAGCCTTACAACGAACATGTCGAGGGGTCTCGGGGCTGCGGTTCGGAACGCACCGCGCGCCGACCAAGCTTTTAGCAACCCCAATATTCAACCACATGCCGGCCCCTTAACTCAAATCTCTCATCTTTTCATTCTGCAATACGCCGCCGGCCTGTTTGCGCTGGTGCGGCGGCGGGACATAGAAAAAGCCCGCAGCCAACCAGATGGTTGCTGCGGGCCTTAATCGCTTCATCGCGAAAGGGCTAGTTTTTACTTAGCCTTCTCGACGATCTCGACGAGACGGAAGTGCTTGTCCTTGGACAGCGGGCGGGTCTCGGCGATGCGGACGCGGTCGCCGACGCCGGCGATCTCGTCTTCGTCGTGCGCCTTCACCTTGGAGTTGGAGCGCATGATTTTGCCGTACAGGGCGTGCTGCTTGCGGTCTTCAAGCTCGACGACAATAGTCTTCTGCATCTTGTCAGAAACCACGTAGCCGGTGCGGACCTTGCGGGCGCCCTTTTCCTTCTCCTTCTTCGGAGTCGGTTGCTTCTTGGATTCAGTCACGTTTGCCTCACTCATAATTAAGCCTCAGCTCCCGGAGCAACGGACAGGCCCAACTCGCGCTCACGCAGAACGGTGTAAATGCGGGCGATGTCGCGCTTTACAACGCTGACGCGGCGGTTGTTGGTCAGCTGGCCAGTAGCCTTCTGGAAACGGAGGTTGAACAGCTCTTCCTTCGCATCCTTCAGGCGGTTTTCCAGCTCAGAGTTGTCGAGTTCGCGGAACTCGTGGGCGGGGGTACCGGTAGCCATTAGAACTGGTCCTCCTTCTTGATGATGCGGACCTTGCACGGAAGCTTCTGGCCGGCACGGCGCAGAGCCTCAATAGCGGTGGCCTCGTTCGGGTAGCTCATCTCGAAAAGAACGCGGCCCGGCTTGACGTTAGCCACCCACTTCTCGACCGGGCCCTTACCGGAACCCATACGAACGCCGAGCGGCTTCTGGGTCAACGGACGGTCCGGGAAGATGTTGATCCACACCTTGCCACCGCGCTTGACGTGACGGTTAATGGCAATACGTGCGGCCTCAATCTGACGGTTGGTGATGTACGCCGGCTCCAGAGCCTGGATGGCGTAATCACCGAAGTTGATGCGGTTACCGCCCTTGGAGACACCGCGCCGACCCGGGCGGTGCTGACGACGGTACTTGACGCGCTTAGGAATCAGCATGGATTAGCCCTCCTGCTTCTGCTGTGCGCGCTGACGGCGCTGGCCGCCGCGGCGGGAACGACCACCACGGTCGCGGCCGCGGCCCTGCGCCGGAGCGTTCAGTTCGGATTCGCGTACGCCGCCGACAACGTCACCCTTGTAGATCCACACCTTAATGCCGATGCGGCCGAAGGTGGTGTGGGCCTCTGCGGTGCCGTAGTCGATTTCCGCACGCAGGGTGTGCAGCGGAACGCGGCCTTCGTGGTAGCGCTCGGTGCGGGACATCTCAGCGCCGCCCAGACGACCAGAGCAGAGGACCTTGATGCCCTTGACCTGCGGCTGGCGCATAGCGGACTGGATAGCCTTGCGCATAGCGCGGCGGAAAGCAACGCGGTTGACCAGCTGCTCAGCGATGGACTGAGCAACCAAGGTGGCGTTGGCGTCGACCTGCTTGACCTCGAGAATGTTGAGGGCAACCATCTTGCCGGTGAGCTTTTCCAGCCCACGGCGGATGCGGTCGGCCTCAGCACCGCGGCGACCGATCACGATGCCCGGGCGGGCGGTGTGAATGTCGACGCGGACGCGGTCACGGGTGCGCTCGATGACGACGTCGGCGATGCCGGCGCGCTCGAGACCCGTCGACAGGTACTCGCGGATCTTGATGTCTTCGGCTACGTACTTTGCGTAGTCGTCCTTATCGGCGTACCAGTGGGTCTTCCAGTCGGAAGTGATGCCCAAACGTAGGCCGTGAGGATGGATTTTCTGGCCCATTACTTGGCCCCTTCCTGCTGGCTCTCGACCACCACGGTGATGTGGCTGGTGCGCTTACGGATCATGAATGCGCGGCCCTGGGCGCGCGGCTGGAAACGACGCATGGTCGGACCCTCGTTGGCGTAAGCCTCGGAGATGACCAGGGTCTTCGGGTCGAGCCCGAAGTTGTTCTCAGCGTTAGCAGCGGCCGAGGCAACGACCTTAGCGACCGGCTTAGCAGCGCCCTGCGGGGCGTACTTCAGGATAGCCAGTGCCTCGGATACGGACTTACCGCGTACCAAGTCGATAACGCGGCGCGCCTTCATCGGGGTTACGCGGACGTAACGGGCCGTAGCGCTGGCGTTGGTGATGGTGTCACTCATCGCTTATCGACGTCCCTTCTTGTCATCCTTGACGTGACCCTTAAAGGTCTTGGTGGGGGCGAACTCGCCCAGTTTGTGGCCGACCATGGAGTCGTCGACAAACACCGGCACATGCTTCCGGCCGTCGTGGACGGCGAAGGTGTGGCCAATGAAGTCCGGCAAAATGGTCGAACGGCGGGACCAGGTCTTGATGACCTGCTTGGTGCCTGCCTCGTTCTGAGCATCTACCTTGTTGAGGAGGTGCTCATCGACGAAGGGGCCCTTCTTTAGGCTGCGTGGCATTTTTACCTCCTCTTAGCGCTTCTTGTTCGGGCGACGACGGCGCACGATCATGTTGTTGGAGTAACGGTTCGGGTTGCGGGTACGGCCTTCCTTCTGGCCCCACGGGGAAACCGGGTGGCGACCACCGGAAGTCTTACCCTCACCACCACCGTGCGGGTGGTCGACCGGGTTCATAACAACACCACGGACGGTCGGGCGAACGCCCTTCCAACGCAGACGGCCGGCCTTGCCCCAACGGATGTTCATCTGGTCAGCGTTGCCGACCTCACCGACGGTAGCGCGGCAGCGGATGTCCACGCGGCGGATTTCGGAAGACGGCATACGCAGGACTGCGTACTTGCCTTCCTTACCCAGCAGCTGGATGGAAGCACCAGCGGAGCGGGCCAGCTTAGCGCCGGCACCCGGCTTCAGCTCTACAGCGTGGATGATGGTACCGGTCGGGATGTTGCGCAGCGGCAAGTTGTTACCGGTCTTGATATCGGCGTTGGCGCCAGAGTCGACCATGGTGCCTTGCTTCAGGCCCTTCGGTGCGATGATGTAGCGCTTCTCGCCGTCCACGTAGTGGAGCAGAGCGATGTTTGCGGTGCGGTTCGGGTCGTACTCGATGTGAGCGACCTTTGCCGGGATGCCGTCCTTGTCGTTACGACGGAAGTCGATCAGACGGTAACGGCGCTTGTGGCCACCGCCGATGTGGCGGGTGGTGATGCGACCGTAGTTGTTACGGCCGCCGGTCTTGCTCAGGGGACGCAGCAGGGACTTCTCCGGAGTAGAACGAGTGATTTCCTCGAACTTAGACACGGAGGATGCGCGGCGACCCGGAGTTGTCGGCTTGTATTTACGAATAGCCATAATTCTTCCTTACTTCTCGACTTTCCTCTTAGGCGCCAGCGCCGAAGATGTCGATGGAGTCGCTGCCCTCACGGAGCGTCACGTAGGCGCGCTTGGTGGACTTGCGTCGGCCGAAACCGGTGCGGGTGCGCTTCAGCTTACCCTCGCGGTTAACGGTGTTGACGGAGTCGACCTTCACGCCGAAGATCTGCTCTACGGCATCTTTGATTTGGGTCTTGTTGGAGTCCTTGGCGACGAAGAACGTGTAGACGTTCTGCTCCATCAGGCCGTAGGACTTTTCAGAGACGACCGGGGCGATGATGATATCGCGCGGGTTAACGGTCTTAGCCATTGTTGACCTCCTTGGCCTCGTCAGTGCCGTTGACACGGTTGACGAAGGTATGCAGAGCCTCAACGGAGAACACAACGTCGTCCGCGTTCAGGACGTCGTAGGTGTTCAGCTGGCCAGCGTCCAGGATGTGGACGTTTTCCAGGTTGTTGGCGCTGCGGCGAGCGTTCAGGTCCTCGCGGCCGATGACCAGCAGCACGTTCTTGCGGTCGGTCAGGCGCTCGAGGAAGGCCTTAGCCGACTTGGTGGACGGCTTCTGGCCCGGAACCAGTTCTTCGATGACGTGGATGCGCTCGTTGCGAGCACGGTCGGACAGTGCGCCAAAGAGAGCAGCCTTGATCATCTTCTTCGGGGTGCGCTGCGCGTAGTTACGCGGCTGCGGACCGTGCACGGTGCCGCCGCCAGTGTAGTGCGGGGCACGGATGGAGCCCTGACGAGCTCGGCCGGTGCCCTTCTGGCGGAACGGCTTGCGGCCACCGCCGCGGACATCGCCGCGGGTCTTGGTGGCGTGGGTGCCCTGACGGGCGCCAGCCAGCTGAGCGGTAACGACCTGGTGCATCAAAGCGATGGATGCCTCGGTGTCAAAGATTTCAGCCGGCAGCTCCACGGAGCCGTTGGTCTTACCCTCAGCGGTCTGGACGTCTAGCTTAAGGTTGCTCATGCGTGTGCACCGCCCTTCACTGCGGTCTTAACGGTGACGAGTCCACCGCGCACACCCGGGATAGCACCCTTGATGAGCAGCAGGTTAGACTCGGCATCGATCTTCTGAACCTTCAGGTTTTGCGTGGTAACGCGGTCCTGGCCCATGCGGCCAGCCATGCGCTTACCCTTGAAGACGCGGCCCGGGGTAGCAGCGCCGCCGATACCGCCGACGCGGCGGTGAGCAGCCTGGTTACCGTGGGCAGCGCCCTGGCCGGCGAAGCCGTGGCGCTTCATAGCGCCGGCGTAGCCGTGGCCCTTGGTGGTGCCGGTGACATCCACGAAGTCAACGCCTTCGAAGATCTCAACGGTCACGTCCTGGCCGACCTCGTAAGCGGAGGTGTCGTCCATACGGATCTCGGCCACGTGGCGACGCGGGGTCACGCCAGCCTTCTTGAAGTGGCCAGCGGCCGGCTTCTTAGCCTTGCGGGGATCCATGTCGCCGAAGGCGATCTGGATGGCGTTGTAGCCATCGGTTTCTACGGTACGAATCTGGGTGACAACGCACGGCCCAGCCTCGACGACGGTGACCGGCACAACGCGGTTCTCCTCGTCGAAGACCTGGGTCATGCCGAGCTTGCGGCCCAGAATGCCCTTGATCTCGTTTTCACTCATTAGTATTTCTCCACCAAAGTTCTATTCGTCGATCACTGAATGTTCACGTCGACACTTGCCGGAAGATCGATGCGCATCAGGGCGTCAACGGTCTTCGGCGTCGGGTCGAGAATGTCGATCAGGCGCTTGTGGGTGCGCATTTCGAAGTGCTCGCGAGAGTCCTTGTACTTGTGTGGAGAACGAATAACGGCGTATACGTTCTTTTCGGTCGGCAGCGGCACCGGGCCAACGACACGGGCACCCGTGCGGGTGACAGTTTCGACGATCTTCTTGGCAGAAGCGTCGATAGCCTCGTGGTCATAGGCCTTCAGCCGAATGCGGATTTTTTGTCCCGCCACGCTTATCCTCTTTCTCGCTTTCCCACTTTCACATACCCGGTTCTACCGGGGCGTGAAGCGGTGGAAATTTGCTTCTCGATTTCTCTATAACGTTGTCCGGGCCAGGGGCCTGGGCGCAACGCCAGTTGTCTTGACTGCCATGACGGCGAAGAAGTGCTCGGCCTGGCAAAAACAGGCACCGACTTCCTTTCGGGGTACAAGACCCGAAGTCAATTCAAGCTACTCGAGGACGGTTTTCACGCATTACACGTGGCAATCCGAACCGATTTACTATACTGCCGCTGTTTATTTGCCATGCCCCTTCTCCGGTTCTAATTCTCGGGATGTCTCTGCTCAAACGCGGACCTAGCCCGATCCTTAGACCTTCGTTAGCACCTGCCGGAGCAGGCCCTATGCGAAAGCGTCATGTTCGCCTTACCAGCGCCAGCGTCTTCCTCCTCCTCTCCGGAAGCCCTTCCGCAGTTTCCTACCGCGGCCTTTCCGTCAGTCCAGAGGACACGCTGCCGTGTTAAAGCAACCCTTGTATTAAAGCACGTAGACTCGCTTTTTCCAAACCATTGCCCAAACAGTGCTAAAAGTCACCTTTGCATAAAGATTTCTCTATCCCTGCATTAACAACGAGCCGGTTCCGTGAAATCTCCGTATAATTTGTGCCGTAAATAAAACCCCATTATTGAAAGGGAAATAGCTGTGGCTAACAACACCGCAAACTCCGGCAAGAACTCCAACAACAACTCGGCTAACGTAAACAAGGTGCAGGATTCCGCTTCCCAAAACGCCCCGGCCCAGAAGGTCAGCGGCGAGGAGGTCTCCCAGCGCAAGGTGAACTCCAACCTGGAGACCGAGTACGGCACCACCACCATCGATGACGACGTGGTGGCCAAGATCTCCGGTATCGCTGCCCGCGAGGTCTCCGGCGTTTCCGCCCTGGGTGGCGGCGGCGCCCGCATGCTGGGCTCCATCCGTGAGTCCTTCGGCGCTTCCGAGGACGTCCGCCAGGGCGTGTCCGTTGAGGTTTCCGAGGGCACCGCTGCAGTCGAGGTCGCCATCATCGCCGAGTACGGCGTGGCCATCCACGAGCTGGCCGAGGCCATCCGCCGCAACATCATGAACGCTGTGGAGCGCATGACCGGCCTCAACGTTGACCGCGTCGACGTCATCGTCCACGACGTGAAGCTGCCGGGGGAAGACCACGACGACCACGAGCAGCAGGCCATCGCCGGCAACCAGGCGTAGTAACTCATGCCCAGCCCCCGTTCTCGCTTCCTCTTAGAGGCAGACCAGGCCCAAGGGCTAGCTGCAGCACTGGAAGGACTTCCCGGCGTCGCCGAGCTTTTCGGCGGACGCTTCGGGGAAGTCTCTCTGTATTTCCCGGGTCAACGCATCCCGGGCATCCGCCACATGCACCAGCGCAACGACACGCAGATCGAAATCCAGGTGGTCGCGGATCTTTCCCACACTAAGGATCTCCACGATCTGGCCGACCGCGTGCGCGACAAGGCCCGGGAAACCGTTCCCGAGCTGCAACGCGTGGACGTCCGCATCGCGGATGCTGTCCCGAACGCCTCCGCTGTAGCGAACGCGGACTCTTCCGCCGCCCAACCGGCCCCTGGCCCGACCTCGTAGACGAGCAAACAGCCCGACTTCTACTTTCCCACCGAAGGGTAAACCTATGAACAACTACACCACTTACGGCATCGTCGCCGGTGTTGTTTTGGCCTTCGCCATCATTCTGGGCAATCTGCCCCTGGTGCTGCTTTTAATCCTGTTCGGCGCCATCGGCGGTGTCATCGGCGCGCACTTTGATGGCCGCATCAATCTTTCCGAAATTTGGTACAACATCATCGGCAAAGACAAGGGCCAAGGCTAATGACCGACACCCCGAACAACCCCACTGGGGCCGGGGCGGATAACGCTGGCGCGACGGATATTTCCATCCGCACTTTCGACAAGTTGGTCACGGCAGCCATCCGTTCCGTGCCCGGAACCTGCGACGTGGACTCGAAACTCGCCGGTATCGTCGGCCGCGGCTTCCCGCGCGTGCACGCCCAGGTAGATTCCTACCGCCGCGTCCTCGCGGTGGAGGCTTCCATCGCGGTCACGTGGCCCGCGCCCGTAACCCAGGTCGCAGAGCAGGTTCGTGCCGCCATCGCGGAGGCCGCGCGCACCTACACGGACTACGAGACCACCCGGGTCAACGTCGCCGTGGGCACCGTGGTCCCGGGCGAGCGCATCGCGCCGACCAGCGTGGCCGCCCGCCCGCACGCCGCGGCGTTTAGCCCGCAGGTCAACCCGCACCGCATCTGGCAGCCGGAGACGGTACGCGGCATCGACAAGCTCGCGGAGATCCACTCGCCGGAGCCGGTCCGCCTGCGTTCTATCGACGCCGGCCGCGAGCCGGAGGTGCGTTCCGTGTCCCCGGACGCCTCCCCGTTCCGCCCACGCCGGATCGCGCAGCCGCGCGAGGCTCGGGTCACCAGCCCGGTCACCCCGGAGCCGGTTACCCCACGCTCGGTGCAGGCCCCTGCCCCGAGACGCTTGCGCGCCCACGGCGAGGCCTTCGAGCACGAGCCGCGCCCAGTGCGCACCGCGTCCAGCCAGCCGCTGCGTCGGATCGAGATCCGGCCCGCCAACCCGTCGCCGGCGCACGTCTACGCGCCTCGCCCGGAGCCGCTGCGCCAGATCGAGGTCTCGCCGCTGCAGGTCCGCAGCCCCGAAATCGTCCCGTCCCATAAGCGCCGGAAGGCGCCTCAGCCGCAACCGCCGAAGGGAGGCTACGATGTCCGCTAATCCCGATAACAAGGAAATCGTCGGCCTAGGCCAGCAGCCCACGGCCTCCCCCGCCGCGCGCGGCTGGGCCATCTTCCTGGGCCTGTTGTTGCTCGCGCTGGCCGTCGTGGCCGGCCGGGAAACCTGGCTCGTGGCCACGGACGCCAACGCCAGTTCCTGGGTCACCCCGGTCACCGACCTAGTGGCGCGGGAGAACCTGGAGACCTGGATGATCTGGGCCGGCGTGGCCGCGGTCGTGGTGGGTCTTATCTTCCTCATCGTGGCCTTCAAGCCGCGCCGGAAGACCCACATGCGCCTCGAGTCCGAGCGAGCCTCGGTCTGGCTGCGCGCCGTGGACGTGGCCCGCCGCTCCAGCGCGGTGGCCCGCCAGGTCCCGGGCGTTGCGGCCGCCCGTACCCAGGCCACGGACAAGAACGTCAAGATCACCGTCAACGGGGACACCGAAGATCCGGCGCTGGCCCCGCGCGTGGAGGAGGTCGTCAGCCAAGCACTGCAGACGCTGGAGTCCACCCCACGGGTCAGCGTGACCATCGAGCCGGTCCAGGAGGTCGAAACCAATGTCTAGAGCACTAGCAACCGTTGACCGCCTGCTGTTCTTCCTGCTGGGCATTATCCTCATCGTGCTGGGCCTGTGGCCCATCCTGATGCACTTTGACGTCGGCTTCGCCAACCAGGCCGCCGAGTGGGTCAACCACGACGTCTGGGGCAGCCTCAGCGAGCAGTCCTGGTGGGTCTACGTCCTGGCCGGCACGGCCGTCGTGGCCTTCATCCTGGGCCTGTGGATCATCGTGGCGAACTCGCGGCCGCACCGCTTCAACAAGCTGACCTCGTCGGCCTCCAACGACGAGGGCCAGGTGACCATGTCGATGAACCCGATTGCCGGGGGCATCGCCAGCGCCCTGGAAAACCTCGACGGCGTGGAGACCGTGGACCGCCGCGTGGCGTACGACCGCAAGCGGCCGACCATCGCCTACACCGTCATCAGCAGCGCGGAAAAGCCCCTGGCTGACCTGCGCGCAGAGATCGAGCAGTGCGAGAGCGACTTCCGCCTGGCGTTCCCGGAAATGGACGTGGACACCACGTACAAGCTCCACTACTCCAAGCTGAAGGCGCGCTAAAAAGCCGCTGGGTCTAGGGCCGGCGAGCTGGCCCTAGCACTCCGCGACGAGAACGTCCTGGATGGCGCCAAAGCGCGCCACCTCGCCGCCCGGCAGGCAGACAACCATCTGCCCGCCCGGGCGGCATTGTTCTATCTTCTCCCATTTAAGGCTCCGCTGCTGCAGGTCCCGGCGGCCGGCGGAATAGACCCGCAGCCCGTGGCCGAGCACCAGCGTCTGATCCTGGTCGGTCTTTATCACCCAGACGATATCGCCCACCTCCCGGCGCCGCAAGGGCTTCTCCGGCGTGGCCGAGGCCAGCATCTCCTGCGCCTGGGCGATCTCCTCGTCCGCGACGCGCTGGAGAGACTCGCACACGCCCAGACGGTGCTCAATGCCGTCCGCGTCCGCCACCACCAGCGGACGCGCCGGCCCAGTCGGTCGCAAGCGCGAATAGTCCCAGACCACCGGTTGCAGGGCGCGCACTTGCCCGCCGTCTTCCCGGAAGGAACGCACGACAATTCGCTCCGGATAGACCATCACGCGCGCGGTGGGCGCTTGCGTGGACACCAGCCAGCAGCCCTGCGCCACCCCGCCCTCAGTAGGCAGCAGCCCGGGGCGCTCCTGCGCCATCTGTTCCAGCGCGGCGACCAGGTCCGCATCCGCAGTACCCCAGCCAATCCCCCGTTCTGCCAGCTGCGCGAAGATAGTGGCCAGGGATTCCTCCGGCCGGCCCTCCCAGGCCTCCCGGAGGGCGGCTAGCGTCTTTTCAATACGGGTTGGATCATGCACCCGTCCAACTCTATTACACCGCGCCTGGGCCGCTGGCCCGCCCACCCTGGGCGCCGGCGTGCAAAGTCCGAAGACGCGAAAAAGCCGCCTCCCCCAAGGAGGAAGCGGCTCAATCTATTACGCCTTAGCGCGGCGCGTTAGGGGCATCGATTACTCGACAACCTTGGTAACGCGGCCAGCGCCGACGGTGCGGGAGCCCTCGCGGATAGCGAAGCGCAGGCCCTCGTCCATAGCGACCGGCTGGATCAGCTCAACGCTCATCTCAACGTTGTCGCCCGGCATAACCATCTCGGTGCCTTCCGGCAGCTTGATGACGCCGGTGACGTCGGTGGTGCGGAAGTAGAACTGCGGACGGTAGTTGTCCATGAACGGGGTGTGACGGCCGCCCTCTTCCTTCTTCAGGACGTAGACGGAACCCTCGAACTTGGTGTGCGGGGTGTAAGCGCCCGGCTTGATGATGACCTGGCCACGCTCGACCTCCTCGCGCTTGGTACCACGCAGCAGCAGACCACAGTTGTCGCCAGCCTCGGTGTAGTCCATCATCTTGCGGAACATCTCGATACCGGTGACGGTGGTGGACATGGACTTGTCCTTGATACCGATGATCTCGACGTCCTCGTTGACCTCGAGACGGCCACGCTCAACACGGCCAGTCACGACGGTGCCGCGGCCGGTAATGGTGAAGATGTCCTCGATCGGCATCAGGAACGGCTTGTCGGTCTCGCGCTCCGGATCCGGGATGGACTCGTCGCAGGCATCCATCAGTTCAACGACGGACTTAACCCACTTCTCGTCGCCCTCGAGAGCCTTCAGAGCGGAGATGTGAACGATCGGAGCTTCCTCGTCGAAGTCCTGCTCGCCCAGCAGCTCGCGGATCTCCATCTCGACCAGCTCGATGATTTCCTCATCATCGACCATGTCGCACTTGTTCAGTGCGACGAGGATGTACGGAACGCCAACCTGGCGAGCCAGCAGAACGTGCTCGCGGGTCTGCGGCATCGGGCCGTCGGTAGCGGCGACGACCAGGATAGCACCGTCCATCTGAGCAGCGCCGGTAATCATGTTCTTGATGTAGTCGGCGTGGCCCGGGGCGTCCACGTGTGCGTAGTGGCGCTTCGGGGTGGAGTACTCAACGTGGGAGATGTTGATGGTAATACCGCGCTCCTTCTCCTCCGGAGCCTTATCGATCATGTCGAAAGCGAAAGCGGTGTTCTCTTCCGGGTACTCGTCAGCCAGCACCTTGGTGATCGCTGCGGTAGTGGTGGTCTTGCCGTGGTCGACGTGTCCGATGGTGCCGATGTTAACGTGCGGCTTCGAACGCTCGAACTTCTCCTTTGCCACTGTATGTCCTCCTGGACTATATGGTGGCTACGACCTTCGCAGCCACGTGGTTGACAGTTGCCATAGGCACGTGGGTTGTTACCGCGTGCTTATGACGCTTTCTTTACGTGCCAGTTACACGATCCTAGATTTATGCCGCGGATATTTCAAACCGCCCTCGCGGGAGGTCTGTCCGCGGAAGTTAGTGCGGACGTTATCTCTCGACAAGAATCTTTGCGGATCCTAGGTGAGCGGTAACGGCCGGCTCAGCCTGCAATGTCGCGGTGTTTACACTGCGGGGTTACAAAGCTCAGCTCGACCGCTACCGACCCAACCTAGTTCCTAGGAAGGGTCTGGCATTCCCTAGCGCAGAATACCAAACACGCAAGCTTCCTAGGTTCTTGGGGTTGCTAAAACCCCAAGTAGTTGCCGGGGTGAATACCCCTAGTTGGCGTTGCCGGTGCGCTCAGCGATGATCTCCTGGGCCACGCTGGAGGGAACCTCAGCGTAGGAGTCGAAGACCATGGTGAAGTTTGCACGGCCGGCGGTCGAGGAACGCAGGTCGCCGATGTAGCCGAACATCTCGGACAGCGGAACCTTGGCCTTGACGACCTTGGCGCCAGCGCGGTCTTCCATAGCGTAAACCTGGCCACGGCGGGAGCTGATGTCACCGTTAACGGTACCCATGTACTCCTCCGGGGTGACGACCTCGACGGCCATCAGCGGCTCGAGCAGGGTCGGCTTCGCCTTGGCAACGGCTTCCTTCAGGACCTGGGAGCCGGCCAGCTTGAAGGCCATCTCCGAGGAGTCCACGTCGTGGTAAGCGCCGTCTTCCAGCGTGGCCTTGATGTTGACCAGCGGGAAGCCTGCCAGGTAGCCGTACTGCATGGCGTCCTGGATACCAGCGTCGACGGACGGGATGTACTCCTTCGGAACGCGGCCACCGGTGACCTCGTTGACGAACAGGTACTGCGGGTTCTCGCCCTCTTCCAGGGTCTCCGGGTCCGGGTTGTACGGCTCGATGGAGACGATGACCTTTGCGAACTGGCCGGAACCACCGGTCTGCTTCTTGTGGGTGTAATCCAGGGATTTAACCGGCTTCTTAATGGTTTCGCGATAAGCAACCTGCGGGTTACCAATGTTGGCCTCGACCTTGAACTCGCGCTTCATGCGGTCAACCAGGACGTCCAGGTGGAGCTCGCCCATGCCGCCGATGACGGTCTGGCCAGACTCTTCGTCCAGCTCGACAGTGAAGGTCGGGTCCTCGTCCGCCAGCTTCTGGATGGCGGTACCCAGCTTCTCCTGGTCGGCCTTAGTCTTCGGCTCGATGGAAACCTTGATAACCGGATCCGGGAAGTCCATAGACTCCAGGATGATCGGGGCGTCCTTGGCGCAGAGGGTGTCACCAGTGGTGATGTCCTTCAAGCCAATGATGGCGTAGATGTTGCCGGCCACGGCCTCATCCACCGGGTTCTCCTTGTTGGCGTGCATCTGGAAGATCTTGCCGATGCGCTCCTTCTTACCCTTGGTGGAGTTGATGATCTCGTCGCCCGTGGCGACGCGACCGGAGTAGACGCGCACGAAGGTCAGCTGACCGAAGAATGGGTGAGCGGCAATCTTGAAGGCCAGACCGGAGAACGGCTCGTCCTTGGACGGCTTACGGGTCATGTCCTCTTCTTCGTTGCCCACGGCGTGGCCGTGCACCTCGCCGACGTCCATCGGGGTCGGCAGGTAGTCGATCACGGCGTCCAGCAACGGCTGGACACCCTTGTTGCGGTAAGCGGTACCACACAGGACCGGGTAGATCTCGGAGTTGATGGTCAGCTTGCGGATGCCGGCCTTGAGCTCCTCGATGGTCAGTTCCTCGCCACCGAAGTACTTCTCCATCAGCTCTTCGTCGGATTCGGCGACAGCTTCAACCAGCTTCTCGCGGTACTCGGCGGCCTTGTCCTTGAGGTCGTCCGGGATCTCCTCGATGGTCGGCTCAGCACCGGTCTCGACCTTGCCGCGCCAGGTGATGGCCTTCATCTCGAGCAGGTCGACGACGCCGTCGAAGTCATCCTCAGCGCCGATCGGCAGCTGCATGACCAGCGGCTTAGCGCCCAGGCGGTCGATGATCGTCTGCACGGTGAAGTAGAAGTCAGCGCCCAGCTTGTCCATCTTGTTGACGAAGCAGATACGCGGAACGTCGTACTTAGCAGCCTGACGCCACACCTGCTCGGACTGGGGCTCGACACCTTCCTTGCCGTCAAAGACGGCGACGGCACCGTCCAGAACACGCAGGGAACGCTCCACCTCAACGGTGAAGTCCACGTGGCCCGGGGTGTCGATGATGTTGATCTGGTTGCCTTCCCAGAAACAGGTGACGGCGGCGGACGTAATGGTGATGCCGCGCTCCTTCTCCTGCTCCATCCAGTCAGTCGTGGAGGCACCATCGTGAGTCTCGCCTACCTTGCGGTTAATACCGGTGTAGAACAAGATACGTTCGGTCGTGGTGGTCTTACCAGCATCGATGTGGGCCATGATGCCGATGTTGCGGACCTTCTTCAGATCCTTAAGCACTTCTTGTGCCACAGTCTTTACCCCAACTCATAGTCGTTAAACGGATAGTTCTCGGTCAATTGTGCCACTATTAAGCCGCTTTAGCAGCACATGGGCGCCTAAAACACCCAAAGTGGCCTGCGAGACAAATGCCCGAGCAACGATTATCAAGTTATGGGCGCCGTGCGACGGCGCGAAAACTAGGTTGTCGTTACTCGGGCATGTGCGTGCAGTCTGCTGGGAATTACCAGCGGTAGTGGGCGAAGGCGCGGTTGGCCTCGGCCATCTTGTGGGTGTCTTCGCGACGCTTCACGGAAGCACCCAGACCATTGGCGGCGTCCAGGATCTCATTAGCCAGACGCTCAATCATGGTGTTCTCACGACGCTGGCGGGTGAAGGTCACCAGCCAACGCAGGGCCAGGGTGTTGGCGCGGCCCGGGCGGACCTCCACCGGCACCTGGTAGGTAGCGCCACCGACACGGCGGGAGCGAACCTCAAGATCCGGGCGGATGTTGCCCAGAGCCTTTTCCAGCGTGTCAACCGGCTCGGTACCGGTCTTCTCACGGCACATCTCCAGCGCACCGTAGACGATACGCTCTGCGGTCGACTTCTTACCGTCCTTAAGGACCTTGTTGACCAGCTGAGTAACCTGCTCAGACTGGTAAACGGGATCCTTTACAACCGGACGCTTCGGAGCAGCATTCTTACGCATTTTTTATTACTGTCCCTTCTTCGCGCCGTAACGGGAACGAGCTTGCTTACGATCCTTGACGCCCTGGGTATCCAGCGCGCCACGGATGATCTTGTAACGGACACCCGGAAGGTCCTTCACACGACCACCGCGCACCAGCACCATGGAGTGCTCCTGCAGGTTGTGGCCCTCACCCGGGATGTAGGCGGAAACCTCGATGCCGGAGGTCAGACGAACACGGGCGACCTTACGCAGTGCCGAGTTCGGCTTCTTCGGCGTGGTGGTGTACACGCGGGTGCACACGCCACGACGCTGCGGGGAGCCCTTCAGCGCAGCGGTGGACACCTCGCTGCGCTTGCTGTGGCGGCCCTTGCGGACCAGCTGTTGAATAGTTGGCATATTTTCAGTCTTTCTGTTGACTTCTACGGCCGGCCGCCGGATAAGGGGACTAAACATGCAAAAATGAGGGCTCTTTTCCGGGGCCCTGCCGCACGTCCAGAACCTCACCCTAGCCGCGGCCAGTTTAAGGATCAGACTTCTTCGCCGCACGTATACGACGAGACCTTTGGAACTTTACCGGATAACACGCCAAAAAGAAAAATCACCGCCGGACCAAAACTTTAGTGACAAAGTCCACGGAACTTTCCCCTCCCCGCCGAAGGGGTAGGCCGAACGACGGACTGGGGCGAACGTCACGACCACTACATGGCCCCGGGTTCGCGCAGCGAACTCTGGCCCGAAACCACAACATGTTGGGCTAGTGAGCTACCACACCGGAATATATGGCGTTTTGACTACCTCACACCGCCGAAATTACAGCTATGTTGTCCATCGAAAGCGCTTTTTACTTCGCCCAGCCCCGGGCACGCGGCACCGGCCCTGCCGCGACGGCTTCACCACTTCCCTGAACCGAAAGGACACCCATGGCTTCCAAGCCTTCCGCGCGCCCTGCGCAGCACACGACCATCGACGTGCGGTCCACCCTGGACGAGTACCTCGAGCGCGCCGACTGGCGCATCCACGCCAACGCCAACCAGGACTACTCCCTGGGCGGGATGGTGCTCAACACCTCCGGCAAGGTCACCGCTAACTACTGGCTCAACCACGTCTTCTCCCCCGCCGCCGGGCAAGCGCACCGGGCCGGCGATCTCCACATCCACGACCTGGACATGCTCTCCGGCTACTGCGCCGGCTGGTCGCTGCGCCAGCTTCTGGAGGAAGGCTTCCGCGGCGTGCCCGCCACGGTCAGCTCCGCCCCGCCCAAGCACTTATCGTCCGCGTGCGGCCAGGCGGTCAACTTCCTGGGCACGCTGCAGAACGAATGGGCGGGCGCGCAGGCCTTCTCCAGCTTCGACACTTACATGGCCCCCTTCGTGCGGCTGGATAACTTGAGCTACGAGCAGGTGAAGCAGACCCTGCAGGAGTTCGTCTTCAACCTCAACGTTCCCTCGCGCTGGGGCACGCAGACGCCCTTTACCAACCTCACCTTCGACTGGACCTGCCCGGCCGACCTGGCGGATATCACCCCGCTAATCGGCGGCGAGCCCGTCGACTTCCGCTACGGGGACCTGCAGGCGGAGATGGACCTTATCAACCGCGCCTTCCTGGAGGTCATGTCCGCCGGGGATGCCGACGGCCGGCCGTTTACCTTCCCCATCCCGACCTACAACATCACCGAGGACTTCGACTGGGACAGCCCGAACGCCGAGGCCCTGTTCACCATGACCGCGCGCTACGGACTGCCCTATTTCCAGAACTTCCTCAACTCGGATCTGGATCCCGGCATGGTGCGCTCCATGTGCTGCCGGCTGCAGCTTGACCTGACGGAGCTACTCAAGCGCGGCAACGGCCTCTTTGGCTCGGCGGAGCTGACCGGCTCCATCGGGGTGGTCACCCTCAACTGCGCGCGGTTGGGCTACCTCTACCGCGGCGACGAGGAGGCGCTGCTGGCCCGCGTGTCCGAGCTGGTCGACCTAGCCGTGGACACACTGGAGCGCCGCCGCACCTTCGTCCAGGAAAACCTGGACCGCGGCCTCTACCCGTACACGCGGCGCTGGCTGCCCAGCCTGGACAACCACTTCTCCACCATCGGCGTCAACGGCTGCAACGAGATGATCCGCAACTTCACCCAAGACGCCTACGATCTCACCAATCCGCAGGGCCACGACCAGGTCGCGCGCCTGCTGGACCACGTCAACGCCCTGCTCACCCGGGCCCAGGAGCGCACCGGGCACCTCTACAACCTGGAGGCCTCCCCGGCCGAGGGCGCAACCTACCGCTTTGCCCGCGAGGACAAGGAGCGCTTCCCGGACATCCTGCAGGCCGGCACCGCGGCGCAGCCCTACTACACCAACTCCTCCCAGCTACCGGTGGCCCACACCCCGGATCCCTTCGCTGCTCTGGCCGCCCAGGAGGATCTGCAGTCCAAGTACACCGGCGGCACCGTCCTGCACCTGTACATGGGCTCGGCCATGTCCTCCGGTGAGGCCTGCGCCACGCTGGTCAAGCGGGCGCTGAGCACCTTCCGCCTGCCGTATATCACCATCACGCCGACGTTTTCCATCTGCGGCTCGCACGGCTATATCTCCGGCGAGCACCCGCAGTGCCCGGAGTGCGGCGAGGCCACGGAGATGTGGACCCGCGTGATGGGCTATTTCCGACCCGTGTCCAGCTTCAACACCGGCAAGCAGGGCGAGTTCCACGAGCGCGAGTACTTCGCGGAGTCTTATGTCGACCAGGCTCATTAATCCCCCGCACGCTTCCGCCGGGCCGGCCAGCTCCTCGCTGCCCATCGCGGGGGTCATCCCCTTTTCGACCTGCGACTGGCCGGGCAAGCTCACGATCACGGCCTTCGTGCAGGGCTGCCCGCTGCGCTGCCGTTACTGCCACAACCCGGCGCTCCAGCCCTTCGGAAACGGCGGCGACCAAGGCTTCGAGGAGGTGCTCGACCTGCTGCACGCGCGTAGGGGGCTTATCGATGCCCTGGTCATCTCCGGCGGGGAACCGCTGGCGGTACCAGGGCTGGCCGATGCCATCCGCCGCACCCACGCCGCCGGTTTCCCGGTGGGGCTGCACACCAGTGGCTATAGTCCGGCGCGGCTGCGGCGCCTGCTGGCGGATCCGGACACCCGGCCGGACTGGATAGGCCTAGATGTCAAGAGCCTGCCCAGAGACTTGCCCGCCGTGGCCAGGGTGACGCCCGCGGTAGCTCACCGCATGTGGCAGAGCCTGGATATCGCCGCGGACACCGCCCACGCCCACGGCATGGGGCTGCAGCTGCGCACCACCTCCTGGCCCGGCTCCGTGGTGGAAAGCCACTTGCCGGAGCTGCAAACTGCGGCGCGGGCGCGGGGATGCGAGCTGGTGGTCCAGGCCGCCCAGGGCTGTGACGCCGAGGGCTATTACCGCGGTTAGGCGGCTGGCGCGGCTGGCTTTCTGCCTCCGCTAGTCCTGCACCGGGGTCCAGTCCCAGTGGACGTCGAAATCGATTCCGGCGGCCTCGAGTTCTGCGAAGTGTTCCTTTTCTTGTTCCTCCCAGACCTCGAACCACTCGGCGTAATACGGATCGCGGCCCAGCGCGCGCTCCTTGCGCTCTTCGCGTGGCCCGGTGACCCAGACCGCCACGACGCTGCCGCGCTCCCGGGCGGTGGCCAGGGATTCCGGGGTTACCGAGCCCACGCCCTCGACGATGAGGTCGTCGCGGGCGTCTAGGCTCATCCACTCGCCGGGGGCGTTGGCCTCCCAGTCCCAGCGCCAGTAGCCAGGGTTCATCTGGCGCAGGACGTGCTCGTGGACCATCTCCGAGCCGCGGTCCAGGCCGTGCCAGCCGGGGTAGAACTCGTCCAGGTGTACGACCTGGCAATTGTCGCGTTCGGCCAGACGAGCCGATAGCCAGGTTTTGCCCGCCCCCGACGGGCCGTCGATGAGCACGGTGACGGGCTTCATCGGCCGCTTGGTCTCTGCGGCGAGCTCTAAAACTCGCGCGACCACGTAGGCCTGCTGCCGGTCGATGCTCAAGTGATTTAGTGCCGCCGCGGACGGGAAGGGCTCGTCTGCGACGCCACTAGCAGGTTGCTCGGGCTGGTCAGAGGGCATAGAAGCTATCACAATCCAAAAAATCGCCAGGAGTTCGTGACTACCGAAACTACCACCGGGACGGCCGCGAGTACTACGACACCGGCCATGGCCAGCCAGTCTTGGGTGCGCAGGCGGGATTCGCGCGCCCAGGTCCGGCTCCTGCCGTGCGGCGGGGTGCGGCCGAAACCGCGGGCTTCCATCGCCGTGGCGAGCTTGCCGCCGCGCCGCAGGGCCACGACCAGCAGGCCGAAGGACATCGAGGCCATGTGCGCAATCCGGCCGCGGTCGGTCAGCCCCCTAGCCCGGCGGGCCCGTTCCAAAGACGCCCAGTCGTCCTTGAAGAGGGTGGCCATGCGCACTCCGGCCACCGCGCCGATGACAAAACGGGCGGGCAGCCGCAACACCTGGGCCAGGCCGTCGCCCAGCTCCGTCGGGTCGATGTCGCGCGCCAGCACCACCACGGGCAGGGCGACGGCCAGGACACGGATCATCACCGCGATAGCCAGCTCGACCGAGTTCTCCGTGACCACCGCCAGCCAGATGGAGAAGTACTCCTTACCGCCCGGCCGGCCGTAGAGCAGCATAGAAATGCCCGACAGCGGGGCGATAACCAGCAGGGGCCAGGCCAGCCGGATCAGCCGGGGCCAGGGCACCCCGCACAGCGGGGCGAGCAGCACCGTCAGGCCCAGGGAGACGGTCGCGCTGACCCAGTCCAGGCTCAGCAGCAGCGGCGTGGTGAAGATGACCATCAGCGTCAGCCGGGTCACTGGGTTGACAGTCGTCAGGATATTAGGCATTCCGGCCCTCCCCTCGCCGGCGGCCGCGGACACGACTCGCTGGCACGCTGGGCGCGGCCTCGGGGGCCGTGACGCGGATGTGGCCATCACCCAGCGCCGCGATGAACATCTCGTCGTGGGTGATGGAGGCGATCGTGGTGCCGGCGTCGACGAGCTCGCGCAGCATGACGACCAGCTCGGCGAAGGTAGACGGATCCTGGCCGAAGGTGGGCTCGTCGAGGAGGACCACCGCCGGCGCGGTCACCAGGGCGGTAGCCACTGACAGGCGGCGCTTCTCCCCGCCGGAGAGCGTGAACGGGTTGGCCTCCAGCAGGTGCCCGAGCCGGAGGCGCTCCACCAGCTCGTCGATGCGCGCGGTCGGCACCTCCTCGCCCATCACCGTTGGGCCCACGCGCAGCTCCTCAGCCACGCTGCGGGCAACGAATTGGTGCTCCGGGTTCTGGAATACGTAGCCGATACGGTGCGCCAGCTGCCGCGACTTCCACTTCCGCGGGGTGGGCGGCAGCCCGCGGGCGACCTCGTCCGACAAGCCGATCTGACCACTGACCGGGGCGAGCAGGCCGGCCATGGTCATCAGCCAGGTGGTCTTGCCGGAGCCGTTCGGCCCGGTAATCACGGTGGAGGCCCCAGCCGGGATCTCGTAGCTGCGCGGCGGGCCGAAGCGGGTGACCAGGTCGCGTGAGAACATCGCGGCCGGCGCGTGCGGGGCAACCGGCCGGGCTTCCGGCAGACCAGTCACCGCCCGGGCGGCGGCCACTTCCGCGACGGTGGAATCCGCGCTCACGCGCCCGTCGCTGAGCACGATCGCGCGGTCCAGCAGGTCTTCCCAGCCGGAGTAGTTGTGCTCGACCACGACGAGCGTCGCGCCGGTGGCCTCGACAGTGTCGCACACCGCGGCGATCACGTCCCGGGCGCCCTGCGGGTCGAGGTTGGCCGTGGGCTCGTCGAGCAGGATCAGACCCGCGCCCATGGCGATGATCCCGGCCAGCGCCAGGCGCTGCTTCTGCCCGCCGGACAGGCGCTGCGTCGGGTGGTCAAGGCCGACGTCCAGGCCCACCACGGCCAAGGCGTGGCGCACACGGCGCCAGATCTCTTCCCTTTCCACGCCGAGGTTCTCGCACCCGAAGGCGACGTCATCGCCCACGCGGGAGGCGATCACCTGCGCGTCCGGGTCCTGGAGCACCAGCCCCACCGGGACGGTGCGCCCCGGCGCCTCGCGGTGGCCGGCGCCGTCGTAGAGCGTCAACTCGCCGGTCTGCTCGCCCTCGTCATCGCCGCCCAGCACGCCCGCGAAGGCGGCCAGCAGCGTCGACTTGCCGGAGCCGGAGTCCCCGCACAGCAGGACGCGCTCGCCTGGCGCGATGTCGAGCTCAATGTCTTTGAGTGCCGCCCGGTTGCGCCCGGCGTGCTGCCAGCCGAAGCCCCGGGCGGCAAGTCCCGTCGGGTGGTTGGCAGCGGGACTAGGCACGGGTTTCCCGGCCGACCGCAAACCGGTCCAGGGCGCCGGTGCGCGCCAGGGCGCGGACCAGGTAGTAGCCGAGCACGCCAGCCAGGATGGCGCCGGAGATCATCAGGCAGGACAGGTAGATGAGGTTGAACTCCAGCGACTTGGCCAGGTTAGCGGACGTGAACAGCTCCAGGATGAATGCGCCAATGCCCGCGCCGATGCCGGACAGTGCCGCCACCGGCAGCTTGAAGTTCCGGTAGGCGAAGATCGCCAAGACGATCTCGACGCCCAGGCCCTGGGCCAGGCCGGAGTAGAGTGTCTCGATGCCCCACTGGCTGCCCAGCGCCGCGGAGACCGACGCCGCTAGGACTTCGACGAAGATAGCCGCGCCCGGCTTGCGAATCACCAAGCCGCCAATGACGCCGCCCAGCAGCCAGATACCGGTGGCCAGTCCCCCGAGCCCCGGTGTGAGGCTATCCATGGCCATGAACCATGCGTACCCCACGGTGTTCCACAGCAAGAAAATCAGACCGCAGGCCACACCCAAGATGGATGCAACCACGATGTCTACAACACGCCAATGAAGCCTATTCGGCATTTTTCCTCCCTCGCGCCGGCATTACCCGGATCAGGTTCTACGGTTCGGCCCCAGGCCATCTCAGCCGCTGGACTTTGCCGCCAGCAGCTCCCGCGTTTGTTTAATTGTACAGGCGTTTAGCATAGCAAGCCCCTTCACACGACAAAATCACCTGCCCGAGCGGGGGTAGAGACCCCGCCCCATGACATTTGTCATGCCTATGTCTGGATCTTTGGCCTACGCACCCCTTGATCTTCTCCCCGATACTCGGGGCATGAACGCGAGCACGAACAGCAATCCCACCCCAGCTATTGAGATTCAGCACCTGACCAAAGCCTTCGGGCGCGGCAAGAAGCGGGTCAACGCCATCCGGGACCTTGACCTAACCATCCCCGCTGGGGAGGTTGTCGCCTTGGTAGGCGCCAACGGCGCGGGCAAGACAACGCTTTTCGACATGGTGCTAGGACTGACCGAACCAACCAGCGGCACCATCGAACTCTTTGGCGGGCCACCCGCCCGGGCCGCGAAGACCTCGCGCGTGGGCGCGGTGATGCAGTCTGGCGGACTTCTCCCCGACATCACGGTCGAGGAGACCATACGCGCAATAGCCGGGCTGCACCCGCGGTCCGCGCCACTGGATGAGGTCGTGCGCGAAGTCTTGGAGGAGACCCGGCTGACTGAGATCCAGAACCGTAAGGTCCGGTTGTGCTCCGGCGGGGAGCAGCAGCGCGTGCGTTTCGCGCTGGCAATCCTGCCCCGCCCCGACCTCCTCATCCTGGACGAGCCCACCACCGGCATGGACATCTACGCCCGCCACGAATTCTGGGACGCCTTGCGCTACCAGGCACGAAAAGGCCAGACCATCATTTTCGCCACCCACTACCTCGAGGAGGCCCAGCGCTACGCCGACCGCGTGGTCATCCTCCAGGACGGCCTTGTCACCGCCAACGGCACCGTCGCGGAAGTCCAAGGCAGCTACCCGAGTCTCGACGAGGCGGTGCTGCGCTACATCGCCCCCGATTTCACCGCCGACCTCCACGCTGGCCTGCGGCCGGAGGAGACCAACGCGAAGAACTCCGAAGTCACGACTTGGCCTACGCGACGGACCTAAGAAAGGAATTACAGGAATGACTACCACCGCATCCGCTGCCACGCCTGTCCGCTCCCTGACGGCGCTAAACCTCAAGCGCGCCTTCCGGGATTTCACCAACGTCTTTTTCACTGTCATCATGCCAGTCGGCTTCTACCTGCTCTTCGGAGCACTGCAGGACTATTCGTCCATGCCGGACTTTGCGCACGGCAACCCGAAAGCCTTCGTCATGGTCTCCATGGCGCTTTACGGCGCGGTCATCGCCGCGACCGCGGCGGCCGGAGGCACGGTCGTGGAAAGCCGCAGTGGTTGGGGCCGCCAACTAGCGCTTACCCCCACCACCCCGGGCCACTACCTGACCGCCCAGGTGCTGTCCTTGGCGCTGCGCTGCACCCTCCCCGTAGTGGCTGTTTTCATCGCCGGCGCCCTGACCGGTGCCACTATGACTGCGGGCGCGTGGGCCGCCTGCTTCTTTGTCTGCATCGCCGTTTCTCTGCCCTTCGGCGTCTACGGCATGGCCTTCGGGGAGCTTTTCCGCTCCGACAGCGCGATTACGATAGCCTCCACGCTCATCGTAGTCTTCGCCTTCGCCGCCAACATGTTGATGCCCCTCAGCGCCGGTATGCTCGACTTCGGGCGCTTCACGCCCCTCTACGGCGCCAACGCCCTAGCCAACTACCCCCTCACAGACGGGGTACAAATAATCTCCGACGAACCCTACTACCACGAAGAAGCCCTCCCCAATGCCCTAGCAAACATCGCCGCCTGGGCTGCTATCTTCGTAATCACCTTCATACTGCTCAACCGCCGCCAGAAGGGACGTTAAACCGCCTCATGCACTTCTCCCGCAGCGACGCCACCAAGAGCAGCATCTGGCTCGTCTTCTTGCTGTTTTCCTTCGTGCCCTTGCTGTTCTCGGAACTCAACGGCACAGCCCTAGCAACCGTCGCTGCCGGCTTTGTGTTTTTCGCCCTCGCCGACACCCTAGGCTCCGGCTACTACGCATCAGTACCCCGCCGGCGCCTGCCCCTCTTCGTGCTCACCTGGTGCGCCGTCCTGCTGATCGGTCCGCTAGCCCTCCTACCGCTTATCGGCTGGTACGTGCTGGTCTTCCTGCCCTATTTCATGGCCGTCTTCCTCTACGCCACGCCTGGGATGACCGGCTACGCCATGGTCGGTTGCGGAGCCGGTTTCACGGTGATCCTCCTGATCATCTTCCAGCCGCCGAATGCCTTCGTCCTGGGCGGCCTCGCAGTGTGCACCCCGGCGTTCATGGTGCTCAACAAGACCCTCGAGGATAGGAAGGCCGCGGAGCGCAGCGCCGAGAGCCGCTTCCGACTGGCGCGCGAGCGCGAGACCATCGCCAGCGACATCCACGATCTGTTGGGGCAGTCCCTGACCGTCATCAACCTCAAGTCCGAACTAGCCCGGCGGCAGCTCCAGTTCGCTCCGGAAAAGGCCGAGGAGGAGCTGCGCGCCATCAGCGAGCTGACGCGCTCCTCCCTGGACGAGGTGCGCGCCACCGTGACCGCTTTGCGCCAGCCGCAGCTGGCGGTGGAGCTAGCCAATGCCGAAAATGCGCTACACGCCGCGGGCATCGCCGCCCGTGCCCCGGAGCCCTCCCGTGCCCAGGAGATCGCCGCTGAGAATCAGGCCGTGTTCGCCTGGGCGGTACGCGAGGCCACGACCAATATCCTCCGCCACGCCGGGGCCCGCCGGGCCTGGATCGAGGTCACGCCCACACGTCTCATCGTCGGCGACGACGGCATCGGCCACACGATCTCCCCGGGCAACGGGCTAACGGGCCTGCGCGCCCGAGTCGAAGACGCCGGCGGTACGTTGAGCATCACTTCCCAACCAGACCGAGGAACCCGGATTGAGGTGGAAATGCCATGACTAAAGACTGTGGAGCCAAGGCCCCCATCAAGGTTTTCATCGCGGACGACCAACACCTGGTCCGCGGGGCGCTCGCCGCGCTGCTGAGCCTTCAGGGAGACCTCGAGGTTGTGGGCGAGGCCGCCGACGGCGCGCAGATCGTCTCCCAGGTACGCCAGTGTCGACCGGACGTGCTCATCATGGATATTGAGATGCCCGGCACCAGCGGCCTGCAAGCGAGCAAAGAGCTGCGCAACGCAGGACTGCTGGGAGCCGGCAAGGCCCGCGTTCTTATCGTGACCACCTTCGGGCGCACCGGCTACCTGCAGCGCGCACTGGCCGCCGGGGCCTCCGGCTTCATCATGAAGGACACCCCTCCGGATTCCCTGGCCGAAGCCGTACGCCGCATCCACGCCGGCCACCGCGTCATCGATCCGGAGCTGGCCGAGCGAGCCCTCTTCAGCCCGCCCAACCCGCTCACCCAGCGCGAGGTAGAGGTCTGCCACGCCGCCACTGAGCACCACAGCGTGCGCGACATCGCCGCGGCCCTGCATTTGAGCGAGGGCACCGTGCGCAATCACCTGTCCGCCATCATGACCAAGACAGCCACCGGCAACCGGCACGCCGCCGTCGCCGCGGCCGAGGACAACGGCTGGCTCTAGCGCCCCTCCCTCGGGCGGGGCATCAGAGGCCCTGGCAAGGTTAGGGGCGGATCACAAAGACAGCGGCCCCGCAGCCTCCCGTGAAGGAGGTGCGGGGCCACTGTGCAGACCGAATGTGTGCGGTTAGACCGCGGGAGTGCTTCCTTTAGAAGAAGTCCTCCTCCAGCGGCACGGAAGCGCCGGTGAACTCACCGAAGCTGTCGTCGCTGTAGATGGTATCGCTGTAGGTCGGGATGGAGTACGCCGCGTTGCGGGCGGCCTCCGTCGGCTTCACAGTGATGTTGCGGTAGCGGGAAATACCGGTACCGGCCGGGATCAGCTTACCGATGATCACGTTCTCCTTGAGACCGATAAGCTTATCGGAGCGCTTGTTGATAGCGGCATCGGTAAGCACGCGGGTGGTCTCCTGGAAGGAGGCGGCGGACAGCCAGGACTCGGTAGCCAGGGAGGCCTTGGTGATACCCATGATCTCACTGCGCAGCTGAGCGGGCTCGCCGCCCTCGGCCACCTGCGCGGCGTTGATCTGCTTGGCCTCGGACAGGTCCACCAGGGTGCCCGGCAGGAACTCGGTCGAGCCGGCCTCGATGACCGTGCCACGGCGCAGCATCTGGCGGATGATGATCTCGATGTGCTTGTCGTGGATAGCCACACCCTGGGTCCGGTACACGGCCTGGACCTCGTCGATGAGGTGCTTCTCCACGCCACGGCGACCCAGGACCTCCAGGACGTCGTGCGGGTCGGCCGCACCGCGCATCAGGCGCTCGCCGGTGACGACGTGGTCGCCGTCGCGCAGGGAACGCTCGATCATGGCGTCCGGGTTGGACTCCATCGGGCGGCGCACCTGAGCCAGGCCCTGGCGCTTCGACAGCTTCTCGTAGACCACGTTGTCCGAACCATCGTCCGGAGTGATGGTCAGGGTCCAGAAGTTGCCCTCGTCCGACAGGGACACGGTGCCGTCCACAGAGGCGATCGGGGCGCGGTTCTTCGGGTTACGGGCCTCGAAGAGCTCCTGCACGCGCGGCAGACCGCCGGTAATATCGCCGCCGACACCGCCCTGGTGGAAAGTACGCATGGTCAGCTGGGTACCCGGCTCACCAATCGACTGGGCGGCCACAATACCGACGGCCTCGCCGATATCGACCAGGTGGCCGGAAGCCATGGACTTGCCGTAGCACTTAGCACAGACACCAGCCGGGGTCTGGCAGGTCAGCACGGAGCGGACCTTGATCTCCTGCACGCCAGCCTGGACCAGCTTGTTGGTCAGGCTCTCGGTCAGGTCGGAGCCGGCCTCAGCCAGCACGTTGCCATCGGCGTCCTTGACGTCGCTAGCCACCACGCGGCCGGAAGCAGAGGTCTCCCACAGCTCATGAACCGTGTACTGGCCCTCGGCGACCTCGGTGCCGATCGGCACGCGCACGCCCTGGCGGGTGCCGCAGTCTTCTTCGCGGACGATGACGTCCTGGGCCACGTCGACCAGACGACGGGTCAGGTAGCCCGAGTCGGCGGTACGCAGCGCGGTATCCGCCAGGCCCTTACGGGAACCGTGCGAGTTGTTGAAGTACTCCAACACCGACAGGCCTTCACGGAAGGAGGTCTTAATCGGACGGGTGATGTAGTCACCCTTGGAGTTCACGACCATGCCCTTCATGCCGGCCAGCGTCCAGATCTGACGCATGTTACCGGCCGCACCGGACTTAACGATCATCGGGATCGGGTTGTCATCCGGGTAGAGGTTCTCCACCGCGTTACCCACGGTGTCGGTGGCGTCCTTCCAGAGCTCAACCAGGCGGTCGTAGCGTTCGCGCTCGGTCAGGGCGCCCTGCACCCAGTACTTGCGCTCGATCCGCTCGGCTTCCTTCTCATAGGACTCCAGGATCTCGGTCTTGTTCGGCAGAACCAGAACGTCGGACATGGTGATGGTCACGCCGGAACGGGTAGCCCAGTAGAAGCCGGCGTCCTTCATCTTGTCCAAGACCTGAGCCACGGTAATCATCGGGTACTTGACTGCGAGATCGTTGATCACGTCACCCAGCAGCACTTTATTGCCGGACCCGCCCTTACGGACCATGACGCCCTCGAGGTACGGGTAGTTCCACGGCAGCAGCTCGTTGAACATGATGCGGCCGATGGTGGTCTCCGCCAGCCAGGCCTGGCCACGCTCCCAGCCATCCGGGAACTGCTCGGCCTCGATGTCCTCCGGCGGACGCAGGTGGTCGATGCGCACCTTGATCGGGGCCTGCAAGCCCACGACGCCACGGTCGCGCGCCATGAGCGCCTCTGCGTAGGAGGAGTAGACGCCGGTGGCCGGCTTGTCGGTCTCCGCCTCGTGGAAGCGACCCTCGCCGCCGATCTCGTCCTCGGTCTTGTCCATGGTCAGGTAGTACAGACCGGTGACCATATCCAGGCGCGGCATAGCCAGCGGCTTACCGGAGGCCGGGGACAGAATGTTGTTGGAGGCCAGCATGAGCACGCGGGCCTCGGCCTGGGCCTCGGCGGACAGCGGCAGGTGGACTGCCATCTGGTCACCGTCGAAGTCGGCGTTGAAGGCTTCACAAGCCAGCGGGTGCAGCTGAATGGCCTTGCCCTCAACCAGCTTCGGCTCGAAGGCCTGGATGCCCAGGCGGTGCAGGGTCGGCGCGCGGTTCAGCAGCACCGGGTGCTCAGAAATGGCCTGCTCCAGCACGTCCCAGACTTCGGAGCGCTGGCGCTCCACCATGCGCTTAGCGGACTTGATGTTCTGCGCGTAGTCGTTTTCCACCAGGCGCTTCATGACGAAAGGCTTGAAGAGCTCGAGCGCCATCAGCTTCGGCAGACCGCACTCGTGCAGCTTCAGCTGCGGGCCGACGATAATAACCGAACGGCCGGAGTAGTCCACGCGCTTACCCAGCAGGTTCTGACGGAAGCGGCCCTGCTTGCCCTTGAGCAGGTCGGACAGGGATTTCAGCGGGCGGGAGCCCGGGCCGGTGACCGGACGGCCGCGGCGGCCGTTGTCGAACAGCGCGTCCACGGACTCCTGCAGCATGCGCTTCTCATTGTTCACGATGATCTCGGGCGCGCCCAGATCCATCATGCGCTTGAGGCGGTTGTTGCGGTTGATCACGCGGCGGTACAGGTCGTTCAGGTCGGAGGTGGCGAAACGGCCACCGTCCAGCTGCACCATCGGGCGCAGCTCCGGCGGGATGACCGGGATAGCGTCCAACACCATGCCGGCCGGGTCGTTGCCGGAACGCAGGAACGCGGCGACGACCTTCAGGCGCTTCAGGGCGCGCATCTTCTTCTGGCCCTTGCCGTTGTTGATGGTCTCGCGCAGGACCTCAGCCTCGGCCTCCAGGTCAAAGTTGCGGATGAGCGTCTGGATGGCTTCCGCGCCCATGCCGCCGGTGAAGTAGTCCTCGTAGCGGTCGACGAGCTCTTCGTAGATATTCTCGTCGATGATCATCTGCTTCGGAGCCAGCTTGACGAAGGTGTTCCAGATTTCGTCCAAGCGAGCGACCTCGCGCTCGCCGCGCTCGCGGACGTGCTGCATCTCCTTGTCCGCAGCGTTCTGGACCTTACGGCGGGCGTCCGCCTTGGCGCCGGCTTCCTCCAGCTCAGCCAGGTCGGCCTCGAGCTTGGACGCACGCTCGGCGATTTCTGCCTCGGTGTCGTCCTCCACGTCCTTCTTCTCGAGCAGCATCTCACCCTCGAGGGTGGACATGTCGTTGTGGCGGGCCTCTTCATCCACGGATGTGATGATGTTGGCCGCGAAGTAGATGATGCGCTCCAGATCCTTCGGAGCGAGATCCAACAGGTAGCCCAAGCGGGAGGGCACACCCTTGAAGTACCAGATGTGGGTAACCGGAGCGGCCAGCTCGAGGTGGCCCATGCGCTCACGGCGGACCTTGGACTTGGTGACCTCGACGCCGCACCGCTCGCAGATGATGCCCTTGTAACGCACGCGCTTGTACTTACCGCAGGCGCACTCCCAGTCGCGGGTCGGCCCGAAGATGCGCTCGCAGAACAGGCCGTCCTTCTCCGGCTTCAGGGTTCGGTAGTTGATGGTCTCGGGCTTTTTGACCTCGCCCTTGGACCAGCGACGGATGTCTTCAGCGGTGGCCAGACCAATGCGGAGCTCGTCGAAGAGGTTTACGTCGAACACGTAAATTCTCCCTTTCATCCTCGTTTAACGAGGAATTGTTGGCATTTGAAAAAGTAACTTGTTTCCTTGCCCGCCGCTGGGAAAACCAGCGGCGGACCTAAAGCAGAGTCGCTAGGCGATGTCGGCGGCGGAACCCTCATCGCGGGACAGGTTAATGCCCAGCGAGGAACCGGATTCCATGTCGTCTTCATCCGAGCCGGAAAGCTCCATCGGCGTGCCGTCGGTGGACAGGACCTCCACGTTCAGGCACAGCGACTGCAGCTCCTTGAGCAACACCTTGAAGGATTCCGGGATGCCCGGATCCGGGATGTTCTCGCCCTTCACAATGGCCTCGTAGACCTTCACGCGGCCGACCACGTCGTCCGACTTGATGGTCAGCAGCTCCTGCAGGGTGTAGGCCGCGCCGTATGCCTGCATGGCCCACACCTCCATCTCGCCGAAGCGCTGGCCACCGAACTGGGCCTTACCACCCAGCGGCTGCTGGGTAATCATGGAGTACGGACCAGTCGAACGGGCGTGGATCTTCTCATCCACCAGGTGGTGCAGCTTGAGCATGTACATGTAGCCGACCGAGATCGGGTACTTGTACGGCTCGCCGGAACGGCCGTCGAACAGCGTGGCCTTGCCCTCGCCGTCGACCAGGACGTCGCCGTCGCGGTTCGGGCGGGAGGATGCCAGCAGGCGGGAGATCTCTTCGTTGGTCGCGCCGTCGAAGACCGGGGTGGCGGTCAGCGAATCGGCCGGGACGTCGTAGAGCTCTTCCGGCAGGGTCTGGAGCAGTTCGGCGTTAGCCGGGTCGTCGACGTCGACCTTCCAGCCGGCGTGTGCCAGCCAGCCGAGGTGGACCTCGAGGACCTGGCCGATGTTCATACGACGCGGAACACCGTGGGTGTTCAGGATGATGTCGACCGGGGTACCGTCCTCCATGAACGGCATGTCCTCCGGCGGCAGGATCTTGCCGACAACGCCCTTGTTGCCGTGGCGGCCGGCCATCTTGTCGCCGTCCTGGATCTTGCGCTTTTGGGCGACGTAGACGCGGATCATCTCGTTGACGCCCGGGGCCAGGTCGTCATCGTCTTCGCGGCTGAAACGAGCCACGCCGATGACCTTGCCGACCTCACCGTGCGGGACCTTCATCGAGGTGTCGCGCACCTCGCGGGCCTTCTCTCCGAAGATGGCGCGCAGCAGGCGTTCCTCCGGGGTCAGCTCGGTCTCGCCCTTCGGGGTGACCTTACCGACCAGGATGTCGCCCGGGCGGACGTCGGCGCCGATGCGGATGATGCCGCGCTCGTCCAGATCGCTGAGCACGTCCTCGGCCACGTTCGGGATCTCGCGGGTGATTTCCTCGGCACCCAGCTTGGTGTCGCGGGCATCGATCTCGTGCTCCTCAATGTGCACGGAGGTAAGGATGTCCTCTTCGACGATGCGCTGGTTGAGGATGATGGCGTCCTCGTAGTTGTGGCCTTCCCACGGCATGAACGCCACGAGCAGGTTGCGGCCCAGCGACATCTCGCCGTTGTGGGTACCCGGGCCGTCGGCCAGCACCTGGCCGGCCTCGACGCGGTCGCCCATGGACACCAGCGGGGTCTGGTTGTAGTTCGTGCCCTGGTTGGTGCGCTCGAACTTGCGCAGCATGTAGGTGTCGCGCTGGCCCTCATCGTCCATGATGGTGATGAGGTCCGCGGTCACGTCCTCGACCACGCCGGCCTTCGGGGTGATGACCAGGTCGCCGGCGTCGTAAGCCGCGCGCTGCTCCATACCGGTGCCCACGTACGGGGCCTCGGAGCGCACCAGCGGCACCGCCTGGCGCTGCATGTTCGCGCCCATCAGTGCACGGTTGGCGTCGTCGTGCTCCAGGAACGGAATCATGGCGGTAGCCACGGACACCATCTGGCGCGGGGAGACGTCCACGTAGTCGACGCCGGAAGCGTCGGTCACGGCGATGTCGCCGTCGCGCTGGCGGACCTCGATACGATCGCCGACGATGTTGCCCTCGGCGTCCTGCTCGACCTCGGCCTGGGCGATGGAGAAGCGATCCTCCTCGTCGGCGGTCAGGTACTCGACCTGGTCGGTGACCTTGCCGTCGACGACCTTGCGGTACGGGGTCTCGATGAAGCCGAAGGAGTTCACGCGAGCGTAGGAGGCCAGCGAGCCGATCAGGCCAATGTTCGGGCCCTCCGGCGTCTCGACCGGGCACATACGGCCGTAGTGGGACGGGTGCACGTCTCGCACCTCGATGCCGGCGCGCTCACGGGACAGGCCGCCCGGGCCCAGCGCGGACAGGCGGCGCTTGTGAGTCAGGCCGGACAGCGAGTTGTTGTGGTCCATGAACTGGGACAGCTGCGAGGTACCGAAGAACTCGCGAATAGCTGCCGAGACCGGGCGCACGTTGATAAGGGAGGTCGGAGTGATGGACTCCGCGTCCTGGGTGGTCATGCGCTCGCGCACAACGCGCTCCATGCGGGACAGGCCCACGCGGACCTGGTTCTGGATCAGCTCGCCCACGGTGCGCAGACGACGGTTACCGAAGTGGTCAATGTCGTCGGTGTTGATGGAGATCATCTCACCGTTCGGCGCCTTCATCTCGCCCTCACCGACGTGCAGGCGCACCAGGTACTCCAGCGCGACAGCAATGTCTTCCTCGGTCAGCGTCATCAGGCCGTCGTGGTCGCCGCCCAGGCCCAGCTTGCGGTTGACCTTGTAGCGGCCGACCTTGGCCAGGTCGTAGCGCTTCGCGCGGAAGAAAGAGTTGTCCAGCAGGGACTGAGCCAGCTCGCGGGTCGGCTGCTCGCCTGGGCGCTGTTTGCGGTAGATCTCCAGCAAAGCCTCGTCCGTGCTGGCAACGCCATCGGACTCGAGGGTGGACATCATCAGCTCGGAGAAGCCGAAGCGCTCGCGGATCTGCTCTTCGGACCAGCCCAGGGCCTTGAGCAGCACGGTGACCGGCTGGCGGCGCTTGCGGTCGATGCGCACGCCGACGGTGTCGCGCTTGTCCACGTCGAATTCGAGCCAGGCGCCGCGGGACGGGATGACCTTCACGGAGTGCAGTGGGCGCTCCGTGGACTTATCGATGGTCTGGTCAAAGTACACGCCCGGGGAACGCACGAGCTGGGAGACGACAACACGCTCGGTGCCGTTGACAATGAACGTGCCCTTGTCGGTCATCATCGGGAAGTCACCGATGAACACCGTCTGAGATTTAATCTCCTGGGTGTCATTGTTGATGAACTCTGCGGTCACGTAGAGCGGCGCCGAGTAGTTGATGTCCTTTTCTTTACACTCGTCGACGGTGTTCTTCACCGGCTCGAAGCGCGGCTCGGACAGCGACAGGGACATATTGCCTGAGTAGTCCTCGATCGGGGACAATTCCTCTAGGATGTCCTCCAGGCCAGAGGTAACGCGCGCGCCGTCGCCGCGTTCAGCCTGCTGGCGCTCACGCCACTCCGGCGTGCCGATGAGCCATGCAAAAGAATCAAGTTGTAAGTCAAGGAGGCCCGGAACCGCAATCGGCTCGCTAATCTTAGCGAACGAATAACGCTTCGGGGCTCCAGGGATATTGGCCACTGACTTGGTCTGGCGGGAGACTGCCAAGATGGGTCCTTCCAGCACCTCACGCGGATCACTTCCCCACCTGGGAGGGGCGAGCAAGCAAAACCGCTGGTAGATTTAGCATTCGGTCTGCTGTGGAATCAGCGGGCTCAGATAGCACAAAATCACCTTGTCAAGTCGCTTTACCATCACCACGTGCCAAGGCTAAATGTGCACTGGGGATCCGGATTCCAGCGCAACGAAACAGCCTATATCAATTCCGGCGATTTGTAAAGAAGCGCGCGATCGTCTATGTGCCCCGGGCCCCTAGTCGCGAACGCTGAGGGGGACGAGGCCCAGGCTTAGCCTCAGAGAGCCCGCTTGGCCTTCTGGCCGCGCGGACCGAAAACCCCTAAGATTCCTAGCAGCCCGATGATGGTCAAGACAACGCCTAGGCCGAGGCCAATCCAGCGCGCGATGTTCGCGGCCTGCGGATCCGGAATCTGGCCGGCCTGCTCAATGAGCTGGCCGCGATCCTCGTCAGATGTGGAGGCCTGGAAGACGAAGGCGTCCGCGCGACGCTCGCCCTCCCGGGTGCCATAATAGTCGTCGATGTCCAGATCCATGCCCACCACCATGCCGGTGGCGTGGTCGACGTAGATGCTGCGCTTGCCGGAGTGGAACAGGTAGCCGGGCTCCGTTCCGCCGTCGGGGGTTTCGAACTGGGTAGTGTTGCCCATCCCCGCGTACAGCGTGGCGACATTGACCGGCGCGATCTCCTGGTCGTAGCGGTAGATCTCCCGGCCGTCTATCTCCTGTTCCTCGGCGAAGACGGCGTCTTCGGCCTGGCGCAGGGTCGGGTCGAAGACCGGGTAGGTGGTCTTTTCCGCCTCCGAGGGGAACTTCAGCCAGTAGCCGTCCACGGCCACCTCGGCCGCCGGCGAGGCAATCGTGTGGTTCAGGCGCGCCTTGTCTTGCGCCGCGCCGCTGACACGGTCGACGGGGAAGTTCCACACCTGGGCACTGACCAGGTTCTCCACGTCGCCGGCTTCGGCCTCGGTGCCGCGCACGGTGGTCTGCCCGACCCGCAGGGAGGCGTCCTCCTTGCCGGAGGGATCCACGGTGTCGTAGTGCAGCTGGTAGGCCAGCGGACCCTCGTAGGGCTGCGTCCCCTCTTCGCTTGTGGTCTGCGCCCGGCCGTCCGGGTCGCTGAAGCTAAAGGTGGTGTGTTCGGCGTCCAGCGGCAGCTTGGCCCGCAGGTCTAGGAAGACAGGCGCGAGCGCGCCCGCGGCGATCAAAGCGATGCCGAGGCCTAGAACGATCACGGAGATGATGCGGGATTTGGGCAGCATGGTACAGCATCTTACAACCCAGCAATTGCCGGTTGATAACGAAACACCCGTTTCTAGCGCGCGACCTCTCCCCCGCCGCTGTGTGGAGACATAAAAAGACCTCCGCCTGCTCCCGCGGTGATTCGGGGCAGGCGGAGGTGGTTAAAGCCTTAAGAAGGCTTAGGCCGAAGCCGAAGTGAGTCTAGTTGAGACTACTTCAGCTCGACGGAAGCGCCAGCCTCTTCCAGCTTGGTCTTGGCGGCCTCGGCGTCGTCCTTGTTGGCGCCTTCCAGGATGGCCTTCGGAGCGGACTCGACGAGCTCCTTGGCTTCCTTCAGGCCCAGGCCGGATACGATCTCGCGGACAGCCTTGATGACGCCGATCTTCTTGGCGCCAGCGTCGGTCAGAACGACGTCGAACTCGTCCTTCTCCTCAGCAGCAGCGTCGCCACCGGCAGCCGGAGCGCCCGGAACAGCAGCGGCAACCGGAGCGGCAGCCTCAACGTCGAAGACCTCTTCGAATTCCTTGACGAACTCGGAGAGCTCGATGAGGGTCATTTCCTTGAAAGCTTCAATGAGCTCGTCCTTGGTGAGCTTAGCCATGGTAAGCATCCTTTCTTATGTGAGCGCTGCGATAGCGACTCGGTAGTGGTGTAGTTGTTGCGCAGGTTGTGCGCGAATTCTTAAGCTTCTGCTTCCTTCTTGTCCTGCAGAGCCGCAACGGTACGTACGGCCTTGGTTGCAGGAGCGTTGAAGAGAGCGGCAGCCTTCGCCATAGAACCCTTCATAGCGCCAGCCAGCTTGGCCAGCGTGGTCTCACGGTTGTCAAGGTCAGCAATGGCCTTGACCTGGTCGGCAGTCAGAGCGTTGCCGTCCATGTAACCGCCCTTGACGATGAACGCGTTGTTATCCTCGGCGAACTTCTTCATCACCTTGGCGGCGTCGACAGCCTCGCCCTTGATGAAGGCGATAGCGGTCGGGCCGACTAGGTGCTCGTCAAGACCCTCGATGCCAGCTTCCTTGGCAGCGATCTTGAAGAGGGTGTTCTTGGCGACGGAGTAGTCAACGTCAAAGCCCAGGTTGTTACGCAGCTCGGAAAGCTGTGCCACGGTCAGGCCGCGGTACTCGGTCAGCACGAACGCATCAGCAGCGTCGAGCTTGCCCTTCAGCTCCGCCAGGTCTGCGGTGTTCTTCGGGTTTGCCATCTTACTCTCGCCTCCTTCCAAAACATCTCTTGTTTTTCCGCCGGAGCTTTTTCTAGCAAGTCCCGGGCGGGGTTTAACTCACCCGGTTGTCGCATCAAAAAAGCCCCGTGCAAGAGCACAGGGCGCACACATAGATGTGATGCACAAGTGTCTCCTGCGTGGGCCGTCCCCTTGGATGGGAAACCTTCGACCTTCCAACAGGAAGATGACCAACGGTCTTCGGTGAAACTTGAGCTCGGGATTCCTCCCGTTCAAACTTCGCTGTATACCCTAACACCCGGCCTGCAGATTTAAAAAATCGTCGGCTCGGGCGGCGTTGGTAGGCTTGGCCCATGACTAGCCTGATGTAGTTTCGCGACGATCTACGCCTGCCCGATAACCGGGCGCTGGCCTGGGCCAACGAACGCGGGCCCGTGGTCGCGGTGGTCCTGGACGAGCCGGCCGCCTACCCCGCCCGGCCGCTGGGCGCGGCGACGGACTGGTGGCGCGAGGCCTCCACTGGCGCGCAGGCGAGACCTGGTTCTGGGATACCTTGGTGGACGCGGACCCAGCCTCCACCCCCTTCGGCTGGCAGTGGATTGCCGGCTGCGGCGACGACGCCACGCCGTCCCACCAAGCCGGCCTGCCGGACGATATCTAGCTTCGCACCTGGCCCAGGATCCGGCCCGCGCAGTTCCAGCCACCCATGCCGTGCACCCCGCCGCCGGGCGGGGTGGCCGCCGAGCACATATAGACCCCGTCGGCCAGGCGGTAGGGGTCGAAAGTCAGGCGGGGGCGGGCGAGCATCTGCAGCCCGCTCATCGCCCCGGCAGCGATGTCCCCGCCCACCAGGTTCGCGTCGTGGGCGGCCAGCTGCGCGGGCGAGCTGGCCCGCCGGCGCGCCACCACGTCGCGGAAGCCGGGCGCGAAGCGCTCGATCTGGGCCTCGATGCGCTCGGTGACCTGGCCCGGGTAGGCCTCGCGGTAGCCGTTGGGCACCTGCGCGTAGGCCCATAGCACCGGCCCGCGGGAGGGGTCTGCCACCGCCTGCTGGCAAACCATCACGAAAGGCCGCTGCGGCAACTGCCCGGCGGCCACCTGGCGCGCGGCCAGCTCGATATCTTCTGCCCCGCCGCACACGTGCACCGTGCCGGCGCCGCCCACAGCCGGGTCCGCCCACGGCACCGGGGCGCTCAGACGGTAGTCCACCTTGTGCACCCCGGGCCCGTAGCGCCAGGCGCGCAGGCTGGCCGCCACCCGCCCGGGCAGGCGCAGCCCGTCGATGCCCAGCACGCCGCGCGGGGCCAGGTCCAGTACCACCGCGTCCCACTCCTGCCGGCCGTCGGTACCCACCAGCTCGTCCATGCTCGTGATAGGCCGCCCGCACAGCACGTGGCCACCGACCGCGCCCAGCTGCCCCAGCAGGTGATCGATGATCGCCTGGGTGCCGCCGCGGGCGACGGGCCAGCCGTCCGCCATGCCGAAGGAGTTGAAAAGGACGCCGAGGCTGGCCGTCAGGGGCTTAGACGGCGGGCACAGCGCGTGCGCGGCCGAGCCCAGCGTCAGAACTTGGGCCGGCTCTTCCCGGAAGAAAGCTGTGCTCATCGCCTGGGCCGGCCACGGCGCCCGCAGCCCGAAGCGGACCAGGTCCACCGGGTGTGGCGGCCACCCCGCCATCGGCCGCAGGACATTGGCCGCGTGGCGCTCGGGGTGCTCGACCATGGGCCGGTGGATGAGTTCCCAGCGCTGGCCGTCGCGGCCCAGCCCTTGGGCGGTCTCCTCGACCCCGGGCCGCAGCAGCGCGGCGGGCTTTCCCTCCAGGGGGTGCGCCAGGGGCAGCGGCGCGTGCAACCAGTCGTCAAAATCGAGCTCGCGCAACGCCGGGGAGACCAGCCCGAAGGGGTGCGCGGCCGCGCCGAAGTCCACGGTGGTGCCCGGCCCGAGGGCGTCGCGGACCGAGCGCGCCGCGCCGCCCGCGGTGGGCTGGGCCTCGAAGACGGTGACCGCCCAGCCAGCCCGGGCCAGCCGCGCGGCCGCCGTTAGCCCGTTGGGTCCTGCCCCTACTACCGCCGCGCGCTTTTGTGTCATAGAACGAGGATAGAGCAAAACCCGCCCGCCTCCCAGAAAAGGGAGACGGGCGGGTTTGACGCTTAATCTACGTGGCCGCGGAAGGCCTCGCTAATTTACTCAGCGAAGTTCTTCTGCACGGACGGATCCACCGGGATGCCCGGACCGTTGGTGGTCGAGATGGTGATCTTCTTCATGTAGATGCCCTTGGAGGCGGACGGCTTCAGGCGGTTAAGCTCCTCGATGAGGGCGCCGTAGTTCTCGGCCAGCTTCTCCGCGTCGAAGGAAGCCTTACCCAGGATGGCGTGCAGGTTGGAAGCCTTGTCCACGCGGAAGGAGATCTTGCCGCCCTTGACCTCGGAGATGGCCTTAGCCACATCGTTGGTCACGGTGCCGGTCTTCGGGTTCGGCATCAGACCACGCGGGCCCAACACGCGGGCCACGCGGCCGACCTTGGCCATCTGGTCCGGGGTGGCGATGGCCACGTCGAAGTCCAGGTTGCCGGCGTTGACAGCCTCGAGCAGCTGCTCGGTGCCGACGATGTCGGCGCCCGCCTGCTCAGCCTCGGTAGCCTTCTCGCCCTCGGCGAAGACGGCCACGCGGACGTCCTTACCGGTGCCGTTCGGCAGGGAGACGGTGCCGCGGACCAGCTGGTCGGCCTTGCGCGGGTCAACGCCCAGGCGCACGACCACGTCGACGGTGGCGTCGAAGTTCTTGGAGGAGGTCTCCTTGGCCAGCTTGGCGGCCTCTAGCGGACGGTACAGGCGGGAAAAGTCAACCTTTTCCGCGGCGGCCTTGTAAGCCTTGGATTTGGTGCTCATTATTAGCAGTCCTTTTCTTGAATAAAGGGTGGTGTGGTCTTTGGCGGGCCGGAGCTGGCCCTACCACATGCAGTTGTTTCTTAGGCCGGCGCGCCGTCGACGGTGATGCCCATGGAGCGGGCGGTACCGGCGATGATGCGGGCGCCGTTCTCGATATCGCGGGCGTTCAGATCCTCGAACTTGGTCTGAGCGATTTCCTTGCACTGATCCCAGGTGACAGAGCCAACCTTGTCGGTGTGCGGAACGCCCGAGCCCTTCTTGATGCCGGCGGCCTTGAGCAGCAGCTTCGCTGCCGGCGGGGTCTTCAGCTTGAAGTCGAAGGAACGGTCCTCGTAGACGGTGATTTCCACCGGCACGATGTTGCCGCGCTGGTTCTCGGTTGCGGCGTTGTAAGCCTTGCAGAACTCCATGATGTTGACGCCGTGGGCACCCAGTGCCGGGCCAACCGGCGGGGCCGGGTTAGCGGCGCCAGCCTCGATCTGCAGCTTGATGAAGCCAGAAACCTTCTTCTTAGCCATCGAATTACCTCTTTCCTAGTTACCGGCACGCCCGCCACGATGAATAACGGGTGCCGTCCGGATGCTTCCCCTCTCTCGGGTTCGGCCACCGGGGATGAACGAATAACGGCGTATGCGGCACTTAACCACACACGCCGGTCAATATTACGGGACGGGCCCTATCAGGCCCAAATCCCGGTTAGTCTCCTCGCTGGCGGGACACTTGGCTCCGCGCCAGCGGGGAACTGAGGTGAACTTTAGTTGATGCGCTCGATAGCGGTCGGCGACAGCTCGACCGGGGTCTCGCGGCCGAAGATGGAGACCAAGCCCTGCATCTTGCCGGTCTCCTCGTCGATCTCGGAAATGGTCGCAGACACGGACGCCAGCGGGCCGGACAGGATGGTCACGGCCTCGCCCACCTGGAAGTCGTGGGCGATCTTCTTCTTGACTTCCTTCTCCGGCATGGCCACGACCTGCTCGCCCTCGGCGGCGTTGGCCGCGGCCTCGCCGGTCCTCGCAGCGGTGTCGTTCGGCATCAGAAACTTAGCCACCTCGCGCGGCTTGACCTCGGTGGCGTTGCCCTCGTTGCCCACGAAGGAGGTAACACCCGGGGTGTCGCGGACCACGGACCAGGCCGCGTCGTTGAGCTCCATGCGGACCAGGACGTAGCCCGGCAGCAGCTTGCGCTTGACGATCTTCTTCTTGCCGTCCTTGTTGGCCTCGAGCACCTGCTCGACCGGGACGATGACCTCGAAGATGGAGTCCTCCACACCCAGGGTCTGGGCGCGCATGTCCAGGTTGGTCTTCACCTTGTTCTCGTAGCCGGAGTAGCACTGGATGATGTACCACTTGCCGTCGCGCTTCTTCAGCTCGGAGGTGAAAGCGCGCAGGCGGCGGCGGTAGTCCGCCTCCGGATCGACCTCTCCTTCGCCCTCGGCGCCTTCCTCGGCCTGGCCCTCAGCCGGCGCGGAGTCGGTGGACTCGACCTGGCCGGCGCTCTCCTCGGCCGCGGCCGGGGCCTCGCCTTCGCCAGCCTCGGCGGTAGCGGCGTTGTCGGCATTCTCGACGCCATCCGCGTTCTCGGTGCCGTCGGCGCTCTCGGCGGCGTCGGCAGCCTTGTCCTGGATGCTTTCCAACAGGGCCGACTCGACGGAGTTCTCGAGGTTGTTGTCTTCGCTCACTGGATTCTTCCTCACCTTGGGGTTTCGCGTGCCACCGATTATAGGCGGCGGGCTAATAAATTATCCCGCCCTCCCCATCATCGGGAAGCGGCGGGACTAAGCTTTCTAGCTTGCTGTTTACCTAGTGTACTAAGGAGTCAGTACCCACTCAACTCCGAGGCCGGTCAGCGTGTCGACGCTCCAGACCAGAGCGGTCAGCACGATCAGGAAGCCGAAGGTCACCAGGGTGTACTGAACCATTTCCTTGCCGGTCGGCCAGACGACCTTCTTAACCTCGGTAACAACCTCGGGAAGGAAGGAAGCCACGCCGTTGCCCGGCTTTTCATCCTGCGGGCTAGCGGTAGCGACCTGGCCGCCGCGCTTCTTGGCGTAGTCAGCAGAGGAGGTGGTAGAGGCGCCGGAGCGTTGACGCTTGCCGGTGGGACGCTGTGCGCCAGCATCTGGCCGCTGATTATCGCTCACGACGTCTAAACTCCTCGCTAAAAAATAAGTTTGGCAGGGGCGACAGGACTCGAACCTGCAACCTACGGTTTTGGAGACCGTTGCGCTACCAATTGCGCCACGCCCCTAGGTGTACTGCTTTTAAAACAGCAGGGACTACCCTACCAGAGTAGCGGGTTAATAAATAAACCGCCCTCATTTTCGGTGGAGATCGGTAATAAAAAAGCGCCCGAGGGCGCTTTTTGTTCCCGGTAGCGATGGCGAGAATTGAACTCGCGACACAGCGATTATGAGTCGCTTGCTCTACCACTGAGCTACACCGCCAAGTGACCGCTTCCTTAAAGGGTACTGTTGGATAATACCCTAGAAACGAACAGAGCCCCCTGACAGAATCGAACTGTCGACCTTTTCCTTACCATGGAAACGCTCTGCCGACTGAGCTAAGGGGGCACAGCCTCGTTAAGACAAGCGGTAATTCTTTCCGCCCCTCTCGCGTTGAAGCCTTGATAACAATAACCCGATTCCTAAAACTTTCACAAATCAGCAGCATAGACGCTATTTTTACGGCTTCTAAAGACGCCTGTTTTCGCCTTGGTTGCGCCTCTCTTCCGGCCACTGCCGAGCGCGGGCGGGGACACGTCCCGGAAACCCCGCGCCGCGCCGCATCCGCCGCGGCGTTACGTGTCGCCCCAAAGTCCGTGTAGCGCGGGTCACAGTTGTGCTAGCTTTGATGCAATTTAGTGCCCCTGCCCTAGTGCCAGGCGTAGCGTGGTGGCCTTGCCGTTGCGACTGCAGCGCCGGCCTCCGTGGCCGGCGCCCGAAAGCTGCTAGCCGCCCGCTCCGCCGCCGTAGAAAGGAAAGATTGTGTCTCACCAACCTTCTCGCCCAGCCGATTCTGATTCCGCGGCCCAGGCGCGAACCGCAGATCCCGCGGAGCTAGCCGCCAACCCGCTGCTTGACCCCTCGACGCTGGATTACCAGCTGCCAGATTTCGCCGCGATTTCTTTTGCGCACGTGCGCCCGGCCTTCGACGAGGCGCTGCGCCGGCACGACGCGGAAGTGGCCGCTATCGCCGCGGCGGAGCCCAGCTGGGAGAACACGGTCGAAGCGCTGGAGCGCTCCGGCCGCGACATCGAGCGCGTCATGAGCTACTTCGCCAACCTGCTGGGCACCGACTCCACGCCGGAGATGCAGGAGCTGGCCGGCGAGCTTTTCCCGGAGCTCTCGGCCCACTTCGACGCCGTCTACCAGAACGAGGATCTCTACGCCCGGCTTAAGGCGGTCACCGCGCCGGAGGATCCCGAGTCCCAGCGCTTGCTGGACTACCTCCTGCGGTCTTTCGCCCGCCGCGGCGCGGACCTGGACGCCGCCGGCAAGGAGGAGCTGACGCGCCTGAACCAGCGCCTGTCCGCGCTGTCGGAGGAATTCGGCCGTCATCTGCTGGACGACACCAAGCGCCTGGCCGTGGGCTTCGACAGCGCCGAGGAGCTGCGCGGCCTGCCGGAAGAACGCGTCGCCGCGGCCCGGGACTACGCCGCCCAGGCGGGCCGGACCGGCTTCGTACTGCCGCTGGAGCTGCCCACCCAGCAGGCCGAGCAGGCGCGCCTGGAGGATCCGGCTTCCCGGTTAAAGCTCTGGGAGGCCTCCCAGCAGCGCGGCGCCGAATCCAACGGCGCGGTGCTGACCGAGATGGTGCGGCTGCGCGCCCGGCGCGCGGAGCTTTTGGGCTATGCCACGCACGCGGACTATGTCATCGCGGAGGAGACCGCGGGTACTGCGGACGCGGCCCGGCAGCTGCTGGCGGACCTGGCGCCGGCGGCCGCGGCCAACGCCGCCGCCGAGGGCAAGCTGTTGAGTGAGGAAGCCGGCTTCCACGACGCGGACTTCGGCCCGGCGGACTGGCCCTTCTGGCAGTCCCGGGTGCGCGAGCGCGACTACGCCCTCGACGAGGAGGAGCTGCGCAAATACTTCCCGCTCGACCGGGTCTTAAGCAACGGGGTTTTCCAGGCCGCGCACATGCTCTACGGCGTGACGGTCCACCCGCGCCCAGACTTAGGCGGCTACGCCCCGGACGTAGACGTCTGGGAGGTCGTGGATGCCGACGGCACCGGCCTGGGCCTGCTGCTGACGGACTACTTCACCCGCCCCTCCAAGCGCGGCGGGGCCTGGATGAGCACGTTTGTGGAGCAGTCCCGCCTGCTGGGCACCCGCCCGGTGGTGGTCAACGTGATGAACCTATCTAAGCCGCCGGCAGGCCAGCCGGTGCTACTGAGCCAGGACGAGCTACACACCGTCTTCCACGAGTTCGGCCACGCCCTCCACGGCCTGCTCTCCGACGTGCGCTACCCGACCTTCTCCGGCACGAACGTGCCGCGGAACTGGGTCGAATTCCCCAGCCAGATCAATGAAAACTGGGCGCTGGATCCCCGCCTGGTGAAGGCCTATGCCTTCCACGTGGACACCGGCGAGCCCATCCCCGACAAGACCCTGGAGGCGCTGGGCCGCGCCCGCGAGTTCGGCCAGGGCTTCGCCACGGTGGAATACCTCGCCGCGGCCGTCATCGACCTGGCCTGGCACAGCCTGCCGGCCGCCGAGGCTGAGAAGCTGGTCACCACGCCGGAGGCCATCGCCGACTTCGAGCAGGAGGCCCTGGCGAAGGTGGGCCTGGGCGAGACCGGGATCGCCCCGCGCTACCGCTCGACGTATTTCAACCACATCTTCGCCGGCGGCTACTCCGCGGGCTACTACTCCTACCTGTGGGCAGAGGCCCTCGACGCCGACGGCTTCGAGCTCTTCCGCGACGCAGAGTCGCTGCGGGCAGCCGGGCAGGCCTTCCGTGAGCAAATCCTGTCCGCGGGCGCCTCCCGCGATTTCACCGACGCCTTCCGCCAGTGGCGCGGCCACGACAAGGACATCCGCCCGCTGCTTGAGCGCCGCGGGCTGGCCGGCTCCCGCTAGGAAAGAACTCGTCCCGGCCCCGCGGGTACAACAACAGCTCCCCTTCACTCTTCGTGAAGGGGAGCTGTTGTTGGTGCCAGGTAGAAGATTCGAACTTCTGAAGGCAATGCCGGCGGATTTACAGTCCGCTCCCTTTGGCCGCTCGGGCAACCTGGCGTGCACCTTGGTGCGAGTAGTTACTCTACTACGAAACCCCCTGCCCGACACAAATCGGCAGGCAAGGGGGCTATCGCAACGAGTTTTTCGGGCAGGGCTTAGCCCACGCGCTTGACGGTGTAGCTGGCCAGCTGCCGCAGCGCTGTGGTGGCGGAGTTGTCCGGCAGGCGGTCCAGTTCGGTATCCACCTGGTCCAGGTAGTAGCGCACGTCGTCCAGGGCCTTCTCCCGGCCGGCGGACTGGCGCAGCAGGTCGATGGCGCGCTCGACCGTGGCGTCGTCCTCCAGCGGGCCGGTCAGCAGCTCGCGCAGCTGCTCGCCCGCGGGGCTGTCTTCCTCCAGGGCGTAGAGCACCGGCAGGGTGAACACACCCTCGCGCAGGTCGGTGCCCGGAGTCTTCCCGGACTCCTCCGGGGCAGAGAAGATGTCGATGATGTCGTCGACTATCTGGAAGATCATGCCGACGGCGCTGCCGATGCGCTTGAGCGCCTGCGCGTGCTCTGGGGCGGCGCCGGAGTGGTAGGCACCCAGGTAGCCGGCGGAGGCGATGAGCACCGCGGTCTTTTCCTCGATGACGGCGCGGTAGTGCTCGATGGCGTTCGCCTCGCCTGCCCCGATGGTCTCGCGCATCTGCCCGGTGACCAGGATCTGGAAGGTCTCGGCGAAGTGCTCAACGGTGTGGGTATCCAGCTGGCTCATCAGGCGGGAGGCGTGCGCCAGCAGGGCGTCGCCGGCCAGGATGGCCACGGAGTTGCCCCAGCGGGAGTTGGCGGATTCCACGCCGCGGCGGCGCTCGGCCTCGTCCATGACGTCGTCGTGGTAGAGGGTGGCCACGTGCACCATCTCCACGGAGGTGGCGGCCTTGACCACCCGGGCGGAGCCGGGCTCGGGGCCGTATTCGCTGGCTAGCAAAGCCATGACGGGGCGGAAGCGCTTGCCGCCGGCTGCCGCGAGGTAGAGAGCCTTTTCGTGGACGAAATCCTCTCCCTGAGTAATCTCAGTGCGCAGCAATTCTTCGACGGCTGCCACGCCTGCCCCCACGCGCTGGTTCAGCTGGGGGTCTCCCAAGTCCACGGACTGCGAGGAGCCGTGAAACGATGTCGGGCCGTTGGTCATGGAGGCGATCCTTGGGGTCGATACTCTAATCTAACTCCCTCAACCGTAGTCCAATACTGGTTTTTAGACATACTCGAGGGGTCGGCGGGCAAGCGCGCATGCGACAATAGGAGGCATGTCGGCACAGACTCAGCACATCCCCGCATCTTCCCCACTCACTTGCGACGTGGCGGTCATCGGCGCCGGGCCGGCCGGTTCGGCCGCCGCCATCCACGCCTCCCGCGCCGACTACGAGGTGCTGCTTGTCGATGCCGCCCCCTTCCCCCGCGACAAGACCTGCGGCGACGGGCTCACTCCGCGGGCCATGCACCAGCTGGACCAGCTGGGCATCACGGTCAACCCGGGCTACCGCAACCGAGGGCTGAAGCTGCACGGCTACGGCGGGCACGTCACCGCCTCTTGGCCGAGCACGTACCCGTGCGCGGAAGGCTCCGCCCTGCCGCGCCACGACTTCGACAACCTGGTCTTCGAAGCCGCCGTCGCCGCAGGCGCCACTCCCCTGCTCGGCGCGCCGGCCACCAATCCGCAGGTGGCCGGCAACCGCGTGGAGTCTTTCCAGGTGGGCGAGCAGACGGTGCGCCCGCGCTGGGTCATCGTGGCCGACGGGGTGCGCTCCACTTTCGGCAAGCAGCTGGGCCGGACCTGGCACCGCGGGGAGGTCTACGGGATCGCCGCGCGCTCTTACTGCGACAGCCCGTTTGCGGACGAGCCCTGGATGCACTCCCACGTGGAGCTCAAGGACAACGACGGCACCGTCCAGCCCGGCTACGGCTGGATTTTCCCGCTGGGGGCCGAATCCGGCCAGGTCAACCTGGGCTGCGGGGCGCTGTCCACGGACAAGCGCCCGGCCAAGATCAACACCAAGAAGCTGCTGGAGCACTACGCCGAGCAGCAGCGCGCCGACTGGCAGCTGGGCCCCACCCAGGCGGTGGCCTCGGCCCTGCTGCCCATGGGCGGGGCGGTTTCCCACGTGGCGGGCGACAACTGGATGCTCATCGGGGACGCGGCCGCCTGCGTGAACCCGCTCAACGGCGAGGGCATCGACTACGGGCTGGAAACCGCCCGGAGCGCGGTGGAGATGCTGGGCCCGAAGGACTTCACCCTGGCCTGGCCGGACCGTTTGCGCGCGGATTACGGCGAGGCCTTCGTGCTGGCGCGGACCGCCGCCCGCCTTCTGACCTACCCGCAGTTCCTGCCCGTGGTCGGACCGGTGGGCCTGCGCGGGCCGGTGGGCCGGGCCCTCATGCCGGCGGCCGCGCGCCTGATGGGCAACCTGGTCACCGAGCAGGACCGCGATCTCATCGCCCGCGCCTGGCGGCTAGCCGGCCACACCGTTTCCAGCGCCCGGCGCGGCTCCCCGCTCTGGGACGCGGCTTAAAGAGCTATTCCTCCGGCTTGGTGGCCGAGTGCAACGCCACGATGCCGAGCGTGAGGTTCTGCCAGCCGGCGTTAGACCAGCCGTTGGAGTTGATGGCTTGGACCAGCTCCTCCTGGTCCGGCCAGGCGCGGATGGATTCTGCCAGGTAGATATAGGCCTCCGGGTTGGAGGAGACCACGCGGGCGATGGGCGGCAGCAGGCGGGTCAGGTACTCCTTGTAGACCGTGCCGAAGACCGGCACCACGGGCTTGGAGAACTCCGCGACCGCCAGGCGCCCGCCGGGCTTGGTCACGCGCGCCATCTCCCGCAGGCCCAGCTCGAAGTCGTGGATGTTGCGCAGGCCGTAGGAGATGGTCACCGCGTCGAAGGTGTTGTCCGCGAACGGCAGCTGCATGCCGTCGCCGGCCACCTTGGGCACGTTGCGGTCGCGGCCGGCGGCCAGCATGCCGCGGGAGAAGTCGCACGCCACGCACCAGGCGCCGGACTTGGACAGCTCCACGGTGGACACCGCGGTGCCGGCGGCCAGGTCGAGGACCTTCTCGCCCGGCTGCAGGTTGAGGCGCTCGCGGGTGCGCTTACGCCAACCGGCGTCCTGCCCGAAGGACAGGACCGTGTTGGTCAGATCGTATTTCTCCCCGACCGCGTCAAACATGTGCGCGACGTCGAAGGGTTCCTTGTCCAGATTTGCCTTAGCCACGGCTGTCTAGTCTAGGCCACTCGGGCGCCGAGGGCGCGCGCGGCCCAACGCGGCAGCTCCGGGCGCTGCCCCAGGATGGTCAGCGGCACCCGACGGGTCTCCTCCAGCACCTCGGCGTAGTAGCCCATGAGCTGTTCGCACAGCCCTTCCCAGGTCTTGGTGCGGATGGATTCCCGGGCATTGGCGCACAGCTCCGCGTGGATCTCCGGGTTGAGCAGGGCCTCGACCGCGCGCGGCAGGTCCTCGATGAAGGTGTCGACGTCCAGCAGGAGGCCGTTGTAGCCCTCGTCGATGAGGTCGACCGGGCCGCCCGCGCGCGGGCCGATGGTCGGCACGCCGGAGGCCTGGGCCTCCTGGATGGACTGGCAAAAGGTCTCGAACTCGCCGGCGTGGACGAACAGGTCGAGGCTCGCGTACGCGCGCGCCAGCTCCTCGCCCTTCAGGGCGCCGGTGAAGACCGCGGTGGACAGCTGGGCCTCCAGCAGGGGGCGTTCCGGGCCATCGCCCACGATGACCAGCTGGATATCGTCCCGGTCGTTGAGCGCGCTGAGCCGGTGCACGCCCTTTTCGGCGGCCAGGCGGCCCACGAAGCCGACGATGTTCTTCTTGCCGCTGGCATCCCAGCTGCGGCGCAGCTTCTCATCCCGCTTGGAGGGGTGGAACAGCTCCGCGTCCACGCCGCGGCCCCAGCGGCGGACGTTGCGCACGTTGTGCTTTTGCAGGTCCTCGATGGTGGGCGTGGACGGCGCCAGGGTCATCTGGCAGGAGTTGTGGATGATCCGCAGCCACTCCCACACGCCGTGCGCCAGAGCGGAGGCGTGGTACTTGGTGGCAAAGCCTGCCACGTCGGTCTGGTAGAGCGCCACGGCCGGGATGCGCAGCTGCCGGGCGGAAAACGCCCCGGCCGCGCCCAGGACGAAGGGGCTGGCTAGGTGGATGATGTCCGGCTGGAACTCGCGCAGGCTGCCGAGCACCTCCGTGGTCGGTACACCGACGGGCAGGGAGTCCACCAGCGGCACCCGCACGGTGGGCACGCGGCGAATGCGGAAACCCAAGTAGTCTGCGATTTCTTCCTGGCCGTCCCGCGCGCCCGGCGCGACCACCAGGGCCTCGTGCCCGTTGGCGTGCAGGTGCTCGAGCACGCGCAGGACCGAGTTGGTCACGCCGTTGACGTTCGGGAGGAAAGATTCCGCAACTATGGCTACTCGCATACGCTCATCCTTGTTCATCAAACTCAACCGCTGGTGGCCCGGGCGCGAACTTGAGGTTAATTTTTATTAACACTCCGGGTTGCCCGGTTTAACAACCACCACAATACGGCAGCCGCCGCCGTGGACACGGCCCACACGGACAGCGCCGGGATGACCGCCAGGGTCCACTCGCGGCCCTCCACCTTGACCAGTTCCGGGTCGGCGGTGGAATAGGACACCCACACGCGCTGCCCCTCGCCCAGCCCGGAAGGGTAGAGCAACCCGGTCTCCGGGGAGTGGTAGAGACCGGATTCGTCCTGGAAGTCGACGGTGGTGCGCAGCCAGTCGATGTCCGTGACGGTCGCCAGGGCCCGCCCCGGGTTCTGGTTGATCTCCCGGTCGTTGAGCCAGGGGCCTATCACCAGCGCGATCGAGGCGACGATCATCACGGCGTAGGCGCCTAAGATGAGCTGGCGGCCGCGTCGGCGCAGGATGGCGGGACGGTGACGTCTCTGCTGCATGGGGTGGGTCTACCTATTCGCCGGCGTGGGAACGGATGGCCGCGTTCAGGCCGCGGCGGGTTTCCCGGGTCGTGCGGGCCTCGACCACGGTCACGCCGGCGGAGTATTCCTTCAGCTCCGCCAGCACGTCGAGGAGCTCCTGCGGGGTCTCGGCGCGGCGGTAGTCGGCGCCATAACCGTGGACCAGGGACTCGATGTCCGCCTCGTGCGGGGTGCCGAAGGCCTGCTCGAAGGAGCCGCGCAGCCCCTCCCGGCCGACCTCCAGGGTCTCGAAGATACCGCCGCCGCCGTCGTTGGCCACCACGATGGTGAGGTTCTCCGGGCGCGGGTTATCCGGCCCGATGAGCAGCGAGGAGGCGTCGTGGAGGAAGGTGACGTCTCCCAGAAGCGCCACGGTGCGCGGGGCCCGCGGCAGGTCCGCGTGCAGAGACTGGCCGGCCAGCGCGATGCCGACGGCCTGGGCCACGGTGCCGTCGATGCCGGCGACCCCGCGCTGGGAATAGGTCTCCACCCCGTCAAAGGGCAGCCCCACCAGGGAGGCGTCCCGCACCGGGTTGGAAGCGCCCACCACGAAGTAGTCGCCCACCGCCAGGGTGTCGGCGACCGCGGCGGCCGCGTGCAGGCCAGTGAAGCCGTAGTCCTCGTTCTCCAGCGCGGAGCGCACCGCCTCGGCGCCGACCTCGGCCGCGCCCTGGCAGATGCGGTACCACTCGCGGCTGACCTCGCCGGTGACCTTCACGCGGGTGCCGCGGCGGGCGCGCTCCCCGCGCGGGTTGGTGAAGTCTGCGGTGCGCGAGAGGGTGACCAGCTCGATATCCGGATCATTGATAAGCGCCAGCACCGCGCGGTGCAGGGTCGGGTGTCCGACCACGATGACCTGCTCGACCTTCGTGTTGACCACGTAGTCGTTCGCGCTGACCTGGGCCCGGCGGAAGATGTGCGCCGCCGTCGGGTGCACCGGGTGGTACGGCGCCGGGGCGCTGGGCTCGGCGATGGTGGGCACGTCTTCTAGGCCCTCCACGGCCCAGGCCTCGTCGCCGGCGATGACCAGGGTGTTGCGGCTCAAGTCGATCTCCACCTCGCCGTGGTCGACCCAGCCCGCGCTCGATGCCCGCGGCGCGCTCGCCGGGGCAGCGCCCGGCTCCGGCAGCTGCTCGCCGACCAGCGGGTTGTCCAGCGCGACATTGATGTGAATCTGCTGGTCGCGGGCGAAGCGCTCGCCGATGTTGGCGGCGTCTTCGACCGTGGTGACCTGGGTGGTCTCGGCGTAGCGACCGAAAATCCCCTGCTGTTCGATGGTCTGGGAGGCACCCGTGCCGACTAGGCGCGCGGGGCGATCGGCCGAAATCACGGCCAGTGGCAGGTGCGCGTAGGAGGCTTCGATCATCGCCGGCAGCGTGTGCGCCACCGCGGTGCCAGAGGTCATCACGACCCCGACCGCGCGGCGCTGGATCCGCGCCATGCCCAGCGCCAGGAAGGCGGCGGCGCGCTCGTCCAGGCGGGTGTGGACGCGGATGCCCGGCTGGGCAATCAGCGCCAGCGACAGCGGCGCGTTGCGGGAGCCCGGGCAGATGACCACGTCGGTGAGGTGTTTAGCTAGTTCGCTTGCGACTGCCCGCGCCAACTCGGTGGCGTCGGTCGCGCGGGCGGGGGAATTGTCTTGCGTGCCAGTCATAGTGGCTAAGTCTAGCTGCCTCTACTGGTTTTCCAGTGCTCCGCCTTCGCCGAAGAGATCCTGCAGCCAGCCCTCGACATCCATGTCTTCGGTGTTCTCTGGCAACAGCTCATCCGGCACCTCCGACGGGATCAGATCCCGGCCGCGGTCTCGGAGGCTCTCGCCCTCGCCGGAGCTATCCGTGGTGGTCTCGGTTTCGGTGACGGTGGTCGGTGACTGCGTGGTGTGGGTGACCGTCTCGGTCACCGGCTCCGGCGCGGGCTTGTCCGCCTCGCTGGCGGCGTTGCGCCACAGGAAGAACAGCGCTCCGGCGGCCACCAGCGCCAGGACGGCCAGGGCACCCAGGACCCCGGCCAGGCCCGAGCCGGACTTCTTCTCCCGCGGCGGCTCGTAGTCGCTCACCGGCTGCTGGTAATTGCCCTGGTGGTTATCTTGGTAGCCACCCTGGTAGTTGTCCTGGTGGTAGCCGGCCTGGTACTGCTGCGTCTGGGGCTGGTTCGGGTCGTATTCGCCCGGGAAGTACTGACGCGGGCGCTCTTGGCCGCCCTGCGGCTGTTGGTCCTGCGGCCGCTGGTTGCCACTGTTGGGGACGCGGCCGATATAGCGCGTCTCGTCGTCGGAATTATCGTAACGATTAGGCATAACTCCCATTAGTACCGGATCGGGGCGTGCCGAGTACAGCCCCGCCCCGGCGGGCAGCAGCGTTTACACGGCCGCGCGCAGGGCCTTTCCCGTGGGAGTATCCAGCTGCGCCAGCTCCGCCGATGTCGCGTCCGCGACGATCTGCCCGCCCTGGCTGCCCGCGCCCGGGCCCATCTCCACGACGCGGTCGGCCTGGGCGATAAAGGACAGGTCGTGCTCCACCACCACGACGCTGTTGCCGGCGTCTACGAGGCGGTTGAGCTCGGCGCCCAGCAGTGCGGCGTCCTGCGGGTGCAGGCCCGTGGTGGGCTCGTCCAGCAGGTACATGGTGTGGCCGCGGCGCGAGTTGCGGGAGCGCTGCAGCTCGGTGGCCAGCTTGATGCGCTGGGCCTCGCCGCCGGACAGCTCCGGCGCGCCCTGCCCCAGCTGCAGGTAGCCCAGCCCGACGGCCTGGAGGGTCTCGATGGCACGCGCCACCTTGGCCTCGGCCTTATCATCAGCGTCGAAGACCTCGCTGGCCTGGTCCACAGTCAGGGCCAGGATGTCGGCGATGGCGTAGCCGCGCCAGGTCGCCTCCAGGGTCTTAGCGTTGTAGCGGGCCCCGCCGCAGTCCGGGCAGGTGGTATAAGCGCCGGGAAGGAAGACCAGCTCGACCTCGATCTTGCCCGCGCCCTGGCAGGTCGGGCACTGGCCTTGCTTGGTGTTGTAGGAAAAGCGGCTGACCGTCCACTTGCGCTCGCGGGCGTAGTCGGTGCCGGCAAAAAGCTTGCGGACCGCGTCGAAGAGGCCGGTGTAGGTGGCCAGGGTGGAGCGCGGCGTGCGGCCGATGGGCTTCTGGGTAATCTGCACCACGCGTTTGAGCTGGTCGAGCCCGTCAACGGAGTCGATGGACCACCCGCCGGCTTCTTCGGTGTCCGTCACCGCGGTGAGTTCCTCGCGCAACTTGCCGGCCAGAACGGTGCTGACCAGCGTGGACTTGCCCGAGCCCGACACCCCGGCGACCACGGTGAACTGGCCCAGGCCGATGTTCAAGGTGAGGTCGTCCATGTTGCGGGCCTGGACGCCGCGCAGCTCCAGCTGGCCGGTGGCCTCGCGCGGGGCGTTCTTCGGCTCACGCTTCCGGTGGCGCAGCGCCCGCGCGGTCGGCGAGTCGGTCTGGTCCATGATTTCGTCCACAGGGCCGGAGAAGACAATCTCCCCGCCGCCGCTGCCGGCCTGCGGCCCGACGTCGACTATCCAGTCGGCCTGGGCCACCAGGTTCATGTCGTGCTCGACCAGCAGGACGCTGTTTCCCTCCGCGAGGAAGCGCTGGCACATCTGCGCCACCGCGGCGCGCTCCTGCGGGTGCAGGCCCGCCGAGGGCTCGTCGAGCACGTAGGCCACGCCGAAGAGCCCGGCGCGTAGCTGCCCGGCCAGGCGCAGGCGCTGCAGCTCACCGGCCGACAGCGTGGTGGTGGGCCTATCCAGGCTGAGGTGGCCCAGCCCCAGTTCCACCGCGGAGGCCAGCGTCGGCACCAGCTGCTTGAGCAGCAGGTCCTCGGCCGAGTTTTCTTCCGGAGCACGCTCGCTCAGCTCGGCGTGCAGCTGGTCGAGCGGCAACGCGTTGGTGACATCGATGGGCCGGCCCGCGTAGGTGACCTCGAGTGCCCGCGGGTTCAGCCGGCGGCCGTGGCAGGTGGGGCAGCTGCGCGATTCCATGAAGGACAGGGTGCGCCGGCGCAGGGTGTCCGACTCGGTCTCGGCCAGGGTCTTGTTCAGGTACCCGGCCACAGAGCGCCACGTGCCCTGGTAGTTGCGCTGGATTTGGTCGGCCCCGCGGTGTGGCTTGACCGTTACGACGGGCCGCTCGTCGGTGAAGAGGATCCACTGCCGGTCCTTTTCCGGCAGGTCCTGCCAGGGGCTGTCCAGGTCGAAGCCCAGTTCCTCCAGGATGTCGTGGAAATTCTTGCCGGCCCACGCCCCCGGCCAAGCGGCGATGGCGCCGTCTTCGATACTCAAGGTGGGATCCGGGACCATGGAGGCCTCCGTCGGGACGTGTTCGACGCCCTGGCCCTGGCAGGTCGGGCACATGCCCTCCGGGGTGTTCGGGGAAAAGGAATCGGAGTAGAGCCCCTCCGGGTTGTTACCGGCACGGGAGTACAACAGTCGCAGCGTATTCGCCATCGCGGAGACCGTCCCGACGGTGGAGCGCGCCCCGCCGCCGGAGGTCGATTGCTGCAGCGCCACCGTGGGCGGCAGGCCAGTGATGGACTCGACCTGCGGGTCCACGGCCGAGCCGATCAGCCGCCGGGCGAACGGCGCCACGGACTCCAAATACCGCCGCTGGCCCTCGCCGTGGATGGTGCCAAATGCCAGCGACGACTTACCCGAACCGGAGACCCCCGTGACCGCAACCAACCTGCCGCGTGGCAAGTCCACGTTGACGTGGCGCAGGTTGTGCAGGTGGGCGTCTCGGACCGAAATCATTCCTTCCGTCATGTAATCCAGCCTACGTCCAGAAAGCTAACGGCAGCGCGGCCCACCGCAAGTGCCCTATTAGTCTTCCTGGGCAGGCACGAACTCCCAGGCCTGGCGCAGGCGCTCGAACCACCAGTCGCGGCGGTCCGCCGGGGCGGCCAAGGCGGCCAGGCGGTCCGGCTCCGGGACGGTGGCGCCTACCTTGAGGTGCCCGTCGACGATTTCCCGGGGCGCGGTGACGTCCTCGAGGAACAACGAGCCGGTCGCCAGACCCGCTGCGGCCGGGGCGACGTCAATGTCCTCGTCATCAGCAATCTTGGGCAGCGCCGCCACGGCCGCCAGGCCCATGCTGATGCCGACGGAGGTATCCAGCGCGGAGGCCACCGTGATGTCCATGTGCCTAGCGCGCAGCTCGCTCGCGATGCTCAGCACGCGGCGCACGCCACCCAGCGGCGCGGGCTTCACGACGGCCACGTCCGCGGCCTTCAGCTCGGCCACACGGAACGGGTCTTCGACCTTGCGGATGGACTCATCCGCGGCCACGCGCACGAAGATGCCGCGGCGCATGAGCTGGTTGCGCACCTCGGCTAGTTCCTCCGCGGTCTGGCACGGCTGTTCCATGTAATCCAGCGGCATGAGGCGCTGCGCGGCCTCTACCGCCTGGTCCACGGTCCAGCCGCAGTTGGCATCCACGCGCAGCACCGGCGTGGCCCCCGTGGCCGCGACGTGTTCGCGCACGGCCGCCACGCGCGCGATGTCATCATCCAGAGTCTGTCCCTTTTCCGCCACCTTAATCTTGAAGGTGGTGCAACCCGGGTAGCGTTGCATGACCTCCGGGACCTGCTCCGCCGGCACCGCCGGGATCGTGCCGTTGACCTCAACCGTGTCCCGCAGGGGCACCGGGAAGCCCTGGTAGGCGGCCTCCAAGCCGGCCTGCAACCAGTGCGCGGATTCTTCCGGCCCGTATTCCAGGAAGGGAGCGAACTCACCCCAGCCCTTCGGCCCGTCAATGAGCAGCGCCTCCCGGCTCGTCACCCCACGGAACTTCACCGCCATGGGAAGCTGGACCACGTGAGCGCGGTCTAAAACATCATCAAGATTCATGTCCCCAGCCTACTGGGCAGTTACCGGAACTGAGACTCGGGGAGGCAACATGGCATTTACTTCTCAAATTGCAGCCATCGGATGCCCCAAGACTCAGAAACAGCCGGAAAAATTTAGGCAACATCCAAGTCAGGAGCCGTCTCGCTGGGTCCTCTGTACGAAAGACCTAATTAGCCTCATCAGGAACAACATAAGGAAAACCACTCCGCTAAATGCGGCCGCAGTAAACATTGCTTGTGCCTGTTCGAGGAGCCGAGTTGCTTCCTCTAATCCGGTTCCGGGGTGCAGATAAATGGAAGCATTATTCGTCGCATTAAATCCGATGGAAAATGCTACACAGGCAACCAGTAGCGCTCCTAGCTCAATAATCCGAGAGATAAACTTCATGCAACTAACCTATGTTATGGCATTGTTCACCACGGAACCTGCCTGCCACAAAGAAACGGGCACACTGCTAAGATCCCGCCTTCACATGAACGTTTCTGGGACCGTTATCGGACACAGCGCCGAAACCACAGCCCGCGTGATTCTGCCCCTTGAAGGTGCGGTGAATCTGCGCACCGCTACGATTCTGATAATCGACACGCCAGTTACAAATGGTGGAAGGGACTCGATACTGTGCGCCCTCCGACTTGATATAGTTGCCGGACCCAATAATCCTGTGCTGCAACTCTCCAGTAGCCACTCTAAAAGGCACACCGTTGAAAGTGAATCCAAACCCGTTGATGGGCTCATACCCAGAAGCACTCCGATCCTGAGTTTCCCCAGACGGACTATCGTCCACCTCCGGAATATAACCGTACGCAGCTGGGTCGGTACTCTGAGCTTGTCCCCCATCGATAACTTGATGCGGCCTCTCGCGCTCAACCGGGAAGCATCTGCCGCTTCCTCAGCACCAGCCATCCCTGCAGGCATCACCGCAACCATGACTGTTAAAACCATACTTCCTATAACTTTCTTTGACATGCCCCACACACCACTCCCCCATGCGATTCACAATCGCTTTAGCTTCCCCTTAACTTTGCGCTCTCGTTTACCCAGCAAGGCTGTGCTCATCACACCTAGAGAATCTGGAACTCCCTCGACCTACCTGAAGGAAAAATTCTTCACTTTCACCGAAGCTGGCTAAGACCGCGGGGCCGCACCCGTTCCACCTCACCGGGATTGGCTACAGTCGAGACCATGACTGAGCAAAGGAAATACAGCACGGACAACCCGTTCAAGGCGGAGCTGTGGGCGCCGGTTTCCGGCTTCGAGGACTTGACGGATGTGACCTACCACCGGCTGCGCGGGGATAGCCGGGCGGATGGGATTGTGCGCGTGGCGATTGACCGGCCGGAGGTGCGCAACGCTTTCCGACCACACACGGTGGATGAGCTGTACCGGGTGCTGGACCACGCGCGGCGCACACCCGATGTGGGCACGGTGCTGCTGACTGGTAACGGGCCTAGCCAGAAGGACGGCGGCTGGGCGTTTTGTTCCGGCGGCGACCAGCGCATTCGTGGTCGCTCCGGGTACCGCTACGCCACGGAGCACGCACACGATGACGCCACGGCGGACGAGTCCACGGTGGATACCGCGCGCGAGAAGGTCGAGGGCGGTCGCCTGCACATCCTGGAGGTCCAGCGCCTGATTCGGACCATGCCGAAGGTGGTTATCGCCGTGGTCAACGGCTGGGCGGCCGGCGGCGGGCACTCGTTGCACGTGGTCTGCGATATGACGGTGGCCAGCCGCCAGGAGGCGCGCTTCAAGCAGACTGACGCGGACGTCGGTTCCTTCGACGCCGGCTTTGGTTCCGCCTACCTGGCCAAGATGGTGGGCCAGAAGTATGCGCGCGAGATTTTCTTCCTGGGCCGGACCTACGACGCCCAGCGGATGTACGAGATGGGCGCGGTCAACGAGGTCGCCGATCACGGCGAGCTCGAGGACGCGGCGATCCAGATGGGCCGCGAAATCAACATGAAGTCCCCCACCGCGCAGCGCATGTTGAAGTTCGCGTTTAACCTCACCGATGACGGCCTGATGGGCCAGCAGGTCTTCGCCGGGGAGGCGACCCGCTTGGCCTACATGACCGATGAGGCGGTCGAGGGCAAGGAAGCCTTCCTCGAAAAGCGCGAGCCCAACTGGGACGACTTCCCCTATTACTATTAGACCAGTTGTACCTGGTTAATGTCTAAGCCAGTTAGTCGACGTCCAAGTAGTCGACTAGTTCATTGGCGATTTTCTCGGCTCCGGTGGGCCCCAACCCTAAGAACCAGAGATCATCACTGACGCGGAAGGCTCTACCGGCCTTGACAGCTGGCAGGTTCTTGAATTGCTCGGAATTCACGATGGTGGCTTCACCCGTGGCGGACGGATCGCCGTAACTGGAGTAGAAGATGTATTCGCCGTCAGCCTCAGAAATGGTTTCCGGCGATATCTCCGTAGCTAGCTCGTCGACGTCTTGGTTTTCCGGCCGAGCCAAGCCGGCATCGTGCAGGATCACGCCGATCAGCGACTTGTTGGCGTAGAGGCGGATTTTGTCCGGCATGAATCGCAGCATCGATACGGTGGTGTCCGCGGGCATCTTTTTCTTAACCTCGGCCAAGGTGTCCGCGTAGTCGTTGAGAATGCTCACGGCTTTTTCCTCCTCGCCCAGCGCATCACCTACGAGACGGAAATCCTCCTTCCAGGGAAACCCTGGGCGAATGGACAACACGGTCGGTGCGATATCCGATAGCTGGCCGTACAAGTCGTCGACGCGCAGTTGCGAACCGAGAATGAGATCGGGTTTCAGCTCCGCCACCTTTTCAACGTTGACTTCCTGGATGGTTCCCACCGAGGGCACGCCCTCCACGTGGTCGGCTAGGTAGTCCGGGACCGGATGTTGCCCCTTAGAAGTCACCATCCCCACCGGTTTAATACCCAGGGAAACTACGGAGTCGAGCTCCCCCATGTCTAGCACGACTACGCGCTGCGGTTTGTCCTTTATTTCCGTCTCACCGCTGGCGTGCTTGATGGTGCGCGGGAACTGGCCCGGTTCAGCATCGGTTCCCAACTTCGCGGTTTCCTCGTCCGCGGTTTCAAAGCGCTCACCGCTGTAGGCAACCTCCTGGTTTCCCTGACCATCTTTTGACTCACCGTTCTCAGCGGCGCTGCACCCAGTCAGCGTTAGCGCGAGTACGACGACAGTCGCCGCACCTGATAGGGAGTGTTTTTTACTCAATAAATGCTTTACCATGATGGCTAGCCTATACTAACGTGCGCTACTATTGCAGCAATATGACTCACAACAGCTCAACGGTGCCTGCTCAGAGCGCACCGAACGCCCTAGACCGTCGCGTTCCTTCCCAGCCGCTGACCGTTTTTATCGCTGCTGCAGTGCTAATACTCGCGTGTCTGGCAACTCTCAGCCTGTTCGTGGGCGCTCAATTCTTCCGCCCCGCGGAGGTAGTTGCTGGGCTGCTGGGAGAGTCAAGCGGCAGCACAGCCAGAGAAATTCTCCTCGCACGGCGCATCCCCCGCACCATCGCCGCTCTCCTAGCTGGCGCGGGCCTCGCGATGGCCGGCTGTGTCCTGCAGATCATCACGCGCAACCCGTTGGCCGATACAGGGGTCTTCGGAATGAATGCCGGCGCCGCCTTCGCCGCCGCGCTAGCACTCAGCGCGCTAGGGCTTTCTTCCCCGCTCGCCTTTACCGCCGCTGCTCTCGTCGGCGCAGGCGGGACCATGATACTGGTCACGCGCCTCGGCCGCGACGCCTCCGGCTCTATCGACCCCCTACGGATCGTCCTCGCCGGCGTGGCCGTATCCGCTGTGTTCGAGGGCCTTTCCGAGGGGATGTCACTACTGGACCCACAGACATTCGCCCGCATCAAATCCTGGATGGTCGGAAGCTTGGACGTGGCTGCCGCCACCCCGCTCTACCTCATGGCCACCGGCCTTTCCGTCGCCTTAGTAGCTCTGGCATTCCTCGCCCCCCGCTTGGCCATCCTGCCGCTGGGCGAGTCTACTGCAAAGGCGCTAGGCGTCCACGTCGCGCGCACCCGGGCGCTAGCTCTTTTGGTGGTATCCCTGCTTGCGGCAACCGTCACCGCAGCTGTCGGCGTACTAGCATTCGTTGGCCTGGTAGTCCCCCACCTAGTACGCCAAGCCGGCATCACCAACGAACGTGACCAGATTTGGGTAAGTGGACTCACCGGCCCGATCCTGTTGCTCGCCGCGGATATCTTAGGAAGGCTTCTCCTGCCCGGTGAGCTACCCGCCGGCGTGACCGTCGCCATCATCGGCGCACCGTTTTTGATTTTTCTAGCCCAACGCAAGCAGGTGACTTTATGAGGACGCCAGAGGTCTCAGACGTTCGCGACATCGCCGCCCGTTCCCGTAACCGGAGTAGGATGGTAATCACTCTCAGTGCCGTGGTGGTGCTCCTCGCCGCGGTGCTGGCCCTGACTTTCCCTGGCGCGGGTCTGAACCATGGCACCGCCTGGCAGGCGCTAATCCACCCCGATCCCGGCTCCGAATCCAGTTTAGGCGCCAGGGTGGTCTATGGGTGGCGCCTGCCGCGGGTCACGGCAGGCGCCTTAATCGGTGCTGGGCTAGCAGTGGCTGGGACACTGTCTCAGACTCTCACCCGCAACCCACTGGGCTCACCCGATATTATCGGCTTCAACACCGGCGCCTACACCGGCGTTATCGTGGTCAGTTACCTGGGTTTTAGCAGCTTTATCAACGTCGCGATTGGCGCGCTCGCCGGCGGCGGTCTTACTGCTCTGATTGTCATGACCCTGGCGGTGCGCCGACAAGTAAGCGGGATGCGGTTAATCCTAGTCGGGATCGGAGTATCACTTACCCTGGCAGCGGTGAACCGCTACCTGATACTGAACGCAGACTTGGATACCGCTCTGGCGGTAGCCACGTGGGCAGCTGGTTCGCTCAACGGACTCGAATGGAGATTCGTCGCTCCAGCGGCTGCGATTTTGGCCCTAGTCACCGCGCTCAGCTTGGTGCTGGGGCCGTGCTGCGAAGCGCTGGAGTTAGCCGATGACACCTCCTACTCCACGGGTCTAAACGTCACCCGTACCCGGCTACTGTTCCTGGCCATTTCTGCTCTACTGACCTCCCTGTGTACAGCGCTAGCCGGCCCGATTTCTTTCGTGGCATTGGCGGCACCGCACCTGACCCGCTTTTTGCTCGGTGGTCAACGCGTCAACCTACCGGCCACTGCACTAACCGGGGCCACCCTGGTATTGGTCTGCGACATCATCGGCCAGCACCTGTTTCCAACCGTCATGCTGCCTGTAGGGGTGGTTACCGTGACCCTCGGCGGGGTTTATCTAATAGCCCTCATGCTGGCCACCAGCCGAGCTTCCCGCAGATAGACTCCGCGCCCCTGCCGGGCTTCGCCCCGCGATAGTGTCGAACAGCTTCAACTCCTGCCCCAGCCCCAGAAAGGATTCCTTGACCGCCTCCATGTCCTCCACCACCCCACCCCCCGCCATCACAGTACAGGAGACCACCGTAGGCTACGGCGATTCTACGGCCGTGCGCGGGTTAAGCGTCGAGTTCCCGCGCGGACAATTCACCTGCATCATTGGCCCTAACGGCTGCGGCAAGTCCACGCTGCTACGCGCGCTGGCGCGCGTGCTGACCACCACCGCCGGCACCATCTGCCTCGATGGGAAAGAGATAGGTTCTTTCGACCGCAAGGAGCTATCTCGCTGCATCGCACTGATGGCCCAAGACGCAAGCGCCCCTGAGCACCTCACCGTGACCGAGCTGGTAGCACGCGGCCGGTTCGCCCACCAGGGCCTGCTGGGCCAGCGCAGCAGCCAGGACTGGGACAAAGTTTCCCAGGCTCTTTCCACCGTGGAACTCGGCGAACTTGCAGACCGACGCCTGAGTGAACTGTCCGGTGGCCAACGCCAACGCGCCTGGCTAGCCATGGCGCTGGCCCAGGACACCCCGGTGCTTTTGTTGGACGAGCCCACCACGTTTTTGGATCTGGGCTACCAACACGAGCTACTAACGCTAATCGCCAGCCTGAGTGCCAATGAGCACAAAACAGTCATCGCCGTTGTCCACGATCTTCAGCAGGCCGTGCGGTTCGCCGATCACCTCGTGGCGCTTAAAGACGGTCAGCTAGTCGCACACGGGAAGCCAACGGACGTAGTCACCGCCAAGCTCATCAAGAGCCTCTACGGGCTGTCCGCGGAGGTCACTCGAGCCGGAGCTAGGCGACATACGGTCATAGTCCCCGACTAGCCGAGTTTTTAGGACTAGAGCTGCGGCTGGCCGTTTTCCCAGCGGTAAAAGCCCTCGCCGGACTTCAGTCCGAGCTTGCCCTCGTCGACCATCTTGTCCAGCAGCTCCAGCGGGCCGACGGTGCCCTGGGTCAGTTCCTTGAAGGCGGCATCGATAGCCTCAGCATCGGAGACGCCCTCGCCCAGGACGGTGAGGACCTCACCCCAGACACGGTTGATGGCAAAGCCGGTGGATTCCTTGTACACCGACACGACCTGCAGGCCGTAGATGGCCATGTGCTCCAGCATGAAATCGAAGAGCTCCTGGTCGGTCTGGCCGGAGCCCATGATTTCGATGAAGTTCTGCACCGGAGGCATGGCGAAGTGCAGGTTCAAAAAGCGGGTCGGATCCTTGACGTGATCGACGAAGGTGCTCGACGCGTAGGACGAGGAGTTGGTAGCCAACACGGCGTCGTCGTCCAGCGCGTCCTTGAGGCCTTCGTAGGTGTCGTTCTTGATCTCGACGACCTCGGGGACGGCCTCAATGACCAGCCAGGCGCCGCGGGCGGAGAGCATCAAAGAGATACGCTAACCTAAAACGCCAGCGCCGATGACTGCTACGGGACGGTTGTCAATATTCTTCGGAAGTGCCAAAAGCCCAACTGTACGTTTGATCAATTTTGGTGTGCCTGCGCTAATTTTCGTGGACTTTTCAACAGATTTTCCCTCTGGGATAGACAGCGGATTAGTTAAACTGTAAAGTGTCTGCCGCCGGCCTGGCCGCCGTCGTGGCAGCCGTCATCGAATTCGTGGGCGGCATCCTCATCATCGCCGGCCTGTTCACCCGCTGGGTCAGCGGCTTGACCGTCCTGCAGATGGTCGGCGCCGGCATCTTCGCCAACCATTTCTCCTCCGGCCTGTTCATCGACGGTGGCGGCTGGGAGCTCGTCGGCGCTATCGCCGCGGCCGCCCTCACCTTCGTTGCCGTTGGCGCCGGCCAGATTTCCCTGGACCGCATCTTCTTCGGCAAACGCGCCGCCCGCGGCTAAACTGTGTGACCGTGACTCATCTCCTCGCCCCGCTAGCCGTCCACCCCGACCGGCCCGCCGCCATCCTCCCCGACCTGGAGGCAGCGATAGCGGGGCATAAGTCTTTTCTGCCCGTGCCCGCCACGGACCGCGCCAAAACCACGGTGCTAACCAATTCCCAGCGCTGCGGCCAGCCCATCGACGCCGACATCGCCCTGGTGGTGCCCACCTCCGGGTCCACGGGCACCCCGAAGGGCGCGCAGCTGACCGCGGTCAACCTGGTCGCCAGCGCGGACGCCACCCACCAGCGCCTGGGCGGGCCCGGCCAGTGGCTGCTGGCTATGCCCGCCCACCACATCGCCGGCCTCCAGGTCCTGGTCCGCTCGCTCGTTGCCGGCGTGGATCCCTGGTGCCTGGACCTAACGGAAGGCTTCAACGTGGACGCCTTCGCCCACGCCGCCGCAGAACTTAACCGCACCGGAGATCGCCTCTACACCGGCCTGACCCCCATGCAGCTGGGCAAGGCACTGGACTCCCTGGCCGGCATCGAGGCGCTGCGTGCCTTCGACGCCATCCTGGTCGGCGGCGCGGCCCTGCACCCGCAGCTCGCCGCGTCCGCGGCCAAGCTGGACATCGCCGTCGTGACCACCTACGGCTCCTCCGAGACCGCCGGCGGCTGCGTCTACGACGGCCAGGCGCTGCCCGGCACCCAGGTCACCGTGGATAACGGCCGTATCTACCTGGGCGGGCCCACCATCGCCCACGGCTACCGCAACGTGCCAGATCACCCGGCCTTCGCCCAGCCCGGCTGGTTCGCCACCTCCGACGGCGGCGTCCTCCACAGCCAGGGCGAGACCGCCCGGCTGGAGGTCACCGGACGGCTGGACAACATCATCGACTCGGGCGGGCTAAAGCTGCACCCCGAGGTGCTCGAGCGCGCCATCCAGTCCGTACCCGGCGTCAACGACGTCTGCGTGGTCGGTGTCCCCCACCCACGGCTGGGCCAGGCCATCGTGGCCGCCTACACCGGCTGGGCCTCCCGCGGAGACATCATCGACGCGCTCGAGGAAGCCGATACCCCGCGCTGGCAGCTGCCCAAGGATCTGCGCCGGATGGACGAGCTTCCCACCACCGGCCCGGGCAAGGTCAACCGCCAAGCAATGGTCCAGCTCTTCCAGGGCTAGTTGGCGGAATCTTCGGGGCCAGCGCGCATGCTAGCCCCAGTAACTTTCCACACGCCGCGTTTAGAGTTTCTGCTCAGCCAATTCGAAGCAGAAAGAAGGCTCTACATGAATAAAGGACACGGGGCGCGCCTCTACCGCGCCGGCCTCTTCCTGCCCGCCCAGGTACGCCTGCGCCTTCCTGGTGGCCTTTAGCCGCCTATGGCTGTCCAAGTTCTTCCGCGGGCCAATCCAGCTGGTCTTGACTGCCGCGCTGCGGCGCCTCAGCCGGCCCAAGGCCACGCCCGCCCCAGTCCCCGAGCCCGCCGTCGCCGGCTAGGCCGATAGCGCCGGCCTAGTTTTCCAGGCCGGCGTCCATAAACGACAGGTGCTTGTCCGTGTAGCGTGCGCCGGCCACGGGGTGGGCGGCCACGGCGGCATCGACGGCCTCGACCTGGGCCGGGCCCAGCGGCTGTGCCGCGGCGTTGGCGCGGATGCGCTCCAGGTTGGTGCTGCCGGCCACCGGGTAGATGTCCGCACCCTGGGCCAGCAGCCAGCCCAGCGCGAGCTGCGCCGAGGTCATCCCCCACTCCTCGGCCAGCGCGAAGAGGGCCTGAGCCAGCTGCTGGTTCGCCGCGAAGTTCTCCGCGTGCAGGCGCGGCGACGAGGAGTCATCGTTCGGCTGGGCCGAGCCGGCCAAAAAGCCCTTGCCCAGCGGGGAATAAGCCATAACATCCAGGCCCAGCTCCCGGGCGACCGGCAGGACGGTGGCCTCCGGGCCGCGGGTCCACAGCGAGTATTCGTGCTGGATAACGCTTAGCGGACATTCCGCGTGCGCGCGGCGGATGGTATCCGGGGCGGCCTCACACAGGCCGAAGCGGGCAACCTTGCCTTCCTGAATGAGCTCGCCGATAGTACCCGCGACCTCCTCGATGGGCACCTGGGGGTCCACGCGGTGCTGGAGGTAGACGTCCAATTGGTCCCTTCCGAGCCGCCGCAGCGAGCCCTCGGCGCTGGCCCGGATGACCCCCGGGCGGGAGTTGAGCCGGCCGGTCGGGGTGCCGTCTTCTATCTCCCAGCCGAATTTGGTGACCACGGTGCCGCGGCCGCCCAGGGCCTCGCCCAGCAGTTCCTCGCCGGTAAACGGGCCCTGAATCTCCGAGGTGTCAAAGGTATCCACCCCGGCTGCCAGCGCGCCGCGCAGGACGTCGACCATCTCCGCCCGGCGCGGGGAATCCGGGTAGGAGTGCGGGGTCATGGAGGTACAGCCTAAAACTACGCGGGAAGTCATACCTGCCCAGTCTAGCTGTCTTTATCCGCCGGCCGGACGACCATTTCCTGGGCCACGCCCTCTGCCACGGTGAAGGTGGCCCCGGCGGAGGTTTCCACCTCTAACAGCCCGGCCATGGGGGCGGCGACCACGCGCAAGGCCGATCCCGGGTGCACGGCGAAGCGGTCGAGGTAGCGCAGCAGCTCCGGGTCGGAGTCGTTGACCTGCTCGAGGATCACCTCTGCCCCGGGTTCTGCCTGGGCGAGGCGTTGCGGTGACAGCGGCTCCGAACTGCCGTCGGCGCGCGGGATGGGATCGCCGTGCGGGTCGCGGACCGGGTGCCCCAGGTGGGCATCGATAGCGTCGACGAAGCGATCGGAGGTGGCGTGCTCCAAGGCGTCCGCTTCGGCGTGGACTTCGTCCCAGCTGTAGCCGAGGGTGCGCACCAGGAAAGTCTCTAGCAGGCGGTGGCGCCGCGCCATCACCACGGCCAGCTCGCGGCCGGTCGGGGTCAGCCCCACGCCGAAGTAGCGCTCGTGGACCACGAGCTTCTGCTTGGCCAGGCGTTTGACCGCCTCGGAGGCCGTGGGCAGCTTCTGCTGCAGTGCGGTGGCGAGCTCGCCTAGCGCCATGGGGGTGCCCTCGCCGTGGTGCTCCTCATAGTCCCACAGGACCTTCAGGTAGTCCTGCGTGCGTTCGGGCAGATCGCTGACATGCATAGGGGCTATTTTAGCTAGCTCGTTGCAGAGCGCGGTGTTCACTGTGTACTGTCTTAGTTGTTCATGTAATTGAACTCCGACATTCATTTCTATATTCTTGAAAGGAGGTGGCACCCACGGTGAAACGTCGCACTTCCCTGGCCGCTACGGCCCTGACGTTGGCTACCCTGACTGCCACCCTGACTGCCACCCTGACCGCCTGCTCGTCCGACTCCGCAGAATCCGCCGGATCGGCGGGCAGCGCGGGCAAACCCCTGACCGTCTTCGCCACCACCGGCTACCTGGCCGACGCCGTGCACAATATCGCCCCGGACGCCGAGGTCACTACCATGGTCGGCCCGGGCGGCGACCCGCACACCTACCAGCCCACCACCCAGGACATGGAGGCCATGCGCGACTCCGACCTGGTCCTGTGGAACGGCCTGCACCTCGAGGCCCAGATGATCGACCAGCTCGAGTCCCTGGGCAACAAGCAGCTGGGCGTCGGCGAGAAGCTCGACAAGCGCGACCTGTTGCCCTGGCCGGAACAGGGCCCGGAGGGCGAAAAGCTCTACGACCCGCACATCTGGAACAGCCCGCAGCTGTGGTCCCAGGTGGTCGACGAAATCGGCGACAAGCTCGGCGAGATCGACGCGGACAACGCCGCGGATTACGAGAAGGCCGCCGACTCTTACGAAGAAAAGATCGCCGACGCCCACTCGAAGGCTGAAAAAGCGCTCGAGGGCGCCGACCCACGCGTGCTGATCACGGGCCACGACGCCTTCAACTACTTCGGCAAGACCTTCAACTTCGAAGTCCACGCCACGGACTTCGTCACCACCGAGGCCGCGCTGTCGCCGACACAGATCTCCGAGCTGGCTGACACCATCGCCAAGGAGAAGGTGCCGGTCATCTTCCAGGACAACCAGGCCAATCCGCAGGCCATTACCTCCCTGAAGGAGGCAGTCCACTCCCGCGACTGGGACGTTCACGTCTCCGACCAGGAGCTTTTCGCCGATACGCTAGGCCCGACCGCGCCGACGGATACCTACCTGGGCGCCTTCCAGCACAACGCCGAGGCCGTTGCGGAGGCGCTGTCCTAAAATGTCCGCGCTTCACCAGGTGCCGCGGGAACGCAGCAACAGCGACTGCGACCGGGCGATGCTCCGCGTCAGCCACCTGACCGCCGGCTACGGCCGGCACGCAATTCTGGAAGACGCCTCCTTCGCGCTGCGCCGCGGGGCCATTACGGGGCTGGTCGGCGCCAACGGCGCGGGCAAGTCCACGCTGGTCAAGACCCTCACCGGGCTGATCAAGCCGCTGGCGGCGGATGAGCTGTCCTTCGACGGGCAGTCCCTCGACCACTTCCGCCAGCGGCTGGGCTATATGCCCCAGCACACGGACGTCGACTGGCAGTTCCCCGCCACCGTGACCGATGTTGTGCGCATGGGCCGGCTGCCGCGCCTGCACTGGTGGCAGTGGCCCGGCCGCACGGACCGCGAGGCCGCGACGAAGGCCCTGCACGAAACCGGGATGGATAGCCATGCGCACATGCCCATCGGGCAACTGTCCGGCGGGCAGCGCCAGCGCACACTTCTGGCGCGCACCTTGGTGAACGAACCCGACCTGCTCATCCTGGACGAGCCCTTCGCCGGCGTGGACGCCGCCAGTCAGGACGCCATCATGGCCATCATCCGCGCCCGGCGCGACGACGGCGCCGCGGTCCTGCTGGTCCACCACAACCTCGCGGAGGTCACCCACTACTGCGACGACGTGGTAGCCCTCGGCCACGGCCGCGTGCTGGCCACCGGCCCGGTAGCTGAGGCCCTGCAGGATTCCGTGGTCAATGAGATGTTCGGGCTGCCTGCATGAACCCGCTCGATCTCTTAGACAACTACACCTACACGCAGGCCCTCGTTGGCACCGTGGGCCTAGGCGTGTGCGCCGGGGCGCTGGGGCCGCTGATTTACCTGCGGCGCCAGTCGCTGCTGGCGGATGCGATTTCGCACTCCGCCCTGCCCGGCCTGCTCGTCGCCTTCCTCGCCGCCACCATGCTGGGGCTAAACGGCCGTAACCCGCTGGCGCTCGTCGTCGGCTCGGTGCTTTCCGGGGTGCTCGCCGTGGCGATCATCAACGCCCTAGTACGCCGCACCCCGCTGCGCCCGGACGCGGCCATGGCGGCCACCTTAACCACATTCTTCTCACTCGGCATGCTGTTGATGCAGTACATTTCCCGCCACCCCCTGCCCGGCAAGGCCGGCATCCAGGACTACCTGCTGGGGAATGCCTCCACCCTCACGCGCGCCGATGTGAGCCTCATACTCGTCATTGGCGTCGGCACATTGTTGATTCTTTCTTGGGTACACGATAAACAGTCTGCCGTCGTCTTTGACGTCTCCTTTGCACAGGTGGCCGGCCTGCCCGTCCGGGTGCTGGACTGGTTAAGCTTCCTCGCGCTCACGGTGGTCACGGTCTCCGGGGTCAAAGTCTCCGGCGTGGTGTTGATGGTGGCCGTGGTCATCGCCCCGGCTGCCGCCGCCCGGCAGTGGACCACCCGCCTGCTCCCGTTCATTGCCCTGTCCGCCGCCTTCGGCGGGCTGGCCGCCGCGGTCGGGTGCTACATCTCCATCGCCTACGGACCGCTGCCCACCGGTCCAGTCATCGTCCTCGTCCAGGCCGCCCTCGTGGCCGTATCCTTCGCCCGCACGGGCCTTAACCGCCGCCAGGAGGTGCGCGCATGAGTCTCGCTTTTTCCGCCTGTTTGCTGGCCATCCTGACCTCGCTAGCCTGCGCTATCCCCGGGATCTTCGTCGTGCTGAAGGGCGAGTCCATGGTCATCGACGGCATCGGCCACGCGGTCCTGCCCGGTATCGCCGTGGGCTACCTGTTCACCGCGGATATCGGCTCCCCCTGGCTCCTGCTGACCGCCGCGCTCGGCGGGCTGGCTGTCGCCCTGCTCACCGAGTGGCTCGGCCGCGCCAAGCTGGTCACCGGCGATGCCTCCCTAGGGCTGGTATTCCCCGCCCTCTTCGCCTTCGGCACCATCCTGATTTCGACCAAGATGAGCCACGTCCACTTGGACGTGCACACCGTGCTGGTGGGGGATCTCAACCTGGCGGTCTTCGCCAACCCGAACTACCTCTGGGTCATGCTGACCGTGCTCATCATCAACGCCGCCTTTGTCGCCGTGGCTTTCCCGCGGCTGACGGCTAGCTCCTTCGACGCCGAGTTCTGCCGCATCCAGGCAATAGGCGGGCGCGGCCTGCACACCGCGTTCATGGCTCTGGTGGCATTCAGCGCCACCGCGGCCTTCCACGCCGCCGGCGCCATGCTGGTCATCGCGCTCATGGTCTTCCCCGCCATCACCGCCCGGCTGCTAGCCCACCGCGTGCTGCCCATGCTGGGTCTCGCCTGCCTGGTAGCAACCGGCACGGCCATCGCCGGCTTCTGGGCCGCCTATCATCTCCAGGCTGCCACCTCCGCCGCCATGACCGTAGCCAACGCCGTGGTCTTCGCCGCTGCCCTCGGTGTCTATGCGTGGCGCAGCCGGCAGAACACCCGACGCTACATCTGAGCACAATAGAACATGGCTGCTACACCAGCTTCCCACTTAACATAACACTGTGGGAAGTTAAGTGGGAAGTTGACTTCGACGGGTTGGAACGAGCACTTTCGGGAAGGACGGTTGGGATTCCGGCTGGCTCTGGGACGGCAGTTAGTTAAAGCGCTAACTGAGCGCGTGGCACAATGGGCTGTATGTCAGCTGCTGGAAAGAAGTACTCCGCCACCCGCGCGGATTGGATTGAAGGGGCCCGGCCGCACACCTGGGCCAACGCTTTCGCCCCGGTCGTCGCCGGCACCGGCGCGGCCGCCTCGCTGGGGCAAGCCCACCTCGGGCGGGCCCTGCTCGCGCTCATCGTGGCCTGGGCGCTCATCGTCGGCGTCAATTTTGCCAACGACTACTCGGACGGCATCCGCGGCACCGACGATGACCGCTCCGGCCCGCAGCGGCTCACCGGCGGCGGGCTCGCCAAGCCCGCCCACGTCAAGTACGCCGCCTTCGGCTGCTTCGCCGTGGCCGGTGCCGCCGGCATCATCCTGTCCCTGTGGGCGGGTGCCTGGTGGTTCATCCTCGTCGGCGCGCTGTGCATCGCCGGCGCGTGGTTTTATACCGGCGGCAAGAACCCCTATGGCTACCGCGGACTCGGCGAGGTCGCCGTCTTCATCTTCTTCGGTCTGGTGGCCGTGCTGGGCACCGAGTTCACCCAGGCCGGCCGCATCTCCTGGACCGGCCTCGCCCTGGCCGTGGGCGTTGGCGCGATGAGTTCCGCGGTCAACCTGGCCAATAACATCCGCGATATCCCCTCGGACGCCGCCACCGGCAAGATCACCTTGGCCGTCACCCTGGGCAACGAGCGAGCCCGCCTACTGTTTACCGTGCTCCTGCTGTTGCCGGTACTGCTGACTATCGGCATCGCCTTCAACTCCTGGCTGGCGCTACTGGGCCTGGTCTACTTCCCGTTCGCGCTCGGCGCGGTGCGCACCGTCAACCGCGGCGCCCAGGGTCGGGAGCTCATCCCGGTCCTCGGCATGGCCGGCCGGGCCATGCTCATCTGGGCCGTGGTCGTAGCCATCGCGCTGGTCATCGTCTAGGCAGGATCCACCGACTGCAGGAAAGGTGCGCTAGATGCTAGGGGTTATCACCGGGTTTGCCATCATCCTGGCCGTCATCTTCGTCGGCTGGGTGCTCGCCGTACGCGGGGTTATCGGCTCCGATCGCGAGCGCCTGATGTTCAACCGGGTGGCCTTCTACGCCGCGACCCCGGCTTTGCTCTTCCACTCCGTGGCGCGCTCGGATCCCGGGGTAGTCTTCTCCCCGGTCATCCTGGTGGTCATCGGGGCGACCGTGGTGGTCGCTGCCGTCTACGCGGCCCTGCACTTCCGCCAGTCCCTGCCGGATATCGCCTCCGGCGCGGCCGCGGCCAGCTACTTCAACTCCGTCAACATCGGCCTGCCGGTGAGCACCTACGTGCTGGGCGATTCCACGTACGCCATCCCCGTCGTCTTCATCCAGATGGTCCTGTTCACCCCGCTCATCCTGGGCGCGCTGGGCGGCAAGTCCCTGCTGGGAGGGATCAAGACTGGGCTGCTCTCCCCCATGGTGGTGGCCAGCTTCCTGGGCTTTATCGTGGCCTGGCGCGGCTGGGAAATCCCCGCGCCCATCATGGAGCCCATCGGCCTGCTGGGCGGGGCGTCCATCCCCATGATCCTGATGAGCTTCGGTGCCTCCCTGAAGACCTCCGGGGTGCTTTCCGACCCCTCCGCGCGCCGCCCCACCGCGACGGCGACGCTCCTGAAACTGGTAGGCATGCCGCTGGCGGCCTTCGGCCTGGCGAGCATCTTCGGCCTGAGCGCCGACGCCACTTACGCCGCAGTTATCCTCTGCGCGCTGCCCACGGCCCAGCAGGTCTACAACTACGCGGCCACCTTCCAGCGCGGCCAGACCGTCGCCCGCGACGTCGTCTTCCTGACTACCTTCGCCGCGCTGCCGGTGATGCTGGTGATCGCCTTCCTCTTCGGCCGCTAGTTACGGCCGGCTAGCTCGCGCTGGACCCAGGCCTTGTGGGCCTTGCGCTGGCGGGAGTACTCGGCCAGCGAGTTCGTGGCTTCGAGCCGCCACTTGGTGAAGATGAGCATCGACAGCGGCAGCGCCAGGAACAAGGCCAACAGCGCGGAGAAGATAAGAGGCACCGGGGCGCCGATGAGCATGGCTAGGCCCTGGATGACCGCCGTCAGGACCAGGAAGAGAACCAGGCGGGCCAGGCCGTACTTGGCCATCGCCTTGCGCGAGGCAGAGCGCAGCTCCGGGTCGGGCTTGGGCGGCTCGTGCTCGCCCCGCTCCCCCGCGGCGGCAGTGACCGCATCGGCAGGCTGCGCTGCACCCGCCTGGCCGGCGGGCCGGGCATCGCCGGCCGGGGTTGCCGGGGCGGCATCGTGAGCCGGGGCCGACTTGGGGGTCGATTCCGGGACCGCCGCGGGGCGGTTCTGGGCTTCGTTATCGTGGGCTGACACGTCAGACATTTTACCTTCGCCTAAGCTAGTCGGTTAATTTTCGGGTAAGTACTATGGAGGGCATGGGACGCCTCATCCTTCTCCTCCTCATCGTTGCCGCCGTCATCCTAGTCTGGAAGGCCTTCGGCCCCGGCACGTGGGGCAAGCGGACCGAAATCCAAGCGGATAACCGCGCCCCAAGCCCCAAGCAGATCAAGGGCCCGGATGATGACGAAGAGTTCCTGTGGAACATTGAAAAGCAGCGCTTCAAGGAACGCCGCGCGCGGGAGGCGCGTGAGGCCGAGCAGCGCCGCCAGCAGGAACGCCAGCGCCGGCAGCAGCCCCCGCAGGACGAGGCCTAAGCCCCGCGGGCAGGACGAGGCCTAAGCCCCGCGGGCCTGTGGGCCCGGCCTACTCGGACTGGTCTTTAAACGTGAGCTCCAGGCCCAGCGCTTGGGCCACGGCCGCAACCTTTTCCCACCGCACGCCCGTGCCGCCGTGCTCGATGGTGTGCAGCGTCGAGCGGGACACGCCCGCGTCCTCAGCGAGCTTTTGCTGCAGGATGCCGCGCTCCCGGCGGCACCGGGCCAGGTAGTCGCCCAAGTGCAGCAGCTGCGGGTTGTCCCCAGCCGGCTTGCCGGGCTTGTTACGAGTGCGGTTTTCCATTCAGTAGACCTCCCGCCACCAATCGCGGCAGTAGTGAGCTAGTGGGAAGCTCGTGGCTAGTTCAGGCCCGCGTAGGAGTGCAGGCCGGAGACCACCATGTTAATGAAGAACAGGTTGAAGATCATGGTGGCCAGCGCCAGGATGTTGACCCAGGGGGCGTACTTGCGGGCCGAGGGGGTCGCGCGCATGTGCAGGTAGGCCGCGTAGAGAATCCAGGTGGCAAAGGAGACGGCCTCCTTCGGGTCCCAGCCCCAGAAACGACCCCAGGCGGACTCCGCCCAGATAGCGCCCAGGACAATACCTAAGCCCAGAGTGGGCAGGGTGATAACCGCCAGGCGGTAGGCCAGCTGGTCCAGCTTCTTCGCCGAGGGCAAAATCATCGTGATGGTGCCCAGGAAGCCATGCTCCTGGCCCTTGGGCTGCGCGCGGCGCAGCAGGTACAAAATCGAGGCGATGCCAGAGACAATACCGATGGACGCGCCCACGGAGACCGTGGTGACGTGGATGGGCACCCAGTGCGACTGCAGCGCCGGGACGACCGGGGCGGACTCCACGTACAGCTTGGTGGAACCGTAGAACAGCAGGGCCAACATCGGGGTCAGCAGCCACGGCCACAGCGGGCGCCACTGCTTGCGCTGCAGGGAAATCGCGGCGACCACCATGGTTCCGGCGGTGACCATCAGGACGTATTCGTAGAGGTTGCCGAACGGGAAACGGCCGGTGGCCAGGCCGCGCAGGACAATCGCTACCAGGTGCAGGACCACGGCCACCCAGATGAGCGACTGGGTCATGTTGCCAATCTTGTCGGCGCGGCGCTCACGGTGCGCGACCTCGTCCGCGGTCGGGGCCGGCTCTGCGCCCGACGCCCCAACGGGGGTGGCGGTGACGTCGCTAGACCCGGCGCCTACTGCGGCGAGCTCCTTGTTTTCCTTGCGGCCCTTCGCCTTTTCTTCCTGGGCCGCGCGGCGGGTCTCCAGGAGGCTCTTCATGCGCCCGTAGTACATCAGGGACATGAAAAGGGCGACGATATAGATGACAAACGCGGTCTGTACCGCGATGTCCGAAAAGTTCGACAGGTTCTGATCGACCGGCATACACACCTACTCTGACAGATTGCGTTCGCAGATTAGACTACCCCTGGCCAACACGGGAATTCAACTTTAGATGGACAGGATTATTTGTCTTCGTAATCGAAGAGCTCGTCCTCTTCCGTCTCCTCCGGATCGGGCAGCTCCAGCAGCTCACGGTAGAGCACGTGGAACTCTTCCGACCAGCCGGCCCGGTCCGTGCGCGACAGGCCCGCCATCTCAATGGCGGTGGTGCCGTCGGCGTTCGGCCGCAGGCGCACCCACACGCGGCGGCGCTTGATGACCAGCGAGCCGACGAGGGAGGCCAGCATGACCAGTGCGGAGACGAGCACCCAGAACTGCATCGGGTCGTAGGAGACCTGGTAGTTGGCAAACTCGTTGGCGCCGTCGAAGGTGACCTTGGTGCCGTCGTCGAGCGTGACCGACTCGCCCATCCCCAGGTTGACGCGCTCCAGCTTCTGCAGCGCGCCCGAATGCATCAGCGTCGAGTCTAGGGAGAAGATGGACTGCGCCGTGCCGGTGTCCAGGCCCGCGTCGCCGCGGTAGATGTCGATGGCCAGCGCCGGGTCCATCATGGACGGGAAGGACGAGGACAGCAGCTCGCCGTTCTCGCCGGACCAGCTGGCCGTCGGCGCGAACAGGCCCTGGATAGCCAGCTGGTTCTGGCGGCGCTCGTAGAGGTCCGGGTACATACCGGCCGGCGGGTCGAAGCGCATGGCGCCCGAGGACAGGAAGTTGGTCAGATCGTCCGGGCGGAACTGCATGGTCTGCGTGCGTTTTTCCCCGTCCGGCCACTCCACCGTCACGGTGGGCGCGAAGCCGTGGCCCTGCAGGTAGACGCGGTTATTGGCCAGGCGCAGCGGGTGGTTGACCTTGAGCTCGTAGTCGTCCCAGGCCTCTTCGCTGGCGTAGATGTCCTCGCCCTCGGCGTAGGAGACGTTCGAGGTGAACATCTCCGCCTGCCCGTTCGGCAGGTAGTCCGCGGTAAAATCATGCGCGACCAGGCAGAAGGGGTGCAGGCCCGTGCCGTCGAAGAGCGGGCCGGCGCGGAAGGAGTCGTAGTTCGACGTCGAGGTGTTGCAGAACTCGGTGGACTGCTCGGCATCGGAGGCAGAAACGTGCTTGCCGGACTCGGTGACCACGATGACCTGTCCCTCGTAGTAGACCATGCGGCCCACGGCGATGGTGACCAGCATGGCCACCAGGGCGACGTGGAAAATCAGGTTGGCCAGCTCGCGGGAGTAGCCGCGCTCGGCTGAAAAGGACAGCGCCCCGGCACGATCCTCGCCCGGCTCGTAGCGGGCCACGCGCCAGCGCTTGAACATCGCCTGCGTCTTGTCGCTGAGCTCCTCGATGCCGCGCTCCGAGGTGCCTTCGGAGTGCAGCGGCATGCGGGTCAGGAACTTGGGCGCGCGGGTCGGCTGGGTCTTCCACGCCTTGTAGTGATCCCACGAGCGCGGCAGGATGCAGCCGATGAGCGAGATGGTCAGCAGCACGAAGATGGCGATGAACCACGTGGAGGAGAAGACGTCGAAAAGCTGCAGCTTGTCGTAGATCTCGGCGATGGTGCCGTTGGTCTCGATGAACTCGTTGACATTGGCCTCGTTGAGGTCGCGCTGCGGCAGCAAGGAGCCGGGGATCGCGGCGACCGCCAGCAAAAACAGCAGTGCCAAGGCGGTGCGCATACTGGTCAGCCAGTTCCAGCCCCGCTTGAGCCAGGTGCCGATCTGCTTCACGAATGCTCCTTAACTAAATGAGGGTCGCGCCGTATTCCACGGTCCACTGCCGGATCCAGTTGATGAATTCTCCCCAGAGGCCCGTCAGCAGTGCCAGGCCCACCAGGATCATGGCCACGCCACCGATTACCTGCACGGTACGCGAGTGCTTGCCCAGCCAGGAAATCGTGCGCATGGCCCGGGCCGAGCCCAGCGCCACGAGCAGGAAGGGCAGCCCCAGGCCGAGGCAGTAGCCAATGATGAGGATGGTGCCGCGCAGCGCCGTCATCCCCTCGGTGCCCGCGGACACGGAGATGATGGCGGCCAGGGTCGGCCCCAGGCACGGGGTCCAGCCCAGGGCGAAAACACCGCCCAACAGCGGTGCGCCCAGCCAGGTGGTCCAGCGCTTGGGCGACAAGCGGGTGTCTTTTTGCAGCGCGGGCACCAGGCCCATAAAGACCACGCCCATGAGGATGGTGACCACGCCGCCAATACGCATGAGCGTGTCAGCGTTTAAGGTCAGCACGGAGATCGCGCCGAAGACGGAGACCGTCGCCAGCACGAATACCACGGTGAAGCCGAGGATAAACAGCAGCGCCGCGCCGACTACCGCCCACTGGCGGCGCTTGCCCACGCGGGCGCCGTACTCCGCGTCGTAAGTCACCTCCCCGCCGACCACGCTGGCCAGGTAGGAGATATAACCGGGCACCAGCGGGATCACGCACGGGGAGGCGAAAGAGACCAGGCCGGCAGCAGCCGCGGCGATGATCCCTAACAGGAGGGGACCGGCCACGGCGGTGTCCGCAAACGTCTGCCCCAGCCCCGACTGGGCCACAATTAGCTGTGCGTCCATACGCTAGGCGGACTCCTGCTCTAGTTCCTCGACGACCTCCAGCAGGTCTTGGTCCGTGATCTCGCGCAGGAAGACGGCGGCCGGGCGGTGCTGCTTGTCCAGCACGATGGTGGTGGGCACGACCGCGGTGGGCACGCCGCCCAGCGCCGCCGCCGTCTTGAACGGCGGGTCATAGATGGATGGGTACTCCAGGCCGTTGTCTTTCTTGAAGTCGCGCGAAATCTGCGGGTTATAGTCGCGCACGTTGATGCCGAAGACGGTGCCGGCCTTGTCTTCCTGGAGCTTTTCGTGCACCCGCTGTAGGTCGTCCGACTCGGAGCGGCACGGCGCGCACCACTGGCCCCAGGAGTTGAGCACCACGATCTGATCGTCGAAGTCCGACAGGGAGATGGTCTCCCCCTCGTTCATCAGGTCCTCGCCGCTGAACTCTTGCAGCGGCTTGCGCTCCTCAGGCGCGTAGCGGATCTCCGTCTGCCCGCCCGGGGTGATGAACTCGAAGGTCTCCCCCGTGGCGACGGCGTTCTTGGAGTTTTCCTCCGACTGCTGGCAGGCGGACAGGGTCAGCGCCGCCGCGGTCAGCGCGGCAGCGGCGGCAACAAACTTGGAAGACATATACACCTGAAAAATCTAGGCCGGGAAAATAGACCGTTGAATTAATAATCGGGCGGCTAAAGAACTTAAAGACGAGGCCAGAAGGCTAGATCTGGTGGGCCGGGGACGAGTAATAGATATCAGTGATCTCATCGTCCTGGAAGACCAGGGAGGTCACGGACGCCAGATCGCATTCCCGCGCCCACGGGGCGTGCGGCAGGCGCAGGCCCAGCACGGTGCGCTGGACCATCACGATGGGCAGCTGGTGGGAGACCAGCACCGCCTCGTGGCCAGCGGCCTTATCGCGGGCGCGCTCGACCGCGTTCATCATCCGGTCTGCGATCTGGGTGAAAGGCTCGCCCCAGGACGGCTCCAGCGGGTTGCGCATCAGCGGCCAGCGGCGCGGGTTCCACAGCTGGGAGCGCAGCCCCTTGGTCCGCAAACCCTCGAAGCGGTTACCGGACTCGATGATGGTCTTGTCCAGCTCCACGTCCAAGCCGGTGACCTTGGAGATGGGCTGGGCGGTTTCCTGGGTGCGCTGCAGCGGCGAGGCCGCCAGGTAGGTCACGTCGTGGCCGCGGAAAACCTCGGCCGTGCGCGCCGCCATGGAGTGCCCGCGGGACGACAGGTGGTAGCCCGGGATCCGGCCGTAGAGGATCTTGCCCGGGTTGTAGACCTCGCCGTGGCGGACCAGGTGGACGATGGTGGCAGTCACTAGTTCTCCTTTGTTGCGGCGGCAGCGGCCTTCGCTGCCGTGGCAAGTGCGTTTTCAATCCTCTCGAAATCATTGTCGCTAAGCGCGTCAGATACAAACCAGGTCTCGAAAGCGCTCGGCGGAACCATGACGCCGCCTTCCAGCAGGGCGTGGAAGAAGGGGGTGAAACGCCAGGTCTCGGCCGCCTGCATGTCGGCGAAGTTGCGGCCCTCGCCCTCGGCGAAGCGGATGGAGAGCATCGACTCGGCGCGCTGGACGTGGTGGGCCACACCCTCGCGCTCCAGGGCGCGGTGGATGAGCTTTTCCAGGCGGTCGGCCTGCTGCTGCAGGCGCGGGTAGAGCTCCTCGTCCGCCAGCTCCAGGGAGGCCAGGCCCGCGGCCATGGCCACCGGGTTACCGGACAGTGTGCCGGCCTGGTAGACCGGCCCGACCGGGGCGAGGTAGTCCATCACGTCGGCACGGCCACCAAAGGCTGCGGCGGGCAGCCCGCCGGAGACCACCTTGCCGAAGGTCACCAGGTCGCCGGCGACGTGGTCGACGCCGTACCAGCCCTGATGGGAGGTGCGGAAGCCCGTCATGACCTCGTCCAGGATGAGCAGCGCGCCGTCGGCGTGCGCGATCTCCTTGAGCGCGGCGTTGTAGCCCTCGTCCGGGGTGACGGTGCCCATGTTGCCGGCCGCGGCCTCGGCGATGATGCAGGCGATCTGGCCGGGGTTCTCGGCGAAGGCCTGACGGACGGCCTCCAGGTCGTTGTAGGGCACGACGATGGTGTCCTGGGCCTGCGCGCCGGTCACGCCCGGGCTATCGGGCAGCCCCAGCGTCGCCACGCCGGAGCCGGCCGCGGCCAGCAGGGCGTCCACGTGGCCGTGGTAGCACCCCTCGAACTTTAGGACCTTCGGGCGGCCGGTGAAACCGCGGGCCAGGCGCACCGCGGACATGGTGGCCTCCGTGCCGGAGTTGACCAGGCGCACCTTGTCGACGGCAGTGCGGCCCACGATGGTCTCGGCCAGCTGCACCTCGGCCTCAGCGGTCGCGCCGAAGCTCAGGCCCTTTTCCACCGCGTACTGCACGGCTTCTACGATCTTCGGGTGCGCGTTGCCGTGGATCATCGGCCCGTAGGAGCTGACCAGGTCCACGTAGGTGTTACCGTCCACGTCCCACAGCTGCGAGCCCTTGCCCTGCGCAATAGCGCGGGCCTGCCCGCCGACGGAACCGTACGCCCGAACCGGGGAATCCACCCCGCCGGGGATCACTTTCTCCGCTCGTGCGAAAAGATCGGCGGACTTGGACGTTGTCATGGCGCTAGAAGTAGGCATAGCCCACATTCTACGGGTTTTCGCGCTATACAAAAGTTGTAGCCGCCCGCACCCGCCCTGCGTGCTCCGCTGCCCTGCGCTAGGGTGGCGGCTGGAGCGAACTAGGTGGCCCGGACCGGCCACCTGCTCGGGGAAAACACACGCACACAGCACGCTCAGCCAACGCACTGAATCACCGACTACGCACACGAAGCTATCGAGAAACATTCGGGGGGAATCTTTCATGCTGCCGCGCTACCGCCCAGCCGCCTTTGCCATTGCCGCTACCCTTTGCCTTTCCGCCTGCCAGACCACCGAACCCGCGCCGGAACCAGCCCGCCCCGCACCGGAGTCCGACTCCAGCCCGCACCCCTGGTCGCCGGGCTCCGCCTCCGCGCTCAGCGGCTCGAGTTCCACCGCGCCCGACGCGACAGCCCTGGACGGGGAGGTCTCCCCGGTGCGTGCGCCGCAGCTGTCCGGCGCTCACGATGCCGCCGCGGCCGACGATGCCGAGACCCCCACCGGCCCCACAGAGCCCGACCTCCCCGACGACTCCTCCACTAAGCAGCACCCAGGCAACCCCGCCGCACCCCACTCACGCCACCAGCGCGGGCCCGGCGGACCGGCCGGCGCCCCGCCCCGGCCAGCACCGCGCCCCGGGATCAGCTTCTCCGAGCCGGGCCTGCCCAAAATCCCCAACATCCCGCCGGAAAAACTCCGCGCCCCCGATCTCCCGAAGCCGCGCGTGCCCGATCTCCCGGAACCGGATCTCCCCTCCCCCGATATCCCGGCTCCCGACGTCCCTTCGCCCGGGCAGGTACAACGCGACGTCAAACGTTCCCTGGGCCTCTAGGCAGCAGCTAGCTGACGGCCTTCAGCCCGATGATACCGCCGACTATCATCGCCAGGAACAGCAGTTTCAGCACGGAGAAGGGCTCTTGCCCCGTCACGAGGGAATACACCACGGTCAACCCAGCGCCCACGCCTACCCAGACCGCGTAGCCGGTGCCCACCGGCAGAGTCTTCAGGGCCCAGGCCAGCCCGCCCATGGAAATGGCGCAGGCGACAAAGAAGACAAGGGTGGGCACCAGTTTGCTAAACCCCTCCGAGCGGTCGAGCGCCACCGCCCACACCGCTTCAAAAGCACCGGAGACAACAAGAATTAACCAAGCCATGATTCTTTCTGGCCGTCTTGTCGCCTTCCCGGGTACGGCTCCCTCGTCCGGGGCCCGCAGTGAGCGAGCCTCCACCCAGTCCTAGCACACCTGGCGCACAAAGGCCTTACTGGCTTCTAACCCAACCTCTAACTCCAGTCTGGGCTTCAGTTCCTAGCTCGGCGGACCGGAGAAAAAGAATCCAAACGAGATACTGATGACAACTGCCGGTGCCAGAACGGCCAGTAGCGCCGCCGCGTACAAGTCGTATTTCTTGGTTTTAAACGCCAAGTAACAATCAACCGCGCAGATGGCCAGCAAAACAATTCCGGCGACGATCACCGATGGCCACCACCATGTCCGGCCGACTATCCACATTAGATACCCAACAACAAAAGCAACTGCGACCAGCCCCCAGCCGATAAGCCGGGGAGAACGCAACATCGCCGAATCTGAAGGTTTACTACTCTGCGCTTTCAAGGCCTTCTCCCCTACCGGAACTCGCTTCAACGCTACCCACCTTTGCGGCACTCGTTGCAATCTTCCTATACCTTGCAGCCATGCCACCGCGGAACTACCACTATGGCAGCTTCGAGGTATGTGCGAGCCCACCCTGAGTATTGTTTCCGAATTTCTCGAAGTTTGTTTACGAACTCACGGTCACAGTCACAGTCCGGGCGCTTAATGTTTAAGCAGTGATCGTGCCCCATACATGCCCGATCAAGTGAATTAATCGGCTCTCCAGGACCAGAGTTATTCTTTCCACACCACCTACCGTAATTCCCAGGGTTTAAGTCCCGCCGTTGACGATCTGATCTTTCAGAGTTCTGATCAGCCATCATCTCGTTAGCTTGGGATCCAATTTCTACGATGCGGGAATCAACTCCGTCTTCTATAGCTCGCTCCGCATCGAAACGGACTGATCCGTGTGACTCCGAAACTATGTACTCGTCAATCGTGCTAAGAATTTCAAGCTCACTTGGAAACTGACCACTCGATTCAGCATTCTCTACCGGCTCGGCTTGGGCCTCAACTCCGACAGAAACGGACATAAATGTCACCACAGCAACAGAAAGCAGTACCCAAACCACATTGTTTACCCTACGTTCGATATCCATTACTATCCCTCCCAAAATACTACTTAGTTTTACTTCTTAAAACTTATGGCGATCACGCTTTTAGGTCAAGGGCCAGTTGGCCATTTTGCAAATTACCCCCCCATGGGGGTGATTGCCGATTAAATGTTCGCCATAGGATATTGCAATACTGGTTGTTCCCTCGTAATTGGGGTTTCACCTATAATCTTCTCACCGCGGTGCGAAAACCAATCTAGTCTTACCCCTCAACCACGCCGGAGCACTAAAACTGGCATGCTGGAGGGCATGAAGATTGCATTTCTAGGAGCTGGGCGTATGGGCTCGGAGCTGGCCCGCCACCTGCTGAAGGACCACGAGGTCACGGTGTGGAACCGCACCGCTGAGAAGGCACAGCCGCTCGTTGATGAGGGCGCGCAGCTGGCCACCAGCCCGGAAGAGGCTGTGGCTGACGCGGAGGTTGTCTGCACTTCCCTGTTCGGGCCGGACAATATTCGCGAGGTCGTCGTGGAGGCCGACCTCATCCCGGAGGGAATCACCTGGGTGGATACCACGACGGTCTCCCCGGACGCCGCGCGGGAATTCGCCGCGGCAGTGGAGACCTACGTCGCCGCGCCGGTGGTGGGCAGCCTGGGCCCGGCCCGCGAGGGCACGCTGGGCGTGTACGTGGGCACCCCGGACGACGAGCGCCGCGAGATGGTCATGGACCTGGTCACCCCGTGGGCCGGCGCGAACAAGCTCATCGGCGTGGAGTCCGCCCCCATCGCTGCGGTTGGCAAGCTATTGGCCAATCTGGCGCTGGCCGTCACCGCCGAGGGTGTGCTCGAGGCTCTGCACCTGGGCGAGTCCGAGGGGCTGAACCCCGAGGTCATTTTGGAGATGCTCGACATCACCGGCCTGGCATTCATGAAGAACATGAAGGCCCCGTTCATCCTCGGCGAGCGCAACCCGGAGCCGGGCGATTTTACCGTTGACGCCCTGTGCAAGGACGCCAAGCTGATGGCGCAGACCTCCAACAAGCCGCTGCCGGCGGTCGCCGCGGCCATCGCCAACTTCGAGGAACAGCAGGCCATGGGCCACGGCAACAAGGACTTCTCCTCGATTTTCGTCTTCCGCGACGTGAACTAAATCGGTGCTTGACCCAACTTAGGCCAAGCGGGCGGCGGCCGCGCGGGCATCAGCGATAACGTCCGGCACGCCTACGCCGCCGGCCCAGGCGCCGGTGACCTCGAGGCCCGCGACGTCGGCGAGTTCTTCGCGCACGGCCTCCACGGTGGCCAGGTGCGTGGCATCGAAGCGCGGCAGGCCGCCAAACCAGCGCTGGGTGAAGATCTCCCCCACGCCGGCCGCGCGCCCGTCAAAGCCCGTAATCGACTGCAAATCATCGAGGGCGTAGTCCACCAGCTGGTCTTCCTCAGCACGGACCAGGGAGTCGTCGCCGAAGCGGGCGAAGCTGGCGCGCACCAGGGCCCCGCCGTGCAGGCGCTCGGCCAGGTGCGGCCACTTGTTAGTAGACAGCGTGAACGCCTTGGCGTGCACGCCCGGCTGATCGGCGGCGACCAAGATGCCGGAGTTGTCCGGCAGCGAGTTGCCCTCCGGGTCGGTGATGGAGTCGAACTTCAGGCCCACCACGACGGAGCTGGCCAGCTTGACGGGGCTTAGGGCCTCGGACGCGGCCGGGGCGACCTTGGCAAGCAGGCGGGCCGTGGTCGGCGCCGGGGTGGCGATGACCACGCGGTCGTAGGGCTTTTGCGCCGGCTGACCGCCGCCGGTGAGCCAAAAACCGTCGTCTTTCTTCTCCACGGCGCTGATGAAGGTGTCGACATAGATGTCCGCGCCGGACTTTTCCGCCAGCGTGTCGTAGACCTGCGCGTAGCCGCCGCGGAAGGTGTTGAAGACCGCCTTCGGCTGGGCGTCCTTGTCCGCCCCGGCGGGCTGGTTCTTCTCCGCCTGGGCCTTCATGCGCTGGAAGTATTCGGCGACCGCGCCGGTCAGCGTGACCTTGCTGTCGGCGGCTTGATCGTCCAGCACCGCGGCGAGCTTCGGGATCGTCGCGCGCAGGCCGAGGTCCTCGGCCGCGCAGGAGTAGACCCCGCCCAGCAGGGCGGAGACGACCCGGTCGACCAGGTCCTGACCGAACTGCTGGGCCACCAACTGGCCCAAGGAGACATCGCCGCCGATTTCCCACCCGAAGGGCTCCTCGTTGTCGATGTTGCGGCAGGTCTCCTCCGAGACCAGGTGCGCGACGACCTCCGAGTTGCCCGGGATGCCCATCACGCTGGGGGCGGGCAGGTTGGTCAGCTCGCCCTGCGAATAGACCAGGGAGCGCTTGCCCGACGGAGTGACCAGCTGGTCGGCCAGGCCCAACGAGTGGAAGAATTCCACCGCGTCCTCCCGCCGCGCCAGGAACGCCTCCGCGCCCATGTCCGTGGGCCCGTCGTTAAACGGCACGGTATAGAGCTTGCCGCCGATGCGCCCGGCGGCCTCAAAGACGTCGACCTGGCGGTCCTCGCCGCGAAGCTCGTAGGCAGCGGTCAGCCCGGCCAGCCCGGCACCGATGATTGCAATGCGCATGAAAATTCCTAGCCTTCCTCGTGAATGATGGCCACGGCGCGAGTGATGGCGTCTGCCTCGGTGGTCGGTAGCACCCCGTGGCCCAAGTTCCAGACATGGCCGGTCGCGTGCCCGGCCGCTTGCGCGCTTTTGACTTCGTCCCGGATGCGGCGAACGGCCGCGCGCACGGCGTCGTCGCCGGCGAACAGCAGTGCTGGGTCCAGGTTGCCCTGAAGGGAGTGCGCGCCGTGGGCGGCGTGCACGCGGGCGGCCGCCGCGTCCATGGACACGCGGTAGTCCACGCCGACGACCTCCGGTCCGGCCTCGGCCATGGAGGGCAGCAGCTCGCCAGTGCCCACGCCGAAGTGGATGCGCGGGATGATCCCCTCCACGCCGGCGAGGATCTCCTGCGAATACGGCAAGACGAATTCCCGGTAGTCGGCCTCGTTGAGGTATCCCGCCCAGGAGTCGAAGAGCTGCATGGCGTCGATGCCGGCCTCGACCTGGGTGTGCAGGAAGGCCTGCACCGTGGGCACGATCCGGCGCATGAGCGCGTGCCAGGTCTCCGGCTCGGCGTGCATGAGCGCCTTGGTGCGCTCGTGGTTCTTCGACGGACCGCCCTCGATCAGGTAGCTGGCCAGGGTGAACGGGGCACCCACGAAGCCGATGAGCGCCTGCGAGTCGGTCAGCTCCTCCAGGATGTGGGCAATGCCCTGCTGCACCTGCTCCACGTCGTGGTCCAGGATGGGCAGGTTGTCGATGTCCGCGCGCGTGCGCACCGGATGATCCATGACGGGCCCGCGGCCCGGCACGATGTCCACACCCACGCCTGCGGCCTTGAGCGGGACCACGATGTCGGAGAACAGGATGGCTGCGTCCACGTCGTGGCGGCGGACCGGCTGCAGGGTGATTTCGGCCAGCAGCTCCGGCATGAAGCAGGAGTCGAGCATGCCGATGCCCTCCCGCACCTTCCGGTATTCCGGCAGCGAGCGCCCGGCTTGGCGCATGAACCAGACCGGGGGTCGCGAAGGGCTGCGTCCCCAGGCAGCGTCGAGGATGGGGGCATCAGTCAGGGTACGGCGCATCATAATCCCCCATTATGGTTCATCTTTGCGCCCAACGGCTAATCCGCCCGGCCCGGAGAAAGCTAGTTCTGCTCCCGGATGAATTCATTGGCGGTCGGGCGGAACATCAACAGGATCGCGACGGCCAGCAGGATGGGGATGAGCAGCAGGGCGATCCCGCCCACGCCGAGGGCCAGGGCGGCGACGTTGAAGAAGATGCACAGCGCGGCCACCGTGGTGCACACCCGGCGGGCCCACTTGTTGCCGCCGCTGAGCTGCGCGGCGGCCACGGAGATGACCAGCGCGCCGACCACGTTGGACACGGCCACAAACAGCTGGTCCCCGGCCGGCATCCCGGCGGACTGGCCGCCGAAGAAGGCGACGAGGCCGGAGGTGAGCATGACCACCGCGGCGGCCACCAGGCCCCAGTAGGCCCAGCGCAGCGAGGGCGGGCAGACTGAGCCGTCCCAGCGCGAATCCTTCCGGGAGGCCCGGTTGTAGTCGAATGGTCCGGGGCTATATCCAGGGGTCCCGTAGGTCATGAGCTCTGGTTTTCCTTCTCGCGCTCCTTGGTCTTCCGGCCCTTTTTAGCCTGCTTTTCTTCCTGCTTTTCCTTCTGTTTTTGCTCCGCTTTCTCACGGCGCTTTTCCTGCTCTTCCTTGAGATCCTGCTCCATCTGGCGCAACTGCTCCAGCTCCCCGGTGTAGTCCAGGGTCTCGTTGCGCAGGCTGAAGATGAGGCCCAACACGGCGGCGACCCCGACCACGATCTGCACGGAACCGTCCACCACGTACAACCAGTCTGGCACATCGGTGGCCGTCGGGCGCGCCAGGAAGACCAGCAGCACGCGCACGCCGAAGTACAGGGAGAAGGCGAACCAGATCCGGCGGGCCAACCCGGAACGCTTGGTGTTCTTGGTCAGCATGACCAGCAGGCTGATCAACAGGGCGAGGATGGCGGCTGAGAACAGCGCCGAGATCCCCACGGCCAGGAAGGTAGCCATGGTCACCGCGCCCTCGCCCAGAGCTTCCAGCTGTACCAGCTGGTCGCCGGCCGCCTGCCGGGCGTTGGCCTTGATGACGTCCACGTTCACCACGGACATCACCACGTTGAGCACCTGGTGGATGGCCTCGCCGGCCACGGCCACGCTCCACGTCACCAGCATCAACCCGACCGCCTCCGGGCGGGCGGCCAGGAATTTCTCGAAGCGTCCGCCCGGCTCCTCAAAGCGGTGCGGGTGGGCCTTGCCCGGAGTCCGGGGCTGGCCGGCCGGGTGCTGCGGGCCCCGGTGATGGTCAGCGGGCGGAGTTTGCGGTTCAGTCACTAAAAACCTGTGCTTTCGGGTGAGAGGTTGGGGCGGGGCGGGAACGGAAAGGGCGCGGGGATGCGCGGGTTAAGCGCTCCCCGCCGCGGTCTTAGCCGCGCAGGGCGCGGGCGGCCTCGACGGCGTAGTAGGTAAAGATCTGGTCGGCGCCGGCGCGCTTAATGGAGGTCAACGCCTCCATCATCACGGCGTGCCCGTCCAGCCAGCCGTTCTGACCGGCGGCCTTAATCATCGCGAACTCGCCGGAGACCTGGTAGGCCGCCACCGGCACGGGCGAGCGCTCCGCGATGGCAGACAGCACATCCAGGTACGGCAGGGCGGGCTTGACCATGACGAAGTCGGCGCCCTCGTCCATGTCGAGCTCGGCCTCCAGCAGGGACTCGCGGAAGTTGGCCGGGTCCTGCTGGTAGGTGCGACGGTCGCCCTCCAGGGAGGAGCCGACCGCGTCGCGGAAGGGGCCGAAGAAGGCGGAGGCGTACTTGGCGGAGTAGGCCATGATCGCCACGTCCTGGTGGCCGGCCTCGTCGAGCTCCTCGCGGATCTGGCCGATTTGGCCGTCCATCATGCCGGACGGGCTGACGATGTGGGCGCCGGCGCGGGCCTGGGCGCGGGCCATGTCGCGGTAGAGCTCGATGGTCGCGTCGTTGTCCACGCGGCCCTTGTCATCCAGCACGCCGCAGTGGCCGTGGCTGGTGAACTCGTCCAGGCAGGTATCCGCCATAATCAGCAGGTCGTCGCCGAATTCCTTGCGCAGGGCGGCCACGCCGCGGTTCAAGATGCCTTCCGGATCCCAGGCCTGGGAGCCGGTGGCGTCCTTGTCCTCGGGCTTGGGGACGCCGAAGAGGTCCACACACTTGACGCCGGCATCCAGCGCCTCGTGGGCGGCCTTCAGCAGGGAGTCCTCGGTGTGCTGGTAGACCCCTGGCATGGAGGGGATTTCCCGCGGGCTATCGATACCGTCCGCGATGAACATCGGCAGGATGAAATCCGCCGGCTGCAGGTGAGTTTCTGCCACCATCTCGCGCATGGCAGGCGACTGGCGGAGACGGCGGGGACGTCGGGAAAAATCGTAAGTCATGCCCACAATCATAGATCCCCGCCCCCGGCCACGGCAGCACCGGCGAGGGCCTGCCCCGGCCGGCCTACCTAGCTGGCGGACTTACGGCGCGCGCGGCGCTTCTTCTTCGGCGGCGGCAGCTGGCCGGCGGCGCGCAGGTTGGCCACGTGGGCGGCCAGGGCATCGATAAGCGAGGGCACGTCGGCGACCTCGGGGACCACGTCCACACGCAGCCCCATCTCCTCGGCGGCGGCCTTGGTGGACGGTCCAATGCAGGCGATGATGGTGCGCTGGTGCGGCTTGCCGGCGATGCCGACCAGGTTGCGCACCGTCGAGCCGGAGGTGAACGTGACGGCGTCGAAGCCGCCGGTCTTGATCATGTCGCGGACCTCCGCCGACGGCGGGGCGGCGCGCACGGTGCGGTAGGCGACCACGTCGTCGACCTCCCAGCCCAGGTCCTCCAGGCCGGTGACCAGGGCATCGCCGGCGATGTCGGCGCGCGGCAGCAGCACACGGCCCACGGCGTCGATGTCCTCGACGTAGTTCGGGAAGACGGAAACCAACCCCTCCGCGTTCTGCGCGTTGGGCTTGGGCTGCAGCTCCGGCACCATGCCCTTGGCCCGGATGGCGTCGGCGGTCTTTTGCCCCACGGCCGCCAGGTGCACGCCGGCGAAATCGCGGGCGTCCAAGCCCAGTTGAGCGATCTTGTCCCAGACAGCCTTGACGGCGTTGACCGAGGTGAAGACCACCCACTTGTAGCGGCCTTCCACGATCCCCTTGATGGCGCGGTCCATCTGCGCCGGGTTACGCGGCGGCTCCACGGAGATGGTCGGCACCGACTGCGGGATGGCGCCGTAGGAGGCCAGGCGGGCGCTCATGGGGCCGGCCTGGGCCTTGGTGCGCGGCACCAGCACGCGCCAGCCGTAGAGGGAGCGGTTTTCCCACCAGGAGTACTTGGAGCGGTCGTCGAAGCTGCGACCCAGGGTGACCACCAGCTGGCCGGGTAGCTCCGCGTCGAGCTTGGCCAGCATGCCCAGGGAGGTCTCAAAGGTCCGCTGCAGGCGGGTCGTGCCGTGCACGGTCACGTAGGCCTCGGTCTCCTTGGGCAAGCCGCGGTCGGTCAGCTGCACGGCGATGACCGGCAGGTCCTCGGCCGTGGCCTGCAGGACTAGCGGCTGGGGGGCGGCGGCCAGCTTGTCCCAGTCGATCTCCCCGGCGGTGAGATCCGCCTCGGTGTAGGTCGAGCCCAGCGCCAGGCCGGCGAACGAGGGCACGGTCGACGGCAGGGACATGCCGGGCACGACCTGGAACTCCAAGCCGGCAGCTGCCACGGCGGTGATTTCGGCCTTGATGGCCTCGCGGTTAAGCGGGTTGCCCGCCACCAGGCGCACCACGTCGCCGGGCTCCGGCAGGGACTTTTCCCGGCTGACCTCGGCGGCCTCCTCCAGCGCGGCGCGCAGCACCTGCGCATTGGTCTCGGCAGCACCTGCAACGCCCGGCTTGCCGTCCTCCGGGATTTCGCGGAGATCGGCGGCGGTCGGCGGGGCCGGGCGCGGCGGCTTGCGGCGCGCGCCCGCGGCCTTCGCGTCCGCGCACATCTGCGCGTATTCTTCCTCGGCCGCCTCGAGCTTTTCCGGCGGGACCGGCAGTGCCGTGCCCACGATGTCACGGACCCCACCGAGCACGTCCGGATCGGTGATGGTAATCGAGTTGTGCGCCAGCACTTCCCTGGCGCGCACGGTCAGCAGATCCGGGTTCCCGGGGCCAGCGCCGACAAAGATAATCTTGCCCAGCGCTTCTACCTGGCTCGTGCCCACAGCATTGCTCATAAGGTTCTTTTCTAAAATCTCGGGGCGGCGAAAAACTGGCCCCATGCCACCTTTCCAATCCCCGTCGGTGCCGGGGTGGTGGCAGGACCAATCCGTTATTTCGCTGCGCCGTGTCGTTGGGATGGCGGAGGATAACTTACTTCGTCGAAAGGCTATTTAACGGCCAAAAATCCCAGGACACAGGTCCCGGGACGCCTTTTCGAGGGGCCGGATCATCAGTGCATAATGATCATGTGCTAGATACACCTTAAATTAATCAGCGCCCGCAATCAAAAACTCGCGGGCGCCGAAATCCCTAGCTCATCCCTAGCTCTCGCCGAGAATCTCGGCCGCCCCTTGGGCAAAGAGCGAGTCGGAGACCTCTGCTCCCAGCTGCGCGGAGCGCTCGACCTCGCCGGTGGCCTCGGCCAGGATCTGGCGGGCGCCGTCCAAGGCGAAGACCCCGCCGCGGACGGTGATCTGCCCGTCGGCCAGGTGGGAGGTGGCCGCCACCGGGGCGGTGCAGCCGGCCTCCAGGCGGGCGAGCACGGTGCGCTCCCCGGCGGCCTGGGCCATGGCCTCAGCGTCTAGGAGCGTGGTGATGGCGGCGACGGCCTCCTCATCGTCGACGCGGGCCTCCACGGCCAGGGCGCCCTGGGCCGGGGCCGGCATGATGGTCTCCGGTTCGAAGACCTCGGTGGCGCGCTCGCCGTAGCCGGCGCGCACCAGGCCGGCATAGGCCAGCATGACCGCGTCCAGCTCGCCGGTGGTCACCTTGCCCATGCGGGTTTCGATGTTGCCGCGCAGCGGGCGGATGTCCAGGTCCGGGCGCAGGGCCTTCAGCTGGGAGATGCGCCGCGGCGCGGAGGTGCCCACGCGCGCGCCTTCCGGCAGGTCGGCCAGGGCCAGGCCGTCGCGGGCGATGAGCGCCTCGCGGTGGTCCTCGCGCTGGGGCACGATGAGGCGGAAGCGCTCGTCCGGGGCGGTGGGCAGGTCCTTGAAGGAGTGCACGGCGATGTCGCACTCGCCGGCCTGCAGCGCCTCGCGCAGCGCCTGGGTGAACACGCCGACGCCGATGCGCTCGACCGGGGCCATGTTCACGTCGCCGGCGGTGGTCACGATGTGCAGCTCGGCCGAGTAGCCGTTCGCAGTCAACCAATCGCGCACGTGGCCGGCCTGGGTGGTGGCCAGCCGGGAGCCGCGGGTGCCAATCTTGAGGGTCACTTAAACGTCCTTTCGCGAGTTAACAATGGTCTCCGCCGCCGGCAGGTCGTCCACGTCGACGGACACACCGGTGCCTTCCAGCTGCAGGCCGAACAGCTCCTGCAGCGCGGTCTCGTGGCTGACGGTACCGGACTGGGCGGCCAGCTTCTTGGCACGCACGGTCGGCTCGTGCAGCAGCTTGTCGACCACGCGCTTGAGCGAATAGCGCACGTCCTTCATCTGGTGCTCGTCCAGGTCCGGGGATTTCTGCTCCAGCCGGGCCAGCTCGCATTCGACCAGGTTGGCGGCGCGGCGGCGCAGGGCGGACACGGCCGGGGCCACGTCGCGCACGCGCTGCGCCGAGGAGTACTCCGCCAGCTCCTGGTCCACGATCTGGCGGGCCTGCACGTGCGGGTCCCGCGCGGCGCCGACCTCGGTGCCGGCGGCCTGCAGCGACTTGCTCAGCCGCTCGATGTTGACCAGGTTGACGTTGTCATCCTCGGTCACCGCGTCGTCGATATCGCGCGGCAGGGACAGGTCCACGAACATCATCTCGCGCCCGGCGGGCAGGTCGTCGGCCGTGATGGTGAAGTTGTCGGCGCCGGTGGCAGACACCGCCAGGTCGACGTGGTCCAAGGCCCCGGCCCGGTCGGCGAAGTCGACGACCTCGGCGTGCACGCCGGCCTGCTCCGCGTGCCCGGCCAGCCGCTCGGCACGCTCCCGGGTGCGGTTGGCAATGATGAGCTTGTCGATGCCCAGGCGGCCGGCGTGCGTGGCGGCCAGGGAGGCCATGGCGCCCGCGCCCAGCACGAGCGCGGTCTTGCCCTGGAGATCGCTGACCCCCATGGCCGTGAGCGCCTGGTCGAAGGCGAAGGAGACCATGGACGCGCCCGCGTCATCAATATCGGTCTCGGAGTGCACGCGCTTGCCGGCGTGCAGCGCCGACTGCGCCAGGGCGTGGATGCGCGGGCCCACGGTGCCCTGCTCGGCGGCGTGCTGGTAGGCGGTGCGCACCTGGCCGATGATCTGCTGCTCCCCCATCACCATGGAGTCGAGCCCGCAGGCCACCAGCATGAGGTGCTCCGCGGCGGCGTCGGCGTAGCGGACGTAGAGGTAGCTGCGCAGGCGCTCCACATCGACGCCGGAGACCGCGTGCAGCGTCCCGATGACGTCTTCGACCCCGGTGTGGAAGGAGTTGGTGACGGTGTAGACCTCCAGCCGGTTGCAGGTGGAGATAATCATCGCCTCGGACAGCGAACTGGCCTCCACCAACTTCGCACACGCACTGTGTTGCACCTGTTCATCCATGCTTAGCTGCTCCAGCAGCGCCACGGGCGCCGACTGGTGGGACATTCCCACAACGAGCACGCTCATGCAGCATTCCTCCACTCCACTAGACTTGCCGGCCGGCAGGCAGGCGACCTGCGCCTTAACCCCGCTCAGTGGTGAACCCTCACCACGATCAACCAAATTATTGATTCAAATCAACCAAAAGGATACCTGTTGGGCGCGGAATTCACGAACCGCGCGTCCTGTTAGACGCCGCCGCGCACCACGGGCACATCCGCTCGGGGCAACCCGCGAACTAGCGCGCCAATTCCTGCGCCAGCTCCGCGTTGTCGACCTCCCAGCAAGAAAACTCCTCCTCGTCGACCACGACCACGGGCACACGGTCCCCGAACTCGACTGCCAGCTCCGGGACACCATCCACGTCCACCACGCGCAGCTGCGCGCCCGCGGCGGCGACCACCGGGGCGATCTGCTCGCGCACCCGCGCGCAGGAACCGCAGGTGCTACGCACCATCAGCTCCACCACGTGCCGGCCAGAGTCACCGGCTTGTTCCGTCTTCTCAGCCATTGCCGCGCCCACTCCTTGCACAAATTTCTAAGGGCCAATCCCAGCCGCGGGGCGGTCCCAGGTTTCACTAAGACAAGCTCCGGGCTAGCGTTTACTATAGATACGTTACCCACCCCATCCCTTACGCGATAACATCCCGTCTAGGAAGCTTGACCCTGCCACCGTGAATCACCCGACCGACCCCGCCAACGGCTTGCCGTTGAACCCGCGCGACTTCTTGGCCAACTGGACGGCCAGCCGCGGAAACCTGCGTAACTTCCTGGAAAACTCCGCGCTCGCCCCGCTGGACGACGCCTCCCAGCGCGCCGCCGGCGAGGCCGCGGCCTCCCAGGCGGTCGAGATGCTCTTCGACATCGACCTGGATTCCTACCACTCCGGGGTCGATTCAGTCAGCGGCTCGCTCAACGCCGCGGGCGGGCTGCGGCTTACCACCCCGGACCCGGACATCCCCCAGGACGCCGGGGCGGCCGCCTTCTTCGACGTGGACAACACGCTCATCCAGGGCTCGTCCCTGGTGCTTTTCGCCTTCGGCCTGGCTCGCCGGCGCTTCTTCAAGTTCCGAGAGATCGCCCCTATCGCTTGGAAGCAGCTGAAGTTTCGGATTTCCGGTGCGGAAAACGCCGCCGATGTCGCCGCCGGCCGCAGCCAGGCCCTGGAATTTATCAAGGGCCGCCCCGTCGACGAGCTGACCCAGCTCTGCGAGGAGATTGTCGATCACTCCCTGCTGCGCAAGGCCTACCCGGGCACGACTGAGCTGGCCCAGATGCACATCAACGCTGGCCAGCAGGTCTGGCTGGTCACCGCCACCCCGGTCCAGCTGGCTCAGATCCTGGCCAAGCGCTACGGCTTCACCGGGGCACTGGGCACCATCGCGGAAGTCGAGGACGGCAAGTTCACCGGCCGCCTGGTGGGCGATATCCTCCACGGGCCCGGCAAGAAGCACGCCGTGGCCGCCCTCGCCACGCTGGAGGGCCTAGAGCTCAAGCGCTGCACGGCCTACTCGGACTCGGCCAACGACGTGCCCATGCTGTCCATGGTGGGCACCGCGGTGGCCATCAACCCGGACAAGAAGCTGCGCAACCTGGCCGTGGACCGCGGCTGGCTCATCCGCGACTACCGCTCGGTGCGCCGAGCCATCCGCACCTACGGCCTGCCCGCCCTCATCACCGCCGCATTCTCCCTGGGCGGCTGGCGCGGGTGGCGCGGCTGGAAGGCCTCCCGCGGCTAGCCACAGGCACGCCACAGCCCACAGACACAGCACGACCTCAAGACACACCAAGACCCCGCGACCCGGAAAACCCCGGGTGGCGGGGCCAAAGCGGCAAGAAGTTTTACTTGCCCAGCTTACGACGCTGGACGCGGGTGCGGCGCAGCATCTTGCGGTGCTTCTTCTTGGACATGCGCTTGCGGCGCTTCTTGATAACAGAACCCATTGCTGGTTTCCTCACTTTCGCGGATAGTACGTACTAAACCTGCCGGCGGTCTAACGCTCGCCTGCCATACCCCGCAGGTGCACTCTGCCCGGGCTGCCCTACCGAACCGACCGGGGCGAGCCCGAGCAGCCGGCGCGGCGGCGGCGAGAATAAGCCGACACGAATGGTGCTTATATTACTGGTTGCGCGCCGGTGACCCAAAACCGCCCGCTCGTACCCGCAGCCTGGCCCCTTAAAAAGGGACAGCGCCCTCCACCTCCTGCCCACTGGCAGGAAGAGGAGGGTGCTGCGCTTGGTAGTAAGCAACCGGCCCGCCGGGTGGCGGGAGGAGCAACCTTTAGCCGACTCCGTAGGTGGAGGACTTCAGGTACTCGCTCACGGCAGTCTCGTGGACGCGGAAGGAGCGCCCGACGCGGACTGCCGGCAGGTCGCCAGCGTGAACCAGACGGTAAACGGTCATCTTGGAGACTCGCATGATCTCTGCGACCTCAGCGACCGTCAGAAAGGTTCCCTTTTCTTCATTAACCATATTTATCTAACCCTTCAGCCCGTGGCGCGCTGTAGGCTTCCCCTCCCACAGGACGAACACGCACGTGCTTGAACCAGCCTATCGTGAAACTTGTGACTAGTGCGACTTGAGTGGAAAAGTTTTCCCAGAAATCTATTTCTCACCCAGAAAAACTCCGGCACAACAGGGTTCACTGCTGTCCCGACTAGTCACGAGCGTTACATATAACCCCCCACATCGGGGGAGGTAAAGGGACGCCTGTAATTCCCTGGGAATAGTCGCAGGGATAGGCGAGACCCTCTACCCAGGGGCCTGACGCGGCCCGCGTGCCGCCGCTTTAGCCCAGCTCCTGGGAGCGGGTGGCACAGGCCTCGGCCGCGCGGAAGAAGGCGCCGCGCAGGCCGGACTCCTCCAGCTCGCGCAGGGCAGCCACCGTCGTGCCACCCGGCGAGGAGACGTTGATGCGCAGCTGGGAGGCCGAGTCGCCAGACTCGGCGAGCATCGCGCCGGCGCCGGCGGCGGCCTGGCCCGCCAGCTTCTCCGCCACGTCGCGCTTGAGGCCCAGCTGCACGCCGGCGTCCACGAGCGCCTCCGTGACCAGGAAGTAGTAGGCCGGCGCGGAGCCGGCCAGGGCGGTCACCGCGTCCATGTCGTCTTCGCCCACCGTGGCGACCTCGCCGACCGCGCTGAGCAGCTCCTGCACGCCTTCCAGCTGCTCCTCGGCAACATGCCGGCCCGGCGCGCAGGCGCACATGCCCTTGCCCACTAGCATGGGCGTATTGGGCATCACGCGCACCACCGGGGTTTGAGACCCCGCGGCCGTCTCCATGGCCTCCAGGGTTACGCCGGCCGCCATGGAGGCCACCACGGCGCCCTCCGGCAGGCTGTCTGCCACTTCCTCCAGTACCGAGACGATCCCGTAGGGCTTCAGGCACACGAAGACGTAGTCCGCGTCCTTGACAGCCGCGGAGTTGTCCGCGGTGGTGGTGACCCCGTAGGTGCTTTCCAGGTACTCGCTGCGGTCCTTACTGCGGTTGGTCGCGGTGATATCGGCTCCCTCGTAGCCCTTAGCTACCAGCCCCGCGATGAGGGCCTCGCCGATATTTCCGCCGCCTAAAACTGTAATTTTCGTCATATCCCCAGCCTGCCACAGCCGCCGCGGCCGCGGCCACCTTCCTACCCTGCCGCGGGACCAACCCCGCCCCCAGATAGACCAGCACCCCGGGGCCACCGATTTCTAACCGGCGCCCCGGGGTGCGGGAGCGAAAAGGTAAAAGCGTCCGCTAGAGGACCAGGATGAGCAGCGGGCCGAAGGTGAGCAGCAGGCCCACCACGGCGGCCAGGCCCATGGAGAAGCCGTCGCGGGCGGTGCGCAGGGCGTGGACAACACCCACCATGATGACGGTGACCAGCACGGCCAGGATGGAGACCAGGACGCCGTTGAAGCGGTCCCAGAGGATCTCGAAGCCCTTGAAGACCACCGCACCCAGCACGATTCCGATAACGGCCAGCAGCACTACGGCCACTGGGTTGAGCTTCTCGGCCTCGCCGTCGGCGTCGGAAGCGTCCTCACGAGCCAGCTCCTTGTCGGCCGCGCTGTCCTGCGCGGTGGCCGCGGAGGAGGCGCTAAAGGCGGTCGCCCCGCCGGTGGCCGCAGCCGTGGCGGCCGGCTTGGCCGGGTCCTCAACGACCGGGATCTCGCCGGTCTCGTCCGCGCTAGCGGCCGCAACCCGCGGGCCCTCCGAGTCCTTGGCCGCAGCAGGCTGAGCCTTGTCAGCCTTGGCGGCCGGCTTCTTCGCGGCCGGGGCCGGCTCATCGGCAACCTTCTGGATGACGGCGGTCGCGTCATCGGAGGGCTGGTGGGCCGTCTCGGTGGCAGAGGCCTGCTTCGCGGCGTCGGCCTTGGCCTCGGGCTTCGCAGTCGGGGTCGGCTGGGGCTTCGCAGCCGGTGCGTCGGCGGTGGTGGAGCCCTTGGTGCTCTCGGAGTCCTTGCCGTCCTTCGGGGCGGGGATGACCGGTGCCGGGGAGTCCATGGGCACGCTGGAGTGCTTGGACTCGTGCGGGGCGGAGTCCACCTTGCTCAGGTTGCCGGTCAGCTCGGCCACGGAGATGCCACCCTCGTCGAGGCTGCGGCGCCGGCGGCGGCGCTTCGGTTCCTCGCCGGCGGCGGAGTCGGCACCCTTGCTCGCCTTGTTGCGGGCCAGGAGCTCCGCCACGGTCAACTGTTTATCGTCAGCCATGTCTGTGTTGTCTTCCTATCCTTGACCCTTGTCCAGCCGGCGCAAGATGACGCCCTCACGCAGGGCCCACGGACAAATTTCCATTTTCTCTAAGCCTAATGCCCGCATCGAGGCCTCGGCCACTAAGGCTCCCGCCACGATCTGGTGGGATCGGTCTGAACTTACCCCTTCCAGGTCCGCCCTGTCAGCCGCAGTCATGCGGGAGATGAAGCTAATCAGCTGGCGCAGGCCCGGCGCGGTCAGCGTGCGCTTGACAAACGGGCCTTCCGAAGACGGGGCCGCGCCGGTCAGGCGGGCCAGGGTGCGCAGGGTCTTCGAGGTGCCCACGGCCATGCCGGCCGGCCCTTGGTCGCGCATGCGCTTGGTGGCGTCGACGAGTTCGGCGTCGATGTAGTCGCGCAACATGCTGACCTTCTTCTTGGCCGGCGGATCGGTATCGAACCAGTTGTGGGTCAAGCGGCCCGCGCCCAGGTCCAGGGAGAAGGCCAGGTCCGGGAATTCTTCGGTGCCGGTGGTCAGCTCCAGGGAGCCGCCGCCGATGTCCATATTGGTGATGCGGCCGGCGGACCAGCCGTACCAGCGGCGCACCGCCAGGTAGGTCAGGCGCGCCTCATCCTCGCCGGAGAGGATCTCCAGCCGGACGCCGGTCTCCTTCTCCACCTCCTTGAGGACCTGCTCGGAGTTCTTCGCCGAACGCACCGCGGAGGTCGCGATGGGAATGAACTCGTCGCAGTTGAGCTTGCTGCCCAGCTCGGCGGCCTCCTTGACGGCAGCCACCAGCTTCTTCACGCCCTTGGAGTGGATGTTGCCGTCCTTGTCCAGCTGCTCCACCAACCGCAGGGGAGTTTTCCAGTCACTCATGGGAGTGGGCCGCCCGCCGGTCTGGGCATCGACCGCCACGAGATGGACCGTGTTGCTTCCCACGTCTAATACACCTAATCGCACACGTCTAGCGTAGTAGGTCTACGGTATTAAAGTGTGAATCGCCCGAAGTCTAGTGAAGTTTATCTTGGTTTTCCGGCCTCCTCACCAGCCGGTAAATTGATCGCAGCGGGAACCGAATTGGCACCAGATTTCCCCCGGGAGTGGTTCGAATTTACCGACGTCGATGACCCCTACCACGTCTTTTCCATCGACCTGACCTGGGTGGAGTCCTTCTACTCCTGCCAGTTCGGCACCGCGGCCTGCCCCGGTATCGACAGCAACCAGCCCGACGTCGGCTGCTGCGTGCACGGCGCCTACATGGCCGATGAGCAGGACCGCGATCAGCTCTACGATGCCGTGGCACAAATGCCGGCCAAGTACTGGCAGCACCGCCCCGCGGACACGGACGCCTACTTGGAGCGCCAGGAGCGCGCGGCCGACGACGAGCTGGAGCCCTGGCTGGTCTGGGACGAGCTCGACGGCGACGACGGCGAGCCGGAGCCGGCGCTAAAGACCCCGCTGGTGGGCGGGGCGTGCATCTTCGCCAACCGCGCGGGCTGGGCCACGGGCGCCGGCTGCGCGCTGCACCAGTGGGCTATCGATGCCGACCAGGAGCTCACCGTGGTCAAACCCGAGGTCTGCTGGCAGCTGCCCCTGCGCCGCTACGAGGACTTCGAGGACCGCCCCGACGGGCAGGAGATCCTGCGCACCACCATCGGCGAATACGACCGCCGCGGCTGGGGCGACGGCGGCGAGGACTTCGACTGGTACTGCTCGTCCAACCCGTCCTGCCACACCAGCGCGGAGCCGATGTGGCGCTCCCAGCGCACCGAGCTCATCGCGCTGATGGGCGCCGAAAACTACCAGGTACTCGCCGAGCACTGCGCCGCCCGCGAGCAGGCCGCGCGCGCCGGCGTGCCGCTGCTCCAGCACCCGGCCAGCGCCGCGCGCAAGCAGTAGGAACACACCCGCGCCCGGGCCCCAAGCAAGGCGAAAGCCCCGCGGCACGCGGCCGCGGGGCGGGGCCCAAGCAAGGCTCGGGAAGGCCCGGAAAGGTTCGGCTAGAGGTCGAATTTGTAGCCCAGGCCGCGCACGGTCACCAGGTGCTTGGGCTGGGAGGGCTCGGCCTCAATCTTGGAGCGCAGGCGCTTGACGTGCACGTCCAGGGTCTTGGTGTCGCCGACGTAATCGGCGCCCCAGATGCGGTCGATGAGCTGGCCGCGGGTCAGCACGCGGCCGGCGTTGCGCAGCAGGTACTCCAGCAGGTCGAATTCCTTCAGCGGCATGGGCACCGGGTCACCGTCCACGCAGACGGTGTGGCGCTCGACGTCCATGCGCACGCGGCCGCCTTCCAGGATCTGCTCGTCGAAGTCCTGCTCCTCGGCCGCCGGGGAGGTCTCGTGCCCGCGGCGCAGGACCGCGCGGATGCGGGCGATGAGCTCGCGGGAGGAATACGGCTTGGTCACGTAGTCGTCCGCACCCAGCTCCAGTCCGACGACCTTGTCAATTTCGGAGTCGCGGGCGGTGACCATGATGACGGGCACGGAGGAGATAGCGCGGAGCTGTTTGCAGACGTCGGTGCCGGACATGCCAGGCAGCATCAGGTCGAGCAGGACGATGTCGACGCTGTTGTTGGCGAACTTGTCCAGTGCGGTCTGGCCGTCGTGGGCCACGATCGGGCTAAAGCCCTCCTTCCGCAGCAGGAACGCCAACGGATCAGCCAAGGACTCCTCGTCTTCCACGATGAGGATGGTCGTCATGATGCTTTATCCTTTCGCCTTGCTGCCACCCGGGCGACTGCGTTGTGCAGGCCCGACGTAGCTTTATTCTCACTTTTGTTGTCCGTATCCGGCGGACCTTCCGCCGGGGCAGGTTCGTGATAAATAGGAAGCTCGATGGTGAACGTGGACCCGGTGCCGGGCCGTGACCATAGCTTAATATTGCCACCATGGTTGGCCACCACGTGCTTCACTATGGCTAATCCTAAGCCAGTGCCGCCCGTTTGCCGGGATCGGGCCTTGTCTACCCGGTAAAAACGCTCAAAGACGCGCTTTTGGTTCTCCGGGGCGATGCCGATGCCGCGGTCGGTGACCCGGATGTGCACGACGTCGGTGCCCACCACCTTCTGGGAGACAGACACCGGCAGCGCCTCCGGCGAGTAGTTGATGGCATTCGTAATCAGGTTGGACACGGCGGTGACCAGCAGCGGCTTGTCGCCCCAAATGAGCACCCCGCTGTTGCCGCCGCGGATGAGGTCGATGTTGTGGTTGTCGGCGGCCAGCTGGTTGCGCTGGATGGCCTCGTCGATGACGTCGTCGATGCGTAGCGGCTCCATCTCCGGCAGCGCCTCCGCGCCCTGCAGCTTGGACAGGGAAATCAGCTCGGTGACCATCTCCGCCATGCGGTTGGCCTCTTTGTGGGCCTTGGTGCCGAAGTACTTGACGTGCTCTGGGTCCTCCGGGTCCTCCAGCAGCGCCTCGGTAAGCAGGGCGATGCCGCCGACCGGGGTCTTGAGCTCGTGGGAGACGTTGGCCACGAAGTCGCGGCGGGCGCTTTCCATGCGCACGTGCTCGGACTCGTCGGTGCCGAAGACGGTAATGAACCGATTGTCGTTCAGCGTGAGCGGCTTAATCAGCGCATGAACCTGGGTCACGCGGTTGCCGGTGCGCCGCTTCGGTATGGACAAATCAAGGCCGCGTTCCTCATGGTCCTCGTAGACCTCCTGGGCGACCTGCCACACGTCCGGGCGCACCGCGCGGTCGTGGACTAGGGACATGGTGTGCGCGGCGGGGTTGGACAGGATAACCTCGCCGCCGCGGTCGACCACCACCACGCCGGTGTTCGCGCCCTGGATGGTCAGGTGCAGCACCTGGCTGACGGTGGTGACCTGGTTCGAGTCCGCGGTCGCCGTCGTGCGGAAACGCTGGAGCCGCCCGCGCACCCAGCGCACCAAGGGCAGGACCAGTGCGCAGACCACTGCACCGGCCACAAATGCCAGAACGTTTCCCACGCTCGCGCCTTCCTCGGTTGTCAACGCGCCCGGGGGCCGGGGCGGATCACCGAATTCGACGATCCTTGGGCTCCCGCGGGCGCGGCTAGATAGTTGTCTTTCCTACCTAAATGCTACTTGCCGCCCTGGGCCGCCACGGCGGCAGCCCCGGCTGCGGCGGCTTCCGGATCCAGGTAGGTGCCGCCCGGGTTGACCACCTTGCCGGAGGCGTCCACCTCGTAGACCAGCGGGATGCCAGTCGGGATGTTCAGGCCGGCGATGTCCTCGTCCGAAATCTGATCCAGGTGCTTGACCAGCGCGCGCAGGGAGTTACCGTGCGCGGCGACCAGGACCTTCTCGCCGTTTTTCACGCGCGGCAGGATCTCTTCCTCGAAGTAGGGCACCAGGCGGGCGACGACGTCCTTGAGGCACTCGGTACGCGGGACCTGGTCCAGGTCCGCGTAGCGCGGATCCTCCGACTGGGAGTACTCCGCGTCATCGTCCAGCTCGGGCGGCGGGGTGTCGTAGGATCGGCGCCAAGCCATGAACTGCTCTTCGCCGAACTTGTCCTTGGTCTCGGCCTTGTTCAAGCCCTGCAGGGCGCCGTAGTGGCGCTCGTTGAGGCGCCAGTCGCGGATGACCGGGATCCAGTGGCGGTCGGCCGCGTTCAGCGCGATGTTCCCCGTGCGGATAGCACGGCGTAGCAGGGAGGAGTACAGCACGTCAGGCAGGAGGTTTTCGGAAGACAACAGCTCGCCGCCGCGCTTGGCTTCGGTCTCCCCCTTCTCGGTAAGGTCGACATCCACCCAGCCGGTGAACTGGTTGGACTCGTTCCATTGGGATTGTCCGTGACGCAATAGGATGAGTTTTCCGTTAGTCATGCCTCCAGCATGCCACGAAACCGGCTGCACCGTCGCGAAAATCTAGCCCCCGGTGGCATGACGCGGATGACAGTTGGGGATCTCCGCGGTCAGCGCCCGCTGGTAGACCGCCACCAGCTCGGTGGCCGCGGCCTCCCAGCTAAAGCGCTCCGCGTGCGGCACGGCCGCCTCCCCCATGGCAATGCGCCGCTCGTCATCATCGAGCAGCTCCTCCAGCGCGTCGGCCCAGTCCTCCGGCTCGTGCGAGTCGACCAGCATGCCGGTCACGCCGTCCTCGACGGCGATAGGCAGGCCGCCGACGCGCGCGGCCACCACCGGGGTGCCGGAGGCCTGGGCCTCCACGGCCACCAGCCCGAAGGACTCGTTGTAGCTGGGCACGGCCACGATATCCGCGGCCTGGTAGAGCGCTACCAGCTCCTCCGGCGGGCGCGGGCTCAGGAAACGGACGCGGCGGTCCACGCCCAGCTCACGGGCCAGGTCCGCGTAGGCCTGCGGGCTCGCACCTGCCCCGGAGGGCCCGCCGCAGATCACCACGCGGAGGTTGCGCAGCGGTTCCCGGCGGAAGATCTCCGCGGTGGCGCGGATGAGCACCTCCGGGCCCTTGAATTTCTGCAGGCGCCCCACGAAGGCGATGACCTTGCTGTGCAGCGGCAGGCCCAGCTCGCGGCGGGCGCGCTCGGTGTTGCGGTCGCTGCCCGGGGTAAACAGCTTGGTGTCCGCGCCCGGCGCGACGGTGACGATCCGCTCGGCCGGCGCGTCGTAGTGCTCAGCCAGTTCGCGGGCCTCGTCGACGGTGTTGACTACCAAAAGGTCGGCGTTGTCTACCAGCTGCTGTTCGCAGATGCGCCGGGCCTCGGACTCACGGGCGTCGTCGTCGCTGCGGTAGGCGTTTTTTACCGCGGCGAGGGTGTGCGCGGTGTGCACCAGCGGCACGCCCCACAGGTCCCGCAGCAGCCAGCCAACCTGGCCGGACAGCCAGTAGTGGGAGTGGATGATGTCGTAGTGCAGGCCGTGACACTTGACGTATTCGACCATCCCGCCGGCAAAGGCCGCCAGCTGCGTGGGCAGGTCTTCCTTCTCCAGCCCCTCGTAGGGCCCGGCCACGACGTTGATGACCCGCAGGTGCTCGCTAACTTCCACGACCTCGCCCTGACTGGGGCGGGTCGCCCGGGTATACACGTCTACTTCAACGCCCTGCAGCGCCAGTTCCTTGGCGGTGTTGAGCACATAGACGTTCATTCCCCCGGCATCGCCCACCCCGGGCTGCTCGATGGGGGAAGTGTGCATTGAAATCATCGCCACGCGCATGGCGCCCCAGTCTAATACCGCCGGGGCTCTCCCTGCCGCGGTGTTGCCTACGTCACCGCCTCCCGGGCCGCCGCCTTAAGCCGGAGCAACGCCCGCGCCGTGCAGCCGCGCGTTGCCGCGTCGTTATACTAGGGGAAGCACAACCTACGCTTGCGAAAGTTTCCCCCGATTCTTAGAGGTTAGAACCCATGTCAGCATTCGAGACCAAGGCTTGGCTCCAGCACTACCCCGAGTGGACCCCGCACTCCCTCGACTACGGCGAGACCACGCTGCTCGACATCTACGACAACAACCTGGCCATCAACGCCGAGAAGCCCGCCACCTGGTTCTTCGGCCGCACCCAGTCCTATGCGGACCTGGACCGCCAGGTCAACCGCGCCGCCGCGGGGCTCAAGGCCTTCGGCGTGCGCCCAGGCGACCGCGTCGCGCTGGTCATGCCCAACTGCCCGCAGCACGTCGCCGCCTTCTGGGCGGTGCTCAAGCTGGGCGGCATCGTGGTCGAGCACAACCCGCTATATACCGCCCACGAGCTGGAGGGCCTGTTCCAGGACCACGGCGCGCGCATCGCCATCGCCTGGGACTCGGCGGCCGGCACGCTGGAGAAGCTGCGCGGCACCACGGATCTGGAAACGGTGGTCTCGGTCAACATGATTGAGGCCATGCCGCCCCTCAAGCGCGCGGCCCTGCGCCTACCCTTCCTCAAATCACAGCGCGAGCAGCTGTCCCAGCCCGCCCAGAACACCGTCCCGTGGGACACCCTGATCGGCAACGCCATCGGCGGCGACGGCCAGGACCTAAAGGAGCCGGAGGGCGTCGACCGCGACACCACCGCGCTTATCCTCTACACCTCCGGCACCACCGGCAAGCCCAAGGGCGCGGAGCTGACCCACGGCTCCCTGTTCGCCAACCTGCTCCAAGGCAAGGCCTGGGTGCCCGGCCTGGGCGAGCAGGAAGAGCGCATGCTGACCGCGCTGCCGATGTTCCACGCCTACGGCATGACCATGAACATCACGCTCTCCCAGCTCATCGGCGGCGAGCTGGTCATGCTGCCGGCACCGAAGATCCCACTGGTCATGGACGTGATGAAGAAGCACACGCCCACCTGGGTGCCGGGCGTGCCGACGCTCTACGAGAAGATCGTGGAAGCCGCCGAGGAGCAAAACATCCCGATCAAGGGCATCCGCGCCGCCTTCTCCGGCGCCGCCACCCTGCCGGTGGACACCGTGGAGAAGTGGGAGAAGTACACCGACGGCCTACTGGTGGAAGGCTACGGCCTGACCGAGTGCTCCCCCATCATCGTGGGCAACCCGATGTCCACCGACCGCCGCCCGGGGTACGTGGGCATCCCCTTCCCCGACACCGAAATCCGGATCGCTAACCCGGAGAACCTGGACGAGACCATGCCGGACGGCCAAGAGGGCGAGATCTTGGCCCGCGGCCCGCAGGTCTTCAAGGGCTATCACAACAACCCGGAGGCCACCGCCTCCGCCTTCCACGACGGCTGGTTCCGCACCGGGGACCTGGGAGTGATGGAAGAAGACGGCTTCATCCGCCTGGTCAGCCGCATCAAGGAGGTCATCATCACCGGCGGCTTCAACGTCTACCCGGCGGAGGTCGAAGAGGCCCTGCGCGTGCACGACGCCATCAAGGACATCGCAGTCGTCGGCCGCCCGCGCCCGGACGGCTCCGAGGACGTCGTGGCCTGCGTGGAGCTCAACGACGGCGCCGCCCTGGATCCGGAAGGCCTGAAGGAATTCGCCCGTCAGCGCCTGACCCGCTACAAGGTCCCGCGCACCTTCTACCACTTCGAGGCCCTGGCCAAGGACCAGATGGGCAAGATCCGCCGCCGCGAGGTCCAGGACGATCTCCTGCAGCGCCTGGGCCAAGAGCGCAAGTAGCCCCCGCGCCACGGCCGCCACCCCGGAGACGGCATTCCCGCCGCCTCCACCCGGCGCTCTCCCCACCCGACCCTCGCCACCCCGGCGGGGGTAATTTTTCACCGCACCACTCAAAAACATGAGGGATAAATCATGTTTAAGGTAGGCTTGCGACCTGTATAGTTTTGTTCTCCTACGGAAGGTAATCGCACTCGTATGTCGGCCTATGAGACCCGAGCCTGGACCCAACACTACGGCGACTGGACCCCCGCGGAAGTGGAAATAGGAAACGAAACCCTCGTGGACGTCTACCAGCGCAATCTCTCCGAGAACGGGGACCGACCGGCCACTTACTTCTTCGGCCGCACCCTCACCTACACCGAGCTGGACCAGCAGGTCCGCGCCGCCGCGGCCGGGCTCAAAGCCTTCGGCATCCGCCCGGGCGACCGGGTGGCAATTGTACTGCCGAACTGCCCGCAGCACATCATCGCCTTCCACGCCATCCTGCACCTGGGCGCCACCGTGGTCGAGCACAACCCTCTCTACACCAGCTACGAGTTAGAAGGCCTGTTCAGCGACCACGGCGCCCGCGTGGCCATCGCCTGGGACAAGGCCGCCGCCACCCTGGAGCCGCTGCGCTCGACCACCCCTTTGGAAACCATCATCTCCGTCGACATGACTGAGGCCATGCCGCGCCTGCAGCAGCTAGCCCTCAAGCTGCCGGTGCCGCCCATCAAGGCCAAGCGGGAACAGCTCACCGCCCCCGCCCCGGGCTCGGTCCCCTGGTCCACGCTGCTGAGCTCCGCCATCGGCGGCGACGGGCGCAACCTCCCCCCGGCGGACATCCGCCCGGCCGACCCGGCGCTCATCCTCTACACCTCCGGCACCACCGGAGCGCCCAAGGGCGCGATGCTCACCCACCGCAACCTGCAGTCCAACTGCCTGATGGCCATCGCCTGGGTACCCAACCTGGGCGAGGAACCCGAGCGCTTCCTGGCCGCCCTCCCACTCTTCCACGCCTACGGCATGACCGCGGTGTGCACGATGTCCATCTTCGTCGGCGCTGAGGTCATTCTGCTGCCCGCCCCGAAGATGGACCTCATCCTGGACGTGGTCAAAAAGCACATGCCGACCTGGCTCCCGGGCGTGCCAACGCTTTACGAGAAGCTCGCCGACGCCGCCAAGGACAAGGGCGTGAACCTGCAGGGAATCAAGAAATCCTTCTCCGGTGCAGCCACCCTGCCGGTCGCCACGGTGGAAAAGTGGGAGGCAACCACCGGCGGCATGCTGGTGGAAGGCTACGGCCTGACAGAGACCTCCCCGGTCATCTGCGGCAACCCGATGAACGAGCACCGCCGCCCCGGCTACATCGGCCTCCCCTTCCCCAATACTGAGGCCCGCGTGGCCGACCCGGACGACCCCTCGGTCACCCTGCCGGACGGCGAGGAAGGCGAGCTGCTCGTCCGCGGCCCGCAGGTCTTTTCCGGCTACCTCAACAACCCGGAAGCGACCGAGAAGTCCTTCTACAAGGACTGGTTCCGCACCGGTGATATGGCCGTCATGGAAGAAGACGGATTCATCCGCCTGGTGGCCCGCATCAAGGAGGTCATCATCACCGGCGGCTTCAACGTCTACCCCGCGGAAGTCGAGGAAACCATCCTCTCCCACCCGGACGTCACCGACGTGGCCGTGGTGGGCCGCCCGCGCAAGGACGGCTCGGAAGACGTGGTCGCCTGCGTGACTCTCCGCGACGGCGCCGCCCTGGACCCGCAGGGCATGCAGGACTTCGCCCGCCAGCGCCTGACCCGCTACAAGGTCCCGCGCACCTTCTACCACTTCGAGGAACTCGCCCGCGACCAGATGGGCAAGATCCGCCGCCGCGAAGTCCAGGCCGAGCTGCTCGAACTAATCCAGGCTTAGGAAAAATATCGTCCTCTAGCCCAACCGCTACCCTATTCCCCCAGCTCACGCGCCCCCTGCGGATACAGAGGTCGATATTTCCCACGGCTTACGAAAAAATATCGATCCCTGTCCTCGGCAACAGCCGCGTTTCCCCAGGTGAGGGATCGGCTGAAACCACAGAGGTCGATATTTTCCGTTGGGCCTAGAGGTTAATGCCGAAGTTCTTCAGCATCCCCCGCCAATCGAAGTGGCCCAGAGCCACAGCGGCACCGCCCACGGCCGCGATGAAGCCGAGGACGAGACCGATGGTCGTACCGATGCCGGTAGCGCTCGGGTTATCGGAGCTGACGGTTGCCAGTTCGGAGGACAGCCTGTCAATGCCTGCCAGGTCCTTGCCGGACACGTCTCCGCCCTGCTCGCCGTCGGCGTAATCCAGCACCAGATCGACGTTGGCGTCGTCGAACTCCTGGCCCTCCTCGTAACGCAGAAGGGAGTGGTGCAGGCCAATGCCCGCGGTGGTCGGACGGTCCTGCGCGGTAAAGTCCGTGCCCGGGGCGATCGGCTCGTCGAAGGTGAAGGTCACCAGCACCTCGTCATCGCCGGCCTTATCCAGCTGGGTCGGATCGTTTACGGTGCGCCCGTCCAGCGTGAAGTCGCCTACCAACTTGGCGTTCTGGCCGGCCACCTCCAGCTTGAGATCGTCGAAGGCCACATCCAAGCCCGGACCGCCGTTTTTGCCCATGCCTTCGTAGGCCACGAGGTGTGCCCCACCGGTCAGCGGGATGGTGCCGTTACCCTCGGCGTCCAGCTGCGTGTTCTCCACATCGACTGGGAAGACGAACTGGTTTTCCTTGAACTCCGCACCGTTATCACCGGTCAGGGTACCCTTGGCGAAGGGGCCCCGCAGGTGGCTGATGAAGGAATCCTTGATGGGCCAAGCGAACGAGCCCGACTCCAGCGCAGGGGCGGTGCCCTCAGCCGCCAAGGCGGTCGGCACAGTGGCGCCACCCAAGGCGACGGCAGTGACCACGGCTGCGGCAGTCAGAGAGCGGGAAGAGATACGAGACAACGGAGGTCTCCTTTCTGATTGAGTTGTGGATGGAAAGGCTGTGAATAAACAGAATGAGGGGAAAGCGCAACGCACACGGCTTTGCGCTACGCCCGCGCGTGGGCGAGGTCTGCAAAAACTGCGGAGTTGAAGGCGAAGGCGTCCTTGGCCTCGACGATTAGCATGTCACGCTGCTCGTCGGTCAAACCCAGCTCATCCAGCTGGCGGCGGTAGCTCGCGCGGTAGGGCGGGATCTTGCCGATAGCGGAGAAGTCGTAGAACTGCAGGGCGTCACGATCGATGTCGTACAGGGTGCCCAGCCGGGCGGCGATGACCTGGCCGCCGGAGATATCGCCCAGGTAGCGGACGTAGTGGTGGGCGATAACACGCGCCGCCTCGTCCTCGCGTAAAGATTCCAGGCGTGCCACATACCGGGCGGTAGCCGGCAGGATGCGGACCTTGTCGCGCCAGTCGGACCCCAGCATGTTGGCCAGATCGTTGTCCAAGGCGGCGCGGCGCTCGAGGCGCGGGTCCGCCACGGCGGAGCCCAGCGGAGTCTCCGCGACGCGGCGCACCGCGGTCTCCAGTGCGTCGTAGATGAACCAGAGCTGACCCGTCAGCGAGTGCACTGCCTCCGCATCCAAGTCGCCTTGGATGAGGGAGGCCATGAAGTCGGAGCCTTCCGCCTGCTCATGGGCCTGCGCGGTGGCCCCGCGCAACACCTGGGACAGTGGTTGTGTCACACCAGTGGTCGTTTCGGTAGCTGTGGCAGTCGAGGCCATCGTCGTCTCCTTTCGGGTCAGTGAGGGCGGGGAGTTTTACCGCAGCTCGGTAGCCCGCTATAGACGGGCCCGAGCGTTATCGCCCCCCACAGATTAAGGTTTGCCTTACCTGAAAGTACAGAGGCGTCATGCAAGATCAACCCAACGTATGACACCTAGTACCCCCGGTATGAGCAGCGGCCCGCTCCCTGGTGAGGAACCGGCCGCGGGGCGTGAAGCGCTACCCCGCGATAGCGCCCCCTAGAGGACTCCTAGCGCAGGTTGAACTGGCGCAGGAACTTGTTGAACTGCTTCTGGATGCCGCCGAAGACACCAGCAACGTTCAGCGCGTGGCCGATGATGCCGAACATCCCCAGGATACCCAGACCACCCAACACGTAGTTCCACACGGAGCCGAACTTCGTCATCAGGCTGGAGCCCTGCTCCTCGTCCTTGTTCTGCTCCTCGTCCTCATCCGGAGCCTCAGTCTTAGTCGGCTCAGCCGAAGTGGTTTCCGCCGGCTTGGAGGTCGAGGCGGTCGGCTTAGCCGGCTTCTCAGAGGTCGGTTCCTCAGAAGTCGGTTCCTCAGAAGTCGGTTCCTCAGAAGTCGGTTCCTCGGACGTCGGATCCTCAGAGGTGGGCTCCTCAGAGGTAGTCGACTCCGGGGTGACGCACTTTTCCTCGGTAGTCAGGGAGATGTTGATGTCGTCGAGCTCGGGCTTGTACTCGGCGCTGTAGATGCCCATGAACAGGATGTCGACTCCCTCGACGATGCTCTTGTCTGGGTCGGTGCCCGGCTTCGGGACGTAGGTCATGTTCGTGGCATCCAGCGTGATGGTATCGCCGTTGACCTGCCACTCGCCGTCACCCTTGGAGAAGACGTCGGCGCCGGTGCGCTTGTTCTCATCGGTGCGGTCTTCCGGGGTGTACTGGGTCATGGGCTTGCCCTCGACGTAGTAGCCCTCGTAGCCAGCGCCGCCTTGAACATCGTTACCGGTGACCTCGACGTAGGGGGACTGGAAGTTCGAGTACAGCGCGCCGTGGTGGCCCTCGAAAATGACCTCGGAGTCCTTGGTGTGCAGGTCCGCGGAGGTCACGTTGCCTTCGTCATCGATCTCGATGGTAGACTTGGCCGGGTCGATCTCGTACTGGAACTGGAAGTCCTTGGCCTTCGGGTTTTCCGGGTCAGACTCCTTGACGTCGCCCTTGGTGGCCCAGCCACCGCGGGCGATGGGGCCTTGGATGTAGCTGCGGAAGCTTTCCTTCAGGCCCCAGTTGAAGGTGCCGCCGGTGACGACGGTCTCGCACTGCGGGGCGGTGGATTCTTCTGCATTCTGAGCGCCCGCGGTCGGGACGACGAGGGCGGTGCCGCCCAGGGCTAGGGCGATGACGCTCGCCCCAAAGGTGGTGCGGGTGGACTTTACGGTCATGAGTGTTACTCCTTGTCGGATGTGGGTGTGGGGTGAAACAGAGACAGCAGTGAGTTCGCTGAATCAGGGGGATCTCTCCGCCTGGGCAGGACGGAGATGGCCCCGTCCGTGCGGCGGCTGACCTTCACCGGCCAGCCGTAGACGTCGGACAGAGTGGAATCGGTATAGACCGCGTCTACCGGGCCATCGGCAGCAATGCGCCCGTTGGACAGGCAGACGATGTGGTCGCAGTAGGCGGCCGCGGCGTTGAGATCGTGGAGGACTATCACCACGGCCACGCCGGTGGTGTGGGCGAGCTCGCGGACTAGGCTGAGCACCTGCTCCTGGTGGCGAATGTCCATCGCGGCGGTCGGCTCGTCCAGAAAGACCACCGGGGTCTCTTGCGCGAGCACGCGCGCTAAGGCCACGCGGGCGCGCTCCCCGCCGGAGAGCGTGACGATGTCGCGGGCGGCCAGATGGTTGGTACCGGTGGCGGCCAAGGAGGCATCGATAACTGCGTCATCGAGGCGCTCCTTATCCGTCCCCCGCCAGGGGCGCCGGCCCATGGCCACGACGTCGCGGACTAGGAATTCGAAGGACACGCGCACGTCCTGGAGCATGACCGCCCGGCAGCGGGCCATCGCCTGCGCTCCGGCGCTTACCGGATCTAGTCCGCACACGCTCACGGTTCCCGCGCTCCGCTCCACGTCCCCAGACAGGGCGGCCAGCAGCGTGGACTTGCCCGCGCCGTTGGGGCCGATAAGCCCGGTGACCTCGCCCGGGCGGGCCGCGAACGTAATGTCGTCGAGCAGGCGGGCATCCCCTATGTCCACGCGCAGGCCGCGCACCTCAATGGCCGCGGAATACGTCTTATCGCTCATGCGTGCATCCCCTTTCGCATCATCCGCCGCAGGAGGATGAAGAACGTCGGCCCGCCTACCAGGGCGGTGAAGATGCCGATGGGCAGGTCGGCGAAGGCGATCATTGTGCGCGCCGCCACGTCAGCCAGCCCGATGAGCACCGCCCCGCCCAGCGCGGAGGCCGGGATGAGAAGGTGGTTCTCCGGCCCCACTACCGTGCGAAAAAGGTGCGGGACGATAAGGCCGACAAACCCGATGAGCCCGGCGAAGGCCACCGCGCCCGCGGTCAAAATCGCCGAGGCGACAATCGCGATGACGCGCAGCCGGGAGACGTTGATGCCGGTGTGCCCAGCGGCGCGCTCACCCAGCGCGAGCACGTCGAGCGCTCCGCCTAGGCGCAGCGCCACGGCGATGCCCACGATGGCAATCGGCAGCACCACCCAGGTGTGCTTCCACTGCGCGCCATTGAGCGAGCCCATCTGCCAGAAGATGATCTCCTCGCGACTGGTGGTCGGCGCCAGGTAGACCATGAACGAGATAATCGCGCCGCAGACCGCGTTGACAGCGATGCCGGTCAGCACCAGGTTGATAACCGCCACCCGGCCGCTGCTGCGCGCCAGCTGGTAAATAAGCCCGGCGGCCACCAGCGCGGACAGGAAGGCGAAAAACGGGACGGTGAAGGTGCCCAGAAACGCGATGTTAAACACGATGGCCAGCGCCGCGCCCACGCCCGCGCCCGAGGTCACGCCGATGATCGACGGCTCGGCCAGCGGGTTGGCAAACACGGCCTGCATCAGGGTGCCGGCCACGCCCAAGCACGCGCCCACTAAAAATCCGAGGAGGATACGCGGCAGGCGGATGTCCCAGACCACGCTGGCGGCCAGGCCCGCGTGGTGATCGCTGCCCAGCAGAATGGGCACTAGATCCTGCAGCGGCACGTAGTACTGCCCCAGCACTATGGAGAGCACCACGGCGATGAGCATCAGCACCGCCAGCAGGATGAAGATGCCCACGCGCCGGCGCCGCCGAGCCGCGAAGACCTCGTCCGGTTTAATCTTGTGGGTCATACAACGCCTGTGCCGTCCGCAATAGGGTCTGTCCGGTCATCGGGCCGAACGCTAGGGATTGTCCGTCCGGGATGGTGATGACCCGGCGTTTTTGGCCCGCCGTGGTCTGCGCAACGCCGGGGCGTTCCAGCAGGCCGTCGATGCCACCCGTCGACTCCAACCCGCCCGTCATCATGATGAACGCGTCCGGGTTTAACCGGGCGAGCGCTTCCGCGTTGGCGGGCTCGATATAGGACAGGTTGTTCTCCGTGGCCAGGTCCACCGCACCGACGCCCTCGATGAGGTCTTTCGCGCCGGTGCCGTCGCCCATGATGAAGAACACGCCGCCGTTGCCGCGGGCGTAGAGGAACGCCACGCGCATGGGATCCTCCGGAGCCATGTCGGCGATGGCCTCCTTGTCCAGCTCGATCTCTTCGACCGAGCGCTGCGCCAGTTCCTCGGCGTCCTCGCTTAGGCCCACCACGGCGCCGAGGGTGCTGATGTCCTCGGCCACGGAGTCGATGGTGCGGGTCGGCTCCATGACCACAGTGGTCACGCCGGCCGCGCGGATCTGATCGATGGCGTCCTGCGGACCGATGGAGTGGTCCACAATCACCAGGGTCGGCTCCAGCGAGAGCACCGCCTCGACGTTGATGTTGTGCCCTCCCTGGGTGACCACGGGCCGGTCGGCCAGGATGTCCTCGGTGGAGGAGACCGTGCGGCCCACGATGTTATCGGCCAGCCCCAGGCCGGTCAGCGTCTTGGTGTAGGTGCCGTACAGGTCGAGCCCGAGGATGCGGTCTACGTTGTCCACGGTGACGTCGTAGCCGTCGGCATCGGTAAGCTCTACCGGCAGCGCCGGCGACGGGTTGTCATTGACCGGCTCCACATCTTGGAAATCCTTGACCTCGCTAACGCCCTCGAAGGTGCGGGGGTCTTGCGGGTCACCGGAGCTTTTCAGCTCGTCGCGCAGGGCGGCGTCTCCGCTGGACTCGTAAGCGCCCTGGACGCCGCAGGCGGCCAGGCTGACCGCGCACAGCAGCGCGACAAACGCCAGGATGCACACCCGCGCTGAGCGGTGCAGAGTATAGAACATTGGATCTTGCTTTCTTACTCTATGGGAGGTTTAACCTAGGACGGGTTGCTGGCCGCCAGGCGGCCGATGCTGCCACCGGCCACTACCACGCCCGCGATCAACAGCAGCAGGTAGGTGGTGGCATCGCTACCGGCGCCACCCGCCGCGGCCGACTTAATCTTGAAATTGCCGGATCCGTCCTCGTAGCCGGCGGAAGAATTCTCGCCGTCGGCACCCGTGCTGGAGCTGAAGCCGCCGTTGCGCTCGGCCAGCTTCGCCGCCCCTGCGCTGCGCGCCGCGGCCGATCCGCCGGTAGACCCAGACCCGGAGCTCGAGCCGGAGGCCGCGGTGCCGCCGACACCGTCGCAGTCGCCGGCGCCACCCAGCTGGGCGCTAAAGGACAGCGGGGCCAGCTCGGTGCCCGGGTCGTAAAACTCGGCGAAGGCCTTGGAACCGTCGTTGGTCAGCAGGACGGTCGCACTGCCGGATACGGAGCTATCGGTCACGTTGAGGTCAGAGAAGTTCAGCTCGCCCAGCGCGGTGCGCCCGAAGTCGATCTTCTCGCCCTCCATGTTGGACGAGCGCACGTCCGCCACCAGTTGGCCGCCGTTACCGTTGAACTGGATCTCCGGGTTGGCAATGTTCAGGTCCAGAATGCCGTTGTGACCCGTGAACTGCATGGATCCGCCGTAGATGATGGTGCCTTGCTGAGAGTCGGTGTCCACGTTGCCGCCGTTGCCGGTGAAGCGGTACTCGCCGCCCTCGTAGCCCACGCCGCTCAAGTCCCACTTGCCCTTGGCGATGGACCCGGTGATATAGGACTGGAAGGATTCCTTCAGCGCCCACGCCGCTTCCGCGCTCTCCACGGCCTTCACGGCCTCGCACTTCACGTCCGAGCCGCCAGAGCCGCCGGCAGCACTGCCGCCGGTCGAGCCGGCCCCTGCGCCAGAGCCGGATCCAGTGCCAGACGTAGACCCAGACTTGGAACCGGAACCGCCAGAGGTCTTGCCGCCGGAGGCCGAGTTGGGCCCAGAGTTCGACCCAGAATTAGAACCAGACTTAGAACCCGAGGTCGCGCCCGACGTGCTACCCGACTTCGTGCCGGAGGTCGTGCCCGAAGTCGTACCCGAGCCAGAGCCAGATCCGCTCTTCCCACCGCGGTTGGTGAAGGACTCGTACTCGTCCAGGAAGGCCTGGGTATTGCCCATGAACGTGGTCAGGGCGTTCATGGTGTCGTTGGTCTCGGACAGGATGTCCATGACCTGCTTGTTGAAGCCGGTGAAGTTGCCGCTGATGGTGGTCAGCGTGCGCTTGTTGCCCGAGCCGGAGTCGCTGCCCGGCCCAGACTCGGAGCCGCAGCTGCCGTCCAGCGCCGCCCCGCCGCTCGTCGGATCCATTGGGGTGCCGGGATCGTAGGCCAAAAACAGGCGGTTGCCTCCCTGGGTCAGGGTGGTCGAGCCCGACAGATCCACCGCGCCGGAATCCGGATTGAACGGGCTGTCCAGGTTGATGGTGGCGATGACCTCGTCGTCGCCGGTGATCTTGTCGCCGCGCTTGGAGGTATCCACCATGTCGGACTCGTAGGAGACGTAGTCGACCATGATGTCAGCGGTGTTGCCCTGGGCGCGTACCTTCCAGTCGGACAGGGTCATGTCCAGCAGGTCGTCACCGCCGTAGTTGTGGCCGTTGAAATGCAGCACGCCGTTCAGCGGAACCGTGACGGCATCCCCGTCTACCTGCGGCTTCTTCGGCTTGAACTGGAACGCGCCGTCGTCGCCGGTCTCGCTACCCGTGAAGCCGATGCCGTCGCCGCCCCAGCCGCCTTTAGCGACGTTGCCCTGGATGTAGGCGCGGTAGCTTTGCTTGATACCCCAGTTGAACTCGCAGGTGCCCGCGGCGTGGGCCGCGGGCGTGGCGACGGTAAACGCTGCGGCCGGCGCGAAGGCCAAGGCACCGGCGGCGGCCACCGCGGCGGAGGTACGGAACGAGAACAAGCGGGTGATCCCGCGCAGTGAAAGAGACATACAGATCCTAGCTACGTACAGAAACTTCAGAGAGACTCTTGCTGCCTAATCCGCACGTCAGGCCACACATTGTAAATTTAATGTAGCCTACGCTTCACAAGGTAAGGCAGTCCTAAAAGGAAACTAGCACACGATTTTTCATTAGGGTAGACTCCCCTTTGTTTAAATTTGTCACGGTGGGCCCGTGCGACCCACGCTGCACCGAGAGATACAGTGAGGTAAAGCAGCATGACCTTGCGGAATGAATCAGCGTTCTCCACGCTGTACCCAGACGTGGATCCACATGAAGGACTCCCCCTTTCAGGGACGGAGCGGCTCGCCCTCGCGGTGGCCTTCGCGGTGATGGCCTACGGCGCCGTGGTGGGCGATATCATCGTCGCCGCCGTCGGCCTCGTCTTAGCACTCGCCGCCTGCATCATCGAGGCAACGAAGACCAACCGCCGCATCCGCGCCCAGGCTCGCAGCCGCTTCCCTGGCGAGGACTGGGTGGAATACCGCACCGCCCGCCGCCTCAACCTAGGCCTGCTCCTGCCACTTTTCATCGCGGTCATCGGTGTGCTAATTGCCGCCGGCTTCTGGTTCATCCCACCCGAGCACGACGTGCTCGGCGGCATCATCATCGCCCTTCTCGTCGCCGCCCTGGTCTGGTTCATGCCCGGACTGAACCCCATCTGGTCGAAGCTGGGCAAGAAAAAGGAGCCCGCGGACCAGTACGCCGCACCAGCCGACGCCCCGGCTGCCACCCCGGCCAGCGCCTCCCCCTGCTCCGCCACGGCCAGCACTCCCCAAGCGCAACCTACCGCGCCTACTCAGCCGACCACCCTGAACAAGCACGTCTACCACCAGCAGGCCCCGGCCAGCGACGACACCTCCGTCATCCCCACCGTCGACGACAAGCACTAGCCTTCCCCACATGAGAGTTCCTGCCGACTTTTGCCTGCCAAGTCCGTCTCCCAGAGCAAAACTACTCGGCCGGAACTCTCACCACCTGCACACAGAACAGCCCCCTACGCGCATCGTCTACCCTGAAACCTATGGGCTTCGCTTCGCTCCCCACCTACCAGCGCATTGCTGACGAGCTGCGCCGCGCGATCGAGCGAGGACAGCTGCGCCCCGGGGACCGTCTGCCGGCCGAGCGAGCCCTGGTTGTCAAGTACGCGGTATCGCGCATCACCGTCCGGCACGCGCTGCAGGTCCTGGAACAGGACGGGCTGGTCGAGCGCCGGCGCGGCCGCGGCGGCGGCACCTTCGTCACCACCATCCCGCCGTTGGTGCAGCTCAACCGCCTGGGGGGCTTCCTCCCCCAGCTGCGCGCCCGGGGGATGTCGGTCACTTCACAGGTCTTGCGCCGCGAGCTCATCTTGGCCCCAGAGCGGGTGCGCCAACCCTTAAGCCTGGATCCGGGCAGCTTTGCTTTCCAGGTGGTGCGCCTTCGGTCGGTGGACGGCACCCCGCTGTTGCTGGAGAACTCCTTCTTCCCAGTAACGGTGTTCCCGGATCTTCTCGACCACGACCTGGAAGGTTCCCTCTACGAGTTGCTAGGCCAACACTACGGCCACCCACCTGCGGCCAAGACCGAGGTCGTCTTGCCGCACGATCCCAACCGCACGGAGCGCGAGCTGCTGAAGGTGCCCGCCGGCCACCTCTTGCTGCGGATTAAGCGGACCGCACTAGACGCCGAGCAACTCCCCGTCGAGTATTCGGAAGACACCCTGCGTTCCGATCTCGCGCAGATCCAGGTCTTTACTTCCTAAGCACACGCATCAGGGACGCGGCGGCGCTGCGCATATCGGGAAAACGAGCCACTAGGGCGCTGGACTCACCGGTGTTCGGCCCTATCCCCACCACCGACATGCCGGCCGAACGAGCGGATTCCACTCCGGCGCGGGAATCCTCAAAAGCCAGTACCGCACCGGGCTCTACCCCCAGCACTGTGGCCGCCTGGAGGTAACCATCGGGTGCGGGTTTACCGTGGGCGACGTCTTCGATGGTGACGATGACGTCGAGGTGATCCTCCAGCCCGTTGTCCCGCACGGCCGGCATGATCATCTGACGCAGGGTGCCCGTTACGATCCCTAAGGGGTAGCCTTGCCCTTTCAAGCTCCGAACGAACTCCACCGTTTGCTTATCGATGCACCCCGCGCGCCAACTCAGCTGCGCATAAGCCGCACCCACCGCGGCGAGGAACTCCGTGTACCGGTCAGTGGCGTGGCGGGGCGTCAAGATGTCACGGGCAATCTCGGGTTCGGATTTACCCAAACACGCCGCGTATTCGCCGGGACCGAGCGGGGCGAGCTCGGCGTTTTCCAGCGCCTGGGCGTAGGAGCGCTCCAGAATGGTCTCATCATCGCTTAACGTTCCGTTGAAGTCGAATAAGACCGCTTCCGTACGCCGGCAGACTTCACTTTGTTGCATAAACGCCCTGTTCATAAGTGTTTCGTGGACATTTCTTCGCATTCTAAGGCAAAGGCCAAAAGGTGCGGAACAGTTAGTTAAAGGTACTAAAAGAGATTTGGCCGACGTTCATGTGAACGGAACCTGCAGGCTAACTAGGCGTGTGAGACTACTACACAGATGCGTTGGGCCATCCCGCGTCTCTGTCTCATTTGCATTTGCCTACTGCACGTCTTCATCCCATGAAAGGTTCCGTCATGTCCGTGAAAGTGTCTTTTAAACGCCGAACCCTGCTGCGCCTAGCCGGCATTGGCGCAGCCGTTACCCTAGCTTCCTCCTCGCTCGTTGCCTGCGGCAGCGACAGCGACAACGACGCCCAGATTGGTGAAAACATCGAGGAGATCGCCTCCCTCGCCAAGGATGAGGGCGAGGTCCGCCTCATCGCTTACCCGGAAACCTGGGCGAACTACAAGGGCCATTTCGAAGAGTTTGAAAAGAAGTACGGCGTCGACGTCGTCGTGGATTCGCCGGACGCGTCTTCCGCAGAAGAGCTGGAGGCAGTCAAGAACCTGCGCGGCCAGGATTCCCAGCCGGACGTACTGGATATCGGCTATTCGTTCACGGGCCCGGCCAAGCAGCAAGACCTCATCGAAGAGTATAAGCCCTCGCACTGGGACGAGATCCCAGACGAGCTCAAGGACCCGGATGGCAAGTGGGTAGGCGCCTACTACGGTGTGCTGTCGGTGGGCGTCGACAAGGACGCCGCTGACGTACCCACCAGCTTCGAAGACCTCAAGGACCCGAAGTACAAGGGCAAGATTGCTCTGCCGGGGGATCCGCGCAAGGGCGCTTCCGGCATCGCTACGGTCTTCGCCGCTTCCCTAGCCAACGGCGGCTCGCTGGATGATATCCAGCCGGGTATCGACTACTTCGCCGAGCTGGCGGAGCTGGGCAACCTCGTGCCGGTTTCCGATGCAGCCTCGGCCATCACCACCGGCGAGGCCTCGGTCATCTTCGACTGGAACTACAACTGGCTGGGCGTGGAAGACCAGCTGGAAAAGGACGGCGTGAACTTCGAGATGGCCGTCTTGGAGGACGGCGTCTTCGGTAACTACTACGCGCAGCCGGTGACCAAGAACTCGCCGCAGCCGAACGCCGGTCGCCTCTGGATCGACTGGTTGACCTCGGACGAGGGCTCTGAGCAGTACGCTCGCGGCGGGGCCATCCCGGCGCGGTTCACCCAGCTGGCCGAGGAGGGCAAGCTCTCGGACGAGGCGCTGTCGAAGCTGCCGGATCCGAAGATCGTGGAGAAGGTCAAGCTGCCGACTCCGGAGCAGGGCGATAAGGCTAACGAGGCCATCGCGAAGGAATGGTCGCAGAAGGTGAAATATTAAATGACTGCTTCTCTCGACGTGGCTGCAAACGCGAGTACCCCGCAGCCGCCGGAGCGAGAGCCCAAGGCCCGCAGCTTCGCCTCGGTCAAGGTGACCGGCTGGTTGGGGGCTTTGCCCTTTCTCGCGTTCATGGCGGCGTTCCTTGTCATTCCCATCTTGGCTAACGTGGTGCGGGCCTTCCAGGCCCCAGACGGGAGCTTCTCGCTGACAACCATGGCGGAAGCCATCGACGAGGCCTACCGTCCGGCCTTCGCGCTGACCTTCAACCTCTCCGCACTGACCGCGCTTATCGGCGGCGTGCTCGGGCTCATCGTGGCGTGGGCTCTGACGAACCCGTCTGGGCCGCGGTGGCTCCCTGGCCTGGTCAATAGCTTTTCCGCCCTGGCGGCTCAGTCGGGCGGCGTGCAGTTGGCGTATGCCTTCATCGCCTTGCTGGGCACGCAGGGCCTGCTGACCACCGCGATCAACATGGTCATGCCCTCGTTCGGCGAGTGGTTTTCCATCACGGACTTCTGGGGCGTGAGCCTGGTGTACTTGTATTTCCAGGTGCCCCTGATGACCATTTTGATGCTGCCGGCGATGGCCGGGCTGAAAAAGGAATGGTACGACGCCGCGGCGTCTCTGGGCGCGACCCGCGGGCAGTTCATCAAGGACGTGGCCGTCCCCGTGCTATGGCCGTCCATCCTCGGCTCGGTCCTGCTGCTGTTCGCCAACGCCTTCGCGGCCTATGCCACGGCCTACGCGCTGGCCGGCGGCTCGCTGGACTTGGTGCCCATCATCATCGGTTTCTTCATCAGCGGCAACGTCTTGCTCAACCCCGGAATGGCCGCCGCGATGGTCACGTGGATGATGGTGATCATCATTGTCGCCATGGCGGTGCGTTTCTTTCTCACGCGGAGGAGTAACAAGTGGTTAGCACAATAGATCCCCAGCTGTCCCACCCGCCCCGCCGCCGGCACAAGCAGCAAGGCTGGCTGGTTCCCACCATTTTCGTCATCGCCCTGGTGCTCTTCTTCACGCCGTGGCTGGCGGCCGCGGTTTTCGGCTTCAACCGCCCCGGTGAGGGTTTTACCTTCGCTCCGCTTTTCAGCGCCTTCGAGAACCCCCGTGCTTGGCCGGCCCTGCGCGATACTCTCCTGCTGTGCGTGGCCAGCACGCTCGGCATGCTGGTCCTGTTGGTCCCGACCATCGTGTTTTTGAATCTGAAGGCGCCGCAGCTGGCCAAGGTCGCGGAGATGCTATCGGTGTTGCCCATCGTCATCCCGGCGGTCGCGCTGGTGTCCGGCGTCTCCGAGTTCTACCGCGCGGTGGCACCCGGCTTTTTGACCTCCCTGTGGTCCCTGGTCCCGCTCTACATCGTCACGGCGATGCCCCTGTGCTATCGCGCTATCGATGCCGGTGTCAAAGCCCTGAACCTCCGCACCCTGTTTTCTGCTTCGGCCTCGCTCGGGGCTTCCCAGTGGAGCACGCTCTTTCGCGTCATCCTGCCTAATTTGAAGGTCTCGATGCTCTCGGCGTCTTTGTTGTGCATTGCCATGACGCTGGCCGAGTTCGCCATGGCCTCCCTGCTGCTGCACTACACCTTCCCCGTTTTCATCGTGGAAATCTCCCGGACTAACCCGCGCGGCATCGCGGCGCTGTCGTTCATCACCATCCTGGTCACGTGGGCGCTGCTGTCCGTGATCTCCGCCGTATCCCGCGCGGGTAAAGCCCAGAAAGGAACCGCCCAGTAATGTCTACTCCCCACGTTGTTCTGGACAACCTCACCAAGACGTACGGGTCCAAGACCGTCCTGCAGGAACTGAGCCTCACGCTGGATCAGTCCGAGCTGGTCGCGCTGTTGGGCCCTTCCGGCTGTGGCAAAACCACCACGCTGAAGATCTTGGCCGGCCTCGAGGCAGCGGATCGCGGCCTCATCCAGGTCGGCGGCAAGGACATCTCGAAAGTGCCCACGCGCAAGCGCAACATGGGCATCGTCTTCCAGGCGTATTCCCTCTTTCCGCACATGACGGCGAAGGACAACGTAGCCTACGGGTTAAAGATAGGCCGCCAGTCCACCGCGGCGCGGCGCAAGCGCGCGGAAGAGCTGCTGGAGCTCGTGGGGCTGACCGAGCACATGGACAAGTACCCGGCACAACTGTCCGGCGGGCAGCAACAGCGCGTGGCCTTGGCCCGCGCGCTGGCCATCTCCCCGCAGCTGCTCCTACTGGACGAGCCGCTGTCCGCCCTCGATGCCACGGTCCGCTCCCAGCTCCGCGACGAAATCCGCCGCATCCAGCTGGCCGAAGGGATCACCACTCTGCTGGTCACCCACGACCAGGAGGAGGCGCTGGTCATGGCGGATCGCATTGGAGTGATGAACGCCGGGGTCATCGAGCAGATCGGCACGCCGTCTGAGGTTTATCACACCCCGCGCTCGCCCTTTATTTCGCAGTTCGTGGGCGTGGTCAACCGCATTCCGGGGCTCTGCCGAGCCGGCCGAATCTCGGTGCTGGGCAACGAGCTGGATATCCGCAACGCGGACCACGGCGTGGCCGATGGGACTACAGGCGTAGCGCTCATCCGCCCCGAGGAGATCGAGGCGTTGCCTGATTCTTCCGGTCCGTACCGCGTGCTGAACAAGCAGCTGCGCGGGTTGTTCACCTCGGTGAAGCTGACCGGGCCGGACGATGCCCCCGTCCGCGTCGACATGTCCAGCCTCAGCGCCGATCGCTTCCACGCCGGCCAGCCGGTCTCGCTGCGCCTGCTCTCGCGCGGTACTACCCAGGACGTAGTGGTCGACAAGGCGGACGGCGCGGCGACAGTCTCCCACCCGGCTTCCGTGGAGGGTGGTACCAATGCTTAACCCAGAACCTGGCTTCCGGCCCGCACCTGCCAGCCGGCGCCCGCGGGTGCTGATCGTGGGGCTGGACGGCGTGCGCTGGGACATCGCCGCGGAAGACAGCGTGGCTCCCGCCCTGCAGCGTCTGGCGGCTGACGGCGCTTTTCACACCATGACCATGGAGGTGCCCACTATTTCCGCGCCCGGGTGGGCCAGCCTCCTGACCGGCACCACCCACGCCGAGCATGGCCTGGTGGACAATTCCTGCGTCGGCGGACGCACGTGGAACTGCCCCGACGTCTTGTCCCAGTGTTTCTACCAGGACCAGTCAACGCGGACTTATGCCGCGGCGGGCTGGCCGGTACTCACGGATCCGAACGGCCTAGGCCCCATCATCCACCCGCGGGTCGAGCAGCAGAAGGCCGGCCTGCACCGCATAGTTTCCCGCGATGGCGAGACCTACGGTTACCGCACCATCGACGCCGAGCTCACCGATTTCACCCTGGCCGCGCTCAAAGGCGGCACCTTCGACGTAGGATTCACCTACTGCTGCGATGTCGACGATGCCGGCCACGTCCACGGCCTCACCGGCCCCGAATACCGGGAAGCACTGGGCCGCGTCGACGCGCACACCCAGCGGCTCGCCGCCGCCCTTACCCAGCGACACCTGCAGTTCCAGGAGGACTGGCTGCTCATCGTCACCACCGACCACGGGCATATCGATGCCGGCGGCCACGGCGGCGACAGCCCGAAGGAGACCCAATCCTGGGCCATCACCTGGTCCCCGTCCGGTCACACCCCCGAGTGGGAAGAGCACCTCCAGCCGGAGTCCCTAGCCGGCCGCATCCTCGCCCACCGCGACTCCTAATCCCCCGCGCGAGAGTTACCGACACAAAACACCGCCGCAGCGCAGAAGTTAACACCTCTTCGTGTCGGGAACTCTCACCACCCACCTCACCGAGCCCCAACCCTAGGGCGACTCGCCACCCCTCCCTGGCACCAAGACGGCCCCGGTCGGGCAAAATAGACACATGTCTACATTCTCCGAGGTCCTTGACCAGCTCCGCGACAACCAGCCGCAAGGCAAGTACGGCATTGCTTTTGAAAAGCTGATGGTCAACTACCTGCGGACGGATCCGGTCCAATCCCAGCAGTTCGACGAGGTCGTGCGCTGGGCTGATTGGAAGTACAACGGTGTCCGCGCAGACACGGGCATTGACTTGGTGGCCTGAAGTGTCCCAGGTTTTGTTCCGTTTGAGTAGATGGGAAAATCTGGAACATGCCAAGAAAATTTGATCAGGATGCCAAGGACCGCGTCGTTCGCTTGGTGGAGGATCGCATCCTGGCAGAGAACATGTCGATGCAGGCTGCGTGCCAGGCAGTGGCGCCGAAGCTGGGTGTGTCATGGCATACTGCTCGGCAGTGGACACAAGCTACTCGCCGCGACGGTCGTATTGCCGAGCCGTTGTCCGAAGACCTCGTGGCAGAGGTAGCCAAGCTTCGGCGTGGAGAGTGTCCGATTGTTTGTGTGCGGGGGCTTGGTTTACAAGTAGTCCGCGAATCGGTTGGGGTAAGCCACGGCTAGTTGGTTGATGGCTTGTTTCCACCCGGTGGCTTTCGCTCCTTCAATATAGCCGTTGCACTCAATGTTGCGCTTGGCTTTCTTCGCCCGCTGGGCAGCACGCTTGTCTTCGATGTTGCAGATCATCAGCCACAGCGTCTTCAGTGCTGCGGTATCGTTCGGGAATTGGCCCCTGTTACGGGTAGCTTTACGCAGTTGCGCGTTGAGTGACTCGATCGAATTGGTGGTGTAGAGCACTCGCCTGGCCGCAGGCGGGAACTGTAGAAACGGCACGAACCGCTCCCAGGCGTCGCGCCAGACTTTGACCGACTGGGGGTATTTTAGGCCCAGTTCACTGGCCTCGAAAGCATCCAGGTTGGCGCGTGCGGTGTCCTCATTGGTGGCGGTGTAGACCTCACGCAGCGCGCGGGAGACAGATTTGCGGTCCTGATAAGACACCCACCGGTTCGCAGCTCGAATCAGGTGCACAATGCAGGTCTGCACCATGGAATTCGGCCAGGTTGCCTCCACGGCTTCTGGCAGGCCTTTGAGCCCGTCGCAGCAGACGATGAACACGTCCTGGACCCCGCGGTTGGCCAGATCTGCGCACACCGATGCCCAGAATGCGGCGCCTTCATTTTCAGCGATCCACAATCCCAGGATGTGCTTGATGCCGTCCATGTCGACACCAACCGCCATGTAGCAAGCCTTGTTGACCACGCGGTGGCCGTCACGGATCTTCACGCGTAGGGCGTCGAGGAAGATCACTGGGTAAAACTCGTCGAGCTGGCGGTTTTGCCAGATCATGACCTCTTCCAAGACCGCATCGGTAATGGTGCTGATCGTATCGGGGCTCATATCCACCCCAAGGGTGGTCGCGAGATGATGGCAAATATCGCGCACTGTCATCCCGCCGGCATACAGCGAGACGATCATGTCGTCGAGCTCTGTGAGCCTGCGTGCGCCCTTGGGCACCATGCGGGGAATAAACGTGCCGGCACGATCCCTGGGCACAGTTACTTCCACCGCGCCGTATCCAGAATTGACGGTCTTGATGTACGACCCATTGCGGTGGTTATTCTCCTGTGAGGTTTCGACCTGGGCTTTGGCGTTGCGGTCGGAATGGCCGTAGCCCAAGTGCGCATCCATCTCCGCCTTAAGACCAGCGTTGATCGATGCCTGCAACAGGCCTTTGACCAGCTCGCTTGCATCATCAGCGGAAGCCGACAGCTCGCTGATCAAGCTGGCGACCTCAGGGTTTTCCATCAGCTTCTCGCTGATCTCGTTGACCCTCGCCGGGTCATGGCTTTTCTTCGGTGACACCGTAGTCATTATCGGTGAAACTCCTTCTAGATCAGAGCCTCACACACACAAACTTCCTGACACCCTCTCGGCGTGAGAATCAAGAACTTCGCGACACCAACGAGCTGTTAAAGGCCGCGTCGGCTTTTTCGCATCGGAACTCGACCCAAAACGTCGGAAATGATCCAGTTCATCGATAAACACCGGAATCATTTCACCGTCGAGTTCATCTGCACGACGTTAAACACCCACCATGTTGGCGGCTTCCTTACCTGTTGTGGGTACCGCCAATTTAAGGCTCGGGGATTAAGTGTCCGTAGCCTTCGCGACGCCGCCCTAGTAGAGCGCATTACCGAAGTTCATAAACAAAACTACGGTGTCTACGGGATTCGCGAAAGGTGGCACGCGCTGCGCCGTGAAGGAATCGACATTGGACGTGAACAGACCGCGCGTCTGATGCGCCTTGCAGGTGTGCCTGGCAAAGGTAAAGGCCGGTCTCCCGTGACGACGGGCCCGGCCCCCGGAAAGTGGACACATCGGGGGTCGGGCCCCGGCTCGCAATATGTGAGCATTATCTACAATGAGCGTCTTGCTGAGCATGGCATTATCGCGTCGACCGGTACTGTTGGTGACTTTTATGACAATGCACTGGCTGAAAACGTCAACGGTTCCTACAAAAACGAGCTGATTCATACCAGGTTGTGGACCGACGTGGTTGATGTTGAGATTGCCACGTTTGAGTGGGTGAATTGGTGGAACGAGTCAAGGCTCCACCAGAGCCTGGGCTACCGGGCGCCGGCGGATGTTGAATCCGAGTTTTGGAGCCGCAACCCTTCCCAAGAAATAATGGAAATCAAGGCACAAGCCTAGGAACAAAACCCGGGGCACTTCATCTAGGCTAGGCATTCCGTATGAAGTTAACGAATCTCTTGACCATAGTTCTTGCAGCAGCTTCGGTAATAGTACTGGTTACCGGTAGTACAACGACACTAGTCCCGATGGCGCTTGCTGCATCGGCACTCGTCACGTTCTTCTTTGGGGCATCAAAAAACAGGCATGACGGATGATCCCTACGTCATATTCGCGCTAGGTGTAGCGCTTCTTCTAGGTATGCCCAGCAATCCTATAATGGGCGGGATGCCATCCCATTGAAGTCACCGCACCGGTGCTCAGGCGGCCTGAGGTTTTGGGGTTCAGGCATAAACCTAACCGCTGAACAAGGCGGAGCGCGGTGCCGGTGGCTACTCCGCCAGCCCGAGGTTCGCGCCGGTGCCGAGCTCGATGTTGAGGCCGGGTACGGAGTCGATGAAGTTGCGGGTGTAGTCCTGCTGCGGATTGTCGAAGACGGCATCGACAGCGCCTTGCTCGACTACCTGGCCCTTCTTCATCACCAATATGTCTCCGGCGGTCTGGCAGACCGCAGCCAGGTCGTGGGTGATGAACAGGTAGGACAGACTGAGGTCGCGTTGTAGCTCAGCCAGCAGCTGGATGATCTGGTTCTGCACCAACACGTCCAAGGCGGACACGGCCTCGTCCAGGACGACGACCTCCGGGTTGAGAGCGAGGGCGCGGGCCATGGCAATGCGCTGGCGTGATGCCGCGGCGGACGTCGAAAGAAACGTCATTGACGACCTTAAGCTTCTTCCTTTCTCTGCCCGGGGGCATATATATTCATCGCTTGGTTTACATAGATTGGTTCAGATCCTTTTGCTTTCGCCTCTTCTACTCCCCCATCCATGGGTGGGAGGACGCTAAGCCAGCAGTCCCCACTCACCCACGAAGTCGAGGAAGCTGGACACGATCTTCTCGTTTCGTGCGATGATGTCCTCCTGCTTGAAGTCGTTTTGATTCTCCGCGAGCTTCTTGAGCTCGACGTTGCGGGTGCCTGGGCGGACTTGGCCCCGGGACGTGGTGAAGCCGTTGTAGTAGTTCTTCTTGTCGGAGAAGCGGTAGTCCGATGCGCGGATGTTGATGGACTTTTCCAAGAACGCCTTGTTGCCCAGTGACTCGAGCAGGCTGCGCGGGTCGAGGGAGTTTTCCACGTCGGCACGCTTCTTGGCGTAGATGTGCTCGAGCTCAAGCTTTACGTCCGGATCGAACGGCTGCTGATCGGGATCCTGGAAGACCCACCACACCAGCATGGAACGGGTAATCGGCCGCCCGTTGTTGAACCGGAAGGACTTCATCCGTTCTTCCAAGCCGGTGCGGTCGAAACGGTGTTGCTCGAAAGTGACTGGCTCGTCGTTGACCAGCCGGACCATCGCCGGAAAAATCGGGGTACGCAGCGCGTTTACGCCGGGCCGCTCAATCGAGTATGCCCAGATAAATGCATTGATACGAGAGAGGAAGTCCAGGAATTTCTTGTCATCCAGATCGCCGTTCTCATCATGGTTATGCATATAGTACACGGACACGAAGTAAGTCCACATGCTGTTCGGCGCGTGCGACATGACAAAGAGGCGGCGGATTACCTCCTCGCTGAAGCCTTCTCGGTCGTTGACCCTTACCCAGAACGAGAGGAGGGTCTCCAGGTCGGCGAGGGTCTGCTCTGATTTCAGCAGCTCGTAGTTGCCACGCTCATAGAAATCACGCAGGGACACCGTCGTCGTCTTGCGAATACCCAGCTTCGCACGCCGGTAGTACATGTAACGCGTGAACAGCTCATCCATCGCATTGGAACTGGACCGGTCAAAGATTCGGCTACTGGTCTCTTCCAGCACCCGCCAGCGATCAATGAACTCGTCCTTCTTGTCCTTGTCCGCAAAGTACTTGTAGAACTGCGATTTAAAGATGTCCGCATCCGCCAACGGGAGCCCGCGGTCGTTGAGCGTGGAGAAGATCCGAAGGGCTGTTCGCTGGGACTCTGCCTCAATCGGAAGCAGGATTAGGTTCTTCAGGATGCGCATGGCCAGCGAAGGCGTATAGGTCGGGAACTTGTCGACAAACTCGTCGATGCTGCGTTGGAAGAACGCGAAGTTCTCCGCGTACCGGCTGCGACGGCCCGGAACTACCTCACCTTTTCGCAGGATTTCGAGAAACTCGCCCTTGTCGTCGTCGGAGGCTACCTCAGAGTCGATCTTCAGCTGTTCGTAGTCGGGGTCGCCGAACTCATCGGTCTTCCACAGGCACGACGCGATAAGATCGCGGGTTTTCACCGATCGAGCGTCTTTCATGTGCTCGAACTTCGCATAGAAAGCACGCAGGAGCAGCATCAAGGTCGTCAGTCGCTGCTGTCCGTCGATGATTTCGAGCTGGCCTTCCGTGTTGCGAAAGGTCACGATGGGCCCCAGGAAGTACTCGTCGTTGTCGTCGAACTGGTCCACGTCGCCTTCCGGGATGGCGAAAGCGAAAATATCTTCCCATAAGGTCAGGCACTGATCCTCAGTCCAGGCGTAGGGGCGCTGGTAGTCGGGGATGAGGAAATCGGCCCGCTTATCGCTGAACAGCGACAAGACGGTCTTTTGGTCGATGCTGAGCTTCGACATTCACGCTCCTTAGGGGGGATGTAGACAAATCACTTTAAATTGTATGTGAACGACCAGACCCAGCGTGGTGTTTGTCCGAATGGATTATCTAAAACTGCGAGCGTCAGCGGTGCTTGGGGAGCAGAGTCCGTCATCTGCGCGGGGCAGGGCGTAGTGCTTTACCTGATGTTCACGTTATCTACATAACTATTTAGTAGCTTCGAAACCTAAGCACTTTAGTATTCTCGCCGTATTTAAGAGAAGTATCGGAGCTGCCTGCGGCATGCTCATGGCGGTTGCGATGGCTGCTCCCGGCGGGGCTGGAGAGGCGTCTGCCGCTGCGGTTGCTGAGCCCGACTACTAGGTGAAGTTGCTTCTTAAAGGTGACGCTGTGGATGCTGAGGGGCAGCCCAGTCAGGCGCTGACGTCCCGGTTTGAGCTCGGGGAGTTCGAAGGCACGGAGCACTCCGTTTATGTAGACACCCCGGACCGCTTCTACGGCTCCCGGGGTTGGAGTATCTGGTTGCGCCATAAGGAGGGCGAGGACTCCTACGACGTCACCTTCAAGCGCCGCGCAGAACTTACCGACAACTCGGTATCGAAGGATTCAGTGGATCGCGCCCTGGAAGAAGCCCGCGACGCGGGCTTTGACTCCTCTGACGACAACTACGCCGCGCAGGTAAACGCCAGCTACGCGAGTACCACCCTTGATTTCAACAACAAGAAGGAGGCGGGGTGCATCGATAAGCAGTGCAACCTGCCCAAAGGCGACCGTACGGTGGATATCGCTGCGGAGCTAGAGCCGGGCAAGCTCAGCAAGGCTACAGGCACCTCAATTGCCGAGGTCGGCCCTGTTGCCAGTGCGACGGTCGAACACCGCGGCACCTTCACGACCGCCGAAGTTATCACAGCTTCTTGAGCCCCGGGACATCCACCATGACTGCTTCACCACTATCCGCCCAGACTGAGCCGCAGCCGTATATCCGGCTTGCTGGGGTGCGCCGCGAGTTCGCGGACGGGACGGGGCTGCACGCTACTGATTTGTCGATTGGACGCGGCCGGGTCCATGGGAATGGGCCAACGGATCCGTGGCGGGGTGTGCAAGGAAGTCACCCTCCCCCAAAATATGAGTAATTACTCACATTTCGCGCGTGGCGGTACGCCTGCGGCTGTGGGATGGGTTACTGTGTCTAGACCGCATTGTTTTCCTATTGCTAACAACATCGTTACCAGCAACAGGAGAAGTTGGTGCCACACAAGTTGTTGCCAAATCCAGAAAAATCGAGGTAGACACCTATATGTCTTTGACTCCCTTGTTGACGTTAAACGCCGCTGAGACCTCACCGGCCCTCCTTTTCGCCGGCCAAGGTTCCCCCTGGCAAGAGGCAGTGGCCGCCGCCGGAGCGAGCCCGCAGGCGGAGCAGTTGACCGGGTTGCTCGCCCGGGTGCGCGTGGCCGCCGGCCCGGTGGCCCGGACCATCGCCTCCACCTGCCCGGGCGTGTTCGAACGCCTGGAGTCCCTGCTGAACAGCCCGGAGGCCACCAGCGCGGAGGCCGCAGCCGCGGACAAGCCCGGCGCGCCGGCGGCCGAGGCCGTCGACGCGGACGCCTTCCCGGCTTACTCGGTACCGGGCATCGTCCTGGGCCAGATCGCCGCCGTGGGCCAGCTGCGGGACCTCGGCCTGAACGTGGACAAGGCGCAGACCGCCGGCCACTCGCAGGGGGCCCTGGGCGCGGCCGCGGTGGACAACCCGCAGGACGCCCTGCTGCTGGCCGTGCTCATGGGCACTGCCGCGGCCCAGGTCCACGGCGCCCACGACACTCGCAGCCACATGCTCTCCATCCGGGGCCTGGACCGCGCGCAGGTGGAGCAGCACCTGGCAGGCTCAGCCGCCGTGGCGGTGGTCAACGGCCGCCGCCACGGCGTCATCGCGGGCGCGCCGGATGACCTGGCCGCCACGCAGACGGCCATTACCACCGCGGCCGCCGCCTTCAACGAGCGCCTGGAATCCCGCGAATTCGGCGGCGACGAGCTCGCCCCCGTCTTCGACTACCTACCGGTGGCCCTGCCCTTCCACCACGCCAGCCTGGCCGGCGCCGTCGAGCGCACCGTCGAGTTCGCAGGGCTGTGCGGACTCGACGAAGACTTCGCCCGCACGCTTGCCCAGCAGATCCTGGTCGACGAGCACGACTGGCCGGCCACCGTCGCCGCCCTGGACGCCGACTACCTGCTGAGCTTGGACAAGGGACTGAGCAAGCTGACCCAGCCGCTAGTGGCCGGCACCGGGGTGGCCATCGTGGACGCCACCACCGCGGCGGCGCGCAACGCGCTGGCCACCCCGGGCAGCGAGCTGCCGGAGGGCACGGACTACTCCGAGTTCGCCCCGCGCCTAGTGCGCCTGCCGGACGGCGGCGTCTACACCCAGACGCGCTTTTCCGCCGCCACGGGCCTGTCGCCCATCATGCTGGGCGGGATGACGCCGACCTCGGCGGACGCGGACATCGTCGCCGCGGCCGCCAACGCCGGCCACTGGACCGAGCTGGCCGGCGGCGGCATGTACTCGGACGAGGTCTTCACCGAACACCGCAAGAACCTGGAGGCGCAGCTCAAGCCGGGCCGCACCGCCCAGTTCAACACCATGTTCTTCGACCGCTTCCTGTGGAACCTGCAGTTCGGGCAGGCGCGCATCGTACCCAAGGCCCGCGCGGCCGGCGCCCCGTTTAACGGCGTGTGTGTTTCCGCCGGCATCCCGGAGGTCGACGAGGCCACGGCCCTGCTCGACCAGCTGCACGCGGACGGTTTCCCCTTCGTCTCCTTCAAGCCGGGCACGGCCCGCCAGATCCAGGACACCCTGAAGATCGCCGCCGCCAACCCGGACTCGGTCATCCTCATGCAGGTCGAGGACGGCCACGCCGGCGGCCACCACTCCTGGGTCAACCTGGACGACATGCTGCTTGCCACCTACGCCGATATCCGCGCCCACCGCAACGTGCTGCTGGCCGTCGGCGGCGGCATCTCCTCCCCGGAGCGCGCCGCGACCTACCTGACCGGCACCTGGTCCACCGACTACAACCTGCCGGCCATGCCCGTCGATGCCGTCTTCATCGGCACCGTCGCCATGGCCACCAAGGAGGCCAAGGCCACCGACTCCGTCAAGCAGCTGCTGGTCGACACCCCCGGCGTGACCCCTAACGACAACGGTGGCTGGGTCGGCCGCGGCCAGGGCACCGGCGGCGTAGCCTCCTCCCAGTCCCACCTGCTGGCCGACATCCACGACCTGGACAACTCCTTCGCCAAGGCCTCCCGGCTGATTACCTCCCTGCCCATCGAGGACTACGACGCCTGGCGCGACGACATCATCACCGCACTGGCCAAGACCTCGAAGCCCTACTTCGGCGACGTGGAGACCATGACTTATGCCGAGTGGGTCAACCGTTTCGTCGAGCTGGCCCACCCCTTTGCCGATCTCAGCTGGGACGACCGCTTCCTCGACCTGCTGCACCGCATCGAGGCGCGCCTCAACCCCGCCGATCACGGCGAGATCGACACCCTCTTTGCTACCGTCGCGGACGTCGCCGACGCCCCGGCCGCGGCCGCCCGTCTGCTGGCAGACTACCCGGAGGCCCACGAGGTGCAGGTCTCGCCGCGCGATGCCGCCTGGTGGATCTCCCTGCACTACAAGCACGTCAAGCCCATGCCGTGGGTGCCCGCCATCGATGGCGATCTCAAGACTTGGTTCGGCAAGGACACCCTCTGGCAAGCCCAGGACGCCCGCTACACCGCCGACCAGGTCCGCATCATCCCGGGCCCGGTGGCCGTTGCCGGCATCACCAAGCTCAACGAGCCCGTCGCCGAGCTGCTCGCCCGCTTCGAGCAGGGCACCACGGAGACTCTGGAGTCCGCGGGCCAGCAGCCGGTCGAGGCGTTTTCCCGCCTGGCCGACGCCCGCGATGCCGCCGCCTTCCTGCGCGCCGCCCCCACCCTGGTCTGGCACGGCCACCTGATGGCCAATCCCGCCTACGAGATGGACCCGGACGCCTACGACCTCGTCCAGGACGACGACGGCAACTGGTCCATCCGCATTACCGCGGACTCCTACTGGGACAACCTGCCGGAGGCCGAGCGCCCCTTCTACGTCCGCGAGGTCACCGTCCCAGTGGACCTGCCGGAAGACGTGGCCACCGGCGGCTCCCCGGTCGTCTCCGACGAGCGCCTGCCCGACTCCGTCTTCGCCCTCCTGTCCGGCCTCGCCGGTGTTGGCTCCACCGCCGAGCAGGGCGACGAGATCACCGAGATGCCCCAAATCGTGCCGGGCTCTATCACCGAGTCCACCCCCTTCGGCGTCGCCCACTATTCCTTCCATCTGCCCGCCTCCCTCCTGTCCGCCCACACCGCCGTGACCGGCGCGGCCCTGCCGGTGAGCACCCCGGCCGAGGAGGCATCGGCCAGCTCCGCCGCCGGCACCCCGGACGTGCTGGTCGGGCCCTGCTGGCCGGCCATCTATACCGCCCTGGGCTCCGGCCAGCTGGACGACGGCTACCCGGTCATCGAGGGCCTGCTCAACGCCGTCCACCTCAACCACGTCATCGACGTGCGCGTCCCGCTCGAGGAGCTGGCCGACGGCCGGGAAATCGACGTGACCTCCTGGTGCTCGGCCATCGAGGAGTCCAGCTCCGGGAGGATCGTCACCGTCGAGCTGGAGCTGCGCGACCACGTAAGCGGCGAGGTCGTGGCCACCCAGATGCAGCGCTTTGCCATCCGCGGCCGCGCCCACGGGCACAACCAGCCCAGCCCCGCCCCGGAGTGGGGCGGCGGCAAGTCCGCCACCAAGGTGGAGACCACCCCGCGCTCCTTCTTGGACCGCGCCGTGGTCACCGCCCTGGCTGACATGACCCCCTTCGCGCTGGTCTCCGGCGACTACAACCCGATCCACACCTCCGCCAACGCCGCCGGCCTGGTCGGCCTTTCCGCCCCGCTGGTGCACGGCATGTGGCTGTCTGCCACTGCCCAGCACCTGGCCGGGCGCCAAGGCCGCGTGGTGGGCTGGACCTACTCCATGTTCGGGATGGTCCAGCTCAACGACGCGATTGAGATCACCGTCGAACGCGTCGGCCGCAAGGGCATCCACGCCGCCCTGGAGGTCACCTGCCGGATCGACGACGAGGTCGTCTCCGTCGGACAGGCGCTGCTGGCCCAGCCGCGCACCGCCTACGTCTACCCGGGCCAGGGCATCCAGGCCCCCGGCATGGGCCGCGGCGACCGCGACGCCTCCCCGGCCGCCCGCGAGATCTGGCGCCGCGCCGACCGGCACACCCGCGACCACCTTGGTTTCTCCATCCAGCAGGTCATCGACGACAACCCGACCGAGCTGGCCGTGCGCGGCGAGGTCTTCCGCCACCCGCAGGGCGTGCTCCACCTGACCCAGTTCACCCAGGTCGCCCTGGCCGTGGTCGCCTACGCCCAGACCGAGCGTCTCCGCGAGGCCGACGCCCTGGCGTCCGGCTCCTACTACGCCGGCCACTCCCTGGGCGAGTACACCGCCCTGGCCTCGCTGGCCAACATCTTCGACCTCGAGGGTGTTATCGACATCGTCTACTCCCGCGGCTCCGCCATGGGCTCGCTGGTCCCGCGCGATGCCGAGGGCAACTCCAACTACGCCATGGCCGCGCTGCGCCCGAACATGGTGGGCATCCCGGCCGAGGACGTCGCCGACTACGTCGCCGGCGTGGCCGAAGAAACCGGCGAGTTCCTGGAGATCGTCAACTACAACATCTCCGGCCAGCAGTACTCCGTGGCCGGCACCAAGGCCGGCCTGGCCGCGCTGCTAGAAAAGACCAATGCCATCAAGGACCGCGCCGTGGTGATGGTGCCCGGCATCGACGTGCCCTTCCACTCCCGCGTGCTGCGCGACGGCGTGCCGGCGTTCGCCGACAAGCTGGACGAGCTCCTGCCGGAGCAGCTCGACCTGGACGCCCTAGTCGGCCGCTACGTCCCGAACCTAGTGGCCCGCCCCTTCGAGCTGACCCAGGACTTCGTCGACGCCGTCGCCCCGCTGGCGCCCTCCGGCCGCCTGGACGGCCTGCGCGTGGACGACATGGACGACAACCAGCTGGCCCGCCTGCTCATGATCGAGCTGCTGTCCTGGCAGTTCGCTTCCCCGGTGCGTTGGATCGAGACCCAGGAGCTGCTCTTCGGCCGCGTCGACCAGATCATCGAGGTCGGCCTGGCCAGCTCCCCGACGCTGACCAACCTGGCGCAACGCTCCCTCGCCGTGGCCGGGCTCGAGCTGCCCGTCTTCAACGTCGAGCGCGACCAGGACCAGGTCATGCTCTCCGACGTCCGCTCCGCCCCGGCCACCCCGGCGCCGGAGGAGGCCGCGGCCACAGACTCGGACTCCGCTGCTGAGCCGAGCGCCGCTGCCGCTGAGCCTGCCGCGCCCCCTGCGCCTGCCCCGACGGCTAGTGCCCCGGCGTCTTCCGCCCCGGCCGCTGCCGCTCCGGAGCTGAACTTCGACGCGGCGCAGGCCATCATGGTGCTCTTTGCCTTCCAGAACAAGATCCGCCTGTCCCAGATCAACGACACGGACACCGTCGAGGAGCTGACCAACGGCGTGTCCTCGCGCCGCAACCAGTTGCTGATGGACATGTCGGCCGAGATCGGCGTGCCCGCCATCGACGGCGCCGCCGATGCCGACGTCGCCACCCTGCGCGAACGCGTCAACACCGCCGCTCCCGGCTACGCCGCCTTCGGCTCCGTTCTCACCGAGGCCATCGGCTCCCGCCTGCGCCAGCTCTTCGGAGCCGCCGGCCTGAAGCCGGCCTTCGTGGGCGAGTACGTCACCGGCACCTGGGGCCTGCCCGAGTCCTGGACCGCCTTCGTGGAGGCCGAGGTTCTCCTGGGCACCCGCGCAGAGGACTCCGTGCGCGGCGGCAGCCTGGCCACCCTGCCGGATTCGGCCAGCTCCAAGTCCGCGGTCACCGACCTTCTGGACCAGGCCATCGAGGCCGTCGCAGCGGATCATTCCGTTTCCGTAAGCAAGGGCGCGGCCAGCTCCGCTGCCGGCGGAGGCGTGGTGGACTCCGCCGCGCTGGAGGCCTACGCCGAGACCGTCACCGGCGACAACGGCGTGCTGGCCACTGCCGCGCGCCAGGTACTCGACCAGCTGGGCCTGACCCCGCAGGAGACCACGCCAGAGGCCCCAGACACCACGCTCATCGAGGCCGTCGAGGCCGAGCTCGGCTCCGGCTGGCTGAAACTGGTCACCCCGTCCTTCGACGCCAACCGCGCCGTCCTCTTTGACGACCGCTGGGCCAGCGCCCGCGAGGACATCGCCCGCATCGCCCTGGGCGAGACAGACGCGACCGACACCGCGGACCAGGACACCGCCCGCTTTAGCGGCGCGGGCCAGACCGTCGCCGAGCAGGCCACCTGGTGGGCCGAGCACGGCGACCTGCCGGAGGCTGCCGAGCGGCGCCTACGTGGCATCGCCAAGCTCGCGGGCCAGGACCCGGCCGGGGACTTTGCCGGCGAGGTCGCGCTGGTCACCGGCGCGGCGCCAGGCTCGATTGCCTCCGCGCTGGTGGAGGGCCTGCTGGCCGGGGGTGCCACGGTCATCATGACCGCCTCCCGCGTGAGCCAGTCCCGCAAGGAATTCGCCCGCAAGCTCTACGCCCGCCACGCTGCTCCGGGCGCGGCCCTGTGGCTGGTGCCGACCAACCTGTCCAGCTTCCGCGACGTGGATTCACTCATCGAGTGGATCGGCACCGAGCAGCGCGAGTCCGTGGGCAACGAGGTCAAGGTCTTGAAGCCCGCGCTGACCCCGACGCTGGCCTTCCCCTTCGCCGCGCCTTCGGTGTCCGGCTCGCTGGCGGATGCCGGCTCCGCCACCGAGAACCAAGCCCGCCTGCTGCTGTGGTCGCTGGAGCGCACCATCGCGGGCCTGAGCTCCCTGGCGCAGCAGGCCGTGGACACCCGCTGCCACGTCGTGCTGCCGGGCTCGCCGAACCGCGGCATGTTCGGCGGCGACGGCGCCTACGGCGAGGTCAAGGCCGCCCTCGATGCCATCCTGGCCAAGTGGAGCGCCGAAGCCGGCTGGCCGGCCGGCGTCACCCTGGCGCAGGCGAAGATCGGCTGGGTGGCCGGCACACACCTGATGGGCGGCAACGACGGCCTGGTGCCCGCCGCCGAGGCCGCCGGCATCCACGTCTGGTCCCCGCAGGAGATCTCCGCCCAGCTGCTGGACCTGGCCTCCGCAGATAGCCGCGAGCGCGCCGCCCAGGCCCCGGTCGAGCTCGATCTGACCGGCGGGCTGGAGGGCGTGTCCCTGCGCGAGCTGGCCGAAAACGCCGCCGCCTCCCAGCCGGCCGCGGACGACAAGGCCGCCGAGGCCCCCGCCACGATCACCGCCCTGCCCACCCCGGCGCGCCCGCAGCAGCCGGTGCTGGGCTCTACCCCGGACGAGGGCGTTGGCACCGTCACCACGGACCTGGATGACCTGGTGGTCATCGCCGGCGTGGGCGAGGTCAGCTCCTGGGGCTCGGGCCGCACCCGCTTCGAGGCCGAATACGGCTTGGACCGCGACGGCGGCGCCGAGCTGACCGCCGCGGGCGTGCTCGAGCTGGCCTGGATGACCGGGCTGATCTCCTGGTCAGAGGACCCGCACCCGGGCTGGTTCGACGCCGAGGGCAACGAGGTCGCCGAGGAGGAGATCTACTCCCGCTTCCGCGACGAGGTCGTCGCGCGCGCCGGCGTGCGCACGCTCAGCGACAAGTACCACCTGGTCGACCAAGGGTCCATCGATCTCACCGAGGTCTTCCTGGACCGCGACATCACCTTCACCGTGCCCGACGAGCAGTCCGCCCGCGACATCGCCGCCGCCGACCCGGACTTCGTCCGCATCCAGCCGGCCGACGACGAGTGGGAGGTCACCCGCCTTAAGGGCGCGCGCGTGCAGGTGCCACGCAAGGCCACGCTGACGCGCACCATCGCGGCCCAGATGCCGGACAACTTTGACGCCTCCCGCTGGGGCATCCCGGACCACATGCTGGACTCGCTGGACCGCATGGCGGTCTGGAACCTGGTCACGGCCGTCGATGCCTTCACCCAGGCCGGTTTCAGCCCCACCGAGCTGCTCCAGGCCGTGCACCCGGGCCAGGTGGCCACGACGCAGGGCACCGGCATCGGCGGCATGGAAAGCCTGCACAAAGTCTTCGTCACCCGCTTCTTGGGCGGCGACCGGCCCAGCGACATCCTGCAGGAGGCGCTGCCGAACGTCATCGCGGCACACACCATGCAGTCGCTGGTGGGCGGCTACGGCTCGATGATTCACCCCATCGGCGCCTGCGCCACCGCGGCCGTGTCCATCGAGGAAGGCGTGGACAAGATTGCCCTGGGCAAGGCCGACGTGGTCATCGCCGGCGGCATCGACGACGTGCAGGTCGAGTCCCTGACCGGCTTCGGCGACATGAACGCCACGGCGGAAACCGCCGCGATGCTGGACAAGGGCATTGACGGCCGGTTCATCTCCCGCGCCAACGACCGGCGCCGCGGCGGCTTCCTCGAGGGCGAGGGCGGCGGCACCGTCATCCTGGCCCGCGGCAGCCTGGCCGCCGAGCTCGGCCTGCCGGTCCACGCCGTGGTCGCGCACGCGGCCTCCTACGGCGACGGCGCGCACACCTCCATCCCGGCCCCGGGCCTGGGTGCGCTGGGTGCCGGCCGCGGCCGGGAGAACTCCCGCCTGGCCAAGTCGCTGCGCGGTCTGGGGCTTTCCCCCAACGACGTGAGCGTACTGTCCAAGCACGACACCTCCACCAACGCCAACGACCCGAACGAGTCGGAGCTGCACTCGCTGCTCTGGCCGGCCATCGGCCGCGATGCCGACCAGCCGATGTTCGTCATTTCGCAGAAGACCCTGACCGGCCACTCCAAGGCGGGCGCGGCCCTGTTCCAGACGGGCGGGCTCATCGACGTCTTCCGCACCGGCGTCCTGCCCGCGAACGTGTCGCTGGACTGCGTGGATCCGCTGATTGCGCCCAAGGCCAAGAACCTGGTATGGCTGCGCAGCCCGCTGGACCTTGCGGCCGGCGGCCAGCCCGTCCGCGCGGCGGCGCTGACCTCCCTGGGCTTCGGCCACGTCGGCGCCCTGCTGGTCTACGCCCATCCCGGCGTCTTCTACGCCGCGGTGCGCCAACAGCACGGCCAGAACGCAGCCGATGCCTGGCTGGCCCGCGCCAACCAGCGCCTGGCCCGCGGGCACGCCCACTTCGAGGCCGGCATGCTGGGCCGCGCCCCGCTGTTCGAGGTCATCGAGTCCCGCCGCCTGCCCGGCGAGTCCAAGCAGGCCGAGGTCGCCATGCTCCTAGACGAGAACGCGCGCCTCGGCGCGGACGGCTTCTACCCGGAGGCCTAGTTCTCTAGGCGCTCTTTGGCTGCCGGCGCTGCTATAGGAGCCACCACGAGAGTTCCGGACAAGTTTTGCCCTCCGGGGTGGGGTCCCAGCCCCAAACTTGTCGGGAACTCTCCTGCAGGCAGGGATGACTTGAGACGGCCCGCGCCTGGCCCCAAAACCCGGGCTCCATCTCCGCCCCCAAGGCGGCAACCTGAGCCTCACACCTCCCGCAGCAGGGACAGCGCCACCGACAGTGGGTCGCTGTCCATCGTCCCGTCGCGCAGCGAGACGAACACGCCGCGTCGTACCGCGCGGTCGAGGACGACCGCCGACACGAATCCGTTGGCAGCGCCGTTATGCCACGCCAGCTCGCCAGTATTACCGGCTGCCTCCTGGATAAACCACCCATCCGAGACAAGATGCTCGCCGCCGTTGGGGTCCTCCATGCCCGTGGAGTACCGCTGCGATGGCCCCGGCCCCTGCCCTGGTAGCCGGCCATCAAGAACGGCCTCGAGCACGATGACCATGTCCTGCGCGGATGCGCGAATCCCACCCGCCGGGGCGTATCCCTCCCCTGACCAGGGCTCTTGCGCGGTGTTGTACACGCTCAGGCCTGGGACATCGGCCTCACGTTCCGCCGCGCCCGGGTCTAGAACTGCGAGGGTCGGACACCCCAGCGGTTGCGCAATGCGCTGTGCGATCAGCTGTGGGTAGGAAACGCCGTCGGCAGCAGCCAGCGCGTGCCCGAGCGCAGCGCCGCCCAGATTCGAGTAGTGGAACTCCGGCGGTCCGAGGCGAGCCCGCCGCAGCTGAGCCATCAGATCGCTGAAGCCCTCGGGCTGCGGATCCTTCTTCCGGATCAACCGCCACAGGGACCGCAGGGCGGCCACCCGGCCACCGCCCACGCTGGGCAGCCCAGAGGTGTGATTGACCAGGGCTACCAGGGTGACGTCCCCAGCGGGCGCCCCAGCCAAAGGCAAGAAGTCTGACAAGGACGCTGAGCGGGAGACTGCCCCCTCGGCAACCATCGCGGAGAAGATGAGCCCGTTTAATGCTTTGCCAACGGAGCCGATGTGGAAAGTACGCTCGGGAGAAAATCCCTGGCCGGCGGTTGACTGCCCGCCCGGAAGCTCAGGGCCCAGCACCGCGGCACAGGCCCCGCGGCAGTCCACGCCGCTCAACGCACTCTGTAGTTTGGCAGACAGCGACGAATCGCCGAATGGTGTCGTGAATTCATCGCGCATGGCCAACGCCCTCTAGGACTCGTCCGGGGTTTCGGGGCTGTCGGCCTCGGCGGCATCGCGGATGTCTCCGGAGCGGGCCCAGAGGTCTTCCTGGGCGGCGAGTTGGGCGCGGGCGGCGGTGTCGTCGCGCGGGGCGGCCTGGATGTGCTGCTCCGAGTGCAGCCCCAGTTGCAGTTCCTTGGCGCGCAGGATCTCGGCGTCGATCTTGATGCCCACGATGAGCACCGTGTTCATGATCCAGATCGCGGCGAACAGGGCCATGACGGTACTGATGGCGCCGTAGGCGCTCATGCTGGCCACGTACTGCACGAACAGGCCGAAGGCGAACCAGACCAGGCCGTTGACCCCGACGGCGACGATAGAGCCCAGGGTCAGCCAGCGGAAGCGCTCGGGACGCACGTTGGGCGCGTAGTGGTAGAGCACCGCCACGAGGGTCAGGACCACCAGCAGCGTGATAGGGAAACGCAGCCAGTTCCACACCGGCAGGAAGATGCTGATGAGGAATTCGGCGGCCTCCTGGAGCCCGAGCTGCTCCGCGACGGGCTGGATGGCACCGGTGACGATGGTATCGCGCAGCAGGTTGGCAAAGAGCACGATGACCGCGCCGATGACCAGAACCAACGTCAGGCCCCACATCAGCGACCAGGTGCGGATGAGGCTGCGGCCCTCCATCCGGCCGTAGACCAGGTTCGCGGTCCGCGAAAAGGCCCGCACGTAGGCGGAGGCGGAAAACAGGGAGATGAGCACCGAGATCACCAGCGCCAGGGTGCCTTCGGCCGTCGAACCGATGATGGAGCCGACGATGGAATTAGCTTGGTCCTCGAAGGTCTGCGGCAAGTACTGGTCGATGAAATCGGAGGTCACCCGCAGGACTTCTTCTTTACGGCTGGCGAACAGCAGCGTGGCGATGGAATAAGCCGCCAGCACCGTCGGGGCAAAGGCCATGAGGGTGAAATAGGTCATCGCGGCGGCGCGGTCCAAGAAGCCGTCGTGGAAGAAGTCGCGCCAGGTGCGCCGGGCGACTAACACCCAGCTGTCCTTGCGCAGCCGGTTGCTGCGGGCTAAGGGATCGGCGTCCCCCGAGTGGCCGGCCACGCGCAGGACGTCGGAGCCGCCCATGGGGACGACGGTCTCCACGGGTACAGCGTCCGCCGGTTCGTGCTTAGTCACAGCTATAGACCTTAAAGCACCCGCTGGGTGCGCAAGAAATAGACACCCACTCCGGCGGGGTGTCGTTAGACTGGGAGATATGACTGAGAAGAACAATGCTTCCGAAAAGACCCCGTCGAACGTCGAATCCTTCGAGCTGGACCACCGCCTGGTGGCCGCGCCGTATGTGCGCGTGGCCGGCAAGACGGATCTGGGCGATGGCAAGGAGGTCATCAAATATGACCTGCGCTTCTGCCAGCCCAACAAGGAGCACCTGGAACCAAAGGCCATGCACTCCATCGAGCACATGATGGCCCAGTTCATGCGCAATTACACCGACAAGCTAATCGGCTTTGCCCCGATGGGCTGCCTGACCGGCTTTTACGCCATCACCAACGGCATGGGACGCGAGGAGCTGCTGCGCGCCCTCGAGGGCGGGCTGAACGACATCCTGAGCGCCACCGAGGTCCCCGCCGCCAACGAGGTCCAGTGCGGCTGGGGCGCTAACCACTCCCTCGAGGGCGCGCACGAAGCCGCCCGCGCCTTCCTGGACAAGAAGGACGAGTGGGACCAGGTCATGGCCGAGGACAAGTAGCTAAATACTCACGCCCAGCCAGACCGGCTCGGGCACCAGCTCCACACCGAAGGCCTTCTTCACCCCGGCGCGGATGTCGCGGGCTAGCCGAACGATGTCGTCCGCGCTGGCCCCGCCCCGGTTGGTCAGCGCCAGCGTGTGCTTGGTGGACAGGGTGGCGGCCCCGTGGCCGGGGTAGCCCTTGTCGAAGCCGGCGCGCTGGATGAGCCACGCAGCACTCAGTTTCTCCTGGGTGCCGCTTTCGCTGTCTCCACCAGAAACGGCGGAACCGGCAGAAACCGCAGAGACGACATGGCGCGGCATGGAATCTTCGCCGGTGGCGGCCTGGATGGAATCGGCGACGGCGCTGGGCACGATGGGGTTGGTGAAAAAGGAGCCGGCGGACCAGGTGTCGTGGTCGCTGGCGTCTAGGACCATGCCCTTACCGCGGCGCAGGCTGAGGACCTGCTCGCGCACGTCGGCGACGGGGCGCTGCTCGCCCGGGGTGTCGGTGAGCTGGCCGAAGCGCAGGGGGCGGGAGAGCCCGTCGGTGGTCAGCTGCAGCTCGACTTCCAGCACGACGGCGCGGCCGGTGAACTTCAGGTTGGAGTAGCGGTAGGCCAGTTCCAGGTCGGCGGCCGGCACCCACTCGGTCTGCCTACTCTCGCGGTGGTAGAGCTTGACTTGGGTGAGCACGTCGGAGATTTCCGCCCCGTAGGCGCCGACGTTCTGCACCGGCACGGCGCCCGCGTTGCCCGGGATGCCGGACAGGCACTCGATGCCGCCCAGGCCCGTCTCGACGGTGGCAGCCACCACGGCGTCCCAGTTGGCGCCGGCTTGGGCGCGGACGATGCCGGATGCGGCATCGATGTCCACGGCGTCGAAGTCGAGCAGCACGGCGATGTAGTCGAGCTGGCCCTCGGCGACGACCAGGTTGGAGCCGCCGCCGACGATGACCAGGGGCGCGCGGGAGGCATCGATAGCAGCGATGGCTTGGGCGGCCGCCTCGGGTGTCGCGGCGCGCACGCAGGCCCGCGGGGAACCGCCGATGCGCAAGGTGGTCAGATCCGCGAACGTCACCTGTGGATCGAGCTCCACCCCGTCAATTTCATTCAGCTGCTGGGTCAATAATTCTTCAGGCACGTTATCCACGGTAGTCTGTATACCATGTCAACTCGTAGCGAAAACACCGTGACTATCAATCAGCCCATCGAGAAGGTGCACGAAGCTCTGCGTACCGAGGCTTACTGGGAGTACGTGGTAGCCAACCTGTCGCCGGATCCGGGCCAGGTGCACGACTTCACCAACGACACCGCGATCCTGTACGAGATCCTGCCGACCAGCCTCCTGCCGGAGGCCGTGCGCGCCATGGTTTCCCAGGACCTGAAGGTCAAGCGCGTGTTCACCACCTCCGACCTGGACGGCAACGCGGCCGATGCCAACTACACCGCCGACGTCAAGGGCACCCCGGTGGACTTCAAGGGCGAGATCAAGCTGACCGGCGAGGGAGAGACCACCACCCTGGCCTACACCAACGAGATCTCCGTCAACATCCCGATGATGGGCGCCGCCATCGAGCCCAAGGTGGGCGAGGCTCTCGAGGAGCTCTTCAACAACGAGGGCGCCCTGACCGACAAGTGGATCACCGACAACCTCTAAAACGCCCACTCCTTAAATGGCCGACCACGCGCATAACCTGAAGGCTAACCCCAGCGCGGGTCGGCCTTTTGGCGTCATCACCCGCGGCACCACCGCGGTCAACCGGCTGCGGCGCTGCGACAGGTGGATGCACGCCCACCCGGACATCGCCTCGCTGCTGCGCAGCCACCCGGTCCCGCACGCCATCGACGTCGGCTACGGCGCGTCCCACACCACCACCGTGGAATGGGCGCGCTGGCTGCGCCGGGTCAACCCGCACACGCGGGTCACGGGACTGGAGGTAAACCCGGAGCGGGTCCTGCCGCCCCGCGACGGCGTGGAATTCGAGCTCGGCGGCTTCGAGCTGGCCGGCCACCACCCGCACCTGGTGCGCGCCTTCAACGTGCTGCGCCAGTACGACGTCGACCAAGTTCCGGAGGCCTGGGAGGCGGTCTGCGCGCGGCTGGCCCCGGGCGGGGCCTTCGTGGAGGGCACCTGCGACGAGCTGGGCCGCCGCGCCACCTGGATCCTGCTGGACGCTGCCGGTCCGCAGACACTGACGCTGGCCTGGGATCCCTTCGACGTGGAGCGCCCCTCCCAGCTCGCCGAGCGCCTGCCGAAGGCGCTCATCCACCGCAACGTGCCGGGAGAGGGCATCCACGAGCTGCTGTCGGCCGCGGACCGCGCCTGGGATCACTGCGCCGGCTGGGCGCCGCACGGCCCGCGCGTGCGCTGGCGGATGGCCCAGGCCCTGCTTCGCGATGCCGGCCTACCCGTCGCGCCCGCACGCCGCCGCCTGCGCGACAACCACCTGACCGTTGACTGGGAATTCGTCACCCCCTAGGCCGAATTTGCCGCCCCGCGTTGCCGAAGCCCACCGTTATGGGCGAAACTGGTGAGCATGGCTCAAAACAAATCTGCCGCATCGACGGCCTGGAAGATTATCGTCGGGGTGCTCGTCGCCCTCCTCGTCCTCGTCCTCGTGGCCGAGTTCGGACTGCGCTGGTTCGTCGGCGACAAAATGAAGACGCAGCTGCGCGAGAACGCCGAGTCCGACGGCGTGGTGATGCAGGAAGATCCTTCCGTGAACTTCGGCGCCAGCCCGCTGGTCATCGGCGTGCTCAGCGGCACCATCGGGCAAATCAACATGGACGTGCCCTCCACCTTGGACATCTCGGACGCGGGCATCAAGGGCCAGCCTGCCGCGCAGCTCGAGGTCACCGACCTGGAGATGAACTCCGAGACCGCCGGGCACCTGGTGGCCACCACCACCCTGCCCGACGAGTTCCTGCTCAAGACCTTCCAGGACAGCCTGCGCGAGCAGTCCGGCTTGGACATGCTGGGCGATATCGTGGTCACCGACATCACCTCCAAGGACGCCGAAAACGTCCTCGAGGTGCAGCTGGGCGGCGGGCTGGCCACCCTGTCGCTGACCCCGCACGCCGCCGACGGCAACCTGAAGATCGAGGCCACCAAGTCCACCCTCTTCGGCATGGAGCTGCCCGCGGAGGTAACCCAGCAGATTACCCAGTCGCTGTCCGACGGCCTGTCTGAGCAGATGGCCGGCTCCGAGTTGGCCATCGAGGACGTGCAGGTCCAGGAGGGCACGCTGAAGATCACCGTCGCCGGGGATAACGTCAAGCTCTCCGAGACGCAAAACACCACTAGCGTTACATAAAACAAACAAACTGGTTAAAGGAGGTGGCGACCGCGACGTACCCCTCTTCCAGCGCGTCGATCTGCTGACCGATATCCAGGGCAGTTTCCGCCCACAGGATCCGCTCGAGGCACGAATCTGCCGTCTCTGGCCCCTCCTGGTCGCCGCGGATGATGACCCGCTGGTAGCCGGCCTTCTCGGCCATATCCACTACGAGGTCCGGGGCAGCCGGGGCGACATCGGCAGCCGGCAGGATGACGCCCAGCACGACCGGGTCGGGGCAGGCCTCGCGGACCGTGACCAGATCGGTGAGCAGGGCGTTGGGGTCGTTCAAGGTGGCATCGACAGCCACCCAGATTTCGGCGGCGCCGTTCTGGACCGCCAGGCGAGCCTCCGTCGCCTTGACCAGGCTGTGGTGCCGGCCGGTGGGAAAGCCCGCGACGGCGGCCACGCGGCCGGCGGCGGCCTGCGGCAGGTGGTGCGGGCTCAGCAGCACGGGGCCGGAATACTCTTTCACGGCGCTTTCGACCTCGGCGCGGGACGCGCGCGTTAGGTCCCAGTAGACGCGTTGAGCGAGCCACGCGGCATCGTCAGGCAGCATACCGAGTACAGCCCTAGTAGCGGTAGTCGCCGTTGATGAGGGCACGCAGCTGCGGGCGCACGTCGAACCAGTAGACGCCCACGCAGACCGCCGCGATCCACTTCAGGAACGGCAGGTTCAGCAGCAGTGCCAGGGCCGAGCCGGCCATGATCGCAACCCACGTCATCTTGGACTGGCGGTCCCCGGCCGTGAACGCGTCCTCCCGGGTGTTGGCGGCCATCACGGCGCCCACGATGGCGGCGATGGCCACGCCCCAGAACAGCACCGTCTCGATCGCGGTCAGTACGAAAATAACGGGATTATCGAGAAAGAACACTAGCTGTTAAACCTACTTCTCTTGGTTGTCCTCAGTGGAGATTACCTCTCCATCGATGATATCTTGCGTCGGATCCGCCACCGAATCAGCGCCCTTGGCGTTCCTGCCGGCGTCTTCCTGCTCGGTGGTCGTACCGTTGGCGCGGCGGCGCTCCTGGGCGGTGTTGACGGCCTCGTTCACGCCGTCCTTGGTGGCGTTGTAGGCCTGGCCGAAGTTGTCCTTGGCGGCGTTGAAAGACTCGGAGTCCTTGGTGCCCTCCGCCGCGCGGCGCAGCGATCCGCCGTAGTCCTTCGCGGCGGCCTTCGCCTTGTCCACGAGGGAGGCGTCCTCTCCGATCTCCGGCTTATCGGTTGCGTGGCTGCTGCGGTCCTCGCGGAAGCGGTCCGTGAAGTCCTTGGCCACGCCCAGCGCGGAGGCGCCGGCCTCCTTGATCGGGCCCCAGGATTCCTTCAGCGAATCCGCGATGGACTTGTCGTTGTTTCCGTTGTTCGGCTGCTGCGTGTGCTCGGCCATGGTTTTCTCCTCGGGGAAATACTTTCGTTCGGTTCTTTAGGTCGTGCCGGTATGAGATTGTAAAAACTGGTCGTGCAAGCGTATCCGGCGCCGGGGAGAGGGCCCAGTGGGAAGTCCCAGAACACCGTCCCTAAACGCCAAATATGAGGTGATTAACAGTGTAGATGACCAAGCCGGCCAGCGCACCGACAATGGTTCCGTTCAGGCGGATGAACTGCAGATCCTTGCCCACCATGAGCTCGATCTTCTCGGAGGCCTCCTCCGCGTCCCAGCGCTCGATGGTCTCCGAGATGATCGAGGTGACCTCGCCGGAGTAGTTGTCCGCTAGGAAGGCCGCGGTGCCGTTAATGCGGCGGTCCAGGCTGGCACGCAGCTGCGGGTCCTCGCAAATATTGGTGCCCCACTGCAGGCAGAGGCCCCGGATCTTCTCGCGCAGCATCGAGTCCGGGTCTTCGGCCTGCGCGATGATGGCGGCCGCCGACTGGCGCCAGATGGCCTGCGGGGCGCGCTGCATGCGCTCCGAGCCCATCAGGTCCACCTTGAGCTCCTCCACGCGGCGGATGATGCCCGGGTCGTGCTGCAGGTCGTCGGCGAACTTGTCCAGGTTGCGGCGGATGGACTGGCGGGCCGGGTGGTTCTTGTCCGCCTTGACCTCGTCGGCGAACTGGACCAGCTCCCGGTAGACCTTCTCGCCCACCAGCGAGCGCGCAAAGCGCGGCGCCCACTGCGGCATGCGCTCGTCGATGAGCCGCACGACGGGCTCTTCCATCTGGCCGACCTTGGCGTGGGCGTAATCGATGAGCTCGTCGACGACGGGCTCGACCTTGCCGTCGGCGATAAGCCCTTCCAGCAGCCGCCCGGCCGGCGGACCCCACTCGGGCTCGGCCAGCCGGTCTAGGATCTGGGACTGGATGAGCGCCTCGGCGTCCTTCGGGTCCAGCGCCCGGATGGCGTTGGCCGTCAGCTTGCCCGCCTCCCGGGAGACCTTCGCGGCGTTATCCTCCTGGGACAGCCAGCATCCCAGCTTGTCCGGCAGCTGCGCCTGGGAGACCTTGTCCGTAATCAGCTCGGCGTTGAGGAAGTTCTCCCCGACGAACTCCGACAGGGCCTCGCCCACCTGGTCCTTCTTGCGCGGGATGAGCGCCGTGTGCGGGATGGGAATACCCATCGGGTGCCTAAACAGCGCCGTCACGGCGAACCAGTCCGCCAGGCCACCGACCATGCCGGCCTCCGCGGCCGCTCGCACGTAGCCGACCCACACCGGCGCGCCCCCGGGCTGGTTCTGCCACCACGAGCACGCGAAGAAGATGACGGCCGCCAGGCCCAGCAGCGCGGTCACAAAAATCTTGTGGTTCCGCAGCGTGCGGCGCCGCTCCTGCTCCACCTCCGGCGACGGCCCCGGCACGGGGCGGCTAGCGATGCCGCCGGCGCTGGCTTCCACTGCCTGACCCTGGTGGCTAACGCCCTCGTAGCTAGCAGCAGTGCTGTGCTTGCCCAACGTGAATACTCCTTAACCGCCGCGCAGTGTCTTTTTCCCTTATCCATTCTGCCTCATCTCGGGACTTGCCCCAGCGGCGCCCTGGCCGGGGCGCCACCGGCGCCGGGGTGCTGGACCAGGCGGGGTGGCATCGTCAAGCCCGGCATCGTCAAGCCCAGCAAAGCAAGAAAAACCGCACCCGCCAGCAGCGGGTACGGCTTGTGTCCTTGGCGTTTGGCCTAGTTAACGCGACCGGTTTCCTTGCGGTACTGGTGGTAGTAGCGGCGCCCGAACTTCACGGACACGATGGCCGCGATGGAGATGATGACGGCCAGGACCACACCAATGATGATGGTGGTGTCCACATGCGCCTCAGAGGCGGTGCCGTTCGGGAACAGGTAAATGCCAAGGCCCCAGGTGATGATGCCGATGGCCGGCAGGATGCCCATGATGAGGCCCATGCCCACCCAGGTGGAGGTGCGCAGCAGCGAAGAGTGCGGCGCGGCGAACGACACGGGCTCGTAGCCTTCGATGTAGTTGTCCTGGATCTTGCCGGAAAACTCCGGGTAGGTCTCGCTCGCGTGATCCGCGATTGCCTGGGAATGAGTGCTCATAGGGATGAACTTTCTGCCGGAATCGGTTGTTACTGGTGTTTCTCTACTGACTATAGTCTAGTCGTCCTTGCCGCGGAAAGCAGCACGGGCACGTTCGCGGGTGACCGCGGAGACCGCGGTCAGCGGAACGCCGGCCGGGCAGACGTCGGCGCACTCGCCGTACAGCGAGCAGTGGCCGAAGTTCTGCTCCAAGTCGTCGACCATGTTGCGGGCGCGACGACCGCGCTCTTCCTTGCCCAGCGGCATCAGCGACAGGTGCACCAGCTTGGCGCCGGTGAACAGGTGGGCTGCGCCGTTCGGGCAGGCCGCCACGCAGGCACCGCAGCCGATGCAGGCCGCGTGGTCCAGCGAGTACTCGGCGGTCTCGTGGTTGATGTGCATGGTGTCGGCATCCGGGGCGGTGCCGGCGTCCATGGAGACGTAGCCGCCCTGCTCCATCACGTGATCGAGGGCGCTGCGGTCGACCACCATGTCCTTGATGACCGGGTAGGCCGCGGAGCGGAAGGGCTCGATCTTGAGGGTGTCACCGTCGTTGAACTGGAACAGGCGCTGCTGGCAGGCCGGGGTGTTCTGGCCCGGGCCGTGCGGGCGGCCGTTAACGGTCAGACCACAGGTGCCGCAGATGCCCTCGCGGCAGTCGGAAGCGAAGGCGAACGGCTCCTCGCCGCGCTCAATAATGCCGTCGTTGACGTGGTCCAGCAGCTCCAGGATGGACATCTGCTCTTCAGCGTCGTCGACCTGGACCGTCTCAAACTTGCCTTCTTGGGTCGGTCCGGCCTGACGCCAGATCTCAAGTGTCAGTTTCATTACTTGTAGTTCCTTGTCATCAGCGGGATCGAATCAAAGTACAGGGGCTCGGCGTGGCGGATGAACTCGTGCTCACCTTCGCCAGCCTCCCAAGCCGAGACGAAGCACCAGTGCTCGTCGTCGCGCTCGGCCTCGCCGTCCTCGGACAGGTGATCGTCGCGGAAGTGCGCGCCACAGGACTCGTCGCGGTCCAAGGCGTCGATGCACATCAGCTCACCCAGGTCCAAGTAGTCGGCCACGCGGGCGCCGTACTCGAGCACCTGGTTCATGTCCTCGGCGGAGCCCGGGATCCGTACGTTGGCCCAGAACTCGGAGCGCAGCTCGCGGATCTTGCCGATGGTGGTCTTCAGATCCTCGACGTTACGGGACACGCCGCAGCCCCAGTAGAGGAGCTCGCCCAGCTTGCGGTGGTAGTAGGCCGGGCCGTGCGGGTCGTTGCCGCGGACGTTCATCAGGCGGTCGATGCGGCCCTTCGCGCGCTCCAGGGCGCGCTGTGCGGCCTCGGAATCTTCGGCCAGCTTGTCCTCACCGAGGTGGTTAGCCAGGTAGTTCGGGATGGTGAACGGCAGGGTGAACCAGCCATCCACGGAAGCCGACAGCAGCGAGTTCGCGCCCAGGCGGTTAGCGCCGTGGTAGGTCCAGGAGCACTCACCGGCGGCGAACAGGCCGTCGATGGAAGTCATCTCGTTGAAGTCGCTCCACAGGCCACCCATGGTGAAGTGGCAAGTCGGGGCGATGCGCATCGGGGTCTCGTAGGCGTCCTCGCCGATGGCTTCCTTGTACATCTCGATCAGGTTCGAGTAGCGCTCACGGATCTTGTCCTTGCCGAGGCGCTCGATGGCATCGCGGAAGTCCAGGTAGACCGAGTTCTTCAGCGGGCCCACGCCGAGGCCGGCGTTGATCTGCTGGGAGATGGCGCGGGAGGCGACGTCACGCGGGACCAAGTTGCCGAAGGCCGGGTAGCGGCGCTCCAGGAAGTAGTCCCGCTCCTCCTCCGGGATGGAGTTCGGGTCGCGGTCATCACCTTCGGCCTTCGGGGACCAGATGCGGCCGTCGTTACGAAGCGACTCGGACATCAGAATGGTCTTCGACTGCCACTCGGAGTTGACCGGCAGGCCCGTCGGGTGGAACTGGATGAACGACGGGGAGGCCAGGTAGGCGCCCTGCTCGTAAGCGCGCATCATGGCGCCGGCGTTCGAGTTCTTCGCCAGGGTGGACATGTGGAAGACGTTGCCGTAGCCACCGGTACCCAGAATGACGGCGTGGCCGGTGAAGGCCTTCAGCTCGCCGGTAATCAGGTTACGGGTGACGATGCCGCCGGCGCGCTTGGTGCCATTGTCATCGTAGGTGATGATGTCCTGCAGATCGTGGTGGGAGAACAGCTCCACGTTGCCCAGCCCGATCTGGCGGTACAGCGCCGAGGTGGTCGACAGCTGCAGCTGCTGACCCGTTTGGCCACGGGTGTAGTAGGTACGGGAGACCTGCACACCACCGAAGGAACGGGTGGCCAGGGTGCCGCCGTACTCACGGGCGAACGGGGCGCCGATGGCGTTCATGTGGTCGATGACGCGGCCAGACTCGGAGGCCAGGCGCCAGCAGTCGGACTCGCGGCAGCGGTAGTCGCCGCCCTTCACGGTGTCCTTGGTGTGACGGTAAGCCGAGTCGTTGTCGACCTTCTTGGAGCGCGAGGAGTTCACGCCGCCCTGGGCCGCGATGGAGTGCGCACGGCGCGGGGAGTCGTGGTAGGTGAAGACCTTCACGTTGTAGCCGAGCTCGCCCAAGGAGGCCGCGGCGGCGCCGGCGGCCAGGCCGGTGCCGACCACGAGGACCTCGAATTTGCGGCGGTTCAGCGGGGAGACCAGCTGCATGTGGTCCTTCTGGTAGCTCCACATGTCCTTCATCGGGACGCCGTGAGGCTCGTTCGACTCCAGGATCTTGCCGGGGCGCACGCCCTCGACGATGGACTCTGGGTGCGAGAAGTCCGGGTGCTCTCGCTTCAGTTCGGTATTAGTCATGGGTTCAAATATTCCTATCAGTCCTAGTTACTAACTGACGAAGCCAAAGGCGACGGACAGGGGCATAACGATGTTGCCAATGCAGACGATGGCCGGAATCAGGTAGGCCAGCACCAGGAAGGTCTGACGCCACTTGTAGCCGGTGATACCCAGGTCAGAAGCAGCCAGCTTGATGCCGTGGGTCAGGTGCAGGAACAGGCAGCACATGGCGAGCACGTAGAAGATGGTCACGGGCCAGCGGCTGAAGGTAGCAATCATGTTGGCCTTGACGGCGCCGTGGACGAAGGCGTCCGGAGCGGCCGGGGCCACGCCCATGGTCAGGTCCAGCAGGTGGAAGATGAGGAACAGCAGCAGCACGATGCCGGTGACCAGCATGGACTTGGTAGCGAAAGAGTCCAGGCCGCCCATCAGGTTGGAGCGGCGGAAGCTGCCGCGCGAAGCCTTCGAGCGCGAATGCAGCGCGATGGCACCGTAGATGTGGCCAACCAGGGCAACCAGGAGCACGATGCGGATGATCCACAGGGCCGTGCCGTGCGGCAGCAGCGGCTCACCCAGGGAGCGCAGGAACTCGCCGTAGACGTCCAGAGCTTCCTCGCCGCCATGGGCGGGCATGTACAGCTTCAGGTTACCGGCCATGTGGCCGACGACGAACAAAGCGAACAAGAGACCGCTGACCGCCATGATGAGCTTGAGAGCCCACGACGGGACGCCGGGGGTCTGGCGGATCGGTTCTTCACTGATACGACCGTGAGCGATTGCCTCACGGTCAGGTTTCTTCAAAGTCATGACACCTCCATAGTCAACCTAGACTTTACGCAGGATATGGGCCTTTCTCCTAGTTATGAGCTGACCCACAGGACCACTGGCAAATTTTGCCTTGCTTGAAATTCCCCAGCTTTAGGTAAGGGTGCCCAAATCTGCGTTTTAGGAAATGGGGCGCCACCTTGGCAACTCGCAATTAGAAAACATGTGTGTTGTGTAATTATTTCGCCATTTGTGAGGTTGGTCACCCGACGCGTTAATGGTGAATGACTTACCCCAATTGGTGTCATACTTTCGCAGGTATCGCCCCCGGATCGGGCGATTTTCAAAACCGGACGTTTGTACCTTTTATCCCCTAAGCACTACTTTCACACCACCGCTAAGAACCTTCACACAAAATTTGCTAAAACACTGTTATAGGGGCATTGGGCAGGTAACCTATCCGTCATGACGAAGACTTACGTGGGCTCCCGGCTGCGGCAGCTGCGGCGCGAAAGAGACCTCAGCCAGGCCTCCCTGGCGTCCACCCTGGGCCTGTCGGCTAGCTACGTGAACCAGATCGAGCACGACGTGCGCCCCCTGACCGTGCCGGTCCTGCTGCGCATCACCGAAGTCTTCGGCGTGGACGCCACGTTCTTCTCCCGCGACGACGACTCCCGGCTGCTCGCCGAAATCCAGGACGTCATCCAGGACAAGGAGCTCTGTCCCTCCCCCGTGGAGCTGCAGGAGCTGTCCGAGCTGGTCTACAACCACCCCACCGTCGCACGCACGCTGGTGGACATGCACCGGCGCTACCGCAATGTCCGCGACAAGCTTTCCCTGGCCACGGACTCGCGCCGCGTCACGGACTCGGCACAGGCGCTATCGATGCCCCACGACGAGGTCCGCGATTTCTTCTACGCCCGCCAGAACTACCTCGACGGTCTCGACCACCACGCCGAAGACCTAGCCGGCGAGTTGGGCGTCGAGCCCTTCCACATCCGCGACACCGAGCGGGCCCTAGCCGACCGACTGCGCTCGAAGCACAACCTGGAGATCAAGACCGTCGGCCAGCTGGACGGCACTCTGCACCGGCTCGACCGGGAGGCCGGCACCCTGCTGCTGGCCAGCCGGCTGACCGAGGGCCAGCGCGCCTTCCGCATGGCCACGGAGCTGGGGTTTTTGGAGGCCGGCGATCTCATCACGGACGCCGCCGACGAGGAGCCGTTTACCTCCCAGGCATCGCGCCGGTTGGCGCTGCGCGGCATCGCTAGCTATTTCGCGGCCGCGACCGTGCTGCCCTACGGATCCATCCACGCGGAGGCCGAGAAGTCTGGCTACGACGTTGAGTTTTTGTGCCAGTCCTTCGGCGTGGGCTACGAGACGGTCGCCTCCCGGCTGTCCACCCTGCAGCGGGACAACCAGCGCGGCATTCCTTTTACCTTCGTGCGCGTGGACCGCGCGGGCAACATGTCCAAGCGCCAATCCGCCACCGGCGTGCACTTTTCCAATTCCGGGGGAACCTGCCCGCTGTGGAATATCTACGAGACCTTCTCCCGGCCCGGCATCATCTCCCGGCAGCTGGCGCAGATGCCGGACGGACGCAACTACCTGTGGGTGGCCCGGACCGTCCAGTACCTACAGGGCCGCTATGGCGACACCAACAAGATGTTCGCCATCGGGCTGGGCTGCGAGGCGCGGCACGCTGACCGCACCGTCTACGCCGCCGGCCTCGACTTAGCCGACATGTCCAGCGCCACCCCGATCGGCGCCGGCTGCCGCATCTGCCCCCGCAGCAACTGCGCCCAGCGCGCGTTCCCGCCCATCCACGAGGCGCTGGACATCGACACGCATCGCTCGGCGGTGGCGCCGTACTAGGAATGTCGGTGCTGCTTCTCGGTGCCTAGTCTTGGCGCCTATTCCGCCTCGAGTTCGTCCATGACGCGCTGCAGGACCTTGTCCATCTCCTCCGGGGAGCGCTGGACCTGGACGGAGGTGCCCTGCGAGTCCTCGTCGACGGCGGCCTGGACCTTCGGGTCGTGCCAGAGCTGCGCGAGCTCGCGGTAGACCTCGTTATCCTTGTCCTCGGCGCGCACGACGAAGGCGTTGATGTACGGCGCGGCCTCGTCGGAAGCCGGATCGTCCTGCGCCACGGCGGTGGTCGGGTCGATGCCGGCGCGCTCCAGGAAGGAGTTGTTGATGACGGCCGGGGTGCCCTCGCCCCACGCGGAGGTGGTCTGGGCGGCATCGACGGTAGTGACCTTGACCTTGGACTTGGCCTCGTCGACGTCGGCCGGCGTCGGCGAGAGGCTGTCCTCGCCGGTCAGCTCGACCAGGCCCGCAGAAGCCAGCACGTTGAGCGCGCGACCCTGGTTGGACGGGTCGTTCGGGATGGCCACCGTCTCGCCCTCGATGCCATCCAGGGAGTCGTGGTCCTTCCAGAACAGCGCGAGCGGCACGATCTCCGTGGAAACGATCGGCACGAGATCCTCGTCGTTACCCACGTTGTACTCCGCCAGGAAGCGCAGCGTCTGGAAGTTGTTGATATCGTTCTGGCTCTGCGCCAGCGCAACGTTCGGGGTGGCGTAGTCCTCGAAGTTCTCGACCTCGATATTGAAGCCGTTGTCCTCGGCCACCTCCTCGAAGGCGGTCCAGGCCTTCTTCGCAGCATCGGTGGTGCCGACGACGATCTTCTGGTCCTTGCCCTCCCCGTCGGAGCTAGAGCAGGCCGCCAGCCCGGTGCTGGCGACGGCCACGGCGGTGACGGTAGCGATAATGCGGCGAAGCTTCATGTATTTATCCTTTGCGTTATTCGGCGCGCCCGGCCTGGACACCCCCATGAACTAAGCGGTCTAGTGCAGATTAGCAAAGTTCGAACCGCTCGGTCTATAAAGCGCAAAAATTCCCTCCCCCAACGGGTGGGGAAGGGAATCCGGATCGGCGCCTAGGAAAGGCTCCTTAGAGGTTGATCATGTGGCCGCCGATACCCTCGGCAGCTTCCTTCATAGCCTCCGACAAGGTCGGGTGCGTGTGGATGTTGCGGCCGATTTCCTCGGTGGTCAGGTCGAAGCGCTGCGCCAGGGTCAGCTCCGGCAGGAGCTCCGAGACGTTGGCGCCGACCATGTGGCCGCCCAGCAGCTCGCCGAACTCGGCGTCAGCGACCAGCTTGACGAAGCCGGCGGTCTCGTTCAGGCCCGCGGCCTTGCCGTTCGCGGAGAACGGGAAGCTGGCGACCTTGATCTCGCGATCCGGGAACTTCTCCTTCGCGGCCTCCTCGGTGTAGCCGAAGGAAGCAACCTGCGGGTTGCAGAAGGTCGCGCGCGGCATCATCTGGTAGTCGCCCAGCTCCTGGGTCTCGGCGCCGGCGATGGTCTCGGCAGCCACCACGCCCTGCGCCTCGGCCACGTGGGCCAACTGCAGCTTGGCGGTGACGTCACCGATGGCGTAGATGCCGTCGACATTGGTGCGCATGCGCTCATCGATGGCGATGGCACCGCGGTCGGTGAGCTCGACACCGGTGTTTTCCAGGCCGTAACCCTCGGTGCGCGGGGCGAAGCCGATGGAGACCATGCAGCGATCAACGGTCAGGGTCTCGGTCTTCTCGCCGTCCTTGGACTCGATCTCGACGGTCACCTCGTCGCCGTTGTCCTTGATGGAGGTGGTCTTGTAACCGGTTTTCAGGTTCACGCCCAGCTTCTTGTACTGCTTGGCGATCTCCTTGGAGACGTCCTTGTCTTCGTTCGGCAGGACGCGGTCCATGAATTCCACGATGGTCACGTCCACGCCGTAGTTGGCCAGGACGTAAGCGAACTCCATGCCGATGGCACCGGCGCCCACGATGACCATGGACTCAGGGGCGTCTTCCTTGAGGATCTGCTCCTCGAAGGAGACGATATTGCCCCCGATCTCAACGCCCGGCAGGGACTTAACGACGGAGCCAGTGGCGATGATGCAGTCATCGAAGGTGAGGGTCTTGCCCTTGTCGTCACCCTCGGTAATCTCAATCGTCTTGGCGTCCTTAAAGGAGCCCAGGCCGTTGACCTCGGTGATCTTGTTCTTCTTCATCAGGTAGTGGACGCCCTTGACGATGCCCGAAGAAACCTTGCGGGAACGCTTGTGGGCTGCCCCATAATCGAAGGAGACCTCACCGGAGATGCCAAAGTCCTTGGCCTCGTGGTTGAAAGTGTGGGCCACCTCGGCATTCTTCAGCAGCGCCTTGGAGGGGATGCAGCCGACATTGAGGCAAATACCGCCCCAGTACTGCTTCTCCACCACGGCTACCTTCTTGCCGAGCTGGGCTGCGCGGATGGCGGCGACGTAGCCGCCAGGGCCCGCGCCGAGTACTACAACGTCATAATGTTCATTAGTCACGTCTTACAGGATACGTAACTTTGGCCACGCTGTCTGCCAAAGGGGCAAACAAAGCGCGGCAACAGGGGGCTGGCCGGGGCTATTGCCCCGGAGACTCCGGGGAGATTGCCTCTCGGGCGGATGTCTTTAGAACATGCCCAGCGCCAGCGCAATGGTGGACGAGGTGGAGGAACCAGCGTGGACGAGGCCGCCCAGGAATTCGTTGATCTGAACCAGGATGGTGTCGAAAGCGTTCATTTTTTTTAAAACCCTTCTGTAAACGGTGGAGAGACAGCGCTAACGCGGTTAAGCGGTGCGGTTGTTTTAACGAAAAATTCCCAGCTCGCGTTACGCCGGAGGGGAACTTCCGGGCAGCTAGCCGGCATCGGCAGCCGGAAACCCCCTAGATTATGACACACCTTTCACTTGCACACCACCCGTTTCGTGTCCGGCTGCTAAGCTATATTTGCACTGTGAGCGACAGTTGTTTGCTTTAGGCTGGGATTTGCTGAAAAATTTCAGCTGACGGACAGCTGCTAACAACTTTGTTTGCACCTACGATAACCAGTCAGGAAACTCTCTCTTCCCTTTGCGAAAAGGCCCCTCTCTCAGGAAGCGTTAACCTCATGAAGATTATTCGCCCGCTGGTTGGCACCACCGCCGCCACCGCCCTTGCCCTTGGCCTTTGCGTCTCCCCGGCGCTGGCTGACGAGCCGGCCGGCGATCTGGAGGCCGTTGCCGACCTGGAAGAGCCGGCCACCGACCCGGAGATTGCCGAGGCCATCCTGGGCGACGAGAACGCTCCCGAGTCCGCGCAGTCCGACGCCGCTTCCGAGGAGGCAGAGACCGCCGCGGCCGGCGAGTCCGTCATCACGGAAATCGACCTAGCACAGGAGACCGCCCCGGCGTGGTCCACCAACGCCGACGGCAAGCGCGTCATCAGCCCGTCCAAGATGGCCAGCGGTAAGCAGTGGATGGCCTACGCCCAGGCCAGCTCCTTCAACCGCGAGCATGTCAAGGCCTTCAACGCCACCTCGCCGGCCATGGGCGGGCGCGAAATCCCGCTGGCGGTCATCACCCCGGACGGCAACTTCGACCAGGCCCGCCCGACCCTGTACCTGCTCAACGGCGCCGGCGGCGCGGACCAGGACATGGAGTGGATCAAGCAGACCTACCGCAAGGATGTCGACCCGACCAAGGAAGGCACCCAGGACATGGTGGACTTCTACGTCGACAAGGGCATCAACGTGGTTATCCCGCAGGCCGGCGCCTTCTCCTACTACTTCGACTGGCAGAAGGATCCCAACAGCAAGTACCTGAAGGGCCCGCAGAAGTGGGAGACCTTCCTGACCCAGGAGCTGCCGGGCGCGCTGGAGCAGACCATCAACGGCAACGGCAAACGCGGCATCGCCGGCATGTCCATGTCCGCGACCTCCGCCCTGGTACTCGCCCAGCAGCACCCAGACCTCTACGATGCGGTCGGTTCCTTCTCGGGCTGCGCCGCCACTTCCACGGTGCTGCCGCACCAGTTCGTCGGCCTGACCGTCAACCGCGGCGGCGCCACCCCGGAGCAGATCTGGGGCGCCCGCGGCTCCGCCGAGAACCGCCGCTACGACGGCCTGGCCAACGCCGAGAAGCTCCGCGGCCACGAGATCTATGTGTCCGCCAACTCCGGCCTGGTGGGCAAGGAAGACACCGTCTCCCACCTGATGAACCAGGGCGCTGACCTGTCGACGGCGCTGGCTGGGTCCTCCACCCTCACCATCGAGGGCGGCGTCATCGAGGCGGCCATGAACGCCTGCACCCACGACCTGAAGGCCAAGATGGACTCCCTGTCCATCCCGGCGGACTGGAACTTCCGCAACACCGGTACCCACTCCTGGCCGGGCTGGATCAAGGACATCAGCGAGTCCTGGCCAACCTTCGAGCGGGCCTTCGGCGAGAATTAACAAACTAAGAACTTAAGCAGAAAGAGAGCATTAGCATGAAGCGACTGAGTACCCTCCTGGCCACCGCAGCCCTGGCTGCCACAGCCACCGCCGTCCCGGCGGCCACCGCAGCCACCCTGACCCCGGCCGACGTCAACGGCGGCGCCCCGGCCTCGGAGGTTAGCGACCTGCAGGTCACCGACGCCGTCGCGAACTCCAAGTGGTACAAGCAGTACAAGGACGACGACCGGGTACTCAAGCTGCAGGCTAGCTCTCCGGCCATGAACGGCCGCCAGATTCCGCTGGCCGTCATCCCGGCGGGCGAGCCCAACCGCCCGACCATCTACCTGCTCAACGGCGCCGGCAGCGCCGAGCAGGACGCGGACTGGCTGTCCAAGGCCCAGACCGTCGACTTCTACGCCGACAAGAAGGTCAACGTCGTCATCCCGCAGGCCGGCGCCTTCTCCTACTACACCGACTGGGAGCAGACCCCGAACGGCAAGTACCTGCAGGGGCCGCAGAAGTGGGAGACCTTCCTGACCAAGGAGCTGCCGGGCTCGATCGAGTCCCGCCTGGAGGCCAACAACAAGCGCGCCATCGCCGGCATGTCCATGTCCGCGACCTCCTCGCTGCTGCTAGCCCAGCACAACCAGGGCTTCTACGACGCCGTCGGCTCCTTCGCCGGCTGCGCCGCCACCGCTTACCCGATGGAATACGAGTTCCTGCGCCTGACCGTCAACCGGGGCGGCGGCCAGCCGGAGCAGATGTGGGGCCGCCAGGGCTCCGCGAACAATCGCTACAACGATGCCCTGATGAACTCGGAGAAGCTGCGCGGCACCAAGCTCTACATCTCCTCTGGTTCCGGCCTGGCCGATGAGACTGCCATGCCGAGCTACCTGCAGTCCAAGGGCGCTAGCCAGGCTGAGGCCGCCGTCGGCTCCGCCATCAACCAGGTCGAGGGCGGCGTCATCGAGGCCGGCGTCAACCACTGCACCCACAACCTCAAGGCCAAGCTGGACTCCCAGAAGATCCCGGCGACCTACAACTTCCGCAACGCCGGCGTCCACAACTGGACCGGCTGGCGCGAGGACCTGGAGAAGTCCTGGGCCACCTTCTGGCAGGCCTTCTACAACTAACGCTGCGTTCTAAGCACGGGCCTTAAGGCCGGTTTTCGGACTGGCTCCTGGGGCTTTCTACAAGGGCGGTAGACTTAGCATTTATCATGATGCTTTCTTCTACCGCCCTTTCTGCTGCTTCTGGTTCTTCTGTTGGTTCTGGTGCTGGTTCTAGTGCCAGGGTTGCCCCTCACGCCACCCGGGATCCGTACACCAAGGTTGACTACAACCTGGGGTTTCGGGTGCGCCACTACCAGCTGGAGCTGGACTACAAGGTCGAGCCCAACCTGCTGTCTGCGCAGGCTACGCTGACCATCGAGGTCGGCGAGGAAGACCTGAATGCCCTGCAGCTCGACCTGGGTCCCGCGATGGCGGTGCGCCGCGTCAGCTGCCCCGCCGGCCCGCGGGTGGCCCGCTTTAGGACCTCGGGCGGCAAGCTGCGGATTTCGTTTGCGGAGCCGGTGGCATCGGGGGCAGAAATCACGTTGGCCATCCGCTACGGCGGCAACCCGCGGCCCATCGCCAGCCCCTGGGGTGAAATCGGCTGGGAGGAGACCGAGTCCGGTTCCCTAGTCGCCAGCCAGCCCAACGGGGCGCCGAGCTGGTTCCCGTGCGACGACCACCCGAGCCAGAAGGCGACCTTTGACCTCGCCATCACTGCCGACAACCCCTTCACCGTCGTCGCCAACGGCACGCTGGTCGACAAGGCCACGGCGGGGCCGTCGCGGACGGCGTGGCACTACCGCATCGATAAGCCCATGGCGACCTACCTGGCGACGGTGCTGGTGGGCGAGTTCAGCGAGTTCCGCCTGGGGCCCAACACCGTGGCGTACGCGCCCGCTGACCTGCGCGAACAGGTGACCGAGGAATTCGGCCGCCAGCAGGAGATGCTCGATTTCTTGGCCGAGACCTTCGGGCCGTACCCCTTCCCCGACTACCGCGTGGTCGTCACCGAAGACGAGCTGGAAATCCCGCTGGAGGCGCAAGGCATTTCCATCTTTGGCTCCAACCACGTGCGCGGCGACCACGCCTTCGAGCGGCTCATCTTCCACGAGCTTTCCCACCAGTGGTTCGGCAACGCGGTGGGCCTTAGCCGCTGGCAGGACATCTGGCTCAACGAAGGTTTCGCCTGCTACTGCGAGTGGCTCTGGAGCGAGCACACCGGCCAAGCCATGGCCCACGATGCCGCCCACTCCCACTACTTGGTCCTCTCGCGCAAGCCCCACGACCTCCTGCTGGCCGACCCCGGCACCCGCGACATGTTCGACGACCGCGTCTACAAGCGCGGCGCCCTGTTCATCCACTCCCTGCGGCACCTGCTTGGCGATGCCACCTTCTTCCCCCTCGTCCGCTCCTACCTCGCCGATAACCAGCACGGAAACGTCGTCGCGCGGGACTTCTGGGAGGCTCTGGTGGGGGCTGTGAAGGACGCAGAAGAGGGCGCTTCCGATGTTTCTGTCGCGGACGTGGAGGGCCTCTGGAACCAATGGCTGAACGAGCAGGAATTGCCGCGGTTCCCGAAGTAGTTGGCGCTGGGATTCGGCTGGGTTGGCTGGGCCGGCTGGGTTGGCTGCCGATTTTAGTTTCTACTTAAACTAAGCCAGCTCTGGCGAACAGGCACTTTAGTAAAGTCGAACATATTTTCTTTTTTGCTGTTGACACGGGCTTTTTTATCGTTATACTAGAACACGTAAGCGAAAAAAGGTTCTACGCGACGGTTCCTTAGGGGGTGACCGCCATGACTGACCAGCACGACGAAATCCTAGCAACGCTCAAAGAAATCTCTGGCTCCATGGAGCGGTTACGCTCCCTAATGAAGAAACCCGAAGACCTGTCCTTCGGACGCCTCCACCGCGGCTTCGAGGCCTTCGAATACGCCTTCAACAACAAGACCGTCATCGATGGCGCTTTCGCTTTCCTCGCCGAGCGCGACGACGCCGGCCGCCAGGTCGGCTCCTCGAAGGCCATCGACTACCTCATGGCGCGCCTCGGCCTGGACTTTGCCACCGCCCGGGAGCGGCTCGAGACCGGCCGCGATCTGTTCAGCCCTCTCGAGGAGGCCGCGCCCGCACCGGAACCGACTCCCCTGCCCGACGACGCCCAGGCTGTCAGCGATGAAGAACGCGCCCGCCAGCAGGCCGCCGACGCGGAAGCGCAACGCCGGGCGCAGGCGGAAAGGGAAGCTGAGGAGCGCCGCCGCAAGCGCTTCCTGGAAGACGGCCAAACCACCAGCGCCAAGGTGCTGGCGATGATTGAGACGGAGCTCAAACACCTCAACCAGCACGCCACCCCAGGCCACAAGCAGCTGCGCGAGCAGGCCCTGGAAAAGGCAAAAGATACCTCGCTGCACACGCTGCGGGACTGGCTGCGCAAGCAGATTAAGAACGCCAACTTGGCCGCCCGCACCCCGGAAGGTACCAAGGACAAGGACGCCGCCTACAAGAAGCGCCGGCTAGCCCTGTCCAACCCGGACGCCGACGGCGGCGTGCACGTCCGCGGCTACCTGGACCCCGCCACCGCCGCGCTCGTCAAGAGCGCCCTGGCGAACGCCCGCAACGCGGATAACGCCGCTTTGAAGGAAAGCGGGCTGGACCAGGAAGACAAGCGCAGCTTCCAAGAGCGCAACGTGGACCACCTGCGCTATATCTGCCGCCGGTACCTATCCTCCAAGGACCAGTCCACCGGCGGCGCGGCGGGCCTTCTGGTCACGCTCACCATGGATGACCTCGAGAACATGACCGGAGACAGCCGCTTCCCCACCACCGCGGGTATCTCGGTCAGCCCGCTCGACCTTCTCCGGATGGGGCTCGCTGAGCACGACTTCCTCTGCGTCCTCGACCCCCACGGCTTCCCGCTCGAGCTGGCGCGCAATAGGCGCACGGCGAGCCTCTGGCAAAAGATTGCCCTGGCCGCTTCCGAGCTGGTGTGCACCCACCCGGACTGCAACCGGGCCTGGATTGACTGCGACGTCCACCACGTCATCGCCTGGGCTTTGGGAGGAGATACCGATATTTCCAACCTCACGCTCCGGTGCCGACGCCACCACGTGGATAACAACGACTTCCGGGATGGTGCCAACAACATGGGCCACGCCGACAGATCCCCCGAGACCAGGCGCACCGGCCACCGGGCCGGGCCAGGGCAACCGCTGCGGTTCAACGAATCGCCCGCGGCCCAGCAATCGTGTGGTCACAAGGTCCGCCACCGAGGTGCACCACCCACTGGCACTAGTCCCGGACCCCGTACCGGTTCCACCTCAGGCGGCGAGGCTCCCCCGCCAGACCCGCACAGCCAGGCTCCGTTGTTTAGTTAAGATGTTGTCCCTGTTCACCCTCCCCTGCCAAGGGCACGCCCGTGTGGCCTGGCGGGGATTCACGCGCGCCTGGACTCTTGAGGACTCTTGGGGGCTCTTGCGGCTCCTCGGGGCAGCTTGGGTCTACTGGGCTGCTCGTGGCGGGAGATGACGGTGGCAGGCTTCGAGGCAACCGCTGAAGTAGGATGGTGACCATTATGTCTACGTTGCTCGTGACCGGCGGGGCCGGCTTCATCGGTTCCAATTTCGTCCGGCTGACCCTAGCGGAAACCGACTACTCGGTGGTGGTCCTCGACAAGCTGACCTACGCGGGAAACCGCGCCAACATCGCCGATCTAGGAGGCGACCGCTGCTCCTTCGTCCAGGGCGACATCGCCGACGCAGAACTGGTCAACCAGGTCATGCGGGACGTTGACGCCGTGGTTCATTTTGCGGCCGAATCCCATAACGACAACTCCCTGCGCGACCCGTCGCCGTTCATCCAGACCAACCTGGTGGGTACTTTTACCCTGCTGGAAGCCGCCCGGAACCGCGGGACCCGCTTCCACCACGTCTCCACCGACGAGGTCTTCGGTGACCTGGAGATTGGGGCCGACACGCGCTTTACGGAATCGACGGCGTATCAGCCGTCGTCGCCGTACTCGGCATCGAAGGCGGGATCCGACCACCTGGTGCGCGCCTGGGCGCGGTCCTTCGGCCTGCCCGTGACGGTGTCGAACTGCTCGAACAATTACGGCCCCTACCAACACATCGAGAAGTTCATCCCCCGCCAGATCACGAATATCCTGTCCGGCCTGCGCCCGAAGCTGTACGGCACCGGGGAGCAGGTGCGCGACTGGATTCACGTCGACGACCACAACCGGGCCGTGATCGACATCCTGGAACGCGGCCGGCTGGGCGAGACCTACAACATCGGCGCCGACCAACCCGACACCAGCAACCTGCAGGTCATGGAAATCATCTGCGACCTCATGGGGGCGGACGGCTTCGACCACGTGGCGGACCGGCCCGGGCACGACCAGCGCTACGCCATGGACGCGACCAAGCTACGCACCGAACTGGGCTGGACCCCGCGGTTCACGGATCTGCGGGCCGGCCTGAAAGACACCATCGCGTGGTACGCCGACAACCGCGACTGGTGGGAGGCCAGCAAGCAAGACGTCGAGGCCGGCTACGCCCGGCGGGGACAGTAGGATCGGCCAAGGTTTACAACCAGGCCTAACAGCAAGTTCTAACAACCAGGAACCACGGAAGGACAGAATGGACATTCGCACCACGGGCATCGAGGGACTCCTCATTGTGGACTTGGACGTCCACGGGGATGACCGGGGCTGGTTCAAGGAGAACTGGCAGCGGGAGAAGATGGTGGCGGCCGGCCTCCCCGACTTCGCGCCGGTCCAGAACAACGTCTCCTTCAACGCGACCGCCGGGGTGACCCGGGGCCTGCACGCCGAGCCCTGGGACAAGCTGGTCTCTGTCGCCTACGGCAAGGTCTTCGGGGCCTGGTGCGATCTGCGGGAAGGGTCCGAGACCTACGGCGAGTTGGTTACCACCGAGATTGGCCCCGACACGGCCGTCTTCGTCCCCCGCGGGGTGGCCAACGGCTTCCAAGCCCTGGAACTGACCGCCTATTCCTACCTGGTCAACGATCACTGGTCCCCGGAGGCGTCTTACCCGGCCGTCAACCTCGACCTGGTGGACTGGCCGCTGGAGCCGACCGAGATCTCCGACAAGGACGCGGCCCACCCGCAACTTTCCGAGGCGACCCCGATGCCCCCGCGCAAGGTCCTAGTCACCGGCGCCGACGGGCAGCTCGGGCGCGCCTTCCGGCGGATCCTGCCCCACGCCGAGTTCGCCACCCGGGCCGATCTCGACATCACCGACCCCCACCTCGCCGAGGCCCGCCGCTGGCGCGACTATTCCGCGATCATCAACTGCGCCGCCTACAACAACGTCGACGGGGCCGAGCGCGATCGCGCGACCGCCTGGGCCGTCAACGCGCAGGCGGTGGCGCGGCTGGCCGGCATCGCTAGCGCCCACAACCTGACGCTGGTGCACGTCAGCAGCGACTATATCTTCGACGGCACCGAGAAGGTCCACTCCGAGCAGGAGGAGGTGAGCCCGCTGAGCGTGTATGGGGCATCGAAGGCGGCTGGCGATGCCGCCGCCCAGGCCACCGCCCGCCACTACGTGGTCCGCACCAGCTGGGTCTTCGGCGACGGCAACAACTTCGTCGAGGCCATGCGCGGCCTCGCCCTGCGCGGGGTGGAGCCCGAGGTCGTCGCCGATCAGCGCGGCCGCCCCACCTTCGCCGAGGACCTGGCCAAGGCCATCGCCCACCTGCTGGACTCCGGGGCCGAGTACGGCGTCTACAACGTCACCAACTCGGGCGACACCGTCGGGCGGGACGAGCTGGCGATGGCCACCTTCATCGGCATCGGGCACGATCCGGCCGAGGTCCGCCCGACCACCACCGATCACTTCGCCCAGCCCGGCGCGGCCCCGCGCCCGGCCGAGTCGACCCTCGATCTGAGCAAGCTGGAGGCCACCGGCTTCCGGCCCCAGAACTGGCGGGCCGCACTGGCCCTCTACCTGGCGTTGTACCCGGCCGCCGGGGAAGCGGAAAGCTAGACTTTTAAAGCATGAAAGGCATCATCCTGGCCGGCGGTTCCGGCACGCGGCTCTACCCCATCACCCAGGGGATCTCTAAGCAGCTCATGCCGATCTACGACAAGCCGATGGTCTACTACCCGCTATCCACCCTGATCCAGGCGGGTATCCGGGAGATCCTCATCATCACCACCCCGGAGGATTCCGCCTCCTTCCAGCGCCTGCTCGGCGACGGATCCCAGCTGGGCCTCATGCTCTCCTACGCAGTCCAGCCCCGCCCCAAGGGCCTGGCACAGGCCTTCATCATCGGCGAGGAGTTCATCGGCGGCGACGACGTCGCCCTCGTTTTGGGCGACAACATCTTCGACGGCCACGGCTTCAGCAGCGCCCTGCCCGAGTGCCGGTCCCCGCACGGGGGAGTCATCTTCGCCTACGAGGTCTCCGATCCCCAGCGCTACGGCGTAGTCGAGTTCGCCCCCGACGGGCGGGCCATCAGCATCGAGGAGAAGCCGGAACACCCGAAGTCCAGCCACGCCGTCGTGGGCCTGTACTTCTACGACAACCAGGTCTGCGAGATCGCCCGGTCCATTCAGCCCTCGGCCCGCGGGGAGCTGGAGATCACCGCCGTCAACGAGGAGTACCTGCGCCGCGGGGAGCTCTCGGTCAAGCGCATGCGGCGCGGCGACGTATGGCTGGACACCGGCACCGTGGATTCGATGAGCGAGGCCTCCGCCTACGTCGAGGTCATCCAGAAGCGCACCGGCACCGTCCTGGGATCACCCGAGGTGGCCGCCTTCCGCGAGGGTTTCATCGACCGGGAACAGCTGCTGCGCCTGGCCGCCGGCCTCGACAAATCGGGCTACGGCGCCTACCTGCGCGCCGCGGCCGAGGACTAGCCGCACCGCACGACCGCACACCGCACGACCCCGCGCCGCGCCGCCCGGGCTAGACTGTCCGGGACGCTGGTTTTTATTCACACCATTCACGCCGCACCTTAAGAGTTCTCTACGGAGGAGGCCCCTTGCCCGATAGCTCAATGTACGACCAACCCCTAGTGGGACAGAAGCGCCCCTCCGCCCTCCGCGACGTCCCCGCCCTGGTGTGGGTGCTCACCGCCGTGATCGTGGTACTGGCCGTCGTCATCGGCTTCCTGGTCGCCGACCGCAACGGCGCCGACGATGCCGCCAGCAACGGCGGCAACAGCAACAGCAGCAGCGGGGCCGCCAGCCACAGCCAGCCAGCAGACGGCCAATCTGCCGGCCAACCAGACGGCCAATCAGACAAGTCAGCCCAGGCCGCCCCGGGCACCAACTTCGACGAACCCAACGGCGACCCCAAGCTGTACGGCCCCGCCGGCACCATCTCCTCCAATGAGGACATCGACAAGGTCCACCGCCGGGCCGACAACGATCCCTTCGCCCGCGGCGCCCTCGATGCCCCGGTGGTCATCTCCGAGTTCTCCGACTTCGAGTGCCCCTTCTGCTCCCGCTTCCACAACCAGACCGCGCCCGCCCTCATCGCGGAATACGTCGACAAGGGCCTGGTGCGCATCGAGTGGAATGACTTCCCGGTCAACGGCCCCCACGCCATCGACGGGGCGAAGGCCGGCCGAGCCGCGGCCGCCCAGGGCAAGTTCGCGGAGTTCCAGAAGGCCGCCTTCGCCGCCAGCGCCGACATGGACGGCCACCCCAACTTCGACATGGATGATTACGTGCGCTTCGCCGAGGAGGCCGGCATCGAGGACATCGAACGCTTCCGCCAGGAGGCCGGCGACGACACCTACACCCAGGTCGTCGAAGACGCCCGCGATTACGCGGCCAGCCTGGGCATCACCGGCACCCCGTCCTTCGTGGTGGGCAGACAGTTCGTCTCCGGGGCACAGCCCGAGGACGTCTTCCGCCAGGTCATCGAGGAGGAGCTGTCCCGGGATGCGTAAGGTCCACTGGCTCGTCTGGCTGTTCATCGCCCTGCTGGCTTGTACCGGGTTCTTCTTCGGGCTCGGCCTCGGCAGCGCGCTGGGCGCTTAAGGGAAGATTTAAGGAGCTTAAAGAGACTTCAGGAGAAAGGAGACGCACCACATGATGGAAATCGGCCTGCTCGGTTCCTTCCTAGCCGGGGTCTTGTCCCTGCTCAGCCCGTGCTCCGCGCTGCTGCTGCCGGCCTTTTTCGCCTACGCCTTCCGGTCGGTGACCCAGCTGGTGACCCGGACCGGGGTGTTTTTCTGCGGGCTGGCGGCCGTGCTGGTGCCGGTGGGCACGGGGCTGGGCGGCATCGGCGGCTTGTTTAACCAGCACCGCGAGGCCGTCATCACCGCCGGCGGGGCCGTCATGGTGGCCCTCGGGATCTTTATCGCCCTGGGCGGCGGCTTCACCCTGCCGGGGCTGGGCCGGCTCAGCCAGCGAGTTAGGGGCGATGGCTACGTCAGCGTCTTTTTGCTCGGCTGCGTCTACGGCTTCGCCGGGTTCTGCGCCGGCCCCCTGCTGGGCGCGGTCCTCACCACGGCCGCCGTCGGCGGATCCCTGGGTTACGGGGCTCTGACGATGGGGGTTTACGCCCTCGGCATGACCGTCCCCCTGTTCGTCCTGGCCGCGGCCTGGGATCGCTTCGATCTGGGCCGCCGGCCCTGGCTGCGCGGGCGCCCCCTGCAGCTGGGGCCCATCCGCACCAATTCACTGTCGGTGCTGGCCGGGGCCCTGTTCGTGGGCATCGGGGTGCTGTTTATCTTCTCCCACGGCACGAGCCTGCTGCCCAGCCCGGTGGGCACCGAGGAGGCCTTCGTCGTGCAGGAATGGGTGGCGCGCCTGGCCGGCCGCGCCCCAGACGCGTGGGTGGCCGGCGGAATCAGCGGGGTGGCGGCCGCAGCGGTGGGTATCAAGGCCGCCCGCACCCCGGCCCCGGCCCCGGCCGGGTAAATTCCCAACCCCGCCCTCCCCGCAATAGCTAGCGGCGCTTAGTAGCCGCGGCGCACGTACTCGTCGATACGATCGGCCTCGGCCCCGATCGTGGTGGCATCGCCGTGGCCGGGCAGCACCCGGGTCTCGGCTGGCAGGAAGAAGACGACGTCGCGCAGGGACTCCACGATGACGTCGAAGTCGGAGTACTTGCGCCCCGTGGCCCCCGGCCCGCCCGAGAAGAGGGTGTCGCCGGAGAGCAGGGTCTCCTCGCCCGGCAGGTAGAGCACCACGCAGCCCGGGGAGTGACCCGGCGTGTGCAGCACCCGGATCTCCTCGCCCTCGAGTAGGAAGCGCTGCCCGTCGTAGAAGTGGAGGTAGGGCTCGTTGCCGTTCGACTCCTGCCACAGCACGTCGTCGTCCGGGTGCAGGTAGACCGGAGCATTGAAGCGGCGGGCCGCCCGCGGGGCCAGCTCGCAGTGGTCGTTGTGGGCGTGGGTGAGCAGGATGGCGCGCACCTCGCGGTCGCCCACCTGGTCGGCAATCGCGTCCAGATCGTGGGAGGGGTCAACCACCACGACGGCGTCGCCGACCGACAGCACGTAGACGTTGTTGTCGACGTCCCAGCAGCCGCCGTCGAGGCAGAACTTTCCGGAAGTCACCAGGTTTTCAATCCGCATGTGGTTAGTCTCCTTATCGTGCGGTGTCTCAGACAGGGAATCAGGGAATAACAGCCGTGGCCGCGGCCTAGATCTCGACGACCGAACGCAGGACCTTGCCCTCCTGCATGGTGCCGAAGGCGCGCTCGACGTCGTCCAGGGCGATCCGCTCGGAGACGAACTTGTCCAGCGGGAACTGGCCGTTGCGGTGCAGCGAGACGTAGGCCGGGAAGTCGCGCTCCGGCAGGCAGTCGCCGTACCAGGCCGGGCGGATGGACCCGCCGCGGCCGTAGAGGTCGATGGCCGGCACGTCGACGTGGTCGGTCAGGTTGGGCACGCCCACCATGACCAGGCGGCCGGCGTGGTCGCGGGAGTAGAAGGCCTGGCGCCAGGTGGGTTGGATGCCCACGGCATCGATAGCCACGTCGACGCCGAAGCCCTCGGTGAGCTCGCGGACGGCGTCGATGACCTCCTGCTCCTCCATGCCGGCGGAGCAGCTGGTGTCGGTGGCGCCGAATTCGCGGGCCACGTCCAGCTTGGACTGGTCCAGGTCGACCGCGATGATCTTGGCGGCCCCGGCCAGCTTGGCGCCAGCCACTGCCGCGGTGCCCACGCCGCCGCAGCCGAAGACGGCGACCGTCTCACCCAGCTGGACCTCGCCGGTGTTGACGGCCGCGCCGAGGCCGGCCATGATGCCGCAGCCCAGCAGGCCGGCGGCGGCCGGATCCTCGTCCGGGTCGACCTTGGTGCACTGACCCTCGTGGACCAGGGTCTTCTCGGCGAAGGCGCCGATCCCCAGGGCCGGGGTCAGCTCGGTGCCGTCCTCCAGGGTCATGGCCTGGGAGGCGTTGAAGGTGTCGAAGCAGTACTTCGGCTCGCCCTTCTTGCAGGCCCGGCACTCGCCGCACACTGCGCGCCAGTTCAGGACCACGAAGTCGCCCTCGGCGACGTGGGTAACGTCCTCGCCGACCGTCTCGACGATGCCGGCAGCCTCGTGGCCGAGCAAGAAGGGGTAGGCGTCTTCAATGTCGCCGTTGCGGTAGGCCAGGTCCGTGTGGCAGACGCCGCAGGCCTGGATCTTGACGACAACGTCATTCGGGCCCGGGGCCGGGATGACAATGTTGACCTTCTCGACTTCCGCGCCCTGAGAACGGGCGATTACACCAGATACAATCTGTTCATTCTTCTCGCTCATACCCGCGAGCCTACCCATGTTTTCACTACCCGGCAGCTAATGAAAACGACCCCCAATTACCGTGGTAACCAGGGGTTTCGGCGCCCGCCCCCTCCCCCGGGAAGGGGCTCAGGAAAACGGACGCAAAAGAATGCGCGAGATTAAGACGCCGCCAACACGTTCGCGATGTGCTCGTGGCCGCGGGCGTTGACGTGCAGCGGCAGGTTGCCGTCACCCGCGTTGAAGTCCACCAGGCCGGCCCACTTGCGGTTGCCGTCCGGGCCGCACATACCGGAGTTGCGGGTCGAGGGCTTCAGGTCGACGAACTCGGTGCCGGTCGCGCGGGCCAGGTCGACCTGCATCCACTGGGCCTTGTTCTCAAAGTCGGCGACCTGCGGCAGCGGGGTGCGGTCCCAGGAGGAACCGGCGTGGATCAGGCAGTAGTGGATCCCGTCGCCGATGGTCGGGTAGCCCACGATCTGGATGCGGGCGTTGGGGGCGGCCGCGCGGATGCGGTCGATGAGCGGGCGGTTGAAGCGGACGAACTTGGCCCGGATCTGGGCTTGGTTCAGGTTCGCGTTGTTGTAGGTGTCGTTGAAGCCGGTGGCGTAGATGACGCGCGCCGTCGACGGGTTCAGCGCCCCGCGGGCGATGGCGGTGTCGATCTGCGCGGAAATCTGCGGGCCCGGGGACATGGAGGCCGCCCCGGAGCAGGAGAAGTCGCGCACTGGCAGGCCCAGCTTAGCGCCGGTACGGACCGCGTAGTTGTTGCCCTTCGGGCAGTTAACGCCCAGCGGGCGCTGGTCGAAGGCGCCGCCGATGCGGTCGCGCAGGTAGGTCCCCATGTCCGGGTCCGCCAGCACCGAGTCCCCGAAGGCGACCAGGTTGCGCTCGGCGGCCTGGGCCTGCGGGGCGGGGGCGGCCAGCAGCGCCGCCAACAAAGTAAAGACAGAAACAAAGACGGCTAGAACAGGCTTTTTCAGTAGATCGACAGACACGAGCTTCCTTTCTCCGCTACATTCCCCTACAAAAATACACTATATTGACAGCCACAACGACCGGTACTTATTAATCGCTTCGCACGCCCCCGGCATTACCGGCGGGTAGCGCCGGGCCACCCCCGCGGCGATATACCGGATGTCATCCCCCGTAGCATTTAGACCCGTAGCTTTTAGATTGGTGTTTATGTCTTTCTCCTCGGCAGCCCACTCCCTGTCCTTCCACTCCCGGGCGCTCGCGCGGCTGGCTGCCAGCCTGGTGCGCACCGGCATCGTTAGCCCCGCCGGAGGGGTGCGCGCCGCCGCGGCCACCCCGGGGATCCTGGCCCGCTACCGCTTCACCACGGCTCGCGAGCTCGAGCAGGGCGCCCGCGCCTGCCCCGACCGGCTGGCGCTCATCGACGACGACGGCACCCTGACCTACCTCCAGCTGCGCGACCAGGCCCGCACCTTCGCCCGCCACCTGCTCGCGCTCAACCTGGACGAGATCCGCCTGGGCGTGATGGCCCGCAACGGGCGCGGCATCATCATCCCGCTGGGCGCGAAGGGCCTGGCCGGCGGCAGCATCTTCCTGCTCAACATCGGCTCCTCAGCCGAGCAGCTGGCCGGGGTCATCGCCGAGAACCGCATCAACGTCCTGGTCATGGACGACGAATTCGTCGATCGCCTGCCCGCCGGCGTCAACGAGACCACCCACGTCATCATCGCCCACGAGTCGGGGCAGGCGGACAAGTCCGGGCGCTGGCCGCGCCTGGCCGACATCGTTCGCCACCCGGAGCGCGTCGATCACCTGCGCCTGCCCGTCCTGCCGCGCCACGGCCACATCGTGCTGATGTCCTCGGGCACCACGGGCATCCCGAAGGGCATCATCCGCAACGAGCCCACCCTACCGGTGGTGGTGGCCTCCATCATGTCGACCATGCCCTGGCGCGCCGATCAGCGCGTCCAGCTGACCGCCTCCATCTTCCACGCCTGGGGCTGGGCCTGCCTGAACATCGCGCTGGCCGCCCGCAACACCATCGTCACCCGCCGTGTTTTCGATCCGGTCGCCTGCCTGCGCGACATCCAGCGCTACCGCCTCGACGGGCTGCTGTCGTCCCCCGTGTTCTACCTGCGCATGGTCGAGGCCGACCCCGACGGCGCTTACGATGCCTCCTCGCTGCGCTTCATCGCCTCCTCCGGGCACGCCCTGAGCCCGTCCATCGTGCAGCGGACCATCGACCGCTTCGGCCCCATCCTGTGCAACATCTACGGCTCCACCGAGCTGGCCCTGGCCGCCACCGCCACCGCCGAACAGGTCGCCGCCAATCCCACCATCGGCGGCCAGGTGGCCTCCGGCACCCGCCTGCGCATCCTGGACCGCGACGGCCACGAGGTCCCCCGCGGCGAGGTGGGCGAAATCTACCTGACCAACGCGACCGCCCTTATCGGCTACACCAACCCCACCATCCAGTCCAAGCAGGCCCAGGGGCTCATCTCCATCGGGGACTTGGGGCGCGTCGATGCCGACGGCAACCTGCACGTGGTCGGCCGCGCCGACGACATGATCATCGTGGGCGGCGAGAACGTCCACCCCCAGTCCGTCACCGAGGTCCTCGAGACCATGGACGGCATCCGCGAGCTGCATTCCGCCGGCGTCGACGATCCGGAGACCTTCGCCCGCGTGGCCGTCTGGGTGGTGCCGGAGGACTCCCCCGCCGGCAAGGAACTGACCGCCGACAAGATCCGCGAGTTCGTGCGCGCCAACCTGGCCGATCACTCCGTGCCCCGCGACGTCCACTTCTTGGACCTGCTGCCGCGCAACGCCACCGGCAAGGTCGTTCCCCGCCAGCTTCCGCGCTAGGCCGGGCTGGGTCGGGCCCGCCGCATGCGAAAACCCGCCGGCCCCCTGGGAAAACCTAGGGAGGCGGCGGGTTATTTCACGAGAGCCGCTTGCGAGAATCGAACTCGCGACCTTTTCATTACGAGTGAAACGCTCTACCGACTGAGCTAAAGCGGCCTGCTGGTACCACAGCAGTACTGTGCAGCACCGCAAAGTTTAACCTAGCCGGTAGCCAATCGAGAAATCAGGTCGGGTATCAGGTCCCGCAGGCGCGGCGCAGGCGGCCGACCAGCCCGTCGAAGGCGGTGCCGGGGGCGACGTTGACGGCGATGTGGTTGCGGCAGGTCACGATCGCCTCCTGGCAGGCGACCAGCCCTTCCTCCCCGACGCGCTGGGCCAGCTCCTGGGCCAGACCGGAAAAGTCCGGGTGGGTCATCTCCACATCGGCGCCCACCCGCAGCATGAGCGCGTCGCGGTAGATGCCGGCCAGATCCACCAGCGCCAGGTCCAGCAGGTCCCGCACCCGGCGGGTGGCCCGCTTCTTCTGGATCTTTTCCAGATCCTTGACCGCCGATCGCACGTCGCGCTGGGCCTTGGCCGCCCCCTTGCCCTTGCCGCCGGCCCCGTAGGCCTTTTCCAGGTCGGCCTTTTCCTTTTCGTCGGCCTCCGCGCCGGCCTCCTTGGACTCCTTCTCGATGGCCTTGATTAAGGCGCCGGCCGCCTGGAAGCCCTGGGCGCCCTGGAAGACCTCCTCGGCCAGGTTGATGGACTGGGCGCGGCGCCGCTGGACGGTGGGATCGGTTACCAGGCGGCGGGCCCGGCCCACGTGCCGCAGGGAGGTCACGGCGGCCAGCCGGGCATCGGACTCGCCGGCACCTTCGGCCACCAGCTGGCTCACGATGGCCTCCGTCGACGGCGCCGGGATGTACAGGTGCCGGCAGCGCGACCGCAGGGTCTGCGAGAAATCCTCCGGGTCCGCCGAGGGCGCCAGCATGACGATGACCGTGCTGGCCGTGGGCTCCTCCACCGTCTTGAGTAGGGCGTTGGCCGCCCCGTCGGTGAGCCGATCGGCGTTTTCGAAGATGATGACCCGCCAGCGCGCCACCGTCGGGCGCGAGGCCGCCTGGCCGATGATGTCACGGACCGTGTCCACCGCGATCGATAGCTCCTGGGGGCGCAGGTAGACCAAGTCGGTGTGCCGGCCCTCCTCGAGGATGCCCCGGCAGGACGCGCATTCGCCGCAGCCCAACTCTTCGCCCCGCTCGCACATCAGCGCCGCGGCAAAGGCGAGCGCCGCCTGGGAGCGGCCGGCCCCGGGAGGCCCGGTGAACAGCCAGGAATGACTCATCGCGCGGGGGTCTTCCCCGGGCAAACCCCGAGCCCCGGCCGCCGCCCGGAGGATGGTGTCCCGGACCGCGGGGGTGTCGGCCAACCGCTGTGCCACATCTGGAGTACTCACCCGCCCCATCCTACTAACCCACAGTGCGGCGGCGAGCGGTTAGAGTATTAAGACATGAGCTCTACTGTGCGGAGACTGCGATGGTTACTGGAGACCCAGTGGCCGATCTATGCCGCCGTCGTCCTCGGGGCCAACATCATCGGGGCCGTGGCCATCATGATGTTCGTCGCGGTATTCCTGCCCATGCCGGAGATCTCCAAATTCAAGGAGAGCGTGCCGGGCTTGGCCTGGATCGGCGTGCTCTACGTGGTATTCGCGGTCATCGTCGGCATCGCCGTGACCCTGCTGCTGTTTAGGCCTGTGCTGGACTGGCAGCGCAACCCGAACGCGCACGATCCGAACATGGTACGCAACCTGGTGCTGCGCATCCCCGTCTACCAGGCCGGAGTGGCGGCCGTGGTCTGGGCCATCGGCATCGTCATTTCGGTAATTTTGACCAGTTCCGTCGACGGCCGCCTGGGGCTGGTGGTGGGGCTGTCCACCATCCTGGCCGGCATGGTCGTGGTCCTGCTGACCTACCTGCAGGCCGAGCGCCTAGTCCGCCCCGTCGCCGCCAACGCCCTGGCCCGCCGCTTCGAGGACTCCTCCCTGGAGCCGCCCATCAAGACCCGCCTGACCGCCTCCTGGGCGATGACGGCGGGCGTGCCCATGCTGGGCATCGTCCTGCTCCTGCTGGGGCAGCGCTCCGGCTTTTTTACTTCCGATGCTGACGACCTCATCCCCGCCATCCTGGTCCTGGCGATCACGGCGATGGGCACCGGCTTCATCGGCACCTCCTTCGCCATCATGAGCGTGGTCGATCCCATCCTGGAGCTCCAGGACGCCATCAACCGGGTGCGCCGCGGCGAGCAAAACGTCGAGGTGGACATCTACGACGGCTCCGAGCTGGGCGTGCTGCAGGCCGGCTTCAACGAGATGATGAAGGGCCTGCGGGAGCGCCAGCGAGTGCGCGACATCTTCGGCCAGTACGTCGGCTCCGAGGTCGCCCAACGCGCCCTGGAGGAAAGCCCGGAGCTGGGCGGCGAGGACCGCAAGGTCGCCGTGCTGTTCATCGATGTCATCGGGTCGACCACCTTCGCGGTCAACCACACCCCGGAAAACGTCGTCGAGGAGCTCAACAAGTTCTTCGAGCACGTCGTGACGGTGGTGCACCACAACCACGGCATCATCAATAAGTTCCAGGGCGACGCGGCCTTGGCGGTCTTCGGCGCCCCCATCAACGTCAACGACTCGACCTCGATGGCGCTGCAGGCGGCCCGCGAGCTGCGCCAGGAGCTGCGCAACCTGGAGCTGCAGGCCGGCATTGGGGTGGCCGCCGGGCACGTGGTCGCCGGCCACATCGGCGGCGCCGATCGCTTCGAATACACCGTCATCGGCGACGCCGTCAACGAGGCCGCCCGCCTGACCGAGCTGGCCAAGGACACCCCGGGCCGTGTGCTGACCAACGCCTCGACCCTGCGCACCGCCAACGAGGCGGAGCAGGCCCGCTGGACCTTCATGAAGTCCATCGAGCTGCGCGGGCGCCGCCGCATGACCCAGCTGGCCCGGCCCATCCGCGCCACCCTGGCCGACCGCGCTGAGCAGTAGCGGCGGGCCGTAGCCCCGCGCAGTAACAGCGGCCCGCAACACCGGCCGGGAAGGAGCGCCGGCGACCGATGCCTGCGCGGCCGGGGCCGTTAAGTTATCTTTTTAGACATGACTCAACCGACTCATAGGCCCCGCATGGTCGTGCCCGACATCGCCCGCGGGCTGGCCCTGCTGGGAATCTGCATCGCCAACATGTCCACCGCCTGGCTGGTCCACGGGACCGGGCCGGCGGGGATGTTCGGCGGCATCGCCGGCGACAGCACGGCCGATAAGGCCGCGGCGCTGTTTGCCGCGATGTTCGCCCACGACCGCGGGCTGCCGATGTTTTCCACCCTGCTGGGCTTCGGCGTAGGCCTTATCACCATGAGCCTGTGGCGCCGCGGCTTCCCGCTGCCGGCTGCCCGGTCCGTCATCGTCAAGCGCTACGGCCTCTTGGCCGCCTTCGGGCTGGCCCACGGCATCTTCCTGTTCAGCGGCGACATCATGATGTTCTACGGCTTGTGCGGGATCCTCATCGCCTGCCTGCTGTCCCTGACCGACAAGGCCTTGCTGCGCATCGCCTACGGCCTGCTCGGGCTGGTCAGCGTCGGCGGGGCAGCCATCGCCGCCCTGGCGGCCTGGTTGCGCGACGATTTTGCCGGCGCCGATCCCTTCAGCACGGGGGCAACGGCCCCGGCCGAGACCTTCCTCGGCATGCTGGGCGAGAATTTCATCGTGATGATGGGCCAGCTGATCGTATCCCCGCTGTTTATGCTGATGTACCTGCCGGTGATGCTGGTCGGCTTCGTCTGGGCCCGCCGGGGCGTGCTCGCCGACGTCGACGCCCACCGCGGGACCCTGCTGGCCTGGACCGGCATCGCCGCCGCCGTCGTGGCGCTCATCGGCCTGCCCTGGGGGCTGTGCGCCATCGGGGTGCTGCCCGACAACCTCACCCCGGTCTTTGTGGCCCTCAACTTCACCGTCGGCATCCTGAGCGGGCCCGGCATCCTCGCCGCGGTCGCACTCGTACTCAACCCGGTGCAAAAGGCGGTCTCCGCCGGCGCGGCGATGCCACGGTGGCTGTGGCCGTTTAGCGCCCTGGGCAAGCGCTCGATGAGCGGCTACGTCCTGCAGTCTGTCATCCTGCTGGCCCTAGTCTTCCCGTTCACCGCCGGTATCGGCGCCGACTTTAGCGCCGCCCAGATGCTGGGCCTGGCCTTTATCACCTGGCTTATCACCCTGGTGCTGGCTTGCGCTTTAGAGGCGCTGGGCGCCCCCGGCCCACTGGAATGGACCCACCGGCGCCTGGCCTACGGACCGACCCGACGGGCCGAGCTGCCGGCCAAGTACCGCACGCCGCTGGAGCCCGGCACGCCTGACGCGGCCGACGCGCCTACTTCGACCGGCGAGAACCCGCCTTCACCACGTTCTTAGTGCCCGGCGACGGCTTCTTGGCCGTCTTCGTCGTGGACTTCTTGCCGGCCTTCTTGGTCGATTTCTTCGTCGACTTCTTGGCCGTCTTTTTCGTCGACTTCTTAGTCGACTTCTTGCTCGTCTTCTTGCCCGCCTTCTTGCTGGCCTTGGAACCGCCGTTGGCGGCCTCCTTGGCTCGGCGCTCCGAGAGCAGCTCGTTGGCGCGCGCGTCGGTCATGGCCTCGGGCTTATCGCCCTTGCGCAGGGAGGCGTTGGTGGTCCCGTCGGTGACGTAGGGGCCGAAGCGGCCGTCCTTGACCGTCATCGGCTTTCCGGAGACGTCGTTGTCGCCCAGTTGCTTCAGCGGCGGCTGCGCGGCCTGGCGGCCCCGGCGCTTCGGCTCCGCGTAGATGCGGCGGGCCTCGTCCAGGGTGATGCTGAAGATCTGCTCCTCGTTGGCAAGCGACCTAGAATCCGTTCCCTTCTTCAGGTAGGGGCCGTAACGGCCGTTCTGGGCCGTGATGATCTCCCCGTCGGACGGGTCCACGCCCACCTCGCGGGGCAGCGACAGCAGCTTGAGGGCCTCGTCCAGGGTGACCTCAGACGGCTCCATCGAGCTAAACAGCGAGGCCGTGCCCGGCTTCAGCTTCTCGTCGATGTACTGGGCTACCCGCTTTTCCTTCTGCTTGGCCGCGGTCTTGGTCTCCCAGTTCTTGGCGCGCTTGCCCTCGGCCGCACGCTGCGCGTCCTCCTCGGCGCGCTCCTTGGCGACAACCTCCTCGGCCTCCGCCTCCGCGGTGGCGCGCTCGTCGTCACGGACCACCTCGGTCACGTACGGGCCGAAGCGACCCTCCTTCGCCACCACCATACGGCCGTTGGCCGGGTTCTCGCCCAGCTCACGGCCGCCCTGCGGGGTGGCGAACAGCTTCTCGGCCAGCTGCTCGGTCAGCTCGTCCGGGGTGGTGGTCTCCGAGAGGTTGGCGCGCTGATAGACCGGCTCCCCGGTCTCCTCGTCGCGGCCGATAACGCGCTCGATGTACGGGCCGTAGCGGCCCACGCGGACCACCACGTCCCGGCCCTCGGAGTCGGTGTAGAGCTTCAGGGAGTTGACCTGGCGGGCATCGATCTGCTCCAGGTTGACGTCGATGAGCGACTTCAGGCCGCCGTGGCGCGCCACCGATGCCGCCTTCTGCTGGCCCACCTGCGCGTTGCCGAAGTAGAAGTCCTTCAGCCACTGGGTGCGGTCCTGGTTGCCAGCCGCGATGGCGTCCAGCTCGTCCTCCATCGAGGAGGTGAAGTCGTAGTCCACCAGCTCGGTGAAGTTGTTCTCCAGCAGCCCGGTGACCGCAAACGCCACCCAGCTGGGCACCAGGGCGTTGCCGCGGGAGACCACGTAGCCGCGGTCCTGGATGGTCTTGATGATGGACGCGTACGTCGACGGGCGGCCGATGCCCAGGTCCTCCATTTTTTTGACCAGGCTGGCCTCGGTGTAGCGGGCCGGCGGGTTGGTCGAGTGGCCCTCGGCCTTGAGATCGGCGATGGTCAGCCCCTGGCCTTCACGCAGCTGGGGCAGGCGCTTGCTGGCATCGTCCTTGTCATTCTTGCCGTTCTTGCCTCCCTTGCCCGGGTTGCTCGGGTCCTCGTAGGCCTTCAGGAAGCCCGGGAAGGTGATCGTGCGGCCGGTGGCAGTGAAGTCCACCTCGTTGCCGGTGGCGGCCGTGCCGGCCACCGTGACCTTCATGGAGGTGCCCTTGGCGTCCTCCATCTGGCAGGCGACGGTGCGCTTCCAGATGAGGTCGTAGAGGCGGAACTCCTCCGCGTCCAGCTGGCCGGATAGCTGCCCCGGGGTGGCGAAGGACTCGCCGGCCGGGCGGATGGCCTCGTGGGCCTCCTGGGAGTTTTTGACCTTGCGGTCATAAACGCGCGGGGAGCTGGCGACGTATTCCTGGCCGTAGATGCTGGTCGCGGCGTTGCGGGCCGCGTTCAGCCCCTGCTTGGACAGCGAGGTGGAGTCGGTACGCATATAGGTGATGTGACCGTTTTCGTAGAGGCGCTGCGCAATGCGCATGGTGCGCTCCGACGTGAAGTGCAGGCGCCGACCCGCCTCCTGCTGCAGGGTCGAGGTCATAAACGGCGGGTAGGGCTTGCGGGTATAGGGTTTGTGCTCCACGCTGGCCACGCTCACCGACTGGCCGCTCAGCCCGTCGGCCAGGGCCTCGGCCTGCTCCTGGCCCAACACCACGACGTCGTCGTTCTTGACGCGCCCGCGGTCGTCGAAGTCGCGGCCGACGGCCACGCGCTGGCCATCGACGGCCGCCAGGCGGGCGGAGAAGGTCCGCGGCTCCTCGGATCCGCTGTTGCCGGTGTCCAGATCGGCGGCCAGATCCCAGTAGTCGGCGGCGATGAACGCCATGCGCTCGCGTTCGCGCTCGACGATGACGCGGGTGGCCACCGACTGCACGCGGCCGGCCGACAGGCGCGGCATGACCTTCTTCCACAGCACCGGGGAGACCTCGTAGCCGTAGAGGCGGTCCAGGATGCGTCGGGTCTCCTGGGCATCGATGAGGTTCTCGTCCAGCTCGCGGGTGTTTTCAGCCGCCTCCAGGATGGCGGACTTAGTGATCTCGTTGAAGACCATGCGGCGCACCGGCACCTTGGGCTTGAGCACCTCGAGCAGGTGCCAGGCGATGGCCTCGCCCTCGCGGTCGGGGTCTGTTGCGAGGAAGAGCTGATCGCACTGCTTCAGCTTGGCTTTGAGGTCCGCGACCTTCTTCTTTTTGTCAGCGCTGATCACGTACAGCGGCGTGAAGTCGTCCTCCGGGTTCACGCCCAAGCGCGCCCAAGACTCCTTCTTGTATTTCGACGGTACGTCTGACGCCCCGCGGGGAAGATCCCGGATGTGACCAACCGAGGCTTCGACTATGTAGTCGTCGCCCAAATACGGCTGGATCTTTTTCGCCTTGGTCGCCGACTCTACGATGACCAGGGTCTTGCCCGACGTGTCGGAAGCTTCTGCCACTTCGACTTCATCCCTTTCGAGGCCTTCTCACACGAGACTTACGCTGTCCGCCCCGCCCGGGGCGCCGCGCGCTTTAGCTTCCGAGCTTTCGCGCGCCACGCCCAGGCAAGGCCAAGTGCCCCTAGCCTACACAGAGCCAAAACCGGCTACATAGTAATACAGTATTTAATGGGGCCACTTCCGAACTGTTTATCACTTGTCTAGCCCCGAAACCAACATTTACCGCCCCAACGGGGGCATAACCCATGGGGTATAGCGTTGGTCGGTGGTGGGTGTATCCTGCACTATTGAACTTGTTAACCGCGGACCGTGCCGGGCGCTGACCTTTGTCGCGCCACTGCGCGCGGCCCGACAGCGAAAAGGAGGTGGCCTGCCTCATGGTGGACTCAATCCTGCAGGTCATCGAGTCGATTATGACCACCGACTGGGTGTACCCGGTCATCGGCTGCCTCATCTTCCTCGACTGCTTCTTCCCCGTCCTGCCGTCTGAAATCCCCCTGAACCTGGTCGGGGCCTGGGCCGGCAGCCAAGGGGTCCCGTCCGTGACCGTGATGTTTTTCACGGCTCTGTTCGCCGCCATCCTGGGCGACAACCTGTGTTTCCTGCTGGGCACCCGCTTCATGCCCTACCTGCAGCGCCTGCGCCGCGGTTCCAAGGCCTACGACGGCCTGCTGTGGGTCAAGCGCCACATGCGGCGCAGCGGCGGGGCCGCCATCATCATCGCCCGCTTCATCCCCTCAGCGCGCCTGTTCATGACCATCCTGCTGGGATCGGTGCGCTACCCGTGGCCGCTGTTTTTCTTCTTCGACAGCATCGGCGTGGCCATCTGGGCCTTCCAGGCCCTAGCCATCGGCTACCTGGGCGGCATGGCCTTTTCGGATTCTCCCCTGGCGGCCATGCTGGTCAGTATCGTGGCCGCGGTGGTCATCGGTTTCGCCATCCAGTGGCTGCAAAACCGGATCCTGGACTGGAAGGACACCCGCAACGGCTACGCGGAGACCCCCTAAGCTCCCCTGCTGTCCTACCCGGCGCATAAAAAAGCTTTCGCCCCGCACCTTGAATACCAGGTAGCGAGGGCGAAAGCGTGCGACTTAGTGCCTTAGGAGATGGCGGTAACGCCCTGGGCCTGCGGGCCCTTGGCGCCTTCGCCGACCTCGAAGGAGACCTTCTGGTTCTCCTCCAGGGTGCGGAAGCCGCCGCCTTGGATCTCGGAGTAGTGCACGAAGACGTCTGCGGATCCATCCTCCGGAGCGATGAAGCCGTAGCCCTTTTCAGCGTTAAACCACTTGACGGTTCCCTGTGCCATTATGTACCTCTTTCGGCGTGTGTAGGGATGTGTTGAACTTTTTTAAAAAGTGGTCGAGGCGTCGAACCTCTCGGCTGGTTAAGCCAGAAAGTGCCCGCGTTTTCCAAAATCTTTCACGAGCACCTAAATCTAAACACTGCGCTAAGAAATCTTCGACCACTGGTAAGTGTGACACGTTTTGCCGCCGCGCGATAGTCTTGGGAGGCTTTATTGACTAAAAGTCTTGGTATTTTTCCACCCAGAAAGGGGTATACGCGATGGTAGCTGAGTCCCCGAACCCACTGGGCGCGGAGCTCGCGGACATCCTCACCCGCCGCTTCCCGGAGTCCGAGTGCACCCACCTGACCACGCTGCCGCCCCACCCAGCCGAGTACGCGGACTGGCCCGGCTGGGTGGACCCGAAGCTGAAGGAAGTGCTTGTCGATGCCGGCATCGGCAAGCTCTACAGCCACCAGGCCGCCACGGCTCAGGCGGCGTGGGCGGGCCACGACGTGGTGGTGGCCACCGGCACCTCCTCCGGCAAGTCGCTGGGCTACCAGCTGCCCATCCTGACCAGGCTGGCGGCCAACCCGACGGCCTGCGCGCTGTACCTGACCCCCACCAAGGCGCTGGGATCGGATCAGCTGCTGGCCGCCGGGCGCCTGGCCGGCTGGGCCAACCCCGCCCCCTACGACGGCGACACCCCGGCTGAGGCCCGCGCCGGCATCCGGAACAATTCCCGGTTCGTCTTCTCGACCCCGGACATGGTGCACGTCTCGCTTTTGGCCGCCCACCAGCGCTGGGCGCGGTTCTTGCGGCACCTCGAGTTCATCGTCATCGACGAGTGCCACTCCTACCGCGGGGTCTTCGGGGCCAATGTCGCCCTGGTGCTGCGCCGCCTGCTGCGCCTGTGCCGCCACTACGGGGCGAACCCCACCATCATCGCGGCCTCGGCCACCATGCGGGATCCGGCCCGCCACCTGGAGCGGCTCACCGGCCGGCCGGCGCAGGCCGTGACCGCCGACGGAGCGCCGACCGGGACGCGCACCATCATGCTGTGGGAGCCCGGCTTCCTCGACGAGAACACACGCCGCGCCGCCACCTCCGAGGCCGCCGATATCATGGCGGCCCTGGTGGCCGAGGGCGCGCGCACCCTGACCTTCGTGCGCTCCCGGCGCGCCGCGGAGCTGGTCTCCATGCTCTGCCAGGAGGAGCTGTCCGGTCGCCTGGGTCGGGCCGACTTCGCCCGGCGCATCGCCTCCTACCGGGCCGGCTACCTGGCCGAGGACCGCCGCGCCCTGGAGGCCGGCCTCGACGACGGGAGCCTGCTGGGGGTGGCCACGACCTCGGCGCTGGAGCTGGGCATCGACGTCGGCACCCTGGACGCGGTGGTCACCGCCGGTTTTCCCGGCACCGTGGCCAGCTTCTGGCAGCAGGCCGGGCGGGCCGGGCGCCGCGGCCAGGGTTCCCTGGTGGTCTTGGTCGCCCGCGACGAGCCGATGGACACCTACCTGGTCCACCACCCGGCCGCCCTGCTGGAGCGCGACGTCGAGGCCAGCGTGTTCAACCCGCGCAACCCCTACCTGCTCTACGGCCATCTCTACTGCGCGGCCGTGGAGCTGCCGCTGAGCGATGCCGAGGCCGCGTTTGCCCCCGCCGTCGTCGAGGCGCTGGCCCGCGACGGGCTCATCAAGAAGCGGACCCGCGGCTGGTTCCCCACCCCGCAGCTTGAGGGCCAGTTACGCCCCGAGACCGCCCACGGGCAGGTCGCCCTGCGCGGCGGGGCGGGCAAGGAGGTCATGATCGTCGACAGCTCAGACGGGCGCCTGCTGGGCACCGTCGATGCCGCCCGGGCCGCCGCCCAGGTCCACCCCGGCGCGGTCTACCTGCACCAGGGCGAGACCTTCGTCATCGAGAACCTCGACCTGGACGACTACGTGGCCCTGGCGCGCCCCGACGTACCGGACTATTCGACGCAGGCCCACTCCACCACCGACATCCGGATCCTGTCCGCGGCCGGGGAGGACGAGCTCATCAACTACTCGCCCGGCCTGTGGGTGGCCAACGTGGAAGTCGAGGTCACCAACCAGGTCACCGGGTACGTGGTCCGCCTGCCGGACGGCACCGTGGGCGAGGAGGTGCCGCTGGAGATGCCGGAGCAGAGCCTGCGCACCCGCGCCGTGGCTTATACCATCGACCCGCTGGTCTTGGACAAGATCGGGGTCACGGCGGCCGATACCCCGGGCACCCTGCACGCCGCCGAGCACGCCGCTATCGGGCTGCTGCCGCTGCTAGCCACCTGCGATCGTTGGGACATCGGCGGGGTCTCGACGGCGCGCCACCTGGATACCCAGCTGCCCACCGTCTTCGTCTACGACGGCCACCCCGGCGGGGCCGGCTTCGCCGACGAGGGTTTCCGCCGCTTCCCGGAGTGGATTGAGGCCACCTTCGCCGCCGTGCGCTCCTGCGGCTGCGAGTCGGGCTGCCCGTCGTGCGTGCAGTCGCCCAAGTGCGGCAACGGCAACAACCCCCTCGACAAGGCCGGAGCCCTGAAACTGCTGGGAGCCCTGGTCACGATGACGCAGGGCTCCACGGCTGGGTCGGATTGATATTTAGTCGGAGTGTTACTGGATTAGTGCGGGCGCGCTAGGCGGGCCCGGCCTTGGCCTGGGCGCCGCGCCAGCGCACCGACGCGCCGACCACGACGTCGCGGCCGGTAACGGTGCACCGGTCCAGGCGGGCGGCGTTGTGTTCGGCCGTGCGCCGGGCCGCCGGGCAGGCATCACCGCCGGTGGCCAGGGTGTAGGCCCCGGCGACCGCGGCGAGATCCGCCGCCACCTGGGCCTCGTGGCGGGCGATGACGTGCGCGGCGATCCCCGCCACGGCCAGCAGGACGCTGGCCAAGGCCACGATGATTCCGGCCGCGGTCACGGTGGCGTAGCCGTCCTCCTGCCGGGCGAGCGCGCCCGCCCGCCGGAGTGCTGGCGCCGGGCTATCCACCGGAGACCTCCGCCGGGAAGACCGCGGTGTGGCTCATCGTGCCCAGCACCGCCGGCACGCGAGCCTCGGCCGTGACCAGCCCGCCCGACTCGTCGACCGCGACCTCGATGTCACCCCGGGGCGGGACGTAGTCCACCCCGATGGCGTGGGCGCGGGCGGCCGCGCCGGCGGTATCGACGGCGGTCAAGTGCGCGGCCAGCGTCGCGATGCCGCCCAGGATGGCAGCGGCCACGATGACCAGGCTGGATAAGGCCAGCGCGGCCTCGATGCTGACGGAACCGGAATCATCGCGCATGGCTTAGCCCGGGGTGTTCGAGAGGGCGTCGGTGATGATGCCCTCGATAGCGTCGGAGACCCCACCGCTGTTGATGACCATGTAGAGCACCGCCGCCAGGGCCGCGGCCCCCAAACTCCCCATGGCGTATTCGATGGTCGACATCCCGTCCTCGTTGCCTAGGACCGAGGCCTTCTTGCGCAGGTAGGTAGCAATTTTCATGGAATTTCCCTTTCGTGTTCTTGCTGTCGTGTTCTTGTCTGAATTGATGGGTACGGATGGATATGGATGGGTGCATAGTCGTGCGAACAGGAACAGGTCGAAGCCGCCCGGTTAAAGCAGCTGCGCGCCGAGGCTTATCACCACCGGCACCAAGCCCAGCACCACGAAGGCGGGCAGGAAGCACACGGCCAGCGGCAGAGCGACGAAGACGCCGGCCCGCTCCGCCGCCGCGGTCGCCTGGGCCTGCGCATCAACCCGCAGCGTGTGGCTGATGCGCTCGCAGCCCTGCGCGATCGCCGCGCCGGACTGCCCGGACATGACCACGAGGTGGGCGAGCTCATCGATACCCAGCCGCCCCCAGGCCCGCGGCCCTCGGGCCCCCACCGCGAGCAGCGCGGCCACCGCTCCCCAGCGCTCGGATAGTTGGCCTACCCGGGCCAGGGCGCTGGCCGCCTGCTGGGTGGACAGCCCAGCCCGCAGGCAAGCGGCGAAGAGCTCGACGTCGCTGGCGACATCCAGCGGGTCGGGCCGTTGCGGCGTGGTGAGGCGCTCCGAAATCCCCCACAGGAGCGCCGACGGGCCATCGCGCGGGGTCTTCGGCAGCACCCGGACGCCAGCCGCCGTGGGCAGGCACGCCACCGCCGCGGCCAGCAACAGCAAGGACAGCCCTCCAGAAAACGCCAGTGACGACATCAGCCCGCCGCCTTCCCGATGATGTAGCGCGACCACGCGAACCCGGCGCAGGCCAGCAGCACCCCGAGGAGCAAGAGGGCGCCGCCCAGCCCGCCGCCAAAGAGGAAGCCGACCGGGTCGGCGCCCATCACCACGCCCATGGCGATACCCGCCACCGGCAGGCAGGTCAGGACGTAGGCGGTGGCCTGCGGGCCCTGGAGGCTCGCCTGGGTGGCCTGGGCGTGCCGGCGGGCGGCGTCGAAGCGCGCCTGCGCGCTTTCCATCAGGCGGGCCAGGGGGATGCCGTAGTCGTCGCTGAGCGCGCACAGCTGGGCCAGGCCGCGCAGCTGCGGGCTGGCTTGCAGCACCTGCGGGAGGCTGCCGCCGCGGGCGGCGACCACCCCGGCGCTGACTAGCACGTCGCGTAGCCCCGGCGGGCCGCCCGCCGGCAGGGCCTCCGCCCCGCGAGCCCACGCCGTCGGGAGGGTGGCCCCGGCCCGCAGGTCGCCGGTCACGGTGCCCAGGAAGGAGGCCAGCACCTCCCGCTCGGTGCGCCGGATCCGGTTTCGCCGCACGTCGCGGATCACCCACCACGCCGTCGCGGTCACCAAGACCCCGGCGACCACCACCGTGGCCCGGCCCACCCACAGGCTGACCAGCGTCACCGCGAATACCCTGGCCAGCACGGCCGGCGCAACGCGCAGCGAGCCCCGCCTGCCCGGCGCGCCGCCGCGGGCCCCTCCCAAGCGGGCCGCCGCAGAGGGCAGCGTGGCCCACACACCAGCAGCCGCGGCCAAGCACCACAGAGCACTAGTCATGCCAGCCTCCCGGAAAGCTCGGCGGCGAATTCGGCGAAGCCCTCGCGCGGGCCGGCCTCCGCGCTCCACACCACCCGTGCTTGCACCGGGTTGCCTTCCAGGAGCCCGATCTGGGCCAGCCGGCGGCGCCCGTCCCGGCCGCGCTCGGTGGTGAAAACCACGTGCACCGCCGCCGCCAGTTGGGAGTGCAGCGCCGCCCGGTCCAGCCCGCCGAGGGCGGCGAGGGCTTCCATGCGGGCGGGCACCTCGGCCAGGGAGTTGGCGTGCAGGGTCCCCGCCCCACCGTCGTGCCCGGTGTTCAGCGCCGCCAGCAGGTCCACGACCTCCGCGCCGCGGATCTCGCCGACGATGATCCGATCCGGACGCATCCGCAGCGCCTGCCGCAGCAGGGTGGCCATGGTGATTTCGCCCTGCCCTTCCGCGTTGGAGCGGCGCGCGACCAGGCTGACTACGTGCGGGTGGTTAGGCTTGAGCTCGGCCGTGTCTTCGATGACCAACAGGCGCTGGGCGGCATCGGCCTCGCCCAGCAGCGCCGAAAGCAGCGTCGTCTTGCCGGATCCCGTGCCCCCGACCACCAGGAAGGAGACCTGGGCGGCGACAAGGTCCCGGATGACCGGGGCAACCGCCGGGTCGATGGTGCCGTTGTCGATGAGCTCCGCGAAGCTGGTTTGCGCCTGCCGCAGCACGCGCAGGCTCAGGCAGGTCCCGCCCTCGGCCGGCGGGGACAGGACCGCGTGCAGGCGCAGGATGGTGCCGTCGCTGCGCTCGAGCCGTCCGTCGGCGAAGGGCTGGGAGTCGTCCAGGCGCGCCCCGCAGCCCACGGCCAGGCGGGTGGCCAGGCGGCGGACCTCGGCATCATCAGCGAAGCGGACCGGGACCTCCGCGAGCCCGGCCCCGGTGTCGGCGAAGACGGAGTGTGGGCCGTTGACCACCACGTCCGTGATGCCGGGGTAGTACATCACCCGCTCCAGCGGGCCAAGTCCGGTGGTGTCGTCGCGCAGCTGGCGCAGCACGCGCAGGACCTCCACGTCAGTGATGACGCCGGCCTCCTGGCGGACCCGGCGCGCCAGATCGGCAGGCCGGTGGAGCAGCTCCGGCTCGGCCGCCACGCACTGCTGGAGGCTGTCGATGAGCTGCGCCGGCGACGGCGTCGGCGCAGGCCGCGAGACTTTAGACATCCCGGCCCACCGCCTGCAGGATCTGGCGGCAGGTGGCGTCGATGGCGCGGGGCAGGCGCTGCGGCAGCCCGCCCATCTCCACGGCCGCGGCCAGCTTCTTGCTGGTCGGCACCTGCGCGACGGCGTCGGCGTGGCAGATCTTTTCGACCTCCCCCAGGCTGAGCCCCGACCAGCCGCGGTCCCGGACCACCAGGTGGCAGCGGCGGTTGTCCGCCGCCAGCCGGGCCACCAGCTGGGCGGCCACCGCGGTCGAGCGCACCTCCGCGGCCGTAGGCACCACCACGTGCTGGGCCTGCCGCGGCAGCAGGTGCCAGTCGCAGTCGAAGATGCTTATCCCCGCCTGTCCGCGCACGCTTTCCGCAGCGGCCTCGACGGCAGCCAGCTCGAGGCGGAACGGGTCGGCCACCGCGCTGCGCGCCGCGGAAAGCACCGCTACCCCGTCCGCGGTGGTCGGCAGTGCGGCCCGCAGCTCGTGCCCGGCGATGGCCCCTTGCCCCAGGCGCAGCTCCGGCCAGCGCGCCCCGGGCTGCTGCTCGAGCCCCAGGAGAAGATCCAGCCCGCCGGAGAACTCCCCGGCATCGACCAGCGTGACCACCCCGTCTGCCCGGTGCTGGCTGGCCGTACGCGCCAGCGCGGCCGCGAGCAGCGATGCCCCGACCCCGCCGCCGGCGCCCACCACGGCCACCAGGCAGTGCTCGGCGGTGGCCTCCTCGGGCCCGCGCATGACCTCGCCCAGGGTCTCCAGCAGCTGGCGGGACTCCGCCGGCAGGATAAACGCCGCCTCCGCGTGGCAGTTAAGCGCCGCCTCGTAGTTGAGCGGGCCGGGCTCGTTGCCCACGAAGTAGGCCGGGGCGCGGCCGCGCAGGCTGGCCACGTGAGCGGCGGTGGTCTCGTCGACCACCACGGCCCTAGCCTGGGCCGCCAGCCGGGAGATCTCGCGCGGGTCGACGGCGTGCCGGACCTCCGCGCTGGCAGCCGCCGCGGCGTGCTGGGCCTCGGGGATAAGCAGCGGGTCCGTGACCGCGATGAGGATGAAATCAGTAATCGGTGCGTTCATGCCCCTCACTCTGGCCGGTGTTCCCCACCCAATCCAGGGCGGGCCAAACCACCTGTGGATAACCCCGCAGCACGCGGCCGCGAATGAGTGGCCCGCGACACATGTCACCATCCTGGTGTGAATAACCCGGCGTTCGCCCTTGCGCGCCCTCCTGCGGAGTGTAACCATCGAGGCCAAACCTACGATGGAGTAGGTAGTTTTCCCGCTCCCCTAGGAAAGCGCCGGAAACTGCGGTAGATTAAACACAACCGTAACAATTGCAACACAGGAAACGACAGACACTTCAGTAACAGGATTTAGCGTCAGGATTTCACCCATATGACTCGCCAGCCCGAACGCCTCCCCGCCGACACCGCCCGCGTGGCGGCCTTCTTCGATCTCGATAAGACGATCATCGCGACCTCCTCGGCGTTCGCCTTCGGCAAGGAGTTCATGCACAACGGGCTGATTACCCCCACCGAGGCCCTGCAGCTGTCCCTGGCCAAGACCAGCTTCATGATGGCCGGCCAGTCCAGCCAGCAGATGGACGCCACCCGCGACCAGCTCGCCAAGATGGTCACCGGCTGGTCCGTGGACGAGGTCGAGGCCATCGCCCAGCAGACCATGCACACCGTGCTCACCCCGGCCATCTACTCGGAGGCCCGCGAGCTGATCACCTACCACCAGGCCGCCGGGCACGAGGTCATCATCATCTCCGCCTCCGCGCGCCCGCTGGTTCAGCTCATCGCGGACGAGCTCGGCGTGGACCAGGTCGTGGCCACCGAGCTCGCCGCCGAGGACGGCAAGTTCACCGGCGAGGTCCTCTACTACTGCAAGGGCCCGGCCAAGGCGGAATCCCTCGACCGCCTCGCCGAGTCCGGCCGCTACGACCTGTCCCGCAGCTTCGCCTATTCCGACTCCGCCACCGACATCCCCATGCTGGAGAAGGTGGGCAACCCCGTGGCCGTCAACCCGGACCGGGCCATGAAGAAGCACGCCCTGGAGCACGGCTGGGACATCCGCACCTTCAAGGACCCCGAGCCCCTGTTCACTCTGCCCGGGGCCAAGGAGGTCGGCATCGGCGCCGGCGTGGCCGCCGGCATCGCCGCCCTCATCGCCGGCGGCATCTGGCTGGCCGGGCGCCCCGGCCCCGCCAAGTGGCCGGCCTAGTGTCGATGTCCGCTTAAGCGGCGCGGGCGATGCCCTCTGCCTCCTTGCCGCCGGCCTCCCAGGCCGCCAGGTGGAGGCGCAGCAGCGGGAAGGGATCCCCGGCGCGGTAGGCCTGCAGCGTTTCCGCGTACTGCTGGCGGTGCCGCGAGAAATACGTTTCCGGCACCGCGAAACCGCGCGGATCCAGGCCCGTGGCGACGGCGGCGGCGCGCCCGGCCATCCGCCCCACCAGCCCGCTGCGCTCGCCGAAGCAGCCGTGGGCGGCGACCTCGGCGTGCAGCACCGCCGGCAGGAGCAAGCGCAGGCCCGGCCCCGGCGCGCTGCCAGCACCCGCCACGACCCAGCCGGCCAGCACCGTCAGGCGCTCCGCCGCGGCCCGGGGCTTTCCCGTCCCGCCGCCGGCCACGTCCCAGCGGGCCAGTACCTGCAGCGGGGCGCGGGTAAAGGTACGCAGGGTGGCGGAAAACTGCTCGGGCGCCAGCGTGGAATAGGCGCTGATGTGGCGGGCCAGCAGGCTATCCTCGGTATTAAATTCTTCCTCCACGTCGCGGGCGACGCGCCCGCTGACCAGCCCCGCGCTGGCCCGCGCGCCGCGCAGCAGGGACTCCGAAGATACGACCTCGGGTTTGCGCAAAGCCGCAGGTCGCCGGTGTGCCGCCGCGATGGCAGTCTCGGCCCGCCCGGACAGGCGGGAGACTTCTTCGTCCCTTAGCAGCGGGGATAGCGGGTCATTTTCGGCCATATGAACTAGGATAGGCGTTAGCAAACGTGGCGACGGGCTGCGGCCGGTCGTTTTTTAGACTGTGACCCGCGCGTCAGGAAGCTGTGCGCTCGGACGACGTTTCCACGTAGTATTTAAGTTACGAAATATTTTCCACCCAAGGAAGGTTTAACCTGTGAGCAACGACGGACTTTTCACCGACGGCAGTAATCAGTTTGCCCCGAAGGTCAACGCGATCCCCCTCAGCGACGCTGACACCTCCCGCTCCGGTGAGGCTTCCATCGGCACCTTGGTCTCCAACGCCACTGAGCAGGTCTCCAGCTTGGTCCGCTCGGAGGTCGAGCTGGCCAAGACCGAGCTGGCCGCTTCCGCCAAGAAGGGCGGCATCGGCGCCGGCTTCTTCGGTGTGGCCGGCACCGTCGCTTTGTATAGCTCCTTCTTCTTTTTCTTCTTCCTCGCGGAGCTGCTCGCCAAGTGGCTGGACCGCTGGGCCGCCTTCCTTATCGTCTTCCTCATCATGCTGGTCATTGCCGGCGTCTGCGCCTTGGTGGGTATCCAGAACGTGAAGAAGGTCAAGAAGCCGGAAAAGACCATCAACTCCTTTAGCGACATGAAGGACCTGGTCCCGGGCAAGGCCCAGAAGAAGGTCGAGGGCAACAAGGGCCTGTTCACCAACTCCTAGGCCAGCCCTTAAAGCCCCCTCCCTACCCCTAACTCCGCCCCACGCACCGCGTTCGGCGGAGTTTTGTCAGTTTCTACCGACCCCAACCTGGAGGAGTATCGCCCGTGTCGGCACGCAACCTTTCACCCTCCGTCGTGGAGCTGGACGGCCCGTTTACGCACCAGCTGGTGCACACTCGCGGCATCCGGCTGCACGCCGCGGTGGCCGGGGATCCCCAAAATCCCCTCGTCGTGGCCGTCCACGGCTCCTACGGCGGCTGGTTCGACTACCACGACGTCATCGCCCCGCTGGCCGAGCGCGGCTTCCACGTCGCGGCTATCGATGCCCGCGGCTTCGGCATGTCCGACAAGCCCCCGGCCGATATCGGCCACGACATCCGCGTGATGACCGGCGACCTCTCCGGGCTCATCCAAGCGCTGGGCCACCGCCGGGCCATCATCATCGGCAACGACACGGGCGCCTCGGTGGCCTGGTCCCTGGCGGTGGAACACCCCGAGCGCGTCGCCGGCATCGTGAGCATCTCCGGCGCATACCCGGTGGACCTGCGGCGCGCCATGGCCGCCCGCCCCTGGGACTTCTTCTGGCTGTGGCTGCGCGCGGGCCTGTGCCGCCTGCCCTACCGGGCCCTGCAGCGCGTGCCCGGGCTCTCCGAGTGGGTCTACCGCAAGGAGCTGCTACTCAACACCACCGGCCGTTTCCGGGGCGAGCGCTTCCAGCGGCTCCTGCAGCTGCGGCTCGAGGCCGCCTCCATCGGCAACGTCGTGCGCGGAATCCTGTGGAACCACCGGCTGCTGACCGCCGCCGTTCCGCGCCGCTGGGTCGAGGAGACCATCTCCGCGCCCGTGCTTTTCGTCCACTCCGGGCAACGCCTGTGGAATCCCATCATCCGGCGCGCGCGAGCCCGCACCACCGGCGCCTTTGCCGATCACAGCCTGCGGCACGCCAAGAACCTGCCGCACGTGGAAGAGCCCGCCGACTTCGTCGCGACCGTCGCGGACTGGGCGCGAAAGCTCTAGCAACTGCTCCTGCTTACCTTCCGGCCTACTCGGAGACGACGTCGCGGACCACGCACTCGCCGGTGTATACCGGCTCGGTCAGCTGCGTGACGTCCCCGATGTGGGAAATCACCTCGTCGGCGGTCAGCGCGTAGCCGGTGTCCGTGTCATCCACGGCCGCACCGAAGACCATGCCCAAGACCTGGCCTTCCGTGTTAAACAGCGGCCCGCCCGAGTTGCCCTGCTGGATGCTGCCGCGCACGGTGTAGGCGTCGCGCTCGACGCGGCCCATGTTGTAGATGTCCGGGCCGGCAATCGTGATGCGATCGCGCACGCGGGCCGGGGTCGCACTGAACGGGCCCGACTGCGGGAAGCCCATGACGATGGCGTCGTCGCCGGTCACTCCCGGCTCCGGCGCCCAGTCCAGCGGCGGCAGCTGCAGGTTCTCGCTGTGCAGCACGGCGATGTCCACCTCGGGGTTGTAGTAGACTACCTCGGCCTGCTGAATGCCGGTGACCGTGTCCAGGTTGACCAGGTTGGTCCCGGCCACGACGTGGGCGTTGGTGACCACGTAGTCATCCTGGATGACAAAGCCGGAGCCCATCAGGCGGCGGCTGCAGGAGTCCGCGTCGCCCAGCACGTGGATGACCGACGGGCGCAGGTGCTTGACCAGCGCCTTGTCCTCGACCTCGATGCGCGGCGCGGCGACCTCCACGTTGCGGTCGCCGTCGATGGGCGCCACCAGCGGCGGCAGGCCAGTCTGGTTCAGCAGCGAGGTCACCCCGCCCGGCAGGGCCTTCAGCTGCTCCGGCGCGACCGAGTGGATGCCGCCCAGGATCTTAGATTCCCGCAGGCCCTTGCCCACCGCGCCGGTCAGCCCGCTGGCCAGCGGGATGGAGACCAGCCAGATGACCAGCAGGGCGGCCACGGCCTGGAATACCGAGCCGGCCAGGGAGTCGATGCGCTGGGCCGATCGCAGCCGGAGCCTGTCCCTCAGCCGGGCGCCGAGCGAAGACCCGGCCAGGTGGCCGATGCCGACCAGCAGGATCATCACGCCGACGGCCAGCAGGAGGCGCAGGGCCACCGAGTCCGTCAGGCGCATCGCCAGCGGGGCCAGGCCCATGCCGATGACCAGGCCGGCGACGATGCCGATGAAGGACAGCACGGAAGACATCACGCCCTGGCGCCACCCGGTGAACACCGCGGCTAGCACGGCGATCACGATGAGGGCGTCGACCACTAAAAATGCGCTCACTGAAAAAGGGTTCTTCCTGTAAAAATCTGTTTTGGCTAGGCCAGCATACTACCGCGCGGCGACGCAGCTGCTAAACAGCTACACAACTATTCGGCCGCCGGTTGGTGCTGGTGCGGTTCGTTCATCTTCTCACGATTGCGCGACGCGGCGAGAGTGGCGCGGAGCGGTCGCACCGAATTGTTATCCCAGGGCTGCTCCCAGCCAGCGTGCCGCAAGGTGGTGGCCAGCACCCCGGCGGTAAATCCCCAGATGACGTAGCCCTGGATCCGGAAGGCGGGCCCGCTCCAGGCGCCCCACCCCACCTGGATCCGGTTGGCGGGATCGATGAGGTCGGTCAGCGGGACGGTGAAGACGTCGTCCGTCTCCGCGGGGCTGGCCACCCCGACCGGGGAGAGGCTGTGCCAGTAGGCCAGCACCGGGGTCACGGGGTTGCCGGTCGCCCGGATCCGCAGCCGCTCCCACTGGTCGATGGGGGTCACACTGCGGCGATCCAGCCCGGTTTCCTCCCAGGCCTCGCGCAGGGCGGCGTCGACCAGGTTGGAGTCTTCCGGATCCACCCGGCCGCCGGGGAAGGCGATCTGGCCGGAGTGCGAGCGCATGGTCGGCGCGCGGTGGGTGAGCAACACCCGGGCGTTGTCCAGGCAGTCCCCGGCCAGCAACACCAGCACCGTCGCCTCCCGGCGCAGCTTCTTCACCGGCGGGAAGTTGCGGTCGAGGCGCTGCCCCATGGTCGCCTCGATCTGGTGCGAATCCACCCCGAGGGCCGGGCGCAGCCACCGCGGCGCGGCCGCCGGGCGCACCGTCACGTTCTCCCCGGGCCGGTCCCCATGGTGCGGCAAGTGCAACCCCATCAGCGTCTCACCGCCCCGGCCCTTAGCCGTCCCGCTACCAGAGCGCTAGCTTTAGCCATCCAGCGCCCCCGCGACCGCGGACTCAATCTCCGCGGTGGACTCGAAGGCCTGGACGAAGCGGCCCACCTCGCGGCCGTCTTTCAGCACCAGGGTGATGGGGATGACCCGCGGCAGGCCGAGCTCGCCGGCAAAGGCATTATCCGAGTCCTGGAAGCTGGGCAAGCCCACGCCCAACTCCTCGAGCAGCGCGGCGCCGTTGGCCGCGTTGGTATCGGCGTGCACGCCGAGCACCTCCCACTCCGGGTGGGTGGTGGCGACCTCCTCCAGCAGGGGCAGCTCCTCCCGGCAGGGCTGGCACCACCAGGCCCACACGTTGACGATGGTAACCCCACTATCGGCCGAGGCTTCTGCCGCGGATTCCTGCCCGCCCAGGCAATCCAGGTCGACGCCGGCGACGGGACCCGCCGGGCAGTCCGGGCGCGCCGGCACGTCGGCGGCATCGTCCTGCTCGGCCGGCGATGTCGCAGGGGCCGACGATGCCCCGGCCGCGTCCGGGCCGGAAGCCTCCTCATCGCCGTCCCCGGAAGACAGGAGTGCCAGGGCGGCGGCGACCACGGCGACCGTCAGCACGACGGCCGCCCCGATGGACCAGAAAACCTGCTTTTTCATGTCCCTACCATTCTACTGGGCCGGCGCACTTTTCCCGTATTCCGCAGCCGCCGGGCACAGGTGGGCCAGCACGCAGTCGCTGCAGCGCGGGCTGCGGGCCCGGCAGACCGCCCGCCCATGGAAGATGAGGCGGTGGGAGAACATGGTCCACTCTTGCTCCGGCAGCTGGCCGGCGATGTCCTTTTCAATAGCCACCGGGGTCGTTTTCTCCGTCAGGCCGAGCCGGGTGACTAGGCGCTGGAAGTGCGTGTCCACGGTCAGCCCCGGTAGGCCGAAGGCGTTGCCGCGCACCACCAGGGCGGTCTTGCGGCCCACCCCGGGCAGGCTGGTCAGCTCCTTTATCCCGCGGGGGACGTCGCCGCCGAAGTGCGCCACAAGCCCCTCGCCTATCCCCAGCAGGTGCTTGGTCTTGGCCCGCTGGAAGCCGAGCGGGCGCAGAATTTCTTCGAGCTGCGCCGGATCGGCCTGGGCGTAGGCGGCGGCGTTTGGGTATTTTGCGAAGAGTGCAGGGGTTACCTGGTTGACCCGCGCGTCGGTGCACTGCGCGGAGAGCACCGTGGCCACCAGGAGCTCCAGCGGGTTGCGAAAGTCCAGTTCACAGCGAGCGCCCGGGTATTCCTCGCTGAGAATTTTGTTGATCGTCTCGGCCCGCCGCGGGTCGGATTTGCGAAGATTTTTCGCAGAATTCGAGGGTTTATGGTCACGCATGAATAAAAGCTTAGTAAGATGGGGGCCATGATCGTCTTAGTCATCGTCGCGCCCGTCGCGCTTGCCGTGTTCGCCATGTTCATGGAGAAGCTTGAATCAAGCGTCCTCGACTAGGCTGCATTAGCTAGCAGGACTAGCACGCTCGCGTCCTCGGGCTAACTGGAGATACCACAACCGGATCGCCTTGTAGAAGGCACGGTTGTCACGACTGAGTTGGCGGCTCCTCTGGGAGCTGGAGGTTGCAGCGGTGGCTTTTATCTTTCATACGCACGGATTGCGCGACTACGCGTGCCCTGTGTGCAGGCTCTGTTTCTGTTAGGAATTGCGCTTTTAACCCCATCAGTGACCAATTCCACGGTAAGATATGAGCCGTTACATAAAATTTTCCGGTGCCTGCGGTGAAACTCACTGCAGATTTACACCTTCGACCCCATCAGCCGATTGACCAAGGAGCATTAGTGGAAAGCGTTCAGGATATTCTCTCCCGCGCGGGTATCTTCCAGGGTGTCGATCCCGTCGCGGTTAACAACCTGATTGAGCAGATGGAGACGGTCCGTTTCCCGCGGGGTACCACCATTTTCGACGAGGGCGAACCGGGCGACCGCCTCTACATCATCACCTCGGGCAAGATTAAGCTCGCCCGCCACGCCCCGGACGGCCGCGAGAACCTGCTGACCGTGATGGGCCCGTCCGACATGTTCGGCGAGCTGTCCATTTTCGATCCGGGCCCGCGCACCTCCGCCGCGGTCTGCGTGACCGAGGTTCAGGCCGCCACCATGAACTCGGAGATGCTCAAGCAGTGGGTCAGCGACCACCCGTCCATCGCCCAGCAGCTGCTGCGCGTGCTGGCCCGCCGCCTGCGCCGCACCAACGCCAACCTGGCGGACCTCATCTTCACCGACGTGCCGGGCCGTGTGGCCAAGACGCTGCTGCAGCTGGCCAACCGCTTCGGCGTGCAGGAGGGCGGCGCCCTGCGCGTCAACCACGACCTGACCCAGGAGGAGATCGCCCAACTGGTCGGCGCCTCCCGCGAGACCGTCAATAAGGCCTTGGCCACCTTCGCCCACCGCGGCTGGATCCGCCTGGAGGGCAAGTCCGTCATCATTGTGGACACCGAGCACCTGGCTCGCCGCGCCCGCTAAGACCGGCCTTTACCGACCTCGCACCCCGCGCCCGCGGGGGCGGGGTCATTTTTGTGCCCGGCACCAGCGGGCGCGGACGGCAGATAAAAACCTCCCCGCCCCGTCACTGGCTCGCGCGAGCCAGTGACGGGGCGGGGAGGAAAGTGTCTTGGGAAGACCTCTTAGCTGTCGTTGTGCGCGTCGAGGTACTTCAGCGCCGTGCGGGTCGATTGCTCGGCCGCGTGGCGCAGGACCGGATCTACGTCGTCATACATGTTGTCGATGAGGGTCTGCAGCTCGATATCCTCGCCGTGCTCCTGGCGCAGCGTGCGGATCTGATCCAGGCGGTAGTGGCGGCGGTCGATGTACTTGCGCGCCATCGCAGAGGTGTCCTCTAGGTCCGGGCCGTGGCCCGGCAGCAGGGGTACGTCCTTGCCGCGCTCTTCCAGCATGGCCAGCGACTCCAGGTAGCCCCCCAAGTCGCCGTCGGTCTCCGAGAGCAGCGTGGTGTGGCGGCCGACGATGGTGTCGCCGCTGATGATGCCCTCCAGGTGGGAGTGGTGCGGCTCGCCGCTCCAGACGAAGAAGGACGTGGAATCCGCTGTATGGCCTGGGGTGTGCGCCACCTCGAGCTGCGGGGTGACCCCGTCCAGAGAGATGCTCTCCCCGTCTTGCAGTGCTTCGGTACCGCTTGAGCAGTAGTTCGGGTCGAAAGCGCGGATGGGAGCCCCGGTCAGCTGGCGCAGCCGGTTGGCTCCGTCGGCGTGGTCATTGTGCCGGTGGGTCAGTACGATGAGGCCGATTTCCCCAGCGTTGTTGCGGATGACATTGAGGTTGCCCTCGTCCTCCGGCCCCGGATCCACGACGATCGACTTGGCGTCTTCCGCCGCGCGGATGATCCAGGTGTTGGTCCCCTCGAGGGCCGTGTAGCTGGGGTTGTCGCACAGGACAACGCCCGCTGAACGAGTCACCGGGCGAAGTTGGCTATATGCAGGATGCTCCATAAATCCTACCCTATCCGATCTTTAAGAGATCTCCACGATGAGCTCGATTTCCACCGGGGAGTTCTTCGGCAGAACTGCCACGCCAACGGCGGAGCGAGCGTGCTGGCCAGCATCCCCGAAGACCTCACCGATGAGATTCGAGGCACCGTTGATGACTTCGGGCTGGTCCAGGAACTCCGGGTCGGAGGAGACGAAGCCCACGACCTTGAGGACGCGGGAGACGTTGTCTAGGCCCACCTCGGCATCGACAGCCGCGAGCGCGTTGAGGATGCTGCGGCGGGCCAGGTCCTGTGCCTGCTCGAGGCTAACCTCGGCGCCGACCTTGCCGGTGGCCGGCAGCTGGCCGTCAACCAGGGGCAGCTGGCCCGAGGTCCAGACCTGGTTGCCTACCTTGAGGGCCGGCACGTACGAGGCCAGCGGCTTGGCCACCTGCGGCAGCTCGTAGCCCAGCTCTTCCAGTCGCTTCTTAAAACTCATGTGTTATTCCACCTCACGCTTGAAATATGCAACGACGTTCTCCGGGTTCATACCGGGAGTAATAGTCACCAATTCCCAGCCGTCTTCACCCCAGGTGTCCAAGATCTGCTTGGTGGCGTGGGTGAGTACGGGCGCGGTCGCGTATTCCCATTTAGTCATGGTGTCCATTTTAGACGAAGAAACGCCCCGAAGACATCGGTCTTGCGGGACGTTTTCTCACAGTTTCTCACTTTTTCTTAACGGAGCTGGCTCGCGCGCCGCCGCATCCTTAGATGCCGTGCAGTTGCCCACCGCCGGCCAGGTAGTTGGCCCAGTTCTTCACGTCCGGGTTCTTGCGCAGCACGGCGCGGCGCTGGCGCTCGGTCAGCCCGCCCCAGACGCCGAATTCGACGCGGTTGTCTAGGGCGTCGGCCCGGCATTCCATCATGACTGGGCAGTGGCGGCAGATGACGGCCGCCTTGCGCTGCTCGGCCCCGCGCACGAAAAGTGCATCCGGGTCGCCGTTGCGGCACTTGGCCTGGGTAATCCACTCACCCCGCTCGAAACCGGAGGCCGTGCCGGTAGCTTTCGTGCGTTGGCCAGAACCCTGCAGGCTTAAAGTCATGGAAGGGATGCACTCCTTTCGGTGAGCCATCTACTGCCACGCCCTAACGCACCGTCCGCGCGGCGTGACCAGCAGTCATCGTGATGCTTAGGGTCAGTGTATTAACAGCACTGATTAGCTGTCTAACAGGTCACACTTTAGGGGGTGTTCGCATAGATCACAGCGCGCTGTGAGTTCGCCCATTTCCCACAGCTAACCCCGCGCCATCAGGAGTTGCGTATTTCCCCACAGGCCAAAGCCACGTAGGGTATAACGCGTGAATGCATCTAGACCTCTGGCAAAGATCGCCCTAGCCACCCTCCTGGTTGGGGTGCTCATCGCCGTCGCCTTCGCCCCCATTGCAGGCATCTCGTCCGTCGCCATCGCCCGCACGGGCGCCACGATGGAGTCCGACATCGACGAGCTCAACGCCGGCGCCGCCCCCGGGGTGACCACCATCAAGGACGCCCAGGGCGAGGACCTGGCCTATCTTTTCGATCAGCGCCGCCACCCGGTCGAGCCGGATCAGATCTCGCAGTCGATGAAGGACGCCATCGTAGCGATCGAGGATCACCGCTTCTACGAGCACGAAGGCGTGGACTTCCAGGGCAACTTCCGCGCGCTGGCCAGCAACCTCGCCGCCGGCGGGGTCTCCCAGGGCGCGTCCACCCTGAACCAGCAGTACGTGAAGAACTACCTCCTGCTGGTCGCGGCCCAGACCGACGAGGAGCGCGCCGCGGCCACGGAGCAGTCCATCCCCCGCAAGCTGCGGGAGATCCGCTTGGCTGCGGAGATGGATAAGGAGCTGAGCAAAGACCAGATCCTGACCAACTACCTGAACCTGGTGCCCTTCGGCAACCACTCCTACGGCATTGAGGCCGCCGCGCAGACCTACTTCGGCGTCCCCGCCGCCGACCTGAGCGTGCCGCAGTCCGCCCTGCTGGCCGGGATGGTCCAGTCCTCGGAGTACCTCAACCCGTACACCAACCCGGAAGGCGCCACAGACCGGCGCAACCAGGTACTGCAGTCCATGGCCGATAACGGCTACCTCAGCCAGGCAGACGCGGACCGCTTTGCCGGCGAGGGGCTGGGCGTGCTCGAGAGCCCCAACCTGGTGGCCAACGGCTGCATCGGCGCCGGTGACCGCGGCTTCTTCTGCGACTACGTGCTGCAGTACCTGGAGGAAAAGGGTCTGTCGACCGAGGAGCTCAAGCACGGCGGCTACACGGTCAACACCACCCTGGACCCGCAGGTCCAGGACGCGGCGAAGGAAAGCGTGGACGCGCAGACCGACCCGACCACGCCGGGCGTGGCCGAGGTCATGAACGTCGTCGAACCGGGGCAGGACTCCCGCAAGGTGCTGGGCATGGTCTCCTCCCGCACCTACGGCCTCGACCTGGACAACGCGGAGACCATCCTGCCCCAGCCGTACTCCATGGTGGGCAACGGCGCCGGCTCGGTCTTCAAGGTCTTTACCGCCGCCGCGGCGCTCAAAGGCGGCTACGGCACCCAGTCCCTGCTCGATGTACCCACCCGCTACGAGGCCAAGGACCTGGGCCACGGCGGTGCGGACGGCTGCCCGGCTAACAAGTACTGCGTGGAAAACGCCGGCACCTACAAGCCGACGCTGACCTTCCAGGACGCGCTGGCCGAGTCCCCCAACACGACCTTCATCAAGCTCTCCGAGCAGGTCGGGATCGAGGCCATCGTGGACATGGCCGTGGAACTGGGCATGCGTTCCTACGAGGACGAGGGCACCTACGGCGACGCCGTCCTAGCAGACTTCGCCAAGGAGGCCCCCATGGGTTCGTTCACGCTGGGCCCGACCGCGGTCAACCCGCTGGAGCTGGCCAACGTTGGGGCGACCATCGCCTCCGGTGGCAAGTGGTGCGAGCCGAACCCCATCACCAGCGTCACGGACAAGGAGGGCAACCAGGTCTACCTGGAGGAAACTCCCTGTGAAAGCGCCCTGGACAAGGGCGTGGCGGACGCCTTGGCGGACGCCATGACCGCCGATATGGACCACGGCACCGCGGAGGAGGCCGCCAAGTCCATGGGCTTTTCCGGGCAGGCCGCCGCCAAGACCGGTACGACCGAGTCGCACCAGTCCGCCGCCTTCTTGGGATTCAACTCCGGCGTGGCCGCCGCGCCGTATATCTTCAACGACGGCACCTCCACCTCCCCGCTGTGTACCGGCCCGACCCGCCAGTGCGGCGGCGGCAGCATGTACGGCGGCGACGAGCCGGCGCAGACCTTCTTCGGTTTCGCCAGCCGGGTCCCGCAGGCGGCAAACGGAAATGTCGCTCAAGGCGATGAAAAATACCGCGAGGGCACCAACAACGACGCGGTCCTCGACGGCCTGCGGGGCAAGTCCGAGGCCGAGGCCCGCCGCGTACTCGAGGGCAAGGGCCTGAACGTGGAGACCACCCAGGTCATCGGCGGCAACACCCCCTACGGCCGCGTGGTGCGCGTGGTGCCCAGCGCTGCCGGCCTCAAGGAGGGTGCGACGGTCCGCGTCCAGCTATCGGACGGCTCCGGCGGGGGCGGCAGCTCGTCGGGCACCGCCGACTCCAACAGCACGGGCGCTTCCAGCCCCTCCCCGGCTGCTAACGATGCCCCCTCCGGCCGCGGCCAGGGCGGCGGCGGCCGGAGCCGCCCCGAGCCGCTGATTTCCCAGCGCGACATCGATAATTTCACCAACGATCTGCGTGGGCTGTTCGGGCTGTAGGTCATCCCCCCTGCAGCTAGCTACTAGCCCTGCAGCCGCGCCTTGACCGCCTCTGAGAGCCGCTTGCCGTCGACCCGGCCGGCGGCTTTCGGGTTGGCGGCCTTCATGACCGCGCCCATCCGCTTCATGCTGGCGGTCTCGCCGGTGGCCTGCTCCACCTCGGCGACGGACTCGGCGACCAGCTGCTCGACCGCGGCGTCGTCCAGCTGGGCGGGCTGGTAGGCCTCGAAGTAGGGCACGTCGGCCAGCTCGGCCTCGGCCAGCTCCGGGCGGCCGTTTTCCTTATAGACGTTGGCGGACTCGCGGCGCTTCTTGATCTCGCGGGCGATGACCTTGAGGACGTCCTCATCGGTGAGCTCGTGGCGGGAGCCGTTGGTCTCTTCTGCCTGGATGGCGGCCAGCAGGGAGCGGATGGCGCCAGTGCGCTCCTTCTCCTTGGCCTTCATGGACGTTTTCAGATCGGCACGGATGGTTTCTTTTAGGTTGCTCATACCGTAAAAGATACGCCAGGTAGGCTGGACGGCGTGAAAAATTCGACGATTGCACTCAGTAGCATCGGCGCCCTCGCCGCCGCCGGGGCCGCGACCCTGGCCTGGGGCTATACCGAACTAGACAAGTTCGAGCTCAAGGAATACACCCTTCCCCTGCTGCCGGCGGGCACGCTGCGCCGGGACAAAGAATTCCGCCTGCTGCACGTCAGTGACCTGCACATGATCCCCGGGCAGGACAAAAAGATCGCCTGGGTCTCCGCGCTCGATACCCTCCGGCCGGACCTGGTGGTCAACACCGGCGACAACCTCTCCGACGCCGCCGCGGTCCCCGACGTCCTGCGCGCCCTGGGCCCACTACTGCAGCGGCCCGGCCTGTTCGTCTTCGGCACCAACGATTACTGGGCCCCGCGCCCGGTCAACCCGCTGAAGTACCTGTGGGGCGCCAAGCGCGAGCCGTCCTATGTGGACCTGCCGTGGAAGGACATGCGCGCGGCGTTCTTGGAGCACGGCTGGCGCGACGCGAATCAGGCCCGCCTGGAGTTCAAGGTGGGTGACGTGCGCCTGGCCGTGGCCGGCGTGGACGATCCGCACCACGATCTGGACGACTACTCGGAGGTAGCCGGCGCCCCGAACCCGGACTCGGATCTCCGCCTGGCCCTACTCCACTCGCCGGAGCCGCGCGTGCTCGAGCAATTCGCCGCGGACGGCTACCAGCTGTCCCTGTCCGGCCACACCCACGGCGGCCAGATCTGCCTGCCGGGTTCCCGGGCGCTGGTGACCAACTGCGACATCGACCGGGCCCGCGTCCAGGGCCTCCACGACTTCGGGCCGATGAAGATGCACGTGTCCAACGGTCTGGGCACGTCCAAGTACGCGCCGGTGCGCATCTTCTGCCGCCCCTCGGCCACGCTGCTGCGCATCACCGAGCGGGACTCCTAGTCGGCCCCTTAACCAACGCCTCCCCGACGCGCGCCAAATACACACCCGCTGTGCAGGCGTTTTGTTAGTTGGGAAGAAAGTGCGTTACAGTATTCCGGTACCGCAAAGAACGGTAGCCGGGATATGGCGCAGCTTGGTAGCGCGCCTCGTTCGGGACGAGGAGGTCGCAGGTTCAAATCCTGTTATCCCGACCAACACGAACCCCGCTCTCATTTTCAGTGAGAGCGGGGTTTTCTTCTGCCTAGACCTGCTGACCTTAGGCCAGCATCCCGAAGGCGAAGGCCACCAGGACGATGGCAACGGAGAACGCCCACGCCAGCGGGAAGGCGATCTTCAAGTACTTGCCCATGTCGGCGCGGGCCAGGCCCAGCGCCAGCCACAGGGCCGGGGAGAACGGGGAGACGAACGTGCCGATGACGTTGCCGATAATCAGGGCGCTGGCCGCGCCCATGCCGCTAACCCCGAAGTTGGCGACGGTTTCCTGCACGATGGGAAGGATGGAGAAGTAGTAGGCGTCCGTGGAGGTCATCAGGTCCAGCGGCACGCCGAGCAGGCCGATAATCACGTGGAGGTACGGCCCCACGGACGCCGGCAGGATGGCGATGAGCTGCTGGGCGATGGCCTCCAGCATGCCGGCGCCGTTGAGCACGCCCAAGAACATGGCGGCGGCCAGGATGATGCCGGCCATGGACAGCGCGTTCGGGGCGTGGCGGCGCAGGGCATCGGTCTGCTCCGACTGGGAGTCGAAGTTGATGAGCAGGGCGACGGTGGCCGCCAGCAGGAAGGCCGGGGCCGACGGCAGCAGGCCGGACAGCAGGGACACCAGCACGAGGAGGATGACGGCCACGTTCAGGATGGTCACCACCCGGCCGGTGCGGTTGCGGAAGCCCTTGTCCTCCTGCTCCTGCTTCTGCTTGCGGATGAAGTCACCGGCGATGGCGTTGACGTCGACGGCATCCTCCCCCTCCAGCTGGCCGGCGGCGCGCAGTTTAGCGATGCGCCGCTTCTGCCACACGCCCAGCGCGGCGGCGATGGCCAAGACCATCACCACGCACACGCCCTGGATGGGCAGCAGGTGCATCCAGATCTGGTGGGTTTCCTGGTTGACCACCGAGCCCGCGCGCCCCAGCGGCCCGCCCCAGGGGACCATGTTCATCACGGACGCCGCCAGCGCGACGATGGCCACCAGCACGTAGCGGGAGATGTGCAGCGCGGTATACAGCGGCAGCAGCGCCGGGATGGTCAGCAGGAAGGTGGTGGATCCCGAACCGTCCAGGTGCGCCACGATACCGATGGCGGCCGTGCCCACGGTCACCGCGATGACGTTGCCCCGGGTGGCGGTGATAAGCGCCCGAATCACCGGGTTAAATAGCCCGACGTCCTGCAAGATCCCGAAGAAGATGATGGCGAAGATGAACATCGCCACGACGTTCATGACCGAGCCCAGGCCTTCTTCGAAGAAGTCACCGATTTCCCCGAGCCCGAACCCGGCGATCAGCGCGCCGACGACCGGGACGATGGTCATGGGCACCAGCGGCGTCGTCCGCCCCCGGATCAGGATGGTCACGGTAAGAATGATGATGGCCAGGCCCATGAGGGTCAGGCCGAGCGGGGTTTGCATGCCGGCTCCTTATCCAGACGGTTCATCAGGTGCGTCACACCATTTTTATTAGTGTGACCCAGCCTAAACCATGCCGGATCGATTCAGTCGATTTGGCTTCACCAAAGCCCGAGGCCCCGCTCGTGACCTCGGGCTTTTCTGCCGACTATTCGGCGCTTGGCTCAGCCGCGCCGCGCTTGCCGAGCGCCATCCCGCCCCCCCAGCAGGCACACACCCACGGCAACCCAGGCCAGCAGCGTCCACACCTGCTGCCCGACGGGGGCAGACGGGAAGTAGTTCACGCTGCGCAACAGCGGCGCGTGGATAGCCACGGCCAGCAGCCGGTGTCCGGGTCGCCGACGTCGACCTCGCGCTGGTCATGCACTTTTTCAAGAGCAAGGCCAGGCTTTTTGATGCCGCCGTGGAGACCCTCCAGACCATGTCGGCGAACATCGGCCGCAGCACGGATCTGCGGGACATGCTGCTGACCTATTTCCGCAACTGGGAGGACCCGTACACCGGCCCGTGGCTGCGCGCTATCGTCCGCGCGGGCATCGGCTCCGAGTTCGCGGCTAAGCGCCTGCGCCAGGCCCCTGACGCACCGGCCTAACTGCGGCCGAGTTTTTGTTATCCCCCTAGATACAGGGAAACGGCGCCGCATCCCTACAGCTGCGGCGCCGCCCCTATTCCCTATCACTCACAACGGATTTAAACCGCTAGTCCGCCCCCTAAGCGGACTACGTGAGCGAGACCCAGCCTAGCACCTGGAAGTGTCAAAACCTAGCTCACCAGCACTTTCACAGAATCCTGTTAAGGTATCTCCAATTGCGGCATGAAGCTGACAGAATCATCATCGCCGTATGCTGCGCATTTTTATTCATCCTAAAATCTGGGTGGAAACGCTGCCCCGCGCGAGCGCGCCTCGGACGGGCAGGCATCGTACTGGCAGGCGCACCGAAAACCGGCCCGGCGCGACCAAGAAATCGACTAGATTGGACAACCATGATGGAATTCCAGGACGCAGTCGCCAAGGCCTACCAGCACCGCGGGCCGCTCTCCGGCGCGGCCGAGACCGACACCCACTGGCTTTTCAGCCCGGCCCACCCGGACAAGGAGCTGGGCCCGACGTTTGTGAACCGGGCAACTGGTGAGCTCGAGCAGTACGACACCGATCCCCGCAACTGGCGCCCGCGCCTGCAGCTATTCCGCGCGCAGAACCCGCAGCCGCGCCCCATTCCCGAGCAGTACTTCGGCGAGCCCGAGGCCCTCGAGGACCCCCAGGCCAACTAATTCTTCCCGGCTATCGCCTAGGCCCGGGCCGGGCGGACACTAGAACGGCTAGCCCACCACACGCCAGCGCCGCCGATGACAGCGACGGCCGCGAGCACGCCCAGCGACATCCACAGCAGGGACTGCTGGCCGCCGTTGCCTACCACGGTCAGGGCGTTGGTGGCCCAGTTCAGCGGCAGCAGGTTGGCAATGACCTGCCAGTAGGTCGGGGCATCGCTAGCCGCGACCGACTTCCAGAACCAGCCGACCACGCCCACCTGCACGATGCCCAGGATGGCCGCGGCCACCATGCCGCCGGAGCGGCCTAGCAGCCCCATGAGCGCCCGGGTAACCACCGCGGCGGTGACCGCGGCGAGAGCAAAGACGCCGGCGCTGATGGCTGCCGCTGCGGCGGTCAGGCCGGCGGCCAGGACGAACAGGGCCACCTCGCCCGCGGCCACCAGGCCGACCAGGCCACCGAGCAGGCTCAGCCGCCCGCGCTGGGTGGACAGCCAGCCCAGGCCGATGCCGCCCAGCATGACCAGTGCGGCGATCAGCATGGCCACCACCGGGGCCAGCAGCCGCGAAGGGCCGGCGTCCTGCCCGTCCGCGGCGAACTGGACCGGCGGCATGGCGCGCTGGATGGATTCCACCTTGGTCTTGTTCTGATCGGCCATCCCATCGATCTTGCGCGCGCCCTCGTCCAGCTCGTTGATGCCGTTGACGGCCTCGTCGGCGCCGCCGTCTAGCTCCCCGATGGCGGCGTTGAGCTGCTTGGCGCCCTCCGTCGCAGAGTAGATGCCGTCATGGTAGGCGTAGCCGGGCACCGCCAACTCGTTGGACAGCTCGCGGGAGCCGTCCTTGAGGCGGTTGAGCTCCCCGGTGATGGACTCGTCGATCTTGAAGGTATCGACCTGGCCGCGCAGGTCCTTGAGCTGACCGCGCAGCTTCTTCGCGTCCGCGGAGTCGTTGCCGCGCAGATCCCCCAGCGCGCCATCGATAGCGGTCAGGATCTGCCCGCGGACCACCTCGATACCGGTGATCTGATCGACGGCCTGGCCGACCCCGTCGGCTAGCTCGGTAGCGCCCGCGCCCAGCTGACCGGTGCCGGCCTGCAGCTGCACCAAGCCATCCACCAGTTCCTGGGTGCCCTGACTGAGCTGGTCCACACCGCCGGTGATCTCCCCGGTGCGGTCTTTGAGCTGGCCGGTGCCGTCGGCCAGCTGCTGCGTGCCGGACTTGAGGAAGCCGGCCTGGCTCTGGGCCTCGCCGGTCGCGCGGCGGGCGTCGACCAGCTCGTTCGGATCGATGCCGGCGGGAGCATCGGCGGCCGGGGCGCCGGTCACCCCCTCCTCCGAGTCGGCGGAGTTCCAGGCCTTCTCCGGGCTCATCCCCACCGCGGCGGCAATGCCGGCGCAGGCGGCGAGCAGCACCAGAACGACCAAAGCTGCCAGCCCGGACCGGAAGCGGTGGGGTTGGCGGTGGCCGTCCGCGGAATCCGCGGCGGCAGAGGGGCTGGCAGGGCTAGCAAAGCGGGCGTCGTTCATACTAGGAAACGATATCTACCAGCACCTATAGTGTCGGCTAGGCGCGCCGTTTCGCCCACCGCTGCCATTTTTATTCCCGGTTTGGTCACCGGCGGGACCGCTCCGGTGCCGGGCCGGCTGGGGCGCTTGCCGCCCTGCGGCGCGCGGGGAGGCTGATGTAGTGCACAAAGCACTGTACCCCGCGGTTTCCCGCGGGGTACTAGCTATCTGTGGCCATTTCCAGCCGGGTGGAACGGCTGGATCAGCGCGCTGGCTACTTCTTCTCCGCGAAGAGCTCGCGGACGCGCTTGCCCAGGTTCTGGTCTACCTGATCCCAGTAGTGGTAGACCTGCTGCTCGACCTGCTCGGACACACCAGCCATGGCATTGGTGATGTTGTCGGCCAGGCGCTCCTTCTCGCCGTCATCCATGACCTCGCGGTAGAGGATGCCCGGCTGGATGAAGTCGTCATCCTCGGCGTGCTTGACGTACGGGGCGCGCGACAGGTCGGTGCCGTGCGGGTTCGGGTTGACATAGAGATCGCTAGCCTGACCGAAATCATCGTGCTGATTGGAGGTCTCACCGTCATCCAGGTAGCCCGCGCCCTTGTCGTAGCGGTTCGGGGAGTAGACCGGATCCTGCGGGTCGTTAAACAGGAAGGACATCGGGCCCTCGTGCTCGTAGGTGTTGACCTTGTCCGCGTTCAGCGGCTGGTTGACCGGCAGCTGCTTGTAGTTCGGCCCGATACGGTAGCGCTGCTGATCGGAATAGGCGAACACGCGGCCCTGCAGCATGCGGTCCGGGGACAGACCCACGCCCGGGACCAGGTTGGCCGGGTCCAGGGCCAGCTGCTCAATCTGCGCAAAGAAGTTGCGCGGGTTGCGGTTGAGCACGAAGTAGCCCACATCGTGCAGCGGGTAGTCCTTCTGCGACCAGGTCTTGGTCAGGTCGAAGGGGTTGAAGCGGTAGGTCTCCGCGTCCTCGAAGGGCATGATCTGGACCTTGACGTCCCAGACCGGGTAGTCGCCGCGCTCGATGGCGTTGTAGAGATCCTCGCGGTGGTGGTCGGCGTTCTGGCCGGCCATCTCCGCCGCCTCGGCGTCGGTGAAGCAGTCCCAGCCCTGGCGGGTCTTGAAATGGTACTTGATCCAGACCGGCTTGCCTTCCTCGTTGATCCACTGGAAGGTGTGGGAACCGAAGCCGTCCTGGTGACGGGAGGTCTTCGGGGTACCGCGGTCACCCATCAGGTAGGTCACCTGGTGCGCCGACTCCGGGGAACGGGTCCAGAAGTCCCACTGCATATCCGCGTTGCGCAGGCCATTGGTGCCCAGGCGCTTCTGGGAGTGGATGAAGTCCGGGAACTTAATGGCATCACGGATGAAGAAGGTCGGGGTGTTGTTACCCACGATGTCGTAGTTGCCGTCCTCGGTGTAGAAGCGCATGGCGAAGCCGTGCACGTCGCGCCAGGTGTCGGGGGAGCCCTGCTCACCGGCGACGGTGGAAAAACGGATGGCCATCGGGGTAACGGTGCCCTTCTGGAAGAGCTTGGCCTTGGTGTACTGGGAGACATCCTCGGTGATGTGCAGCTCACCGAAGGCGCCGTGGCCCTTGGCGTGCGGGGTGCGCTCCGGGACCCGCTCGCGGTTGAAGTGCGCCAGCTTCTCAATCAGGTGAACGTCATTGAGTACGTTCGGGCCCTGCGGACCGGCGGTGACGGAACGGTTCTCGGACGCAACCGGCTGGCCGGACGGGCGGGTGGTCTGGCCTTCGCCAGCGGTGCGGTTGCCGCGGCCCAGGATCTGGTCTGCTGCAGAAGAATCTTGAGTCATGGGGATGCCTCCTTCAGTGGCAATATTGGTCAGCTATTAAAAGCCGTTGGCCTATAGTTTAGACCATTTAATAGTGGTTGGCAAACAAACTCCATCTATTGATATGTTTACCTCAGTCAGGGTTCATGCAGCACCCTGCCTCGCCCCCAGTGTAGGTCCAAAACCGGATTCGGTGCCTGGTAAATTCAGGATGATGAAACACCACTCCGCAGCCGACGACGCGCGCGTCACCGACCTGGCACTTGCCGCCGGGCGCGGTGACCGCCGCGCGCTGACGGAGTTCATCCGCACCACCCAGGACGACGTCTGGCGCCTCCTGGCCCACCTGGCCGGGCCCGAAAATGCCGACGACCTAGCGCAAGAGACCTATCTGCGGGTCATCTCCGCCCTCCCCCGCTTCGCCGCCCGGTCCTCAGCGCGCACCTGGCTACTCTCCCTCGCCCGCCGCGCCTGGGTGGACAACATCCGCCACGACATGGCCCGGCCGCGCAAGTCCGCCACCTCCTACGAGGACGCCGCCTCCCAGGCCCCCGCCCTGGAAAACTCCGCCACCTGGAGCGACTGGATCGACACCCGCGCGCTCATCGACGCCCTCCCCGCCGACCGCCGCGAGGCCCTCATCCTGACCCAGGTGCTGGGCTATACCTACGAGGAAGCCGCCAAGATCACCGGAGTGCGCGTCGGCACCATCCGCTCGCGCGTCGCCCGCGCCCGCAAGGACCTCATCACCGCCACCGAGGCCAGCCAGAACTCCGAACGCTAGATCCGCGCTAGGACCGAATACAGGAAACGAGTAAACGAGTACAGGGGCAGAATACTAAGGCCAAACCCATAAGCCTCCGGCGCCGGGGCCAGATTGTGCCCAAATAGTGATAAAAGCGTGAAAAGCTGGGCACATCCAGGCCAGGACACGTGGCCGGCCGTTTAACATTGCGAATTTCCGGGTGGTCTATCTGGTGTTTGCCCGGAAAACCAGGCCGGAAACAGGTAAATTCATAAACCGTACGTTTTAGGCCCGCCTCGGGCTACGCTGCTTTTTTGATAACAGATTTGGGGTTTAACTTTCATGTTTAAACGCGCCATAGCAATCTCGATGGCGTTCATCGGCGTCGTCGTCGGCGCCGGCTTCGCCTCCGGCCAGGAAGCCATGCAGTACTTCGTGGCATTCGGCAAATGGGGCCTAGTCGGCATCGCCTTGGCCGCCGGCCTGATGATGATCACCGGCATTTCCATCCTGCAGCTGGGCTCCTACTTCCAGGCCTCGGAGCACACCGCCGTCTATGAGAAGGTCTCCGGGCCGATTACGTCCCGAATCCTCGACTGGTCCACGCTGGCCACGCTGTTTAGCATCGGCTTCGTGATGTTCGCCGGCGGCGGCTCAAACATCACCCAGCAGTTCCCGAGCGTCCCCGTGTGGGTGGGCGGAACCGTCATGCTGGTTTTGGTGCTGCTGGTCGGCCTGCTCGACGTGGACCGCGTGACCACCGTCATCGGCACCATCACGCCGTTCATCGTCCTCTTCATCGTCCTGGCCACCGGCTACACCATCCTCACCGTGGACGTGGACTTCAGCCAGATGCACGAGTGGACCACCAGCAACGTGGACACCACCCTGCCGAACTGGTGGATTTCCGCGCTGAACTACACCGGCCTGAACGTCATGTGCGCGGTGTCGATGTCCATCGTCATCGGCGGCAACTTCCTGGACAACCGCGCCGTCGGCTGGGGCGGCCTCATCGGCGGCATAATCTACCTGATCCTGCTGGCCCTGCTGGTCTTCTCCCTGTTCTTCGTCGCCCCGACCGTCAACGGCCAGGACCTGCCGGTATTGGAGCTCATCAACACCATCCACCCGACCCTGGGCTACGTCATGACTTTTGTCATCTACGGCATGGTCTTCAACACCGCAGTGGGCATGTTCTACGCGCTGGGCAAGCGCCTGACCCGCTCCAAGCCGCAGCTGTTCTACCCGGTCTACTGCGTGGCCTGCCTCATCGGCTTCGCCCTGTCCTTCGTGGGCTTCCAGCAGCTGGTCAGCAACGTCTACCCGATCCTGGGCTACCTCGGACTGCTGATGATCACCGTGATGTCCTTTACCTGGATCCGAAGCCGCGGCAAGCTCACGGACGAGTCCGACCGGCGCATGCGCGCCCGCACCCTGGTGCAGCGCAAGCTGGACCCGCGCGAGCGCTTCACCAAGAAGAACGAGCGCGAGCTCGCCCGCCTAGCCGCGGCCTCCAACATGGCCACCGGCGAATTCGAGGATCTCGTCGCCGAGGAGATCTACGAAGAGCTCGAGGCGGACGAGGAGCTCGAGGACTTCGACCGCGAGGACCTGGATCCTTCCGTGACCTACGTCCAGCACACCAAGCCGGAGGTTCCGTCTGCTGACAACGACCTCGACTTCGGCGGGCAGGCCGACAACGGCGGCGGCAAAGGTCCCACCCCGCAGTCCGGCGCCTCCCCCGCCTCTCAGGACTAGCGCCTAGCCCCCGCCCGGCGGGATCAAATAAAGGCTCACCCGTGCGGGTGAGCCTTTTGCTTTGGGTAAATGCCTGGCTTAGACCAGCAACTCGGCGATCTGGATGGTGTTGAGCGCTGCGCCCTTGCGCAGGTTGTCGCCGGCGACAACCAGGACGAGGCCGCGGTTGTCCTCCACTGTCTGGTCCTGGCGCACGCGGCCGGCCAGACAGTCGTCGATGCCGGTGGCGGCCAGCGAGGTCGGCACGTCCACGACCTTCACGCCCGGGGCGTTCCCCAGCAGCTCTAGGGCCTGGTCCGGGGTGATGGACTTGTCGAACTCGGCGTGGATGGTCATGGTGTGGCCGGTAAAGACCGGGATGCGCACGCAGGTGCCGGCGACCTTCAGATCCGGCAGCCCCAGGATCTTGCGGGACTCGTTGCGCAGCTTCTGCTCCTCGTCGGTCTCCAGGGAGCCGTCATCGACCAGGTTGCCGGCCATCGGCAGCGCGTTAAACGCGATCGGGGCGACGTAGGGGCCGGTGTCCTCGCCGTCCAGGCGGGAACCGTCGTGGACCAGGTCCACGTTGTGCTCGCCGACCTGGTAGACCTGCGCGGTCAGGGTCTCCACGCCGGCCAGGCCGGAGCCGGAGACGGCCTGGTAGGAGGACACGTGCAGCTGGCGCAGGCCGGCGGCATCGCTGAGAGGCTTGAGCACCGGCATGGCGGCCATGGTGGTGCAGTTCGGGTTCGCGATGATGCCCTTGGGCAGATCCTTGGCCTCGCCCGGATTGACCTCCGCCACGATGAGCGGCACGTCCGGGTCCTTACGGAAAGCCGAGGAGTTGTCCACGACCGTGGCGCCGGCCGCCACGAAGACCGGCGCCCACTGGCGGGAGGTGTCCCCGCCGGCGGAAAACAGCGCGATATCCACGTCCGCAACGGACTCCTCGGTGACCTCGGTCAGGTCCTCGACCGTCACCTGTTGGCCGGCGAATTCCAGCTCCGTACCGGCGGACCGGGAGGAAGCAAAGAAGCGGATCTTGTCCAGCGGGAACTTACGCTCCTCCAGGATCTGCCGCATCACGCGGCCGACTTGCCCGGTTGCCCCTACTACCGCCACGGTGGTCATGATTTTAAAACTCCTTGTCTCATACGTGCCGTACTTGTGTGGTTTGCGCTGTGACTGCGCGCTTTAGCGTCCGGTTCCAGCGTAGACCGTGGCGGGTTCGTCGCCGCCCAGCTGGAACTTCTCGTGCAGCGCCCGGGCCGCCTTGTCCAGGTCGGCCTCGCGGGTCAGCACGGAGATACGGATCTCCGAGGTGGAGATGAGCTCCATGTTGACGCCGACGTCGCGCAGGGCCTCGGTGAAGTCGGCCGTCACGCCCGGGTGCGACTTCATGCCGGCGCCCACCAGGGAGACCTTGCCGACCTGGTCGTCGTAGAGCACGTTGGACCAGTCGCCCTCGCCGCGCAGCTTGGACAGCAGCTCCATGGCGCGCGGGCCGTCGGCGCGCGGACAGGTGAAGGTGATGTCCGTGCGGCCGTCGTCCAGGGAGGAGACGTTCTGCAGGACCATGTCGATATTGATCTCGGCATCCGCGATGGCGCGGAAGACCTTGGCCGCCTCGCCCGGGCGGTCCGGGATGCCCAGGACGGTCACCTTGGCCTCGGACTTGTCAGTGGCGACACCGGTCAGTACTGCTTCTTCCATGGGAATATCCTCCATCGACCCGACGATCAGGGTGCCGGGGTCATTGCTATAAGACGAGCGAACTCTTAACGGAACATTGAAGGCGCGGGCGTATTCAACGCTGCGCAGCACCAAGATCTTGGAACCGACCGCGGCCAGCTCCAGCATCTCTTCGAAAGACAGCTTCTCCAGCTTCTGGGCGTCCGGCACGATGCGCGGATCGGCGGTGTAGACGCCGTCGACGTCGGAGTAAATCTCGCACACGTCAGCGTTCAGGGCCGCGGCCAGCGCCACGGCGGTCGTATCCGAACCGCCCCGGCCCAGGGTGGTCACGTCGCGCGACTCCTTGTTCACGCCCTGGAAACCCGCCACGATGCAAATCTTGCCCTTGTCGAGGGCCTCCGTGATGCGCCCCGGGGTCACGTCCACGATCCGGGCGTTGCCGTGCCGCTCCGTGGTCAGGACGCCGGCCTGGGAGCCGGTGAAGGACTGTGCGTGCGCGCCCAGGGATTCCACGGCCATCGCGACCAGCGAGTTGGAGATGCGCTCACCGGCGGTCAGCAGCATGTCCATCTCCCGGCGCGGGGGCACGGGGTTGACCTGGGCTGCCAGGTCCAACAGCTCGTCCGTGGTATCACCCATGGCGGAGCACACGACCACCACGTCGTTGCCGGCCTTCTTGGTGGCGACGATCCGCTCTGCGACCGCGCGGATGCGCTCGGCCGATTCCAGGGAAGAGCCACCGTATTTTTGAACGACTAAGGCCACGTGCTGTTGCCACCTTTCGCGAATACTTGTCTTCGTGAATACCTGTCACTCGGTAGTCAAGTGCTCATGTTACCCCGCACAATTCGCGGAGCCAGCATTTACATGCACCCTTTCATGGTAGAGCTTTTTGCGCGACATCGGTGACCCAATGGCCACAGAATTCCGTGGCATTCACTACGGTTGGGTAGGTGTTAAGCAATCTCGTCGCCATCTTCTTTGCCTTGGCCTCGGCCCTCACCGTGGCTTGGGGGACAGTGGTGCGGCACCGGATTGCACTCGATGCCCCCTCCTCGGTCATGCGCACCGCCATGACCCAGCCTTTGTGGTGGGTGGGCACCTTCGCCGCGCTGGCGGCCTACGGGCTGCAGGTCATCGCCTTGGGCTTCGGCACCCTGCTCATCGTCCAGCCCATCCTGGTCATGTCCCTGATGTTCACGCTCCCCTTGGCAGCCTGGTATTCCCGCCGCCGCATGAGCGGGCAGGAGATCGGCTGGTCCCTGGTGCTGACCGTCGCGGTGGGCACGCTCATCATCCTGGGCCGCCCCAGCGCCGGCAAGCCGCAGCCCGCCGTCTCCGACTGGGCGCCGGCGCTGCTGGTGGGAATCACCGTCATGGCGGTGCTGGCCTTTACCGGCTGGCGCCGCCGCAGCCAGCGCGCCCTGATGCTCGGCACGATCTGCGGCGGCATTTACGGGTACGTGGCGGTGCTGTCCAAGGCGGTCGTTGATATTTTCGCGCACTCCGGCGTGGGCGAGCTCCTGACCAGTTGGGAGTTCTACGCGCTTATCGCCACCGCCGCCACCGGCACGGTGGTCCAGCAATATTCCTTCCACGCGGGCCCGCTCAAGCAGTCGCTGCCCGCGATGACCATCGTCGAGCCCATGGTGGCCTTCCTGCTGGGCTATGCCATCCTGGGCGAGAAATTCCAGATCACCTCCGCCGCCGGCTGGGCGGTGATGGGCCTGGCCCTGGCCCTCATGATCGCGGCCACCATCGTGCTCTCCCAGCAGTCCGTCGGCAGCGGCGAGAAATCGCGCAGCGAACCGCGCTAGCCGCCGACCCGCATTAGCCGCCTAGATAGCCCACTCGAATACGGCGAGCATATAGGCCGAGAACCAGGCGCCGAATAGCACCCATAGGGCCACCAGCAGCCCCATGGCCCAGCCGGGCAGGCGGCGGAAGCCGGCAACCAGCAGCGGCAGCACGACGATGACCGCCGGCAGCAGCAGCCGCGGACGCGAGTGCATGATGCCGTCGGAGGCCAAGACGTTGACCATCAGCGCCGCGCTAAACCACCACGGCGCCAGCCCCATCCGGCGCCACGCCAGGACCAGGCACAGCGGGGCGGCCAGCATGACGGCGGTAGTCAGCAGAAAGCCGGCGTTGCACGCGCTGGTCAGGCTCGTGCCCACCCAGCGCAGGCTGGCCAGCCCGCCGTCGAAGCCGGAGTTCCAGTGCTTTTGCTGGGTCCCGAAGTACCCGCCCACCGCGGTGAGGTGGGAATTCGCCCAGGCCAGGTAGGCCACCAGCGGGACCGCGGAGACCGCCAGTCCGGCCCACGCGGACCACTGCCGACGGCCGTAGACCAGCACGGCCAGGGCGAACGCGGCGAGCACATCCACCGCGGTCAGGCGCACCAGGCCCAGGCAAAAGACCAGCGCCGCCGCGGCCCACCAGCGCCTGTCCCACAGCGCCACCAGGGCCCAGATGGCCAGCGCTCCGAAGAGCGCCTCGGTATAGGGCATGGCAAAGACAATGGCCATCGGCGCGCCGGTCACCACCGCCGCCGCGGCCAGGCGGTAACCCCGCCCCGGCGCGGCCCCGCAGCTTAAGGCCACCCGGTTGGCCAAGGCCATGGCCCCGGCGGCCAGCACGACGGTCAGCGCGATGTTGAGCACCACCGCCAGGGTGGAATAGTGCACCCCGGTCAGCGCGTGCCCGGCGCGCAACAGGAAGGGGAAGCCGGGAAAGAACGCCAGGGTCTTCTCATAGGCCGGGCCGTCGCCGGCTATCTGGGCGTCGAAGTAGCCGTGAGCGGCGATCTGCGTGTAGTACTCGGCATCCCACTTGTTGAGCAGGTCCCCGAGGCGTTCGCCGTTGGCCGCCCCCATCCCCGCGAGTACCCCCAGGCGCAGTCCCGAACCGCCCAGGCCGACGGCCGCGGCCCCCGCCCAGTCGCGGCGGTGCAGCCGGGGTGCGGCGGTACTCTTGGTTTCTTCCACGTCTGGAAATGGTAGCGGCCCACCGCGCGCACGGGAAGCCGCAGCACACCCCGCGCACGGCTGGGGCTTTCCTCCCCGCAGCGTCGCCGCAACGCAGAACTTCCCATCTAATGAAATAAAAGAATATTTAGTTGCCACCCCGTGGAATGGCATGTAGTCTGTGCCACATGACTTCGCGGCAGATGCTACTACTTATCAGCCGCGGCGGGATTTAGCCCCAGCCCGGTTTGCCCGTCGGTATAAGGATGCAGGAACTTCATTCCCCCGACCGGCAGATTGCGGTCAGCGCCCCGCCGCGGTGACCTCGCCGCGCCCGTGCCGGCTTATCCCCTACGCTGACCGCCCCGCATATCGCCGGAGGGCTCACCCAATCACCACCACCTAGTTGTGACGCCACGCGCATACTCCGCGCCGCGGATCGCACGGCCTAGCCCGCGACCGCCACCCGTTAAGGCAGACCAGCTAATAGCAACCCCGACGAAGACCACGCAGAATAAGGAACCACACCATGAGCCCGAACGACGCATTCATCTCCGCCCCGCGCGAAATCACCACCCCGGCTGGGCCCCGCCGGGAAGGCCAGCCGGCCTGGAATAAGCAGCGCAATTCCTCCATGCCGGTAAACCGCTATCAGCCGTTTGCCACCGAGGTAGAAGACATCCGCTTGCCGGACCGCACCTGGCCGGATAAGACCATCACGCACGCGCCGCAGTGGTGCGCGGTGGATTTGCGCGACGGCAACCAGGCGCTCATCGACCCGATGAGCCCCGAGCGCAAGCACCGCATGTTCGACCTGTTGGTCAAGATGGGCTACAAGGAGATCGAGGTCGGCTTCCCCTCGGCCTCCCAGACGGACTTTGACTTCGTCCGCGAAATCATCGAGCAGAACAAGATCCCGGAAGACGTCACCATCCAGGTGCTGGTCCAGGCGCGTGAGCATCTCATCCGCCGCACCTTCGAGGCCTGCGCCGGCGCCAAGAACGTCATCGTGCACTTCTACAACTCGACCTCGAAGTTGCAGCGCCGCGTGGTCTTCCGCAAGGACAAGCCGGCCATCAAGAAGCTGGCCACCGACGCCGCGAAGTTGATCCGCGACATCGCGCAGGACTACCCGGACACCAATTGGCGCTGGGAGTACTCGCCGGAGTCCTTCACCGGCACCGAGCTGGAGTTTGCGGTGGAGGTCTGCGACGCGGTCGTGGACATCATGGATCCGAGCCCCGAGGACCCGATGATCATCAACCTGCCGTCGACGGTGGAGATGATTTCGCCCAACGTGTACGCGGATTCCATCGAGTGGATGCACCGCAACTTCGCCCGGCGCGCCGACATCATCATGTCCCTGCACCCGCACAACGACCGCGGCGAGGGCATCGCCGCGGCGGAACTGGGCTACCTGGCCGGCGCCGACCGGATCGAGGGCTGTTTGTTCGGTAATGGCGAGCGCACCGGCAACGTGGACCTGATCACGCTGGGTTTGAACATGCTGACCCAGGGCGTCGATCCCCAGATTGACTTCACGGATCTGCCGGCCATCCGCGAGACCGTGGAATACTGCAACCAGCTGCGCGTCCCCGAGCGCCACCCCTACGGCGGCGAGTTGGTGTTCACCGCGTTTTCCGGCTCCCACCAGGACGCCATCAACAAGGGCCTGGACGCCATGGCGGACCAGGTCGTGCCGGGCGCCAACAACACGGAGGTCTCCTGGGACAAGCTGCGGGAGACCACCTGGGAGGTGCCCTACCTGCCCATCGACCCGAAGGACGTGGGCCGCGACTACCAGGCGGTCATCCGCGTCAATTCCCAGTCCGGCAAGGGCGGGGTTGCCTACATCATGAAGACCGACCACGGCATCAACATGCCGCGGGCCATGCAGAGCGAGTTCTCCGCCGTGGTACAGGCGGTCACGGACGCCGAGGGCGGCGAGATTAACTCCAAGAACATGTGGGACATCTTCGCCCAGGAATACCTGGATCGCACCTCGCCACTGGAGCAGGTCCACGTCACCATCGACAACGCGGAGGCCGCCGGCGGCGTCACGCAGTTGAGCGCCGAGGTGGTCTACAACGGTGAGAACTCCACCGTGCGCGGCTCCGGCAACGGCCCCATCGCAGCTTATGCCAATGCCCTGGAGGCCCTGGGCCTGGAATTCGAGGTCATCGAGTACTCGCAGCGCTCCCGCAGCGCCGGCGACGACGCGGAGGCCGCCTGCTATATCGCCGCCGACGTCAACGGCACCAAGGTCTGGGGCGTAGGGATCGCCGGTTCCACGACCACCGCTTCCCTGCGCGCCATCGACTCCGCGGTCAACCGCGCGCTGGCCTAGCGCTTCCCGCAGCGCCCCGTCCACCGAGGTACCCACGACCCCGGCTCGCCACCACCACGACCTTCCAGGTGACTTCTGAGGCGACCCCTTCACTGAACCGGTAGATCCGACTCCTTAAACCTCCGGCCCCTTCCACACGGCGTAAGCGGGGGCCGTTGCCGCGCTGGATGGTGTGGGTGGGGCCGCCGCGCCAGGTCTTTGCGGTAGGGCCCTGCCAATCATCCCAGCGGAAAACGGTGAACTACACTATCCTCAATGAGTACTTCACCTGCGCGCCCGAACAACGGTTCCGGCTCTGGGGCCGGCGATGGGGCAGATTCTGCGCCCGCGGCTGGGGCGACCCCGCCCAAGCCGCACGACCCGCGCGCCCAGCGTCCGGAGGACGCCGCGGCGAAACAGTCCGCCACCGCCGCTGCGGACTTCCCCTTCGTCGCGCTGACCGTGCAGACCACCGGCATCCACCCGTCCACGGCCCAGCTCGTGGCCCTGGACGCGTTGACCTTCAACGCCGCCGGGGAAGTTGGCCAGGATTTCCACGCCGTCCTCAACCCCGGCAGCGATCCCGGCCCTAGGCATCTGCACGGGCTAAGCCACGAGGAAGTCTCCGCCGGCCAGAACTTCTCCCGAATCCTCAAGCCCCTGGACCGGCTCCTGGACGGCCGCACCCTGGTCGTTCACGACACCCCCTTCGCGTGGGGTTTCGTGGTCTCCGAGGCTCGGCGCGCCATGACGGCCGCGGCCCGGCAGAACCGGAGCCGCAACCGCAACCGCGGCAACAACCGCCGGCGCCGGCAGAAGGTCGGCCACGTGCCGGCCCCGGAGCGGATCATCGACACGCTGGCCTCCGCGCGGCGCCAGGGCGTCCAGCTCGAGGACATCCGGCTGGCCACCACCGCCCGCCACTGCGGGGTGCTGACCCCGAGCGCGGTCGCCACCACGAAGCGGGCCAACGTCCCGGAATCGCAGACCTCCCGCGAGGCCACCGAGCTCCTCGTGGCCCTCTACCTCGCCCAGGCCGAGCGCGGGCCGCTGGCTGCCACCACCCCAGACGAGGTGCGCGGCGATAAATTCGGCCTGCAGCGCTCACACCTGCGCGTCGACGCGGAGGAGGCCCCGCGCATCCACCAGAACCCCGGCCCCTACCGGCCCGGGCACGAGCTGGAGCCGGGCATGGAGATCGTCGTGGCCCCAGAAATCACGGCGGACCCGGACGAGATCATCGCCGCCATTACCCGGCACGAACTCAACTACTCGGAAAAGCTCAGCCGGGAGACCTCCCTGGTGGTCTGCAACGTCACCACCGACCTGGTGGGCAAGCCCATGCACGCCCACCGCAAGGGCATCCCGCTGATGTCGGACCGGGCCTTCCTCGAGGCCGTCGAGCGCATCACTCCCGCCAGCGAGCAGGCCGGCGCGGACCACGCCGCGGCGCAAGAGTCCGAGGGAAACAACACCACCGGCGCCAGCCGGGGCGCACGCAGCTCCCGCGGCGGCCGGGCCGAGGACAACGGCTCGCGCCGCTCGCGCCGCAGCCGGCGGCGGCGCCGGCGCAGCAGCCGCGGCGGGGCGAACCGCTCCGGTTCCAACAACTCCAGCGCCCAGTCGGGTGCCGCGCCGGAGCATGCGGCGGGGGCGAAAACCGACTCAACGTCGCCGAAAAACGGCGAAGGCGCAGGGCAGGGCGGCTCCCGCGGCTCTCGGCGCAAGCGCGGCGGGCGGCGGCGCGGTGGGCGCGGCAACCGCGGCGGGCAGCGCAACAGCAAACCGCAGGCAAATTCTTAAAAGCCCACCCGCGTGCACAATCGCGCCCGGGCCCACCGGCGGACTAACCTGTAGCCTATGAGTTTTAACCTACGCAGAACGCTCAGGAAGGTGCGGACGTCCGTCGCCACCTCGGCCGCGAACCTGGCCACCACGGCTTCCCGCGCCACCGGGCGCGGCGCCGGCGGGATGATCGGCGGCCTGGTGGCCAACGCCATCGACCCGAGCATCATGTCCTCCCTGGGCGCCGGCCGCCCGGCCGTCCTGGTCACCGGCACCAACGGCAAGTCCACCACCACCCGGATGCTGGCCGCGGCCCTGCGTACGCGCCACACCGTGGCCACCAACGACGGCGGCGACAACATGGACGCCGGCATCATCTCCGCCCTGCTGGCGGGCAAGGAGGCTTCCCACCTGGTCCTCGAGGTCGATGAGCTGCACGTGCCGCATGTGACCGACAACCTGAACCCGCAGGCGTTGGTGCTGCTGAACCTCTCGCGCGATCAGCTCGACCGCGTGGGCGAGATCAACAAGATCGAGCGCGCCCTGCGCTCTTGCGTGGAGGCCCACCCGGACATGCTGGTCATCGCCAACTGCGACGACGTGCTGATGACCTCGGTGGCCTACGACGCCCCGAATGTCATCTGGGTAGCAGCCGGCGCCGGCTGGCTGGGCGACTCCGTCACCTGCCCGCGCACCGGCGGCCACGTGGTCCGCGAACCGGAGAACTGGTACGCGGTCAAGAAGCTGCCCGACGGGCGCGAATTCCGCCGCCCGCAGCCGGAGTGGACGGTCAGCGAAGAGGGCATCGTCAGCCCCGCGGGCACCTATCCGCTGAACCTGGCGCTTCCCGGGCGCGCCAACCGCGGTAACGCGGCCCAGGCCGTCGCCGCCGCCGCGGAGGCCTTCGGCATTGCTACCGATGCCGCCGTCACCGCCGTGGAGAGCATCGACGACGTGGCCGGGCGCTATTCCACCATCACCCGCGGCGAGCACGAAATCCGCCTGCTGCTGGCCAAGAACCCGGCCGGCTGGCAGGAAGCGCTATCCATGGTGGACCGCAGCGCGGACGGCCTCGTCATCGCCACCAACGGCCAGGTGGCTGACGGCGTGGACATGTCCTGGTTATGGGACGTACGCTTCGAGGACTTCGAAGGCATTTCCGTCAAGGCCGCCGGCGAGCGCGGCACCGACCTGGCGGTGCGCTTGGTCTACGCGGACATTACTCACGAGCTCATCCCGGATCCGGTCCAGGCCATCGACGCCTGCCCGCCCGGCCGCGTGGAGGTCCTGGCCAACTACACTGCCTTCCGCGATCTGAAAAAGGCCCTAGAGCGCGACGCTGCTTTGCAGCACGAAAACTCGGAGAATAAGGAGAACCGCCATGCCTAATACCCTGTCCATCGGCCTGATTCTTCCCGATGTCTTGGGCACCTACGGCGACGACGGCAACGCCCTGGTGCTGCGCCAGCGCGCCCGGCTGCGCGGCTTCGACGCCGAGATTGTGCCCATCAAGCTGGGCGAAGCGGTCCCGGAACAGCTGGACATCTACACCCTCGGCGGCGGCGAGGACTCGGCCCAAATCCTGGCCGCGGAGCACCTCATCTCCGACGGCGGACTGATCCGCGCCGCCCATGCCGGGCGCCCCATCTTCGCCATCTGCGCGGGCCTGCAGGTCTTAGGCGAGTCCTTCCGCGCCTCCGGGCGCGTGGTCGACGGCGTCGGCCTGCTGGACGCGACCACCTCTCCCCTGCAGGAACGCGCCATCGGTGAGGTCCAGTCCACCCCCTGGGCGGCCGGCTACACCAGCGAGCTGACCGAGCCGCTGACCGGCTTCGAAAACCACCTGGGCGCGACCATCCTGGGCCCGTCGGCCCAGCCCCTGGGTATCGTCAAGCGCGGCACCGGCAACAGCGATGCCGCCGCCACCGCCGACCTGCCCGACGCCAAGCAGCAGCGCGTCGGCGAGGGCGCGGTCCAGGACAGCGTCATCGCCACCTATATGCACGGCCCGGCCCTGGCCCGCAACCCGCAGCTGGCCGACCTGCTGCTGGCCCGCTCCACCGGCCAGCGGCTCCAGGATCTGGCTCCGCTGGACCTGCCCGCGGTACAGCAGCTGCGGGCGGAGCGCCTGGCCTAGACCGTCAGGCGGCCCGACAGGGCGCGCGACAACGTCAGCTCGTCCACGAATTCCAGGTCGCCGCCCAGCGGCATGCCGGAGGCCAGGCGGGTTATCCGCAGGTCCGGGAAGTCCTTGAGCAGGCGCACCAGGTAGGAGGCGGTGGCCTCGCCCTCCGTGTTCGGGTCGGTGGCCAGGATGACTTCCTTGATCTCCGGCGTGGAGTCGTACTGCGGGTTCTCCTCCGTGGAATCCGCGAGCTCTCGGTCGGGCAGCACACCGCCGATGCGCTGCAGCAGCTGGGAGATGTTCAGGTCTTTCGGGCCGATATTGGCCAACGGATCCAGCGCCCCGCCCAGCACGTGATAGCGCCCCTCGTATTCGCCGGTGCGCTCGATGACCTGGATGTCCTTCGGCTCCTCCACCACGCAGATGGTGCTGCGGTCGCGCTGCGAGTTCACGCAGATGCGGCAGACCGATTCCCGGGAGATATTGCAGCAAATCCGGCAGAAGGTTACCCCGTCGCGCACGGCGGCCAGCGCGTTGCGCAAACGCTCGATGTCCTCGGGTTCCATGTGCAGAATGTGGAAGGCGATCCGTTGCGCGCTCTTCGGGCCCACGCCCGGCAGCCGGGAGAGCTCGTCGATGAGATCCTGCAAAGGTCCTTCAAACACCGGGCACCGACCTACTTTCTTTACTCCGGGAAAGGCAACGAGAACAAGAATAAGGCCGCAGCCTGCTTTTTCCCAAAAGCAAACCGCGGCCCGGTACAGCCGGCTACGTTACGCAGCCGGGGGCAAGACTAACCCATCAGATTGCCCATGTCGCCCGGGGCGCCGCCGCCCATGCCCTGGGACAGCGGGCCGATCTTTTCCTGGGCCAGCTCGCCGGCCTTCTGGTGGGCATCCTTGAAGGCGCCGATGACCAGATCCTGCAGGGTCTCCACGTCCTCCGGATCCACGACGGACTTGTCGATCTTCAAGTCCTTGAGCTCCGCGCCACCGGTCATGGTGCAGGTCACCAGGCCGTTGCCGGCGGTGCCTTCGACCTCAGAGGCCAGGATTTCTTCCTGGGCCTTCTGCAGTTCGGCCTGCACGCGGGCGGCCTGCGCGATCAGTTCATTCATGTCTGCGGGTTGATCCGGCTGGGTCATGGCTATGCCTTTCTCTCAAGAATTTTAGGGATAAATTCGCCAGTGCCCGAGTCTACCGCCGAAACTGGACCGTTGAAGAGGCTGCGTGCCCCTGATCGCTACAAGCGACGCGCCCCCAGCTGATCGCTGAGCAACTCCATCGCTACTTCCAAGGCACTGCGGTGGTCGCGCTCCCCGGTCTCCTGGGCCGCGGCCGCCATCATCTGCTCTTCCTCGTCCCGCAGCGCCGCAGCGTCCTGCGGGCCGGGCTGGCCCTGCCCTGGTGCCGGCCGCGGCGCCTGCTCCTGCTGCGGGGCCTCTGGCTGACCGGCCGGCTGTTGCGGCACGTAGTCGTCTTCCGGCGGGACACCGTAGCCTTCCTCCGGGCCCGGGTCCGGCGGCAGCGGCACCCCGTTGCTGAAGGTGTTGGCATCGCGCTTTTTCGCCTGCGCCGCCGCCTGCTGAATGCGGTCCTGCCAGCTAGGGCGCGCGTTAGCGACATTCCCACCGCCTGCACCCGCACCGGACCCCTGCGCCGTGGGCGCGGCGGGCGGGGCCTGCTGGGGCTGCGGGGACGGTGCCTTCTCCGGCTCTTCCGGACCACCTAAAGGCCGCGGGCTGCCCCAGCCAGAATTATCCGCTGGTTGCGGTTCGGGCGTGGGCGCAGCAGAGCTAGGCCTCTCGGACTCCTGATCGTCGCTGGATTCGCGCTGGTTTTTCTGCGGGTTCCAGGCCGGCTTGGCGCCCGGCTGGGCGTTGAAGCCCTGCTGGACCGGGTCGGTTCCGACCACGCACTCGATGCCGAGCTCGACCTGGTATTCCTCGCGCAGGACCCGCTGCAGGTCCCCGGCGTTTTCCGGAGCGTTCAAGCGCTGCGCCAGCGCCCCGGTGGTGTGTCCTAAGACCAGGGTGTTGTCCCGGATGCCCAGCACGCGCGCCTCGGTCAACATGATCTCGGCGACCTTGTTGGTAGCGCCCACGCGCTCACGCAGCGTGGCCCACTGGTTCCGAATAGCCGCGGTCAGCTCCTCCGGGTCGGAAGCCGGTTCCGGTGCGGCAGCAGTCTGTGCCTGCTCCGGTGCCGATTCTGCGGGCTGCCCAGACTGCTCGGCGTCATCCTCCTGCTCAGCGGGCTCCGCTGCCGGGCGCTCCGGCTGCTCGGTCGGCTGCGGTGCGCGCTCCGGCTCGGCGTCCGCGCCGTGCGTTACCGGCGCGGCGGCCGGGGCCTGTTCCTGCTGGGGCTGCTCCTGCTGCGCGTCAGCCGCTGCGGCTTCCGCCGGCTGCTCACCCGGGTGCTCGGCAGGCACCGGCTTTTCGACATGGACCGGTGCCGGTGCCGGTGACTGCTCGGGGCCGCGGTTTTGAGCGTTGCCCTGCTGCTGGCGCTCTCGGCGGGCGGCGGCGATTCGGGCAGCGGTGGCCGCGGCGGCTGCCGCGCCCTCCTGGGCGGAGCCGGCGGGCCGGGACTGGGTCTGTTGCTGTTGCGGTTGCTGCTGCGGCTGGCCGGACTGGGCCGCCGGGTGGGGCTGGCCGGACTGGGCCGCCGGGTGGGGCTGGCCGGACTGGGCCGCCAGGTGGGGCTGGCCGCTGGTGGTCGGCGCCGCGGGGCCAACGGCCGGGCGGGCGGCGGAGACCAGGTGAGCGCAGAGGATTTCCAGCAGCAAGCGCGGCGAGGTCGCCCCGCGCAGGCCGGCAATCTGCTCGCTGACGGTCTCGGCCAGAAAGACCAGGTGGTCGCCGCTGAAGCGCTGCGCCTGATCGGTCAGCGCCTCGGCGCGGTCGGCGGGGGCGTCGACCAGCCCGGCGGAGATGGCGTCCGGGACGGCTTGGAGCACCATGAGATCGCGCAGGCGGTCCAGCAGGTCGACGGCGAAACGGCGCGGCTCGTGGCCGGCCTCAATGACGTGATCGACCAGCTGGAACAGGGCGGCCTTGTCGCCGCTGGCCAGGGCGGCGACGGCGTCGTCGATGAGCGTGATGTCCGCGACGCCCAGCAGCGGGCGGGCGAGCTCGTAGGTCAGGCCGTCCGGGCCGGCGCCGGCCAGCAACTGGTCCAGGATGGAGAGGGTGTCACGCGGGGAGCCGCCGCCGGCCTGGATGACCATGGGGTAGACGGAGTCTTCGACCTGCACGCCCTCGGCGGCGACGGTGCGCTGCAGCAGCCCCTTCATCGCCGGCGGGGTCAGCAGCCGGAAGGGATAGTGGTGGGTACGCGAGCGGATGGTGCCGATGATTTTTTCCGGCTCCGTCGTCGCGAAGATGAAGATGACGTGCTCCGGCGGCTCCTCAACCACCTTGAGCAGGGCGTTCGCGCCCGAGGCGGAGATCATGTGCGCCTCGTCGATGATGAAGATACGGTAGCGGGACTCCGCCGGGGCGTAGTAGGCGCGGTCGCGCAGCTCGCGCATGTCCTCCACTCCGTTGTGGGAGGCGGCGTCCAGTTCAGTGACGTCCAGGTTGCCCGGCCCGCCCGGGGCCAGGGAGACACAGGACTCACAGACCCCGCACGGGGTGGAGGTGGGCCCTTCCACGCAGTTGAGCGAGCGCGCCATAATGCGCGCCGAGGAGGTCTTGCCGCAGCCCCGCGGCCCGGAAAACAGGTAGGCGTGGTTGATGCGCCCCGAGTCCAGGGCAGCCGACAACGGGGTGGTGACCTGTTCTTGGCCTACCACCTCGGAGAAACTTGCGGGACGATATTTCCGGTAAAGAGCCACGCCGTAAATCCTACCGCTTAGCCATCGGCCCGGGAGAAGTCGAGCAGGTCAATCCCGCCGTCGGCGACTGCCTGCTGGAAAGGCCCCACGCCTTCGTCGGCGGCGTAGGAGTATTCGGCGTCGGTGAGCACCAGCAGCTGGCAGATCAGCGTCAGACGTTTGTCCTCTGCCACCTGCGGGGTCTGCCCGCCCCAGAGGTAGGGGGCGATGAGCAGCCCGTGCCGGGCCGTGACGGATTCGTCCTGCTCCAGGGCGCTGCCCGCGGCCATGTTCGGCAGCAGGACGCCGGGCTGGGCCGGGATGACCCCGGCCGCCGCCGCAATCTGATCCGCGGCAGCCTGCACCGCCGCCGCCACCGTGGCGGGGTTCGTCCGGCCCACGGCCAGCAGCTCACAGCGCACGTCGACGCCATCGTCGGCGCGCTGCAGGCCGGTATCCACCTGGCTAAAGCCCACGGTCACCGCCAGCGCCTGGCCGTCGCCGAGCTCGGCGGTTCCGATCCGCCAGCGGGTGCCGCCGTCAGCGGAGGAGACGTCGCGGAACTCCAGGGAGGCCGGGATTACCTGATCGAGCCAATACGCAATATCCGTGTTGTTAATTGCGCTACGCCCCCAGCTTCTCGAGGGCGGCCAGAAGCACACAGACGGCCACGCCGTCCATGGCGGCCTCGACCTCTTCCAGCGGCGGCATCGACGGCGCAAGCCGGATGTTGCGGTCGTTCGGGTCCTGGCCCAGCGGGAAGGAGGAACCGGCCGGGGTCAGCACAATGCCGGCCTCCTTGGCCAGCTCCCACACGCGGGTGGCGGTGCCATCAATGACGTCCAGGGAGACGAAGTAGCCGCCGGTGGGCTTGGTCCACTGCGCGACCTCGTACTTGCCCAGGCGCTCGTCCAGGATGCGCAGCACGGCCTCGAACTTCGGGGCCAGCAGCGCGGCGTGGCGGCGCATGACCGCGCGCACGCCCTCGGCGGAGTCGAAGAACTCCGCGTGGGCGAGCTGGTTGACCTTGTTCGGGCCGATACCGCGCTTGCCGGCGATCGACTTGAACCAGTCGAGGTTCGCCTCGGAGGAAGCCATGAAGCCCACGCCGGAGCCGGCGAAGGTGATCTTGGAGGTCGAGGAGAAAACGAAGAAGCGGTTGGGGTTGCCCACCTCGCGGGACAGGCCCAGCACGTCGATGATCTCCGGGAATTCGTCGGTCAGCGTGTGGACCGCGTAGGCGTTATCCCACATAATGCGGAAGTCCGGGGCGGCCGTGTCCATGGAGGCCAGCTCGCGCACGACCTCCTCGGTGAAGGTAACGCCCGAAGGATTGGAGAACATCGGCACGGCCCACATGCCCTTGACCTGCGGGTCCTTGACCAGCTCGCGGATGGCCTCCACGTCCGGGCCATCTTCCAGCATGGGCACGGTGACCATCTCAAAGCCGAAGCGCTCCGTGATGCTGTGGTGGCGGTCGTAGCCCGGCACCGGGCAAATCCACTTGATCGTTTCTTCCTGGCTCCACGGGCGCTCCGAGTCGTTGGTGCCGAAGGTGTAGGCCCAGGAGATGACGTCGAACTCGAAGTTCAGGGAGGAAGAGTCCCCGGCCATCAACAGGTCCGGATTAATACCCAGCAACTTGCCCCACAGCTGGCGGATATCAACGATGCCCTGCAGGTTGCCGTAGTTGCGCACATCCGCGCCGATGGCGTCGGTGTAGTTGTTGCGGCCCGGCAGCTCCAGCAGGTCCTCGGACAGCGCCAGCTGCTCCTTGGAGGGCTTGCCCCTAGTCAGATCCAGTTTCAGACCCTTGGCCTTCAAATCTTCGTAATCGGCACGAATCTGAGTTGCTAGTTCGGCGCGCTCTGCCGCGCCCAAATCTAGAAGAGACATAGGAGCTCGTCTGCCTACCTTCCGGTATCCGAGGAGAGATCAGTGGTTGCTTATTGACCCCCTAGCATAGCGCCGCCTACGTGACTTAGCACTCAGCTGCGGGCGAGTTTAACCCTATCCGCACTACCCGCCCAGCGTGTGCGGGACCGTTGGATACTCACGCCGGCCACCACTACCCCCACCACGGCTACCGGGATGCAAAAGAGGAACACCCCCGGCAGCGGCGCGGGCACGGAAATGCCCAGCACCTGGTCGATGAACCACGCGACGACGATGGCAACCGCGATACCGGCGAAGACCGCCACCCACTGCGCGCGGGCCGAGCGACGGGCGCGCACCGCGCCCAGCCCCACCCCGACGAGCGCGGCGGCAAGGAAGATGGTGAAGACCACCAGGAGAGTCAGGACCACTTCGCACCCGCCTACCCCGGCGTCGAGGACGATATAGGGCTGCCCATTGGTATCAAGCCATTCCACTGGGCCGGAAGTGACGATGAAGCTGTCGTAGCCGGAGTAATACGGCGAGTCATCCTGCATGACAAACATCGCCACACCAAGCACGCCCGCGGCCACCGCGGCTGCGACTACTGCGCACACGACCGCGGAACCCAACCAGCGGCCGGGTGCGACCTGGTAGTCAAGCAGGTGGGCCGAATCCGCCGCAGCGAGGGTGAAAATCACGGTCGTGGCCACGACGGCCAGGATGGTCCACGACCCGCCGTCCATAAAGAGGAAGCGGCCGCCGGCGGCCAGCCCCAGGGCCACCGCCATGCACCCGATGATCAGCCACGGTTGGCTGGCGATAAATACTGGCATCTTCATTGTTATTCCTCCCCTTGTTTCTGCACCAGCGCACCCGCTACCACTACGTCCAGCAGCTCACTGGCTTCGAGATACGTCACGTCTACGCCGCGGGACTGGGCAAAATCCCGGGCTGAGGTCGAAAGACCGGTACCCAGCACCGCCCGACGGTGCCCACCCAGCGCCTTGTCGGATAGCACCGGCGCGTTGCCGATGACCTCCGCCACCGCCTCGGCCGGCCCGCTCAGCACGGGGTGGGTCTCGCGCAGTTCATCCATGGTCACAGGAGCCTGGGCGTGGAAATCACGCATGACCACCACCGCATCAACCAGGCCCGCCAGGTCCTGCGAGTGCTGGGAACTCACCCACACCTCGGCGGTTTCTGCGGCCTGCCGCAGCCGCTCCCGCACCTGGTTGCGGTGTGGTGCGTCCAAACCGTTGAAGGGTTCGTCCAGCAGCAACACCGGTTTGCCGGCGGCCACTACGCTGCCGACGATGACCAGCTGGCGCTGGCCCACGCTCAGCTTTGCCAGCGGCGTGGTCGGGTCGAAGCCCAGCGTTTTCTCCGCTTCGCCCACGTCCAGCCCCTGCCAACCGCGCTGCACAACGCGAAAATGGTCTCGGGGCGTGGTGCCGAAGAAGTGAATATCAGCGCTGGCCTGGCCGAAGGCCACACCGGACTCCGTGCTGCGCCGGCGGAAAAACGTGGTCTTGCCGGAGCCGTTCGGCCCGATCAACCCCATGATGGGCCGCGGGCTCCCAGTATCTTGCGTGCTGGTCATGGTTTTAACTCCTTAGCGATCATCTGGGCAATGTCGTCTTCCCCCAAGCCCAGGGCACTGGCCTCCGCCACCAACGGGCGGACAAAGTCTTGGGCGAACGCCTTCTTCCGTTGGTCCCTGATGCGCTCGCGCGCCCCGGGCATGACAAACATCCCTCGTCCTCTCTGGCTTTCCACGAGCCCGGCTTGCGCCAGCGCCGTGAGCGCCTTCGATGCCGTAGTCGGCGTGACCTCATGAAAATTTGCTAATTCGTGCGTCGACGGTGTCCTGTCGCCTTCGGGCAGCTGCCCGGACAAGATCATGCCGCGCAACTCCTCCGCTATCTGCTGATAGATAGGGCGGGGATCCTTAGCCGTTATAGCCATCCCGTCACCTTCCTTGTTGTTCCCGCAGCAAACCGACCTACCAACATGGTTTACTAGGTAGGTAGTAAACCTAACCCAGACTACCCACCCCGTCAAGACCCAAAAGCGGACCAGACATAGAAAAAGCCACCCAGCACTAACCGGATGGCAACAAAGATTAAGGGGACCTCGCGCACCCGTCAGAGCCTGCTGACCCTTGCTGCATTCCTGCCCTGGGGGAGTTCACAGGATGGACGCCACGCGAGATCCTGCCCCATACTCTAGCCGGGATTCCGGCGATAGTCCAAACAGTCCACTCCCCACCCAGGCGCCCACGCGCGCCACCACCGCCGGCCCCGACAACCGCCTACCCGACAGCCACTTTTTATAGCCCTAGAACACCCACCCATTTCCCAAGCTGACCTGCCGATTTTGTCGCCACTTGCCGGGGCTGCTAGAGTTTCTTCTCGGAGGATTCGACTAGCGGCCTATGTCACACGCCTGGAACGCGTGCGGGGCTCACGCCCCTCGTGGGTTCAAATCCCACATCCTCCGCCACGACGCGCTTCACTTCGGTGAGGCGCGTTTTTCTTTGCGTTAACCAAAGCATGACGGGCTAGGGTTAAGGGTCAAAATGTGTGTCTGGTTCGGCGTGTCGCTGGGGCTAGATTTGGCCTTTTCGGACGCCGATTGAATGGGTGTAGTTGGTGTCGATAGCGTTGTCGTAGAGGGCTGGTCGTCCTGTTTCGTGGTCGGCTTGGTTCTCGTTGTGGGTCAGGGTTTGTACTTTGGCGAGTTGGCCCTGGCCCCATTTGGACTGTCTGGCGATTTCTACGGGGTCGTCGGGCAGTTCTGTTTTTAGATACAGCCACCACTCCAGCATTCGTCGTTGGTGTTCTCCGCGTCTTCCGCGGTGTGTGGGACCTGACCCCAATCTGAGTGTTCCCGATACTGCCCAGGAGCAGCGAGCCCATATGACTACTTGTTCAAGCCGGTTAGAATCCAAGCACTACCCGGATTATCCAGAGAAAAAGTGAGAGCAACTGTCGTTGACTCCATGATTAAAGAAGACGGACTTGATGGAGAACACAGATCGAGAGCCTGTCGAGAGAACCTCACCCATTGTTCGCTGTCGCCCTTTCCTCTAAGAAAGAGGAAGTTTTCGTGATCGGAGAAGCCGTGTTCTGGAACAGGGGGATCATCAGCCATAAGTGTTTCTTTGACTGTTTGATACGGAGTGTATGGGCACACGAGCGAAAACTCAGTCCACTCTGGTCCGTAGAGTTCCTCCAGTGTGATGGACTCAGTAACGGGGATTGCATGTCCCGATCGTCCTAGGGACGCGAGATGAGAAGCCAATGGGTCATCAAAACTACAAGAGGAGAGTAATAAGGAGACAATACTAATGAACCCTATCCGCGCCATCATGCGTCTCATTAACATAACCCCCCTTCTCGTGCCTATCCTAGGAAAGTGTAGATAGCAGTCCAATTCTAGCCCAGAGGGCGCACTGGTTCAAAGCAGAAGCTTCGTCGCCACTACTTGCGAAAGCAGATCCAAGAAATCGACCTTGGGCATTGTTATACAGGTCCATTCTGGTCTAATCCGCTGGCCCCTGAGCGACAGTTTCGTGGTTAGTAGCAATGCGTTCAGCTGCATCTGCACCGATTCTCATTGTCATCAGGGCATTCCACGAGCAGTGCCGAAAAGCATCGCCCTTTCCATTGCGGAGTGATGTGGCGCCAGGAAACCGGTTCTGCGCTTCCATACTCGCGGTTGTGGCTGCCTGATTGGCGATGCCGCATGATACTACATCGACCAGCGCGATGCAGGACAGCATTTCAAGGCCCTGGATATATATCCGGTAGGGGTCCGACTGGGCGGTCGCAAAAGGCGCTACCTGAGGATTGATGTCAGTGACCCTGGCACGTTCAACTGCAGCAATGATTGCGCGTTGTTCATTAGCTGACAGGGATGCTGGGGTGGCCTAAGAATTCGGTCCAGTTGGTTTAAGCGTTGACCGTGTTTTCATGTTGCCATTGTTCCGCATACTTCCGCGGGCTGAGGTAGCCCAGCGAGGAATGCGGGTGGAAGTCATTGTACCGCTGCGACCACTGGGCCACGAGCATCCGTGCATGTTCGAGATTCTCGATGCTGTTGTCTTCTAAGAGTTCGTCACGCATTCGGTTGTGGAAAGACTCGACATACCCGTTATGCCAGGGCTGGCCTGGCGGGATAAACGCCTGAATCGTTTCATCCTCCCCAGCCCATTCGTTGAGCGCATGAGCGATGAACTCGGGGCCGTTATCCATCCGGATCACCCGCCGGCGCCCGCCTTGGTCACAACAAGCGAGGTCGAGCAGCTCGATCACCGAGTCCGCGTCGATCTTCTTGTCGACCGTGAAGGCGACGTGCTCGCGAGTGTATTCATCGATGATGTTGCAGATCTTGATCGTCTTGCCGTGCCATGTTGAATCGAACTGGAAATCCAGCGCCCACACGTCGTTCGGGTACTGGCCGGCAGGAACATCGCGCTGGCCGTGACCATCGACGCGTTTGCGCTTCTTCCTGGGTAGGACGCGCAGGCCTTCTTCACGCCAAATCCTCCGGAAGGTTTCCCGGCATATCCCATACCCCTCGGTGAGGGCGGTCCTCCAGGCGCGCCGGTGTCCCCACCGGCGGTGATCACGCGCGAACTCGTGCATCCACGCCCTTAGGTCCGCGTACTTATCCGGCTTGCCCTGACGGATCCTAGCGCGCCGATAAGCACTACGAGAGAGTCCAACGATCTGGCAGGCACGCCTTTGGGAGTAGCCCAGCCCAACGAGATGCCAGACGGCATCATGACGGCGAGCTGGGCTTAGAAGTTTCCCTCCGATAATTCTTTCCACGCCGCCTTTTCCAGCTCTGCCTGCCCAAGGAGACGTTTGAGGCGCGTGTTTTCCTCGCGCAATCGCTGGAGCTCTTTAGCTTCGCTCTTGGTCATCGCCCCATAGGTTGCCTGCCACCTGTTCAGCGTGGCTTCGCTGATCCCCAGCGCGGTGAGGATTTGAGCCGTGGTCGATCCTGATTCTCTGAGTTCTCGAGCCTTATCCAGCTTGCGAACAATCTGCTCGGGAGTGTGTTTACTGAACTTCTTCACCATTTATCCATTCTCTCCACCCACAGGCAGGGCATCAATGGACAACACTCAAGTCACCCGGACCTAAAAACCTAAGACACTCCAAAGGAATGCCGATTTCTACTTTATGGAAGAATGAGCTTTCTTGGAAGAAATTAGGATCATGATAGTTAAAAGTACCACCACGGGTATGCTCACCCAACCAATCAGATCATCATCGGCAAATAGACAGATGATTCCGCCGATAAATAGCGGTACACTGCTGATTTTTAAATAGGGAGAGGCGGCTTTGTGACCTTTAAACCACGCTTCTTCACTGGCCAGAAGCTCCGGGGTTCTGATACCAATTAGTTTATTTTTGGCCAGGGTCCCCTGACCAGCTTTTATGCCTAACATCAAAACGCAGACCCCAGCAATTAGCCACGTTGCTGCCATAATAATTGAAAATATAGTCATTTCAACCTTTCCCGGTTCTTAAGTATAGTCATCTGGGCCCGAACCCCGGAAAGTGGACACGGGGATTTAATCAAGATGCGATAGTAAGTGTAGCTGATTCGGCGGCTTCAAAGGCGTTCGGCGAGCGGTAGCCACACCACGAGTGCAGCCGTTGGGTGTTGTACCGGATGCACCACTGGAACACGTCCCGGCGACACACCAGCTGACTGGCGAAAACAGGCTCGTCTTTCAGGACTTCCCGCTTCAACGAGGCGTTGAACGACTCCGCCAACGAGTTGTCCGCGCTCGTCCCGATCGTACCCATCGACTGGGTGACACCGAACCGCTCACATAACCTCCGGTACTGCTCAGAGGTATAGACACTGCCGTGATCCGAGTGAAAAATCGCCCCGTCAAGGCTACCTCGGACCCCGTGAGCCATCGTGAGGGCTTCTTCGACCAACTCGGTGCGCATGTGGTCGGCGATCGCGAAACCGGTCAACTGCCGCAAATAGCAATCGATAACCGTGGCCAGGTACATATTCGACCCGTCCGCGATCGGCAGGTACGTGATATCGCCGACGTAGACCTTGTTCGGTTTCTCCGCGGTGAACCGGCGTTTCAGAAGGTCAGGGAATTTAGGCGCACGTTTCGCGGACACGGTGGTCTTCACCCAGCGTTTCCTGGTGTAGCCGAAAAGGCCCATCTGCCGCATCAACCTGGCAGCGTGCTTGTGATTGAGACGGTCACCATTGCCCCGGTCGTTAGCGGGATCGGCGTTGATGGCCGCAGTCACACGTTTCGCCCCGTAACAGCCGTTCCCGGCCGTGAACACGGCCTTGATCCTCGCTCCCAGCACCGCGTCAGCAACCAGGCGTCGCCGGCGAGCAGGAGCAGCAGATTTCCATGTGTAATACGAGGACCGGTTGATCTTCAGAACCTCACATAACCGCTTGACCTCGTAGAAGTCTCGGTGGTCATCAACGAACTGAAAGCGGTTCACCAGTTCGTCTCTTCCGCGAAATATTTGGCCGCCTTGCGCAGAATCTCTCGTTCCTCCCGGAGCTTGACGTTCTCGCGTTCCAACACGCGGATCCGCTCGGCATCGGAGAGTCCTTCAGCCGGGGTGCGTTCGCTGTTGGCTGCGACGATCGGGCTGGCGACTTTTTCACCGCTGGCGTTGGTTTTAGTGCCGGTGCCGAAGGCGTCGAGCCAGGTGCCCAGGGAGTTGCGGTTGACCCCGAGATCGGAGGCGACCGCGTTGATCGTGGCTCCGGGGATCGACTCGTACAACGACACTGCGTCACACTTGAACTGCTCGGTGTAGGTCTTGCGCGGCATGGTAGAAAGGTACCTCACTTCCCCAGCTAGATGCTGGTTTCAACGTGTCCACCACCAAGGGGTCAGGTCCGACGTCTTCCCCGCATACGCGGGGCGCTGACCTCGTTTTCTGTTGTCTTTGTGTCGCCATTTAGTACAAGGCATCCTCGGAAACTTTTCCACTCCAGTCTTCGCGGTTTAGACATGGACGTGGATAAGTTGTCGACGCCTTTCCCTACACGGTGGTTAGTGTGCAGGCTAACCGAACACCGGGTGGTAACGCGCCTCACCGAGTGGAATCTCGGGGCCGAAGGAGCAGGCGGTTAAGTACTTTGCGGGTACGCCGGGGTATTCCAGGCCGGGTACGGGGTGAAAGCCGAAGCGGTTGTAGTAGGCGGGTTCGCCGAGGACCACTGCGCCGGCTGCGCCTGCTTGGCGGAGGTGGTCTAGTGAGGCTTCCATGAGGGCGCTGCCGATTCCTTCGCCTTGGCGCTGCGGTGCGACGGCGACGGGGCCGATTCCGTACCACCCGTGCGCGCCTTCGGCGCTGGTGCCCAGGATGACTGGGGAGGTGGCCACGTGACCAACCAGGGTGTTGTTGTCCTCAGCGACCAGGGAGACGGTCAGTGCACCTGCTGCGCGGAGGGCATCGACGATGTGCTGCTCGGTGTGATCGGACAGCTCCACGGGGGCAAAGGCGGCCTCCACGAGCTGGTGGATACCCGCGCTATCGGCGGGATTCTCAGGGCGGATGGTGGCCATGGCAGCTCCTTCGTTGGCTGAAGGCGGCGTCGGTTGCCGGATGCCTCAGGGTACTAAATGCCGGGCGGGTGACTGGTTGTTTCGCAGTCGTGCGCGGCCGGTGTACGGCAGGCGCTAAGCTGGGCCTCATGGACGCCCTCACCTACGCCGGTTTAGAAGACTCGCTGGACTATCTCTACGCGTTCTTGGATTCTGACCTGCTGGCACGGATTAAAGACGAGCTGCGCTACATCCCGGCCGGGATGGAGGACTTCTTGCTGGATGACTCGCTCGAGGACTTCGTGTGGCTGTGGTTTAAAGACTCCGGCGCCAACGGCTTCCGCCAGTACCTTGCCGACGGTGGATTCGACACCGCGGAGGTGGAGCAGGCGTACGTCTTCTGCCGGGCGGAGTGGGGAATGAACACCCCGCCGCAGGTGGAGTGGCTGCGCGAAGACGGCTTTGATTTAAGCCCGATCCGCCGTGAAATCGACAAGCTGACCGGCCGCGAATCCTAGCCGCCGCTGGCCTGCTCGCCGCTGACCTGCTCGCCGGTGGTTTTTCGGCAACTTATTTCCGGGCGGCGAGCACCATGCGGTCGACCTCGTGGAGAACCTCGTCGACCAGGGCTGGGTTGTCGCGGGGATCGTTGCGCATCTCCAGCAGGACGGATTGGGAGGCCTGGAAGGCGGTAGCGCGGGCCTGGGCCGCGAAGGCGCGGGCGCGATGGGCCTTTTCCAGGCGGGCCTTTTGATCCTCCGCGTCGAGGTCGTCAGTACCGAAGACCTTGTCGAACCAGTCGTCGATGTTGGCAGCGACCTCCGGTTCCAAGTCATCGTGCTGTTTACGCAGGCTGTCGATGGCGGCCTTGCGGGCGCGCTCAGTGACTTCGGCGTGCATTTTGTCCGAGGCGGCCTGCGAATCCGCCGTCAGATCCAGCTTGCTCATCAGCCACGGCAGGAGCATGCCAGGCAGCACCATGGTCACCAGCAGCACGGTCAGGGCGATGACGGCGAGCTCGTTGTAGAACGGGATGGCCCCGCTCGGCACCGACAGCACTAGGGCCAGCGTGACGAGTCCGCGCATGCCGGACCAGGTCATCAGCAGGACTTCTTGCAGGCGGAGCGGGGCCACGCCGGGCTTCCCGCGCCGCAGGTTGATCCGGTAGAAGACGTACATCCACACCAGGCGCACGGCGAAGGCCACCAGGGAAAGGATGACGCCCACCAGGACCGAGTGCCACAGATCCGAGCCGACCTGCGTGATGGCGTCGTTGACGGACAGCCCGATGAGCCCGAAGGCCAGGCCGGTAAAGAGCAGGTCCACCGTGGACCAGAAGGCCTGGCCGCTGACGCGGTCCTCGGCCTCAATGGGCGCGCGCGAGTTCAGCTCCACCGCGGCGATGACCACGGCGATAACGCCGGAGGCACCCAGCTCCTCGGAGAGAATATAGGTGGCGAAAGGGATCACCCAGGTCAGTGCGTTGCGCGCGGTGACATCGTGCACGTGCTTGATAAACCAGCTGGCCACCCGCCCGACCAGCAGGCCGATGACGCTGGCCACCACGGCGGAGTAGGCGAACTTTAAGATGCCCTCCCCCACGGAAAGCTCCGCGCCACGGGTTACGGCCAACAGGGCCATGTGGAAGACGACGATGGAGGCGGCATCGTTAAACAAGCCCTCGGTCTGCAGGGCCGAGATGATACGGCGCGGGATGCCGGCGGGCTCGGCCACCGCGTCCACCGCGACCGGATCCGGCGGGGCGATGGCCGAACCAATCAACAGGGCTGCGGCCACCCCGACGCCGGGCAGGAAGACGTACGCGGCAGCGCCCACCGCGGCCGTGGTCACCACCACTAGCAGCACGGACAGGCTCACGATGGTCAGCCACTGCTGTCGGATAACTCCCCAGGAGGTCCGCCGCGCCAGCGCCCACAGCAGCGGCGGCAGGAAGATGGGCAGGATGAGATCGGCCGGCACGCGGAGCGCCGGGATACCGGGGATGAAGACGATGACCATCGCCACCACCGATAGCAGGGCGGGCCACGGCAGCCTCAACTTCTCCCCCACTGCGACTGAAATGATGCTGAGCAGCAGCAACGCCACTACCCCTAGGACTATTTCCACAACGCCTTCTCCCCGCGCCTTTTCTCTTTACGTTTTAAGTGTAGGACGCGGGGCTGGCAGCCACAAGTTAGTTTCCTGCCGGCTCCCAGAAAACCGCATCCCAGCCCATCCGTGCCGGGTCGAAGCACTCTAAGATCTCCTCCGCGCTGCGGACCCCGGCCAGCCCCAACGATGCCGCAAGTTGCCCCACCACCTGCTGGACGCTGGCGGTCTCCAGCAGCTGGCGCAGGGTCACCGCCCCGTCGCGCTTGGACAGGCGTCGACCGTCGCTGTTGAGTACCAACGGCACGTGGACGTACTCCGGGGCCGCCTTCCCCAGCAGGTGCGCCAGGTACGCCTGGCGTGGGGCGGAGGTAAGCAGGTCGTCGCCGCGCACCACCTGGTCCACGCCTTGGTAGGTGTCATCGACCACCACGGCCAGGTTGTAGGCGAAGTCCTGGTGCTGGTTTGCGTTTCCGCCGCGGCGCAGAATGAAGTCATCGACCTCGCCGGTGTAGTCACCGCGGTGGTAGTCGTGCACGGTATACTCGTCGCGGTCGGCGCGCAGGCGCAACGCCGGCATGCGGCCAGCCGCGGCCAGCTCCGCCCGCTTGGCCTCCCGCTCTTTATCACTCAAGTCCCGGCACGTGCCCGGGTACTGGCCGGGAATGGCGTGCGGGGCGCGGGCGGCTTCCTGGATGTCCTTGCGGGAGCAATAGCACTCGTAGTGCGGCAGTCGGACCAGCGCCGCCTCGTACGCCGCAGAACGGTCCTGCTGGCGCAGCACCTCACCGTCCCATTCCAGACCGATAGCCTGCAAGTCTTCTTGCTGCCGCGCGGCGGATTCCAGCGAGGAACGCTGGGTGTCCACGTCCTCGACCCGCAGGTAGAATTTCCGGCCGGACCAGCGCGCAAACAGCCAGGCCAGCAGCGCAGTGCGCAGGTTTCCAAAATGCAGGTCACCGCTTGGGCTGGGCGCGTAACGCCCGGCCACAGGAAGGGTCTCAGAACTCATAAATTACAGCGTACCGCCCACGTTCTGGCACGATAAGGTGCATGACAAAACAATCGGCAACCGCAACCACCAACCCCGGTGGCGAGAGCATCCGATTCATCCCGGTGCAGGCCAGCCTGTACCCGTGGCTGGTCACGCTGTTCGTCGTCACCTTCCTGATCTCGAATATCAACGCCACGAAGGGCGTCGAGCTTGGCCCCCTAGTCACCGACGGCGCCTTCTTCCTGTTCCCCCTGGCCTATATCACCGGCGACGTGCTGGCCGAGTGCTACGGTTTTAAGTCCACCCGGCGCGCCATCTACATCGGCTTCGCCATGGCCCTGCTGGCCGTGCTGTCCTTCTACATCGGCATCTGGCTGCCGGAAGCCGAGTTCTACGAGGGCCAAGAGGCCTTCGCCGCCACCCTGGGCCTGGTTCCCCAGATCGTTTTGGCCTCCCTCTGCGGCTACCTCGTCGGCCAGCTGCTCAACGCCTGGGTCATGTCCGTGCTCAAGCGCCGCAACGGCGAGAAGAAGCTGCCGGTCCGCCTCATCGCCTCGACCGTCGTGGGCGAGTTCGGCGATACCCTCCTGTTCTGCGCCATCGCGGCGCCCGTCATCGGCATCTCCACCGCCAGCGACTTCATCAACTACGTCATCGTCGGCTTCCTGTGGAAGACCCTCATCGAGGTCGTCCTCCTGCCAGTGACCACCCAGGTCATCAAGTGGGTCAAAAAGAAGGAGAACTACGTTGCCGGCGGGGCGGGCGCCTAGGCCCGTAAGGTATCCGGCTTAGCGCTTGATATCCAACCTCCGGTAACGGTTCACCGCAGCCAGGATCTCGTGCTTGCGGGGGCGGGACAGGTGCCCGGGGTGGGCGCGCCCCGGGGTCAGCGCGGTCAGGGACTCGGCGGTGATGGTCGCCAGCAGCTCGTCGACCAGCTCGGTGACGGGGCGGGAGTCGTTGTGCTTGCCCAGCCACTCCAGGCACAGCGCGATGGCGGCGGTCTGCGGGGCATCGGCCAGCTGCGAGACCGCGCTTAGGTCGATGTCGCTTTTGGCAAAGCTGATGGTGTCTAGCCCGCGCGGCTTCGCGCCCTGGGGCTTGCCCTTGTGACCGGCGGCGGGCTTAAGGCAGCCCGGGGCCAGGGCGCGGCCGCTGGGTTCGAACATTCCGGGCGCAAGCTCCAGCTCGTGCGGGCGGGAGCCGGCGGCGATCTCATGGGCGCGGGAGGTGATCTCGTGCGGCTGGTAGCGGTCCATGGCGATGACCGTGTCGGCCAGGCTGAGGTAGGCGCCGGATCCGCCCGCAATCAGGACGGTGGAAATGCCCTTGTCCTGGTAGAGCGCCTTCACCCGCGCCACGTACGGGGTGATGGGCTCCTGGTCGCCGGGGACGAGCTCCTGCATGAGGCGGTCCCGGATCATGAAATTCGTCGCCGAGGTGTCCTCGTCGATCAGCAGGGCGGTGGCGCCGGCCTCAGCGGCCTCGACGACGTTGGCGGCCTGGGAGGTCGAGCCGCTGGCGTTGGTGGTGGAAAAGCGGCGGGTATCCGCCCCGGTCGGCAGGTTGGTAATGAACGGGGAGATATCCAGGTCCGTGACCGGGCGGCCGTCCTCGGCGCGCACGCTGACGGCATCCGCCCGGGTAATGACCCATTCGCGGCCGTCGCCGGCCACGTGCGGGTAGACGCCGCGCTCCAGGGCGCGCAACAGCGTGGACTTGCCGTGGTAGCCGCCGCCCACAATGACGGTCAGGCCGGCGGGAACCCCCATGCCCGTCACGGTGCGGCCGCTGGGCAGCTCGAAGCTGTGCGTGAGCTCCTCCGGGGCGATAAAAGCCGCGGCGGTATCCGCGTCCATCGGCTTGTTGCTATCACCGGCCCGGCGCGGCAGGATGGCGCCGTTGCCCACGAAACCGACCAGGTCGCGGGTAGCCAGCTGCGCGCGCAGGGCCTCCTGGTCGCGCAGGAGCCAGACGTGACGAGCCAGGTCATCCGGGTCGAATTCCTCGGTCACCACGGCCTCTTCCACCGCGTCCGGCAGGTCCTCGGCCAGCAGGCCGGCGGCGCGGTGGCCGAGGACGCGGCGGCCCTGGGCCGGCAGGCCGACCAGCAGGCGCACCTCGATAACCTCGTCGGTGACCACGACGGCGCTGCGCTCCAGTACCTCTTGGCCGATGAACCCGACGCTCACGCTGTTGGACTTGCCGCTGCCCTTGCGGCCTTTGCCTCCCTTGCCGCCGCCGATGGCGGCGGCGATGCGCGCAATCCTGCGGGCGAGAAAGTCGGCCACCGCGACCTTGTCGAGCTCATCGGTGACCACGTCGGCCGGCAGGTCGGCCACCGCGCGGGGCACGCGCACCCGCACCTTGGACGGGGCGGCGAAGGGATCGCTTTGCACCTTGTCGATCGCCACCGTCAGCCCGTCCGGGCCGGGCTCAGTATAGGTGCCGGCGAGCTTCTTGTACGCGCCGTAACCGGCGCCGTCGATACCGTGGCAGGCCTTAGCGAGGTCCTCTAAAGTACCGCCTGAGCGGCAGTCACCGCGAAAATTCCTTCCAGACATACCCGCCACCGTAACACCCGCCTAGGCGTCACAGCGCAGGCCCTTCGCGTTAGCGGCCGGCGTAGTAGCGCCCCAGGAATTCGTCGCGGTAGGCCGCGTAGTAGCCGCCGTCGATGGCGGCGCGGATATTGTCCACCAGGCGGACCATAAACTCCAGGTTGTGGATGGTGCACAGCGTCCCGGCCAGGTACTCCTTCGCCTTGAGCAGATGGTGGAGGTAGGCCCGCGAGTAGTTCTCGGAGACGTAGCCGCCGAATTCCTCGTCCACACCCGCAAAATCGCGCTTGAAGCGGGCGTTCGATAGGTTCAGCCGCCCGTCCAGGGTGTAGACACCGCCGCGGCGGGCCAGGCGCGTCGGCGCGACGCAGTCGAAGGTATCCGCGCCGGCCTCCACCGCGGTAAACAGGTCGTCCGGCTCGGAAATGCCCAGCAGGTGGCGCGGCTTGTCCTCCGGCAGCTCGTCGCAGACCCAGCCGACGATGGTGCCCAGGTTTTCCTTCTCCAGCGCGCCGCCGATGCCGAAGCCGCCAAAGCCGCGGCTGCCGGACGCCCAGGCCTTATCGGAGATCTCCACCAGGCCGCGGGCAGCCTGGCGCCGCAGGTCCTCGTACTGGGCGCCCTGCACCACGCCCCACAGGGACTGCTTGGGCCGGTGGGTGCGCTCCTGGGTCAGCCGCGTGTGCTCATCGATGCAGCGCTGCGCCCACCGGTGCGTGCGCGCCACCGACTCTTCCTGGTAGGCGCGGGTGTCGACGAGCGTGGTCAACTCGTCGAAGGCGAACATGATGTCCGCGCCCAGCCCGTGCTGGATCTGCATGGATTTTTCCGGGGTAAACCGGTGCTTGGAGCCGTCGATGACGGACTTGAAGTCCACCCCGTCTTCATCCACCTGCGCCATGCGCTCCTTCTTGGCCGCGCGAATGTCCTGCTCCGTCAGGTCGGCCAGGTCCATGGCCAGCACCTTCTTGAAGCCCACGCCGAGGCTCATCACCTGGAACCCGCCGGAGTCGGTGTACGTCGGGCCGTGCCAGTTCTCGAAGGCGGCGACCCCGCCGGCGGCGTCCACGATGTCGTGGCCGGGCTGCAGGTAGAGGTGGTACGCGTTCGACAGAATGGCTTGAGCGCCGGTGGCCCGGATCTGCTCCGGGGTCAGGGTCTTGACGGTGGCCTTGGTGGCCACCGGGATGAAAGCCGGGGTCTGGATATCCCCGTGCGGGGTGCTAATCACCCCGGTGCGGCCGTGCTTTCCCGCGCCTTCCTGTTCCAGGCGGGTACGGACCTTAAAGCTCAAGTCACCTGCGTGCGTCATGCTGGTCAGTATATTCCCTCTGCTTAGTGGCCTGAGCTTCCCATTCCTTTTCCAGCTCGTTGCCCTCGATGTCGATGGTGGGCAGGATCTTGTCCAGCCAGCGCGGCATCCACCAGGTGCCGCGGCCCATCAGGAACATCGTGGCGGGCACGAGTGCCATGCGCACGAAGAAGGCATCGAAAAGCACGCCCGCGCCCAGGGCGAAGCCGAAGATCTGGATGAACGGCAGCGGCTGGTTGATGAAGGCCACGAAGACCGAGATCATGATGATGGCCGCCGCGGTGACCACGCGCGCGCCCTGGGTGAAGCCGACGATGGTGGCCTCTTCGACCCCGTTGTAGGGCGAGCCCGGCCGGGAGGTGCCGCCGCTGCGCGTGTAGTGCTCGCGCATGCGGGTGACCAGGAAGACCTGGTAGTCCATAGCCAGGCCGAAGGTCACGCCGATGAGGAAGATCGGCATAAAGGAAATCAGCGGGCCCGGCGCCGGCACCAGGCCCCACAGGCCCTCCTGCCAGAACAGCACGGTCACGCCGAACGCCGCGCCCACCGAGAGCAGGAAGCCGAGGCCAGCCACCAGCGGGACCAAGACCGAGCGGAAGACCACGAGCAGCAGCAGGATGGCCAGGCCCACCACGATGCCCAGGTAGAGCGGCATGGCCTGCTCGAGGCGTTCCGTGATGTCCAGCTGCACGGCGGTCAGGCCCGTCATGCCGACCTCGGTGCCGGTCGCGTCCTCGATCCGAGAGTTGGTATCCCGCAGGGCGTTGGCCACGCCCACGGTGGCCTCCTCCGTGGGCGAGGTCTCCGGGGTGATCATGATCTGCGCGGAGTTCTGGTCTTGGCTGAGCCCCACCAGCTGGGCGTGCTTGACCCCGCCCACGCCCTTGAGCTGATCCGTGGCGTACATGAAGGACGAGAACGCGGCCTTGGAATGTTCGTCGTCGCCCTCCTGCGCGGACATCAGCGGCTGGAGCGCGGCGGAGTCCTCGTTGACGTCGGCCGCGTCCACGATGACCAAGAACGGCCCGTTCACGCCGGGGCCGAAGCCCTCCGCGAGCAGGTCCGCGGCCTTACGCTGGGTGGTGTCCGGGTTCGAGGTGGTATCCGCCGGCAGCGCCAGCTCCATGTTCAGCACCGGCGCCGAGAGCAGACCGAGGGAAAGGACCACGCCGGCCATGGTCAGCCCCGGCACCTTCTGGACCGCGCGCACCCAGCGGTTGCCCATAGTGCGGCGGCGGGAGCGCTTACCCTTGCGGTTCGGGTTGCCGGCCACGCCCGGGATGCGGCCCGCGAAGGCCTTGTCGCCCAGCAGCCCCAGCAGGGCCGGGATCAGGGTCAGGGCGACCAGCACGGAGATGGCTACGGTGCCGGCGGCGGCCAGGCCCATGGCGGACAGGAAGCCGATGCGGGCGATCACCAGCGCGAATAGCGCCACGAAGACAGTGGTGCCGGCGAAGACCACCGAGGAGCCGGCCGTGCCGGCGGCCATGCCCGCGGCCTCCGGCCCGGACATGCGCTCGCGCTCGGCGCGGTAGCGCGACAGGATGAACAGGGCGTAGTCGATGCCCACGGCCAGGCCGATCATCACGGCCAGCACCGGGGTCATGTTGTTCAGCTCCACCCAGTGGGTGGCGATCATCAGGCCCAGCGATCCGAGCCCCACGCCGATCACCGCGGAGATGAGCGGCATGCCTGCAGAGACCAGCGAGCCGAAGGTGAAGATCAGCACCAGGAAGGCCACGCCCAGGCCGATGACCTCGGAGGTCGAGTTGACCCGGATATCGTCGCCGAAGCCGGCGCCGCCGGCCTCGACCTGCAGGCCCGCCGCGCGGCCCAGATCCATCGCGTCGCTTACAATCTCCTTGTCTTCCGAGTCCACCGTATAAGGGCTCTCAGCGTCGAAGTCAAAAGTCGTATACGCGATGGTCCCGTTCTCGCTGACCATCGCCAGGTTGTCCGCGTCCTGGCGGGCGGATTCCTCCGGCAGCCCCATCGAGGTGAACTGGTCGACGACCTGCTCCTGCAGCTTGGGCGAGACCTCCAGCGGGTTGCCAAAGCGCATGGTGTCGCCCATCTCCAGGTTGTCCCGGAGGTAGTCCACCACCTGGTCAATGGCCTGCGCGTTGTCCGGGTCACTGAGCTTCTCGCCCTCCGGGGCGTGGAAGACCAGGTTCACCGTGGGCACGTTCGCCGGGTTGCCGCCCTCGGGGAAGAGCTCCATGGCCCGGTAGGTCGCGTCGATGGACGGCGTGCCCGCGATGGAGAACTCGCTCGTCATCGGCTTCATCAGCGCCACGGCCGTACCCGCGGTCGCGGCCAGGAGCACAAGCCAGGTGACGATGACCTTCCACTTGTTCAGGTAGGACCAATGCCCCAACCGGTACAGGAGTTTAGCCACGAGGTGAACACCTTTTCTGCATCAATATTCCCACCGCTGCGCGGGAAAGAAACGGGAAGGAAGTTTAAAGAAATTCTAGGGCAAGGACTGCATAGCCGTATTGCCCTAGTCTAAGTTATGGATCAAAAAATTCCCTATCCCACCGGAATGCGCCGGTCAGATAGGGAATTGAGTTGGCGGTGGCGGCGGGATTTGAACCCGCGGTTGGGGGTTACCCAACAATCGCTTTCGAGGCGATCACCTTCGGCCGCTCGGACACGCCACCGCGTAACAGATTACGGCAGGCGCCCCGCGTTAACAAAATCGCCGGTTAGCGCGCCGCACCGCGTCCACGACTTACTTGTCGTCGCCGGTCAGCTTGCCCAGGGCCTCGGAGGCCTTGTCCTTGATGTTGTTAGCAGCGTCGGACAGCTTGTCCTTGGCGTCAGCAGCGGCCTGCTCGCCCTTGCCCTCGTTGGCAACCTGATCGTTGTCGGTAGCCTCGCCGTAAGCCTCCTTAGCCTGACCGACGACCTTGTCCTTGGCGTTCTCGAAATCAGCCATAATTTTCCTCCTTGTTAGAAACGATTCGTTTGGGTAACCCCAGCATACGCGTGAAGACTCGACTGCGACGCCCTAAAAGTGTCACACCTCACACACTAGCGCATTGATTCAAAGAATCCTGCCATAAGCTGGGCGCATTCTTCCTCGAGGATCCCCGCCCGCACCTGCGGGACGTGCAGCCCGCCCGGCGCGCGCACCAGATCGACCCATGATCCGCAGGCCCCCGTCTTCGGCTCGAAGGCGCCGAAGACCACCGAGGCAACCCGCGCCCCCAGCAGCGCCCCGGCGCACATGGCGCACGGCTCCAGGGTGACCACCAGCTCGCAGCCGGATAGCCGCCACCCGTCCCCGTGTTCTTTGACCGCGGCCCGGATGGCCTCCACCTCTGCGTGGGCGGTCGGGTCCTGGCGCTGCTCGCGACGGTTGACGCCGGTGGACAGCTCGCGCCCTGAGGCATCGAAAAGCACGGCACCGACCGGCACGTCCCCGGCCGGGGTGCCGGCCGCCACCTCGAGCGCGCGGCGCATGCGGCTTTCTGCCCGGCGCGACCCCTCACTGTCCGGCAGGCCGTGGGTGGGCGCGGGCATCAGTCGAGCTCGTCGTCGGTGTCGCTGTCGAGGTTGTCGATGGCCTCCTCCAGCTCGTCGCCGAAGCCGATATCGCCCGCGATGCGCAGCAACATGTCCGACGGCCAGTCCTCGTCGTTGTCCACGATGAAGCCGAGCTGGTCCTCACCCACCCCGAGATCCGCCAGGATGTCGAAGTCACCGTCGGCGAAGCCGTCCACGTCGTCCAAATCATCCGGGTCGATATCCGGCACGTCCAAGTCCCGCATGTCCAGAAAGTCCGCCGCGTACTCATCATCGACCGCCATCGTGGCGTCCGAGAGCAGCATGTAGACCCCGCCGGGCACGGGGCGGATGATGACGAAATAGTCGTCGTCGACGCACACCATCCCGAAAGCGGCACCCTCGGTGCGCAGGCCCCGCACGGCCCGCACGGTGCGCTCGGCGTCGTCAAAGTCGTCCTCGAATTCGCGCACCACCCAGCGGCCGTTATCTTGGTGAACCGTGACCGCGAAGGAGTATCCGGAAAAATTTGCGTCGCTCATACCTCGTGAGAGTAGTCGCAATGTGGGAAGATTGTCACTGTGAGTTCTTCAGATGTCCAACGTCCCATTTGCATTATCGGTCTCGGCCTTATCGGCGGCTCCCTGCTGCGCGATTTGACCGAATGTAAACATTCCGTTTTCGGTTACAACCACTCCACGTCCGGCGCCCGCACCGCAGTCAAGCAGGGCTACGACGTCACGGACGATCTGCCAGCTACCCTCCACCGCGCCGAAGCCGAGGGGGCCCTCATCGTCGTGGCCGTGCCCATGGAGGCCGTAGGAGAGGTCCTCGACGCCATCGCTGAACACGCCCCTACCTGCGGCATCACCGACGTCGTCTCCGTCAAGACCGCCGTCTACGACCTGATTAAGCAACGCCAGATGGAGACCCGCTACGTGGGCGGCCACCCGATGGCCGGCACCTCCAACTCGGGCTGGAATAACTCCCAGACCGGCATGTTCAAGCGCGCCGCCTGGGCCATCACCTTCGACCACGCCCAGGAATGCGAGGCCCGCGGCGAGCGGATCGGCCAATTCTGGATCGATCTCTTCGCCGACGTGACCCGCATGACCCAAATGGTCGGCGCGGAAGCCGTACCGGTGACCGTGGACAACCACGACGCGGCTGTGGCCCGGATTTCCCATCTGCCCCACATCCTGGCCGAGCTGCTCGCCGTGGTGGGCGACAACGGCGGCATCCTCGCCCAGTCGCTGGCCTCAGGCTCCTTCAAGGATGGCACCCGCGTGGCAGGCACCCGCCCCGATCTCGTCCAGCAGATGTGTGAGACCAACGCCCCGGCCTTGGTCGACGCCCTGGACGAGTCCCTCGAGCTCCTCCAGGCCGCCCGCGACTCGCTGTCCTCCGCAGAGCCGTCCATCGCCGACCTCGCCGATGCCGGCTACCGCGCCCGCACCCGCATTGAGGCCCGCTCCGGCGCGCGCAAGGAGTCGGTCTCCCCCATCAAGATCTCCTCCCGCCCGGTCCTGCGCCTGCACCCCGGCGGCCACGGCTGGGTCGCGCTGCTGCGCCAGTCCCAGTCCCTGGGCGGACGAATTGAAATTTTTTAGCCCGCTCCCCCAACACCTCGCCGCCCGCCGGCGCGCCCAACCACTGACCTACCAGCCCGCGGAGCTTTACCGCCTGCCGCAGCTGCGCGCTAGCCGCGTCCTAGGCGTCGACTTCGACACCGCCGCGGCCGGCCTGCGCGGCTGGCGGGTCCAAGCCAGCGTCTTCCGCGTCCGCGCCACCGGCCCGGCCCTGCCCGGCGCGGTAGTTGAGCTCGGCTTCGGCCTTGGCCCACAGGTGAAGAAGTTCTATTGCCGCGTCACCGACGTCATCGACGAGACCGATCGCTGCGGTTTCACCTACGGAACGCTCCCTGGCCACCTCGAGCGCGGCGCCGAAACCTTCACCCTGACCCGCCTGCCCGGAAACCGCGCCCGCCTGGACATCTTCGCCCGCTCCGAGCCCGCCACCCGGTGGCTGCGGCTTGCCCGCCCCGTCATCGACCTCGCCCGGCGGGCCCTCACCTCGCGGCGGTACCTGCGGGCGCTGGGTTAGAGCTCCCTTCTGCGGAATTATCGACCTCTGACAGATTTCTTCGCCGTTTTTCCAGGTGGAATGGTCAGATGTGGAGCAAAGGTCGATATTTTCCGCAGCGCCCACTAATTACCCACGCCACACCAAGCCCGGCACATGACCCACATCATTGACGGAAGTTATATTCTCCCGGATACTCGAATGGTGAACCAATAAACGCGGGTTTCCGCCCGCCTACCGGAGGGAGTTTCATGACAAACCAACGCATTGATGACAAGGTCGCACTCGTGACCGGCGCCGCTCGCGGCATCGGCCAGGCCATCGCCCTGCGACTGGCCGAGGATGGCGCCAACGTGGCAGTCCTGGACTTGGACGCCGATAAGTGCGCGGACACCGTCGCGAAGATCGAAGGCACCGGCCGCAAGGCGATCGCCATTGGCGCCGACGTCTCCTCCCGCGACCAGATCTACGCCGCCATCGACAAGGCCACTGAGGAGCTCGGCGGCTTCGATATCATGGTCAACAACGCCGGTATCGCCCAGGTCCAGCCCATCGCGGAAATCGCCGACGGGGAGGTCGACTCCATCTTCGACATCAACGTCAAGGGCGTTCTGTGGGGCATCCAGGCGGCCGCCGCTAAGTTCAAGGAGCTGGGCCACGGCGGCAAGATTATTAACGCCTCCTCCATCGCCGGCCACGACGGCTTCCCGGTCCTGGGCGCCTACTCTGCCACCAAGTTCGCCGTGCGCGGCCTGACCCAGACCGCCGCACAGGAATACGCCGCAGACGGCATCACCGTCAACGCCTACTGCCCGGGCATTGTTGGCACCGACATGTGGGTCGAAATTGACGAGCGCTTCCACGAACTCACCGGCGCCCCGCTGGGCGAGACCTACCAGAAGAACGTCGAGGGAATCGCTCTGGGCCGCGCCCAGACCCCGGAGGACGTCGCCGACTTGGTCTCCTTCCTGGCTAGCCCCGGCGCGGACTACATCACCGGCCAGGCCATCCTGGCCGACGGTGGCATGGTCTACCGCTAAACCAACCCGCGCATGACTAAAGTCCCTAGCTTTTTCACAGCTAGGGACTTATTTGTTGTGCGCCCGGAGGGATTCGAACCCCCAACCTTCTGATCCGTAGTCAGATGCTCTATCCGTTGAGCCACGGGCGCATGTTGCTTAACTCTAAGAACTGCTGTTCTCTCGGCAACGAAGAATTACTATACCCGCCCTTTGGTCGAGTACCAAAACACCAGCTTATTGCACATAAACCGGCGTTTCGGAGGCGGGTTTTTACAAGACCATCCCGAAAACGGGGACGGCGATAAAATAGGTCGTCAGGGTCACCAGGACCAAGGCGATGACGTTGAGCCAGAGGCCGCCCTTGATCATTTCGCCGATGGTGACGTAGCCGGTGCCGTAGGCGATGGCGTTCGGCGGGGTGGCCACCGGCATCATGAAGGCGCACGTGGCCACGAGGGCGACCGGGACGGTCAGGATCATCACGTTGATGGCGGCCGCGTCGGTCAGGCCGATACCGACGGCGACGCCGCCCATAATCGGCAGGAAGGTCGCGGCGGTAGCGGTGTTCGAGGTGAACTCGGTGAGCACCAGCACCAGCGCGGCGACGGCGGCCACGAGGAGGAACAGCGGCAGGACCTGCAGCCCCTTGGCCATCTCACCGACCCACAGGGACAGCCCGGACTGGGTGAACATGGCGGAGAGCGACAGGCCGCCGCCGAAGAGCAGGAGTACGTCCCAGGGCAGCTCGTTGGCGGTCTTCCAGTCCAGCAGGCGCACGCCGTTCTTGCTGTCGGCGGGCAGCAGGAAGAGCAGCAGGCCGGCGATAATGCCGACGATGGCGTCGTCGTAGCCGACCTCCCAGCCCTGCCAGTCGATGAGCAGCGGGACGAAGACCCACGAGATGGCGGCCAGCGCGAAGATGATAGCGACGCGGATCTGCGGGGCGGTCCACGGGCCCATGTCCTTGATTTCCTGGTCGATGAGCTCCTTGCCACCCGGGATCTGTTTCATCTCCGGCGGGAAGACGGTAATCAGCACGACCCAGGCCAGGAAGGTGAAGATGATGGCCATCGGCATGCCGACCAGCATCCATTGGGCGAAGCCGATCTCAATGCCGTGGGTTTCCTTCATGTAGCCGGCCAGCAGCAGGTTCGGCGGGGTACCGATGAGGGTACCCAGGGAGCCGATGGAGGCTGAGTAGGCAATCGCCAGCATCAGGGCGGTGGCAAACCGCTTCTGGTTCTTCATGCCGCCCACCGTGTCGGCGGTCAGCTGCAGCACGGACATGCCGATGGGCAGCATGACCACCGCGGTCGCGGTGTTGGAGACCCACATGGACAAAAAGCCGGTGGAGATCATGAAGCCCAGGATGAGGCGCTTGGGCGAGGTGCCCACCAGCTTGACCACCATCAGCGCCATGCGCCGGTGGACGTTCCAGCGCTGCAGCGACAGCGCGACGAGAAAGCCGCCCAGGAACAGGAAGATGGTGGACGAGGCGTACGGCGAGGACACGTCGGAAATCTCACCGACCCCGGCCAGCGGGAAGATGGCCAGTGGGATGAGCGCGGTCGCGGCCAGCGGCAGGGCCTCGGTCATCCACCAGGCGCCCATCAGGATGGTCACCGCCGCGACGGTGCGCAGGGCCATGTGGCTGTAGTCTGCGTCCGGATCCGCGCCGCTGGAGTTCATCACGGTCTCCACCGAGCTGGCCGGGAAGATGAAGAAGACGATGATGGCAAGCGCGAGGCCGCCGACGATCCCGATGAGCTGGCGGCGCAGTTCACCCTTCTTGACGCCTTTGTCCTCTTCGCCTTCTGGGTGGGCGGTGGACTCGTGAGTCTGTGGAGTTGTCATGGGGAAACACCAATCTGTAAGACTGAGATATCGCGACTAGGTGATATAGCGCCTAGGTGTGCGCATATGGGGCAAGGAAACAAACAACACTTTGTTGCCTAATGTGGGGAACTTTACAAAACCTGTGTCACATATGCCACAACCTGGCCACCTAGCCACCCCCGAAAACCCCCGCGCAGGGCCGCCCAGACACCCGCTTAAGCCCGGGGACTCCCCCGGCCCCTAAATGCCCAGGACAGACTTGGCGATGAAGAAGTAGATGATGAGGCCGGTGGCGTCGCAGAAGGTGGAGATGAACGGGTTGGAAAAGACCGCCGGGTCCGCGCCCACAGCCTTGGCCAGAATAGGCATCATGCCACCCACCGTGGCGGACATGGAACAGACCAAGAACAGCGTGATCCCGATGACTAGGCCGATGTCGAAGCCGTAGGCCAGCGTGGCCAAGCCGACGCCGAGCAGGCCGAGCACCGCGCCCAACAGCATGCCCACGCGCAGCTCGCGCCACATCACCGCCAGGATGTCCTGTTTTCGCACGTCGCCCAGTGCCAGCGCGCGGGTGACGGTGGTGGCGGCCTGGTTGCCGGTATTGCCGCCGGTACCGGTCAGCAGCGGGATGAATAGGCTGAGCACCACGGCGGCCGCGAGGGTCTCCTCGAAGGCGTCGAGCACCTGGACAGTCAGCAGGGCGGAAACCGCCAGCACCAACAGCCAGACGATGCGCGAGCGCACCAGTTTCAGCAGCGGGGTGGACATATACGGCTGCTGCAGGGCCTCAGTACCACCGGCGCGGGCGCTATCCTCGGAGTCCTCTTCCTCCACGATGTCCGTGGCGTCGTCCCACGTCAGCAGACCGACCAGGCGCTTGGATTCGTCGACGATCGGCATCGCCAGCAAGTCCAGGGGCAAAAACCAACGGGCGGTTTCCTCCGCGTCGTCGTAGGCGTAGGCGAAGACCGGCTCGCGCATCAGATCCTCGACCATGCGGTTGCCGCGGGCCATGAAGAGCTCGCGGAAACTGACCACGCCGACCAGGCGGCGGTCCTTGCGGGTGACCGGCAGGGTGTAGATGGTCTCGACGGCATCGGCAGTAGCGCGCAGCTTGGCCAGGGCCTCGTCCACGGTCATCTCCCGGTAGATCTCCGGGACCTCCGGGGACATGCGGCGGCCGACCGAGCCCTTCGGGTAGCCCAGCACGACGCCGGTAACATCCCGCTCGGTCTTGTCCAGCGAGCGCAGCAGGCGATCGGCGATCTCGGCGGGCAGCTCGTCCAGCAGGGAGACTCGGTCGTCCGGGTCGAGCTCGTCGAAGAAGGCGTAGACGTCGGCGTTGCCCAGCTCGTCGATGATATCGGCCTGGTGCGCGGAGTCCAGCGCGTCGAAGACCTCGATGGACTTCTCCCGCGGCAACAGGCGCAGCACCACGGCCGCGCGGACGTTGTTCTGGCGCTCGACCAGCGCCACGATGTCCTGGATGGGAGGCGTGTCCAGGAGCCTTTGCATGTCCGGCGCCGCTTTCGGATCGATTTCCCCTTCGGTCCGCAGCAATTCCTCTAGCCGATCGATGGCCTCGTCTACCGAGTTGCTCATACCCGCCACCTCCCTTGATATCCACACTGATTGGCGTTGGTTTGGTGCCGGGGTTCCCGGCGTGCCTTGCTAAGAATAAACCCAAAGTGCGGAATTTGGGCAACGGACGCGACTGCTGGCCTTTTGCGCCTTCAAATGCACCGCGTCAACCGGCCTGGCGCGGTGTAGTCTATGGCCCATGCCCACTCCGACCATTAACGTCAGCGCCGTCATTTTCCGCAACCGCACCGGCCAGGTGCTCACCGTCCGCAAGGCCGGCACCGAGCTCTTCCAGTTCCCCGGTGGGAAGCCGGAGCCGGGCGAAAACGCCCGTCAGGCCGCGGTGCGCGAGGTGGCCGAGGAACTGGGCGTCGAACTTGCCGGCGCGGCGTTGAAGGAGCTCGGCACGTTTGACGCCCCGGCGGCCAACGAGGCCGGGTACGCCGTGTCCGCCACGGTCTTTAGCTACCCTTACGAGGTTTCCGCCCAGGCCAGCCACGAGATCACCGAGCTGGCCTGGATCAACCCGCACGCGCCGGACAAGCCGCTCGCCCCGCTGCTGGCCGAGGAGGTCTTCCCGGCGCTGGCGGCGAGGACCGCGCCGCGCTCACTCGCGGTGTACACGGGGGCGAGCACCGGCACGGACCCGCACAACCTGGAGCTGGCGCGGGAGCTGGGCACCGCGCTGGGCGCGCACGGGGTGCGCCTTATCTACGGCGGCGGCAAGGTCGGGCTGATGGGCGCGGTGGCGGACGCCGCCCACGCCGCCGGCGCGCCCATCACCGGGGTCATCCCCCAGCACCTGGTCGACGGCGAGATCGCCCACCCGGGCCTCGACCGGCTGGAGATGGTAGAGACCATGCACGAGCGCAAGCAGCGCATGAGCGATCTGGCCGACGCCTGCGTGGCGCTGCCGGGCGGCGCCGGGACCTTGGACGAGTTCTTCGACGTCTGGACCCGCCAGCAGCTGGGCCTGCACGCCACGCCCCTGGCCCTGTTCGGCACGACCTTCTGGGCCCCACTGGTGGACCTGCTGGACCACCTGGTGGAGCAAGGCCTGGTGCGCGCCGCCGACCGGGACAGCCTCATCGTGGCGGACACCGCAGAGGAGCTCTTCGCCCAGCTGGACCGCTGGGTCGCGCCCCGGCCCAAGTGGTCCTAGGCAGCCGGCCGAGGAATTCTTCTGCGGCCAGGGCTTCGCCGTCGCCTCGGCGGACGCGGACGCCGCCCGCGCCTAGCGCCGGCGGCCCACCCGTTCGGCCACGCCGAAGCCCAGGGCCGCCAGGCAGACCGCGGTAATCATGGCGAAGCCCATGATGATGGCCCCGGGCCAATCGGCGTCGGTGTTGGCCAGGGTGGCGAAGACGATGGCGGTGGTCACCGCCAGCCCTACCGCGGTGCCGATCCGCTGCCCGGTCTGCATGACCGCGCCGGAGGAGCCGGCGTAGTTGGCGGGCACCTCGGCCAGCGTCAGCGTCTGGTTCGGGGAGACCACCGCGCCCTGACCGGCGCCGACGAAGCACAGGGTGAGCACCAGCCACCACTCGCTGACGGACCAGTGCGTGGTCCCCCAAATCACCGCGATGGTCGTCACCAGACCGAAAAGCGTGGTCAGCATGCCGATAATCACTACGCGGCGCCCGTAGACCGAGACGCTCTTGCCGGCCAGGGTGGCGGTCACGGAGTTCAGCAGCGCCGAGGGCAGGCCCACACAGCCGGCCACCAGCGCGGAATAGCCCAGCCCGTTCTGGAAGTACAGCGCGACCAGCACCCAGATGCTGGTAATGCCCATGAACCACAGCGTGGCGATGATGGTGCCGTTGCGGAAGGTAAAGGTCTGGAAGATGCCCAGGTCCACCATCGGCTCGTGGCCGGTGGACTTGTGGTGGCGCTCCCAGGCCACCCAGATGGCCACGCAAACCGCCCCGGCCGGCAGGAGGGCCCAGACCCACCGCGAGCCGGAGGATTCCACGAACGGGAAGAGCACGCACAGCACCGCCAGCCCCAGCAACAGCGCGCCGACTGGGTCCAGGGACTTAAACGCCTGCCAGGCCCCAACCTTCTCCCCGGCGCTGTCGCGCACCCTGGAAAACAGCGGGCGCGGAAACCACATGAGACCTAAGACGATGGCCAAAAGCCCGATGGGGAAATTGACCAGCATGGTCAGGCGCCAGCCCAGGTCCGCGCCGCCGATGCGGATGAGGAAGCCGCCCAGCACCGGCCCGATGGCCACCGCCACGCCCACGGTGGAGCCGAAGTAGCCGAAGGCCCGGCCGCGTTCCGCACCGCGGAAGTACTGCTGGATCATGCCCACGCCCTGCGGGTTGAGCAAGCCTGCGCCAACGCCCTGGATGAAGCGGGAGAGATTGAGCGACTCGGCATTCGGCGCAAACCCCGCCGAGGCACTGGCCAGGGTGTAGATAGCGATGCCGACGATGAAGATGCCGCCGCGTCCCACCAGGTCCCCGGAGCGCCCGGCGGCCACCAGTACCACGCCGAAGGTGAGCGCGTAACCGGACAGCACCCACTGCACGTCGGAGTCGCTGGCGTCCAGGCCGGCCTGGATGGACGGCAGGGCCACGTTGACGATGGACACGCTAAGCAGCGACATGAAGATCGCGACGAGCAGGACGATGAGCACGCGCCACCGGGCGGGATCCTGCCCGGCTGGGTACTCCGAGGCATTCGCCTCCGATCCTGTGGATGCGTTTTTGTCTGGCCGCCCGGATTTTGTCATTACACTACTTATACTCTGCTCGCGCAGATTCGCAATCCGCCGGGACAAGGCCTGCACAAAGCCAAAAACGCCCGCGTCCCGAGGAATAAGCTACCTCGGAGCGCGGACTATAAATGCGGCGGAGACGAGAGGATTTGAACCTCCGGCCCTCCGTTAAGAGGGCAACTCATTAGCAGTGAGCCCCATTCGGCCGCTCTGGCACGTCTCCAGCGTAAAACGCGGTGCTACTAGCTAGCGCGAACCAGCCGTCGCACCATGAGTTACGAAGATTTAGGGTACCTGTTAACCAAAACAGAAACAAACTCGCCCCTCCCTATTATCCCGCCTACTGTCCCGGGGCGCCGCAAGCTCGGACAAAGCCGCACGACATAGTCGGAAGGCAGGACGCTCACAGCACGATCCACCACCCCGCGCCGTGCTGGCGCACCTTAACCGGAAAGGACTTCTTTATGCGCACCACCATCGGCGAGTTCCTGCTGGACGGGCTCAAGGCCATCGGCATCACGGAGATCATCAGCGTTCCCGGCGATTTCAAATTAAGCTTCCTGGAGCAGATTGCGGCCAGCAGGACCGGCGCCTTCCTCGAGGTCCGCCTCGATCCCTTCGGCCCGGCCACCGCAGATTTCGATTTCGGCCCGCACGAGCCCCGCAACCCCTAAGGTTAACTTCATGATTCGTCCTGACCTTTCCTCCCTACCCGTCTACCGGCCCGGCGCGCGCAACGACGACGCCGTGAAGCTGTCTTCCAATGAGGCCAGCCACCCGCCGTTGTCGGCCGCGCAGGAGGCGATGAACCGTGCCGCCGCCGGAGCCAACCGTTACCCGGACATGGGCGCCGTGGCCCTGCGCGAGGCCCTGGCCCAGCACCTGGGCGTGGACTTCGACGAGGTGGCGGTAGGTACCGGCTCCTCGGCCATCTGCCAGCAGCTGGTGCAAATCACCTCCACCGCCGAGAGCGAGGTCATCTTCCCGTGGCGTTCCTTCGAGGCCTACCCGATCTTCGTCCAGGTGGTCGGCGCGCAGCCAGTGGCCATCCCGCTGGGCGCGGACCACGGCATGGATCTGGCCGGCATGGCCGGCGCCATCACGGAGCGCACCAGCCTGATCTTCCTGTGCAACCCGAATAACCCGACGGGCACCACCATCACCAACCAGGAGTTCACCGACTTCATGGACAAGGTGCCCGGCGACGTCATCGTCGCCCTCGACGAGGCCTACTTCGAGTACAACCGCGCCGCGGATACCCCGGACGCCACCCAGTACCTGCGCCGGTACCCGAACCTGGTGGGCATGCGGACTTTTTCCAAGGCCTACGGCCTGGCCGGGGTGCGCGTGGGCTACGCCTTCGGCGCCGCGAATATCATCGCCGCGCTCAACCAGGTGGCCGTGCCGTTTTCCGTCAACGCCGTGGGCCAGGCCGGCGCCCTGGCATCACTGGCGGATGCTGCCGCACTCCAGTCCCGCACCGACGAGGCCGTCGAGCAGCGCGAGCGCGTCGCCGCCGAGCTGGCCGATTTCGGCAGCCCGCACTCTGAGGCCAACTTCGTGTGGCTGCCGGCGCCGGCCATCGCCGATATTGGCACGCCGCAGGAGCTGGCCGCCAAGATCGCGGCGGAGGGCGTGCTGGTGCGTGCCTTCGACGAGGGCATCCGCATCACCGTCACCACCGCGGAGGAAACCGACGCGCTGGCAGCCGCCTTCCGCGCCGCCACGGCACAGGCGGACTAGGCGGGCGCGGCGGGACCGCTAGAATGGGGCGAAACGTCAACCGCTAGGAGTGTCCCGCCATGCGTACCCTCGTCAACCTGGCCCTGAATGTGGTGGCCATCGCGATCGCCCTGTGGGTCGTGGTCACCTTCGTGCCGGGCGTGGACATCGTCCCGCCGGCGGCCAACGGCTTCAACGAAATCGGATCGACCAACGAGCCCGGCTCTTCCGGCACGTTCATCGCCGTGGCCATCGCCTTCATCGTGGTCAACGCGGTGGTTACCCCGGTGCTGCGGATCCTCGGCGCGCCGATTACCTGCCTGACGCTGGGGCTATTCATCCTGGTCATCAACGGCGCCGTCCTGCTGCTGGTCGAGCGGCTGCTCAACCAGCTGGATCTGGGCGTGGGCAACCTGGCCATCGACGGCTGGTGGCCGGCCATCCTGGGCGCGGTGGTGCTCTCGCTGGTCTCCGGCGTGGTCAACTTCTTCACCAGCCCGGTCCGGCGCCTGGCCAGCGGCGGCCGCTCCTAACCGCCCGCAAACGGCGGCAGGACGTCCACGCGGGCGACCCCTGCCAGGGCTACCTCGCGGTAACTGTCCCCGGCGGCCGAACCGTCGACGAGGAAGGTGCAGCGCGGAAGGATTTCTTCCAGTCCCATCCCCGCCTCCGTGGTCCCCGGGTGCGCGGCGACCAGCTGATCAAGCAGCTCGCCTAGGCGGGCGGGCACCTGCGCGTCCGGGATCTGCTCCTGGGCCGTCCCGGCAGCGGCGCGGGCGGCCGCGAAATAGTGCACCTCCAACATGGCCTCTACTATGCCGGGCTAGGTCCTTCCTTGTCGAACCCACCACCCCAGTGCGCCTAGAACGCTCGTTCAGCCCGCGGCCAACTCTGTTCCGCGGCCGCCGCACCGCGGCGGCTAAGATGGGGCCCATGCGTACTCCGGAACAGCACCATGCGGAAGTCAAGCAACTGCTGGATGACTGCGGCGCGCTCCACCGCAGCCGGCACCACGAGGTAGCACTGAGCGAATCCTTGGGCGCCACGCTGGCGGCGGACGTGGTCGCCGCCTATGACTCCCCCCGCTTCGATAATTCGCAGATGGATGGCTACGCCCTGCCCACCGCGGCGGGCGGGACCTTTACGGTCGGTGAGACCATCCCGGCCGGCACGGATCCGGATCGCTTCTACGCGGACGGCCTGGACGGCCAGGCCGCGCCCATCATGACCGGGGCGAAGGTCCCGCGCGGCACCGCCGCCATCGTGCCGGTCGAGCGCACCGAGCCGGCGGACTTTCTGGCTAAAGGTGAGACCGTCACGGCCCCGGCCGTGCCGGAGGGACAGTTCGTGCGCGCCGCCGGCAGCGATATCTCCCGCGGCTCCACGCTGGTCACCGGCGGCACGCGCATCAACGCGGCGGTCATCGCTACCCTGGCGGGCCAGGACATCCCGACCGTCAACGTGGTCGCCCCGGCGCGGATCGTGATCTGCACCGGCGGCGCGGAGATCGGCAGCAGCAGCGCGGACCTGGCGGATCGCTCGGCCGCCATCCCGGACTCGAACGGGCCCATGCTCACGGCCCTGGCCGCGGAAGCCGGCATCGTCGTGGCCGGCCACGTGCGCACCGACGACGATCCGGACAAGCTGCGCCGCGACCTGGACACCGCCATCGCGGAGCTGCAGCCGGACGCCATCGTGACCTCCGGCGGCATCAGCGCCGGCAAGTTCGAGGTCGTGCGCCAGGTGCTGGAACCGCACGGCTGGTTTGGCCACGTCGACCAGCAGCCGGGCGGCCCGCAGGGGCTGGCCAAGCTCGCCGGGACGCCGGTCATCTGCCTGCCGGGCAACCCGATCTCCTCGCTGGTCAGCTTCCACCTCTACGTCGCCGACCTGCTGGGGACCACCCTGCCGGCCCTGCCCGCCCAGCTCGCGCACCCGGTGACCGGGCTGGACGACCGCGAGTGCTTCCTGCGCGGCCACATGACAATCAGGGCCGACGCCATCACCGTCAGCCAGGTCGGCGGGCCGGGTTCCCATCTGGTCGCGCAGGCCATCGGCGCCGACTGCCTCATCCGCATCCCCATCGCCGCGGAGCTGGACGCCGGCGCCCAAGTAACCATCTACCCGCTGTAATTCTTTGTAATTTTCCCCGAGTGTGAAGGAATTGAAGGAGCTGCCATGACCCGCACTGGACTCGTCATCGTCGCCTCGACCCGCGCGGCCGCCGGGATTTACGAGGACCGCTCCGGCCCCATCGCCGTGGATTTCCTGCGCCGCAAGGGCTTTGATACTCCCGACCCCGTGGTCGTCCCTGACGCCGATATTGAGCAGGCCGTCGACGCCGCCTTCGCCGCCGGGCACTCCGTCATCCTGACCTCCGGCGGCACCGGCCTGAGCGCGGACGACCGCACCGTCGAGGCCGTCGCCAAGCACCTGGAGCGCGAGCTGCCCGGTATCCCCATGGCTTTCTGGCAGAAGGGCCTGGAATCAGTGCCCACGGCCCTGGCCTCCCGTGCGGTGGCCGGGGTGACCGGCACGACCTTCGCCATGACCCTGCCCGGTTCTACGGGAGGGGTGAAGGACAGTTGTTCAGTCCTGGAAGAATTAGTGGTTCCCCTGGTTGACATGCTAGAAGGAACACATGAGCACTAACGGGGATCCGGATTACGTCCACGCCCAGACCGGCAAGGTCCTGGGCGCTTTCCTGACGCAACAGCCCCTGGAAGAACTGGTTGGCCCCGCCCGCGAAGAAGTCCTGACCCGGGCGATGGGCGCGGCAGTGACCTTCGATGGCATCGTCCGCGATCACGACGGCGGCCAGCGGGTAAAACTGCTGACCTATTCCTCCCACCCCAGCGCCGATGCGGAGATCGCGCGCATCGCTGGCGAGGTCGCCGCCGCGCACCCGGCGGTGCGCCTGTGGACCGCCCACCGCACCGGGCCCCTCACGATTGGCGAACTGGCCTTCGTGGTCATCGCGTCCTCGGCCCACCGCAAGGACTCCTTCGTCGCGGCCGCGGAGCTCGCCGACCGTGTGAAGGCCGAGGTTCCGATCTGGAAGGAACAGCTGCTGGACGACGACTCTGTGCAGTGGGTGGGAATCGAATGAGCGCTGAGCAGCCCGGCGCGGATCCGCAGTTCAGCCCGGCGGAAGTCGCGCGCTACCGCCGCCAGCTCAGCCTGGCCGGCTTCGGCCGTAAGGCCCAGGCGCGGCTGCGCGCGGGGCACGTGGCCGTCATCGGCGCCGGCGGGCTGGGCTCGCCCGCCTTGTTGTACCTGGCCGGGGCCGGGGTCGGCCGCATTACCGTCTTCGACGACGACACCGTCGGGGTATCCAACCTGCACCGCCAGGTCATCCACACCGACGCCGCGGCCCGCGCGAACGCGCCCAAGGCCGAGTCGGCCCGGCGGGCCATGCTCGCCCTCAACCCGACTGTTGAGGTCAACGCCGTCTCCACGCGCCTGAACGCGGACAACGCCGAAGAGCTGCTGGCGGATGCCGACGTGGTCCTGGACGGATCCGACAACTTCGCCACCCGCTACCTGGCCTCCTACGCCTGCGCCCGGCGCGGCATCCCGCACGTGTGGGCCTCCATCCTCGGCTTCGACGCACAGATGACCGTCTTCTGGGCCGGCCGTGGGCCCATCTACGAGGATCTTTTCCCCACCCCTCCGCCGGCCGGTTCGGTGCCCAGCTGTTCGCAGGCCGGCGTGCTGGGCCCGGTGGTCGGCACCGTCGGATCCGCCATGGCGCTCGAGGCCCTCAAGCTGCTGACCGGCGTCGGGAACCCGCTCATCGGCCAGCTCGGGTACTTCTCCGCCCTCGACGGGACCTGGGAATACATCCCGGTGAACGGCGATCCTTCCGTCGCCGAGCGGATCCGCGCGCACGGGCCGGTCACCGACGCCCTGGCCACGGAGGAGCCCACCGCCTCCTCGCCCGCGGTCTATCCGGACGTGCACGAAACCGAGACCATCCCCGCCGGCGCCCTCGTGCTCGACGTGCGCAACCCGGACGAGGTCGCCACCTTCGCCCTCGACGGTTCGGTGAAATGCCCCCTGCCCCGCCTGCGCGAGGGCTACACCCCGCCCGAGGTGACCGCCGCCCTGGACAATGATCAGACCGTGGTGGTCCACTGCGCCGGTGGCGTCCGCTCAGCCGAGGCCGTCCACCTTTTCCGCGAGCGCGGGCTGACCGGCCCGCTCTACTCGCTGCGCGGCGGGATTGATGCCTGGTTGGATTCAAAGGGCTAGGGAAACCATCGACCTTTGCCGCCCCGGGCACACGTTTCCCCAGGTGGGGCGCCGGCGAAAAGGACAGAAGTCGATATTTCCCCGAACCCCCGTTGGCGGAGACGGCGGGATTTGAACCCGCGGTGAGTTTCCCCACGCTGGTTTTCAAGACCAGTGCATTCGGCCGCTCTGCCACGTCTCCCTCTGCCGCCCGCAGGCGACATGCTCACCTTACCCGAGCGGGGCTCCGCTCCGGTAAAGCGGGGCCTTTCCTGCGGATTCTCTACCTGCGGAAGCTGGGGAAGTTTCGGTACCGTGGAAGGGCATGAAGGCAATCATTCAAAAAGATCCTGATACCCCACGCTCGCTTGAGCTCGCCGAGGTCGACCAGCCCGAGCTGCAGCCCGGCGAGGTCCTGCTCAAGGTCCACTACGCCGGCGTGAACCGCGCCGATATCCTGCAGACGCAGGGCAACTACCCGCCGCCGCCAGGTGCCTCGGAACTGCTCGGCCTGGAGTGCGCCGGCACCATCGCGGACGCGGGCGACACCGATCTCGAGGTCGGCCAGGAATTCGCCGCGCTGCTCGCCGGCGGCGCCTACGCGGAATACGTCGCGGTGCCAGCCGGTCAGCTGCTGCCCATCCCGGAGGGCTACAGCCTGGAGCACGCGGCCTCGGTCGTCGAGGTCGCGTGCACGGTGTGGTCGAATATCGCCATGGAGGCCGGCCTGCACGAGGGCCAGACCATCCTGATCCACGGCGGCGGGGGCGGAATCGGCACCTTCGCCATCCAGGTCGCTAAGGCGCTCGGCGCCGAAGTGGCGGTCACCGCCGGTTCGGCGGAGAAGCTAGAGGCCTGCCGGAAGCTCGGCGCGGATATCCTCATCAACTACCACGAGCAGGACTTCGCCGAGGAGCTCAAGAACTCCTGTGACGTCATCCTGGACATCATCGGCGCAAAGTACCTAAAGCAAAACATGAAGGCCCTGGCCAAGGACGGCCACATGGTCACCATCGGCCTGCAGGGCGGGACCAAGGAAGAGCTGAACATGGGCATCCTGGTGGCCAAGCGTCTGACCCTGCAGGGCACGACGCTGCGCGCGCGTTCCCTGGAGGACAAGGCGGCCATCGTGCGGGATACCGTGGACAACGTCTGGCCGTGGCTGGCGGACGGCACGGTGCGCCACCACTGGCACGCCACCTACCCGCTGGCCGACGCCGCCGAGGCCCACGCGGCCCTAGATTCCGGCGAGGTCACCGGCACGCTGGTGCTGCAGGTCGCGGACTAATTAGGCCAGCGAGGCCACCACGCGCGTGAGGTGCTCCACGTCGCAGGCCGTGTTGAACGGCCCCAGGGCGACGGTGACGGCGCCGCCGATTTCGTCGGCGCCCATCTCACTCAGCAGCGGGGTGGACGGAGCCAGCGTGGTCACCAGGCGGTTATCAAAGAGCCGCTGGTGCACGGTCTCCGCGGGCACGCCGTTGACCGCAAAGCTCAGGCGCGGGAGGCGATCCTCCTTCGCGCCCGCGGCTGCTTCCCCAGTCACGCCCAGGATGTGGACGGCGGGCAGGGTTCCGAGGAACTGGTAGAGATCGTCGCGCAGCCCGTTCAGGTAGGGCTCGAGCAGCTGCATCGAGGAAATCAGGCGGCGCCGCCGGGATCCGCGGCCAGCCGCCTCCCCGCCCAAGGCGGCAAAGTGATGGATGAGCGGGCTGACGCCGCCGGCCAGGCCCGTAGACACCGGGGTTTCCAGCTTAGCCGCGCCGTGGCGGCCGGGGCTCAGCGCGTCGATCCGCTTGAACATACGGGTATCCCGGAATACCAGGGCGGCGACCTGCGGACCGCCGAGCTTGCCCAGGTCGACGCCCAGGATGTCGGCGCCGAGCGCGTCGATATCCACCGGCCGGTAGCCCGCCGTGGCGGAGATATCCACCAGGGTCCAGGCCCGCGAGCGGGTGTTGACCGTGTCGATGATTTCTGCCACCGGCTCCACCGTGCCCAGCAGCTCGTGGCCGGCGGCCAAGGAGACCAGGCGGGTCGAGCCGTCGATGAGCTCGGCAAACTGGAAGGCCGGCATCTCCCCGGTCCCCAGGTCCGGCTGCGCCCAGCGCACCTGCGCGTCGACCTCCGTGAAGGCGGAGTAGAGCTCCGGCGGGTCCAGTTTGGACAGCACGACGGAGGAATTAGCGCGCAGCAGCGGCGCGATCGCCCGCGCCAGCGCCTGGTAGAGCACCGGCAGGTTGGCGCCCAGCACCACGCGGTCGGCGGTAGCGCCCACCAGGTCTGCCACGGCGGTGCGCGCGGAGTCGATATAGTACTGCCCCTCCAGGCGGCCGGGCTGCGGCGCCGCCGAGTGCGTGCCGGAGGAGATGTCCTGATCCGCCACCAAGGCGGAGGTGCGGAAAGCACGGGATACGCCCGCGATCACCTTTTCCGGGATTTGCGGCACGTCGTGTGCATTCAGATACGTCCAACCGCCCGACAAGCCGGTGTATAGGCCGCGCACACTGGCGACATCGTACCGTGTGACCATGCGGTTCGAACCTTCCTTGGGTGGTTGTTGCGGGCGCGGCTTCGCGCCTTATGCCACCCCACTTTATACGCCACTTCACCACAATACTGAAATGCCCAGGAAATGCTGATGTGCTCTGTCATTAGGTATATATTCACCGCCTTTATACCGCCATTAACTGCGCTGGAGGCGTGCGGAACCGGCCGCTATTTTAGCCAGTTGTGCGTTAACTCTCGGGCGGCAAGACCCACTTTTGCCCTTCAGCGCGATAGGGTATTTCACGTGCAAGACGAAAATAAACTGCAGGAAGACGTAGCGCGCATGACGGCTACTCCGGACGGCGGCGCCGCCCCAGAGTCGAAGTCCATGACGTTCAGCGCCGCTTTCGGAGATCTCATCCAAGGCGCTAAGCAGCGCGAACTGTGGTTCATGTTGGGCCTGCAGGACATCAAGCAGCGCTACCGCCGCTCGGTGCTGGGCCCGCTGTGGATCACCATCGCCACGGGCGTGATGGCCGCGGCGCTCGGCCTTTTGTACTCCATGCTGTTCCAGATCCCGGTCGCGGAGTTCCTCCCCCACGTCACGGTGGGCCTCATTATGTGGAACTTCATCTCCGGAGCCATCAAGGAAGGCTCCACCATCTTCATCGACAACGAGGGGCTCATCAAGCAGCTGCCCGCCCCGCTGTCGGTGCACGTCTACCGCCTGGTCTGGCGGCAGACGCTGTTTTTGGGCCACAACATGATTATCTGGCTGCTGCTCATCCTTATCTTCCCCCGCCACCTAGGCTGGGAGTTCTTCCTATTCATCCCGGGCCTGTTCTTGCTGCTGGTCAACGGCGTGTGGGTAGCGATGTTCTTCGGCATTATCGCCACCCGCTTCCGCGACGTGGCTCCGCTGCTGGAGGCGCTGACCCAGCTGCTGTTCTACGTCACGCCAATCGTCTGGATGACCAACACCCTGAAGGACCAGGGCGGCGCTGTGGCGGACCGCGCCCGCATCGCGGAGATCAACCCGCTGTACCACTACCTGGAGGTCGTGCGCGCCCCGATGATCGGTGAGCCGGTGGCCGCCTACCACTGGTGGATCGTCATCGGCTGCACTATCGCCGGCCTGTTCATCGCCGGTCTGGCCATGCGCAAGTGGCGCTTCCGCGTGAGCTACTGGGTCTAGAAGGAGCACCAACTATGGTTTCTATCGATACTTACAACGCCTGCGTGGACTTCCCCATCTTCGACGCGAAGTCCCGCTCCTTAAAGAAGGCAGTGCTCTCCTCCGCCGGCGGCGCCATCGGCAAGAACTCGGACAACACCGTGGTGGTCGAGGCCCTAAAGGACATCAACCTGCACCTGCGGGAGGGCGACCGCGTCGGCCTGGTCGGCCACAACGGCGCCGGCAAATCCACGCTGCTGCGCCTCCTGTCCGGCATCTACGAGCCCACCCGGGGCTCTTCCGACGTGCGCGGCCTCGTCGCGCCCGTCTTCGACCTGGGCGTGGGCATGGACCCGGAGGTCTCCGGCTACGACAACATCATCATCCGCGGCCTGTTCCTGGGCCAGACCATCAAGCAGATGAAAAAGAAGATGGACGAAATCGCGGAGTTCTCCGAGCTGGGCGACTACCTGTCCATGCCGCTGCGCACCTATTCCACCGGCATGCGCGTGCGCCTGGCCTTGGGCGTGGTCACCTCCATCGAGCCGGAGATCCTCCTGCTGGACGAGGGCATCGGCGCTGTCGATGCCGCCTTCATGGCCAAGGCGCGTGTCCGCTTGGAGGAGCTGGTCAAGCGCTCCGGCATCCTGGTCTTCGCGTCCCACTCCAACGACTTCTTGGCGCAGCTGTGCAACACCGCCCTGTGGATCGACCACGGCGAAATCCGCTCGGCCGGCGAGGTCGCCGACGTGGTGGCCGACTACGAGGGTCCCGAGGTGGGCGAATACGTCCGCGACCTGCGCAAGCGCTTCGAAAACGAGGACGCGCAATCCTAGTTCCGCTGGGTGTCAGTAGCCGGGCCGGCACCCCGCCGGTGGCACAATAGAGCGCATGACTGCCACCTTGCATTCCTCCGGCACCACCGCCGCCGTCATCGTCACCCACCAGCGCGCCGAGCTGCTGCGCCTATCGCTGGATCAGGTGGTCAACCAGACCCACCCGGTCGACTGGGTGATCGTGGTGGACAACGGGGCAGAAGACGCCGTGCGCGACTCCCTCGACGAGCTCGCGGGCGAGCGCGCGGTCTACGTGCCCTCGGAAACCAACCTGGGCGGGGCCGGCGGCTTCGCTCTGGGCTTTTTGACCGCGCTGTCCCTAGGCGCGGACGCCATCTGGTGCGCCGACGACGACGGCCGGCCAGCCGACCACTCCGTGCTGGAAACCCTCTACCGCGTGGCAGAAGACCACCACCTGGCGGAGGTCTCCCCAGCGGTCTGCAATATCGACGACCCGCAGCGCCTGGCATTCCCGCTGCGCCAGGGCCTGGTCTGGCGCCGCCGCCTGGACGAGCTGGAGGGCGACTTCCTGCCCGGCATCGCTAGCCTGTTCAACGGCGCGCTGATCTCCGCCAAGGCGATGGAGGTCATCGGCGTGCCGGACTACCGCCTGTTCATCCGCGGCGATGAGGTCGAGTACCACCGCCGGCTGGTCGGCTCGGGCCTGCCCTTCGGCACCGCGCTGAACTGCGCCTACCTGCACCCAGACGGCTCGGACGAGTTCAAGCCGATTTTGGGCGGGCGGATGCACACCCAGTACCCGGAAGGCGAGTTCAAGCGCTTTTTCACCTACCGCAACCGCGGCTACCTGCTGTGGCAGCGCGGCATGCGCAAGCTGCTACCGCAGGAATTCGCCCGCTTCGGCTGGTTCTTCCTCATCCAGCGCCGCGACCCGGCCGGCTTCATCGAGTGGTTAAAGCTACACAACCGCGGCCGCACCGAGGACTTCCGCCGGCCCAAGAATTAGCGTTTAAGCCCCTAGTAGCTAGCGCCTAGTCCACCTCAAAGCTCTTGCGCGTGGAGCGGAAGATGATCCAGCGCTGGACCCAGAAGTTCACGAAGGTGGCCAGCCCCTGGGAGACGGCGTAGGCCACCACCAACGCCGGGGTGGATGGCCACTCCAGCCTGTGATCGAGGAAGCCAAAGCCCCAGCGGTAGAGCGTGATGTTGATCAGGAAGGTCAGCGCGTAGGTGGCGGCCACCGCCAGCAGGCGCCGCAAGCTCGGCCGCGCGTTGAACGTCCACTTGCGGTTGAGCAGGTAGGCCGTGAGCGTGCCCGCGACGAAGCCGACGGAGCGCGCCCCAGTCTCCCCCAGCATGCCGAGGGCGATCTGCAGCAGCCAGGTAATCCCCAGGTCCACGACCGCGGAGATGCCGCCGGTGATAATAAACTTGGCGGACTGAGCGCGCAGCGAGTTCGACTGGGACAGCCGCCCCGCCATCTTCGTTAGGTCTGCTTGACCAGCCACTAGTTTCTCCGCTACTTCCCTACTTGAACACGAACACTCGCTGGACGACGAAGTTGGTCACCGTCGCCACGCCCTGGGCGATGACGAAGGCCACGGTGTTTTTTACCGCGCCGTCTAGGCCCAGCGCCATCAGCGGCGAGTTGAGCAGCCAGAACAGCAGGTTTTGCACCGCGAAGGTGCAGCCGTAGAGCACCGCCACCGTCGCGGCGGTACGACCGGTCACCTGCGCGCCGAAGGTCCAGCGCGCGTTCGCCATGTAGGCGGCGATGGTGCCGAAGACCCAGCCGATGGCCTTGGCCGCGGAGCGGTGCAGGCCGAGCGCGATCAGCACCATGGTCAGCCCGTAGTCCAAGGCAGCGGTGAAAACGCCCACCGCGATGAAGCGCCCCAGCTGCTGTTTCAGGGATCCGCGTTGGACTTCGGTGTTCTCCGGCATGTCATTCACGGGTCACTAGCCTACCGCCTTCCGCCCCGCGGCTTGACGATCAGCGCCGCAGCAGGGCGCGGTAGATATCCAGGCGTTCGACCGGGGAGGCCTTCTGCTCCCCCAGCCCGCCAATCTCCGCCAGGGCGCTCAGCGAGGCCTCGCACTCGTGGCGGGCCTGGTCGGCGGCGAGCTCGGAGCCGTCGTCATCGACCCAGCCCAGGGCGTTCATGGTAGTCTCGATGACACTGTCGGTGACCTCGGGCCCGGACAGGCAGGCCAGCCCCAGCACCGTCGACCAGAAGGCGTCCTTGCCCTGGGAGGTCACCTCCCGCGGCAGGCTCGCCAGCACCCGCTGCGCCTGCGGGCTGATATCCCCCTCGCGCTCCAAGTCGAGCGCCTGCAGCAGAGGCACGAAATCATAAAGCCGGGTGCGCTCGACTATCTGGCGCACCTCTCCGGTGACCAGCTCCAGGACCTCGTCGATAGTGTCCTGCCCGGTCAGCGCCGCATTGACCGCGGTCAGGTTGAAGCTCGAGCCCGGGAAGGAACCCGAACCGCCCACGCACAGCGCCCGGGGCGAGCCCGCGTCTCGCGGGTAGATATCAGCGACCACCAGGGAAAAGTCCCACAGCCCCCAGGTGTAGTCCACCTGCGAGCCCACGCGCCACAGGAACTCCGAGACCTGGTGGGTGGGATCGATGCGCTTGCCGCGGGCGTCGAGGTGCTCGAAGAAGTGCCAGGGCGAGTCCTCGTCCGGCAGATCGAAGCAGACGGTGAGGACGTCGTGGAGGTCGTGGAAGGACAGGGCGTCGTTCAGCCCGATCTGGCGGTGGACCTCCGCGTCGGCACGCACGTTGGAGACCTGGCAGATGACGGTCAGCGGCTCGCGCGCAAGGCGCACCAGCTGATCCCCGCGGCCGCGGGCGGCGCGGATATCGGTGACGCTGGCCATCTCTGACATAGGCCCCAGCGTAGCGCTTTCGCCGCTAGCTAACCGTTACCCCAGTTGAGACGGATCTTAATCCGCGCGGCGGGCGATCTCCCGGGCCTCTGCCTCGCTGACCACGAAGGTCAACCCCGCCCCGATGGCCCCCAGCAGCGTCCACGGCTTGGTGACCCCGCGCTTGCGCAGCCAGCCGGCCACCCGGCGGGTGACCGCGATGTCCAGCGCCGCGCCGAGGGCGAAGACCGCCACGCCGGCCACGATGGACCACGCGGGCAGGCTCGGGGCGTCGTCCGGGACCTGGCCGAACTCCTCCTCGTCTTCGTCCTGGGCGTTCAGGTAGCCCACCAGGCCCAAAAAGCCGGCGGCGGACAGGGCGTAGGCGCCGATGAGCACGGTGCGGTTTTTGATCCAGTCCGGGTAGGCAGTCACCGCGCCGATGATCGCCGATTGGGCGATCCTTCCGGCGAGCGTGTCATCCAGGGCGTAGTTGTCAGTGTTGTCAGTATTGTCTGCTTGCTTGTCGGCGCTGACCGTGGTGGCGGTCCGTTCGCGGTCGGTAGAAGTCATGACACCACTGTAGGCAGGGCTAGAATTGGGCGCATGTATTCTTCGGATCCGCAACACCTCACCCCGGCGCAGCAGGCGGGGAAAGACCAGACCAACGAGGACGACCACCGCCACGGCCACTTTCTGGCCACCGAGCACACCAACCTTCCCTTCGACGGGTTCGTGACGCGGCTGATGGCCGAGGAGCTGCCGATGTTGGACTCGGCCTCCCGCACCCGAGTCATGGAGATCATCAAGGCCTACGACGGCCCGGTGATCTGCTCCCAGGAGGAGCTTCCCGCCGAGATCCGCGAGCTCATGGATCTCTAGGCTTCCTTCCCGAAAAGATAGAATCCGGGCACAAATAATACGGTTGTACTGCCCGTTTTGTTCCGAATATCACGAACTCGCCGCGCTGGCTTTCACACCTATACCGATCGGCACTAGGTAGGCTAGGACATTGAACTATCCGTCAAGCAAAGAGTTGAAAGATGGAATTACACACCACTGAGAAGTCTCTCCACGGCTGGGGCCGCACCGCGCCGACCACCGCGCACGTGCTGTCCACCCCGGATGTAGATGTCATCAAAAACGCGGTCGCACAGGTTGCGGACGCCAACGCCGACGCCCCGCAGCATCTGCGCCGCGGCGTCATCGCCCGCGGCATGGGCCGCTCCTACGGCGACCCGGCCCAAAACGGTGGCGGCCTCGTCATCGACATGCAGGCACTGAACCAGATCCATTCCATCGATCCTGACAGCGCCATCGTGGACGTCGACGGCGGCGTCAACCTGGACCAGCTGATGAAGGCCGCCCTGCCGTTCGGCCTGTGGGTCCCGGTCCTGCCGGGCACCCGCCAGGTGACCATCGGCGGCGCCATCGGCCCGGACATCCACGGCAAGAACCACCACTCCGCAGGCTCCTTCGGTGACCACGTGGTCTCCATGGAGCTGCTGGTGGCCGACGGCCGCGTGCTCCACCTGGAGCCGGAGGGCAGCTCCGATGACCCGGACGGCACCCTGTTCTGGGCCACCGTGGGCGGCATGGGCCTGACCGGCATCATCCTTCGCGCGCAGATCCGCATGACCAAGACGGAGACCGCCTACTTCATCGCGGACACGGACCGCACCGAGAACCTGGAAGAGACCATCGCCTTCCACTCGGACGGCTCGGAGAAGAACTACACCTACTCCTCCGCCTGGTTCGACGTCATCTCCCCGGAGCCGAAGCTGGGCCGCTCCACCATCTCCCGCGGCAGCCTGGCCACACTGGACCAGCTCAAGGAATTCGCGCCGAAGCTGGCGCAGGATCCACTGAAGTTCAACGCGCCGCAGCTGATGACCGTGCCGGACATCTTCCCGTCCTGGACCATGAACAAGCTGACGCTGTCCGCCATCGGTGAGGCCTATTACCTGATGGGCGCTCCCGCCCGGAACCAAGTCAAGAACCTCACGCAGTTCTACCAGCCGCTGGATCTCATCGGCGAATGGAACCGCGGCTACGGCTCCAAGGGCTTTTTGCAGTACCAGTTCGTGGTCCCCATGGACGCGGTCGAGCCGTTCAAGGAGATCATCCGGGACATGCAGCGTTCCGGCCACTACTCCGCGCTGAACGTCTTCAAGCTCTTTGGCGAAGGCAACCGCGCGCCACTGTCCTACCCGATGCCGGGCTGGAACGTCTGCGTGGACTTCCCCATCCGCGAGGGCCTGGGCTCCTTCCTGGACGACCTGGACCGCCGCGTCATGGAATTCGGCGGCCGACTCTATCTGGCCAAGGAGTCGCGTACCTCGGCGGAGAACTTCCACCGCATGTACCCCGGCCTGGAGGGCTGGCTGAAAACCCGCAACGAAATCGACCCGACCGGCGTCTTTGCCTCCGATATGTCGCGGCGCCTCGAGCTGCACTAAGAAAGGACACTCATGCTTAACGCAGTAGGCCAAGCACAACACATTCTCCTTCTCGGCGGCACCAGCGAAATCGGCCTGGGCATCGTCGAAGAATTCTTGGACCGCGGTCCGGCCAAGGTCACCCTGGCGGCCCGCCCGGGCTCCCAGCACTTGGAGGCCGCCCGCGCGGAGCTGGCCCACAAGGGCGCGGACGTAGAGGTCATCGAATTCGACGCCACCGACTTCGAATCCCACCCGGCGGTTATCGATGCCGCCTTCGCCCGCGGCGACGTCGACGTCGCCATCGTTTCCTTCGGCACCCTGGGCGATCAGGAACAGCTGTGGCAGGACCAGGCCAAGGCTGTGGCTTCTGCCCAGGTCAACTACACCGCGCCGGTCTCCGTCGGCGTGCTGCTGGGCCAGCGGCTCAAGGCGCAGGGCCATGGCACCATCGTGGTGCTGTCCTCGGTGGCCGGCATGCGCGTGCGCCGCTCCAACTTCGTCTACGGCGCCTCCAAGGCCGGCCTTGACGGCTTCTACGTCAACCTGGGCGAGGCCCTGCGCGGCGACGGCGTCAACGTGCTGGTGGTCCGCCCCGGCCAGGTCCGCACCCGCATGTCCGCCGAAGCTGGCGATGCCCCGCTGACCGTCAACGTCTCCGATGTCGCGAAGGACACCGTGCAGGCGGTCCTCGACGGCAAGCAGTCCATCTTCGTCCACCCGCTGTTCAAGTACGTGAGCTTGGCCTTCAAGTTCATCCCGCAGCCGGTTTTCCGGAAGCTGCCGTTCTAAATCGGTTCGCCGGTTGAGGCATAGGCCCCGGAGCTTTCGTTCCGGGGCAGCTGGCGACATTCCTGCTGCTCGGCATCGCCGAAACGACTGACGTAGAGGCCCGCATCGCGCTGGGCCTCTTTTTCTGTCTGGCCGTTGCCAATCACCGAGCCCACAACGCGCGTGTCCCCGGTCGCTCCCGGGCCTTCCACCGCGCATTCGACGGTCACTCCCACCTTCTGGGCGGGCACCGACTCCGACTCATCTTCGCCAAAGGACTGGCTGACCACGGGGACGGCGATAGCCACCGCCGCGACCGCGCCCGCCGCTGCGACTGCGTATCCTCGCTTCATAGTCTCTCCCTAGTTCTGATCACGGTGACCGCGAATAACCGTACCTAAGATCCCTGGCGCTGTATAGCGACATCCGCAGCCTCGACCAGTATCCCCGTTCGCAGCGTGCGCTATGAGGAACGATCCGCGCTATATGAGAAACTAGAGAGCATGTCCACTGAGTCCACCGTGACAACTCCTTCCGCACCTGCCTCCGCCCGGCCGCTGTCCCAGTTCGGCGATCATCGCGATGAGCTCAGCCGTGGGCCGGCGCTGCTGGCCATCCTGCTCACCGCGCTGGGCGGCGGGCTGGTCACCCTGGCCGGCTGGGTAGTCTTCCGCACGGTGTCCCTGCCGGCGTTTTCGACCTCGATGGTCACGCGCGCGCTGGCCACGGTAGGTATTGTCGCTACGCTGATGGTGGTAGGCGTCCTACTGTTTTTCTGGATCCGGGACAAGCACTCGGCCGGCCCGCGCCCGCGCTGGCGCGCCTGGCTGACCGCCGTCGTGTCCTACCTTTCCCCGGCGCTGCTGGTGCTGTCCTCCATCGGCTTGCCGCTGTCGGCCAGCCGCCTGTGGCTGGACGGCATCCAGGTCGACCAGAGCTTCCGCACGCAGTTCCTAACGCGGATGGCGGATACCGCCACGCACGCGGACATGAACTACCTGGATCTGCCCACCTTCTACCCGATGGGCTGGTTCTGGCTGGGCGGGCGCCTGGCCAACGTGCTGGGTATTCCCGGCTGGGAGGTCTTCCAGCCCTGGGCGCTAATCTCCCTGGCCATGTGCGGGTGCCTCCTGGTGCCGCTGTGGCAGCGCCTAGTCGGCTCCCTGCCCGTAGCCACCGCTATCGCGCTGACCACCACGGCGGTGACGCTGACCATTGCCGCCGAGGAGCCCTACTCCGCCGTCATCGCGATGGGCGTTCCGGCGGCGGCCTTCCTGTGCTCCCGGGCCTTCCATGGCTCCTGGCTGTCCACGCTGGGCCTGGCGCTCTTCCTCGGCGCTTCGGCCTCCTTCTACACCCTGTTCACCGGCGCGATCTCCCTGACCGTCGTCAGCTTCGTGGCCATCATTACCGCGGTGCTGGAGCGTCGCTGGGAGCCCATCGTGCGCCTGATCTGCATCGGCGTCGGCTCGCTGGCCCTGGCCGCCATCTGCTGGGGCCCATACGTCCTCGGCGTCCTGCGCTCCGATGTCCCCATCAACTCCACCGCGCAGCACTACCTGCCGGAAGAGGGCACGCAGATCCCGGTGCCCTTCCTGGCCCCGACCATCATCGGGCTGCTCTGCCTCATCGGCCTGGTGTACCTGTTCCTGCGCCAGAACAACCGCGACATCCGGACCCTGGGCTGGGCGCTCGGCGGCACCTACCTGTGGATCGCGGCATCGATGGTGCTGACCCTGCTGGGCAGCACGCTGCTCGGCTTCCGCCTGGAAATCCTCGTGGTCCTCATCATGGCCACCGCCGGCGTCCTGGCGCTGGCCGAGGTGCGCATGCACGGCATCGACAAGCTCTGGCCGCAGGGCTTTAGCCCCGCCACGAACCGCCGCATCACCGCCGCGTTCATGGCCGTATTAGTGCTGAGCGGGGTCTTTTACGCCCAGCGCATTCCCGAGGAAAACGAGTCCGCCATCGATCACGCCTACACGGACACCGACGGCTACGGCGAGCGCGCCGACCGCTACACCAGCGACTCCTCCGGCCACTACCAGGAGATCCAGCACTTCCTGGAGGACCACGGGGTAGTGCCCAACGAATCCGTGATGCTCACCGACGAAAGGCTGTTCATGGCCTACCACCCCTACTGGGGCTTTAACGCCTTCACCGCGCACTACGCCAACCCGTTGGGCCAGTTCGACGCCCGCAACGAGCAGATCGAGACCTGGGCCAACGACTCCTGGGACCAGACCCCGGAGGAGTTCCTCGACGCCCTGGACTCGGCCCCCTGGCGCGGGCCGGACGCCATGCTCTTCCGCGGCAGCATGGAAGACTCCGCCGACGGCTTCAAGACCCACCTGGCCGAGGACATCTACCCCAACCAGCCGAACGTGCGCTACCGGGCCGTCTTCTTCGACTCCGAGGTCTTCGACGAGGCTCACTGGGCGATGGAACAGGTCGGCCCCTTCGTGGTCGCCGTCCGCACGGATTAGCCGGCGGAGGGTATGCCGCGACATGGAGTTTTAGCCGCGGTGCCGTAAACTATTCGCCGTGTCAGATAGCCTCGCAACTCCGTATATGCCAGCCGAACCCACCAGCCACGGCTCCCCCGCCCCCGGGTGGCTCCGTCTTTGCGCCATCGTGGCGGGCCTGGTGGGCTTCGTGCTATTTATCGCCACGCCTCTGCTGCCGGTCAACCAGGTCCAGTCCTCGTTCAGCTGGCCCAGCGACGACTCACTGAACTCGGTCAACGCGCCGCTTATTTCCTTGGCGCCGGAACAGCTGGAGGCCGATATTCCGGTCTCCGCTATCGACCAACTGCGCGAGGGGCAGACCCAACTCTTCGGCACGCTGCCGGCCTCCTCCAAGGAAGCCACCGACCGCGGCCTCTTCGTCAACGCGGGCGACTTCGGCCTGTCGGTCAGCTCCCTGAACGAGGTCGTGCTCTCCCTGACCCCGGTTCAGATGGAGCGCCTAGACGACAAGGACGTCATCCACATCTCCTCAACCGAGGACGAGACCACCGTTGAGGTGGGCCCGTTCTCCCAGTCGATCGATGACGACGACCTGCGCCCGCAGGTCACCGGCGCCTACTCGGAGATCGAAGACACCCCGGAAAACCTCGCCCAGCTGCGCGCGGACGGGCTCGACGTCCAGGTCGAAATCAACTCGCGGTTTACCTCTTCGCCCACCCTGATCAAGTCGCTGGCCATGTGGGGCGGCCTCGCGATGGTACTGATCAGCCTGTTCACGCTGTGGCGCATCGACCGCTTGGATGGCAAGCGCCCAGGCTTCATGCCGGAATCCTGGAAGAAGATCCGCCCGCTGGACGGCATGGTCGCCGCGGTGCTGGTCTTCTGGCATATCTTCGGCGCCAACACCTCCGACGACGGCTTCATCCTGACCATGGGGCGGGTCTCGGAGAACGCGGACTACATGGCCAACTACTACCGCTGGTACGGCGTGCCGGAGTCACCGTTCGGTTCCCCGTACTACGACCTGGTGGCCTTCCTGTCCCAGATTTCCGCGACCTCGGTCTTCATGCGCCTGCCAGCGCTGGTCTCCGCGTTTCTCATCTGGTTCATCCTCTCGCGCGAACTGCTCCCCCGCTTCGGCGAGCTGATTGACTCTCGCCGCGTGGCCCACTGGACCGCGGCGTTGATGTTCCTGGCCTTCTGGCTGCCGTACAACAACGGTGTCCGCCCGGAACCGGTCATCGCGCTCGGCGTGATTTTCACCTGGGCCTCCTTTGAGCGCGCCATCGCCACGCGCCGCCTGCTGCCCGCGGCCGTGGGCACCATCGCCGCCACGCTGACCCTGGGCGCGGGCCCGACCGGCCTGTTCGCCGTCGGTGTTTTCCTGGTCTGCCTGCCGCAGCTGTTCAAGATCATGCGCGAGCGCCTGCCGCTGCTGGGCGGCGGGGCCACCGGCTGGCTTGGCATGATCGCTCCCTTCCTGGCCTCCGGCACGGCGATCTTCGTGGCTGTATTCGGCGACCAGACCCTGGCCGCGGTGATGGAGTCCATCCGCGTGCGCTCCGAGGTCGGCCCGGCGCTGCCGTGGTACTCCGAGTACGTGCGCTACTCCACGCTGTTCCAGCAGTCCGTGGACGGCTCCATGACCCGCCGCTTCGCTATGTTCACCATGCTGTTTAGCCTGGTGCTCATCATCTACGCCTACATCAAGGACCACCGCGTGGCAGGCGCGCCGCAGGACATCACCCGGCGCCTGTTGCTCATCGTGGCCATGTCCATGTTCTTCCTGCTGTTCACCCCGACCAAGTGGACCCACCACTTCGGCATCTACGCCGGGGTGGCCGGCGTAATCGCCGCGCTCGGCGCGGTGGTCTTGTCCCAGATCGCGCTGAAGTCGCCGCGGGCGAGGACCTTCTCCCTGGCCGCTGTGGTTATCCTGCTGGCCTTCTCCACCGCCGGCTGGAACGCCTGGTGGTACGTCTCCTCCTTCGGCGTGCCGTGGTGGGACCGCACCATCCAGTTCCGGGCCATCGAGGCCAACACCGTGCTGCTGGCCATCGGGCTGATCCTCGTGGGGATCGGCATCTGGCAGTCCTTCCGCCACAACTCGCGCAAGACGAAAGCCGCGGCCGCCGGCGCCACCGATGAGTTCGCACGCCAAGAGGCCGACCGGGTGTCCCGCTGGGCCGGCGTCATGTCGGCGCCTATCGCGCTGGCCTGCGCGTTCATCGTGGGTATCTCCGTGGCCTCCTTCGCCAAGGCCTATGTCGACCAGTACCCGGCCTACAGCGTGGGCAAGGGCAACACCCAGGCCCTGGCGGGCAAGACCTGCTCGCTGTCGGATGAAGCCATGATCGAGACCAATACCAACGACGCCTTCCTCTCCCCGATGGACGGCGGCTTCGGTGACTCCTTAATTGATCCGGACAAGGACAACTACGGTTTCGACCCCAACGGCATCCCGGAGGATATCGAGCAGGAGGCGCAGAACTCCGCGTCGGTCGGCGCTATCGGTGACTCCGGCTCGGCCGGTTCCGCCACCTCCGGCGGCAACCGTTCCGCCGGCGGGGACGTCTCCGACTCGGACGCTACCGGTTCCGATGACTCCGAGGACTCCAGCCACAAGGACTCCGCTAGCAAGGCAGCCGAGGAATCCGGCGCCTCCGAGGGCGGTTCCCGCGACACCACGGGCGTCAACGGCTCGGTCAAGCACCTGCCGTTCAACTTCGACTACAACCAGGTACCGGTCTTAGGCTCCTACAACGAGGGTCAGAACTCGACCGCGAAGCTGACCACCAAGTGGTTTAACCTGCCGGAGGAGAAGGAAAACTCTCCGCTGATCACCGTCGGCGTGGCCGGCAAGATCCACCACCACGACGTCAACGGCGTTAAGCAGGAGGGCATGGACGTCACCCTCGAGTACGGCACCGCGGACGAGACCGGGCGCGTCTCCAACACCGGCGAGATTGAGATGATGGACGTCGGCGCCACCCCGAAGTGGCGTAACCTGCGTTACCCGCTGGCCGACATCCCGGACGAGGCCAACGTCGTGCGCATCGTCGCCGTGGACGACTCCACCAACGAGGACGACTGGGTCGCCGTGACCCCGCCCCGCGTGCCGGAGCTGACCAACATGACCTCTCGCTTCGACAGCTCCCGCCCGGCCCTGCTGGACTGGTCCACCGCCTTGCAGTTCCCCTGCCAGCGCACCTTCGACCACTACGCCGGCGTGACCGAGATTCCGGAATTCCGCATCCTGCCGGACGCTCCGGCGCAAACCTCCCTGACCGACTTCCAGTCCTTCAGCGGCGGCGGCGCCATGTCCACCTCGGAGGCCGTGAACTACTCGTACGAAATCCCCAGCTACCTCAACAACGACTGGGACCGCGACTGGGGCTCCATCTACAAATACGAGTTGCGCACCAACTCCGAGGGCATCGCCCCAGACAAGGCCGACATCAATCTGGAAGACATCACCCGCTCCGGCTGGTGGAAGAACTCCGAGATGAACGTCCGCCCCGAGGGCGAGGAATAACCCTCCGCACCCGCCTCAGCTAAAACCCCGGCTGAGGCGGGTTAATTCTTGAAACGCTTGGTCCATGAACAAGCGCCAGCGCAGCAGAGGGGTCACCGTGGGCGAGAAGTCCCGCATCTACCGGGAGTTCGTCATCCCGAACAACGCGAAGCAGGTGAAACTCTATGGCCGGACCATGGATGTCGCACCTGCTACCCAGGAAAGCTAATTCCGGTAGCTCACCCCGCGGAGGAACTCCGCAACGTCACTGACGCGCTGACGCATGACAGTCGGGGTCTGGAAGCGGTGCCGCCCGGCGTAGTCCCGGGTGGTGATGTGGCTGCCCTTAACGTCCGGGTGGGCGGCGACCTCGTCCTGGCGGGCGAGCTGGAGGAAGGTTGTCGGCCAGCTCTTCGGGTCGGGGAGCGCGTGTCCTGCGCGCAGCTCGTCCGGCAGAGCCGCCAAGGCGTCGAAGTCCGGGAAGGTGAGCACGAGGGCATCGGCAAGCGGGGCGGCGAGTGCGGCGAGTGCGGCGCCGGAGGAATAACCCCAGACCACGACCTTGTCCGCGCCCTGGGCGCGGCAGTACTCGACGGCCTTGGCTACCGCCTCGAGCATTTGCCCGACCGTGTGTTGCGGCGCCAGAGGGTAGTCCAGGTCCACGGCGTAAGCCCCGCTCAGACCGACCGCGGCGGCGACCTCCGGACGCCACTGCATTTCCAGGGCGCTACCGGAACCGCGCCACCAGCCGCCCGAGTGTAGGCTGACCACCCAGGTGCCCGAATGCGCGGTCTCCTGTGTGGAGGAGAACTGGCAGGCGGGGAGCTCGGGCAGGTCGGTCTGCTCCACGTCGCGGGTGAAAGCCACGCCCGGCAGGCTGTGGTCCACCCCGGTGCCCAGGACCATCATGGCCGCGTGGGTGACGCGGTCGGGCAGCTGGGCGCAGTAGTTGTCCGCCGGGGCCGGATCCCCCGCCCCGCCCTTCCACGGCGGGGTGAAGTCCGGTAGCTCGTAGTGGGCGTCGATATAGGAGGCCAGCTGTTCGAGCTGCGCGTCGTCGTCCAGCTGCCGGTCCTGGCCGCCGATGAACCATTCTTGGCCCTCGTCCAGGGGGCGCGCGTTATCCGGAGTGCTCATAACTACCAGATGGTCACGCGCTGCTCGGGGGCGACGTACATCGGGGAATCGGCCGGGACGTCGAAGGCTTCGTAGAGCTCCGCGACGTTGGCGGCGATCAGGTTACAGCGGAACTCCGCCGGGGAGTGCGGGTCGATGGCCAGGTACTGGGTGGCCATCTCCGGGCGGATGGCGGTGCGCCAGACTCGCGCCCAGGCCAGGAACAGGCGCTGCAGGCCGGAGTAGTTCTGCTCGTAGAGCTCCGGCTCGGCGCCGTCGACCTCGAAGGGGGCGAGGTTCTCGTGCGGATCAGTGCCCTTGTCGCGGCAGTAGTTTTGGTACGCCACCACGGCGATGCCCAGCCCGCCCAGGTCGCCGATGTTCTCCCCCAGGGTGAACTTGCCGTTGACGCCGGAGGACTCGATCCCGTTGTCCTTGAGCACCGTGGGCACCTGGCCGTCGAACTGCTCCACCAGCTGGGTGGTGAGCTTTTCAAACGCGGCGCGGTCCTCATCCGTCCACCAGGAGTTCAGGTTGCCCAGGCCGTCGTACTGCGAACCCTGGTCGTCGAAGCCGTGGCCGATCTCGTGGCCGATGACCGCGCCGATAGCGCCGAAGTTCTCCGCGGCGTCCGCCTCCGGGTTGTAGAACGGCGGACGCAGGATGGCCGCCGGGAAGGTGATGTCGTTGACCACCGGGTTGTAGAAAGCGTTAACGGTCTGCGGGGTGGTGACCCACTCGTCGCGGTCGGCCGGCTTGCCCACCTTGGACAGCTCGTAGTCGTGGGAGAAGGCCGCGCCGCGCCGCGCGTTGTCCACCAGGTCGGCGCCCGCAGGGCTAAAGCTTAAGTCCCCGTAGTCGCGCCAGGTATCCGGGTAGCCAATCTTCGCCTTGAACTGGCCCAGCTTCTCCAGCGCCCGCTCGCGGGTGGCCGGGGTCATCCACTCCAGGGTGCTAATCCGCTCGCGGTAGGCGGCGATGAGGTAGTCCACCAGCTCGTCCATCTCCCGCTTGGACGACACCGGGAAGTGCTTGTCCACGAAGGCACGGCCGATCTCCTGGCCCACGAAGCTCTCCGCCAAGCCAACCGCGCGCTTCCAGCGGTCGCGCTGCTGGGTAGCCCCGGACAGGCGGGTGCCGTAGAACTCGAAGTTCTTCGCCCCCACCTTCTCCGGCAGCAGGGCGGCGCGGGAGAGCAGGATGTGCCAGGTGGCCCACAGCTGCCAGTCGGCGATCCGATCCTCGGTAAACAGTCCGGCCAGGTGGTCGAAGTAGGACGGCATCATGGAGACCACGCGGCCGTCCTTGATTCCCCCGGCGCGCACGATGGTCTGCGCCACGCGGGGCACGTCCTTCAGCTCAACCGGGTTGTAGGTCTCCACCGCGTTGCGGGTGGCGACCACGTCCCAGTGCCCGGCGGCGATGTCGGTCTCCAGCTGCACCACGCGCTGCGCGGCGACCTCCGCGCCAAGCCCGAAGAGGCGGGCCGGATCCAAAAAGCCCAGCATCTGCGCCACGTGCTCGGTGTAGGCGCGCAGGGTGTCCGCGTGCGCCTCCTCGCGGTAGTAGGCCTCGTCCGGCAGGCCCAGGCCCGACTGGATGAGGTAAGGGACGGCGTCCTCGGAGCCGGAATCCTTTTCCACCCAGAAGGTCACCGGGGCACCCACGCCCTCGCGCTCGAGCTGGCCCAGGACTTCCGCCAGGGCGTCCATGTCCTCGACGGCCAGGCGGTCTAGGTCCTTATCCAGCGGGGCGAGGCCGGCGCCGTTGACGCCGTCGACGTCCATGAAGGAGGCGTAAAGCGCGCCCGGGCGGGAGTCATCGCTTTGCACGATCTCGTGCACCATCTCCTCGGCCTCATCGCGCAGGCCGTGGAACGTACCGTCCACGCCGCGATCGTCCGGGATGACGTGTGCGTCGAGCCAAGGTCCATTGACAAACTGGTAAAGGTCTTTCATACCCACCCAGCTTAGGCGAGTTAACAGACTAGCGACGACCCCACCGGTGCCACCGTCTACTTAAGCCCCCATCTCCACGAGCAGCACCCCGCCGATAATCAGCGCCACGCCCAGGGATTTCAGCCAGGTGAAAGGCTCTTTGAAAAAGAGGAAGGACAGCACCGCCGTCAGCGCCACCCCTACCGCGGACCAGATCCCGTAGGCCACGCCTAGGGCCATTCCTTCCAGCAGGGCCAGGGACAAAAAGACATAGGCCGCAACATAACCCGCAATGACGGCCAACAGCCACCAGCGCCCGCCGCGCACCGCGGACATCCGCAGGCTCATCGTGCCGGCGACCTCGCAGAGCACCGCGAGGATGATATACGCCCAGCTCATACGGTATCCACCTCCGCGGGGGCCGACTGCAGGCGCGGCCTAGCCCCCATCTCCACGCAGGCGACGCCGGCCACGATGAGCGCCATGCCGGTCATCTTCAACCAGGTCAGCGTCTCCCCGAACAGCACCGCCGACAGCGCGGCGGTGGCCACTACCCCGCCGGCGGCCCACATGCCGTAGGCCACCCCGATGGCCATGCCCAGCTTGAGGACCCTATGCAGCAGCGCGAAGGCCGCCGCGTAGCCGGCCACCACCACCGCGTAGACCCACGGATGATCCAGGGCGATTTTCAGTCCTAAGGTGGCGACCACCTCGCTGGCAATCGCCAGCAGGAGGAAAACCCAGCGCACAAACACTTAGCCCCTTTGCCAAATGGACTGTAATTCTTCGGCGGCAATACCGCACTGCCGCATATCCACTCTACCTGCAGAAAACGCAATTCCTTCCGCCTGCCAGTGGGCCCGCGCGCGGTCCGGATCGTGGCAGGTGCCGTCAGCGCGCACCACGCGCCACCACGGCAGCTGCGCGCCGTGCCGGCTCAAAAACCAGCCGACGTAGCGGGCGCCTACGCCGGCGACCTTGCCCACCTCGCCATAGGAAGTGACGTTGCCGGCCGGGATGGCCGCGCAGACGCTGCGGACCGTCTCTTTCACTTAGAGGCCGAGGTTGAGCACGTCGTCGGACTCGCGCGGCTCTTCCTCCGGCGCCGGCGGGGTCTCGACCAGGGTGACCGTCGCTCCGGTGGCATCGGCCAGCAGGCACATGCGGCCGAACGGGGACTCTTCGGCGGGCCGGATGACCTCCCCGCCGTGGGCCTGCGCCTGCTCCATCGCGGCGTCGAGGTCCGCGACTCCCAGGAAGGTCTGCCAGAAGCTATTGACATGGTCCGGGAACTGTCCCTGCGCGTTCCAGAAGCCGGCAAAGGCCGCGCCCTCGGCCTCCGCGGTGGCGTATTCGATCTCCCCTGCGCGGCCCGGGCTGGTGCGCAGCTCCCAGTCGAAGAGCTCACCGTAGAAGTCGAGCGCCGGGGAGAAATCCCGCGTGACGCTCAGCTCGTGCCAGACCGCGCAGCCGGGCTCACCGCCGGCGGTAAAGCTGGTGGGTGCCGCGGGCTGGATCAGCCCGAAGAGGCCGCCGGTGGGATCCACCAACAGCGCCATCTGCCCGCGCTCGATGGGGCGCGGATCCGCCATCACCTTGCCGCCGAGGCGCTCCGCGCGCTCGCAGTCGGCCGCGATATCCGCCGACAGGAAATGCGTGACCCAGGTATCCGGATTCTGGGCGCCGTCCGGCTGCGGGATAAACCCGCCGATGGGCAGACCCTTTACCGTCACGGTCTGGTAGCCGCCCGGCTCGCCCTCGATGTCCCAGCCCAGCACGGCTCGGTAAAACTCCGCCGAGGACGGCTGGTCTGCGGTGGTCAAGTCGATCCAGAAGGGCAGACCTACCTCGGCCTCGAATGCTGGCATCTACAGGTTCCTCCACTTCTCGGGGTCAAAATCATCATCGGCCGTGGCCTCGTCGAAAAAGTCGTCGTCCGCGTCGTCGGCCTGGCTCACCACGAAGACGGTGTCGGCTACCTGCACCTGATCGCCGGGCACGATCTTCTCGCCACGCGTCTGGCACACCGAACCGTTAACGGTGACCTCGCCGGCGGCGATGAGCTCCTTGGCCTCGCCGCCGGTGGCCACCGCGCTGGCGAGCTTGAGGAACTGGCCAATCTTGATGGACTCGCCCGCAATGGGCACTAGAATTTCCGCCATGCGGACCAGTCTACCGCTGGGGTTTCAGCGTCACCGCGGTGCCCGAGGCCGTGACCATCAGCATGTTGTTGGACGTGCCCAGCACCGTGTAGTCGAAGGCAATGCCGATCACCGCGTCCGCACCCAGCTCCTGGCCGCGGTTCCACAGCTCATTCAGGGCGGACTCGCGCGCCCGCACGGCCTCTTCCTCGTAGCCGGCGGAGCGCCCGCCGGTGATGTTGCGGATGCCCGCGCCGAAGTCCTTCAAGAAATTGATGCCGGAAACGGTCTCGCCGGCGATGACGCGCAGGTACGTGTCGATCTCGCGGCCTTCTACTGTGTTCGTCGTCGTGAAAATCATGCCTTTAGGCTACCCCGATTGCCCCGCGCACACCTTCGTAGAGGATAAACCCGGCCAGCAGCAGGAAGACCACCCCGGAAAAGAGATCCACCCACGAGGAGTGGCGCGACATCCAGCGCGAAAACGCCCGCACGGTCAGCGCGACGGCGCCGAAAAGCGCCAGGGACTCGCCCACCAACAGCACCACCAGCAGCACCGACCAACCCAGGCTCATGCCCGGCTCCAAGAAATTCGAGAAGACCGCGCCAAAAAAGATGACGACCTTCGGGTTCGACAGATCGCAGATAAAACCCAGCCGGTAGGCCTTGCCGGCGGTGATCCACACCCGCGGCGCCGAGTCCGGGTTGCGCTCTTGGAAGGTCTCCGTCTGCACCACGCGGGCGGGCACGCGGCGCTGCGCCAGCCCGGACTTGATGGCGCTGTAGGCCATCCACAGCAGGTAGGTCCCGCCCAGCAGCTGGAGCGTGATGAGAATCCCCGGGTGCGAGTCGATCAGGGCGGACAGGCCCGCCAGCGAGGCCACCACCCAGAGCAGCAAGCCGGTGGAGCTGCCCAAGGCCGCCCACAGCCCCGCCCGGGTGGAGCGGGACCCCAGCCGGATGATCTGGATGACGTCGGGCCCCGGCGAGGCCATGGCCACCAGCCACACCCCCATCAGCGTGAGCAAAGAGACTAAAGACACGCGCACCTCCTGTAGAAACGATTTCAAGGCCCCGACCGCAAATCGGGACCTTGGATGAGCTCTCTTTGGCTCCACAAACGGCGGAGTTGATATTGCCACCGAAGGTACGCGCCATACCACCTAGTGGGAAACAGGTTTGTTTACTGGGCTAATTAACCAGGCCCATGACCCCTTCCACCAGCATGACAAGCCCGAAGATGGTGAAGATCATGCCGGCGACGATGTCCAGCCAGTTGCCATGCCGGGCCAACCAGCGCGCGGCGGTGCGCACGACGAGGGAAAAGCCGCCGAACCAGGCGAAAGAGATGGCCAAGAGGATGAGGCCGACCGCCACGGTCCACAGCGCGGACATCCCCGGGGAAAGGAACTGGGCGAAGACGGCGCCGAAAAATACCAGGGCCTTCGGGTTGGACAGGTTGGTCATCAGCCCCAGGCGATAGGCCTTGCCGGCAGTGAGTACCCCCTGGACGCGCTCGGGCTGCGCGGCCTCGGGCTGGCTCGTGCGCAGCCCGCCGCGCAGGGAGCTAAGCCCCATGTAGATAAGCACCCCGCCACCGATAACCTGCAAACCGCTGAGCAGCTCCGGGCGGGCGGCAATCAGCGCGGACAGGCCCGCCAGGGAGGCCGCCAGCCACACGCCCGTGCCGGTGGCGATCCCGGCCGCGCACAAAAGGCCCGCCCGGCGCGAGCGCGGCGCGGTGCGGATCACCTGCACCACGTCCGGGCCCGGGGTTACCAGCAGGACTATCCACACGCCGATGAGCGTCAGCAGGGAGGCCATGCTCATGGGGTTTCCACCTTCCGACATTTAAGGGGGCAGTCATTGAAAAACCGCCACGCTGCCGGGGTGGCAGGTGACGGTTTTAGTGTAGCGGAGCGTTTTCCGTGGGCTTACCAGGCGCCCTCGATGGCGTCCTTGTGGTCACGGACCTTCTCGCCCTCGGCGTAGAGCGGCATGTCCTCGCCGGCCTTGTACCAGGAGGTGTACTCCGGCTCCAGCGGGGTGCGGCCGGCAATCAGGTCGGCGGCCTTCTCGCCCACCATCATGGTCGGGGCGTAGATGTTGCCGTTGGTGACGTTCGGGAAGACACCGGCGTCGGCGATGTAGAGGCCTTCGATGCCCCAGACCTGCATGGTCTCCGGGTCGACGACAGCCATCTCGTCGTCCTTGGAGCCCATCTTGGTGGTGCAAGACGGGTGCAGCGCGGTCTCGCCGTCGTTGCGGACCCACTCCAGGATGTCCTCGTCGCTCTGGACGTCAGGGCCCGGGCTAAACTCACGGGCGCCGACCTCCTCCATGGCCTTGGTGTCCAGCAGGGAGCGGGCCACGCGCACGGCCTCGACCCACTCGCGGCGGTCCTGATCGGTGCGCAGGTAGTTGAACAGGATCTCCGGCTTCTCGTGGATGTCGGCGCTCTTGATGCGCACGTAGCCCTTGGTGTCCGAGAACATCGGGCCCACGTGCCACTGGAAGCCGTGCTTGACGTCGGCCTTCTGGCCGTCGTAGCGCACTGCCATCGGCAGGAAGTGGAACATCAGGTTCGGGTACGCTTCCTTGTCGTTGGAGCGCACAAAGCCGCCGGCCTCGAAGTGGGAGGTGCCCACCGGGCCCTTCTTGGTCAGCAGCCACTCTAGGCCCATGAACGGCCAGCGCCACTTGTCCAGGTACGGCTGGGAGGAATCCGTGTTATTGGTCAGCTCGTACTGGATGTAGACCTCAAGGTGGTCCTGCAGGTTCTCGCCCACGCCCGGCAGGTGCTTGACGACCTCGATGCCGTGGGACTCCAGCAGCTCGCGGTCGCCGATGCCGGAGACCTGCAGCAACTGCGGGGTGTTGATGGCGCCGGCGGACAGCACGATCTTCTTGGCGTAGACGCGGTGGACGCCGCCTTCCCACTCGTATTCCACGCCGATGGCCTTCTGGCCGTCGAAGAGGACCTTGGTGGTGAAGGCGTGGGTGCGGATCTCCAGGTTCTTACGCTGCTTGTTCGGGTGCAGGTAGGCCCGGGCCGCGGACCAGCGCTTGCCGTGGCGGATGTTGCGGTCGAACGGCGCGAAGCCCTCCTGGCGGTAGCCATTGACGTCGTTGGTCAGGTTGTAGCCCGCCTGCTGGACGGACTTGAACAGGGCCTGGAATAGCGGGTTGGTGGCCGGACCGCGGGACAGGTAGAGCGGGCCGTTGTGGCCGCGGCGCGGATCGTCCGGGTCGGCGCCGGTGGCGGTCTCCATCTTCTTAAAGTACGGCAGGCAGTGGGCGAAGTCCCAGTGCTCCATGCCCGGGTTGTCAGCCCACTTCTCGTAGTCCATGGGGTTACCGCGCTGGAAAATCATGCCGTTGATGGACGAGGAACCGCCCAGCAGCTTGCCGCGGGCGTGGTAGACGCGGCGGCCGTTCATCTCCGGTTCCGGCTCAGACTCGTACATCCAGTCGTATTGCTTGGCGCCGATCGGGAAAGAGAACGCCGACGGCATGTGAACGAACAGGTCCCACAGGGAGTCGTTGCGGCCGGCTTCCAGGACCAACACGCGGGTTTCGGGATCTTCAGTCAGTCGAGCAGCGACCACGGAGCCGGCGGAGCCGCCGCCGACAACAACCACGTCGCTTACTTCGTCAGTTACCTTCTTCGAGTTATTCTTAGTCACCTTGTCTAATAGACCCATACGGAAAGCACTTCCTTTCTTCGCGGTGTTCAGAAATGCATATTATGCAATCAGTGCATGGACAAATACGCATTACTCCGCTCCTACTTACATAACGAGCCTACCTGAGAAGCTTGCAATTTGCCCAGAATAAGATAAGTTTGACGTGTTCCATACAGGTATTTTCGATAGTGTCTTTGTCCCTTCCCACCCTAAATGTGCTCGGGTTTTTGCGCCGTTTCGAATATATGAATCAAATATGTTTGAGCGTTTAGCCTTAAGCCCGTCTATGTCCGTTTGGGCTTCGGCGCGGCCAGGGCGCTAACAACTTCAGAGGAGTGATCCATGGCGAATTTCGATCCACATGATCCTGAATCGCCCCAACCTGCCAACGCCGAACCTTCTTCAGAAGGTAAGGCGCGCACCAGACGTCGATCGCGCTACCAGGTTCGCGCCCTGGTAGGCAGCTACAAGGCGGAGACCGGCTCCGATGTCGGCGCCGACAAGGTCGAGCCGCCCAAGACGAACTGGCCCGTCTTCATCGTCTCCAGTGTGCTGATCATCGCGATGGCGCTCTACGCCGGTTTGGGCCGCGAACACGCCGCCAACACGCTGGCCAGCGTTACCGGCTGGATCAGCACCAACCTCGGCTGGTTCTACATCCTGACCGCGACCATCGCGGTCGTTTTCGTCCTCTACATCGCGATTTCCAGTTCCGGCAATATCCGCATGGGCCCGGATCACTCGCGCCCGAAGTTCAACACCTTCGCGTGGGCTTCCATGCTTTTTGCCGCCGGTATCGGCGTCGACCTGATGTTCTTCGCCGTGGCCGAGCCGGTGACCATGTACCTGGCCCCGCCCACTGGCGATCCGGAGACCATGGAGGCGGCCAAGGAGGCCGTCGTCTACGCCATGTTCCACTACGGCCTGACCGGCTGGGCGCTCTACGCCCTGATGGGCATGGCCTTCGGCTACTTCGCCTACCGCCTGAACATGCCGCTGGCCATCCGCTCCGCGCTGTACCCGCTCATCGGCAAGCGCATCCACGGCCCAGTCGGCGATGCCGTCGATGTCGCCGCCATGCTGGGCACCGTCTTCGGCGTGACCGCCTCCCTGGGTATCGGCGTGGTGCAGCTGTCCTACGGCATCCACCTCATCTTCGATATCGACCAGGGCCTCGGCCTGCAGTCCGCCCTCATCATCATCGCGATTGCCATCGCTACCCTGTCCGCAGTCTCCGGCGTGGACAAGGGCATCCGCTTCCTGTCGGAGCTCAACGTCTTCCTGGCCATCGCACTAATGATCTACATCGTGGTCTTCGGCAAGACGGCCTACCTCTTCGACGCCATCGTGATGAACGTGGGCGACTACGTCTCCAAGTTCCCGTCCTGGACCATGGACACCATGGCCTTCACGGATGATCCGGCCGCCACCTCCGAGTGGATGCAGTCCTGGACCCTGTTCTTCTGGGCCTGGTGGATCGCCTGGGCTACCTTCGTAGGCCTGTTCCTGGCGCGCATCTCCCGCGGGCGCACCCTGCGCCAGTTCATCTTCGGCACCCTGACCTTCCCGTTCCTGTTCATCCTGATGTGGATGTCCTTCTTCGGCAACACCGCCCTGGACATGGTGCGCTCGGGTGATTACCCCGAATTCACCGAGAACGCGGTCAACATCCCGGAGCAGGGCTTCTACGACATGCTGCAGGAGTTCCCGGCCTCGGGCTTCATCATCCTGCTGACCACGGGCATCGGCCTGCTGCTTTATATCACCTCGGCCGACTCCGGCGCGCTGGTGATGTCGAACTTCACCTCGAAGATCACCGACAGCCGCCAGGACGGCACCCGCTGGCTGCGCATCTTCTGGTCGATCGCCGTGGGCCTGCTGACCCTGGCCCTGCTGCAGATCGACGGCATCGCCACGGTGCAGTCCGCTACTGTGGTCATGGGCCTGCCCTTCGCCGTGGTCATCTACCTGGTGATGTTCTCCCTGTGGAAGTCGCTGCGCCTGGAAAACGTGCAGAGGGAGGCGCGCACCACCGCGCTCCACGGCGTCATCTCCGGCCGCACCGACCGGATCGCCGCAGACGACAACAGCTGGAAGCAGCGCCTGGATCGCGCCAATGCCTACCCGACCAAGCAGGACATGGACACCTATATGCGGGATACCGCCGAGTTCGCCCTGGAAAAGGTCGCGGTCCAGATGCGCCAGCGCGGCTACGACGCCATCCTGCTGACCAGCGAGCTGCCCGACCTGGAACTGCCCCAGCTGGACCTGCAGGTCACGCTGCACAACGAGCGCAAGTTCCGCTACCAGCTCTTCCCCGTGGCCTCCGAGTGCCCCGAGTTCCTGGCCGGTGATCAGAAGGAATACTTCCGCCTCGAGGTCTACGATCTCACCGGTTCTTTGGGCTACGACGTCTACGGCTACAGCGAGAACCAGCTCATCAACAACGTGCTGGATCTCTACGAACGCCACCTGGCCTTCCTGCACATGCAGTCCGAACTCCCAGGTGAGTCCGATGTTTCCGACGGCGCCGAGCCCGAGCGGATCTGGCGCGAGGATAATTAGTTCTGGTAGACCGGAAAGCGGAACCGAACAAATTCCCTGTTTGAATACGAATGCCGGCGCCTATTAAAGAGCCGACAAGAAAGGATGCTTTGTTGAGCACCCAGAACGCACTGTTTGATCCTTCTACGACGGAGCTCCTCTCCGGCGTCCACACGGGCGACGGTCCGAAGTCCCTATTCATCGATGGCCAGTGGGAGGCCGCTGCTGGGGGCGGTACCCGCACCATCACCTGCCCGGCCGACGGCACCGTCGTCGCCGAGGTCTCCGAAGCCACCGACGAGGACACAATCCGTGCTATTAAGGTCGCCCGCCGCACCTTCGATGCCGGCACCTGGTCCTCCGTCCCGGCCATTAAGCGCGGCAAGCTGCTGCTGCGCGTGGCCCAGGCCATCCGCGACAGCCAGGAGCTTTTCGCCAAAGCGGAATCCGCCGACACCGGCAAGCGCCTGGAAGAGTCCATAGGCGACATGGAAGACATCGCCGGCGCCTTCGATTACTTCGGCACCCTGGCTTCCCACCAGGTCGGACGCGTGGTCGACCCGGCGGACCCGAACGTGCGCTCCCGCATCGACGCCGAGCCGGTCGGTGTCTGTGGCCTGATCACCCCGTGGAACTACCCGCTGCTGCAGGTGTCCTGGAAGGTCGCCCCGGCCATTGCCGCTGGTAACACCTTCGTCCTCAAGCAGGCGGAGCTGACCCCGCACACCGCCATGCTGCTCATGGCCGTGCTGCGCGATGCCGGCCTGCCGGACGGCGTGGCCAACCTCATCACCGGCGCCGGCGCCAACTGCGGTAACCCGCTGTCCCAGCACCCGGACGTGGACATGGTCTCCTTCACCGGCGGCCTGGTCACCGGCAAGCTGATCGCCAAGAACGCCGCGGAGACCGTCAAGCGCACCGCGCTGGAGCTGGGTGGCAAGAACCCAAACGTCGTCTTCGCCGACGCGGACTTCGACGCCGCCGTGGACAACGCCCTCAACGCCGCGTTCTTCCACTCCGGCCAGGTCTGCTCCGCGGGCTCCCGCCTGATCGTGGAGGAATCCATCCACGACAAGTTCATCGAGGCTCTGGTCGAGCGCACCAACAACATCAAGATCGGCGGCCCGACGGACGACAAGGCCGAGACCGGCCCGCTGATCTCCGCTGAGCACCGCGAGAAGATTGCCAAGTACGTGGACCACGCCCGCGAGCAGGGCGCCTCCATCCTCACCGGCGGCCGCGCGGCCACCAGCGAGGACACCAACGGCCAGCACGGCACCGGCAACACGGACCTGGGCGCCGGCATCTACTACCTGCCGACCATCATCGATGACACCACCCGGGAGATGGACTGCGTCCACGACGAGGCCTTCGGCCCGACCGTGACGGTAGAAACCTTCACCACGCAGGAAGAGGCCATCGAGATCGCCAACGACACTGAGTACGGCCTGGCCGGCGCGGTATGGACCACGGATGCGGGCAAGGCCGAGCAGGTCGCCCGCGGCCTGCGCCACGGCACCATCTGGATCAACGACTTCCACCCGTACCTGCCGCAGGCCGAGTGGGGCGGCTACAAGCAGTCCGGCAACGGCCGCGAGCTGGGCCCGACGGGTCTGGAAGAGTACCAGGAGCAAAAGCACGTCTACCAGAACCTAACCCCGGCCGTTTCCGGCCAGTTCGGTCTGCAGAAGTAGGCTGTAAGTTCCTAGCTCTGGGTGCGCGGCTTGACCGTCATTACGTCGATGTTGACGTGGGCGGGCAGGGACGCCACCCAGCGCACCGCCTCCGCGATGTCCTCGGCGGCGAGGTTGAGCTGGCCGTCGTAGACCTTAGCGGCGCGCTCCTCGTCGCCGCTGAAGCGGACGAGCGAGAAATCGGTGGCCACGCGGCCCGGGTCGATCTCCGTGATGCGAATGTTGTGGTTTTCCAGTCGCAGCGCCCGGGAGATCACCCGCACGCCGTGCTTGGCGCTGTTGTAGCCGGAGCCGCCTTCGTAGACGCCCCAGCCAGCCACCGAACCCATGTTGATGACAAGCCCCGAGTTATCCGGGGCTTGTTCCAGTTTCGGCACCAGCGCTTGCAGCATGCGTACCGTGCCCAGCACGTTCACGTCATACATCCACTGCCAATCCTCTATCTTGGTGTCGACTAGAGGCTCCAAGCCCTTGGCGCCGCCGGCGTTATTGACCAACAGGTCCACCTGGTCCACCTGGGCGGCGAGCGCGTCCACAGACTCCTGGCTGGCAACGTCCAGCTCAATGGCGGTGCCGCCGATTTCTTCCGCGAGGGCGTCTAGCCGGTCCTTGCGCCGCGCCGCCACGATCACGTGCCAGCCGTCGGCGGCCAGCGCCCGCGCGCTCGCGGCGCCAATCCCGGAAGAGGCTCCCGTCACGATTGCTACTTTCTTGTTGCCGCCGTCATGATTAGCCATGTCCCGCAGTGTAGCAAAGCCCTTGCTTTCCGGTACGGAAAGTGTCATACTTTCCACTATGGAAAACAATGAGAAGAAGCAGGCCACCGAGGCTCTGTCCTTTAACGAATCCCTCGCAAAGAAACATACCGCCCTGCTCCCACCCTGGATCGCTTTTTGCCTGGCGTTGACCTACCTGGCGGCTTTCTTGCTCATGGCGTTTAAGTCCCGCCCTTGGTGGGCGCTCCTCATCGTCGCTGCCGTTATCCTCGTCGCCGCCTTCCTCATGCCCCGGCACTACCCGCGGGTGCGTCAGTCTTACCGCCAGGATCCCTTCGCCGCGCCCTCCGCGGACAAGCGCTACTGGCTGGGATTTTTCTGCCTCTACTGGCCGATGTCCGCTTTCATCTTCGCCCATGACCTGCCGGCCTGGGCAGTGCTGCCCCTTGGCTTCCTAGCCTTTGCCAGCGTGTGGTGGGCCCTGGGTAGTGGTGCTTTAGATCTCAGCTCCCGGGAGCGGAATCATTCATGAACGGCCAGCTCGATCCGGTCATCCACCCGCTCAACCGGTTTAAAATCTGCGCCGTACTCAACGCCTACGGCGCGACCGAGGGAGCAGTCAAGCAAGAGATGGAGTTTTCCTCGCTTGCCCGGGAGGTGGGCTTAAGCCCGTCCACGCTCTCCAAGCAGCTCAGCACCCTACAGGAGGCAGAATACGTCAGCCGCTTCCGCGAATACGGCTCCACGCGCGGCAAGGACACCGTGTGGGTAAGCCTCACCGCGCGTGGTCGCGCTGCCTTTCAGAAACATCTCACGGCACTCAAGGACATCGCCGGCTAGTGGGCGCGGAAGGAATAACTACCGGTCAGCCCGTTATGAATCTCCACGGAATAGCTCTGCCCGTTAGCCTCGGCGCCCTCCACGAGGGAGTCCAGCTCCTGCGCGTTGTAGTAGCGGCTTAGGCCCAAGTACAGCAGCAGCAGCAGGAACAGTCCCACCACGACGATCGCGGCAACCACCATGGGGGCGTCTCGAGTCGTTTCTACTTCTGGCATTCGAAGCGGTAGCCTCCTTCATTCTTAGCTGCTCCGGAATCGGTGGTACCCTCCACGCCGGCGGAATCGCGGCTGTCAACCACCGGGCTGCCGCCGTTCTGGTAGCACTGGTTAATCAGGTTCTGCTTTTCTGCATGGGTAGTGTACATCGAGTAGAAAATCAATCCGCCACCGGTGAGAATACCCAAGATGGCCACGCCTCCCCAGATGATGGCGGGCGCGATCCGGAAGGAGACCCCGGAGTTGTCGCTATCCGAGTCGCGCATCTCGTCCGGCTCGTAGCCGTTGTCGATCAGCACCTGGTCGATCTGCTCGTCGGTCAGATCCGCCAGGCCAGCCTCTACCTGATCAACCTCTTCGGCGGTGACGCGGTCGTGATCGATCTTGCCTTCATCGAGCCGGATCTCGTCCTCCCCGGCGTCGTAGTACATCGCTTCGGCCAGCACCAACGGGCCCTGGATGTTGGAATCCAGCTCGTTGGCCTGCGCTGCCGGGGCAGCAGCGCCGGTGGTCACCATTGCGGCAGCCAGCGCGCTGGCGATGCCCTTCTTAGGGTTGAACGGGAAGATCACGGAAAGTCCTTTCTACTCAAAAAAATAACGGTGTCCTGGGCCAGCGAATGCCGTGGACATCGCCGACCGCAGCCACCGTAACAAGCAGTCAGGCACCCCGCAGCGCGGCTGCCAGCGGCTTTCTCGTGCTGGGGGTGAATCCGCACCCTTTGATACATCAACAAAGCCTATATTTAGGCTTTCTAAAAACGAAGCAGTACTCCGCTGGGGGTGTTATTTACCCAGCGCATCCTCCAGCTCGGCCAGGATGTTGTCCATGCGCTTGGTCTTGTCCTCGTCCGGGGTGAACTCGCCGTAGGTGAAGTCGGAGAAGATGGAGACCTCCAGCTGGTTGCGCAGCTGGGCCATCTGGAAGTTGCTGACCACCAGGCGCCAGGCCTCGACCGCGCGGATGGCGCCGGAGGCGCCGTAGCCGACGAAGGCGACCGGCTTGCCGGCCCACTCCGCGCCCAGGGAGTCGTAGGCGTTCTTGAAGGCGCCCGGCACGGAGTGGTTGTACTCCGGGGTGACGAAGACGAAGGCATCGCAGGCATCGATAGCCTTGGACCACGCCTGCACGTTGGCGTCGTCGTACTGCTTGTTGGCCGCGCCCGGGACGGTGGCGGCGGTCAGCAGCGGGACATTGAAGGCGGCCAGGTCGATGAGCCCGTAGTCCACGCCCTGCTCGGCACGGTCGCGGGCAATACCCTCGACCCAGCGGCCGACGGCTTCGCCCAGGCGACCTTCGCGGATAGAGCCAATGATGATGCCGATCTTTGCCATGTCGGGCTTCCTTTCAGTTCAACGGTTAAGTGTTTCTAGCACAGCCTACCCGGAAAAGACCTGCCGCACCGTGACATTGATTCGGCCCTGCGCCAGCCCGCAGCCTTCCGGCGCGGTGCCGGGGCGAACCTCGGGCACCCCGTGGAAAGCAAAACGCTTCGGGCCGCCGAAGACGATGAGATCCCCGGAGGCCAGCGTCACCTCCTCCCAGGGCCGGTTGCGGTTTTCCGTGCCTCCGATGCGAAACAGCGCCTCCTCCCCAATGGAAAAGGAGACGATGGGCGCGCGCGTGGACTCGTAGCGATCCTGGTGCATGCCCATCTGCGCGCCCGGCGGGTAGTAGTTCACCAGGGCCATATCCGGCAAGTAGCTTTCTGCCCACGGGGCCAGTTCCTCGGCGAGGGCGGCGGCGCGGGAGACGGCATCGATAGCCGCCTGCCGAAGAGCCCCTGGCAGAGCCGGGACAGTGTGGCCGAATTTCCGATCCACGTAGCGGTAGCCGTCATAGTCGAAGTAATGCCCCAGGTTCAGCATGTGCACGCTCATGCGCCCGCCGGAGGCCAGCTGCGGCCGCTGCATGGCAAAGGGCGCGCCGCTGGCCCGGCGCGCCAGGTCCCGAAACCGCGCCACCCACGCGTGCTGCTCCGGCGTCGACCAGTAGCCCGGAACGTGCGCCACCCCGGGCGCGACCTTGGCCGCGGGGCGCTCCACCTCGAAAAGCATGACACCCAGTCTGGCACAACCAGCGGCGCGATAGTTGGCACAATAGACAGCATGACGAACAAGGACGTGCCGGACAATTCCCTGGTGCTTGGCTTACCCGGGCGGGTCGTGCGTAAGCTTGGATGACATGTTCGACATCGCACGGATCGGCCGCGACCTGCCCGTGGCCGGGGTCATTGACCGCCTGCCCAAGCTAGTCGATGCCACCGGGCGCCTAGTCATCCAAGCCCCGCCCGGCACCGGTAAGACCACCCTGGTCCCGCCCGCCCTGGCCAACCACTGCGGGGGCAAGGTCATCGTCACCGCGCCCCGCCGCGTGGCCGTGCGCGCCGCCGCCCGCCGGCTGCGCCACCTCTCCGGAGCCCCGAAAGCCGTCGGCTTCAGCGTCAAGGGCGAGCACCAGCCCGGCACCCACGTCGAGTTCGTAACCCCGGGCGTACTCCTCCAGCGCCTGCTGCGGGATCCGGATCTGGAGGGCGTGTCCGCCGTCGCCATCGACGAAGTCCACGAGCGCCAGCTGGATACCGATCTCATCCTGGGCATGTGCCTGGAGCTAGCCGAGCTGCGCGACGACTTCCGGCTGGTAGCCATGTCCGCCACCCTGGAGCGCGACAAGCTCACCGAATTCTTAGGAGCCGAAACGCTCAGCACCCCGGCGGTGACCTACCCGCTGGATATCTCCTACCGCCCGCACCCCGGCCGCAGCAGCTGCTCCCGGGAATTCCTGGACCACCTGGCCCGGCTGGCGCAGGAGCAGGTGTCCGCCACCGGGCACTCCGCCTTGGTCTTCGTGCCGGGCGTTCGCGAGGTCGAACACGTCGTCGGCCGCCTGCCCGGCAGCTTCCCCCTGCACGGGAGGCTGGATGCCCGGCAGCAGGACGCGGCCCTGCAGCCCTCGTCCACCCCGCGGATCGTGGTCTCGACCTCCCTGGCCGAGTCCTCCCTGACCGTGCCCGGGGTGCGCACTGTCATCGACTCTGGCCTGTCCCGCGTGCCCCGGCTGGATGCCAGCCGCGGCATGACGGGGTTGGTCACTATCAGCTCGGCCAAGTCCACCGCGGACCAGCGCGCCGGCCGCGCCGGCCGCGAGGGCCCGGGCACCGTGGTGCGCGCCTATTCCGCCGCCGACTACGAGCACGCGGCCGAGGCCATCACCCCGGAGATCCTTACCACGGATCTGACCCAGGCCGCCCTGCAGCTGGCCTCCTGGGGCGACTGCCCGCTGCTCGATAGCCCCCAGCCGCAGCACCTGGCCCGCGCCCGAGAACACCTGGAATCCCTCGGCGCCCTGCGGGGTGGCCACCTGACCCAGCTGGGTAAACGCCTGGTCCGCCTGCCGCTGGACCCGCGCCTGGGCCGCGCCCTTATCGAATGCGGGCCGTCCGCCGCGGCCACCGTCGCCGTGCTGGCCGACGATCCCCGCGGCGACATCGCCCGCCAGCGCGCCCCTAAGTCCGAATCCCAGCGCCTGGCCAAACTGGTGAGCACTGGCAGCGGCGTCAGCGATCCCGGCGCCATCACCGGGCTGGCCTTCCCCCGCTGGATCAGCCGCCGCGTGAAAGACGACACCTACCTGCTGGCCTCCGGAACGCGGGCCTGCCTTCCCCACGACCTCGGCCTCGACGGTTCCGAGTGGCTGGCCACCGCGGTCGTGACCCGCTCCGCCGAGGGCGGCACCATCCGCGCCGCCGCTCGCCTCAGCGAAGAAGACGCGCTGAACATCATCGGCGTGACCGAAGAACTGGAGACCGACTTCGTCAAGGGCAAACTGCGCGCCCGCCAGATCCGCCGGGCCGGGCAGATCGAGCTCAGCTCGACCCCGACCCAGCCCAGCCCGGAGGCCGCGGCAGAGGCCCTCACCCGCCTGCTCGAACGGACTGGCTTAGAAATTTTCCACTTCTCCGACAAGGCGCAGCGGCTCTTCGACCGCCTGGCCTTCCTCCACGCGCGCCTCGGCGATCCCTGGCCGAATCCACAAAAGGCCGATCCGCAGTACTGGCTGGGCCCGGAGCTCGGCGACATCGTCCGCGGCAAGCCCCCGCGCGAGGTCGACATGTACCCGGCGCTCCAGCGCCTGCTGCCGTGGCCCAACGACATCGATGCCGCCGCGCCCGAACGTCTCACGGTCCCCTCGGGCAAGCGCCCACGCATCGACTACGCGAGCGGCCGCCCCGTCGTGCGCGTCAAGCTCCAGGAGTGCTTCGGGCTGCATTCCTCCCCCGAGATAGCCGGCCTGCCTGTCCAGTTCCACCTGCTCTCCCCCGCTAGCCGCCCGCTCGCGGTCACCGACGACCTGGCCAGCTTCTGGTCCGGCCCCTACCAGCAGGTGCGCGCCGAGATGCGCGGGCGCTACCCCAAACACGCCTGGCCGGAAGACCCGTCCTAGCCCCACTGTTGCCACGCGAGGTAGCAGCTCATGACCACCACGAGGGTCAGCAGGGCGTAGCGGATAAGCCTCGTACCCCCGCCCAGCACCGTGCGCGCGCCCAGCTGCGCGCCGGCGATATTGGCCACCGCCAGCACGATGCCAAGCGTCCACCACACGTGCCCGCCGACGATGAAGACGACCAGCGCGCCCAGGTTCGTCGCGGTGTTGACCACCTTCGACATCGCCGCCGAGCGCAGAAAGTTCTGGGAGAAGATGGCGGTAAAAGCCATGATCAAAAACATGCCGGTACCCGGCCCGAAGATGCCGTCGTAGAACGCCACCGCGGCAGTCGCTAAAAGCGCCGCCCAGGACCGCCAGCCAGAGTGGATCCCCTCGCTGTCGCCGCCGCCGAAACTCGGCTTGAAGGCAATGAACGTGCCCACGGCGAGCAGCAGAACAATGATCAGCGGCCGCATCACGTCCTCGTTGAGCAGCGAGGCCATCAGCGCGCCTACGCCCGAGGCCACCGCCGCCAGCACCGCCATCGGCACCAGCTCCCGCGCCGGCGGCCGCACCTTGCGCACCAGGGTTACCGCCGCCGATGCCGTGCCCGAGACCGCCGCCACCTTATTCGTCGCCAGCGCCGTGGCCGGGGCCACGCCGGGAACCAGCGCCAAGATCAGGGGGATGAGCACCAGCCCGCCGCCGCCGATGAGCGCGTCGATCCAGCCGGCCACCCCGGCCCCCACCACGAGCAGTGCCCAGGTTCCCGCGCCTACTTCCATGGCAACAGTATAAGGCCAATAGTATAAAGGGGATCGAATTTACAAGGAGGTGCCCGCATGCCGTTGGCAGTGCGCTGGATTATTGTCGCGCCCGCCTCCGTGGGCCTCGGCTGGCTCTTTGACCACTGGAACGTGCCGGCGGCCTGGATCGTGGCCGCCATCGTGGTCTCCGCCGGCATGGCGCTGGTGACCCGCAAAGAGCTGCCCGTCAACCGCCACGTCTACGCGCTCAGCCGCGGGTTCATCGGCATCCTGGCCGCGATCCCCCTGACCACGGTGCCGCTGTCGCGCATCGTCGGCTTCCTGCCCGCGGGCGTCGTGGTCTCCCTGGTGACGGTGCTAGTCGGCGTCGGCGGCGGGCTCCTCCTCCACCGCGCCCAGCCGAAGGCCGTCAACCGAGACACTGGCATCCTGTCCATGCTGCCCGGCGGGGCGTCCATGATGCCGGTGCTCGCCGACGACCTCGGCGCGGACTACCGCTACGTGGCGCTGACCCAGTACCTGCGCCTGCTGACCGTGTCCATGACCCTGCCGGTCGTCGTCGGCTTCCTTTCCACCCCGGCCGAATCCCATCCGGTCGACGCCCCGCAGCCAGACCAGCACTGGTGGATGATCCTGCTCGTGTTGGCCATCGCCTTCGCCGGCGAGCCCCTCGGCAAGTCCCTCCGCCTGCCCGCCCCGAGCGTGATGGGACCGCTCCTGCTGACGGTGTTGGCCTCGTTGTTCCTGCCCGGTGAGCTCACCCTCCAGCCCATCGAGCCCTTCCGAATCTTGGCGTTCATGTCCATCGGCTGGGTCTGCGGCGGCGGACTGTCGTGGCCCGCCCTGCAGCGGTTCGCGGCGCAGCTGCCCGCCACCGTGACCTATATCGTCGTGGTCATCGCCCTGTGTGCGGCCACCGCTTGGCCGCTGACCTGGACGCTAGACATCACCTATTTCGAGGCCTACCTGGCAACCAGCCCCGGCGCGCTCGAGACCGTCCTGGCGCTGTCCTCCGAGGGCGGGGCCGGGCCAGCCGTGGTGGCCATCCAGCTCATCCGGCTCATCATCGTGCTGGTGATTGCCGGCTACCTGCCCCAGCTCATCCGCCTCTTTACGCGGAGGAAACGCTAGCGCCTAGTCGAGGACGGTCTCGCGCAGGATAGACATCGGCACCGAGCCCAGTGCCAGCGCCTCGGCGTGGAACTCGCGCTCACTCATGCCCTGCGCGACTGCCTCGTCGCGGGTCTGGCGCCACAGGCGCGCACCCAGCGCGTACGACGGCGCCTGGCCGGCCCAACCCAGGTAGCGGTTGACCTCAAAAGAGAGGTTCGCCGAGTCCATCGCGGTGTTTTCCCGCATAAAGGTGTGCACGTGGGACTTGTCCCAGACGCCGGAGCCGTCCGGCATCTTCTTGCCCAGGTGCAGGCCGATGTCCACGACCACGCGGGCGGCCCGCAGGCGCTTAGCGTCCAAAAGGCCCATCCGGTAGCCGGGATCATCCATGTAACCGAGCTCCGCCATGAGCTCCTCGGCGTAGAGGGCCCAGCCCTCGCCGTGGCCGGAGTTCCAGCACACGCTGCGACGCCACAGGTTCAGATCCGGCTCGACCAGGGCCTGACCGATCTGCAGGTGGTGGCCCGGCACGCCCTCGTGGTGGACCGTGGTCAGCTCCTGCCAGGTGTGGAAAACGTCCTGGCCGGCCGGCACCGACCACCACATCCGACCGGGACGGGAGAAGTCATCCGCCGGCTGGGTGTAGAAGATGCCGCCGGTGCCCGCCGGATCGATGCAGCACTCAATCTCGCGCACCTGCTCCGGCACGTCGAAGTACTTGCCGTCCAGCTCCTCGATGGCGCGGTCGGCCGTGGAGTGCATCCACTCCACCAGCGCGTCCTTGCCGCGCAGGAGGTAGCGCTCTTCCTGGTTGAGCTTGCGCATCGCCGTGCGCACGGTGCACTCGTTGCCGTAGAGGCTATGGGCGATCTTTTCCTGCTCGACGTTGATCTCGTGCAGCTGCTCCAGGCCCCAGCGATAGGCCTCGTCCACGTCCACGACGTCGCCCACGAACAGGTGGGAGAACAGCTCGTAGCGCTCGCGGCCGAACGCGTCCGAGGTCGGCGCCTGCGGCTGCAGGTCCGTCGACAGCCAGGCAGAGAATTCTTCGAAAGCCTGCTTGGCGTGCTCCACCTCGACGGAGTCCTCGGCCAGGCCGAGCTCGTCGAGCATCGAGTCGCTATCCGTCAGCGCGTTGCACTGGCCGATGACCTCATTGATCTGGCGGTTGGCCGCCACCAAGCCGTGCGATGCCGCCTCCGTCAGCGAGTCCCGATAGCCCGCCAGCGCGCTGCCCACTTTGGACAGGCGGGAGCGGATGGCGTCCAGGTCCTCCTCGGTCTCCTGCGGCATGAGCAGGAGGGTGTCCCGGATGGTCTGGACCGGCGAGGCGATGTTGTTGAGCAGCCGCAAGTCCTCCATGCGGTGGTGCATGTCCAGCTCCAGGCAGAGCCGGTCGCGCAGCACGGCTGCGGTCACGTAGTCGACGTCGTCGAAGTCGTCCTCGTCGTCCGACTCGTCCGTCGAGTCATCCAGGGCGTCGAGATCCGCAATCATCTCGCGAGTACGGTCCGCCACGGCTTCGTAGTATTCGGGCGAGAAGTCCTGCAACTCACCCTCGTAGCCCGCAACGCCCCACGCCGTCGCATCGGTAGGGGTCAGGGCTGCCAAATCAGCTGCGAAATTATCGCACGAAGCGTCCAGAAGGGAAGGCTGGCGCTCGGCGTTATGCTCGGAACTCATGATTGGGAAGTCTAGCCACTTTCCCTACTTCACCGCCACCTGGCGCGGCGCAGGGAGAACGCTGAATGCTTCCTGCCCCGCCAAAGTCGCCCGTACCTGGTCTTTTCCGGCTGCCCGCAGGAAGATAACACTTAAGCATCAGATCCCGGGCCATTCTCCTTTGAAAATTCAAACATGTTTTCGAAAAGGTTTACTATGGGGGTTGCGGTGCGGGTTTGGGAATTTATTATGGGGGTTGGGTTAGAACATAGTTACGACATAATCATTCGGGGAGAATGTCATGGACCCTTATTACACCGTCAATACACCGAACTGCCCAATCGCCCACGACGCCACCCAGATCCGCCGCGTTGACTACCACCTGTGGCAACGCCTCCGCCCGCCCATTAACGAGGATTGCGAGACCACCGTCGGCAACCTCGCCGCGCGCACCGGCCTTTCTTATACCGCCTGCCTCAACCGCTGCTTAGCCCTCGAACGCCTCGACACCCTGCCCCAGCTCAAAGAAACCGTGGAAAGACTCCAGCACATCGGTTTCAATTACCTCACCCTGATCGACCAGGTCTTAAATAACCTGGGCGAGCCCACCCAGGACGTTCTAAAACGCATAGATACTGAATTAAACAAATACCTCAACCCTGCCCGCCCAGGCCAGCGCCTGCCGTCCTACGCCAACCTGCGCCGCAAGCTCAACAGCCTGGTGGCCACAGAACAGCCCGAAGACACACCGAAAGAATCGGCCGATACCTCCGGCCCAGACGGCGGCAACTATTCCTGCGAGTCCCAGTCAGGATCCTGCGCCGGCATCTACGCCGACTACGACCCCGCAACCACCGCCCAACTAGACGACGCCATTTCCCGCACCGCCAAAGAACGCGGCATCAGCCCGGCCGCCGCGCTCGCCGGCCTCATCCTCGGGGAATACTCCTCCCCGCAGGTGGTCCTCAACCTCTACCAGGCCAGCGACGTCCCCAATGCCCCCATCTTCGTCGCCGGATTCGGCTGGATTAGCCACGAAAGCGGGCAGAAGCTGGCGGACGCAGCAACCACCGTCCGCCACATGTCGGACATCGCGGAAAAGCGCAGCCGCAACTACGCGACACCGAACGACATCAAGGCCTTCGTCAACGGCCGCGACGGCACGTGCCGCTACCCCGGCTGCACGGTCAAGGCGGAACGCTGCCAGAAGGACCACTGCGTCGACTTCGAAGACGGCGGCCCGACGGCCGCGTACAACCTCGTCAACCTGTGCCAGCACCACCACAACATCAAGACCGACGGTCGCGCGACCTACGTCATCGACCCGCACACCTCGGACGTCATCTGGTTGTTCAACGACGGCACCTGGCAGGCCACGGGCCCAGAGGGCCCGATGTCCCCGCGCTCCTGCAATTGGTTGCGGACGGTAGAGCAGGTCATAGCCGGGCGGAGGGGGTGATGTCGAAAAATCTGACATTTTCGCACCAAAGCACCACATTTGCTAGACCATGCAGTCTAATTTCGCCCACCGGTCAACGTATAGAATTAGACAATGCAGTCTGTTCGCTTTATACTAAGTTGCATGATCAAGCCAGGACCGGCCTTCACTCGCCCACGCACGCCCGCCGCCAAGTGCCTCCACCTGGTGCGCCTCAATCCGATCGTCACTCGGAGCGAGCTAGTGGAAGCGACCGGCCTGTCCCAGCCCACCATCACGCGCGCGACCACGGCGCTGTTGCAGGCCGGGCTCATCCAAGAGCGCACCGACCTGACCCGCACGAAGGGCCGCGGGCGCCCGACGGTGCCGCTGGAGGTAGCGGAGAACAACTGGCTGCTGGCTGGCATCGCCATCGGCACCTCCTCGACCTATATCGGCCTCTACGACACGAAGGGCCGCACAATTCGGGAGGATGACATCACGACCCCGGTGGCATCGCTGAGCGAGGCGGATTTCATCGAGCACATCATGGCCGGAATCAACCGCTTGACCGCAGGCCTGGACCAGGCGCTGGTCTCCGTCGGCGTGACCACCTCCGGCCAGGTCGACGACGAAGGCCTCGTCTACGCCCCGAACCTGGGGTGGAATGGCGTCGACATCGCCGAGCGCCTGCGCTTCCAGTTCAGCGTGCCGGTCGTGGTCACCGCAGCCATCCCCGCGATCCTGGGCTCCGAGACCCAGGCCGCGGACATAGCCTCCGAGGACAAGGTCCTGGTGCTTTTTGCGGACGACTCCATCGGCGCGGCCCTGTCCAACGACGACGGGGTCCAGCAGCTGACCCCGCTGACCGATCCGCAGGGCCGCCCCGCACAGGATTCCCTCTCGACGGCGGCGGTGCTCAAGAAGGCGGCGGAGCAGGGCGTTACGGTCGACAGCATTGCCGATGCCCCGCGCTCCATCCTCGATGAGCGCGCGCACGATCTCGGCGTGGTCGCCGCCCGGCTGGTGCGCGAGCACCACCCGAACACCGTGGTGGTGGCCGGTTCCGCCTTCGTGGATGATCCGCAGGCCCCGCGCCGCTTCGCCAACGCCGTACGGGAAGAGGCCCCCGATGCCGAGGTCCAGCTGCGCATGATCCCCACCCACCGCGAGATCGTCCGCGCGGTCGCGCGCGCCGTCGCCCTGGACCCGCTGCTGCGCGTGCCGCTCGAGCTGCGCAAGGTCAGGGTGTAGAAAGCACCTTCCGCACGCTATCGATGCCGTCGAAGCACTCGGCCCGCAACCCCGCCTCGCGGGCCCCGCGCACGAAGTCGTCGCGGTCGTCGAAGAAGAGGGTGTCCTTGAGGGTGCCGCCGAGGGCGTCGACGGCGACGAGGTAGGCCTGCTCCTCCGGCTTGGCCACCCCGATATCGCAGGACAGGGTGACGGCGGCGAAATCCTCTAGCCAGGGGTGCTCGCGCCGCACGACGGCGGCGAGCCCGGTCGGGATATTGGAAAGGATGCCGACGGAGTGGCCGGCATCGATAAGCGACTGCACGAAGCCGACCATCTCCGTGTCCGCCTCGAGGCAGCCCGCGATGTCCGCGGCCACGGCCTGGCTGGTGTCGATGTCGCCTAGGCCGCTGCGGCGGGCGAGCGTGGTCCACCAGCGCTCGTCGGAGACTAGCCCGGCGTCGTAGGGCGGGCGCAGCTCCTCGTAGGTGTCCCAGAAACGAGCGCTATCCTGCACGCCGAGCGTCTCCTCGAGGAGGAGGCGGTCCGCGGCCGAGGGCAACCGCATGAGCACGCCGTACAGATCGAAGAGCAGCTTGGTTTTAGCCATGCGTTACCACCCGGGGCTTGAACAGGCACAGGCCGGCGATGCCGCAGGTCGCGCCGCCGATGAGCATCGGCAGGCCCGTGCCCGAGGGGTTCACGAAGAACAGGGCGATGGCTGCCAGGAGCAGGACGCCGCCGACGCCGAAGAAGGCCTTGACGAGCCCGCTGGCGCGCAGGAAGCGCACGCCGGCGAGCATGGCCATGCCGGCGAACGGGCTCAGCATGAGCGCGGCCGAGGAGAAGAAGATCCCCCACGCGATGTCTACCGCCGTCAGTGCCAGTCCCCCGACCAAAGCGAAAACCATCAGCCCGAGGGCGATGGCGGCGGTAGTTTTCTGCTTTGCGGTCATAAAATACAATTGTCCCACTGGAGAAGCCTCCAGTGGGACAAAAGCGATTATTTTAACCAGACCGTTATTTGGTCTAGTGCTTTATTCGGCAGAGCCCAGGTTTGCGTCGATGCGCAGCAGGCCGGAGCCGTCGTTGCCAACCAGCTTGACCTGGTCGATGATCTCGGAGACGGTGTCTTCTTCCTCGATCTGCTCCTCCAGGAACCAGTTGACCAGGCTACGGGAATCCAGATCCTTGACTTCGTCCGCGATGCGGGCGATCTCACGGATCTCGGCGGAGACCTTCTGCTCGTGCTTGAAGGCGGCCTCGAAGGCGTCCAGCGGGGTGGCAGCCTTCAGGGACGGGATAGCGATATCGGTCAGCTCGACGCGGTAGCCGCGAGCCAGCAGGTGGTCGGCGAACTTCTGAGCGTGGGTGCGCTCCTCGTCGGCGTGACCCAGGAACCAGTCGCGCATACCCGGGAAGGACAGGTTGTCCATCTCATAGGCCAGCTGGGTGTAGATGAGCGCCGCCTGGTGCTCGGAATTAACCTGGTTGTTCATTGCGGTTTGCAGTTTCTCGTCCATGACCTGGACCTTTCTGTCGGATCGGTGATTAACTACCGATAAGTATACGCGTTTAAAAAACTATTTCCAGGCAGGAAATCCTTACCAATTTAAGGTTATGTTAACTTAACCCGCGTTATGTTTCGTTGAATTTCTCGATCCGGCGCTGACTTTCGTCATCCAGTCCCTTAAATTCTACCTCGATTCCGCGGGAGGCGTACTTGCTGCGCACGGCATCGACGGCCGCGATGGTGGAGGTATCCCACAGAGTCGCGGCCGAAAAATCGATGGAGACCTTGTCCGTGCCCGGCCCGTAATCGAAGGAATAGACCAAGTCATTCGAGGAAGCGAAGAAGAGCTGGCCGGACACCGCGTACTCGCCCGGCCCGGTCTGGTCGACGGTCACCACGTGCGAGACCCGCTGGGCGAAGCTGACCGTCGCCGCTAGCACGCCCAGTACCACGCCAACCGCCAGGTTGGAGGTAATCAGGGTCCCGGCCATGGTGATGCCCATGACGAGGGTCTCGGACCAGGGCATCGCCCGCAGCGTGCGCGGCCGCAGGGAATGCCAGTCGACGGTGGTCGCCGCCACGATGATCATCACGGCCACTAGGCCCGCCATGGGGATGCGCCCGACGGTCTGGCCCAACACCAGGATGAGGATGAGCAGGAAGACCCCGGCCATTAGCGTGGACAGCCGGGTCCGCGCGCGGGCGCCGCGGACGTTGATCATCGTCTGCCCGATCATCGCGCACACGCCCATGCCGCCGATGAGCGCGGAGAGGATATTTCCTATCCCCTGGCCGTAGGATTCGCTGGTCTTGTCCGAGTGAGTATCCGTGATGCCGTCGACCAGCTTGGCCGTCAGCAGCGACTCCATCAGGCCCACCAGGGCAACGCCCAGGGCGTAGGGGCCGATAACCTGCAGGGTCTCCCAACTCAGCGGCACGTCCGGGATGAACAGGCCCGGCAGCGAATCCGGCAGCTCGCCCTGGTCGGCCACGTCGGGGACCTCCCAGCCGGAGATCACGACCAGGGCGGTGAGCACCACGATGGTAATTAGCGGCGCCGGGATGGCCGGCAGCAGGCGCGGGGCGGCGAGCATGAGCACCAGGCCTAGCCCCACCAGCGGGTAGACCAGCCAGGGCACGTCCTGCAGGTGCGGCAGCTGCGCGGTGAACATCATGATGCCCAGGGAGTTGACGAACCCGGTCATCACGCTGCGCGGGATAAACCGCATGAGCTTGGCGATGCCGACCGCCGCCAGCACCAGCTGCAGCACCCCGGCCAGCAGGATGGTCGCGACCACGTAGTCGAGGCCGTGGCTGGCCGAGAGCGGGGCGATGACCAGCGCGACCGCGCCGGCCGCGGCGGAGACCATCGCGGGACGTCCGCCAGTAAAGGCGATAGAAATTGCCATCACCACGGAGGCGAAAAGGCCCACCCGCGGGTCCAGGCCCGCCAGGATGGAAAAGCTCAGCACCTCCGGGATGAGGGCGAGGGAAACCGCGAGACCGCCGAGCACCTCGATGCGCAGCCGGCGAGCAGAGGAAAAGGCGTAGCGGAAGCTATCCGATACGCCCAGGGAACCTGCGTCATTCACCGGAGTGTTAGGACCCTTCCCTGAACGAACCGTCCGCGGTGATGACCGGCAGGACCGACCAGCAGAAGTTGATCCACTTATCGGTATTGCGCCACACGTAGTCCGGGTGGAAGATGGTCACCGGCTTGGTGTAGATGACTGCCGAGCGCACGTCCACGTTCAGCTTCGGCTTTTCCGGATCCAGATCCTCGTGCTCGAGGATGCGGCAGACCAGGTCGAGGGTCTTGCCGGAATCCGCAACGTCGTCGACCACCAGGACCTTCTTGCCGTCCATGTCGGAGGCGTCCAGGTACGGCGGGAGTAGTTCCGGCTCGGGCAGGGTCTTGCCGATATCGGTGTAGAACTCCACGTTGATGGACCCCATGGCCTTCACCCCGATGGCGTAGCCGATGGCCCCGGCCGGGATCAGGCCGCCGCGGGCTACGCCGATGATGAGATCCGGCATCCAGCCCGAGTCGATGATCTGCTGCGATAGGTTGCGGCTGGCCTCGCCAAACGTCTCCCAGGTGAGGTTCTCCCTCTCCGGTACCGCCCAGTCGGGGTTATGGGGATTAGTCACGTGGTTCTCCTATCACGGTTGCAGACTCTCGTATGGGGAAACTTTCCGTCTAGTCTATCGCCGGATAAGCGTTAACGAAAAGGCACTTCCCCTAGCGCCCGCCGGAGCTTGCGCGTGTGGAGGCGGGACGGGTTTTCCGCCAGCTGCTCGACCGCGCGCACCGCGCACATGACGTGGGCCTGCTTGGAATTCGAGTAGAATGCCTGCGCCTGGGCCGGCAGCTTGGGCACCGCGTGCAGCGGCAGGTCGCTGACGGCCAGCAGGGTGCCGTAGGGCACGCGGTAGCGGTAACCGTTGGCGGCTAGCGTGCAGGACTCCATGTCCACGGCCACGGCTGCCGATGCCCGCAGCCACTCCCACAGCTGCCGGGTGGTGCGCCACTCCCAGTTCCGGTCGTTGGTGGACAAGACCGTGCCGGTGCGCATGATGGGGTTGTCCGCGCCGTAAATCTCGTCCACGCTCGCCTCCAGCATGCGCTGGATTTCCGGGATGGCAGGGATCGGGTTCGCCGGGGTGACCGGCTCGTCCAGGAGGCCGTCGTCGCGCTGGTAGGCGTTGCCCAGGATGAGATCGCCAATGCGCATGCGCCCGTCCAAGCCCGCGCAGTGGCCGATCATGATCCAGGCCTCGGGGCGCAGTACGGCCAGGCAGTCCGTGATGGTCTTCGCATTAGACGGGCCGACCCCGATGTTGATCATCGTGATGCCGTCACCGGCGGCGGTAATAAGGTCGAAGCGGGGCATCTGGTAGCGCGAGGTCAGCGTCAGCTCGTCGACGTCCAAGTCCACCGCGTCGTTGGGATGGATGGTCTCGCCCGTGGGCAGGACCAGCGCGGTGTAGCGCGAGTCCTCGCTGGCGAGCTCGCGTAGCCCGAACTGTACGAACTCGGTGGTGTGCATGGCGTAGTTGGTGAACAGGATGTACTTCTGCACCGTGTCGACCTCGATGCCGGTGTAGTGCTCGATCCGCTCGCAGGCGATGTCGAAGCGCTGCGGCCCGAAGTGGAACAGCGGCTTCTCCGCGCCGTGGAAGGCGTACCAGTCGCCGTCGATGATGGCGTCGTTGACGTCGTCGAGCGTGGGGCGCGGGACGGTGGTCCCGCGGTCCTGCGGGGCCGGCGGCGCACCGCGGATGTACTCGGGCGGGATGCGCACCTCCGAGTAGCCGACGTAGATATCGCATGGGTAGTTGTCCACCAGGCGCTGCAGCTGGGTGGTCAGGTAGTCGCGCAGCAGGTAAGGCTTGGAGATCACCGCGGAATAGTTGCCAGCCTCGTTGACGTAGCCGAAGGGTTGCGAGCGATCGATGGGGTGCCACTCGCGCACGGCGACGGTGATTTTGGGGTAGCGGACCTGGTCGTAGTCCTCGAAGTCGTGGGAGCGCCGACAGGACTGCTCGTAGAGTTCGATGAGGCGCGTGACCGCCTCTTCCACCGTCTGCACCTGCACTGTCTCTACCTGATTCCGCATGCCGCCACACTACCGCGTAAACGAAGGCCCCGCCGGCTGCACGCTGGCGGGGCCTTCTCCCCATGACTAATCTAATCGGTGCTAAACAGAAGGAGTGGAGCGCAACTTCTGCAAAACAACCGCCCGTGATTAGGCAAGGCTTACTTTAAGGTACTTTGGAAAGACCGTCAACCCTTCGGATGACATTTTTTAAAAAAGTTTTTCCTAATCCTCCTCACCTGCCAGTTCGCTAGGCTGGAAGGCCCCGGATTGTATAAGGAGATGGTTGTACGTGGCCGCTGATGCACTGCAGGAACTGCGCTCCACAATCGAAAAGCAGCTGCGCCGCTTTTGGTCGAACGATGCCCCGGCCAACCCCCGCTTCGGCGTCAAAAACACCGCCCCGCCCAACGCGCTGCGCGAGGAGGTCGCCGAGGAGATCACCGAGATGCTGCGCAAAGACCCCACCAAGGAGGGCTATTTCGGCTCGCTGAGCGAGGATTCGCGCACTCGGATGGCCGTGTCCAACGAGGAGGTCGACTCCGCCGGCTCCAGCTCCACGGTGGACTCGCTCCCGCTGGGCGCGCGACTCAAGCCCCGCGGCATCTTCGAGGACGACTGGACCGCCCGTCCCAGCCCGGACCGCCCCTGGCCCATCATCTTGTTGCACGGCACGGCCGACTCCAAGGGCATCTGGCAGATCCTGGGTGGCGAGCTCCGCGAGGACGGCTGGGCCGTCTTCGCCCCGGACTACGGCACGCGGGCGACGGGCCTGCTGCCCGAGTCCGCCGTGCAGGTCGGCGCCTATATCGACGCGGTGCTGACCATGACGGGCGCGGAGAAGGTCATCATCGCGGGGCACTCGCAGGGCGGTCTGCTGGCCCGCTACTGGATGCGCGTGCTCGGCGGGGCCAGCAAGGTCCGCCACCTCATCTCGATCGGCGCACCCAACCACGGCACCACCGAAGGCGGCATCATCAGCCCGCTGATGGCCAGCAAACGCAACGACTCCATCATGAAATCCATCATCCAGTCGTTCTTCGGCGACGCCGGCCAGCAGCAGATCGTCGGCAGCGGAATCTTGAGCGCCGTTAACGCCGGCGGCGACTTGGACGAGGGGGTGACCTACACGTGCATCGCCACGCGCCACGATGCCGTGGTGGTCCCGCCCGAGACCTGCTTTTTGTCCCCCAGCAAGGTCAAGGACGGCACGGTGCGCAACATCTACGTCCAGGACTTTGATTCTCGCGCGGTGGTGCTCCACCACGACCTGCCGGTGGACCGGCGGGTGCGCGCCATCGTGCGCACCATCGTCCGGCAGCTCTAGTCCGGCTCCCGGATGGTCTCGACGAAAAGCCAGCTCGAGTCCAGCTCCCCGTGGCGAGAGCACCGCACGCGCCAACCGTCGGGGCGGACCTGGACCACCATGCGCCGCCCGCACAGGCGGCAGTAACGCGGCACGTCCAGGCCGGCCTCGGCCGCCGGGTGCAGGGTGGAGACCTCTTCGAGGGGCTGTCCGGTATTCGGGTGGTAGACGGGCGGATCGCCGGCGAGGACGGACGCGGCGAGCGCGGAGTAATCAGTGCCCGCAGATTTCCCCGACATCTACAGCGCCTTGATGGGCAGGTCGATGCGCCCGAGCATGTCCACGTCCTTTTCGATCTGGCGGCCCAGGGTCGTCAGGTAGTTGCCCGCGATGATGGCGTTGATGCCGCCGAGCAGGCCCTTCTCCGTGCCGTCGTCACCCAGGGACAACTCGCGGCCGCCGGCGAAGCGGAGGGTGACAGCGGGCATCGCCAGCCGGAAGGCGGCGACGGCGCGCAGACCCTCGCCCAGGGGCACCAGCGGGCGATCCGCGAACGGGGTGCCCGGCCGCGGGTCAAGGAAGTTCATGGGCACCTCGCAGGGCTCGATCTCCGCCAGCTGGGCGGCGAACTCGGCGCGCTGCTCGAGGGACTCGCCCATGCCGATGATGCCGCCGCAGCAGACCTCCATGCCGACCTCGCGGACGAAGTCGAGGGTCTGCCGGCGCTCTTCCCAGGTGTGGGTGGTGACCACCTGCGGGAAGAAGCTGCGCGCGGTCTCCAGGTTGTGGTTGTAGCGCTGCGCGCCCATGTCCTTCAGGCGCTGCGCCTGCTCGCGGGTCAGGGTGCCCAGGGAGCAGGAAATCTCAATGTCGACCTCCGCGTTGATGGCGGCAATGGCCTCCCCCACCTGGTCCAGGAGGTTATCGTCCGGACCCTTGACCGCGGCGACGATGCAAAACTCGGTGGCGCCGGTCTTGGCGGTGTTCTTCGCGGCCTCCACCAGCTCGGCGATATCCAGGCGGGCGGCGCGCACCGGGGAGGCAAACAGGCCCGACTGGGAGCAGAAGTGGCAGTCTTCCGGACAGCCGCCCGTCTTGATGGAGATGATGCCTTCCACCGAAACGTCCGGGCCACACCAACGCAGGCGAGTTTTATGCGCGATGTCGGCGATTTCTTCCAGCTGCTCGTCGGGGACGGAAAGGACCTGTAGGAGCTCTTCTTCGTTCAGGCCGATGCCCTGCTCTAAGACCTTCTCACGGGCGATATCAACAATACTCATACGGGTAGCGTAGCGAACAAAGTTGAACGGCGTTTAATTTTGCAACTTTAAGTTTATTTCTTTCGCGGGTGGACCACGGCACTAGGCTGGGGTGCATGAGCGAAAACACCAGCCTGTACGACGACACCCTGGAGCTACTCCAGGAGCTTATCCGCAACGCCTGCGTCAACGATCTCACCGATGATTCGGGCCACGAGGTCCGCAACGCAGACACGCTGGAGCGCTTCTTTGCCGGCACGGACGTGCAGGTCCAGCGCTTTGATCCCCACCCCGGGCGGGTCTCGGTGTTGTTTACGGTCCCAGGCGACGACGGCGAACCGCTGACCCTGATGGGCCACACGGACGTCGTGCCCGTCGACCAAGACAAGTGGACCAAGCCGCCTTTCGATGCCGTCATCGAGGACGGCGTGCTCTACGGTCGCGGCGCCGTCGACATGCTCTTCATTACTGCCACCATGGCGGCCGTGACCCGCGAGGTGGCCCGCCGTGGGAAGCCAGCAGGCGATCTCACCTTCGCCGCCCTGGCGGACGAGGAAGCCCGCGGCGGCTGGGGCTCGCGCTGGCTGTATGCCCACCACCCGGACGCGATGAGCTGGGACAACTGCCTGTCGGAGACCGGCGGCAGCCACCTGCCGAACTCGCTGGCCTTCAACGTGGGCGAAAAAGGCGCGGGCCAGCGCCGCCTCCACGTGCACGGCGACGCCGGGCACGGCTCGACACCCTTCGGCAAGGACTTCGCCATCGTGAAGATCGGCGAGGTCGCCCGCCGTATCGCCGCCACCGATGCCCCCGTGGCCACCAGCGAGACCTGGACCGGATTCGTCAAGGCGTTCCGCTTCGATCCCGTCACGGAGCAAACGCTCATCGGCGGCCAGGGCACCGCGGAAGATTACCGCGCCTTCGGCAACCTGGACGCCTACGCGCACGCCTTTTCGCACACCACCTTGTCCCAGACCGTCCTGCGGGCCGGCGGCGCTATCAACGTGCTGCCCTCCCACGCCTACCTGGAGATGGACATCCGCCCCTTCCCCGGCCAGACCCAGGAGGACCTAGACGAGTTCCTGCGCCAGGCGCTGGGCGATCTGGCCGACGAGGTCACCATCGAGCACCTAATTACCGAAGACGCCACGCAGTCGGGCACCGACACCGCGCTCTGGCAGGCCATCGAGTCCACCGCTCACGAGTTCTTCCCCGACCTGGGCGTCACCCCGGTGCTGGCGACGGGCGGTTCGGATCTGCGCATCGCCCGGCGCGCCGGCGGCAATGGCTACGGCTTTGCCCTCCACGCGCGGGCCCGGGACATGGCCGAGGCCAATTCGCAGCTCCACAGCCACGACGAGGCGCTCCACTTGGAGGACCTCGATCTCACGGTTCGGGCCTACCGCAGCCTGGTGCGGCGCTTCCTGGGCGTCTAGAAAGTTTCCTGCGTACACTTTCCCGAACCGCGAACTCGTGCCAAGATGTATCCCATGAAGAAACGCCTCGCTGCCCTCGTGTTGACCGCTACCCTTGCAACCCCCGCCGTGGCTTCCGCCGATCCCGTCGACGACCTGCTGGCCAAGGTGCCCGCCGGCCAGATCTCTTGCGAAAAGGCCCGCAGCTACTGGACCAACCCCGGCGACTACCAGTCCAAGCGCAGCCAGGCGCTGTCCGTAGCCACCTTCCACCCGCGCGGCGGGGAGATCCGCTCCGCCATCGCCCGCATGGATGACGCGGTCAACCGCTGCAACCTGGGACAGTCCGGCAACCAGCAGCAGCAGCAAAACCGTGCCCCGCAAACCAACCAGCAGAACCGCGCTCCGCAGAACAATAACCGTCCCCAGAACGTGATTGACCTAGCCGTTATCCCCGGCCAGCCGACCGTCGACTTGCCGTTCGCCGGCCAGACGTTCCGCCTCCCGGATTTCGTGGCCATGGCCCGGACTGCGCTCGCACAGGTCCAGAGCCAGTTCGCCCAGCTGTCTTCCCTCTAGTTGACCGAGCCCAACTGGAAGTAAATCTCCTCGTGCGCGTGGCACCCCGGATTAAAGGGGTGCCCGCACGCCGGGCAAGCGGTGGCTAGCCGGTAACGCCCGTAATTCATCGTCTCCCCACAAACGCCGCACAAAGCCGCGTCCGTGTGCTTATCCATAGGACCAAACGGGTGATCGGCTAGTTCCGCGTGACAGATGGAGCACGCGTAGAACTGCCCGCAGGTCGCGCACTTGTTGGCCACCACGTCCACCGGCGCATGCCAGTGTGCGCAGCGCCCCTGGGCGTCCACGTCGACGCCTTGGATTTCTTCTCCCGACATACTCAGCCATTCTTTCCCAAGACGCTGCGCGATGTTTATCATTGCCGCTCACAGCCGTCGCACGAGGTCTAGCCTTTACGAATGAAGGCGTCATCTAGGGCATACCCGCGTGGTGATTAACATCTCCTACCCTGTCGGGTAATTGCACGCTCACCGATCCGGGTGTTAAGGTCATCTCCTCCAAAATGATAAGTAGACCGCTGGTATTTTCTGCTTGGCCGAAGGAACCGTACCTTTAGTGCCGATCGGCGGTAGCGAACTGAAAGAATACGTAATCGAGTAACTCCGGCGCGGACAGAACCATCTATGCCGGCACAGCTAAACAGTCTCGCTTTTCCAGGGGAGCGTGTCAAGTTGTTTGTGTGTGGGGCTGGGTTTATAGGTATTTGTCGAAGCGGTCGGGGTAGGCCACGGCCATTTGGTTGATGGCTTGTTTCCAGCCGGAAACTCGGGCTCCTTCCATGAGTCTGCCGGCTGTTCTTGAGACTCGTTTGCCTTGCTTTGCTCTCTTTGCCGCTCGTTTGTCTTCAATGTTGCAGATCATCAACCACAGTGTTTTAAGCGCTGATTCATCGTTGGTGAACTGCACCCTGTTGCGAGTAGCTTTTCGCAGCTCGTTGTTAAACGACTCAATGGAATTCGTTGTATAGATGACCTTTCTGGCTGCTGGTGGGAACTGCAGAAACGGGACAAACCGCGCCCACGCGTCCTGCCAGACCTTGACTGAGCGTAGATACTTCTCACCCAGCTCGGAGGCCTCGAATTCGTCTAAGGCCGCCTTAGCTGTGGTCTCGTCTGTGGCGGTGTAGACCTTCTTCAATGCGGCTGATACAGCCCGGCGATCCCCGTAGGCCACCCACCGGTTCGCGGCGCGAATCAGGTGCACGATACAGGTTTGTACCATCGAGTTCGGCCAGGTTGCCTCTACTGCTTCTGGTAGGCCTTTCAGCCCGTCACAGCAGACAATAAAGACGTCTTTGACCCCACGATTAGCCAGGTTAGAGCACACCTGCGCCCAGAAGGAAGCACCTTCTTCCTTGGCGATCCACAATCCTAAAATGTGCTTGATGCCGTCGAGGTCCACGCCGATTGCCATGTACGCGGACTTGTTGACAACCCGGCCGCCGTCACGGACTTTAATACGCAGCGCGTCCAGGAACACCACGGGGTAGAACTCGTCTAGCTGGCGGTTTTGCCAGACCATGACTTCATCCAAGACGGCGTCAGTAACTGCAGAAATCGTCTCATGGGAAATATCAACCCGCATCGCAGTTGCCATGTGGTGCTGGATATCCCTAATGGTCATCCCACCGGCGTACAAGCTGATGATCATGTCATCGACATCGGTCTGGGGTGGCCTAAGAATTCGGTCCAGTTGGTTTAAGCGTTGACCGTGTTTTCATGTTGCCATTGTTCCGCATACTTCCGCGGGCTGAGGTAGCCCAGCGAGGAATGCGGGTGGAAGTCATTGTACCGCTGCGACCACTGGGCCACGAGCATCCGTGCATGTTCGAGATTCTCGATGCTGTTGTCTTCTAAGAGTTCGTCACGCATTCGGTTGTGGAAAGACTCGACATACCCGTTATGCCAGGGCTGGCCTGGCGGGATAAACGCCTGAATCGTTTCATCCTCCCCAGCCCATTCGTTGAGCGCATGAGCGATGAACTCGGGGCCGTTATCCATCCGGATCACCCGCCGGCGCCCGCCTTGGTCACAACAAGCGAGGTCGAGCAGCTCGATCACCGAGTCCGCGTCGATCTTCTTGTCGACCGTGAAGGCGACGTGCTCGCGAGTGTATTCATCGATGATGTTGCAGATCTTGATCGTCTTGCCGTGCCATGTTGAATCGAACTGGAAATCCAGCGCCCACACGTCGTTCGGGTACTGGCCGGCAGGAACATCGCGCTGGCCGTGACCATCGACGCGTTTGCGCTTCTTCCTGGGTAGGACGCGCAGGCCTTCTTCACGCCAAATCCTCCGGAAGGTTTCCCGGCATATCCCATACCCCTCGGTGAGGGCGGTCCTCCAGGCGCGCCGGTGTCCCCACCGGCGGTGATCACGCGCGAACTCGTGCATCCACGCCCTTAGGTCCGCGTACTTATCCGGCTTGCCCTGACGGATCCTAGCGCGCCGATAAGCACTACGAGAGAGTCCAACGATCTGGCAGGCACGCCTTTGGGAGTAGCCCAGCCCAACGAGATGCCAGACGGCATCATGACGGCGAGCTGGGCTTAGAAGTTTCCCTCCGATAATTCTTTCCACGCCGCCTTTTCCAGCTCTGCCTGCCCAAGGAGACGTTTGAGGCGCGTGTTTTCCTCGCGCAATCGCTGGAGCTCTTTAGCTTCGCTCTTGGTCATCGCCCCATAGGTTGCCTGCCACCTGTTCAGCGTGGCTTCGCTGATCCCCAGCGCGGTGAGGATTTGAGCCGTGGTCGATCCTGATTCTCTGAGTTCTCGAGCCTTATCCAGCTTGCGAACAATCTGCTCGGGAGTGTGTTTACTGAACTTCTTCACCATTCATCCATTCTCCCCACCCACAGGCAGGGCATCAATGGACAACACTCAAGTCACCCGGACCTAAAAACCTAAGACACTCCAGGTCAAACGCCTCGAGCCTTTAGGAACCATAGTTGGCAAGAATGTTCCGACCCGATCCCTAGGGATATCAACGGTAACTGGCCCGTAGTTAGAATCCACGGTTTTTGGGTAGGTTCCGTTGCGGTGATTGTCTGTCCCAGCTGCAGCTTTAGCTGCTCTATCGCCGGACTCGTAGCCAAGGTGAGCATCCATCTCAGCGTTTAATCCCCTAGTAATCGAGGCTTGTAGAATGCCCCGAACTAGGTCATTGGCATCCGTTGTCGATGTGCCTAGGTCATCAATGAGTTTCGCGATTTCAGGGTTAGCAAGCAGCTTCTTTTCAATCGCATCAATCTTGGCCTTATCAGCCGGATCTCGTCTCGTCACAGTAGTCATTCTGGTCCATCTCCTCATGCGGGTTAGGTTCCCACACACAAACCATCAGACACTCTCCGATTTGGAAGCAGAACCCGTCGCAAGTGATAATAGAAATCAAGGCAAATGCCTAGGAACAAAACTCGGGGCACTTCACCCCCGCACACAAACAATCGGACACTCTCGTGGTTGGTTTCAACAAGATAAGAGACGGCAAACCTTACGGAGTTGTAACCACCCACTGCCTTGGCTACCAAGGCCGTTGCCCGCAATGGATTATCAATTCACCGCAGATTAAATAGCAAATGTACAAAACGATGCCTCAATCGTGGGCCACGGAGCTCGCTGGGAAAGACATTTCCGGGAAAGATATGTCCAACTATGACCTGACGGATATCAATCTCGAAGGAAGCATATGCAAAGGATGCTCGTTTCGCGGCTCCATGGTGGCATGGGCTAACTTGAAATCGGCGGATTTCACCGACGCAGATTTTACGAACGCAATTCTTAGCGAGTCAGACCTTCGTGGAGCGACATTAACGCGCGCGAATTTTACGAACGCATATCTGGTACCTGTTACCGCCAGTCCAAGGCAATTCTCTGAATGTACAGGTTTGGATGCAAGTAATGCAATACTTTATAGCCCCTGATTGCGCCTACACGAATTCCGTTCAAGCCCTACGGTGTATCGGGCGTTGAAAAACGCATAGCTACCGCGATGGGGCGGGTGAATATACGCCCCACAGTGAAGTGCCCCGGGTTTTGTTCCTAGGCTTGTGCCTTGATTTCCATTATTTCTCGACTGGGGTGGTGTTCCCAAAATTCGGTTTCGACTTCAGCCGGCGTGCGGTAGCCCAGGCTCTGGTGGAGCCTTGACTCGTTCCACCAATTCACCCATTCGAACGTCGCGATTTCCACGTCGACGACATCGGCCCACGTTCGCCTATGAATCAGCTCATTCTTGTAGGAGCCGTTGACGTTCTCAGCCAAAGCATTGTCATAGGAGTCGCCCACCGTCCCAGTGGACGCTGCGATACCGTGCTCGGCCAAGCGCTCGTTGTAGACGATGCTCACATATTGTGAGCCGTGGTCTGAATGGTGAATCAAGCCCGTTGTTTCCTTAGCGCACACGATTGCCTGGTTCAACGCCTGCAGCGGCAAGGCTTCGGTGCGCATCGAATCGGACAGCGCCCATCCGACGATCCTCCGGGAGAATACATCGGTCACGAACGCGGTGTACACAAAGCCTTTTCGGGTGCGCACGTAGGTAATGTCCGCCTCCCACAGCCGATTAGGGCCAGGGGCCTTAAACTCACGTTTTACCAAGTCAGGGCGATGATCCGGGCCCTTGGGCTTGCGCGTTGTGATTGGTGCCCCACCTTTGCCCTTGCCGGACAGTCCAGCACTGCGCATCAGCCGGGCTGTTTGCTCGCGTCCAATGTCAATGCCCTGGCGGCGCAGCACGCGCCACATTTTGCGAACCCCGTAGACACCGTAGTTTTGTTTATGAACTTCGGTAATGCGCTCTACTAGGGCAGCGTCGCGAAAAGCGCGGGAGCTTAAGCCCCGGGCCTTGGATTGGCGGTATCCACGCGAGCTAAGAAAACCGCCTTCGCGATGCGTGTTTAACGTCTGGCAGATGAACTCGACTGAGAAACGATTCCGGTGCTCATCGATGAATCGGATCATTTCTTAACGTTTTGGGTCGAGTTCGGATGCGAAAAAAGCTGAGGCGGCTTTCAACAACTCATTGGTGTCCCGCAGCTCTTGATTCTCTCGACGCAACCGTGCGTTTTCTGCAGCAAGGTCCTCGGGCATTGATTCCACAACACGTCCTTCGCGACGAGCGGCCTGCGTCCATTGCCTCGCCGTGTGCCACGAGACGCCCAGCTTTGGGGCTACTGCCTGGCACGCGGCTTGCATCGACATATTTTCCGCCAAGATGCGGTCTTCCACGAGACGGACCACACGGTCCTTGGCATCCTGGTCAAATTTTCTTGGCATGTTCCAGATTTTCCCATCTACTCAAACGGAACAAAACCTGGGACACTTCAGTGAAATGACTATAAATAAAAAAGACGAAGCATCCGAATTTTCGTATGAAGAATTGGCACGATGGGCTGAATCAAGAGAGTTCTTTGGCGCACTGAAGTCTTCCTCCAAGTCAACGAAATCGAACGAGACTGCACTATACAAAGCACAAGATATACTCCGTAAGCAGCGCGGAGAATTGCGGTAAGAGTCCCTAGGTGCGGTGTTGACCGGCTAGGGATTCTTTTTCTAGTGCGGCAATAGCTCTTAGATTAGTGGAGAGTGTCTAGTGGCTTTTGCCGAGAACCGGAGACTGCTAGCGGCACGCGACTCATTTTCTTTGTGTTGAGAAGAGAGCGGCTTCCTTGCCGTGTGACTTTTGCCATATTGGCTTAAACTCTGCCAGCAGGGGAAAGCGAGTACCCGTTGAAGGCGCGGGCATTTACCGGGGTGCGCGACAACCTGAGGGATGTCGGTGAGGCGTTGCGTATCGCCGGTCTCCTTTTGGGCCCCATCCTGGGCGGGGATCCTGCCACCGCGGCTGGGGTGTGGGACCCTGTCAGCCTTGCCTGGCGGTAGGCGACGTCTCCTGCCCGCCACCGGTGCCCGGGGAGCGGGGCGGGCATGACCCGCGGTGTGTTATCGCTGGCGGATTTTCTCGGCCTGCGCCTGGGCCATGCGGGTGAAATCTTCGGGTGCGACTTCGGGGGAGCCGGAGACGGTGTAGGTGGCCCCGTCGATCTCGACGTAGGCGATGCGGCTGACGGAGCCGTTGTCACCAGAAAGGGGGGAGGAGGACTGCGTCAGGGTCACCTCGGCGGCGGTGACGGAGTCGGCGCCGTCGACGCGCAGCTCCATGGGGGCCGCAGTATAGGACGTGGATCCGCCGGCGTGGGCCCTAGTGATCGACTCGCATACCGACACGTCACGGGGGTGGTTCAACAGCTGCGGGTCGGATGAGACGGCGACGCTGAGTGTCGCGTCAGTGGACTCGTTGGTGAAGTCGCGGGCCGCGATAGCGTCGGGGTTCTGAACGATTTTGGAGATGTAGGTCACGCCGGTGGGGATTAAGGCGGCGCATTCGGCCGGGTCGGCGGTGACTTCCTGGGCTATGGAGACCATGTCCTGGTTGATGCCGGGGCTTTCGGCTTCCTGGTCCTGGATCATCTGGTTGATGCTGTCCATGCTGTAGCCCTGCGGGGCGGCGGTGTCGTCGACGACGGTGGTGTGGGGATCGACGGGGCTCTTGTCGACTGTCGGGGAGGCAGAGACCCCGGTGGCGGGGTTGTCCCCGGTGTCCTGGTTGGTGGAGCAGGCGCCGACGGTGGTGCAGGCAGCCGCGAGGGCGAGGGCGGGCACTATGTGTCGATTCATGCACACACAGTAACAAACACCCCGGTCATGCCCCCTGGCCGGCTGGGGATCGAAGGTGCGCGGGGCGAACATGTGTCGGGACCCGCCGCCATGAATTCCGGTGCGGGGGCACGTGGGGTGAGTTACCATTGCCGCATGCTGTCGCTTTACGAGGAATTTCCCGACGACCCTGTTACGCAAAGGAGCGCTAAGGAAGAGGAAGTCGAATTCCACTTCATCGTCTCCTCGGTGCCGGAAAAGAGGGTCGTGAGTGACGACTACGCTAAAGACAAGCTCAAACTCCAACTTATGCTTATGCCTGGTGTGGCTCTCCGGCTACTTCCCGACGGGGAAGTAACCACCGGAAGTATCCATGTGCGTTACCCGCACCTGCTTTCACACCCGTCAGGGAAAGACGCTCTGGGATCCGCGGGAAATCGCCGATCTGGAGCCGTTCAAGGTGTATCGCGCGCGGGGTAGCTACTTCTTTTCCGATATCAGGAAGGAACCCTACGTCACCATTTGGGAAATGCTTGACCCGCTGCCCGACCCAGAGATGGAAGAACTCTCGGCCAAGACTGCCGAACCGGTGATCCTGGAGGCCAATATCGGACAACTGGTCCTTGACCGGACGTTTTCGACTTTCGAGGGTAAAGCGGACGACCTCGGCGTCAAGGTCAGTATGTGGTACGAGGGGCCGGAACTGCTCCTCGCGGGCCAGAGGAACATGGCGAAGAAGTTCAAGTCGGCGCTGAACTTCATCAACAACGTCCTCTCCCAGGAGTACCTCGATAACGCGCGCATGCTGGGGGCCAAAAAAGCGCTTCCGGCCGCGAACCGGTGGCGCCACGATGCAGCCGAGGCGGAAGGGAGGCCGACACCCGCCCCAAAACTCGGGGTGGAGGACGTCTACGCCAAGCTGACTCCGACTGTGTTGAGCATTCCCCACAGGGGAAACGTTGGTGTCGAGTTCGACGACGGGTACATGTTCGGTGGGCACCCCGTGACGGTGAAGACGAAGAGGGACGGAACTCCCACCTCGATCGAGATGGACGTCTAACCCGACAGTCCTTCTCCCACCCTGCCCTGCCGGGCAGGATGAGGGGTGCTTGCCGGGTTGTCGCTTACTAGGCAGGGGCCTGAGGGAGCGGAATGCGCTGACCGCGAGGTGTTTTCGCTGGTGAACACCGACTTGCTCTGCAGGATGAAGTTGAGGGTGGTGGCTGTTGCCTGCGAAATCACCCACGAGAGGAAAACCGTGTGTTCGAAATTCGCCAGCGGGATACGGGCGAGCTTGTTGACCAGCACCGCCATGATCAAACACGCGGTGTAGACGATGAAGGCCCTCAGCTTCTCGGTGGTGGACCGGTTGCCGGAGAAAGTGACAACGCTATTGCCGTAGTAGGCGAACAGGCTGCCCAGGATGTAACTGATTGCCCGGCTGATCAGGGCGTTTGCCCCGGAGGTTTCGAGGAAGTGTACGGTGCCGAAGTCGATGGCGGCACCGACGACTCCCACGATGCAGAACAACACCACCGACCGGGCGCTTTTCGTGCACCTGCCCGTCGGCTGTGGCCTATCATGGGCGTCGTCGACTGTCTGGCTTGGGATGAGGTGCGTCTGCGGGGGTCGGGTAGGCCAGCTAGGGCTTTTTATAAGGTGAACTAGATGAGGCCATGAATATGGGCGAAGGGGTCGACAGTGCTGTCTGTTTGTGGCTGATATTCCGCTAGCGTGGTCGCTTCTTCAAAAGCTTCTGCACCGAAGAGGTGCTGGATCAGCGAGGCAGCCATGTCCAAACCCGCCGCAACGCCTGAGGATGTCCATATTTTTCCATCCTCCACCCAGCGGGCTTGAGATTGCCATTCAACATCATCATCCAAGGAAGAAACCCAACCGAATGCCCTCTTGTTGCTCGTTGCTCGGCACCCTTTAAGGAGACCCGCGGCTGCCAGTAGGGCTGAACCAGTACAAACCGATGCCACTATCTCGGCGCGCTGTCCCGTTTCCTTTAACCAGGACAGGAAGGTGGTGTCTTGAACTAGGGTTCGCGTCCCCGCACCCCCGGGGATCAGGAGAATATCCGGATTCTCGAGGTTTGTGTAAGGCAGATCTGTCAACACACGTACGCCCTGGGCGCTCTGGACGGGCTCTTTTTCCTTTCCTAAAAAACTTATACGTATGTCCGGAACCTGACTCAAAATCTCCACCGGCCCAAAGACGTCTAACACCTCGAATCCTTCAAAAAGGATGACGGAAACATGTCGCTCCCCAATCAGCTTTCCCATAGTCATAGATTACGTGGTAGAGGGTGTGTCAGTGTGGTACGGGCAACCGAACCCGGACGCGGTGATCGTCAACCGGGCTTCGAGACGGCCTAACAACGCCCACACGCAGCGTCCATCAGCGAATGAGAAACTGAGTCTGCGCTGCTCTCCGCCCAATTTTGCAACAGCATCCAATAAAGTCACTTCAAATCAGTAGCCCTGTGTGGGCCGTGTCCTTACACGTCAAAGCGCGGTCCGCATTGGGCCTTTGTGGATTACCGGCTCCAACCGGCACAAAGCAAATCACTCAACGACCTTCGCATTTGCTCAAACTTTCACCACACAGCGATCCCAGTCAGAATTCGAGTATCGGCCCGCGATCTATCCAGACAGCAACCCGCCGTCAGAAAATCAAATCCACAACCAAGGCTTCATTCATCGCCACCTCAAATGTTTGGCACACAAAATTACAGCAACACGTCGAATCGGAATCCTAAGTATCCTGCGGATGCAAATGACTAAAGGAATCGCGTGCTTCCTGTTAAACGATGCGGATATACTGAGATGCTAATCAATCTCAACCTATAGAGTGAAGCCCACTCAGGCCGTAAATATCCATCAACCTGGCATGTAATGCCGCGGCAGCAATCGGAAGAAGCTAATCATTGGACAAACCGTTAACAACACTCACGGTTAAACTCGATCACTTCACACCCCAAGGAACGCCGATGGTGCGTTTACCAAATGGGCTGCTATTAGCCGGGGACCAAGAGACCAAGACATTGAGCCCTAAGGTGGGCGACATCCTCGTGTATCCCTCGGGCTGGGAAATCGCATCCAACCAGAGCTGGGAAGTTAAGGCTCAAATTGGGGTTATCGAGCAAGAGGTCGGCCCCGACGGAGTTCTTATAAAGACTCCGGACGGGTATGTCCAGAAGTTGGTGCATAGAAATACTCGATTGAAGCGTCCTGGGTTTAGTTCCTACCTCAGCTAAGGAAGGATTGGGAACTATGCCTAGGAAGCACTCCGTCGAGTTCAAGGAGAAGGCGGTCCATCAGATCATCGAAATGGTTCGCCTGGAGTCTTGCTCACTGCAACGCGCCTACACGGAGGTCGGTGAGCTGCTTGGAGTATCTCACCACACGTTGCGGGCTTGGTACCGTGACAGCGCTTCAGTACGTGATGACTCCGACGCGTCAGGCGGCGAAACAATGGAAGAAGAGATCAAGCGTCTGCGCCGCGAAAACCGTGAGCTGAAGCGAGCAAACGGGATTCTTAAGGCTGCTTCGGCTTTTTTCGCAGCGGAACTCGACCGACCCACGACCAAATGATCTCTTACATCGACACGTATAAAGATCAGTTTGGGGTCGAGGCCATCTGCCGAGTCCTTAAACAAGCAGATCGTGGATTCATTACTTCACGCGGCTACCGCAAAGCCACCACTCGTGTTCCCAGCGCAAGGGCCTTAAGCGATAGCCTTCTCATCCCAGAGATACAGCGTGTGCATGCGCAGAATTTCTCGGTCTACGGCATCCGCAAAATGTGGCACGCGATGAACCGTGAAGGCTTTCATATTGGTCGCGACAAGACTGCACGACTGATGAAGCTAGCAGGTGTTTCTGGCCGCAGACGTGGGCGAACCCCAGTAACAACGATCAGCCCGAAGACACCGGATCATCGCCCGGACCTTGTGCGCCGAAACTTCCGTGCGCAGGCACCAGGCAGGCTTTGGGTTGCCGACATTACCTACGTTCGCACCCTGTCAGGATTCGCCTACACCGCGTTTGTCGTGGATGTCTACAGCCGAAAAATTGTTGGCGTTGCTACACGCTCGACGATGCGTACCGATGCGCTGCCCATGGAGGCATTGGAACATGCGTTAACGACTGCAGGACGAATTCATGGAAACCAGTTAATTCACCATAGCGATCGGGGCAGCCAGTACGTGTCACTGAAGTATTCCACCGCGCTAGCGGAATCCGGAATCCGCCCGAGTGTGGGAACAGTCGGCGATTCTTACGACAATGCACTAGCCGAAACAGTCAACGGGCTCTACAAGGCTGAACTCATTCACGCCCAAGGCCCGTGGACTTCGGTCGGAGAAGTCGAACTGGCCACCTTGCGGTGGGTGCATTGGTGGAACACCAAGCGGCTTCATGAAGCTTTGGACTACGCCACCCCACAGGAAGTAGAAACCGAGTACTATCTCACCCAGCCCATCAACACAGGGCCGTAAAAGAAGCGGAACTAAACCCAGGACGCTTCAGACTATTTAGCCCGTAGTGACTATTTCACCGTCATTCGCAAGAGAGGGATCGGAAGCTTTGCGTATGAGGGCTACTTCCTCAATCACGGCAGAGAGCGCGCACCGTGCTCCCCACACGTGAAAAAGTCGAGCCTTCCTCTACAGCGGTTCTACAAGACACAGACAGCACAAGCATAACTGGAGCCGCTGCAGGGACAATAGGTCTGTCACCTTGGACCAACACACTGATATATGACCTATCGACCGCGCCCGCATCCGCCTCTTTCGGAGTCATATACCTTGGGCTCTTCCCCACGGAAATAGCATTCACCGCATGGGGATATATTTTATCGCGCACGAGCGCTGGGAAACAGCAACCACGACGTACCTTGTCGCTGTGGTCGTTTTGCTCATGCCAGCACCAATCCTCGGGGAAGTTCCAACGGGCCTGACCCCCGGAAAGTGGACACGTCGGGGGTCAGGCCCCGTACCGAAATCGTCAGATCAATACCCGCGACTGACAGGGAAAGCGCGTATAACAAGCTGAACCGAAAGGTATTAAAATTTATTGCTTGTCTTAATTTCATAATTCACTTACTGCGTTAGCGGTCCGCAACCTTTGTATCCAAATACAGATCTGTCACACCAGAGTCCGAGATGTATCGCTGAAAACTATCTCTACCGACTACATTAATTTCAGGCTCAATACGCATAACTATGCCCCATGTACGTCTTGAGTAACGAGTGCGACCCCATGGTAAGGCAACAAACGAGAGTCACGCTTATAACCAAGGTAAATCCTTCGTCCTAAGACTGGTTCTTTCTGTTGATGAATCGTCGCTCGAATTGAACCGGGAAACTTCCTATCATCCCAATGCAAAGAATTAAGCGCATTGCTTCACTGCACGATAATCTGCAAAAGCACGTTTCGTGCGTGCTAACACTTCAGCGCCGAAGGGATTCGTGAAGTCATGTTCACGGAAAGTTCGCACAACGTCTTCATAAGATGCTGAACTATCTCGAGTCGTAATCGTCGATGACATCGAACGCACCCATGATTGCTGGTCATCTTTATCTAAACCTTTTCAGGGATCGTCTTGCAACTGTGCCATAGACTATGGCGCTTAAGCGCTATTCAGACGACGTCAATGCAGAAACCGGCGAAGCTTTCAGTGGAGTTGGTTGTGCCAGGCAACCGCGAGTGCCAGGGCGTGACAGCTACATGGGCGAGGAAGTCGCGTAAGCAACTTTCGCGGCAACGCGAGAACCATGAACTAACACCACACACAACGACTAGTGTCGACCCCGACAGGTTGGAGGAACTGACCAAAATCAGGCCAGTCTCTCCTTTATCCTTAAATACTTCCGTAACCACACACCTGAATGCTTACGATTGCCAGACTTTCCTTTAAGCCGATCGTGCTTCCTTTTGGCTTGAAGGCGACACCTTCTGCTGGAAAAAGAGACGACGTTTGTCATCACTTGAGGGAAGAAGGGTCATGATCAGTAAAGGGATAGTTCCCACTATGGGGATAAAAAATAATACAACTAGAATTCCGGGGAATCCCGCATCTTGCAGCCGTCTCGATAACAACGCAAGAAAAGGCAGAAACACGATTGCTGCTATCACGTCTTCTAGCGATACTCCATGAAAATCACCTAAATGATTATCGAGCATGCTGACGAAGAATGAACCAATAGTCAAAAAGGAAAAAGTCCACCAGTATTCACTTCTAGAGGCTGACCCTTTAAAAGCAAAATACCTTAAGAAAAACCGTGACACGGCCTGCTGCGGAGACGCCCCATGCAGGGCCTGGTAGGAAGATTGCTTATCCATAATAAAACCTCCTTCCGCTAAAAGAATACTTTAGGGAAAGAGATTTTCTACCCCTTAACAACAACATCCATCCGGCAGCGTCCACCAAAGCCCCAGCTCGACTAACCAAACCAAACGACAAGCGCCCCACACAGGGCGCTTTCTTTATACCCAAATCAGCGTGCGCTGATTTACCAATATTCGGCTAGCTATCCACAGGGTTTGAAGCGTCCTGGGTTTAGTTCTGAAGCGTCCTGGGTTTAGTTCCGCTTCTTTTACGGCCCTGTGTTGATGGGCTGGGTGAGATAGTACTCGGTTTCTACTTCCTGTGGGGTGGCGTAGTCCAAAGCTTCATGAAGCCGCTTGGTGTTCCACCAATGCACCCACCGCAAGGTGGCCAGTTCGACTTCTCCGACCGAAGTCCACGGGCCTTGGGCGTGAATGAGTTCAGCCTTGTAGAGCCCGTTGACTGTTTCGGCTAGTGCATTGTCGTAAGAATCGCCGACTGTTCCCACACTCGGGCGGATTCCGGATTCCGCTAGCGCGGTGGAATACTTCAGTGACACGTACTGGCTGCCCCGATCGCTATGGTGAATTAACTGGTTTCCATGAATTCGTCCTGCAGTCGTTAACGCATGTTCCAATGCCTCCATGGGCAGCGCATCGGTACGCATCGTCGAGCGTGTAGCAACGCCAACAATTTTTCGGCTGTAGACATCCACGACAAACGCGGTGTAGGCGAATCCTGACAGGGTGCGAACGTAGGTAATGTCGGCAACCCAAAGCCTGCCTGGTGCCTGCGCACGGAAGTTTCGGCGCACAAGGTCCGGGCGATGATCCGGTGTCTTCGGGCTGATCGTTGTTACTGGGGTTCGCCCACGTCTGCGGCCAGAAACACCTGCTAGCTTCATCAGTCGTGCAGTCTTGTCGCGACCAATATGAAAGCCTTCACGGTTCATCGCGTGCCACATTTTGCGGATGCCGTAGACCGAGAAATTCTGCGCATGCACACGCTGTATCTCTGGGATGAGAAGGCTATCGCTTAAGGCCCTTGCGCTGGGAACACGAGTGGTGGCTTTGCGGTAGCCGCGTGAAGTAATGAATCCACGATCTGCTTGTTTAAGGACTCGGCAGATGGCCTCGACCCCAAACTGATCTTTATACGTGTCGATGTAAGAGATCATTTGGTCGTGGGTCGGTCGAGTTCCGCTGCGAAAAAAGCCGAAGCAGCCTTAAGAATCCCGTTTGCTCGCTTCAGCTCACGGTTTTCGCGGCGCAGACGCTTGATCTCTTCTTCCATTGTTTCGCCGCCTGACGCGTCGGAGTCATCACGTACTGAAGCGCTGTCACGGTACCAAGCCCGCAACGTGTGGTGAGATACTCCAAGCAGCTCACCGACCTCCGTGTAGGCGCGTTGCAGTGAGCAAGACTCCAGGCGAACCATTTCGATGATCTGATGGACCGCCTTCTCCTTGAACTCGACGGAGTGCTTCCTAGGCATAGTTCCCAATCCTTCCTTAGCTGAGGTAGGAACTAAACCCAGGACGCTTCACTTGTAGCGAGAGTAGCGGAGGTTGGTGGCACAGGAAACATGGTAACTAGCATGCACACAGGTGTTATCACCATGGGAGTAACTGTAGGCACCGCAATAAGTTCACTAGTCATCGAGAAAAACAACGGAGTTGCATCGTATTCCGGTCTCGTTTCAGTGATTCTTGTGGTCATGGCTTGTCTTTTAACTGTCATATCATTGCGACAAAAGGACCAAAACGTCTAAAAATACCCTCTTCAAAGCATGCCTCGACATTCGAGGATAAGAGCATCAATAGTGAAAGCCCCACGCTCTCGGAGTTGCTTTCCTGGGTCGATTTGCAAAGAGATACGCTCAAAGAGGATTGGAACTCAATCGCGCTAACGGGGAAGGCTATCCCGAACCGAAGCTGATCTACTCCGCAATGCGCGTATGTTCGACATCGCACGCCCGTCACAATACGGGGTCTTGGTTTAAACTCAGCTGAGCAAGCCCGTGTTCTTGAAGAGTTAGCAGCCATCGATGCGAGCATTTCTTGGTGTGTCATGACTCTCGCCCCAAGTGGTCCAGCGTGGCTTTCCCCATCAAGACAATCGTACTGATCGCCTGAGGCGGGGGTTTCTACTTTGTTAGAGGCGGCAAGCTATCCATAGTAAGTTCCGAAGTTCTATTGGTGGCAACTGCGAAGCGCATCAGAGCAACTGGTTGGTGCTGTTGCAAAGTTGGGCGGAGAGTCGAGACGACCCAGTTTCTCATTTCCTGATGGCCGCTGCGTGCCGGCGTTCTCAGGCCGTCTCGAAGACCCGGTTGACGATCACCGCGTCCGGATTGGGGTGCCCATAAGCAAACATCGTGCCCTGACCTTTCCGTAATGAATGCATCGCTTCCATCCCTTTCAACGTCCGGTAGGCGGAAATTCGGTTTTTGAACGCCCCCTTCGGTCCCAGGATTCTTTTAAGTCGGCCATGATCTCCCTCGAGAACGTTGTTCAGGTATTTCACCTGCCGGTGCTCCACCGTCTGAGGGCAGATTCCCTCCGCCTTCAGCTCGGATATTGCCTTGGCCAGAGCTGGTGCCTTGTCGGTGTTGATGACCCGCGGGGACCCGGCTGTCGTATTCGATCGCAGCGTCTTGGCCAGGAAACGCTTGGCCGCAGCCACATTCCGTTTTGGTGAGAGGTAGAAGTCTAAGGTCTGCCCACCGGCGGTAATAGCCCGGTAGAGATAGCACCACGTGCCGCCGACCCGGATATAGGTCTCATCCACCCGCCAGGACCGGGCCTGCCAGTCGGGTACCTGCCGGTACCAGCGAGTGTGCTTATCCAGCTCAGGGGCGTATTTCTGCACCCAGCGGTAGATCGTGGTGTGATCGACTGGCGCACCCCGCTCGGTCATCATTTCTTCGAGGTCGCGGTAGCTCACGCCGTAGCGGCAGTACCACCGCACCGCCCACAGGATGATGTCACGGGGGAAATGCCGACCGGAGAAGATACCCATGGCTGTGATTATTTCACGTCGATATTCCTACTGCCCCAACTTTGCAACAGCACCTCCTGAATGGTCTTGTTTTAGGGCTTCGCCTGCGTAGGCCATTTGACGAGCCAGATTGCTTCCATCGCCAGCATCATCATGGTTACCCATGACTGGTACCCATTTACTGCGAACTTCCTTTCCCACGTTGACGAACGGATTGTCTTCGGAAGGGAATTCATTGACGAGATTGTCCATTTTGCAAAGTCTCCTTTCAACTTCCGGGAGTTTTCTACTCCTATATCGCAGCCTATGGGGAAAGACTGTTTAATGTAAGGTTCCCGAAAGATTATTTAGAGTATGCCGCGGGTGACAGCGTTGTCTTCGCGGATGATCTCCTGACCGATGCGCTTCAGGCCGAGGGAACGCAGCGTGTCACGCTGGTTCTGCTTCCTACCAACAGTGCCCTTGATCTGACGGATCTTCAGTGCCATGGGTTATGCCCCCTGTCCTGCAGCACGAGCGCGCAGCATGGCTGCCGGAGCAACCTCTTCGAGGCTCTTGCCACGACGTGCGGCGACCTCTTCTGGGCGCACGAGCTCCTTGAGGCCGGCCACCGTTGCGTGAACAACGTTGATGGCGTTCGGCGAGCCGAGCGACTTGCAGAGAATGTCCTGGACGCCAGCGCACTCCAGCACCGGGCGGGCTGCGCCACCGGCGATAACACCGGTACCTGGTGCAGCCGGACGCAGCATGACGACGCCTGCTGCGGCCTCGCCCTGCACCGGGTGGGTGATGGTGCCGTTGATCATCGGGACACGGAAGAAGTTCTTGCGAGCTTCCTCGGCACCCTTCTGGATAGCAGCCGGGACTTCCTTGGCCTTGCCGTAGCCGACACCGACCATGCCCTGGCCGTCACCCACGATCACCAGAGCGGTGAAGCTGAAGCGACGACCACCCTTGACGACCTTGGACACACGGTTGATGGTGACGACGCGCTCGATGTACTGGTTGCGCTCGTCCTGCTGGTTGTTGCGACGATCGTTACGGCCACCGCGGTCGTTGCGGCCGCCGCGCTCGTTGCGATCGTTGCGGTTGTTATCGGCGGAGCGTCCGCCGTTACGGTCACGTTCCGACATCACGCGTTCCTTCCGTTGGAGTTCATGGTGTTGGTGGTCATTAGAACTTCAGACCACCTTCGCGGGCGGCGTCAGCCAGAGCGGCGACGCGGCCGTGGTACTGGTAGCCAGCGCGGTCGAAGACGACTGCCTCGATGCCAGCTTCCTTCGCACGCTGTGCGATCAGTTCGCCAACCTTGGCGCCACGTGCCTTCTTGTCGCCCTCGACTCCACGGACCTCTGCTTCGAGGGTGGACGCAGCGCACAGGGTGTGACCGACGGTGTCGTCGATGACCTGAACGTGCATGTGACGAGAGGTACGGTGCACAACGAGACGTGGAGTCTCTGGGGTGCCGGACAGGGTCTTGCGGATACGGAAGTGGCGACGTGCGCGAGCGTTGCGACGGCGGGTGGAGATGTCCTTGCCCACCGGCAAACGCTGGCCTTCCTTGTTCGTTGCGTTGTTGCTCATTACTTACCCGTCTTTCCATCCTTGCGACGGACCTGCTCGCCTTCGTAACGGATGCCCTTACCCTTGTATGGGTCATCCTTCCGCAGACGGCGGATGTTAGCGGCGATCTGTCCAACCTGCTGCTTGTTGATGCCTTCGATGGAGAACTTGGTGTTTCCGTCGACGGCAAACTTGATGCCCTCAGGCGCCTCAATCAGGACTGGGTGAGAGTAGCCCAGTGCGAACTCCAGGTTCTGGCCCTTGAGCTGCACACGGTAACCCACACCGAAGATTTCCATCTTGATGGTGTAGCCAGTAGTAACGCCCACGACCATGTTGTTGATCAGGGAGCGGGACAGGCCGTGCAGGGAACGGTTCTTGCGGCGGTCATCGGGGCGGGAGACGACGAGTTCTTCGCCTTCCTGAGCCACGGTGATTGGTGCCGGAATCTCTTCAGCCAGGGTGCCCTTAGGACCCTTGACTTCAACGTTCTGGCCGTTGATGGTGACGGTGACGCCAGAGGGGACGGTCACCGGTGCCTTGCCAATACGAGACATGGTTAAACCTCCTCTTACCAGACGTAGGCGAGGACTTCTCCGCCCACGCCCTTGTTGTTGGCCTCACGGTCAGTCAGCAGACCCTGGGACGTGGAGATAATAGCCACGCCCAGGCCACCGAGAACCTTTGGCAGATTAGTGGACTTTGCGTAAACGCGCAGACCCGGCTTGGAAACACGACGCACGCCAGCGATGGAACGCTCGCGAGATGGGCCGTACTTCAGGTTAAGCTCCAGGGTCTTGCCGACGGTCTCGTCGTTAACGGAGTAGTCGGCGATGTAGCCTTCCTGCTTCAAGATTTCGGCGATGTTGGCCTTGATCTTGGAGGATGGCATAGACACGGTGTCGTGGAACGCATTGTTTGCGTTGCGCACTCGTGACAACATGTCCGCAATCGGATCAGTCATGGTCATGTGAAGTGACCTGTTGCCTTTTTCGTTACGGTTCCCGTGCTCACCCTTGATGAATCGCGTGTACCGCACGATCGCTGGCTACTCACGCTCCGCCTAACTCAGTAGTTAGGGGTGCTCGCTGCCTTTATCCGTGCGGCCGCTTCGGGCGAGGGGCCTGTAACAAAGTGGATGTACAGTTTTTCTCCCTTGTAGCGGGAGACTCTTTCCGCAGGTCATGTGGCATTCCCGGGATTTTGACGCGTTAGCGTCGAAAAAAAGAACATGGGGGTACCTACCTACGGCAAGACCTGACTAGCCTAGCAACCAGCTAAAACATGTCCAAATCCCTGCTCAGAAGCATAGAGCTGAGGTGTAGGGTCGGCGCCATTCAGGGCCGACCGACCTCACTAGCCGCACCTGCTGGCTCACACACTCACCTGCACAGCTCCACAATCCCTCCTTGTAGTACTTTGATTAGGCTTACCTTGTTCATATAAGCTTGCTCCCGTTAAGATCATGGAATTTCACGCGTCAAGGAGGGATGCATGGCTATCTCTACCCCGCATGCGCAATCCCCTTCTCAATCACACCTGGGGTCTCGCGCGGACGCTACTGCGGACGCTTCTGCCAGCGCTCCATCAGGTAAAATCCCGCGTCGCCTCGTCGGCCTCGGCGTCCTTTTCCTCCTATTGCTCGCCAGCATCGTTGCCAGCATCGTGTTTGGATCACGGCAGATCCCTTTTGGAGAAGTGTCCGCCGTGTTCCGCGATCTCGGCACGGCGTTCGGCCACGCGGAGGGGCTGAATGTGGATCAGCGCGTGATCGTCGAGCTCCGCATTCCCCGCACCCTGTTGGGCCTAGTCGCCGGTGCTGCCCTTGGCGCCTCCGGTGCATTGATCCAAGGGCACACGCGCAACCCTCTCGCGGACACGGGCATTCTCGGCATCAACTACGGTGCGTCCCTGGCCGTGGTTGCCAGCTTCTCCTTGCTGGGTGTGACGTCCGTGTGGGCTACCAGCATGTGGGCGTTCGGTGGGGCCATCGCTGCTACTGCGTTGGTGTTTAGTTTGGCGTCCATAGGAGGAGGACAGGCCAATCCAATGACGCTGGTCCTCGGCGGCGCGGCTTTGTCCGCGGTCCTCAGCGCCATCATCAGCGGTTTTATCCTCACTGACGATGCCAATCTGGATCGCATGCGCTTCTGGACCGTCGGCTCCATCGCGGGCCGGGATCTCACCGTGTTCTACGGCGTGCTGCCGTTTATCCTGGTGGGCCTCCTGCTGGCGTTCATCACGGCACCGCAGCTAAACCTCCTGAATCTGGGCGATGACATCGCCTCCGGACTGGGCATCAACACCCAGCGCGCCCGCCTGATTGGCATGGCTCTGATCGCACTGCTGGCCGGTGCCGCGACAGCTGCCGCCGGCCCCATCACCTTCATCGGCCTGGTGGTCCCGCACCTCGTGCGCGCCATCACGGGCCCTGATTACCGCTGGATCCTCCCTTACTCTGCCCTGACGGGTGCGGTGATGATGCTGTTCGCAGACGTGGTGGGCCGTCTGATCGCTCGTCCGGGCGAGTTGCAAGTAGGCATCATCCTCGCGTTCGTGGGCGCGCCGTTCTTCATCGCCCTTATTTATCGACGCCGGGTGGTGGCCATTTAATGAGTTCCCTCCTTGCCCGCCCTACCTCTTCCACTATCCCTGGGCGCCCGCCATTCCGCGTGGGCTCATTTTCTGTGGTCTGGCGCCCTCGCGCGTTGACGGTGTCTCTATTGCTGCTCGTGGCGATCGTCTTGCTAGCGGCGGTCTCCATCGGCCTGGGTGACTATCCTGTGTCCCCGGCTCGTGTGCTGGAGGTGCTGTTCACCGGCCAGGGCACCCGCATTGAGCGTCTGGTGGTTTTGGATTGGCGCATGCCTCGTGCGCTGACGGCCATTCTGGTGGGCTGTGCGCTGGGATTATCCGGAGCCCTCACTCAGTCCGTGACTCGCAATGCGCTGGCCAGCCCGGATATCTTGGGCTTCACTACGGGCGCGTCCGCGGCCGCGGTCACCGTCATCACTCTGGGTGGTGGCGCTGGTGGTTTCCTCGGCTGGCTCAGCAGCATCGGCATTCCCTTGGCCGCGGTGCTTGGTGCGGCTGTCACCGCAACGGTGATGTGGGCTCTGGCGTGGAGGAGATCGACTGATTCCTTCCGGCTAGTGCTGTTCGGCATCATCATCTCTGCTCTGTTGACCTCGTATATCAACTTCCTGATGATCCGCACGGAGTTGCGCGATGCCGCGGCCGCGCAGTTCTGGCTTACTGGCTCCCTGAGCACTGCGGACTGGTCCAAGATGTGGCCCATCGCCATTGTTGTGTTGGTGTTTACACCGCTGCTGGCCTGGATTGGTCACCAACTTTTAGCCACCTTGCTGGGCTCGGATACTGCACGGGCTTTGGGACAAAACGTCCAGGGTGTGCAGGTGCTTCTGCTCGCCGCTGCCGTGGCTTTGGCAGCAGTGGCGGTCTCGGCCGCTGGCCCCATCGGGTTCGTCGCCTTCGTGGCCCCACAGGTGGCGCTGCGCTTGTGCAACTGCTCTGCACCACCGCTTCTGGCCTCTGCGCTGACCGGCGCTGCGCTACTCCTGCTGGCAGATATCAGCACCCAAACTCTTCTGCCCGTAGAGCTGCCGGTGGGCATTCTCACCTCGGCAATCGGCGGTGCGTTCCTTATTTATTTGCTGGTCCAACGGAATAGGTCAACCACGGCATGAGAAAAGATCCCACCCTGGAAGTTAGCAGTGCCGCGAACAAAGAAGGACACATGACTCAGAAGCACAGCATGAGCGCACGCGGCCTCGCCGTGGGCTACGGCGACCGGACGGTCATCGAAGGCTTGGACGTGGACTTTCCTCGCGGGCAGATCACCACAATCATCGGCCCCAATGGCTGCGGCAAATCCACGTTGTTGCGAGCCATGTCTCGTCTCCTTCCGGCGAATGAGGGCGAAGTGCTGTTAGACGGCGCCGATATCTCATCCATCAGGCGCAAGGACCTCGCACGGACCATCAGCGTGCTGCCACAAACCCCTACCGCCCCGGAGGGACTCAACGTGGCTGATCTCGTCTCGCGCGGTCGGCACCCACACCAATCGTGGATCCGTCAGTGGTCGTCCACGGACGAAGCCGAGGTGCACAAGGCGCTGGAAATGACTGGCTCGATGGGGCTGGCGGAGCGCACCCTGGATTCTCTGTCCGGAGGGCAGCGGCAGCGTGTGTGGATCTCCATGGTTCTTGCGCAGAACACGGACATCCTGTTCCTGGACGAGCCCACCACCTACCTGGATCTGGCCACGTCGGTAGAGATTTTGGAGCTGGTGCAGCGTCTACGCCGAGAGCTGGATCGGACTGTGGTGATGGTGCTGCACGATCTCAACTTGGCTGTACGCTACAGCGATAATCTCGTGGTGATGAAGGATGGACAGGTCCTCGCCACCGGGCGTCCCAGCGAGGTCATTACCCCAGAGCTACTGCTCGAGGCGTTTGCCCTCAACGCGCTAGTCATCGAGGATCCTGTCACCGGCGGTCCGCTGATCGTCCCCAAGTGACGATCAGGGCTTAGTCCTCCATCAGCTCCTGGGCGGGAGTCTTCTTGGACTTCCGCCAGTTGATCATCGCGGAAATCACCACCGGAGTCACAGACACCAGCACGATGACGATGGCGATCATGTCGATGCGATCCGCAATGCCCGGGATATCCCCCAGCAGCACGCCAATGCCGACCATGCTGACAATCCACAGCACTGCACCCGTGACGTTCCATCCCACGAACTTCTTGTACGGCATCTCCGCGGTACCAGCGGCCACGGGAATGTAGGTACGCACGATCGGGATGAAGCGCCCCAGTACCAGAGCCAACGGCCCGTACTTCAGGAAGAAAGCCTCGGCTTGTTCGAGGTGCTCGGTTATGAGGATCTTGGCGTCGGGCTTAAACAACTTGCGGCCAAAGCGGTGGCCGAGCCAGAAACCTACCTGGTCGCCCAAGAACGCCGCGACGATGGCCACGCCCACCAGAATCGGAACGTTCAAGCCCAGCTGATCGCGCAAGATTGCCGCGGTGACCAGCATGGAATCGCCGGGGAGGAACGGGAAGAGCACGCCGGATTCAATAAAGATAATCAGCGCAATGCCGCCGAGCGCCCAGCCGCCAAAGTTCTGGAGCAGGGTGGTGGCGTCCATGAGGTCGCTTAAGTGCACAGGGAATCCCTTCTAGAAAACAACTGGTCTATTCTTACCCCGGTTTCTGACCGGAATACAGGCAGCTCGCCCCTAGCGTGCATCCGTTATCCCCATGAGTGCCCGTCCCCTAGCCAGCAACAGCAAAACCGCCCCAGCACGTTCATGCGGGGCGGTTCGGCAGTTGATTCAGACTACTTCGTGGCGTCTGCCAACGGCTGCTCGATCTTGTCCAGCAGGTAGTTCAGGCTCAGCACGGTCTGCCATCCGAAGGCCTTTTCCAGGTCGCCTTCCAGGTAGACACTGTGTCCGTCCTTCACGGCGGGCAGCTTGCCCACGATCGGATCCTCGGTCACAGAAGCCTTGCTCTGCTTCGGAGAGTAAGACAGTTGATCCCACACCAGCACGTCAGAGTTGATCTGGTCTGCGTTTTCCTTGGAGACCTCACCGTAGAACTTGTCCTTGGTGATGCCCGCGTAGGCCGGGTTGATCTTGAATCCCAGCTCGGTGAAGAAGCGGCTACGCGGATCGCCCTCGGCAAAGACAGCCAGGCTCTCGTCGGAGACAGTGGCCACGCCGAGTTCCTTTTCGGCCCATTCTGGGTGGCGGCCCTTGAGCTCTGCGAACTTCTCCTTGACCTGCTCCACCTGGCGCTTTGCCTCTTCAGGCTTGCCCACGGCCTGCCCGATCTCTTCCGTGGTCACGTCCCATGGTTGCTGTAGTTCTTCGTATTCGCCCTTTTGTACGACGACAGGGGCGATCTCAGACAGCTTCTTGTACGTGTCTTCATCGATGTCCGAGTACACGGCCACGATGAGGTCTGGATTGTCCTTGGCGATGGCTTCCGCGTTGACTTCTGTGTCCTTGTCGATCCGAGGAGTGTCGCCCTCGATCTTGTCATTGGACCAGTTGCCCGCAGCCTGACCATCCGGGGTCATTCCGTCCCAGTACTTCACGGAGACAGGAGTAACTCCCAGCGCCAGCAGTGCGTCCTGATCCGTGTAGCCCAAGGAGACCACGCGCTGCGGGGCTTCCTTGATTTCGGTGGAGCCGTAGCGGTGCTCGATGGTGGTGGGGAATGCGCCCTGCTCGGCGTTGACTGCCTGGGAGTCCCCGGAATTTCCGGACTGGTCATCAGTCGAGCAAGCGGTCAGTGCCGCGCCCAAGGTCAGCACAGCAGCGGTGCTAACGAGAATCTTCTTGAGTGTCATTTTTCTCCGTTGTTACTGGTGACGGATTTCCGCGCGAGGCGTGGCCCGTACACAAAAGGGAAAGGTCAAACCTTTGGTTGGATATATCCAGCCCTATGTCCAAAGAATTCGGTGGCGGTCAGTTCCGAGTTGTCGTCGAGACGAACACGATCCAGAACAATCGCCGGCGCCGGCACGTTGGCACGGGGCGATCCACAGACCACCGCGATTCCTCCCTCGTGAGGGATGGTGACTCGGCCGGGGGTTCCGCCGAAGCGGCCCTGCGAGACGTGCGCGGAAAGCACGCGGACGCGCTGGCCTCGGAATTCAAAGTAAGCATTGGGGTACGGGTCGGACTGCGCCCTGACCAGCAAGGCGATATCTTCCGCAGGTTGGGTGAAATCTATGCGAGATTCCTGCTCGCCGCGCTTGTGGAAGTACGTAGCGCGGGTGGGATCTTGAGGTTGCGCAGTGGCGGTGCCTTGGGCGACGTCACTCAATGCGCGTTCCACGAGGGGCTCGATGAGGTCGATGGTCTTGGCCACGAGATCCGTGGTGGTGTCCTGCGGACCCACGGGGATCGCGCGCTGGGCAACGATGGGTCCGCCGTCCAGCACTTCATCCATCTCGTGCACAGTGACGCCCACGTGAGTTTCCCGGTTCAACAGCGCCCACAGGATGGGCGAAAATCCGGCGTACTCGGGCAGGAGACCATCGTGGACATTCAATGCGCCGTGCTTGGCCAGGCTGAAAACCTCGGGAGGAAGCCAGGTTCGCCAATTGTTGGCCACGATGATGTCTGGTGCAGCATCGCGCAACGCCTCAATGACGTCTTGACCCACGCGCTCAGTGACACACACCTGGAGCTCATGTTCGCTGGCGAGCTCCTCAACGGAGTCTGCCCACATTTGCTCATAAGGGTGATCGCTGGCAGGGTGCGTAACTACCAAAACTACTTCATGACCAGCATTGATGACCGCAGACAACGTCCGGTGTCCCCACGACTGATAGCCGAAAACAGCAACTCGCATGCAGGGGATGTTAGCTTAGGTTTACCTATGTAGTCAATGATGAAAGTGGCGCAATTTTCATGCCAGACTCCCCGGACGTGACCACCCTTCACCGAATCTCGGTGCCCGCGGATGCGGAAGCCCTCGTTTTCCCGGACCCCTACCGCTCGAACGTCGAGCTCACCGAATCGATGTCCACCGTCGATGTGCGCATCCCGGCGCACTCAGCAGTGACCTATAGCTTTCAATCCGGCGAGCTGAAATATCCCGATCCACATAACGCACACGGCGCAGGCCCACAGGCGAGCCTATTGAGCGGCGATTCTGTGGACCAGACACTCTGGCCGCCTCGCTCCCCAGAAGTCATCGCGGACTTGCCCGGCGCACGCCTGTCCATCGACCGGAAGGTATTCGGCAGGCGCTGCACCGCGCGCCTCGATGACCGCGGTGCGGATACCACCGTGGTGTTTTTGGATGGCGATGACTGGATCCATCTGCATGACCTCACGGGCGCACTGGACCGGGCAGTCACGGCAGGGCTTATCCCCCAGATCAACCGCGTCTTCCTGCCGGCAGCCAAAGACCGCAGCGAGGAGTACACCTCCCAAACATTCGCCAGCGCACTGGCCACCGAGCTTCCGCCGATCATCAACAGCAGCCACATAGTCCTGGTGGGGCAAAGCTTCGGCGGTCTCTCCGCCCTGCGCGCAGCTCTTACGGCTTCCACCGAAACCACGCCTGCAATCAAAGGAGCCATCGCCCAGTCCCCTGCCGTCTGGTGGTCCGCTGACCGTTCTGCAGAGCTCGCGGACACGCTCTCGGACGGGCCCGCAGGAGGCGACATTGCCGCACAGCTCACTGGCCCCTCACTCGAAAATCCTGCGGCTCACAGTGGCTCCGGTCTGGCACGCATCGTACTGACGTGCGGTGCAGAAGAGCCGCCCATGCAACGACACGTGGATGCAGTGGCCGATGCCCTGACACGCCGCGGCTTTCCCACCACCAATCACCGCACGCCCGGTGGCCACGACCCTGCGATGTGGCGCCACGGGATCATCCCGGCACTCGCCGAATTGCTGGGCTGAATCTACGAGCGCGCCTCCACAAACTCCGCCACGCGCTCGACTGTCCGCAGACCGTAGAATTCGCGCACGCCAACCTCCACTCCCAGCTCTCCACGCAGCAGTGCGCAGAGCTTGATGACCGCCATGGAGTGCCCACCCATGTCAAAGTAATCAGCATCCACCGGCACGTCCTCGGGCTCAATATCTAGCGATTCGGCAAACAGCTCCGCCGTGATCTCCTCGGTTTCGTTCGCCGGTTCGCGGCCCTTCTCCGTGATCCTTTCTCCCTCACCCAGTGCAGCAAGGTCGGTCTTTCCATTCGACGTCACCGGCAACTCATCCACGATCGACCATCGATCCGGGATCATGTAGCTGGGCAGTTCCTCGCGCAATGCATTACGCACGCCAGTCAGGAAACTCTGCCGCTCCCCCTGGTCCGCATCGCGCAGTTGTGGGGCCACGAGGTGACAGGCCAGGAGTGTGGCGTCGGATATACGAACAGGAACGGTCACGCAGTGGAGGATGCGGGGATCAACGCCGCGGGACACGGCGGCCGAGACGTCGCCGGGATCCACGCGGTGACCACGAATTTTCACCTGATCGTCGCTGCGTCCGAGGTACTCGAACATGCCATCCGCACGCACGCGGACGATGTCTCCCGTGCGATACATCCGCTCACCCGGGGCGCCCCACGGGCAGGCGACCATGGAGCTGGCGGTGCGCGCCGCGAGCCCATGATACTCCTGCGCTAAGCCGCTGCCCGCGAGGTAGAGCTCACCCGGCGCTCCTGTAGGAACGGGGCGCAACCACGGGTCCAAAACGAACGCCGCCGTGCGATCCACCGGCATTCCGATCACGGGCGTGGCGCTCTCATCCGTGCCAGCACCCAGGGCGTTGATGGTGTACTCGGTGGGTCCATAGAGGTTGTATCCGCGCACGTCATCGGCCTTTCGCAAGGTCTCCCACACGCCGTGCGAGACAGCCTCGCCGCCCAAGAGCACCAGCCGCGGGCGATGCGCGCCGGATTCCAGCATCCCCTCCGCGAGCAGCTGCTCGGCAACGGTCGGGGTGACGTTGATGACATCCACCTGATGCGCGCGAATGGCCTCAACCATGGCCGCAGCATCGCGTCGCAAATCCTCGGAGAAGATCCGCACCTCGTGGCCTTCCACCAGCCAAAACAGCTCTTCCCACGACATATCGAAGGCGAAGCTGATGGCATGCGCGATCCGCAACGTCCGCCCATCGGCAGCAGCTGGGGCGAAGATCTTGCGCCGGTGATTGTCCAGCATGTTGTGCAGCCCGCGATGCTTGATCACCACGCCCTTGGGCTTGCCGGTCGATCCGGAGGTGTACATCAGGTAGGCATCGTCCCCGGGCACCGCCGCAGGCGTGTGGGTGGTGGCGTGGGAATCGGCAGTGGTGACGTCGACGCAAGGAAGCGCACCGATCCGCTCCATGCGCTCCCGAGAACTCGAGTCCACCAGCGCGGCTGCGGGCTGGCTGTCCTCCACGAGGACCCGGAGCCGCCCATCGGGGTGCGTCAGATCAAGCGGCGCGTAGCGCACCCCTGCCCACAGGGCTCCCAGCAGAGCCACCACCGAATGCGCGGAGCGCTCCACCGCAATGGCGACAGTATCGCCGCTGGTCACGCCGCAATTCTTGATCTTTTCCGCAATGTCGGAACAGCGAGCAATCAGCTCACCGAACGTCCACTGCTGTGCGTCATCCGCTAGCGCGATGCGATCTGGGAAGCGCTGGGCGGTGTCCTTGAGCTCATCCGCAATGGTGCGGTCAATGCCTTCGGCCTTCTGCCAGGAAGCCATCTGCTCCGTCGTGCTTTGCGGGGAAGAATCCTCCGCTCGGGCTGGCGCCAACTGGGCCAGCTGAGCGAGCGGGACCTCTGGTGTGTCCACAAACGCGGTCAGGACTTCGGTCGCGGCCTTGAGCACGGAATGTGCGAGGGACTCGTCCACCACGTCGTGGCGGAATTCCAGCTTGATGCCCAGCTTCGGCCCCGGAGTGAATACCCAGGTCAGAGGGAAGTGCGTGGAATCTTCCGCGCGCTCCTCCACAACCCCGTGGCGTTCCCGAAGTTCCGCTGCTGCCTGCGGATCGAGGAAGTTCTGCACCACCACCATGGAATCGAACAGCGTGCCTACCCCCAGCTGCCGCTGGATGGCGCCGAGGTCCGCGGAATCGTGGTCCATATCCTCGATGCGCTGGCGATAAACATCCTGGACCAGTTCTTCTATGCTCTGGCCGGGCCGAGCTGTCACTCGCACTGGCACTGTGTTGAGCAGCACTCCCACCACATCAGACATGGCGGGGTCGCTCAAGGCATCGCGGCCACTGACAGACTGACCAAACACCACATCCGAATCCCCTGTGACAGCACCCAAGGCCACGGCCACGGCTGCGTTGACCACGGAGGTCAACGTCACGGCCTGCGCCCGGATCTTTTCCTGCAGTGCGCCGGTCAGCTGCTCGCTGACCTCGGCAAACACCTGGCGAGGCAACTCGCTACCAGCGTGCTCTGAAGAGATATCCGCGGCCTGCGGGGCAACGAGCGTGGGCTGAGACAACGTCTCTAGGCGATGTACCCAATAGTCGCTATCTGCCTGCTCTTTGCGAGTGTCAACGGACTCGAGCAGGGCGTCAGCAATAGAACAACCGCGAGGAACCAACTCTCCCGCACCCTGCGTGCGGGCCTGGCCGGACCTCAACGTCAGCCTCTCGAGGAAGGTTTGCAGCATCACTGCACGCGACCAACCATCGACCAGAACCAGGTGGTAGGTAAGAAGCAGCGTGTCGCCAGGCTGTCCGTCACTTCGGCCGGTGACGATGGTTGCCTTCGCCAGCGGCACGGATGCGAGATCGATGCCCGCGCTGCGATCAGCGTGCATGATCGCCTCGAGATCCCCTTCGGTGGTCTCGACGGGGAGGTCAATGCCCTGTCCACTCCACGGCAAGTTCTGCACGGGTTGGCCGGAAGCATCGGTGTGGAACTCCGCGCCCATGGCTGGATGCACGGTCACTGTGTCCCGGAAGGCTTCCACCACGGCCTCGGCATCCAGTCTCCGGTCAAACGTCAACGCAGTCTGTGCAACGTAGGCACCCGGTGCTGCCACCTGTGACTGGAACCAGATTCCGCGCTGCAGCACGCTCAGCGGAGCGCGGCGTCCTGAGGATTGCTCGCGGCTGACGTGCTCCTGCAACTCGCGAGCAACCTCGCCGATGGCGCTGCGCAAACGCTCGGCGGAAATCACCGCATTCACCACGGACAGCTCCATGCTTACGGCCCGCTCGCTAGACCACACATCGGCCTCCACCAGGTAATCCGTCCACTGGCAGGCGGCATCGCCCGGCGCGTGGAGGACAGCGCCAGTCTCTCCCCGTCCGAGGTAGTTGACCAGGATCTGTGCCCCATGGGCCAGGGTTCGCTGCCCTTGCGGGTGTGTGTATCGCAGTGCCTGATAAGTGCGGCGGTCCGGGGCTGTGCCGTCCTCGTGGAGCGCGCGCATTTCCGCTGCGGCACGTGCTGCATCCGCTGGATCAGCCAACGGGATTTCCACCGGCGCGATGGTGGTAAACCATCCGAGGGTTCGACCATAGGAATGATCAGCCGGACGTCCGTGGCCTTCTACGTCCACGGCCCAGCTCCGCGCGTCCGTGCCCATTGTTCGAGCCACCGCGACGGTCACCAGTCCTGCCACGAGGTCCTGAACGTCCACACCCATCACGTCGGGTGCAACGCTCTGCAGGACCTGCGCGGTCTGTCCGTCAATGTTCACTTCGAGCGTGCTCACATGATCCGTACTCCACTGGTTCGAGTCCTCGACGGGCCGTGGCAGCGTAGCCAGTTCACTCCAGTGCAGGGCATCCTGAGCTGCTGCGGTGTGAGCATCGTGCAGTTCTTGCAGGCAAAGATCCTTGTAGCTCGCCTGCCCGGAGAGAATCCTGCGCCCTGCGAGCGCATCGCGCAGATCGTCTTCCAGAATCATCCAACTGGCGCTATCGATCACCGCGTGATGAGCAACGGCCTTGACGTACCCATCCACACACCCGAGCACCACGCTACGACCAGCAGCAATATCGATGTGATCGATCAATGCATCCACGTCCAAAGCCCGCACAACCATAGGGCCGTCTCCCTCGGCACCAACAAAGTGCGCGAACGCAGAACTGGTGTCCACGCGCGTACGAAGCATCGGATGTGCCTGCGCTACCTGCTGCAGGGCCTGTTCCAAGTCCTCCACAGCGACTGGCCCCAGATCCAAGCGGCGCGCCTGCACAAAGCGGTCGCTCATGCCTCTTTCCATCTGCCTGCGCAGCATCGCCGGGATGGGGAAAGCCCCCGAGATCTCCTGGTGCCCGTCCTTGGGCAGGGCTTCTTCCTGGCTCTGCCTTGTTTCCTGGATTTTCTGCTGGGTGGCCTGCGGCGTGACCCGCTCGGCAATCTTGCGTGGCGTGCGGCCCAAGAAGAAGTCCCGCGGAGTCACGTTGAGATCAGCGCGCGCCAGCGCGTGAGTAACGCGGATGGCAAGAATACTGTCTCCACCTAAGCGGAAGAAGTCCGAGTCCGGCTCCACCTCGGCGCGGTCCAAGCGAAGTGCATCAGCAATTGCCTGCGAGATCGCCTCCACCAGATCCGAGGTGCCCGAAGCCTGCTGAGCAGCAGGAATCTCACCCAGAAGGTCCAGGATCGCGCGCTCATCCCGCTTGCCATTGATGGTCTGCGGCACCTGCGTACTCACCGCGAATAGCTGCGGAACCATGTAGGCAGGGAGCGCGTCTCGGGCCGCTGCGGCAGCTCGGGAGGTGATCGCCTTTGCGTCGCCACGAGAATCCGTAATCAACAACGCACCCGGCACCTGGCCTTCGGGCAGATCGACGACCACCACGGTGGCCTCCCGCACACCGCTGACCTTCTCCAGCGCGCTCTCGATCTCCCCCAGCTCCACGCGATAACCGCGCAGCTGCACCTGCCTATCGGCGCGGCCCACGTAATCCAGATGACCGTTGTTCAGCACCTTTGCCATGTCATTGCTGCAGTACATCCGCGCGCCGCCGCCAACGAAAGGATCGGCCACGAAGCGGGAGGCCGTGGTAGAAGCAAGCCCCCAATAACCCGCGGTGACCTGCGGCCCGGCAACGTACATCATGCCGGTCTCTCCAGGCTGCACCGGCTGTAATTGCGCGTCCAGAACATAGGTACGCAACCCGTCCATCGGGCGGCCGATCGGGCTGCGGGCCTCCCCTGCATTCTCGGAGCATTCGTGTGCTGTGACGTGCACTGTCGTCTCCGTGATGCCATACATGTTGATAAACCGAACATTCGGATGAGCACTGCAGTAGGCAGCCTCCGCGCGGGCCTCCAAGGCCTCGCCGCCGAAGATCACCGTGCGCACCGCAGAGTCCTGCCCGAGGTGCGGCTCCAACGCGGCAAAGGCGGTTGGGGTCTGGCTCAGCACCGTGATGGCTTCGGCACGCAACACCTCTGCGGCATCCTCGGGCGAGCGCATCAGCGCATACGGCATCACCACGGCACGCCCGCCGGAGCTCAGCGCTGCCCACATCTCCCACACCGAAAAGTCAAAGGCGAAGCTGTGGCTGATCGACCACACGTCCTCCTGCGAAAACTCCACGTGGCTGCGAGCATTGCCCAGCATCGCGGTCACGTTGGCGTGTGTGACGGCCACGCCCTTCGGCCGCCCTGTGGAGCCGGAGGTGTAGATCACGTAGGCGATGTCATTGGCACGGGCCACGCTTGCCGACCGGCCCGCAGGCGGCTTCGCTTCCCCGCTCATCGTCTGTTCACTGACCACGAGGACGGGACAATCTACCAGCTCAGAGACCATTTTTTCCGCGCTGGGAGACACCAGCACGGCATCGGGCTGGCAATCCTCCAGGATCAATTCCACCCGCGCTTGCGGGGACAACGGATCCACGGGAACGTAGGTGCCGGCGGACATCGTGGTCGCCAGAATGGCCGCAACCTGCCACGCATCGCGCTCCATGAGCAGGGCTACTCTCGGGGTGTGGATGGCAACCTTCCGGTCCAGCACAGCGCGTATACGCTGAGCGGCGTCGTCTAGTTCTTCGTAGGTCCAATGCTCCGCAGCACCGTCTTCTCCGATGCTGGTCAGGGCGGGCCGGTCGCGGGAGTGCTCGAAGCTGCGTCGCCACAAAGAAGGAAGCGTGTCCACACCAGATACCGCACCCAACGCCTCTGCAACCTCACCCACGGTCGCCACCGCACCGGATTCAGACAGCAAAGAATCCACACTCACCGCGAGCATCTGCGCGATCCTTTCGGCACGTACCTCGGTGATTCGCTGCGGATCGTAGATCAGGCGCAGTGGGTGCTCAGCGGAAGGGTTGACCACGACGGACAGGGGAAAGTGCGGCGCGCCATTGTTGCGCACGTCAGCAACCTGTAGTGGCGAGCCGGGGCAGCCCACGTCCTGTGGAGATAGCGGCACCTCCACCACCATCAACGTATCCAGCAGTTCGCTGGCGTTGGTTCCCAGGTCGCGGGCAATATCAGCCAGGCTGACGTGCTGCACATCGCGGACCTGATTGTTGTGATGGACCATGGCGTGCAGCATGCTGGTCACCGGCAGGGTGGGATCAGATTGCCCCGGCGCGACCACCGGGATGGTGTTGAGCTGCATGCCCACGGCATCGGCCACGCCAAGAACGGGAATGTCACGGCCGGAAACGGAAGTGGCAAACACCACGTCAGCCCCAGGTTCGCAGCCCACCAAGGTGCGAAGGACCAGCCCCCACGCCGCGTGCACCACATCCGGCAGGCCCACACCCGCTGCCCGAGCACGCTCAGACAAGCCAACAGTCCGCGGATCGTCTACCAGCAACTCCCGGCGCTCGAGCGAACTCGAAGGATTAGGGCACAGCACCGTGGGGCGTACCTCGCGCATTTCCTCGCGCCAGACGGACATATCGGCTTCCGCGTCTCTGCGCGCCACCCATCGCACGCTGCCGGCCATTCCGGCGTCCGGGTCGTAGCGCGGGATTCGGGCATCGTCATCCCGGTAGATCTCCAGGAGATCCCGCAGCATGATGGGCACGGACCATCCGTCGGCGATCAGGTGATGCACCGTCTGGATCACGGCGATGTCCTGGCCACACACCGCACCATCGACACTGGTCGGGAGCACAACGGTCCATCGCATGAGCGGCTCGGGCGCGGCATCACCGGGCGGCTGCAAGGAGATTCCCCGCGAGAGGTCATCAGCGGCAATCTCTTCCGTACGCTGCACGAGCCACCCGTCTAATCCAGGCCCAGCCAACTCGGCAGGCACCGTCACGTCCCGAAAGTCCACCCGCAAATGCTCGGCAATCCCCGGATCAATCACGGCAACCACATCGCCACCGTCAGTTTCCCAAGGGCGGGTGCTCAGTGCGGGGTGGCGTCGGATCAAATTACGCGCAGCGCGGGCGAATCGCTCCCGGTCAAACGGTTCGCTGCATTCCACCCGCAAGACCTGTTGCTCCACATACGAGCTGGCCGATTCCTCGAATAGCGAGTGGAAGTACATGCCGTGCTGCAGCGGGGTCAGCGGCAGCACGTCCTGCAGCTCCGCGGAGCTCTGCGCAGTGATTCGTGCCAGGTCCGCAGAGTTCACGGGTGCGGGGGCAACGTCGCCCACGGACAACACGCCGTGATCGGCAAGCGCTGCCACCTCGCGCAATGCCACATCCCAGTGCGCGACCAATTCGTCGATCCGTTCGGGGGAGATCCTGCCGCGCGCCCAGGAGATCGTGGTGCGCAGGACGTATCCCTCGCCGGTGTCTTCGGCGATCGCGTTGAACTCCAGCTCGCGGACCAACGGCTGGTCCGGGTCGCGTTGCTCGCCGAGTTGGCCGGTGGAACCCGCGGGAGCGAAATCTTGTGCTCCTGCGGATACGCGCCCCAAGTAGTTGAACAGCACCTGTGCCTGCGGAGGGGTCTTCGCGGACTGATGCAACCAGGTGTGGGCCTGGTAAGGAACGCCGTTGCCGGGGATGGCCGCGAGCTGGTCTTTCACTGCGTTGAGTGCCAGCGCTAGCGGGGCGATGCTGCCCTCGACCTCTGTGGAGGCCTCCTGCACTGCCGCCCGGGTGGGGTCGATCAGCATGGGATATAGGCAGGTGAACCAGCCCACCGTGCGTGAAAGGTCTGCTTCCCTGCCCTGTGGCCCGGGTACGAATCGGGTTTCGCGGCCGTGCCCCTCCATCTCCACCAGGGTCCATGTTTGTTTGTTTCGACGCCAACGCGCCAACGCCACGCTCAATGCCGTAAGCAATACGGAATTCGCCCCCGTGCGGAAAGCGTGGGGCACCGCACCCAGTAATTCGTCCGTGATCTGCACTGATGCCTCATGTACCACGCTGCGCTCCTCACGGACTGTGGGCGCTTTCTCGGGACTATCAGCAAGCGCTGGCACCTGCGGGTCCCGCAGAGGTTCATCTGCACTCGGCAATGGGGGCAGGGAACTATTGGCATCCTCCGCGAATTCGCCAGTATCAACGGCCTGTTGCAGCAGCTGCGTCCATCGGCGCAGGGACGTCCGCTCCGGCGCGAGCTGTTCCCCGCGATACGCCGCGGCGAGGTCCTCGCCGATAATGTTCCATGACACGCCATCGACCACCAGGTGATGCACCACAAGGCGCAATCTTCCGGGCACCAGCCCAGCCGCTACCACCACTCCGACTGCCGGATCCAGCAGTTCAGAAAGCGCAGCGATGTCCGTGGTGGGGTGGATCGCCACCGCTTCTTCGGCAGATTCCTCCGGGAGTTCCAGCCGCAAGGGATTCCGCTGCACACGGGCCCGCAGTGCAGGGTGCGCCTGCAGCACGTCAGCCACCATTCGCCCGGCCAGCTGCGCATCCACATCTTCTGGAACTGAAAACTCCACGGACTGAATGAAGCCGTCCACGTGATCAGTAATGGAATCGAACCAGCGCAGAATCGGCAGCGACTGCACCTCACCGGTTGGTTCATCGTCTGGATCCTGCACGAAGGTTCCGCGCTCTTCGGCGCACCGAGCCAGTTGCTGTGGAGTGCGCGCAGAGAAAATATCTCCCACACTCACCTCCACCCCGCGCCGTCCCAGAGCCGAGACCAGGGTGATGGCCCGCAGGCTATCGCCACCGATATCGAAGAAGTCCGTCTCCGCACCCACCGCGCTAACCCCCAATGCTTCAGCCATTGCCTCCGCGAGCAGAGCAACGGTTTCCCCGTCACGTTCAGCATCGGCCGGGGCATCAGTGAGCGAGCTCCAATCAGGTTCCGGCAGTGCCTTCCGATCCACTTTTCCGTTGGCCGTCCGCGGCAACTCATCCATGACGGTGATAATCGCGGGCACCATGTATTCGGGCAGTACCTCGGCACACCAACTACGGATCGCAGCACCCACGAGGCCCGCAGTCACCGTCACGTAGCCCAGCAGTCGCCCCTCCCGAGCAATCACGCTCGCCGCCTCCACATCTGGGTGTCCCACCAGCGCAGATTCCACGTCCTCCAACTCCAGACGCATGCCACGGATTTTCACCTGATTATCGGCCCGCCCCACGAATTCCAGCGAGCCGTCGTTGTGCCGGCGCACCAGGTCTCCCGTGCGGTACATCCGGGTTCCGTCCGACGCAAACACATCCGCAACAAAGCGGCTGGCCGTGAGTCCTGGGGCATTGATATACCCCTTGGCCAGCAGGAATCCGGCCACATAGAGTTCACCAATTTCTTGGTCTGGAACCACCCGCAGGTGCTCATCGAGCACATAGAGCCGACAGTTGGGATTGGCCACACCGATGCTCGTGTTGAGGCGATCCTCGTCGTCACGGTAGATGACGTGGGAGACACCGATGGTAGCTTCCGCTGGCCCGTACCCGTGGTACAGCGGGATGGCCAGCTGCTGGCGAAAGCGACGGAACAGCGCCTGGGTGAGCATCTCTCCGCCACACCAGACATGCCGCAAGCTGTCTAATAGATTCGTGCCTTCGGCCTGTTTGAGCATGACGTCGAGAACACTCGAAACCAGATACGCAAACGTCACGCCCTCGCGATGGATGAGGCGGGCCAAGCGTTGGGGGTCTTGCTCCACGCCCGGCGCGGCCACCACCACGCGGCCCCCGCAAACCAGCGGCAGGAAGATCTCATTGATGGAGATATCAAAGGCCAGCGGTGCCTTGAACAGGGAGGCATCATCGCGGCCGAAGAACAGGATCTGATCGCGCTGCCAGAGCAAGCGCTCCACGATCGCACCGTGGCGGATCATTGCGCCCTTTGGGCGGCCGGTGCTGCCAGAGGTAAAGATGACGTACGCAACGCTGTCCGTGGACGGCGGGGTGAACAGCTCGCGGGTGGCATCGAGGTCGAATAGCGCGTCTTCGGTGAGCGCGCAGTTGTCCGGCGTGAGTACGAAGCTCAGGCTGGCATCGTGGGTGACGGATTCCCGGCGCGCCTGCGGCCACGAGGGGTCTAGCGGGACAAAACTGCCACCGGCGAGCAACGTGGCGACGATACCCACCACCATCTCCGCGCTGCGCGGCAGGGAGATTCCCACACTCTGACCAGCGTCAATACCGTGTTCCCGCAAATTTCGCGCTACAGCAGTTGCATGGGCGACGAGCTGCGCATAGGTCAGTCTGTGCCGGTCATCCACCACTGCGAGCGCATCCGGGGTCTCCTGCGCATGCTGCAGGAGCAGGCTAATCAGGTCCGGGCGATCGCGATCCTGATCCGTGTCATTCCATATGCGCTGCTGGGCGATCCGATCCTGTTCACTGCGGCCATGACCGATGACGGCGCCGCCATCTCGAGAAGCAAGCGTATCGCCAGAGGAAAACGGAGTGTGAGCAGACGATCGGGTGGGCACAAAGAGCCTTTCGGTTGATGGGGAAACAGGGAATCAGACGCGGATGGCGGACGTCGGGCTAGGTGTCAGCCAACCTCAAGCGGAGCACGGCTCGGGAAAATCAGCCTGCGATCAGGTGCGAAGAATCCCGATGTTGCTCGGAGCGGAGATCTTCATCCGCCGGCGCACGATGCGTGCGTTGCTGACCCGTGATGGCCTCCACCAGTTCCCCGGAGCGGGTCGCGATGTTGGAGAGCAACGTGGAACCGAGTCCATGCGTGGCCTCAGTTGCTCCCTGCACGAAGAGTCCTGGCACGCGCTCGCCATTGAGCACGGCGCCGTAATCCCTAGTGACGGTGAATTCTTCACTGCCGTGACTATCAGCGTGAATCCCCGCAAGACCGCGAGATCGGAAGCCCGTGGCGCACACCACCACGTCAAAGTTTTCTGTCACCACGTCTCCGGTTACTCGGTGGCGAATGTCCACGTCGACGCTGCCGTCGGAACAATTACGCGCACCGAGCACCTCCGTGGTCCGGCGAATATCGAGCCGCTGACGCCCGGTGACGCTTTCCCGATACTGACGGTCGTGGAGCTCATCGAGGAGCTCAGATTCCACGCAGGCGTAATTGGTGTACCGGTGGCGGATCAACAGCTCGTTGCGGATCGCATCGGGCGCATGGAAGAAGTCATCAACGGCCTCCGGGTCGAACACCCGATTGGCGAAGGGGCTGTCATCGGCGGGGATGAAGCCGTAGCTGTTCAAGCTGCCCGTGACGGTATCGATATGCGGGCAATCGTGGAAGTACCGGATGGCCTCGGCTGCGGACTGGCCCGCGCCGATCACCAAAGCTCGGCGGATATCCCACCCACTGTTCAGCAGCTTCTTGGTGCGCGGGAGCAAATCGATGTTGTGGAAGATGCGCGAGGTGTCCAAGGAGCTGTCCTCTGCCCACGCAGGCATCTTGGCTTCCAGCCCGCGGGCAACCACCACGTTGCGGCAGCGAATGGACTCCGACTGCTGAGCTCGCTGCCCTTCGGACTCACCGCTTCCTAACTTCCTGCGGACGTGCACCACAAAACGAGCTCCGTCTGCGGCCAGTTCCGGAAGCGTCTCGATGGACGTCACGGTGGTGTTGTACTGCGTGTCCACGGTGATGTGATCCGCGATCCATCGGAGGTAATCGGCGAATTCCACGCGTTCCGGGGTGAAGGTTTGGCGGTTAATGAAATCAATCAAGCGGTCGCTGTGATGCAAGTAGTTGATGAAGCTGAAGCGGCTCTGCGGATTGCGCACCGTAACCAGGTCTTTAAGGAAGCTGATCTGCATGTTGGATCCTTCGAGGAGCATGCCTGGGTGCCAGTTGAATTCCGGGCGGGCTTCCACAAAGAGTGCATCGAGTTCTGGAGCTTGCTCTTCGATAGCTACCGCGAGCCCGAGGTTTCCGGGGCCGATGCCGATCCCGACGATGTCGCGGACGGAATTTTCGTGGGTACTGCGCTCTGCGGATGTCTGAGCTTGACGATCGATGATGGTCACTATGGCCTCTCTGTAGGATGCGCCAACCAACTTCTTAGGGTAGACAATGCAAAGGGTAGGCTAACCTATCTTCTATTGCTCAACAACCCCCTAGCGGGAATTGCTCACCCCGCGTCCGCAAACTCCCAGCTAGAGGCTTCACATCAACTACGTCCTCGGCTACCGACTGGAAGGCCCTCCCCACACACAGGACCACCGTGGTACGCCCGCGGCGAATATCTCTCACCGCACGCGCCACTTTCATGCCCGTCATTGAATCCACTGACGAGACCGGATCAACCATCACCAACATCTCCGGCTCAGCCAGTAGCGCTCGTGCCAATCCCAGCCGCTGCCGCTGACCACCGGAAAGATTGCGCGCACCTTCGGTCAGCTCGTGATCCAATACCCCGGCTGAATGAGCCGCCCCCGGCGCCAGTTCATCGAGCCCTAAGGCGTTAAGAATGTCTACTGCATCCTCCGCCCTGCCCTCTCCAGAGCTCCGCAGCACCGCCTGCCCCACTGTGTCCCCAAACAATGCCGGCTTCCGAGGCTCGGCAAGCACAGCGGAACGCACATCGTCTACCGAGATCTCGCAAATATCGCGCCCCCGGATCCACAGTTGTTGAGTTTGTGGCCTAGTCAGGGAGCCAAGCTCCATCGACTCCCCCGCGACCAACGCATCCACCAGAGCATCTGCCCATGCGGCTGAACAGTGCACCACCGTCAGTCGCCCCTCTGCGAACGCCACGGAAGCCTGCTCTGATCCCTCGACCTCGCCGTCTCCTTCGGCCTCACCGTCTCCACCGCGCATGGAAATGGCAGGCGTGCCAATCTGAGCAGATGGCACGCCCTGCCCCTCACGCAGCCGCTGAGCTTCCGCCACGCGCTGCAGCCTCCGAACGGAAGCCCTCGCCAATCCAATGAAGCGCGGCATTCTGCTGCACTGCCGCATCGGCTCCGCGATAAATTGTGACAGCGCCACCACGGTGACCAACTCCCCCAACGTCACATCGCCGGAAATGGTTCGATAGCCCGCGTACAGGCCCACCGCACTCAGCAACAGCACATTGCTGCCCATCGCCACGGCTTCATAACCTCCGCTGACCCACGCGAGCTTCCGAGCATCCGCACACGCCTCTTCAGATTTACGCGCATATCCACGGTAGGCCGGATGCGCGCCAGCCACTCCCGAGATCACCGGCAGCCCCTGCAGAATGTCGGTCATGCGCGCGGTCACTCGCGCGAGCAGAGTTTGTTGCCGCTCCGCGCGGCGTTCAATGATCTGAGACAGCCGGTGCAGGACTATCAACACCACCGCGCTGAGCACCAACACCACCACTCCCAGTGGCAGATCAATCAGCGCCAGAACAATCGTGCAGAAAATGGCTCCCACCAGCGCACTGATCCCCACCGGGACCACTTCGATGATGTCTACCGCCTGCACCACGTCTTCACCCACCACCGTGGGCAATTCCTGGCGAGGCAGACTGTCCGCATCGTCGGAATGCCCACCATGGCTCACCACCTGCGAGGTGATGCCTGCCCGCAATTCACATACGTTCCGAGCCGACGTAGCCTGCAGTATCCGGAACCCTGTCTGCCAGCTCACAGACACCGTCGCCAGCGTAGCGCCTAAGGCTGCGATTCCACCCACCAGGTGCCACACATTCTCGCTAGCGATAAGACTGTGCGCCAACCATCCCAGTAACACCGCAATCATGGCTTCTGCCACGTGGTAGATGCTCAGCAACAAGCCACTCAGAGCCATCGCGCGAGAATTTTTTCTGACCAGCCCGCGCAGCGTCACCACCTTGTTGTCAGACACGCGCCTGCCTCCCCTGCTCATTCCAGGCGGTCCACATATCGGCATATGTTCCGTTTCTTGCTGCCAGCTCCTCGTGCGTACCTGTTTCCACCACGCGCCCGCGCTCCATCACCACCACGCTATCGGCGGAGGTTGCTTGGCTGAGCCGGTGCGCAATCACCATCGCCGTCCGTCCGCGGATCGCCGCGCGGGCAGCGTCCTCCAAGGACATCGAAAAGGCCTCGTGTGATTGCTGTGTTTCCTCGAGGTCACCGTCATCTTCGGCCGTTGATTCGTCAAGAATGACGACGCCAGCCCGAGACAATGCCACCCTGGCCAGCGCCAGACGCTGTGCCGCCACCGCATCTACGTGCAGGCCCCCTTCGCCCAGCATTGTGTCTAAGCCCTGCTTGTCGCCATGGGACAAGGATGTGCACCAATCTTCCGCACCGGTTCGGCGCAGCGCATCCCATATTTCTGCGTCGCTGGCACCTTCGGCTGCCAGCAGGAGATTATCGCGCAAACTCATCGCGAAGACGTAGTTTTCCTGGGAGGCAACGCAAAAGATCGAGCTTCTTTCTTGCGCACTCATTCCCACCACGTCGCACCCCCCAACGGTGATCACACCCGGCTCTGCCATCTCGAGGGTTCCAGAGACAATTTCCGCAACCGTGGACTTGCCAGCTCCCGATCCGCCGACCACGCATACCGTGCACCCCGCAGGGATGCGGAACGCCAAGTCATGCAAGATCTCTGGGCCATCCTCGTACCGATAATTCAGGCCCTTGACCTCTACAGCTGGACTCTGCCGATGCGAGGAGTAGTCATCAATCGGCTGTGGCGTATCCGCACCCGCGGAGCGAATGAGTCCCACGATGCGCCCCAAGGCCGCCCCGCTGCGCTGCAGTTCATCAAAGGTGAACAGAATCGTGCCGATCGGCACGAACTGACGGTGGAACAGAATCAACGCTGCCGAGATCTCGCCCACCGTCACCGCATCTTCGCGGAAGAGCAACCAGCCTACGACAGACAGGGCTGACAACCCCATGAACTCCGCGAAGTTCTCCCGCGCCACCAGCCCGGAAAACACACGAAACGCAGCGATTGATTCGTCCCGCGAAGCCTGCGCGTAGCGCCTGGTGAGACCTTGGCGGCTATCCACCAGCCGATGCGAACGAACCGAACGAATGCCCTCCATAGAACCTTGCAAGGAACCGATGACACCGGCTTCTAATTCGCGTTGGCGTCGATACAAAGGGGCAGAACGAGGAAGATACCATCGCAACCCCAGCGCATAGAACGGAATCCCGCACAGCCCCGCCAACGCGAGGCGCCAATCCAACCCCGCTATTCCAGCGCTGGCCACCACGACCATCACCAGCGCGCTGAGGGTCGATGGAACCGACTTGCGGGCACTGCTCACCAGCGCGGCGACATCCGCACCAACTCGGCCCAGCACCTCTCCCCGGCCCAGGGACTCCACCGTGGTGGAAGGCAGATTCAGCACCGCGGCGACGGCGCGCTCACGCAACTTCGCAACTACCTGGGCAATCGTCACACCCGTCAGCGCCTCCGCAAGGCCAGCGACAACGGCAGTACCAACACACGCCACGGCAGCCCACACAATCACCTTCAGCACGCCAGACTTGCCGTCACCGGCGGCTACCGCATCGATGACGCTGGCCAGCAGATAAATGGGCACCAGAGAGAGCAAGGCACCGGCGAAAGTGAACAGCACCGCACTAATTGCTGGAGTTGCGGTGCGACGGAGCAGGCGGCCAATCTCCGCAGCGGACTCACCAGGCAAAGCAGTGGGAAGTACGGCACTCACTTAAGCGTGAGACTTTCCTGCCGGTTGCAAGGTGGTCCACTCGCGGTCGATGAACTCCATCGCCTCGTCCCGCGATACCCCGCCGTCTACGCCACGGGAAGGGTCTCCCAGAGCCACGGTCCATCCGTCTGGCACGGCGGCGAACGTAGGCCACAACGAGTACTGTCCCTCGTCGTTGATAAGGGCGAAGAAGCTGCCCTGTTCGTCATCAAACGGGTTGCTAGACAACACGCGCTCCTTGTCTCATGATGCGGAAATAACGGGTTTATGGGCTGCGTTGGCCAAAGTGGTGGCACAAGTGCAGCAAGCGTGAATTAACTTAGCATAACCTAATATGCAGCTTTTGAGGGTTAAGTAAAGAAAAGTGTGTCCGCATGCCACCATAACCCCAGACCACACACCACAAATCACCAAAGAATAGCTCCCCGAAAGCTATTACCCACACCATCCCGCACCTCCGGCCACATTTGTGCTAACCGCACACCGGTTGGATTAAAGGATGACCACCAACCGCCCCAGCTGCCCACTATGCGGCAACAACACAAAGAAAAACGGCACCACCAGCAAATCAACCACCCGTTGGCGCTGCACCCACTGCGGACACTCCTTTACCCGCAACACCCAAACCCACAACAAAAATACCGCCACCATGGCTTTGTTCATCCAATGGGCCACCGGCACCCAATCTCTAACCACCTTCGCCGCACACCATGGCGTAACCAGGCAAACCATGCACCACCGATTCCGATGGTGCTGGTGGATCATCCCCACACCCACCATCGACTCATTCCGCATCCATGACCAAATCTTCCTCGACGCGACCTATCTAAAGTCCGGATGCCTCCTGATCGCAGCCAGTAAAACCCACGTCATCAACTGGACCTGGGCCAGACACGAAACCACCGCCGCCTACACCGAACTCCTACGCCCCATTGCCGCACCACTAATCGCAGTCACAGACGGCGGACAAGGTGCCCAATCAGCCATCCACCACTGCTGGCCAACAACACGCATCCAACGCTGCCTCGTCCACGCCCAACGAACAGTCCGCCGCCACACCACCAGCAACCCCCGCACCGATGCCGGCAAAACCCTCTACCGCCTAGCCCTGAAACTCACTCGCATCACCGACCTTGACCAAGCATCCACATGGGTCGCCCACCTGCACGAATTCGACCACACCTACCGGGAATGGATGAACGAGAAAACCACCATCAAAGACCCTGCTACCGGCGCCTACACCAAGGTCTACACCCACCAACGCGTCCGAGCGGCCTATCAATCATTGCTATCTCTGCACCGCAGAGACCTGCTGTTTACCTACCTGCAACCCCCACCAACAACCATCGACCCCGACAACCTTGCAGCAACAACAAACAGCCTCGAAGGTGGCATCAACGCCCCCATAAAAGAACTAGCCCGCAGACACCGCGGACTATCACTACCGCATCAACGCACAGTGATGGATTGGTGGCTGTATCTACATACAGAAGTCCCTGACGATCCGGTCAAGATCGCCAGGGACCAACGATGGGGTCAAGACGCACTTTCCACAGCAACAGACCTGATCACCCACAACACCACAGCCACTACCAATGACATCGGTGCACCAGCAGAATACGACACCGCCATCGACACCAGCTACCAACACAACCTCGGCATCCAAAAAGGCTGGATCAAATAACCGCAACACGCCCGGAAAAGACACACTTTTCTTTACTTAACCCGCATTGGCCTGCCGTTATGCGCCCGAGCCTCCCCCAAAAAATCAGTAACCCCGGTGATATGCATCTAAAACGCAGGGATCGCTCCGAGGCTTTCATAGAAAATCGTAACATTTGTCCCCATGAATTCCAACGAAAATCTGACGATCAATCTTGACAAGTGGTTCTCACCTGCGCGGATGAGCACCTATGCCCACCACCCAGATCCTGAATCCCTCTACCTCTGGAACACGCGCGTCACCAAGGCCTTCCTGGAGGACCTCCAACATGTCGAGGTGCTGCTACGAAACTGCGTAGACGCCGCCGTCGCTCCGCGCTACGGACCCAGGTGGTACACCCACCCGGCCATCCCCTTCGAAAAACCGGCCGAGAGAGCCATTAAAAAAGCAGAACGCCGTGCCTGCACACGAAGAGAGCAAGCCCCACCGCCGGGGCGGGTTATCGCTGAACTCAGCTTCGATTTCTGGGCCTACCTGTTCACCAAAACCTACGCCTCTACTCTCTGGCCGCTGGTTCGTAAAGATTTGGTCGGCACACAGGCACCTGCCACTGGCGGAAGCAAGCCTGATGTCCTTGTTCCCAGCCTTGACGAGTTCAGAAGTGAAGTTGGTGTGGTCTACAACCTGCGTAACCGGTGCGCCCATCATGAGCCGATTATCAAAAAGGACCTGCAGGACGAAAACGATAACCTCGATCGAGCGCAGCAGGCTATAGAGAAGCTGTCTACCTGGATTGATCCCTCTGCGGCGGAGTGGATAGTCGCTAACTCCAGACTTCCCGAAGTGCGGGACGACAGACCGTCGCCCAAGGTATGGGGGTAACTATCGCGGGTGATGAGGCTGTGCTCGTAGGTTAGCGTCGGAAACCTTGCCCGGGTCTGCCAGGACAGACCATGGGCAGAGCACATCACCGCAGCCAAGAACGTGCAGGGGTTGGTATAGGATTCTCGACTCGTTGGCCCCATCTTGTGGGGCTGTAGCGACCGCGAGGGTGGGGTCCCAGCTCGGGGTTAAGAGGGGAAGAAGCCCCGTTGCCGCTACGTTTTGGGTCTGGTTAGTCGTGGCTGGGTTTGGGTGACTTAGTGTCTTTCAGGTGTTTCCTTTCGGCCTCAGCTGCGATGTTCAATGCGGCGTTGTGGTCCCGGTCGAGTGATAGGCCGCATTCTAGACATGTGAATTGACGGTTACTCAGGGAAAGATTCTCGTTTTTCCAACCACACCTCGAGCAGGTTTTGGAGGATGGGTAAAACCGGTCGATGACCTCTAGAGCAGCGCCGGTGCGCTTGGTTTTGTACTCCAGCTGGCGACGAAACTCGCCAGGGATCCCCTCAAGCATTCGGCGGTTGAGGGATGATTTCGCCCTCACGTTTGTTCCCGGTGCGTCTACGGTTCCCCTGGCTGAACGAGTCATGCCTTTAACATTGAGGTCTTCGATGCCGATCAGGGCATAGTTGCGGGCCAGTTCGGCGGTGATCTGATGAACAAACCCATCGCGCTGCAACTTCAGCTCGTGGTCGACGCGTTTGATCGTGGCGATGAGCTTTCGACGGCGGTTGGATCCCTTTTGGCTCCGGGCCAGCTTTTTACGTAGGTTTTTCGATCGTTTGATGTTGCGCTGGAGCAGTGGTGGAAGCTGGATGACTGTGGAGCCATCCGAGAGCGATAGGTAGTTGTGGATGCCGATATCGATGCCCAGGGTGTCTGCTTGTTTTTGCCGTCGGGTTAGCGATGGTTGGCGTTGAGCTGACTTAACCATCACAGCGACGTACCAGTAGCCGCCTTTTTGGGAGATCGTAAAATTGCTGATTTTGGCGTCAGGGTGGTTCTGCAGAGCTTTGACCAACCGTCTGGTGGAGCCATGGACGCGTACGCGCAATATCCGGTCTTTTTTATCCGGCTTGGAGGCATGCGAGAAAAGATTGGCCAGGTATAGATGCTTGTACCCGGTGATCTGGGGCTGCCCTCGGGGTGGAGGGCAGCCTTTTGGCCCCATTCTGCTGTCTGGGTGAATGGTGACTGATTTCCGAGATCGGTGGGTCTTGCGCTGGGGTTTTCCCATAGCCCGGCCTTTTCTTCGACCAGTTTTACTGGCGTAGTAGTTTTTCATGGCCTCGGCTGCGTTTTTGATTCCACTGACGGGGCAGCGACGGTTGACGAGATGGAGAAAGGGGCGGGCGCCCTTGGTATCGGGACTCCAGACAGCATCAAGCCGTTCTTGGTGTTGAGGTGACCATCGTTTCCCGTGGTCTCGTTGCCACAGCAGTTTTGCTGCCTCCCGGTGACGCCGGATTTCGGGAGTTAAAACATCTGTCTCAAATGAAAAACGGTGCGGTTTTTTAGTGCTGGGTTGGTTTCGGCCTCTTTTTTGATCAGCTTGTTCACGCTGCTGGCGTTCACGCCGGCAGCCAGGAGCTGATCTTTTCTTGCCCGGTAGTTTTCGTCGTACTTCTGCCAGGCTTCGGTGAATGCGTTGAACCCCCAGTGTGCTGCCCGTGTCATCTCCTCAAACAGGGCTTCTTGCTGAGGGGTGGGAATGAGCCGAAACACGAAGCCTTCGTGGTCATGATTGGTGTTGGGTGAGGATTTTTTAGCTTGTGGTGAATTGGTCATCCTTGTTGCCCTTTCGTGGTGAGTGGACGAGCAGGATAACTACTGGGGTGGACACCCTCCGATAGCGTCGAACTTAAATTCGAACTGGGTAACGGTGGTTCACAGGGGCGCAGGGTCCTGTTAGGGTGGCGAGCGTCTCCCCGTAGAGGGGGCCGTCGGCTCCGGACGGAAGCAGACGTTAAAACCGCACGTGGATTGCATTACTGAATTTCCGGGCATGGGCCCGGGGAGACGGTTTTGCTTGGAAGCGTGCAGAGTGCAGTTTCGGCTGTATCTCAGCGTCATCCCGCGAGGGATGTCTCGCCTACTTGAACTTTTTGGGGCGTCTTGATCAGCTTTTTCGCTGCTCAGGAAGAGGTTGCCCCCCCTAGGCGCATGGGCGATCCCACACCTCTTGCACTTTTTGTTCCACTTGGTTGTTTTCCCTGGCTGCATGGGGGATTTATATCGATGCCGGGGTGGGTCTTTAATCAGGTGTGTCTTTTTGGGGTACACCCCACTTTTACAATAAGGTACATGTTTGAATTTCGCGTATATTCGCCGACTTTAAAGACAACGTTCTTCTACGGTAGGGAGCCAAGCTTTGAGCAGGCCTGGGACAAGGCCGTGGTCTACATTTTGAATGATGCCCGTTGGAAAGACCAAAGCAATATCATTGATGCCATAGCTGCAACGGAGACAAAGTCAGAACATGCCACAAATGGGTGGATAGACGTCAGCCTTGGCCGGAATATGCAAAATGTTTACGAGCAACACGAAGTTGCGGTCATGATTGATAAAACTGCACGTGTCATGAACAATTTAGGACACTGAGTTAAGTCGGTTAGGGTACACCACGTTACGAGATAATCTTCCAACTCTTGCTCAAGCAGTCAGTCCGGTAGAAGTGATAACTCACGTCCCCTCTACCAACCGCAGTCCCGGACGCGACCGTGGGGCACTTGCTAGTGCCCTCAATTCTGCTCTCGGTCATATATCCGAAATCGTCTCACACCAGCGGCTTTAGAATCTTCAGGTGATAACACCGGCGCGTCCCACACAATAAGCCCAGATCGTTTTTCAGTGATAGATCCTGCTGCAGTCGCCGGTCGGCACGTGCTGCTAGTGGAGGACACTTGGGTCAGCGGAGCCAGTGCGCAATCAGAAGCGGTATCTCTGCACCGAGCAGGCGATCACCATGTCACTGTCATGTGTATCGCCAGGATGCTGAAAGCCAAGTGGGAAGACGGGACTTACTTGGCATCTCAATACGCCACCTTGCTGCCTCCACAGCAAGACACTACAGTTTTCAATCCTTAAACAAGGAGATCTGAACATACTTTTAGACGGCGCTGTTGCAAAGTTGGGCCAGGGCACGATGTTTACCTACGGGCACCCGAACCCAGACGCGGTGATCGTCAGCCGGATATTCGAGACAGCTTAAGCACCCCGGAGCAAGGACAACTAATGTCTTGAGGGTAGGCTTTTCGACCCTGGCCCAACTTTGCAACAGCACCGCGTAGGTAAAATAACGGGTTAAGTGACAATTTTCGATTATGTGACCTTGGATGACTGTGTCGTTTTGAGGAGTCGTCTGCACGGATTTCAGAAGTCCTCTGCACTATCGCCATCCACTCCGGAGAGGCCGCGGGCGTTCGTCCACTTCATCTGGAACGCGACTCGACAGAGCGCATTCAATCGGATGGTCTTTTTCTCCCTGCGAAGGATGGGGGCACTTTAGGGTGCCAGGGTGTTGACCAGATCGAGGAATTCCTCAGCGTAGGCAATTTGCTTGCGTAGCTTTTCGTAGCGGGTGCGCGTCTCCTCACGAATGTCGGCAAGGGTGGCCTTGGCATTACTCCGTGCCTGCTGTGCGGGATCACTGTCCTGCCCGCCATCTGAACTATGAAGAATCTCCGCAGCTTCCAGGAATTCTCGCATCTGATCCAGAGTAAACCCCAGCGGTTTCATCCGTCGCACCAGCAAAACACGACGTACATCAGCCTCACTATAAAGCCTGAACCCACCAGGGCTACGCCCCGATGGGGTAATCAGGCCGACGTTGTCATAATAACGCAAGGTGGGAATCGACAACCCAGTCTGGTCAACGACCTCGCCGATCTTGAAATTACTGTTTTGCATTGCCTGTTCTCCTTCACGGTGATGTTGCCCACGGGTTCCTGTGCCTGGGTTGGCGGTTGAGTAAAACTCCCGCTACCATGACCACCATCACCAAACCTAAAGTTACTAGAGGGTTGGATTCCTTTCGGGCGTTCGCCCAGTTACCTATCCCCTCAAAGATTGGACATCTATGACTGAAACTAGCACGGCGGCCCCCCGCCCCCTCCTGAGTCCAGACGGCGCTGATGCCCCTACCGGGATCATCGCATCCTTCCGTTACGCATTTTCTTCCCCCGCCCGTATCCGTATAGAGATTCTGGCCGGACTGGCGGTATCCCTGGCGCTGATCCCTGAGGCCATTGCCTTTTCCATCCTTGCCGGTGTTGACCCAGCCATGGGTCTGTTTTCCTCGGTAGTCATGGCCATTGCGATCGCCTTTACCGGTGGCCGCCCGGCAATGACCACCGGCGCCACCGGGGCTATTGCCCTAGTCATTGCTCCTGTGGCGCGTGGTTACGGGATGGATTATTTCATCGCCACCGTCCTGTTGGGCGGTGTCCTACAAATCGTGCTCGGCGCCCTCGGTGTGGCGAAACTTCAGCGTTTTATCCCCCGATCGGTGATGCTGGGTTTCGTCAATGCACTGGGCATTATGATTTTCACCGCCCAACTCGAACACCTCATTGATGTGCCTTGGATAGTCTACCCACTCGTCGGCTTGGGTGTGGTGATCATGATTTTCTTCCCCAAGCTCACCAGTGTGATCCCCGCCCCGCTGGTCACGATTATCGTGCTCACCGGTTTGGTCATTGCCGCCGGTTTGACTGTCCCGACGGTCTCGGACATGGGCAAGATGCCGGAGACCTTACCGTCCCTGTTTATTCCGAACGTGCCGTGGACGTTGGAGACCCTGCAGATCATCGCGCCTTATGCCCTGGCCATGGCCGTGGTCGGTCTCATGGAATCGTTGATGACCGCCAAGCTCGTCGATGACATCACCGACACTCATTCCGATAAAACTCGCGAATCCTGGGGACAGGGGGTGGCTAATATTGCCTCCGGTTTCTTCGGCGGCATGGGCGGCTGCGCGATGATCGGTCAAACCATGATCAACGTCCGCGAATCCGGGGCACGTACCCGCCTATCCACCCTGTTAGCCGGTGTGTTCCTGCTGGTCCTGGTCCTGGCACTGGGCGACATCGTTGGCATGATCCCGATGGCTGCGCTGGTGGCAATCATGATCATGGTCTCGGTCGGCACCATCGACTGGCACTCGGTGCATCCACGCACCCTTAAACTCATGCCGGTCTCTGAGACCATTGTTATGGCCGTGACGATTATTGCCACCCTAGCCACCAGCAACCTGGCCATTGGTGTGGTGCTGGGTGTGGTCACCGCGATGATCATGTTCGCCCGTCGGATGGCACATATCGCTTCCATTGAAAAGGTCTCCGAGATCGACGGCGACGGCGATGGCGAGATTGATACTCGTACCTACCGGGTGCATGGCCAGTTGTTTTGGGCATCAAGCAATGACCTGGTTTATCGCTTTGATTACACCGATTCTGCCCGTCATATCACTATTGATCTCACTGAGGCGGAGATCTGGGATGCCTCCACGGTCGCGACCTTTGACGCGATTACGCAGAAGTTCCAGGACAGAGGCAAAACCGTGTCCATTATCGGGCTCGACGGTCCCAGTCAGGACCGGCTGAACCGCCTGTCTGGCCGGCTTGGCACCGGCCACTAACATCCCCCGACTCGAGCACATCGACTTGGCGCCCCAACTTATAACCGGGGCGCCAGTTTATTGGTGCTGTTGCACAGTTGGGGCAGTAGGAAGAGTGACGTGAAATAGTCACAGCCATGGGTATCTTCTCCGGTCGTCATTTCCCCCGTGACATCATTCTATGGGCAGTGCGGTGGTACTGCCGCTACGGGGTGAGCTACCGCGATCTGGAGGAAATGATGACTTCAGCGGGGCGTGCCGGTCGATCACACCACGATCTACCGCTGGGTCCAGAAATACGCCCCTGAGCTGGACAAGCAAACACGGTGGTACCGGCAGGTACCTGACTGCCAGGCCAGTTCCTGGCGGGTCGATGAGACCTATATCCGAGTCGGCGGCAGGTGATGCTACCTCTATCGGGCGATCACCGCCGGTGGCCAGACCGGTATAGGATAGTCGCTTTATAGGTCCATGCTGATTCGCGCTCTGGGGTACACCCTATTGTTACACGTACTTGCGGTGGCATGTTGCCTGTAAAATAGGGCCGTTCCTAGCATTGTTTTACATGTGTCTAGTGGGGTCTAGGCCTTATATTTACAGAAAGTGGTGAGTGTGGTGTTATCGTCTGACGGTTTCCATATTGAAAGTCATATTGACTCTGTGCCCGCGTTGGCGCGAGTAAAAGATCTGCATGATGGGTTGTCGTCGGGACAGCAGGCGTTGGGCAGGATTGTACAAGCCTTGCTTGCTGACGCTGATGGTCTCGACGGAGCACAGTTGTCTGACTTGGCGCGGGTAGTTGAGTCGTATCGTGATGCGGTCATAAAACAGGAGAATGCTGCCTTTAACTCCCCGCGGGGCGAAGACTAATGGCCCATGACTCTGGTTCACGTGGGCAACGGGTGGGCTATATCCGGGTCTCCACGGTGGAGCAGAATAATCAGCGGCAAAAAGAACTACTCAATGCTTCCGGCAAGATTGACCGGTTCTTTGAAGATAAGATTTCCGGCCGCACCAAGACTGCCCGCCCTGGACTTGTCGAGTGCATGGCGTATGTGCGCGACGGGGACGAACTCGTCGTCTCATCGATTGACCGCCTTGCCCGTTCGCTGGCGGATCTTCGCAACATTGTTGATGAACTCACCAACAAAGGTGTGACTGTTACTTTCCTGCATGAGAATCTCGCGTTTGCGAAAGACACCACGGATCCGCGCGCGGATTTAATGCTGGGCATTTTAGGGTCGTTTGCGGAGTTTGAGCGGGCCATTATCCGCGAGCGACAGGCGGAGGGGATTGCGTTGGCGAAAAAGGCCGGCAAGTACAAAGGCCGCAAACCCGCGCTTAGCCCGCAGCAGGTAGCGGAGATTAAGCGGCGCGTACTGGCGGGGGAGTCGAAAGCAGCCTTGGCGCGGGAATTCGGAGTTACCCGACCCACGGTGTACCGGGCGTTGAAGAACGTCTAAGCGTCGGCGGCGTGAGGGTAAATCTGCGCACCCACGGTGCCTGCCGTATGCCTTCCCATATGCCTAAGCATATGGCAAGGCATACGCTTTAACATATGTCTTGTTGTATGCAGTGTCAGCTGCATGTTTACAGGTCTTCAGAATTCTGTAAACGATGTCAGTTGCTGCTTTTGAGTCTTTAAAGCGTTGGAGTTCAGCCCCTCACACCATGGTGGATATACCCTAAAACCTCTCTTTCCTGGGCCTGCTCCGGAAGTAATACCAAGGCGTTGCAAATCTTGATTGCTAAATTGAAAAACACCTCGGTACTCTCCTTGAATCACAAAGACTAGGAGACCGTCGCCGCAGGAGGAATCTTCAAAAGGCACGGATTCCCCTTCATGGTTGCGCTGCCAGAATGCCACAAAGGCTCCCGGTTTAGAAGGCGTGGTGCGTGCTGTGCGGACATGCCAGGTTTTAGCTCCCAACTCGGCTATTCCCGATTCATAATTCGCATTATCACTTGTTGCATTGATAGTAGCTTCTAAATTAAAGGCCGCCACAAATTGGTAAAAGAACTCAAACTTCATCTTCAAGGCAGTATCCGCATCTTTTTCGTTCAGCCTTGAAGCTTAAGGAAAGTAACAGAGGTTAACAAGTTTGCCGCGTTAACTCGCACCTTTCCGCATGTCGTAGAGGAAAAGGATTACCAATCGATGGAGGTTAAGGCAGCTGTATAAGGAATTCACTTTTCCCTGCAGCGACTTTCGACCTTCTAAACCGCTCGGCGACAAAACCTGTTTGAGACACTTCCTGCTCGGCAAGTATCAAAGGCATCTTCTCCCACATTTGCGCGATAGCCTCACGCGTGTGGTCCACCTCTACAACCAAAACATGATGTGATGGAATTCGCATCATCCCGAGCTCGCCCTGGTTCTCTTGTTCAAGGGACAGCTCGCTACATAGCAGGCAAACGCGGTAGCGCAGTAGTTCCTCATTGAAGCGTCCTGGGTTTAGTTCCTACCTCAGCTAAGGAAGGATTGGGAACTATGCCTAGGAAGCACTCCGTCGAGTTCAAGGAGAAGGCGGTCCATCAGATCATCGAAATGGTTCGCCTGGAGTCTTGCTCACTGCAACGCGCCTACACGGAGGTCGGTGAGCTGCTTGGAGTATCTCACCACACGTTGCGGGCTTGGTACCGTGACAGCGCTTCAGTACGTGATGACTCCGACGCGTCAGGCGGCGAAACAATGGAAGAAGAGATCAAGCGTCTGCGCCGCGAAAACCGTGAGCTGAAGCGAGCAAACGGGATTCTTAAGGCTGCTTCGGCTTTTTTCGCAGCGGAACTCGACCGACCCACGACCAAATGATCTCTTACATCGACACGTATAAAGATCAGTTTGGGGTCGAGGCCATCTGCCGAGTCCTTAAACAAGCAGATCGTGGATTCATTACTTCACGCGGCTACCGCAAAGCCACCACTCGTGTTCCCAGCGCAAGGGCCTTAAGCGATAGCCTTCTCATCCCAGAGATACAGCGTGTGCATGCGCAGAATTTCTCGGTCTACGGCATCCGCAAAATGTGGCACGCGATGAACCGTGAAGGCTTTCATATTGGTCGCGACAAGACTGCACGACTGATGAAGCTAGCAGGTGTTTCTGGCCGCAGACGTGGGCGAACCCCAGTAACAACGATCAGCCCGAAGACACCGGATCATCGCCCGGACCTTGTGCGCCGAAACTTCCGTGCGCAGGCACCAGGCAGGCTTTGGGTTGCCGACATTACCTACGTTCGCACCCTGTCAGGATTCGCCTACACCGCGTTTGTCGTGGATGTCTACAGCCGAAAAATTGTTGGCGTTGCTACACGCTCGACGATGCGTACCGATGCGCTGCCCATGGAGGCATTGGAACATGCGTTAACGACTGCAGGACGAATTCATGGAAACCAGTTAATTCACCATAGCGATCGGGGCAGCCAGTACGTGTCACTGAAGTATTCCACCGCGCTAGCGGAATCCGGAATCCGCCCGAGTGTGGGAACAGTCGGCGATTCTTACGACAATGCACTAGCCGAAACAGTCAACGGGCTCTACAAGGCTGAACTCATTCACGCCCAAGGCCCGTGGACTTCGGTCGGAGAAGTCGAACTGGCCACCTTGCGGTGGGTGCATTGGTGGAACACCAAGCGGCTTCATGAAGCTTTGGACTACGCCACCCCACAGGAAGTAGAAACCGAGTACTATCTCACCCAGCCCATCAACACAGGGCCGTAAAAGAAGCGGAACTAAACCCAGGACGCTTCACATCAACTGTAAGCGGATCGTCAAGGGCAAGACCGTAAATCGTGAAGTCGTCATCTTCAAAGTTATGGAAGGCTATTGCCTTAACATATTCCATTGCTTCTTTGTGTCGAGCGGTCCCGTAGGGGCCTGTAACCTCTAAATAGTATGCCGGGGTTGCTTCAATGGTTTCTGTCCATACCGTGGGTGTATCCATAGACAGTAACCATATTCATCAGTTTAATTGAATTAAACTTTTAAATGATTCTTCCCCGACCACAAAAGGTCTGACAGTATATGACGCGTTAGCTAAAAAGGCCGGCAAATACAACGGCCAGAAACCCGCGCTTAGCCCGCAGCAGGTAGCGGAGATTAAACAGCGCGTACTGACGGGGGAGTCGAAAGCAGCCTTGGCGCGGGAGTTCGGAGTTACCCGGCCTACCGTGTATCGGGCGTTGAAGAACGTCTAAGCGTCGGCGGCATGAGGGTAAATATGCACACCCACGGTGCCTACAGTATGGCAGAACATATGCCTAAGCATATGGCAAGACATACGCTATAACATATGTCCTCCTTTATGTAGTTCCACCTGCACTGTCGTGTACTTAGCTCCACGATATAGGCGCAGAAATTGACGGGTTTAACCATGGTTACGGGTATCTCTGTGCGCGTTTTCCCTCGTGGGCGACTTTATAAAGGCAGGGGAGGTAGGCAATGGGTAAGCGCTCATTGGATACACTCGGTCGCAAAAGAAAAAGACCCTGACGCCACTTCCGGGAAGAAGCTGGAGTTGGCAATCAAGGTCGTAGCTCTTATCGCTAATGCTGGAAAGGGTCTGCGCTTAAACGCAGACCCTTTCTCCAGAGACTAAATCGCCTTTTTGGAAGCCCGCTTAAATAGAAAAAGCGTGGAGACCAAGAGGATTAGTGAGAGTAGGAGCCACATTAAGGTATAGAGCGTCTGTGCTTGCCAGAACGCTGAATTTGGATAAAACTCAACCAAGTATTTTCCGTTTTCGATTGGCTCTGCTTCAAGAATATCGCCGGGGACAGGAAGAAGAGCTGGATCTGGGTGTGGCCCTGAAAATTCCCCCTTTTCAACGGGAAGGAGAGGATTAAGCCAAGAAGCTCCTGTCGTTCCTACCAATAAACCTAATGCGAAAGTTACGGCCACAGCGGGAATTGATTTTTTAAAAACTACGCCAGCAATCGAAGCAACAGACACCATTAGTACCGTCACCACAGCTGGGTAGAGGGCATGGCCAGCGATGTACGAGTACGACATCATGTTTTTACCTTGATTCAACCCGTCCGAGCGCAGCTGACTGACTTCCACAATCCCCCATACACAAACTCCAAAGATTAGTGCTGAGATTAGAGGGCTAATAATACGGCAGAAAAACCACTTGGAGGAAGAGAGATCTTGGCTTAAGGACCAGACAACAGACTTCGTCTCAAATTCTTTAGAGAATAAAGCCACTGCCCACACAATTCCGGCAAACATGGGCACAATACCGGCCAGCATTTCAGTCATCCCAAGATAAGGCTTGAAATTGACTTCGTATGCCGCCAGTAACGCCAGTAGCACAAGAATTGCCGCACATGATAGCCAAGCGGGTCGGTCAATTTTGAAGTAGTGTAAAGCTACTTTTAGCATTAGAGGCCTTTCCTAGTCAGATGTTCAAGCACAAATTCTTCAAAGGCGCCATCTTTTTGTGGATCAATTTCTTCTCTCTCTACAGCCGCAAGAAGATCTCCTTCTTCAATTACCCAAAGGTGGGTAAGTATTGCAGATAAATCAGATACGGTATGCGACGATACTAATATCCCAACGCCGTCTTCTTTCGCCGCTTGTTCCAAGAGTTCTCGAACCCAGATTTTAACTACTGGATCTAGATCAGCCATGGGCTCATCGAGAATCATAAATTTTTTATTCCGCGCGAGAGAAATAATCAGCGCAACTTGAGTATGCTGTCCGCCAGATAATTGAGATACTTTGGATTTCCCGGATATTCCGAGTGACTCAATTTTTTCTTTTGCCCACTGATAGTTGAAAGAGTCGTTAATGTCACGGGCTAGTCGAGTATGCTGCTCTACCGTAATACTCGAATAAAGGGGACGACCCTGTGATACGAAGGCAACCGAAGAAGATAGGTCGTCATCTTTCTCTTTTTTATCCGACAGAACGTGAATCTTTCCTTCGGTAGGTATGAGGTGGCCTGTCAGCGCTGACATGATGGTTGATTTTCCGGCCCCATTTCGCCCTACCATTGCCACGATGTCACTGGATCTCAGCTTTGCCGAAAAATTGTTGATGATGACTCTATTCCCACGGACTATTTTTATTCCGTCGGCGACAAGCGAGCTTGTCATTTTCTTCCTTTCTATAAAGCGGTGTGAAGCGTCCTGGGTTTAGTTCCGCTTCTTTTACGGCCCTGTGTTGATGGGCTGGGTGAGATAGTACTCGGTTTCTACTTCCTGTGGGGTGGCGTAGTCCAAAGCTTCATGAAGCCGCTTGGTGTTCCACCAATGCACCCACCGCAAGGTGGCCAGTTCGACTTCTCCGACCGAAGTCCACGGGCCTTGGGCGTGAATGAGTTCAGCCTTGTAGAGCCCGTTGACTGTTTCGGCTAGTGCATTGTCGTAAGAATCGCCGACTGTTCCCACACTCGGGCGGATTCCGGATTCCGCTAGCGCGGTGGAATACTTCAGTGACACGTACTGGCTGCCCCGATCGCTATGGTGAATTAACTGGTTTCCATGAATTCGTCCTGCAGTCGTTAACGCATGTTCCAATGCCTCCATGGGCAGCGCATCGGTACGCATCGTCGAGCGTGTAGCAACGCCAACAATTTTTCGGCTGTAGACATCCACGACAAACGCGGTGTAGGCGAATCCTGACAGGGTGCGAACGTAGGTAATGTCGGCAACCCAAAGCCTGCCTGGTGCCTGCGCACGGAAGTTTCGGCGCACAAGGTCCGGGCGATGATCCGGTGTCTTCGGGCTGATCGTTGTTACTGGGGTTCGCCCACGTCTGCGGCCAGAAACACCTGCTAGCTTCATCAGTCGTGCAGTCTTGTCGCGACCAATATGAAAGCCTTCACGGTTCATCGCGTGCCACATTTTGCGGATGCCGTAGACCGAGAAATTCTGCGCATGCACACGCTGTATCTCTGGGATGAGAAGGCTATCGCTTAAGGCCCTTGCGCTGGGAACACGAGTGGTGGCTTTGCGGTAGCCGCGTGAAGTAATGAATCCACGATCTGCTTGTTTAAGGACTCGGCAGATGGCCTCGACCCCAAACTGATCTTTATACGTGTCGATGTAAGAGATCATTTGGTCGTGGGTCGGTCGAGTTCCGCTGCGAAAAAAGCCGAAGCAGCCTTAAGAATCCCGTTTGCTCGCTTCAGCTCACGGTTTTCGCGGCGCAGACGCTTGATCTCTTCTTCCATTGTTTCGCCGCCTGACGCGTCGGAGTCATCACGTACTGAAGCGCTGTCACGGTACCAAGCCCGCAACGTGTGGTGAGATACTCCAAGCAGCTCACCGACCTCCGTGTAGGCGCGTTGCAGTGAGCAAGACTCCAGGCGAACCATTTCGATGATCTGATGGACCGCCTTCTCCTTGAACTCGACGGAGTGCTTCCTAGGCATAGTTCCCAATCCTTCCTTAGCTGAGGTAGGAACTAAACCCAGGACGCTTCAGTGCAGCCACGAAAATCACCTGCCTAGGTACGTAACAAATGGACATGCGAAAATCTAGCAACAATACATTTAAATCAAGCTTTTCATATTTATTAGCTACACACAGTTCTTTAACGTACGAGTAACCTGCGCAATCCGATTTAGAGGAGAGTGTCCGATTGTTTGTGTGCGGGGGCTTGGTTTACAAGTAGTCCGCGAATCGGTTGGGGTAAGCCACGGCTAGTTGGTTGATGGCTTGTTTCCACCCGGTGGCTTTCGCTCCTTCAATATAGCCGTTGCACTCAATGTTGCGCTTGGCTTTCTTCGCCCGCTGGGCAGCACGCTTGTCTTCGATGTTGCAGATCATCAGCCACAGCGTCTTCAGTGCTGCGGTATCGTTCGGGAATTGGCCCCTGTTACGGGTAGCTTTACGCAGTTGCGCGTTGAGTGACTCGATCGAATTGGTGGTGTAGAGCACTCGCCTGGCCGCAGGCGGGAACTGTAGAAACGGCACGAACCGCTCCCAGGCGTCGCGCCAGACTTTGACCGACTGGGGGTATTTTAGGCCCAGTTCACTGGCCTCGAAAGCATCCAGGTTGGCGCGTGCGGTGTCCTCATTGGTGGCGGTGTAGACCTCACGCAGCGCGCGGGAGACAGATTTGCGGTCCTGATAAGACACCCACCGGTTCGCAGCTCGAATCAGGTGCACAATGCAGGTCTGCACCATGGAATTCGGCCAGGTTGCCTCCACGGCTTCTGGCAGGCCTTTGAGCCCGTCGCAGCAGACGATGAACACGTCCTGGACCCCGCGGTTGGCCAGATCTGCGCACACCGATGCCCAGAATGCGGCGCCTTCATTTTCAGCGATCCACAATCCCAGGATGTGCTTGATGCCGTCCATGTCGACACCAACCGCCATGTAGCAAGCCTTGTTGACCACGCGGTGGCCGTCACGGATCTTCACGCGTAGGGCGTCGAGGAAGATCACTGGGTAAAACTCGTCGAGCTGGCGGTTTTGCCAGATCATGACCTCTTCCAAGACCGCATCGGTAATGGTGCTGATCGTATCGGGGCTCATATCCACCCCAAGGGTGGTCGCGAGATGATGGCAAATATCGCGCACTGTCATCCCGCCGGCATACAGCGAGACGATCATGTCGTCGAGCTCTGTGAGCCTGCGTGCGCCCTTGGGCACCATGCGGGGAATAAACGTGCCGGCACGATCCCTGGGCACAGTTACTTCCACCGCGCCGTATCCAGAATTGACGGTCTTGATGTACGACCCATTGCGGTGGTTATTCTCCTGTGAGGTTTCGACCTGGGCTTTGGCGTTGCGGTCGGAATGGCCGTAGCCCAAGTGCGCATCCATCTCCGCCTTAAGACCAGCGTTGATCGATGCCTGCAACAGGCCTTTGACCAGCTCGCTTGCATCATCAGCGGAAGCCGACAGCTCGCTGATCAAGCTGGCGACCTCAGGGTTTTCCATCAGCTTCTCGCTGATCTCGTTGACCCGCGCCGGGTCATGGCTTTTCTTCGGTGACACCGTAGTCATTATCGGTGAAACTCCTTCTAGATCAGAGCCTCACACACAAACTTCCTGACACCCTCATTTAGAGAAAGCATTCTCCACACGACGAGATTGATGAATCTAAGTACGGCTACGGGCAGCTCTGTGCGCGTTTTGCCTCGTGAACGACTTTCTAATGGCAGGGGTGGAATCACGCTTCCAGGTCTCGTCAGGTGCGGCTGCTAGCGTTAGTGCTGGTTCACAATCATGCCCCACTACTTGTGGTGTGGGGCGTGGGTGTAGCTGCCCTAACCCAAAGGAGATCAGGCTTTACCATCCCCTTTCGATTAAGCGGAATCATCGCTTAGTTGTCCACCACCATCCATTTCCAATTGCATGCAAATCAATTCAATTCTGTAAGGCACAGCTAACAGGCCCACCAAAGGGATTTACTGGAGATACATATGACATTCAATTCTGAAGGATCGATCGCATTACTCAACTCTGCTAAGAGAAATCGCGCCAGAATGAATGAAATCCACCAAGAGTATCGATCTGAACACAAAGTTCACAGCTTCTTAAAGCGCGACGACAAATCCATTTCACTGTTTCTGCAAGCCACAGCTCCATATCCGTCGGAAATGACAACAGAGTTTTACGGATGGGCTAACGCTCTCCGAGCATCTTTGGACAACCTCTTCTACGAGATCGCAATTTTTGACACGGGGCAGAATCCACCCACCGCTGCGGGTAACCGGCAGTTTCCAATTTTCGACTCTGAGGAAAAATTCAAGACTGCAAAATGCTTAAAAGGACTTCATCCCTGGTCTGTTAATGCATTGCAAACTTGCCAACCGTTTAATTCTGAGACTGGCAAGATAGGACACGCTCTATACTGGCTCAACGAATTGGCTCGCACTAGCCGCCACCGAAAGCTCTACGAAGTGCTACTTGCTATCGAGCAGCTGGAGATCACAATCCCTGAAGAAGTCGCGATGCATACGTCTAGGGATCAAATTGAGTTGAGCGATCGCGAATTCTCCTTCATCAGTTCGGGCACCCCACTTCGCATTGCCAAAATCCACCTTAATTCTTCGCTGTCGCCAAACAGTAGCACTGGGTTCGATATCAAGTGTGAGATCGCCTATGAAGTGCCCGACTGGAAAAGAAACGTCTATCCCAGCTACCGATGGCGACTCGCCGATCGAATGGACTCTCTGGAGGAAATGGTCGATAAACTTATTCAACTATTCGACAATCACATTATGAAACGAACCGAATTCGCTTCGAAAATTTCTTACATAGACGGTCAGTGGGTTCGTGACAATCCTAGAAACAACTAGTAAACGCCCAATAAATCGGCGTTCGAGCGCTCAACTGTAATCAAAGACAGATCAAAATAAACTACTACGTGTCCCTTCGTAGATAGCCCCAAAGGCCCGGAATAGAAAGCAAAGTGCTACAACCATGGATTAGGCATACCCCTATCCCAAGGATCTACTCTGGAAACACAGTATTCAAGATGGTTACAGCCCTGCCCTTTGTTGTCATTCGTGTGCCTGCATAAGCAAAAATCTCGCCAATGTCTGAAGCGTCCCACATGAGGCAAGTCCACCTAAGAATGTTGGCAAGAGAGGAATATCTGCGGCTCCAAGAAATTCTGCAAAGACCTATTCGACTTTGATGCCACGAAGTTGACGACTACAAAAGCGAACCCGATAGGTTCCAGATACCCAATCAGCCGCCATACCTAGGATTCTCCCACTCCATCCCCACAAGTACGATTCTCGGCATGATCTCACACAAAAATAGAAGAAACCGGAGGTCACGAACCCTTTCGAGTTTGTTACCTCCGGTGTCGCAGTTTGTACAACTGCTCGCTGTGCCCGGGGCGGGACTTGAACCCGCACGTCCTATAAGGACACTGGCACCTGAAGCCAGCGCGTCTGCCAATTCCGCCACCCGGGCTGGGTATTGTCTGTCTTGGCGACTAGATAAAGATAGCACGGCATACCCGCATACTTACAAATCCGCAGCTAGTGCGCGGGAAAAAGAGTGAGATCTACGCATCAACTGTGGGAACTTTTCGGGCTCCGGCTACGTTTTAGTGCTATACGCGGCCTATAATGGTTGAGGTTTATTACCAGAGCCGAATACATCCACGTTCGAAGGAGGACCGCAGCATGGCACTCATGGAAAAGCTTGCCAAGTTTGACTCTGCCCTGCAGCGCGGACTGGACAACGGGATGGCCTTCGTCTTCGGCGGCCGCGTTGTGCCCGCCGAGATTGAAGAGCTGCTCAAGCAGGAGGCCCAAGACAACCTCACGCGCGGCGAAGACGACAACCTCTACAGCCCCAATGTGGTGCTCGTGGGGGTCAGTTCCAAGGACCTGGAAAACCTCTCGCAGGATCCACACATCCCGCAGAACCTGGCCGACCAGCTGTCGCGGTTCATCCGCAACAGCGGCTGGGGCCTGGCGGGACCCGTCATCGTTCGCATCGCCGAAGAATCCGGACTCCGCACCGGCCAGTTGCGGGTTTCTTCGTTCATTGACCATGAGCCCGAGGAAGAAACCGGGTTCGACGCCATTTTCCACGAAACCGAAACCCAGGAGGACCAGATGAACAGTAATTCTGCTGACGAGGCCGCCACGACAACCTTTATCCGCCCCGAGCCCGAGGACGCGGAACCCGCTGCCAACGGTCCGAGCGTGAATCTTCTCCTCCAGGACGGCTCCTCGCGGACCTACCACGTCCACGAAGGATCCAATATCATTGGACGTTCCAACGATGCCGACTTGCGCCTGCCGGACACCGGGGTCTCCCGCCAGCACGCTGAGATCACCTGGAACGGCCAGGACGCAGTCTTGGTGGACCTCCAGTCCACCAACGGCACCACGGTCAATGACACGCCCATCGAGAACTGGCTGCTGGCCGACGGCGACGTCATCACCCTGGGGCATTCGCACATTGAGGTGCGAATCACCGGGCTGGACAATTAAACCCCAATAATTTTTAGGAGGTCACCGATGGATTCATTCGTGCTGCTCGCGCTGCGAATCGGCCTGTTGGTCTTACTGTGGCTGTTTATCCTGGTGGCCTTGAACGCCATGCGGTTGGATGCCAACAAGGCGGCCCGCACCGGCGGCAGTAGCGTCGGCCCCGTCGCCGCGGTGCGCCGGAAGGACCGCAAAGAAAAGCCGCGCCACATCACCGTGGCCGAAGGCCCGCTGCAGGGCTCTCACATGGCGCTGGGCACCCTGGAGGACATCACGCTGGGGCGCGCGCAGGACTGCGACTTCGTGCTAGGCGACGACTTCGCCTCCTCCCACCATGCGCGCCTGTTCCGTCGCGGTTCCCAGTGGTTCGTGGAAGACCTCGAGTCCCGCAACGGCACCTTCGTTGCGGGAACGCGCATCGACCAGGCAGAACGCATCGAAGTGGGAACGGATATTAAGATGGGTCGCACTATCGTAAGGCTGGTTGCCTAATGCTGAAACTACATTTCACCGCCGCTTCGGACCGCGGGTTGGTCCGCAAGAACAACGAAGACTCGGCCTACGCCGGGCCTTATCTTTTAGTCCTGGCGGACGGGATGGGCGGACACGCCGCCGGCGAGGTCGCCTCCCAGCTCATGGTTGAGCACCTGGAGCACTTAAACCGCGACCCAGAAGACAACGACATGCTGGCGCTTTTGGGCGGCGCCGCTAACGACGCCAACGCGTCGATCGCCAACCACATCAAGGACCACCCCGAGACCGAGGGCATGGGCACCACCCTGACAGCCATGATGTTCAACGGCACCCAGTTCGGCGTCTGCCACGTGGGCGACTCGCGCGGCTACCGCCTGCGCGATGGGAAGCTGACCCAGATCACCAAGGACGACACCTTCGTGCAGTCCTTGGTGGACGAGGGCAAGCTCGATCCGAGCGACGTGTCCTCCCACCCACAGAAATCACTCATCCTCAAGGCATATACCGGCCGCGCGGTGGAACCGACGCTGTTCATGCTGGACGCGCAGCCGGGCGACCGGCTGCTGCTGTGCTCCGACGGGCTCTCGGATCCCGTCACGGCCTCCACCATCGAGGACGCCCTCCAGCAGGGCACCGTGGAAGAAGCCGCCCAACGGCTGATCGAACTCGCGCTGCGCTCCGGTGGGCCGGACAACGTCACCATGGTCGTCGCCGAGGTCATCGAAAGCGACGAGGCGCCGGCCGAGCCGGTGGCCGTGGGTGCTTTGGCCGGGGATACCCCGGAGCCGACCCACCCGGATTCGGCGGCCAGTCGCGCGGCAGCCCTGGAGCGGCGCCCCCAGGTCATCGAGCCGCACACGAACAAGACCACGGGCCAGCCGCGCGAGGCCTCCGCGCCAGCCCGCCTGGTCGCCGAGGAAGCAGCGGCCGACGAGGAGCCCGATCGCCGCCGGAAAAGCTCCCGCGGCACCTGGATCGCCACCACGGTCGTCCTGGCCGTGCTGATCGCCGCCATCGCCGGCGTCGGCGTCTGGGGCAAAAACTACCTGGACAACAACTACTACGTCACCACCGCCGGGACGAACGAGGAGATCCAGCTCGAGCGCGGCGCCAACTTCTCGGTCTTTGGCAAGGACTTGCACGAGACCTACCAGGTCGCCTGCCTCGACAAGGAAGGCGCGCTGCGCCTGAGCAACGGCTCCTGCGACGCCGGGTTCAACCCGCTCAAGGTCGAAGACCTGCCGGCCACCGAGCGCGGCGTGGTCCACAACCTGGATTCCGCCAGCTACGACGAGGTCCAGGGGCAGCTGACCCGGCTGGCCGATAACGCGCTGCCGGTCTGCCGCGATAAGGCGGGCAACCAAGAGGACAAGAAGGACAACGGCTTCCGGCGCCAGCCGGGCGTGAACTGCCGGGAGGTGAACTAGATGCTGAAGCAATTTGTTTGGCGCAACACTGAGCTGTGGCTGCTCGTGGCAGCCACGGTGGTCTTCGCGATCACGCTGGTGAGTCTCGAGCTGTCCCAGGGCAATATTCTGTCCGTAGACGTGCTCTACCTCATCGGCGGATTCATTGGGGTCTTTGCCGTCGCCCACTGGGCGCTGTGCCTGCTGGCCCCGCACGCCGATCAGATCATGCTGCCGGTCACGGCGGTGCTCAACGGCATCGGCCTCATCATGATCCAGCGCCTGGACCTGGCCTTGGGCCGAGACCTGGCCGTGCGGCAGGTCATGTGGACCATCGCCGGGCTCATCCTGTTCATCGCCGTGCTGGCCATCGTGCGCGATCATCGCTCGCTGACCCGCTTTTCCTACCTGCTGGGTCTGGTCGGCCTGGTCCTACTGGCGCTGCCGCTGGTCTGGCCGCAGCCGGCGCAGGCCGATGCGCGCATCTGGATGAAGATCGGGTCGTTTTCCATTCAGCCGGGTGAGTTCTCCAAGATCCTCCTGCTGCTCTTCTTCGCTATGCTGCTGGTCCAGAAGCGCTCGCTGTTCACGGTGGCGGGCTACCGCTTCCTGGGCCTGTCGCTGCCGCGTCTGCGCGACCTCGCGCCCATCCTGGTGGTCTGGGGCATTGCGATTGTCATCATGGGCGTGTCGAACGACTTCGGCCCGGCCCTGCTGCTGTTCTCCACGGTGCTGGGCATGCTCTACATGGCCACCGGGCGCGTGTCCTGGCTGGCCATCGGCGTGGTGCTCGTGGCCATCGGCGGCTTCGGCATTGCGCAGATTTCCACCAAGATCCAGGATCGCTTCTCCAACTTCCTCGATCCGCTCGGCAACTACGACAGCAACGGCTTCCAGCTGTCCCAGGCGCTGTTCGGCATGTCCTCCGGCGGAATCACCGGCTCCGGCCTCGGCCAGGGCCACCCGGACATCATTCCGGTGGTTTTTTCCGACTTCATCATGGCCGGCATCGGCGAGGAATTCGGCCTGATCGGCCTCGCCGGGATCCTGATCCTGTTCGCGCTGCTGGCCTCCCGCGGTTTTCGCACCGCGCTCAGCGTCAAGGACTCCTACGGCAAGCTGGTCGCGGCCGGCCTGTCGCTGACCCTGGTCATCCAGGTCTTCGTCGTGGTCGGCGGCATCTCCGCGCTGCTGCCGATGACCGGCCTGACCACGCCGTTCATTGCGGCCGGCGGTTCCTCGCTGATGGCTAACTATATCCTGCTGGCGCTGCTGCTGCGGATCTCGAATTCCGCCAACCGCCCGGCCGAGGAGGCCCAGTCCGGCGCCGGCACGTCCTTGTTCCCCGCCGTCCAGGAGGCTCAGCGATGAATAAGACCATCCGCTTTACCGCTATCTTCTCCCTGATCTTGACCGCCATCCTGCTGGTCAACCTCACGGTGGTGCAGGCCTTCAGCGAGGACAAGTACGCCAAAAACCCAAAGAATATGCGGGAGTTCTACCAACTGCAGACCATCGCCCGCGGGCAGATTTACGCCGGCAACACCGTGCTAGCGCAGTCCGTTCCCGACGGCAATGGCGAAGGCGGCGACGACGAGACCTACTCGCGCATCTACCCGACACAGTCCCCCGCCTTCGGCCCGGTGACCGGCTACCTGTCCTCCCAGTTCGGCGCCTCCCAGCTGGAGTCCTCCCAGAACGAGATTCTCAACGGCACCGATGATTCGCTGCTGAAGCAGAACTGGCTGGACAAGCTGACCGGCGAGCAGCCGGACGGCGCCAACGTCGAGGTCACCATCGACCCACAGCTCCAGCAGCTGGCCTACGACCAGCTGGTGGGGCCGGGCTACCAGGGCTCGGCGGTCGCGCTGCAGCCTTCCACTGGGCGCGTGCTGGCGATGTCCTCCTCACCGAGCTTCGACGCAAACTCCGTGGTGGGCGATCCTAACGCGGAGGACAACTGGGCCGCGTTGCAGGAGGCCGACGGCGCTCCCCTGCTTAACCACGCCACGCAGGAGACGCTGCCGCCGGGCTCCATCTTCAAGATCATCACGACCGCGGCGGGTCTTAACAATGGCTTCACGCCGTCGTCGACCCTGACCGGCCAGGCCTCGATCACGCTGCCGAACACCACGACCCAGCTGACCAACTACGCCAACCAGTCCTGCGGCGGCGCGGACTCGGTGACGCTGCAGACGGCCTTCGCCCTGTCCTGCAACACGGCCTTCGTCCAGATGAGCGAGGGCATCGGCGCCGACGAGCTGCGCAAATACGCCGAGGCCTTCGGCGTGGGCGAAAACTACGACCTCGGGGTGGACACCTCCCCGGGCAACCTGGGCGAGCTGCCGGATCCGGCCGCCACCGCCCAGTCGGCCATCGGACAGCGCGACGTGACCATGTCCGCCCTGCAGGCCGCCATCATGGCCGGCACCGTGGCCAACGAGGGCAAACGCATGGAGCCGCGCCTCATCAAGCGGATCACGGATTCGCAGATGCAAGAGGTCCGCGAGATCGAGCCGAAGGAGGCCACCGAGGCGATTACCCCGGAGACAGCCGCGACCTTGCGGGATCTGATGTTCGCCTCCGAGCGATCCACGTCCGGCTACGACGGCAATTCCTTTGCTTCCAAGACCGGTACCGCTGAGCATGGCGACGGATTGCCCCCGCATACGTGGTATGTTGCATTCGATCCGGACCGCGATATTGCCGTGGCCGTGGTGGTCAAGGACGGCGGCAACCTGGGCGAGTCCGCCACGGGCGGCCAGGTGGCCGCGCCGATCGGGCGCGCCATGCTTCAGGCCTACGGAGGAGAGCAGTAATGAACCACGCCGAACACCAAGAACGCTTTCAGGCGCTCATCGGTGATGATTACCGCCTGCAGTGGGTCATCGGGCACGGCGGCATGTCCACCGTGTGGCTGGCGGACGACGTCCGCAACGACCGCGAGGTCGCCATCAAGATCCTGCGCCCGGAGTTCTCCGACAATAACGAGTTCCTCTCCCGCTTCCGCAACGAGGCCGAGGCGGCCGAATCCATCGATTCCACCAACGTCGTGGCCACCTACGACTACCGCGAGATCGATGATCCGGTGGGCACGACCTTCTGCTTCATCGCCATGGAATACGTCCGCGGCGAGTCCCTGGCCGACATGCTGGCCCGCGAGGGTTCCCTGCCGGAGGAGATGGCACTCGACGTGATGGAGCAGACTGCCCACGGCCTGTCCATTATTCACCGCATGGGCCTGGTGCACCGCGACATCAAGCCCGGCAACCTGCTGATTACCCAGAACGGCCGGGTCAAGATCACCGACTTCGGCATCGCCAAGGCCGCCGCGGCGGTCCCGCTGACCCGCACCGGCATGGTGGTGGGCACCGCGCAGTACGTCTCCCCCGAGCAGGCGCAGGGCCGCGAGGTCTCCCCCGCCTCCGACGTCTATTCGCTGGGCGTGGTCGGCTACGAGATGCTGGCGGGCCACCGCCCGTTCACCGGGGATTCCTCGGTCTCCGTGGCATTGGCGCACATCAGCCAGGCACCGGAGCCGCTGTCGACGACTATTTCCGCGCCGGTGCGCGAGCTGGTGGGCATCGCCCTGCGCAAGGACAAGCACACCCGCTACGCCGACGGCAACGAGCTGGCCAACGCCGTCTCCGCCGTGCGGTTGGGCAAGCGCCCGCCGCAGCCGCAATCCGCGGCCGTGGCCCCGATTGCCACCGAGCCTTCGCCGACAGCCTCGACCCAGATGCTGGGCGATACCGCCAACCCGACCACGGTGCGGCCGGCTCCGGTCGCGGACACGCGCGACAAGCACCTGGCCCAGGAGAAGGCCCACGAAAACAAGCGGGCCCAGAAGGACAAGAAGAAGGGCTCGGCGGGTGCGAACTTCGGCATCGGCCTGCTCATCGCCCTGATCGTCGTCGCGCTGGTCGGCGGCGGATTCCTGCTGGCCCAGCAGCTGGCTGGCGACCGCGGTTCCAGCGCACCCACCAGCACGCCGCCGTCGGTCGTGACCGAATGGGTGGAGCCGTCCACGGAGGAAGCCGAGACCGTCACCGAGACGGAGGTCGAGAAGCCCGACACTTCCCGGACCGAGGAGCCGGAGCCGGAGACCCGCGAGCGCACGGAAACGCCCACGCCGCGTCCGACCACGCATCGCGAGCAGCCGACCACGCAGCAGGAGACCCCGACGCCCGAGCTGCCGGAGCTGACGGAGGCCCCGTCGCTGCCGACGGAGGAGCTGGAAGAAAATATCGAGGACCTATTCAATAACTCGCCGCAGGCGTCTGATTACACCAACCAAGGGGGTGGAACCACCAATGCTGGGTGATCGTTACGAACGCGGTGAACTCATCGGTTCCGGTGGTATGTCCGAGGTCTACGCGGCCCAGGACACCATGCTGGGCCGCGAGGTGGCCATCAAGATGCTGCGCCCGGAGATGGCGCACGACACCAATTTCCGCGAGCGCTTCCGCCGCGAGGCGCAGAATTCAGGCCGTCTCAACCACCCGAATATCGTCGCCGTCTTCGACACCGGCGAGGTCGAGGACAACGCCCTGACCATCCCGTACATCGTCATGGAGCTGGTCCACGGGCGCACCCTGCGCGACATCTTCCGCGCGGACGGACCCATGGCCCCGGAGCAGGCCGCGGAGATCCTGACCCCGGTCGCGGATGCCCTGCAGGCCTCCCACGAGGCCGGCATTATCCACCGCGACGTGAAGCCCGCGAACATCATGCTGACCAACACGGGTCAGGTGAAGGTGATGGACTTCGGCATCGCCCGCGCGCTGGACGACTCCACCTCCGCCATGACGCAGACCTCCGCGGTCATCGGCACCGCCCAGTACCTGTCGCCCGAGCAGGCCCGCGGCAAGGCTGCCGATGCCCGCTCCGACGTCTACGCCTTGGGCTGCGTCATGTACGAGGCCGTCACCGGCCGCACCCCGTTCGAGGGCGAGACCCCGTTTTCCGTGGCCTACCAGCACGTGCAGGAAGATCCCATTCCGCCGTCGGAATACCTGGATGATTCCATCACGCCGACCGGGCGCGTGAATGTGGACGCGGTCATCCTCACCGCGATGGCCAAGCACCCGGCGGATCGCTACCAGTCGGCTCACGAGATGGCCGAGGACCTGCGCCGCCTGGCCCACGGCAACGTCACCCAGGCGGCCCGCGCGCACGTCGAGCCCGAGGCCGAAGCGCCGGCCGCCTCCCACCGCGCGCCGGTGGCCTCCACCCGCCCGGCCTCCCACGCCGCGGAGGAAGAGGAGGGCACCAGCGCCTGGATCAAGTGGCTCACGGCCCTCCTGGCGCTACTGCTCGTCGGCGCCATCGGTTACTTCGCCTGGGCCTACCTGAAGCCTTCGTTGGCCCCGGACGAGTCCGCACAGACCGCGCAGATGGTCGAGGTGCCGGAGGTCGAAAACCGTCCGCGCGCCGAGGTCGTCCAGGAGCTCGAAGAGCTGGGTCTGCAGGTCTCGGTCAACGAGGAAGCCCACCCGGAGATTGAGCGCGACCACGTCATCCGTGTGAACCCGGGCCCCGGTTCCCAGTTGCAGAAGAACGCGACCGTGACGCTGACGGTCTCCTCCGGTAAGGAGATCACCGACGTCCCGGACGTGACCGACATGGATCTGGAGTCCGCCTCCCGCGCGCTCGACGAGGCCGGTTTGACCCTGTCCGATGACATCACCGAGGAAGAAACCGACGACGTCCCGGCGGGCCGGATCATCTCGCAGTCACCGTCCCCCGGTTCCCAGCTGTCCAAGGGCTCGAAGGTCAAGGTGACCGTCTCCCAGGGGGTCAAGCAGGTGCGCATCCCGCGCCTGACCGGCATGGACTGGGACGACGCCCGCCAGACCCTGGACTCCCTGGACGTCGAGCCACAGCTCGAGCTGGTCGACTCCGAGGAGCCGGAAAACCGCGTCCTCGAGGTCCAAAGTGAGGGCCGGGAGGTCGATGCCGGCAGCACCGTGGTGGTGCGCGTGTCCAACGGCATGCTCATGACCGCGCCGGAGCTGACCCGCAAGACCGAGGACGAGGCCGTCGAAGCCCTGCGCGAGGCCGGCTGGGAAGGCAACGCCCAGGACCTGCGCGTCGGCCCGCCGATCGGCACCGGGGCCGCCGTGGACTCCGGCAAGATCGGCTGGACCTCCGTTTCCGCCGGGGACACCATCCGCAAGGACACCTTGGTTGAAGTCCGTTATTGGGAGTTCAACCTGGAAAGCCTCGTCACGGGCCGCTAGCCGGGGCGCTGCTAGACTGTGGCGCAACACCAGCCCGGCCCGAATCCGCCCCGCCCGTACACCAAAGTTAGGAAAGAACATGCCAAAGGCCAAGATTTCGAAGAACGCCCCGATCAGCTCGACCGCCAGCTCCTCGGCGAACCGCACCCCGGTCAAGATCAACTCGGAGGGCACCTCCAAGTGGTACATCGTGCTGATGCTCGGCCTGATGCTCATCGGGCTGGCCTGGATCGTGGTCAACTACCTGGCCGGCGAGCACATCCCGCTCATGCAGGAGCTCGGCCCGTGGAACTACCTCATCGGCTTCGGCCTGGCCATCATCGGTCTCCTGATGACCATGGGCTGGCGCTAAGCTTTTGCCCCGAAGGCGGCCTTTGGCCGCCTTTTTTCATGCCTTTTTCACGTAGTCTTTTGCGCATGAGCACTAACCGCGAATACCAAATGGACTACGACTGGCTGTGGGACAATCCCCCGCACAACGACGGCACCCCGGCGACGGTCCGGCTCGTTGTCACCGACGGCGAGCGCGATAGCGCCCAGGCCGCGCTGGCCGCCTTCCTGGACAGCCTGGAGCGCACCGAGGACGGCGCGTATGTCTCCGGCGGGTGGGTGGCCGCTGTCCGCTCCCAGCAGCCGCTGACCGTGGATATCACCTCCGGCGGAGAGGACGTCGCCGACGGCATCCAGGACGGCACGGAGCGTGCGTACGAGTTCTTCGGCCGCGGCACGGATCTCGGCCTGCACTGGACGCAGCTGCCCCGCCTCTGAGATTCTCCGCCGCAAAGTTTCCCACCACAGAGTTCTCCACAGTGTCCCCAAATTTTCCACCGGGGCACTCACCTGTGCTTTTGTAAATTACAAGAGTGTAAGCAGGGCTTTTACTGACACCGTTGGGTAAAAAGTTATCCACAGGCTGGGGATAAAAGTGTGAAAGCCCGTAATTCACAGAATTTACCACAGCCTGTGGATAACTTTTCTCCCCGTTTCCACACCGGATTAAAATTTCGAAAAATGATCGCTACACTGGGATTTGTCATTCGAAAAACACACAAGCGTTCGGAAATTACAAAAATGTAGTTATCCACAATGTGGACAACCGGTGTGAAATCTTTTCGAACACTTGCGCTCGTGGATAACACGCCGCACCTATCCCCAAAGGCCTGCTCGCGCCACTAATAACACGAATGCCGCCACCGTGGTCGCTGCGACACCCCAGCCGGAGACTTTGGGGTTGCGGGCCGCCACGAACAGGGCCAGCACCACGCCCACCGCGACGCCGCCCAGGTGGCCCCACAGGGACACGCCCGTGGCCAGGAAGGTGTAGGCGATGTTGACCACCACGAGCACGATGGGCGCGCGCAGATCGGTTCGCCTTTGGTAGTTCACGGCTACCAGGACCACCATGAGGGCGAAAAGCGCGCCGGAGGCACCGGCAGTCGGCTGAGTGAAGGCCATCCACACGATGCTGGCCGAGGCCCCCAGCACCGTCGCCAGATAGACCAGGGCGTACCGCGCCGAACCCAGGTAGGTCTCAATCTCCCTCCCGATAAGCACCAGCAGGAACATGTTCACCGCCAGGTGGCCTAGCCCCAGGTGCATGAAGGCGCTGGTGACCGCCTGCCAGTAGTGCCCGGCGGAGAATTCGGGGCCCCAGAGACTCCAGCTCAACGCCAGCGAGGAGTGGTAGTAGCTGCCGGTCACAGACCGGGACTGGACGGCGGTGGCCAGCCACACCGCGCAGTTGACGGCCACGATCCAGGCGGTGACAGGGGCGGTGCGGTAATAGGAACGCAGGTGCTGTTCGAAAGTCATGGTTAAAACGAGGGCTTTCTGTAAAACCAAGGGGCGAAAACAAGGAAGGCTAGGAGGAAGCAGATAGCAAAAAGCCCGCCCGGCCGGCTGATGCGGCGGGGCGGGCGGGAGGGCTCATCGCGGGAGCCTAGGGCTTAGGCCTCGGCGATCTCCACGGATTCGATGACCACGTCTTCGCGCGGGCGGTCCATGCGGTCGGTGTCGACCTTGGCGATCTTGGACACGACGTCCTGGGACTGGGCGTCGGTGACCTCACCGAAGATGGTGTGGTGGTTGTTCAGGTGCGGGGTGGCAGCCACGGTGATGAAGAACTGGGAACCGTTGGTGCCCGGGCCGGCGTTGGCCATGGCCAGCAGGAACGGGCGATCGAACTGCAGCTCCGGGTGGAACTCATCCTGGAACTGGTAGCCGGGGCCGCCGCGGCCGGTGCCGGTCGGGTCGCCGCCCTGGATCATGAAGTTGTCAATGATGCGGTGGAAGATGGCCCCGTCGTAGAACGGGCCGGACTGCTCGCCCTTAGCGTTCTGGGTGGCGTATTCCTTGTCACCCTTGGCCAGGCCGATGAAGTTTTCTACGGTAACCGGCGCATGGTTACCGAACAAGTCAATAACAATGTCACCCAAGTTGGTGTGCAGAGTTGCTGTAGCGGTCTTCTGAGTCATGCCCGCCATTATAGATAATGAAGCAAGGGCGCGCCGCGTGCGGCGGCACGCCCTCAGCGATCGCGGGCTAGACCACGGCGTCGCGCGCTCGGATCATGTTGCGCAGGGAGGCAGTCGTCTCCTCGTAGCCGCGGGTCTTCAGGCCGCAGTCGGGGTTAATCCACAGGCGCTCCGCCGGCACGTTCTTCAGCGCCGTGCGGATGAGCTCCGCCATCTCCTCTACCGACGGCACGCGCGGCGAGTGGATGTCGTAGATGCCCGGCCCGATTTCGGAGTGGAACTTCTCGTCTAGGTCCTCGAGCAGCTCCATGCGGGAGCGGGCCGCCTCGATGGAGGTGACGTCGGCATCGAGCGCCGCCACGGCGTCGATGATCTGGCCGAACTCGGAGTAGCACAGGTGGGTGTGGATCTGCGTGGTGGGCTGGGCTTCAAGCGCCACCAGGCGGAAGGCGCGCACCGCCCAGTCCAGGTACTCGGCGCGGTCTTCCGCGCGCAGCGGGAGCAGCTCGCGCAGGGCCGGCTCATCGATCTGGATGATCCCCACCCCGGCGTCCTCTAGATCCCGGACCTCGTCGGCCAAGGCCACGCCCAGCTGATCCGCGGAGACCGATTGCGGGACGTCGTCGCGCACGAAAGACCAGGCCAGGATGGTCACCGGGCCGGTGAGCATCCCCTTGACGGGGCGCTCGGTCAGCGACTGCGCGTACGAGGTCCACTCCACGGTCATGGGCGCCGGGCGGGAGATGTCCCCGACGACTATCGGCGGGCGGGTGCAGCGGGAACCGTAGGACTGCACCCAGCCGTGTTCGGTGACCACGAAGCCGTCGAGCAGCTCCGCGAAGTACTGGACCATGTCGTTGCGCTCGGCCTCGCCGTGGACCAACACGTCCAGGCCCAGTTCCTCCTGCAGGGCTACCACGCTGGCGATCTCCCGCTTGAGGGCGTCCGTGTAAGCCGCGTCGCTGAGCTCACCGGCCTTATGCTTCGCGCGGGCCGCCCGGATCTCCGGCGTCTGCGGGAAGGAGCCGATGGTGGTCGTCGGCAGCGGCGGCAGCTTGAGCAGCTCCTTCTGGGCGCGGTTGCGCTCAGCAAAGGCGGGCTCACGGCTCACGGCCCCGTGCGGCAGGGCCGCGGTGCGGGCCTGCACGTCCGCGTTGTGGGTGCGGGTGGATTCGGCGCGGGTGCGCACGGCGCGGTCGGCCTTGGCGAAGGCCTGCGGGGCCGCCTCCGGCCCCGCGGCGAGTGCGACGACCTCGGCGATTTTCTCATCCGCAAAGGAGAACCAGCCGGCGACGTCCACGGGCAGGTTCTTTTCGGCCTCCACGGTGTGCGGCACGTGCTGCAGGGAAACCGAGGTGGACACCGATGCTCCGGGCAGCCGCTCGAACTTCTCCCGCAGGTCGTGCAGGTTGGCCGCCCAAACGTTGCGCCCGTCCACCAGGCCGGCCACCAGGTGGGTCTTGGCTGCCAGCTTTGCCACCCGGTCGAGGTAGCCCGGCTCCTGGCCGAGCGTGCCCACGCTGAGATCCACCTGCACGGCCTCCGGGGCCAGATCCTGAAGGACGTCGAGGCTCGCGCGGGCCGCGCCGTACGGGGTGGTCAGGTAGACGTTCGGGCGGGTCTGCGTGCCCAGGATGGCGCGGTAGGCCTCGGCCAGGTGGGAGGCTAGTTCGGCGTCGCTGGCCACCGTCAGATCCGCTACCACGGCGGGCTCGGCCAGCTGGACCCATTCCACGCCTTTGACGTGCAGGGCTGCCAGCAGCTCCTGGTAGACGACGACCAGCTCCGCCAGGCGCTCCAGGGGCTGTTTGGTCGCGCCCTCGGCCGGCTTAGACAGGGCCAGCAGCGTGACCGGGCCGACGAGGTAGGGGCGGACGGTGTGGCCAGCCTGGCGGGCTTCGTCCACCAGCTTCAGCAGGCGGTCCGGGTGGGCGCTAAAGCCCAGGTCGTCGGCGATCTCCGGGACGATGTAGTGGTAGTTGGTATCAAACCACTTGGTCATCTCCAGCGGCGCCTTGTCGGCGTTGCCGCGGGCGAGGGTGAACTCATCGTCCAGCGTCAGCCCCGGCACCGCGCCGACGGTCAGGGCGGTTTCCAGCACCTGGTCGTAGTAGGCCACGTCCGCTGGGATGGCGTAGTCCTCGTCGAGACCGAGGCCTTTGAGGCGAGCGTAGGTGTCCACGCGCAGCGAATGGGCGGCGGATTCGAAGCTGGCCTCGTCGATACGCCCGGCCCAGTAGGCCTCGAGGGCCTTCTTGAGCTCGCGGTTCGCACCGACCCGGGGATAACCCTCGATGGTCACGGCGGGGAATTTCTTCGGTGAAGACATGGTGGTGTTCTCCTTTAATTTTTCGTTCTGATTGCGGTTTAGGCGGCGGCGATGCCCACCCGGTCCAGCAGGTCCTGGGTCACGGCGGCGTTGTTGTGGGTATAAACGTGCAACCCGCCCGCGCCCCCGGCCAAAACCTCGCGGGCCAGCTGGGCGGTCAGGTCCAGGCCGATCTCGTGCTCCTCGGCCGGGTCCCGCGCCTGGGCTAGGCGGTTAACTACCGGCGCCGGAACGGGCAGGCCGGTGAGCTCGCCCATGCGCGCCAGGCGCTTAGCGCTGGTCATGGGCATGATGCCCGGGATCAGCGGGATGTTCACCCCGGCCAGGTGGGCGCGCTCGGCGAAGCGGTGGTAGTCCGCGGCGTCGAAGAAGAGCTGGGTGATGGCGAAGTCGGCGCCGCAGCGCTGCTTGGTCAACAAGACGTCGATGTCCTCGTCGGCGTTGCGAGATTCGGCGTGCCCCTGCGGGTAGCAGGCCACGCCCACGGCCAGGCGCCCGGCGGCGAAGCGGGCGGCCTGGGACTGCTCCCACTCGCGGACTAGCCGCACCAAGTCGTCGGCGTGCGGCAGGTAGCCCTCCGGCAGGGAAGTCTGCCCCGGGGCGAGGTCGCCGCGCAGGGCCAGCAGCCCGCGCACGCCGGCATCGACGAGCGTGTCTATCCAGCCGATGAGCTCCGCGCGGGTGCCGGCGGTGCAGGCCAGGTGCGCGAGCGGGCGCATCTGGGTGCGCTGGGCGATGCGCTCGATGAAGGCGGCGGTGCCGCGCAGCCAGCCGGAGCGCTGGGAACTGGTGACCGCGATGTAGTCGGGGTGGTAGGAGCTCAAGGCTTCGAGCAGGCCGTTGACCTTGGCGGCATCCGCGTCGTGGCGCGGCGGGATGACTTCGAAGGACAGGGCGGTGCGCTGTGGCACCGGCGCCGGGTAGACATTCAGCTCGTTTTGGTCTAGTGGCGCGGAAGCGGACATCCGGGGGACCACGGTGACCTCCTCTGCTGGTAGTGGGCTTGCGCTTAGCGAGAAATGTACCAAGCTGTTCATTTTTGACACCAGAGTTTTCCAAACGTAATACCTTTAAAACCGCAGTAGCTGTAGCGATCTCCGATTTTCGGGTGAATAAAACGCGACCCAAAATGAACCAAGCGGTCTATACCCGGCTGTGTTCTCGGCCCCTCCTATTGCCGCCCCGCCCAAAAGTTCACTACGCTGGACTAGGAACGATTAATAAACCTTTACTTAGGAGAAACCATGAATCTTGGCAGCTTGAACATGGCCTACCGAGTCGGTTCGTCCCTGTGGAACCAGTTCGCTGAGTTCCGGGACGAAAAGGCCCGCCAGACTTACGACGCTTTAGAGGAGGCCGCGGACAAGGTGGACAACCACACCCAGGACTGGTTCCCCGGGTCCCGCAAGGAGGCCGGCCGCGTGACCCAGGCCGCCCACTCCCGTCTGGAGCGCGCCCTCGAAGACATCAAGTCCCAGGCGAACGAAGCCCAGGACAAGGCAAAGGACAAGACCGAAAACGCCACGGCCAACCTGCGCAAGTCCGCCACCGAAGCCCGCAAGAAGTCCCAGAAGAAGGCCATCCAGCTGGAACGCCGCGCCCAGGACTCCCGCAAGTCCGCCACCAAGGCCGCCAAGAAGGCCCGCAAGCAGGCGACAAAGAAGCAGAAGAAGCAGAACCGCTCCGCGTTCTGGCCGATCGCGGCGGTCGTGGCCGCGGTGGCCGCTATCGGCGGCGGCGTGTACTACTGGCTGCGCCGCAACGACACCCCGTCGGAGCAGCCGCCGCGCGTCGAGGAATTCGGCGGCAACGAGCAGACCGCCGGCTCCACCTTGGTCTACACCTCGACCACGGAGAAGCCGGTGTCCACCCAGGTGGAAGAAGGCGTGGTGGACCGCGACGAGGAGCTGCTCGGCTCCCTGGACGCCCAGCTGGCCAACCACCAGGCGGAGACCGCTGAGCGCCCGGAGGAGGACACCGCCCGCCTGACCGACGACTCGGATAACGAGGGCAAGCACCGCCTGCGCGAGGACGAGGACTAGTCCTTTCACCCCCGTAGCTTCCGCCACCCCCGCGAAGTGAAGTACACGGTTGTACTTACTTTCGGGGGTGGCTTTTTATTACATAGATCTCATTCGGACCTTCTAATTAGATTCTATAGCGCCCCGGACAGTAATTTATGGAGAACAACGTTGTGCACTTCGATCGGTCGGGAGCAAGGAGCTTCAGCTAGATGAGTATTGAATCTTTGACGGTAAAACTTACTAACGGGGAGACTTTTTATTTTTCCGCGGGGCCGATAGTCGGGGATCCGTCTAACCGGGTGGAAAACCTACGCTTTGCGATTGAGAACGACACCGTGTTCCGCTCCGTGGACGAGTCCGGGGTGGCCCGCGAATTCGCTGGCCACGAGGTGGCCAACTACCACCTGGCCTAGCGTGGCCCACAATGGCGCGCATGGACTCTCAGACACAGGATGACAAGCTGAACCAGAACCCTGACCAGCTGCAGATCGAGCTGCGAGCGACCCAGGAATCGGATCGCACCTACATCGCGCGCCTGAATTTCTTGACCGACACTTTCGGGGACGAATTCGGCGAGATCTCTGAGCATTTCGATAAGGATTACGAGTACTACGTAGCGGCGTGGAACCCGAACGAGGGCGGATTCATCGCCTGGGACGCCTACGTCCCAGCCGGCGGCGTGTGGCTGATGTGGGGCACGGAGGAAAGCCACGGCTTCGGCCACGCCGAGGAGGGCATCCCAGAGCTCGCGCTCGCGGTGGAGGGCCGCTACAAGGGCCAAGGAATTGGCACCTCGCTCATCCAAGCCGCCACCGAGCTGGCCCGCAAACTGGGCACTCCCGGCATCTCCCTGTCGGTGGATCCGAACAACCCCCGCGCCCACCGGCTCTACCAGTACCTGGGCTTTGAGCACGAGAGCGAGCGCAACGGCCACCTGGTTCTCGTCAAACGCTTTACAGATTAAGTATTCGTGGGCTAGCCTTACTTTACGCTTTAAGTACAGGAGAGTCCCCATGCCCACCCTCGCCGAAGAATTCAACCCCGTCCGCCCGGCCGGCGCCATCTACGATCTGCGCGAACGCGCCCTCCCCGAGACCCACCTGCACCGCCGGTGGGAGCCGGCCGACGGCCCCCTGCCAGCCCTGTTCATTAGCCACGGCGCCCCGCCGGCGCTGGGCAACCACGGCTGGATGAACGACCTCTACGACTGGTCGCGCTCCCTGCCGAAGCCGCGGGCCATCGTGGTGGTCTCCGCGCACTGGGAGAACGCGCCGGTGGCCATCAACGCCACGGCAGCCGATGCCCCGCTGTTCTACGACTTCTCCGGCTTCGACCCGGAGTACTTCACCCTGCGCTACCCCACCCCGGACGCCGGCGAGCTCGCCCAGCGCGTCGCGGGCCTGCTGGGTTACCAGCCGGTCCACCAGTTCGCCGATCGCGGCTTGGACCACGGCGCCTTTATCCCGCTGATGGCCATGTATCCGGCCGGCGACGTGCCCGTCGTCCAGGTCTCCATGCCCAGCCTGAACCCACAGGACCTGCTGGAGCTGGGCGAGAAGCTGCGCCCGCAGCGCACGGAGGGCATCCTGGTCATCGGCAGCGGCTACATGACCCACTCCTTCGCGGTCTTCCGCAATCCCGAGCTCTCCGGCCACCTGGACGCCTTCGACGAGTGGGCCGCGGCCAACATCCACTCCGGCAACGTGGACGCCCTGACCGACTACCTGCACCAGGGCCCAGGCGCGCGGATTGCCCACCCCACCGCCGACCACTACGTCCCGCTGCTGCTGGCGATGGGCGCGGCCACCGACCCCACCAGCGCCCACACGGTCTTTACCCGCAAGGGCCTGGGCAACCACATCCGCTCGATCGAGGTCTACTAGCCTCTATTAATCTGGGGCCATGATTGATTTTTCCGCCCCCGCCGACGTAGTCGCCCCGCAGCTTTTGGGCTGCATCTTTCACTTCGGCGGCGTGGCGATCCGACTCACCGAGGTCGAGGCCTACCTGGGCACCGAGGACCCCGCCGCGCACACCTTTCGCGGCAAGACCCCGCGGAACGCGACCATGTTCGGCCCGCCGGGCAGGCTATACGTCTACGCCTCCTACGGCATCCACCGCAACGGCAATATCGTCTGCGCGCCGGAAGGCACCGGCCAGGGTTGCCTGCTGCGCGCCGGCGAGGTGGTCGCCGGCAAAGAACTAGCCTATTCCCGCCGCGGCGAGACGGACTTCTATAACCTCGCGCGCGGTCCGGGAAACCTCGGCCAGGCCCTAAACTTCACGCTCGCGGACAACTCCTCCCCCGTCGAGCTGGAGCCCCGCGCGGCCGAGCCCGAATGGGTGGCCGGGCCGCGGATCGGCATCTCGAAGAACCAGCAGGCGCCGTTCCGCTTCTGGATCCCCTGGGATAAAAGCGTGTCCCGCCGGCGCGGTTACCCGGCCTAGAAGCGCCCGCCGAAGCGGGGGTCTTCCTCGATGGCCTTAATAATGCGGTTGTTCACCTGCGTCATGGTGCGGATCTGGGAGCGGGTGAGCTTGTCCGCGACCACCGCCCGGGCCTGGCGGGCGTGCCCCGGGGCGCTGGCGACGACCTTGTCCCAGCCGGCGTCGGTGAGCTTGGCAAACGTGGTGCGCCCGTCGTTGGGATCCGGGAAACGCTCGACCCAGCCCTTCTTCTCCAGCCGGGTGACCACCTGGCTCAGGCGCGACAGGGAGCCGTTTGCCGTAATGGCCAGCTCCCGCATGCGCATGCGGTGCTCCGAGGCCTCAGACAGACGAGACATCACCGTGTAGTCGAAGAAGCTCAGTCCCGCGTCCTCCCGCAGCTGGGCGTCGAGGACAGCAGTCAGCCGGATGTTAACGGCCATGAGGGACATGAAGGCTTCCAGCTCTTCCTCGTCGAGCCACTGCGGTTCTTCGTTCATGCACCGTATTGTAGTCGGGAAACACAACGCTTAAAAGCTGAAGCGAATATATTTCTCAGCGCCGCCTACTTGAGCCCGCCAAAAAATGGGCAGCCAGCCTAAAAATAAGGACCTGACCCCGGAAAACAACGTTTCCGGTGTCAGGTCCTGCACGGTAGTGGAGCTAAGGGGAATCGAACCCCTGACCTTCGCATTGCGAACGCGACGCTCTACCAACTGAGCTATAGCCCCGTTATGTCTTTAAAGCGTACTCCGGTGAGGCCGGTGCCTAAAAATCGGGGCGCCCAGCTGCGACTTTAGGCGAATTCGGGAAGTGGCTTCAGGCGCATGTTGGTGACCTTGACGTCTTCGCCGTAGCCCATCTCATCGATGTGGTTGGCGGCGTCCTGGAGAGTGCGCATGACCAGCTCGCGCACGGCATAAGGTTTTCATTAATCGGTGAACACCCGACTAGTACGATCCTCGGGACCGGGCAGGGAAAGAAAAACACCAGGCGGTTTCGCCTGGCGTTTGTGGTGATTGTGGAGCATAGGAGAATCGAACTCCTGACCTCCTGCTTGCAAAGCAGGTGCTCTACCAATTGAGCTAATGCCCCATGTTCCGTGGTGGGCCTAGCTGGAATCGAACCAGCGACCTCATCGTTATCAGCGATGCGCTCTAACCGACTGAGCTATAGGCCCCTGTGTGGAACGACTATGAACTTTACATACCCCCTTGAACCTTTAGCAAATCGCCAGTTCAAAGGGGGTATTCACGGAAAGTTTACCTAGTCATCGAGGTCGCAAGTAAACCCACCGAAAAGCTCCGCGATGGCGTTGTAGATCATCGTTATCACCGGAACGAGAATGGCTACCAGGATAGCCATAATGGCGCCCACGAGGGCGCTGGCGGAAAAGACTACGCCGAAAGTGACATGAAAATCACCGCCCACGTCACCGACCAGCGCGTTGACCGAGTCCCAGATGCCCGCGGCAGCCATGCCGAAGTAGAGCAGGGTCACGGCCAGCAACCAGGCGATGAGCCCGACCAGGGCCATCGCCATGCCCACCTTGAAGGCGGAGACCGGTGCGATGCGCGAAAGCGTTACTTCCCGTCGTGCCATGTATTACTCCTCGTCCTTGGCGGAATCGTTCGCCTTGAGCTGTTCGGCCTGTACGTCTTCCACGGTCTTTTCGCCCTTAGCTACCGCCTTGGCTTCTTCTTCGCCGCTTTCTTCGACGTTGCGGTCGATGGCCAGTAGCTCCACGCCGTCGGCCAGGTTGACCAAACGCACGCCCATAGTAGCGCGCGAGGACGGGCGGATCTGGTTGACTTCGGTACGGACCACACCGCCGGCGGAGGTGATGGCGAAGATCTCGTCTTCCTCATCCACCGAGATGGCGGCGATGAGCTTGCCGCGCTTCGGGTTGTACTTGAAGGTCATCACGCCCATGCCGCCGCGGCCCTGCGGGCTGTATTCCTCAATGGCGGTGCGCTTGCCGTAGCCGCCGGAGGTGGCTACCAGCAGGAACTCGCCGTCGTGGACGACGGACATGGACAGCAGCTGGTCGTCGCCCTTGAAGCGCATACCCTTCACGCCGGCGGTCGCACGGCCCATCGGGCGCAGCTGGTCGTCGTCGGCGGTAAAGCGAATTGCCTGGCCCTGTTCCGAGGTGAGCAGGATGTCGTCGCCTTCGCCCACCAGGGACGCGCCGATGAGCGCGTCGCCCTCGTTTAGGTTGATGGCGATCAGCCCGGCCGAGCGCGCCGACTCGTAGTCGGTCAGGCGGGACTTCTTGACCCGGCCCTGCTGGGTGGCCAGCACCAGGTAAGGAGCATCCTCGTAGGACTGGATCTGGATGATCTGGGCGATCTTTTCCTCCGGCTGGAACTCCAGCAGGTTGGCCACGTGCTGGCCGCGGGCGGCGCGGCCGGCCTCCGGCAGCTCGTAGGCCTTGAGGCGGTAGACCCGGCCGAAGTTGGTGAAGAACAGGATCCAGTCGTGGGTGGAGCAGATGAAGAAGTTCTTGACGATGTCGTCCTGCTTCAGCTCCGCACCGCGCACGCCCTTGCCGCCGCGCTTCTGGGCCTTGTAGGAATCCACCTTGGTGCGCTTGGCGTAGCCGGTGCCGGTGATGGTGACCACGACGTTTTCGCGGGCGATGAGGTCTTCGTCCGTGACGTCGCCGGTCGCGGCAACGATTTGGGTGCGGCGCTCGTCGCCGTACTTTTCCACGATCTCGGCGAGCTCGTCGTGCACGATCTGGCGCTGGCGGGCCTCGTTGGCCAGGATGTCCTTCAGGTCGGCGATGACTTCTTCGATCTCGGCCAATTCGTCGACGATCTTCTGGCGCTCCAGGGCGGCCAGGCGGCGCAGCTGCATGGCCAGGATGGCGTCCGCCTGGACGTCGTCCACGTCCAGCAGGGACTTCAGGCCCTCGCGGGCCTCGTCCACGGTGGGGCTGCGGCGGATGAGGGCGATGACCTCGTCCAGCATGTCGAGGGCCTTGACCAGGCCGCGCAGGATGTGGGCGCGCTTCTCGGCCTCGTCTAGGCGGAACTGGGTACGCCGGACGATGACCTCGATCTGGTGGGCCACGTAGTAGGACAGCATCTGATCCAGGCGCAGGGTGCGCGGCACGCCGTCGACGATGGAGAGCATGTTGGCGCCGAAGGAGGTCTGCAGCTGGGAGTGCTTGTAGAGGTTGTTGAGAACCACGCGAGCCACGGCGTCGCGCTTGAGGGTGACGACAATGCGCATGCCCACGCGGTCGGAGGACTCGTCCTCAATCTTGGAGATGCCGGCGATCTTGCCGTTGGCCACGGACTCCGCGACGTTGGAGATGAGGTTATCCGGGTTGACCTGGTAGGGCAGCTCGGTAATGACGATGGTCTGGCGGGAGCCGTGCTCCTCGATGCTGGTCACGCCGCGCATGCGGATGGAACCACGGCCGGTGGTGTAGGCGTCCTTGATGCCGTTGTCGCCCACAATCAGGCCGGCGGTCGGGAAATCCGGGCCCTTCACGCGTTCCATGCAGGCGGCCAAGGCTTCTTCCTCGCTGGCGTTCGGGTTGTCCAACAGCCAGTAGATGGCCTCGGCCAGCTCGTTGAGGTTGTGCGGCGGGATGTTGGTAGCCATGCCGACGGCAATACCGCCGGAGCCGTTCATAAGCAGGTTCGGCACGCGGGACGGCAAAACGTCCGGCTCCGAGGTCTTACCGTCGTAGTTCGGGGAGAAGTCGACGGTGTTTTCGCGGATATCGCGGACCATCTCCATGGCCAGCGGCGTCATCTTACACTCGGTGTAACGCATGGCGGCCGGGCCGTCGTTACCGCGGGAACCGAAGTTGCCCTGGCCGTCTACCAGCGGGTAGCGCATGTTCCAGGACTGCGCCAGGCGGACCAGGGTGTCGTAAATGGCGGAGTCGCCGTGGGGGTGGAACTGGCCCATGGTGTCAGAGACCGGGCGGGCGGACTTCACGTAGCTGCGCTCCGGGCGGTAGCCGGAGTCGAACATCGCGTAGAGGATGCGGCGGTGCACCGGCTTCAGGCCGTCGCGGACCTCCGGGAGGGCACGGCCGACGATGACGGACATGGCGTAGTCGATATAACTCGACTCCATCTCCTGGTTAATATCAATCGGAAAAATCCGATCGAAATCTTCATTATTGTTGTCACTCATAACCACCTATTGTACTGGGACAAAGGCGCAGACGGGCATTCACGGGCCCAGAATGTCCCGAAAAGATCATATCTGGTATCACGGTGATACCATTTCGGGCATGGCCATGACCTTGCGACTACCCCCCGATCTAGACCACGCGCTGACCCTGCTGGCGTCCGCGTGGGGCACCTCCAAACACGAGGCCGTCATCCGCGCCGTGACTTTGGCGGCCGCCCGCACGCTTAACGATGCCGCCATCCAAGACCTCGCCCGCTCGTTGCTGCCCGGCCGCGCCCAGCTGGAATCCGAAATCCGGTCCGCCCGATGAGCCCGGAACAGCTGTTGCTCGTGGCCCGCGAATACCAGCGTCTGCACCCGGCGGCTCGCGTGAGCAATTTCGCGGCACTGGCCGCGGCCTCAGCGGCCGCCCACGCCCACATCGACGGCATCGCCGTGCAAGCCTCGGACCTGACCGCCGCCCGGACCTTGCGCACCTGCCTGCGCGCCTTCCCGGCGCTGAACACCGGCAACGAGGATTTCGCCGAACTCAGCGCGCGCGTCTTCCTGCGCGCTCGGGAGCAACCGGTAGATTAAACTCCGCTACAGCCGGTATGGCGGCCAGGGCTTGCCGTCGGGGAAGTACCGGTCATATGTCCAGCCCAGACGAAATGGAAGGACATATTTCTGGGGGCCGTTGTTTGCTGCCCAGATTGACTTTGGTTTAGTTGCCTTCTCAGCTTCTTCTCGGTCGGTGTAAACCCCGTAACAGATAGGGTCAAAGTCCCAGAAGCTGCTATCGGTGATTTCGGGAGTGGGTGCGCCTGTGAACACTCCATAGAGAATCTGGTCCCGGCTATCGACCTCGACCTCGAAATCTTCCCAGGTTCCTATCATGTCACCGGGTTGTGCACGCCACCAGCCGTCAATCTTCCGGGCGGTCTCTTCGGACTCGACAAACCCGCAAAGGGGTTCGGTGTGATCCGGGTAGCGGACATAAATGACGCAAACGACAATTTTCATAGACATTGTTCTACACGCGGCAGGGAAGATTAGCTACTGGGGAGTAGCTCCGCGCATAGTATGTTTTCCCGTGGTACACGATTGTTCCCAACCGTAGCACCGATAAAGCGCGTACCTACTTTGCCATTGCATGAAAAAGCAACGTTCTTTTGAGTGGGGGTGCGTGCGCATGGCCGACGCCTCCAGCAGGTGGGCGTAGAAGGGCCTTTTGATGACAATCTGGACGCGGGAAAGTCACCGAACTCAACGCGCGCGTCTTCCTGCGCGCTCGGGAGCAACCGGTAGATTGATCTTCTATGACCGCAACCAATCTCTCTCCCCTGCTCAAAGAGCCCCGCCGGAACTCCACCATCTCCGACCTGGAAAAGCTGGCGGATAAGATCATCGATAGCCAGACCGGCATCAGCGGCTTTGCCTTGAAAGCCGCCCTCAAGGCGGCTACCAAGGTTCGCCCCAACGTCCTGGCTCAGGCCATCGACCGGCTGCTGCCCGACGTGCTGGGCGAGCTGGAGGGCTACTGGCAGGAGTTCAGCGACAGCAACTCTGACGACTTCGGCGTCTTCCTGTCCCCGCGCAGCCAGCAAGTCATCGACAGCCTGCTGGCCGTGGCCGACCAACACGCCGAGAAGGTCAACAACGCCACCCTCACCAAGGCCTACCAAAGCTTGCGGGGCAAGGCCGCCGGCCTGCTGGAGCCCTACGTCACCGACATGGGACAGATCCTGCAGCGCAACCTGGGTTAGACGCGCGGCTAACCGCAATTCTGATAGCCGCGGTCACCAGGAACATCGCTCCAATCACGATGATGAAGGGAGTCCACCACAGCTGGCCCCACCAACTGGAAGGGAAAAAACCGTGACCCAGGGAGGCCTGGAGGGGTGCGACGACGATAATGCCCAGCACCAAGACGGCAAGAGCCGTCGCTGCCGTTAGATATGCCGCCTCCCACACTTGGAGGATGGAGTGCTCGCCGCGGCCCGCTCCGGATAGAAACAAGCCGCGAGCATCCCGGCTTACTCGGCGCCGCAAGAGCAAGGGGATGACGCAGGCAGCCACGAGCGCGGGCCCCAACACTGGAGCTAGGACGACGACAAATACGCCGGGACTGCTATAGCTTGCTCCCTGCTCTGCTCCCCCGATCCGGAGCGCCGAACCAACGCCGAAAAACAACGTGCCGACCAATACCCACGGCACGATCTGCGGGGCTGCAAAGCGCACCCGGGCCCGCAGGTTGGCTGCCGCGACCTGTGCTAAAGGCCCGGCCAGCCGTCCCGCGCAGGTCAGCTGTACGAGGGACGGTACCAACCATCCCCCGAGGACGACGAAGGCCATAATCAGGCCCATGCCCCAGGACATCACCTCGTCCGGCTCAGTGATCTTCCTAGCTACGGCCGGATAGATTAAGGCGGCCAACAGGCCGTAGGCGATAACCGTCCGACCGACCCGCCAGGCTTTCGCCCACGGGCCAGCCTCCGTTTCCGGGAACGGCGGGACACGAGCCGGATCTCTCCGTGCGACCCGCCATAGCGGCAACCACCCGCCGACGATGCCCGCACCAGCGCAGACCCACGTAGCAATAGCTTTCGCGGGAAAGTCTTCGGAAGGGTTACCGAGCGGAATTCCATCGGCACGTAATTGCTCCAGCGCGGGCTCGACAAACCAGTGGGCCTGTTGAGCGCCTAGGAAAGCCCCGAGGAGGCACACCGCCATGATGAGCACGCCTAACAGTACAAAAACCAGCCATCCTGGCATCCCGCTAAGCTTCCAACGCGCAAAGGTATATGCCCGCTCGGTGATAATCAGCCGAAGCTGCGAGAAGCTCACTGCCACAATCACCAGTACCGCCATCCCCAAGATGCTGCCGCCCAGGGCACCAGCCTCATCACCGCCGGCATCCAAGAGCAACAGGGCTAGTGCAGCGCTTAATCCTCCCATCGCCATGGACACCGCGACCGCCACCCAGGACCAAGCGCTAGCGACGAATTCACTATATAAGACATAGGCTATTCCGCGTCCCATGCTGACACCCTCCCCAAATCAATGATCCGGTCGGCCCGTGCAGCGGCTGCCTCGGAGTGAGTCACCATCACCACGGTGCTGCCCTGCTGGGCAGCTTGTCCTAAACAATCCAAAACCGCGGACGCACTCGTATCATCGAGGGCGCCGGTGGGCTCATCAGCAAAGATATAGGGGACTTCCGCGATGACCGCTCGGGCAACGGCTACCCGCTGCTGCTGCCCTCCTGATAGCTGATGCGGTAAGCGTTCTTTCAGGCTTTCTATACCCAGCAGCCGGAATGTGCGGTCGACGACCGCCTTACTCACCTTCCGGCCGATGAGACGGCTAGTCAACTCCGCGTTGTGTCGTGCGTTAAGCGCCTCGAGGAGGTTGTAATCTTGGAAGATGAAGGCACGTTGCCGGCGGCTCGGGGCATTGATGTCGCCACTGGTCGGGGTATCCAATCCCGACAGTAGGTTGAGCAGCGTGGTTTTGCCGGAGCCAGACGGCCCGATCACGGCCACGAACTCACCCGGGGCAATGTCGAGGTCGAGGTTCTGAAAAACCATCTGCGACCCGAATTTCTTGGTTACTGTCCTTGCGTGTAGCCCAGGTGACGCATCCGCCTGGGACTTCGTTGTCTTCTGCATGGTTACAAGTTCACTCCGCGGCAGCCGGATTAGACAGGGCGCTAGGTGGCCTAGTTGTTGGGGAGTTAGCTCTACTGTGCTGGCGGCTAAAACCTAATAAGCTTTCTAAGCATCATGGAGCAATCATCAGTCTTCGCCGGATTTCATCCCGCACCGTGGAAACTCCTAGCTAACGGGTATACGTGGCGTGCGCTGGGTATTAGTTTTGTTCTGGCTATGGCTGCGCTACCGATGATGCTTTGCTCTTTAATGTTGCTGCCCTGGCTCCCGCTTGTCGGACGCGCGGTAGCCGCGCTGGGGCGGGCGTGCGCGGGTGGAATGGGGATCGACATTGCTCCCCGGCCAGGAAAAGGGATGATAAACGGCCCGCAGCTTATCCATCTGGTAATTCAAATTCTGCTGGCCACAGTCAGTCTGATCGTGTGGTTTGCCGCGGTGCTTCTCATCCCGTTGTTGTTTGCCATGCCGTTCATCTTTTTAAGCTCCATCGATAGCAGGTTTGACGTGGGATTTTGGTCGACCGACAACCCGGTCCTGGTCGCCGCGGCGTGCTGGCCGCTAGGGATAGTCTTGTTTATCGTCCTGCTCTACGGGAGCTGGGGTATCACCGGTTTGGCAGTTAAAGCCACCTCAGTCCTACTCAGCCCGGACCAGCAGGAACTGGACTCTCTCCTCGCCTCGCGCACGACCGTCATCGACGCCTTCGATGGCGAACGCCAACGCATAGAGCGGGAACTACACGATGGCCCGCAGCAATACCTGACTGCGCTGCAGTTAAACCTATCCACCTTAGAGCTGGCGCTGCAGTCTAATCGCGACCCCGAGAAGGCTCTGCGCTCTGCGCGGCACAATGTGAGTGAGGCCCTGGCGAGCCTCCGCGCCACGGTCCGCGGGATCTCGCCCCAAGTCCTTTACGATGAGGGCTTGCAGGCTGCCATCGACGAGTTGCTGGTGCATAGCGGCCTGGATACGACTCGCTCCTTTTCCGGCCGCGAACGCGGGCTAGACGCCACTTCGGCCCTACTGGCCTACCACTGCGTGGCCGAAGCGTTGACCAATGCCACGAAGCACGGCAAAGCCCAGCGTGTGGCGGTGCGCGTCGAATGGATGGCAGACTCTGTCCTCGTCTCCATCGCAGACGATGGTCAAGGCCCGCCGGCCACCCCGAGCACCTCCGGCACCGGGCTAGTGGGACTGCGAGAGCGGGCGGCTGACCTGCACGGCACGTTGACCCTACTGCCCGATATCCGACTTGGTGGGGCACGCCTAGAACTCACCGTACCCTATCGCAACCTGCAGGAGCGAAAAGATGACTAAAACCGATTCCTCTACCCAGCCGTTAACCATCGTCTTGGCGGAAGACTCTGTCCTGTTGCGCGAGGGTCTGCGCGAACTCTTGTCAGCGCTCGGGCACGAGGTTCATACCGTTAACGATGCCGACCAGCTCAAACAACAGGTCCGCCTGGTCCAACCGGATATCGTGGTAACGGATGTTCGCATGCCCCCGGAACACAGGGACGACGGATTGCGCGCTGCTCACGACCTGCGGAGTGAATGGGAAGCTACCGGGGCCGGTAACCTGCCCGTGGTGGTTTTGTCCCAGTACGTTGCCGCCAGCTACCTCGACTCCCTGCTCGAGCACGGCGGGTTCGGATACCTGCTGAAAGAACGTATCGCGGACGTAGCTGAACTAAACCGTACCCTGGGCGAGGTAGTAGGTGGTGGAATCGCCGTGGATCCCGAGGTCATTTCCTCGCTTCTGCAATCGCGTCGCTCCGGTATAGCCAACCTCACCCCGCGGGAGACAGAGGTCCTAGAACTCATGGCACGAGGCTTGAGCAACGGCGAAATCCAACAGCGCCTCGTGCTTACCGCCGGTGCCGTCAGCAAACACGTGGCCAACGTCTTCATGAAACTGGGCTTTAGCCCCCAGGACGACAACCGCCGCGTCAAAGCCGTGCTTTTGTGGTTACGTCACCACTAAACGCGTCACCTAAAAGTCCCACCAGCACCTGCAAACGCAAAAACGGCAGCAGGAGTAGTACTCCCACTGCCGTTGGCCTCCTTAGACGTCGAGGAAACGGACGTCCTTGGCGCGGCGGGTGATAAACGAACGGCGGGCCGAAACGTCATCGCCCATGAGGATGGAGAACAGCTCGTCGGCGCGCTGGGCGTCTTCCAGATCCACGCGACGCAGGATGCGGGTCGTCGGATCCAGGGTGGTCTCCCACAGCTCCTTGGCGTTCATCTCGCCCAGGCCCTTGTAGCGCTGGATGCCGTCGTCCTTGTTGATCTTGCGGCCGGCGTTCAGGCCCTCCTGAAGCTGCTCGTCGCGCTCGTCGTCGGAGAAGGCGTAACCCGGGGTGCCCTTGGACCACTTCAGCTTGTAGAGCGGCGGGTTAGCCAGGTAGACGTGGCCTTCCTCAACCAGCTGCGGCATGAAGCGGAACAGCAGGGTCAGCAGCAGCGTGGCGATGTGCTGGCCGTCGACATCGGCGTCGGCCATCAGCACGATCTTGTGGTAGCGCAGCTTGGAGATATCGAATTCCTCGTGGATACCCGTGCCCAGCGCGGTGATGATGGCCTGGACCTCGGCGTTTTTGAGCACCTTGTCCATGCGGGCCTTCTCCACATTCAGGATCTTGCCGCGCAGCGGCAGGATCGCCTGGTAGAGGGAGTCACGGCCGGCCTTAGCGGAACCACCTGCGGAGTCGCCCTCCACGATGTAGAGCTCCGAAATCTTCGGGTCCTTGGAACGGCAATCCGCCAGCTTGCCGGGCAGGCCGCCCAGGTCGGTGGCAGACTTGCGGCGGACCATCTCGCGGGCCTTGCGGGCAGCCTGGCGCGCGTGGGCCGAAGAGACGGCCTTGTTGATGATGGCCTTGGCCTCCGCCGGGTTGGCGTCGAACCAGTCATTGACATGCTCGTTGACCGCGCGCTGCACGAAGCCCTTGATCTCGGAGTTGCCCAGCTTGGTCTTGGTCTGGCCCTCGAACTGCGGGTCGCCGACCTTAACGGAAATGACCGCGGCCAGGCCCTCACGGCAGTCTTCGCCGGAGAGGTTGCCGTCCTTTTCCTTGAGCAGCTTGTGCTCCTTGGCGTAACGGTTCATCAGGGAGGTCAGCGCCGCGCGGAAGCCCTCCTCGTGAGTACCGCCTTCGTAGGTGTTAATCGTGTTCGCGAAGGTGTGGACGGACTCCTTGTAGCCCTGGTTCCACTGCAGCGCGACCTCGACTTCGTGGTCCTCACCGATGGCGTCGAAGCTGACGATGGTCGGGTGAATCCCAGTCTTGGTCTTGTTGAGGAACTTCACGTAGTCCACCAGCCCCTCGGGGTAGTAGAACGTGGCCTTCTTCTGCAGCTTCTTCTTCGGCTTATCCTCCGCCTGCTCCTCAGCGGATTCCGGGTCGGCCGGATCCTCGTTGATGTCGGCGTCGTCGAAGGAGGCGGCATCCAGTTGCGACTCCCCGGACTCGGCCTCGGCGATGGCCTCGAGCTCGAGCTGCTCCTGGGTCACGCGCTCGTCCACCAGCTCGATGGTCAGGCCCTTGTTCAGGAAGGCCATCTCCTGCAGGCGACGCGCGATCGTGTCGTAGTCGTAATCGGTGGTTTCGAAGATTTCCGGATCCGCCCAGAAGCGGACGGTGGTGCCGGTCCCGCGGGCGTTGCCGCCCTCGACCAGGTCCTCCGGGATGGCGTTGACGAAGTTCTGGTACCAGTGCTTCCCGTCGCGCTTGATCTCCGCCTCGACGCGCGTGGACAGCGCGTTGACCACGGAGATACCCACGCCGTGCAGGCCGCCGGAAACCGCGTAGGAATCCGAGTCGAACTTGCCGCCCGCGTGCAGCTGGGTCATGACCACCTGCACGGTGGGCGCGCCGGAAGCGTGCATGGAGACCGGGATACCGCGGCCATCATCGATGACCTCTACCCCGCCGTCCTTGAGCAGGCGCACGGTTACCTTGGTGGCGTAACCTGCCATCGCCTCATCGACCGAGTTGTCCACGACCTCCCAGATCAGGTGGTGCAGGCCGCGTATGCCGGTGGAACCGATGTACATGCCCGGGCGTTTGCGAACTGCCTCGAGGCCCTCCAGGATCGTAATTGACCCGGAATCATATGCTGGTTGTTCAGCCACGGAACTACGTTCTCCTTTTGGCTATAGCTAGTTTTAAGACCTTTACCATTCTACACTGTGGTCCCCTACTGAAGGCCAGCTACCACGCCTTAAAACCGCCTTTTAAGGGCTAAATTAGCCGTAGGTATCTTGGGAGCCTTGAGGTTTGACCCACATGCGGCCCTGGTAGTTGCGGTGTTGCTTGGGGCCTACGATCTTCAGCTCGGTGACGACGTCGGGGCCGATGGTCTCGGCGATTCGCTTGATGATCTGACGCTGCAGGTAGCGCAGCTCCGTGGCCCAGTTGGAGTTATCGGTCTGGATATAGACCGTCTGCCCATCAATCTTTTCTGGCCGGGTGTGCGCGGCGATGCGCTCTCCGACCAGCAGGGCCCAGTGCCCCATGATCCAGCCGTGGGCCAGGTCCTGCTGCCACCCGCGCTCGATGATTTCGCGGCCCAGCGCCATGCCGAGGCTGGGGACGCCGATGGAGCGTGCCACCCGGCGGCCGTCGGCGCCGCTGGGACGGCCCTCCTGGTAGCCCTGGTAGTTGTCTATCTCGGTATACCGCTTGAGCGAGGAAATCGAGTGAATATCCCGCTCGTCGCCGGTCTCCTGGGTCTCGTCATCCGCGTCGCGCTTTGGACGCTCCGCCACGTTTCCCAGTAATTTGCCGGCGATGCCGGGTACCGAAAGGTCCTCGCGGCCGGGTTCCATCCGCAGCTTGCGGGCCCGGCGAGCCAGCTTGGGCGGGTTCTTGGCCGTCAGGCGAATGCGGTGAAAGAACTCACTGACCGGGTCGTCGGGATCAAATTCTTCACGTTCTACCCAGCGCGCCACTACTGCTCCTCCGGGTCGTCCGCGGAATCGTCTCCCGCGGAGATTTCCGAGATTCGGCCCTCGTCGGTATCGCGCACAGTGACCTCGTAGCGGTGGCTGGTCTCGAGGTTGTCCGGCAGATCCTCGTCCACCGCGGCGGTGATGAGTACCTGTTCGGCGTCGCTGGCTAGGTGCACGAGCTTCTGCCGGCGCTTCGCATCCAACTCCGCGAAGACATCGTCCAGGATCAGCACCGGGTCGCTTCCCTCCTGGCGCAGCAGGTTAAACTCCGCCAAACGCAGGGCGATGGTGTACGACCAGGTCTCGCCGTGGCTGGCGAAGCCCTTGGCCGGCTGCGGTCCCAGATTCAGGACGAGATCGTCGCGGTGTGGCCCAACCAGGGAAATCCCGCGTTCGATCTCCCGGTTGCGGGCGTTGCCCAGCTCCGCCAGCAGCACGGCTTCTAAGACCTCGCGGTCGCTGGTGTCGATCGTGGACTTGTACGTAATCTCCGCTGGGCGCGACTCGGGAGCCAGCCCCGCGTAAGCGGCGGGGATGAGCTCGGAGAGGGCATCGACAAGCTCGAGACGGGCGGCGATCACCTGGGCACCCAAGTGCGCCAGCTGCCCGTCCCACACATCCAATGTGGAAAGCGCCGAGACGCCCTCGTCGTCCTGGTAGCCGCGGCGCAGGGCCGGCGATGCCGACTTCAGCAAGGCGTTGCGTTGCTTGAGCACCTTGTCGTAATCCGCCTTGACCCCGGCTAGCCGCGGGGTGCGCGAGGCGATGATGGTGTCCAAGTAGGCTCGGCGCTCGGCCGGCTCGCCGCGGACCAAGGCCAGGTCCTCCGGGCAAAAGAGCACGGTCTTGACCACGCCCAACAGCTCGCGGGGCGAGTTCAGGCGGGTGCGGTTGATCTGGGCCTGGTTCGCGGCATGGGGCTTGAGCAAAAGGTGCGTGGTGAGCTCCCGGCCCTGGTTGACCGCGGTCATGGAGACGCGCGAATTCTGGGCGCCCTGGCGGATGAGCGGGGCGTCGTGGTTGACGCGGTGCGAAGACAGGTGGGCGGTATAACCCACCGCCTCGACGATATTCGTCTTGCCGAAACCGTTGCGGCCCACGAACAGAGTGATCCCCGGCTCGAGCTGTAAGTGCAGGTTGGGCCAAGAACGGTAGTCCCGCAGATCCAGATCGCGAATATACATGCGTTAGACGCACCCCGCTTTCTGTTTAACCGGGCAGGCGAACCGGCATAAGCAGGTAAGTGAAGTCGGTCTCCGGGGTGGGGAAATTACCGTCTGCGTCTGCCTCCGGCATGTTTTCGGGTTCCGGGATCATGATGGCCGGCCGAGACGGCTCGGTGAAGCCGAAGACCACGCGGTCGGTGTGCACCACGCCCAGGCCATCCTTCAGGTAGCTCGGGTTGAACGCGATGATGAGCTCCGAAACGCCGGAGAAGGCACACGGCAGGGTTTCCTCTGCGGTACCGGAATCCGAACCGCCGGCAGACAGGATCACCTGGCCGGAGGTGAACTGCATGCGGATCTGCGCGTTGCGCTCCGTCAGCAGGGACACGCGCCGGATGGCTTCCTGCAGCGGACCAATCTCAATGGAAGCCATCGCGGTGTGGGTCTTCGGCAGCAGCGGGGCGACGTTCGGGAAGTCCGCGTCCAGCATGCGCGTGGTGGTCTCCCGGCTGTCAGCGTGCAGGCCGAACAGGCCGTCGCCGCCGATGTTCTCGCCGGTACCCACGGCGATCTCGACCGGGGTGTTCAGGCTGGTATCCAGCGTGCGGGCGTTGTCCTGGAGGGTCTTCGCTGGGACTAGGAGCTTGGCCTCGACGCTGTCATCCTGCGGTTCCCATTCCACCGTGCGCATGGCCAGGCGGAAACGGTCCGTGGCCGTGAGGTGAATGGTCTTGCCCTGGATGTCCATGTGCACGCCCGTGAGCATGGGCAGGGTGTCATCCTTACCGGCGGCGGAGGCGACCTGGAAGATCGCGTCCACGAAGAGCTGCGGGTTGATGGTGCCGGTGACCTCCGGCAGCGTCGGCAGCTGCGGGTAGTCATCCAGGGGGATCAGCGGCAGCTCGAAGCGGGAGGAGCTACAGGTCAGCAAAACCTTGTTGCCGTCCAGGCGCAGATCCACCGCCTGGTTGGGCAGGTTAGCCACAATCTCAGCGATCAGCTTGCCGGCAACGGCAATTCGGCCGGGGTTTTCCACTTCCGCCGGGATCCGCACGCGCGTGGATACCTCGTAATCAAAGCCGGTAAGTTCCAGTCCCTGCTCGTCAGCGGTGATGAGCATAGCGCGCAGGACAGGCTGCGTGACCTTGGTCGGCAGGTTGCGAGCAACCCAGGCGACTGCGCTGGACAGGTCGTCCTTGGCCACGCGGAATGACACGGAAGAGGAATCATCCATGGTGGGTCTAGCTCCTAGAAATTCGCGAATTATGTAAGTGCTTCCAACTTACCCGATCAGTACCCGCGCTCGATCTGCGGGTTGAACGACATTTTGTCATTCTAGTCCGAGCCGTCTCGGTGGGTGAGGCGAGCCGGGGCCGGACTTTTTCACACACCCTAGTTTTGTTGGATCTCTAGAAATTTAAAGTAGCAGTAGTAGTAACCGTTGTGGGATCTGTGGATAGCGCCCTAAATGACAAGTTCGGGGCGCAGATCCAGGCTGTGGGTTCGGCTGTGATCATTTTGTGATCAAAGCGGCCGATCTGTGATCAAATTCGGATTCTTGTCATTTGATCACAGGGGCGCGCGGTTTGTTCACCGGAATTACACAAATCCCCTCACAGATCAGGCCGGGAGGCGGTTGCCCTGTGTAATTCATTTTTGTGAGGCGGATCTATGAATTACAAGTCTGTAATTACACAACTGTGGATAAACGTTGTGGATAAACTTCTTTTCCAGCTGCGAGCTGGCGCGATGCCCAGTATGGGGCGGCACCAGGAGGGCTCGTGGCGGGCTGCGGATGTGTAATTCCACAATTGATGCGGACTCTGGGGCTCCGAGTTACCGCGTTACCGAGCTACAAGGAAATCTAGGCCGGAGGATTAGAGACGCAGAAAGGCCCGCCGTCCCTCGGGGAGATGGCGGGCCTTGGGTTCTGTGTTCTTTTTCGCGGTTAGCTGCGCCCGCGGGCCTTGATCCTCTGGGTCAGGGTTTGGATCTCGTCGTAGGTCGCGCGCTTTTCCGTCATTTCCTTGCGGATCTTGCGATCGGCGTACATGACGGTGGTGTGGTCCTTACCGCCGAAGTGATCGCCGATCTTCGGCAGGGAAAGCTCGGTGAGCTCGCGGCACAAGTACATGGCCAGCTGGCGCGCGTGGGCGACGGTGCGCTTCTTGCCGGCGCCGGTCAGCGTGGAGACCTCGATGTCGAAGTACTCCGCGGTCACGTCCATGATGGTGGCCGGGGTGATCTGGGCATCGGCGGCATCCGGGGCCAGGTCCCGCAGGGCGATCTCGGCCATCTCGACGTTGATGGGCTCGTTGACCAGCGAAGAATAGGCCGAGACGCGGATGAGCGCGCCCTCGAGCTCGCGGATCGAGGACTCGAAGCGGGAGGCGATGTGCTCCAGGACCGCGCGGTCGACGGTGGTGCCGTCGGCGGCCGCCTTCTTCATCAGGATGGCAATGCGCGTTTCCAGGTCTGGCGGCTGAATATCCGTGATGAGCCCGCCCTCAAAGCGGGTGCGCAGGCGGTCCTCCAGGGTGGTCAGCTGCTTGGGCGGGCGGTCAGACGACAAAATGATCTGCTTGTTGGCCTGGTGCAAGGCGTTGAAGGTGTGGAAGAATTCCTCCTGCGTCGACTCCTTGCCCTCCAGGAACTGGATGTCGTCGACCATGAGGATGTCCAGGTTGCGGTAGCGCCGCTTGAAGGATTCCTGGCGGTCGTCGCGCAGGGAGTTGATGTAGTCGTTGGTGAATTCTTCGGAGGAAACGTACTTGACCCGCAGGCCCTTGTGCAGGTACTGCGCGTAGTTGCCGGCGGCGTGGAGCAAGTGCGTCTTGCCCAAGCCGGAGCCGCCCCAGATGAACAGGGGGTTGTAAGCGCGGGCCGGGTTTTCGGCGACTGCGACGGCCGCGCCGTTGGCGAAGCGGTTGGACGAGCCGATGACGAAGCTGTCGAAGGTGTGCTTCGGGTTCAGGGACTGATCGCGGTTCGGGTCGTGCGCCGGCTCCTCGCGCGGCATCCGGTTGCCGTAGTGCGGCGTCTGCTGCGGTTGCTCCACCGGGGCGGGGGCGTCCGGCTGTTGCTGCTGGTAGTGATCCGCCAGTTCGTCCAGACTGGCTGGCGCGTGGGTCTGGGACCACGGCTCGCGGCGGTGCGGCTGTTCGCTGAATTCGCGCTGCTCCGGTGCCGGCTGCGTAGCGGTCTGGGCGGCGGCCGGATCCGTGATCTGGTGCGGGAAGTCCGGCATCTTGGTCACGTCCACTTGGTGCAGGCCCGGTTCGGGCTCCGGTTCGGGCTCGGGCGTGGGCTGCGGCGCGGCGGGGGCCTCGGGGGCGGCGACCGTCACGGCCAGGGCGCAGGGGCTGGCCAGGTGCCGGTTGAGGGACTTGGTGATGTAGTGTCCCAGTTCCTGCTCGAGGGTGCGCTTGCCGGTTTCATCGGGCGCGGCGATCAGCGCGTAGCCGTTCATGACCATGATGGGCCGGGCGATCTGCAGGTACAGGCGCTGGGAGTGGGTAAAGGTTGGTACGTCGGAGTCTGGCTGCTCGGATTGAGCCAGGAGATCATCGACCACAGTTCGCCAGGTGGCGTTTATGTTCGCTTGCGGATCAGACAC